>NZ_JAJSEC010000021.1 GCF_021272185.1 Roseivivax sp. GX 12232
GCCTTCGGCGCCCCGGACCCGCAAGGGGGCTCTGCCCCCTCTGCGGGCCTTTCGGCCCGCATTCACCCCCGAGGTATTTGGACAAGCTGAAGCCTGGAAGAGGGGCGGGTTTGTTGGGGTGCGCCTGGGTCGGGGGCTGTTTTTCGTGTTTTAGAGCTGGGTGGGCGCGATTTGCGCGTCCGGGCGCTCCAGGTCGTGGGGCGGGCCGGCTGCGCGGGTGTGGCAGGGCGGTCCGGTTGTGGCCCGTGCGATGTCTGGTGTCGCGGGTGCGGGCCGGATGCGGCGTGATGGCGAGGTCGACGGATAGCGCCACGCGCCATGCGTGGTGACGCGGGTGGGGCGACATGGCGGGGCCTACGAATGGCGCCACGCGCCATGCGTGGTGTCGCGAGGCCGCTGATTCCGGTTGCATCGTTCGGCCGCGCGGCGCGCAAAAGGTTTGGCGGCGCGCCGTGGTGCCGTCGACGTGACGCCGCAGCTAGGCGCTCAGATCCGCAGGAAGGGCTGGGCGAGGCGCGGCAGCAGATCCTTGAAGCGCAGGGGCGCGTCGGTCACGGCCAGGCAGATGCAATCCTCGGAAATATCGGCGACCGGCATGTGGTCGAGCTCGGCGCTGGCGACCTCGACGTCGCCGCGCGCGAAGGTGCCGTCGGCGTCGGCGAAGGCGCCCTGCAGCACCACCGTGATCTCGGTGCCGCGGTGGCCGTGGTCGGGCATGGCGGCGCCGGCGGGGATCGACAGGAGCCGCGCGGTGGCCCGCTTGTCCTGCATCGGCAGGATCGCCTGTTTCACGCCGCGCCCGGCGGCGCGCCAGGCCACCCGGTCGAGCCCGCCGCCCGTGTAGCGCGCGAGCGGCGCGGGCAACACCGGGTCGGGCGCGGTGGCGGGGCGCTCGGGCAGGTCGCGCGCGGGGGCGGCGCGCAGGGCGGCCAGCGTCTCCTGCAGGGCGCCGGGGGAAAGCGGCGCCTCCTCGGCGTCTTCCAGGAGCGCGCCGCCGACGTGGTCGTAGCTTTCCGCGCCGGCGCGGCAGTCGGGGCAGAGCGAGAGATGGGTCGCGACCGCAAGCTCGAA
This sequence comes from Roseivivax sp. GX 12232, assembly GCF_021272185.1. Classification (GTDB taxonomy): domain Bacteria; phylum Pseudomonadota; class Alphaproteobacteria; order Rhodobacterales; family Rhodobacteraceae; genus Roseivivax. Next base: position 1,072 of record NZ_JAJSEC010000021.1, read on the forward strand.
GGCCTCCGGCAGGGCGCCGGCGGAATAGGCCATGAGCAGGTCGTCGGGGAGGTGATGCGAGATCATCGTGTGGCCTCAGGAGAGGGCGTGGCGCAAGCGGTCGAGCGCCAGGCGGATGCGGGACTTGATGGTGCCGAGCGGCAGGCCGGTCTCATGCGCGATCTGGGAATGGGTGAGGTCGCCGAAATAGGCCTTCTCGATCAGCACGCGCTGTTTCTCGGGCAGAAGCTTCAGCGCCTCGCGCAGAGCCTCGCTGTCCTGTTTCAGCGCGATGACCTCGGCCTGGTCCGGTTCGGCCTCGGGGCCCCAGGGCAGATCCTCGGGTTCGGGACGGGCATGGCGGCGCAGAAGGTCGATGCGGCGGTTGCGCGCGATGGCGTAGATCCAGGTCGCGACGCTGGCGCGCCGGGGGTCGAATAGATGCGCCTTGCGCCAGACCGATTGCATCACGTCCTGGGCGACGTCCTCGGCATGGGCCGGAGTGAGCCCGGAGCGGATGAGAAAGGCCTTCAGGCGCGGGGCGAAATGCTGGAAGAGCGCCGCGAAGGAGCCCTCGCAGCGGTCGTCCCGCACCAGAAGCATCTCGGCAACCCAGTCCTGCCCGGTGGTCCGCGCCGGGGTGGGCGTGACGCGCGGGGCACTTGCGAGGATCGGTGCCACCGATGCCTCGACAGAGCTGCAGTCGTGATCCATGTAACCCGTCATGGTCTGGTTACGGTGGTCAGGTGCCACCGGATCACGCTGCCGTGCGATTTGGATCTTTTTCATCCGCCGGTCCGTGTCTCGCGTAACCGACAAAGTGACTGACAGGCGGAGAAGTTCCGACATGCCCTTCGAATCTCGCCCTTCCGGGCCCAAGCGCATCGCGGTGATCGGTGCGGGAATCTCGGGAATGGGGGCGGCTCATGCGCTCTGCGAGGCCCATGAGGTGACGCTGATCGAGGCCGAACCGCGCCTCGGCGGCCATGCCCGCACCAAGATCGCGGGGCGGAACGGCGACCAGCCCGTCGACACCGGCTTCATCGTCTTCAACTACGCCAACTACCCACAGTTGGCGCGGCTTTTCGCGGCGCTGGATGTGCCGGTGGTCAAGTCGAACATGAGCTTCGGGGCCTCGCTCTCGGGCGGGCGGCTGGAATACGGGCTGGCCTCGCTGGGGGCGCTGTTTGCGCAGCCGCGCAATGTCGCCAACCCGCGCTTCCTGCGCATGGTGCGCGACATCTTCCGCTTCAACGCGCGGGCGCTGGCCTCCTCGCGGGACCGCAGCCAGAGCCTGGGGGATTTCCTCGAGGCGCTGCGCACCGGGCCCTGGTTCCGGGATTATTACCTTTTGCCGCTCTCCGGCGCGATCTGGTCGACGCCGACCGAGAAGATCCTCGATTTTCCGGCCCATGCGCTGGTGAACTTCTTCGAGAACCACGCGCTTCTGAGCGCCACCGGCCAGCACCAGTGGTACACCGTCGCGGGCGGCTCGGTGGAATACGTCCGCCGGCTCGAGGCCTCGCTGCGCGCCAAGGGCGCCGAGATCCGCCTGGGCGCGCCGGTCGCGGGCGTGCGCCGCGACGCCGAGGGGGTGGAGATCCGCCACGAGGGCGGCGAGTGGCAGCGCTACGACGAGGTGGTCTTCGCCACCCATTCCGACGACACGCTGGCGCTTCTGTCGGATGCCTCGGCGCAGGAACAGGCGGCGCTGGGGGCGATCCGCTACCAGCCCAACCGCGTGGTCCTGCATGGCGACGAGGCCATCATGCCGCGCAGCCGCAAGGTCTGGTCCTCCTGGAACTATACCGAGGACAGCCAGCGCGCGATGAACACCATCGACCTGACCTACTGGATGAACTCGCTGCAGCCGATCCCCAAGGAGGATCCCTGTTTCGTCACCCTGAATTCGACCCGCAGCATCTGCGAGGAGCTGATCTGGGACGAGACGGTGCTGCGCCACCCGGTCTACGACCTCGAGGCGCTGGAGGCCCAGCAGCTGGTCGCGGCGATGAACGGCGAGAACCGCACCTGGTTCTGCGGCGCCTGGATGAAGAACGGCTTCCACGAGGACGGGCTGTCCTCGGCGCTCGAGGTGGCCGAGGCGCTGATGGGCCGCGCGGAGGCCAGCGCCGCGGCATGAGCCGGGTCGACCATATCGCGGGCCAGACCTGGCACGGCCGCAAAGGCGCGGTGAAGAACGCTTTCCGCTATGGCGTCGACTACCTGTGCCTGGACGCCGAGGCCGAGGTCACGGCACCGCGGCTCTTCTCGCGCAACCGGGCGAATCTCCTGTCGCTGCGGGACAGCGACCACGGCGGCCCGCCGGGGCAGGGGCGCGGCGCGGCCTGGGCGCGCGAGGTGCTGGCGGCGCATCAGATCCGCGCCGAGGGGCGGCTTCTGCTGCTCGCCCAGCCGCGGGTCATGGGCCATGTCTTCAACCCGGTGAGCTTCTGGCTCGCCCATGACGCGGAGGATCGGCTGATCGCGGTGATCGCCGAGGTGACCAATACCTTCGGGGACCGGCACAGCTACCTCGCGCATCGCGCCGACATGGCGGAGATCGCGCCGGAGGATCGGCTGCTGGCGACGAAGATCTTCCACGTCTCGCCCTTCCAGCCGATCTCGGGCGGCTACACCTTCCGCTTCGACATCAGGCCCGAGCGGCTGGGCATCTGGATCGACTTCTCCGCGGGTGGCGGAGAGGAGGGTGTGATCGCCACGCTGACCGGCGCGCGGCGGCCTTTGAGCACCGGATCGGCGCTGCGCGCGCTCCTGCGCCGGCCCTTCGGCTCGCGCCGGGTGCTGGCGCTGATCCACTGGCAGGCGCTGAAGCTCTGGTGGAAGGGCGCGCGCTACCGGGCGCGGCCCGAACCGCCCGTCGAAGAGGTCTCGCGGTGAGCGCCGCGGCGCCACAGAACCTCTGGGGTTACGCGGTCTTCGCCGGCACGCTCTCGGCGGCGGGGCTGCCGATCTACATTCACGCGCCGAAGTTCTACGCCGACAGCTACGCGGTGAGCCTTGGCGCGCTGGGCGGGATCCTCTTCGCGCTCCGGCTTCTGGACCTGGTGCAGGACCCGGGTTTCGGCTGGCTCTCGGCGCGGCTCGGGCGGGCGCGGGGGCTGGCCGTGGCGCTGGCGGCGCTGGTCATGGGCGCGGGCATGGTCGGGCTTTTCGCCGTGGCCCCGCCGATCGCCCCGGCGGTCTGGTTCGCGCTGACCCTGACCATGGTCTTCTCGGCCTTCTCCTTCCTGACCATCACCTTCTACGCCCGCGGCGTCGCCAAGGCGGGCACGCTGGGCGACCAGGGGCACCTGAAGCTCGCCCGCTGGCGCGAGACCGGCGGGCTTCTGGGGATTTGCCTCGCGGCGGTCCTGCCCACCGCCTTCGCCGCGCTGGAACTGCCGGATTTCGCCACCTTCAGCCTGGGCTTCGCGGCTTTCTGCGGGGTCGCGGTCCTCTTGATGCGGCGGGAATGGCAGGGCGGCATCGCCGAGCCGGGGCAGGGCTTCGGCCCGGTGCTGGGCGACCGGGTGGCGCGGCGGCTCCTGATCGTGGCGCTGGCCAATGCCGCGCCGGTGGCGGTGACCTCGACGCTGTTTTTGTTCTTCGTGGAGGCGCGGCTCGGCGCGGCGGGCTGGGAAGGGCCCTTGCTTCTGTTGTTCTTCCTGGCCGCCGCGGCGGCGGCGCCGCTCTGGTCACGGCTGGCCGAGCGCATCGGCGGCAAGCGGGCGCTCATGGCGGCCATGGTCGCGGCGATCCTGGCCTTCTCCTTCGCGCTGACGCTGGGACAGGGCGACCTCTGGGCCTTCGCGCTGATCTGCCTGGCCTCGGGCGCCACCCTCGGGGCCGACCTGACGCTCCTGCCGGCGATCTTCGCCGCCCGGATGGAGCGCATCGCCCCGCAGGGCAGCGAGGGCTTCTCGCTCTGGTCCTTCGCCCAGAAGTTTACCCTGGCCTTCGCGGCGGTGGCGCTCCTGCCTGCGCTGGAAAGCGCCGGCTTCCGTTCGGGCAGCGAAAATTCCGACGCGGCGCTCTGGACCCTGAGCCTGCTCTACGCGTTGGTGCCATGCCTTCTGAAACTTGTCGCGCTCACGCTGTTGTGGGCCACCAATCTGGAAGATTGAGCGCGTGACTGTGTTGTCCTTTTTCCTCGGAGCGCTGGCCGCGCTCGCCGTTGTCTGGATCGTGCGCTGGAAGCTCGGCTTCCGCGGACAGACCCCCGAACATTACCGCGATGACACGCCGGTCTTCGACCTGCGCCGGCATCTCAACGGAAAGATGTCCTGCGACGGGGTGGTCTACGGGCCGCTCGGCCGCGTGGTCTCGCGCTTCTCGGCGGATTTCGAGACCAGCTGGGACGCCCGGAGCGGCGTCATGCGTGAGGTCTTCCGCTACGACAGCGGCGAGATGCAGACCCGCGCCTGGTTCCTCGAACTGGCCGAGGACGGCGGGATCACGGCCACCGCCGACGACGTGATCGGCACCGGGCAGGGCTGGCAGTCCGGGCCGACGGTGCAGCTTTCCTACCGGATGAAGCTCGACGAGGACGCCGGGGGGCATGTGCTCGACGTGGTGGACTGGATGTATCTGACCCCCGACGGAACGATCATGAATCGCAGCCAGTTCAGGAAATACGGCATCAAGGTCGCGGAGCTGATCGCGACGATGCGACCAAAGGAGACAGCGTGATGGAATGGACCGGCAAGAGATACTGGATCGTGGGCGCGAGCGCGGGGCTGGGGGCGGCCATCGCCGAACAGCTCAGCCGCGTCGGCACCGAGCTGGTCCTCTCGGCCCGGAGCCCCGAGGCGCTGGGTGAGCTGGCCACGCGGCTCGACAGCCGGGTCGAGATCGTGCCCATGGATGTCACCGACGAGGCCTCCTGCGCCGAGGCTGCCGCCAAGGTCGGCGATGTCGACGGGGTGATCTTCTGCGCCGGGGTCTACTGGCCTTTCGGTGCGAACGAATGGGACGGCGAGAAGGCGGTGAAGATGGCCGAGGTGAACTACCTCGGCGCCATGCGCTTCCTGGGCCATGTCGTGCCGCGGATGATCGAGCGGGACCACGGCCACGTGGTGCTGGTGGGCTCGCTCACGGGCTACCGCGGGCTGCCGGGCTCTTTCGCCTATACCTCCTCCAAGGCGGGGGTGATGTCGCTGGCCGAATGCCTGCACGCCGATCTGCACCGCACCAACGTGCATGTGCAGCTCGCGAGCCCCGGCTTCATCCGCACCCGGCTGACCGAGAAGAACGACTTCAAGATGCCGCAGATCATGGCCCCCGAAGAGGCCGCCCGCATTGTCTTCGAGCACATGAATTCCGACGGTTTCTCGCGCGCCTTCCCGAACCCCTTCTCCTGGGTCTTCAAGCTCGGGATGCTGCTGCCCGACGGGCTTTATTACCGGCTTTTCGCCTGAGGGGTGACGCCTGAGGCCCGCGCCTCAGCGCAGCGCCCGCCCCTTGAGGATCGCATCCGGCCCGAAGCGGTCGCGGATGCGGTCCGTTGCGCGTTCGGCGGCGCTGCGTTTCGCGGCGTCGGGGTCCAGAAGGTCCGGCGTCCGGTCCGCCACCGCCGCGCTGCAGAGGTCCGAGAGCCCGACGCCCAAAAGCCGGTAAGGCCCCTTGCCCTCCACCTGGTCAAACAGCGCCCGGGCCTCGCGGTAGATCCGGTCGGCGATCTGGGTCGCGTCGCGCAGCGCGTGGCGGCGCGAGATCAGCGCGAAATTCGCCCGCTTCAGCTTCAGCACCACGACCCGGCCCGCGAGGTCCTTGGCCTTGGCGCGGTCGGCGACCTTCTCGGCCATGCGCCAGAGGTGTCCATCGAGGATATCCGGGTCGCCGGTGTCCTCGTGGAAGGTGGTCTCGTTCGAGATCGACTTCACCGGGGTCCGGGCCGAGATCCGCCGCGCGTCCTCGCCGCGCGCCAGGTGGTAGAGCCGCGCGCCCATCGAGCCGAAGCGCGCCGTCAGGTCGCGTTCGTCCCAGCGCAGAAGGTCGTCGAAGCTGCGGATGCCCGCCCGGTCGAGCGCCTCCTGCGTCGCCGCGCCGACGCCCCAGATCAGCCGCACCGGCTTGTCGCGCAGGAACTCCCGGGTCTCGCCCTTGCCGATCACCGCGAAGCCGAAGGGCTTGTCGAGATCCGAGGCGACCTTGGCCAGGAACTTGTTGTGGCTGAGCCCGATCGAGCCGGTGATGCCCAGCTCGTCGCGCATGCGCTTGACCAGCCCGGCGAGCATCACCGCCGGCGGCGCGCCGTGCAGCCGGGCGGTGCCGGTGAGGTCCAGGAAAGCCTCGTCGAGCGACAGCGGCTCGACCGAGGGCGTCAGCGCCTCCATCATGTCGCGCACCGCGCGGCTGATCTCGGCGTAAAGGCTCATGCGCGGCTTGATCACCACCGCGTCGGGGCAGAGCTCCAGCGCCTTGAACATCGGCATGGCCGAGCGCACGCCCTTGATCCGCGCCACGTAGCAGGCGGTCGAGACCACGCCGCGCCGCCCGCCGCCGATGATCACCGGCTTGTCGGCGAGCTCGGGATTGTCGCGTTTCTCGACCGAGGCATAGAAGGCGTCGCAATCCATATGCGCGATGGAGAGATCCCAGAGCTCGTCGTGCCGCGCCACGCGGCGCGACCGGCAGGCCGGGCAGCGGGGGCCCAGCTCGAACTGGGTCAGGCAATCGCGGCAGAGGGCGGGCATCGTCTCAGGGGTCACACTGGGGCTTGGCACATGATGCGCCCCTGCGCGGGGCGCCGCAATGGGGCGTCCCGGCGCGGGGCTTCTGTCAGCGCCTAGGCGCGTGTCTGGTCGTCTGGAGGTAAGGGGTGCCGGAGCCGAGGGGAAGGGTTCGGCTCCGGCACGGTGGAGGTCGAGGGACAGGGGAAGACCTCCTGGGGAACATGGGCCGAACGACCGGTTCCTGCCGTGGGTTCCGCCCCTGTCGAAAAAAAATCTTGCGCCGGGCGCGCGGGCCGCAAAACCGGGCGTCAGCCCAGGTCGCGCAGGATCGCCTCGGCGGCCTTGCGGGGGTCCGGCGACTGCCAGATCGGCCGGCCGACGACGATGTGATCGGCGCCGTCCGACACCGCCTGGCCCGGCGTGGCGATGCGCTTCTGGTCGCCGCTCGCGGAGCCGGCGGGGCGCACCCCCGGGGTCACGATCAGACGGCCCGCCGCGGCGCCCAGCCCGCGGATTCGCGCAGCCTCCTGCGGCGAGGCGATGACCCCGTCGGCCCCGGCCTCGAGCGCCCGGCCCGCGCGTTCCTCGACCAGGTCGGCCACCGCGCCCTCGCGGATCATGCAATCGTCGAGGTCGCCGCGGTCGAGCGAAGTCAGGATGGTCACGGCGAGGATCTTGGTCTTGGTGCCCGCGGCGCCCTCCATCGCGGCACGCACCACATGCGGATCGCCATGCACGGTCAGGAAGTCGATTTCGAACTGCGCCAGGCCCCGCACCGCGTTCTCCACCGTCTGGCCGATGTCGAAGAGCTTCATGTCGAGGAAGATCCGCTTGCCGTGCTCGGTCTTCAGCTCGTTGGCCAGCGCCAGCCCGCCGCCGGTCAGCATGCCCAGGCCCACCTTGTAGAAGCCCACCGCATCGCCCAGCGTCTCGGCGAGTTTCAGGCCGGACAGCGCGTCGGGCACGTCCAGGGCGACAATCAGACGGTCATCTTGCATCTCGGTCTCCGCGGCTATTTGCGTCGCGATAAAGGGGAACGGGAACGGAATCCACCCGGCATCGTTCCCTCATCAGGAAAGAACCATATCTGACATGGGAGCCTGAGGATGTCTGACGACAAGTCTGCCGGAACGACCGAGTCCAACCCCGCCGAGACCAAGCCCAAGGGCGACGCCGCGAAACAGCCCCGCAGCGTGCTGCCGATCGTGGTCGGCGCGGGCTCCGTGGTGGCGCTCGGCATCGCGCTGACCGTGAGCATGAGCGAACGCGGCAGCGAGGAAAGCGCCTCGGCCCAGGCTGAAGCCAGCGCCCCGGCGGACGAGGGCTCGGGCGAGGGGTCCGGTGAGGAAAGCGGCTCGGGCGGCGAAGGCGACGCCGCGGGCGGCGAGACCGAGAGCGCAGACGCCTCGGGTGAGGGTTCCGGTGAGGAAAGCGCGGACGCCTCGGGCGAGGGCTCGGGCGAAGAGAGCGCGGACGCCTCGGGCGAGGGCTCGGGTGAAGAGAGCGCGGACGCCTCGGGCGAAGGTTCCGGTGAAGAGAGCGCTGACGCGTCGGGCGAAGGCTCGGGTGAAGAGAGCGCGGACGCGTCGGGCGAAGGTTCCGGTGAAGAGAGCGCAGACGCATCGGGTGAAGGCTCGGGCGAAGAAGGCGGCGACGCCTCGGGTGAGCAGAGCGCGGACGCCTCGGGCGACGCCAGCGCCGAAGGCGAAAGCGATGCCTCCGGCAAAGCCGCCTCGGGTGACGCAGCCGCCGCTTCGGGCGAAGGCTCCGAGACCTCCGGCGAGAGCTCCGAGGCCTCGGCTGACAGCGAGGGCTCCGAATCCTCCGGCGAGAGCGCCTCGGGCGACGCCGCAGACAGCGCAGCCTCGGACGAAAACTCCGAAGGCGAGAGCGCCGAGGCCTCCGGCGAGAGCAGCGACGGCCAAAGCACCGACGCCGCGGCCAGCGGTTCGGAGACCGAGAGCGCGGACGGTGGGGACGCGGCCTCGGGCGACGGCTCGGGCGAAGCCAGCGCGGATGCCTCCAGCGAGGGCAGCGAGACCGCGAGCGCTGATGCTTCGGGCGACACCTCCGGCTCCGAGAGCGCGGACAGCAGCGCAGAGACCGCCAGCGCGGACAGCGCCGAAGGCACCGAGACCGCAAGCGCCGAAGGCGCCACCGAAAGCGGCGGCGAGGCTTCGGGTGACAGTGCCTCCAGCGAAGGCGAAACCTCTGGTGACGAGACTCAGAGCGCCGATGCCAGCGGTTCGGAAGGCTCGACCGAAAGCGCGTCGGGCGACGGCGAGACCTCGGGCGAAGAGACCCAGAGCGCCGATGCAAGCGGTTCGGAAGGCGCGACCGAAAGCGCATCCAGCGAGGGCGAGACCTCGGGCGAAGAGACCCAGAGCGCCGATGCCAGCGGTTCGGAAGGTTCGACCGAGAGCGCGTCCAGCGACGGCGAGACCTCGGGCGAAGACAGCCAGACCGCCGACGCCAGCGGCTCGGAGGGTTCGACCGAGAGCGCATCCGGCGACGGCGAGACCTCGGGTGAAGAGACCCAGAGCGCCGATGCCAGCGGTTCGGAAAACTCGACCGAGAGCGCATCCAGCGACGGCGAGACCTCGGGCGAAGACACCCAGACCGCCGACGCAAGCGGCTCGGACAGCTCGACCGAGAGCGCACCGGCTGACGGCGAGACCTCGGGCAGCGAGGGCGACACCTCGGGCGACACCGAAGGCAGCTCGGGCGAAGACACCGCCAGCGCCTCGGATGCGGCCACGCTGACCGACGAGGAGCTCGAAGCCCTGACCACCACCGCCACCGAAGCCGCGCGCGCGGCGCGGGCGGCGCAGGCGGCGGCCGAGGAGGCGCGCGCCAGCGCCGAGCAGATCCAGGCGGCGGCCCAGGAAGCGGCCGAGGCGGCCGAGGCGGCGGCGGATGCCGCGGCGCAGGCTTTCGAGCGGCTGCGCCAGGCGACCGAGGCCATGGGCGCCAGCGAGGACTGACCCGCTGGCCCACCGGCCGTAGCCGGGCCTGACCCAAAGCTGAGGGCGTCCCGCCACGGGGCGCCCTTTTTCGTCTGTTGCATTCTTGCACCAACGCGCCCTCTGCCCCATCTATGATCCGAGGCCCCGGCCCGGATGTGCCGCCGAGCGGGCATCGCGATCACGCGGGGCGCTTGCAGAAGGAGAGACAGGATGAACTTGCAGAAGTTCACCGAGCGCGCCCAGGGATTCATCCAGGCGGCTCAGACCATTGCGATGCGGGAAAGCCACCAGCGCATCGCCCCAGAACACCTCTTGAAGGCGCTTCTGGACGACGACCAGGGACTGGCGTCGAACCTCATCTCGCGCGCCGGCGGCGCGCCCGAGCGGGTGCGCCAGGCGCTCGACCTGTCGCTGGGCAAACTGCCCAAGGTGACCGGCGACGGCAGCCAGACCTATCTCGACGCCGCCACCGGGCGGGTCCTGGCCGAGGCCGAGAAACTGGCCACCAAGGCCGGCGACAGCTTCGTCCCGGTCGAGCGCATCCTGACGGCGCTGGCCATGGTGAAGAGCCCGGCGAAACAGGCGCTCGAGGCGGGCGCGGTCAGCGCCCAGAAGCTCAACGGCGCGATCAACGAGATCCGCAAGGGCCGCACCGCCGACAGCGCCACCGCCGAGGACGGCTACGAGGCGCTGAAGAAATACGCGCTGGACCTCACCGAACGCGCCGAACAGGGCAAGATCGACCCGATCATCGGCCGCGACGAGGAGATCCGCCGCGCCATGCAGGTGCTGTCGCGCCGCACCAAGAACAACCCGGTGCTGATCGGCGAGCCCGGCGTCGGCAAGACCGCCATCGCCGAGGGGCTGGCGCTGCGCATCGTCGACGGCGATGTGCCGGAATCGCTGCGCAACAAGCGGCTGATGGCGCTCGACATGGGCGCGCTCATCGCGGGCGCGAAATACCGCGGCGAGTTCGAAGAACGGCTGAAGTCGATCCTGAAGGAGATCGAGGCCGCCGCGGGCGAGATCATCCTCTTCATCGACGAGATGCACACCCTGGTCGGCGCGGGCAAATCCGACGGCGCCATGGATGCCTCGAACCTCTTGAAGCCCGCGCTTGCGCGAGGCGAGCTGCACTGCGTCGGCGCCACCACGCTCGATGAATACCGCAAGCACGTCGAGAAGGACGCGGCCCTGGCGCGGCGGTTCCAGCCGCTCATGGTCTCCGAGCCGACGGTCGAGGACACGGTCTCGATCCTGCGCGGCATCAAGGAGAAATACGAGCTGCACCACGGCGTGCGGATCTCGGATTCGGCGCTGGTTGCGGCCTCGCAGCTCTCGCATCGCTACATCACCGACCGCTTCCTGCCCGACAAGGCGATCGACCTCGTCGACGAGGCCGCCTCGCGGCTGCGCATGGCGGTGGATTCGAAACCCGAGGAGCTCGATGCGCTCGACCGGCAGATCCTGCAGCTGCAGATCGAACAGGAGGCGCTGCGCAAGGAAGACGACGCAGCCTCCAAGGACCGGCTGGCCAAGCTCGAGCGCGACCTCGGCGACCTTCAGGAGCGCGCCTCGGAGATGACCGCCAAGTGGCAGTCCGAGCGCGACAAGCTGAACCGCGCGCGCGGCCTGAAGGAGCAGCTCGACAAGGCCCGCGCCGACCTCGAGATCGCCAAGCGCAACAGCGACCTGGCCCGCGCGGGCGAGCTGTCCTACGGGGTGATCCCGCAGCTCGAGAAGGAGCTGGACGAGGCCGAGAGCGCCGACGAGGACGTCATGGTCGAAGAGGCCGTGCGCCCCGAGCAGATCGCCCAGGTGGTCGAACGCTGGACCGGCATCCCGACCTCGAAGATGCTCGAGGGCGAGCGCGAGAAGCTCCTGCGCATGGAGGACGGGCTGCACCGCCGCGTCATCGGCCAGGACCAGGCGGTCCGGGCGGTCTCCAACGCCGTGCGCCGGGCGCGCGCGGGTCTGAACGACGAGAACCGGCCGCTCGGCTCCTTCCTGTTCCTCGGGCCCACCGGCGTCGGCAAGACCGAGCTGACCAAGGCGGTCGCGGAGTTCCTCTTCGACGACGACGGCGCCATGGTCCGCATCGACATGTCGGAATTCATGGAGAAACACGCCGTCGCCCGGCTGATCGGCGCGCCTCCGGGCTATGTCGGTTACGACGAGGGCGGCGTGCTGACCGAGGCGGTGCGGCGCAAGCCCTACCAGGTCGTGCTCTTCGACGAGGTCGAGAAGGCGCATCCGGATGTCTTCAACGTGCTCCTGCAGGTGCTGGACGACGGCGTGCTGACCGACGGTCAGGGCCGCACGGTGGACTTCAAGCAGACGCTGATCGTGCTGACCTCGAACCTCGGCAGCCAGGCGCTGAGCCAGCTGCCCGAGGGCGCCGACAGCGCCCGGGCGAAACACGACGTGATGGACGCGGTCCGGGCGCATTTCCGGCCCGAGTTCCTGAACCGGCTCGACGAGACGATCATCTTCGACCGGCTCAAGCGCGAGGACATGGGTGGAATCGTGGAGATCCAGATCGCCCGCCTGGTCAAGCGGCTCGCCAGCCGCAAGGTCGCGCTGGAACTCGACGAGAGCGCCAAGGCCTGGCTCGCCGACGAGGGCTACGACCCGGTCTTCGGGGCGCGCCCGCTGAAGCGGGTGATCCAGCGCGCGCTGCAGGATCCGCTGGCCGAAATGCTGCTGGCCGGAGAGATCAGCGACGGCACCACGGTGCCGGTCAGCGCCGGCAGCGACGGGCTGGTGATCGGCGACAAGGTCGCCGCCTCGCACCGGCCGCGCCCGGATGACGCGGTCGTTCACTAAGGCATACACAACCTGAGATTGCTCCACCCGCCGGTTCCGCCGGCGGGTGCGCTATTCTTGCGCCAATTGTGGCGAAATTCCGGCGCAATACGCGAGTTTACGATGAAATTCTGCAACTTATGGTATTCTACGCCTGGCCGACTCGGCTGATACCTATTTTCCACATGCGCGCCGCAGGGGGGCGACATGGCCAAGAGAATTTTCCGGTGTGCCTATTGCGATCATCGGCTGCGCTTCGGCTCGTCCGAATGCAGCGTCTGTGGGCAGGGAACGCCCGTTCTGAACCGTCGGGGCCTCTGGGTCAGCACTTTTGCCGTGCTGGTCTTGGGCGCCGTCATGGTGGTGCTTGCAGGTCTCTGAGGTGATCCGACCTGCGGGACGGCTCGTCCTGCCCGCATCTGTCTGAGCTAACGCCCGCACCGGTTCCACCGGTGCGGCGTGCCCACCCGCGCGCCCGATCCCACCCGTTTCGTTTCAACCCGGCCACGGCAACGTGAGACAGGCTTGCTTTGCGCATCGCGCCGCGCTGGCTACCTTCCCTCAAGGCAGATCAAGGGGAGCGCCATGGCCGGCAGATGGACCAATACTCTCACCCGGGCGGATGTGACGCCCGAGCGGCTCTATCTCAACCGCCGCCAGATCATCGCGGGCCTCGCCGCGGGCGCGGCCTTCGGAGGCGGCACGCAGGCTCGCGCCCAGGAGGCGCTCGAGCCCAATTCCTGGGAAGAGATCACCAGCTACAACAACTACTACGAGTTCGGCACCGGCAAGGATGACCCCGCCCGGCTCGCCGGGCAGCTCACCACCGAGCCCTGGTCGATCGAGATCGACGGCCTGGTCGAGCGCCCCGGGACCTACGCGCTTTCCGACATCCTGCCCCAGATGACCCTCGAGGAGCGCATCTACCGCTTCCGCTGCGTCGAGGCCTGGTCGATGGTCGTGCCCTGGCAGGGCTTCGAGCTGGCCGACCTCCTGGACCTCGCGGGCGTGGCGCCCGAGGCCAGTCATGTCGCCTTCGAGACGCTCCTGCGTCCCGAGGAGATGCCCGGCGTCGCCCGCCCGGTGCTCGACTGGCCCTACGTCGAGGGGCTGCGCCTCGACGAGGCCCGCCACCCCCTGACGCTCATGGCGACCGGCATCTACAACCGGCCGATCCCGAACCAGAACGGCGCGCCGATCCGCCTGGTGGTGCCGTGGAAATACGGCTTCAAGTCGATCAAGAGCGTCGTCCGCATCACCCTCACCGACAGCGAGCCGCCGACCAGCTGGAACAAGGCCAACGCCCGCGAATACGGCTTCTATTCCAACGTGAACCCAGAGGTGGACCATCCGCGCTGGTCGCAGGCCACCGAACGCGAGATCGGCGGCGGGCTCTTCTCCAAGCGCAAGCCCACGCTGATGTTCAACGGCTACGAAGAAGAGGTCGCCAGCCTCTACGCCGGCATGGACCTGACGGAGAACTTCTGATGGCGCTGCTGCGCCGCCTGCCGGTCTGGGTGGTCTACCTGCTGGGCGCGCTGCCCGCGCCTTATCTCTTCTACCTCGGGCTGACCGGCGGTCTCGGGGTCGAGCCGATCGAGGCGCTGGAGCATGAATACGGGCTCATTGCGCTGCAGTGCCTGATCGCGGGGCTCGCGATCACGCCGCTGCGGCGGCACCTCGGGGTGAACCTCCTGAAATTCCGCCGGGCGCTGGGGCTCCTGGCCTTCCTCTACCTGGTGCTGCATCTCGCCGTCTGGGCGGTTCTCGACGTGCAGATGCTCTCGGCGGTCTGGGCCGACATCCTGAAGCGGCCCTATATCACCGTGGGCATGGCGGGTTTCCTGCTGCTCCTGCCCTTGGCCCTGACCTCCAACAACCTCTCGGTGCGCCGGCTAGGGCCGCGCTGGCGCCGGCTGCACCGGCTGGTCTATCCGGCCGTGCTTCTGGGCGCGCTGCACTTCGTCATGCTGCGCAAGGGGCTGCAGATCGAGCCGCTTCTCTACTTCGCCGCGGTGGCGGGTCTGCTGGCCCTCCGTATTCCCGTGCGCGCGGGCGCGCGCGAGGGCCGCCGGGGCCGGGCCCCTCAGTCGTAGTAGATGTCGTTGTCCTCAAGGTAGAGGTTCGAGGCGTCGCAGATGTCGATGGCGATCGGGTCGTCGAGCACCTCGCTGCCGTTCTCGCCCAGCCAGCCCACGGTGATCAGCTGGTCGCAGGGGCCCTCGTCGGCGTAGAACTCCGCTTCGGCCCAGTCGCCGGGCATGATCGCATCCGCCGACAGCCAGTTCTCGCTCCAGCCGTCGCCCTCGTTGGTGTAGAAGCTGACGACCACATTGCCGTCGGTGTTGTTGTAGATGGTGAAATAGCCCTCGGCCCCGGTGCCCTCGGCGCCCGCGGGCCCGGCTAGCGCCAAAAGCGCCGCCGCTTGGCAGATGATCCCTCGCATGATCCCCCTCCCCAAGGTGATGAACCCCCAGTGAACGCCGGAATCGGCCCGGCCACCAAGCGGAATCGCCGGCGCCCCGGTCTCCGGGAGGGGTAAGGGCGACTCGCTGAGGGGCGATTCCGGGGGGAATCTGCGGGGAGTCAGAGGGATTTTGCCCGAGTCTCCGCCCTCGCGCGCCAGACCCGCTCGCGAGAGTCGCGCGGGCCCGTCCCAAAGGGGTAATTTGATTGCGTCCCGCCGCGACGTCGCAGCAAGGATAAATCCCCAAGCCCCTGAAAACGTGAAAAATTCGGGCGATGTCACGGAATCTTAGCTTTTCCC
>NZ_JAJSEC010000023.1 GCF_021272185.1 Roseivivax sp. GX 12232
TGCCAACGTCCAGGGTGCCGCCGATCTGATCACCAACCGCCGGGTGATCGAGACCACGGTCCAGTCCCGCGACGGCGGCACCGTGGTGCTGGGCGGGCTGATCACCGACGACTCGCAGAGCTCCACCTCGAAGGTGCCGGGGCTCGGAGACGTGCCGGTGGTGGGCAACCTCTTCCGCTCGCGGTCGCGCGACGAGACCCAGCGCACGCTGTTCGTCTTCATGCGCCCGACCGTCCTCGACAGCGCCCACGAGGCCCGCGCCATCGCCGAACGCCGCTACCAGCGCCTGCGCAAGGCCGACGCCGCCGAACAACCGCGCAGCCTGCTGAAGGAGCGCAAGGTCGAGAAGCTGCCGCTGGAGCTGAACGGGCTGTATTGAGCCGGCGGGCGGCGCGGTTGACGCTGGGTGGGTCGGCTGGCTGTGCGCGCCGATGGCGTTCGGCTGGGGAAAGGCACACCGCTGGCGGCGCGGATCGAAGCGAAGCGGTGCCGGAGAGGCGCGCGGGATGCGTCTGCATTTCCGAGTGTTATCGCGGAGAGGTGTGCGTCACTTGAGGCTGGCGGAGAAGGCAGGCTTTACTCGCCAAACAGTGTCTTCCGTTGCTATTCCGAGCAGGACTTGGGGATGCCAGGAAACTCGGGTTGCGCATTGGAGGTGAAGCCTCCTGACGTTCCCTCGCCAGAGCCTCCACGGCCAAGCTTAGCTTGGCTCAAATCGTAGCAATTGATCATTTAAAAGTCCTTATCAGAGACCGACATTAGCAGACGAAATTTAGCTCATAGCAGGTCGATATCAGCAAAAAGCCAGAGATGATTAGAACTTGAAGATCTGCTAAGGAGTAGAAGTTGATATTCGAACCAAGTATACAGACGTGGAGGCCGTGGACCGAAAGTGAACTTCATTTATGTGGATGAACATGATTGCCATCAAGAAAAATATAGCGCAGCAGTTGCACTAGTTTTTCCGGCTTCGATAATATCAGAGTTTCGCAACAACCTGATATCCAGAATGCATAAAATTTTCCAAAGAAGCGAGACGTATGCCGCGCCTTTTCCCGTGCTCCACGCCTCATCGCTTCCCGAAACACTTGAAGATTTCCAGAAGATTGAATTATTTTCAGCGGTTATCGAAGAGGCCTCGAAAGCGTGCATCGGGATCTATCGTGTCGGATACCACTGGAACGACAGCCATACTTTAGGTATTTTTGGACAAGCCGGTATTGGAGCCGCTCGACTTGCTTCGTTTACAACACTTCAAATTGAATTTTCACAACTGCCATTCAATCCAAAAGTGGTGGTGCAGGAGTATGACGCGTCACATCACGCGGCGTTTGATCCTTGGCTAAACAGGACGGAGAACTTGGAGCAACTTACTCAATTGCAATTACTTGGGCATGACTTCGAAAATCACCTGTCCCAGAATATCGGATATTATTACGCACCTAAACGAGACTATCAGCTGTATGCAGTTGACTTTGTGGCATATCATCTCAAATTACAGCAACGCAAGCAAATTTCTGATTTTCAAGCTAGGCTCATTGCAGCGGCACCAAAAATTGACAGACTGATGATCAGAAATGAAATTATTCCACGGAGGTGAAACGATTTTTTCTCCGCTTCCCTCCAGCTCTCATCCGAGACGCACTTCCGAGATCTTGGACGGTATGATAACGGAAATGTAGCTCTAAGCGCATGCCGCGAACAGTAACTTCGATCGCACACAGCGGACCTCCATACTTGACGCAGGGGGTGCCCGGCGAACATCAGTGCACAGCCCGACGTGCTGTCAGCCACCCAATGCAGCCGCAAACTCAAGCCCACAGATCCCAATTCCCGCGCCCACGCGACACCCGCAGATCCCGTCGAGCCACCTGTCCAATCCGGATCAATCCCTGCCATCAGCCGCTCTGAAAAAATCAACTTTTCTTCGATGCCGAGCCCAGGAGCCAAGGCAGATCCCCCCGAAAGGAAGACGCATCGCATCCTGGCACAGCAGATTGATGACCTCCTGCCTGGAAAGCCGACCTCTACCACAACCTTCCTTTGGGTCCTGCCAGCTGCAGCGACGGCTCCTGCGATCCGGCGAGCGGTGGGGCTGTCAGCCACTGATCCTCTGCACCCGGTGTCTTGATGCCAAATCGAATGAAGATCGGTGACGCCCTTTCCCCACGTCTCCCGGCGCGTAAGCTATCCGCCGGACGGCCTCGCGCATCCTCCGGTCGGGCAGAAGCGGCTTGAACGGTGTGGCCGAATGCGTAGCACTGGTGCCTTGAGCGGCCCGCCCGTACCCGGAGCCCGACGAGGCACCGGCCTGGCAGAGCCAAATCAGGAGGAGGACCCCATGAGACTACCACTGCTTCTGGCGGCGCTCGCCGCCTTCGGCGGGGGCGCGGCCCTGGCCGGCGACACATCCGACACCGCCGAGTCGGAAGGCGCAGCCGCCGGCGCGGAGACCGCCGAAATTCGGGACATCGACGTCTCCGAAGCCGATACCGCCCAAGGCGAGAAGGCCTACCAGGCGGTCTGCCGCAACTGCCACGGCCCCAAGGCCCAGGGCGTCGCCAGCTATCCGCGCCTGTCGGACAAGGAGGTCGCCTATCTGGTCGATCGGCTCGAAACCTATCGCTCGGGCGAGAAGATCGGCCCGAACTCGATGCTCATGATCCCGCATGCGAAGGAGCTGTCGGACGAGGAGATCCTCAACATCGCGGTCTATGTGACCACCGCCTTCGAGTGAGACGCGGACCCGCCGC
>NZ_JAJSEC010000024.1 GCF_021272185.1 Roseivivax sp. GX 12232
GTGACGGCGTACCTTTTGTATAATGGGTCATCGACTTGGTCTATCTAGCAAGCTTAAGCCGTTAGGTGTAGGCGCAGCGAAAGCGAGTCTTAATAGGGCGTTGAGTTAGATGGATCAGACCCGAAACCGAGTGATCTAGGCATGTCCAGGATGAAGGTTAGGTAACACTAACTGGAGGTCCGAACCCACACCTGTTGAAAAAGGTCGGGATGAGGTGTGCCTAGGGGTGAAAGGCCAATCAAACTCGGAGATAGCTGGTTCTCCGCGAAATCTATTTAGGTAGAGCGTCATCCGAATACCCCGGGGGGTAGAGCACTGGATGGGTAATGGGGCCCCACAGGCTTACTGATCCTAACCAAACTCCGAATACCCGGGAGTACTAGATGGCAGACACACCACGGATGCTAACGTCCGTGGTGGAGAGGGAAACAACCCTGACCTACAGCTAAGGCCCCCAATTCATGGCTAAGTGGGAAAGCAAGTGAGACGGCCAAAACAACCAGGAGGTTGGCTTAGAAGCAGCCATCCTTTAAAGATAGCGTAACAGCTCACTGGTCTAAACAAGCTGTCTTGCGGCGAAGATGTAACGGGGCTCAAGCCATGAGCCGAAGCTTAGGACTGCGTATGCAGTGGTAGCGGAGCGTAGCGTGACATAGAACTCTGTCTCTTCTATCGCGGTGTCGCGAGGAGTGCGGGCAACCGTGCTCACGGGATGCAGCGGTAGCGCAGACACGAGTTCTTTCTGTGAAGCCGGGGCGTAAGCCATCCGGTGGAGAGATCGCTAGCGAGAATGATGACATGAGTAGCGACAAAGAGTGTGAGAGACACTCTCGCCGAAAGTCCAAGGGTTCCTGCTTAAAGCTAATCTGAGCAGGGTAAGCCGGCCCCTAAGGCGAGGCCGAAAGGCGTAGTCGATGGGAACCAGGTTAATATTCCTGGGCCAGGAGATGGTGACGGATTGCAGAGGTTGTCAGCCCTTATCGGATTGGGCTGGCCGCTGAGCAGTCCCTGGAAATAGCCCTCCTTCGGACCGTACCCGAAACCGACACAGGTGGACTGGTAGAGCATACCAAGGCGCTTGAGAGAACGACGTTGAAGGAACTCGGCAAAATACCTCCGTAAGTTCGCGAGAAGGAGGCCCAGTTTCTACGCAAGTATTGGCTGGGGGCACAAACCAGGGGGTGGCGACTGTTTACTAAAAACACAGGGCTCTGCGAAGTCGCAAGACGACGTATAGGGTCTGACGCCTGCCCGGTGCCTGAAGGTTAAAAGGAGGGGTGCAAGCTCCGAATTGAAGCCCAGGTAAACGGCGGCCGTAACTATAACGGTCCTAAGGTAGCGAAATTCCTTGTCGGGTAAGTTCCGACCTGCACGAATGGCGTAACGACTTCCCCGCTGTCTCCAACGTCGACTCAGCGAAATTGAATTGCCTGTCAAGATGCAGGCTTCCCGCGGTTAGACGGAAAGACCCCGTGCACCTTTACTACAGCTTCAGACTGGCACCAGGCCTGCGATGTGCAGGATAGGCGGTAGGCTTTGAAACTCGAACGCCAGTTCGAGTGGAGCCACCCTTGAGATACCGCCCTTCGTTCGCTTGGTGTCTAACCGCGAACCGTCATCCGGTTCCGGGACCCTCTGTGGCGGGTAGTTTGACTGGGGCGGTCGCCTCCTAAATCGTAACGGAGGCGCGCGAAGGTTGGCTCAGAGCGGTCGGAAATCGCTCGTTGAGTGCAATGGCAGAAGCCAGCCTGACTGCGAGACTGACAAGTCGAGCAGAGTCGAAAGACGGCCATAGTGATCCGGTGGTCCCAAGTGGGAGGGCCATCGCTCAACGGATAAAAGGTACGCCGGGGATAACAGGCTGATACTGCCCAAGAGTCCATATCGACGGCAGTGTTTGGCACCTCGATGTCGGCTCATCTCATCCTGGGGCTGGAGCAGGTCCCAAGGGTACGGCTGTTCGCCGTTTAAAGAGGTACGTGAGCTGGGTTTAGAACGTCGTGAGACAGTTCGGTCCCTATCTGCCGTGGGTGTAGGATACTTGAGAGGAGTTGTCCCTAGTACGAGAGGACCGGGATGAACGATCCACTGGTGGACCTGTTATCGTGCCAACGGTAGTGCAGGGTAGCTATGATCGGACAGGATAACCGCTGAAGGCATCTAAGCGGGAAGCCCCCCTCAAAACCAGGTATCCCCGAGGGCCGTGGTAGACCACCACGTCGATAGGCCGGAGGTGTAAGCGTGGCAACACGCTCAGCTGACCGGTACTAATGGCCCGATAGGCTTGATTTGATCCAGTAAAAGGCAGGGTAAACCCCAGCATCTACTGACAAAAGCAACACGACTTGGACAACAATCTCCCCGCTGGATCACACCAGCCCGGAGCTTTCCTCGGTTTGGTGGTCATAGCACGAGCAAAACACCCGGCTCCATTCCGAACCCGGCCGTTAAGTGCCGTCGCGCCAATGGTACTGCGTCTCAAGACGTGGGAGAGTAGGTCGCCGCCAAACCTAGAAAAGCTCCGA
>NZ_JAJSEC010000025.1 GCF_021272185.1 Roseivivax sp. GX 12232
GCCGCGGCCAGGACGGGTGTCACGAGAAGTTCAACGCTCACTTGCGGCGGGACCTCCAAACAATTGCCGTTTTTTGAAACCCCAGCCGCCTCGCCCTCGTGAGTTGGCATGGTGAGCGAATTTCCGCCGCCCGATGCGGGCCCTTCCGGCTCGGCATGCGTGACAAGAACAGTGACAACAGGGAGAAGTAAATGACGTTTCCGATCAAGACAGCCGGTGGCTGCGCGCTCCTGGCCGCGCTTGCTGCGGGGGCGGGCGGGGTGCATGCCTCTTCCCACCGCGAAGCGCCTGGCATCACCCAGACCCCGAAGATCGACGCGACCGACTTCTACATGTTCAACAGTTACGAGACCGGCCGGGACGGCTATGTCACGCTGATCGCGAACTATCAGCCGCTGCAGGCGCCCTATGGCGGTCCGAACTACTTCACCATGGATTCCGACGCGATCTACGAAATCCACATCGACAACGACGGCGACGCGATCGAGGATCTGACCTTCCAGTTCGAGTTCGAGAACACGCTGGGCGCCGATGGCGCCGGCATCGCGCTGCCCATCGGAGACGAGACCGTGGCGATCCCGCTGCGCACCGCGGGCCAGATCAGCGGCGCGGAGGACGATCCGCTCAACGAGGTCGAGACCTATACCGTCAACATGGTCACCGGCGACCGCCGCAGCGGCAACGCCAGCGCCGTGACGATGACCGAGGGTGGTGCAACCTTCACCAAGCCGCTCGACAACATCGGGACGAAGACCATTCCCGACTACGAGGCCTATGCCGACCAGTACATCTACGAGGTCGACGTGCCGGGCTGCGACCTGCCGGGCCGGGTCTTCGCGGGTCAGCGCGAAGAGGCCTTCGCGGTGAACCTCGGCGAGGTCTTCGACCTGGTGAACCTGGTGCCGCTCGAGGGCAGCATCGAGAACACCCGCGCCAACGACGACCTCATCGGCCAGTTCAACGTCACCTCGCTGGCGCTGGAACTGCCGATCGCCTGCGTGACCGGCGACGGCAACGGCGTGATCGGCGGCTGGACGACCTCGAGCCTGCCGCAGGCGGAGGTCGAAGACCCCTCGCCCACCTATGAGGGCACCTCGGTCTTCGGCGGTGCCTGGGTTCAGCAGTCGCGCCTCTCGGCGCCGCTGGTCAACGAAGTGGTGATCGGCCTGCCCGACAAGGACCTCTTCAACGCCGCCGAGCCGACGCAGGACTCCGCGCTCGCCACCTATGTGACGAACCCGACCCTGCCGGCGCTGATCGACATCCTCTTCCGCGAGGCTCTGGGCGCCGAGGAGAACATCGCGCCTTCGAACCTGCCGCGCCAGGATCTAGTCACCGCCTTCCTCCAGGGCTTCCCGGGGCTGAACCAGCAAAGCACGGTGACCGCCTCCGAGATGATGCGCCTCAACACCGGCATTCCGGCGACGCCGCAGGGCTCGCAGAACAACTACGGTGTGCTGGCAGAGGATCTCGCGGGCTTCCCCAACGGCCGCCGTCCGGGGGACGATGTCGTCGACCTCGCGCTGCGCGTGGCCATGGGCCGGCTCTGCCACCCGGTGCCGCTTGGGGCGGAACTGGGCGTCGAGGGCGCCGAGGAGGACACCGAGAGCGACATGATCAACCTCGGTCTCTGCGCGCCTGAGGATGCGCCGGTGGGCGACGAGCCCTTCATCGACGGCGCGCCTGTCGATGCCTTCGACGTGACCGCCACCTTCCCCTACCTGCGGACCCCGCTTCCGGGCGCAGGCGGCGACAGCTGATCGGAAGGAGACAGACCATGTGGACTTATCCGAAACTGCCGATGCTGCTGGCCGGCGCGCTGCTTCTGGCCGCCTGTGACGGCGGCGGAGGCGGAGG
>NZ_JAJSEC010000026.1 GCF_021272185.1 Roseivivax sp. GX 12232
GCTCAGAAGTCATAGTCCAGCGCGATCGGGGCGCCACGGGGCAGCACCGGGTAGACGCGCCCCGCCTCGGGCGAGATCCTGAGATGCGCGCGGCGCGCGGCGGTGACCTCGAGCGCCGCGATTTCACCCAGATCTCCGGCCCGGAGCCGCGCGCGGGCGCTCTTGTCGCCGGTGCCGAAGTCCAGGCGCTGATCGGGCAGGGCGATCTCGGCCCCGCCTTTGGTGCAGCGGCCCGCCGGCAGATCCAGCCCGCCACCGGCCCGCGGTGCGCCACCCTGCCAAAGCAGCGTCACACCGCTGAGATCGGCGGCCTGCTCGCAGCTCCATGCGCCGGGGACGAGTGCTGCGAGCCCGGGCCCGGCGCGGCCCGAGAGGTCTTCGACGCCCAGCCGCCGCCAGTGCAGGCGCAGCCTGCCCGCGATCTCCGTACGCCCGCCCTCGAGCCGGATCTCTCCCAGAAAGCCGGGCCAGGGGCCCAGACCGGGGCGGGTGCGCCAGCTCAGCTGATGCCCGCTCGACAGCACCGCGCGCCCTTCGCGCAGCGAGCCGTAGAGCGCCTCGACCTGTGGTGGAAGATCGCGCGAAGATGTAAGGATCGTCACCGGAGCGAGATAAAGGAGCGCGCCGCCCAATGTGCCTAGACCCAGACCGGCCGCGAGCAGCCCGAGCCCCGCACGACCCAAGCCGCCCGGCCCCCGGCGGAGCCACCCGGCGCGGTCTTCTGAAGGGGGTTGCGGCGACATCCGTCTCTCTCCTCGCGGGTTGCGGCGTGACCGAGCGCCTGGCCGGGGCCGGCGGCTCGGAGGGCGCCGGACCGGGTCGGGCGGCGCTGCTGCTGCCTCTTTCGGGGGCGTCGGAGGGACTAGGCCAGATGCTGCGGAGCGCTGCAAGCCTCGGCGGCGGCCCAGGCATCGGCATCGACATCTTCGACAGCGGCTCGACCCCCGAGGATGCCGCCGCCGCGGCGCGCAATGCCGTGGACGCGGGCGCCAACATGCTGATCGGCCCGGTCTTCGGCGCCCAGGCGCGGGCGGTGGCCGGTGCCGTGCCAGGACGGGTGCCGGTGGTGAGCCTTTCGAACGACGGCTCGCTCGCGCAGGAGGATGTCTTCGTCTTCGGGATCACCCCGGCGCATTCGGTGCAGGCGGTCTTCAGCCTCGCCGCGCAGCGCAACCTGCGCGACCTGGCGATCATCGTGCCCCCCGGGGCCTATGGCGCGCAATCGGTGGCCGCCGCCCAGGAAATCGCGCCACGCCTCGGGCTGAACCTGCGCGCGCCCATCGTCACCGAGGCGCCCGCGGGCATCGGCGCCGCCCTGGCCGATGGCGGGGGCAGGCCCGACGCGGTCTATCTTCCGGCGGCCGATGCGACGCTTGCGCCCTTCGCCCGGGCGCTGGCGGGCCAGGACATCCAGCTTATCGGCTCGACGCAGTGGTCCGCGCTCGATCTCGAAAGCGACCCGGCCTTCGACGGCGCCTGGTTCGCGGCCCCGGACCCGCTGCGCTTTGCGCCCTTCCGCGACGCCTTCGCCGAGGCCACCGGCCAGAGCGCGGGGATTATCGCGGGGCTGGCCTATGACGGCACCGAGCTCGCGCGGGTGCTGGGCCAGCGCGGCGCGCAATCGCGGCGCGGCCTTCTGGACGAGGACGGCTTCTCGGGCGTACTCGGCCCCTACCGGTTCCTGTCCTCGGGACTTTGCCAGCGGGGCTTGGCGGTCC
>NZ_JAJSEC010000027.1 GCF_021272185.1 Roseivivax sp. GX 12232
AGACCGCCAAGCCCCGCTGGCAAAGCCCCGAGGACAGGAACCGGTAGGGGCCGAGCACGCCCGAGAAGCCGTCCTCGTCCAGAAGGCCGCGCCGCGATTGCGCGCCGCGCTGGCCCAGCACCCGCGCAAGCTCGGTGCCGTCATAGGCCAGCCCCGCGATGATCCCCGCGCTCTGGCCCGTGGCCTCGGCGAAGGCGTCGCGGAAAGGCGCAAAGCGCAGCGGGTCCGGGGCCGCAAACCAGGCGCCATCGAAGGCCGGATCGCTTTCGAGATCGAGCGCCGACCACTGCGTCGAGCCGATAAGCTGGATGTCCTGGCCCGCCAGCGCCCGGGCGAAAGGCGCAAGCGTCGCATCGGCCGCTGGAAGATAGACCGCGTCGGGCCTGCCGCCGCCATCGGCCAGGGCGGCGCCGATGCCCGCCGGCGCCTCGGTGACGATGGGGGCGCGCAGGTTCAGCCCGAGGCGTGGCGCGATTTCCTGGGCGGCGGCCACCGATTGCGCGCCATAGGCCCCGGGCGGCACGATGATCGCCAGGTCGCGCAGGTTGCGCTGCGCGGCGAGGCTGAAGACCGCCTGCACCGAATGCGCCGGGGTGATCCCGAAGACGAAGACATCCTCCTGCGCGAGCGAGCCGTCGTTCGAGAGGCTCACCACCGGCACCCGTCCCGGCACGGCACCAACCACCGCCCGCGCCTGGGCGCCGAAGACCGGGCCGATCAGCATGTTGGCGCCCGCGTCCACGGCATTGCGCGCCGCGGCGGCGGCGTCCTCGGGGATCGAGCCGCTGTCGAAGATGTCGATGCCGATGCCCGGGCCGCCGCCGAGGCTTGCAGCGCTCCGCAGCATCTGGCCTAGTCCCTCCGACGCCCCCGAGAGAGGCAGAAGCAGCGCCGCCCGACCCGGTCCGGCGCCCTCCGAGTCGCCGGCCCCGGCCAGGCGCTCGGTCACGCCGCAACCCGCGAGGAGAGAGACGGATGTCGCCGCGACCCCCTTCAGAAGACTGCGCCGGGTGGCTCCGCCGGGGGCTGGGCGGCTTGGGTCGTGCGGGGCTCGGGCTGCTCGCGGCCGGTCTGGGTCTAGGCACATTGGGCGGCGCGCTCCTTTATCTCGCTCCGGTGACGATCCTTACATCCTCGCGCGATCTTCCACCACAGGTCGAGGCGCTCTACGGCTCGCTGCGCGAAGGGCGCGCGGTGCTGTCGAGCGGGCATCAGCTGAGCTGGCGCACCCGCCCCGGTTTGGGCCCCTGGCCCGGCTTTCTGGGAGAGATCCGGCTCGAGGGTGGGCGCACGGAGATCGCGGGCAGGCTGCGCCTCCACTGGCGGCGGCTGGGCGTCGAGGGGCTCTCGGGCCGCGCCGGGCCCGGGCTCGCAGCACTCGTCCCCGGCGCCTGGAGCTGCGAGCGGGCCGCCGATCTCAGCGGTGTCACGCTGCTTTGGCAGGGTGGCGCACCGCGGGCCGGTGGCGGGCTGGATCTGCCGGCGGGCCGCTGCACCAAAGGCGGGTCCGAGATCGCCCTGCCCGATCAGCGCCTGGATTTCGGCACCGGCGACAAGAGCGCCCGCGCGCGGCTCCGGGCCGGAGAGCTGGGTGAAATCGCGTCGCTCGAGGTCACCGCCGCGCGCCGCGCGCATCTCAGGATCTCGCCCGAGGCGGGGCGCGTCTACCCGGTGCTGCCCCGGGGCGCCCCGATCGCGCTGGACTATGACTTCTGAGA
>NZ_JAJSEC010000028.1 GCF_021272185.1 Roseivivax sp. GX 12232
GCCGATTCCGTTGAAAAACATCCGTTTGCGACCGCAGAAATCCCTTTCTTGAAAGGCGCGCGGATGCCTTTCTCGTCAGGCGTTTCGCGGTTGCTGCGGTGCGGGAAGGATTTTCGCCAGTTTCCGGAGGTTCTGGGCGGTGGCGGCGAGGAGGAATTCGTCTTTCGCGCCGCATGGACCACGTAGTCGCAGCCGTCCGAGATCGAGAATGCGCTTGAGATGGGCGAATAGCATCTCGACCTTCTTCCTCAGCTTCATCGAGATCACGTATTGCTTGGTTTTGGCGATGTCCCGGGCGACCTGGCGGGCGTCTTCGTGTTCCTCGCGGGTGATGGATCTGGCATCGGCGTTCGGACAGCATCGCTGTTTTGATGGGCAGGCCTGGCAGGTCAGTTTCAGCGCGCGGTATTTGGCCCGGCCCTCACTCGTCGGCCCCCGGTTCGGGTCGGAATAGTTGCGGCGGAACTGTTTCAGTGTCTGCCCCTCGGGGCAGATATATTGATCGTTCTCGGCGTCCCACTCGAAGTCCGCCCGGCTCCATGTGCCGTCGGTGCGCTCGGACTTGTCCAGGACCGGAATGTGCGGTGCGATCTTGCGGTCGACAAGCCATCCCAGCATTGGCCCAGTGCCGTAGGCCGTGTCGGCGATCAGCCGTTCAGGATGCAGGTCGAACCTGGCCTTCACGCGATCCAGCATGGTCTTGGTCGAGCCGACCTCGGCCTGCCGTATGGACCGCGTCGCCTCCACATCGACAATCACGCCGTGATCCGTGTCGATCAGGTAGTTGTCGGAATAGCTGAAGAAGGCCGGGCCCTTGCGCGCCGCCGTCCACTGGCTGGCTGGATCGGAATGCGAGGTGAACTTGGGCTGGACCGCGCTCGCGGCGCCGAAGGCGGCCTCGTCGAGCGTATCGAGATACTCGCGCACGGCACGGGGCGCATCGGCGGGGTCGATTTGCGAGACGTCCCAGTCCTCCTTCGGCGTGGCGTTCTGCTTGTTCGCATCCGCTTCGATGAGGCTGGCATCGACCGCCATGCGCTGTCCGCTGACCAGGCCCTCGGCGATGCAGCGTGCCACCGTCACTTCGAACAGATGCCGCAGCAGTTCGCTGTCACGGAACCGGCCGTGCCGGTTCTTTGAAAACGTGGAGTGATCCGGCACTCGGTCACTGAGATCGAGCCGACAAAACCAGCGATACGCGAGGTTCAGATGCACCTCCTCGCAGAGCCGCCGCTCCGAACGGATGCCGAAGCAGTATCCGACCAACAGCATCCGGATCAGCAGCTCAGGGTCGACAGACGGACGGCCGGTATGGCTGTAGAAATCCGCCAGATGGCTGCGGATGCTGCTCAAATCGACGAACCGGTCGATGGACCGCAGCAAGTGATCCCGCGGGACGTGGTCTTCCAGGGAGAACTCGTAGAACAGTGCTGGTTGCGCCTCCTGCCTCTGTCCCATCATCGCCGATCCTCCCGCCCAATGCCGGAATTGAATCAGCAGGATGTCCTCCGATCAAGGACGAGTTTTTCAACGAAATA
>NZ_JAJSEC010000029.1 GCF_021272185.1 Roseivivax sp. GX 12232
TGAGCGGCTGGTCGAGATCGACCGCACGCTCCTGGTGCTGCGCCGAGATCTGGCGCAGCTGGCCCCGGGCGCGGTGACGCTGGGCCCCGAGGTCTTCAGTTTCCTGCGCGCCGAAGGCGAGGGGCTGGCCCGCCAGGACCTGCGGCTCGAGGCGGGCCGGCTGCTGCGCGTCCTGCGGGCAGAGGAGGGCGGGTCGGTGGATCAGCGCCTGCTCGGCGGGGTCGCGGGCGCGCGCTGGCGGCTTCTCGACAGGGGCGGGCGCTGGCGCGACAGCTGGCCGCCCGCCGGCCAGTCCGAGGCCGAGGCGCCGGGGGCGCCGCCGGTGGCTGCCGAGCTGACGCTGCGGCTCGACGCGCCGGGGCAGGCGGAGGCGGCCGACCTGGTGCGTCTCTTCGCGCTGCCCGGGGCGGCGCAGCGATGAGACGGCGGCGCGACAGCGGCGTTGTGCTGGTCAACGTCCTGGTGATCATCGCGCTCAGCGCAGCAGTGGTGCATCTGATGCTCAGCAGCCGCGAAAGCGCGATCGACCGCGTCACGGGGCTGTCGCGGGCCGGCGATGCCGAGCTCATCGCGCTGGGCGCCGAAGCCTCGGTGGTGGCCGCCCTGCGCCGCGACCTCGACCAGGCGCCCGATGTCGACCACTTGGGCGAAGCCTGGGCCGCCATCGCGCAGGAGGAGGTGCAGCTCGTTACCGGCCGCTTCTCGGTCGAGATCCGCGACCTGCAACGCAAATACGACATCAACAGGCTGGCCCTGGGCGGGCTTGGCCCGGTGGAGGTGATGGCTCGGCTGCTCGTGGAGCTTGACCAGCCGCCCGAGCTGGCCCGGCGCATCGCCGCGATCCTGAGGCGCACCGGCCCGGTGGCGGCCCTGTCGGACCTCGAAGCCTTTGGCATTCCCGCCGCCGCGATCGAGGCGCTGTCGCCGCATGTGGCCGTGCTGCCCTCCGATGCCACGGTGAACCTGAACACCGTCGAGCCGCCGCTTCTGCGCGCCATGCTGAACAATCGCGCCATCGCGGCGCGGCTCATTGCCCGGCGCGATCGCGAGGGGCAGATCACCCGCGAGGCGCTGCGCGGCGCGGGCGCGGTCCGGCCCGATCACTCGGGCTTTACCTCGAACCTCTTCGATGTGGTGGTGCTGGCCGAGGCCGACGGCGCGGCGGTCCGCATGGAAAGCCGCATCCGGCGGAGCGATGCGCTGTCTGCCCAATCGGTGAGCGTCGTCTCGCGCCGGTACCTGCCGCTGCCGTCAGAGGGGCAGGACGCACCCGATCCCTGACGAATAGGGCCCCCGGACGGTTGTCCGGGGGCCCGATCGTGGCCGTGTCACCTTGAGCGGATCAGGGATTGAACGGCTGTGCCTGTGGCGTCAGGACGAGATTGGTGCTCTGCGCGTTGACCGGCTGGGAATTGCGCGGCTGGTTGAAGGCGGCCACGAAGGCCTGGCCCAGCGACGCGATACCCTGCGCGTTGTCATCGTCCCCGTCA
>NZ_JAJSEC010000003.1 GCF_021272185.1 Roseivivax sp. GX 12232
GGGGGGGCGGGGGGGGCCCCCCGGACCCGGTGAGGGGGCTCTGCCCCCTCTGCGGGCGTGCCGCCCGCATTCACCCCCGAGGTATTTGGACAAGCTGAAGGGCGAAGGGGGTGCGCTGGGTGCGCGGGTGTGCGTCGGGCCTGGAGGGTGCCGCCGGTTGTGGGTGCGGGATCTTTTGGGGGTGTCGGGCTGGCTGTGGTGCTGCGCGTCGTGGGGTGGCGTGTGGGCTTGCGGCGGCGTGGCGCGGGTGGCGGCGCGCGGACATGTGCGGTTTGCCGCAACTGAGGGCCGTGTGGCGCACGCGGCTGCGTGCGGGCCGCCTTCGTGCGCGACTTCGGGCTGTGTGGAGCCGACGGCGCGGGACGGCGTAGCGCGACTGCGGGCCGTTAAGAGCGGGCGGCGGCACTTAGTCCAGGAGGCCGTGAGCCGGTGGCCGAGCCCCGTGTCGGGCGTGCGGCGGGGCAGGCCCCTCGGGCGGCCTGCCGGTGGCCGGGGCCCCTGCGGCGCAGGCGCTCAGTAGTGCGGCGGGGTCTCGTCGCCGTAGAGATGCGCGCCGCCGCCTTCGGTCTCGCGCTGGGCCTCGCGTTCGAGCAGCATGGCGACCCGCGTGGAGAGCCGCTCAATCTCGCGGTCCTGGCGCGCGGCGAGATCCGAGAGGTCCTCGACCTGGCGGATCACATCGGCCAGCCGTTCCTCGATGCGCTGCACTCTGTCGTCCATGGCTTGCTCCTGGCGTTCTTGCCCCCCGGGGCGGGAGCGGCTAGAGGAGGCCGCGCGATCCCCAGCCCCCGAATCCAGAGCCTTACACCATGGCCAAACAGAAGAAACAGCCCCGTCCCAAGGCGGAGACGCCCAAGGGTTTCCGCGACTATTTCGGCGCCGAGGTGACCGAGCGGGCCGAGATGCTCGGCCGGATCACCGCCGTCTACCACCGCTACGGCTTCGAGGCGCTCGAAAGCTCGGCGGTGGAGACCGTCGAGGCGCTGGGCAAGTTCCTGCCCGATGTCGACCGCCCGAACGAGGGGGTCTTTGCCTGGCAGGAAGGCGAGGAGGCCGGCAAGGGCGACTGGCTGGCGCTGCGCTACGACCTGACGGCGCCCCTGGCGCGGGTCTATGCCCAGCACCGCAACGACCTGCCGACGCCCTACCGGCGCTATGCCACGGGGCCGGTCTGGCGCAACGAGAAGCCCGGGCCGGGCCGCTTCCGGCAGTTCTACCAGTGCGACGCCGATACCGTGGGGGCGCCCTCGGTGGCCGCGGATGCGGAGATCTGCGCGATGCTCTGCGACGCGCTGGAAGAGGTGGGGATCGCGCGCGGGGATTACCTCGTGCGGGTCAACAACCGCAAGGTGCTGGAAGGCGTGCTCGAGGCCATGGGCGTGACCGAGGAGGCCCAGAAGGCCGCGGTGATGCGCACCATCGACAAGTTCGACAAGGTCGGCGAGGCGGGCGTGCGCGAGCTCCTGGGCAAGGGGCGGCTCGATGCCTCGGGGGCCTATATCGACGGCGTGGGGCTGGCGGCGGAACAGGCCGAGCCGGTGATCGCCTTCCTGACCTCCAAGGGTGCGGGCGCCGAAGAGACGCTCGACAACCTCCAGCGGGCCGTGGGCGAGAGCGCGCTTGGCGCCGAGGGCGTGGGCGAGCTGCGCGAGATCGCGACGCTTCTGGCCGCCCAGGGCTATGCCGACGACCGCATCGTCATCGACCCCTCGGTCGTGCGCGGTTTGGGCTATTACACCGGGCCGGTCTTCGAGGCCGAGCTGACCTTCGAGATCCTCGACGAGAAGGGCCGCAAGCGGCAGTTCGGCTCGGTCGCGGGCGGCGGGCGCTACGACGACCTGGTCAAGCGCTTCACCGGCCAGGCGGTGCCCGCGACGGGCGTGTCGATCGGCGTCGACCGGCTGCTGGCGGCGCTGCGCGAGAAAGGCCGCGCGGGGGCCCGCGCCGAGGGGCCCGTCGTGGTCACCGTCATGGACCGCGCGCGCATGGCCGACTACCAGGCCATGGTCGCCGAGCTGCGCCAGGAAGGCATCCGCGCCGAGGTCTACCTCGGCAACCCCAAGAACTTCGGCAACCAGCTCAAATATGCCGACCGGCGCGGCGCGCCGGTGGCGGTGATCGCGGGCTCCGAGGAATTCGACAACGGCCGGGTGCAGATCAAGGACCTGGTGCTGGGCGCCGAGATCGCCGAGAACGCCACGCTCGAGGAGTGGAAGGAACGCCCCTCTCAGTTCGAGGCCCCGCGCGCCGAGCTGGTGGCCCGCGTGCAAGAGATCCTGGACCGCCGGTCATGAGCAGCCGGGCGGCACGCGACCGGGCCTTCGCGCTCCGGGGCGGCTTCGAGGCGGAAGGCGCCCGGGTGGTGGACTGCGAGATCCTGCAACCCGCCGAGACGCTGCTGGATCTATACGGCGAGGACATCCGCGCCCGTGCCTATGTCACCCAGGACCCGGGCCGGGGCGAGCGCATGCTGCGCCCGGATTTCACCGTGCCGGTGGTGCAGATGCACATGGCCCATGGCGCCGAGCCCGCGCGCTACACCTATGCCGGCGAGGTCTTCCGCCGGCAGGAGGACTTCCCGGGCCGGGCCTCGGAATACCTGCAGGTGGGCTACGAGGTCTTCGACCGCGCCGATCCCGATGCCGCCGACGCCGAGGTTTTCGCCGCGATCCGCGGCGCGCTGGGCAGCGCGCCCCTGCGCGCGGCGACCGGCGACATCGGCATCCTCAAGGCCGCGGTGGCCGGGCTCGAGACCAGCGAGGCGCGGCGGCGCGCGCTGATGCGCCACATCTGGCGGCCGCGCCGCTTCCGCGCGCTGATCAACCGCTTCTCCGGCAAGACCCCGATGCCCGAGGCGCGGGCCGCGTTGCTGGCCGCCGAGGACCCCTTTGACGGCGCCGGGCCCGAGATCGGCCTGCGCAGCCGCGCCGAGGTCGAGGCCCGGATCGCCACCCTGCGCGCCGAGGCCGAGACCCCGCCGCTGGCGCAGAGCGAGGTCGAGATGATCGACGAGCTCCTGGGCGTCTCCGAGACCTGCCCCTATGCGCTCGACCATCTCAAGCACCTGGCGATGGACTTCCCAGTCCTGCGCGCCGCAGTGGGCCGTTTCGAGCGGCGCTGCGCCGCGCTCGAGGCGCGCGGCGTGGACGTGGCGACGCTGGACTTCGAGGCCGCCTACGGGCGCAGCTCGATGGAATATTACGACGGCTTTGTCTTCGGCTTCTACGCCGAGGGGCGGCCCGACCTGCCGCCGGTCGCCACCGGCGGGCGTTACGACGCGCTGACCGAACGGCTGGGGCAGGGCGCCAGCATCCCCGCCGTGGGCGGGGTGATCCGGCCCGACCTTCTGGACGAGATTGGAGCGGCGGCATGAGCGTGAAGCTGGGCGTGCCCTCCAAGGGCCGGCTGATGGAGAAGACCTTCGACTGGTTCGGCCAGCGCGGCATCACGCTGGAGCGGACCGGCTCGGAGCGCGAATACGCCGCGCGGGTCACCGGCATCGAAGGTGTCTCGCTGGTGCTTCTGGCCGCCGGGGAGATCCCGCGCGAGCTGGCCGCCGGGCGCATCCACCTGGGCGTGACAGGCACCGACCTGGTGCACGAGAAACTCGTGCAATGGGACCAGAAGGTCGAGGCGCTGGCCGAGCTGGGCTTCGGCCACGCTGACCTGATCCTCGCGGTGCCGCAGTCCTGGGTGGATGTGACCACGCTCGACGATCTCGACGGGGCGGCGGCGGCCTTCCGGGCCGAGCACGGCTTCCGGATGCGGATCGCCACCAAGTATCACCGGCTGGTGCGGCATTACCTGCGCGACGGCGGCGTGGCCGATTACGCGCTGGTCGACAGCCAGGGTGCCACCGAGGGCACGGTGAAGAACCTCACCGCCGAGGCCATCGCCGACATCACCTCGACCGGCGAGACGCTCCGGGCCAACCACCTGCGGGTGCTCTCGGACGAGCCGATCCTGCGCAGCCAGGCGACTCTCTTCCGCTCGCGGACCGCCGAGAAAAGCGCCGAGACCCGCGAGACCCTGCGCGAGCTCTTGGCCAAGCTGGACCTCTAGCGCCGGTTTTTCTGTCGTGATCCCAGGGGCTTGCGCGCGCGTCGCGCAAATGTCGGGAATGTTCTTTGACTCGCGAGTCAAAAACCGCATGATCCGCCCCACACTCGATTGAGACATCTCAGGGAGAGACCGACATGAAAACGACGCTGACTTCCGCTTTCGCGCTGGCCCTCGTCGCCGGCAGTGCCGCGGCGCAGGAGACCTGCGACAGCGTGAGCTTCGCCGATGTGGGCTGGACCGACATCACCGCCACCACCGCCGCCACGACCACCGTGCTTCAGGCGCTGGGCTACGAGACCGACGTGAAGGTCCTGTCGGTGCCGGTGACCTATACCTCCATGGCCGACGGCGATATCGACGTCTTCCTCGGCAACTGGATGCCGACCATGGAGAACGACATCGCGCCCTACCGCGAGGACGGCTCGGTGGTCACCGTGCGCACCAACCTCGAGGGCGCCAAGTACACGCTGGCCACCAATGCCGCCGGTGCCGAGCTGGGCATCGACAGCTTCGGCGCCATCGCCGAGCATGCGGACGCGCTCGACGAGACGATCTACGGCATCGAGCCCGGCAACGACGGCAACCGGCTGATCCTCGACATGATCGAGGCGGATGCCTTCGGTCTCGGCGGCTTCGACATCCGCGAGAGCTCCGAGCAGGGCATGCTGGCGCAGGTCGGCCGCGCCTCGGACCGCGACGAGCCCATCGTCTTCCTGGGCTGGGAGCCGCATCCGATGAACGCCAACTTCGACCTCACCTACCTCGAGGGCGGCGACGACTACTTCGGCCCGAACCTCGGCGGCGCGACCGTGCACACCAACACCCGCGCCGGCTTCGGCGAGGACTGCCCGAACGTGCAGGCGCTGCTCGAGAACCTCGTCTTCTCGCTGGAGATGGAGAACGAGATCATGGGCGCGATCCTGAACGACGGCATGGACCCCGACGAGGCCGCCGCGGCCTGGCTGTCGGAGAACACCGACATGGTCGCGGGCTGGCTCGAGGGCGTGACCACCGTGGACGGCGGCGACGCCGAGGACGCGGTGATGTCGGCGCTGCAGTAAGCGGCTTCGGTTTGACCGGTTGGAAGGGGCGGCCCGGGGTGGGCCGCCTCTTTGTTGTTTGGGGGTGGGTGTTGTGGCTGATGGTTGGGGTGAGCCTCTTGGGGGCGATGCCCGTCACTGACGCCCGCTGCTGCGGAGCCGCTCGGCTTGCCAAGCCTCAGCTCCGCCCCGCTCAACCCAACCACCCCGCCGGATCAGCGCCCCACGCCTCCACATGCCCCCCTTGCGCCCGAATAGCACCGAAGGTGCCGGGCGCGCGCCGGACCGGCCCGATGGGCCGGCGCTCCTTGGGGTGGCGTGCTAAGATCGCCTCTAGTCCTGACCTTGCTGGGATAAAGCGCACCGCTCAGAGGTCAGCAGCGCCGGCCCCCGGTCCGGCGCGCGCCCTCCGTTTGGACGGGTTGGGAGGGGAGAAAGGCGTCTGGTGAGCCTGTCAGGAGAGAGACCGCCTGCGCCATCCCCGGTCAGCTCAAGCCCCCGACCAACACGCCCACAAACCCGCACCCCCTCTACCCCCTCGCCGCCACCAGGTTCACCCGGGCGGGCAGGCGGATGCCGTCGGCGGAGAGATACTTCTCCCAACGCCTGTGCATCCGGGCGAGGATCGCGGCCCGGTCGGCGGCGCTGCCGCCCATGTCGCGCAGCACCGAGGGGATCGGGCCGATCGCGGGCAGGAGGCGCTCCATCGCGGCCCAGCCCTCGGGGTGGTGCAGGCTCAGATCGACGGGCTCGACGGTGATGTCGCGCCAGCCGGCGGCGGCGAGGATCGCCTGCACCCGGGCGGGGTCGCGGAAGGCCATGGGGCCGGGCGCGTCGGGATCGCCGGCGGGCGGGGCGCCGAGGTGATCCACGGCCACCGCGCGGGCCTCGCCGAACCAGGGGTTGTGGCGCGCCTCGGACCAGGCGGCGAAAAGCATCCGCCCGCCCGGCGCCAGGGCGGCGCGGAGCCGGGCAAAGGCCGCCTCCGGGTCGTCGAAGAACATCACCCCGAAGCGCGAGAGCACCAGGTCGTAGGGGCCCGGAAGCTCGCCCACCTGGGCATCGGCCTCGAGAAAGCGCGCCTGCGCGAGACCCGCCGCGGCGCGGTCGGCCTCGGCCAGCGCCAGGAGCGGGGCCGAGATATCGACGCCATGGGCGGCCCCCTCGGGCCCCACGGCGCGGGCGGCGGAGAGCGTCAGCGCCCCGCCGCCGCAGCCCACGTCCAGCACCCGTTCACCGGGAGCCGGCGCCGCGCGGGCCATGAGCAGGGCCCGCACGGCATCGTGCAGAAGATCGAGGTCACGGTGATGCGTGACCCAGCGCTGCCCGGCGTCGCCGCTCCAGAACTCGGCCTGCGCGGCGTTCGGGCCGGTCATGCGCCGATCTTGTCCTGCGTCTTGGTCTCGAAGTCGCTGGCGTCATGGCGCTCGAGCAGCTGCTCGTGCGGCTCGCCCGAGGTGCGGTTGACCATGCGGCCGCGCGCCACCGGGGCACGGGCGTCGAGCGCCTTGGCCCAGCGCAGCACGTTCTTGTATTCATGCACCGACAGGAAGGTCCCTGCGTTATAGGCGCGGCCCAGGACCATGTTGCCGTACCAGGGCCAGATCGCCATGTCGGCGATGGAATACTCCGCGCCCAGCATGAATTCCTTGTCGGCCAGGTGCTTGTCCAGCACGTCGAGCTGGCGCTTGCTTTCCATGGCGTAGCGGTTGATCGGGTATTCCATCGGCTCGGGCGCATAGGCGTAGAAATGCCCGAAGCCGCCGCCGAGGAAGGGCGCGGAGCCCATCTGCCACATCAGCCAGGACAGGAGTTCCGGCCGGTCCTCGGGCTTGCCGAGGAACTTCCCGTAACGCTCGGCCAGATGCATCATGATAGCCACGGATTCGAAGACGCGGACGGGCTCGGAGCCAGTGCGGTCGACCAGCGCGGGGATCTTCGAGTTGGGGTTGGCCTCGACGAAGCCCGAGCCGAACTGGTCGCCGTCGCCGATGCGGATCAGCCAGGCGTCGTATTCGGCCTCGGAGACGCCGGCGGCCAGCAGCTCCTCGAAGAGAACCGTGACCTTCACGCCGTTCGGGGTGCCCATGGAATAGAGCTGGTAGGGATGCTTGCCGACCGGCAGCTCCTTGTCGTGGGTCGCCCCGGCGATCGGACGGTTGAGGCTGCCCCAGGTGCCGCCGTTCTCGGCGTCCCAGGTCCAGACTTCGGGCGGGGTATAGCTCATCTCGGCGCTCCTTGGGCGGCTGGGAATTGGGTTGTCTCGGGCCAGAACCTAACGAGCATGCGGCGAATGGCCAGAGCGGGGGAGGTTCGCGCCCGCACAGATGGCTCTGGGAATGCGAACAATGCGGGGTGCGAGGGAGGGGCGTGGTGGGAGCGGGTCAAAGCTTGGCGCGCGGGCTTGCGAAGCTGTGAGCCCGGGGAGGGTAGAGGGCGTCTCCGCGCAAGATTGCGGGCGACGGGCGGGCGATGAAGGGGACATTCCGAGCGACGCGCGCACTGCCAGCGAGCATCCCGACCATCCCGAGCGCCCAAACCACGACGGACGCCGAGCGTCACCAACGCCCCGAAATCACACCACCCCGAGGCGCCGCGCCCTAAAGCACTTCGCGCCGCCCCCTCAAAGCACCCCGAGCTCGGCCAGCGCCCCGGCCAGCTCCGGCGGCAGTTCGTCGTCGTCCTCGCGGGCGCGGGACAGATCGGCGGGCGCATCCTCGTCGGCGAGATAGCGCCAGCCCTGGAAGGGGCGGCGCGGGGCCGGGGTCACGCGGAAGATCTCGGGGTCGAGCACGATGGCGCAGCGGCGGATGCCGTCGCCGCCCGAGACCTCGTCGAGCCGGAGGATCTGCTGGCGGCACTGGATCAATCCCTTGATCACCCAGTAGATCGAGCCGCCGTCCAGAATCTGCTGCTCTTTCTTGGGCCACATGCGGGTGACATGGCGCGGCAGCCCGTCCGGCCCCTTGGCCCGGGCGGAGCCCTGCCAGCGGTTCAGGCTTTCGACGCTTTCGGTCCCCGCAGAGAGCTTCAGAAGGTGAACGATTGCCATGGCACTCCCCGATTTCTTCCCCTATATTGTAGGTCCCCCGCTCGGGCCTTCAAACCCTTGTGGGCAAACCCGTTCCCGACCTCAGCGACCGAGAATCACACTATGACCCGCTTCGCCGCCCCCATCGCCGAGCAAATCTGGGACATGAAGTACCGGCTCAAGGATGCCGACGACAGCCCCATCGACGCCAGCGTGGAGGACACCTGGCACCGTATCGCCAAATCCCTCGCCGAGGTCGAGAGCGACCCCAAGGCCTGGGAGCCGCGCTTCTACGAGGCGCTGGAGGATTTCCGCTACCTGCCCGCCGGGCGGATCACCGCAGGCGCCGGCACCGGCCGGGCGGTGACGCTCTTCAACTGCTTCGTCATGGGCACGATCCCCGACAGCATGGCCGGCATCTTCGACATGCTGAAGGAGGCCGCGCTGACCATGCAGCAGGGCGGCGGCATCGGCTATGATTTCTCCACCATCCGTCCCAAGGGCGCCCTGGTCGAAGGCGTGGCCGCCGACGCCTCGGGCCCGCTGTCCTTCATGGACGTCTGGGACGCCATGTGCCGCACCATCATGTCCGCCGGCTCGCGCCGTGGCGCGATGATGGCGACCATGCGCTGCGACCATCCCGACATCGAGGATTTCATCTCCGCCAAGGCCGACAGCGCCCGGCTGCGGATGTTCAACCTCTCGGTGCTGGTCACCGACGCCTTCATGGAGGCCGTGAAGGCCGACGGCAAATGGGAGCTGCTCTACGACGGCAAGGTCTACCGCACGCTGAAGGCGCGCGACCTCTGGAACCGCATCATGCGGGCGACCTATGACTATGCCGAGCCGGGGGTGATCTTCATCGACCGGATCAACGAGGCCAACAACCTCAACTACGTCGAGACCATCGCCGCCACCAACCCCTGCGGCGAGCAGCCGCTGCCGCCCTATGGCGCCTGCCTGCTGGGCTCGGTGAACCTGGCGCGGCTGGTGACCGATCCCTTCGGGCCCAAGGCCGAGCTTGACCCCAAGGCGCTCGACCGCCTGGTCGCCACCGCGATC
The DNA here is from genome assembly GCF_021272185.1 of Roseivivax sp. GX 12232. Taxonomy (GTDB): domain Bacteria; phylum Pseudomonadota; class Alphaproteobacteria; order Rhodobacterales; family Rhodobacteraceae; genus Roseivivax. The sequence goes on from NZ_JAJSEC010000003.1 coordinate 9,196, forward strand.
CGCATGATGGACAACGTCGTCGACGCCTCGCGCTTCCCGCTCGAGAGCCAGCGGCTCGAGGCGCAGAACAAGCGCCGGATCGGCCTGGGCGTCACCGGGCTGGCCGATGCGCTCCTGATGCTGGGCCTGCGCTACGGCTCGGACGAGGCCGCGCGGCAGACCGAGGTCTGGCTGAAGCAGATCGCCCGGGCGAGCTATCTCGCCTCGGTCGAGCTGGCCAAGGAGAAGGGGCCCTTCCCGCTCTTCGACGCCGAGGGTTACCTCGCTTCGGGCAACATGCAGAACATGGACGAGGACGTCCGCGAGGCGATCCGCACCCATGGCATCCGCAACGCGCTTCTGACCTCGATCGCGCCGACCGGGACGATCTCGCTTTACGCGGGCAATGTTTCCTCGGGCATCGAGCCGGTCTTCGCCTATGCCTACACCCGCAAGGTGCTGCAGAAGGACGGCTCGCGCACCGAAGAGGAGGTGGTCGACTACGCCGTGCATCTCTTCCGCGAGAAGTTCGGCGCCGACGCCGAGCTGCCGGAGTATTTCGTCAACGCCCAGACGCTGAGCCCCAGCGAGCACGTGAAGATGCAGGCGGCGGCGCAGAAATGGGTCGACAGCTCGATCTCCAAGACCATCAACTGCCCCGAGGACATCGGTTTCGAGGCCTTCAAGGACGTCTACATGCAGGCCTATGAGACGGGCTGCAAAGGCTGCACCACCTACCGCCCGAACGAGGTGACGGGCTCGGTGCTGAGCGTGTCGGACGCCGAACCCAAGGCCGAGGAGAAGCCGGTGCTGGTCTCCGAGACCGAGGAGAGCGCCGAGGTGGTCTATATGTCCGAGCCGCTCGACCGGCCGCAGGCGCTCGAAGGGGCGACCTACAAGCTGAAGTGGCCCGACAGCGAGCATGCGATCTACCTGACGATCAACGACATCATCGTCGGCGGCCGGCGGCGGCCCTTCGAGGTCTTCATCAACTCCAAGAACATGGAGCATTTCGCCTGGACGGTGGCGCTGACGCGGATGATCTCCGCGGTCTTCCGCCGCGGCGGCGACGTGAGCTTCGTGGTCGAGGAGCTGAAGGCGGTCTTCGATCCGCGCGGCGGCGCCTGGGTGAAAGGCAAATACATCCCCTCGATCCTGGCCGCGATCGGCGGGGTGATCGAGCAGCACCTTCTGGCGATCGGCTTCCTCGAGGGCGAGGGCATGGGTCTGAAGAGCGACCCCCAGGCCTCGGTCGTCAACCTCGACGCCCCCCGCGGCAAGGCCTGCCCCTCCTGCGGGCAGTTCGAGATGCGGATGGTCGAAGGCTGCATGACCTGCGCGAGCTGCGGTCACTCGAAGTGCGGCTGAGGTGAGCGGGGGGCTGTTGGTCTGTCCCGACAGCCAATTCGTAGCCACCGGCGGGCTTGAAATGGCCATTTGACAACCAATTCGCGGCGATCACGCTGAATGCGCGTGATCGCCGCGTTTTGTTTTGGGTATTCTGGCCGGAGGTTCGGGTCCTTGGACGGAAGATAGGTTCACGTCCTGGGCGTCGCAAAGCGGGCTACTTCGGAATTCAGGGGGGGCTGGTGCTCGACGTTCGCAGAGATCAATCTGTCGGCGGCCAACCTGTAGAAAGATTGCGCGCATTCAGGATGCGAGACCGTGATAGGTGGGCTCTCCTTCGGTGGCCCGCACCCCAATGCCGGAGGCCGCGCCAAGTATCCGGCGACAGCGCCCATCCAATTTCCGGAAATATGATTGCCCCATGAAAAAAGCCGCGGCACCTGTGGCCGCGGCTTCACTCATGAGTTTTTTGGCGGGTTAGTGAAACCCGGCCAGCAGGTCGCTGATCCGTGCGCCATACCATCGCAGAGCGGTACCCACGCAGTATCCCGCGCGCAGGCTTACCTCGTCGAGCGTGCTGGCCTGGACTGAGGCGAGCGCTTCATGAATGGTCCGCAGCGCGCCGCGGACAAGGTATGTGTCCGGGCACACGGATCCGGACTGCGCATGCAGATCGCAGAGCGCATCGAAGGCGGTCGGCCCTGCTGCCAGATCCAGCAGGTCACACAATCCGGCGCCGTGACGGCGCAGGAAATCCGTCGCGCCGAGGGCGGCCTCGACGGCTTTGTCGGTCCCGTCACTATCCGTGACAATGGGTGAGGTGGTGAACATAAGTGCACTCCCGACATCCAGCCCGTGGCCCCTGCCACATGTTTCTTGCTGGTGTCAGATCGCCCGATGCCAGGATGTGCTTTGGGCCAGGACGCGTGGGTCGATATCTCTCCTTGGTCGTTGCAGGCTTCGGTTTTGGTGCTGGTAGTCCGGATGTTGGCTCTTTCGTGCAGAGCCGAAGAAGAAATCTGTGTCTCCGCCGAATTTCCAATGACGGTATCCGTCCCGCGGCTGTCTCCGAGGCAAGGCACGCCCGGCGAAGCACGCCGGGCGTAAGATTGATCAGCCGTGATGCGCTTCTGCGGCTCGGGCATCGCGCAACCCATCGAGCAGCTGGCAGATCTCCTCCACGGCCGGATCGAGCGGGTCGATGCGATTGAACCGGGCGGCCTCGACGCGGTCGAGATCGTGAACATGGCGCAGTGCCAGCAGGTCTTCGAGCGCGTCGAGTTCCCGGTTCAACCGCCTGGTCAAAGGCGGCGCAAGCGAGAGGTCGTCGACGAGGCACTGGACCCGTATCGAGGCGGCTGGTCCGCCGAGCAGATGGGCCGCGCAGGCAAGAGCGGCGCGGTTGGCAACTATGAAACCCGCGCAGGGCGAGGGGTTGAAGATGTCCTTGGGCATTCGAGATGATCCTTCTCATCCGTGCCGGTCCCCTGTGGACCGGCGTCAGAACGCCGCCGCGCTGCCCATCTGCGCCGCGTCGAGAATGAGATTGGCCGGTGCCCGAAATGGCGAAGAAAAAATAATGGCGAATGCGAGATCCGGGTTATGCCGCGCGCGAGGTTCTCAGCAGCGGCACAGCCGGACGCCCGCCACCGCGATCTCGGCATGGAACTCGCGTCCGATGGCGAGGATGCCGATCCGCCTCAGGCCGCTCGGATCGAACGCGACGTCGGTCCTGTGCGGGGTAACGGTCTCGAAAGGGACAATATGCGTCCGCCAGTCTTCGGTGGCGGTGACCGATACCCGAAACGACTGCCAAGGGTCGGTCCTCAGGCGGATATCGTAGGTCTCTCCGTTGCCGCAAAGGTCGAGCGCGATGCCGTTCCAGGCGCTGGCGTCGAAGGCAGACCCGTCGGGGCACAGGTCGAAGGCGATTTGGATGAAGCCGCCGTTATTGTCGAGCGAGACGTTGCCCCGTAGCACCGTCGCCTTCCGGCCTCGGTAGTCCTCGCATGACATGCGCCCCTGCGAGACGCCGCCCATGACGGCGTCGGCGACGTATTCCCAGTCGGGGTGCAGTTCCATGGAGACCACCTTGTTGCTGGATGTCGAATGCCAAGTGGCTACGATCATATCGAACATCAATTGTGCACCGGTATCTTGGCCGAAAGCACGCCGCACCTCCGAGCGGTACAACCGATTGCCCCGATGTTTGGCGCAAACACTTCCGGCCCTCTGCGGTCACTCACCAGATTGGCCTTAGCTGCATCGCAGCTTCCCAGAACCAGTCCTTCGCGGCACCTCCATCACCGCAGTCGTGGCCAGTGGTGTTTTCCCCGTCTAATTTTCGTGCCAGTCTCTGATGGAGCGGCAAAGATTGCTCATAGCCATCCCGGTCCGCATTCCACTACTCAGAGCCGGAACATTTTCAGTGAACATCGGCTCACTTTCGCCGTCCGCAACAAAGTGAATCACACCAGTTTCGTTGTCTTCGTCCTTGATAAATGTCCAGACGCCGAGATACTCGCCATCGCGCGTCAGAACGTCACCGCGCTCGACGTCGCTTTCAAAACCAACGAGCTTGATAAGGTATTTGAGTTCCATGACCGCAAGATACAGTGCCACAACGAACATGCAACGCCTCAGCGACCTGGCCTGGGTAACTACACGTTCACTTGCGGCCTGAAGCGGACTTTGAAGGGGCATTATGTTACAGAAGATAGCAGTTATAGAAAATGTCGGTCGATTTGAGAAAGCGCTCCCGACCCAAAATGTTCGATTCGAAAAATGCACACTTTTGTTTGGTGAGAACGGTTGGGGAAAATCAACGATTGCAGATATTCTGCGATCTCTCTCGCGCAGAGATCCTGAAATTATCGTTGGCCGCAAGACACTCGCTGGAGGGCCGGACCAGAAGATTTCTCTTCAGTTTGATTCAGGTCGGGCCAATTTCGAGCGAAGCAGTTGGAACGGGGCCCAAAGCCGCGTGGCAGTGTTCGACAGCCTCTTCGTGAATGACAATGTCTATTCTGGTGACACGGTCTCATCTGACCATCTACGTCGACAGTATGGTCTCGTTGTTGGCGAAAAGGGCGTGAAACTCGTTCGCCAGATCGTGTCGCTGGATGAAGCGAACACCGAGAACAATAAGATCATTCGCGCCCTCGAAGCGGAGCTTACAGCCGATCTTCGAGGGATAGGCCTTGCAGCCATGAGCCTGCCAGACTTTCAAGGTCTGGAAGAGGACCCGGACATCGATACGGCCATCGCTGAGAAACAGGCAGAAGTTTCCCGCGCAGCGAAGTCGAAAGAGCTTAAAGCCGCAGCAGTCGCGAGCACTTTTTTCACTTCCATCCGATCCGACGACCTTCGCCTCAACCCTCAGCCAGACGGTCGAAGGAATTGCCGCTGACGCGGTGGAAGCCGTTAGGTCACATGTCGTAGTGCATGAATGCGCAGAACCGGCTGAGCCGGGGCTGGAAACGTGGCTGGAACAGGGGCTGCCCTTCAAAGCGGAGGACACCTGTCCATTCTGCGGCCAGGAACTCAGAGATCGGAAGCTACTGGAAGCCTATAGCCGTTTCTTCAGCGAAGCGTATCGAAAGCTGGCCCAAGATGTTCAAAAACTCCGTAAAAAATGTCTACGCTACTCAAATGGAGATTTTCGAAATGCAGCGGAACAAGTCGTAAAATCCAACGATAAAAATTTCGAATATTGGCGAGAAGCGGCGGGCATTGATGCCCCCGCGACCATCGACCTTGAAGTATTGATCTCAGGGATGGAGCGCGCTGCTGCGAAAATGGATTCAGCTCTAAAGACGAAAGCCGCAAACCTCACTGAGGCGTTGGACATGGAACGAATTGGCGCAGCCATCGATGCCTGGACGAGCGCGAGGGCGGTCATCGAATCTGCCAATGCAACACTTGGTGAATACAACCGAAAGGTCGATACCGTTAAGGCCATGGTTGACGCCGGGCAGCTTGAAAACCTCACAAACGAGTTGAAAACCCTCCAGGCCCGAAAGCATAGCTTTGAGGCTGAGATCATCATGAAGGTCACAGACCTACAATCGAAGAAGCAGCGGAAACGCGAAATTGCAAAGGAGAAAGCCGAGCTTCGCGATGAACTGACCGCCCATGGAAAAACCATAACCGAAAACCTCGGCAAGACGATCAACTCCTATCTCGTGCTTTTGAATGCGGGCTTTCGGATTGATTACAAAGAACCCGACTATCGCGGCAAGGAACCTGCCGCCAGCTACCAGATTCTGATCAACGAAGTTCCAGTTTCACCCCGAGCGAATGGAGATTCAACCGGTGCGCCGAGCTTCCGAAACACACTCAGCGCCGGGGACAAGTCGGTTCTCGCATTGGCGCTGTTTCTGGCGCAATGCAACGCGGACCCGGACCTCGGTGAGACGATCATCGTACTCGATGATCCGTTCACGAGCTTGGACAATTTCAGGCGGCAGTTCACGGCCATAGAGATCAGAAGGGTTTGTGACCGGGCGAAGCAGACCATCGTTCTGTCACACGACAAAGGATTCCTCCGCCTGCTGTGGGACAAGATCGACCAGAAACCGATCAGATCATTCGCGCTACAAACAGGCGCGCCCGGCGTGACGACCATCACGCCCTACGACATTCCTGGCTCGACGCAACCGCGCCATGTTTCGGAGCGCATGAAAATTGAAGAGTTCATCGAGGGTGAGCCCCACGAACTTTCTTATATCAGGTCGCGCCTGCGAACTGTCTGCGAGGACTTCTACCGCAAAGCTGACCCCGGTCTCTTTGGCGAAGCTGCGACGCTCGACCAAATCATCCGCACCCTAAACGATGCGCACGACGATCACCCATTCAAAGGTGCACTTGAGGACCTCAAGGACATTATTGCCTATTCGCGGGTAGAGAACCATGCCGAGATCGATGGCGATCCCTATGGCGATACAAGTCCCGACGAATTGAAAGGGTTCTGCAGTCTTGTCCTCGGCCTAACGCGTGGGATGTAGGGGCCGCTTCTGGCATTGTAATGAGATCGGTTTGCAACCGCTGCGAACTTCCGCTTCCCGCCGGGTCAGCAGGTAGGCGCTCACGGCCCAGAGCTGTCGTCCGTAGCAAGCGCAGTGAATGATCGGTGCCAGCGCCTTTCCCTCAAGTCGATCATTCGATTTCTGACAGTTTCATCTGTGAACTAAGACTGACGACGTAAGGCTTTGCTTCTCTCGAACGCCTGAGATTTAGAAGAAGTTCAAGCCTACGTGGAACTGAAAGGAATTTGGCTTCTGTGCTGCCGAAGGGCCTTCAGCAAGGTATTAGTGCATCTTCACTTCAGTGAATAGATTTCCGAACCAACGAAGTAGATCGATTGATAGAAGAAATTCCGATCAAGTTGATTAAGCGTGATATCCGGCATCTGTCAAACGGGTGACGTTGCAGGCTTATCAAGTGCCGCCGACGTGGTCCCGAAACGCCGAACCGTCATGATGCCTGCAGCCGAGCGAGATTGACCGGATCGCGAAAACTGGTAACGATTCCGGATGTCGTCTGCGCTGAGGATCGCTATCGGGACGTTCGGGCGGGTCGCTCTGCTTGATATGGACCGGCCCCTCGTCAAGCATGCCCATGCGCAATGCCACGTGCTGCTGAAGGTTGAGGGTGCCGATACCGAGTTCGTTGTGGGCGGGCGGCGCGTGGCGCTGACCGATGAAAGCGCCGTGCTCATAAACGCTTGGGAACACCACAGCTACGTGCACTGCGCGGGCCAGCCGCCGACGATCATCCTGGCGCTTTACATCGAGCCGGACTGGCTGGGCGCGTTTCGCGGCAATTGGCAGGCGAGCGCGGGACCGGGCTTTTTCCCGCATCCGGGCGGTGCCATCACCCCACAGATCCGCCGCCAGGTCGGCGAGACCGCCGAGGCGATGGTGCAGGCCCCGGGCGACGCCGCAGCACATGAGCGGCTGATCGGGCGGTTGATGGTCTCGATCGTCGAGCGGCTGGCGCTTTGGCGCGAGGCGCAGCCGTCGCTCCGGGCGCGGGCCACGGCAATGCGCGCGCCCGACCGGCGGATCGCGCGGGCCCTGGCTTTGATGCGCGCGGACCCGGCCCGCATTCTCTCGATGGAGTGGTTGGCGCGCGAAATCGGTGTGTCCCGCGCGCATTTCTTTCGGCTGTTCGAGGCCGAAACTGGCATTTCTCCGCGTGTCTACCTGAACACCCAGCGGGTCGAGCGCGCAGTGCAGGCGGTCGCAAACGACACCCGCAGCTTCACCGACATCTCCGACGATCTGGGCTTCTCGGTGCCGGCGCATTTCTCGCGCTTCTTTCACGACCATGCCGGCTCCTCGCCCAGCGTATTCCGCGATGTCTCGGCGCTTCGCGACTGCGACTGACCCCTGTTTTTGAGACTCCTTGGTAAGGTCCGAGACCTGGCGGGATCGCGGGGCCTGCGGATGCGCGCCTAACGTCCCTTCCTGAAGGCTTGTCCATGCCAAGCCGGGAGGAGACATGAAAGATACCGTTACAGAGCGATTTGTCGGCCGCTCGGTCGCACGCGTCGAGGATCCGGCACTCCTGTCGGGGCACGGGCGTTACATAGACGATTTGCCGGTGTCACCCGGAACGCTGGCGTTGGCCTTCGTGCGGTCGCCGCACGGCCATGCCGAAATCCGGTCGGTCGAAACCGCCGAGGCGGCCCGCGCGCCCGGCGTCGTAGCTATCATAACAGGAAAAGACTTCGCCGCGCGCACCCGGTCGATGACGGTGGGCGTGAAGGCCGATGTCGAATGCTGGCCGATGGCTGTCGACCGCGTGCGCTATGTCGGCGAACCGGTGGTCATGGTCGTGGCAACCGACCGCTACCTGGCCGAGGATGCCGCGGATCTGGTCGCGGTCGACTATGCCCCGCTCGGCGCGGTGGTCGATCCCGTCGCGGCGCTCTCGGACGATGCGCCGGTGCTGCATCCAAGCCTCGGCGGCAACCTCATCAACGAACGGCGCTTCCGCTACGGCGATCCCGAGGCGGCGTTCGAGGCCGCCCCGCACCGGATCGGCATCGACATCACCTATCCGCGCAGCGCCTGCACCCCCATCGAAACCTACGGAGTGATCGCCAGCTACGATCCGGGCGAGGATGCCTATGACGTCACCGCAAATTTCCAGGGCCCTTTCTCGATCCACGCGGTGGTGGCCAGGTCGCTGCAAGTGCCGGGCAATCGGCTGCGGTTGCGCACACCGCCCGATTCCGGCGGCTCTTTCGGGATCAAGCAGGGCGTCTTTCCCTACATGATCCTTGCCGGCATCGCCGCGCGCATCGCGGGCGCGCCGGTCAAGTGGATCGAGGACCGCCTGGAGCATCTTTCGGCCAGCGTCTCGGCCACCAATCGCCAGACCCGGATCGAGGCGGCGGTCGCGACGGATGGCCGGATCACCGCGCTTGACTGGGATCAGATCGAGGATTGCGGCGCCCATCTGCGCGCGCCGGAGCCTGCCACGCTCTACCGGATGCACGGCAACATGACCGGAGCCTACGACATCCCGAACATGGCGATCCGCAACCGCGTCGTGCTGACCAACAAGACGCCGACGGGGCTCAATCGCGGCTTCGGCGGGCCGCAGATCTATTTCGCGCTGGAGCGGCTGATGGACACCATCGCGCGGCGACTCGGGCTGGACCGGCTCGAGGTCATCCGCCGCAATCTCATTCCCGCGGAAGCCTTTCCCTACCGCACGACCAGCGGCGCCCTCTACGACTCGGGCGACTACGCCAAGGTGCTGGATCGCGCGGTCGCCGAAGGCGGGCTGGACGCTCTTTACGCCCGCCGCAACAAGGCCCGCGCCGCAGGCCGGCGCTATGGCATCGGCTTCGCATGCGTGGTGGAGCCCTCGGTGTCGAACATGGGCTACATCACCACCGTCCTGACGCCTGAGGAGCGCGCCAAGGCCGGGCCGAAGAACGGTGCGCAGGCCACGGCGACCATCTCCATCGACCCGCTCGGCTCGGTTACGGTCAAGGTTGCCTCCGTCCCGCAGGGCCAAGGCCACCGGACAGTGCTGGCGCAGGTCGTGGCCGACAAGTTCGGCCTGCCGATGGACGCGGTGCGTGTTCTGGCCGATGTGGACACGATGCGCGATGCCTGGTCCATCGCCTCGGGAAATTACGCCTCGCGCTTTGCCCCCGCCGTCGCCGGTGCCACCGAGATCGCGGCCGAGCGATTGCGCGACAAGCTGGCAAAGGTCGCGGCCACGCAGCTGAATATCCCGCCGGACGACGTGATCTTCGAGGCGGGCCGCATCGGTGCCGCAGGCAATCCCGACAATAACCTGTCCTTCGCACGGGTTGCCGCCACGGCCCATTGGTCGCCGGGCACACTGCCCGACGGCGTGGACCAGACCATGCGCGAGACCGTCTACTGGACCCCGCCCGAGCTGGAGGCACCGACGGCGGACGACGGGGTCAATTCCTCGCTCTGTCACGGGTTCATTTTCGATTTCTGCGGGATAGAGATCGACCCCGAGACAGCCGAGCCGAAGATCGACCGCTACGTGACCATGCATGATTGCGGGCGCATCCTGCATCCCGCCATGGTCGATGGTCAGGTGAGGGGCGGCTTTGCCCAGGCGGTCGGCGCGGCCTTCCTCGAGGAATACGCATACGGGCCCGATGGGTCTTTCCGCTCGGGCACGCTTGCCGACTACCTGCTGCCTACGATGGTGGAGGTCCCCGAGCCGGTGATCCTGCATCACGAGACAGTGTCGCCCTTCACACCGCTCGGGGCTAAGGGCGTGGGCGAAGGCAATTGCATGTCCACGCCGGTGTGTATCGCCAACGCCGTGGCCGACGCGCTGGCCCCCGAAGGTGAGGCACCTGATATCGTCCTGCCGGTGACCGCGGCCAAGCTCGCGCCGAGTATCTTCGGCGACGAGCCCGCCCCGAAAGACCCAGTGCCGGAGACGAAGGCCGATGCCACGACGGGCGGGCGCAAGCTCACGGGCGAAGGCCGTGCCATGGTGCAGGCCAGCCGCACTGATGTCTGGAAGATGCTGCTCGATCCCGCGACGCTCGATGCGATCATTCCTGGCTCGCACGGCGTGCAGAAGGTCGGCGAGACACGCTTTAAGGCGGATGTGACGCTGGGCGTCGGGCCCGTGCGGGGGCGCTACAAGGCCGATATCGACTTGTCGGACCTCGATCCGCCCAACGCGGTCACCCTCTCGGGGCAGGCCGTAGGCGCGCTCGGTACGGGCGGTGGACAAGGCCGTATCACCCTGACCGACACCGACGACGGCACCGAGATCGCCTACCGCTACGAGGCCGAGATCGGCGGCAAGGTCGCCTCAGTCGGCGGACGGCTTCTGGACGGCGCGGCGAAAGTCGTGATCGGCGAGTTCTTTCGCGCCCTCGCGCGCCATTGCGGCGGCGGCGCGTCCAGCGGTGCCCTGGCTCGCCTGCGGGGTCTTGTTGATCGCGTAATTAAGGGAGGCCGGTCATGAAACCCGCCCCGTTCGATCTCGTAGTGGCCAACGACATGAGTGAGGCGCTGGAGGCGCTGCACCAAGGCGGCCCCGAGGCCCGCGTCATTGCTGGCGGTCAGTCGCTGGTGCCCATGCTCAACATGCGCCTCGCGCGGCCCACCACGCTTGTCGACATCACCCGCATCCCGGAGCTGTCGCGGATCGAAGCCAATACCGACCGGATTAACATCGGTGCCGCCGTGCGCCAGAGCACGCTGGAGCGCTGGCCGGACCTGGCAGATCGCCTGCCCTTGGTGCACGCGGCACTGCCTTGGGTCGCCCATACGCAGCTGCGCAATCGCGGCACGATCTGCGGCTCTGTAGCCCATGCCGATCCCAGCGCCGAGCTGCCGCTGTGCCTGATCGCGCTCGGCGGCACCGTGACCCTGCGCCGCCGCCGCAAGACGCGTGAGGTTGCGGCACGCGATTTCTTTCAGGGCATGATGTCCACCGACCTCGCCCCCGGCGAAATGATCGCATCGGTCACCTTCCCGGCCCGGCAGACGGGCACCGGATATTCCTTCCGCGAAGTGGCGCGCCGACACGGCGATTTCGCCATCGTTGCCTGCGCCGCCATCGCTCGACCTGATGGCACCGCCACGCTGAGCGTGGGCGGCGTCGCCGACACTCCCCGCACGCTCGATCTGCCCGCAGACCCGCAGGGTCTCGATGACCGCTTGAATGAATTCGCCTGGCATTTGCAGGCCCGCGACGACCTGCATGCGACCGCCCGCTATCGCCGCGATCTGGTCCGGCAGCTCGGCCGCGCAACCTTGGAGGAGGCTCTCTCATGCCGCGACTGACCCAAAACGAGACACACCCGGTGCGCTTCACCCTGAATGGACGCCCTGTTTCGGCGCGTGTGCAGCCACGCATGTTGCTGACGGATGTCCTGCGCCACGAGATCGGCGCGACCGGCACCCATGTGGGCTGCGAGCATGGCGTCTGCGGTGCGTGCACGGTCCAGATCGACGGGGAGCCCGTGCGCGCTTGCCTGATGCTCGCCCAACAAGCCGAGGGCTGCGAGGTTCGCACCGTGGAGGGGCTCGCGACAGACGATGCGCTGACCTCGCTGCAAGAGGCCTTTCGAGAGCATTTTGCGCTGCAATGCGGCTTCTGCACCGCGGGCATCCTGATGACGCTCGACGCGCTGTTTTTGCGCCAACCGGACGCGGATGAAGGCGCGATCCGCGAGGCGCTCTCGGGCCATCTGTGCCGTTGCACTGGTTACGCGCCCATCGTTCAGGCGGCGCTGGCCGCCCGGAACCGCATCAAGGGAGGACCAATCGATGCTTGACCTCGGAACCAGCTTTCTCGCGTCCGTGGAACGCGACCCCGTGGCGATTGCCATCGCCGAAGGGGACCAGACAATCACTTACGCCGACTGGTATCGCCGGATCAGCGCGCTGGTGGACGGGCTTGGCCAGATCGGCCTGCGGAAAGGCGACACACTCGTAACGGCAATGCAAAACCGGTGGGAGAATGCTTCGCTGCATTGGGCCTGCCAGCTTGCCGGGATCGTCATTACGCCAGTGAACTGGCGCGTCACCGCCGATGAGCTGGACCACGCGCTGCGCGACAGCGCGACTCGCGTGCTGGTGCATGACGATGCCGCGTCTGATGCGGTCGCCGGATCGGTGCTCGCGCAGGGCCTGAAAGTCATACCGCTGGGCGGCGATCAGGGCCTCGCGGCGCTGCTGGCGGGACACGCGCCCGACGCGGTGCCACAAGCAGCGGCCGAGGATCTGTCGGTCATGCTCTACACATCCGGCACGACCTCGAAACCCAAGGGCGTGCCGCGTCGACACCGGGCCGAGCGCGCCGCCGCCGTCGCCCATGTGGCGCAGAACTTGTACCACCACGGCGAGCGGACGCTGGGCGTCATGCCGCTTTACCACACCATGGGCATTCGGTCGCTCCTGTCGGCCAGCGTGATCGGCGGTGCCTTCATCTGCCAGCCGCGCTTTGACGTTCCAGACGCGTTGGACGCCATCGAGACGTATCGGGTCACGAACCTTTATCTCGTGCCGACGCTCTATCATGACATTGTCCACCACGCCGCGTTCACGCCGCAGCGGGTCGCAAGCGTGCGCAAGCTGGGCTTTGCCGGCGCGTCGATGACCGATGGCCTGTTGCAGAAACTGGCGGAGGCCTTTCAGCCCGATCTTTTCGTGAACCATTACGGCTCGTCCGAGATCTACACCTTCTCGATCTGCCAGGACGCTGCGGCCAAGCCCGGATCGGCGGGTCGCGCGGCGATCAATCAGCGCCTGCGCGTGGTGCCGCTCGGCTCGGCGGATGCCAGCAAGATCTGCGCGCCGGGCGAGGAAGGTGAAATCGTTGCCTCCATGCAGGGCGACGAGGCCTTCGAGGGTTACTGGAACCGCCCCGAGGCGGACCGCAAGGCGATCCGCGACGGCTGGTATTTCACCGGCGATTGCGGGCATTTCGACGACGACGGCGATCTGTTCGTGACGGGTCGCGCCGACGATATGATCATCACCGGAGGCGAGAACGTCTCGCCCGTCGAGGTGGAAAGTTGCCTCTCGCTGCACCCGGCCGTGGCCGAGGTCGCGGTGGTCGGCCTGCCGGATGCGCGCTGGGGCAAGGTCGTAACCGCCTTCGTCAAGCGCGCCGGCGATGTCACCGAAGACGATCTCGACGCCCATTGTCGCAGCTCGGACCTGTCCAATTTCCGCCGTCCGCGCCGCTACGTCTTCGTTACCGAAATCCCGAAATCCCCGGTCGGAAAGCTCCTCCGCCGTCTGCTCGTCGCGGGCGAATACGAGCTCGAGCCTACCGAAACTACACCGGCATGAACCCAAGGAAAGACACTGACATGAAAGACGCTCACATGACCGAAACTCTGACCTTTACCGATCCGCGCCTCGCTGAGCTCGACGGCTTCCACGTTCAGCTCGATGCGAGCAACGAACGCGCCGACATCATCCTCGCACGACCGCCCTACAACGTCATCTCGATGGGCGCACGCGATCAGCTACGCCTTGTCTTCGAGACTCTCGATGCCGATGACCGCGTGCGCATCATCGTGATCTCGGGCGAGGGCGAGCACTTCTCGTCGGGTGGCAATATCAAGGGCTTCCTTGAGGCAAGCCCCGAGCATGTCTCGCATTTGGCTTGGAACATCGCCGCGCCTGCGCGCTGCTCCAAGCCGGTGATCGCGGCCAATCGTGGCTACACGTTCGGCGTGGGCTTCGAGCTGTCGCTGGCCTGTGATTTCCGCATCGTGTCTGAGACCTGTCGTTACGCGCTGCCCGAACAGAAGCTGGGCCAAATCCCCGGCTCGGGCGGCTCCGCACGGCTGCAAAAGATCGTCGGGGTCACCCGCACCAAAGACATCGTCATGCGTTCCAAGCGCATCCCGGGTCAACAAGCACTCGACTGGGGGATCGCCACCGAATGCGTGACCGACGGCGATCTCGAGCAGGCGGTGACCGACCTCGTTAACGAGCTCCGCGAGTTTTCCCCGATGGCGCAGCGCACTGCGAAGAAGCTGCTGAACGACACCGACGATGCGCTTCTCACCACAGCAATCGAAATGGAAGGGCTGAACTACAGCCGCCTGAGGCAATCGGAGGATTTCCGGGAGGGCGTCGAGGCCTTTCACGCCAAGCGCAAGCCTGAATTCACCGGCCGCTGAGATGGCCATGTAACCCCATTCAAGGGAGGAGACCCAGATGGAACAGACAAAACAGACGAATTGGATCGAGAAAGGACCGGGTTTCGGCGCGGGCCTGTCTGGCCTGCGTGAGGCGCTGGGCATCAAGACGGCGAGCGCGGGATTGGTCGCGGCCATCTTCGGATGCTCGGGACCGGCGCTGATCGTAATCGGCGCGGCCAATAATGGCGGGCTCTCCGAGGGCCAGACCGTGGCCTGGCTTCTGGCGATCTACGGCCTCGGCGGGCTGATCAGCCTGATCATGGCGCTTTACTACAAGCTTCCGGTAACCGGGGCCTATTCGATCCCGGGCGCAGCCCTGGTCGCGGGTGCGCTTGGCACGTTTCCCTTCGAACAGGCGGTCGGAGCATTTCTGATGGCAGGCGCGATGGTCTTCGCGCTCGGCATCACCGGGCTTATTGGCAAGGTCATGCGCTGGCTGCCGATGCCCATCGTGATGGCGATGATCGCAGGCGCGCTCATCCGCTTCGGCATCGGCGCGGTCACCTCGATCGAGAAGCTGCCCATCGTGGTCGGTGCGGCGACTATCGCCTTCTTCTTGTCGATGCGTTTCCTGCGGGCCGTCCCGCCGGTTCTGACGGCACTGATCGTGGGCCTCGTGGCCGTGACCCTGACCGGAGGCTTCCAGGGAGGCGAAGCGGCAATCAGCTTTGTCGCACCGGAGTTTACCGCGCCCGTATTCACTGTTGACGCCTTCTTGGCCATCGCCGTGCCGCTGGCCGTGCTGGTCATCGGGGCCGAGAACGCCCAGGCCATCGGGGTACTCTACGCCGAAGGTTATCGTCCGCCGATCAACGCGATGACCGTGATCTCGGGCATCGGCGGCATGCTGGCCGGACTGATCGGCGGCCATAATGCCAATATCGCGGGGCCGATGACGGCGATCTGTTCGTCCGATCAGGCTGGCGAGAACCCAACGGGGCGCTATGCGGCCACGGTCCTGAATGGCGTGCTGTTCGCGGCCTTCGGGGTCTTCGCCGGGGTCGCGGTGCCGTTGATCATGGCGCTGCCCGGACCACTGATCGGGGCCGTGGCGGGTCTGGCGATGATTACCGTCCTTCTGAGCGCGTTCCAATCCGCCTTCGACCGCAATGCGGGCCACCAGATCGGTGCCTTTGTCGCGCTGATTGTGGCGATGTCGAACGTGTCGTTCCTCAGCATCAGCGCGCCCTTTTGGGCCCTAATCGCAGGTGCCGCGGTGTCAATGCTGAATGAACGGGTGGTCAGATCCAAGCCCGTGGCCACCCCAGCGTCCTGAAGAACAGCGCCAAGTCGCACAAGTGATCAAATGGGGGGCGCCAGAGCACTGCGCCCCCCACGAGCATTTTTGTGTTGCCGCCGCGGTTCTGTCGAACTGGCGGGACAGCGATAGACTTTAGATTTCGATCACTGCGCTGGCGTTCCGACAACGTGGCGCGGTGACGTGTGTCGCCTTGCCGAGTTTGTGGTCTTCCGTTTCCCGAACATGATGTCGAACCAATTCAGATTGGGAGGCTGTGGGTTGTTAACTAAATTGATAGAAAAGTGTCGAGAGACTTTTCCGTCGCGCTTTCCGCATTCCAAAACTGGGTTGCAACCATTTCAGAGTATCTTGATGTTTCTTTGCAGGCACAAAGAATGACCGCTTTTCACCGCCGTTCTTGATGACTTTCAAATCCGCAGCGCAAATCGAGCACTCGCGCCGAACGGCAGGAAGGGTCCGCACTGTCGACATTGGTCTCATATGCGGCGAACTTCCGCTTTCCGCCCAGAGCAACCATCCGCAGCACCCCTTCAGCATCACCTGAGCTGGCTCCAGAGCTGCCCGGCCGATCGTTCCTTATTCATGCCTGTGCAGAAAGTCAGAGCCGAAATAATAATCGGCGGCTGCAAGCCCGGCCTGCTCCAGACGGACGCTGCGCTGATGGCCGATGGCGTCTCAAACTTCGATAGCCGCCAACCAAAATCGGCCACATCGGCGAGCCAGATCATCCGATATCGCGCAGAGTGCCGACGAAGGCGGACGTCATAGGTGACCTCTACGAAATGATTCTGGACCGAGCTTAGGGGCGATTCTCCAGTTGCATGAGATAGGTACCACGGGTCTGAGACCACAAGGCTACAGAGGCCATTCGATACAAGAGGAGAAACGACCGAATCAAACGGCGCTCGAGGGAGAATGTGACAGCCTATTAAACTTGGGCGCTGCGCTCGAAGCCAAATTCTCCCCACTTACATCAGCATAGCATCAATTTTCTCTCGTGTCCCAATTCCCATCTCGAAAGCTGTTTCGGCGACTGATGTGTTCCTGGCCAACGCGATCTTCGCGACTTCGGCGGCAGCTGAATAGCCAATATGCGGCACAAGCATTGTTGCCAGGACAAGACTGTTGTCGAGCATGCCTTCACAACGTGTGGCATTGGCTTCGATGCCTGCGACGCAGCGCGTGGCCAGTGTATCCATGGCCTTATGTAGGATCCGGAGGCTTTGAAGAATGTTGAGCAGGATCACAGGCTCAAACGCATTCAACTGCAATTGGCCCGCCTCTGCCGCCATCGTCACCGTCAGATCATTGCCAATGACCTGAAAGGCGACCTGATTGACGACCTCCGGGATTACCGGGTTTACCTTGCCCGGCATAATCGACGAGCCTGCCTGCATCGGCGGCAGCCGTATCTCATGAAAGCCGGAGCGTGGGCCCGAGGAAAGAAGTCTCAGATCATTGCAGATTTTCGATAGCTTCACCGCGATCCGCTTCAGGACGCTCGAGAAGGTTACATATGCCCCCGTGTCGGAGGAGGCCTCGATCAGATCTCCGGCCAGTTTCACCGGCAGGCCGGTGACCTGCACCAGTTCTGACACCACCGCTTCGGCGTAGCCGTCAGGCGTGTTGACACGCGTGCCGATTGCGGTGCCGCCCAGGTTCACTTCGAGCAGCAATTGCTTCAGGCGCTGGATCATCTCGACATCTTCCAGGATGGTCACCGCAAACCCGGTGAATTCCTGGCCCAGTGTCATGGGCACGGCATCCTGCAGCTGGGTCCTGCCGATCTTCCTGATGCCGCGGAAAGCTTCCGCACGATCTTTGAACGCCTCGGCCAACCGGATTTGAGCGTCAGTGAAGGCGTCACATTGGGAGACCAATGCCAACCGCATCGCAGTTGGATACACATCGTTGGTCGACTGCGATTTGTTGACGTCATCGTTCGGGTGCAGGTGGGCGTAGTCTCCGGGACGATACCCCATCTTGAGTAGCCCAAGGTTCGCAACGACCTCGTTGAGGTTCATGTTGGTCGAGGTTCCGGCCCCGCCTTGGATCATGTCCACGCGAAAGGCGTCGTGCCAGAGACCGGCAAGAATCTCGTCGCAGATTTCCTCGATTACCCGGGCCTTTGCAGGTGCCAGAACATCTAGATCGGCGTTGACGCGGGCCGCAGTTTTCTTCACCCATGCGAGCGCCCTGACAAACTCCGGAAAATGGTACAACGGAAGTCCCGAGATCGGAAAGTTGTCGATGGCGCGTTGTGTATGGATCCCCCAGATGCAGGTCCGCGGCAGATCCATCTGTCCGAGGCTATCGCTCTCGGTTCGAACGTCGTGTTTCATCTTATTTTCAAGGCTCGCTCATGTGAGGTCACGGCCACCGGCGCTGGAGAGGCCGGGCGGTGGCGCATAGACGTCCGTGGTGGCGCTGTGCCGGTTCAGGCCGGCACACGCACCTCCGGCATGGCTCGGGTCAGCATCCGGGCGTACTCGCTCTCGGGGTGGTCGAAGATCCGATCTGTCTCTCCCTCTTCCACCAGTTCGCCGCGATAGATCAGCGCCACTCGATCGCAGAGGTAGCGCACCACCGCGAGATCGTGGCTTATGAAGAAATAGGTCAGCCCAAGCTGGTCCTGCAGCTCGCAGAGCAGGTTCAGCACCTGCGCCTGCACCGAGACGTCGAGCGCCGAGGTCGGCTCGTCGAGTAGCAGAAGCTCCGGCCCCGAGGCCAAGGCCCGGGCGACACAGATGCGCTGCCTCTGGCCGCCGGAGAACTCGTGTGGAAATCGCGACAGGTGCTGCGGGCCGAGGCCAACCAGCGACAGCAGCTCAGCCGCTCGCTCGATGCGCTGGCGCCGGTCGAGGCCGAGCGTCTCGCGGTGGATCAACATCGGCTCGGTGACGATGTCCTGCACAGACATGCGTGGATTAAGTGAGGCGTAGGGGTCCTGAAAGACGATCTGCACGCGGGCCCGGAGCCGGCGCATCTCGGCCGCCGAGAGCTGCGCCAGGTCGCGGCCCTCGAATAGGATACGGCCTGCGGTGGGCGTCTCGAGATGCAGGATCGAGCGGGTCAGCGTGGTCTTTCCCGAGCCGCTTTCCCCGACCAGGCCGAAGCTCTCGCCCTTGCGGACCGAAAGCGAGACGTCTTGCAGCGCTTGCACCTCGGCGGTCTTGCCGAAGAGCGCGCGGCGGGCGCCATAGACCTTCGAGACATTTTCGATCTGCAGGATGGGATCAGACATGTTCCAACTCCTCGCTCTCCGCCAGGCGGATACAGGCCGCGTGGTGTTCGCCCGCGACCGGCAGGGCAGGTGGCTGCTGGGCGCTGCAGGCCGCGATGGCGCGGGCACAACGCGGCGCGAAGCGGCAGCCAGGCGGCGGCGTCACGAGGTTGGGCACGGCTCCACCCAGCCCATTGAGCGAGCCGCGCTGCGAGGCTCGGGTCGGGATCGCCGCCATCAGGGCGCGGGTGTAAGGATGTGCCGGTCGGTTGATGACTTCGGCCACCGGACCGCGCTCGACGATATTGCCGGCATACATCACCGCGACGTGGGTACAGGTTTCGGCCACCACGCCGAGGTTATGGGTGATCAGGATAACGCCGATGTCGTGATCGGAGACAGTGCCTTTCAGTAGCTTGAGGATCTGCGCTTGCACCGAGACGTCGAGCGCCGTTGTCGGCTCGTCTGCGATCAACAGGTCGGGTCGGCCGATCAGCGCCATTGCGATCAACACCCGCTGACGCATCCCGCCGGAGAACTCGTGCGGGTAGTTGTCGAGCCGTTCCTCGGCATTCGGGATGCCCACCCGGTCGAGCATCTCGGCTGCCAGCCGGTGCGCCGCCCTACGGCGTGTGCGTCGCCCGGCTCCGGCCTCGCAGTCGAGGATGGACGGATCGTGTTTCGCTGCAGCCAGCGCCACGTCGACCAGCTGCTCACCGATCCGATAGGCTGGGTTGAGGTTGGTTGTCGGGTCCTGGAAGATCATGCCGATGCGCTTGCCGCGCAGGGCCTGCACCTCGCGCATCGGCAATCTTAGAAGGTCGCGGCCTTCGAAGGCGATCTCGCCCCGTTTGTAGGCTGCGGGCGGCGCTGGTACGAGCCGCGAGATGGACAGGCCGGTCAGCGACTTGCCGCAGCCAGACTCGCCGACGAGACCCCAGATTTCGCCGCGTCTCACGGTCAGGTCGATACCGTTGAGCACATGTGCCTCGCCTTCGAAGCTGGTCATTGTCAGGTGCAGGTCGCGGATGGAGAGAAGGGGGGGTGCCATGTCAGCGCCTCGCTTTCGGATCGAGAATGTCGCGCAGGCCGTCGCCCAAAAGGTTGAAGCCGAAGACTGCGAGAAACATCGCCATGCCGGGCGCCATCGCCGTCCACCAGTAATCGGGCATGTAAGCGCGCGACAGGGACAGAAGCGTGCCCCATTCCGGTGTCGGCGGCCGCACTCCGATGCCGATGAAGCCCAGGCCCGCGACAGTCAGGATCGCAAAGCCCATGTCGAGCGACATCTTGACGATGATCGGTGAGACGGTGTTGGGCAGGATGTGGCGGAACAGGATGCGGGCCGGGCTGGCGCCGATGGCGCGCGCGGCGGTCACATAGACCTCCTCGCGTGCCGCCAGCACCTCGCCGCGCACCAGCCTTGCGTAGCCGGGCCACCAGGAGAGCGAGATCGCGATCACCATGTTGGTGAACCCCGGTCCCAGCGCCGCGGCAATCGCCATGGCGAGGATCAGCCCGGGAATGGTCAGCGTCAGGTCGGTCAGGCGCATCAGCACCTCATCGGTCCAGCTGCCGACGAAGCCGGCGATGCCGCCCACCAGCGTGCCGATCACCGTGCCGATCAGCACGACGCCGAAGCCCGCCAGCACCGAGACTGTGGTCCCGGCCATGACCAGCGATAGCACGTCTTGGCCCAGCTCGTTGGTGCCGAAGGGATGCGCGGCCGAGGGTGGCAGAAAACGATCCGCGGTGGCGACGCCGCCGGCCACGTGTTCAGGGTAGGGCGCAAGCACGGTGCCGAAGAGGGTGAAGAACAGCACGACCGCCACCATGGCCGCACCCAGCATCGACAACTTCGACTGGCGGAAACGGAACAGCGCGCGGCGCCAGCGATCATTGCCGGTGGAGAGCATCTCGATGGGCGGGGTTTCAGCGATCTCGGTCATGAGTAGCGCACCTTCGGATTGATGACCCCGTAAGCCAGGTCGATGATGAGATTGGCGACGACGAAGAGCAGCCCGATCACCAGCGCCACTCCGATCACCGGCATCATGTCCTGTGAGATGATCGCCTTGGTGGCGTAGAGACCGAGGCCGGGCCAGTCGAACACGGTCTCGACCAGCACGGTGCCGCCCAGCAGCCACCCGAAATAGAGGCCGATGACGGTCAGCGTGGCCGACACCGCGTTGCGGGCCACGTATTTCAGAATGATCTTGCCGCGCGGCAGGCCCAGCGCCCGGGCGGTCATCACGTAGTCCTGGTTCATCACCTCGATGGTCGAGGCGCGCATCATCCGCATGATGGTCGCAAGCGGTGAAAGCGACATGGCGATGGCCGGCATTGCGAGATGGCGCAGCGCAGTCCAGAACGCTTCGAGGTCGCCGGCGATCAGCGTGTCGATGGTAAGAAAACCGGTCACGGTGGGAGGTGGGAAGACAATGATCGGCAGACGCCCGCCCAAAGGCAGCCACATCAGCCACATGGCGAAGCAGAGCTGCAAGAGCAGGCCGAGGAAGAAGCGCGGCATCGAGATCGCGCCGATCGCCAGAACCTGGCTGACGTAGTCCGGCCAGCGGTTGCGCCAGACAGCGGTCACCAGTCCCAGCGGGATGCCGACCACCACGGCGATGGTCATGGCGGCGATGACCAGTTCCAGTGTCGCTGGAAGGAAGGCCGCGATGTCGGCCGCCACAGGCCGTCGGGTCAGGAGTGAGGTGCCGAGATCGCCTTGCAGCAACCCTCCGACGTAGTTGGCATATTGCACCCAAATGGGCTTATCGAGCCCGAATTCTCGCGCCAGTGCCGCAATCTCTTCCTGCGTGGCATTGGGACCAGCGGCGAGGCCGACCGGATCGCCGGGCAGCAGCCGGGCGATGGCGAACATCACCAAGGTCAGCCCGATCAGGACCGGGATCAGCATCACGCAGCGCCTGAGAATGAAATAGAGCATCGCTTTCGCCTTTTGTTCGGGGTGGGCCGGGCGGAGGGAGCAGGCGCCCGGCCCCGGGGGCTCAACCGATCGAGAGCGGCCAGGCCTGAATCGCGTTCGAGGCCACCGGCGTGAACTGGTAGTTCTGCACGCTGTCCCGCAGTCCAATCTTGCGCAGCTCCAGCACGCCGAAGATGTCGGGCGCATCCGCCACCACCTTGCGCTGGAACTCGCCGTAGATCTCGGCACGTTTTTCCGGCTCAATCTCCGTGCGACCGGCCTCGATCAGTGCATCGACCTCGGGGTTGGAATAGACTGCGTTCTGCCAGCCGCCGTTGCGGGAGGAATGATAGGCGGCAAAGGCGATGTTGTCGGGGTCGCCGTAGTTCGCGGTCTGGTAGACCGGGAAGAAGTCGGGGAAGGTCTCCGGCGAGGCGCAGGCCGCCACCATGTCGGGCCATTTCAGCGGCTGGATCTCGAGGTCGATGCCGATCTGCTTTAGGCTGTCGAGCATGATCAGCGCCCAGCGGCGCTGCTGTTCCAGCCCCGAGACATGCACCATGCGCAGCGAGAAGCCGCCATCGGGCCGCTCGGTCTTGGCCATGTATTCGCGCGCCTTGTCGAGATCCATGCGCGGCACCTCGAGCGCGGGATCATGGCCAAGAATGCCGGTCGGCAAAGGCCCGGTCATCAAGTCGGCGAACCCGGCGCTGTCGCGGATCGCCTCGTAGTTCACTGCGTGTACGATCGCCTTGCGCAGGTTGATGTCGGCAAGCGGCCCGTGCTCGGTGTTCATCTTGATCGAGAAAGTGCGGTATTCCGGCTCCATCACGCGGACCACGCCGGGTGCGTCGGCAAGCGACTCCATGTCCTCGCTGGTCAGGTCAACGGCGATATGCGCCTCGCCCCGCTGCAGCATCAGCCGTTGGGTCGCGGTTTCGCGGACGATCTGCCAGATCACGCCGTCAAGGTTGCCGCCGCCCTCCTGCCAAGAGGTCTCGGCGCGGCCCAGGTGATAGAGCGTGCCGACCTGGTAACGCGCGACCTGGAAGGGACCGGAGCCGGCGGTGTTGGTCAAGAGCCAGCTCTGGCCCATGTCGTCGCCGAGGTTGGCCTCGACCGCGGCTTTTTCCACCACGAAAATCCAGGGCAGCACCTGTAGGAAGGCGGCAAAGGGTTTCGCCAGCTGGAACTCCACCGTCCGGGCGTCCGGCGCGGTGATGCCTTCGGGCGTGACCACGCCGCGGATCATCCAGGAATTGCCCTTGGCGAGCTCCAGAGCGCGCTGGAACGAATAGATCACATCCTCGGAGGTCACCGAGTTTCCGCTGTGGAAGGTGGCCGCGGGGTTCAGGTTGAAGCGATAGGTCAAACCGTCGTCGCTGACGTCCCAGCTTTCGGCCAGTGCCGGTCGCGGCTCCGGCGGGCTGCCTTCGACGCGGACCAGCGGGTCATAGACGTTGCGCATGAAGAAGGACGCAGAATAGCCGGTGGCAGTATGCGGGTCGAAGTTGGGGATATCCTGACCCGAGGCGACCACGAGGATGTTGCGGCCGGACTGTGCGAAAAGCTGGCTTGGCAGGCTTGCCGTGGCGAGACCGGCGCCAGCCATGGCGAGCAGGCCGCGGCGCGAGAGGTGGAAAGAAGAGGACGTCATCGGTGTACTCCTTGCTGGAAGGTTTTGCTTTTGTTGTCTTTCTTACTTGTGTGTCTTGTTGCCGCGGCGGGGGGGCGCCGCGGCAGATTGGATCAGGCCCATGCCGTGCTGGGTTGCGGTTCGGCCTCCTTGCCGCCGGGCACTGCGTGGTTCTGGTAGAACCGCGCCGCATGCTCCGGTGTCACGAAGCCCAGCGCGAGATCGCGGGCCACCGCTGCCGGGTCGCGCGCGTCGGGGTTTCCAAAGCCCGCGCCGCCGCCCAGAACCAGTTCGACGATCTGGTCGGTGTCGGTGAGCGAGACCAGCGCACCCGTGCCACAGTCGCGCAGCAGGTGGCCGTTGGCGTCATGCACCAGCCCGCGCGCGCCGCCGCCGGCATGCCCGCCGAACAGCCCGGGGATCGGGTTGTCGACGCCCTCGGGATAGACCGAGACAAGCATTTCCTGCCCGTCGTTCGCGCGCTTGCGGAAGCGCACCACCTGGCCGACGCCACCGCGGGCCTTGCCGGCGCCGCCGCTGTCGGCGAGGAAGGATTTTTCAAGCACCAGCACGGGCACCCGGCTTTCCATCAGCTCGATCGAGGTGTTCGCCGCCGAGGTTGGCCAGAGCAAAGCCGACTGGCCGTCCTTGCGCTCGGAACCGCCTTGCCCGCCGCCGCAGAACAACATGTCTGAGTAGAACTGCCCGTCGCTGTCCTGCCCGTAGATATTGGCCGCCACCGCAAGGCCGGTGAAGCTCTGCACCTTGTCCGGTGCCGCTTTGGAGAGCGCCGCGAAGATGTTCGGTGCGAGATACCACCCGGTGCGGGTCCGAAGGTTAACAGCCGCCGGGTAGGTCGGGTTGAGGATCGAGCCTTCCGGCGCCTTGACCTCGAAGGGCCGGTAGCAGCCCGCATTGCCGCGCACCGTGGGCGTCAGCATGCACTTCAGCGGATAGGTGGCATGCGCTGCGGTGTAGTTCAGCGTGGAGTTCAATCCTCCTTGGGGAAGCTGCGGCGGCGCGCCGTCGAAATCAACGGTGATCGCATCGTCCTTGACCTCGACCAGAACCGGGTAGGTGATGGTCTCGCCCAGCGGGTTGTTGGTGATCGTCGCGCGGTATTCGCCATCGGGCATCGCCCGGATGGCATCCCGCATCGCCTTTTCCGACAGGCCCTGGCAGACCTCGGCCAGCGCGCCGAGATCATGCATCCCGTAGTCCCGCATGAAGGCGTCGAGGCGTTCGGTGCCCAGCTTGTTGGCCGCGACAAAGGAGAAGATGTCGCCCAGTACCTGCTCGCCGTTGCGCACGTTCTGCCGGATCAGCCCAATCAGCGTCTCATTGGCGTTGCCTCCGTCGAAAAGCTTCATAGGCGGGATTTGCAGGCCTTCCTCGTAGATCTCCCGGGCATGCAGAGAGTCCTTGGTGCCGCCGATATCCGACACATGGCCGACTGTGCCCATCATCCCGACCAGCCGCCCGTCGCGGAAGGCCGGAGTGACGATTGCAATGTCGAACAGGTGACCTGCGCAGAGCCAGGGATCATTGGTGATCAGCACGTCGCCCGGTTTCAGCGTCTCGGCCGGAAACTCCTTGAGCAGGGCCTTCACGGCGCGCGGCAGAGTCAGGTTGAAGACCGGCATCGCACGCGGGCTGTGGGCCAGAGTCTCGCCGTTGGGGTCGAGCAGTTCGCAGGCGAAATCCTGCGCCTCGGCGATCACCAGCGAAAAGGCGGTGCGGCATACCGTCAGCCACATCTCTTCGGCCACGTTGACCAGCCGCGACCACATGATCTCCAGGCCGATCGGGTCCTGCTGGATGCGGGCCACCGCCTCGGCGCGGGTCATCTCTGGTGTGACGATTGCCTCGGCCGGCTTGATTGCACCAAGGCTGACGCAGAGGTTCAGGCCAGCGTCGATCGTCACGCTGTCCGCGGGTCCGATCACCGTGGTCGACTCGCGCTCCTCAATGATCGCCGGGCCCTCGATTTCGTCTCCGGGACGCAGTGCGTAGCGGTCGTAGACGGCAGTCTCAAACTCGCCCTCTTCGAACCAGCACTGCCTCGTGCCCTTGATGCGGTCGGCGTTTTCGGCACCGCCGGCGGCGCCAGTCAGCGCCGGTCTCGGTGTCGGACCTGCGACGCGGACGCGGAAGTTCACGGCTTCGAAACTCGCGCCGTCGAATGGGGCTGCGTAGCGTGCGGAATAGGCCTTCACGAAGGCCTCGCGGATCGCATCGAGGTCGGCCTCGCCAATCTCGCCCTCGGGCAGAGGCACCGAGATGTCGTGCATTTGCCCGACCAAGCGCATATCGGCGCTGCGTTCGATCACCGCGTTGTCACGCGTGGTGCCGGCGCGTTCAAGGTGGCCGAGGCCTTCCTCTTCCAGCTCGGCCAGGACCTTATTCACGGTCGCTGCATCGAAGCCCGGCGCCAGCTCAACGCGCAGCGATTTCACGTCTTCGAATGACAGGGGTGCCGCGAGGAAGCCCAGCGCCGAGGCCGCACCCGAAGCCGGCGGGATCAGCACCGACTGCACGCCCATGACGCGGGCTACGTCGACTGCATGTGCCGGGCCGGCACCGCCGAAACCCACCATGGCATAGTCGCGCGGGTCTTTTCCGCGTTCGACAAGGTGCACCCGTGCGGCGGCGGCCATGCTCTCGACCACCACCTTGTGAATGCCGAGCGCTGCCTCTTCGACGCCGAGACCCAGTGGCTCGGCGACACGTGTCATCGCCGCGCGTGCGGCCTCAAGATCAAGCGACATACGGCCGCCGAGGAAGAACCCTGGGTCGTAATAGCCCAGCACGAGGTTGGCGTCAGTCACCGTGGGTTCGCTGCCGCCAAGGCCGTAGCAGGCCGGGCCGGGATCAGAGCTGGCCGAATGCGGGCCGACCTTCAGAAGACCCACCTCGTCGATTGCGGCGATCGAACCGCCGCCGGCGCCGATCTCGATCATCTCGATCACCGGCGCCTTGATCGGCAAGCCGGATCCCTTGGTGAAGCGGTGCACCCGCGCCGCCTCCATCATCGGAGCGACCTCGGCGCGGCCGTCTTCGATCATGCAAGCCTTTGCGGTAGTGCCCCCCATGTCGAAGGAGATCACGTCCTTTAGGCCCGCGCCCTCGGCAAAGAGCGCGGTGGCCAGTCCGCCACCCGCAGGGCCGCTTTCCAGCAGGCGGATGGGGAAATCGCGCGCTGTCTCTACCGAGACCAGGCCTCCGGCGGAATGCATCAACCGCAGCGGCCCGGCAAAGCCTTGGCCGCGCAGCGCGTTCTCCAGCTTGGTCAGGTAGCGGTGCATCAGCGGTTGTACGAAGGCATTGGCGCAGGTGGTCACCGCACGCTGGTATTCACCCATCTCGGCGACCACGTCGCTCGACACCGAGACCGAGATGGTGGGGCAGCATTCGCGGATGATCTCCGCGGCGCGTTGCTCGTGCGCCGAATTTGCATAGGCGTGCATGAAGACTACGGCCACCGCCTCGCAGCCCTGAGCTTCAAGCGCGCGGGCCGCACGGCGCACGGCGTCCTCGTCCAGCGCGGTCTCGATCTCGCCCTTGGCAGTGATGCGTTCGTCGACCTCGAGCCGGAGGTCGCGGCTGACCATGGGATCTGGGAAGGAGACGAAGAGATCGTAGATGTCGTATCGCTGCTCGGTGCCCATCTCGAGGATGTCGCGGAAGCCGCGGGTGGTGATCAGCCCGACCGGCGCGCCCTTGCGCTCGATCACCGCGTTGGTGACCAACGTGGTGCCATGAACGATCTCCGACACATCGGCGTGCGAGATATCCTGCAACGCCAACAGCTCCTCGAGCCCTTTTAACGCCGCCTCGGACGGATCGTGGGGCGTGGTCAGCCGCTTGTGCAGCGTGACCGAGGCATTCTGTCCGTCGTAGAGCACGAAGTCAGTGAAGGTGCCGCCGATGTCGAAGCCGACGCGCCAGCGCGAAGCGGAGATGGTCATGGGGTCGTTCCTTTCTATGAAGTCCGGGGCGCGACGAAGCCGCTGTCGCCCAAGTCCTTGGCTGCGCGGGTCGCGCCTTCGGCCAGCGCTGCGATCATTTCGTTGCGGCCGTCGCGATCGATGACGGCGTGGGGGTAGACGATGCAGAGGCTTACGGCCTCATCGGTCTGTGGGTCGGCCAAAGCCAGCGCGATGGCATCGACGCCGCGGGTGGCTTCCTGTTCCGAATAGGCGAAGCCGCATTCACGTACCTGGGCCAGCTTGGGCAGCAGTGCGTCGAGGTCAGGGTCGCCTTGGTAAAGGTCGCGGACTTCGTCATCCGAAATGCGAGCCAGCAATGAGCGGCCCGTGGCAGAGTTCTTGGCTTCCAGACGGCGACCGACGGCCCCCATCACCCGCAGGACGTTGCTGCCTGGGAAATCCGCGACGCCGGTGACTTCGCGCCCCTCGCGAAGCGAAACATAGCCAGTGTGGCCGAAGGTGCGTGAGACTTCGGCCACGATATCGC
Source organism: Roseivivax sp. GX 12232 (assembly GCF_021272185.1). GTDB lineage: Bacteria > Pseudomonadota > Alphaproteobacteria > Rhodobacterales > Rhodobacteraceae > Roseivivax. Next base: position 37,242 of record NZ_JAJSEC010000003.1, read on the forward strand.
TGGCGCGGCCGATCAGGCTGGAGGAGTGGCGGAAGGCGGACGCGAGATCGAGCATCAGCTTGCCCGGACGATGCCGGCGCGTGTCGCCGATCGTCTCCACCATCCCGGCATCGCGCATCGACTTGAGCAGCCGGGAGGCATTCGCCTTCGGCATGTCCAGCATGTCCGACACCTCGGTGACGGTGACATTCTCACATCCCGATCCGAAGAGCCGCAAAACGTTGGCTGCGTTCTGGAGGATTGTCACTGCGTCTGTCCTTCCGATTTATGCAACACTTGTTCCATAAAGCGGAACTACACGCATCGAGCCGATTCTGTCAACACAGAACTCCGGACGCAGGGACGCCATTCGGCTCTGCAAAAGCGCGGCATGCAGAATTGTCCTTTGTCGGTTGTTGCAGAGACCGGCCCGTGACTCGCTTGACCTGCCATGGATCCACCTACGGTCGGCCGGCCTCAGGCGGCGGCAGACGTGACGCTGGAGTAGGTAGCTTGGCCGCAAGGGTCAGTGGCCTGCCTGGGTCGGCTTCGGCGACGGGTCCGAGGTCGCCGCCATGGTCGCGGGCTCCACCTCGCGTGCGACTGCAAGTCGTGCGCGCGGTCATGGCTTTCCTCGCCACCTGAGCCACCGCGGTCTTTCTCAAACTGCACCGCTTCCCGGGAAAGGACCTCATCCAGTGAGGCTCCACCTGGATGCTGTTGCACGGCGAGCCGCGCTGGGTGCCAAGGATCTGGTTGTTCGTAGATTACCTTTGCGACGCGCTCTTCGTACGGCGCGCGGCCTTCCTCGGATGATCGCGCTCACCGTTTGATCTGACGGGACGGATGCGGCCTCCCGCGGCTGGTGGGTTGCATGCGCAGGCCGCGCGCCAGCGAGAGATTCGGCGATTTCGCCGCGATCGAATCCGGCTTACGGGGAGTCGAACCTTTGTCCTTGGATTCACATCCGGGCGGTCTGTGACAAAAATATCGCTCGATGTTTTGTGGATCGGCGACGGATCAGGAATGGTTCTGGACCCGGCTGTGGATACTTGAAGAGCTTGTCGCAGTCGAACCCGGGCTGGCCTTCTGTAAGGTTTTATGAATCAGATACTTAGGATGGGTAGCCTGTCTCTCTGGGATTGATTTTCCTGGTCCGGAAAAGATTTCTGCAGATTTTTTTCGGCCAAAATCGGCAGTTGTTTGGCCATCTGAGTTCGGGGAACTCTCTGCCTCAAGCGAAGGCTGCCGGGCGGATCACACGCCTCACAAACCGGATTTTTCTTCGCGAAACAGGCGTCCAGCCAACCTCGAATGCGACAGAGCTGAGGTGCGACGGGCGGTAGCGAGACAGAGGCCACAAGGAGGCAGACAAACACTAACGCGCCGGGGCCAAGGCACCGGCACACGCAGGCCCAACAAACCACGCGCCTGCGCAAGGAGCTCGATTACGACACGCGGCTCCAAAATCGCAACCAGAAATCGGTGCCGCCGCCTACGGGCAGCGTCGGAGTGCTTTCCGGCGAGCGGTACCCCTATGCCAAAGGAGAAAAGGCATGATGAGGACAACAGATGGCGGCGTCACGATGCCGGAGCGCGTGGAGGCCGCACGGAAGACGGCCGTCGGTGCTCGGGAGCATGCAACGGGTCAGGTAACGATGGACCCCGATGAGGGCTACACGGTGGGCTTGGACAGCAACACCGAAATGAAGTGGATGCTGGTGCTTCTGGCCCGCCCAAATGTCGCTGGGCTCGAAAGTCAGGTGCTCTTCGAGTGGCTTCAACCGGACGGGAAGGTGGGCAAGCACTTCTTCGATTTCCGCGTCGTCATGAACGACGGCATGCGCGTCGCGATCATGGTGAAGTCGGAAGATCGCCGCAACCAGCCAAAGGTTCAGAACGAGCTTGCAGACGTTGCGACTCGGGTGCCTCGGGGTTTTGCTGATCGAGTCTTGGTGGTGACCGAACGCGACCTCGATCCAGTGGAATATTTCAATGCCGAGATGATGCACGAGATGCGTCGTCCCGATCTCGATGCGGACGCCGCAGCGCGGAGGCTTCTTTTCGAGATCGTGGGGGCTGTCCGTGTCCAGGATCTGGTCGATGCCATCGGACTCGGTGCACGCGGCTTCCGGGCCGTGGTCCGCCTCCTCCGCTCTCACGAACTCGAACTCACACTCAACGTGCGCATCACGCACGAAGCATATGTCCGCCGGAGGACGTCCAAATGATCGCCGCCAAACCCAGCCCCGTTCAGCCCAAATTCTCCTTCTCGGTATACGATGGCATCACCATCGGAGGGCAGCCTTTCCGCTATTTCGAGACCCGCAAAGAAGGCCACATGTTCGTCAAGATGACCGGCGAGGGCGTGCCTCAGGTCATGACCAATGCCGAGATCAGCCGCTACCTTACGGTCGGAAACTTCAAGTGCATCCCGAACGAACACCAGCCGGAGCATCTGCGTGCGCGTGCTCTGCCGGATGGGGAACTGCTTTCCCTCCGGGACACAAAGGCTCACAAGAAAGCGGCCATGCGTCTGGCCGTGGTCCGCGCGTTCCGTGAACTCCTGGACGACGAGACCAATAATATCACCCGGACCGCGACATCGATCAGGCCACATCTTCGGGCCATCAGGTTTCGTGCTGGCGAGATTCTCGAAGAAGGCGAGCCCGACGGAGAAGAAGACACTTTCGCCGTGCCGAAACAGCTCGGCGTGAAGACGGTTCTCGACTGGGAGCGCAAGGAGCGGCGGTTCGGGCTGGCGGGCCTCTACGACCGGATTTCCGAGCGCGGCAACCGCGACCGTCGTATGACGGCCGATGAACTCATGATCATGGGCAAGGTCGTGGGCAAGTATCTCGACGATCAGCGTCCATCGCAGGAGATCATCTTCGGTGAGGTCAAAACCGCTTTCAGCGATGAGAACAAGCGGCGCCGGGCGGAGGGCAAACCGGAAATCGTCTGCCCATCCCGTGAGACAGTGCGGCAGGCAATCCGGAAGCTCGATCCCTTCGATATCACTCTGACCCGGAAGGGGCGCGAGGCAGCAAACCGGCAGTTCGCTCCGGTCGGTATGGGGCTGGACATCACCCGCCCGATGCAGCGTGTGGAGTTCGACGAGTGGGAGGCCGACGCCATCACTCTGATGGCCGAAGGTGGGCTGTTCCATCACCTGACGGACGAGGAAAAGAAGGCTCTCGGGCTGGATAAGAAGAAGGCGCGGTGGTGGATCACCGTGGCCATCTGCTGTGCAACGCGCTGCATCGTCGGGCTGGTTGTTTCCAGGCAGCCCAATTCACAGAGCGCGCTTCGGGTCATCGAGATGATGATGCGCGACAAGGGTGTGTGGGGAGATGCCTGCGGCGCTCTCACGCCCTGGAACCAGTTCGGCTGGCCGTCGGTCATCGTGACCGACTGCGCGAGCTACAACATCTCGAGCCTTGTCCAGGCACGCGTGTCCGATCTCGGCATCACACTGCAGTATTGCGCTGCTGCAAATCCGGAAGCCAAAGGCACGATCGAGCGCGTGTTCGGCACTTTCGCGACCCAACTCATGCCCCGGCTTAGCGGGCGGACCTTCAGCAACATCGTCGAGCGTGGCGACTACGATTCGGTGAAACGTGCCGCCCTGAATCCGGAGGAGTTCTGCTCGGTCCTGGTTCGCTACATCGTCGATGTCTATCACCGAACACCGCATAGGGGGCTAAATGGGGAAACTCCGCTCGACTGCTGGAACCGGCTGGTTGAGAAATTCGGTGTCCAGCCGCCCCCCGATCTCGGGCGCCGGCGCCTGATTTTTGGCAACGAGCGGGAACGCACTGTCACCCGGCAGGGAATCACCATCATGGGAGTTCGGTATCACTCGGAAGTCCTCGCACGCTTCATGACCAGGGCGCAGCAGCGCAAGGTCGTGATCCGGTGGTATCCTGAGGACATCGGCGCCGTCTGGGCCGAGCTGAATGGGCGCTGGTTCGAGATCCCCGCCGTGTTCGATCGGTATCAGGGTGTCTCCGCCCAGGAGTGGGTGGATGCCGCGGCCGAAATCCGGGCCCAAAACGCCCGCAACGCCGAGGTCAACTTCGCGGTCGTCCGCCAGGCGCTTGACTACATCAAGGAAACCAACAGCGCCGCCATGACCCGTGTCGGGCTCATCATGGAGGACTGGTCCGAGAAGCGCATCGACTACGAGGAAGACCGCCTGTTCATCGGGTTCAACACCTCGGAGACGGAGCCTGAGAACCCCTATGATGGGGACCGGGATGAATGGGGGACCCGCCTTGCCACGGGCGTTTCCACTCCCTTAGGCGAGCCCGCCGATGAAATTTACTCCAGCGCGGAAGATTCTGCTTCCGGCAATTTCGGCCCGATCCATTTTCCCGATCATCAGCCTGGCGATGGTGCCGATGCGACTGATGACGGCGACGACTGGATCCTGGAGGACGAGTGACCATGAACGCAGCAGACCTCAACTTCAACGCGAAACTTGCAGCCGTGGACCGGCTGCAAGACAAGTACCTCGCGACCCCGCGGGACGCTCAGCTCCGGAGCTACCTGGACCGGCTGCTGCAGCGCGATGATCAGGGCAACCCGCTTCCTAAGGCCCGGCTTTTCAACAAGGCGGGTGATGCACGAGGCATCGCGGTCGTGGAGCCCGCTGGCGGAGGCAAGACCTCGCTGGTCCTTCATGGTCTCAAGACCCATCCGGCCCTGCAACCGCGCGATGCGGCGCATCAGCCGTGGGTCGGGGTCCGGGTCCCGAGCCCGCCCACCGCCAAGAATCTCGGGCTCGAGATTCTCAAGGCCAGTGGGTATCCTGCGGTCTCGCGCCGGTCCGTGACCGAATACGACATCACGCAAAAGGTGCGTGATCATTTCAAACTGAGGGGCACGGCTGTCCTGTGGATCGACGAGGCGCATGATCTATTCGGGGCTGGGAGCCAGCATAAGGTCGACGTTTCACTGAAGATTCTCCGTAATCTGATGCAGGGGGAGGATGCGGTCAGTGTCGTTCTGAGTGGCATCGAGAGCCTTTGGCAGATTGCGTCCTGCGATGCCCAGGTCACCCGCCGCTATTGGCGGCTGCCGCTCGCTGAGGTCTCGCCGCATTCCGACCGCAAGGCGCTCCTCAAGGTCATTGCCAATTTCTGCGATGCCGCCGGCATGCGGCCGCCCGTGGACGCGGATCTTGTGGATAGGCTCGTCCACGCGAGCCGGAACCGTTTCGGCCGTTGTATCGAGAATATCCTCGCGGCACTCGAGGCGGCGGCCTCGGACGATGCCGATGAATTGATGATCAACCACTTCGCCGAGAGCTGGGGCATGCAGGAAGGCTGCGGCATGGGCCAGAACGTCTTCCTTGCCCGTCACTGGGCCAAGATCGATCTGGGTGAGGCCCAACTGAACTGGGAGGGCGCGCCCTGATGCTCGCGCCCCACACCCCCTTCGACCCGCAGGAGAGCCCTCTGTCTTATGCGGCGCGTCTCGCCGGGGTTCACGCTAATGATCGCCTGGTTCCTTTCCTTCGCGATGTCGAAATTGAGCCTGAAGATATGGCTGCCAACAAAGAGGAGGCGCTCAGCCGTCTGGCCGAGCTTTCTGACGTCCCGCTTGGGGACTTGCGCGCCAATGCTCCGGTCCCGCTCGGGGAGCGGACCTACGATCTTCGCGGTGAGCTGGTCAGCGCAGAGTTCCTGGCTAACCCGTACACCGTCTTCTGTCCGGCGTGCTTGGCAGAGGATGATCGGACGGGCGGGCGTCGCGGTCGCTGGGAATGGGCGCTGTCGGTCGTGCGGACGTGCTCGCGCCATGGCATTCCGCTGCTGCGTCAGGCCAAGGGCCCCTGGGATGACGTATTCCATGAGCTCGAATACGTCGTGCCAGAGCGTGGCGAAGACCTTCAGGCCTTGATCGAGGAGGCCGAGCCGCGCGAGTCCTCGCCGCATCAGGAATACGTCATCCGCCGTCTCAATGGGGAAGCTGGTCCCCAATGGCTGGATGCGCAGTCGCTGGAGCAGGCGGTCCGGGCGACGGAGCTTCTGGGGGTTCTGGTCGAACACGGACCGGATCAGCTCTTGCCAGAGCTGACACCGGAAGATTGGGATCACGCCGGTCGTATCGGTTACGGGTTCACGTCCCGCGGCGAGGAAGGGATCCGGGAGGCGCTGGTGGCGCAATTCCAGAAATTTGACGACGCGTCGGGCACGCCAGGAGCCCGCAAGATCTTCAGGTGCCTCTACGAAGCCTTGGCATACTCAAAGTCGCACAAGGAGCCGGGCGACATTGCGCGCATCCTTCGCGGGGTCATCACCGAGGACATTGCCATGCCGGCCGGTGCCAAGGTGTTGGGGATCAATCTCGCAGAGCGTCGCCTGCACACCGTCGCGTCACTGGCAAAGGAGCAAAACCTCGACCCCAGGACGCTACGCGATTTGCTGATTGTGACAGGGCTGATACCCGAAAAGGCACCCGCACACTATCCGATCCCGGTTCAAATGGGACGTGAGGTCGCCAGTCGCGTGAAGCGGATGGTGACGGTCATCTCGTTGCCCGATGCGTTGGCTTGTACGTGTCCCTTGGTGGATCAGCTTTTTGATGACCGGCTGCTCACACCCATCTTTTATGGGAGGCCGGGAATTCGGGGCCGCACCCAGAAAGGTGTCGATAGCGAAGAGATTGTCAAGCTGGTTGGCAAGCTGCACGCGACGGCGGTCAAACTGGATTCCGAAATTGGCTGGCTGGTGCCGGTATCGAAAGCCGCTGAAAAGGCCAAGGTGGCGGCGGTCACCGTAGTGCACATGATCCTCGGCAGCTTCCTCGAGCGCGTCTTTCGCCTGGCAGGTCAGGATGGGATCGCCGCGCTTCGTGTCGATCCGGCGGAAGTCAAGCGGCAGCGGGCATTCTGCACGGTGGGGCTTTCGACCTTGGAAGCGTTCGGTTCTTTGAAGATCTCGCCGAACATCCTCTGGCGTCTGGTGGATCGGTGCCCGGAAGAGGTGAGCCTTTCCGTCAAGTGGATCGTTGGCAATGATGCGGAACACAGGATTCCGCGGTTCGATCCGACGGTCGTGGCGGACTTCAAAGACCGGTTCGCCCATCCTGCTCGGATAGCCGAGCAGCATGGTCTCGAGGTCGGTAAGGTGGTTAGTCGGTTGAAACGACGGGGAGTTCGACCTGCGCTGACAAAAGGTGAAGTCGGTGAAGATTTCTACCGGATCCGCGATCTGAAGACGGATTTGTTCACTTAACATAAGGGGCTCTATCGGCCCGCTATCATGTCGATTTTGGAAGGCCGCCCTTGTGGGCGGTCTTCTTTTTGTTTGGTGCTCGGGTTTGAATACTCCCCGGCCGTCCAGTTCCGGCCACGAAGTATAGGCTGCAGCAATGCCCGAGAATTGGCGTCTTATGCGTGTCGAAAATGGACGTCATAAGCTTGGAGAATGGACAAGTCCGTGGCCGCATTCTGATGTGGTTCTAATGAAATCAGTGGCTTAGGATTTTGCGGTGGCCAAGTAATGCTTGCCGCGACAGTTGGTCCGACATCCCCTTCGCGGCCACTGGCGGGCCTGACATGGCCCTTTGAGAGCTAATTCGCGGCGATCACGCAAAAAACGCGTGGTCGCCGCGTTTCGTTTTGAGTGGTCTGGTCGGAGGTTCGGGGGTCTTGGACGGAAGGTAGATTCACGTTCCGGCCGCCGAGAGATGGGCAACATCTCCAGCGGTTGGATCATTCGCGCGGGCATCTGAACCTTGGGAGAGCGCGAGCGCCCCGAAAAGGCGTCACGCAGGCCAGCCCACCCGTTCAGGAGGCGTCCACCTTCCGTTTCTGCGCATCCATCCGCAGGGCGGCCAGCAGGTCGTGGAACCGGTCGCCCTGAACCAGCACGTGGTCTCGCATGGCCTTGTCGGCGGCCTCGTCGTCGCCGTTGCGGATCGCCGCCACCACGGCGTCATGCTCGTGGAACGACCGCTTGACCCGGTTGCGGACCTGCAACTGGATACGACGATAGGGCTGCAGCATGGAGTGCAGGCGCTTGGCCTCCTGCTCGATGAAGCTGTTGTGAGTCGCCCGGTAGATGCAGGCGTGGAAGGCCGAGTTCTCCGAGTAGTAATCGTCGAACCGCTCTTCCTCGGCCAGCTGGCGGCACGACGCGTGCCGGGCCTCCAGCTCTGCCAGCTCCTCGCCGGTAATGCGCCTGGCCGCGAGGCGCGCGCAGGTGGCCTCCATCTCGGCCATGGCTTCGAACCGCTCGGCAAGTTCGTCCACCGTCCACTCGGTGACGAATGTGCCCTGCTTGGAATGGATCCGGACCAGGCCGGAGGCTTCAAGCTGTTGAAGCGCATCGCGAATTGGGGTGCGGGAGCACTCGAACTCCTGGGCCAGCGCATCCGGGTCGATCCGCATGCCCGGCACGAGCCGGCCGTTGACGATGGCGTTCTCCAGCGCTTCGCGGACGCGCACCGTGTTTGATTTTCGAGCCATGATCGGCGCCCTCTGAAGCCTCCCTCAAGATATAGATGGGGTCGGTTGAAAAATCCACTTTCGTTTTTGTTATATACAACGTGAGTGTGTTGATGTATAAGGTTGGCGAGGATGGAGGAGAGCTGATGTCCGGTTCCAATATCTCGCTGCTGAGTGAGCTTCTGCAGAACATCGGTGGCCGCATGCGGTCGATGGGGGCGGTGCAGGCGTCATCGCAACCTCCCGCCCAGCGGCTTGAGGCCAGTTGCGCCGAGCTGATGCGGAGAGGCGGCGAAGCGTCCCGGATCGCCGTGGCGGAACAGGCGCTTGCCGCCTACGCCGAGCTGGACGACCAAGAGAAGGCGCGGTTCTTCCGCATGCTCCTGGAGAGCTACAGCGCGGACCCCGCGGCCCTCCGGTCGGCCTATGCGGACTGGGACGCCGGCCAGTCCGAGGCGGCGCTGCAGAGCCTCTTCGAAGCCGTGGAGCCCCGGCGTCAAAGCCTCTTGCGCATGCTCAACCACGCGGCGGGCGGCACCTTGCAGCTGGTGCGGATGCGCCAGGACCTCTTGCGTCTGATGCGCGAGGCGCCGGATCTGGCGCCGCTCGACAGCGACTTCAGCCACCTCTTGTCGTCCTGGTTCAACCGCGGCTTCCTGGTCATGCGGCGCATCGACTGGAACTCGCCGGCGGCGATCCTCGAAAAGATCGTCGCCTACGAGGCGGTGCATGAAATCAAGGATTGGAACGACCTCAGGCGGCGGCTCGAGCCCTCGGACCGCCGGTGTTACGGCTTCTTCCATCCCGCCACCGGGGACGAACCGCTGATCTTCGTCGAGGTCGCCCTCTGTCAGGGCATCCCCGGCGCCATCGGGCCTCTGTTGGCCGGGGACAGCGCCGGAGGAGGCGAGGCCGCCGATACCGCGGTCTTCTATTCCATCAGCAACTGCCAGCCCGGTCTCAAGGGCGTGTCCTTCGGGAATTTCCTGATCAAGCAGGTGGTCCGCAGCCTGTCGCAGGAACTGCCGCAGATCCGCACCTTCGTCACGCTCTCCCCGGCGCCGGGGTTCGCCCGCTGGCTCGCGGCGCAGGACGAGGACGACGCGCAGGCGCTGTCGGCAGAGCTGACCTCGGGGCGCTGGCAGCAGGATGAGGGCCTCTGTGAGGTGCTGGCGCCCAGGGTTCAGTATTGGGCCGCGCGATATTTCGTGCACGGCAAGACCGGTGCCGGACTGCCGGCCGATCCGGTCGCCCGGTTTCACCTGGGCAACGGCGCCTCGGCCCACCGGATCAACTGGCCGGCGGACTATGCCGAGGGGGCGCTGCGGCGCGCCCATGGCCTGATGATCAACTACCTCTACGAGCTGGATCAGATCGAGGCCCGCCACGAGGCTTTCGCCGGCGCGGGCACCGTGACCTCTGGCCCCGCCGTCTGGCGCGCCCTGCGAAGCGGCAAGGGCGCTCCCGCCTGACGGGCCCCGGCTCACCGAAACCCACATGGAAGCGAGACAGACAATGACCTGCACCATCCCTGAAATGTTCGATGCCATCTGCCGCGAGGAGGGCGCCAAGGTGATGTTCGAGCGGCCGGGGCAGCCGCCGATCACCTATGCCGCGGCCCATGGCCTGGTGCTGCGACTGGCCACCGCGCTTGTCGAGCTGGGCGTGCGTCCCGGCGACCGGGTGGCCGTGCAGGTGGAGAAGAGCCCGGAGGCCGTGCTGCTCTACCTGGCCTGCCTGCGCACCGGCGGTCTGTTCCTGCCGCTGAACACCGCCTATCCCGGCCCCGAGATCGACTATTTCCTGGGGGATGCCGAGCCGCGCCTCTTCGTCTGCGCGCCCGAGGCACTGCCGCAATACGCGGGTCGGGCCTCCGAGACGCTGGCCGTGGAAAGCCTGGGCGCCGCCGCCGATGGCACGCTGATGCAGCGCGCCGCCGAGGCTGTGCCGCAACCCGCGCCGGTCACGCGCGGCGCGGCCGATCCCGCGGCGATCCTTTACACTTCCGGGACCACCGGGCGCTCCAAGGGCGCGGTTCTGACCCATGGCAACCTGGCGTCCAACACCGTGGCGCTGAACCAGGCCTGGCGGTTCACCAGCGCGGACCGGCTGATCCACGCCTTGCCGATCTTTCACACCCACGGGCTGTTCGTGGCCTGCAACATGGCGATCAGCACCGGCGCCACGATGATCTTCCTGACGCGTTTCGACGTCGACCAGATCATCGACGAGATGGCCGACGCGACGGTGCTCATGGGGGTACCCACCTTCTATTCCCGCCTGCTGGAATCGCCCCGTCTCGACCCGCTTGCAGTCGCGGAGATGCGGGTCTTCGTCTCGGGCTCGGCGCCCCTGCCGGAGGATGTGCATAGGCAATTCGCCGCGCGCACCGGACATGTGATCCTGGAGCGATACGGGATGACGGAGACCTGCATGATCGCCTCCAATCCCTACGACGGCGAGCGCCGCACCGGGGCGGTGGGCTTTGCCCTGCCGGAGGTGGACATCCGCATCACCGACCGCGAGACCGGCGCTGCCCTGCCGCCGGGGGAAACCGGCGCGATCGAGGTGCGCGGCCCGAATGTGTTCCAGGGCTACTGGCGCATGCCGGAGAAGACGGCCGCGGAGTTCCGCGATGACGGCTACTTTGTCACCGGCGACCTCGGCCGCTTCGACGATGAGGGCTACCTGCAGATCATCGGCCGCGACAAGGACCTGGTGATCAGCGGCGGCTACAACGTCTACCCCAAGGAAGTCGAAACCGCGCTCGACGCGCTGCCCGGCGTGGCCGAATCCGCCGTGTTCGGGGTGCCGCATCCCGATTTCGGCGAAGCGGTGGCGGCCCTCGTCGTGCCGGAAGCGGGCGTGTCTCTGGACAGCGATGCCCTGCTCAAGGCGCTCTCCGGGGAAATCGCCCGCTACAAGCAGCCGAAATCGGTCCTCTTGGCCGACGAGCTGCCGCGCAACGTCATGGGCAAGGTCCAGAAGGCGGAGCTGCGCCGCAGGTTTGCCAACCTGCACAGCCCCGCCGCCGGCTGACGCCCGGCCCGGCGGCCAAGCTCAGAGCAACAGAACATCACGCATGGGGAGGAGCCCAGATGACTGCCAAATCAAAAGCCACCGATGACTTCATCAACATGACCGCGACCGAGGCGGTTGCGGCGCTGAAGACAGGGGAGGCGGCGCCGCTCGATTTCCTGGACGCGGCGATTGCCCGGATCGAGGAGGTAGAGCCGGACATCAACGCCCTGCCGATCCGCTTCTTCGAGGAGGCGCGCAAGGTCGCCAAGGCCTTCCCGTCGCAAGCGCACGCGGGCGCGGATCGGCCCGGCTGGCTGGCCGGGCTGCCAGTCGTCGTCAAGGACTACAACGACGTCGCCGGGCAGGTGACGACCTACGGCTCGCCGATCTTCGCGGAGAACAAGGTGGCGGCCTCCGACTTCACGGTTCAGACGCTGGAAGACAGCGGCGGCATTCCGATGGCGAAGTCCAACGTGCCCGAGATTGCCGGGGCCAACACCTTCAATCCGGTGTTCGGCGCCACCCGCAACCCTTGGGATCTGCGGATGACCGTGGGCGGCTCCTCCGGCGGCTCCGCCGCCGCGCTGGCCGCCGGGCAGGCCTGGCTGGCCACGGGCAACGATCTGGGCGGCAGCCTGCGCATCCCGGCCAGCTATTGCGGCATCGTGGGCATGCGCCCCAGCGTGGGCCGCGTGCCGCGCGGCGCCGGCCTTTTGCCCTTCGATCCGCTCTGGGTCGAGGGTCCGATGGCGCGCAACGTGGCGGATGCGGCGCTGATGCTCGACTCGCTCGCACACGGGCACCCCAGGGACCCGCTGTCCGTTCCGGCCCCGGCACGCCCCTTCGTGGACGCGGTCGCGGCCCCCAGGGCGCCGAAGCGCGTGGCCTTCACGCCGGATCTGAACCTGTCGCTGGTGGACCCGGAGGTGGCCGAGGTCTGCCGCAGCGGCACGCAGGCCTTTGCCGGGGCCGGCGCCGAGGTCGCGGAGGCCTGCCCGGATTTCTCCGGCGGTCTCGAGGCCTTTCAGACCCTGCGCGCGGTGCTGGTCGCCAGCCTGCGCGGCGATCTTCTGGAAACCGACCGCCACCGCGTGGCCCCGGAGATCATCTGGAACATCGAGAAAGGCCAGAACATCACCGCCGACGAGGTGCTGCGCGCCGAACGCACCCGCGCCGCCATTTTCCACAATGTCGCGGCCTTCTTCGAGACCTACGACCTCCTGGCCTGCCCGACGGTGGCGGTGCCGCCTTATCCGGTCGAGCAGCGGTTCCCGACCCATATCGGCGGCGAGGAGCTGACCAGCTACATCGACTGGATGTTCCTGACCTTCGTGATCACGCTGACGGGCTGCCCGGCAATCTCGATCCCCTGCGGCGCGACCGCCAGCGGTCTGCCGGTGGGCCTGCAGCTGATCGGCAAGCCGAAAGGGGACTTCGACCTGCTGTCGGCGGCCCAGGTCCTGGAAACCCAGCTGGATCTCGCCGGTCCCATGCCGATCCACCCGCGCAAGTGACACAGCCCGAGGGAATTCAAGATGATACAAGGACTCACTCGCGCCTCGGTCACCATGGTCGAGCGCTATCTCCCGGACGCCTTCGTGCTGGTCCTCCTGCTGACCCTGACCGTCTTCGGCGCCGGAATGCTCTTGGAGGGCCATGGCCCCATGGCGATGGCGCAGTTCTGGGGCGAAGGCTTCTGGAACCTCTTGAGCTTCTCCATGCAGATGGTGCTCATCCTGGTCACCGGCTTCGTGGTCGCCAGCACGCCGATCTTCAAGCGCCTGCTCCGGGTGCTGGCCAAACTGGCCCGCACGCCGCGTCAGGGCATCGTGCTGGTGACGCTCGTGTCGCTGGTCGCGGCCTGGATCAACTGGGGCTTCGGCCTGGTGATCGGCGCGCTGTTCGCCCGTGAGCTGGCCCGCGCCATTCCCCGGCTGGACTACCGGCTGGCCATCGCCAGCGCCTACAGCGGCTTCATGGTCTGGCACGGCGGGCTCTCTGGCTCGGTGCCCCTGGTGATCGCCACCGACGGGCATTTCACCGCCGACAGGATCGGGGTCGTGCCGACCAGCGAAACCATCTTCTCGCCGATGAACCTCGGGATCCTGCTGGCGCTCTTCATCGTCATTCCGCTGGTCAACTGGCTGATCGCGCCGCCGGAAGGGCAGGAGGTGACGATCTCCCGGGACAAGCTGGACGCAGAGGAGGCCGCGCGCCGCTCCGCGCCGGACACGCCTTCGGCCCGGCTTGAGGACAGCATGGCGCTGTCGCTGGCGTCAGGGGCGCTTGGGCTGGTCTATGTCGGCTTCTACACCTTCGGCACCGACGGCGGGCTGAACCTGAACATCGTCAATTTCACCCTGCTGTTCCTGGGCATCCTGCTGCACGGCCGCCCGTCGCAGTTCCTGGCCTCGGTCAAGGAGGCGGTGGATGGGGCCAGCGGCATCATCGTGCAGTTCCCCTTCTACGCGGGGATCATGGGAATGATGGTGGGCTCCGGGCTGGCTGTCTCGATGTCGAACTGGTTCGTCTCGGTCTCGACGGCGGAAACGCTGCCGCTCTTCACCTTCCTCTCCGCGGGCATCGTGAACCTCTTCGTGCCCTCGGGCGGCGGCCAGTGGGCGGTGCAGGCGCCGATCATGCTCGAAGCCGGGGAAGCCCTGGGGGTCGAGCCGGCACGGACGGCGATGGCCGTGGCCTGGGGAGACACCTGGACCAACCTGATCCAGCCCTTCTGGGCCTTGCCCGCTCTGGCGATCGCCGGCCTCTCGGCCAAGGACATCATGGGCTATTGCCTGGTGGTGCTGATGGTGACCGGGGTGGTGCTGGCCTGCGGGTTGACCTTCCTGCCGTGAACACGCGTCCCTGACGCTTTGCGGGCAGCCAGTCTTTGGCTGCCCGTTTCTTGTTGGGGTGATGCGGGGATTGATCTCTCAGGATTGGCTCTCGTCCGGATCGCCGTTTGTAGGGCCGACCCATTCCCGAGCCTAAGGCTTGGGTTTTCGACGCCAAAACGCGGTCTTAGCTTCCTCCCCAACGCCTCCGAACCCTTACCCCTGAAAAATCCCCTTGACGGATTTGGATCGTTCCAATTACTCACGTTTTGGAACGATCGAAATCACGAGCGGCACACAAGGGAGACGTCATGCGCTGGGCATTGCTGGGGGCGAGCCGGATCGCCTCATCCTACATGATCGACGCGATCCGGGCGCAGGAGGGGGCCGAGATCACCACTGTCCTCAGCTCCGATACCGAGCGCGGGCGCAGCTATGCGGAGCGCCACGGCATCGCCCGCAGCACCACCGATCTGGACGCGGCGCTGGGCGCGGATGTCGAGGCCGTCTACATCTCCACCACCAACGAAAAGCACTTCCCGCAGGCCATGGCGGCCATCGCGGCGGGCAAGCATGTGCTCTGCGAGAAGCCGCTCGCCATGGACCTCGCCCAGGCGGTCGAGATGGTCTCGGCGGCGCGCGACGCGGGCGTCACCTTCGGCACCAACCACCACCTGCGCAACGCGGGCGCCCATCTGGCGATCCGAGAGGCGGTGAGCGCAGGCCGGATCGGCACGCTTCTCAGCATGCGGGTCTTCCACGCCGTCTCGCTGCCCGAGGAGCTGCGCGGCTGGCGCGTGGCCGATGCGGCGGCGGGCGGCGGGGTGATCCCCGACATCACCGTGCATGACGCCGACACCGTGCGCTTCCACCTCGGCGAGGACCCGGCGCGGGTCGTGGCACGGGCGGGCGAAAGCGGGCTCGGGCAGGGCGTCGAGGACAGCGTGATGTCGGTCTGGTCGATGCCTTCGGGCGTCATGGTGCAGTCGCACGAAAGCTTCACCCACCGGTTCGCCGGCACCGGGCTCGAGATCCACGGCACCGAGGGTTCAATCTTCGCGCGCGGCGTGATGACCCAGGAGCCGGTGGGCGAGGTCTGGATCGAGGACGCCGAGGGCCGCCGGGCGCTGCCCTTCGAGGGGCACAACCTCTACCACCGGGCGCTGGCGCTCTTCACCGCGGCGGCCCGGGACGCGGGCGCGCCCTCGGCCGATGGCGTCGACGGGGTGAAATCCCTCGCCGTGGCGCTGGCGGTGCGCGAGGCGGCCCGGACCGGCCGGGCGGTCGACGTAGATTACGGGGGGCTCTGAACATGGCGCGGATCGTCTCGGCGGCCGAGGCCGCGCAGCACATCGCGGATGACGCGGTGGTCACGGTCTCCTCCTCCTCGGGGCTGGGCTGCCCGGACGCGGTGCTCTCCGCGATCGGCGCCCGCTTCGAGGCCGAGGGCCACCCGCGCGGGCTGACCACCCTGCATCCGATCGCCGCCGGCGACATGTACGGCATCAAGGGCATCGACCACATCGCCCGCGACGGGCTGCTGAGCCGGATCATCGCGGGCTCCTATCCCTCGGGGCCGTCCTCGCTGCCGATGCCCGAGATATGGAAGATGCTGACCGAGAACCGGGTCGCGGCCTACAATGTGCCCTCCGGCATCCTTTTCGACATGCATCGCGACGTGGCCGCGCGCCGGCCCGGGGTGCTGACCAAGGTCGGGCTCGACACCTTTGTCGATCCCCGGCGCGAGGGCTGCGCGATGAATGCCGCCGCCGCCGAGGCCCCGATCGTCAGCCGCCAGGAGATGGGCGGCGAGACCTGGCTGCATTTCCCCAACATCGTGCCCGACGTGGCGGTGATCCGCGCCACCACCGCCGACGAGCGCGGCAACCTGACCTATGAACACGAGGGCGCCTATCTCGGCGGGCTCGAACAGGCCATCGCGGTGCGCAACCACGGCGGGCTGGTGATCGCGCAGGTCAAGCGCGTGACCGCCTCAGGCTCGCTGCGCCCGCATGATGTGCGGGTGCCGGGGCACCTGGTCGACCTGGTGGTCGTCGATGCCGAGCAGCGCCAGACCACCGAGACGCTCTATGACCCGGCCATCTCGGGCGAGATCATGCGTCCCTGGTCGAGCTTCAGCGCCGCGCCCGCGGGGGTGGAGAAGCTCCTGGCCCGCCGCGCCGCGATGGAGCTGTCGCGGGGGATGACCGCCAACCTGGGCTTCGGGATCTCGGCGCTGGTGCCGCGCATCCTTCTGGAGGCCGGAGAGCCGGACGCCGTGACCTGGGCCATCGAACAGGGCGCGACAGGCGGCATGCCGCTTCTCGACTTCGCCTTCGGCTGCGCCTCCAACGCCGACGCCTATATGCCCTCGCCGCAGCAGTTCACCTATTTCCAGGGCGGCGGCTTCGACCTGTCCTTCCTGTCCTTCCTCGAGGTCGACCGGACGGGCAACGTCAACGTCTCGAAGCTTGGCAAGAAGCCCTATCTGACCGCCGGTTGCGGCGGCTTCGTCGACATCACCGCCCATGCCCGCAAGATCGTCTTCTCGGGGCTCTTCGAGGCCGGGGCGGACCTGGCGCTCGGCCAGGACGGGCTGACCGTCCGCGCGCCGGGCAAATTTACCAAGATGGTCGACGCGGTCGAGCATGTCACCTTTTCGGGCGCCCGCGCGCGGGAGACCGGGCAGGAAGTGCTCTATATCACCGAGCGCTGCGTGATCCGGCTGACCGAGGCGGGGCTTTTGGCGACCGAGATCATGCCGGGCGTCGATCCCGCGCGCGACATCGTGGCGGCATCCGAGGGCCGGGTGCAGATCGCCGAGGGTGCGACCGAAATGCCGCGCGCGCTCTTCGCCGAGGGGCCGATGGAGCTGGCGCTATGAGCGGGCTCGACCTCATCCGGCACGGCGCGGTCGTCGAGCTGCGGCTCGACAACCCCGCCAAGCTCAACGCCTTCACGCCCGAGATGCTGGCCGCGCTCGAGGCGCATTGCGCCGAGATCGAGGCCGACCCCGCGCTGCGCGCGCTGGTGCTGACCGCCGCGCCCGCCAAGGCTTTCTGCGCGGGCGCCGACATCGCCGCCTGGTCGGCGCTGGCGCCGGCCGATTTCGCCCGGCACTGGGTGCGCGCGGGCCATCGGGTCTTCGACCGGCTGGCGCGGCTCTCGCTGCCGAGCGTCGCGGCGCTGGGCGCCCATGCCTTCGGCGGCGGGCTCGAGCTTGCGGCGGCCTGCGACGCGCGGGTCATGGCGCCAGTCGCCACCCTGGCGCTGCCCGAGGCCGGGGTCGGCATCGTGCCCGGCTGGTCCGGGACCCAGCGGCTCCTGCGGCTGATCGGCGAGCCCGCGGTCAAGGAGATGGCGCTCTTCGGACGCCGCATCTCCGCCGAGCGGGCGCTTGCGCTGGGTTTTGCCTGCGAGCTGGCCGAGGCGCCCGAGGCCGCGGCCTTCGCCATGGCCGAGCGGCTGACCGGCACCTCGCCGCGCGCCGTGGAAGTGGCGAAATACATGATCCACGCCGCGGCGGGCGAGGACCGCGCCGCGATGATCGAGGCCCTGGGCGGCGGCATGGCCGGCGCCACGGGGGACCGCGACGAGGGTGTCGCCGCCTTCGCCGAGAAACGCAAACCGAACTTCACCGGGACCTGAGAATGACCAAGCTGACCGTGATCTCCGCCGCCGCGGCGACCCCCGAGGACCGGCCTTTCCGCGCCCGCCACCTGATCGGCGGCACCTTCCGCGACAGCGCCGACGGCGCGGTGATCGAGCGCCGCTCGCCCGCCCATGGCCTGCTGGTCAGCACCGCCGCCGAGGGCGGGCGAGCGGAGGTCTCCGAGGCGGTGGCCGTGGCGCGCGCCGCCTTCGACGCGGGCGACTGGTCGCGCCGGGACGGCAAGGCGCGGGCGGCGCTCCTCTTGCGCGTGGCCGACCTGATCGAGCGCGACCTGGACCGGATCGCGCGGATCGAGACGCTGGAATCCGGCAAGCCGATCTCCCAGGCGCGGGACGAGGTGGCCGGCGCCGCCGATCTCTGGCGCTACGCGGCCTCGCTGGCGCGGACCATGCACGGCGAAAGCCACAACACGCTCGGCCCCGACATCCTGGGCGTCGTCCTGAAGGAGCCGGTGGGCGTCGTCTCGGTGATCACGCCCTGGAACTTCCCCTTTCTGATCGTCAGCCAGAAGCTGCCCTTCGCGCTGGCGGCGGGCTGCACGGCGGTGGTCAAACCCTCCGAGCTGACGCCCTCGAGCACCGTGATGCTGGGCGAGCTGCTGATCGAGGCGGGGCTGCCGGACGGCGTGGTCAACATCGTCTTGGGCCATGGCGACCCGGTCGGCATGGCGATGACCGAGGATGCCCGCGTCGACATGGTGACCTTCACCGGCTCCACCGGGGTCGGCAAGGCGATCACCGCCGCGGCCTCGGGCACGCTCAAGAAGGTCTCGCTGGAGCTGGGCGGCAAGAACCCGCAGGTGGTCTTTCCCGACGCCGACCTCGATGCCGCCGCCGATGCCATCGCCTTCGGCGTCTATTTCAACGCCGGGGAATGCTGCAATTCCTCCTCGCGGGTGATCGTCCACGAGGACGTGGCCGAGGCGCTGATCGAGAAGGTCGTGGCGCTGTCGCGCGCGGTGCCCTTCGGCGACCCGCTCGATCCCGCGACCAAGGTTGGCGCGATCATCTCGCCCGAGCACCAGGACCAGATCGACGCCCATGTGCAGGACGCCGTGGCGGGCGGCGCCTGGCTGCGGCTGGGCGGCGCGGGCCTGCCGGTGCCGGGGCTTTCGGGCCAGTTCTACCAGCCGACGATCCTGTCCGAGGTGCGCCCCGAGATGGCCATCGCCCGCGCCGAGGTCTTCGGCCCGGTGCTGGCGGTGCTGCGCTTCTCAAACTTCGAGGAGGCCGTCGCCCTGGCCAATGACGCCAGCTACGGGCTCTCCGCCGGGGTCTGGAGCGAGAGCGTGCACACCTGCCTCGACTTCGCGCGCCGCGCCGAGGCCGGGACGGTCTGGACCAACACCTGGATGGACGGCTTCCCCGAGATGCCCTTCGGGGGAATGAAGGAAAGCGGGCAGGGCCGCGAGCTCGGCCGCTACGGGCTGGAGGAGTTCCTGGAGGCGAAGACCGTGACCATGCGGATCGGCCGCGGATCGCGGGCGCCCTGGGTGCAAGGGTCCGCGCCGCTTTGAGCGCACGGATCACGCGAGGATACGCAAGAAGGAGGAGAACCATGCGTAGACTGACAGCAACTATGACGGCGCTCGCCCTGGTGGGAACCGCGACCGCGGGCCAGGCCGAGGATGTGGAGGTCCTGCACTGGTGGACTGCCGGCGGCGAGGCCGCGGCGCTCAACGTGCTGAAGGACGACCTCGGCGGGCAGGGCATCGGCTGGCAGGACATGCCGGTCGCCGGTGGCGGCGGCACCCAGGCGATGACGGTGCTGCGCGCCCGCGTCACCTCGGGCAATGCACCCACCGCGGTGCAGATGCTGGGCTTCGACATCCAGGACTGGGCCGCCGAGGACGCCCTGGCCGACCTCAACCCGATCGCCGAGGCGGCGGGCTGGAACCAGGTCATCCCCGCGGCGATCCAGCGCTTCGCCACCCATGACGGCCAGTGGGTCGCAGCCCCGGTGAACGTGCATTCGACCAACTGGGTCTGGGCCAACGCGGGGATCCTCGCCGAGCTGGACCTCGAGCCGCCGCAGGACTGGGACGGCTTCGTCGCCGCGCTCGAGGCCGCGCAGGAGGCGGGCTATGTCGCGCTCGCCCATGGCGGCCAGCCCTGGCAGGACGCGACCGTCTTCGACGCCGTCGCCATGGCCACCGGCGGCCCGGAGTTCTACCAAGAGGCCTTCATCGATCTCGACGAGGACACGCTGGCCTCGGACACCATGCGCCAGGTCTTCGACCGCATGGCCACGCTCCGCGGCTATGTCGACGACAACTTCTCGGGCCGCGACTGGAACCTCGCCACGGCCATGGTCATCAACGACGAGGCCGCCTTCCAGATGATGGGCGACTGGGCCAAGGGCGAGTTCCTGAACGCCGGCGAGACGCCGGGCGAGGACTTCCTCTGCTTCCGCTTCCCGGGCACCCAGGACCAGGTGATCTTCAACTCCGACCAGTTCGCCATGTTCGACCAGTCGGGCGCCGTCTCGGACGAGCAGGCCGCCCTGGCCCAAGCGATCCTCTCGCCCGAGTTCCAGATCGCCTTCAACAAGGTGAAGGGCTCGGTTCCGGCGCGCACCGACCTCGAGGTCGATGCCCTCGATGCCTGCGGTCAGCAGGGCTACGCGCAGTTCAAGGCGGCGGCCGAAAGCGGCAACCTCATGGGCTCCTTCGCGCATGGCCACGCCAACCCGGCGGCGGTGAAGAACGCGATGTATGACGTCGTGACCGCGCATTTCAACGGCGAATACGACAGCGAGGTCGCCGTCGAGGAGCTGGTGACCGCGGTGCAGATCAACCGGTGATCCGTCCTCCCGGGGGCGGTGCCTGCCGCCCCCGACCCAAGCCTTCAACCGGGAGAACCGCCATGTCCCTCTCCGAGACGGGGCGCGGGCCCGGCGCCGCCGACCGGCTGCGCGACGCCCTGCCGAAACTCGTCCTGAGCCCGACCGTCGCTTTGGTCGCGGTCTTCGTCTACGGCTTCATCGCCTTCACGCTTTACCTGTCCTTCACCGACAGCCGGATCCTGCCGTCCTTCGGATGGGTCGGCTGGCAGAACTACGAGAACCTCTTCCGCATCCGGGCCTGGGACACCGCGGTCGCCAACCTGGCGATCTTCGGGCTGCTCTACATCGCGATCTGCTGCGCGCTGGGGCTGATGCTGGCGATCCTGCTCGACCAGAAGATCCGCGCCGAGGGGGCGATCCGCACCATCTACCTCTACCCGATGGCGCTGAGCTTCATCGTGACCGGCGTCGCCTGGAAGTGGTTCCTGGACCCCGGCATCGGCCTCGAGGCGGTGGTGCGCGGCTGGGGCTGGGAGAGCTTCAGCTTCGGCTGGATCAAGGACAGCGACATGGCGATCTACACCATCGTCATCGCCGCGGTCTGGCAGACCTCGGGCTTCGTCATGGCAATGTTCCTCGCCGGGCTGCGGGGCATCGACAGCGAGATGCTGCGCGCCGCGCAGATCGACGGGGCGACGAGCTTTGCGCTCTACCGGCGCATCGTCATCCCGCAGCTGCGCCCCGCCTTCATGTCGGCCTTCGTGGTGCTCGCGCATATGGCGATCAAGTCCTACGACCTGGTCATCGCGCTGACCGGCGGGGGGCCGGGCACGGCGACCGAACTGCCGGCGACCTTCATGTATTCCTACACCTTCACGCGCAACCAGATGGGGATCGGCGCGGCCTCGGCGGTGATCATGCTGATGACCATCGCGGCGATCATCGTGCCCTACCTCTGGTCCGAACTCAGGGAGAAGTCGTGATGGCCAGTGCTTCCACATCCATGGCGGCCGAGGCCGGGACCGCGCGTCCCGCCCGCCGGGCCGGCGGAGCGCGGCTTGCCGCGCGGCTGCCCCGGTTTGCCCTCTACGCCGTGCTGATCCTGTTCTGCCTCTATTACCTGCTGCCGCTTTACGTGATGCTCTCGAACTCGCTGAAGCCGCTTTCCGAGATCACCGCGGGCGGGATGATGGCGCTGCCCGGCGACTGGACCACGGCGCCCTGGCGCGCCGCCTGGTCGAGCGCCCAGGTCGGCGTCGAGGCCACGGGTCTCAGGCCCTATTTCATCAACTCGATCCTGATGGTCGTGCCGGCGGTGGCGCTTTCGACGGTGGCGGGCGCGCTCAACGGCTACGTGCTGACCAAGTGGCGCTTTCGCGGCGCGACGCTGGCCTTCGGGCTGCTGCTCTTCGGCTGCTTCATCCCCTTCCAGATGGTGCTGATCCCGATGGCGCGGATGCTGGGGCTGATGGGGCTCGCGGGCAGCGTGCCGGGGCTGGTCTTCGTGCATTTCGTCTACGGGATCGGCTTCTCGACGCTCTATTTCCGCAACTACTACGCCGCCTTCCCGACCGAGCTGGTGCGCGCCGCGCAGATCGACGGCGCGGGCTTCTTCCGGATCTTCTGGCGCATCCTTCTGCCCTCCTCGGGGCCGATCGCGGTGGTCTGCGTGATCTGGCAGTTCACCAACATCTGGAACGACTTCCTCTTCGGCGCCTCCTTCTCGGACTTCGACAGCCAGCCGATGACCGTGGCGCTCAACAACCTGGTGCAGTCCTCGACCGGCGTGAAGGAGTACAATGTCCACTTCGCCGGTGCGATCATGGCCGCACTGCCCACCCTGTTCGTCTATGCCGTCGCCGGGCGCTTCTTCGTGCGCGGTCTGATGGCCGGTTCCGTGAAAGGATAAACCCATGGGCTTTCTCGACATCAAACAGGCCACCAAGTCCTACGGCGCGGTCAAGGTGCTGCACGAGACCGACATCTCGGTCGAAGAGGGCGAGTTCCTCGTGCTGGTCGGCCCCTCGGGCTGCGGCAAGTCCACGCTTCTCAACATGATCGCCGGCCTCGAAGAGGTGAGCTCGGGCGACATCGCGATCCGCGGGCGCAGCATGAACGGCGTGAAGCCGGCCGAGCGCAACATCGCCATGGTCTTCCAGAGCTACGCGCTCTACCCCAACATGACGGTGCGCGGGAACATCGCCTTCGGCATGGAGATGCACGGCATCCCCAAGCCCGAGCGCGAGCGCAAGATCGCCGATGTGGCGCAGCTTCTGCAGATCGAGCCGCTTCTGGACCGCAAGCCCGGCCAGCTTTCGGGCGGCCAGCGCCAGCGCGTCGCCATGGGCCGGGCGCTGACCCGCGACCCCGACGTCTTCCTCTTCGACGAGCCCTTGTCGAACCTCGACGCCAAGCTGCGCGTCGACATGCGCACCGAGATCAAGAAGCTGCACCAGAAGCTCGGCACCACGGTGGTCTATGTCACCCATGACCAGATCGAGGCGCTGACCCTCTCGACCCGGATCGCGGTGATGTATGGGGGTCATGTGCAGCAGCTGGGCACGCCGAAGGAGATCTACGACAACCCGGCCAACATGTTCGTGGCGGGCTTCATGGGCTCGCCTTCGATGAACCTCTTCCCGGCCCGGGTGACGGGGCATGAGGGCCGCCCGGCCGCCGAAATCCGGCTCGGCGACGGCAGCCTGGCGCGGCTGCCCTTCGCCGAGGGCTTCGCGGGCCAGGAGGGCCGCGAGATCATGCTCGGCATCCGGCCCGAGGCGATCACCGACCGCGAGGGCGCGGACCGCAACGCCCGGGCGCTGCAGGTCATCGACGCGCGGGTCGAGGTCACCGAGCCGGCGGGATCGGACATCTTCGTGGTCAGCCAGATGGGCGGGCGCGAGGTCACCGGCCGCTTCCGCGCCGATGTGCCGGTGCGCGCGGGCGAGACCTTCCCCTTTGCCATCAACATGGACAAGGCGGTGGCCTTCGATCCCAAAACGGAAATGCGGATCGGCTGAGGCGGCATGACAGGCTCCCCGGATATCGTGGTGATCGGCAGCGGCATGGGCGGCGCAAGCCTGGCCGCGGGCCTGGCGCCCAGCGGCGCGCGGATCGTGATCCTCGAACGCGGCGCGCCGATTGCCGCCGATGCCCCGGCGCGCGACCCCGCCGCGGTGCATGGCCGGGGTGCCTTCCGCGACCCCGAGACCTGGCTCGACGGCGCCGGGCGGCGCTTTTCGCCCGGCAATTACTACAACGTCGGCGGCAACTCGAAGTTCTACGGCGCGGTGCTGATGCGCTACCGCTCCGAGGATTTCGACGAGATGGCCCATCACGAGGGCCTCTCTCCGGCCTGGCCTTTCGGCTATGCCGAGCTTGCGCCCTGGTACGACCGTGCCGAGGCGCTCTACCAGGTGCGCGGGGATGCCGACTCGGACGCAAGCGAGCCGCCCCACAGCACGGCCTATCCGCATCCGCCGGTGCCCGATGAGCCCGCCATCGCGGCGGTGCGCGCCCGGCTGGCGCGGGCGGGCGTGCGGCCCTTCAGCCTGCCGCTCGGCGTCGACGTCGACCGCTGGCTCGCCGCCGGGCGCACCGGCTGGGACGGCTATCCCGACCAGCGCTGCGGCAAGATGGACGCCGAGACCTGCGGGCTGGCCGCGGCGCTCGCGCATGACAACGTCGAGCTGGTGACCGGCGCGCGGGTGACCGGGCTCACCGCCGGGTCCGACGGGCGGCGCATCACGCGGGTCACTTATGAAAAGGACGGCGCGACGCATCACCTGACGCCGGGCACCGTGGCGCTCTGCGCCGGGGCCGTGCAATCGGCGGCGCTGATGCTGCGCGCGGGGCTCGGCAACGACCAGGTCGGGCGCTGCTTCATGAACCACAACGCCAGCGCGATGATCGCCATCGACCCGCGCTTTCGCAACGACAGCACCTACCAGAAGACCTTCGGGATCAACGACTGGTATCTCTCGGACGGGCAGGGTGGGCCGCCGCTCGGCAACCTGCAGCTCCTGGGCCGGGTGGTGCCGGAGATCCTGAAGATCCAAGTGCCGACCCTGCCGCGCGCCGCGGCGCGCTGGATCTCGGGCCATGCCATCGACGCCTATCTGATCTCGGAGGATCTGCCCGATCCGGAAAGCCGGGTCACGCTTGCGGGCGGAGAGATCCGGCTGGCCTGGCGGCGCTCCAACATGGTGGCGCACCGCAAGCTGGTGGCCAGGGCGCGCCAGACCTTCCGGGCGGCGGGCTTCCCGATCGTGCTGTCGCGGCTCTTCGACGGGCGGGTGCCCTCGCACCAATGCGGCACGCTGCGGATCGGCGCGGATCCGGCCTGCTCGGTCGCCGATCCCGAGGGCCGCGCCTGGGACCACCCCAACCTTTTCATCGCCGATGCCGGCGCCCTGCCGACCTCGGCCGCCGTGAACCCGGCGCTCACCGTGGCCGCGCTGGCGCTGCGCGCGGCGGATACCATCAAGAAGGACCTTGCAGCATGACCCGTGTCGCATTGATCACCGGCGGCCAGAGAGGCATCGGCCTCGGCATCGCCGAGACCCTGGCCGAGGCGGGCTTCGCCGTGGCGCTGGCCTCGCGCAGCCCCGCCGACAGCCCCGAGGTGCAGGACGCGCTGGACCGGCTCGGCCCGCAGGCGCGCTACTACGCCCATGACCTCCAGGCGATCGAGGGGCACGCGGGCCTGCTCGACCGGGTGGAGGCCGACCTCGGGCCGGTCACCTGCCTTGTCTCCAACGCGGGCGTGCCCGCCAAGCGGCGCGGCGACATGCTGGAGATGGAGCCCGACAGCTTCGATTTCGTGCTGGGCGTGAACCTGCGCGGCGCCTTCTTCCTGGCCCAGGAAGTGGCGCGGCGGATGCTCGCCCGCCCCGAGGAGAGCTACCGCTCGATCAGCTTCGTGACCTCGGTCAGCGCCGACATGGTGTCGGTGGAACGCGCCGAATACTGCATCTCCAAGGCGGGCGCGGCGATGATGTCCGAGCTCTTCGCCGTGCGCCTCGCACCGCATGGCATCGGCGTCTTCGAAATCCGCCCCGGCATCATCGAGACCGGCATGACCGCCGGCGTGAAGGACACATACGACAGCCGCATCGCCGGCGGGCTGGTGCCCGCGGCGCGCTGGGGACGGCCCGGCGACATCGCCGACGTGGTGCTGCCCATCGCCGAGGGCCGCATGGCCTTTGCCACCGGCAGCGCGATCCGGGTCGACGGCGGCCTCTCCATTCCGCGGCTCTGAGGACGGACCATGGCAGACGGATACGATTTCATCATCATCGGCGGCGGCAGCGCGGGCTGCGTGCTGGCCGCAAGGCTCTCCGAGGACCCCGCCGCGCGGGTCCTGCTGCTCGAGGCGGGCGGGCGCGACCGGCATCCCTTCTACCACCTGCCCGTGGGCTTCGCGAAGATGACCAAGGGCATCGGCAGCTGGGGCTGGAGCAGCGTGCCGCAGCGCCACATGCAGGACCGGGTCTTCCGCTACACCCAGGCCAAGGTGATCGGCGGCGGCTCCTCGATCAATGCGCAGATCTACACCCGCGGCAACCCGCTCGATTACGACGAATGGCGCCAGAAGGGCTGCACCGGCTGGGGCTATGACGACGTCTTGCCCTATTTCCGCAAGGCCGAGGACAACGACAGTTTCGACGACCGCTACCACGGGCGCGGCGGCCCGCTGGGGGTCTCGCAGCCGCGCGCGCCGCTGCCGGTCTGCCAGGCCTATTTCGAGGCCGCCGCCGAGCTCGGCATCCCGCGCAACCACGACCTGACCGGCGCCAGCCAGGACGGCGTGGGCTTCTACCAGCTCACCCAGCGCGACGCGCGGCGCTCCTCGGCGGCAATGGCCTATCTCGCGCCGAACCGCGACCGGCCCAATCTGACCGTGCGGACCGGCGCGCAGGTGCGGCGGATCACCGTCACCCAGGGCCGCGCCCGGGGCGTCGAGATGATCGACGGCAGCCGCATCACCGCCGCGGCCGAGGTGATCCTGGCCTCGGGCGCCATCGGCTCGCCGCGGCTTCTGCAGCTTTCGGGCATCGGGCCCGCCGACGCGCTGCGCGAGCTGGGCATCACACCCGTGTGCGACCAGCCCGGCGTTGGCGCGGAGCTGCAGGATCACCTCGATCTCTACTGCATCTCCGAGCTGACCGGCCCGCACAGCTACGACCGCTATGCCAAGCCGCATTGGTCGGTGCTGGCGGGGCTGCAATACCTGGTCTCGCGCAGCGGGCCGGTGGCCTCGAGCCTCTTCGAGACCGGCGGCTTCTGGTATGCCGAGCCGGGCGCGCGCTCGCCGGACCTGCAGTTCCACTTCGGGCTCGGCACCGGCATCGAGGCGGGCGTCGAGGCCATGCCCGACGGCGGGGTGACGCTGAACTCCTGCTACCTGCGGCCGCGCTCGCGCGGGTCGGTCCGGCTGCGCAGCGCCGATCCGGCGGAGGCGCCGCTGATCGACCCGAACTACCTCGCCGATCCGCATGACCGCGAGATGTCGATCCGCGGGCTGAAGCTCACGCAGGAGATCATGGCGCAGGCCCCGCTGAAGCCCTTCGTGCGCGCCGAGCGGCTGCCGGGGCCGGAGGTGCGGACGGAGGCGGAGTATTTCGACTTCATCTGCCGCCACTCCAAAACCTCGCACCACCCCGCCGGCACCTGCCGGATGGGCAGCGACCCCGGGGCCGTGCTCGACCCCCGGCTGCGCTTCAACGGCATCGAGGGGCTGCGCGTCGCCGACGCCTCGATCATGCCGACGCTGATTTCGTCCAACACCAACGCCGCGGCGATCATGATCGGCGAAAAGGCCGCCGACATGATCCGCGCCGACCATGGAGTGCCCGCATGATCCGCCACATCGTCCTTGTCCGCTTCGCCCCCGGCACCACAGAGGCAAAGATCGCCGGGCTCTGGGAAGAGCTGCACCAGATCGAGGGCCAGCTGCCGGGGCTTCTCGGCATCGCCTCGGGCCAAAGCGAAAGCCCCGAGCAGATCGAACGCGGCTACATGCACGGCTTCACCGCCGATTTCGCCGATTGGGAGGCGCTGGCCGCCTACCAGGCGCATCCCGACCACATCCGCTTCGGCCAGCGCCTGACCGCCCATGCCGAGGGCGGGCGCGACGGCCTCCTGGTCTTCGACCTGCCCGTCGCCGACCGCTGATCCTGTCCCTGCCGGAGAGCTCCATGCTGACCCTGCCCACCGCCGACCGCCGCCTGGAAGCCTATGCGCTTTCCGGCACGCCCCTGACCCCGCGCGCCCCCGAGGTGCCGCTGACCCGCACCGCCTTCGCCGCGGCGCATATCGTCTCCGACCCCTTGGGCGAACGCGACCCCTGGGTCGGCGCGCCGGCGGTCGACTGGGAGAACACGCTCCGCTTCCGGCACTGGCTCTGGGACCAGGGACTGGGCCTGGCCGAGGCCATGGACACCGCGCAGCGCGGCATGGGCACCGATTGGCCGACCGCGCGCGAGCTGATCGCGCGGACCATGCGCGAGGCGAAGGCGCATCCCCTGAAGCCGCGCGTCGCCTGCGGCGCGGGCACCGATCAGTGTCCGCCCGAGGACCTGCGCGACGAGAGGGCCATCATCGCCGCCTATGCCGAACAGATGGAGGCGATCGAGGCCGAGGGCGGGCAGGTCATCCTCATGGCGACCCGGACGCTGCCGGCCATGGGCGCCGATGCCGAGACCTACGCCCGGGTCTACGGGCGCCTGCTCGACCAGGCCACGGAGCCGGTGATCCTGCATTGGCTGGGCGAGATGTTCGACCCGGCGCTGGCCGGTTACTGGGGCGCGCGGGACGTGGCCGCCGCCTCGGATGCCGTCCTCGCGATCATCGAGGCCCATCGCGACAAGGTCGACGGGATCAAGATTTCCCTGCTCGACCAGGCCCATGAGGAAGCTTTCCGCGCCCGGCTGCCCGCGGGCGTGCGGCTCTATACCGGCGATGACTTCAACTACGCCCCGCTGATCGAGGGCGACGGAGCGCATCATTCCCACGCGCTTCTCGGGGCCTTCGCGGCCATCGGCCCGGCGGCGAGCCAGGCGCTCGAGGCGCTGGCCCGGGACGACCGCGAGACCTATCACGCGCTTCTCGCCCCGACGGTCCCGCTCTCGCGCGAGATTTTCAAAGCGCCGACGCGCTTCTACAAGGCGGGCATCGCCTTCCTGGCCTGGCTCAATGGCGCGCAGGAGCATTTCATCATGCCCGCGGGCTTCCAGTCCTCGCGCGAGATCACCCATTACGCCGAGATTTACCGCCTCGCCGACCAGGCGCGGCTCCTGGCGCGGCCCGATCTGGCCGAGGACCGCATGGGCTGCCTGCTGAAACTGCACGGGCTTGGCTGAGACCATGCCGCGCCGCGCCACGATCCGCGATGTCGCCCAGCGGGCGGGGGTGTCGAAATCCACCGTCTCGCTGGTCCTGCAGGGCTCGCAGCTGGTGCGCGACAGCACCCGGGCGCAGGTCGAGGTGGCCATGGCGGAGCTCGACTACGTCTACAACCGCGCCGCGGCGGGGTTGCGCGGCGCGGCCAAGGGGCTCGTGGGCCTGGTGATCAACGACCTGCGCAACCCTTTCTTCACCGAGTTCGCCGCCAGCGCGCAGATGGGCTTCGCCGAACGCGGCTTCGCCACGGTGATCGCCAATACCGACGAGGACCCGGCGCTTCAGGCCCAGGTGATCGACTCGATGATCGAACACGGGGTCACCGCCATGGTGATCTCGCCGGCCTATGGCGACCCTTCCGGCTTCGACCGCATCGCCCGGGCCGGGGTGCCCTGCATGCAGGTCTTGCGCATGGTCGATCCGCGCACCGATCTCTTTCCCTTCGCCTCGCTTGATTACGCCGAGGGCGGGCGGCTCGCGGCACGGCACCTGGTCGAGGCGGGTGCCCGGCGCATCGCCTTCGTCGGCGGGCTCGAGGACCGGCCGATCACGCTCGAACGCATGCAGGGCTACGCGGGCGTCATGGAGGCCGAGGGCCGCGCGCCCCGGGTCTTCCCGGGCCGGCCCTCGCGCAGCTTCGGCCGCGAGCTGGCGCTGGAGCTGGCGCGGTCCCACCCCGAGGTCGACGCGGCGGTCTGCTTTAGCGACCTCGTGGCGCTGGGCATGCTCTCGGGCTTCGCCGAGGCCGGCGTGCCCCTGGGCGAGGCCTTCCGCCTCGTCGGTTTCGACGACATCGAGGAATGCTCGCTGGTCTATCCGCAGCTCAGTTCCGTGCGCTGCAACACCACCCGTTTCGGCCGCGACGCGGCGCGGACGCTGCTGGCCTGGATCGACGACGGCGAACGCCCGCCCGACACCCGCCGCCTGCCGGTGGAGCTTGTGGCCCGCCGCTCGAGCCTGGGAGAGACGCGATGACCCAAGAGCCCGAGACCCTATTGCGCGCGCTCTTCGACGCCGCCGTGGCCGCCGCCGACCCGATGCGCTGCCTGCCGCGCGCGCTGCCGCCGCGCCCGCCCGGGCGGCCGCTGGTGGTGGGCGCGGGCAAGGCCGCCGCCCGCATGGCCGAGGCGGTCGAGGCGGCCTGGGGCCCCTGCGAGGGACTGGTGATCACCCGCGACGGTTACGAGCGGAGAACCGAAGGCATCGAGATCCTCTCGGCCGCCCATCCCGTGCCGGACGCGCGCGGCGAAGAGGGCACCCGCCGGATGCTGGCGCGGCTCAAAGCGCTCGGCCCGGACGACCAGGTGCTGGCGCTGATCTCCGGCGGGGCCTCGGCGCTGCTGGTGGCGCCCGCCGGGCGGGTCACGCTGCCCGAAAAGCGCGCGATCAACGAGGCGCTCCTGGCCTCGGGCGCGCCCATCGAAGAGATGAACACCCTGCGCAAGCATCTGAGCGCGGTGAAGGGCGGGCAGCTTGCCGCCGCGGCCGCGCCGGCGGCGATGACCGCGCTGGTGATCTCGGACGTGGCGGGGGATGCGCTCCCGGCCATCGCCTCGGGGCCCACGGTGGGGGACCATTCGACCCCGGCGGAGGCCCGGGCGATCCTTGACCGCTATCGCATCGCGGTGCCGCCCTCGGTCGAGGAGCTGCTCTCCGGTGAGACCGGCGTGATCCCGCCCGGCGATGCGCGGCTCGCGCGCGCCGAGACCCGGCTCATCGCCGCGCCCTCGCAATCGCTGGAGGCCGCCGCCGAGCTCGGCCGCAAGGCCGGATGCCGGGTCGAGATCCTGGGCGATGCGCTCGAAGGCGAGGCCCGCGCGCTGGCGACAGAGCAAGCCCGGCTGGCTCGCGCGCGGCAGGCGGGCCTGCGCCCCGGCGAGGCGCCGCTCCTGCTGCTCTCGGGCGGCGAATGCACCGTGACCCGGCGCGGCGCGGGCTCGGGCGGGCCGAACGCCGAGTTCGCCCTGGCCCTGGCGCTGGCCCTCGACGGACAGCCCGGCATCTCCGCCATCGCCTGCGATACCGACGGGGTCGACGGCGCCGCCGAGGTCGCGGGCGCGGTCATCGGCCCCGAGACGCTGGCCCGTGCCCGCGCGGTGGGGTGCGAGCCGGAGGCGGCGCTGGCCAGCAACGACGCGCATGGCTTTTTCGGGGACATCGGCGGGCAGGTGGTCACCGGCCCGACGCTGACCAATGTGAACGACTTCCGCGCGATCCTGGTGACGGGCTAGGGGCCTCAGCCCGCGCCGCAGGAGGCGCGCACCACCAGGCGCGTCGGCAGGATCGTCTCTTCGGGCACCGTCTCGCCGCTGATCCGGGACAGGAGTGCCCCGGCGGCGGCGCGGCCCAGCTCGTCGATCTGCACGTCGACCGTGGTCAGCGGCGGCGCGTGATGCGCGGTCTCGGCGATATTGTCGAAGCCCGTCAGCGCGATGTCGCGGCCGATGCCGAGCCCGCGGGCTTGTAGCGCCGCGCCGACGCCGAAAGCCACGATGTCGTTGTAGGCCACCAGCGCGCCGGGCCGCGGGCCGCCTTCGGTGCGCTCCAGGAGCGCTTGTGCCGCCTCGTGCCCGCCCGCCCGCGAGGGCAGGGCGTCGACGACCTCCACGACGCGGTCGGGATCGAGCCCTGCCTCGGCGAGCCCCGCGCGCAGGCCCGAGAGCCTCTCGCGCTGGGTCGCCATGCCCGCCATGCCGCCGAGGAAGGCCAGGTGGTCATGCCCGAGCCCGACCAGGTGCCGCGCAAGCTGGCGCGCGCCATCACCGTTGTCCGGCCCGACGTAGGGCAGACCTGAGCCCGGGGCGGGTCGGCGCATCATGGTCACGATGGGCAGGCCCAGCTCGGCCAGGTGTGCGCCGTCCGAGCCCTGCGCGGGGCTGATCATCACGCCTGCCGCCCCGTGTTCGCGCATCGAGCGCAGAAGCTCGCGCTCGCGCGCCGGGTCGTCGTTGGTATTGGCCAGAAGCGGCACGAAACCCCGGGCCGAAAGCGCCTCTTCCACGGCGACGGCGAGCTGGGCGAAGAAGGGGTTCACCAGGTCCGGGATCACCAGCGCCACGAAGGAGCTGCTGGCCGAGCGCAGCGCCGCCGCGCCGCGGTTGTAGACATAGCCGATCCGCTCGGCCGCGGCGGTGACCCGGTCGCGGGTCTCGGAATTGACCAGCGAGGAGCCGCGCAGCACCAGCGAGACGGTGGATTTCGAGACGCCGGCCTCGCGCGCGACGTCGAGGATGGTGATCCGGCGCTGGGAGCTGTCGGGCATCGTATGTCCTGGGGTCGGAGGCGGGTTAGGGCGGCTCGGCGCAGTATGGCGGCTCGGGCGCGGCGGTAACAGGGGGGATTGGCGGTGGGCGCTTGGCGGCGACAAGGGGCGGCGTTGGGCGTGCGGGCAAGGCGCCAAGCCCAAAGCGCCCCTTCCCCCTGCCGCCCGGCGCGTTAGGCTGCGCGGATGACCCTCGACCGGCTCGACAACGCCACCGCGCGGCGACTCTTCCTCGACCGTCACCTGCTGCTCGCGCCGGGCGGCGGGCCGGGGCGCGGCCAGGACCTCGAGACGGTGCTCGACCAGCTCGGCTTCGTGCAGGTCGACAGCGTCAACACGCTGGCCCGGGCGCATGACCTGATCCTCTGGGCGCGGCGCGGGCGCTACCGGCCGGCGGCGCTCTCGCGCCTCGTGTCGCACCGCCGCAGCGCCTTCGAGCATTGGACCCATGACGCCTCGGTGATCCCCATGGCGGCCTATCCGATGTGGCGGCTGAAGTTCGAGCGCGACCGCGCGCGCATGCTGGCGCGCTGGCCCGCCGCCCGCCGCGCTGGCTGGCAGGAGGAGCTCGAGGGAGTTCTGGCCCATATCGCAGAGCATGGCCCGGCGGCTTCGCGCGATCTGGGCGGCGACGCCCCCAAGGGCTCCTCGGGCTGGTGGGACTGGCACCCCTCGAAGACCGCGCTGGAGTTTCTCTGGCGCTCGGGGCGGCTCTCGGTCTGTCACCGCGCGGGTTTCCAGAAGGTCTACGACCTGGCCGAGCGGGTGATCCCGCCCGAGGCGCTCAACGCCTTCGTGCCGGACGCCGGGGTGATCGACTGGGCCATGTCGGCGGCCTTGGCGCGGCTGGGCTTCGCCACCAGCGGCGAGCTTGCTGGCTTCTTCGAGATCGTCACCCGCGCCGAGGCCCGCGACTGGTGCGCCCGGGCGCTTGCCGAGGGCCGCATCCGCGAGGTCGAGGTGGCTTTGGCCGACGGCAGCCTCCGACGGAGCTACACCACCGAGGACGCGCTGGCCGAGGCGCGGGCCCTGCCGCAGCCCTCGGCGCGGGTGCGGCTCCTGTCGCCCTTCGATCCCGCGCTGCGCGACCGCGCCCGGGCCGAGCGGCTGTTCGGCTTTCACTACCGGATCGAGATCTTCACGCCCGAGGCCAAGCGGCGCTACGGCTACTACGTCTTCCCGGTGCTGCAGGGCGACCGGCTGATCGGGCGCATGGAGGTGAAGCGCAGCGGTTCGGCGCTGGAGCTGCGCGCCTTCTGGCCCGAGGCCGGGGTCGCTATGGGCAAGGCCCGCCGCGCGGGGCTGTTCTCGGAGCTGGAGCGGGTGCAGGGGTTGGCGGGCACCGAGCGGCTGGAGGTCGCGCGGGATTGGCTGCGGGGGTGAGGGGGGCATTCCGGCGGTTGGCTGGGAGCCTCCGCGCCTCAGCCTTCCTTGCGGCCAACGCCACAGCGCCCACCGCACACACGCGCCTTCCTTGCGCCCGAATAGCACCGAAGGTGCCGGGCGCGCGCCGGACCGGCCCCTTGGGCCGGCGCTTCTTGGGGTGACGTGCCTAGCCTACAGCGAGCAATGACCTTGCCGGGATAAAGCGCCTAGCTTGCAGGTCGGAAGCGCCGGCCCCCGGTCCGGCGCGCGCCCTCTGGTGGTTTAGGGTGAGAGGGAAGCGGGGCTTGGGGGAGGTCGTCATGTGGGCTTTGCGTGGTGGCTTCAGAAATGCGCCGCGTGAGGTGACGCTGAGTTCAGGCAAACACAGAGCGGACCGCCACCCCTCACAAATCCTCCGCCATCACCCGGTCCAGCGCCCTGTGCAGCGCGTCGAGCTCCTCGGACAGCAGCGCCTCCAGCCGGGCCTGGTAGTCCGCGGCCAGGGGCAGGAGCTCGGCCATCAGCGCGCGGCCCTTGTCGCTCAGTGACAGGCGCAGGAGCCGGCGGTCCTCGGGGTTGGGGATCTTGGTGATATAGCCGTCCTGCGCCAGCCGGGCGGCGGCGCGGCTGGCCTTCGATTTCTCCAGGCTCACCCGGCGTTCGAGGTCGCGGATCGAGACCGCGCCCTCGTCGGCCAGATGCACCAGCACCCGCCATT
Organism: Roseivivax sp. GX 12232; assembly: GCF_021272185.1. Lineage (GTDB taxonomy): Bacteria > Pseudomonadota > Alphaproteobacteria > Rhodobacterales > Rhodobacteraceae > Roseivivax. Next base: position 71,739 of record NZ_JAJSEC010000003.1, read on the forward strand.
CCGCGACCGAGATGCCGAAGTCCTGCCGGTAGCGCCGGGCGAGCCCCGCGCTCAACCGGTCGCCGGCCACGGTCAACCGGTAAGGCAGGAAGCGGGCAAGGTCGAAATCCGGCAGGTCTTTGGTCACGGGGCAGGGGTCCTCCGAGGGTCCTTCGGGCGCCGGGGCAAAAGGCCCGCGCCCAGGCAACATAACCAACCGCAAAAGAGCGGCGCAGCGCCGCCAGCATCCCCGGATTTCATCTCATTTGCAACGAATATTGACTTCATTGCACATGCAACGAATACTGCCACGGCGATTCCGGCGAGTTTGGGAGGAGACCCGATGACCCAGCAGGAGCTGCCCGAAGGCATGATCCGCGCCCCCCACAGCGGCGGCACGGTGGAGGGCTACATGCCCGGCTTCGGCAACGATTTCGAAACCGAGGCCCTGCCCGGCGCGCTGCCCCAGGGCATGAACAGCCCGCAGAAGTGCAACTACGGGCTCTACGGCGAGCAGCTCTCGGGCACCGCCTTCACCGCGCCCGCGCATCAGAACGAACGCACCTGGTGCTACCGGATCCGGCCCTCGGTGAAACACTCCGGCCGCTACCAGCGCATCGATCTGCCCTATTGGAAGACCGCGCCGCATGTGCCCGAGGGGGTCACGAGCCTCGGCCAGTATCGCTGGGACCCGGTGCCGCACAGCGACGCGGCGCTGACCTGGCTCACGGGCATGCGCACCATGACCACGGCGGGCGACGTGAACACCCAGGTCGGCATGGCGAGCCATATCTACCTGGTCACCGACAGCATGCGGGACGCCTATTTCTACTCCGCCGACAGCGAGCTGCTGGTGGTCCCGCAAGAGGGCCGGTTGCGGTTCTCGACCGAGCTGGGCGTCATCGACCTCGCGCCGCAGGAGATCGCCATCATCCCGCGCGGGCTGGTCTACCGGGTCGAGCTTCTGGAGGGCCCCGCCCGCGGCTTCGTCTGCGAGAACTACGGCCAGAAGTTCGACCTGCCGGGCCGCGGCCCGATCGGCGCCAACTGCATGGCCAACCGGCGCGACTTCAAGACGCCGGTGGCGGCCTTCGAGGACCGCGAGACGCCCTCGACCCTGACGATCAAGTGGTGCGGGCAGTTCCACACCTGCGAGATCGGGCATTCGCCGCTCGACGTGGTGGCCTGGCACGGCAACTACGCGCCGGTGAAATACGACCTGACCACCTATTGCCCGGTGGGCGCGGTGCTCTTCGACCATCCCGACCCGTCGATCTTCACCGTACTGACCGCGCCCTCGGGCGTCGAGGGCACGGCGAACATCGATTTCGTCTTGTTCCGCGACCGCTGGATGGTGGCGGAGGACACCTTCCGCCCGCCCTGGTACCACAAGAACGTCATGTCCGAGCTGATGGGCAACATCTACGGCCAGTATGACGCCAAGCCGCAGGGCTTCGTGCCCGGCGGCATGAGCCTCCACAACATGATGCTGCCGCATGGGCCCGACCGCGAGGCCTTCGAAGGCGCCTCGATCGCCGAGCTGAAGCCGCAGAAGCTGGCCGACACGATGTCCTTCATGTTCGAGACCCGCTTCCCCCAGCATCTGACCGAGTTCGCCGGCCGCGAAGCGCCGCTGCAGGACGATTACGTCGATTGCTGGGACGGCATCGAGAAGAAGTTCGACGGGACCCCGGGCCCCAAGTGAGGCCGCCCACCCGCATCACGCAAGACAGGAGACGCTGACATGGCCAAGGCTTTCGCCTCTGCCGGAGACATGGACGAGAAACAGGTGAGCTTCACCGAGGTGGGCGAGGGGCTCTATGCCTTCACCGCCGAGGGCGACCCCAACACCGGCGTGATCATCGGCGACGAGAGCGTGATGATCATCGAGGCCCAGGCCACGCCGCGGCTGGCCCGCAAGGTTATCGACTGCGTGCGCTCGGTCACCGACAAGCCGATCAGCCACCTGGTGATGACCCATTACCACGCGGTGCGGGTGCTCGGCGCCTCGGCCTATGGCGCGCGCGAGGTGATCATGTCGGAGGCTGCCGCCGCCATGGTCGAGGAGCGCGGCCAGGAGGACTGGGACAGCGAGTTCGCCCGCTTCCCCCGGCTCTTCCAGGGCCACGAGGAAATCCCCGGCCTGACCCGGCCCACCACCACCTTCCGCGACCGCATGAGCGTCTATCTCGGCAAGCGGCGCGTCGACCTGATGACCCTCGGGCGGGCCCATACCGCCGGCGACGCGGTGATCTGGGTGCCCGACGCCGAGGTGATGTTCACCGGCGACATCGTGGAATACCACTCGGCCTGCTACTGCGGCGACGGCCACCTGCAGGACTGGGGTCCGACGCTCGACCGGATCGCCGCCTTCGAGCCGCGCGCCATCGCGCCGGGCCGGGGCGACGCGCTGGTCGGCGACGAGATGGTCGCCGCGGCCATCGCCAACACGCGCGACTTCGTCGAGAGCACCTACAAGCCCGCCGCCCGCGTGGTCGGCCGGGGCGGCACCCTCAAGGAGGCCTGGGACGCGGTGCGCGCCGAATGCGACCCGAAGTTCGCCGATTACGCGATCTACGAGCATTGCCTGCCCTTCAACGTCGCCCGGGCCTACGACGAGGCGCGCGGCATCGACACGCCGCGGGTCTGGACCGCCGCCCGCGACAAGGAGATGTGGGAGGCCCTTCAGGGCTGACGGGCCTCAAGGGGGGCGCCGGGCGGCCCTGCCGCCGCGCCCCCGGCCCCACCCGCAGGCGCCGAGGGAGGACGCCATGCTAGACGACAGATACGACCTGGCCTTCCGGCTCTACCCCTATGAACGCTCCGCCGACCAGGACGCGGCGACGCCGGTGCGCCACCCGGTGGTGGTGCTCGGCGGCGGGCCGGTCGGCGTGGCGATGGCGCTCGACCTCGGTCTGCGCGGCGTGCCGGTGGTGCTGCTCGACGACCACGAGGGTGTGGGCCAGGGCAGCCGCGCGATCTGTTTCGCCAAGCGCACGCTCGAGATCTGCGACCGTTGGGGCGCGGCCCTGCCGATGGTCGAGAAAGGCGTGGTCTGGAACCTCGGCAAGGTCTTCCACGAGGACCGGAAGGTCTATGAATTCAACCTCTTGCCCGAAGAGGGCCACCGCTTCCCGGCCTTCATCAACCTGCCGCAGCCCTGGTTCGAGCGTTACCTGGTCGAACGCATCCGCGCGGCTCAGGCGCAGGGCGCGCCGATCGAGATCCGCGGTAGGAACCAGGTCACCTCGGTCGAGGTCGACGAGGATCACGCCCGGCTCGAGGTCGAGACCCCCGAGGGGCCCTACAGCCTCGAGGCCGACTGGCTGATCGGCTGCGACGGCGCGGGCTCGCCTCTGCGCAAGCGGATGGGGCTCGACTTCGAAGGCCGCGTCTTCGAGGACAACTTCCTCATCGCCGACATCCGCATGACCGCGGATTTCCCGACCGAGCGCTGGTTCTGGTTCGAGCCGCCCTTCAAGTCCTCGGGCGCCTCCTGCCTCTTGCACCGGCAGCCCGACGACATCTGGCGGGTCGATTTCCAGATCGGCTGGGACATCGACCGCGAAAAGGAGCTGCGCGAGGAGAACGTGCGCGCCAGGCTCGACGCCATGCTGGGCGAAGGCGTCGACTACGAGATCGTCTGGACCTCGATCTACCGTTTCCAGTGCCGCAGGATGCGCCGCTTCCGCCACGGCCCGGTGATCTTCGCGGGCGATTCCGCGCATCAGGTCTCGCCTTTCGGGGCCCGCGGAGCGAACTCCGGCATCCAGGACGTCGACAACCTGGGCTGGAAGCTGGCCGCGGTGCTGCAGGGAGCCGCGCCCGAGGCCCTGCTCGAGAGCTACGACAGCGAGCGGCGGCAGGCGGCGGACGAGAACATCCTGAACTCCAGCCGCTCGACGGATTTCATCACGCCCAAGTCGCAGATCAGCCATGTCTTCCGCAACGCGGTTCTGGACCTGGCCGAGGCCTTCCCCTTCGCCCGCCCGCTGGTCAATTCGGGGCGGCTGTCGCTGCCCTGCACCTATGACGGCAGCCCGCTGAACGGCGCCGATGCGCTGCCCGGCGGCCCCGCGCGCACCCGACCCGGCAGCCCTTGCCCCGACGCGCGTCTGGGTCAGGGCTTTCTGCTCGGCCGGCTGGGGCAGGGAGTGACGCTTCTGACGCTGGATTGCGCGCTGCCCGAGGGGGCGCTGCCCGAGGGCGTGACCCACCTGGCACTGTCTTCGGATGATGACGCCAGCGGCGCGCTGGCCGCCCGCTACCTCGGAGAGGCCGCGCAGGCGGTCTACCTGATCCGCCCCGACCAGCATGTCGCCGCGCGCTGGGCGGCCCCGGAGGCGGAGGCCATCCGCGTCGCCTGCGACAGGCTTTTCGGAAGGGAGATGACATGAGCGAGTTCGTCACCGACCCCAATCTGGCCGACCCCGACGGCTTCTACGCCGACCTCCTCGCCGCCCATGAGGGCCTGAGCGAGGAGGAAAGCGCCGCCTTCAACGCGCGGCTGATCCTGGTGCTGGCCAATCAGATCGGCGCGCCCGAGACCCTGCGCGCCGCGCTTGCCGCCGCTGCCGAGGCGGGCGCGCGCGGCTGAGGCCCCGCGCCGCTCAAGTCGAGATGAAGCGCACCTCGCCCGCCTCGACGATGCCCGCGGTCAGCCGGCCCGTCGCATAGGCCCCGGTGTCGAGCGCCACGCGCCCGTCCTCGGCGCTCGGCGCATCGACGATCGTATGGCCGTGCACCACCCAGGTCCCGTCCTGGCGCGGCACCTGCAGGAAGTCGCGGTGTCCCCAGATCAGCGTCCGCTTGTCCGCCGCGCTCAGCGGCTTGGCCGGATCGGCGCCCGCGTGCAGCACCGCGACATTGCCGGTCTCGTGCAGGAGCGGCAGTTCGCGCACCCAGGAGATCAGCTCCGCGCCCATCTCCTCGGCCATGCGGTGACGCGCCTCGATCAGCGGCTCTCCCTGTGTGGTCTCGCTGATCCCGCGCACGCCGATGTCGGCCAGGGTCTGCAGCCCGCCGTTGCGCAGCCAGCGCGGGCCGCGCTCGTCGGGGCGGTCGATGAAGTCGAGCAGCATGTCCTCGTGGTTGCCCTTGAGGCAGAGGATCTCGGGGTGGTCCTTCAGGAAACGCAGGGTGTTCACGGAGGCCGGGCCTCGGTCGACGTAATCGCCGACGCAGATGATATGCAGATCCTGCGGCAGCTTGGGCAGCAGCTCCTCAAGCAGGTCGAGCCGTCCGTGAATGTCGCCCACCGCGGCAAAGGGCACCTCGGGCGCGGGCGGCTCGAAGCGCGCGCCGGCGGGTTTGCGGAAGCGGTCGAGAAGCGATTTGATCACGCGGGGGCCCTTCGGATTTTTTCGGGTCCGCCCCTGTTACCAATCCGGGCGCCGAAAGGCCACGGGGGCGGGGCTTGGCCTGGGGTCACAGGGGCGTCAGGCGCCCTGCCTGTGGATAACTTTCCAGATTATTCGGAACTGTGTCCGCCCCGCCACAACCGGCGGTTTGGCGCCGGCGCCGCCCGCCCCCCGGGGGTGCCGCGCGCCCGGGGATGCACTAAGCACGAGGAGACGTCCAAAGGGGGGAATTGTCGTGAAGCGTCTCGCCGCCATCGCGGTCCTGTTCTGCGCGGCCGGCTCGGCCGCGGGCGCGGAGACCTTCGAGACCTGGCGCAACAACTACGGCCTGCCGGGCCTTCTCGACATGCCCAACGCGCTGAGCTTTCCCGACGCGGACCTGTCGGTCACGGATGCCTATTTTGGCGGGACGAACCGCCTGACGGGCTCGTTCCAGATCCTGCCGCGGGTGACGGGGTCGTTTCGTTACACGCGCATCGAGAACTTTCGAGGCGGGACCACCGGGCGCGACACCAACTACGACCGCTCCTTCTCGCTGCACCTGAAGCTGCTCGAAGAGCGCGAATACCGCCCGGCGCTGGCGGTCGGCGTGAACGACCTGATCGGCACCGGCCTTTACGCCTCGGAATACCTGGTCGCCACCAAGCACCTGACGCCGCGCGTGCGGGTCTCGGGCGGCCTGGGCTGGGGGCGGTTGGCCTCCAACAACGGCTTCACGAACCCCTTGGGCGTGTTGAACGAGAACTTCGAGACGCGCCCCGCCCGGACCACTGGTGTTGGTGGCGAGGCCGAATTCGACCAGTTCTTCCGGGGGGACGCAGCCTTCTTCGGCGGGATCGAGGTCAGGGCCACCGACAAGCTGGGCTTCGCGGTGGAGTATTCCTCGGACGTCTACAGCTTCGAAGACGGCCCCACCTTCGACTACCGCTCACCCTGGAACTTCGGCCTGCGCTACGCCCTGCGCGACGGCGTGAACCTCACGGCAAGCTACATGTATGGCTCCGAGGTCGGGGTGAACCTGACCTTTGCCCTCAACCCCAAGAACCCGCCTTATTACGGCGGCGGCGATGCGGCGCCCTACCCGGTCACGCCGCGCGGCGAAGTGGATGCCGAGGCGCTGGGCTGGACCCTCGACGACGGCGGCGCCACGGCGACCGACCAGCTGGCCGAGGTGCTCGAGGCCGAGGGCATCTTCCTGCACGGCCTCTCGATCCAGGGCGGCACCGCGCGGGTCGAGATCGAGAACAACCGCTGGCGCGCCAATGCCCAGGCGATCGGGCGCACGGCGCGGATCCTGACCGCCTCCATGCCGGCCTCGGTCGACACCTTCGTGATCGTGCCCATGGTCACCGGGCTCGCCGGCTCGCAGGTCACCATCCGCCGCGCGGACATGGAAGAACTGGCCTTCTCGCTCGACAATTTCTGGGAAAGCTACGCCCGCGCGGGCATCGCGCCGGTGACCCAAGGGCCCGCGCCGCGTCCGGGCACCTATCCGCGGTTCGAATACGACATCTCGCCCTACCTCCAGCCGAGCCTCTTCGACCCCGACGCACCGGTCCGGCTCGATGCGGGCGTGCAGCTCAAGGCCACCGCCGAGCCCGCGCCGGGCGTGGTGCTGCGGGGCGCGGTGCGCCAGAAGGTCTTCGGCAACCTCGACGAATCCACCCGGGTCTCGAACTCAGTGCTGCCGCGGGTCCGCAGCGAAACCAACATCTACGAGCGCACCGGCCCGCTCGACCTGACCGATCTGACCGCCACCTATTTCTTCAAGCCCGGCCGGGATCTCTACGGGCGGGTCACCGTGGGCTACCTCGAACGCCACTTCGGCGGCGTCTCCTCGGAGCTTCTCTGGAAACCGGTCGACAGCAGCCTCGGCCTCGGGCTCGAGGCCAACTACGTCAAGCAGCGCGCCTTCGACCAGGGCTTCGAGTTCCGCGACTACGAGACCGCGACCGGCTTCGCCTCGGTCTATTACGAATGGGACAACGGCTTCGAGGCGCAGCTTGACGCCGGGCGCTACCTGGCCGGCGACTGGGGCGCGACACTGACCCTGCAGCGCGGCTTTGCCAACGGCTGGAAGGTCGGCGCCTATGCGACGCTGACCGATGTGCCCTTCGAGGAGTTCGGCGAAGGCTCCTTCGACAAGGGCATCCTGATCACCATCCCGATCGACTGGGCGCGCGGCGATCCGACCCGGCAGACCTTCGGCTACAACCTCAAGCCGATCCTGCGGGACGGCGGCGCGCGGCTGACGATCCGCGACCGGCTCTACCAGCGGGTCAACCAGAATCAGCGCGACGCCCTGCGCAACGGCTGGGGGAGGTTCTGGAAATGAAGCCTCTCGCGTCTCTCTCGGCACTGGCGGCACTGGCGCTCCTGGCGGGCTGCGCGGCACAGCCGCCCTTCGGCGCCTTCCGGGCCGGGCTCACGCAGGAGCTCGTCGATACCGTCGACAACCCGCTGCTTTATGTCGGCGTCGAGGGGCTGGGCCGCGAATCCACCGTGCAGCCGCTGCAGGAGCTCGACGGGGTCACCACCTGGCGCACCCCCGACGGCACCTCGGCGATCTCCACGCGCGACGGGCTCGTGGTCTCGACCCGCTCGCTGGGCGACGACCTCATGGCCGCGGATATCGCGGGCTCGGTCGCGGCCTCGAAAGGGCAGGGGGGCGGCGGCTATTACCCGCGCTTCCACACCACGCTCGACGGGCTTTCGCAGCCCGAGTTCGAGGCCTTCCAGTGCCGGGTCAGCGCCCGGACATCGGAAGACATCGTTATCCTGGGGCGCGCCCGTGCCTCGGTGCGCACCGACGAGACCTGCACCACCCCGGGCCGCGAGGTCACCAACAGCTACTGGCGCGCCGCCGACGGCACCATGCTGCGCGCGCGGCAGTGGATCAGCGAAGGCGTGGGTGTCATCATAACCGAAAGACTGAACTGACCCCGCCAGACAGGGACGGAAGATGAGGGACTATCAGATGAACAAAGCTCTGTTCGGATCGGCGCTGGCCGTCGCCGTACTGGCGCTGACGGGATGCGGCGTATCCTACACGAGCCCCTCGGTGAGCCGCCAGGCCGGTGGCGCCGAAGTGCGCGTCGTGGATGTCGACCCCGAGACGGTGCTGGTCGCGAACCGCGCGCCCTATGCGCCGAAGACCCTGCCCGAGGTCTTCTACCAGGCCGCCGGCGGCGGCCAGCTGCGCGGCGTGGGCGCGCTGCCCGAGGAACCCTATCTGCCCGACGAGCGCCGCCAGGCGCTGGAGCTGCGCGTGCCGCCGCAGGTCCCGGCCGAGCCCTACCGCATCGGCGTCGGCGACGTGCTGCTGCTGGCGACGAAATCCGCCGGCTCGACCGTCGAGGAGCTGTCCGGCCTCCTGGCCGCGCAGAACTCCCGGCAGGGCTATACCGTGCGCGACGACGGGGCCATCGCGATCCCCGACATCGGGCCGGTGCAGGTCGCGGGCATGACCATAGACGAGGCCGAGGCGATGCTCTTCGACTCGCTGGTCTCGAACCAGATCGACCCGGCCTTCTCGCTCGAGGTGGCGGAGTTCAACTCCAAGCGGGTCGTGGTCGGCGGCGCGGTCGGCAACCCGACGCTGGTGCCGATCACGCTCAACACGCTGGACCTGGGCGAGGCGGTCACCGCCGCGGGCGGCATCCGGGTCACCAACGAGGAGTTTGCCTCGATCCGCATCTACCGCGACGGCACGCTCTACCAGATCCCCTACGAGGAGTTCCTCTCGCGGCCGGACCTGCAGCGGGTGCGTCTGACCGACGGCGACGCGATCTATGTCGACACGAGCTACGACCTCGAGCAGGCCCTGGAGTTCTACCGCTCGCGGATCGACGTGATCACCGTCCGCCAGGAAGCGCGGCGCAACGCGATCCAGGAGCTTCAGGCCGAGGTGGCCCTGCGCCGCGGCCAGCTCTCCGAGGTGCGCGACAACTTCAGCGCGCGGCTCGAGCTGGGTGCCGAGGACCGCGACTTCGTCTACCTGGCGGGCGAGGTGAGCGAGCAGAGCCGCTACGTCATGCCCTACAACCAGCAGGTCACCCTGGCCGATGTGCTTTATGACAGCGGCGGTTTCCCGACCACAACAGGCGATCCGTCCGAGATCTACGTGCTGCGCGCCTCGGCCAATCCGGCCGAGTTCGGAGCGGTCACCGCCTGGCATCTGAACGCCGCCAACGCGGTGAACCTGACCCTGGCGACGCGCTTCGAGATGCGTCCGAACGACGTGGTCTTCGTCGAGGAACAGCCGATCACCAAGTGGAACCGCGCGCTCCAGCAGGTCTTCCCGACGCTTCTGAACACCACCGCGGGTGTCGTGCGCACCGGGCTGACGCAGTAAGATCAAGCGCTTGAGCGGAAAGGCCGCGGGGCAGACCCCTGCGGCCTTTCTATTTCTGCAACGCTGGGTTTACCGGATTGCGTTGAATGCGACGGTGAATCCCCTTTTTCGCCTCATTTCGATCACGATTAACCACGAGGTTGGTCGCATCCGGTAGGACAATTCCGTCTTGCCGACCGACTGGAGGCAACCGATGCGCATTCTGGCAGTAGATGATGATCCGATCATCCTCGACCTGTTGCGGACGGTTCTGAGTGAAGCCGGTTACACCGACCTCGCCACCGCAAGTTCCGCCGAAGAAGCGGTGAGCGTGATCGAACGGACCGACCGCGGGTTCGACTGTTTTCTTTTCGACATTATGATGCCGGGCATCGACGGCGTGGCCCTGACCGGGGCGGTGCGCGCGATGCCGCAATACGCGCAGACGCCGATTCTCATGGTGTCGCGCCTCGATGACAAACATCACTTCGACCGGGCCTTCGCGGCCGGGGCGAGCGACTATGTGACCAAGCCCTTCGAGCCGACCGAGCTGAAGGTGCGCCTGGGTCTGGCCGAACAGGTCAGCCGCCAGCAGAAGGCGCTGGCCGCCGCCGCCGTGGACGCGCCGCAGACGCCGCTGCCGCGCCTGGCCGAGCCCTTTCAGCTCGACGACGTGCCCTATGCGATCAACAACCACGCGCTGGAAAGCTACCTGCAAAGCGTGCCGGTTGGCAGCTCGGGCATGCTGTTCTTCGCGCTCAAGCTGGTCAACGCCAGCGAGCTGCACCGCAAGTCGACGGGCGATGACTACCACTTCATCATCAACTCGCTGGCCGATGCGGTCACCGACGTGCTGTCGGGCGCCAACTACTTCATCTCGCATGCCGGCAACGGCGTGGTGAGCTTCGTGGTGCATGGCGGCACCGACATGACCGAGGAGGAGATCATCCATTCGATCATGTCCGACGCCTCGGGCCTCGACGTGACGCTCGCCTCGGGCGAGGAGGTGGTGCTCGACATCGTGGTCGGCTCGTCCAGCGCATCGCGGATCACCTCGCGCGGGGCCCGGATCGAGGCCATGCGTGAAGCGGTCCTCAGCGCCGAGGGCATCGCCGAGGCGATGGTGGCGCGCGAGCTCGGCCTTGCCGCCGTCCATCCCATGCCGAAGCGTAGCGGCGGTCTGTTCGACCGTCTGTTTGGAGGTATCGCAGCATGAACATGCAGGCCCGTGAGGTTCAGCCGGACCCGGCGATCACCGCGATCCGTGAAAAGTTCCTCTCGGGCCTGGAGACCCGGCTCGCCGAGCTCGACTCGTTGTCGGGGCTGCTCAAGGGCGAGGCCAACCGCGCCCGCGTCTGGGAAGAGATCCGCCTCAGGGTCCACCGGATCGCCGGGGTCGCGGGCTCGCTGGGCTTCGCCGCGCTGGGTGCACGTTCGGGCCGTCTTGATACCGCGATCGAGCATTACCTGAACAAGCCCGCCAATCCGCGCGACGAGGCCACGCTGTCGGCCGCGCTGGAAGGGCTTCTGGACGACATCGACCAGATCCTCGAGGAGCAGGCCGCGGCCTGATCCCCTCTGATCTATTGTGGTGCGCGCGGGCCCCGAGGCTCAGCGCGCCGCCAGCATTTCCCGCAGTTGATCGGCAAGCGTCATCGGGTCGAACGGCTTGGTGACAAAGCCCACCGCGCCGGTGCGTTCGACCAGCGAGGCCGAGCTGTCCTCGGTCTGGGCGGTCATGAAGATCGCCGGCACATCCTTCAGATGCGGGAAATTGCGCAGCGCCAGCAGCGTTTCCTCGCCGCTCATGTTCGGCATCATCTGGTCGAGCAGCAAAAGATCCGGGCTCAGCGTTTCCGCGTCCGACAGCGCCAGGGTGCCGTCGGAATACTGCGTGACGGTCAGCCCGCCGATCATCTCGAGCGCCAGACGGGCGATTTCCTGGATGTCGGCGTCATCCTCGATGTGCAGGATATGGGAAAGCTCGCTCACGGTCCGTCCTTTTTTCCGGGACTGTGGCAGAGCCCGCGCGCAATTGCCAACGACAAAAAACGCCCGCCGTTGATTTCGCGCAACAATGTCGGAACTCGGCCCGGATAGGGGATAGGCCGGGCGGAGATTTGGCATCACGGTGCCGTGAACGCGCCTCGACGCGCGACGAGCAGAAAAAAGCGAACGATATCGGGCCGAACCTGAATGCGCGCATCCATCCTCAAGACCTCGTGGCGCCACGCCGTGGTCGCCGCGGAACTCGTCGTGGTGATCCTGGTCGCGACGGCCTTCACCGTGTCGCTGCTGGTCGACCGCCAACGCGCCGAGCAAGAGCTGCAGACCCGCGAGCAGGCCGAGATGATCCGCGCCGAGCTCGATGCCTCGGTGCAGCAGATCCTGCAGGCCGCGCGCGGCGTCGCCACGGCCATCGCCCGCGACACCACCATGGACCAGGAGGTCTTCGCCCGGATCGCCCGCAGCTTCAGCCCCGAGGGCCCCTCGGACAATCGGCTGCGGCTGATCAACATCGGCGCCTCGGACGGCTACGTGATCCGCTACGTCTACCCGCTCGAGGGCAATACCTCGGTGCTGGGCGTCGACTACCGCGACCTGCCAGGCCAGCTGCCCAACGTCGAGGCCGCGATGCGCAGCGACGACGTGGTGATGATGGCGCCGGTCAACCTGATCCAGGGCGGGCGCGGCATCATCGCCCGCATCGGCGTGACCGAGATCGGCGGCGACGAGGTCTTCGGCGTCGTGGGCGTGGTGGCGCTGCTCGAGGATCTCTTCTCGGGCGCGGTCGAGATGGCGCGGACCGCCAAGCTGGAGCTGGCGATCTCCAAGCAGGAGGCGCGCCAGGAGGGTCGGCAGCAGATGTATGGCCCGGCCAACCCCGAAGAGGGCGAGCCGGTCATGGTGCAGCTCGTGGTGCCGGACGGGCTTTGGTATCTCTCGGTCGTTCCCTCCGAGGGCTGGCCGACCTGGACCGATTTCGCCGGGCGCATCCTCCTGGGCTATTTCGGCATCGGGGCACTGGTCTTCATGGTCTACCTGCTGCTCGACCGCGCGGCGCGGGCGCGGCGCAGCGCCGAGGAGCAGCTGACCACCGCGATCGAATCCATCGACGACGGCTTCGCGCTCTACGACCCCGAGGACCGGCTGGTCCTGTGTAACGAGACCTACCGCCGCTACTACCCGCGCTCGGCGCGGATCATCCAGCCGGGCGTGCGCTTCCAGGATCTCCTGGAATACGGCGTGGCGCGGGGCGAATACGCCGACGCCAAGGGCCGCGAGCCGGAGTATATCCGCGAGCGGCTGAACGCCCGGATGCACCCCGAGCGGCATTTCATCCACGAGCTGGCGGGCGGGCGCTGGATCAAGGTCTCCGACCACCGGCTGTCGGACGGCAGCACCGTGGGCCTGCGGGTCGACATCACCGAGCTGGTCGAAGCGCGCCGCGCCGCCGAGGCGGGCAGCCGCGCCAAGTCGGTCTTCCTCGACCGGATGAGCCACGAGCTGCGCACGCCCCTGGCGGTGCTCATGGGCTCGGCGGCATTCCTCGAACGGCCCGAGCGGCTCGCCACCCGGGCGGCGCTGGCGGCGCGGATCGAGGGCGGGGAGCTGACCGCCTTCGAGGGCGAGATCACCGGCCACGCGGGGCGAATCGGCAAGTCCGCGCGGCACCTCATGGCGCTGATCGACCGGCTGCTCGACGTGGCGCGCGCCGAGCGCGAGGCGCCCGACAGCGGCGAGGTGCTCCTGGGCGAGCTGCTGGAAGAGCAGCGCACGCTCTTCGACGCGGCGCTGCCGCGCGGCATGACGCTGGACCTGCGCCACGCCAAGGGGCCGCTGCCGGTGCCCTACGGCGAGACGGTGCGCAACGCGCTGGGCGCGATCCTGCGCCACGGCCGCGACGGCTTCGCCGAAAGCAAGGCCGAGCTGAGCGTGGCCGCCACCGACCGCCATGTGTCGCTGGCCTTCGTGATCTCGGGCAAGCGCACCGAACCGGTGCTGACCGAGCGATTCTTCGGACCCGCCTCCGACGACCTGGACCGCGCCGGCGCCGCCGATCTGACGCTGGATCTGGCCGTGGCCGAACGGCTGGTCAGCCGCGCCGGCGGCACCTTCCGTTACCGGAAGGTCAACGAATCGAAGGACTTCGTCGACATAACCTTCCCTCGGAGAAAGGACGAAGACCTTGTCGCTGTCTCGTGAACAGTGCGTTTCCAGCGCTGCCAAAGTTATGCCCAAATCTCGGGTTAACTTCCGGACAAATCAAAAATGGTCTTTGGTTCGATTTTGGTAAGGGTTTTTAAATGTACAGGGCAGTGAAACGGGTGTTCTCCGTTAGAAACAAACAGGCCTTCGCGCTTCGACTGGTGATGGTCGGACTGCTGGCCACCTTCATCGTCACAGCCTTTGCCACCGTCGAATCCGAAGAAGCCCGATCTCCCGACATCTACCTTCTGCTGACCGCCTTTCTGTTCGTGGCGGTGGGGGCCTTCTACAAGCTCCAGCAGACCAGCCTGCGCCGCGACCAGATGCTGATGATGCAGCGCAAGGAAAACGCCGCGATGCGCGTCGCGCTCGACACCCATGCGATCGTTTCGGTCACCGATGCGGTGGGCACGATCATCGACGTCAACGAGCGCTTCGTGGAGCTGACGGGCTACACCCGCAGCGAAGCCATCGGCCGCACCCCGCGCTTCCTGCACGAATGCGCCGAGGGCGAGAACACCTTCCACGTCATCCGCAAGTCGCTGGACCAGGGGCTCAGCTGGCACGGCGAGCATTGCTCGGTCACCAAGAACGGCGAGCGGCGCTGGTTCGAGGTCACCGTGGTCCCGATGATGGACCGCCGCGGCAAGCTGATGAAGGCGATCTCGGTGCGCACCGACGTGACCGAGCAGCGCGCCGCCGAGGGTGACCGCCAGATGCGCGCGATCCTCGACAACCTCCAGGACGAGGTCTTCATCTACAATCTCGACGACACCTCGCTGCGCTACATGAACCGCGCGGCCTGCGACCGCTTCGGCTGGGCGCTCGACGAGGTGGCGGGCAAATCCATGCGCGACATCCGCGAGGACTTCGAGATCGACCGCTTCCGCGCCCATGTGGCGCCGCTGCTGGAAGGCAAGGTCGATGCGACCTACGCCCAGGGCAAGCTCGCGGGCTCGCCGGTCGAGGTCTCGACCAGCATCCTCGAGACCGCCGACGGCGAGCGGGTCTTCATCTCGATCCTGCGCGACATCCGCGAGCGCCATGCGCTGGCGCGGGCCAAGCTCTCCTCGGTCTCGGTGGTCAGCCACGAGCTGCGCACGCCGCTCACCGCCATTTCCGGCGCCATCAAGATGCTGCGCGGCCGCTTCGACCAGGACATGAGCCGCGAGGCCGCCGGCGTCGTCGAGATCGCCGAGCGCAACTGCGACCGGCTTTTGTTTATCGTCAACGACATCCTCGACCTCGAGAAGATCGAGGCCGGCAAAATGGCCTTCGACAAGAAGCACATCGACCTCAACGGCCTGGTGAACGAGGCGGTGACCACGCTGCAGACCTATGCCAGCGGGCTCAACGTGCGGATCGCGCTCGAATCCGACTGCGACAGCGCCATGGTCGAAGCCGACCAGGCGCGCCTCATGCAGGTCATGTCGAACCTGGTCTCGAACGCGGCGAAATATTCCTCCTCGGGGGATGTCGTGACCGTGTCCCTGGCCGACAACGGCAATTGCTGGCGGGTGGCGGTGCGCGACAGCGGCCCCGGCATCAGCCGCGAGAACCAGAAGAAGCTCTTCGACACCTTCGCGCAGATCTCGGCCGCCGACGGCAAGAAGCGTCTCGGCACCGGGCTCGGCCTCGCCATCACCCGGCGCATCCTCGACAACCACCAAGCCAGGATCGCGGTGCAGAGCGAGATCGGGAAGGGCTCGACCTTCTACTTCGACATCCCCAAGCTGGTCGACGATGGCAGCAACCGGATGCGGGTGATCGCGGCCTGAGCGCCGCCTCTTTCACCGCCTGATACCTGTCATCGGCGCCGGGGGCGCCTTGCCCTCCCGGCCCCGTGGACCCGGGCGGAATTGTCTTGTAGTGGTCTCGGCGAAACCTGCACAGGACGAGGCCATGACCGACAAAGCATATCCGGATATTGTGTATACAAAGGTAGACGAAGCGCCCGAGCTTGCCTCGCATTCGCTTCTGCCGATCATCCGCAGCTTCACCGATGCCGCAGGCGTGAGCGTCGGCATGAAGGACATTTCGCTTGCCGGGCGCATCCTCGCGGCCTTCCCCGAAAAGCTGACCGAGGCGCAGCGCCGCAGCGACGACCTGGCCGAGCTGGGCCGGATCGTGAAGGAGCCGCAGGCCAACGTCATCAAGCTGCCGAACATCTCGGCCTCGGTGCCGCAGCTCGTCGCCGCGGTGCGCGAGCTGCAGGGGCAGGGCTACGACATTCCCGATTACCCCGAGTCCCCCGAGAGCGACGCCGAGAAGGACGCCCGCGCGCGCTACGACGCGATCAAGGGCTCGGCGGTGAACCCGGTCCTGCGCGAGGGCAACTCCGACCGCCGCGCCGCCAAGCCGGTGAAGAACTACGCCATGGCGAACCCGCATTCGATGGGCAACTGGTCGGCCGAGAGCAAGACCACCGTGGCCAGCATGTCGGGCGGTGACTTCTACTCGAACGAGACCTCGACCACGCTCAGCGGCGCCCAGGCCGGCAAGGCGAAGATCGAGCTCGAGGCGGAGGACGGCAGCGTCACGGTGCTGAAGGAAGGCGTGGACTTCCCCGAGGGCACCGTGGTCGACGCGACCTTCATGTCGGCGCAGAAGCTCGACGCCTTCCTGGCCGAGCAGATCGCCGCCAGCAAGGCCGAGGGCGTGCTCTTCTCGCTGCACATGAAAGCGACGATGATGAAGGTCTCCGACCCGATCATCTTCGGCCACGCGGTGAAGGAATTCCTCAAGCCGGTCTTCGAGAAATACGGCGACGCGCTGAAATCCGCGGGCGTCGATCCGAACTCCGGCATCAAGGACCTGATGGCGCGTCTGCCCGAGACCGGCAAGGCCGAGGAGATCGAGGCCGAGATCAAGCGCGTCATGGACGAGCGGCCGCCGATGTACATGGTCGACAGCTCCAAGGGCATTTCCAACCTGCACGTCCCCTCGGACGTGATCATCGACGCCTCGATGCCCGCGGTGATCCGCGCCGGCGGTAAGGGCTGGGGCCCCGACGACGCCCAGCATGACGTCAACTGCGTGATCCCCGACAGCTCTTATGCGCCCGTCTACGACGAGACCATCGCCTACTTCAAAGAGACCGGCGCGCTGGATCCGACCACCTCGGGCACGGTGCAGAACATCGGCCTGATGGCGCAGAAGGCCGAGGAATACGGCTCGCATCCCACCACCTTCGAGATCCCCGCCAAGGGCAAGGTGCGGATGACCGCCGCCAACGGCGAGGTGATCCACGAGCACGCGGTCGAGCCCGGCGACATCTGGCGTTCGGCCAGCGCCAAGAAGGCGCCGATCGAGGACTGGGTGAAGCTGGCCATCGAACGCCAGCGCGCCGAGGGCTGCGAGGCGATCTTCTGGCTTGACGCCAAGCGCGCCCATGACGCCGAGCTGATCCGCTTCGTGAAGCCGATCCTCGAGGCCGAGGGCGTGGCCGACAAGTTCGCGATCATGGCCCCGCGCGAGGCGACCCGGCAGACGCTGGAGACCATCCGCCGCGGCGAGAACTCCATCGCGATCACCGGCAACGTGCTGCGCGACTATCTCACCGACCTCTTCCCGATCCTCGAGCTCGGGACCTCGGCTAAGATGCTCTCGATCGTGAAGCTGATGAACGGCGGCGGCCTCTTCGAGACCGGCGCCGGCGGCTCGGCCCCGAAGCACGTCCAGCAGCTGGTGGAGGAAAACCACCTGCGCTGGGACAGCCTCGGCGAGTTCTGCGCCCTGGGCGAGAGCCTGAAGTTCCTGGCCGACCAGCAGGGCAACGCCAAGGCGCGGGTCCTGGGCCAGGCGGTGGAAGCGGCGACGCAGGGCGTGCTCGACAACGACCGCTCGCCCTCGCGCAAGGTCGGCCAGCCCGACAACCGCGACAGCCACTTCTGGTTCGCGCTCTACTGGGCCAAGGCGCTGGCCGACCAGGGGGAGGACGCCGAGATCGCGGCGCATTTCGCCCCGATCGCCAAGGCGCTCGAAGAGAACGCCGAGACCATCACCGGCGAGCTGGCCGCCGCGCAGGGCCAGGCGGTGGACCTCGGGGGCTACTACAACACCGACGAGGCCAAGACCTCGGCGGTGATGCGCCCCTCGAAGACGCTGAACGAGATCCTCGGCTGACGCCGAGAGGTCTTGGCGACACGACGCCCGCCGGTCCCGGAATGGGGGCCGGCGGGTTTTTTGTTGGGGGGAGGGGGCCGTCGGCGGATGCGCGGGGCAGGGTGTCGGCGCGCGCCCGCAGCCCCTTCCCAGCGCCGCAGCCCGCCCCTAGGCTCCGCGACCCTGACCCCCGGAGCCCCCCTTCCCACCGTCGCACCCCGCCCCTAGGCTCCGGGCATCCCGACCCTGACCCCCGGAGCCCCCATGCGCGCCTTCTTCGACGACCGCCAAAGCCGTCACGACCCGCAAACCTTCCTGGTCGCGGGGATCCTGCAGCCCTCGCCGGAACAGCCCGAGCGGGCGGCGCGGCTGAAGCGCGGGGCAGAGGCGGCGGGCTGCACCTTCGAGGCCCCCTCGGATCACGGCATGGCGCCGCTCGCAGCGGTGCATGGCGCCGACTACCTGCGCTTTCTCGAGACCATCCATACCCGCTGGGCGCGGCTGCCGGGCGCGGGGCCCGAGGTGGTGCCGAACGTGCATCCCGCCAACCGCAGCGACAGCTACCCGGCCTCTCCGGCGGGGCTCGCGGGCTATCATCAGGCCGATACCGCCTGCCCGATCGGGGCCGAGACCTGGGGCTCGGCCTATTGGTCGGCGCAGACCGCCGTCTCGGCCGCCCAGGCGCTGGCCCGCGCGCCCGGAGAGGGGCTGGTCTACGCGCTCTGCCGTCCGCCCGGGCACCACGCCTTCGCCGATCTCGCCGGCGGCTTCTGCTTTCTCAACAATGCCGCCATCGCCGCCGAGGTGCTGCGGTCCGAAGGACGCCGGGTGGCGATCCTCGACGTCGACGTGCACCACGGCAACGGCACCCAGGGCATCTTCTACGCGCGCGGCGACGTGCTGACCGTCTCGGTCCACGCCGATCCGGCGGGCTTCTATCCCTTCTACTGGGGCCACGCCCACGAGCGCGGCGAGGGGGCCGGGCGCGGGGCCAACCTGAACCTGCCGCTGGCGCGCGGGGCGGACGACGCGGCTTTCCTCAAGGCGCTCGAGCGCGGGCTCGCCACGGTCCGGGCCTTCGGGGCGGATGTGCTGGTGGTGGCGCTGGGGCTCGATGCCCATGAGAGCGATCCGCTGCAGGGCATGGCGGTCACCACCCCGGGCTTCACCCGGATCGGCGCGGCGCTGGCCGCGGCGGGGCTGCCGATGCTGCTCGTGCAGGAGGGCGGCTATCTCTCCGACGCGCTCGAACACAACCTGACCGCCGCGCTGGAAGGCGTGCAGGGCGGGTGAGCCGCAAAGCCCTCGCGCCGCGCGCCCAAGCGTGCCGCCCATGCACCGCTTGGCCGGGCGCGCGCGCCCTGCGGGCATACTTTTGCCGCCGCCCGGCCTAGACTACCCGGAACCCCGCCCGCGTCCCGGGGCGCCGGCCCGTGCGTGTTGTGCCGGTCGCACCCAGGGCGTATAGGCGCGGCATGTTGGCGTGGGCATCATAGGCGGCGGCGATGCGGCTATCTCGGACGCAACTCCGCGTGATCCAGATCCTGGTGAGCCTCACCCTGCTCACGCTGCTCTGGCTCGCGGTGGACGGCCAGCAGGCGCTGCGGATCCTGCGCCGCGCGGACCTGGGCTGGATCGCGCTGGCCTGGCTGGTGATGAGCGCCCAGACCATCCTCTCGGCGGTGCGCTGGAAGCTGATCGCCGGGCGGCTCGGCCAGGTCTTCGGGCTGAAACACGCGCTGGCGGAATATTACCTCTCGCAATTCGTGAACCAGTCGCTGCCGGGCGGCATGGTGGGCGACGCGGGCCGGGCCTTCCGGGCCCGCAAGGCGGCGGGGCTCCTGCGCGCGGCCCAGGGCGTCTTCTTCGAGCGGCTGACCCAGCAGGCGGGCATCTTCGCGATCTTCGCGGTGACCTATGTGGTGACCACGGTGCAGCCCGGGGGCCTGCGCTGGCCGGTCTGGCTGACCTCGATCACTGCGCCCTTCCTGCTGATCTGCCTGGCGCTGCCGGTGCTTCTCTGGTTCGGCTGGCTGCTGCCCGGACCCCAGCGCCGGGCGCTGCAGGACCTCTGGTCGGCGCTCGAGGCCTCGCTTCTGAAACCGCGCATCCTGGCCTACCAGGTGCCGCTGGCGCTGATCACCGCGGCCTGCAACATCTTCGCCTTCTACGCCTGCGCCCGCTCCATCGGCACGGAATTGCCGCTCGCTGCGGTGCTGGGGTTGGTGCCGCTCATCCTCTTCATGATGCTGGTGCCGGTGACCGTCTCGGGCTGGGGCCTGCGCGAGGGCGTGGCCGCGGCGCTTTTCCCGGTGGCGGGCGCCAGCGGCTATTCGGGGCTCGCGGCCTCGATCGCCTTCGGGCTGGTCTTCCTCGCGGCGGTGCTGCCCGGGGTGCTGCCGATCCTTTTCCGCCGCAAGCGTGTTGAGGAAGACCCGGACCCGACCTAGCTGGCAATGCGGCGCCGGGCCCGCGGATCCGCCCGGCCGTTGTTCCGCCCGGCGCCCAGCCGGGCTCCGAGGAGTGCCCCATGCCCGTGACCGCCGGCCCCGTCCTGATCTTCCGCGCGCTCGACGACAGCGTGCTGCGGCTTGCCGCCCTGGTCCTGACCGACAGCGCCGAGAGCCCGCCGCCCGAGCTCGAGACCGAAGCGGGGCGCGTGGCGCCGCGGCTCCTGGCCGAGATCGGCGGCGAGGGCGTCTGGCGCTTCGACTTCGCCCTGCCGCGCGGCGGACGGCCGAGTTACAGCTTCGACGGCGTGAGCCACCGCGTCGCCACGGATTTCGACGGCGATCTGCGCATCGGCTTCGTCTCCTGCAACGGCGAGGAACACGGCGACCTCGACCGCGACGAGGCCGAGCGCAACGCCATGTGGCGGCACATGCGCGAGGCGCATCTGCAGTCGCCCTTCCACCTGATCCTGCACGGCGGCGACCAGGTCTATGCCGACGAGGTGACCCGCGGCCACGCGCTGAGCGAGAGCTGGCCCGAGGACCTCGAGGAGGCCCCGGGCGCCGAGGCCCTCGACGACCTCGAGGACCACCTGCGGCGCGGCTTTCTCGAACGCTACCGGCTGACCTACGCCGGGGCGGGCTTTGCCCGGATGGCTGCCGAGGTGCCCGCGCTGATGATCTGGGACGACCACGACATCTGCGACGGCTGGGGCTCGCTAGGCGAGGAGCTGGCCGCGCATCCGATCGCGCGGCGGCTCTTCCGCGCCGCGCGCGAGGCCTTCCTGCTGTATCAGCAGGCCGCGACCGAGGACGATGTGCCGGCGCTTTTCCTCGACCCCAAGGGCCGCTCCCTGTCCTTCCGGCGCGACCTGCCCGGGGTCAGCGTGATCGCCCCCGACCTGCGCTCGGAGCGCGGCATGGAGCGGATCATGGGCCCGGCGGGCTGGCAGGGCTTCGAGACGGCGGCCGAGGCCCCCGAGGAACGCGTCCTCCTGGTCTCCAGCGTGCCGCTTCTGGGGCCCCGGCTCTCGATCCTCGAGCGGCTGATGAACGCCATCCCGACCATGCAGAAATACGAGGACGACCTGCGCGACCAATGGCAGAGCCGCGCGCATCGCGCCGAATGGCAGCGCATGTTGCGCCGGGTCCTGGAGATCGAGGCCGGCGGGTCCGATGTCACCGCGCTTTCGGGCGAGATCCACCTGGCGACCCGCGCCACGCTCGACAGCCCGCGCGGCCCGGTGCACCAGCTGGTGGCCTCGGGCATCGCCCATCGCGCCCCGCCCAAGGCCTGGGCCTGGATGCTCGGCACGCTGGCGCGGCTCGGTGAGGCGCCGCTGCCCGAGCACCCGATCCGCATCGCGCCCCTACCGGGACGTGGCACCAATTACACCGCCGAGCGCAACTACCTGATGCTCGAACGCGAGGGCGGCGTCTGGTCGGCCCGCTGGGCGCTCGAGGAGAGCGGGGTGACCCCGGCGCTGCCGATCTGAGGGTTGGACTTCAGGGCGGTCGGTTGGTGTTTTTTGCTGGGTCCGGGCCGCCTTCGGCGCCCCGGACCGGGGGAGGGGGCGCTGCCCCCTCTGCGGGCGTGCCGCCCGCATTCACCCCCGAGGTATTTGGACAAGCTGAAGCATGGGGTGGGGCGCGTCGGGAGAGGGTGCGGCGCTGTTTTGGGAGCGGTTGCGTGTTGGGGGGGAGCGGCGCTTGTGGAGGGCGGCGGCGCGCCGTGGTGACGGGGACGCGCCGCTTTTCATGGGTATGCGAAGGGAGGCGGGCGCTCAGCCGAGGTAGATCCGGCCTTTGGGGTAGCGCACCCGCACGGCGCTGTGGGTGGCGAGGAAGAAGCCCAGCGTCAGCGGGCCGACCCGGCCGAGGAACATCACCACCATGATCACCGCGCGCCCGAGGGCGTCGAGCTCTCCGGTCGCGCCGAGCGAGAGGCCGACGGTGCCGAAGGCCGAGACCACCTCGAAGGCGAGGCTGATGAAGCTGCCCTCATAGGTGATCGAGACCAGGAAGAGCGCCAGGAAGACGATCAGGATCGAGACCGTGGTCAGCGCCAGGACCTTCATCACCTCTTCGAGGCCGAGGCTGCGCCCGAAGGCATGCAGCTCGGTGCTCTTGCGGAAAAACGCGATGGTGGCGAGCACCAGCACGATGGCGGTGGTGACCTTGATGCCGCCCGCCGTCGAGGTCGAGCCGCCGCCGACCAGCATGAGCGTCATGGTCATCAGCGTGGTGGCGTTCTCCATGCCCGCGGTGTCGAGCGTGTTGAAGCCCGCGGTGCGCGGGGTGACCGCCTGGAACCAGCTGGCGAGGATCTTCGCGCCGGTGCCCTCGAGCCCGCCGAGGGTCGCGGGGTTGCGCCATTCCAGCGCCGCGAAAAGCGCCCAGGCGGCGAGGATCAGGCAGAGCGTGCCGTAGAGCATGATCTTGCTGTGCAGGGTCAGCGCCCGCCAGCGCCGGGCCTCGTAGAGATCGGCCAGGACCACGAAGCCCAGCCCGCCGAGGATGAAGAGGAGCGGGATCACCAGGTTGATCACCGGGTTGCCGACCCAGGGCATCAGCGAGCCGTCGTCGAGCCCGAAGCCCGCGTTGTTGAAGGCCGAGACCGCGTGGAAGACCGCGTACCAGCCGCCCTGGGCCCAGCCCATCTCGGGCACGAAGACCGTCATCAAGAGGAGCGCGCCGAGGGCCTCGCAGGAGAGCGAGACCACCAGGATCACCCGCACCAGGCGCAAAAGGTCGCCGAAGGAGGACTGGTTGAGGTCCTCGCGCAGGACCAGCCGCTGGCCGAGGCCGACCTTCACCCCGATGGCCGAAAGGACGAAGACCGCGAAGGTCATCAGCCCGAGGCCGCCGAACTGGATCAGAAGCGCGATCACCAGCTGGCCGAAGAAGGTGAAATCCTGGCCCGTGGAGACCACCACGAGCCCTGTCACCGTGACCGCCGAGGTCGAGGTGAAGAGCGCGTCGTAGAGCCCCACGCCGCCGCTCTGCGAGATCGGCAGCGCCAGGAGCCCCGCGCCGAGGACGATCACGCAGAGATAAAGCGCCACCAGGAGCATCGGCGGCGAGAGCCGCACGACGCGGTCGAGGAGCCGCGAGCGCATGCCGATGAGCGCCATGTCAGAGGCTCGCCGCGAAGCGCCGCAGGTCGGCGCGCTGGCCGAGCAGCAGCAGCAGGTCGTCGCTCTCGAAGGTGCAGGCCTCGCCGTCCTGGGCGATGAACTTGGTGCCGCGCATCACGCCGACGCAGCGCAGGTTGAACTTCTCGCCATGCGCCAGGTCGCCGAGGCTCTTGCCTTCGAGGCTCTTGGGGATGCGGAAGTTCACCACGTAGAAGCCGTTGCCGAGGCTGATGTAGTCGCGGATCAGCGGGTTGTGCAGCACCTGGGCGATGTGCTGGCCGACCTCGACCTCGGGGTGCACGATCCGGTCGACGCCGAGCCGCGAGAGGATCCGGTGGTGGGTCTTGGTCCGGGCCTTGGCCCAGATCTTGTCGACGCCGACGAGCTTGAGGTTGATCGCCGAGAGGATCGAGGCCTCGAGATCCGAGCCGAGCGCCACCAGCGCCACGTCGCAATCGCCCATGCCGGCCTCCTTCAGGGCCTGGTCGTCGCGGGCGTCCACGATCAGCGCCTGGGAGAGCTTGTCGGCATGCGCCGAGACCCGCGTCTCGTTGATGTCGATGCCGATGACCTGGTTGCCGAAGCGGGTGAGCTCGCGGGCGACGGTGGAGCCGAAATTGCCCAGGCCCACGACGCCGAAGATGCGGGATTTCTCTGCCATGATGGAATGCTGTCCTAGCTTGGAAGGCGGCCCTCGGGCCTGTCCGCGGCTGAGGGTGGCGCGCCCGGGCCCGAAGGCAAGGCGCGGGCACCGCGGGGCGGGTGGCTCAGGCCTCGATTTTCTCGAGATAGACGGCGGGCACCGTGACGCGGGTCTTTTGGCCCATGAACTCCATCAGGAGCCGGATCCGGTCGTCGTCGCCGAGCGCCTCGATGCGGCTGACCAGCATGGCCATCGGGCCGTTGATGACCCGTACGAGGTCACCCTCGGCGAAGGCCGGCACGGTCTCCAGCACCTCGTCGCGGTCGCAGCGCGCCAGGAGGCCCGCCATAAAGTCTTGGGGCAGGGGGCGGGGGTGGCGCGGGTCGTCCAGCACCACCCGGGTGAGCCCGCGCGTGGCGTTGAGCTTGCGCCAGTCGGCGCCCGCGGGGTCGAACTGCACGAAGACATAGCCCGGGAAAAGCGGCCGCGGGCGGCTGGTGAGCTTGCCCGCGCGGCGCGTGGTCTCCATCCGCCGCGGCGCGAAATGCGCGAAGCCCTGGCGGGCGAGGTTGCGTTCGGCCAGCGTCAGCCCGTTGGGCTTGAGCTGGGCCGCGAACCAGTTCCGGGGATTCTGCGTGTCGCTGTTCCTGTCCATCGCGTCTGTGTCCATGACATCAATCGCAGGGCTTTGGGGCCTCAACTGTCGTAGTAGCCCGCGCCATAGGCACCATAAGCGCCGTATTTGCCGCCGTAGCCGTAGCGCTTCATGCCCTTGTGGTCGATCTGGCTCAGCACCAGGCCGGTGACCGGCACGTTCACGGTGGCGAACTGGCGCATGGCCTCGCTGACCTGGGACTTGGTGGTGCGGTCCCAGGCGGTGGTGAAGGCGATGGCGTCGACATGCTGGCCGATCACCCGGGCGTCGGGCACCACGAGCACCGGCGGGGTGTCGATGATGATCGTGTCGTAGATGCCGCGCATCTTCTCGAGGAACTGCTTGAAACGCTCCGAGGAGAAGACGTCGGCGGCGTTGAGGCTGGACTTGTCGCCCATCAGCACGTCGACCTTGAGGCGCGGGTCGCGCACCAGCGCGTCCTCGACCGAGGCTTCCTCCATCATCACCGCGACGAGGCCGGGCTGGTTCGCGGGCACCTCGAAGTATTCCTGGAAGGTCCGGCGGCGGATGTCGGCCTCGATCAGCAGGACCTTGCGGCCGAGGCCGGCGAGGTTATGCGCCAGCGAGATGGCCTGGGTGGTCTTGCCCTCGCCGGGCAGCGAGGAGGTCGACATGATGAGCTGCGGCGGGTGGTCCACATCCGAGAGCAGCACCGAGGTCCGCAGGTTGCGGATCGCCTCGGCGGCGGCCGAGGTCGGCTTGTCGTTGAGATACTGGATGAGGCCCTGCCGCTTCTTGATCGGCATCTTGGGGATCTGGCCGAGGATCGTGCGGCCGGTATGCGCCTCGAGGTCCTCGGCGGTGCGGAAGCCCTGGTGCAGGAACTGCCGGCCCAGCACCACGGCGGCGCCGATCATCAGGCCGAGGATCATGGACAGCGCCAGGATCAGCCCCTTGCGCGGCTCGACGTAGCGGCCCGGCGTCGCCTCGGAAAGGACGCGGCTGTCGGCGTTCATCAGCCCGCGCTGGACCGTGGCCTCCTTCAGGCGGGCCAGGAAGGTCTCGTAGAGCGTGCGGGTGGTCTCGATCTCGCGGTTGAGCTGTTCGAGCGCCGAGAGGTCCTCGGATTGGGCCTGAAGCTCGTTCTCCTGGCGCCGCATCGAGGCCTCGAGGGCGGCGGACTGCGAGCGCAGGCGTGCGAGCGTGGTCTCCTGCCGGGAGACCAGCATCTCGGCACGGTCGAGGAAGCTCTGGCGCGCCTCCGCGTCGCCGGCCTGGGCCTCGGAGCGCAGGCGGGTGAGGATCGGGTCGTCCAACTCCTCGGCCAGAAGTGCCAGGTCTTCATTCTCGAGCGCGCCGGTCAGCATGGCGACCTCGGCGGCCTGGGCGTCGACATCGGCGCGGGTCTCCTCGAGACGGTTGCGCACGTCGATGAGCTGGCGGTTCACCGCCTGCAGCGCCTCGGGGGTGATCAGGTCGGTCTCTGTGCGCAGCTGCTGAAGCCGGTCCTCGCCGTCGTTCAACTCCTGCTCGAGCTCGGTGACGCGCTCGGAAAGCCAGGTCACCGCGGTCTCCAGGCTGTCGAACTTCGCCTGCACCTGGTCGTCGATATAGACCTCGGCGAGGGTGTTCACGACCTGCTGGGACTTCGCCCGGCTGGTGGTCGTGGCGGAGACGTTGAAGACATAGGTGTCGCGCTTGACGCTGGCGGAGATGGCGGCGCGGAGGTTCTCCACGGTCTTGTTGAGGATGTCCTCCTCGGTGAGCGCCTCGCCGGTGTTGGCCGTGGCGCCGGTCAGGCCCGCGACGACCTCCATCACGTTGCCGATCGAGAAGGCGGGCTCGGGCCGCAGGGCGGCGTTGAACTCCGGGTCATCCAGCAGGTCCAGCCGCTCCACCAGCTGCAGGAGCACATTGCGCGAGAGCAGGATCTCGAGCTCGGTGTTCATGCTGGCGTCTTCGGTGGAGACGCCGCTCACGATCGATTCGATGTCGGCGATGGGCGAGGATTGGACCGAGATCGCGACGGTGGTGGTCGAAGTGTATTTCGGCACCGCCACGACATAGGCGTAATAGGCCCCGATGAAGAGCGCGATGAGCGCCGCGCCCGCCAGCATCAGCTTGCCGCGCCAAAGCGTGCCGGCCAGTTCCAGAAGGTCGATCTCGTCGTCCTGGTCCGCCGGTTGCGGCGGAGGCGTGACGCTCGGCCTGTTCTGGAATGCGGAGTAGCTTTTATTCACGGCGCGCTCTCGAATTTCTGGGGCAAATTCTTTTGCGAAACTTTTATCAGGTGTCGGCTGACAGTGAAGGGCCTAGGGCTGGATTGGGTGCAGAATAGCAAGAAATCCGGGTGCCAGGTGCGGAATATACACCCCTCACAAACAGAAAAGGTGGCCCGGGGGGGCCACCTTTCAAATCCTGTGCTGATCGGCCGATCAGTCGGTGCCGCCGGTGCCCGACGTGCCCGAGGTTGCCGAGCTGGAGGATCCGTCGCCGTCGCCGCCAAGCGCTGCGATGATCGCCACGAAGGTCAGGCCGGCCACGGCGGTGCCGGTCGCACCCAGCGTGCCGCCGAGATCGCCGCCACCGGCGCGCAGGCAGACCACGCGGACGTTGCCGTTGGGCAGGAACTCGGCCGACTGGATCGACGCCCCGCTTCCGCATGCGTTCTGTGCCTGAGCAATTTGCAGGGCTTCCGCGTTGGTGCCCTGAGCGGCTGCTGCGCTCGCCGTCACGGCGAGTGCGAGGGATGCGGTAATCGCACGAATAGACATGGCCAAGCTCCTTAGGTTCGAAGACTCGAAAAAATGAATAACGTTCTGGCTGTCCAAGGCATAGCTCAAAACCGGCTCTCGTCACAAGCTTGACGATTATTTTTTGAGGAATCCCGGTTAAGCCCGCGAATTGGGCGGGAAGTCGCCGGGGCGGATGCGGAATTCTTCGGAAAATTGCGAAAATTCAGGCGATAAGCCTGTGGCGGGCGGGTCACGGGCCGGAACGATTCGGCCCGGACCGGTGCCCGCGCTCAGCCCAGAACGAAGATCGCGCCAAGCGCCACGAAGCCCGCGAGGAAGACCGTCTCGAGGCAGAGCATCAGCATCGCGGCGCGGCCCACCTGCATGAGTTTCGGCAGCGAGGTCTTCATGCCCACCGCCGCGATGGCGGTCAGCAGGGCCCAGCGCGACAGGTCCGAGGCCAGAGCATTGACCGTGTCGGGCACCACGCCGGTCGAATTCACCCCGGCCAGCACCAGGAAGGCCAGGACGAAGCCCGGCAGGAGCGGCGGGCGGCTGCCGGTCTCGGCGCTGCGGCGGAAGGCCAGCGCGGCCAGAAGCACCACGGGCGCCAGGAGGCTGACGCGGATCAGCTTGACCAGCGTGGCCACGTCGCCGACCTCGTCGCTGACCGAATAGCCCGCGCCGACGACCTGGGCGACGTCGTGGATCGTGCCGCCCAGGAAGACCCCGGTCACGGTGGCGTCGAAGCCCAGCCAGGCGGCCAGCATCGGGTAGAGAATCATCGCGAAGGTCGACAGGACGGTGACGCCCACGACGGTGAAGACGATGTCCTGTTCGGAGCGTTCGTCGCGCGGCAGCACCGCGGCGATGGCCATGGCCGCCGAGGCGCCGCAGATCGCCACCGAGCCGCCGGTCAGCAGCGCGAAACGCTGGCGCCGCCCGAAGAGCGGCGCGGCCAGGAGTGCCACGCCGATGGTCGCCGCGGTGGCCAGCACGATCAGCCCGACGAAGCCGAAGCCCAGGTCGGCCACCAGCCCCGCCGAGATCCGCAGCCCCAGAAGCGCCACCCCGAAGCGCAGCACCACCTTGGCGGCGAAATCGACACCCGGCGCGGTGCGCCCCTCCTCGGAGAGGAAATGCAGCGCGATGCCCAGGAGGATCGCCATCAGCATGGCCGGCGCGCCGTAATGTTCCGACAGGAAGGCCGCCGTCACCGCGACCAGCGCGGTCACCGCGAGGCCGGGGAAGATCGTCTGGAAGCGGTCGCGCAGCGTCTGGGTCGTCATCTCGGCTCCGGGTCTGGGCAATAGCTCGGGTGCGGCCGGGGGCCGGCGCGGCTGCCGTTTACGCATGTGGGAAAGCGGAGAAATGGGTGGCCCCGCGCGTCCATGGCGCGGGGCCCGCGGACCTTACTGGATATCGGCCGCGATTTCGGCGTCGATGCGCTCTTCGGCCTCGGCGACGCTGTCGCGCAGCGCCTGGAGCACCTCTTCACCGCCGTCGACGTTCTGCGCGAACCAGTCGTAGACCGGGGTCACGGCCTCGGAGAAGGCGTCCATCTCCTCGGCGGTGGGCACGTAGATCTCGCCGCCGGCCTCGGTGAAGGCCTGGTAGGCCGAGATCTGCTTGCGCTTGGGGCTGGCAAAGGTCGCCTGCTGCAGCTCCTTGAAGCCGTTGACGACCACCGTGCGCAGCTCTTCCGGCATGGAGGAGAAGCGCTCGTTGTTCATCACCCAGATGGCGGCCATATAGGCGTGCCCGTCAAGCGTGAGATGCTTCAGCCCGGCATCGGTGAACTTCATGTTCATGATGTCGGTCACGCCGTTCTTGGTGCCTTCCACCACGCCGGTCTGCAGCGAGGTGAAGAGTTCCGGCCACGGGATCGGCGTCGGCGAGGCGCCGAGCGTCTTGACCAGCTCCTGCGGCAGGTCGGCGACCACGGTGCGCATCTTCATGCCTTCGAGGTCCGAGGGCGAGGCGATGCGCTTCTGGGTGTTCGCGAAGTTCCGCCAGCCGCCGGTGTTGCCGATGGTCATGATGCGGATCGCGTCGCCGGAATCCTCGAGCCCCATCTCGCGCAGGGTGCGGGTGAAGGTGCCGTTGGTCAGGACCGCCTCGGCGATGCGGTCGTCGCGCATCAGGTAGGGCAGGTCGAAGACCTGGACGTAGGGGAAGATCCCCGCGGCGCCGCCCGAGGTGGTCACGAAGATGTCGATCGAGCCGTCGGCCACGCCCTGCAGGCACTCGGTGCCGTTGCCGCAAAGCTGGGTGCCGATGAAGAGCTCGACCTCGATCGCGCCGTTCGAAGCCTTCTCGACGTAGTCCTTGAAGACCACGAGGCCGTCGTAGTCCTCGTCCTGGTCGTTGGAGTTGGCGGTGGCGCGCAGGGTGTATTCCTGCGCCTGGGCCACACCCGCGGAGAGGCTGAGCGCCGCCGCGAGGCCGAGGCCGGTGAGGGTCTGTTTCAGCATGGTAGTCCTCCCTGTTTTTTGGATGCTGATCAGTTCACGAATCCCGCAAGTCGCGGAATGGTGAGGGAAATCGCGGGGACATAGGTGATCAAGAGGATCACCAGCACCTCCACCGCGAGGAAGGGCAGGATCGCCCGCGAGATGGATTCCACCTTCTCGCCTGACACCGATGAGGCGACGAAAAGCACCAGCCCCATGGGTGGCGTTGCCAGCCCCACGGTCAGGTTCACCGACATGATGATGGCGAAATGCACCGGGTCGACGCCGAGCGAGGTGAAGACCGGCCCGAGGATCGGCCCGAGGATGATGATCGCGGGCCCTGCGTCGAGGAACATGCCCACGATGAACAGCAGGATGTTGATCAGGAACAGCAGGGTCAGCGGGTTCTCGGAGAGCGCCAGGATGAACTCGGCCATGATCTCGGGCGCATGGCTGAGGCTGACGACGGTCTTGAAGCTGACCGCCGCGCCCACCAGCAGCAGCACCGTGGCCGAGGCGATGGCCGAGCGGCGCAGCACGTCGGCCAGATCGGCCAGCGTCATGGCCCCCAGCACCCCGTAGGAGATGATCAGCGCGTAGAGGACCGCGATGGCCGCCGCCTCGGTGGGCGTGAAGACGCCCAGGAGGATGCCGCCGAGGATGATGATCGGGGTCTGCAGCGGCGCCACGGCCTTCTTGCAGACGATGCGGAAATCCGCGTCCACGCGCTTGCGGTAGAAGACCAGCAGGAAATGCGCGGGGATCAGGAGGCCGATGTAGACGGCGATGCCGCCCACCGCCATGCCCTCGGGCAGGAGGCCCGCGAGCAGGTAGAAGATGCCCGCGAGGTTCAGCCGCAGGAGCGCGAAGCTCACCCAGCTTTCGACCCGGCCGATCTTGGCGCCGCGGGCGACGATGCGCTCGGCCTTGGGCAGATCGAAGCGGTCGGCGAGGATGCGCACCATGACCATGAGCCCGAGGCCCACCAGGATGCCCGGCACGATGCCCGCGAGGAAGAGCGCCGCGACCGACTGGCCCATGACATAGGCGTAGATGATCATGATGCCCGAAGGCGGGATGATCGGCCCGATCACCGAGGAGGCCGCGGTGATCGCCGCGGCGAAGCGGCGCGAATAGCCCTGCCGCTCCATCGCGGGAATGAGCGTCGAGCCCAGCGCCGAGGTATCGGCCACCGCCGAGCCCGAGAGCCCCGCGAAGAGGATCGAGGACAGGATGTTCACATGCGCGAGCCCGCCCCGCAGGTGACCCATGAAGGCCTGGGAGAACAGCACCAGCCGCTCGGTGATGCCGCCGCGGTTCATGATCTCGCCCGCGAGCAGGAAGAAGGGCAGGGCCATCAGCGGGAAGCTGTCCATGCCGTTGTAGAGATTGCGGTAGAGAAGCGCGAGGTCCCGCTCCTGGCCGTTCAGCCAGAGAAGCGCCCCGGGCGCGAAGAGCAGCGCGAAGAAGACCGGCAGGCCGATCATCAGGAGCAGCAGGAACAGCGGCAGGAACCAGACAAGCATCACTCGGCCTCCGGCAGGTCGGCGGGGACCAGCGGCGACAGCTCGTCACCGCGCCCGGCCAGGATCAGGATGCGGCGCAGGATCAGCTCGATGTTGACCAGCGCGAGCAGGATCATCCCCAGGAAAACGGACATATACATCCAGGCGAGTTTGACCTTCACGACCTCGCCGCCGATCAGGTCGAGCGGCACCCGCAGCGAAGACGAGGCGAAGAGCCAGCCGGAATTCACATGCGTGTGGCCGAGCTGGACGCCCATGGCCAGGACGCTCATCGACATGAACAGCAGGACCAGGATCACCGTGTCGGCGAGCTTGCGGGGCAGGGCCTCGGTGATCATGTCGATCGCCACGAAGCCGCCCCGGCGCAGCCCCGAGGGTGCGGCCAGGCCGGTCATCCAGAGCATCAGGAAGCGCGCGGCCTCGTCGGGCCAGGGCAGGGCGTTGTTCAGCACGTAGCGGAACCAGACCTGCGCGAGGATCACCACCACCATGATGCCCAGCGCCAGGAGCGCCAGCCAGCGCCCGAGCGCCAGCGCCCAGGTGTTGAACAGCTCGAGCGGGACGAGCAAAGCCCGGATCAGCCCCATCTGTCTCCTCCCCTGCCTGCGCGCAGCGGGGCGCGCGCCGGTCCAAGTCTCCCGCGCCCCGTCCCGGGGCGCCGGGCCGGTGTCAGTCGAACGCCTGGAAGGCGCCGTAGCGGCCCTGCAGGAACAGCAGCGGTTCTCCCTCCCGCATGCGGACCCGCTGGACCCGGCCGACCACGATGACGTGGTCGCCGCCGTCGTGCACCGCCTCGCGGGCGCATTCGAAATGCGCCAGCGCCGATTCGATCAGCGGCACGCCGTTCTCGTTCTCGGTCAGGTCGCCGGGGCGGAAGCGCCGCGCGTCCTTGGCCACCTCGCCGCAAAGCGCGGCCTGGTCGGTGGCGATGACATGGATCGCGAAGTGCTGCGCCTCGGCAAAGGGCTTGAAGCGGCTCGAGGCCTTGGCCGGCGACCAGAGCACCAGCGGCGGATCGAGCGACAGCGAGGCAAAGCTGTTCGCGGTGATCGCGATCGGCCCGTCCTCGGTCTGGGTGGTCACGATGGTGACCCCGGTCGCGAAACGGCCCAACGCGTCGCGGAAGTCGCGCTCGCGGCCCGGTCCGGGCTCGAAGATCTCGTCCATCGTGCTCATGCCACCATCCATGTCAGGGCACCTCGTGGCCCAGCGCAAGGGTATAAAGCTCGAACCACGTCTCGCGGTCGATCTCAACCTTTTCGGCGGCCCCGAGGCCCTTGATCCGCTCGAGGTTGTTGGTGCCCATCACCGGCAGGATCCGCGCGGGATGGCGCAGGAGCCAGGCCACCGCCACCGCCGCCGCGTCGACGCCCTGCGCGGTCGCGATCTCGTCGAGCTTGGCGCGCAGCCGCGCCGAGCTTTCGGCAAAAAGCGAGCCGCCGCCCAGCGGCGACCAGGCCATGGGCGCGATGCCGCGTTCCTGCAGGAAGGCCACGTCGCCGTTGGTGAAGCCCTCATGCGCCAGCAGCGACAGCTCGATCTGGTTGGTCACCAGCGGCGTCTTCATCGCCGATTGCAGCAGCGTCCAGTCGTAGGGGCGGAAGTTCGACACGCCGACCTGGCCGACCTTGCCCGAGGCCACCGCCTTGTCGAGCGCCGCGCCGGTCTCCTGGTGGTCCATCAGCGGGTCGGGGCGGTGGATCAAGAGAAGGTCGATATGCTCGATCCCCATCAGCCGCAGCGAATGGTCGACCGAGGCCTCGATATGCGCCGCGGAGGTGTCGTAATATTTCACCCGACGGTCGGCGTAGCGCCCCGCCGGCGCGACGATGTCGCACTTGGTGACGATTTCGATCTTGTCGCGCAGGTCCGAGCCCTTGAGCGCCTGGCCCAGCACCTCCTCGGCCTCGTAGCCGCCGTAGATGTCGGCCTGGTCCATGGTGGTGATGCCCTGCTCGAGGCAGGCTTCGATCTTGGCCTGCACATGGACCGGCGAGGTGTCGCTGTCGTCCGACAGCCGCCACATGCCGTAGACGATGCGGCTGAGGCTAAGATCCTGGGCGAGTTGGACGCGGGACACGGTCACTTGCGCTCTCCTTCTGCGAGGGGGGTCGCGGGGGTCTCGCTCGGCACCCGGCCATAGACATGGGGCAGCGAGCAGGTTTCGAGGTTCGGGAGCACCTTCTCGCCGAAGTGGCGGCATTCGTCGAGATGCGGATATCCCGAGAAGATGAAGGCGCGGATGCCCATCTTCTTGTAGCGTTCGATCTTGGACATGACCTGGTCGACCGAGCCGACAAGGGCCGCGCCGCAGCCCGAGCGCGCCCGCCCGATGCCGGTCCAGAGGCCGGGCTCCACGTAGCCGAACTGGTCGGCCAGCTCGCGCGCCCGCGCCTGGTGGCTGACCCCGAGCGATGTGGCGTCATGCGAGCGTTCGCGGATCAGCCGGCCGTATTCGTCGTCGAGCTTGGAGACGATGTAATCGGCGTATTCCCGCGCCTCCTGTTCGGTGTCGCGCACGATCATGTGCACCCGCAGCCCGTAGTCGAGCGTCCGTCCGTAGCGTTCGGCCACCGCGTTCACGTCGCGCATGCGCTGGGCGAGCTGCTCCTCGGGCTCGGGCCACATCAAGTAGACGTCGCAGTGCTGGCCGCAGAGCTCGAGCGCGTGGGGCGAGTAGCCGCCGAAGTAGAGGAGCGGCCCGCCGTTCTGCTGGTAGGGCTTGGCGGGGTCGGTCCAGAGGTTCTTGAAGTTGTAGACCTCGCCCTCGTAGTTGATCTCGTCGCGGGTCCAGGCCTGCTTGAGGATCTCCACCACCTCGCGCGAGCGCTGGTAGCGGAAGGCGCTGTCGGCCTTCTCGCCGGGGAAGTCCGAGGAGATGACGTTCAGCGTCAGCCGGCCCTTCATCATGTGGTCGATGGTCGCCACGGTGCGCGCCAGCATGATCGGCTGCATCTCGCCGCAGCGGATCGCGGCGAGCATGTTGATGTCCTTGGTCACCTGCGCGCCCGCGGCCACGAAGGACAGCACGTCCTGGCCGACCTGGTAGGACGAGGGACACAGGATGTTGCGGAAGCCCTGGGCCTCGGCCTCCTTCAGGATTGAGGAGCAGTGGTCCCAGCTCGAACGCAGCCGCCCTTCGGGCACGCCGAGGAACTGGTAGTCGTCCGAGCAGAGCGCGGCGAACCAGGACACCTCGGCGGCGTCGAGATCGGCGGAGGTGACGGGCACTACGGTCATGTGATTCCTCGGAAGCTCGGCGTGAATTGGCCCTTGCGTAGCATCGTCATTGATGTGCATCAATAGTGTATCAATTTTTCGCCGCAGAATCGATGCCCGACGAAACAGCCCTTCCCCGCTACCTCCAGGTGGCCGAAACCCTGATCCGCGAGATCGCGGCGGGGCGGCTGGCCGATGGTGCGCGGCTGCCGCCCGAACGCGAGATGGCCGCCGAGCGCGAGGTCTCGGTCGGCACCCTGCGCAAGGCGCTGGCGCGGCTCGAGGAGGCGGGGCTTCTGGAGCGCATCCAGGGCTCGGGCAACTACGTGCGCCACGCCCCGCAGGAGCTGGGCCTCTACGCCTTCTTCCGGCTCGAACTGGTGGAGGGCGGCGGCTTGCCCACTGCCGAGCTGATCACCGTGGAGCGCCGCGGCAAGGAGCCGGCGATGCCGGACTTCGGCCCGGCCCCCGAGGGCCACCGCATCCGCCGCCTGCGCCGCATCGGCGGCATTCCCGCGGTGCTCGAGGAGATCTGGCTCGACGGCGCGGCGGTCGCCGAGATCGACCGTTCGGACCTCTCCGAGAGCCTCTATCTTTACTACCGCGAGCGGCTGGGCCTGGTGATCACCCGGGCCGAGGACCGGCTCGGCGTGGCGCCGGTGCCCGATTGGGTGCCCGGCGCCGCCACGCTGACGTCGGGCGAGACCGCCGGTTTCATCGAACGCGTGAGCCAGGCCGCCGACGGCGCCCGGGTGGAATATTCCCGCACCTGGTTCGACAGCCGCCACGTCCGCTACGTGGCACGCCTCAGATAACGAAGGGACGACTTGAGCATGGTTAACTACGGCATCATCGGCGCCGGCATGATGGGGCAGGAGCACATCCGCAACATCCAGCTTCTGGGCGGGGCGCGGGTCGACGCGATCTTCGAGCCGGACGCCGAGATGCGCGGCCGGGCCGGGGCGCTGGCGCCCGATGCGGCGCTCGTCGGCAGCATCCCCGAGATGCTGCGCCGGAACACGCTCGACTGCCTGCTGATCGCCTCGCCGAACAACCTGCATGTGTCGCAGATGGAGGAGGTCGCCGCGATCCGCCCGCTGCCGATGATCGTGGAGAAGCCGCTTTACACCAGCGAGGCCGAGGCCGCCCGCGTCGAGGTGCTGGCCCGCGACTATCCCGCGCCGATCTGGGTGGCGATGGAATACCGTTACATGCCGCCCATCGCGATGATGCTCGAGCGCGCCGAGGCCGAGACCGGCGGGCTGAAGATGCTGACCATCCGCGAGCACCGTTTTCCCTTCCTCGACAAGGTGCAGGCCTGGAACCGCTTCAACGCCACCTCGGGCGGCACGTTGGTCGAGAAATGCTGCCATTTCTTCGATCTCATGCGGCTGGCGACCGGGGCCGAGCCGGTGCGGGTCATGGCCTCGGGTGGCCAGTCGGTGAACCACCGCGAGGAAAGCTACGACGGCCGCGCCCCCGACATCTGGGACAACGCCTATACGATCGTGGATTTCGACAACGGCGCGCGGGCGATGCTCGAGCTTTGCATGTTCGCCGAGGGCTCGAAGTATCAGGAGCACCTGAGCGCCGTCGGCCCGCGCGGCAAGATCGAGGCGCTGGTGCCGGGACCGACGCGTTTCTGGCCCGAGCATCTGGGCCCCGCGCCGGTGCCGCAGGTGGTGCTGAGCCCGCGCAACCCCTCGGGCGAGCAGGTGCTCGACGTGCCGGTGGACCCGGCGCTGCTGGATGCCGGGGATCACAACGGCTCGACCTTCTACCAGCACCGCCGCTTCCTCGAGGTGATCCGCTCGGGCGGGCCGGTCGAGGTCTCGCTGAGCGACGGCGCCAAGGCGGTGCGCATGGGGCTGGCCGCGCAGCGCTCGGCCGAGACCGGCGCGGCGGTCGCGCTTTAGCGGCCCGGGGTGCGGCCTCGGGTCGCCGGTTATCGCCTAACACACAAGAGGCATGGTCAAATTCCCGGGCTGCGCTAGAGTTTCCGCCGTGGGAACCGAAGGAGGAGACCCAGACCGCAAGGTCGGCCCGGCCCGGCACAAGGGCGCGTCCGACCCGACCGGCTGGATTTCCGTGTCGCATCAGTCTGAGGAAAGAGAGATCATGTTCAACAAACTTCTCGCCGCGAGTGTCCTTGCCATGCTGCCCGCCGGGATGGCCTGGGCCGAAAGCCACGAATCCGGCGAAGGCATGGAGATCACCGGCGATCCCGAGGCCGGCGAGCGCGTCTACCGCAAGTGCATGGCCTGCCACATGGTGGGCGAGGACGCGCAGAACCGCGTCGGCCCGCAGCAGAACGGCGTGGTCGGCCGCGATGTCGCCGCGGTCGAGGGCTTCAACTACTCCGACGCGTTGATGGAGAAGGGCGAAGAGGGCGTGGTCTGGACCCCCGAGAACCTCGACGCCTTCCTCGAGAACCCGCGCGAATGGGCGCCGGGCACGAAGATGTCCTTCGCCGGTCTGCGCAAGGAGGAAGAGCGCGCGGATGTGATCGCCTACCTCGCGACGTATAACGCGGACGGCACCCGGGCGGAGTGAGCCGGGGGCGGGCGTGGGTGTCGCCGCTGGTGACGCGCCGCGCCGCGCAAGGTCACCGACGTCGCGCAGCCCTGCGCGCCTAGGCTGAGATAAGAACGCCCGGTGGACCTCCGCCGGGCGTTTTTCTTTGTTGTCTAGGCGGAGCGGGGCCTGTCGTCGGCGCGGAGTGGGGCCACGGGTTGCCTGCCCATAGCTGGGGCTCGAGCCTTCACCGCCTTCACCGCCTTCACCGCCTTCGCCAACTTCACCACACACGCAGCCTTCACCATCATCGACACCCGCACCGCCCGGGCCGCCTTTAGCACCTTCACTCCCCACACCGCCTTCACCGCTTGGCACAAACGGAGACGCCCCTCCTCTTGCGCCCGAATAGCACCGAAGGTGCCGGGCGCGCGCCGGACCGGCCCCTTGGGCCGGCGCTCCTTGGGATGGCGTGCTTAGATCGTCGCTAGCCCTGACCTTGCATGGATAAAGCGCGCCGCTCGACTGTCAGCAGCGCCGGCCCCCGGTCCGGCGCGCGCCCTCTGTTGCGAGGGGTGAGAGGGGCGCGAGGCGAGACGCACCCTCTGTTGCGAGAGCGGAGAGAGGCGAGACACACCCTGTGTGGCAAGGGGTGAAAGGGGCGTGGAGTGAGACGCGGCCTCTATTTCGACCGGTGCTCGGGGCGGCTAGGTCTGCGGATCGGCTCACAGCCAGGTCAAAGCGCAGCGTGAGGGGGCTGCTCACGTTCTCGGAGGGAGGCGGCAACTAGGACGTCGGAAAGAGGCGCCACCCAGGCCGGTGCGCCATCTCGGCACGAATGGGACCGCGCGCCGCTCCACAGACAGCGCCCCGCACCATCCAGCCCCACGCCAACCGGCCCAAACCTCACCCCCCAGACCCCCCAGACCCCAGGTCCACCACCCGGCCGCCGGCGGCCTCGGCGTCCTCGGGGTCGTGGGTCACCATCAGCACCGGCAGCGCCCGGGCGCGGGCGTGCTCGAAGACCAGCCGGCGCATCTGCGCGCGCAGGCCCTGGTCGAGGCCGGAGAACGCCTCGTCGAGCAGCAGCGCCCGGGGATCGGACAGCAGCATCCGCATCAGCGCCACCCGCGCCTTCTGCCCACCCGAGAGCGTCGCGGGATCGCGCGGCCCGAAGCCCTCGAGGCCGATCTCGCAGAGGCCCTCCTCGATCCGGGCGCGGCGCGCGGCGCGGCTGCCGCCGGGGGCCAGCCCGAAGGCGAGGTTCTGCGCCACCGAGAGATGCGGGAACAGCAGGTCGTCCTGGAACAGGATCCCGATCCGCCGCGCCTCGGCGGGTTTCGCGGTGATCTCCTCGCCGTCGAGCAGCACCCGGCCCTCGAAGTGGAAGACCGGCGCCAGCGAGCCGGTGATCAGCGACAGGATGGTCGACTTGCCGACCCCCGAGGGGCCCATGACGCTCAGCACCTCGCCGGGGCGCACCGCGGCGTCGAGCGACACCAGCGGCGCGCCGCCCTGGCAGATCACCACCTCTTCGAGCCTCAGCCCCTCAGCCATGCAGCCCCCTGCGGTTGCGGTAGATCAGCGCCGGCAGCATCAGCGCGGCGGCGAAGGGCACCATGACCGCCAGCGTCTGGGCGACGCCATAGACCCCGATCGCCCGCCGGTCGCCGCCCGAGGCCAGCGCCACGGCCTCGGTTGTGAGCGTCGGCACCCGCCCGCCGCCGACCAGCAGCGTCGGCAGGTATTGCCCGACGCTGACCGCCACGCCCACCGCCGCGGCGGTCAGGAGCGGGCGGATCAGCATCGGCAGACGGACGCGCAGGAGCACCCGCAGCGGCCCCGCGCCGAGCGCCCGCGCCACGGTGCCCGCGCGGCCGTCCCAGGCGCGCCAGGGATCGCCGAGCGAGAGGAAGACGTAAGGCAGGACGAAGACCAGGTGGCCCAGGATCACCGGCCCCGGCCCGGCCCCGAAACCCAGCACCAGAAGCAGCGTCTGCAGCCCCGGCAGGAAGGCGATCTGCGGCACCAGGAGCGGCAGGTAGATGAGCCAGAGCCCGGCCTGGCTCAGCGCCCGCCCACGGCGGTATTCGGCCTCGAGGCAGCCCACCACCAGTGCCAGCGCCAGGCCGACCGAGGCCAGCGCCACCAGCGCGGTGAGCCCCGTCGCCTCCCAGGCGCCCGGGCCATGGCGCATCCAGTTCTGCGCGGTGAAACCCCGGGGCAGCGGTTCGGGAAAGCTCCAGAAGCCCGCGAGCGACCAGACCGCGAGCCCCGCGAGCCCGGCCAGGATCACCGCCGCCGAGAAGCCGCCCGAGACCACGCCGAGGGGGCGCAGCACCCGGTCGGCAAGCCGCGCGCGGGCGCCGCGCTCGATCCAGGCGAGCCCGAGCCGGGCCACCAGCGCCTCGCCCAGCCGCCAGAGCGCGAGCGCGCCGAGGACCAGCGCCAGCTGCAAAAGCGCCGCCGCCGAGGCCACCAGCCGCATCGAGAGGTCCGGGTCGCTCATCCAGCGCACCACCTGCACCGACAGCGGCGGCGGCGTCGAAGGCCCGAGGATCAGCGCCACGTCGACGACGCTCATGGAATAGGCAAGCACCACGTAGACCGGCAGCCGGATCTGCGCGTAGATGCCCGGGAAGACCGCCTTCAGCCAGCCCGCGACTCGCCCGTAGCCCGCCGCCTGGGCCACCCGCAGCCGCCGCCGCGCGTCGGTCTGGCCAAGCGCCGCCAGGGCCATCAGCAGCAGGAAGGGCATCTCCTTGGCGACCAGCCCCATGGTCAGCGCGATGCCCCAGGGGTCCTGCACGATCAGAAGGTCGGGCGGCCGCTCCCAGCCCGTGGCCCAGGGCGAGAGCGCCCGGGCGATCCAGCCCGAAGGCGCGATCAGGAAGGCCAACCCGAAGGCCATGGCCGCATGCGGCACCGACAGGAGCGGCGACAGGAGGCGTTCAAGCGCGCGGAAGGCGCGGGTGCCCGACCAGCCGGCGAAGAGAAGCGCCACGCCCCCCAGCGCCAGAAGCGTCGCCGCAAGCCCGGTGGTCACCGAAAGGCGCATCGCGGGCCAGAGCCCGGGCCAGTCGGCCAGGTCGCGGAAGGGATCGAGCGAGACCGCGTCGAGCCCCGCCGCCGGCAGGTAGCCGAAGGCCGGCAGGAGCGTGCCCGCCAGCCCCGCCGCCACCGGGCCCAGCATGACCAAGACGGTCAGGACCGGCGCGGCGGCGAACGGCCCCGCTCCGCTGATCGTCCGGCGGCTCATGCGGTTACTGGACGACGCCGTAGCGTTCGATCCATTCCTCGGTGACGCGGGTCATCCAGCTCGGATGCGGCTCGGGCTGGACCCGGCCCAGTTCGGCGGGCGAGAGCGTGGCGACGCCCAGCTCCAGCGCGTCGAAGGCGGCGCGTTGTTCGTCAGAGAGCGCCTGCATGTCCAGCACGGTGTTGTAGCCCAGCACCTCGGGGTC
Source organism: Roseivivax sp. GX 12232 (assembly GCF_021272185.1). Taxonomy (GTDB): domain Bacteria; phylum Pseudomonadota; class Alphaproteobacteria; order Rhodobacterales; family Rhodobacteraceae; genus Roseivivax. The sequence goes on from NZ_JAJSEC010000003.1 coordinate 112,481, forward strand.
CTGCGCCCGGACCTGCGCCTCGGGCGACATCAGGTAGTTGGCCACCACCATGGCGCCGGCCTTGGAGCCCGAGTTGTAGGGGATCGCCACGAAGGAGGCATTGCCCAGCGTGCCGTCCTCGAGGACGAAGGTGCGGATCGTCTCGGGCAGCTTGAACTGCGCGATGTTGCGCGAGGCCTCGTTGGGATTGAAAGAGATCGCCAGGTCGATCTCGTCATCGGCCAGAAGCTGGATCTGCGCCGGCCCCGAGGCCGGATAGGCCCGGCCCTGGCGCCAGAGGTTCGGCGTCAGCGCGTCGAGGTAGTCCCAGAGCGGCGCGGTGACCGCCTGGAAGTCGGCCTCATCGACCGGGGCGCCCAGCACCGCGTTGTCGTCGACCAGCTCGATCAGCGTCTGCTTGAGGAAGGTGGCGCCCAGGAAGTCGGGCGGCTGCGGATAGGTGAAACGGCCCGGGTTGTTCGCCGCCCAGTCGCGGATCGCCTCGGCCGAGGGCAGGGGGCCCTCGATATCGGCGGTGTCATACATGAAGACCACCTGCGCCATGGCCCAGGGCGCCTCGAGCCCCTCGGTCGGCACGGTGAAATCGGTCTGCACGGTCTTGCCGTCGACATCGACGTATTGCCAGTTCGGCAGGTCCTCGGCGAAGGGGCCGAAGAGGATGCCGGCATCCTTCATGGCGGCGAAATTCGGCCCGTTGATCCAGATCAGGTCGACCGCGCCGTCCGCGTCCTCGCCGGCCTGTTTCTCGGAGAGGACGCGGGTGACCGCGTCGCCGGTGTCCGAGAGCTTGACGTGTTCGAGGGTGACGCCGTGTTCGGCCATGACCCGGTCGCCGACCCAGGAGATGAAGTCATTGGTCGCGGTGTCCCCGCCCCAGGCGTGCCAGTAAACCGTCTGGCCCTCGGCGGCCTCGGTGACCTGGGCCCAGTCGGCGGGATCGGGAGCTTGGGCCAGGGCCAGGGGCGCGGGCAGGGCGAGCGACGCCGCGAGGGCAAGCGTCCGGGCGGTCTGGAACGGGGTCATTGTCTCTCCTTGGGGTCGGTGAACACACCGGAGGCGGCCCAGAGCCTGAGCCCGCCGGTCAGATAACAGAGCGCCCCGAAGATCCAGGCGAGCGCCGGGAACTGGGACGGCAGAAGGCAGAGTAGCACGAAGAAGCCGATGGTCTCGGTGCCTTCGAGGATGCCGTTGGAGAAGTAGAGCGACTTGGAGCCCTGGGCCTCGGTGGTCAGCCCGCGCTTGGCCGCGAGGATCGCGTAGCCCAGGAAGCTCGCGCCGTTGAAATAGAAGGCGGCGAGCAGGAAGGCGCCCGCCAGGCCGTTCCGCGCGGGATCGAGCAGCACGAAGGCCAGCGGCACCGCGCCGTAGAAGAGGAAGTCGCAGGTGATGTCGAGATAGCCGCCGTAGTCGGTCTTGCGGCTGGCCCGCGCGATGGCCCCGTCGAGCCCGTCGGCAAGCCGCGAGACGAGGAGCGGCAGGAGCGCCCAGGTTACCGCGCCGACCGCGATCATCGCGGCGGATGCGAGGCCGAGCGCCAGGCCCGCCAGCGTGACGGTATTGGCCCCGATCCCCATATCCGCCAGCCGCCGCCCGGCCGCGTTGAGCGGCGGGTCGATCAGCGGCCTGAGACGGGCATCGAGCATGGGCGGCAACCTTCCAGCGTTGGATGCGGCCAATCAATGCACCCGGGCGCCGGACCCGTCCATCGGTTCAACGGGAACGTGATGGGTCGTAATGCGGGGGGAGTTGGGGGTGGGAGGATGGCTTGCCGCCTACCGGCACCGTTGACCTGCACATCTCAGCACTGAAGGTGACGCCGCGCCTCTTGCGCCCGAACAGCACCGAAGGTGCCGGGCGCGCGCCGGACCGGCCCGATGGGCCGGCGCTCTTGTGGGCGAAGCGCTTAGATCATCGCTAGCCCTGACCTTGTTGGGATAAAGCGCTTCGCTCAGCCGTCGGCAGCGCCGGCCCCCGGTCCGCCGCGCGCCCTCTGTTGCGCGGAAGGGGACCGGGGTGTTGTGGAGATGGGGAGGCCAGGCTTCACCGCGTCACGGCCTCGCCCTTCCTCCAATGCACCGCCGTCCTGCACATTTCAGCCCAGGAGGCGACGCCGCACCCCCTTGCGCCCGAATAGCATCGAAGATGCCGGGCGCGCGCCGGACCGGCCCCTTGGGCCGGCGCTCCTTGGTATGGCGTGCCTAGCTCACAGTGAGCCCTGACCTTGCCGGGATAAAGCACCTAGCCCAGAGGTCAGCAGCGCCGGCCCCCGGTCCGCCGCGCGCCCTTACCTCACAGCCCCTCCCGCGCGATCTGCTCGGCGAGGCGGGCGACGGCGCGGCCGCGGGCGGTGGCGATGGCGGCCGCGGAGCCGGTGTCGCCCTGGATCGGCTCGACGATGGCGAACTGCCCCGCCGTCGCCCGCCCGCCGGCCTCGGGGGCGACGAAATACTGCCCGGCGAGCCGGAAGGTGCCCTCGGAGGTCGCCAGCATCTCCTCGAGCCGCACGTCCACCCGCGCGGCGGGGAAGGGCCGGAAGGGCCAGGGCTCGGGCGCCACGGTCACCCCGGTGATCACCGCGAGGTCCCGCGACAGCTGCAGCGTGATCGCCCGCGCCGGCAGGTCGGCCCAGAGCGTGCCCGCCGGCGCGATCGCCCCGTCGGCGCCGCGCTGGAAGATCTGCTCGTCGGCGGCATAGGAGGGCAGGGTGACCTCCACCACCTCGAGGCTCGGAAAGGCCGAGGCGACCCGCGCCTCGGGTGGGCTGATCGGGCTGGCAAAGCGCGGTTCCGGCCCGCAGGCCGCGACGAGGAGGCCAAGGCCAAGCGCGGCCAGCCGCGAGAGTTTCAACATCGTCATGTGATCACCGTCCCAGGATGAGCGAATTGGGTTTGCGGTCGATGGTCCGGGCCAGCCGCTCGATCGCCGCCGCCGCCGCCTCGATCTGGCGGATGGCCTGCTGCGTGTCGCGCGAGAACTCGGACTCACGGCCGTAGTTGCTGAGCGTGGCGCCGGCCTGGTTGGCGACGCTGCGCAGCTGCGTGGCGATGCCGGGCAGAAGCTGCGTCGCCTCTTCCACCGCCGCCGCCGCGTCGCGGGCCGAGACCAGCGTGGCATTGGCGTTCTCGGCCACGCCGCCCTCGCGCAGCTCCTCGAGCATCAGCCGCAGCTCCGAGAGCGCGCCGTTCAGCTCGCCCGGCAGCTCGCGGGTGGAGGGCTGGTCGAGGATCGCCTCGGCCGAGGCCAGAAGCTCGGAGGTGCGGTTGGCCAGCGTCTCGAGCGGCACCTCGCCGGCCTCGGTCAGGATGCCCTCGGCCTGGTCGACCAGGCCCGGCAGCCCTTCCGCCGAACGCTGCACGTCCTCAAGCGTCGCGGTCAGCCGCGCGGCGATGTCCTCGCGCTCGAGCTCGGAGACGATGGTGTTGAGCGAGCCCGAGATCTCCTCGAGGTCGCTTAGCACCGCGGCGATCTGGTCGGGCGCGCCCTGCACCGCCGCGCCGCCGGTCAGCCCGCGGACATCGGCGAGGATGGCCTGCACCTCGTCCATGGCGGCGACCAGCTCGTCGGGGATCGCCTGGGTGGCGGGCTTGTCGACATAATCCTGCACCGAGGCCAGCAGCGCCCGCACATCGGCGCTGAGCGCATCGAGCGGCACCTCGCCCGCGCGGGCGACCACGGCGTCGACCTCCTCGACCACGCCCGGCAGCCCCTCGGCCGCCCGGCCCAGGTCCGCCACCGCGCCGGCGAGCGTCTCGGAGATGCCCTGGCGCTCGAGCTCGGAGAGGATCGCATTGAGCGAGCCCGAGATCTCCTGCAGGTCGCCGACCAGCCCCGAGACCTGCCCGGGCAGGCCCTGCACGTCCTGGCTTTCGGCCACGCCGCGCACCGCCGCGAGGATGCCCTGCAGCTCGTCCGGCGCCTCCTGCAGCGCCTGGCTGCCAACGAGCGCGGTGGCATTGTCGAGGAAGCCGATGGCGGATTGCATGACCTCTTCGATCGGCAGGTCGCTGACGCGCTGCAGCACGCCCTGGGCCGAGGTTGAGATGTCGGTCACATCCGCCCGGGTGGTGGGGATCTGCGGGTAGGGATCGGCGGCGCGCTCGAAGCGTGCCTCGCTGGCGGTCCCGGTCTCGACCAGCACGATTTTCAGACCGCCGGTCAGGATCGAGGCATTGGTGAGCTGCGCGCGCAGCCCGTCCGCGACCCGCGAGGTGAGGTAGTCGAAGAGCTCCTCCTCGCCCGCGCCGTCGCCAAGACCGATCCGGCCGGGGTTGATCCGCACGGTGGTCAGGAGCCGCACGTCCTCGTCGCCGAAGCGCTCGGCGTCGACCAGCCCGGTGATCGCGGTGACCTCGCCGACGCGCAGGCCGCCCAGTTCCACCGCCGCCCCGGTCGAAAGCCCCGAGAGGTTCTGCTCGAAGACCATGGACATGGTGACGCTGCGCCCGTCGCCCTCGACCAGGAAGTCGTCGCGCGCGGCCTCCTCGTCGGGGAAGAGGTCGAAGACCGCCCCGTCGGCCAGCGGTGCGCCGCCCGAGCCCATGTTCTCGAAGGTGATGCCGCCCGAGATCAGCGAGGCGAAGCTGTCGAAGTTCAGCCGCGCCCCCGAGGCCCCGAGCGAGAAGGAGAAGCCCGAGACGTCCCAGAACCGCGTCGTGTCGGTCACGAGCCGCGTGTAGGGCTCGTAGATCACCGCCTCGGTGGCCACGCCCGAGCCGTCCTGGTTGATCTCGGCGGCGGCCACCTGGCCGACCTCGACGCCCTTGAAGTAGATCGGCGTATTGGCCGCGGGCAGCCCCTGGGCCGAGCGCAGGCGGAAGGCCACGCCTTCCTGGTCGGCGCCCAGAAGCGGCGCGTTGGGCAGGCCCTCGAAGCGGCTGGCGAAGCCGCCGGGCTCGCTGTCCCAGGCGCCCTGGATGTAGACGCCCGACAGCACCGTATCGAGCCCGCTGACACCCCGGGCCGAGACCTCGGGACGCACCACCCAGAAGCGCGAGTCGCCGTCGATGTAATCGGCCAGGTCCTTCTCGATGCGGACCTCGACCACGACCTTCTCGAGGTCGGCGCTGAAGCGCACAGTCTCGACCAGGCCGACCTCGATGTCGCGGTAGCGCAGGAGCGTCTCGCCGGCCTTGACGCCCGCGGCATTGTCGAAGGTGATCTCGACCAGCGGGCCCTGGTCGGCGTAGTTGCGCCAGGCCGCCCCCAGCGCCACGGCCAGGGCCACCAGCGGGATCAGCCAGATCAGCGACAGGCGTTCGCGGAGCGGCGGCTTGCCCTCTTCAAGGGGCACGGCATCGGGTTCGGGACGGTCGGTCATGGGCGGTTAATCGGTCCTCTTGGCCTCGCGCGAGCGGGCATCCCAGATGAGACGCGGATCGAAGGCCTGCGCGGACAGCATGGTGAAGATGACGGAAAGGGCGAAGGTGAAGGCCGCGGGTCCGGGCCGGATCGAGGCGACCACGGAAAGCTGGACCAGCGACGACAGGATGGCGACCACGAAGACGTCGATCATCGACCAGCGGCCGATGAACTCCACGACCTCGTAGAGATGGGTGCGCTTGCGCGCCGGCACGGTCGAGCCGCGCCGCGCCGAGATGGCGAGAAAGGCGATGGCCAGGAACTTGCCGACCGGGATCAGCACGCTGGCGATGAGGATGATCGCCGCGACCCCGTAGGAGCCGTGGCTGGCGATCTCCACCGCGCCGCCGACGATGGTATTCTCGGAGGAGGAGACGATCGTCCGGGTGCTGAGCATCGGGTAGATGTTGGCCGGGATATAGGCGATCACCCCGGCGATCCACCAGGCCCAGACCCTTTGCAGGCTGGTCGGATCGCGCGAGACCAGGTGGCTGCCGCAGCGCCCGCAGCGGTCCTGGCCCATCGGCCAGACCCGGGCGCAGCGGCGGCAGGCCACCAGACCCGCCTCGCGGGCGGTCACTCTTCTTCCAGTTCCAGCGATTTCCATACCGACCAGGTGCACAGGTAGTTGTCGTTGAAGAGGACCAGGATCACCAGCACGGCGAACATCCAGAAGGCGGGGCCGAAACCGATCTGCGCCAGATCGGCGACCTTGACCAGGGCCACGGCGCAGCCGATGGCGAAGATCTCGGCCATGGCCCAGGGCTTCAGCTCCTGGCTCAGGCGAAAGGCCCGGCGGGCCTGCGGGAAGGGCCGGCGGTCGGCCACCACCGGCACCAGCACATAGAGGATCAGCAGCGTGCGGATCAGCGGGATCACGATGATCCCCGCGGCCACCACCACCGACAGGAAGGTCATGTAGCCCGAGCGGAAGCTCGAGGCGGTGTCGAGGATCGAGGTGGAATTGCCGAAGCCCCGCGCGTTGATGTCGAGGAAGGGGAAGAACAGTGCCCCGACCACGAGGATCATCACTGCCAGCGTCAGCGCGATGATCCGCGCGCCGGCCTTGCGGCGGGGCGAGATCAGCACCGTGTGGCAGTCGCGGCAGACCGCGCGGCCGCCCTTCTCGGGCATCCGCGCCACGTAGAGCGCGTCACAATGGGGGCAGGCGATCAGCTCCTCGATCGGCCGGCCGCCCAGGGGCGCGTCGGTGGTCATCTCTGCCTGCATCTGGGCGGCTCTCTCCCCGGGGGTTAAACCCGCGCATCGGGCGGGTGCGGCAACCGAAGGTGAAGACTAGGGGCAGTTGGCCACAAGGAAAAGGCCGCGTGCCCTTTGTGCGTGCCCTCGGGGCGGGTTGGGCGCCCGTCCGGCCCGTCACGATCGCGTCAGGGGCCGCTCGGGACGGGCTTTCGCGGTGCGGGGCCGCAAAGCGGCGTTTGGTCGCAAAGAGGCACGCCGGGGTCGCCTTGCGACAGGCGGGGCCGGGCGCTTTGGCGGATTGCTCGGGGCCAGAGCCGCCCTCGGGGCGGCGCCCAGAGAGGGGAGGTCCCATGTCACACCGTTCCGGTCCCGCGCCCCGCCGCCCCCGGCGCATCCGCTCCGTGCCGGCTTGCGCGCCCGGCCGTGCCGAGGGCCTGCGCCCCGCGCCGGGTCTCCGCCCTGTGCTGGGCCGCCGCCCCGTGCCGGGTCTCGCAACCTGCCGCCGCGGGAGCTTTCGCCTCGCGCCCGCTGCGGCACCTCAGAGCTTCGCCACGCGAACGCGCCCCGCGCCCGCTGCGGCACCCGAAAGCCGCACCCCGCGTAAGCACCCCGCGCTTGGTATCGCGCCCCCGGGCCGCACCCCGCACAGCCACCCCGCGCCCGCCCCGGCCTCTCTGAACCCCACCCCGCGCAAAACTGGAGCCGCCTGATGACCGCCCGCTCCGACATGCTGGCCCACCTGATGAGCCGCAGCCCCGGCTACACGCTGCCCCGCGCGCTCTACCGCGACGCCGACCTTTTCGAGGTCGACATGGAGCAGATCTGGTATCGCGACTGGCTGCTGATCGGCGCGGGCGCCGAGATCGCCAAGCCCGGCGCCCATATGACGCTGCAGATCGGCGCCTATTCGGTGATCGTCGTGCGCGGCGCCGACGGGCAGGTGCGGGCCTTCCACAATTCCTGCCGGCACCGCGGCTCGCGGCTCTGCAAGACCGGCAAGGGAGCGAGCCCCAAGCTCGTCTGCCCCTACCACCAATGGACCTACGACCTCGACGGGCGGCTGCTCTGGGCGCGCGACATGGGGCCCGACTTCGACCCTTCCCGGCACGGGCTGAAGCCGGTGCATTGCCGCGAGGCGGCGGGCATCCTGTTCCTTTCGCTCGCCGCCGAGGCGCCCGCCTTCGACGCGCTGGCCGCCGCCGCGCGGCGCTACGCCGGGCCGCACGGGCTCGAGGGCTGCAAGCTCGCCCATGAGACCACCATCATCGAGAAGGCCAACTGGAAGCTGGTGATGGAGAACAACCGCGAGTGCTACCACTGCTCGGGCAGCCATCCCTCGCTCTGCGTCAGCTTCGACGACAACCCCAATATCGCGGGCGACGGCTCGGGCCGGGACGATCCCGCCATCGCCGCGCATCTGGCCAAATGCGAAGGCGCGGGCCTGCCCTCGGGCTTCACCATCGCGCCGGACGAGCAATGGCGCTTCGTGCGGGTGCCGCTTCTGGGCAAGGCGGTGAGCTACACGCTCGACGGCGGCCCCTCCTGCGAGAAGCTGGTGGGCGATGTGGCGATCCGCGACGCGGGCTCGCTGCTGTTCTTCCACTATCCCAACAGCTGGAACCACTTCCTCTCGGACGTGGTGATGTTGTTCTCGATGATGCCCATCGGCCCCGAGGAGACCGCGGTCACCACCAAGTGGTTCGTCCGGGGCGACGCGGTCGAGGGGCAGGACTACGACCTCGAGCGGCTGACCACGGTCTGGCGGCACACCAACGACGAGGACCGCGCCATCGTCGAGGAGAACCAGCTGGGGGTGAACTCCCCGGCCTATGAGCCCGGGCCCTACAGCCCGGCGCAGGAAAGCGGCGTGTCCCAGTTCGTTGACTGGTACTGCCGGGTGATGACCGCGCGGCTGACCGGCCGGGCGCTCTACGTGGCCGAATGAGAGGGGACATGGCGGATCACTGGACCGACGAGGAACCGCTCGACTGCGTGATGGTGGTGCCCGAGGCGCCGGGGGTGAAGACCTTCGCCTTCCGCGCGCCCTCGGGGCGGCCCTTCGCCTACCGCCCAGGGCAGTTCATCACGCTCGAGCTGCCGTTGCCCGGCGGGCCGGTCGAGCGGACCTACACGATCTCCTCGAGCCCTTCGCGGCCGCTGGTCCTCTCGGTCACGGTGAAATGCCAGGCCGAGAGCCAGGGCACCCGCTGGATGTTCGAGCACCTGCGCCCCGGCATGCGGCTCCGGGCCTACGGGCCGGCGGGGCAGTTCCAGCTCGGATCGCCCGAGCGGAAGTATCTCTTCATCGCCGCGGGCTCGGGCATCACGCCGATGATGTCCATGGCGAGCTACCTCTACGACTACGGCCACGAGCCCGACGCGCGGCTCATCGCCTGCGCGCGGCGGCCCTCGGACCTGATCTTCCGGCAGCGGCTCATTCACATGGCCTCGCGGGTGCCCGGGCTGCACCTGAGCTTCGCGGTGACCGAGGAAGAGCCCTACGAGGTCTGGACCGGCTACCTCGGGCGGATGAACCAGCTCATGCTTGGCCTCATGGCGCCCGACTACCTCGACCGCGAAATCTACTGCTGCGGGCCCGAGGACTTCATGACCATGGTGCGCGAGGCGCTGGTGGGCATGGGCTTCGACATGGAGCACTACCACCAGGAAAGCTTCGCCGCGCCTGTGGCCCTGGCCGAGGACGTGCCGGACTACGAGCATCTCGCGCCCCAGGAGGCCGAGGAGGCCGAGGTGGTCTTCGCCCGCTCCGGCGTCTCGGTGCCCTGCCACCAGACCGACACGGTGCTGTCGCTGTCGCGGGCCAACGGGCTGCGCATCCCCTCGGGCTGCACCTTCGGGATCTGCGGCACCTGCAAGGTCCGCAAATCCGCGGGCGAGGTGCTCATGGTGCACAACGGCGGCATCTCCGAGGAGGACATCGCCGCGGGCTACATCCTGGCCTGCTGTTCGCATCCGGTGGGCCGGGTCGAGGTCGAGGCCTGAGCGTCGAATTGCGCTTCCCGCGGGGCTCGGTCAGACTGCGCCCAAACTTGTCTGCGCAAGGGAGGGCGCGATGCCACGCGACACAGCCGACGATCCGATCCTGATCTGCGGGGCGGCCCGCACGCCGCTCGGGGCCTTCCAGGGGGCCTTCTCCGGGGTCTCCGCCACCGAGCTGGGCGCGGCCGCGATCCGCGCCGCGCTCGAGCGCGCGGGCCTCGCCCCCGAGGCGGTGGGCGAGGTGCTCATGGGCAACGTCCTGCCCGCGGGCCTCGGCCAGGCGCCGGCGCGGCAGGCGGCGATCGGGGCGGGGCTGCCGGTCTCGGTGCCCTGCACGACCGTCTCCAAGGTCTGCGGCTCGGGCATGAAATCGGTGATGCAGGCCTTCGACGCCATGCGCGCGGGCTCGGTCGGCGTGGCCGTGGCGGGCGGCATGGAGAGCATGACCAACGCGCCGTATCTCCTGCCGCAGGGCCGGGCGGGCGCGCGGCTCGGGCATTCGCGGATGCTCGATCACATGATGCTCGACGGGCTCGAGGACGCCTATGACATCGCCCCCGACGGCACGCGCCGCTCCATGGGCACCTTCGGCGAGGATTGCGCCGAGGCCTACCAGTTCACCCGCGACCAGCAGGACGCCTATGCCATCGAAAGCGTGACCCGGGCCAAGCGCGCCTCGGACAGCGGCGCCTTCGGCTGGGAGCTGGCGCCGGTCGAGGTGAAAAGCCGCAAGGGCGCGGTCGAGGTGGGCCGCGACGAGGGGCCGGACCGGATCGACCCGGCGAAGATCCCCAACCTGCGCCCGGCCTTCAAGAAGGAGGGCACGATCACCGCGGCGTCTTCTTCTTCGATCAACGACGGGGCGGCGGCGCTGGTGCTGGCGCGGGCCTCCGAAGCCGAGCGGCTGGGGCTCGAGCCCATCGCCCGGATCGTCGGCCACGCGGCCTATGCGGGCACGCCGGGCTGGTTCACCACCGCGCCGATCCACGCCAAGCGGGCGCTCTTCGACAAGCTCGGCTGGAGCGTCGAGGACGTCGACCTCTTCGAGATCAACGAGGCCTTCGCGGTGGTCGCCATGGCCGCCATGAAGGAGCTCGACATCCCGCACGAGAAGCTCAACGTGCACGGCGGCGCGGTGGCGCTGGGCCATCCCATCGGCGCCTCCGGCGCACGGATCCTGGTGACGCTCCTGGGCGCCATGCGCGAGGCCAAGGCCAAGCGCGGCGTGGCCTCCATCTGCATCGGCGGCGGCGAGGCGACCGCCGTGGGTGTGGAGATGCTGGGGTAGGGGGCTGCGGCGCGCGGTGCTGTCCGCTGGCCTGGGAATGGCTCGCAGCACCTCGGGCAGCTGATGTCCCGTCGGGGAGGCGACAGCTGACCCTCACACCCGAACTCACCCGGCGCGGAACAAGGCCGCAGGCCGCCGCGCCAGCGCCGTCCCGCCCCGATGGGGCGGCGCTTTTGATAGGGACACGCACAGGGCGTGGGGCGGAGGTATTTGTCTGCCATAAAGCGCGCCGCTCCGCTGTCGGAGGCGCCACCCCGCGGGACGGCGCTGGCGCTCTGGTCGCGCGGGGTGAGGCGGTCGCGGGCGCGTCTGACGCGTCCGGGCTCCACCCTGACGCTGCGCCTGAAACAATGCGCCGCGTCGCTACTCCGCCAGCCGCGCGATCCGGTCGGTCAGTTCGCCGAAATCCGAGAAACGCCCGGCCTGCGGCAGCTCCTCGGCGGGCGTCTTGCGGTAACCTTCGGTGTAGAGAAGGAAGGGCACCCCGGCGCGCTGGGCGGTCTCGGCGTCGACCTCGCTGTCGCCGATGTAGAGGCAGGGCCCGGAGCCCATGGCCCCGAGCGCGGCGAGAAGCGGCGCGGGGTCGGGCTTGCGCACCGAGAGGCTGTCGCCCCCGAAGACCGCCGAGAAGATCCCCGTCAGCCCCAGATGCGCCAGCACCGCCCGGGTCGGGCCGATCGGCTTGTTGGTGCAGAGCCCCAGCCGGTGGCCCGCCGCGGCAAGTGCCTCGCGCGCCCGGGGCACCCCGGGATACAGCCGGGTCAGCCCGAAGCTCACCTCGTAGCGGGCCTCGAAGCGGGCGCGCAGGTCTTCCTGGGCGCTCTCGGGCAGGTCGCGGGCGGCGCGCATCCGGGCGATGAAGACGCCCGCGCCGCTGCCGATGAAGCCGGTGGCCTCGGCCAGGCTCAGGGGCGCGCGGCCCTCCTCGGCCAGGATCCCGTTGGCGATGCCGCGGATCTCGGGGGCGCTGTCGATCAGCGTGCCGTCGAGGTCGAAGGCGATCCTCACCGGCCGGCCGCCGCGCGGATCGCCGCGATGTTCTCGCCGTAGACGCCGGGCGCATCCGCCGAGCCGCCCTTGAAGACCGCCGAGCCCGCGACCAGCACGTCGGCGCCGGCCTCGGCGACCAGCGGCGCGGTGGTGGTGTCGACCCCGCCGTCGATCTCGATGTGGGTCTCGCGGTCGCCGATCATCGCGCGCAGCCGGCGCACCTTCTCGGTCAGGTCGATGAACTTCTGCCCGCCGAAGCCCGGGTTCACGGTCATCACGCACACGAGGTCGGCGAGCGGCAGAAGATGCTCCACCGCCTCGGCCGGGGTGCCGGGGTTCAGCGCGACGCCCGCCTTCATGCCCGCGGCGCGAATCGCCTGCAGGGTGCGATGGGTGTGCGGGCCGGCCTCGACATGGGCGGTCAGGATGTCGGCGCCGGCCTCGGCATAGGCCTCGATGTAGGGATCGACCGGGGCGATCATCAGATGCACGTCCATGACCGTTTTCACATGCGGGCGGAAGGCCTTCACCGCCGGCGGGCCGAAGGTGAGATTGGGCACGAAATGCCCGTCCATGACGTCGATGTGCACCCAGTCGGCGCCCTGGTCCTCGATGGCGCGGATCTCGCGGCCGAAGTCGGCGAAATCGGCCGAGAGGATCGAAGGGGCGATCTTGATCGAACGGTCGAACGGCATGGTCTGTCCCTCTTGTGGGTCTGGATCGGCCCGCTTCTGGCACGCCGGGCCGCCCAGGTCGAGAGCGGCGCGCGGCGGGCCCTTGCCGAGTGTCATGGCAGCGTCACGGGGCTGAGCTAGGTCACGCGGCAGAGATGGATCGGATCCGGGGGACCGAGAGATGATGGAGCTGAACCCGCTGCGCTACGTGCTGACCTGCTGCTTCGCGGCCTCGCCGAGCGGCCCGATCGCCCGGCTCCTGGGCCGGCCGCGGCCGGACCTCTTCGACTGAGCTGGCCTCGGGCCCCGCGCGGCGGTTTTTCCGCCACAGCGCGGGGGCCGACCGGCGCCCGCCCCTTGCCGGGCGGGGCAGGGAGGCCCCACAAGGGCGGCATTTGCCGCGCGAGGGGCCAGCCATGAGCACACAGATCACTCTTCTCAACGGGCCGAACCTGAACCTGCTCGGCCAGCGCCAGCCCGAGATCTACGGGTCCGAGACGCTGGCGGATGTGACCCGCGACTGCACCCAGCTGGCCGAGCGGCTGGGCTTTGCGCTGAAGGCGCGGCAGTCGAACTCCGAAGGGCAGCTGGTCGACTGGATCCAGGAGGCGCGGCTCGACTCCGCGGGGCTGGTGATCAATCCCGGCGCCTATTCGCATACCTCCGTGGCGATCCTCGATGCGCTCAACGCCTTCGAGGGACCGGTGATGGAGGTGCATATCTCCAACATCCACAAGCGCGAGAGCTTCCGCCACCACAGCTATGTCTCGCACCGCGCCGATGCGGTGATCGCGGGGGCGGGCACGCAGGGATACCTCTTCGCGCTGGAGCGGCTGGCGCGGCTCCTGGGCTGAAGGGCCCCGGGCGGGTTTTCAGGAAAATTTTGCGAAAGCGGTGGCGCGGGGCCGGGCGCCTGCGCCCCCGGTCCCGCGTCGTAAGTCCCTACTGCGGCAGCGCGGCGCAATGCGCGCCGCCGGCGCTCTCGTTGCTGCCCCAGGCGATGGCGGCGGGCTGCTGGAAGCGGTTCACCGGCCCGCTCTGGGCCTGATCGAGGATCAGGAGCCCCAGGACGAAGGCCAGCGTCAGCCCGGCGGTCAGCTTGCGCGTCCTCATGAGCGCGCCTCCAGCCCCAGCCAGGGGCGCAGCTTCACGCCGTAGAAGGCGCCGCCGAAGGCCGCGACGAACCAGGCCCAGCCATGCAGCGAGCCGGTGGAGATGCCCGAGAAGAAGGCGCCCACGTTGCAGCCGAAGGCCAGCCGCGAGGAATAGCCCAGCAGGAACCCGGCGATCACCGTGGCGACCCAGGCCCGCGCCGGCAGTTTCGGCAGCCCCTGGCTGAAGCCGCCGCGCCAGGCCGCGACCAGGAAGGCGCCGCCGATGATCCCGAGGTTGGTGAGCGAGGTCACGTCGGTCAGAAGGCTGTCGCCCAGCCGCTCCATGTTGCCCGGGGTGCCCCAGAAGCTCGAGCCCGAGAGGTCGGCGCCGAGCACCGTCGCGCCCTTGGCCGCCCAGAGGCCGAGCCCGTAGACCACGCCCCAGGGCTGGCCCGCGACCACCAGGTTCAGGACCGCGAGACCCGCGAGCAGCAGCGCCGCGATCCAGTAGCGGCGCGGGATGCTGCGCTGCTCGGGGGCCGCGCGCCACATCAGGACGGCGGCGACGCTCGCCAGCGCGGCCAGCGTGATCAGCAGGCCCAGGGTGCCCTCGAAAACCACCGTCGGCAGGGTGCCGAAGCCGGTCCACCAGAGCAGGTGATCGGCCCCGAAGAAGCTGCCGAGCGCGAAGAAGGGCAGGGCCAGGAGGCTCACCGGGTTGCCGCTGCCCGAATTGACCAGCGTGCCCGAGCCGCAGCCCATGACCACCTGCATGCAGGCGCCGAAGACGAAGGCCCCGCCGATCATGGCAAAGCCCACCGGCGCATGGGCGCCGATCAGTTCGCCGCCGCTCGAGGCCAGGAGCGGGAAGGCCACCAGCGCCACCACGGCGATCGAGACGAGCTGCGCCACCGTGCCGGTCGGGTCACCCTCGCGGATGAGCCGCCGCCAGGGGCCGGCGAAGCCGAAGCGGTAGCCCTCGAGCACCAGGCCGAAGCCGAGGCCGATGGCCAAGAGCAGCCCGAAGCGCAGCCCCACCAGCATCGCCACGGCGAGGACAAGAACAAGCGCACCGGCCAGAAGGCCGGTGCGGGTCAGAAGCGATGTCGCGGGGGCCGCAGCGGCCCCCGTCGCGCTGGCATGGGACATGGTTTAGAAGACGTCCTTGATCTGATTCCACAGCGTGCTGAGCGGACCCGGCACATTGGCCATGTCATAGCCCGCGTTCGACCAGCCGACCATGCTTTCGGGATAAAGCTTCACGTTGTCGATCCCGGCCAGCTCGGAGAGCGCGAACCAGTTGGTCGCGGCCCAATGCCCGGTGTTGCAGAAGGAGATCAGGTTCTCCGCCGAGGACAGGTCGTTCTCCTCGGCCAGCGAGCGCGCGGCGGCGGCGTCGATGATCGCCGGGCCGCCCGAGAACCAGCTCGAATGCACGAAATACTGCGACTGCGGCAGGGTGCCGGGCTTGGCGGCGGCCGGATGCGACTGCTGGCCGTTCCAGAAGCTCTCGGGCCGGGCGTCGAGCAGGAGCGTGTCGCTGCCGCCGTCGATGGCGGTCTGCACGTCCTCGACGCTGGCGGTCCAGCTGTCGTCCCAGCTCACGGTGATGTCGGAGGCCTCGGGGCTCACCGCCTCGGTCGAGAGCGCGAAGCCCTCGGCGTCCCAGGCGTTGATGCCGCCGTTCAGGATGGCGATCTCCTCGAAGCCCGAGGATTTCAGCGTCCAGTAGACCCGGGCGGCGGCGCCGAAGTCGGTCTCGCTCGCGCCCTGGTAGGTCACCACGACGGGCTTGTCCTGCTCGAGGCCGAGGCGCTGGAAGGTCGCGGTCAGCTCCTCGGCGGGCACCAGCTGGCCCGGGTTGTCCGAGGGGCCGCGGAAGAGGCCGTAGGGCGCATTCACCGCCCCCTCGATGTGGCCGCCGCCGTAGCCGTCCTCGCCCTCGGCGCGGATGTCGAGAAGCTGCACCTCGCCCTGGCCCAGCTCGGCCTGCAGATCGGCGGCCGAGACCAGCGGGCCGTCGATGGCGGCGAAGGCGGGCGCGGCGAGAAGCGCCAGCGCGGAAGATGTGGCAAGAGTTTTCATGTCGGATCCCCAAAGCCGATTTGTGTCTGTGTCTCCCTTCTGAATTGTCGCTCGGACGGCCAGGGACAAGGCGGGGCCGGCCAGGCGCGCATCCCGCGCCGGGAACAGCGTTCCGCCGGGGCAGGCGGGCCCGTGGCGCTGTTTTGGACCGGGCGGGCGGGGCAAAACAGCCGTTTCGCGCCCCGGGCAAGCGCCCGACGCCCGTCCTTATTTTTCCATTCTGCCGAAAAAAGCGGCACCAAGGCCGCGGGTGGCGCGCCGAGCGCGCGCAACCCCACGCTGCGGAGCTGCCGAAACCGCTTTGACCCGGTCCGTTTCCGCACCATTTCGCCTCAGAAATCGTGCAATCCGGTCCGGTTCGCCTTGAGACCGGGGCAAAATTTTCGCAATAACGCCGCCATCGGTGTCATTCCTGGGAAGGGGTAGTCTTGTCGCTTTTCCTCATCGTGGCCTTGCCATTCCTCGGGGCGCTTCTGCCCGGGCTGATGTATGGTGCGGGCCGCCGCGCCTGCGCGAGCGTGACCCTGGCCGTATCGCTGACCGCGCTCATCGGGCTTCTGACCCATCTTCCGGCGCTCTGGCGGGGCGAGGTGATCTCGGCCCGGGTGGACTGGCTGCCGGTCCTGGGGCTGAACCTCGAGCTCTGGCTCGACCCCCTGGGCTTTTTCTTCGCCGCCCTGATCCTGGGCATCGGCTGCCTGATCATCGCCTATGCGCGCTATTACCTGTCGCGCGGCGACCACATGGGCGAGTTCTTCACCTATCTCTTGCTCTTCCAGGGCGCGATGGTGGGCATTGTCCTCTCCGATAACATCCTGCTTCTGCTGATCTTCTGGGAGCTGACCTCGCTGTCCTCCTTCCTGCTGATCGGCTACTGGAAGCACCTGCCCGAGGGCCGGCAGGGCGCCCGCATGGCGCTGGCGGTGACCGGCGCGGGCGGGCTCGCGATGATCGGTGGCGCGCTGATCCTGGGCGAGATCGCCGGCAGTTACCGCATCTCCGACATCATCGCGGCACGCGAGGCGATCCAGAGCTCCGAGCTCTTCACCCCGGCGCTGATCCTGATCCTGCTGGGCTGTTTCACCAAGTCGGCGCAGTTCCCCTTCCACTTCTGGCTGCCGCACGCCATGGCCGCGCCGACGCCGGTCTCGGCCTATCTGCACTCGGCGACCATGGTGAAGGCGGGCATCTTCCTGATGGCGCGGCTCTGGCCGGCCTTCTCGGGCACGCCCGAATGGTTCTACCTCGTCACCACGGCGGGGCTGATCACCATGTGCCTGGGCGCGGTGATCTCCTTCTTCAAGCACGACCTGAAGGCGATCCTGGCCTTCTCGACGGTCTCGCACCTGGGGCTGATCACCATGCTCCTGGGCACCGGCACGGCCTTCGGGGTGCTGACGGCGGTCTTCCACATCCTCAACCACGCGACCTTCAAGGCGGCGCTCTTCATGTCGGCGGGCATCGTCGACCACGAGGCGCATACCCGCGACATCCGCAGGCTCGGCGGGCTCCGGCGGCTGATGCCGGTGACCGCGGCCATCGCGATCACCGCGGCGCTTGCCATGGCGGGCATTCCGCTCCTCAACGGCTTCATCTCCAAGGAGATGATGCTGGAAGAGGCGGTGAAGACCACGCTCTTCGGCCCGGCCTGGCTGGTGCCGGCGCTGGCGACCTTCGGCGCGCTCTTCTCGGCGGCCTATTCCTTCCGCTTCATCGCCCATGCCTTTCTCGGGCCCGAGCGCAATGATTACCCCTCGCATCCGCATGACCCCAATCCGGGCATGTGGCTGCCCCCGGCGCTTCTGGTGGTTCCGGTGGTGGTGATCGGTGTGGCGCCCTTCCTCGCGGAGCCCTTCGTGAAATTCGTCACCGGGGCGGTGCTGGGCGGCGTCTCGCCGGTGCCCGAGTATCACCTGGCAATCTGGCACGGCTTCAAGCCGCCGCTCTACATGTCGGCGGTGGCCGTCGCGGGCGGCCTGGTCCTGCTGGCGCTGCACCGCGGCCTGCAGAAGGGCTGGGACGCGGCGCCGCGGCCCGAGGCCAAGACCATCTTCGACGCCATCATCCAGGGCGCCATCACGCTGGCGCGCGGGCTGACCGGGGCGCTGCACGACGGCGCCTTCACCCGCTACGCCGCGATCCTGGCGCTGGCGATCATCGCCGCGGCGGGCCATGCCTGGATGACCGGCACCGGCGCGCCCGCCTCCCAGGAGGCGGAGCTGCCGAACCTCGCGGCGGGGCTTGGCTGGCTGATGCTGGTGGCGGCGACGGGCCTTCTGGTCCTGACCCATCACAACCGGCTCCTGGCGCTGATCCTCATGGGGGTGATCGGCACCATGGTGTCGGTGGGCTTTGCCTATTTCTCGGCACCCGACCTCGCGATGACGCAGATCTCGGTCGAGGTGGTCACGATCATCCTGATGCTCCTGGCGCTGAACTTCCTGCCCGACTGGACGCCCAAGGAAAGCCTGCCGATGCAGCGCTTCTTCGACGGCACCGTCGCGGTGCTGGGCGGGCTCGGCGCGGGGCTTCTGTGCTTCAACCTCTTGAACCGCGAGGCGGTCATGGCGCCGATCTCGGGCTATCACCTCGAGAACAGCTACCTCGGCGGCGGCGGCACCAATGTGGTCAACGTGATCCTCGTCGACTTCCGGGGCTTCGACACCTACGGCGAGATCATCGTGCTGGGGATCGCCGCGCTGGTGATCTACGCGCTGACCGAGACGCTGCTGTCCGGCCCGGTCCGGGCGCGGCTTCTGAACCGGGTAGCCGACAAGCCGCTGGCAGGGGACATGCATCCCCTGATGATGGTGGTGCTGACCCGGGTGATGATGCCGATCGTGCTCATGGTCGGGGTCTACATCTTCCTGCGTGGCCACAACGAGCCCGGCGGCGGCTTCATCTCGGGGCTGATCGTCGCCGTGGCGGTGGTCATGCAATACATGGCCTCGGGCTTCGCCTGGGCCTCGGACCGGCAGCGCTTTCCCTATCACGGGATCATCGGTTCGGGCGTGCTGGCAGCGGGGCTGACCGGCATCGGCGCCTGGTTCACCGCGACCGAGTTCCTGGCCTCGAGCTTCGGCTATGTGAAGCTGCCGGGCCTCGCGCCCTTCGAGGTCGCCTCGGCGCTGTTCTTCGACCTCGGGGTCTTCCTCGCGGTGGTGGGCGCGGTGCTCCTGTCGCTCGAGAGCTTCTCGCGGCTCGCGCGGCGCGCCGACAGCCGAGATCCGGAACATCCGATGGACATCGACCCCTCGCGCGGGGACGGGGACACGAGGGAAGGGGCCTGACATGGAACTTGTCGTTGCAAGCGCCGTCGGCGTGCTGACCGCGGCCGGCATCTACCTGGTGATGCGGCTGAGAACCTTCCCGGTGATCCTCGGGACCGCGCTTCTGACCTATGCGGTCAACGTCTTCCTCTTCGCCAGCGGACGGCTGACCGTCGGCGCCGCGCCGATCCTGCGCGACGGCATGGAAAGCTATGCCGACCCGCTGCCGCAGGCGCTGGTGCTGACCGCCATCGTGATTTCCTTCGGGATGACCGCCGTGGTGGTGGTGATCGCGCTCGGGGCCTACCTGGGTGGTGACGACGACCGCGTGAACGACGCGCAGGCCGCCTTCGACAACGGGCGCGAAGGCCGCAAGGAGAACGCGCAATGAGCCATTGGATCATCGCCCCGGTCGTTCTGCCGGCCTTCCTGGCGGCCTTCATCGTGCTGACCGCGCGCTTCCATCGCGGCATCCAGCGCGCCGTGTCACTGGGCGGCGCGACCCTCGGGCTGGTCATCGCGCTGGGGCTCTTCGTCCAGGCCTCGGACGGCACGCTGAGCCTCTACCAGCTTGGCGACTGGGCCGCGCCCTTCGGGATCGTGCTGGTCGCCGACCGGCTGGCCACGATGATGCTGGTGCTGACCGGCACGCTGTCGATCGCGGTGCTGCTTTATGCCATCGGCTCGGGCTGGGACGCCCGCGGGCGGCATTTCCACGCGCTGATGCAGTTCCAGATCATGGGCATCAACGGCGCCTTCCTGACCGGCGACCTGTTCAACCTCTTCGTCTTCTTCGAGGTGCTGCTGATCGCCTCCTACGGGCTGATGATCCACGGCGGCGGCGCGCGGCGGCTGAAGGCGGGCACGCAATACGTGCTCTATAACCTCCTGGGCTCGACGCTCTTCCTCTTCGCGCTAGGCACGATCTACGCCGAGACCGGAACGCTCAACATGGCCGATCTCGCGGGCCGGGTGGCGGCGATCCCCGAGGACGGCAACGCCGGGATCCGGGTGGCGGCGGTGCTCCTGATCATCGTCTTCGCGATCAAGGCGGCGGTGGCGCCGGTGCATTTCTGGCTGCCCTCCTCCTACTCCGAGGCGCCGGGGCCGGTGGCCGCGCTTTTCGCCATCATGACCAAGGTCGGCGCCTATGCGATCCTGAGGATCTACACCATGGTCTTCCCGCCCGAGCTGGACATCGTGGCGGGGCTGCACGGTTGGTGGCTGATGCCGCTGGGGCTTCTGGGGCTCGCCGTCGGCATGGTCGGCGTGCTGGGCGCCTGGCGGCTCGACCGGTTGGTCGCCTTCTCGGTGATCGGCTCGATGGGCATGGTGACCATCGCCATCTCGATCTTCACCGAGGCGGGCATCACCGCCGGGCTCTATTACATCGTGCACTCCACGCTGGCGACAGCGGCGCTTTTCCTGATCGCCGACCTGGTGCTGACCCAGCGCGGCGGGGCGGGGCTGCGGCTCTACGCGACCACGCCCATTCGCGGCAACGCGATGATCGCGGGCTTCTTCTTCGCCTCGGCCATCGCCATGACCGGGCTGCCGCCGCTCTCGGGCTTCCTCGGCAAGCTGATGATCCTCGACGCGGCCTTCACCAGCGAGCTGGTGGTCTGGGCCTGGGCGGTGATCCTCGGCTCTTCGCTGATCGCCGTGGTGGGTTTCGCCCGCGCCGGCAGCATCGTCTTCTGGAAGGCCAAGCAGATCGCCTCGGAGCAGGACGACCCGCGCAGCGAGATGGACAACGTCGCCTCCAAGCCCGACTACCCCGAGGGCCAGCCCGCCGCGCTGCCGGCGGTGGCGATCGGCGGGCTCGTGGCGCTGATCGCGGTGCATTCGCTCTGGGCGGGCCCCGCGACGGCCTATTTCCGGGCCACCGCCGACCAGCTTCTGAACCCCGCGCCCTATATCAACCTGGTGCTCGGCACCGAGGGCAAGACCATCGAAGAGGGTGGCAACGCGCTGGGCTACAAGAAGGACAAGGGCGGCAAGGATGACGCGGCCAAGGGCAGCGACGAAAGCGGAGGGCACTGAACATGGCCGAACCCCGTGACACCGAAGGCCCCGGCCTGATCCGGCGCATCCTGCCGCACCCGCTGCTGACGCTCCTGCTGATCGTGGTCTGGTGCATCCTGTCGAACGCGTTGACGCTCAACACGCTGGTCCTGGGGGTGATCCTCGGGGTCCTGATCCCCTTCTTCACCTATCCCTACTGGCCCAACGTCCCGGCGGGCTTCCGGCCCTTGAAGATGCTCAGCTACACCGGTCTGGTGATCTGGGACATCATGGTCGCCAACGTCGTGGTGGCCTGGATCGTGCTGACCCGGCGCAACGCCGACATGCGGTCCTGCTGGGTGACGATCCCGCTCGAGCTGCGCACGCCCGAGGCGATCACCGCGCTGGCGGGCACGATCACCCTGACCCCGGGCACCGTCTCGGCGGATCTGTCGGAAGACGGGCGCTGCCTCCTGGTGCATGCGCTCGACGCCGAGGACCCGGCGGCGGTGCGCGACGAGATCAAGAGCCGCTACGAGGCCCGCCTGAAGGAGATTTTCGAATGATGCCTCCCGAGAGCCTGTTCGACTGGGCGCTGGTCATCGCCGTCGCCGCGGTGGCGCTGAGCCAGGTGCTGGCCATGGTGCGGCTGATCCTGGGGCCGAACACCGGCGACCGGATCCTCGCGCTCGACACCATGGTGATCAACGCCATCGGCCTGATCGTGCTGCTCGGCATCGCCGAGGGCTCCGAGGTCTACTTCGAGGGCGCGCTGATCTTCGCCATGCTGGGCTTCGTCTCGACCGTGGCCTATGCGCGCTTCATCCTGAGGGGGGACATCATCGAATGAGCCAGCTTCTGGAATTTGCCGCGGCCCTGGCGCTGATCATCGGGGCGCTCTTCACGCTGGTGGGCTCCTACGGGCTCTTGAAGCTCGACGACCCGATGAAGCGCCTGCACGCGCCGACCAAGGCGGGCACGCTGGGCATCGGCTCGCTGATCATGGCCTCGATCCTGCATTCATTCGCCACCGGCGGGAACTCGGTGCACGAGGTGCTGGTCATGGCCTTCCTCTTCGTGACCGCGCCGATCTCGGCGCATTTCGTCTCCAAGGTGCATCTGCACCGGGGCACCTGCGCCGAGCCGCCCGCGCCCGAGCCGGGCCGCGACTGGGCGACCCGCGCCCGCCCCGAGGAGATCGGCGGCGCCAACAGAACCGACGCCTGAGGGAAGGGTGCCCCGCGTGCGGGGCGCCTATTTGGGCGTGTTGCGTTTGCCTTGTCCCGCGTCGCGGCGGGGCAGGGGCCGCATGGCATTTCCGGCCATCCGCCCGCCAAACCCCGCCCTTTCTGTTGCGCAGAAGCCACCCGTGGCCTCCGACCGGGCCCGAAGCGGCGCCTCGCTCGCTGTCTTTCTTTGAGAAACAATCGCGACTTGCTAGGTTTGCCGAAGAAAAAAAGAACAGAGGCAGGCAGCAGAGAATGGGAACGGGCTATCGTGGCACGTTCGTCATCTCGTGGTCTCAAACGGGTATAGACGGGCTCGACGCGGCACCAGTCGCGTCGATCGACGTTGGGGCGGTATGGTCCTGGCAGGGCGAGGCGGTGCGTGTGGACGGACCGAGCGCCGTGTTGCAACTCGAACGGACCGAGGATGACGTGCATCTGAGGAAACGGGCGGCGCGCATGGTGCGGCGCCTCGTGGGCGCGGCGCTGGACGGCAGCCGCAGCCCCGCCGAGGATCTGCCCGAACCGCCGCTCGCGGACCAGAGCTTCGTGGTCACCGACGGGCGGCAAAGCTTCACCGTCACGCTGATCGAGGTCGGCCCGGACAGCGCGCCGCTTCTGATGTTCGTCGACGCGGTGCCGCCGCCGCGCACCGATCTCTGGGTCGTGCATCACAGCCTCGACCGGGCGCAGGGCGACCCGCAATCGCATCTCGGCACCGGGGTGATCTGCTTCACCCGCGGCACCCGCATCCGCACCGCGGGCGGCAGCCGCGCGGTCGAGGATCTGCGCGAGGGCGACCTGGTGCAGACCAAGGACAACGGCCTCCAGCCCATCGCCTGGATCGGCAGCCGCCGAATGAGCGGCGCGCGGCTCTTCGCGCTGCCGAAGCTCCGGCCGGTGCGGATCCGCGCGGGCGCGCTCGGCATCGAGCGGCCGGACGAGGAGCTTCTGGTCTCGCCGCAGCACCGGCTCCTGGTGCAGGGGCGCAAGGCGCGGTCGCTCTTCAACACCGACGAGGTGCTGGTCGCGGCCTCGGACCTGATCGACGGGCGTTCGGTCCTGGGCGACACCCAGGTGCGCGAGGTGACCTATATCCACCTTCTGCTGCCGCGCCACGAGATCCTCTTTGCCAATGGCGTCGAGTCCGAGAGCTTCCATCCCGGGGAAACCGCGCTCGACACGCTCGATCCCGGCGACCGGGCGCGGCTCGCGCGGGTGGTGCCCGAGGTGGAGCGCATGCCGCAGGCCTATGGCGCCTGCGCGCGGCGGATGCTGAGCGCCTCGGAGGCGGCGATCCTGTTCCACGACGCGGCCTGAGGAGCGCGGGGACTTAAGGGATCTCTTGAAGTGCGGTGACGTGGGGCAGGGCGGCTCGCGGCCTGTCCGTCTTGCGGCTCGTGGGCTAGGGGGCGTCTCGTCCGAAGCGGCGGCGCTTGCGCGTCGCGCGCGCGCCCCACGCTACTCCCGCAGCTCGCCCGGCTTCACGCCCCACAGCGCCGATTTCGGCGCCCAGCCGGAATAGCCCCCGGCCTCGATCTCGCACCAGGCGGGCTCGCAGCGGCCGAGCCGCGCGATCACCCCGAGCGCCAGCTCGGCGGTGGCGGGGGCGGCGTCCTCGGGGCGGGCGCGGATCTGCAGCTTGTCGCGTTCGACGATCACCGTGCGCACGCCGGAAAGCAGCGCGTAATGCACCCAGCCGCCGGCGCCGTCGCGGTCGCGCACCCGGCGCCAGTGGCCGAACTCGGCGGTGATCTCCAGCGGCATGTCGCGCCGGACGTAGACCCAGTCGATGCGATGGCTGAGCGAGGGGCCGCGGCGCACGTTGCCCTCGGCGGCCTTCAGCGAGACGTAGCGCGGCAGCGGCAGATTGGTGATGGGGCCTCGCTCTTCGGCGGCCTCGGCCGCGACGCTCTGCGCGAGAAGGGCGAGGGCGAGGAGGACGCCCGTAAACGCTTGGATCATGGCCTCTGCTCGAGTTTTTGAGGCGGGGTTCTTGTGCCCCGTCCGGTCTTGGGACACTCTGCCTCCGATCAGCGGATCGGGAAAGATGAGGAGGGCTCGGATGCCGTCAAAACGTCTGAGTGTTGTCGTCACGCGACGCTTGCCGGAGGCGGTGGAAACCCGCCTGTCCGAGCTGTTCGACGTGTCGCTGAGGGATGACGACACCCCGATGACCAAGCCCGAACTGGCCGCCGCCATGCGCGAGGCCGACGTGCTGGTGCCGACGGTGACCGACCGCATCGACGCGGGCCTGATCGGCCAGGCGGGCAACCGCCTGAAGCTGATCGCGAACTTCGGCGCGGGCGTCGATCACATCGACGTCGACACCGCCCGGTCGCGCGGGATCCTCGTCTCCAACACCCCCGGCGTGGTCACCGAGGACACCGCCGACATGACGCTGGCGCTGATGCTTGCGGCGACCCGCCGCATCCCCGAGGGGCTGGCGACCATGCAGGCGGGCGACTGGCAGGGCTGGGCGCCGACGGCCTTCCTGGGCGGGCGGCTCGGCGGGCGGCGGCTCGGCATCCTGGGCATGGGCCGGATCGGCCAGGCGGTGGCGCGCCGGGCGCGGGCCTTCGGCATGCAGATCCATTACCACAACCGCCGCAAGCTGCGCCCCGAGACCGAGGCCGCGCTCGAGGCGACCTACTGGGACAGCCTCGACCAGATGGTCGCGCGGATGGACATCCTGTCGATCAACTGCCCGCATACGCCGACGACCTTTCACCTGATGAACGCCCGGCGGCTGAAGCTGATGAAGCCCGACGCGGTGATCGTGAACACCTCGCGCGGGGAGGTGATCGACGAGAACGCCCTGGTGCGGATGCTGCGCGCGGGGGAACTGGCGGGCGCGGGGCTCGACGTCTACGAGCACGGCACCGACATCAATCCCGACCTGCGCAACCTGCCGAACGTGGTGCTGCTGCCGCATATGGGCTCGGCCACCCGCGAGGGGCGGCTTGAGATGGGCGAGAAGGTGATCATCAATGTGAAGACCTTCGCCGACGGGCACCGCCCGCCGGATCAGGTGGTGCCCGCGATGCTGTGATGCCCGGCGCTGGCGCGGGCCTGCCGCGCGCGCTTGTCGGCATACATCCGGTCATCGGCCAGCGCGAGGAGGAGCGCGTAGCCCACGCCGTCCCCCGGCGCCGTGGCCGCCCCGATCGCGAGGCTCACCGGGATTTCCTGCGCTGTGTTCTCCGCCGGGCAGAGATGTGCGACCGGCCGGTCGAGCGCATCCCGCAGGGCGTTGAGCCGGCGGGGCAGGGCCTCGGGGCGCGCGCCCTCGAGCCAGAGCGCGAATTCGTCCCCGCCGATGCGCGCGGCCAGGTCGCGCGGGCCGAGAGCCGCGCGCAGGCGGCTGCCGATCTCGGTCAGGACGCTGTTGCCTGCGGGATGGCCGAAGCGGTCGTTCACCTGTTTGAAGCGGTCGATGTCGAGGAAGACCAGCGCGCCCGCGGCGCCCCCCGCCGCACCCTTTCCGGCTGTGAGCCGCCCGGCGCAGCGCTGCTCGAAACCCGCGGCGTTCAGAAGCCCGGTCAGCGCATCCGCGGTCGCCATGCGCGACAGCCAGGCGGCCTGGCTGCGCAGGCGGCGGCGCTCTTCCTCGAAGGCGGCGGTCGGGCGCGCGGCGGGGTCGGGGCCCCGGCTTGGCGCGGTCGGTTCGGCGTCTTTCAGGACCACGAGCCCCGGCGGCAGCCCCGGCAGTTCGCCCACGCGCCAGCCAAGCATCGCGTGCCGCTGGCCCGCGATGGTCAGCGAGAGCACCCGCGCCCGCCCGGTTGCGGCGATCTGCGCCAAGGCGCGCAGCGCCGCGCGGTCGGGGCCGGAGGGCGGGGTGGGGCGTTTGGCGCCCAACTCGGGTGAGCCACCCAGAGCTGCCGCCTTCGCGCCCGCCACGGAGCCCCCGGCACGGAGCCCGGCTTGCACCAGGGAGGGCAGAGACGCCCGGGCGGCGGGGTTGAGGTAGATCACCCGCCCCACGCGGTCGCAGACGATGATCCGCCGGGGCGCATCGCCGAAAAGCGCCGCCAGAGGGGCAAGCGCGGTGTCCTCGCCTGCCGCGCTCGGCGAAACAGCCTGCACCCCTTCACCCAGCGCACCGACCTGCGCCTCCACCAGAGCGCCGCCATCCCCGGCGCCCGCGACCACCTTGCCGCCGCGACAGCCGCCCGAGGCGGCGCGGCCCGGGTCCCTGGGGTCGCTTCTGTCCTCCGGGCCGGGGACGGCCGGAGACCGGCGCGCCGCGGCGCGCGCCCTGCTGCGATAGGACATGCCTCACCTCATCCTTTGCCCCGGGAGACTGCGCCGAGGAGGTGAACAAATCCTTAACGACGGCCCGCGCGGCGCCCATCAATGCTGCAACGCCGCCTTCCGGGAACCCGACAACCAGGCGCGGCCCAAAAGAAAAGGGGCGCGCGATCCGCCGACCGCGCGCCCCCAAGGCTCCTAGCCCGAAGACCCGGGCCTCAGCCCACGTCCTTGTAGCTGATCTCCTTCTGGTCCGAGCCGGGGCCGGACTTTTCGCGCCGGACGATCAGCCGGTTGAGCGCGTTGATATAGGCCTTGGCCGAGGCCACCACCGTGTCGGTATCCGCCGACTGGCCGGTGGCGATCATCCCGTCCTCCTCGAGCCGCACGCTGACCGTGGCCTGGGCGTCGGTGCCCTCGGTCACCGCGTGCACCTGGTAGAGCTGCAGCCGCGCCTTGTTGGGATGCAGCTCGCGCACCGCCTTGAAGGTCGCGTCGACCGGCCCGTCGCCCTGGCAGGTGGCGCTGGCCTCGGTGCCGTCGATCTCCATCTCGAGCGTCGCCTCGGCGGGCCCGCCGGTGCCGCAGGTCACCGCGAGGTTCACCAGCTGCAGCCGGTCCTTGTGCCCGTCCGTGGTGGTCGCCGTCACCAGCGCCAGGATGTCCTCGTCGTAGACCTCCTTCTTGCGGTCGGCGAGCTCCTTGAAGCGGACGAAGATGTCCTTGAGCTGGTTGTCGCCCACGTCGACGCCCAGGTTCTTGAGCTTGTCGCGCAGGGCCGCCCGGCCCGAGTGCTTGCCCATCACCAGGTTGGTCGCGGCGAGGCCCACGTCCTCGGGGCGCATGATCTCGAAGGTCTCGGCGTTCTTCAGCATGCCGTCCTGGTGGATGCCCGACTCATGCGCGAAGGCGTTCTTGCCGACGATCGCCTTGTTGAACTGCACCGGGAAGCCCGAGACCGTCGCGACGCGGCG
This sequence comes from Roseivivax sp. GX 12232, assembly GCF_021272185.1. GTDB lineage: Bacteria > Pseudomonadota > Alphaproteobacteria > Rhodobacterales > Rhodobacteraceae > Roseivivax. The sequence goes on from NZ_JAJSEC010000003.1 coordinate 139,900, forward strand.
CGAGATATGCATGATTTTCTTGGTATCGACGCGGGTGTCCCAGGGCATGATGTCGCCGCGGGTGCGGAGCGCCATGACCACCTCTTCGAGCGCGGTGTTGCCCGCCCGCTCGCCGAGGCCGTTGATCGTGCATTCGATCTGCCGCGCGCCGCCTTCCACCGCGGCCAGGGCGTTGGCCGTCGCCATGCCGAGGTCGTTGTGGCAATGGGTGGCGAAGACCACCTCGTCGGCGCCGGGCACATCCTCGATCAGCCGGCGGATCAGGTCGGCGCTTTCGCGCGGCGCGGTATAGCCCACGGTGTCGGGGATGTTGATCGTGGTGGCGCCGGCCTTGATGGCGATCTCCACGACCCGGCGCAGGTAGTCCCACTCGGTCCGGGTGGCATCCATCGGCGACCACTGGACGTTGTCGCAGAGGTTGCGCGCATGGGTCACCGTCTCGTGGATGCGCTCGGCCATCTCGTCCTGGCTGAGGTTCGGGATCGCCCGGTGCAGCGGCGAGGTGCCGATGAAGGTGTGGATGCGCGGCCGCTCGGAGCGGCGCACCGCCTCCCAGCAGCGGTCGATGTCGGGCAGCTGCGCGCGCGCCAGCCCGCAGATCACCGACTGCTTGGAGCGGTCGGCGATCTCGGCCACGGCGCGGAAATCGCCCTCGGAGGCGATCGGGAAGCCGGCCTCGATGATGTCGACACCCATGTCGTCGAGCAGCTCGGCGATCTCGAGCTTCTCGTCATGGGTCATGGTCGCGCCCGGGCTCTGCTCGCCGTCGCGCAGGGTCGTGTCGAAGATCAACACGCGGTCTTTGTCGGTGGTGTTCATGATGTCGTCTCTTGCTGTCGCTTCTTCTCGCGGGGCTTCAAGGTCCGGCGCGGTGTCCCGATCTCCCCTGAGCGGTCGCGCCGGTGCGGCCCACGCTCAGAGGCGGGTAAGCAGAAGAAGCAGGGCAAGCGGCAGCGCGCGCAGGTCGCGCGTCATGCAGCTGATATGGCCCGTCATCGTCATGGGGCGGACTATAAGTGACAAAGGCCAAATGAAAAGCCCCGATTTTCGCGGCGGGAGTTTCGGCGAACTCGCGGGCCCCCGGCGGAACGTCCTTGCCGTGAGGGCAGGCTCCGGGCTAAGGCGCTTCCCATGATGCGTGGGACGTTTATCCGACGAGGCCGCTAGGTCCTCCCTGCCCGGTGCCGGATGGCGCCCGGGCCGTCGCGCTGCGTCCCCATCAATCTGCCCTCAGAAACTTGACTTGGCCCCGGGTGCTTGGCACCACTTCGGCCTTCATGCCTAGGAGACATCCATGATCCCCTCCGTCCTGCCGACCTACAACCGCGCGGAGCTGACCTTCGTGAAAGGCGAAGGCGCCTGGCTGATCGAGGCGGACGGGCGACGCTTTCTCGACCTGGGCGCGGGCATCGCGGTCAACGCGCTGGGCCATGCCCATCCCGCGCTGGTCGCGGCGCTGACCGAACAGGCGCATGCGCTCTGGCATGTCTCGAACCTCTACAAGATCCCGCAGCAGCAGGCGCTGGCCGATGCGCTGGTCGCCGAGACTTTCGCCGACACGGTCTTCTTCACAAACTCCGGCACCGAGAGCTGCGAGCTGGCGGTGAAGATGGCGCGCAAGCACTGGTCCGCGGCGGGCGAGCCCGAGCGCACCGAGATCGTCGCCTTCACCGGCTCCTTCCACGGCCGCTCCTCGGCGGGCATCGCCGCGGCGGGCTCGGAGAAGATGACCGCGGGCTTCGGGCCGCTCCTGCCGGGCTTCACCCACGTGCCCTTCGGCGACCACGAGGCGCTGAAGCGCGCGGTCACCGAGAAGACCGCCGCGGTGATCGTCGAGCCGGTGCAGGGCGAGGGCGGCATCCGCCCCTTGCCCGACGCCTGCCTGAAGGGGCTGCGCGAGCTCTGCGACGAGACCGGCGCGCTTCTGATCTTCGACGAGGTGCAATGCGGCATGGGCCGGACCGGCAAGCTCTTCGCGCATGAATGGGCGGGCATCGCGCCCGACATCATGATGGTCGCCAAGGGCATCGGCGGGGGCTTCCCGCTGGGCGCGGTCCTGGCCAGCGAGAGCGCCGCCGCGGCGATGAGCGCGGGCAGCCACGGCTCGACCTACGGCGGCAACCCGCTGGCCTGCGCGGTGGGCCTGAAGGTCATGGAGATCATCGCCGACCCCGAGTTCCTGGCCGGGGTCAGCCGCCGCGCGGGGCTCTTCCGCCAGCGGCTCGAAGGGCTCGTCGCCGATCACCCCGAGGTCTTCGAGGCGGTGCGCGGTGCGGGCCTGATGCTGGGCCTCGTCTGCAAGGCGCCCAACACCGAGGTGGTGAAGGCGGGCTATGCCGCGGGCCTTCTGACAGTGCCCGCCGCCGACAACGTGGTGCGCCTCCTGCCGCCCCTGACCATCACCGAAGAGGAGATCGGCGAGGCCACCGACCGTCTCGCGCGCGCCGCCGAAAGCCTCGCGCCCGCCGAAGCCTCGTGATCCCGACCGACCGTCTCCGGTGCGCGCGGGGCTGACCCCCCGTGCCGCCGGACCGCAGAAAGCTGAAGCCGATGAACCACTTCCTCGACATCCATAAGACCGACCCCGCCGAGCTGCGGGCGATCCTCGACGCCGCGCGGCGGATCAAGACCGCCCGCGACGGCGCGCCCAAGGCCTCGCCCGACGCCGAGCAGCCGCTCGCCGGCCACATGGTTGCGCTGATCTTCGAGAAACCCTCGACCCGGACGCGGGTCTCCTTCGACGTGGGCGTGCGCCAGATGGGCGGCGAGACCATGGTGCTCTCGGGTTCCGACCTGCAGCTCGGCCATGGCGAGACCATCGCCGATACCGCGCGGGTGCTCTCGCGCTTCGTCGACCTGATCATGATCCGCACCTTCGACGAAAGCGTGCTGACCGAGATGGCGGAGTTCGCCGAGGTGCCGGTGATCAACGGGCTGACCGACCGCACCCATCCTTGCCAGATCATGGCCGACATCCTCACCTACGAGGAGCACCGCGGCCCGATCGCCGGCAAGAAGGTGGTCTGGTCGGGTGACGGCAACAACGTCTGTTCCTCCTGGCTGCATGCGGCCGCGCAGTTCGGCTTCGACTTCACCTTCACCGGGCCGGTGCAGCTCGATCCCGAGATGGAGTTCGTCGGCCTGGCGCGGAACCAGGGCGTGACCGTGGGCATCGAGCGCGACCCGAAGAAGGCCGTGGAGAACGCGGACCTCGTGGTCACCGACACCTGGGTCTCGATGCATGACGCCCAGAGCGCGCGCGAACGGCGTCACAACATGCTGCGGCCCTACCAGGTCAACGCCGATCTGATGGCGGCGGCGAAGCCCGACGCGCTTTTCATGCATTGCCTGCCCGCGCACCGCGAGGAAGAGGTGACCTCGGAGGTCATGGACGGCCCGGCCTCGGTGATCTGGGACGAGGCCGAGAACCGGCTGCACGCGCAGAAGGCCATTATGCGCTGGTGCCTCGGGGCGTGAGCGGGGCGGGGTCCTGTCCGGACACCGCCCGCCTGTCACCCGGGGCGTGCCGCATGGGCGCCTGGCGAGAATTTTCGCAAAATTCCGTGCGAAACCTTGGGAAGGTTTCGCGCGCTCCGGCGCACCCGCGTCGCCCCAGGCGCCCAACCCGCGCGCCGCGCGGGAATTTCCGTGAAATTCCCCCCGAAACCTTGGGAAGGTTTCGCGCACCCCGGCCCGACCGGCGCACCCGCGTCGTCCCTGGCACGCACCCCGAGCCGCGCGCGGGAATTTCCGTGAAATTCCCCGCAAAACCTTGGAAAGGTTTTGCATGACCCGCGCGCCGCACCTGCCCATCGAAGAGGCGCTGCCCGCGCTGCTCGAAGCCCTCGGAGAAAACGGCCGCGCCGTCCTGCAGGCCCCGCCCGGCGCGGGCAAGACCACCCGCGTGCCGCTGGCGCTTCTCGAGGCCGGGCTGACCTCCGGCACCATACTCGTCCTCGAACCCCGCCGCCTCGCCGCCCGCGCCGCCGCCGAACGCATGGCCGAGATGCTGGGCGAGCCGCTCGGCGCCACCGTCGGCTACCGCATCCGCGGCGAGGCCAAGGTCTCGCGCGAGACCCGCATCGAGGTGGTGACCGAGGGCATCCTGACCCGCCGCCTGCAGCGCGACCCCGAACTGCAGGGCGTCGGCGCGGTGCTCTTCGACGAGTTCCACGAACGCTCGCTCAACACCGATCTCGGCCTCGCGCTCTGCCTCGAGGTCGCCGAGGCCCTGCGCGAGGACCTGATCCTGCTGCCCATGTCCGCGACCCTCGACGCGGGCCCGGTGGCGGAGCTGATCGGCGCGCCGGTGATCACCTCCGAGGGCCGCAGCTTCCCCGTCGAGACCCGCTGGCTGGAGGCGCCGCGCCCCAAGTCCCGAAGGCTCGAAGAGGCGCTGGCCGACCTCGTGACCGAGGCCGCCGAGGCGACCAGCGGCGGCATCCTCGTCTTCCTGCCCGGCGAGGCCGAGATCCGGCGCACCGCGGCGAAACTCTCGGGCCGGCTGGGTGCCGACACGGTGATCCGCCCGCTCTACGGCGCGCTGCCCTTCGCCGAGCAGCGCCGCGCCATCCGCCCGGAGCCCCAGGGCCGCAAGCTGGTGCTGGCCACCGCCATCGCCGAGACCTCGCTGACCATCGAGGACGTGCGCGTGGTGGTCGATGCCGGGCTGGCCCGCCGGGCGCGCTTCGATCCCGGCTCGGGCATGTCGCGGCTGGTCACCGAACGGGTCTCGCGCGCCGAGGCCGCGCAGCGCGCGGGCCGGGCGGGTCGCGTCGCACCGGGCCGCGCCTACCGGCTCTGGACCCGCGGCGAGGAGGGCGCCCTGCCGGAGTTCCCGCCTGCCGAGATCGAGGTCGCCGACCTGGCCGGGCTGGCGCTGGAACTGGCGGTCTGGGGGGCGGCGCCGGGAGATCTGCCCTTCCTGACCCCGCCGCCCGCCGGGCCTTATGTCGAGGCCCAGGCGCTTTTGCGCATGCTGGGTGCGCTCGATGCCGAGCACCGCGTCACCGCCCATGGCCGCGAGATGGCGGGCACGCCCTTGCACCCGCGGCTCGCGCATATGCTGGCCCGCGCGGGCCAGGGCGCGGCGCCGCTGGCGGCGCTTCTAGCCGAACGCGACCCGCTGCGCGGTGCCCCCGCCGACCTGACGCTGCGGCTGGAGGCGCTGCGCGACCCCAAGGGCTTCGCCGAACGAAGACCCTACCAGCTGCACCGCCCGGGTCTCAGCCGCATCCAGGCCGAGGCCAAGCGCCTCGCGCGCGGCGCCGGGCCAGACCGGGGGCTTTCCCCCGCCGAGATGGCGGCGCTCGCCTATCCCGACCGCATCGGGCTTCGCCGCAAGGGCGACGCCCCGCGCTACCGGCTCTCGGGCGGCAGCGGCGCGGCCCTGCCGGAGGAGGACAGCCTCGGCGGCGCCCGTCTGATCGTGGCGACCGACCTCGACGGCGACCGCCGCGAGGCGCGCATCCGCCAGGCCCTGCGCATCGAGGAAGGCGCCCTGCGCGCGCTTTTCCCCGAAGCCATCGCCTGGCAGGACATCTGCGCCTGGTCGCGCCGCGAGGGCAAGGTCATCGCCCGCCAGGAGGAACGCCTCGGGGCCATCGCGCTCGACAGCCGGATCTGGCGCGACGCCCCGCCCGAGGCCTTGGCCCGCGCCATGCTCGAAGGCGTCTCCGAGATGGGCCTGCGGCTCTCGGAGAAGGCCCGCCGCTTCCTCGCCCGGATCGAGATCGGCCGGGCGGGCGGCCTCGACCTGCCGGCCTCGGACGAGGCGCATCTCCTCGAGACCGCGGAGGACTGGCTCCTGCCCTTCCTGGCCGGCGTGACCAGCCGCGAGGACTGGCGGCGCTTCGACCTGCTGCCCGCCCTCGAGGCACGGCTCGACTATCCCGCGCGCCAGGCGCTCGACGCCCAGGTGCCCGGCGCCTTCACCACCCCGCTCGGCCGCTCGATCCCGATCGACTACGGCGCGCCGGACCCCGAGATCAGCCTGCGCCTGCAGGAGATGTTCGGCCAGCGCGACCACCCGACGGTGGCGGGCAAGCCGCTCCGGGTGACGCTCCTGTCCCCCGCCGGGCGGCCGGTGCAGACCACCATGGACCTGCCAGGCTTCTGGGAGAGCTCCTACGCCGAGGTGCGCAAGGAGATGCGCGGGCGTTACCCAAAGCACCCCTGGCCCGAGGATCCGCGCGAGGCCGATCCGACGCTGCGTGCGAAGCGGCGGGGGTAGGATTGGCTTGAGGGATGTGCGGGGGCTCTGCCCCCGCGCCCCCGAGGTATTTTTGCCAAGCTGAAGCAGGGGCGGGGCGCTTAGGGGGCGTGGTGTGGTGCTTTTTGGGGTGGCGGTTTTTGGGGAAGGCGTTTGGTGGGGGCGTGCCTAAAACCGCGAGCGGTCGCGCCGGGGTGGGCCGTAACGACGGGGCGGTCCGTGGGGCTCTCGCGCCGTCATTTGGGCCGTTGCGTTGGACTATCGCGCGGGCTCGGTAGCGCACAAATCAAGCCGTTGGGCCGAGGAGCCCCGCGCCACGTCCAATGCCCTTGAGCGCCCAGACCTCGCCCGAACCTCCCCAAGACCCTAGGAAAAGGGGCAGGCACCAGGCCCGCCCCCGATCACATCAATCCCACCAGGGACCGTGGAAGCCCTTGCCCTCGCGGTCGGTGCGCTCGAAGCCGTGGCGGCCGAAGACGTCGCGCTGGGCTTGGATCAGCCGGGCGGTGCCGCGCGGGGTGCGCATGGTGTCGAACCAGGCCAGCGCCGAGGCCAGGACCGGCACCGGCAGCCCCGCGGCGACGGCGGTGCCGACGACCTTGCGCAGGGCCGGGATGCCCGTCTCCAGCGTCTCGCGGAAGGCCTCGGCGCGCATCAGGTCGGCCATGGCCGTGCCCTCGGCGAAAGCTCCTGCGATGTCGTCCAGCATCTTGGCGCGGATGATGCAGCCGGCGCGCCAGATCTCGGCGATCCGCGCGGGCGCCAGCGGCCAGTCGTATTCCTCGGCCGAGGCGGCGAGGATGCGGAAGCCCTGGGCGTATTCCAGCACCCGCGCCGCGCGGGCCGCGGCCTCGAGCGTCTCGACCTCGAGCTCGACGGTAGCGCGGGCGCTGCCGAAGACCTCGGCCCCGGCGCGGCGGGCGTCGCGTTCGGCCGACCAGGCGCGGGCCGCGACCGCGCCCTCGATCATCGTGGCCGACTGGCCGAGCTTGACCGCCTCGATCACTGTCCAGCGCCCGGTGCCCTTCTGCCCGGCGCTGTCCTGGATCACGTCGAGGATCGGCGCGCCGGTGGCGCTGTCGGTCCGGCGCAGGAGCCCGGCGGTGATCTCGAAGAGATAGGAGCCGAGCGGACCCTCGTTCCAGCCCGCGAAGATATCGGCGATCTCGCCCACGTCGCGGCCGCCGGTCTCGAGCAGGTCGAAGAGCTCGCCGATCATCTGCATGTCGGCATATTCGATGCCGTTGTGCACGGTCTTGACGAAATGGCCGGCGCCGTCGGGGCCGAGATGGGCGACGCAGGGGTCATCGCCGAAACGCGCGGCGATGGCGCGCAGCATCGGCGCCAGCCGCTCCCAGCTGTACTCGGTGCCGCCGAACATCATCGAGGGCCCGCGCCGGGCGCCCTCTTCGCCGCCCGAGACGCCGAGACCCACGAAATGGATGCCGTGCTCTGCCAGCTTGGCGCTGCGCGCGCGGGTGGCGTGGAAATCGGCGTTGCCGGCGTCGATCAGCGTGTCGCCCTCGGCCAGCTTGGGGATCAGCTCGTCGATCAGCGCATCCATCGGCGCGGTCGAGGGGATCATCGCCAGAAGCTGGCGCGGCCGGGGCAGGGCGGCGATCAGCGCGTCGAGGTCCTCGGCGGTGGCGATCCGCGCAGCAAGTGGCCCCGCGCGGTCGAGGAAGGCCGGGATCGCTTCCGTGCTGCGGTTGGCGACGGCGATCTCCACGCCGTTTTCCGCCAGGTTCAGGGCCAGCGCGGCCCCCATGGTGCCAAGGCCGTAGATGCCGATCTGTGGGTCTGCCATATGCGTTCCTTTCCGAGCTGGCCCTCCTCGTATGCATCTGCGGGTTGCTGGACAAGAGGCGGAGGCGGCGTCAGAACGAGGCGGAACCGGCACATCTGGGGGCGCGATGGACATCGAGGCGGAAAGCGCGAACATTCTGGCGGGCCGGCGGCGCGCCCTGGCCCGGGCGATCACGCTGGTCGAAAGCGGCCGCGGCGATCACCGCGCCGATGCGGTGGCGCTGCTGCAGCGGCTGAAGGAGGCCGACCACGGCCGCCAGGCGCTGCGGATCGGGCTTTCGGGCACGCCGGGCGTCGGCAAGTCCACCTTCATCGAGACCTTCGGCATGATGCTGACCGCGCAGGGCATGAAGGTCGCGGTGCTGGCGGTCGATCCCTCCTCGGCGCGCTCGGGCGGGTCGATCCTGGGCGACAAGACGCGGATGGAACGGCTCTCGCGCGAGCCCAACGCCTTTATCCGGCCCTCCCCGAGCCAAAGCCACCTGGGCGGCGTCGCGCGCCGCACCCGCGAGGCGATCGAGCTGTGCGAGGCCGCCGATTTCGACGTGATCCTGATCGAGACCGTGGGCGTCGGGCAGTCCGAGACCGTGGTGGCCGAGCTTTCCGACCTCTTCGTGCTCCTGCTGGCGCCTGCGGGCGGCGACGAGCTGCAGGGGGTCAAGCGCGGGATCATGGAGATGGCCGACATCATCCTGATCAACAAGGCCGACGGCGAGCTCAAATCCGCCGCCTCGCGGACTTGCGCGGACTACGCCGGCGCGCTCCGGCTGCTGCGCAAGCGCCCGCAGGACCCCGAGGGCTTTCCCAAGGCGCTGACCGTCTCGGCGGTGGAATCAGAAGGGCTCGCCAAGGCCTGGGACGAGATGACGGCGCTGGCCGAATGGCGCCGCGAGGCCGGGCACTGGGATGGCCGCCGCCGCGCCCAGGCGCGTTACTGGTTCGAGGCCGAGGTGCGCGAGGCGCTGCTCGCCACCCTGGCCCGCGAGCCCGTAAAAGGCGCCATGGCACGGCTTGCGGGCGCGGTGGAGACCGGCGATCTGACCGCGGCGGCCGCCGCCGAGGAGCTTCTGACCACCTACCTGCAACGGCCCGGCCTCGGGACTTGACGCCGCTCCCGCGCTTGCCTAGAGAAGCGCGACGAGATTCCGGGCGTCGCTCCCGCGGCGCCCTTTCCATTTGGTGAAAGTCGACCACCGATCTTTCGCCCTGACATTGACGAGGATGAACCCATGTCGCGCGTGTGCGAACTGACCGGTAAAGGCCCGATGGTTGGCAACAATGTCAGCCACGCCAACAACAAGACCAAGCGGCGCTACCTGCCGAACCTGAACAACGTGACCCTGCAGTCCGAGACCCTGGGCCGTGGCGTGAAGCTGCGGATCTCCTCGGCGGCGCTGCGCACCGTGGATCACCGCGGCGGGCTCGACCGGTTCCTGGAGAAGGCCAAGGACAGCCAGCTGTCCGACGTGGCGCTGAAGGTCAAGAAAGAGATTGCCAAGGCGCGCGCCGCCCAGGCCTGATCCTTTCGGAAGAACGCGAAGAAGGCGTGTCCGCATGGCGGCGCGCCTTTTTTGTTGTGTCGTGGCGGGCTTGGTGGGGGCGTGGCGGCGCGGGGCGCGCGCGCCCGGTGCCGGAGCGCCGGTTCGGCAAAGGGACGCTTGGTCGCGGGCCCCAGACCCCCGGTGCGGCTTTCCCGCGTCCGCGCCAGCGGGTAGACAAGCGCCCATGCACGCCCGCCTCCTGTCCCTCTGCCTGGCCGTCCTGCTCGCGCTGACCAGCGTCGAGACGGCCGCCGCGCGCGCCGCGCCGCAGCCGGCGGACAGCGTGGTGCTCTGCACCGGGCTCGAGCGGGTGGTGATTCACCTCGACCGCGACGGGCGCCCGGTGCGGCAGAGCGTGCTCTGCCCCGATGCGGGCGATGCGCTGCTGGCGCTCGACCCCGAGACCCTGGCCCTCGCCCCCCGCGAAGGTGTGCTCACCGCGCCCCGCTGGGCGGCCACCGCGCGCCATGCCTCCGGCCGCAGGGGCCCCGCGCCCCGGGCCCGGGCGCCGCCTGCAGTGCTCTGAAATCCCAAAGAATTTCCAGATTTCAGCAGCCGGGAAAGGACCCCGCAGATGTTTCGCACCTTCCTTGTCGCCGCGGCGCTTGCCGCAACCGCCACGCTTGCCAACGCCGAGATCCGCGTCTCGGACGCCTATATCCGCTCGGCCACGCCGGTTTCGCCGACCGGCGCCGCCTTCATGGTGATCGAGAACACCGGCGCGGCGCCCATGCGCCTGACCGGCGCCGCCTCCGAGGCCGCCGCCCGGGTCGAACTGCACAGCCACAGCGAGGACGCCAGTGGCATGATGGTCATGGGCGAGATCGAGGGCGGCATCGAGATCGCCCCGGGCGCCAGCCACCGCCTCGCGCGCGGGGGGGATCACGTAATGTTCATGGGGCTCGCCGATGCGCTCGAAGAGGGCGCCAGCGTGCCGCTGACGCTGATCTTCGAGGACGGCAGCGAGGTGGCGCTCGAGGTGCCGGTCGACCGCGAGCGGCAGGACGCGCATGGCGGTCACGGGGAGATGGATCACGGTTCGGGTGATGGCGCGATGGGCCATGGAGAGATGGACCACGGCGGCATGGACCACGGCGCGGCCAAGGACGACAGCGCCAAGGAGTGAGCCGGTGATGCGCGGGCCTTGCTTCAGGTCCGCGCGCGGCGTCGCAGGTTGCGCCGGGCTGACTGACCCGGCCAGCCTTGCTTCTGAGCTTCTGAGCTTCTGAGCTTCTGAGCCTTGGGGCCCTTAGACCGCAACCCTCCGCGCCCTCGGCCCCGCTGAACGCACAGCTACCCGCGCAGCAGCCCCGCCACCCAATCCGGCACCGCTTCGCTCGCCGGGCCGGTCAGGGTCCGGTCGAAAAGCGCCGAAGCCTCGGTGGCCTCGAGATTGATCTCCAGCGTCTCGATCCCGGCTACCCGCGCCTCCTCGACGAAGCCCGCGGCGGGATAGACATTGCCCGAGGTGCCAATCGCAACAAAAAGGTCCGCCGAGAGCAGGTGATCGAGGATTTCCTCCATGTAGTAGGGCATCTCGCCGAACCACACCACATCTGGGCGCGCCGCGGGGCGGTGGCAGGCAGGGCAGGGCTCCTCGGCCCCCATGGCGGCCGGGGCCTCCCAGCGGTGATCGCAGGCCCCGCAGAGCGCGCCCGCCAGCGCCCCGTGCATGTGCAGCACCTCGGCGCCCGCCGCCTCGTGCAGCCCGTCGACGTTCTGCGTGACGATCACCACCTCGCCCGGGTGGGCGCGCTGCAGCTCGGCCAGGGCGGCATGGGCGGGATTGGGCCGCGCTTCCGCCGCCTGCGCCCTTCGGGCGTTGTAGAACTCCTGCACCAGCAAGGGGTTGCGGGCGAAAGCCTCGGGCGTGGCGACATCCTCGATCCGGTGCTTGGTCCAGATCCCGTCCTTGTCGCGGAAGGTGCCGAGACCACTTTCCGCCGAGATCCCGGCGCCGGTCAGAATCACGATTTTCGGGGCCATGATTGCCTCCTCGGGTTGGCCTGCTAGGCTCCGGGACACACGCGGGGCCTGGTGCGCATGATCCGATCTATCCTCTTCGTCTGTCTTGGAAATATCTGCCGATCGCCGGTGGCGGAAGGGGTCGTGGGCGCGCGCGCCCGGGCGCGGGGGCTGGCCTTGCGGCTCGACAGCGCCGGGACCGGGCGCTGGCACCTGGGCGAGCCGCCCTATCCGCCGATAATCCGCGCCGCGGCCGCCCGGGGCTACGACCTCTCGGACCAGCGCGCGCGGCAGGTCACAGCACGCGATTTCAACAGTTTCGACCTGCTCCTGGCGATGGATGCGGAGAACCTCGCGACGCTCCAGGCGCTGCGGCCCGAGGGCACGCCCGCGCCCCGGCTCTTCACCGAGGCGCTGGGCCGGCCCGGGCTCACAGAGGTGCCCGACCCCTACTACACCCGCGATTTCGACGGCGTGCTCGACCTCGTGGAAGAGGCTGCCGAGGCGCTTCTGGACCAGCTCGAAGCGGCGGGGTGAGGGGCAGGATGATCCCCGCGCAAGGAAAGGCAAGCGCATGAAAAAAGAGGGAATTCTCAACGCCGATCTGGCCCGCGTGGTGGCGGCACTTGGCCATACCGATGCGCTGGTGATCGGCGACGCGGGCCTGCCGGTGCCGCCCGGCGTGCGGGTCATCGACCTGGCCGTGACGCGCGGGCTGCCGAGATTCTGGCCGGTGCTCGACGCGGTGCTCTCCGAGATGGTCGTCGAACGCGCCGCGGTGGCCGAGGAGGCGGGCCCCGAGGTCCGCGCGGGCTTCGCGCAGCGGCTGACGCCGAAGACGGTGCCGCACGCCGAGCTAAAGGCGCTCTCTGCGGGGGCGGTCTGCCTGGTGCGCACCGGCGAGGTGGTGCCCTATACCAACGTGATTCTCTGGAGCGGCACGGGGTTCTGAGCGGGCTTTAACGCGCCGTTAGGGGCCCGGGTGCTAGACCCCGCCTCAGGGCTTCGCCGCTGAGGGGCGGCTGACGGCGGGGCCTGATTTGTTGTTTTGAGGGCAGGGCACCGCGCTCAAGCGGTGTCTTGGCTTAGGCCGGGCAGCTGCCCGGCCCGAAACCCGTGGCGAGGGGCGATGACCGCCCCTCAGCTGTCCATCTTCAAGGCCGAGATGAAGGCCTCTTGCGGGATCTCCACCTTGCCGAACTGGCGCATCTTCTTCTTGCCGGCCTTCTGCTTCTCGAGCAGCTTCTTCTTCCGGCTGGCGTCACCGCCGTAGCACTTCGCCGTCACGTCCTTGCGCATCGCCGACAGCGTCTCGCGGGCGATGACCTTGGCGCCGATCGCGGCCTGGATCGGGATCTTGAACATGTGGCGCGGGATCAGCTCCTTGAGCTTCTCGCACATCGCCCGGCCGCGCATCTCGGCGCGGTCGCGGTGCACCATCATGGCCAGCGCGTCGACCGGTTCGTCGTTCACCAGGATCGACATCTTCACGAGGTTGTCCTCGCGGTAGCCGATCATCTCGTAATCGAAGCTGGCGTAACCCTTTGTTACGGATTTCAGGCGATCGTAGAAGTCGAAGACAACTTCATTCAGAGGGAGGTCATACACCGCCATGGCGCGGCCGCCGACATAGGTCAGGTCCATCTGGATGCCGCGGCGCTCCTGGCACAGCTTCAGCACGTCGCCCAGGTAGTCGTCGGGCACCATGATCGTCGCCTTGATGCGCGGCTCCTCGATATGGCCGACATAGGTCATGTCGGGCATGTCGGCGGGGTTGTGCAGGTCGCGGCGCTCGCCGTCCTTGGTATAGAGGTGATAGATCACCGACGGCGCGGTGGTGATGAGCTCGATGTTGTATTCACGCTCCAGCCGGTCGCGGATCACCTCGAGGTGCAGAAGCCCGAGGAAGCCGCAGCGGAAGCCGAAGCCCAGCGCCGCCGAGGTCTCCATCTCGTAGGTGAAGGAGGCGTCGTTCAGCGCCAGCTTCTCGATCGCCTCGCGCATGTCCTCGAAGTCGTTGGCATCGACCGGGAAGAGCCCGCAGAAGACCACCGGGACCGAGGGCTTGAAGCCCGGCAGCGCCTGGGCGCAGGGCTTCTTCTCGTGGGTGATCGTGTCGCCGACGCGGGTGTCGCGCACCTGCTTGATCGAGGCGTTGAGATAGCCGATCTCGCCGGGGCCCAGGCTCTCGACCGCCTTCATCGCCGGGCGGTAGACGCCGACGTCGTCGACGTCATAGGTGCCGCCGGTCTTCATCATGCGGATCCGGTCACCCTTCTTTAGGGTGCCCTCGACGATGCGCACGATGCAGATCACGCCCAGGTATTGGTCGTATTTCGAATCGACCAGCATGGCCTTCAGCGGCGCATCCGCCGTGCCGCCCTCGGGCGGGGGCAGCTTTTGGACGATGGCCTCGAGCACATCGGGGATGCCGACCCCGGTCTTGGCCGAGATCAGGCAGGCCTCGGAGGCGTCGATGCCGATCACGTCCTCGATCTGCTCGCGCACCCGGTCGGGCTCTGCCGCCGGAAGGTCGACCTTGTTCAGGACCGGCACGATTTCGTGGTCGGCGTCGATCGCGGTATAGACATTGGCGAGGGTCTGCGCCTCGACCCCTTGCGTGGCATCGACCACCAGGAGCGAGCCTTCGACCGCCTGCATGGAGCGCGCGACCTCATAGGCGAAGTCGACGTGTCCGGGCGTGTCGATCAGGTTCAGCACGTAGGTCTCGCCGTCCTTGGCCGGATATTCGATGCGGACGGTGTTGGCCTTGATGGTGATCCCGCGCTCGCGTTCGATGTCCATGGCATCGAGGAGCTGGTCCTTCATGTCGCGTTCTGAGACCGTGCCGGTGAGCTGGATCAGCCGGTCGGCCAGGGTGGATTTCCCGTGGTCGATATGGGCGACGATGGAGAAGTTGCGGATGCGCGAAAGAGGCGTTGTCATGGGGCTGGGATATGACGCGGGGGGGCGTCACGGTCAAGGTGGGTTGAATGCCGGGGCCCCTCGCTGACAGGCTGGGGGTCGCCGTGTCGCGGGGCCCCGCCGCCCCGGCACGAGGTGAAGGAGGCGAGATGGCGCGACAGCACATCCGGGTGATCGTCACCGGGCGGGTCCAGGGCGTGTCCTTCCGGGCCTGGACCCAGGCCACCGCGCGCGAGCTGGGCCTTTCGGGCTGGGTGCGCAACCGCGAGGACGGCAGCGTCGAGGCCGAGATCGCGGGCCCCGAGGCGCAGGTCGCCGCGCTCTGCGAGCGGCTCTGGAAGGGTCCGCGCATGGCGCGCGTCTCGGATGTGGCGGTGAGCCCCGCGAGCGGCTCGCTGGCGGATGGTTTCGAGATCCGGCCGGGGTGAGGCGCGGGCGCGGGCCGTTGGTGCAGTGATCAATGCGTCTCTTGCCGTCTCTCGGGGCGGATTTGCTGCGGAACGAGCGTCTGTGCCGGGGCAGGGGCATTCTGCGGCGCGTGTCTGGAGCGCCAATTCGGCGGTAGCGCAGGCGCCGAGGCGCCCATGCGGAGCCCGTGCAGCCGCGCCTCTGCCGCACCTTCCGGCCCCCCGCTGGCCGCCTCCCGCCGGGCCGCGCGCTTTTGGCCAGAGGTCAATTGCAGCGCGCCCCCGCTTCGGGCATCATGGCCCCAAGAATGCCGGGACAAACCCGGCCAGGCATGAGCAGGCGGAGTTATGACGGGCAATGCACGGGCGCTTCTGGGCGCGGTCTCGGCACTTCTGATCCTTTCGGCATGCGGCGGCGGCGGGTCGTCCTATTCGGCCCCGGTGGTGAAATTCGCCTCGGGCCCGATCTACTCGGGCTGCATGGCCTCGGACCGCAAGGCGCGCAGCCGGGCGCTCTGCGGCTGCGTGCAGGCCATGGCGAACGACACGCTCACCGGCTCCGATTCGCGGCGCGCGGCGCGCTTCTTCCGTGACCCGCAGGAGGCGCATGACGTGAAATACTCCAAGACCGCCCGGGACGACGCCTTCTGGGACCGCTACGAGGCCTTCGTCTCGCGCTCGGAACGGACCTGCCGGGGGCTGTGAGGTCTTGGGCTTGTGCGGTTCGAGTGGTGCCGTGTGCGGTTGCGGGGCGGATAAGCGTCGCCCGTAGTCGCCGACCCGGTCCCCGGTCTGTCAGCCCTTCACGCGCTCACTCATCCAGTGCACTGGCTGCACCCATCCCCCTCTTGCGCCCGAATAGCACCGAAGGTGCCGGGCGCGCGCCGGACCGGCCCGATGGGCCGGCGCTCCTTGGGATGGCGCGCATAGCTTGTCTTTCGTCCTGACCTTGCTGCCATTAAGCGCATAGCTCTGAGGTCGGCAGCGCCGGCCCCCGGTCCGGCGCGCGCCCTCTGGAGGTGCTTGGTTGCAAGGGGGGCGGGCTTGCGGCGGAGCGTAAAAGTGCCGGGCAGCGGAGCGGTTTGGCAGGTGAGGCGGTAACAGGGACCGTGCCTGCGGGGTGCGGCTTGCTTCTCGAGGGCCTCTCGCCTTCAAGCTAGGCGATAGCCGAAGCGGCGGGCATCTTCAGCTCATCCGAGGCACCGCGCGCCACCTCGCCACCCCCACATCACCCCTCCGCCGTCAGAAACGCCTCCAGCGCGGCGATGAAGTCGTCGGGCTTCTCCGCATGCAGCCAGTGCCCGGCCCCGCGGATCTTCGCGAAGCGCGCGCGGGGAAACAGCGCGCGGATCGCGGGGCGCATCTCGGGGGTGACGTAGTCGCTCTCGGCGCCCGAGAGAAACAGCGTCGGTCCCTCGAAGACACCCTCGCTGCCCGGCCAGCCGAGGATCTTCGGCATCTCCCGGCCCAGCACCTCGAGGTTCAACAGCCAGCGCTTCTCCTTCATGTCGAGCGACTGGGTGAAGAACCCCTGCAGCGTCGGGTCCGAGACATGTTCTGCGAGCTGCGCCGCCGCCTCGGAGCGCTTGCTGACCTGCTCGAGGTCCACCGCCTGCATCGCCCGGATGTAGCCCGACTGGTGGTCGTGGTCGTAGCTCACCGGCGCCATGTCCGCCGAGACCAGCCGGCGCACCAGATCGGGCCGGGTCAGCGCCGCCAGCATCGAGGCCTTGCCGCCCATGGAATGGCCCACGAGGTCCACCGGCCCGCCCAGATCCTCGATCACCTCGATCAGATCGGCGGCCATGTCCTCGTAGCCGTGGCTCTCGCGCCAGTCCGAGGCGCCGTGGTTGCGCTGGTCGACCGCCACGACGTGGCGGATGCCCGAGAGCGCGCGGGCGATGCGGGTCCAGTTCTTCGCCTGGCCATAAAGGCCATGGACGATGACAAGCGGGGGCAGGGAGGCGTCGCCGTGGCGGATGGTGTTCAGCATGCCGCATGGATAGCGGCAGGCCGCGCGGGCATCCAGCCGCTTTTCCTCGCGCCCGGGGCGGGATAGGAGGACGCCATGCGCGCGGATCCCAAACTGGAAAAGATGGTGGCCCGGCTCGAGCGTCTGCTCGAGGCGAAGTTCGGCGCGTCTCGCGGCCCGCTGCGGCGGCGGATCGCGGCGCCGGGGCGGCTTCTGCCCGGCAAGGTCCGGCGCGACCTCGATCAAGTCGAGCGCGCCTGGTCGCTCGCGGGGCATCCGAAGCTCGGCCGGCAGATCGACCTGCCGCAGACGCTGGCGGCGGGGGCGCGGGCCGAGGACTGGCTGAAGACGGTGGACGTGCGCGACCGGCGGATCGGGCGGCTCCTGGGGCTGCTCGGCGGGCTCGCCTTCAACCTGATCCTGCTCTTCGCGCTGGTGCTGGCGGTGCTGCTCTGGCGCGGGTTTCTCTGAGCGCGCAGGTGGTGCGCGTGTCACCGCCTGACGCGGGGCAGGCGGTCAGAGCGCAGGGGCGAACGGGGCAGGCCGATAGCGCCGACCGCCCCGCTGTGCACGTTGCTTTCCCCTTACGAGCCCCCCGCCCGCGGGCCGCTGTAATCCGCCTCCGAGACCGGCTCGGCCCAATCGGCGGTGGCGCCGTCGCGGGCCTCCTGCACGGCGATATGCACCATGGCCACCTCGGGCGCGGCGCCGTGCCAGTGGCGCACGTCGGCGGGAAACCAGGCGGTGTCGCCGGGGCGCAGCTCCTCGATGGCTTCGCCCTCGACCTGCGCGAGGCAGAGCCCCGAGACCACGTGGATCGTCTGGCCGTAGGGATGCGTGTGCCAATTCGTGCGCGCGCCGGGCTCGAAGGTCACCCGCAGGATGCGGTGGCGGCCCGGCTCCTCGGCGGCGCCGATCGGGTCCATGCGGACGCGCCCGGTGAAATACTCGAGCGAGGGGGTCTGCGAGGGGCGGCTGCCGGCGCGGGTGATCTGCATGGGGCGTCCTTTCGGGAAGACGGGTCGGAGCGGTTGCGGGCAGATGACCACGCCCCGGCGGCAGGGTCAAAGGTGTGGGCGCGGGCGCGGGGGTGCGGAGGGATTGGGTCCGGGCGTCTTGAGCCGGGGCTGGCGCAGGTTCGGGCGCGCTATTCGCGCGGCAGGCTTGGGTGCCGGGTGTGCCTGATGCCACAGCGCGACAAGAGCGGCCTGCCTGCCACCCCCGCGAATGCCCAAACCGACCCACCCCACGGCACCCAGGAAAAAAAAGAGGACGCGGGATATGCCCCGCGTCCTCCCTGTCACCCTTCGGCGAAGAAACCGCCGCTCAGAGCCCGGCGTAGATCGGGAAGCGCGCGCAGAGCGCCTCGACCTCGGCCTTCACCTTGGCCTCGACCTCGGCATTGCCCTCGGGGCCGTTGGCGGCCAGCCCGTCCACCACCTCGATGATCCAGTCGGCGATCTGGCGGAACTCCGCCTCGCCGAAGCCGCGGGTGGTGCCGGCGGGCGAGCCGAGGCGGATGCCGCTGGTCACCGTCGGCTTCTCGGGGTCGAAGGGCACGCCGTTCTTGTTGCAGGTGATATGCGCACGGCCGAGCGCCTTCTCGGTCTCGTTGCCCTTCACGCCCTTGGGCCGCAGGTCGACCAGCACCACATGGGTGTCGGTGCCATGGGTCACCGTGTCGAGCCCGCCCTTGATCAGCTGGTCCGAGAGCGCCTGGGCGTTCTTGATCACCGACTGGGCATAGGTCTTGAAGCCCGGCTCCAGCGCCTCGCGGAAGGCCACCGCCTTGGCGGCGATCACATGCATCAGCGGGCCGCCCTGGATGCCGGGAAAGATCGCCGAGTTGACCTTCTTGGCGATGGTCTCGTCATTGGTCAGGATCATGCCGCCGCGCGGGCCGCGCAGGGTCTTGTGGGTGGTGGTGGTCGCCACATGGGCATGCGGGAAGGGCGAGGGATGCTCGCCCGCGGCCACGAGGCCGGCGAAATGCGCCATGTCCACATGCAGCCAGGCGCCGACCTTGTCGGCGATCTCGCGCATGCGCTTGAAGTCGATCTGCCGCGGGATCGCCGAGCCACCGGCGATGATCAGCTTCGGCTGGTGCTCCAGGGCCAGGGCCTCGACCGCGTCGTAGTCGAGCATGTTGTCCTGCTGGCGCACGCCGTATTGCACCGCGTTGAACCATTTGCCCGACTGGTTCGGCTTGGCGCCATGGGTCAGGTGCCCGCCGGCGTCGAGGCTCATGCCGAGGATCGTGTCGCCGGGCTGCAGGAGCGCGGTGAAGACGCCCTGGTTGGCCTGGCTGCCCGAGTTCGGCTGCACGTTGGCGAAGTCGCAGCCGAAGAGCTGCTTGGCCCGGTCGATGGCGAGGTTCTCGGCCACGTCCACCCAGTCGCAGCCACCGTAGTAGCGCCGGCCCGGGTAGCCCTCGGCGTATTTGTTGGTCATCACCCCGCCCTGGGCCTCCATCACCGCCCGGGAGACGATGTTTTCCGACGCGATCAGCTCGATCTCGTCGCGCTGGCGGCCAAGCTCGCCCTCCATCGCGGCGAAAAGCTCGGGGTCGCGGCTGGCGAGCGTCTCGGTGAAGAAACCGTCGTCACGATGAGGCGCGTTCATGGGCAGATCTCCTTGCAATCTGGCCTGGGGGCGCCGGGCCCCCGGCATCGGGTCTGGCGGCGATGTATCGCGTTTCGCCGCCGGCACAAAGCCCGCAAGCGGCGTTTCGGGACAATATGCCGTCCCCGCTGGCGCTTTGCGGGCCGCTGTGCTTGTTTCGGAACGGCACAGGCAGGACAGGAAACAGGTCGAGACGGATGAGGATCGCATTTGCCGCCTCGCATGCAGCCATCGCGCAATCCGCCAAGGCGGCGCTCTCGCGGCGCTACGGCGATCACGCCGAGGCCCAGGCGGACGTCATCGTCGCGCTGGGCGGAGATGGCTTCATGCTGCAGACGCTGCACCGCACGCAGGAGCTGGCCGCCCCGGTCTACGGGATGAACCGCGGCACCGTGGGCTTCCTGATGAACGAATACTCCGAGCACAATCTGACCGAACGGCTGGCGGCCGCCGAGGAGGCGGTGATCACGCCGCTCGCGATGCGCGCGGTGCAGACCGACGGCGGCACCTACGAGGCGCTGGCGATCAACGAGGTCTCGCTCCTGCGCGCCGGGCCGCAGGCGGCGCGGCTGAAGATCTCGGTCGACGGCAAGCTGCGCATGGCCGAGCTGGTCTGCGACGGGGCGCTGGTGGCGACGCCGGCGGGGTCCACGGCCTACAACTATTCCGCCCACGGCCCGATCCTGCCGATCGGCGCCGACGTGCTGGCGCTGACCGCCATGGCCGCCTTCCGCCCCCGCCGCTGGCGCGGGGCGCTCCTGCCCAAGACCGCCGATGTCTCGATCGAGGTCCTGGAGCCCGAGAAGCGCCCGGTCATGGCCGAGGCCGACAGCCGCTCGGTCCGCGACGTGCTGCGCGTCGACATCCGCAGCGCCCCGGAGATCGCCCATCGGGTGCTCTTCGACCCGGGCCACGGGCTCGAGGAACGGCTGATCCGCGAACAGTTCGTCTGAGGGGGAGGGCGATCCGTCCGGCCGGGCCATCGAGGCCCGCCCGGCCGGAGCGAGGGCTCTGCCCTCGCGCTCCCGGAGTATTTGGAGCCCGGTCAGGCCTGGGGGTGGGCCTGGGTGGTTGGGTTGGTTCTTTTGGTTTTGGGGGTCGGGCTGGCTGTCCGTCCGGCCGGGCCATTGAGGCCCGCCCGGCCGGAGCGAGGGCTCTGCCCTCGCGCTCCCGGAGTATTTGCGGCCCGGTCAGGCCTGGAAGGGGTGGCGCCTGGTGGGGCGGCGCGCCCGGACGCGTCGACGGGGGCGGGGAACCGGGGGGCGCGGCGGGGCGTTTTTTCGGCGCGTGGGGCGAAGGGGGCACTGGAGTGGCAGAGTTTCTCGACATGCTGGTCAAGACCGTCGCCATCATGGCGGCGATCGTCCTTTTGACGCGGCTTCTGGGGCTGCGGTCCTTTTCCAAGATGTCGGCCTTCGACTTCGCGGTCACCGTGGCCATCGGCTCGGTGCTGGCGGCGGTGGTCTCCTCGCCGGACAAGAGCCTCTGGACCGGGATCGGGGCGATCGCGGCGCTTTATTTGTGGAAGATGGCCATGGCGCCGCTGCGCACCCGGGTCGACTGGCTGCGCCGGCTGATCGACGCGCGGCCGGTCCTGGTGATGCGCGACGGCGAGATCCTCTGGGACGGCATGATGCGCGCCAATGTCACCCGCGAGGACCTCATGGCCAAGCTGCGGCAGTCGAACGTGCATGACCTCTCCGACGTGAAGGCGGTGGTGGTCGAGAGCACCGGCGTCGTCAGCGTGGTGCAGAACACCGAGGGCCGGGCGGTCTCGGAGGCGCTTCTGGCGGATGTGGTGGAGGTCGCGGGGCCGCGCGGGCGCGAGGCGCCGGGACGGGGGTGAGGTTGCGCGGCGGGCTCTTATGGCCGGGCTGGCGGGATTGAGGCAAGCGTGGCGCGCTGGGTTATCGCGTCGGTGCTGGCGCGCTGATTGACCGGAAAGGCGACCGCCCCGCTCGCTCTCACGGTAGATGCTCCACGGCGACCCCGGCACCGCCCGGAGCCGCCACCGGCGCGCGCTTCAGCCGCCGCTTTGGGGGTAGCCCAGGGTCTTCACCGCGGCGCGGATCTCGTCGACGATGGCGGGATCGTCGATCGTCGCGGGCATCTTGAAGTCCTGGCCGTCGGCGAGATTGGCCATGGTCCGGCGCAGGATCTTGCCCGAGCGGGTCTTCGGCAGCCGGTCCACCACCTTGCAGAGCTTGAAGGCCGCCACCGGGCCGATCTGCTGGCGCACCCGGGCGACGCATTCGGCCTCGATCTCGTCATGCGGGCGGTTCACCCCCTTGGTCAGGCAGACAAAGCCCATGGGCAGCTGGCCCTTGAAGTCGTCGGCGACGCCGATCACGGCGCATTCGGCCACGTCGGGGTGGCCCGCCAGCACCTCTTCCATGGCGCCGGTCGAAAGCCGGTGGCCCGCCACGTTGATGACGTCGTCGGTGCGCGCCATGATGTAGAGGTAGCCGTCCTTGTCGATCAGGCCCGCGTCGCCGGTCTCGTAGTAGCCCGGGAAGCGCGCGAGGTAGCTCTTGTGGAAGCGCTCGGGCGCGTTCCAGAGCGTCGGCAGCGTGCCCGGCGGCAGCGGCAGGCGGATCGCGATGGCCCCGAGGTTGCCCGGCGCCACCGGGGTGCCGCCCTCGTCGAGGACCTGCACGTCGTAGCCCGGCATGGCGACGGAAGGGGAGCCGACCTTGACCGGCATGGCCTCGAGCCCGGCGGGATTGGCGACGATCGGCCAGCCGGTCTCGGTCTGCCACCAGTGGTCGTAGATCGGCTTGCCGGAGATTTCCTGCGCCCATTCCACCGTGTCGGGATCGGCGCGTTCCCCGGCGAGGTAGATCGCCCGGAGCTTCGAGATGTCGTGGCCTTCCAGAAGCGCGCCCTTGGGGTCCTCGCGCTTGACAGCCCGGAAGGCGGTGGGGGCGGTGAAGAAGTTGCGCACCCCGTGTTCGGCGATCACCCGCCAGAAGGTCGAGGCGTCGGGCGTGCCCACCGGCTTGCCCTCGAAGAGCACCGTGGTGTTGCCGTGCACCAGCGGGCCGTAGACGATGTAGCTGTGGCCCACGACCCAGCCCACGTCCGAGGCCGCCCAGAAGACCTCGCCGGGGTCGACGTTGTAGATGTTCTTCATCGACCAGTAGAGCGCCACCAGGTGCCCGGCGGTGGGCCGCACCACGCCCTTGGGCGCGCCGGTGGTGCCGGAGGTATAGAGCACATAGACCGGGTGGGTGCCCTCGACCGGGACGCAGGTCGCGGGCTCGGCGCCCTCCTGGAAGGCGTGCCACTCGAAGTCGCGGCCCTCGGTCAGGCCGGCCTCCTCCTCGGGGCGCTGGAAGATCACCGTGAACTCGGGCTTGTGCGTGGCCTGGTCGAGCGCCCCGTCGAGCAGCGGCTTGTAGGCCACGGTGCGGCCCGGCTCGATGCCGCAGGAGGCGGCGATCACCGCCTTGGGGGTGGCGTCGTCGATGCGCACCGCCAGCTCGTGGCTGGCGAAGCCGCCGAAGACCACCGAATGAATCGCGCCGAGCCGGGCGCAGGCCAGCATGGCCACCGCGGTCTCGGGCACCATGGGCATGTAGATGATCACCCGGTCGCCCTTTTCCACGCCGCGCGCCTTCAGCGCGCCGGCCAGCCGGGCGACCCGGTCCTGAAGCTCGGCATAGGTGATCGTCGCCTTGGTACCGGTCACCGGGCTGTCGTAGATGATCGCGGCCTGCTCTCCGCGGCCGGCCTCGACGTGGCGGTCGACGCAGTTGTAACAGGTGTTGAGCCGCCCTTCGGCGAACCACTCGAAGACATGGTGGCCGCGGTCGTAGAGCGCGCGCGTCGGCGGTTCGTCCCAGTCGATGGCGCGGGCCTGCTCCAGCCAGAAGGCCTCGGGGTCTGTCTTCCAGGACTGGTAGACATCGGCATATGTCATTTTGCGGCTCCTCCCTGCCTCAAGCTCCTCGTCTGTTGTGTTACGGAGCCACGGGGCGGGGATGCAAGCGCCGCGCGCGCGGCCCGGGTCGGAAAATGGTCGGAGAGGGCGCTCAGGCCGGCTCGAAGCGGTAGCCGAAGCGGGCGATGTCGGGGGCGCAGAGATCGGCCACCCGGGCGCGGGTCTCGGCGTCGTAATAGCCGCGCCAGTCTTCGGCCCGGGCCGAGCGGTTGGCATGGGGCAGCGCGAGCCGGAAGCCCAGGAGCGCCTCGAAGGCGGGCAGGTCGGTCTGCAGATATTCGAGCCGCAGGAAGAGCGTCTCGGCCTCCTCGCCGTCGGGGCGGGTGACATAGCTGCCGTAGGGAGCCGCGCGCAGCGCCGCGCCGGTGGCGGGGTCGGCGAGGAAATCGGCGAAGCTCAGCGCCTTGGCGCGCCGCACCGCGGGGTGGTCGAAGCTCTGATCCTGCAGCCAGTGGTAGTAGCTGACCATCCGGTCCCAGGGGTTGCGCACCAGGGTGACGACCTTGAGGGGCGCGAGCGCCGCCTCGGGCAAGAGGCCCGCCACGTCCCGCAGGCTGGCGTGTTTCCAGACCCGCCCGGCGGCGGGGCCCAGCGTCTTCAGCCGCTTGCGCCGGGCGCGCGCCTTGGGGGTGTCGCCGATCAGGATGTCATCGCGATGCGCCCGCGCCTCGAGCGCCAGCGCCAGCGAGGTGCCGCCGGTCTTGGGGATATGCACGAAGAGATAGCCGCGTCCGGGCGAGATGATCATGGGCGCTCGCCTCCGGGGCGGACGCCGTAGAGGCGATGCGCCTCGGCGATCATCTGGCCCTCGGTCTTGTCGGGGAAGACCCGGTAGCCCGGCGCGAGGAGCGGCCGGGCGCGGGTCACGCTGACCGCGATGACATGGCGGATGGCGAAAGCGGGCCCGGCCTTCCGGGCGAGCGGCGCCGCGGCCTCGGCGAAGTCGGGCGCCTCGGGGGCGATGATCCGCGCGGTGCCGTGAAACGTCATGCCCTTCTGCCGGAAGACGTCCAGCGCCGAGACGCAGACCTCGGGGTTGGCGCGGATGTTGCGCAGGCTGCCGGCCGAGGCGATCTCGGCGATCAGGATCTCGCCCGAGGGGGCGGGCAGGAAGACCTCCTTGGGCGAGACATTGGGCCGGCCCTCCGCATCGGCGGTGGCGAGCCAGACCAGCACCGCGCGGTCGAGCGCGGCGCGGCTGTCGTCGGAAAGCGCGCTTCGGGACATCGGGCCTCCGGGGTGGCGGGGTCAGGGTCGGGCGCAGCTTGCCTCCAGCCCGAGGGCCGCCGCAAGGCTTGCCTGCGCCCGCGCTTGGCCGCAATCTGAGCGCGAGCGACGGGCAAGGGAGGACAGCATGGGCTGGTTGCCGGACGAGACCGGGCTGGGCAAGGTGCCTGCCAATTACACCCCGCTGACACCCCTGTCCTTCCTGAAGCGCGCGGTGGAGGTCTATCCCGACCACCTGGCCGTGGCCTACGGCAGCCACCGGGTCGACTACCGCGCCTATGCCGCGCGGGTGAGCCGGCTGGCCTCGGCGCTGGCGGGGCGCGGCATCCAGCCGGGCGACGTGGTTGCGACGCTCCTGCCCAATATCCCCGCCCATGCCGAGGCGCATTTCGGCGTGCCTGCCGCGGGGGCGGTGCTGAACGCGATCAACACCCGGCTCGATGCGGGCACCGTGGCCTATATCTTCGCCCATGGCGGGGCCAAGCTGGCACTCGTCGACAGCGAGGTGATCGAGGTCGCCGAGGCGGCCCTGGTGGAGATGGAGGGTCCGGGCCCGGTGCTGATCGAGGTGGTCGACGCCGAGGCGGGCTGCATCGCCAGCGGGCGCCACACCACCTATGACGCGCTTCTGGCCGAGGGCGCGCCCGATGCGCCCTGGATCATGCCCGAGGACGAATGGGAGAGCATCGCGCTCAATTACACCTCGGGCACCACCGGGCGGCCGAAGGGCGTCGTCTACCACCACCGGGGCGCCTATCTGAACGCCATGGGGCAGGTGCTGTCCTGGCGCATGGTGCTGAACCCGGTCTATCTGACCATCGTGCCGCTTTTTCACTGCAACGGCTGGTGCCACACCTGGATGATGCCGGTGGTCGGCGGCACGCTGGTCTGCTGCCGCGAGATCCGCGCCAAGCCGATCTTCGACGCCATCGCCGAGGAAGGCGTGACCCATTTCGGCGGCGCGCCGATCGTGCTCAACACGCTGATCAACGCCCCCGAGGCCGAGCGGCGCGCCTTCCCGCAGGTGGTCGAGGTCTTCACCGCGGGCGCCCCGCCGGCGCCCTCGACGCTGGCGAAGATCGAGCCCATGGGCTTCAACGTCACCCATGTCTACGGGCTGACCGAGACCTACGGGCCGGGCACCGAATGCACCTGGCAGGCCAAGTGGGACGGCACCGCGGGCGCTGCGCGGGCCGATCTGAAGGCCCGGCAGGGCGTCGCCATGCCCTTCCTCGAGCATGTGACGGTCATGGACGATCGCATGGTCGAAGTGCCGCATGACGGCGAGACCAAGGGCGAGATCATGTTCCGCGGCAACGGCGTGATGAAGGGCTACTACAAGAACCCCGAGGCCACCGAGGAAAGCTTCGCGGGCGGCTATTTCCATTCGGGCGACATCGCGATCCTCGAAGAGGACGGCTACATCCGCATCGCCGACCGCGCCAAGGACATCATCATCTCGGGCGGCGAGAACATCTCTTCGGTGGAGGTCGAGGGCGTGCTGATGGGCCATGACGCGGTCTCGCTCTGCGCGGTGGTCGCCAAGCCCGACGAGACCTGGGGCGAGGTGCCCTGCGCCTTCGTCGAGCTGAAGACCGGCGCGGAGGCGGAGGAGGCGGAGCTGATCGCCTTCGTCCGCGGCCAGCTCGCCGGGTTCAAGACACCGAAGAAGGTGGTCTTCGGGGAACTGCCGAAGACCTCGACGGGGAAGATTCAGAAGTTCCAGCTCCGGGCGCAGGCGAAGGAGATGTGAGGTCGGGCCGGGCAGGGGGCTCGGGCGAAGGCGCGGCCTTTGAAGTCCGCGCCCACCGCCGCCGCCAGCCGCCGCGCCTGCCGGGGCGTCGCGCCGCTCAACCCATTCTCAGCCGCCGCTCCCTGCGGTGTGTGGCGCCGCGCGCCCGGCCCAAATCCGCCACGCCCGCCGGGGCAGCACACCACGCACCCCGCTCTCAACTCCGCGCCCCACCCAGGGCCCGAAGCGCCCCACCCCAGGCTTCAGCTTGGCAAAAATACCTAAACCGGCGCCCTCAGCCGCCGCCCAAGCCGGGGCGGCGCGCCTCTCACCCCCACACCCAAGCCAAGCCCCAACGCCATCACCCTCGGCAAAAATACCGCACTCCCCGCGTCCGAAACCGGCGTCACAGCCCCGCGCGCCCATGCGATTGCCGTCTCCCACCGCCGCGTGTAGCTTGCGCCGAGCCACAGGTGCAGACGAGCCCCCGGAGCGCATGACAGCCCTTACCCAATACCAGCGTCTCGAAGCCTCGGGCCTCTGGCGTGCCGATGCCGAGGCGCAGCGGCGCGAGGTGATCGTCTCGCTGGGCGAGGCCTCCCTGACGATCAGCGACGGCAACGAGCGCCCGCTGGCGCATTGGTCGCTGGCGGCGGTGGAGCGGGCCACGGCGCGGGGCGAGCTGCCGGCGATCTACCACCCCGACGGCGACCCCGGAGAGACGCTGGAGCTGGGCGAGGACGCCCCCGAGATGATCGAGGGCATCGACCGGGTGCTGCGGGCGATCTCGCGGGCGCGGCCCCGGCCGGGCAAGCTGCGGCTCTGGATCACCGGCGGGCTGGCGGCGGCGGGCGTGTTGGCGACGGTCTTCTGGCTGCCCGGCGCGCTTCTGGCCTATTCGACCGAGGTTGTCCCCCCGGTCAAGCGCGACGAGATCGGCGCGGCGCTTCTGGAGCGGATCGAGCGGGTGGCGGGCCGGCCCTGCAGCGCCAGCGAGGCCGAGGAGCCCCTGCGCGCGCTGGGCCGCCGGGTGCTGGGCCCTGAGCGCGGCGGCGACCTGACGGTCCTGCGCCAGGCGGTGCCGGACACCGCGCATCTGCCGGGCGGGCGCATCCTTCTGAACCGGCGGCTGGTCGAGGACCCCGAGGACCCCGATGTCACCGCGGGCTATGTCCTGGCCGAGGCGCTGCGCGCCGGGCGGGCCGATCCGCTGGGTGAGCTCCTCCAGCGCGCGGGGCTTTTCGCGACGCTGAAGCTTCTGACCACGGGCGAGCTGCCGGAAAGCGCGCTGGACGCCCATGCCGAGGCGATCCTCTCGGAGACCCCGGCGCGGGTCTCGACCGAGGCGCTCCTGACCGCCTTCGACGGGGCGGAGCTGCGCTCGAGCCCCTATGCCTATGCGATCGACATGACCGGCGAGACGACGCTGCCGCTGATCGAGGCCGACCCCCGGCGCGAGACCGGCAGCCGCCCGGTGCTGACGGACGCGGAATGGGTGCGGCTGCAGGGGATCTGCACGGGGTAGGGTGCGGGGGCTGAGCGGCCGCGCGGGAGGCGCGTCGCCTGTCTCGGATCAGGTCGGGAAAGCGGCCTTTGGCACCACGGCATGAGCGAGGCTGGGCACATCACCTCGGTAGGGTTAAGCTGCACTTCGGCAGTGTGACACGGCGGAGCTTTTCCAAGGACGAACAGGGCCCACAACGGGGTTTTTGCTTGTCTCGCCAAAGGGGTGAGACGCACACCGCACCAACTCAGCGCAGAACCGCTTCAAGCGGCCCCGCCCAACCTCGGCGCGGACGTCAGCGCGGAATGATGATGATCGGATCGCGCACCCGGTGGCGGTCGGCGGTGGCGACCAGCCGGCGCGGCACGGTGTTGGTCCAGACCTGTTGGGTCGCGTAGTAGCCCTCCGGCGTCTGGAAGGCGCGGCGCGGGTTCAGGCGGTCGTCGTCCCAGGCGCGCTCGTAGCCCTCGGGCACGCGGACGGCGGCCTCGGCGCGCAGGGTCTCGTAGACCTGGTCCGGCACGATGGTCGGCCCGGGGCCGCTGCGGGTCGCCGCGGGGGCAAGGCGCAGGTTGCTGTCGTCGTAGCCCTGCCGGATGTAGACATTGGCGTTCGGCCCCGGCGTCTCGCCGCGGCGGATCACCGTCACATGGCTGGTGGTCTGCGGCCCGCAGCGCACCGGCAGCCCTTGAGAGTTGCCGATATACTGCTGCGAGATCGCCGAGGCGCCGCGGCAGCCGCCCTCGGTCGCGACGCGGGTCCGGGCGGGCGCGGGCTGCGCGGCGGGCGCGGGCACCTGGCGGACGATCTGGGGTGCGGGTTTGACCTGCTGCGGCTGGGGCGCGGTGGCGCGGCGCTGGGCCTGCGGCTGCGGCGCGGTGGTCGTCGTCCGGGCCTGCGCTTGGGCCTGCGCCTGGCGCGGCGCAGCCGCCGAGGGCGCGCTGTCGAGGGTGATCCGCTCCACCTCGCTGCCGGGCGCGGCGGCGGCGGTGCGGGTGCCGCCTTCGCCCAGGGTCGGGGTCTGGCCGCAGATGTGGCGGCGCTGGCGGCTCACCCGTGGCACCCAGTTGGTCGCCCCGTCGATGCCCGCGCGGATGTAGACGCAGCCGCGGCTGTCGACATACTGGCGGCCCTCGTAGGAACTGGGCGGAAACTCCATCGGCACATCGGTCGAGCGCTGCTGGGCGGAGAGCTCGCCCGCAAGACCGAAAGTCCCGGCAGCCAGGGCCAGCACGGCCAGACGTGTCAGTTTCATATCACGGCCCCCCGAAGGCGTTTTCGCAACGATGCCGCAACAGGTTGCGTCTGTAAAGCTATGCCATGGCCTATTTAGTCCCGAACATCCGGTCGCCCGCATCGCCGAGAC
This sequence comes from Roseivivax sp. GX 12232, assembly GCF_021272185.1. Taxonomy (GTDB): domain Bacteria; phylum Pseudomonadota; class Alphaproteobacteria; order Rhodobacterales; family Rhodobacteraceae; genus Roseivivax. Next base: position 169,121 of record NZ_JAJSEC010000003.1, read on the forward strand.
CAGGCACGATATAGCCCTTTTCGTTCAGCCGCTCGTCGAGCGCGGCGGTCACTACCTGCACGTCGGGATGCGCCTCGGCCATGCGCTGGACGCCCTCGGGCGAAGCCAGAAGGCAGAGGAAGCGAATGTTCGTCGCGCCGGCCTTCTTCAGCAGGTCGATGGCCGCGACCGAGGAATTGCCGGTGGCCAGCATCGGGTCGACGGCGATGGTCATCCGGTCCGAGAGGCCCTCGGGCACCTTGAAGTAGTATTCCACCGGCTGCAGCGTCTCCTCGTCACGGTAGAGCCCGACAAAGCCCACCCGGGCCGAGGGGATCAGCTCGAGCACGCCGTCCAGAAGCCCGTTGCCGGCCCGCAGGATCGAGATCAGCGCCAGCTTCTTGCCGTCGAGGACCGGCGCCTCCATCGGCATCAGCGGGGTTTCGATGCGGCGGGTGGTCATCGGCAGTTCCGAGGTGATCTCATAGGCCAGGAGCTGCGAGATCTCGCGCAGGAGCTGCCGGAAGGAGGCGGTCGAGGTCTCCTTCTCGCGCATCAGCGTGAGCTTGTGCTGCACCAGCGGGTGATCGACGATCTTCAGGGTCTCGGTCATTGGGTGTCCAGTCTCTTGGCGATGGCCGCGCGGGTGGTCTCGTCGCAGAAGGCATGGGCCAGCGCGGTGCGGTTGAGGGTGGTGAAATCCTCGGCGTGCCAGCCGAAGCAGCGCGCGAGGTTCACGTATTCGTCGCGCATCGTGGTGTGGAAGAAGGGCGGATCGTCGGTCGAGACGGTGACCGGCACCCCGGCCCGGCGCAGCCGTGCGATCGGGTGGTCGGCAAGCCGCTTGTAGACCCCCAGCGCCACGTTCGAGCCCGGGCAGACCTCGAGGCAGATGCCCGCCTCGGCCAGCTGCTCGACAAGGGCGGGGTCCTCGGCGGCGCGCACGCCGTGGCCGATCCTTGCGACGCGCAGGTCGTCCACCGCCGAGGCGACCTCGGCGGGCCCGCGCCATTCGCCGGCGTGCACGGTGAGCTGGAGCCCGGCCTCGCGGGCCATGTCGAAGGACCAGGCGAAATCCTTGAGCGCGCCCTGGTTCTCGTCGCCGCCCATGCCGAAGCCGGTGATGAAATCACCCGCGGTCTCGGCGGCGCAGCGCGCCGCGCGGCGGGCCTGGTCGGGGCCGAAGTGGCGCACGCAGGTCACCACGCCGCGCAGGGTCACGCCCATGTCGCGCTCGGCGATCTCGGCGGCCTCGCGGATGGCGGCCAGGTAGTCCTGCCAGGCCGAGATGTCGCCGCCGCCGCAGAAATCGGGCGACAGGAAGCTCTCGGTGTAGACCACGCCGTTCTCGGCCGATTGCTCAAGGAGCGCCAGGGTCAGGCGGTGGAAGTCCTCGGGCGATTTCAGCACGGCGGTGGCCGCCTCGTAGGTGCGCAGGAAGCGCTCGAAGCCCGAGAAGGCATAGCCGCCGTCGGCGTCGAAGACGCCGTCGAGGCGGATGGATTTCTCCTCTCCGAGGCGGCGGATGAACTCCGGCGGGGCGGCGCCCTCGTGGTGCAGGTGCAGCTCGACCTTGGGCAGGTTGGCAATCGCTGCGAGGCTCTCTTCGTCGTGGCGGATCTCTTGGGTCTCGTCGGTCATCTGGTCACTCGTGGGGCGCGGGGCGTCCGGGCCCCTTTGCGGGAATGTCGAGGTGTCGCGCGATGGTCGCGGCGACATCGGCGAAGGCGATCCGGCCCAGCTCTCCCGGGCCCTGGCCGGCGATCAGCACCGGCACCCGCTCGCGGGTGTGGTCGGTGCCGAACCAGGTCGGATCGTTGCCATGATCGGCGGTCAGGCACAGCATGTCGTCCGGGCGCAGCCGGTCGAGGAGCGGGCCCAGCTCGGCGTCGAACCATTCGAGCGCCCGGGCATAGCCCGAGACGTCGCGGCGGTGGCCGTAATGGCTGTCGAACTCGACGAAATTGGCGAAGGTCAGGCTGCCCTCGGGCATCTCGTCGATCGCCGTGCCGAGATGGGTCATCAGCTCGGCGTCGGCGCCCTTCCGCAGCTCGTCGATGCCTTCCATGGTGAAGATGTCGCCGATCTTGCCGATGGCGCGCACCCGGCGGCCGGCGTCCTGGGCCCAGTTGGTCAGCACCGGCTGGGGCGGGCGGATCGCGTAGTCGCGGCGGTTGGCGGTGCGCTGGAAGGCCCCGGGGCTGCCCACGAAGGGCCGGGCGATGACCCGGCCGACGCGCATCTCGTGCAGGCGCGGGGCGATGTCGCGGCAGAGCTGGAGCAGCCGGTCGAGGCCGAAATGTTCTTCATGGGCGGCGATCTGGAAGACGCTGTCGGCGGAGGTGTAGCAGATCGGGAAGCCGGTCTCGATGTGCTCTTCGCCGAAGCGGTCGAGCATCACCGTGCCCGAGCCGTGGATATTGCCGAGGATGCCTTCGGTGCCCGCGAGGCGGCAGACCTCGGCGGTCAGATCCTCGGGGAAGGCGGGCCTTGTGTCGGGGAAATAGTGCCAGTCCCAGGGCACCGGCAGGCCGGCCAGCTCCCAGTGGCCCGAGGGCGTGTCCTTGCCGGGCGAGACCTCGGTCGCCGCCCCCCAGGTGCCGGAGAGGTCTCCGCCGCCGAGGTCCGGGGCGGGATCGCCCGAGGCCAGCGTCACCGCGCGCGAGAGGCCCAGCCCGTCGAGATGCGGCAGGTGCAGGGGGCCCGAGCGGCCTTCCTCGGCCCGGCCCTCGGCGCAGGCCCGCGCGATATGGGCGAGCGTGTTGGCGCCGCTGTCGGGCTTGCCGTCGTTGAAGAAGTCGCCCGCATCCGGGGCGCCGCCGATACCGACGGAATCCATCACGACAAGGAAGGCGCGGGGCATGGGTGATCCTTCACGGGCAGGCGTCTGAGGGTGGCACCGGGCCTAGCGCGCGCGAAAGATTTGGGCAAGGGGCGGGCGGCGGGGCGCCGCCGCGTCGGGCGGTGGTCTGGCGGCTGGCGCCGGGCTGCGGGCTGGCGGGGCGCTTGCCGCCTGGAGGCTCGGGTCCGGGGCGCCTGCCGCCTGGAGGTTCAGGTCTGCGGCGCCCGCTGCATGGGGGCCCACCGCGGAGCCACCCGCCGCTGAGATGCCCACCGCTCGAGCGCTCTCGGCTGACACGCCCGCTTCAGGGCCGCCTGGTGCTGATCCGCCCCCCGCTCAGGCCCCCGCCGCGATGCGGCCGATGGGCTTGCGCGCCGGGGCCTCGCCCAGGGTGAAGGCCGCGCGGATCGCCGCTTCCACCGCCTCGGCGTCCTCGACCCGGGCGGCGTGCAGCTTCACCAGCGGCTGGCCCGGCGCGACCGCGCGCCCGAGCGGCGCCACCTCGGAGAGACCCACCGCCGGGTCGACGCTGTCGGTCTCGACCCGCCGCCCGCCGCCGAGCCGCACCACCACGTGCCCCAGCGCCTCGCCGTCGATCGCCGCCACATGGCCCGCGCCCTCGGCGGTGACCTCGCGGATCACCGGCGCCTCGGGCAGGAAGCGGCCCGGCGTCTCGACGAAACCCATGGGCCCGCCCTGGGCATAGACCATCTTCTGGAAGGCCTCGGCCGCGCGCCCGTCGCCCAGCGTCGCGCGGACCTGGGCGGCGCCCGCCTCGGCATCCTTGGCAAGCCCCGCCTTGGCCAGGAGCGCGCCGCCCAGAAGCTCGGTCAGCGCCGCGAGCCTTCCCTCGGGATCCTGGCCCTTGAGGACCGCCGCCGCCTCCCAGACCTCGAGCGCATTGCCGAGCGCCGGCGCCGCCGGGGCGTCCATGTCGGTCAGGCAGGCCACCGTCGGGCAGCCCGCGTCATTGGCCGTCGCGGCCAGCGCCTCGGCCAGTTCCAGGGCCTCGGCCTCGGTCTTCATGAAGGCGCCGGAGCCCAGCTTCACGTCGAGGACCAGCCCCTCGAGCCCGGCGGCCAGCTTCTTCGACAGGATCGAGGCGGTGATCAGGTCGATCGAGGCCACGGTGCCGGTCACGTCGCGCACCGCGTAGAGCCGCCGGTCGGCCGGCGCGATATCCGCCGAGGCGCCGACGATGGCGGCGCCGGTCTCGCGGACGCAGCGGGTGAACTCGGTCTCGCTCAGCGCCGTGCGGAAGCCGGGGATCGCCTCGAGCTTGTCGAGCGTGCCGCCGGTATGGCCCAGCCCGCGCCCCGAGATCATCGGCACATAGACCCCGAGCGCGGCCAGCGCGGGGGCGAGCACCAGGCTCACGCAGTCGCCCACGCCGCCGGTCGAATGCTTGTCGAGGACCGGGCCCGGCAGGTCCCAGTCGAGCTTCCGGCCCGAATCGCGCATCCCCCGGGTGAGCGCCGTGCGCCCCGCCTCGGAGAGCCCGCGCCAGCAGACCGCCATGGCGAAGGCCCCGGCCTGGGCGTCCGAGACCGAACCCTCGGCGAGCCCGCGCGCGAAGCCCGCGATGGCCGCGGGATCGGGCTCCTGGCCCTGGCGCAGGGCCGCGATCAGCCGGGCGGGCTCCATCAGGACTTGTCCATATGCGACGCGGCGAAGGCCCCGGGCAGCAGCTCGCCCACCGAAAGCCGGGTCTCGGTGCCCTCGAGCGTGGCCAGGGTGACCATGGTCGCGGGGGCGGCGAACTCGGCGATCTTCTGGCGGCAGCCGCCGCAGGGCGGGACCGGGGCGGGGCTGTCGGCGACCACGTAGATCTCGGCGATCTCGGTCTCGCCCGCGGCGACCATGGCGGCGATGGCCCCGGCCTCGGCGCAGGTGCCCTCGGGGTAGGCGACGTTCTCGACGTTGCAGCCCCGGTGGACGGCCCCCGAAGGGGTGGTCAGCGCCGCCCCCACCTTGAAGCCGGAATAGGGGGCATGGGCGTTCTCGCGCACGGCAAGCGCGGCGTCGCGCAGGGACATCGGGGCACCTCTCGCAGCTCTCGGGAAGCGGCATGGTGGAGCGCGGGCGGAGGCGGCGCAAGGGGGGAGGCGGGAATGGGCCCCGCCGCCCTCTCACCCCTCGCACCAGAGGGCGCGCGCCGGACCGGGGGCCGGCGCTGCCGACTGTCGAGCGGGGCGCTTTATCGCGGCAAGGTCAGGGCTAGAGGCTATTTATGCACGTCACCCACAAGAGCGCCAGCCCAAGGGGCCGGTCCGGCGCGCGCCCGGCACCTTCGGTGCTATTCGGGCGCAAGAAGTGGCCGGTGTTCGGGTGGGGTAGCTTTGGAGATTGTTTGAACTGTGGCAGTCCCCAGAGGCGCGGCCTCGATGTGATGTTGCGGCCTTCTGAGCAGCAACCCCGCTCGCACACAGACGCTTTCACTACCTTGGACAGTTCAGCGCGTCCCCACCGCACCTATCTGCGCAGGCCCCAACCTCAGGCTCACCCCCCCCCAAATGACGTCACGTCTTTCCGCCCCCCGCGTTTTGCGCTACGCGAGATTCCCGGACCAGTGAGGGGAGAGAGGCATGTCGGATCAGACCACCGAGGGGCAACGGCAGCAGGCGCTCGACTACCACCGCTATCCCAAGCCCGGGAAGCTCGAGATCCAGGCCACCAAGCCGCTGGCCAACGGCCGCGACCTGGCCCGCGCCTATTCGCCGGGCGTCGCCGAGGCCTGCCTCGAGATCAAGTCCGACCCGACCACCGCCCGCGACTACACCGCGCGCGGCAACCTCGTCGCCGTGGTCTCCAACGGCACCGCGGTCCTGGGCCTCGGCGACATCGGCGCGCTGGCTTCGAAGCCGGTGATGGAGGGCAAGGCGGTGCTCTTCAAGAAATTCGCCGGCATCGACTGCTTCGACATCGAGCTCAACGAACACGACCCTGAGAAGCTGGCCGAGATCGTCTGCGCGCTGGAGCCCTCCTTCGGGGCGATCAACCTCGAGGACATCAAGGCACCCGACTGCTTCGTGGTCGAGGAGATCTGCCGCGAGCGCATGAACATCCCCGTGTTCCACGACGACCAGCACGGCACTGCCATCGTGGTCTCGGCGGCGGCGCTGAACGCGCTGAAGCTCGCGGGCAAAGCCTTCGAAGACATCAAGATCGTCTCCACCGGCGGCGGGGCGGCGGGCATCGCCTGCCTCAACATGCTCCTGAAGCTCGGCGTCAAGCGCGAGAACGTCTGGCTCTGCGACATCAACGGGCTGGTGCACGAGGGCCGCGAGGACGAGGCCATGACCCCGCAGAAGGCCGCCTTCGCCCAGCCCGGCGGGCCGCGCGACCTGGGCGAGGTGATCGAAGGTGCCGACCTCTTCCTCGGCCTCTCGGGCCCCAATGTCCTGAAGCCCGAGATGGTGGCGAAGATGGCCGAGCGCCCGATCATCTTCGCGCTCGCCAACCCCAACCCCGAGATCATGCCCGACGCCGCCCGCGAGGTCGCCCCCGAGGCGATCATCGCCACCGGCCGCTCGGATTTCCCCAACCAGGTCAACAATGTCCTCTGCTTCCCCTTCATCTTCCGGGGCGCGCTGGACGTCGGCGCCACGACGATCAACGACGAGATGAAGATCGCCTGCGTCGAGGGCATCGCGGCGCTGGCCCGCGCCACCACCTCGGCCGAGGCCGCCGCAGCCTATCACGGCGAAAGCCTGACCTTCGGGCGCGACTACCTGATCCCCAAGCCCTTCGACCCGCGGCTCTCGGCCACGGTCTCGGTGGCGGTGGCCGAGGCGGCCATGGCCTCGGGCGTGGCGGAACGGCCGATCACCGACATGGAGGCCTACAAGGCCAAGCTGCGCGCCTCGGTCTACCGTTCGGCGCTGATCATGCGCCCGGTCTTCGCCGCCGCCGCCGGGGCCTCGCGGCGCATCGTCTTCGCAGAGGGCGAGGACGAGCGCGTCCTGCGCGCCGCCCAGGCGATCCTCGAGGAGACCACCGAACAGCCGATCCTGATCGGCCGGCCGGAGGTCATCAATATGCGCTGCGAGCGCATGGGCCTGGAGATCCGGCCCGAGCGCGACGTCAATATCGTCAACCCCGAGAACGACCCGCGCTACCGCGACTACTGGACCACCTACCACGAGATCATGGCCCGCCGCGGCGTGACCCCGGACATCGCCCGGGCGATCATGCGCACCAATACCACCGCCATCGGCGCGGTCATGGTGCACCGCGAAGAGGCCGACAGCCTGATCTGCGGCACCTTCGGGGAATACCGCTGGCATCTCAACTACATCGAGCAGGTGCTGGGCTCGCCGGAGCTCTCGCCCCACGGCGCGCTGAGCCTGATGATCCTCGAGGACGGGCCGCTCTTCATCGCCGACACCCATGTGCATTTCGCGCCCACGCCCGAGGAGATCGCCCGCGCCGCGGTGGGCGCCGCGCGCCACGTCCGCCGCTTCGGGCTCGAGCCGAAGATCGCGCTCTGCTCGCAGTCGCAGTTCGGCACCCAGTCGAACGAGGCTGCCGCGCGCATCCGCGCGGGCCTCGAGCTGCTCGACGCCCAGCCGCGGGACTTCTGCTACGAAGGCGAGATGAGCGTCGAGGCGGCGCTCGACCCGGATCTGCGCGAGCGGCTGCTGCCGGGCAACCGCATGGTCGGCAAGGCCAACGTGCTGATCTTCGCCCATGCCGACGCGGCCTCGGGGGTGCGCAACATCCTGAAGATGACCGCCCGCGGCCTCGAGGTCGGCCCGATCCTGATGGGCATGGGCAACCGCGCCCATATCGTGACCCCCTCGATCACCACGCGCGGCCTCCTGAACATGGCCGCCCTCGCCGGCACGCCGGTCTCCGACTACGGCTGACGGCGCCCGCGCCCGGCCGCTGGGAGGTCGGGCGCGCGGCGCTTCGGCCCGGCCCCGAGCAGAGGCGCGCGACCACCGCCGCCGCCCCGCGCGACAAACGTCTGCGCCGCCCGACGCCTCGACCAAAGGCACCGCCGCGCGCCCCCCCCGCGCGGCGCAACGCCTCAATCAAAGCGCCACCGCGCAATCCCAGCCGCGCCCGCACCCAACAAACCCGCGCCCCCCCGGCCACAGCCGACCCACCTCACCACTCAAACCAAAAACCCGCGCCCGCCCTCACCCCCGGCGCGCAGCCCCTCTTTGCGCATGACCGGGCTGAAAATACCTCCGGGAGCGCGAGGGCAGCGCCCTCGCCCGCCCGATGATCGGAACGATCAGCGGGCCAGACAGTCCGCCCGCCGCCAGGCGGGCGACCGCCCAACCAACGGCCCAACCAAACCCGCTTCAGATCTCCTCGGGGAAATGCCGCATCACCGCGCGGATCGGGTTCGGAGCGGCCTGGCCGAGGCCGCAGATCGAGGCGTCGACCATGGCCTGGCTCAGCTCTTCCAGAAGCCCCTGGTCCCAGTGCTCGGCCTGCATCAGCTTCACCGCCTTCTCGCAGCCGACCCGGCAGGGGGTGCATTGCCCGCAGCTTTCGTCCTCGAAGAAGCGCAGCATGTTGAGCGCGGCAGCCCGGGCGCTGTCCTGGTCGGAAAGCACCACCACCGCCGCCGAGCCGATGAAGGAGCCGTGCTCCTGCAGCACGTCGAAATCGAGCGGGATATCGCCAAGCGAGGCGGGCAGGAGGCCCGAGGAAGGGCCGCCGGGCTGGTAGGCCTTGAAGACATGGCCCTGGGCCATGCCGCCGGCGGCTGCGATGATCTCGGTGATCGTGGAGCCTGCGGGCAGCAGGTAGACCCCCGGCGAAGCCACCCGGCCCGAGACCGAGAAGCTGCGCAGCCCGCGGCGTCCGTTGTGCTCGGTGGATGAGAGCACCTCGGGCCCCTCGCGGCAGATCCGGGCGACCCAATGCAGGGTCTCGACGTTGTGCACCAGCGTCGGGCGGCCGAAGACGCCGACCTGGGCGACATAGGGCGGGCGGTGGCGGGGCAGGCCGCGCTTGCCCTCGATGGATTCGATCATCGCGCTTTCCTCGCCGCAGATATAGGCGCCGGCGCCGCGCCGCAGCTCGATGAAGTCGCGCGGGGCGAGCCCGGCCTCCTCGAGCGCGGCGATCTCGCGGCGCAGGATCTCGAGGACGGCGGGATATTCGTCGCGCATGTAGAGGAAGACGTGGTCGGCCTCGACGGCCCAGGCGGCGATCAGGAGCCCCTCGAGGAAGAGATGCGGCTGGCGTTCGAGGTAATACCGATCCTTGAAAGTGCCGGGCTCGCCCTCGTCGCCGTTCACCGCGAGGTAGCGCGGCCCGGGTTCGGCGCGCACGAAGCCCCATTTGCGCCCGGCGGGAAACCCCGCGCCGCCGAGGCCGCGCAGGCCGGCGCTCAGGACCCGCTCCTGCACCTCCTGCCAGTCGCCCTCGGCGCGCAGATGCTCCAGCGCCGCGTAGCCGCCGCCCGCGCGGTAGGACGCGAGGGCCTCGTAGTCGGGGATGCGGGGGTGGATGGCGCCGGCGGTGATCGCGGCGCGGACGCTCTCGGGCGTGGCGGCGTCGATGTGGTTGTGGCCCAGCTCGCAGACCGGGGCGGTGTCGCAGCGGCCCATGCAGGGGGCGCGCAGGACGCGCACCTCGGCGGGGTCGAGCCCCGCCTCCAGCGCCTCGCGCAGCGCCTCGGCTCCGGCCAGCTCGCAGGAGAGCGAATCGCAGACCCGCACGGTCAGCGCCGGCGGCGGGGTCTCGCCTTCGCTGACCGGGTCGAAATGGGCGTAGAAGCTCGCGACCTCGTAGACCTCGACCTGCGACAGGCGCAGCTCCTCGGCGAGCGCGCGGATATGGGCCGCCGAGAGATGCCCGTAGGCGTCCTGGATGCGGTGCAGGAATTCGATCAGCAGATCGCGCCGCCTGGGCGCGGTGCCCAGGAGCGCGCGCACCTCGGCCTGGGCCGTCTCGTCGAGCGGCCGGCCCTTGGGCGTGGGGCGGCCCTTGCCGCGCCCGGATTTCCAGCTGCCCTTGCCCTGATCGAGCGCCATGTCGCCTCCTCGCGCGCTGCTGTCTCTGGTCCCCGGGTGTAGCCCGCGCGAGGCCCCGCCGTCACGCGGGATGCGGCGCCTGAGGGCCGCCTTGCGACCTCATCCTGCCGCGAAGGGGCCTTCGTGGCGACGAAATTTTCCGATAGGAGACGGGGGGAGAGATTTTAGACCGACCCCCCTCAAACTCTACTGGAGGCCCATGGCGCGTTTCACGCTCATCACGCTGTCGCTCGTGGCGCTCCTGGCGCTGGGGGTCGTCTTTGGCGGGGCGCTGGCCTGGGCGGCGCTGGCCTATATCACCCTGGTGGCCTTCTTCCTCGACCGGCTGGGGGCGCTTGCCGCGCCCGATGCGCCCGAGGGGGCGGAATTTCCCGCGGGGCTCGCGCTGTCGGTGACGCTCGGGGTCTTGCATTTCCCGCTACTCTTCGGTGGCGCGCTGGCGCTTGCGGCGGGCGGGCGGGGCCTCGCCGAGGCCGCGGCGCTGTTCTTCGGGCTGGCGCTCTTCCTGGGGCAGGTCAGCATGGCCAACGCCCATGAGCTGATCCACCGGCCGGGCCGGGGTCCGCGCGCCTTAGGCGTCGCGGTCTACGTGAGCCTGCTTTTCGGGCATCACGCCTCGGCGCATCGGCTGGTGCACCATGTCCACGCGGCGACCAAGCGCGACCCCAATTCCGCGCGCCTGGGCGAAGGCTTCTGGCGCTTCGCGCTCCGGGCCTGGCGGGGCAGCTTCCGGGCGGGCTACCGGGCCGAGGCCAAGCGCGCCGCCCGCGCGGGCCGGCCCTCCTGGCGCACGCCTTACGCGCTTTATCTCGGCGGCGGGCTCGTGGCCTTCCTGAGCGTTCTGGCGGCGGGCGGTTGGCGGGCGGCGCTGATCTACGGGGCGCTTTGCCTTTACGCGCAGCTTCAGCTCCTGCTGTCCGATTACGTGCAGCACTACGGGCTGCGGCGGCGGCCCGGCAAGGCGGGCCGGCCCGAGCCCATGGGCGCGCGGCACAGCTGGAACGCGCCGCAGGGCTTCTCGGGCGCGCTCATGCTGAACGCGCCGCGGCATTCGGACCACCACGCGCATCCCGGGCGCGCCTATCCCGGCCTGCGGCTCGACCGCGCGGAGATGCCGATCCTGCCGCAATCGCTGCCGGTCATGGCGGTGATCGCGCTGGTGCCGCCGGTCTGGCGGCGGATGATGGACCGCCGGGCGCGGGCCTGGCGGTGATCCCTTCCGCAGAAGGGGGCGCTCGTGTCAGACTGAAGGACATGAGACCGCGTGTTTTCCTTCTCGCCCTGACCCTCGCGCTGGGGTTTCTGACCGCCGCTGCAGCCCCGCCCGCGCGGGCGCTCGAGGCGCCGATGACCGCGGCGGAGTTCGAAGCCTATGTGACCGGGCGCACGCTGACCTTCTCGGAGGCCGGGCAGCCCTACGGGATCGAGCGCTACCTGCCGGACCGGCGGGTGCGCTGGTCCTTCCTCGACGGCGCCTGCAAGGAGGGGCGCTGGTTCCCGCAAGGCGAGCGCATCTGCTTTGTCTACGAGGACGACCCGATGCCGCAGTGCTGGCGCTTCTTCCGCGAGCCCGGCGGGCTTCGGGCGCTTTTCGACGGGGGCGGGGCGACCGAGCTTTACGAGGCCGAGAGCCAGGGCGAGATGCTCTGCCTCGGCCCCGAGGTCGGGGTCTAGGCGCGGGCGGTCAGCCGGCGCTCGCCACGCGACAGCCCCAGCTCAAACCGCCCGTCACGGGTTCTCATGCACCGCGCAGCGGCAGCCCCGGGCGCGCAGCCCGTCGCAAAGCTTGCCTGCCGCCTCCGGCGTCTCGACGCCCAGCCGCGCCATGACGTAGCCCTGCCGCCCCGCCACCCGATGCGCCACCGACACCAGTTCCAGCGGTGCGCTCTCGGCCAGCGCCCGGCAGGCGCGGGTCCGGGCGCGGAAGGCCGCGCGGGCGGCCTCGGCGTCGGGCCCGAAGGCCAGCTGCACGCCCCAGGGCGCGTGGTCGCGCTCGGGCGCGGGGTAGGGGCTGAGCCGCCGCGTCCGGGCCAGCGCGCGGCAGGCCGGCTCGAAGGGCGCCGCGCCGTCGAGCCGGAAATCGGGTGCCTCGGGCGGGGCGTCGCGCCAGGTCTCGGCGCTGAGCCCGGTGATGATCCGCACGTAGTCGCGGGTCTCGGGCGGCAGCGGGCGTTTTTCGCGGACATGCGCCGCGGTGCGCGCTTCGCCCGCGTTATAGGCCGCCGCCGCCAGCCCGGGATTGCCGAAGCGGCGGGTCAGCTCGCCCAGGTAATGGGCGGAATATTCCAGCGCCTCGGCGGGGTTGAGACTGTCGGTGAGCCCGCGCCGCGCGGCGGTTCTGTCGATGAACTGCGCGATGCCCCGTGCCGCGGCGGGCGAGAGGGCATTCGGGTCGAAGCGGCTTTCCTGCCAGAGGAGCCGCGCGAAGAAATGCGGGTCGATGCCATGGGTCCGCGCGAAGCTGCCGATCGCCGCGCAGGTGTCGTAGACCTGATGCGCGGGCCGGATGCAGAGCGCGGCACTGAACCGCCCCGCCGAGCAGAGCGTGCCGGGATCGCGCGGGCCCGCGCCGGGCGCCGGGCCCGGCAGTGCGGGCGCCAGGAGGCAGGCGAGGAGAAGGGCTCTGAGGGCGCGGCGCATGGCGCCAGTCTAAGGGCCGCCGCCGCCGCCCGGTCAACGGGCCTTTTCCTCGGGCGGGTGAGGGGATAGGTGAAAAGGGTCTGGAAGCGCGCGAGGCCCCCCTCAGATGTCCTTTTTCGGCAAGCTGAAATCCCGGTTGTTCAAATCCTCCTCGAAGCTCGAGGAGGGGCTCGACGCGATTGTCGCCGAGGGCGGCAGCGCCGAGCCGGAGGCCCCCGAGGCGGAGACCCGCCGGGAGGGTGAGGGGCAGGCCGGGCAGGCCGGACCGGAGACGGGGGCTGCAGAGGCGCCCGCCGAGACGCCGCCTGCGCCCGAGAGCGCCGAGGAAGCCCCCCGTCCGTCCGAGGATACCCCGCCGTCCGAGCCCGCGCCGCGCGACGGTGGTCCCGCAGAGCAGACCGAGGCTCCCGCGCCAGAGCCCGAGACCCCGGAGACCCGCCCCGAGGCGCCCGCGCCCGAAGCCGCTCCGCGCCCGGAGGCTCCCGAGAATAAAGCGCCCGAGCCGAGGCCGACGTCCGAAGAGGCGCCGCAGGCCCCCGAGAGCGACCCGGCACCGACGCCGCGCCCTGACGCAAAGGAGCCGGCCAAGACTGCACCCGCGCCGCGGGCGGAGAGCCAGACGCCCGCGCCCGAGGCACGCCCTGCAAGCACCAAGCCTGCCGACACGGCACCGCCCAAGAGCGACGCCCCCGCACCCGCAGCCCATAACGACGCCGCCCTTCAAAGCGACACCCCCCGCAGCGACCCCGCCCCCGCGGGCCCCGCGCCGATCGGCGTCGAGGCGGCCGCCCCCGCGCCCGAACCCGAAGCGCCCAAGGGCGGCATGCTCTCGCGGCTCTTCGGGCGGCGCGACACTCCGGGCGAGACCCGCCGGGCGCTCGACGACGACATGCTCGAAAGCCTCGAGGAGCTGCTCATCGCCGCCGACATGGGCGTCGAGACCGCTCTGCGCGTCACCGCCAACATGGCCGAGGGGCGCATGGGCAAGCGGCTCTCCTCGCGCGAGATCAAGGAGCTCCTGGCGACCGAGATCGCCCGCATCATGGAGCCCGTGGCCAAGCCGCTGCCGCTTTATCCCTCGAAGCCGCAGGTGGTGCTGGTCGTGGGCGTGAACGGCTCGGGCAAGACCACCACCATCGGCAAGCTCGCCAGCCAGTTCCGCGCCGCAGGCAAATCGGTGGTCATCGCCGCCGGCGACACCTTCCGCGCCGCGGCGGTCGAACAGCTGCAGGTCTGGGGCGACCGCGCCGGGGTGCCGGTCCTGACCGCGCCCGAGGGCTCGGACCCCGCAAGCCTCGCCTTCGACGCCATGGGCAAGGCCCAGTCCGAGGGCGCCGACCTGCTGATGATCGACACCGCCGGGCGGCTGCAGAACCGCGCGGACCTCATGGCGGAGCTGGAAAAGATCGTCCGGGTGATCCGCAAGAAAGATCCCGACGCGCCGCACAACACGCTCCTCGTGCTGGATGCGACCACCGGGCAGAACGCGCTGAACCAGGTCGAGACCTTCCAGAAGCTCGCCGATGTCTCGGGGCTGGTGATGACCAAGCTCGACGGCACCGCCAAGGGCGGCGTGCTGGTGGCCTTGGCCGACCGCTTCGGGCTGCCGATCCACGCCATCGGCGTGGGCGAGCAGATCGACGACCTGGCGCCCTTCGACCCCGAGGAGTTCGCCGCGGCCCTGACCGGGGTGGGCGCGTGAGCCTGACCTGGTCCGACCAGGTGCCCGCCGTGGGCGAATACACCGAGCTGCGCCGGCTCGCCGGGCTCGGGCGGCGCGCGCCGGGCGCAGCGGCGCGCGGGCTCGAGGGCTCGCTGGCCGCCGTCTCGGTGCGCAGCCGCGGGCGGCTGGTCGGCATGGGAAGGATCGTCGGCGACGGCGGCTGTTTCGCCCAGGTCGTGGACATCGCCACCGACCCGGGCTTTCGCGGCCAGGGCATCGCCACGGGGGTGCTGGAGCGGCTCATGGCCTGGGCCGAGGCCGAGCTGCCGGCCTCCTGCCACCTGAGCCTGATCGCGGACCCCGGGGCCTTCGAGCTCTACAAGCGCTTCGGCTTCGAGATCCGCACCGGGATGGCGCGGACGCTGCCGTGAGCGGCGCGGCCCTGCCGGCAGGCGCGGCGGGCCAGGCGCCCGGGCGCGCGACAGGGCGGGCTCAGCGCTCCTGCAGGGTGTCGCGCACGAAGCGCCGCAGGAGCCACATCACCACCACGGTCAGCGTCGTCGCCAGCGCCGCCAGCGGCACGTTGCCGGTCCCGCAGGAGAGCCCCACGGCGCCCGCCATCCACATGCCCGCGCCGGTCGTCAGCCCGCGCACCTGCGCGCCCTGGGTGATGATCGAGCCCGCCGCGAGGAAGGCCACGCCCGCGGTCACCGCCTCGATCACGCGGATCGGATCGACCCGCAGCGCATCGCCCGCCGCCTTCTCGTCCAGCGCCATGAGGTCGAAGGCGATCAGGGTGAACAGGCAGGCGGCGATCGAGATCAGGATATGCGTGCGCAGGCCCGCGGGCTTGTCATGGGCCTCGCGCTCCCAGCCGATCACCGCGCCAAGCAGCGCCGCGGCCATGAGCCGGAAAAGCGCCGCGGGCAGCGAGGTCGCGGCAAAGGTCGTGAGCAGTTCGGTGCGCACAAGGTCGAGCATCTGGGCCTCCTCGGGGATCTGCGGGTCTGACGCGGGCCCAACGCGCGCCCCGTGCGCGCGGTTGCGCGGGACGGGCTTCGGGACGGGCCGCGGCGCCGCCCCAACCGCCGGGATGCGCCCATGAGCGCCTGGCTTCTCTCGCTCGAGGGCACCGAGGCGGGGCATCACCTCGCCATGGCGCTGGCGCTGCTCGCGGCCTTCCTGCACGCGGTCTTCGGGGCGCTGCAGAAGGGCCGA
This sequence comes from Roseivivax sp. GX 12232, assembly GCF_021272185.1. GTDB lineage: Bacteria > Pseudomonadota > Alphaproteobacteria > Rhodobacterales > Rhodobacteraceae > Roseivivax. The sequence goes on from NZ_JAJSEC010000003.1 coordinate 184,461, forward strand.
CACGACCCCTGGCTCTCGCGCGGGGCGATCGACATCTCCTACGGGCTCATGGCCGCGCCCATGGCGCTGTTCCTCGTGCCCTGGCCCGAGCCGCACATGTGGCCGATCTTTGCCGGGGCCTTCGCGATCCACACGGTCTACAAGATCCTGCAGGCGCTGGCCTATACCCGCGGGGCCTATACCGTGGTCTATCCGGTGGTGCGCGGCAGCTCGCCCTTCTTCGCGGTGATCGGCGCCTATCTTCTCTTCGGAGAGACCTTCGCGCCGATGCAATGGCTGGGCGTTGGCGTGCTCATGGCGGGTATCTTCGGGCTCGCGGTCTACAATTACATCTTCCTCGAACAGGGCCGCGCGACGCTGGGCCCGGCCCTGGCCTTCGCGGTGGCGACCGGGCTCTTCGTGGCGCTTTACACCACCTATGACGCCTTCGGCATCCGCTCGACCGCCGATCCTTTCACCTTCCTGGCCTGGTTCTTCATGATCGACGGCATCGCCATGCCGATCTTCGCGGCTTTCCGTTACGCGCGGATGCCCGATCCGCCGCCGCCCGGGCCGCTGGCCCTGCGCGGGCTGATCGGCGGCATGGTGGCCTTCCTGAGCTTCGGGTCGATCATGCTGGCGACCCGGCTCGACAAGGTCGGCGAGGCGGCGGTCCTGCGCGAGACCTCGACGGTCTTCGCCGCGCTGATCGGCTGGATCGTCCTGAAAGAGACGGTGGGGCCCCGGCGCATCTTCCTGATGACCCTGATCGCGCTTGGCGCGGTCATCGTTGAGTTCGGCGGCTGAGCGCCCCATATCCCCCGGAAACCAAAGTGAGGACGAAGATGAGCGACCGGCGCGAGGTCAACCCGCTAGTGAAGACGGCCCTGGAGCTGGGCCCGGTGATCCTGTTCTTCGCGGCCTACCTCTGGCTGAAGGACGAGGTCTTCACCATCGGCGGCAGGGAATACGACGGCTTCATCGTGGTCACCGCGGGCTTCATCCCGGTGATCCTGGCCTCGACCGCGGCGCTCTGGGCGCTGACCGGGCACCTGAGCCGGATGCAGCTCGTGACCGCGGTGCTGATCGTGGTCTTCGGCGGGCTCTCGGTCTGGCTCAACGACGAGCGGTTCTTCAAGATGAAGCCGACGCTGATCTACCTGCTGTTCGGCGGTGTTCTCGGCATCGGGCTGATGCGCGGGCAGAGCTACCTGCGCTCGCTGATGGAGGGGCTGATGCCGCTCCAGGAGGCCGGTTGGATGAAGCTGACGAAGCGGCTCTGCGGGTTCTTCTTCGCGCTGGCGCTGCTGAACGAGCTGGTCTGGCGGACGATGTCGACCGAGAGCTGGGTCTACTTCAAGACCTTCGGCCTGACCGCGGCGCTGTTCCTGTTCTTCCTCGCGCAAAGCGCGCTCTTCCGCGACTACGCGGTGGAGGAGGAAGAGTAGGGCGTCGCTGACCAAGCCGGGTTCGCGGGCGCGCCGGGGCCGCGGGACAGGGTGAAGGCGCGGGGCGGGGCCATGCGGGCGCGCAGCCGCTCGGCCTGCCAGCGGGTCCGGGCGGGCGCATGCTCCGGGGTCAGCCGCCAGCGGCTCTCGACCCCCGCCGCGCCGCCGGGATCGGGGGTCAGCAACAGCCCCGTCGGGCGCAGCCCGCCCTGGCTGCCGGCCTCGGCGGCGAGCTGCAGGCGCCGCACCGGGGTCAGCGCGGGCGGCGCATCGAGATCGGCCACCGCCAGCGCCGTGGCGCCCGAGCGCAGCGTCTCCTCCAGCGCCCAGAGCCGGTCGGCCGGGCGCCGCGCGGCCACGAAGAGAAGCCGCCCGGGGTCGCAATAGGGCGCCAGCCCCTCGGCGGCGAGCCCGGCGGCCTCGGCGTCTCCGATCCAGACCACCGCCCCCGTGCAGCGCCCGGCCAGCGCCGCGGCGAAGGCATGGCGGCCAAGCCCGCAGGCCTCGTGCACCCGGCCCTCGGTCAGGCGGATGTCCCCGACAAGCGTCAGGGCCGGCGCGGCGGTCTGGGGTTTGCGGGCAAGGAGCGTGTCGGGCATGGGCTCAAATGTAGCGTGTTCCTATTTTGTTCTCAAGTGCGACGCGACAGGGCAGCGACCAAAGGCGGCTTGCCGGGCGGGCCGGCCGCATGCCACCCATGGGCGCAGGACCCCTGCCGGAGCCGGACCCGCCGATGCGCCTTCTGCCGCTTCTACTCCTGATGATCCTCGGTGCCGGCCTGCCGGCGCGGGGGGCGGAGCTGACCGTCTTTGCCGCCGCCTCGACTCGCGAGGTGCTGGAAGCCGCGGCGGCGCGCTACGCCGAGACCCGGGACGTCACGATCCGCGTCGCCCCGGCGGGCAGCGCCACGCTCGCCCGGCAGATCGCCCGGGGCGCCCCGGCGGATCTGTTCGTTTCGGCCAATCCGGGCTGGATGGACTGGCTGGAAGGCGAGGGCGCGCTGGCGGGGGCGCCGCAGGTGCTCTTCGGCAATCGGCTGGTGTTGATCGGCCATGGCGCGGGGCCGGATGAGGCGCTCGGTGACGCGGCGGAGGCGCCCGGCGGGCAGGGGGGTGACACGGCATCGGACCCCTCCGCCACCCAAAGCGCAGACCTGCCCGAGGTCACCCGGACCACCCCGATCCTCGAGCGGCTCGGCCCCGAAGGGCGGCTCGCGGTGGCGCTGACCGACGCGGTGCCGGCGGGGCTCTATGCCCGGGCGGCGCTCGAGAGCCTGGGCCTCTGGGAGGGGCTCGCCCCCCGGCTGGCCGAGACCGACAGCGTCCGCGCGGCGCTCGCGCTGGTGGCGCTCGGCGAGGCGCCCCTGGGCGTGGTCTATGCCACCGACGCCCGGGCCGAGCCCCGGGTGCAAGCCCTCGCGGTCTTCCCCGAGACCAGCCACCCGCCGATCCGCTACCCGGCCGCGGTCACCCGCTCCGCCCGCGCCCCCGAGGCCGCCGCGGCCTTCCTGGACTGGCTCGCCGGGCCCGAGGCCCAGGCCATCTACCGGCGCCACGGCTTCCCGCCGGTGCCGGACTAGGGTATCGGCAGAAGGGATGGAGAGCCTCGGACCCGAAGCCTGGGAGGCGGTGCGCCTTTCGCTCAAGGTCGCCTTCTGGGCGACGCTCGTGGCGCTGCCGCCGGGGCTGGCGGTGGCCTACCTGCTCGCGCGCGGGCGCTTCCCGGGCCACGGGCTTCTGAACGGGCTGGTGCATCTGCCCTTGATCCTGCCGCCGGTGGTGACCGGCTACCTGCTGCTTCTGAGCTTCGGGCGGCAGGGCTGGCTCGGCGCCCCGCTCGAGGCGGTCTTCGGCATCAGCCTGGCCTTCCGCTGGACCGGGGCGGCGCTGGCCGCGGGCATCATGGCCTTTCCGCTCCTGGTGCGCGCGATCCGGCTGGCGATCGAGGCGGTGGACCCCGGCCTCGAGGAGGCGGCGGCGACGCTCGGGGCCTCGCGGGCACGGGTCTTTGCCACGGTGACCCTGCCGCTGATCCTGCCCGGGGTGATCGCCGGCGCGGTCCTGGCCTTCGCCAAGGCCATGGGCGAGTTCGGCGCCACGATCACCTTCGTGTCGAACATCCCAGGCCAGACCCAGACCGTGCCGACCGCGATCTATGCCTTCCTGCAGGTGCCGGGCGGCGAGGGCGCGGCGATGACGCTGGTGGTGATCTCCATCGCGCTGTCGCTCGGGGCGCTTTTCGTCTCGGAGTGGCTGGCGCGGCGGGTCGCGCGGCGGGTGGCCGGGCGATGACGCTTTCCGTCGCGATCAAAAAGCGCCTCGGCGCCTTCGGCCTCGACCTCGATTTCGAGGCGCCCGACGGGGTGACGGCGCTTTTCGGGCGCTCGGGCGCGGGCAAGACCTCGCTAGTGCATGCCATCGCGGGGCTGATGCGGCCCGACGCCGGGCGCATCGCGCTCAACGGCGATCTGCTGTTCGATGCCGAGCGGCGGCGCGACCTGCCGGTGCACCGGCGGCGGCTCGGCTATGTCTTCCAGGAAAGCCGGCTTTTTCCGCATCTGAACGTGCGGCAGAACCTGCTTTACGGCCGCCGCGCGCGGCATCTGCGGGGCGAGGGGGACCTGGCCCATGTGACCGAGCTTCTGGGGCTCGGCCCGCTTCTCGACCGGCGGCCCGGGGCGCTTTCGGGCGGCGAGGCGCAGCGCGTGGCGATCGGCCGGGCGCTTCTGTCGGAGCCCCGGATGCTGCTCATGGACGAGCCGCTGGCGGCGCTCGACGCGCCGCGCAAGGGCGAGATCCTGCCTTACCTGGAGCGCCTGCGGGCCGAGACCGGCCTGCCGATCCTCTACGTCAGCCACAACCTCTCCGAGGTGGCGCGGCTGGCGACGCACTTGGTGGTGCTCGAGGGCGGGCGGGTGCTGAAATCGGGCCCCATCGGGGCGCTGCTGTCGGACCCGGACCTGGTATCGGTCATGGGCCTGCGCGAGGCCGGGGCGGTGCTGACCGCCCGGGTCGCGGGGCATGAGGCCGACGGGCTGACCACGCTCGAGGCCGCCGGCGGGCGGCTCTACCTGCCGCGCATCGAGGCGGCGCCGGGCTCGGAGCTGCGGGTGCGGATCCTGGCGCAGGACGTGATCGTGGCGACCGAGCCGCCGCGCGGGATCTCGGCCCTGAACGTGCTGCCCGCGACGGTCAAAGCGATCCGCCGCGGCGAGGGGCCGGGCATGGTCGCCCAGCTCGACCTCGGCGGCGACACGATCCTCGCGCGGGTGACCCAGCGCAGCGCCGAGGCCCTGGGCCTGGTCCCCGGCCGCGCCTGCTACGCGGTGATGAAGACGGTCGCCGTGGCGCCCGCGGACGTGGGGCAGGGGTTGAGGGGGTGAGCTTGGTGGGGTGAGGGCTGAGGTGCTCCGCCGGAGTGGGGCGCAGATGCCGAGACGCGAAGGGTTCCCGATCGTGGCGCCCCGCTGTTCCGAGGCGCGCCGCTCTCCCCAACATCATCCAAAGTCGCCCTCCGCGACGTCTTCCCCCCTTGCGCCCGAACAGCATCGAAGATGCCGGGCGCGCGCCGGACCGGCCCGATGGGCCGGCGCTCTTGTGGATGGTGCGGATAGCTCACCCCTAGCCCTGACCTTTCTGCCATAAAGTGCGCAGCTCGGACCTCAGCAGCGCCGGCCCCCGGTCCGCCGCGCACCCTCTGTTGCAAGGGGCGGAGGGCGGAATGGTGCCTGTTGCAGTAGGTGGTTCTGCAATTTGGGGGAAGGCGCGTGTGGGGGCGGAGCTGAGTCGGGGCGCAGGACGGCTAGGGGCGAGTCTGTCTTTGCTTACGAACTCGCTGCCGGTAGCGCGCCTTCTCTTCACTGGCCTTTACCTGCCCCCATGGCGGCATCTGCCACCCCGACTCGCCCGTCGTTCCTCCTGACCCCATACCTGCTCCAAAAGCCGCGCTACCGGCCGCGCCTCCTGAAGCTGAACCAATCCGGCACCCATCCTCCAGCCCTCCAATCCAAACCCACCGCCTCCCAGCCCACTCCCCCCAACCAAGGGCTTGCGGACCGGGCGCGGGCCGCTAGGGTCGCGCGCGACAAAGGAGACCCCCGATGAGACGAAACCCCCTTGGCCGCTCCGGCATCGAGGTCAGCGCCTTCTGCCTCGGCACCATGACCTTCGGCAGCCAGACCGACGCCGCCACCGCCCACCGCCAGATCGAGGCCGCCTCCGCCGCCGGCATCGACTTCATGGATGCCGCCGAGATGTATCCCGTGAACCCGGTCACCGCCGAGACCGTGGGCCGCACCGAGGAGATCCTCGGCGACTGGTTCGCCAAGTCCGGCCGCCGCAGCGACTGGGTCCTGGCCACCAAGGTCTCGGGCGAGGGCCTCGCCGCGGTGCGCGACGGCGCGCCGATCAGCCCTTCCACGATGACCGAGGCGCTGGAGGCCTCGCTCAGGCGGCTGCAGACCGATGTCATCGACCTCTACCAGCTGCACTGGCCGAACCGCGGCTCCTATGCCTTCCGCAAGATGTGGGGCTTCGCGCCCTGGCAGCAGGACCCCGCCGCCGAGCGCCAGCACATGGCCGATGCCCTGGGCTGGGCCGCCGAGCAGGTCGCGCGCGGCACGATCCGCGCTATGGGCCTCTCGAACGAGAGCGCCTGGGGCACGATGACCTGGAACCGCATCGCCGAGGCCGATGGCCTGCCGCGCATGCAGTCGGTGCAGAACGAATACTCGCTGCTCTACCGCCATGCCGACACCGACCTCGCCGAGGTCCTCCTGCACGAAGAGGTGGGCTTCCTGCCCTATTCCCCGCTCGCCGCGGGCCTCCTGTCGGGCAAATACCAGGCCGGCGCGCTGCCCGAGGGCAGCCGCATGGCGATCAACGGCGATCTCGGCGGGCGCAAGGGCGACCGGGCCTTCGAGGCGGTCGAGACCTACCTGCAGATCGCCCGCGACTTCGGCCACGACCCGGTGCAGATGGCCTTCGCCTGGTCGGCGGCGCGGCCCTTCGTGACCTCCTCGATCTTCGGGGCGACCACCTTCGATCAGCTCGAGCATGCGCTCGGGGCGGTGGATGTGACCCTCTCCGAGGAGTGCCTCGCCGCGCTCGACGCCGCCTGGCGCGCGCATCCCTTCCCCTACTGACGGCGCGGGCAAGGCCGGACCGCCCCGCGGCCGGCCTCCGCCCCCAAGGGGTGCGAGATGATGGAACCCTGGATCCTCTTCACCATCGGCGCGGCGGCCTTCCAGACGCTGCGCTTCACCCTGCACAAGGTGCTGAGCCTCGGCGGGCTCACCAGCACCGGCTCGACGCTGGCGCGCTTCGCCTATGCGCTGCCCTTCGCGGCGCTCGCCGCCGTGCTCTACCTCGGGCCCGCGCCCGGCGCCTGGCCCGAGATCGCGCCTGCCTTCTGGGCCTATGCGGGCATCGGCGCGCTGGGCCAGATCCTCGCCACGATCTGTGTCGTGGCGCTTTTCGAGACCCGCAACTTCGCCGTCGGCATCACCTTCAAGAAGACCGAGGTGATCCAGACCGCGATCCTGGGGCTGATCGTCCTGGGCGAGGTGGTCTCGCCCGGCGGCTGGCTGGCGATCCTGCTGGGTCTCGGCGGCGTGCTGCTCCTCTCCGAAACCCCGGGCCTCGCGGGGCGCTGGTGGCAGCGGATCGGCCCGCGCGAGGTGGCGCTGGGGCTCGGCTCGGGCTTCTTCTTCGCCTTCTCGGGTGTGGGCTTCCGCGGCGCCACGCTGGCGATCGGCGCCGAGGATCCGCTGTCCCGCGCGCTCCTGGCGCTGGTCATCGTGACCGCGGCGCAGAGCCTCGCGCTCACCCTCTGGATGGGCCTGCGCGACCGCGCAGGGCTCGCCGCGGTCTGGGCGGCGCGGCGCCAGGGCGTCTGGCTCGGGCTCGCCTCCATGGCCGGCAGCGCCTGCTGGTACAGCGCCTTCACCCTGCAGCAGGCCGCCTATGTGCAGGCCATGGGCCAGATCGAGCTGATCTTCTCGATGATGGTCTCGGCGCTGGTCTTCCGCGAACGCATCACCCGGCGCGAGCTCGGCGGCATCGGGCTCCTGACGCTGTCGATCCTGGCACTCCTGGTGCTGCTCTAGGCCCGTTGCGGAAAACCCGCGGGGGCGCTATGCCGCCCGCGTCATGTCGAAATCGCATCCCTCCGGCGCCCCCTGGCGCAACTTCTACGGCCGCCTCAAGGGCAAGGGCCTGCGCCGCGCGCAGGAAGCCTACCTCGAGGAGGATCTCGCAAGCTACGCCCCCGGCGCCGTCGACTGGGAGGCCAATCCCGCGCGCGCGCCCCTGGACCTCGAGGCGACCCTCGGCGACCGCCCGGTCTGGCTCGAGGTCGGCTTCGGCGGCGGCGAGCACCTGGTGCACCAGGCGCTGGCCAACCCCGGCACCGGGATCATCGGCTGCGAGCCCTATATCAACGGCGTCGCCATGCTGCTCGGCAAGCTGCGCGAGAACCCGGCGGGCAACGTGCGGATCCATCCCGGCGACGTGCGCGACCTCTTCGACGTGCTGCCCGAGGACTGCCTCGACAAGTGCTTCCTGCTCTATCCCGACCCCTGGCCGAAGAAGAAGCACCACCGCCGCCGCTTCGTGACGCCGGAGCATCTCGAGCCGCTGGCCCGGGCGATGAAGCCCGGCGCCGAGTTCCGGGTCGCGACCGACATCCCCGACTACGTGCGCCAGACCCTGCAGGAGGTGCCCCGCGCCGGCTTCCGCTGGCAGGCCGAGGGCCCCGAGGACTGGCGCCGCCCCTGGGACGACTGGCTCTCGACGCGCTACGAGCAGAAGGCCCTGCGCGAAGGCCGCACGCCGCATTACCTGACCTTCATCAAGACCTGAGCGCGGCCGCCGGGGAATCGCACCACCGCCGGGACGCTGCAGCGTCCCCAGTGAAACACCGCGCGCCCGCGCCTTCCCGCTCCCGGTCAATCGGCCGGGAGGCGGGCTCCACGGCCCGGCGCCTGCGGGCACCCCTCGGCCGGAAATTGAGCCCCACCTTCCGCGCCCCACCGTCCCCCGGTTCGGCCTCCAGCAGCAGGCCGCGCCACCCCGCGCACCGCCCATAACCCGGCAAGAAGAGCCCCACCGCCCGCCACCCGCGCCCGACCGATCTCCCTCGTTCGGCCTGCCGCGGCTGACCGCGCCGTTCCGGGCGCACCCCCACTTCAGGCCTGACCGGGCCGAAAATACTCGCGGGGTGAATGCCGCCCGGCACGGGCGGCAGAGGGGGCGGCGAGCCCCCTCGCGCGCCGGGCACCGGCGCGCCTCCGCCCCGGCCCACCCGGCGCCACGCGCGGTCCGTCGAGCAAGACCCGCATCATGCCGGCTAGAAGCGCTCGAAGACCGATCCGGTGCATCACGCTCGCCAGGCAAAGCGTAGGACACTGAATGCACCACACCCGCCCCAACCACACCCCCCAAACCACCCCCACACCCCCGCCCCCAACCACGACGGATAGACCCCGCCCCGCGGGCTTGCTAAAGCGCGCTCAAGTCTCAGCGAGGAAGCCCCCCATGTCCGGCCACGGCCCAGCCATCCCGATGCAGTCCAAACCCTCCGGCCCGCTCACCGGCGAGGCGCATGTTCCCGGCGACAAGTCGATCTCGCACCGATCGCTGATTCTCGGCGCCATGGCGCTGGGCGAAACCCGGGTGACCGGGCTTCTCGAGGGCCAGGACGTGCTCGACACCGGGGCGGCGATGCGCGCCTTCGGGGCCGAGGTCTGGAAGGACGGCGAGACCTGGGTGATCCGGGGCGTCGGCGTGGGCGGTTTCGCCGAGCCCGACCAGGTGATCGACTGCGGCAATTCCGGCACCGGGGTGCGGCTGATCATGGGCGCCATGGCGACCTCGCCGATCGCCGCCACCTTCACCGGCGACGCGAGCCTCAACGGCCGGCCCATGGCGCGGGTCACCGATCCGCTGGCGCTCTTCGGGGCGCGGGCCTTCGGGCGCTCGGGCGGGCGGCTGCCGATGACCATCCAGGGCGCCGAGATGCCGGTGCCGGTGCGCTATGCCACGCCGGTGCCCTCGGCGCAGGTGAAATCGGCGGTGCTGCTGGCCGGGCTCAACGCCCCCGGCGAGACCGTGGTGATCGAGCGCGAGGCGACCCGCGACCACTCCGAGCGGATGCTGGCGGGCTTCGGTGCCAAGGTCCTCAGCGAGGACACCGCCGAGGGCCGGGTGATCACGCTCACCGGCCAGCCCGAGCTTGCGCCCCAGACCATCGCGGTGCCGCGCGATCCCTCCTCGGCGGCCTTCCCGGTCTGCGCGGCGCTGATCACCGAGGGCTCGGACGTGCTGGTGCCCAACATCGGGCTGAACCCGACCCGCGCGGGGCTATTCACCACGCTGCGCGAGATGGGCGCGGATCTGACCTACGAGAACGAGCGCGAGGAGGGCGGCGAGCCCGTGGCGGACCTGCGCGCGCGCTTCTCGCCCGATCTCCAGGGCATCGAGGTGCCGCCCGAGCGCGCCGCCTCGATGATCGACGAATATCCCGTCCTCTCGGCGGTCGCGGCCTATGCCCGCGGCAAGACCCACATGCCCGGCGTCAAGGAGCTGCGGGTCAAGGAAAGCGACCGGATCGACGCCATGGCCGAGGGGCTGCGCGCCAATGGCATCGAGGTCGCCGAGGGCGAGGACTGGTGGACGGTCACGGGCCGCGGCTTCGGCGATGTGACCGGCGGCGCCCGGGTCGCCTCGCGGCTCGACCACCGGATCGCCATGTCCTTCCTGGTCTTCGGCCTGGCCGCGCGCGACGGGATCACGGTCGACGACGGCGGGCCGATCGCCACCTCCTTCCCGGTTTTCGAACCGCTCATGCAGGGGCTCGGCGCCGCGATCTGGAGGGCAGAGGGATGATGCGCCCCTTCCTCGGCTGGAGCGCGCTGGCGCTCCTCTTGGTCATGGCGGCCTACAACCTCCTGGTGGTCGCCCCCGAGGTCACCGGCGGCTTCCTGCCCCAGGCCGCCTGGTGGGGCTACAGCACCACCGAGCTCGCTGTCTTCGGCTTCGAGATCGCGGGCCGCACGGAGATCGCGCGCCTCTATCACCTGCAGCTCGCGGTGGTGGACCCGCTCTTCATCCTGGCCTTCGCGCTCTGGGGCGGGCTGTCGCTGCGCCCGCTCGGGCGGCGCTGGGTACTTCTGCCGCTGGCCTTCACGCTGGCCGACCTGGGCGAGAACTTCCTGCTCCTGGGCGCCACGGGCTTCGGCTCGAGCCCCGCCGACCCGATCCTCGCGCTGCCCCTGGCCGATGCGCCGCTGGCACCCGCGGCCTGGTTCACCCTGGCCAAGCTGGGCTTCGCGGCGGTGATCCTGCTGTCGGTCTGGTCGCGCCGCGCCGCGCGGATCGAGCGCTCGCGATGAGCGGCGCGGGCGGGCCCAGTGCATCCGGCGCCGAGGTCGCGCGCGGCTCCTGCCTCTGCGGTGCGCTGCGCTACCGGGTCACCGGGCCCCTGCGCCCGGTGGTGGCCTGCCACTGCGTCATGTGCCGCAAGACCTCGGGCCATTTCGTCGCCGCCACCGCCGCCCGCGAAGAGCATGTGACCATCACAGGCAAGGCGCGCTGGTATCGCTCTTCCGCGCGGGCCGAGCGCGGCTTCTGCCCGACCTGCGGGTCGAACCTCTTCTGGCGGAGCGCCGGGCGGGTCTCGCTCTGGGCCGGCTCGCTCGATGCCGCGCCCGCGGATCTGAGGCTTGCGGGCCATATCTTCTGCGGCGACAAGGGGGCTTACTACGAGATCACCGACGGGCTGCCGCAGGCCGCGGGCGACGACCCCGACCTGGCCCTGGCGCCGCGCTGACCCGCAGCGCGCGCGGCCTGCGGCCCTAAGGCCGCCCGCCGCGACACCGACCGAAGGAAGGAGCCTCGCCATGGCCTTCACCATCGCCATCGACGGACCCGCCGCCTCGGGCAAGGGCACGATCTCGCGCGAGGTCGCCCGGCTCTTCGGCTGCGCGCATCTCGACACCGGGCTGCTCTATCGCGCCGTGGGCAAGCGGATGCTCCTGGGCGAGGAACCCGTGGCCGCCGCCCGCGACCTCCGCCCCGAGGACCTCGAGGCCGAGGGTCTGCGCAGCCCCGAGGCGGGCGAGGCGGCCTCCAAGGTGGCGGCGATCCCCGAGGTCCGCGCCGCGCTGGTGGATTTCCAGCGCGCCTTCGCCCGGCGCGACGGCGGGGCGGTTCTGGACGGGCGCGACATCGGCACGGTGATCTGCCCCGAGGCCGAGGCGAAGCTGTTTGTCGTGGCCACCCCCGAGACCCGCGCGCGCCGGCGTTTCCAGGAATATGTCGCCGCCGGCACCGAGGTCGATTACGACAAGGTCCTTGAGGACGTGCGCGCCCGTGACGCCCGCGACATGGGCCGGGCCGATGCGCCGCTGCGCCCGGCCGAGGATGCCGTCGAGATCGACACCACCCGGCTCAGCGTCGAGGAAGCCGTGGCCGCCGCGGTGGCGGCGATCGAAGGGGCGGGCGGCCGCAGGGCGCGCTGATGCAGTTCCACCGGCTGGCCTTTCCCGCGCATCTGCGCCGCGCCTCGGCGGTCAAACCCGCCTATCGGCCCGAGGGCTACGAGGCGGGCTTCGACGCCGAGACCTTCTGGTACGACGCGATCTGGCGGCAGGGCGTGGTGCACCTGGTCTGCCCGCCGCTGAACAACCTGGCCGGCGCGGTTCTGGGGGCCGATTACCGGCTCGACGGCAAGCCCGCCTCGATCCGGGCGCATCGCCGTTACCGGCGGCACGCGGTGCTCGAGATCCCCGCCGCCCATGCGCCCGACCGCATCGAGGTGCAGATCGGCGATTGGCAGGGCGGCACGCTGGTCGCCCAGGCGGGGCTGCCCGGGATCGACGGCGCGCGGGTGCATTTCTGCATCAACAAGGACAACGACCTGGCCTGGATCGCCGAGCACGCGCGGCTGACGCGGCGGGTGCACGGGCTCGAGGCGGTGGCGGTGATCGACAACGGTTCGACCCGCTACGCGCCCGCCGAGATCGGTGCGGCGCTCGAGGGCGCGGGCGTGACGCCGCTGGTCTTCGAGGCGCCCTTTCCCTACGGGCCTGTCGGGCTGAAACCCTACCGCCGCACCGAGAAATACCTCCAGACCGCGCTCTTCAACGCGCTGAGGCTGCGCGGGCTAGACCGGGCCGGGGCGGTGCTGAACGCCGACATCGACGAGATCGTCCTTGGTGACAACGTCTTCGAGCGCGCCCGCGCCGCGCGGCTGGGCTTCGTGCAGATCGCCGGCGAATGGATGAGCCCGCCGCCCGACGCCGCGGCGCCCTTCACCCATGCGGACCACCACTTCCGCTACCGCCCGCCGAAGCCCAGCCCGACGAAATGGTGCCTCGATCCCTCGGGCCCGCTGGGCGGCGCGAGCTGGGACATCCACACGCTTGAGCGGCTGTCGCTTCTGCAGCGGTTCCCCGCCAAGGGGCTGCGCTACCTGCACTGCCGGGGGGTGAGCACCAACTGGAAGAACAAGAACCGGCTGAACGTCTCGCAGCGGACCGAGCCCGACCCCGAGGCCCGCGCCTTCTTCGCCGCCCATGGCGGGGAGGGGTAGGGGCGTCCCAAAGCGGGTATACCCCCGCCAGGGCTTGCCAAAGCCGCCTCCCGGGAGTAGACACGCGCGCGTCGAAAAGGCGCAAACGCCGCGAAGCGAAGAGTGAGGCGAGCAGGGTCGGCCCCGTCCGGCCCTCTTTGTTTTGCGGGCCAAGGACCAACCCAAAGACCGGCGGAGACAACCGCGCGGCCGGAATAGAATGACGTAAAGGAACCAGACGCCACATGGCTCAGAACGCATCTATGGAGGAATTCGAGGCCCTCCTGAACGAAAGCCTCGAAATGGACACGCCCGACGAGGGCTCTGTCGTCAAGGGCAAGGTCATCGCCGTCGAGGCGGGCCAGGCCATCATCGACGTCGGCTACAAGATGGAAGGCCGCGTCGAGCTCAAGGAATTCGCCAACCCGGGCGAATCCGCGGACATCACCGTCGGCGACGAGGTCGAGGTCTATCTGCGCGCGGCCGAGAACGCCCGCGGCGAGGCCGTCCTCAGCCGCGAGATGGCACGCCGCGAGGAAGCCTGGGACCGTCTCGAGAAGGCCTATGCCGACGACGCCCGCGTCGAAGGCGCGATCTTCGGCCGCGTCAAGGGCGGCTTCACCGTCGACCTCGGCGGCGCCGTGGCCTTCCTGCCGGGCAGCCAGGTCGACGTGCGCCCGGTGCGTGACGCCGGTCCGCTCATGGGTCTCAAGCAGCCGTTCCAGATCCTCAAGATGGACCGTCGCCGCGGCAACATCGTTGTCTCGCGCCGCGCCATCCTCGAGGAGAGCCGTGCCGAGCAGCGCGCCGAAGTCATCGCCAACCTCGAAGAGGGCCAGGCGGTCGACGGCGTGGTCAAGAACATCACCGAATACGGCGCCTTCGTCGATCTCGGCGGTGTCGACGGCCTGCTGCACGTCACCGACATGGCATGGCGCCGGGTGAACCACCCCTCCGAGATCCTCTCGATCGGCGAGACGGTCAAGGTGCAGGTCATCAAGATCAACCGCGAGACCCACCGCATCAGCCTCGGCATGAAGCAGCTGCAGGAAGATCCCTGGGATCTGGTGGGCGCCAAGTACCCGCTGTCCTCGGTCCACACCGGCCGCGTGACCAACATCACCGACTACGGCGCCTTCGTGGAGCTGGAGCCCGGTGTCGAGGGTCTGGTGCACGTCTCCGAGATGTCCTGGACCAAGAAGAACGTCCATCCGGGCAAGATCGTCTCCACCTCCCAGGAAGTGGACGTCATGGTTCTCGAGATCGACCCGGCCAAGCGCCGCGTGTCGCTGGGTCTCAAGCAGACCATGCGCAACCCCTGGGAAGTCTTCGACGAGCAGTTCCCCCCGGGCACCGAGGTCGAAGGCGAGGTCAAGAACATCACCGAATTCGGTCTGTTCATCGGCCTCGAGGGCGACATCGACGGCATGGTCCACCTTTCGGACCTGTCCTGGGAAGAGCGCGGCGAGGACGCGATCCAGAACTACCGCAAGGGCGACGTGGTCAAGGCGGTGGTCCAGGAGACCGACACCGAGAAGGAGCGCATCTCGCTCTCGATCAAGGCACTGGGCGGCGACAAGTTCGCCGAGGCGACCGGCGGCGTGAAGCGCGGCTCGATCGTCACCGTGGAAGTGACCGCGATCGAGGACGGCGGCATCGAGGTGGAATACGAGGGCATGAAGTCCTTCATCCGCCGCTCCGACCTGTCGCGTGACCGCGCAGAGCAGCGCCCCGAGCGCTTCTCGGTCGGCAACAAGGTGGACGTCCGCGTCACCAACGTCGACATGAAGTCGCGCCGCCTGGGTCTGTCGATCAAGGCCCGCGAGATCGCCGAAGAGAAGGAAGCGGTGGAGCAGTACGGCTCCTCGGATTCCGGTGCATCGCTCGGCGACATCCTGGGCGCGGCGCTCAAGCAGAACGACGACTGATCGCCCCGCGATCATCGCACGAGAAAGGCCCCGGTCCCCGCGACCGGGGCCTTTTTCTTGGCCGAATCGCCGGCGCCGCCCCCGACCGGTGGCCTTGCCGCCCATGCGCCCGCGGGGCGCGCTCATGGCGCGATTTCCGCCAAGTATGCGGATTCGCGACCCAAAACCGGCAGGAATTGGTTTCGCGCTCGCCCGCCCCGCCCTATAGTCGTGGGAAACAAACACGCGACAACTGCGTGTGCCTGGGAGGGATGAGGGATGATCCGATCGGAACTGATCCAGAAGATCGCGGATGAGAATCCGCATCTCTATCAACGTGACGTGGAGCGGATCGTGAACACGATCTTCGAAGAGATCACCGGCGCCATGGCGCGCGGAGACCGGGTCGAGCTGCGCGGCTTCGGCGCCTTCTCGGTGAAGAAGCGCGACGCCCGCACCGGGCGCAACCCGCGCACCGGCGAGGCGGTCGAGGTCGAGGAAAAACACGTCCCCTTCTTCAAGACCGGCAAGCTCCTGCGCGACCGGCTGAACGGAAAGGCCTGAGCCCACATGAGATACATTCGTTACGCCTTCCTTGCCGCCGTGGCGGTGGTGCTGATCGCCGTGGCGCTGGCCAATCGCGGGTTGGTCACGCTGCAGCTCCTGCCCGGCGACCTGGCCGAGCTTCTGGGCGTGCAGCACTCGGTGTCGCTGCCGCTGTTCCTGGTGATCTTTCTCGGCATCGTCTCGGGGCTGATGCTGGGCTTCGTCTGGGAATGGCTGCGCGAACACAAGCACCGCGCCGAGGCGGCGCAGAAGAACCGCGAGGTGCGCCGGCTCGAGCGCGAGCTGAAGCGCACCCAGAACGAGCGTGACAAGGACAAGGACGAGGTGCTCGCCATTCTCGACCAGGCGAGCTAAACCCCGGGTCCGGGCCGGGGTGCGCCCGCGCGCGCCTCTTGGCCCTTCGCCGTGACGACACAAGACAAGCAGGATCCGCCCCGTGCCCGATGTGCGCGTGAAAATCTGCGGGCTGACGCGCGAAGCCGATGTCGCCGCCGCCGCCGAGGCGGGCGCGGCCTACCTGGGCTTTGTCTTCTTCCCGAAATCCCCTCGTAACGTCGAGGTCGCCCAGGCCCGGGCGCTGGCGCTCTCCGCTCCGGTTGGCCGCGCCAAGGTTGGGCTTTTCGTCTCGCCCGAGGATGCGCTTCTCGATGCGGTTCTGGCCGAGGTGCCGCTCGACATGATCCAGCTGCACGGACGTGAAAGCCCCGAGCGGGTGGCCGAGATCCGCGCCCGCATGGGCCTGCCGGTGATGAAGGCGCTGGGGGTCTCTTCCGAGGCCGACCTCGCCGAGGTCGCGGCTTATGGCCGGGTGGCCGACCAGCTCCTGATCGACGCCAAGGCGCCCGAGGGCGCGCCGCTGCCCGGCGGCAACGGGCTGGCCTTCGACTGGCGGCTGGTGCAGGGGCGGCGCTGGCCGGTGCCCTGGATGCTCGCGGGCGGGCTGACGCCCGAGAACGCGGGCCGCGCGGTCAGCATGACCGGCGCGGTGCAGCTCGACGTGTCGTCGGGCGTGGAATCCGAGCCGGGCCTGAAGGATGCGGGCAAGATCCGCGCCTTCATCGAGAGCGCGCAAGGTGCCGGCGCGGTGCCGCGGCTCTGAGCCCGGGGCTATCCCGGGGCTCGCTGACCGCAGTTTTATCGCGCGATCCCGGGGTGTTCCCCGCTCAATCGTCCTCGATCAGCGCCAGGACCGCCTCGGGCGGTCGTCCGATCGCGGCGCGCTCCTGGCCGATCAGCACCGGGCGTTCGATCAGCTTGGGATCGGCGGCCATCGCGGCAAACAGCGCGTCCTCGCCGCTTTCCCGGGTCAGCCCGGCGGCCTTGAAGCCCGCCTCCTTCACCCGCACCATCTCGATCACCGGGCGGCCGAGCTTGGCCGCCAGGGCGCGCAGCTCCTCCTGGTCGGGCGGCGTGTCGAGGTAGCGGCGCAGGTTCAGCGCCACGCCGCGCTCCTCCAGAAGCGCCAGTGCGGCGCGGGACTTCGAACAGCGCGGGTTGTGCCAGAACTCTAGAGCCATGCCGCGCGCCCCGTGCCCCGGGCTTCCGCGACCGAGGCGAAGCCTTCGGCGGCGAGCCGCGCGTCCAGCCCCTCGACGATCTCGCGCACGAGGCCGAGCCCGCCGTAGACCAGCGCGGTGTAAAGCTGCAGCGCCGAGGCCCCGGCGCGGATCTTCTCGAAGGCGGTCTCGACGGTCTCGATGCCGCCGACGCCGACCAAGGGCATCCGCCCTTCGGTCAGCTCGGAGAGCCGCGCCAGCACCCGCGTCGAGCGGTCGAAGAGCGGCCGGCCCGAGAGCCCGCCGACCTCCTGCGCCTGAGGCGAGATGAGCCCCTCGCGCGAGAGCGTGGTATTGGTGGCGATGATCCCGTCGACGCCCGCCGCGGTGGCGACTTCGGCCACGTCCTTCAGGCCCTCGGGGTCGAGGTCCGGCGCGATCTTCAGGAAGATCGGCAGCCGCCGGGGCAGGGTATCGCGGGTCTCGAGCACCCCGGCCAGAAGCGCCGCCAGCGCCTCCTTGCCCTGCAGGTCGCGCAGCTTCTCGGTGTTGGGCGAGGAGACATTGACCGTCGCGAAATCCAGCGTCGCGCCGGTGCGCGCCAGCACCCGGGCGAAATCGCCGGCGCGGTCGGCGCTGTCCTTGTTGGCCCCGAGGTTGAGCCCAATCACCGCGTCGCGGGGCCGGGTCTCGAGCCGGGCGGCGATGCTTTCCATCCCGTCGTTGTTGAAGCCGAAGCGGTTGATCGCCGCGTGATCCTGCGAGAGCCGGAAGAGCCGCGGGCGGGGGTTGCCCGGCTGCGGGCGTGGGGTGGCGGCGCCGACCTCGAGGAAGCCGAAGCCCGCGCGCGACAGCCCGCGCAGCGCCTCGGCGTTCTTGTCGAAGCCCGCGGCGAGGCCCAGCGGGTTCGGCAGGCGCAGCCCGGCCAGCTCGCAGGCCAGCCGGTCCGAGGTCAGAAGCCCCGGCGAGGGCGCGACGCCGGCGCGCAGCGCGGTCAGCGCCAGCCCATGGGCGCGCTCGGGATCGACGCGGTGCAGGAGGGCCATGCCGGCGCGTTCGGTGAGCCTCATCGACGGGTCTCCGGTCTGGCGGCGGGGCAGGGGCGGCGCCGCGGGGTCATCGCATCTCGGGCGGGAAGACATGGCCCTCGGGGCCGAGCGGCAGATCCGCCACCCAAAGCGCCTGGTCGCGGCGGAGCGGCGCGTAGAGATGCGGGAAAAGCTGCCCCCCGCGCGAGGGCTCCCAGCGCAGTTCGGGCAGGCGCTCGGCGTCATAGGCCAGGAGCTTCAGCCCCTCGGCGCCGGCAAAATGCTTGGCCGCGGTCTCGGCGGCCTGTTCGGCGGTGGAGAAATGCACGTAGCCGTCGGCCAGGTCGATCGGCGCGCCGCCGGTCTCGCCCTCGGCCTCGAGCGCGGCCCATTCCTCGGCGCGCAGGATCTTGTAAATCAGCATGCCGGGGACATGCCGGGTTCGCCGGGGTCGGTCAAGACCGCGCGCGCGGGGCAAGGGAGGCGCCACGGCAGCTTTGACAGAGCGCCGCGCGCGTAGCACGATCAAATCACGATCCTTCCGACAGAGAGGTTTCCATGTCGATCCGACTTCTTTCCGGCGTTGCCGGGCTCGCGCTTGTCGCGGGCGCGGCCCAGGCCGAGTATACAATGACCATTCTTCACACGAATGATTTCCACGCGCGGTTTGAGCCGATTTCCAAATACGATTCGACCTGCGCGGCAGAGGACAACGAGGCCGGCGAATGCTTCGGCGGCTCCGCGCGGCTCGTGACCGCCATCGAGGCGGCGCGCGACCGGGTCGAGAACCCGCTGCTGGTCGACGGCGGCGACCAGTTCCAGGGCACGCTCTTCTACACCTACTACAAGGGCAAGCTCGCCGCCGAGATGATGAACCAGATGGGCTACGACGCGATGACCGTGGGCAACCACGAGTTCGACGACGGCCCCGAGGTGCTGCGCGGCTTCATCGATGCGGTCGAGTTCCCGGTGCTGATGTCCAACGCCGACGTCAGCCAGGAGCCCGAGCTCGCCGATGCCATCATGAAATCCACGGTGATCGAGAAGGGCGGCGAGAAGATCGGCCTCATCGGTCTGACGCCGCAGGACACCGACGAGCTGGCGAGCCCCGGCCCGAACGTGATCTTCACCGATCCGGTCGACGCCGTGCAGGGCGAGGTCGACAAGCTCACCGAGGCGGGCATCAACAAGATCGTCGTGCTCTCGCATTCGGGCTACGGGGTTGACCAGCGCGTCGCCGAGGAGACGACCGGCGTCGACGTGATCGTCGGCGGCCATTCCAACACGCTCCTGGGCGACATGGACGGCGCGGCGGGCCCCTATCCCACCATGGTGGGCGAGACCGCCATCGTGCAGGCCTATGCCTACGGCAAGTTCCTGGGCGAGCTCTCGGTGACCTTCGATGACGCGGGCAATGTGACCGAGGCTTCGGGCCAGCCGAACCTGCTCGACGCCGCGGTCAGCGAGGACGAGGCCACGGTGGCGCGCATCTCCGAGGCGGCCGTGCCGCTCGACGAGATCCGCAACGAGGTGGTGGCCGAGACCGAGGCCGCGATCGAGGGCTCGCGCGACGTCTGCCGGGCCATGGAGTGCCAGATGGGCAACCTCGTCGCCGACGCCATGCTCGACCGGGTGGCCGACCAGGGCATCGAGGTCGCCATCGCCAACTCCGGCGGCCTGCGCGCCTCGATCGACGCGGGCGAGGTGACCATGGGCGAGGTGCTGACGGTGCTGCCCTTCCAGAACACGCTCTCGACCTTCCGGGTCTCGGGCGCGGTGCTGAAGGAGGCGCTGGAGAACGGCGTCGGCCAGATCGAGGAAGGCGCCGGCCGCTTCCCCCAGGTCGCGGGCATGAGCTTCACCGTGGACGCCGCCGCCGAGCCCGGCGCGCGGGTCTCCGAGGTCATGGTCGGCGGCGCGCCGCTCGAGGCGGACAAGATGTACGGCGTGGTGTCGAACAACTACGTCCGCAACGGCGGCGACGGCTACCGGATGTTCATCGACGCCCAGGATGCCTATGACTTCGGGCCGGACCTGGCCGATGTGACGGCGGAATACCTGGCCGAGAACGGCCCCTATGCGCCCTATACCGACGGGCGGATCACGATGAAGTAATGCGCTGGCGGGGGGCTTTGGTGCCTCCCGTTGTGCGGTTTTGGGCCCCCGCCGGGTTGGCGGGGGTCTTTTTGTTTTGGGTTGGGGCGTTGTGGTGGTGGCTTTGCGAAAAGGGGGGGGCTCCGGGAGGACGGCGCTGAAGACCTGTGTTGGCGAGGCTTGAGAGTGGGTTGGACGGGAGAAGCCTAGCGCTCACCCAATCCCCGCACTTCCCAGGCAAACCCCAGTCGCTGGCCTGACCAGCAGTGCCAACCGCGCATACTCCCGGCCTCAAATCCCAACCCAACCTCACCTCCCGAAACACCCCCTTGCGCCCGAACAGCGCCGCAGGCGCCGGGCGCGCGCCTTGCCGGCCCCTCGGCCTGGCGCTCTTGCGGGCGGCGCGCATAGCTCGTCCCTAGGAGGAACATGGCCACCATAAAGCGCTGCCGCTCGTCTGTCGCAGCGCCAGTCCCCGGCCCGGCGCGCGCCCGCTGCCCGCTCGGAGGGGTAGGGCGTGGCGCGGGGAGTACGAAGACTGTCAGCGTGTCTTCCGACCGTGACTTCACCGGGCCGACAATCCTTCTAACCCGCACGACTGTGCCAACCGCGCACAATCCCCGCCTCAAATCCCCACCCAACCTCACCACCCGAAACACCCCCTTGCGCCCGAACAGCGCCGCAGGCGCCGGGCGCGCGCCTGGCCGGCCCAGCGGCCTGGCGCTCTTGCGGGTGGTGCGCATCGCTCGTCCTTAGGAGGAACATGGCCACCATAAAGCGCTGCCGCTCGTCTTTCGTAGCGCCAGTCCCCGGCCCGGCGCGCGCCCGTCGCCCGCTCGGGAAGGGCTATGGCGCGCGCCGCTCGCGCAGGCAACGCCGCCCATCCCCCACCACACCGGGCCGCTCAGCCGCGACCGAACCCATCCCCCCACATTCCCCCGCAAGGGGGATTTCCCCGCGCCCTGCGCTTGGGTAGACCTGTCCCAAGGGGCGGCCCGCCGCCCGGCAGACAGCCCTCAGACAGACCGGCACCGGCCCGACCGGGGGCCGCAGCCCGGCGGAGATCCATGGTCAGCGTTCAGGAACAATACGAGGCCTATCCCTACCCCGAGCGCGACCCCGCCGAGGAGGCGCGCCGGCTGATCACCGGCTCGCCCTCGCATCCCCTGGAGATGGATCACTTCCTCTGGGGCGGCGCCCGCGACTGGTCGCGCGAGATCCGCATCCTGGTCGCCGGGGGCGGCACCGGGGACGGGCTCATCCAGCTTGCCCAGGTCCTGACCAGCGCCGGGCGGCCCTACCGGATCACCTATCTCGACCTCTCCGAGCGCGCCCGCGCGGTGGCCGAGGCCCGGGCCAAGGCGCGCGGGCTGAGCGGGATCACCTTCCACCAGGCGAGCCTCCTCGATGCGCCGGACTTCGGGCGTTTCGATTACATCGACTGCTGCGGGGTGCTGCACCATCTGCCGGAACCCGACCAGGGCTTCCGGGCGCTGCGCGCGGCGCTGGCGCCGGGCGGCGGCGCGGGCATCATGGTCTATGCGCCCTATGGCCGCTCCGGGGTCTATCCCCTGCAGGAGGCCTTCGGCGCGCTCTTCGAAGGGCTGCCGCCCGAGGCCCGGCTCGAGCGCGCGCGGCAGATCGTGGCGGCGCTGCCCGAGGGCCATCCCTTCCGCGCCAACCGCAACCTCGTCGATCACGAGCAAAGCGACGCGGGTTTCTACGACCTGCTCCTGCACAGCCAGGACCGCGCCTATAGCGTCACCGACCTCGCCGAGGCGCTGGCCCGCACCGGCTGGCAGCTGGCGAGCTTCGCGACGCCCGCGCTCTACGAGCTCGACCGGATCACCCCCGAGGGCGCCGATCTGCCGCCGCTCGACCGCGCGGCGCTGGCGGAGAAGCTGCGCGGCACGCTGAAGCTGCACAACGCCTACCTGGTGCCCGGCAATGTCACCCCGCCGAAACCCGCCGAGGGGCGCTCGCTGACGCGGGTGCCGCATCTGCGCGGGCTCGACCCGGCGGCCCTGGCGCGGGCGGTCTCCGAAGGCAAGCGCCCGGCGCTGACCGCCGGCGGCACCCGGGTGCCGCTGCGGCTCGAGCCGCGCGCGGCGCCGCTCATCGCCGCCATCGACGGGCGCCGCAGCCTGGCCGAGATCGCCGCCCGTGCGCGGCTCGATCCCCTGGCCTTCGGCGGGCTCTGGCAGGGCGTCGAGGCGCAGCTCGCGCCCTGGGGCGTGCTGCTCTACTCGGGCCTTCTGCGGAGGGCCGACTGATGTGCGGGCGCTTCGCCGTCACCCTGCCGCAGGACGCCATGGCGCAGCTTTTCGAGGCGCGCCCGGCCAACGACCTGCCGGAGGTGCCGAACTACAACGTCTGCCCGACCAACCCGGTGCATGTGATCCACCTGGGCGAGGCCGGGCGGCAGCTCGAATCCATGCGCTGGGGCTTCATCCCGCATTGGTACAAGGCGCCGAACGACGGGCCGCTCCTGATCAACGCCCGGGCCGAGACCCTGGCCGAGAAACCCGCCTTCCGCGCCGCCGCGCGCAGCCGCCGGGCGCTGATCCCGGCGACGGGTTTCTACGAATGGACCAAGGACGCCGAAGGGGTGCGCTACCCTTGGTATATCACCCGGCAGGACGGCGCGCCCCTGGCCTTCGCGGCGCTCTGGCAGGACTGGGAGGCCGAGGGCCAGCACCTGCGCACCGCCGCCATCGTGACCTGTGCGGCCAATGAGCAGATGGGGCGGATCCACCACCGGATGCCGGTGGTGCTGGCGCCCGAGGACTGGGCGCTCTGGCTGGGTGAAGAGGGCAAGGGCGCGGCGCCGCTCATGCGCCCCGCGCCGGAGGAGACGCTGACCGCGCATCGGGTCGACCGGAAGGTGAACTCCAACCGCGCCGCGGGCCCGGAGCTGATCGAGCCGATCGAGGACTGAGGGGCGGGACGGTCGCAAAGTGGTGGCCGAGGCAGGGCACGGCGGTAAGCGGCCGCCCGGGCAGCGCGCCGCCAAGCGGTCGGCAGGGCAGGGCGACCGGCTGCCTTTTTGTGATAGGGCCCGCGCGGGGCGCGCGCCCCGGCAGAATGTTCTCGCTGGAGGTTTGGTAGGCACTTGGGGCGCGGCCGGCGCTCAAGTCAGGGCCGCTGCCCGGAGTGAGGCCACCGCTTTCGGCGGCCCCGCTCTTCTCTGAAATCCCGTCACGGGCCACATCAGCGCCCGGAGATCCCGCCTTGCTTACGGCTGCGTCGTCGCGTCGGAGACGCCGGCGTCGTCCTGCGTGGACTGGGTGTCGTCGAGCGCACCATAGCCGGTCTGGCCGTCGGGCTCGGGGCGGAACATCGCCTCCCAGTCGTAGCCGTCGGGATCGCCGTCACCGTCGGTGTCCACATCCGGCGCGCCATAGGTCGCCGTGGCGGTGGCGTCGCTGATCGGGCTGCCGCCGTCATCGAGGAAATCCGGCGCGGCCTCCTCGGTCTCGATCCGGCCATAGGCCACGATCTGCTCGGTGGTGGTGTCGACCGGCTCGACCGCGTCCACGGTCTCGCCCGCGGCGGTGCCCTCGCTCAGCATCTGCACGTCCGGCACCGAGTTGTCGAAATCGCGCGTCACCACCTCGCCGGTCTCGTCGGTCACCGCGAGGATGAAGGCCTCGCCCGGCAGGACCAGCCCGGTCGACCAGCTGCCGTCGAGCGCGGTCGCGGCCATGGGCACGTCGGAGGCATTGTAGAAGCGCACCGAATCCTCGGGGCCGGCATGGGCGACCTCGGGGAAATACCCGTAGCCCAGCATCACCACCTCGAAGGTCTCGGAAATACCGTTGGATTGCGCAGCGGCCATCGTCCCGGACAGCATCGCCGCCGAGAGCGCCGCGGTTGTCAGCGTCTTGCGAAGCATAAGCCAGCTCCTCGAACTCGCACCTGGCCCCCGCCAGTGACATCAGAGCCAAAGTCGCTACCCCGGGATTGCGGCGAAAATGTGGCTTCAGGGGCCTGGGGGGAGGCGCGGCGGGCGCGGCGTGGCAGGGGTGGCACAGGGTGGCGGAGGGCGGACCGACCTTGCCGGAGGGACCAGGCGCGCGGCGCCGGGCCCGGGGCGGACAGGGCGAGAGCCCGGGCGCCAAGGCCCGGCCTCGTCGCCCCGCGCAGCCCACCGCGCGCGCCGCCACAACCGCTTGACCGTGCCGGGCGCATGGCATAGGCGAAGGACATGCCCGGGCGGGCATGGTGAAATGGTATCACACGAGCCTTCCAAGCTCTTGGTGCGGGTTCGATTCCCGCTGCCCGCTCCAGCTTCCCCCCGATCCCGCAGAACCGGCCCCAAAACCCGCGAGAGCGGCAAAAAGGCCGCGGCGCCCGCGCTTGAAGCGGCGGGGCTTACCTGCCAAAACCAGCCTCGTTCAACACGCGGAGGGCCGATGGCGCGCGAGGGCAGCAACGGACAGGGCTCGGACGAGCGCGCAAGGTCGAAACGGCTCGGAACGCTGGGGCGGCTCTGGCCCTTCGTGCGGCCCTATCGCGGGCTTCTGAGCGCAGCGCTCCTGGCGCTGACGCTGACCGCGGCGGTCTCGCTGGTGCTGCCCATGGCGGTGCGCCGGGTGGTCGACAACTTCGAGGGCGGCGAGGCGGCGCTGCTCGATCGCTACTTCATGGCCGCGCTGGTGATCGCGGGGCTCCTGGCCCTGGGTACGGCGCTGCGCTACGCACTGGTCACCCGGCTCGGCGAGCGCGTGGTGGCCGACATTCGCATGGCGGTCTTCGACCGGGTCATCGGCCTCTCGCCCGCCTTCTACGAGAAGATCATGACCGGCGAGGTGCTGAGCCGGATCACCACCGACACCACGCTGATCCTCTCGGTCATCGGCTCCTCGATCTCGATCGCGCTGCGCAACCTCTTGATCTTCGCGGGCGGGCTGGCGCTGATGCTGGTCACCTCCTGGAAGCTGACGCTCATGGTGCTGCTGATCGTGCCCCTGGTGGTGGTGCCGATCCTGACCCTCGGGCGCAAGCTGCGCCGGCTCAGCCGCGAGAACCAGGACTGGATCGCGGCCTCCTCGGGCAATGCCTCCGAGGCGCTTCTGTCGGTGCAGGCGGTGCAGGCCTTCACCCACGAGGCGATCTCGCAGCGGGCCTTCGCCGATGTCACCGAACAGAGCTTCGACGCCGCCCGGCGGCGGATCTGGACCCGCGCGCTGATGACCGCCATCGTCATCTTCCTGGTCTTCTCGGGCATCGTGGGCGTCCTCTGGATGGGCGCCTGGGACGTCCGTGCCGGCGAGATGAGCGTCGGCGCCCTGGTGCAATTCGTGATCTACTCGGTCATGGTCGCGGGCTCGGTCGCGGCGCTTTCCGAGGTTATCGGCGAGCTGCAGCGCGCCGCCGGCGCCACCGAGCGGCTGGTCGAACTCTTGGAGACCGAGGACGCGATCCGCGAGCCCGAGACGCCCGCGCGGCTTTCCGAGCCGGTCGCGGGCGCGATCGGCTTCGAGGAGGTCACCTTCGCCTATCCCGCCCGGCCCGAGACCTCGGCGCTCGACGCAGTGTCGCTGACCATCGCGCCCGGCGAGACCGTGGCGCTGGTCGGCCCCTCGGGGGCGGGCAAGAGCACGATCATCCAGCTTCTCCTGCGCTTCTACGACCCCGACGCTGGGCGGATCACCCTCGACGGGCAGGGGCTCGAGACGCTCGCGCGCGCGGACTTCCGCCGCCATGTCGCGCTGGTGCCCCAGGACCCGGTGATCTTCGCCGCCTCGGCGCGCGAGAACATCCGCTTTGGCCGCCCCGAGGCCAGCGACGCCGAGATCGAGGCCGCCGCCCGCGCCGCCGCCGCGCATGACTTCATCGCCGCCCTGCCCGAGGGCTACGACAGCTGGCTCGGCGAGCGCGGGGTGATGCTCTCGGGCGGGCAGAAGCAGCGCATTGCCATCGCCCGGGCGATCCTGCGCGACGCGCCGGTGCTGCTTCTGGACGAGGCGACCTCGGCGCTCGATGCCGAGAGCGAACGCGCGGTGCAGGAGGCGGTGGACCAGCTCGCGGAAGGGCGGACCACGATCATCGTCGCGCACCGGCTGGCGACGGTGAAGAAGGCCGACCGGATCGTGGTCATGGAGGGCGGCCGGATCGTCGCCACCGGCCACCACGACGCGCTGGTCGCCGAGGGCGGGCTCTACGCCCGGCTGGCGCGGCTGCAGTTCACCGACGGGATCGCGGCGGAGTAGCGTGACTGTCCGTCCGGCCGGGCCATCGAGGCCCGCCCGGCCGAAGCGAGGGCGCTGCCCTCGCGCTCCCGGAGTATTTGCGGCCCGGTCAGGCCTGGGGGTGGGCCTGGGTGTTTGGGGTGGTGCTTTTGGTTTTGAGGTTCGGGCTGGCCATCCGTCCGGCCGGGCCATTGAGGCCCGACCGGCCGGAGCGAGAGCTCTGCCCTCGCGCTCCCGGAGTATTTGGGGCCCGGTCAGGCCAAAGGTGGGTGGCGCTTCGGGGGAGGGGACGGGCTGTGGACGGTGATGCGTGCGGCGGCGGCGCGTTTAGCCGAGGAAGATGCCCAGGATCACCATCATCAGGCCCAGGACCGACAGCAGGAGCGCGCCGAGGTTGATCGGCAGGGCGCGGCGCAGCACCGCGCGCAGCGCCTCGTCGTCGGGTGTCGTCCGGCGCGCGCGGGCGACGGTCACGATGGCATAGACGAGGCCCGCGAGCCCCAGGAGCGACAGGGCGGCGCCGCCCCAGATCAAGGCCTCCATGGCAGGTCCTTTCGGCAGGTGATGCGCGTCGAGCCGGTAAAGGATCGCCCTCGCGCCGGCAACCCCCCTTGCCGCGGGCCGGCGCGCAGGCTACCGGAACCGTCACACCGAACAGGAGGCAGTCATGGACGATTCCCAGGGATCGGATCAATACGGGGTCGCGGCGGGCGAGCTGCGCCAGTTCATCGAGCGCTTCGAGCGGCTCGAGGAAGAGAAGAAGGACGTCGCCGAGCAGCAGAAGGAGGTCATGGCCGAGGCCAAGGCCCGCGGCTATGACACCAAGGTGATGCGCAAGGTGATCGCGCTGCGCAAGCGCGAGCCCGATGACATCGCCGAGGAAGAGGCGATCCTCGACATGTATAAATCCGCCCTCGGCATGGGCTGAGGCGCGGCCCCCCGCCGGGGATCTGGCGGGGCGGCTGGAGATGTGGCGGCGTCCGGGGAAGGCCCCTGTCCCGTGAGGGGAGGGGGCCGCCGGGCGCCGTTTTTTGTGTGGGGCGTGCGGGGCTGGCCGAGGCGTGCGCCCTTCGCCGGGGCGCGGCGCTGCGGCCCGGGCCTTTGCGCTCAGAGGCCGCCGCCGAGGCGGGCGCGTTCCTCGTTCAGGACCGGCGCGGCGTGGCGGGCGGCGGCAAGCGCCTCGGCCTCGCTTTCACCGCCAAGCGCGCCTTCGGCGACGCGCGCGAGCCCGTAGGTCGGCACCTGGGTCAGCCCGCGCAGCGCGGCGCGCGCCAGGGCCTGCACCGCGAGGTAGAGGCCCTGGGCGCCCAGCACCCCGGGGCCGGGGGCGGGCGTGCCATGCGCGATCTCGCGGCAGGCCTCGGCGTCCTCGGAGAGATAGCTGCGGCAGATCATCGGGCGGGCCTCGTAGATCCGGCACATCCGGGTCTCGGGGTCGAGCGCCGGGCAGGCTTTGGGCATCCAGTCGCGCCCGTCGGGCTGGCCCGCGAGCGGCGCCAGCGCGGCATGCACGCGGCGGGCCTCGGCCTCGAGGATCACCCCGCCGTCGGGGCCCGAGAGCACGCAGCACCAGGCGCAGCCCGCCGAACAGGCCGCCCGCGCGGCCGGGCCGCCGGGGCGGGTCGCCTGGGCCTCGAGCTCGGCGCCGCCGATGCGCAGCGCGGCATGGCCCGCGCGCAGGGCCTTGGCGGTGGCCTCGAAGCTCTGTCCATGGGCCTCGGCGGTCTCGAGGTAGAGATCCAGCATCTTGCGCGCCCGCGCCATGGCGCCGCCCTGGCCGCCGGGCAGGCTGACCCGGCCCACCGCCTTACGCAGGCCGGATATGTCGCGGGGCGGGCGGGTCTTGCCGGCGCTCACGGGGCGAGGAACCTCAGCCCCTCGAGACCTGCGACGACGCGCATGTCCTCTTCGTAGAGATCGCTCAGCCGGGCCACCCGGTCGCCGTCCCAGCCCGGCAGGTCGAGCTCTTCCTCGAGGGCCTCGTCCTGGGCGTATTTGTCGAGGAAGGCCAGCATCACCCGGCGCTTCTGGCGCTCGGTCATGGTGGGATGCATGTGCAGATAGGCGCGGAAGCGCTTCATGCCCTCGGCGGCCATGATGTCGTGCAGCAGGTCGAAGGCCCCGCGCAGCTTGCGGCTTTCGTCGAAGCCCGCGGCGGCGCGCAGGATCTCGCCCCAGATGATCGGGGAATCCTCGTTGCACCAGACCGTCAGCGGCACGTCGGGATGGGCCGCGCGCAGCCGCGTGATCAGCTCCGACCAGCGGAAGGCGTCGGGGTCGGCGCCGTCGAGGAACTCGGCGAAATCCTGAACCGCGCCCTCGCGGTAGGCGTTCTGCAGGAAGCCCGAGGGATCGCGCAGCCCCATGAAGACCTCCAGGCTGTCGCCCTCGAACAGCGTCTTGATGACCTCGATGCGCTCCTCGGCCTTGCGGTAGGGGCGGCCGCCCTGCATGGCAAGCTTCGGCACCGAGAAGAAGTTGGGATGGCTGAGGACGATGCGCGAGACGCCCTCGGGGTCCTCGTCGAGCAGCCCGTCGAGCAGCACCTCGCGGGCCTCGGGCGCGGGCGCGCCGCCGGCGAGCCGATGCGCGGCCTCGGACAGAAGCGTGCGGTAGCGGCTGGGGCCGGGCACCGCGACGCCCGCCTCGCGCAGGAGCGGCGCGTTGCGCTGCATGCCCTTCAGGAAGCGGCCCTCGTCGGTGAAATGCACGCCCGTATGGAGAATTACCTGCATGGATCGGGACTTGTCCTCGTTCCTCGGTCTCGAACTATACGGGCTTTGGCGGCGAGCGAAACCATTTCCCGAGGGCCTGCGGGCGAGGCGCGGGCAGGTGTCGCGGCGGGGCCTCGGAGGGCCCCTCGGGCTCAGCGCACCACCACCTCGTCGTGGCGCAGGAGCCCCAGCACCTCGCGGGCGCGTTCGTCCAGAAGGTCGAGGTCGAGGTAATCGTCCGAGAGCCGCCGGGTGAGGTTCTCCATCCGCGCCACCTCGGCCTCGAGCGCGGCCAGCTCGGTCTCGAGCTCCTTGGCCTCGACCTCGATCTCAGCACGGCGGAAGATGCCGTAGTCGCCCTGCACCGCGGCAAAGGCGAAATAGGCGCCGACCGAGATCAGGAAGGCGAAGAACAACAGGCCGCCGAGGGCGGGACGGGAATGTTTGGTCATGGCTCTGCCTCGTGCAGCACCTCTGACGGGTGCATGGCGCGACTATGCCACGCGCCATGCCCTTGGGGAATCCGGATAATCGCGGGTGTTACCCCAATGCCGCAACGCCCGGCAGGGTCTTGCCCTCCATCCACTCGAGGAAGGCACCGCCGGCGGTCGAGATATAAGAGAACCGCTCGGCGGCGCCGGCCTTGTTGAGCGCCGCGACCGTGTCGCCGCCGCCCGCCACCGAGGTCAGCTCTCCGGCGGCGGTGCGCGCGGCGGCGTGATCGGCGGCGGCATTGGTGGCGGCGTCGAAGGGGGCGATCTCGAAGGCGCCGAGCGGGCCGTTCCAGATCAGCGTGGCGGCGCGGTCGATGACCTCCTTGACGTGGGCGATGCTGTCGGGCCCTGCGTCGAGGATCATCGCGTCCGCCGGGCAGGCCTCGGCCTTGACGACCTCGTGGGCGGCGCCGGCCTTGAACTCGCGGGCGACGACGACGTCGCGCGGCAGGAGGATCTCGCAGCCGCCCGCCGCGGCCTTCTCGGCGATCTCGCGGGCGGTGCCGGTCATCTCGTGCTCGCAGAGCGACTTGCCGACGTCGATGCCCTGGGCGGCGAGGAAGGTATTGGCCATGCCGCCGCCGATGATCAGCATGTCGACCCGGGCGATGAGGTTGGACAGCAGGTCGAGCTTGGTCGAGACCTTGGCCCCGCCGACCACCGCGGCCACAGGGCGCCGGGGATCGCCCAGCGCGGCCTCGAGCGCGGAGAGCTCGGCCTCCATCAGCCGGCCGGCGCAGGCGGGCAGGTGATGGGCGATGGCCTCGGTCGAGGCATGGGCGCGATGCGCCGCCGAGAAGGCGTCGTTGACGTAGACATCGCCGAGCTTGGCCATCTCGGCGGCCAGATCGGCGTCGTTCTTCTCTTCGCCGGCGTGGAAACGGGTGTTCTCGCAGAGCAGCACCTGGCCCGGGGCCAGCGCCTCGGCTGCGGCCTCAGCGGCGGGGCCGCGGCAGTCTGCGACGAAGACCACCTCGGCGCCGAAGGCCGCCTCGAGCGCGGGGACCAGCGGCGCCAGGCTCATGTCCTCGACGACCTGGCCCTTGGGCCGGCCGAAATGCGCGAGCAGGATCGGGCGGCCGCCCTTGTCCAGGATGTCGCGGATCGTCGGCGCGATGCGCTCGATCCGGGTGGCGTCGGTGACGCGGCCCTCTTCCACGGGCACGTTGATGTCGACCCGGGTCAGCACCCGCTTGCCGTCGAGATCCATCTGGTCGAGTGTCTTCCAGGCCATGTCATCCTCCGTTCGAGATGCCTTGCGCGGTGCATCGCAAGCGCGCGCCCTGGCGTCAACGCCTGCCTTGCGGGGCGGCCATGGCAGGGCTACCTAGGGCGCGACAGAGATGAAGGAGACGGCGCATGGCCGATATCAAGGATCCGGAAAACACCATTCTCATCGAGCTGAAGGATGGCACCGTCACCATCGAGCTGCTGCCCGACGTGGCCCCGCAGCACGTCGCCCGCATGAAGGAGCTGGCCCGCGAAGGCGCCTATGACAACGTGGTCTTCCACCGGGTGATCGACGGCTTCATGGCGCAGACCGGCGACGTGGCCAACGGCAATGCCGAGGGCGACTTCAACCTGCGCATGGCCGGCACCGGCGGCTCGGACAAGCCCGACCTGCCGGCGGAGTTCTCCAAGCTGCCGCACGACCGCGGCACCATCGGCGCGGCGCGCAGCCAGAACCCGAACTCGGCGAACTCGCAGTTCTTCATCAACTTCAAGGACAACCATTTTCTGAACGGGCAATACACGGTCTATGGCCGGGTGGTCTCGGGGATGGAACATGTCGATGCGATCACCCGCGGCGAGCCGCCGGCGAACCCGGACCGGATGCTCAGCATGAAGGTGGCCGCCGATGCGTAAGCTCAGCGCGCTCCTGGCGCTTGTCGCCGCCGGCCCGGCCTTCGCCACCGGGATCGAGATCGACGTCGCGGGCGAAGGCGCCAATGGCACCGTGGTGATCGACCTCTTCGAGGAGGTCGCGCCCCAGCATGTGACCCGGATCACCGAGCTGGCCGAGGCCGGCGCCTATGACGAGGTGGTCTTCCACCGGGTGATCGACGGCTTCATGGCGCAGACCGGCGACGTGGAGTTCGGCAAGGCGGGCGGCGACCTGCGCATGGCGGGCCGGGGCGGCTCGGACCTGGCCGACCTGCCGGCGGAGTTCTCCGACCTGGCCTTCGAGCGCGGCGTGGTCGGCATGGCCCGCGCGCAGTCGCCCGACAGCGCCAACTCGCAGTTCTTCATCATGTTCGCGCCGGGGCCCTTCCTCGACGGCCAATACACCGTCGTGGGCGAGGTGACCGAGGGCATGGAGGTCGTCGACGCCATCACCCGCGGCACCGGCCCCAACGGCGCGGTGACCGGCACCCCCGACCGCATGGAGGCCGTGCGCGTCACGGAGTGATGGTTAGGGTAAGAGAGATCGGGAAGGGGCCTCCTGCGGGGGGCCCTTTTTGTTTGTGGAGGGCGGGTTTCTGGGCGCTTTGGTCCACCGGATTCGGCAGGGCTGACGGCCCCGAAAAGCGCTTCGTTTCAGCGCATTAACCACAACCCCCAGCGCTCCCGCCGCGACCTCGCGCGAAAAATCCACCCCACCCCCACTTGATAATGAATATTCATTATCATACCTGCCCCTCACCCAGGAAAGGACAGGCCATGCCGCCCAACAGCAAGGATCGGACCCGCAGGAAGCTGCAGGACGCGGTGGTCGCGGAGACCGTGGAGCACGGCATCGCGGCGATCAGTGTCGCCGGGATCGTCAAGCGGGCGCGGGTCTCGGCGGGCACGGTCTACGTGCATTTCGCCGACAAGGACGACATGCTCCGGCAGGTCTACCTGCAGCTCAAATCCGAGTTCCACGACAGCGTCACCCGCGGCCGGGATCAGGCCGACAGCGCCGCTCTGGTGCGCGAGATGTGGTTCGGCATGTTCGACTTCGTGCGCGCCCGGCCGCAGGACTTCCTGTTCCTCGAATACGCCTCGACCGCCAAGCTCCTGCTGCCCGAACAGCAGGCCGTGGCCGACGGCTATGCCGCCGACATCGCCGCGCTTCTGCGGCGCGGGGTCGAGGACGGCACGCTGGCGCCGCTCGAGGACGGGCTCCTGTCGCTGCTCCTGGTGGCGCCGGCGCTGCACCTCGCGCGCGGGGCGGTCATCGCCGGCCAGCCGATCACCACCGAGACCATCACCCGGACCTTCGAGAGGGTCTGGCTCTCCATCGCCAACACCCAAGGATCAGGACAGATCACATGAGCAAAGTCATCCTCGTCACCGGCACCTCCACGGGCCTCGGCGTCGCCATCGCGACCCAGGCCGCGGCGGCGGGTCACCGGGTCTATGCCAGCATGCGCAACACCGAGAAACGCGGCCAGCTCGACGCTGCCGCCGAGGCCGCGGGCGTCGCGCTCGAGGTCCTGCAACTCGACGTGCAGGACAGCGCCTCGGTCACCGAGGCGGTCGAGACCGTGGTCCGCCGCGAGGGCCGCATCGACGTGCTGATCAACAACGCCGGCATGGGCTACGCGCGCAGCCTGGAGCAGGCCGAGGAGGCCGATCTCGAGCGCATCGTCGACATCAATTTCACCGGCGTCATGCGCTGCACCAAGGCGGTCATGCCGCATATGCGCGCGGCCCGGAGCGGCCATGTGATCAACATCACCTCGGTCGGCGGGCTGGTGGGCCAGCCCTTCAACGAGGTCTACTGCGGCGCGAAATTCGCCGTCGAAGGGCTGACCGAGGCCATGGCAAGCTACATCACGCCGGCCTTCAGCATCCAGTTCACCGCCGTCGAGCCCGGCGGCATCGCGACCGAGTTCGTCAACACCGTGATGGGCCAGCTCGAGGCCACCGGCGGCCTGCTCGAGGACGAATACCTGCCCGTCCTGCAGCGCTACATCTCGGGCGCGACGAAGCGGCAGGCCTATGGCGCCTCGCAAAGCGCCGAGGAGGTGGCCGAGGTGGTCATGCAGGCGCTCTCCGCCGAGGAGCCGCCGCTGCGGATCCGCACTTCGGAGTGGTCCGAGGAGTTCACCCGGCTGAAGACCGGCCTCGACCCCGACGGGCTGAAGCAGCAGCGCGCGGTGGTGGCGCAGTTCCTGCCGTGAGGTATTAGGGTCCGGGCGGTTTGGGCCGCCCGGGCCTTTTCGGGGGCGCAGGGGCGTCGCGCGGCGGCTGATGGCGGGGCAGGGCGGGCGCATCGTGCGTCAGTGAGGGCGTGCGGCGAATCCGCTCCGCGCCCGATCGCGACGAGGGGGGCAGTCCCTCGGTGAATCATTGAAGCTGTGCGACGCTTCGGCCCCGCGCCCGATCGCGGCCCGCGGGCGCGCTCCGGGCCCCAAAAGACCCGCCCCGCCGCCGATCCGCCCCGCTCTCACCCGATCACATGGCCGTGCCGGCGATTGCGCGGACCCCCGCCCGGGGTGCTTCATGGACACCACCAAGGGAGGATCGTCACATGCTGCGCGCCTTAGCTCTCTGCCTCTTCGTCTCGACCGCCGCCGCCGCCGATCCCGGCTTCTGGCGCAGCGAATGGCCCGAGACCGATTTCTCCCGCGCCTCGGTCGGCAGCTGGTCCGAGATCATCTCGGGCGGGCCGGGCAAGGACGGGATCCCTGCGCTCTCCGATCCCGGCTTCGTCGCGGTGGGCGGAGCACGGCTCGAGCCGCGCGAGCCGGTGATCACCGTGGCGCTCGAGGGCGCCACCCCGCGCGCCTACCCGCTGCGCTACCTCACCTGGCATGAGATCGTGAACGACCGCATCGGCGGGCTGCCGGTGGCGGTGACCTATTGTCCGCTCTGCAATTCCGCCATGGTCTTCGACCGGCGGCTCGGCGGGCGGGTCTTGAGCTTCGGGGTGACCGGCAAGCTGCGCAACTCCGACATGGTGATGTATGACCGCGAGACCCAGAGCTGGTGGCAGCAGGCCCTGGGCGAGGGCATCGTCGGCGAGATGACCGGGCGCGAGCTGCGCCAGCTGCCCTCCTGGATGGAGAGCTTCGCGGCCTTCCGCGCCGCCCATCCCGAAGGGCTGGTCATGGCGCAGCCCGCTTATCCCCGCGACTACGGGCGCAACCCCTACCAGCGCTACGACAGCTCCAAGCGGCCGTTTCTTTACTCGGGCGATCCGCCGCCGCATGGCATCCCGGCGCTGGAGCGGGTGGTGCGGGTCGGGGACCGCGCCTGGCCGATGACCCGGCTGGCCCGAGAGGGCCGGATCGAGGAGGCCGGCGTGACGCTCCTCTGGGCCGACACCCAGGCCTCGGCGCTGGACACCGCGCGGATCGCCCAAGGGAGGGACGTCGGCGCGATCCGTGTCCGCGACGGGCGCGGGCGGGACGTGGCGCATGACGTGCTGTTCGCCTTTGCGTTTCATGCGTTTTGGCCGGAGGGGCGGTGGATGCTGGGGCGGTGAGGGGGGGGCTTGGTGTCGCGGGAGTAACCGTGGAGGCGAATCCCGGCCTGGTACTGGACTAGCCGTGGAGGCGAACCTCGCAGCTGCCTCGCGGTCCGCGCTGTCTCTGCCTCGAAGCCCTTCCGGACCTGACCCGTCTTGGTGCCCCCACCCGGAGCCAGGCCCCGGCACTCCCCTCACAATGAAAGGGCGCGCGCCGGACCGGGGGCCGGCGCGCGCCCTTTTGGCTATGCGCTTTATCCCAGCAAGGTCATTGCTCGCTGTGAGCTAGGCACGCCACTCCAAGGAGCGCCGGCCCATCGGGCCGGTCCGGCGCGCGCCCGGCACCTTCGGTGCTGTTCGGGCGCAAGAGGGGCAATTGGGAAGCGTGCGCGTCGGGCGAGATGGGGGTGCCGCCTTAAGGAGCGCGCAAAGGTGCGGGGAAATCTAGGCGGGGGGCGGGAGATGACTTCTCACCCGCCGCGCAACAACGCCTCACGCACACCCAAATCCCGCACCCAACGGCGCCTCACCTGGGTCCAAAACCCGCGCCCGGCGCAAACCCCAGCGCACACCTCACCAGCGCCCGCACCAACCGCGAAAGCCCACGACCGGCTCACCGCCCCGGGCGCACGCCATCACCCCTTCACGCCAGCTTCACCAGCGCGTGCCGCTTCTTGCCGGCGGACAGCTTCACCGGCGCGGAGAGCGCGCCCGCGTCGAGCATCATCCCGGCGTCGGTCAGCGGCGCGTCGTCGATGCGCGCGCCGTTGTCCGAGATCAGCCGCTTGGCCTCCTTGCCGGATTTCGCCAGCCCCGCGCGGACGATCAGCTGCACCACCGAGATGCCCTCGGCCACCTCCTCGGCGCTCAGCTCCAGCGTCGGCAGGTCCTCGCCCGCGCCGCCCTTCTCGAAGACCTCGCGGGCGGTGGCCTTGGCGGCCTCGGCGGCCTCGGGCCCGTGGCAGAGCGCGGTGACCTCGTCGGCCAAGACTACCTTGGCCTCGTTGATCTCGGCCCCGTCGAGCGCGCCGAGCCGCTCGCAGTCCTCGACCGGCAGCTCGGTGAAGAGCTTCAGGAAGCGGCCCACGTCGGCATCCATGGTGTTGCGCCAGAACTGCCAGAACTCGTAAGGCGACAGCATGTCGGCGTTGAGCCAGATCGCCCCGCCCGCGGATTTGCCCATCTTCCGCCCGTCGGCGGTGGTCAGAAGCGGCGAGGTCAGCCCGAAGATCTCCTGGTCCAGCACCCGGCGCGTCAGGTCGATGCCGTTGACGATGTTGCCCCATTGGTCCGAGCCGCCCATCTGCAGCGCGCAGCCGTAGCGGCGGTTCAGCTCCAGGAAGTCATAGGCCTGCAGGATCATGTAGTTGAACTCGAGGAAGGACAGCGACTGCTCGCGGTCGAGGCGCGATTTCACGCTCTCGAAGGACAGCATCCGGTTGACCGAGAAATGCCGCCCGATGTCGCGCAGGAACTCCAGGTAGTTCAGCCCGTCGAGCCATTCGGCGTTGTTCAGCATCAGCGCGGCGTTGTCCGCGCCCACCGCCTCGCCGGTCGAGGGCATGGCGCTCTGCCCGGCGTCGTAGCTCAGGTACTTGGCGAAGACCTGCTGCATGCCGTCGATATTGGCGTCGATCGCCTCGGGCGTCAGCAGCGGCCGCTCGTCGGCGCGGAAGGAGGGATCGCCCACCTTGGTGGTGCCCCCGCCCATCAGCGTGATCGGCTGGTGGTCGCATTTCTGCAGCCAGCGCAGCATCATGATGTTCAGCAGGTGCCCGACGTGCAGCGATTTCGCCGTCGCGTCATAGCCGATATAGGCGGTGACCCGCCCGCCCGACAGCGCCTCGTCGAGGCCCTGGTAATCGGTGCAGTCGGCCAGGAAGCCGCGCTCCATCATGACACGCATGAAGTCCGATTTCGGGTGGTAGGTCATGGTCTTTCCTTTCGTCGCCAGACGGTGCGATATAAGGCGGCAGGACAAGGTTTGAAAACCGGTTTTCGAGGCAAGCATGGGCAGGGCGACGGGCGGTCCGATCTGGGCACTGGGAGCGATGTCGGGCACCTCGCTCGACGGGGTGGACGCGGCGATGCTGCGGACCGACGGGCTGCGCATCCACGACTTCGGCGAAACCGCCTACCGGCCCTATACCCCTGAGGAGACCCGCACCCTGCGCGCGGCCCTGGGCCGCTGGCCGGACGCCCCCGAGGTCGCGCCCGCCCGCGCCGTGGTCGAGGCCGCCCATCGCGAGGTGCTGGCGGGCTTTTCGGGCGCCGAGCTTGTCGGCTTCCACGGCCAGACCCTGGCGCATGAGCCGCGCGGGCGCGGCACCCATCAGACCGGCGACGGCGCGGCGCTGGCCGAGGCGCTGGGCCTGCCGGTGGTCTGGGACTTCCGCTCGGCCGATGTGCGGCTCGGCGGCGAGGGCGCGCCGCTCGCGCCCTTCTTCCATTTCGCCTGCGCCAAGTGGATCGGGGCCGAGGCGCCCATGGCCTTCCTGAACCTCGGCGGGGTCGGCAACCTGACCTGGCTCGACCCGCGCTGCCCCGCACCCGAGGCGCCGGGGGCTTGCCTCGCCTTCGATACCGGGCCCGCCAATGCGCCGATCAACGACCTGATGACCGAGCGCCGGGGCCTGCCCTTCGACGAAGGCGGCGCGCTGGCCTCGGGCGGGCAGGTGGTTGACGGGGCGCTCGAGCTCTTCCTCGAGGAGGGCTATTTCCGCAAGATGCCGCCGAAGTCGCTCGACCGGGACGATTTCGCGCTGATGCTCGACCTCGTGCGCGAGCTGGGTGACGCCGATGCCGCCGCCACGATGACCGCCATGGCCGCCGCCGCGGTCATGCAGGGGATGGAGCATTGCCCCGCCCCGCCGGAGCGGCTGCTGGTCACCGGCGGCGGGCGCAAGAACCCGGTGCTGATGGAGATGCTGCGCGCCGGGCTCGACTGCCCGGTCGAGCCGGTGGAGGCCGCGGGGCTCGATGGCGACATGCTCGAGGCCCAGGCCTTTGCCTATCTCGCGGTGCGCGTGGCGCGCGGGCTGCCGACCAGCGGGCCCTCGACCACCGGGGTGCGCGCCGCGGTCGGCGGGGGTGAGGTCTCGCGGCCACAGGGCTAGGCCCGTGAGGGGTCCGAGGGGGGTGCCCGCCCTCGCCGCCGCCCGCGCCGTCCGATAGGCTTGTGCCAAAGGAGCTGCCGTTCCATGACATATCCGCCGAGCCGCCGCGCGCCCCGCGCGGTGCCGTTGTTATTCCCGATGCCGCCCCGCGCGAACAGCTGTCCGGAGCCCGCATGAGCTTTCCCTTCACGCTTCCCACGCCCACCGAACACGGCGATGCGCCGCCGGGACGCGCCGCGGTCGTGGTCATCGGCGGCGGGGTGATCGGCACCACGGCGGCGCTGCACCTGGCGCGCCAGGGCCACGAGGTGGCGCTTCTGGAAAAGGGCCGGATCGCGGCCGAGCAAAGCTCGCGCAACTGGGGCTGGATCCGGGTGCAGGGCCGCGACATGGCCGAGATCCCGATCGCCCAGGAGGCCCAGAGCCTCTGGCAGGAGCTCGACACTGCCGCGCGCGGGCGGCTCGGGCTGAAGCAGATCGGGGTGAACTACCTCACCCGCTCCGAGACGAGCCTGGCGAACTACGAAGACTGGCTGTCGGAGGCGCGCACCTACGGCGTCTCCTCGCGGATGCTGTCGCGGGCCGAGCTGGGCGAAGCGCTGCCCGGTGCCCAGGCCGACTGGATCGGCGGGCTGCAGACGCCCACCGACCACAAGGCCGAGCCCTGGGTCGCGGTGCCGGAACTGGCGCGCATGGCGCGCGACGCCGGTGCCCGGGTGGTCGAACGCTGCGCGGTCCGCGCGCTCGAGATCGAGGCCGGGCGGGTCACCGGGGTGGTGACCGAGAAGGGCCGGGTGAAATGCGACGCGGTGATCCTCGCGGGCGGGGCCTGGTCCTCGCTCTTCCTGCGCCGTCACGGGGTGTCGATCCCGCAACTTTCCGTGCGCTCCACCGCGCTCGAGACCGGGCCACTGCCGCAGGTCACCGGCACCGCGGGCGTCGACGACCGGCTGGCCTTCCGGCCGCGCGCGGACGGCGGCTACACGCTGGCGCCCTCGACCCTCTCCGAGCTTTACCTCGGGCCCGACGCGGTCCGGGCGGTGCGGCAATATCTGCCGGTGCTGCGCCAGGGCGGCTTCGAGGTGAAGCTGCGGCTGCGCGCGCCCGAGGGCTTCCCCGATGGCTGGCGCACGCCCCGGACCTGGGCCGAGGATTCCGCCTCGCCCTTCGAGGCGATGCGCATCCTCAACCCGCCGCCCAACCGCGACAAGGCCGAGGCCGCCGCCCGCGCCTTCGCCGCGACCTTCCCGGAACTGGGCGAGGTGCGGGTCAGGACCGCCTGGGCGGGGATGATCGACGTGCTGCCCGACGTGGTGCCGGTGGTCGACCGGGTCGCCGATCTGCCGGGGCTGACCGTGGCGACCGGGATGTGCGGGCATGGCTTCGGCATCGGCCCGGCCTTCGGGCGCATCGCCGCCGCGCTGGCCCTTGGCGAGGCGCCGGGCCACGACCTGCACCGCTTCCGCCTGGCGCGCTTCTCGGACGGCTCGAAGATGGTGCCCGGCCCGAACCTCTGAGCCCACTTGCGGGCGGGGGCGGGCTCGGGCAGGCTCGCGCCGATCCAACCCCAAGGAGAGCCCCCATGCCGGTCAAGAACCGTTTCGCCGAGCTGCATGAAGAGATCACCGCCTGGCGGCGCGACCTGCACCAGCACCCCGAGATCCTCTACGAGACCCATCGCACCGCCGCCTTCGTGGCCGAGAAGCTGCGCGACTTCGGCTGCGACGAGGTCACCGAGGGCATCGGCCGCACCGGCGTCGTCGGCGTCATCCGCGGCAAGGCCAATGGCTCGGGCCGCACCATCGGGCTGCGCGCCGACATGGACGCCCTGCCGATCCAGGAGGCGACCGGGCTCGACTATGCCTCCAAGACCGAGGGCGCCATGCATGCCTGCGGCCACGACGGCCATACCGCCATGCTGCTGGGCGCGGCCAAGTATCTCTGCGAGACCCGCAACTTCGACGGCACCTGCGTGGTGATCTTCCAGCCCGCCGAAGAGGGCGGAGGCGGCGGTCGCGAGATGTGCGACGACGGGCTGATGGAGCGCTGGGCCATCGAAGAGGTCTACGGCATGCACAACTGGCCCGGCGTGCCGGTCGGCGCCTTCCAGATCCGCCCCGGGCCGTTCTTCGCCGCGACCGATGTCTTCGACATCGTGATCGAAGGGCGGGGCGGCCATGCCGCGAAGCCGCACGAGACCGTGGACCCCACGGTGACCGCCGCCCAGGTGGTGACCGCGCTCCAGTCGATCGCCGCGCGCAACGCCGATCCGACCGGGCAGATCGTGGTCTCGGTGACCTCTTTCCAGACCTCCTCGACGGCCTTCAACGTGATCCCGCAGCGGGTCACCCTGCGCGGCACGGTGCGCACGCTCGCGCCCGAGATGCGCGATCTTGCCGAGACCCGGCTGACCGAGATCGCCACCCATACCGCCCGCGCCTTCGGGGCCGAGGCCCGGGTCGACTACCAGCGCAACTACCCGGTCATGGTCAACGCCGAGACCGAGACCGACCACGCCGCCGCTGCCGGGCGCGCCGTGGCGGGCGACTGCGCCGAGGCGCCGCTGATCATGGGCGGCGAGGATTTCGCCTTCATGCTCGAAGAGCGCCCGGGGGCCTATATCCTCGTCGGCAACGGCGAGACCGCGGCGGTGCATCACCCCGAGTATGACTTCAACGACGCGGCGATCCCGGCGGGCTGTTCCTTCTGGGCCGAGATCGTGGAGCAGCGCCTGCCCGCGGGCTGAACCCGGGGCCATCCGCGCACGAAAAAGCCGCGCCGGGGGCGACCCGGCGCGGCTTTTTTTCCGTCTCGCTGTCAGGGCGGCGCCGTCGCGCGGCGCGCCCTGCTGCGCCTCTCCTCAGGCCGCGCGGCGGCGGCGCGAGCGGCGGGGCCGCGTCTTCCCGGCGGGGGAGGCCCCCTGCGGCTTGCCGCGTCCGCGGCCGCCTCCGCCACCACCGCCGCGACGGCGGCCGCCCGGGGCCGGACCGTTGCCGCCGGCGGGGCGTTCGCCGCTCGCCACCGGCACCGAGACCTTCATGGTCTTCTCGATCGCCGAGAGCAGATCGACCTCCTCGGGCGTGCAGAAGGCGATGGCGGTGCCGTCCCGGCCCGCGCGCGCCGTCCGGCCGATCCGGTGCACGTAGTTCTCGGGCACGTTCGGCAGGTCGTAGTTCACCACGTAAGCCACGCCCGGGATGTCGATGCCGCGGGCGGCCACATCGGTGGCCACCAGCACGGTGATCTCACCCTTGCGGAAGGCGGCGATGGCGCGGTCGCGCTGCCCCTGGCTCTTGTTGCCATGCACCGAGGCGGCCTCGATCCCATGCGCCACGAGCCCTTTCTTGAGCTTCTCCGCGCCGTGCTTGGTGCGGGCGAAGACCAGCGTCAGGGCGCCCTGGTCCTCGGTCAGGATCTCGCGCAGGCGGGCGGGCTTGTCGCCCTTTTCGAGGAAATGCACCTTCTGGTCGACCTTGTCGGCGGCCTTGCCCGGAGGCGCGACCTCGACCCGGCGCGGGTTGTGCAGATAGGCGCGCGACAGCTCCTCCATCTGCTTCGGCATGGTGGCCGAGAACAGCATGGTCTGGCGCGGCGTGCCGAGATGCGGCGCGATCTGGCGCAGGGCATGGATGAAGCCCATGTCGAGCATCTGGTCGGCCTCGTCGAGGACCAGGTGATGCACCTGGCCGAGGTCCACCGCGCCGCGCTCCATCAGGTCGATGAGCCGGCCCGGGGTGGCGACCAGGATGTCGGTCCCGCGCGAGAGCGCCTTGATCTGGCGGCCGATCGACTGGCCGCCGACCACGGTGACGACCCGCAGGCGGGTCTCGGAGGTCAGCTTGCCGAGGCCGTCGGCGATCTGGTTCACCAGCTCGCGGGTGGGCGCCAGGATCAGCGCCTTGGCGGTCTTCGGCGCGGGCTTGCCCGGCGCGGCGAGCAGATGCTCCACGAGCGGCAGGCCGAAGGCGAGCGTCTTGCCGGTGCCGGTCTGGGCGAGGCCCAGGACGTCATGGCCCTCGAGCGCCAGCGGGATGGCCTTGTTCTGGATCGGGGTGGGTTGGGTGAGCCCGGCACGGGCCAGGGCGTCGTTGAGGATCGGCGAGAGGCCGAGCATGTCGAAATCGTACAATATCTGTCCTTCAGGGGCGCCGGCCCTCTGGCCGCGCCCGGATCTGGGCCGCGTCAGGCGGCCGCGCTGCGGGTCCGCGAGACCTATGCGCGCGGGATGTCCCGCGCTCTCCGGCGTCGCGTCAGGAACCCTGCGTGATGGGGAACTGAATGGCGGTGCACTGGGGCCAGAAGGGCCACGGCAAGCTCACGCGGCTGCGCAGTGCTTTGGGGCAGATGCGCCTTTTTGCCTGCCGCGTCAAGGGGCGGCAGGTGAGAGGCCGGGTTGGGCGTGGCGCATGGCGGGTGGTTTGGGGCGGTTTAGGGCCGGGTGCGAGGGCCACGCGAGAGGGGCGAAGACCCCGCCCCTCGCCCCCGTCAGACCATCAACTCGAACCGGTCCACGTCGACCATCCCGCGATCGGTGATCTTCAAGGACGGGATCACCGGCAGGGCGAGGAAGGCCAACTGCAGGAAGGGCTCGCCCAGCGTCACGCCGAGGCCCTTGGCGGCGGCGCGCAGCTCCTCGAGCCGGGCGCGCACTTCCTCGAAGGGCTCGAGCGACATGAGCCCCGCCACGGGCAGGGCGAGCTCGGCCAGGATCTCGCCGTCGCGGGCGACCGCGAAGCCGCCCTCGATCTCGGAGAGCCGCGCGGCGGCCAGCGCCATGTCGGCGTACTCCACCCCGACGCAGGCGATGTTGTGGTGGTCGTGGCAGACGGTCGAGGCGATGGCCCCGGCCTTGAGCCCGAAGCCGCGCGTGAAGCCGGTGGCGATATTGCCGTTCCGCCCGTGCCGCTCGACGACCGCGATGCGGGCGAGGTCACGCTCCGGGTCGGGGCGCTTGTCGCCGTCCTCGGGGGTGATCTCCTCGGTCAGGTGGTCGGTCAGGATCTGGCCCTCGCGGATACCGATCACCGGGGTCTCGGCGCGGTTGCCGGGGGCGCGGAAGGAGGCGGCGCTCAAAGCCGGCGCCTTGACCGAGCCGCGGCCCACCGGCGCGATCTCGCCCCGCGCGGCAAAGGCGGCCTCGGTCACCCGCCGGCCCCCGGCGAAGACCATCCGCGCGCGGCAGTCGGCCAGGTCGGGCAGCGCCACGATGTCGGCGCGGTAGCCCGGCGCGATGAGGCCGCGGTCCTTCAGCCCGAAGGCCTCGGCGGCCGAGAGCGAGGCCGCGCGATAGGCCGCGAGCACCGGCGTGCCGAGCGCGATCAGCCGCCGGATCATGTGGTCGAGGTGCCCCTCCTCGCCGATGTCGAGCGGGTTCCGGTCGTCGGTGCAGAGGCACATGTAGGGCGCCGTCCGCTCGGTCAGGAGCGGCTGCAGCGCCTCGAGATCCTTGGAGACCGAGCCTTCGCGGATCAGGACGCGCATGCCCTTTTGCAGTTTCTCGCGCGCCTCGCCGGCACTGGTGGCCTCGTGTTCGGTGCGGATGCCGGCGGTGACATAGGCGTTGAGGTCGCGCTCGGAGAGCAGCGGGCAGTGGCCGTCCATGTGGCCGCCCTCGAAGAGCGCGAGCTTCTCCATCATGCCCGGGTCGCGGTGGATCACCCCGGGGTAGTTCATCACCTCGGCGAGCCCGATGCCCGAGGCATGGCCACGCAGCGGCGCGAGGTCTGCGGCGGAGAGCTCCGCCCCGGCGGTCTCCATATGGGTCGAGGGCACGCAGGACGACAGCTGCACCCGCAGGTCCATGAGCAGATGCTCCGAGGCGGCCTGGAAGTAGCGGATGCCCTGGGCGCCGATGACATTGGCGATCTCATGCGGGTCGCAGATCGCGGTGGTGACGCCCAAGGGCGTGACGCAGCGGTCGAATTCGAAAGGCGTGACCAGCGAGGATTCGACGTGCAGGTGGGTGTCGATGAAGCCCGGCACGAGCGTGAGGCCCGAGACGTCGATGACCTCGCGGCCCTCGTAGGCGGCGCAGGTGCCGACGATGCGGTCGCCCTGGATGGCGACATCGCCTTCGAGCAGCTCTCCGGTGACCAGGTCGAGGACCCGCCCGCCGCGCAGGACGAGGTCGGCGGGGGTCTCCCCGCGGGCGGCGGCGATCCGGTCGGAGAGGTCGGGCATGGGCGGGGTCCTTCGGGCTTGTGCTTGGGGCGGGCGGTTGGTGCCCGGAGTGTGCCGGGAAACGCGGGCGGGCGCGAGGGGGGAGGTTTGGGGTGGTGAGGGTCGGGGTGGTTTGGTTGATGTGTCGGCGTTGTGGTGTCGGTGTCGGTGTCGGTATTGCTGTCGCTGTCGCTGTCGCTGTCGCTGTTGGTGTTGGTGTTGGTGTTGGTGTTGGTGTTGGTGCTGGTGCTGGTGTCGGTCGTGGTGTCGTGGTGCGCTCCCCGACAACTCATTTGCCATGCCACTGTTGGCCTCCCGCACCCCCTTGCGCCCGAATAGCATCGAAGATGCCGGGCGCGCGCCGGACCGGCCCCTTGGGCCGGCGCTCCTTGGAGTGGCGTGCTCAGCTCGCCGTTAGTCCTGACCTTGTTGCCATAAAGTGCCTCGCTCAGAGGGCAGCAGCGCCGGCCCCCGGTCCGG
The DNA here is from genome assembly GCF_021272185.1 of Roseivivax sp. GX 12232. GTDB lineage: Bacteria > Pseudomonadota > Alphaproteobacteria > Rhodobacterales > Rhodobacteraceae > Roseivivax. The sequence continues at coordinate 229,106 of NZ_JAJSEC010000003.1, forward strand.
CGCGCGCCCTCTGTTGTGCGGGGTGAGGGGGGGCGCGGATTGGAGACGTCAGACAATCGGGGGGCGATGTGGCACAGGCGGCAACGGGATGTGCGGAGCAAGCGGGCCCTGGCCACAGTCTGTAGCCGCGAGAGGGTGTATTGGGACAGTGGCCTTGGCTTCGGTCACAGACGCAAGGGGCTGCCCTGGCACGGCAAGCCCCGAAAGCAGCCGACAGCCTGCACGGATTGCCCCAAGTTGGCGGAGGCCGGGATTGGCCCGAGTCGGATAGGGACGCTCTTTGGCAGTAGCCCGCCGTTTCAGCACATGGCCTGCCACAGCGCTGCGGGTGCCCCGGAAAACCCTCAGGCACCAGCCCCTATACCTCCCAGAACTTCAATTCCGCGCTTGGCCGCTTCCTCAATCCCGCGCGCCCTTGGACCCGTCCTCAATCGCGCGCGCTTGGCCCCTTCTTCACTCCCGCGCCCTTGGCCCCGTCCTCAATCCCGCGCGCGCTTCGCCCCTTCCTCGATCGCCGCGCGCAGGCGGCGCTCGATCACCCGCTGCTTCGAGGGCGTGTAGAACTTCAGCCCGAACATGTCCTTCACGTAGAAGCTGTCGACCACCTGCTCGCCGTAGGTCGCGATCACCGCGCTGGCGATGTAGATGTTGGCCTCGGCCAGCGTCCGGGCGAGATCATAAAGAAGCCCCGGACGGTCCCGCGTGTCGACCTCGATGATCGTGTAGATCTCCGAGCCGTCGTTGTCGAAGGCCACCGAGGTCGGCACCCGGAAGGCGCGCTCGCGCTTCTTGATCTTGTCGCGGGTCTTGATCGCCTCGCGGGCCACCACCTCGCCTTTCAGCGTCTTGTCGATCATCGCGCGCAGGCGGGGCAGACGGCTGGCCTCGTAGGGATGGCCCTCGGCGTCCTGCACCCAGAAGACCGCCGTGGCGAAACCGTCCTTCGAGGTATAGGTCCGCGCGTCCACCACATTGGCGCCGACCAGCGCCAGCGCGCCCGCGAGCCTCGCGAAGATGCCGGGGTGGTCGACCAGCGCGAAGCAGACGCGGGTCGCGTCGCGGTCCTCGTCGGGATGGATGTTGATGCGGATCTCGTCGGTGCCGATGCCGCGCAGGAGCTCGGCGAAGATCACATGGGCAGTGACATGCAGACCCTGCCAATAAGGCTCGTAATGCCGGGCGGTCTCGGTGCGCAGGTCCTTCTTGTCCCAGTCCGAGAGCTTCTTGCGCAGGAGCTTCTTGGCCTCGGCGCCGCGGTTCTCGCGGGTGATGGCCTCCATGCCGTCCTCGAGCACCCGGCGGGTCTGGCGGTAGAGCGCGCGCAGAAGAGCGGCCTTCCAGTTGTTCCAGGTGTTCGGCCCGACGCCGCGGATGTCGCAGACGGTCAGCACGCAGAGGAGGTCGAGCCGCTCCTTGGTCTTCACCGCCTTGGCGAAGTCGCGCACCGTGCGCGGGTCGGCGATGTCGCGCTTCTGGGCCATGTCGGACATCAGGAGGTGATGGCGCACCAGCCATTCCACCGTGGCGCATTCGGACTTGTTGAGCCCGAGCCGCGGCGCCACCACCCGGGCGATCTTGGCGCCGAGGACCGAATGGTCCTCGTCCCGGCCCTTGCCGATGTCGTGCAGAAGCAGCGCCACGTAGAGCACCCGGCGGTTCACCCCGTCCTTGAGGATGGTCGAGGCCACCGGCAGCTCCTCGACCAGCTTGCCCTCCTCGATCTCGGAGAGGTGCCAGATGCACTGGATGGTGTGCTCGTCCACCGTGTAGCTGTGATACATGTTGAACTGCATCATCGCCACGATGGGCTCGAACTCGGGGATGAAGGCCGAGAGCACGCCGAGCTCGTTCATCCGCCGGAGCGCCCGGTCGGGGTTGCCGTGCTTCAGCATCAGGTCGAGGAAGATGCCCTGCGCCTCGCGGGCGTTGCGCATCTCGTCGTCGATCAGATGCAGGTTGGCCTGGATCAGCCGCATCGCGTCGGGGTGGATCAGCAGCCCCGTCCGCAGCGCCTCGGAATAGAGCCGGAGGATGTTCATCTTGTCCGAGAGGAAGGCATCCTCGTCGGCGATGGCGAGCCGGCCGTTGGTGACCTCGTAGCCGCTGCGCACCTTCGGCGGGCGGTTGAAGATCCGCGCCAGGAGCGGCGCCTCCTTCTTCTGGTCGGCCTCGAGCGAGGTCAGCACGATGCGGGTCATGTCGCCCACCGCCACGGCGTGGCGGAAATAGGTCTGCATGAAGATCTCGACCCCGCGGCGCCCGCCGCGGTCGGTGAAGCCCAGGCGCTCGGCGACCTCGACCTGCATGTCGAAGGTGAGCTGCTCCATGGCCCGGCCCGCGACCAGGTGCAGGTGGCAGCGCACCGCCCAGAGGAAGGCCTCGGCCTCGACGAAGGTGCGGTATTCCTCGGGGCGGAAGACCCCCTGGTTCAGCAGTGCCGCCGCATCCTCGGTGTGATGCACGTATTTCAGGATCCAGTAGAGCGACTGCAGGTCGCGCAGCCCGCCCTTGCCCTCTTTCACGTTGGGCTCGACCACGTAGCGCTGGCCGCCCTGCTTCATGTGGCGCGCGTCGCGCTCCTCGAGCTTGGCGGCGACGAACTCGCTTTCGGTGCCGAGGAAGAGGTCCGCCCGCAGCCGCGTCTCCAGCTCTTCCGACAGCGCCGCATGGCCGGTCAGATGCCGCGATTCGAGCATCGCGGTGCGGATGGTGAAATCCTCCGACCCCAGCCGCAGGCAGTCCTTCACCGTGCGCGAGGCATGGCCGACCTTCAGCTTCAGGTCCCAGAGGATGTAGAGCATCGATTCGATGACGCTCTCGGCCCAGGCGGTGATCTTGTAGGGCGTCAGGAACAGCAGGTCGACGTCCGAAAAGGGCGCCATCTCGCCGCGCCCGTAGCCGCCGACGCCCAGGACCGCGATGCGCTGGGCCTCGGTCGGATTGGGCATGACATGCAGCACCTCGGTGGCCACTTCGAAGGCCAGGGCGACGATGCAATCGGTGACATGGGTATAGGCGCGGGTGGTCTCGCGGGCGCGGAAGGGCGCCTCACCGAAGGCCTCCGCGATGCGGGCCCGGCCGCGGCTCTGGGCCGCGGCGAGGCGTTTCACGGTGATCTCGCGCACGGCGCGCTCGCCCTCGGCGGCGGCACCGGCTTCGGAGAGCGCCGCCCGAAGCGCGGCGCGCTCGGCCTCGAGATCGAGGATCTCGGCGACCGGCGCGATCAGCTCGGGCGGCTCCGGGGGCTGGGTCGGGGGCTCCTCAGAAGCCTGCGCCACCGAAGGCGCGCGGGGCGGGGTCAATGATGCTCACCTGCTGGTTCTCGATGGTCGCCACGGCCAGGCCGCGTTGATTGGTGCCGTCGTTCAGCAGCCGGAATACACCGGTCGCCCCCTGGAAGCCAGCGCCCTGGGTCAGCCCGGCGCGGTCGACCGAGGCGCCCTGGCGGACCAGCGCGCCGATGGCGGCCACCCCGTCGAAGGCGAGCGGGGCCAGCGGATGCGGGCTGGCGCCATAGGCCTCGGTGTAGCGGGCCTCGAACTGGGCCATGGCGTTGCGGTCGGGCAGGGTGAACCAGGCGCCCTCGACGCCGGGCAGGCGGAAGCCGTCGGGACGCGAATCCCAGCGGGTCATGCCCATGTATTGCACCGCGGTCGGGTCGATGCCCTGTTCCGGCGCGAGCTGCAGCACCACCGAGAGGCCGCCTTCCCAGCTGTCGGTCAGGAAAAGCGCATCCGCCGTGCCGGCATCGACCAGCGGTTGCACGCGGCCGATGGCCGAGGTCAGGCTTTCGGTGTTGAGCGCATAGGCCTCGCTGCCGACCACCCGGGCGCCATGGGTCGCGGCGGCGGATTGCACCGCGGTGCGGCCGATCTGGCCCGCGACATTGTCCTGGTAGAGCACCGCGATGTCGTCGCGCCCGCGGCTCGCGCCGTAGCCGACCAGCCGGTCGGCGGCGTTCTCGAAGGTCTGGCCGAGCACGAAGAGGTTGCCGCCGGCGATGGTGGGGTTGTTGGAGAAGCTCAAGACGTTGACCCCGTCGTCGGCCACCGCGATGGCCGCGGCATTGGCCGCCTCGCCGTAGAGCGGGCCGAGGATCACCACCGCGCCCTCGTCGACCGCCTGCTGGGCGACCGCCGAGGCGGTGGCTGGCTGGCCGGCGGTGTCATAGACCCGCAGGTCGACGCTGACCCCGCCGAGGTTCTGGCTCGCCAGGCGCGCGGCATTCTCGAGATCGCGCGGGATGGTCCCGGCGTTGGCGTCCGAGCGCGGCACCAGGAGCGCCACCGGCACCGGCTGGCTGGCGTCGAGCCGCGCGCCCCCGCCGCCCGAGGGCAGCGCCCCGAAGTTGGTGGCTTCGCAGGCGGTCAGCGCGGCGAGGCCCAGGAGCCCCGCGGGTAAGCGGAGCGCCTTGCGGGCGGCATGAAACAGAGCAAACATTGTGATCGGGCTCCCTCGGTCCGTGTATTGCCGCGGTCGGGCGTGTTAGGGGGCCCGCGCGGAGGTCTGTCGGCTTCCGGGCAGAATAGTGTAGCGGGAATACAGGTCCAACCATGAAACCGGACAAAGGCGGGCTTTCGCCCGGGTTGACGCTGGTCGCCACGCCGATCGGGAACGCGCGCGACATCACGCTGCGCGCGCTCGACGTGCTGGCGGAGGCCGATGTGCTGGCGGCCGAGGACACCCGCGCGCTGCGGCGGTTGCTCGAGATCCACGGCGTGGCGCTGAACGGCCGGCCGGTCCTGGCCTATCACGAGCACAACGGCGCGAAGATGCGGCCGCGGCTCCTGGCGGAACTGGCGGCGGGCAAGAGCCTGGCCTATGCCTCCGAGGCCGGCACGCCGATGATCTCGGACCCCGGGTTCGACCTGGCCCGCGCGGTGCAGGAGGCGGGTTATCCGGTGACCTCGGCGCCCGGCGCCTCGGCGGTGGTGACCGCGCTGACGCTGGCGGGGTTGCCGACCGACCGGTTCTTCTTCGCGGGCTTTCTGCCCAACCAGGCGGCGCAGCGGCGCCGGGCGCTGGGCGAGCTCGCCGATGTGCCGGGCACGCTGGTTTTCTACGAATCGCCCCGGCGGGTGGCGGCCATGCTGGCGGATGCCGCCGAGGTCCTGGGCGGCACGCGGCCCGCGGCGGTGGCGCGGGAACTGACCAAACGCTTCGAGGAGCTGCGCCGCGCGCCCCTGGCCGAGCTGGCCGAAAGCTACGCCGAAAGCCCGCCCAAGGGCGAGGTGGTGGTCCTGGTGGACCGCGGGCGTTCGGAGAAAATTAGTGAAATGGATGTAACCAGAAGCCTGGAGACGGCGCTGGAGACGATGTCGGTGCGGGACGCGGCGGATTACGTCGCGGCGATGTATGGCATCCGCAAGCGCCCGGTCTATCAGGAGGCGATGAAGATGCAGAAGGATCGGGACGGGTGACGGGCGCCGCGGGGCAGATGCCGCTTTGGGCGCAAAGCGGCTGCCGGGTCTGGCCGAAGGGGCGGGACGGGGCTGCTGTTGTGTCTTCGGATGTGTCGGTGGCTGGGGATGGCGGGGCGCGCGGGCGTGTCGCCCGGGCCCAGGCGGGGGCCGTGGCCTATCACGCGGGGCTGGCCGCCGAGGCGGCGGTGGCCGCGGATTATCACCGCCGGGGGTATGCGCTGGCCGCGACCCGCTGGCGCGGGCGCGGCGGCGAATTGGACCTGGTGCTGCGCGACGGCGACGGGGTGATCTTCGTCGAGGTCAAGAAAAGCCGCAGCTTCGACCGGGCGGCGGAATCCCTGACCCCGCGCCAGGCCGCGCGCATCATGCGCACCGCCGAGGAATTCCTGGGCGGGGAGCCGCGCGGCTCGCTGACCGAGGCGCGGGTGGATGTGGCGCTGGTCAATGCGCGTGGCGAGATGCGGGTGATCGAGAACGCGCTGATGGGCTGAGGCGGGTCGGGGCGGCGCGGCATTGCCCCCGGCCGCGCTTTGGCGCATCTCTTGGCCAAGACACAATCCGAGCGCCAAGGGGGCCCCCGCATGAAAGTCGCCATCCAGATGGACCCGATCGAGGCCGTCGACATCAACGCCGACAGCACCTTCCGCATCGCGGAGGAGGCCCAGGCGCGGGGGCATGAGCTCTTCTACTACCGGCCCGACGCGCTGGCCTACCAGGAGGGCGCGGTGACCGCCCGGGGCCAGTCCATGACCCTGCGCCGCAAGGAGGGCGACCATGTCACCCTGGGCGCCCTGGAAGAGCGCGACCTGACGGAGTTCGACGTGGTCTGGCTGCGCCAGGACCCGCCCTTCGACATGCATTACATCACCACCACCCACCTCTTGCAGCGGCTCTCGGAGAAGGTGCTGGTGGTCAACGACCCCTTCTGGGTGCGCAATTTCCCCGAAAAGCTCCTGGTCCTCGACTTCCCCGAGCTGACCCCGCCGACCGCCATCGCGCGCGACCTCGCCACGCTCAAGGCCTTCCGCGCCAAGCATGGCGACGTCATCCTCAAGCCGCTCTACGGCAACGGCGGGGCGGGGATCTTCAAGCTCTCGGTCGAGGACGGCAACCTGTCCTCGCTGCACGAGATGTTCACCGGCTTCTCGCGCGAGCCCCTGATCGTGCAGAAATACCTGCCCGCGGTCTCCAGGGGCGACAAGCGCATCATCCTGGTCGACGGCGAACCGGTTGGCGCGATCAACCGGGTGCCCGCCAAGGGCGAGGTGCGCTCCAACATGCATGTCGGCGGCCGCCCCGAGAAGGTCGCCCTGACCGACCGCGACCGCGAGATCTGCGCCGCCATCGGCCCGCATCTGCGCGAGCACGGCCAGATCTTCGTCGGCATCGACGTGATCGGCGACTATCTCACCGAGATCAACGTGACCTCGCCCACCGGCCTCCAGGAGCTCGAGCGGTTCGACGGCGTCAATGTCACCGCCCGCATCTGGGAGGCGATCGAAGCGCGCCGCGGATGAGCTGGCAGGCCCGGCTTTTCGACAAGCCCCTGCGCTACGTCGTGAAGCCGCTCCTGGCGCGGCTGATCGACCCCGCGCGGGCGGGCCGGGTCGACCTCTTCCGCCGGCTGTTGCGGCGCCCGCCCTACCTGCGCCACTTGGTCCGGCCGGGCGGGCTGCACTGGATCAGCACCGGGCCCTGCCGGGGCGGGGCGGTGATCCTCTATTTCCACGGCGGCGGTTATGTGGCGGGCAGCCCCGAGGGCTACCTCGGGCCGCTCGGACTGCTCTCGGGGCTGGCGGGCATCGAGGTCTGCGCCCCGCGCTACCGCCGCGCGCCCCGGCATGTCTTTCCCGCCGCCTTCGAGGACGCCCGCGCCGCCTGGGACCGGCTGATCGCCCAGGGCTATGCGCCGGGGCAGATCGTCCTGGGCGGCGATTCGGCGGGCGGTGGGCTGGCGCTGGCGCTGCTCGGCGCGCTCTGCCGTGCGGGCACGCCGCCGCGCGGGGCCTTCGCCTTCTCGCCCTGGACGGACCTGGCGCTGACCGGCGAGAGCCTGCATCTCAACGCCGAGGCCGACCCGGTCCTGCCCGCGGGCCGGCTGGGCGAGGTGGCGGGGCTCTACCTCGGCGGCGCGGATCCGCGCGACCCGCGGGCCTCGGCGCTTTACGGGGACTTCCCGGGCTGCCCGCCGGTCTTCCTGCAATACGGCGCGGGCGAGATCCTGCGCGATGACAGCACCCGCATGGCCGCCCGGCTGCGCGACTTCGAGGCCGAGGTCAGCGAGGAGGCGCGGCCGGATCTGCCGCATGTCTGGCAGCTCTTCGACGGGTATCTTCCCGAGGCGCGGGAGAGCCTGGAGGTGACGGCGGCCTGGCTGCGGGAGGTCTACGACGCGGCGGGTGAGGAGTAGGGGCGCGGCGCGGAAGGCTTATGGTGCCGCCCGGCAGGAGTTGGGCGCCGTGAAGGACAAGGCGGAGCGCGGAGCGCGAGAAAGTGGGCGTGGTTCGAATGGGGCAGGGCGCAAAGAGCGTGGATATCCTGTGGGCCGAGCCTCGGGGCGCGTCTATCGAAGACACTGCCCGAACGGGCCCACTCCCTCTTCATCCCCCGCTCCCCTCAATTCCACATCCCCCCTCAATCCTCCCGCGCCCCGATCAGCCGATACGACAGCGCCTCAGCCAGATGCGGGCGGCGGATCGCGGCGCTGCCGTCGAGGTCGGCGATGGTCCGCGCCACCCGCAGCACCCTGTGGTAGCCGCGCGCCGAGAGTCCGAAGCGCCGCGCTGCCGCGCTGACCAGTGTGCGGCCTTCGGCGTCGAGCGGCGCCACCGCCTCGAGCTGAGCGCCGCTGGCGTCGGCATTGGTGCGCACCTGCGCCGCGTCCGCGTAGCGCGCGGCCTGGACCGCCCGCGCCTCGGCGACCCGTGCGGCGACCTCGGCGCTGCCCTCGCCCGCGGGCGGCGCGTCGAGATCCTCGATCGCGACCGGCGGCACCTCGATGCGCAGGTCGAAGCGGTCCATCAGCGGCCCCGAGATCCGGCCCAGGTAGTCCTCGCCGCAGGCCGGGGCGCGGGTGCAGGCGCGGGCGGCGTCCGAGAGATAGCCGCAGCGGCAGGGGTTGGCGGCGGCGACCAGCAGGAAGCGGCAGGGATAGGTCACATGCGCCCGGGCGCGGGCGACCATGACCTCGCCGGTCTCGATCGGCTGGCGCAGGGTCTCGAGCACGCTGCGCGAGAACTCCGGCAGCTCGTCGAGAAACAGCACCCCGTTGTGCGCGAGGCTGACCTCGCCGGGCAGCGCCTGCCGCCCGCCGCCGACGATCGCCGCCATGGAGGCGGTGTGATGCGGTGCCCGGAAAGGGCGCTGGCGCGAGATCCCGCCCTCGTCGATCTCGCCGGCGCGCGAGCGGACCATCGAGGTCTCCAGCGCCTCCGTCGGCGAGAGCGGCGGCAGGAGCCCCGGCAGGCGCGCCGCCAGCATCGACTTGCCCGAACCCGGCGTGCCGAGCAGCATCAGGTGGTGCCGCCCTGCCGCCGCAATCTCGAGCGCGCGCTTGCCGCGCTCCTGGCCCTTCACGTCGCGCAGATCCTGCGGCGCGGGGCCGTCCTGCACCTCGCCGGCCTCGGCCGGGGCGAGCGGCGCCTGGCCGGTCACATGCTGGACCACTTCCAGAAGCGAGGCCGCGCCGATCACCTGGCAGGCGGCGACCCAGGCGGCCTCGGCGCCCGAGCCGCGCGGGCAGATCAGCCCGCGCCCCTCCTCGGCGGCGGTCAGCGCCGCGGGCAGGGCGCCGGCCACCGGCACCAGCGCCCCGTCGAGCGACAGCTCGCCCAGCGCCAGCGACCCGGCCACCGCGTCGCGCGGCAAGACCTCGATCGCGGCGAGGAGGCTGAGCGCGATGGCCAGGTCGAAATGCGCGCCCTCCTTCGGCAGGGCGGCGGGCGAGAGGTTCACCGTGATCCGCCGCGAGGGCAGCGAGATCGACAGCGCTGAGAGCGCCGAGCGCACCCGGTCGCGCGCCTCGGAGACCGCCTTGTCGGGCAGGCCCACCACCGAGAAGGCCGGCATGCCCGGGGTCAGCGCGCATTGCACCTCCACGGTGCGGGCCGAAAGGCCGTCGAAGGCGACCGTATAGGCGGCGGCTTGCATGCTCCGGAGGCCCCAACTGGCGAATGCGCGCGCATAGCCTCGGAAAAAAGGGTTACCGCACCCTTAACGTGCGCCAGCGCACAGTGGCGGTAAGTGACGGTGCGCAAGGCGGAATCCACGCGCGCTGTCATCTGCCCTTAGCATTTCTTGCGCAATTTCCACCCCCACGGGAAATTTTTTGGAAACTGATTTCGATCCACCCGCGTTTCCACCCCGTAGATCATAACGTGGGTGCACAAGGACACCTTCGATCATAGCGGGGAGCAACAATGGCTTTAGACGCATTCAACGATCAGACCTTGTCGCGGCGGGCCATGAAGGCCGAACTCCTGGATGCGGAGACCGAGCTAAAACTGGCCTATGCCTGGCGCGATGAGCGCGACGAGGCGGCGCTGCATCGGCTGATCACGGCCTACATGCGTCTGGCGATCTCCATGGCGGCGAAGTTCAAGCGCTACGGCGCGCCGATGAACGACCTGATCCAGGAGGCGGGCCTGGGCCTGATGAAGGCCGCCGACAAGTTCGACCCCGATCGCGGCGTGCGTTTCTCGACCTATGCGGTTTGGTGGATCAAGGCCTCGATCCAGGACTACGTGATGCGCAACTGGTCGATGGTGCGCACCGGCTCGACCTCGAGCCAGAAGTCGCTGTTCTTCAACATGCGCCGGGTGCAGGCCCGGATCGAGCGCGAGGCGGCGGCCAACGGTGAATCCCTCGACCGGCACCAGCTGCGGCAGATGATCTCGACCGAGATCGGCGTGCCGCTGCACGACGTCGAAATGATGGAGGGCCGGCTCTCGGGCTCGGACTACTCGCTGAACGCCACCCAGTCGGTCGACGAGGAGGGCCGCGAGTGGATCGACGCCCTCGAGGACGAAAGTGCCCAGGCCTCTGAGCTGGTCGAGAACACCCATGACACCGACCAGCTGCGCGAATGGCTGGTGGTTGCCATGCAGCAGCTCAACGACCGCGAGCGCTTCATCGTCCGCGAGCGCAAGCTGAAGGAAGAGACCCGCACCCTCGAAAGCCTCGGCAACGAGCTGGGCCTGTCGAAGGAGCGCGTCCGCCAGCTCGAGGCGGCGGCCTTCCAGAAGATGCGCAAGACGCTGGAAAGCCAGTCCCGCGAGGTGCGTGCATTCCTCGTCTGACGCTCTGGGCCCTTGCCCCGGTTCTGATCGCCGCCACCGCCCATGCGGATGGCGGCGTTCTTGCCTCGGGCGAGGTGATCTTCCTGGGCGAGCAGCACGACAACCCCGCCCACCATACGCGCCAGGCCGAGATCGTGGGTGCACTGGCGCCCCGGGCGCTGGTCTTCGAGATGCTGACGCCGGAACAGGCGGGGCGGATCACGCCCGGGTTGATCGCCGAGGAGGATGCGCTCGAGGCGGCGCTCGGCTGGAACGCCAGCGGCTGGCCGGATTTCTCCATGTATTACCCGATCTTCGCCGCCGCCCCCGAGGCGACCTACTTCGGCGCGGCGGTCCCGCGCGAGGCGGCCCGCGCCGCCATGGAGGCCGGGCCGGTCGCGAGCTTCGGCCCGGAGGCCGCGCGCTACGGGCTCGACCGCGCCCTGCCGCCCGAGGAGCAATCCGCCCGCGAGGCGCTCCAGGCCGAGGCCCATTGCGACGCGCTGCCCGAGGAGATGCTGCCCGTCATGGTCGAGATCCAGCGCCTGCGTGACGCGCGGCTGGCCGAGGCGGCGCTGATGGCGCTTCAGGCCGCGGGCCCGCCCGTCGCGGTGATCACCGGCAACGGTCACGCCCGGCCCGACTGGGGCGCCCCGGCGCTTCTGGCCCGCGCGGCCCCCGGCACCCGGATCGCCACGTTCGGCCAGAGCGAGACCGGCGGGCCGCCCTTGCCCCCCGGCTTCGACCGCGTCGAAGAGGCCCCGCCTGTCGACCGGGGCGATCCCTGCGCGGCCTTCCGATGAGCACCGCTTGTGCCCGGAAGCCCGCCTCTTTAGACCAGACAGAGATGTCGTGAGAGGCGGGCCATGCTGCAGGGAAAACGCATCCTTCTGGTGATCGGCGGCGGGATCGCCGCCTACAAGAGCCTCGATCTAATCCGCAGGCTGCGCGAGCGCGGCGCTTCGGTGACCCCGGTCCTGACCCGGGCGGGGGCGGAGTTCGTCACCCCGCTGTCGGTCTCGGCCTTGGCTGGTGCCGAGGTGCACCAGGAGCTTTTCGATCTGACCCAGGAGGCCCAGATGGGCCATATCCAGCTGAGCCGGGTGGCCGACCTCGTGGTCGTGGCGCCGGCGACGGCGGATCTGATGGCGAAGATGGCGCAGGGCCGCGCCGAGGACCTGGCGACCACGCTGCTGCTGGCGACCGACACGCCGGTGCTGATCGCGCCCGCGATGAACGTGCGGATGTGGGAGCATCCCGCGACCCAGCGCAACATCGCGACGCTCGCGGGCGACGGGGTCGCGATGGTTGGCCCGAATTCCGGCGATATGGCCTGCGGCGAACACGGGCCCGGGCGGATGTCCGAGCCGCTCGAGATCGTCGCCGCCATCGAGGCGCGGCTTGCCGCCGGGCCGCTCCGGGGGCGCCGGGTGGTGGTGACCTCGGGGCCCACGCATGAGCCGATCGACCCGGTGCGCTACATCGCCAACCGTTCCTCGGGCGCGCAGGGAACGGCCATCGCCCGGGCGCTGGCGGCCGCCGGGGCCGAGGTGATCTTCGTCACCGGCCCCGCCGATGTGCCGCCGCCCGAGGGCGTCACTTTGCGGCGCGTCGAGACCGCCCGCGAGATGCACGAGGCGGTGATGCAGGCGCTGCCCGCGGATGTCTTCATCGGCGCGGCGGCGGTGGCCGACTGGCGCGTGACCTCGGAGAGCCGGGGCAAGATCAAGAAGCAGAAGGGCCAGCTGCCGGTCCTGTCCTTCACCGAGAACCCCGACATCCTGGCCGAGGTCTCGGGTCGGGGTGCCGATCGGCCCGGCCTCGTGGTGGGCTTCGCCGCCGAGACCGACGACGTGCAAGCCCATGCCGAGGCCAAGCGCGCGCGCAAGGGCTGCGACTGGATCCTCGCCAACGACGTCTCGCCCGCGACCGGCATCATGGGCGGCAAGGAGAACGCGGTGGTGCTGATCGGCGCCGAGGGGGCCGAGAGCTGGCCGCGCATGTCCAAGGACGAGGTCGCGCGGAAGCTCGTCGCCCGCATCGCGGAGCATCTGGGTGCGGGCGCGGAAGGGCGCGAGGCGGGAACCGTCGAGACGCCGGGGCCCGCCCCGAACGGCGGCGGCGCAGGGCATGCGGCCCCGTCGAACCAAGGCGACACCACCCGCCGCACCGGGCAGACCGGCGGCATGCCCCCGGGCCGCGACGCCCCCGAGGACGAGGCATGAACCGCCCCCGCGTCGAGATCACCTGGGAGCCCGAGGCCGACCGCGACCTCGGCCTGCCGGCCTATGCCACCGAGGGCGCCGCCGGGGCCGACCTGCGCGCCAACCTGCCCGACCGGGGCACGGTGACGCTGGCCCCCGGTGCGCGCGCGCTGATCCCCACCGGCCTGCGCCTCGCGCTGCCCGAGGGCTACGAGGCGCAGATCCGCCCGCGCTCGGGCCTCGCGCTGAAACACGGGCTGACCTTGCCCAACGCCCCGGGCACCATCGACGCCGATTACCGCGGGCCGCTCGGCGTCATCGTGATGAACGCCGGCAGCGAGACGGTGCGCCTCTCCCACGGCGACCGCGTGGCCCAGATGGTCATCGCCCCGGTCGTGCAGGCGCATTTCGCCGAGGTCGCGGCGCTTGATGCGACCCCGCGTGGCTCGGGCGGCTTCGGCAGCACGGGGCGGCGCTGATGGCGCTGATCCTGGCCCTCGCCGCCGCGCTCTGGGGCATCGGCCACCTCATGGGCGCCCCGGTCCGGGCTCGGATGGCCATGCTGGGCTTTCTCTACGTGGCGGTCCTCGGGCTGCACCTCCTCCTGCCCGCGGGCCACGCGCTGCGCGCCGCCACCGGCGGGACCGCCGCGCCCTGGCTGATCCTCGGCGGCGTCGTGGCGCTGGTCTGGGCCTACCGCCGCGGGCTCGCCGCGCTGCGCGCCCGGGCCGAGGAGAAGGAGGCCGAGGCCGCCCCCGAACCCGCCCGCGGCAGCTTCAGCGGCACCGAGCTCGAACGCTACGCCCGCCACATCGTCCTGCGCGAGCTGGGCGGGCCGGGCCAGAAGGCCCTGAAGGAGGCCCGGGTCCTGGTCATCGGTGCCGGCGGGCTCGGCGCGCCCGCGCTGCAATACCTCGCCGCCGCGGGCGTCGGCACGATCGGGGTGATCGACGACGACCGGGTCGAGAACGCCAACCTGCAGCGCCAGGTGATCCACCGCGACGCCGACATCGGCCTGCCCAAGGTCTTCTCCGCCGAGGCCGCCATGCGCGCCCAGAACCCCGCCGTCGAGGTGCGGCCCTACCACCGCCGGCTGACCGAGGAGATCGCCGCGGATCTCTTTGCCGACTACGACCTGGTGCTCGACGGCAGCGACAATTCCGAGACCCGCTACCTGGTCAACCGCGCTGCCCTGGGCGCGGGCCTGCCGCTTGTCTCGGGCGCGCTCAGCCAGTGGGAAGGGCAGCTCTCGGTCTTCGATCCGGCACGCGGCGGGCCCTGCTACCGCTGCCTTTTCCCCGAACCCGCGGCCCCGGGCCTCGCCCCCTCCTGCGCCGAGGCGGGCGTACTCGGGCCCTTGCCGGGCGTGGTGGGCTCGATGATGGCGGTGGAGACGGTGAAGCTCATCGCCGGGGCGGGCGCGGTTCTGCGCGGCGAGATGCTGATCTACGACGCGCTCTGGGGCGAGACCCGGAAGATCGCGGTCGCGCGGCGGGCGGATTGCCCGGACTGCGGGGGCTGAGCGGGGTTTTCCTCGAGTTCATGTTTGGTGGGGTCCGGGCCGCCTTTGGCGTCCCGGACCCGGGCAGGGGGCTCTGCCCCCTCTGCGGGCGTGCCGCCCGCATTCACCCCCGAGGTATTTGGACAAGCTGAAGCTGGTGGGGTGGCTTGGGCTGCGAGGTGGGGGCCTCGGGTGCGGGTGACGGGCGTGGTGTGGGCGCGGGATTTTTTGGGGGGTGTTGCGCTGCGTGTCGGGCCGGGCGTGGAGGGGGGCTGTGCGGATCGCGTTGCCGGAGGGGGGCGGGCGGCATAGGTAGGCCCCAAAGGAGAGCTTACATGACCAACCCGCTTCTCGAGGACTGGGACACGCCCTTCGGCCTGCCGCCCTTTTCCGCGATTTCCGACAGTGACTTCGGCCCGGCGCTGGAGGTGGCGCTGATCGAACACGAGGCCGAGATCGCGGCCATCGCCGAGAACCCGGCGGTCCCGAGTTTCGAGAACACGCTGGTGGCGCTCGAGGGCGCGGGCGCGGCGCTCGACAAGGTGCTCTCGGCCTTCTTCGCGCTGGCGGGCGCCGACAGCACCCCGGCGCGCCAGGCGCTGCAGCGGGATTTCGCGCCGAAGCTCTCGGCGCATTTCTCGGCGATCCATGCCAATGAGCACCTCTTCCGCCGGATCGAGGCGCTTTGGGAGGTCCGCGAGGAGCTGGACCTCGCCCCCGAGGAGGCGCGGCTTCTGATGCTGACGCGGCGCGGCTTCCTGCGCGCGGGCGCGGCGCTGCGCGGCGAGGAGGCGGCGCGCATGGCCGAGATCAAGTCGCGGCTCTCGGTGCTGGGCACGCGCTTCACCCAGAACGTGCTCTCGGACGAGGCGGGCTGGCGGCTGGAGCTCTCCGAGGCGGACCTCGAGGGGCTGCCCGAGTTCCTGCGCGCAGGCCTGCGCGCGGCGGGCGCCGAGGCCGGCGCCAAGGGCCCGGTCCTGACGCTGTCGCGCGCGCTGGTGGTGCCCTTCCTGCAGTTCTCGCCGCGCGCCGATCTGCGCGAGACGGCCTGGCGGGCCTGGACCGGGCGCGGCGCATCCGGCGGGGAGAGCGACAACCGCGAGATCGCCGCCGAGGTGCTGGCGCTCCGGCAGGAACGCGCGGCGCTTCTGGGCTACGAGAGCTTTGCGGCCTGGAAGCTCGAAACCGAGATGGCGGGCCGCCCCTCGGAGGTGCGCGCGCTCCTGGAGGCGGTCTGGACCCCGGCGCGGGCGCGGGCCGAGGAAGACGCCGCGATCCTGGCCGAGATGAAGCAGGCCGAGGGCCAGAACGGCGCGCTCCAGCCCTGGGACTGGCGTTACTACGCCGAGCGGCGGCGCCGGGCCGAGCATGATTTGGATGAAAGCGCGCTGAAGCCCTACCTGCAGCTCGAGCGGATGATCGAGGCGGCCTTCGACTGCGCGCATCGGCTTTTCGGGCTGGAGTTCGCGCCGGTCGCGGCGGATCTCTACCACCCCGACTGCCGCGCCTGGGAGGTGACCCGCAACGGGCGGCACCTCGCGGTCTTCGTCGGCGATTACTTCGCGCGGGCCTCCAAGCGCTCGGGCGCCTGGTGTTCGGCCATGCGCATGCAGGCCCGCCGGCCCGAGGTGAAGACGCCGGTGGTGGTCAATGTCTGCAACTTCTCCAAGCCCGCGGCGGGGGAGGCGGCGCTGCTGTCCTATGACGAGGCGCGCACGCTGTTTCACGAGTTCGGCCATGCGCTGCACCAGATCCTGTCGGATGTGACCTTCGGCTCCATGGCGGGCACCTCGGTGGCGCGGGACTTCGTGGAACTGCCGAGCCAGCTCTTCGAGCATTGGCTCGAGGTGCCCGAGGTGCTGCAGCGCTTCGCCACCCATGTCGAGACCGGCGCGCCCATGCCCGAGGCCATGCTTGAGCGGGTCCTGGCGGCGGCGAATTTCGACCAGGGCTTCCAGACGGTGGAATATGTCGCCTCGGCGCGGGTGGACCTGGAGTTCCACGACGGCCCGGCGCCCGCCGATCCGATGGCGCGGCAGGCCGAGATCCTGGCTGAGATGGGCATGCCCGAGGCCATCGCCATGCGCCATGCGACGCCGCATTTCGCCCATGTCTTCGCCGGTGACGGCTATTCCTCGGGGTATTACAGCTACATGTGGTCCGAGGTCATGGACGCCGATGCCTTCGCCGCCTTCGAGGAGGCGGGCGGGGCCTTCGACACCGCCATGGCCAAGAAGCTCGAGCGGTTCATCCTGTCGAAGGGCGGATCCGCCGAAGCCGAGGACCTCTATGTCAGCTTCCGGGGCAAGATGCCCGGGGTCGCGGCGCTTCTGAAGGGGCGCGGGCTGGCGGCCTGAGGGGGTCTTCCGGCGTGCTTCGGGCGCCGCTCAGAAGGGGCGGCGTTCGAGCGTGAAGCCCTCGGCGGCGAGCAGGGCGAGGAGGCCGTCGGGACCGGGCAGATGTGCGGCACCGGCGGCGACCACCAGCGTCTCGCCCGGGCGGGTTTCGGCGAGGATGCGCGGCAGCCAGGCGCGGTTGCGGTCGCCGAGCAGCGCTTGTGTCGTCTCGGCCAGGGCGGCTTCGGCAGCCTCGGCCCCGCCGGGCAACGCCCCGGCGCCCTCGGAGGAGAGAAGCCCCGAGAGCACCCAGCTTTCGCCCGGCCGTTCGTCGAAATACGCCGCGCGCAGGGTGGCGAAGATGTCCTCGGCGCGCTCGGGCGGCAGGAGGGCGGCGGCCATCATCTGCGCCTGCTGGTCCTCGGGCGTCGTCTCCAGCGCCGCGAAGACCTGCATCGGGTCTTCCAGCGCCCGGGTTGGCGTGCCGGTCGTCTGGGCGAGCTCCTGAAGCCGCGCGTCGAGCCCGGTGGCGAGCCCCAGGTCCGTCGCCATGCAGGGCGGCAGGGCCAGGATCATCGAGACGTACCAGGGCTTGAAGCGCGCCGCCATGAATGGCTGCATGCCGCGGGCGCGCAGCGCCTCGGAGAGCCGCGCCCAGTCCGTCGCGGGCAGCATCTCGGGCAGGGTGGTGCCCTCGAGCAGCAGGATCGAGGGATCGCGCGAGAGCCGCTCGGTCAGCGCCGCCTCCTCGGTCTCGGTCATCTCCAGGAATATCAACCGGGCCTCGGCGATCAGCGGGGTCAGCCGCGCGGTGACGCCGTCGAAGCGCGGATCGTCCGCGTGCAGCGTGCCGATGAGGTGGATCACCGCCCCGCCGCGGCTGGCGCGCCAGTGGTTGCCCTCGGCATAGGGCAGGTCTGCCAGCCGCTCGGCCAGGGTGGCGCGCATCTCGGGGGCGAGCGCGGGACGCAGGTCGGTGCCCGCGCAAGCGGCCTGCAGGCTCAGGGTCGAGAGCAGCCAGAAGGCCAGGGCGAGGGCGGCGCGCATGTGGGTCTCCGGGGATTTTTGCCGAGCCAGCTTACCCGGGGGCTTGCGCGCGGCAAGCCCGCGGGAAACTCTGGCGCGCGATGACACGGGAAAGCGATCTCTACGGGCCGGTGAAGGCCTATCTCGAGGCTCAAGGCTACGCGGTGAAGGGCGAGGTCGGCGCCGCCGACGTGGTGGCGCTTCGAGGCGAGGAGCCGCCGGTGGTGGTGGAGCTGAAGCGCTCGGTCACGCTGGGGCTGATCCACCAGGCCGTGGCGCGGCTGGCGCTGACCGAGCGGGTTTATATCGCCGTTGCCCGGCCCGAGGGCGCGCGCGCCCGGCGCGGGATCAAGGACAACCGCGCGCTTTGCCGGCGGCTGGGGCTCGGCTTCCTGACGGTGCGGGCGCGGGACGGCAAGGTCGAGGTCCTGTGCGATCCCGGGCCTTTCCGGCCGCGGGGGTCGAAGGTCGGCCGCGAGAAGCTCCTGCGCGCCTTCGAGCGGCTCCGGGGCGATCCCAACGAGGGCGGCGCGACCCGGCACGGGCTGGTGACCGGCTACCGGCAGGATGCGCTTGCCTGCGCGGCCTATCTCGCCGAGGCCGGGGCCGAGAAGGGCGCCTTGGTGGCGCGGGCGACCGGCGTGCCCGGGGCGACGCGGATCATGCGGGACAATCACTACGGATGGTTCGAGCGGGTCGAGACAGGGGTCTATGCGCTGACCGAGGCGGGCCGCGCGGGGCTGGTGCATTGGGCCGGGAGCTGGGAGGCGGGGGAGTGATTGGGGGGATTGGGGGCGCGGGACGGATGTTCGGACCTGCCGTTGCCGTTGCGGTTGGCGCTACGCTTCCTGTTGGCGCCACGCTTCTCGCTGGCGCCACGCTTGCAGTAGGCACCCGGCTTCCCGCTCGCCCCTCTTGCGCCCGAACAGCACCGAAGGTGCCGGGCGCGCGCCGGACCGGCCCCTTGGGCCGGCGCTCCTTGGGGCGGCGCGCATAGCTCGCCTCTAGCCCTGACCTTGCGTGGATAAAGCGTCTCGCTCGGCAGTCGGCAGCGCCGGCCCCCGGTCCGGCGCGCGCCCTCTGGTGCAAGAGGTGTCGACCTTGGAGGGGCGAAGTCTGGTAGGCAGGCACGTCGGTCCAAAGGAGCGTTGCCTTCTCAGGTATCGCGGCACTTGGAGGCTTTCGCCGCTTCCGCTGTATGCCTCGCCAATCGCTTCCCGCTCGCCCTTCCTTGCGCCCGAACAGCACCGTAGGTGCCAGGCGCGCGCCGGACCGGCCCGATGGGCCGGCGCTCCTTCGGATGGCGCGCATAGCTCGCCTCTCGTCCTGACCTTGCTGGGATAAAGCGCAAAGCCCAGAGGTCAGCAGCGCCGGCCCCCGGTCCGGCGCGCGCCCTTCCCAGGCGCCCAACCGCCGCCACCCAGCCCAACCCGTAAAATCCGCCGCAAATCTCCGGGCCGCTTGCTTGACAGAATCCCGCCCGCTGCCTATCTCAGCTTCGTTAGCACTCGACGATCGTGAGTGCTAACGTGTCTGCCTTAGGGGGGACACCAACAGGAACAACCTTTGAGCCAAGGAGACTCGAAGATGGCATTCAAACCGCTCCATGACCGTGTTCTGGTGCGTCGCGTCGAGAGCGACGAGAAGACCAAGGGCGGCCTCATCATCCCCGAAACCGCCAAGGAAAAGCCCTCCGAAGGCGTTGTCGTGGCATGTGGCGAAGGCGCCCGCAAGGACAACGGCGAGCTGATCGCGATGGCCGTGAAAGAAGGCGACAAGGTGCTTTTCGGCAAGTGGTCCGGCACCGAAGTGACCCTCGACGGCGAAGAGCTGCTGATCATGAAGGAAAGCGACATCCTCGGCATCATCGCCGATGCGAAGGAAGCGAAGGCGGCCTGATCGGCCCCGCGCATCCCGGCTTTTCCATCAGACTCAAATCAAGGAGTGAAGTGACATGTCTGCCAAGGACGTGAAGTTCGAAACCGACGCCCGCAACCGTATGCTGAAAGGTGTCAACATCCTCGCCGACGCGGTGAAGGTGACCCTCGGCCCCAAGGGCCGCAACGTGGTGCTGGACAAGTCGTTCGGCGCGCCGCGCATCACCAAGGACGGCGTCTCCGTCGCCAAGGAAATCGAGCTTGAGGACAAGTTCGAGAACATGGGTGCGCAGATGGTCAAGGAAGTGGCCAGCCGCACCAACGACGAGGCCGGCGACGGCACCACGACCGCGACCGTTCTGGCGCAGTCGATCGTCAAGGAAGGTGTGAAGGCCGTCTCCGCGGGCATGAACCCGATGGACCTCAAGCGCGGCATCGACCTCGCCACCTCCAAGGTCGTCGAGCACATCAAGAACGCCGCGCGCAAGGTCGAGAACTCCGACGAGGTCGCGCAGGTCGGTACCATCTCCGCCAACGGCGAAGAGTCGATCGGCAAGATGATCGCGGACGCGATGCAGAAGGTCGGCAACGAGGGTGTGATCACCGTCGAAGAGAACAAGGGCATGGAAACCGACGTGGAAGTCGTCGAAGGCATGCAGTTCGACCGCGGCTACCTCTCGCCCTACTTCGTGACCAACTCCGAGAAGATGGTCGCCGAGCTTGAAGACTGCATGATCCTGCTGCACGAGAAGAAGCTCTCCTCGCTGCAGCCGCTGGTGCCGCTCCTCGAGCAGGTCATCCAGAGCCAGAAGCCGCTCCTCATCATCGCCGAGGACGTCGAAGGCGAAGCGCTGGCGACCCTCGTGGTCAACAAGCTGCGCGGCGGCCTCAAGATCGCAGCCGTGAAGGCACCGGGCTTCGGCGACCGCCGCAAGGCCATGCTGCAGGACATCGCGATCCTGACCGGCGGCCAGGTGATCTCGGAAGACCTCGGCATGAAGCTCGAGAACGTCACCATGGACATGCTCGGCCAGGCCAAGAAGGTCGACATCACCAAGGACGAGACCACCATCGTCGACGGTGCAGGCGACAAGGCCGAGATCGAGGCCCGCGTCGGCCAGATCCGCACCCAGATCGAGGAAACCACCTCGGACTACGACCGCGAGAAGCTCCAGGAGCGTGTCGCGAAGCTCGCAGGCGGTGTGGCCGTGATCCGCGTCGGCGGCATGACCGAAGTGGAAGTCAAAGAGCGCAAGGACCGTGTCGATGACGCGCTGAACGCGACCCGCGCGGCCGTTCAGGAAGGCATCGTGGTCGGCGGCGGCGTGAGCCTCGTCCAGGGCGCCAAGGCGCTGGACGGCGTGACCGGCGCCAACAGCGACCAGAACGCCGGCGTCGCCATCGTGCGCCGCGCGCTCGAGGCACCGCTGCGCCAGATCGCCGAGAACGCAGGCGTCGACGGCTCCGTCGTCGCAGGCAAGATCCGCGAATCGGACGACCTGAAGTTCGGCTACAACGCCCAGACCGACGAATATGGCGACATGTTCAAGTTCGGCGTGATCGACCCCGCGAAGGTCGTGCGCACCGCGCTCGAGGATGCGGCATCGGTTGCAGGCCTCCTGGTCACCACCGAGGCCATGGTCGCCGACAAGCCGCAGAAGGAAGGCGCCGGTGGCGGCGCTGGCGGCGGCATGCCCGACATGGGCGGCATGGGCGGCATGATGTAATCTGCCGGCTGACGCCGATTGATCAGGGAAGGGCCCGCCTTGCGCGGGCCCTTTTCTTTGTGGGGGGCCATCTTTTGGACGGGCGGCCCGCGCCCCGAAGGCCCCGCCGTGGCGCGGGCCGCGCCCGCGTGTTAGGCGGGGCGGGCGACAAGAGCGGGAGGCTGCGAGGATGATCGGGCGGGACTTCATGCAGGAGATGCGCGCGGGCGAGGAAAAGGCCGTGGAGGCCCTGCTCAACGCGGCCTTCCCCGGGCCGGACGAGGCGCGGATCGTGCGCGCGTTGCGCAAATCCGGCGAGATCGCGGGCGAACAGGTGGTCCGCGAGGAGGGCCAGATCGTCGGCTACCTCGCGCTCTCGCGCTTCCGCGCCCCCGAAGGCTGGCTCTGCCTCGCGCCGATCGCGGTGGCGCCGGACCGGCAGGGGCAGGGCATCGGGCGGCGCATGTGCCGGATGCTCGTCGGCTGGGCCGAGGCCGCGGGCCAGACCATCGTCGTCCTGGGCGAGCCCGAGTTCTACAGCCGCGCCGGCTTCCGCATGGCCGAGGGGCTGGCCTCGCCCTTCCCGATCGACCACACGCTCGTCGCCGGGCCCGCGCGGGCGCCCCAGGGCAGCCGGCTGCGCTACCCCCGCGCCTTCGGGACCTGAACCATGCGGCTGTTCCTGCTGAGCGCGCTGACCATGGCGGCCTTCGCGGCCAACTCGGTGCTGAACCGCATGGCGCTGGTGGATGGCGGCATGGATGCGGCGCTTTTCGGCACGCTGAGGCTCTGGGCCGGGGCGCTGACGCTCCTGGCGCTCTGCCTGGTGACGCGCGGAGGGCTGCGGCTCGGCGGGCGGGGCCGGGCGCTCGGGGTGGCCTCGCTTCTGGTCTATATCTACGGCTTCTCGGCGGCCTATCTGGCGCTCGACGCGGGGCTCGGCGCGCTGATCCTCTTCGGCTGCGTGCAGGTCACCATGTTCGGCGGCGCGCTGCTGGGCGGCGAGCGCCCGGGCGGGCGCCGCTGGGCGGGCGCGGGGCTGGCCTTCGCGGGGCTCGCCTGGCTGCTCTGGCCGGGCTCGGGCGCGCCGGTCAGCCCGCTGCACGGCCTGCTCATGGCGGCGGCGGGCGTCGGCTGGGGGCTCTATTCGCTGGCCGGACGGGGCGCGCAGGATGCGCTCATGGGCACGGCGGCGAACTTCGCGCTGGCGGCACCCCTGGGCCTGGCCTTGAGCCTCGCGCTTGGCGCGGGCGCGGGCACCGACGCCGCCGGCATCGCGCTGGCGGTGCTCTCCGGCGCGGTGACCTCGGGCCTGGGCTACGCGCTCTGGTACGCGGTGCTGCCCAGGCTCGAGGCCAGCGCCGCGGCGGTGGCGCAGCTCACCGTGCCGATCCTGGCCTTGGGCGGCGGGATGGTCTTCCTCGGCGAGAGCCTGACCTGGCAGTTCGCGCTGGCGAGCCTCCTGGTGCTGGGCGGCGTGGGCCTGTCGGTTTTGCCGTTTCGCAGGCGCCGCCGAGCGCCTATGTGAGGGCCATGATCCGCCGTCTTGCCCTGGCCTGCCTGTTCGCCGCCGCCGCGCTGCCCGCGCGGGCGGATTGCGTGGTGCTGCTGCACGGGCTGGCGCGCAGCGAGGTCTCCTTCCTGCCCATGGCCGAGATGCTGGAGCTCGAGGGCTACCGCACCGTGGTCCCGGGCTATCCCTCGACCGAGAAGCCGATCGAGACGCTGGTCGACGAGGTGCTGCCCCAGGCGGTGCGCGACTGCGGCGCCGAGACGGTGCATATCGTGACCCATTCCATGGGCGGCATCCTGGCGCGCGTCTGGCTGTCGGAGACCCGGCCCGAGCGGCTCGGCCGGGTGGTCATGCTGGCGCCGCCGAACCAGGGCAGCGAGCTGGTCGATGCCCTGGGCGGGCTCGAGCTCTTCCAATGGCTGAACGGCCCGGCGGGGGGCGAGCTGGGCACCGGCCCCGAGGACGTGCCCGCGCAGCTGCCGCCGGTGGATTTCGAGCTGGGCGTGATCGCGGGCTCGCGCTCGTTGAACCCGGCCTATTCGACGCTGATCCCGGGCACCGATGACGGCAAGGTCTCGGTGGCCTCGACCCGGGTCGAGGGCATGGCCGACCACCTGGTCCTGCCGGTGACCCATACCTTCATCATGCAAAGCCCCGAGGTCATGGCCCAGGTCATCCTGTTCCTGCGCGCGGGCCGCTTCGGCCCGGTCGGCGACTGGGGCGAGGTGCTGCCGCTCGAGGACCTGCCCTGCCTGGTAGCCGACTGCCCATGAGGCCGCTGCGCTTCCGCAACGCCCGGGTGCTGGGCCCCGAGGGCTGGCACGGCGCGGATCTCGAGATTGCCGCGGGCCGCTTCGCCGCGCCCGAGGCCGACCGGGTGGTCGATGCCGCGGGCTACCGGCTCCTGCCGGGGATCGTGGACCTGCACGGCGACGGCTTCGAGCGCCACGTCGCCCCGCGCCGTGGCGCGCTGCACGACACCGAGGGCGGGCTCTTCGCCACCGCCGCCGAGCTGGCCGCCAATGGCATCACCACCGCTTACCTCGCGCAGTTCTGGTCCTGGGAGGGCGGCTTGCGCGGCCCCGATTTCGCCGAGGAGGTCTTTGCCGCCTGGGCCGCCATGCGTGACCGGGTCGAGATCGACCTGCGCATGCAGCTCCGCCTCGAGACGCATATGATCGACGATTTCGCCCGCGCCGAGGCGACGGTCGCGGCGCATGGCATCGACTACCTGGTCTTCAACGACCACCTTCAGCACAAGCGGTTGGCCGAGGAGCGGCGGCCGAAGCAGATGACCGGCCAGGCCCTGAAGAGCGGCCGCAGCCCCGAGGCGCATTTCGCCTATATGCTGGAACTGCACCGCAACGGGCCCAAGGTCGGACCGGCGCTGGATGCGCTGGCGGCGCGGCTCAAGGCTGCGGGCGTGCGGCTCGGCTCGCATGACGACGCCTCCGCCGAGACCCGGCAGGGCTGGCGCGCGCGCGGCGTCGCCATCGCCGAGTTCCCCGAGACCCGCGCCGCCGCCGAGGCCGCCCGCGCCGCCGGCGAGGCGGTGATCATGGGCGCGCCTAACGTCGTGCGCGGCTCGTCCCACAAGCGCAATGTCGCGGCCGCCGAGCTGATCGCCGAGGGGCTCTGCGACGCGCTGGCCTCGGATTACCATTACCCCGCGCCGCTTTCGGCGGTGCGGCGGCTGGTCGCTACGGGGGTCTGCGACTGGGAGACCGCCTGGTCCCTTGTCTCGGAGGGGCCCGCGCGGGTGCTGGGCCTCAGCGACCGGGGGCGCATCGCGCCCGGTTGCCGCGCCGACCTGGTGGTGCTGGACGCCGAGGACCGCGTCGCGGCCACCTTCGCGGGCGGACAGGTGGCCTATATGACCGGCGAATTCGCCGCGCGGATGCTCAGCTCCTGACGATCCGGTTGATATGGCCCATCTTGCGGCCCGGCTTGGCCTCGGCCTTGCCGTAGAGATGGATCGCCACGTCGCGCTCGCGCGACAGCGCGGGCACCCGGTCGAGATCGGCGCCGATCAGGTTCTCCATGACCACGTCGGAATGCCGCCGCCCGTCGCCCAGGGGCCAGCCCGCGACCGCGCGGATGTGCTGTTCGAACTGGTCGACCGCGCAGCCGTTCTGCGTCCAATGCCCGGAGTTGTGCACCCGGGGCGCGATCTCGTTCACCACGAGCCCGCGCGGCGTCACGAAAAGCTCGACCCCGAGGACGCCGACGTAATCGAGCGCGTTCAGGATGCGCCCGGCCAGCAGCACCGCGTCCTGCATCTGCGCGGGCGAAAGCGCGGCGGGCACCGTGGTGGTGCGCAGGATGCCGCCTTCGTGCAGGTTCTCGCCGGGATCGAAACAGGCGACCTCGCCGTCGATCCCGCGCGCGGCGATGACCGAGACCTCGCGGGAGAACTCGACGAAACCCTCGAGGATCGCGGGCGCGCCGTTCAGCTCGGCCAGCGCCGCCTCGGCCTCCTCGGGGGCGGAGATCCGCGCCTGGCCCTTGCCGTCGTAGCCGAAGCGCCGGGTCTTGAGGATGCCGGGCGTGCCGGCGGCCTGAAGCGCGCCGGGCAGATCGTCGGGCCCCGCCACATCGGCAAAGGGTGCAACAGCCAGCCCGAGATCGGCCAGGAATTGCTTTTCAACGAGCCGGTCCTGGCTCACCCGAAGGGCCTCGCGGCCCGGGCGGATCGGCTTCAGCGCGCCCAGACGGTCGAGCGCCTCGGTCGGCACGTTCTCGAACTCGTAGGTGATGACGTCGACGCTTTCTGCAAAGGCGGTCAGCGCGGCGGCGTCCTCGTAGGGGGCGGTGGTCAGCCGGAGGGCGACATGGGCCGCGGGCGGCTCGGCGCCGGGCTCGTAGACATGGGTCTTCAGCCCCAGCCGCGCCGCCGCGACCGAGAGCATCCGGCCCAGCTGGCCGCCGCCGAGAATGCCGATGGTCGCGCCTTGGGGCAGGGGGGTGTCGCTCATGTCGCTGGGGTCTTTCTCTTGAAGGTGGGGCCCGGGGTCAGTCGCGCTCGGGCGTCTCGGGGATCGAGGCTGAAAGCGCCGCGCGCCAGGCGTCGAGCCGCTCGGCAAGCTCCGGGTCCTCGTTGGCCAGGATCGCCGCCGCCATGAGCCCGGCATTGGCCGCGCCGGCGGCCCCGATGGCCATGGTCGCGACCGGGAAGCCGCGCGGCATCTGCACGATGGAATACAGGCTGTCGACGCCCGACAGCGCCCGGGTCTGCACCGGCACGCCGATCACCGGCACGCGGGTCTTGGAGGCCATCATGCCCGGCAGATGCGCGGCCCCGCCGGCGCCTGCGATGATCGCCTTCAGCCCGCGTCCCGCCGCCTCGCGGCCGTAGCTCCAAAGCCTGTCGGGGGTGCGATGCGCCGAGACGATGCGGACCTCGTGGGCCACGCCCAGGGTTTCGAGGATCTCGGCGGCCTCCTTCATCGTCGGCCAGTCGGACTGGCTGCCCATGATGATCCCGACCTTGACCGCGCTCTCGCCCATCGCCTCGCCCCTCGTCGCTCTGCGTCTTGGGGCCGGTAGCTACCGCCCCGGGCGCGGCTACGCAATGCTACGCAATGATGTCGGGGAAGATGCGGTCCTCGATATAGGCGATCATGTCCTTGAGCTGCAGCTTGCGCTTCTTCAGCCGCTGAATCGTCAGCGCGTCCGAGGTGCCGCGCTCCTGCAGGGCGCGGATGGCGTCGTCGAGGTCGCGGTGTTCGCGTTTCAGCACCCGCAACTCGACCTTCAGCACCTCGTCGGACTTCATGGAAATGTCGGTCAGCGCGTTCATATTGGCCTTGTCCATGCCGGGCTCGGGGCCCTCAAAATACCGCGTTTCCGCCCTCTCCGAAAGAGGCTTGCGCGGGTCGCGAACCTTGCAGGGGCCCGCGCCCCGCCCCATATTTGTTCCGAAGGCCGCCGCAACGGGGCCTCTCAGACGATCGCTTGCCAAAAGGATGCGTCGATGACGAAAATGACCTTGGGGTCGCACCCCCAGCTTCTGGGCTTCGAACAGCTCGAGCGCCTGCTTGAGCGGACTGCGAAATCGGCCGAGGGCTATCCGCCCTACAACATCGAACGAACCGCCGAGGATGCCTATCGCATCACCCTGGCGGTGGCCGGGTTCTCCGAAGCCGACCTTTCCATCACGGTTGAAGACCGCCAGCTGGTGATCCGCGGACGCCAGTCCGCCGAGGCCGAGGGCCGGGTCTACCTGCACCGCGGCATCGCCGCGCGGCAGTTCCAGCGCAGCTTCGTGCTGGCCGACGGCGTCGAGGTGGGCGAGGCGCTCATGGAGAACGGGCTTCTGCACGTCGACCTGACCGTAGCCCGTCCCGAGAGCGTGGTTCAGAACATTCAGATCAAGCGGGGGTAAGGCCATGAACACCGCATATGACTTCACCAAGCTCGACGAGGGCCGCACGGTCTACGTCCGCCCGGTCGAGATCTCCGACCTGCCTGAGGACCTGCAAGAGCAGATGACCGGCAGCGGCACCGTCTACGCCGTCCACCGCGCCGACGGCGAACGCCTGGCTCTGGTGAAGGACCGCCAGATGGCCTTCATCCTGGCCCGCCAGAACGATTTTGCACCGGTGACGGTGCACTGACACGCTAGGGGTGCTCCTGAGGGGGCGCTTTGGTGGCGGGATAGAGGGGCCGTGCCGCGGGGCGCGGCCCTTTTTTGTGAGGGCGATCTGGCAGCGGGCCGTTGGTCTTCAGTTGCTCTGGAGGAAGGAACGGCGGAGGCCGTCAAAGCACCCCGCACCCCATGCCGCCGTAAGACGACGTCTCAGACCAGCTCGATCCGCAGCTCCTTGCCGAGGATCCGCGCCGCGCGTTGCAGGGTGGTCAGCGTCACGCTGTCGTTCTCGGGGTCGAGCAGCCGCTGGATCTGTGCCCGGCTCGTCTGCATCTCCCGCGCCATGCTGCTGCGGTTGAGGCCGCGCTTCTGCATCTCGGCCTCGAGCATCGCCGCCAGGAGCTTCTTGGTCGCGATGCCCCGGACCTCATGCGCGATGCCCTCTTCCTCCAGGAAGTCCTGGAAGGTGGATCCGATCCCCGATCTGTCCTGCGTGGTCATGCCAGTGTCCTCTGCCGCGTCCGGGCCAAGGCGATATCGCGCCGGGGCGTCTTTTGGCTCTTCTTCACGAAGCCATGCAAAAGCACCATCCGGCCGCCTGCCAGCGTGAAGATCACCCGCCCTATACGTCCGTCCGAGAGGGCCGCGCGGACCTCCCAGAGCCCGGCATGACCGCTGAGCGGGCGACAGGTCGGCAGACCGATCGGCCAGCCGTATTCTGCCGCCATGATCGCGCCGCCCATCTGCTTGTGGTCCTCCACCGGGAGCGATTTGAGCCAGTCCCGAACCGGCTCCCCGCCGCGCTCGGTGCGGAAGAACGCCGCGACCAGCCGTTTGCCGTCCTGCATGATATGTATCTTTTTTGGTCCACTTGGTCAAGGGCCGGTGGCGCATGGCGCGAGCCGCCGCCGGGCCGACAGGCTCCGAGAGAGTGGTTAACCAAGTGTAAATGGCTGCGGGAGCAGGTGCGGGCGGCGGCCATGGAGCCGCGCTGGCACAGGCCCGTCAGAGGGGCAGCCGCCCAAGACAAAAGGCCCCGCGGTTTCCCGCGGGGCCTTTGGCGTGCCGTAGCCTTGCCTCGCCGGATCAGCCGGCGATCAGGCCCATGCTTTCGAGCTTCAGGATCACCTGGTGGGCGCAGTTGTCCACGTCGGTGCCCTCGGTCTCGACGCGCAGCTCGGGGTTCTGCGGCTCGTCGTAGGGGTCGGAGATGCCGGTGAACTCCTTGATCTTGCCTTCCCGCGCGAGCTTGTAGAGGCCCTTGCGGTCGCGGCGCTCGCATTCCTCGAGCGAGGTCGCCACGTGGATCTCGAGGAAGGCGCCGTATTGCTCGATCTCCTCGCGGACCGCCCGGCGGGTGGCCGCATAGGGGGCGATCGGCGCGCAGATGGCGATGCCGCCGTTCTTGGTGATCTCCGAGGCCACATAGCCGATGCGGCGGATGTTGAGGTCGCGGTGCTCCTTCGAGAAGCCCAGCTCGGAGGAGAGGTTCTTCCGCACGATGTCACCATCGAGCAGCGTCACCGGGCGGCCGCCCATCTCCATCAGCTTGACCATGAGCGCGTTGGCGATGGTCGATTTGCCCGAGCCCGAGAAGCCGGTGAAGAACACCGTGAAGCCCTGCTGGCTGCGCGGCGGACGGGTGCGGCGCAGCTCGGAGACCACCTCGGGGAAGGAGAACCAGTCCGGCACCTCGAGACCTTCCTGCAGGCGGCGCCGCAGCTCGGTGCCCGAGATGTTGAGGATGGTCACCTGGTCCTTGTCCTCGATCTCGTCGATCGCCTCGTATTGGGCGCGCTCCTGCACGTAGACCATGTGTTTGAAATCGACCATCTCGATGCCGATTTCCTCCTGGTGCGCGCGGAACAGCTCCTGGGCGTCATAGGGGCCGTAGAAATCCTCGCCGGCGGAGTTCTTGCCGGGGCCGGCATGGTCGCGGCCGACGATGAAGTGCGTGCAGCCGTGGTTGCGGCGGATTAGACCGTGCCAGACCGCCTCGCGGGGGCCGGCCATGCGCATCGCCAGGTTCAGGAGCGACATGGTGGTGGTCGCGCCGGGGTATTTGTCGAGCACCGCCTCGTAGCAGCGCACCCGGGTGAAATGGTCCACGTCGCCGGGCTTGGTCATGCCGACGACCGGGTGGATCAGGAGGTTGGCCTGGCTCTCGCGCGCGGCGCGGAAGGTCAGCTCCTGGTGGGCGCGGTGCAGCGGGTTGCGGGTCTGGAAGGCCACGACCTTGCGCCAGCCGAGCTTGCGGAAGCGCGCGCGCAGCTCGTTCGGCGTGTCGCGCGAGGCGCGGAAGTCGTAATGCGTGGGCTGCTGGATGCCGGTCACCGGCCCGCCGAGATAGACCTTGCCGGCGGTGTTGTGCAGGTAGTTGACCGCCGGATGCGCGGTGTCGTCGGCGCCGAAGACCTTCTCGGCCTCGCGCGCCTTGTTGGGCACCCATTTGTCGGTGACGGTCATGGTGGCGAGGATGACACCCTCCTGGTCGCGGAGCGCGATGTCCTGGCCTTCCTCGATGCCCTCGGCGAAAGCCTCGGAGACGTCGAGCGTGATCGGCATCGGCCAGAGCGACCCGTCGGCCAGGCGCATGTTCTCGACCACGCTGTCGTAGTCCTTCTCGCCCAGGAAGCCCTTGAGCGGGGAGAAGCCGCCGTTCATGAGGAGCTCGAGGTCGCAGATCTGGCGCGGGGTCAGATCGTGGCTGGTCAGGTCACCGGCCTCGACCTTCAGTTTCTGGGCGCTCTCGTAGGAGACATACAGCTCGGGCAGCGGGGCGAGGTTCGGTAATTCGATGCTCATCGCGGTCTCGTCATCTCAAATGTTACGTCACGGGCGGAGCGGAGGCCGGAGCCGGCGCATGTCGGGCGCCATAGACCCATGGACGTAAGCTGGCAAGGCCGCTGCGGAAGCGGGCGGCAGGATGCTGCGGAATAGCCGCGTTGCGCGGGGCGCAAGGGGGCTTGGAGTGACTGGTGGGAGTTGTGAGGCTTTGGCGATCGTCCGAGTTCTGAACCGTCGGTGCCTGTTGAGAGGTGCCCCTCTTGCGCCCGAATAGCATCGAAGATGCCGGGCGCGCGCCGGACCGGCCCGATGGGCCGGCGCTCCTTGGGGTGGTGTGCATAGCTTTGAGTGCGCAATGACCTTGCCGGGATAAAGCGCTTAGCTTGTAGGTCGGCAGCGCCGGCCCCCGGTCCGGCGCGCTCCCTCTGTTGGTGAGTGTGGGGAGGTGGAGCGGGCGGGAAGGCGAGTATGGTGGCTGGGGTTCGATGGGCTATCCGGGGCGTTGCCGCCTTGGCGCGGGAAAGTCCTTCGGGCGTCCGGGGCCGCGCGTTTTTGGAGTGTCGCCTGTTGGTGGTGTGCATCTATGGCAGGGATTGGTGGGGCAACGCGTAAGCGGAGCTGCAGCTGGCCCAACCCCCAATCCCAAACCAAAAGGGGCCGCCCCCAACGGACGGCCCTTCCAATCTCTGCCGAGAGCACACAGCCCCCCGGAATCACCTCACACCCGCAAAAGCCTCACTCGGCCGCCGAATCCACCGGGGCGCCGTAGCCGAGCGGCAGGGTCTCGTCCTTGCCCTCGTCGACGCCCTGTTCGGCGAGCCAACGCTCGGCCTCGAGCGCGGCCATGCAGCCCATGCCGGCCGAGGTCACCGCCTGGCGATACTTGTGGTCCGTCAGGTCGCCCGCGGCGAAGATCCCGGGCACCGAGGTCTCGGTCGAATCGGGCTTGGTCACCACGTAGCCGCCCATGTGGGTCTCGAGCACGTCCTTCACCAGCTCGTTCGAGGGCGCATGGCCGATGGCGATGAAGACCCCCTTGGCGGCGATCTCGCTGATCTCGCCCGAGCGCACGTCGCGGACCTTCACGCCCTCGACCCCGAGCGGGCTCTCGGTGCCGGTGACCTCGGCCAGCTCGTGGTGCCAGAGCGGCTCGATCTTGGGGTTCTTGAAGAGCCGGTCCTGCAGGATCTTCTCGGCGCGCAGCTCGTCGCGGCGGTGCACCAGCGTCACCTTGGAGGCGAAATTGGTCAGGAACAGCGCCTCTTCCACGGCGGTGTTGCCGCCGCCGACCACGACGATCTCCTGGCCGCGGTAGAAGAAACCGTCGCAGGTCGCGCAGGCGGAGACGCCGAAGCCCTTGAACTTCTCCTCGGAGGGCAGGCCCAGCCATTTCGCCCGGGCGCCGGTGGCGAGGATGATCGCATCGGCCACATAGGTCGTGCCGCTGTCCGAGGAGGCCACGAAGGGGCGCTGGTCGAAGTCGATCTTGGTGATGATGTCGCCGATGATCTCGGTGCCCATGGCCTTGGCATGGGCCTCCATGCGCACCATGAGATCGGGGCCCTGGACCTCGGTGTCGCCGGGCCAGTTCTCGACCTCGGTGGTGGTGGTCAGCTGGCCGCCCGGCTCGATCCCCTGCACCAGGATCGGGTCGAGCATGGCCCGGCTGGCATAGACGGCCGCGGTATAGCCCGCCGGGCCGGAGCCGATGATCAGAACCTTGGTGCGCTTGGTCTCGGACATGAAGAGCCCTCCGGCTTTGGGTGTCGCCTCGTGGTGTCGGGGGGATATACGCATCCCCGCCCGGGCGCGCAAACCCTGCATGGCGGGAATGTCGGGGGAGAGGGGGGCTCGGCGCCGGTCTGCAACAGGTCGGCGTGTGCCGGCGGGTGTCGGGACTGCCTTCACCGCCCGATCCGCTAGATCACCCACCAAGCCGACTCCTCCTTGCGCCCGAACAGCACCGAAGGTGCCGGGCGCGCGCCGGACCGGCCCCTTGGGCCGGCGCTCTTGTGGGTGGCGTGCCTAGTTCACAGTGAGCAATGACCTTGCCTGGATAAAGCGCGCAGCTTGGAGGGCAGCAGCGCCGGCCCCCGGTCCGCCGCGCGCCCTCTGGAGGTGCCTGTTGAGAGGGCAGCGAACCCCGGCCCCTATCGGACGGCCCTCGGACCAACTTACGTTTTGTAAGCGCCAGCCTCGGGCAGCGCCTCTTGCGCCCGAACAGCATCGAAGATGCCGGGCGCGCGCCGGACCGGCCCCTTGGGCCGGCGCTCCTTGGAGTGGCCTGCCTAGCTCACAGCTTTTCCTGACCTTGCTGGGATAAAGCGCATAGCCCGGATGTCCGCAGCGCCGACCCCCGGTCCGGTGCGCGCCCTCTGTTGTGCTGGTGGAGAGGGTGGTCTGGGGGCGGGAGGAGACGTTAAGCGCGGTGTCGGCTCGTGCCGAACGAGTTGAGCCGGGCCGGTCCCGAGCGCGCCCTCCATTGAGGCGGTCGAAAAGGTGGCCTAGGTGCGGGTAGAGGCGTCATGCGTAGCCTCGGCTCGTGCCGAACGGCTCAAGCCGGGCCAAACGACGGGCATCCCGCCCCGAACGGCCTCCGCCACCCCCAATCCCCCCCTCCAACCCCCGCCTCCCACCGGAAATAAAATTGCGGCGAGGCGACATAATATTGCGCATTCCCCGGCGTCTGCTATATGATCGCGAAATCGCTGACCCCACGTCCATGGAGTTCCTCATGCCCGCGCACCGGCTCGATCCGATCGACAGAAAAATCCTGTCCGAGCTGCAGGCCGACGGGCGGATGACCAACGTGGAGCTCGCCAAACGGGTCGGCATCTCCGCGCCGCCCTGCCTGCGCCGGGTTCGCGCGCTCGAGGAACAGGGCTTCATCAAGGGCTATCACGCCGATGTCGACCCGCGCAGCCTCGGCTTCGAGGTGCAGGTCTTCGCCATGGTCGGGCTGCAAAGCCAGGCCGAGGCGGACCTCTCGGCCTTCGAGGCGCGCTGCCGCGACTGGCCGCTCGTGCGCGAGTGCCACATGCTGAACGGCGAGGTCGACTTCATCCTGAAATGCGTGGCGCCGGACCTCTCGACCTTTCAGAGCTTCCTGACCGGAGACCTGCTGACCGCGCCGAACGTCGGCAGCGTGAAGACCTCGCTGGTGATCCGGGGCGCCAAGGATGACCCCGGCGTGCCTTTCGAGGTGCTGGAAGAACGGCTCTCGCGCACCGCCTGACGGCGCGGGCGGGCGCTCAAACCGCGCCGCCCTCAGCGACCCAAAGCTCCGAAAAACAACCGCCTCGGCGACCCGAAGGGCCGCCAGGCCACCCGCCTCAGCCGCCCAGCCGCAGCACCGCCTCGCGCGAGGTGCGGGGGCGGGAGAGCTCGCCGAAATCCTCGAGCCCGCGACAGCCGGGGAAAAGCGACAGGAAGGTCTCGAGATAGCCCGGGCCCAGCTCGCGGCGCAGGCCGGGGCCGGGATGGTAGCTCTCGATCTCGAGGTTGCCGACCTTCAGCGCCTTATGCTCGGCCAGCGCCACGTGGTAGATCTGCACCGAGCCGCCGGGCTGCACCGGGATCACCCGCTCGCCGTCGGCGTAATCGGCCAGGGGCACGAAGACGCTGTCATGCCCGATGGTCTCGCGGAAGCGGTCGCGGCGCACCAGGAAGCGGGCCGCGGGCCCGAAGACCATGTCGGTGCCCGGCATCTCGGGCCCGAAGGCCCCGCCGGTGACGCGGTAAAGCGTGGTCAGGATGCTGTCGCTGTCCTCGACCCGGGGCACATAGCTGGTCGAGCCGATCCAGATCACGGGCTCGGCGCCGTCCGAGGTCTCGACGTAATCGCCGGGCACCAGGTCCTCGACCGCGACCGGTCCCGAAGGGGTCTGCAACAGCGTGCCGCGCGCGAAGCCGCCGGCGGTCTCTTCGAAGACCGGATGGGCGGGCGCCGTGCGCGAGAGATATTCGACGGTAAGATCCGGGAGAAGGGCGGCGGCCTCGTATCTGCGCATGAGAGAAAGGGCACGACGAGGCCGCCCGACCGGACGAGCAAACGACTCTTGCGAGACGCGGTGTGAGCGCGGTGCATGGGCGTTGAGAAGGGGCGCCTGAAGACTGTTCATGTGATCACCCTATAAATAGGCTGTCACATCCGTGCTGGCCCCCACCAACAACGACGAACGGACGTTGCGACTGCGTTCATCATCAATAGGCCGGATCCGCGGCATTCTGTCAAAAAAAGAAACGGATTGGCGGCGGCGGGCCGGCCAATCCGAGTCACGAGGGAAGATTGTTCTCGGGGCGCGGGCCAGTCCCGCCACAATTGGCGGGCGGGCCAGCGAATCACTTCAGGCGCTCTTGCGGTCCCGGGGCGCGGGCGCGGCGGCAAGCTTGCGGCGCGCGATGGCCGCGTTGCGCGGGGCGCCGCGCTGGAAGGGCAGGGCGGTGTCGAACTCTTCGGCGCTTTTCAGGATCGAGGCGATGAAGCGGCGCTTGGGGGTCATGGCGGCGGTGTCCTTTGGCTCTTGTCTCTGCTCGGGCGGGGTCTCTCTGCCCCTGGCCTCGGGCTCAGGATGTCGCCGGTTTGGGGCGCGTCTTTGACGGGTTCGAGACAATTTTCCGAAAACCGCCACATTGTTCGAAAAACCGCCGATACGGCCGATTGATCAGAAATCATGGCCAATCAGGCCGTCAGCGTCGGGATTGTTGCGTATATTGCGGCAAAACCAGGGCGCGGGGGGCGCACACAGGCCCACGGCGCCCGCTCAGAGCCGGATCGTCGAGATCAGCCGCCCGTAGTCGGCCTCCTGCGCATGGGTGGCGCGGCGGAAGGAATAGAAGCGGTGCGCGTCGGAATAGGTGCAATGCCGGGTCCATTCGGCGCGCACGCCCGCCTCGCGCAGGAGGTGCAGTCCGAAGCCCGGCAGGTCGAAGAGCATCCGGTCGCCGTTACCTTGCGCGAAGAACCGCAGGTAGGCGCGGTTCTCGGCCTCGAAGGTGTCGAAGAACTCGGGGCCGACCTCATAAGCGCGCTGGCTGATGGTCGGGCCGATGCTGGCGCGAATGCGGTCGCGCTGGGCGCCGAGCCGCTCCATGGCCGTCACCGTCGCCTCCAAGACGCCCGCGAGCGCCCCGCGCCAGCCCGCGTGCGCCGCGCCGATCACCCCGGCCTCGGCATCGGCGAAAAGCACCGGCTGGCAGTCGGCGGTCAGCACGCCGAGCGCGATGCCCGGGCGGTTGGTGACCATGGCGTCGGCGCGCGGGCGCGGCTGGCCGAGGTCGGGATCGGTCACGGTGACCACCTCGGCGGAATGGATCTGGTGCACCGTCACCAGCGCGCTGCGGGCGACCTGCATGGCCTCGGCCACGCGGGCGCGGTTGATCTCGACCATCTCGGATTGATCCGAGGAGCCGGTGCCGCAGTTCAGCCCGTGGAACACGCCCGAGGAGGCGCCGCCGCGGCGGGTGAAGAAGCCGTGCCTCAGGGGCGCCAGCGCCGGAGAGGTGATGATCTCCAGCGTCACGGCGCCAACCCCGGCGGCACGCCCGCGTCCTTTGGCACGATACCCATTACCTTGAAGAGAGAGCCCATTTCCTCGGGGTGGGTCAACCGGCGATGCGCGGCGACATGGGCTTCGAGCGCGGGGCCGGAGAGCCGGGCGGCCAGCGCCTCGGCGCGGGGCGTGATGCCGAGCCGTTCGAGGAAGACGCCCTGGGTGACCACCGGCGTTGCCGTTGCGGGGGCGGCGGCGCGGGCCAGCGCGCCGAAGTCCACATGGGCGGTCAGATCGGCCTCGCCCGGGGTCTCGAGCACCGGCACCTTGCGGTGCGCCTTCAGCGCCTGGAAGCTGTCGCCGAGGCTGGTTTCGGCACCGTAGTCGATCACCAGCGCCAGCCCGCCGGCCTGCGCGATGCGCTCGCCGATGAGCGTGGCGACACCCTCGGCCGCCTGGCTGACCTCGACGAGGTCACCGTCGCGGGTGTCCGCCAGCCGGTGGGCCAGGTCGGGGCGGTCCGTCGCCTCGCCGAGGCCGAAGGTCAAGCGCTCGCCCTCGAGCCCAATCACCCGCTCGCGCCAGCCCGGTCCGTCGCGCAGGAATTGCCGCACCGGCAGGGCGTCGAAGAACTCGTTGGCCAGAAGGAAAAGCGGCGCGTCCTGCGGCAGGGCCTCGGCGCTGTCGACCCAGGCCACCTCGTGGCCGTCCAGCGTCTCGCGCTGGCGCGCGCGCAGGGCAGGCGAGGCCTCGACCAGGGTGACGCGGGCGGCGGCGTGGAAGCCCGGCACTCGCGCCGTGGCGCGCAGCACGTCGGCCATGAGCGTGCCGCGCCCGGGGCCCAGCTCGGCCAGGGTGAAGGGCGCGGGCGCCCCCTGGTCGAGCCAGCTTTGCGCCAGGCACAACCCGACCAGCTCGCCGAACATCTGGCTGATCTCGGGGGCGGTGATGAAATCGCCTGCGCGGCCCAGCGGGTCGCGGGTCGCGTAGTAGCCGTGGCGCGGGTGGAAGAGGCAGAGGCTCATGTATTCCGCCACCGACATCGGCCCCTCGCCCGCGATCCGGGACGTGAGAAGCGCCGACAGCGTCATGTCCGCCGCGCCCGCATCACCAGGTAGAGCCCCAGCGCGATCATCGGCAGCGACAGGATCTGTCCCATGGTCAGCCCATAGCCGCCGATGTGCCAGGCCAGGCCCAGCGGGTTCTCGGGGGTGACGAACTGCGAGTCGGGCTGGCGCAGGAACTCCACCGTGAAGCGCGCGAGCCCGTAGCCCGCCGCGAAGATCCCCGTGGCCAGCCCCGGGTGGCGCAGGAGGCCGCGCCGGAAGGCGAGATAGAGCAGCAAGGCGCCGAGGATCAGCCCTTCCAGCGCCGCCTCGTAGAGTTGCGAGGGATGGCGCGCGCAAAGCTCGCCGATCGGCTGGCCGCAGGACTGCGCAAGCTCGCCGGGGAAGATCACCCCCCAGGGCAGATCGGTTGGGCGGCCCCAGAGCTCGGCGTTGATGAAATTCGCGATCCGCCCCAGCAGGAGCCCCGGCGGCGCGGCCAGCGCCAGCATGTCGGCGGTGCTCAAGAGCGGCGCGCCCTGCCGCCGGGCGTAGAGCGTCGCGGCCAGAACCACGCCCAGGAGCCCGCCGTGGAAGGCCATGCCGCCCTGCCAGACCGCGAAGACCTGCATAGGATGGGCAAGGTAATAGCCCGGCTGGTAGAACAGCACGAAGCCCAGCCGCCCGCCGAGGATCACCCCGAAGATGATCCAGGTCAGCAGCTCCTCGACCTGTTCGGGGCGCATCGGCGGGGTCTCGCGCGGCCAGAGCGCCGGACGGCGAACCGCCGCCACCGCCAGCCGCCAGCCGATCAGCAGGCCCGCGATATAGGCCAGCGCGTACCAGCGCAGGGCGAACTCGGTCCCGAAGAGCGAGATCGAGACGAGGTTGGGCGAGATCTGCGGGAAGTCGAGCGCGGCGATCATGGCGCTGAGAGGCCATGCCGGGGCGGGAGAGTCAACCTTGAGACGAGGCCCCGCAAGGGCCATATAGCGGGCAAGCGATCAGGAGAGAGACATGCAGACGCGCAACAAGGTATTCGACGATCTGAGCCAGCTGATGACCAACGCCATGGGCGTGGCGCAGGGGGCCAAGACCGAGGCCGAGACGGCGATGAAATCCATGCTCGACCGCTGGCTGGCCGACCGCGACTTCGTGACCCGCGAGGAATTCGACGCCGTGCGCGCCATGGCGCAGAAGGCCCGCGAGGAGAACGAGGCGCTGAAGGCGCGGCTCGAGGCGCTCGAGAAGGGCTGAGGCGGCTGAGGCGCGGCGCCCGGCTGGGGGCCGCGCATAAGTCATTTGAACGGGGCGCGCGCGGTGGCTGACCGGCGCGCCCCGTTTCAGTTGTCCTCTGCCGCGTCATCCGCGCCGAGCGGGTGGTAGCAGGCCACAGCCCCGCCCCCGGGCGCTGCCTCGAGCGGCGGCGGTGCTTCGCTGCAGCGCGCGCTCGCCCGCGGGCAGCGGGCCGCGAAGGCGCAGCCCTCGGGCGGGTTCAGCGGATCCGGCAGCTCGCTGCCGCGCGCCTCGGGCGCGGTCAGCGCCCGGCCCACGACTGGCGCGCTTTCGGCCAGAAGCCGCGTGTAGGGATGGCGCGGCGCGCGGAAGATGCGCTCGGCCGGGCCGATCTCCACCAGCGATCCGAAATAAAGAACCGCCACCCGGTCCGAGACGGCCTCGACCACGGCGAGGTCGTGGCTGATGAAGAGGTAGGTCAGCTCCAGCCGTTTGCGCAGATCGGCCAGGAGGTTCAGCACCTGCGCCTGCACGCTCACGTCCAGCGCCGAAACCGGCTCGTCGAGGATCAGGATGCGCGCCTCGGCGGCCAAGGCCCGCGCGATACCGATGCGCTGGGCCTGGCCGCCCGAGAACTCGTGCGGGTAGCGGTCGAGGAACTCGGGCCGCAGGTTCACCGCCTCGAAGATCTCGGCGATCCGCGCCGCGCGGGCGGCTTTGTCCATGCGGTGCAGCTTCTTCAGCGGCAGTTCGAGAATCTGCCGGATCGTCTTGCGCGGATTGAGCGAGGAGATCGGGTCCTGGAAGACATACTGGATGCGCTTGCCGAACTCGGCCGGGTCGGCGGTGTCGAGCGCGGTGCCCTCGATCTCGATGCTGCCGGTGCTGGGCGAGACGAGGCCCACCAGCATCCGCGCCAGGGTAGTCTTGCCGCAGCCCGATTCGCCGACGATGCCCAGGGTCTCGCCCCGGCTCACATCGAGAGAGACGGGCTGCACCGCCCGGACGCCGCCCTTCGGGCCGCCGAAGAGCCCGCCGCGCAGGGGAAAGGTCTTGGACAGGTTGTCCAGTCGCAGGGCCTTGGTCATTCGGCGACCTCCCGGGCGGCTTGGGTCTCGGGGTAGAGGCAGCGCACCGCGCGGGCGCCCTCTTGCGTGAGCGGAATCGGGCCCGCGCGGCAGCTCTCGCGGGTCTTGGTGCAGCGGTCGGCGAAGGCGCAGCCCTCGGGCAGGCGGTCGACCGCGGGCGGCAGGCCGGGGATCGCCTCGAGCCGCCGGCGCCCGCCGCCCAGCTCGGGCACGCAGGCGATGAGCCGCGCGGTATAGGGATGGCGCGGCGCGGCCAGCACCGCGTCGGTCGGGCCTTCCTCGACCACCTTGCCGGCATACATGACCGCCACCCGGTCGCAGAGCTGGGCGACCACGCCGAAGTCATGGGTGATGAAGACAATCGCCAGGTCGCGCGAACGGCGCAGGTCGTCGAGCAGCGACAGGATCTGCGCCTGCACCGTGACATCGAGCGCGGTGGTCGGCTCGTCGGCGATGATCACCTCGGGGTCGTTGGCCAGCGCCATGGCGATGCCGACGCGCTGGCGCATGCCGCCCGACATCTCGTGCGGGTAGTTGGCGATGCGGCTCTCGGGGTTGGGGATGCGCACGTCGCGCAGAAGCGCCACGGCCCGGGCGCGGGCGGTCTTGGCGTCGACCTTCTGATGCGCCTGGATCGCCTCGATGAGCTGGTCGCCGACCCGGTAGAGCGGGTGCAGCGTCGCCAGCGGGTCCTGGAAGATATAGGCGATCTCGCGGCCCCGGACGGCGCGCAGCCGGGAATAGGGCGCGCCGATCAGGTCCTCGCCCTGGTAGCGCACGGCCCCGCCGGTGATCACGCCCGGCGGCGAGGCAACGAGCCCGGTGACCGACAGCGCCGTCACCGATTTGCCCGAGCCGCTTTCGCCGATGATGCCCAGGCATTCGCCCGGCTTCACCGCCAGGTCGACCCCGCCCACCGCGCGCAGCCGGCGCTGGCCGACGTGGAACTCGGTCTCGAGCCCCTCGATGGCGAGGACCCCGGGCAGCTTCTGTTCGGGCGGTGTGCTGCTGCGCGCAAGCCGGGTCGCCGCCATGGGCCGCGAGAGCGCGCCGGACTTCAGCCGCGGGTCGAGCGCGTCGCGGATGCCGTCGCCCAGGAGGTTGATCGACATGACGATCACCAGGATCATCACGCCCGGCACCACCGAGGTATGCGGATGGCTGATCAGCGCCGCCCGCGCCTCGCCCAGCATCGAGCCGAGGTCGGCCTGCGGCGGCTGGCTGCCGAGCCCCAGGAAGGACAGGCCCGCGGTCTCGAGGATCATCCAGCCGATGGTGGTCGACATGGCGATGACGATCACCGGCAGCACGTTGGGCAGGATCTCGGTCAGGATGATCTGCGGCCGCGACAGCCCCGCGAGCCGGGCGGCATCGACGAACTCCTTGTGCGCGAGGCCCACAGTGATGCCGCGGATGTTGCGCGCGAAGAAGGGCACGTTCACGGCGGCCACGGCGATCAGCGCGTTCAGAAGGCCCGGCCCCAGCGCCGCGACGATGGCCAGCGCCAGGAGGATGTAGGGAAAGGCCATGAGCATGTCGACGCCGCGCATGATGACATTGTCGAGCCGCCCGCCGTAGAAGCCCGCGATCACCCCGATTGCCGCGCCGATGCCGGCCGCGATCACTGCGGCGGCGAAGCCCACCGCCAGCGAGAGCCGCGTGCCCCAGAGGAGCCGCGACAAGAGGTCCCGGCCGAGGTGGTCGGTGCCGAGCAGCGCGCCCTCGGAGAAGGGCGGCAGGAAGCGCTGGGAGGTGTTGGTGACATCCGGGTCTGCCAGCGGCAGGAGCGGCGCGGAGAGCGCCAGCAGCACCACCAGGGTCAGGAGGATGCCGCCCGCCAGCGCCAGGCGGTTGCGGGCGAAAAGCGAGAAGGCGCCGGTCATGTGCGGATCCTCGGGTCGAGCAGGCTTTGCGCCACGTCCACGGCGATGTTGAAGAGCACGTAGCAGGCGGCGACCACGATCACCCCGCCCTGCACCAGGAGGATGTCGCGACGCAGGATCGCGTCGACCAGCATCCGCCCGATGCCGGGCCACTGGAAGACGATCTCGATATAGACCGCGCCCGAGAGCACGAAGCCCGCCTGGATACCCAGCACCGGCAGGATCGAGACCATGGCCGCGCGCAGCGCGTGGCGCCAGATCACCGAGCGTTCGTGCACGCCCTTGGCGCGGGCGGTGCGGATGAAGTCTTGCCGCAGCACCTCCAGGAGCGCCGAACGCGAGAGCCGGGCGATGACGCCGGTCGCCACCACGGCGAGCGCCAGCGCCGGCATGGCCAGATGCGAGGCCAGCGCCGCGGCGTCGCGGGCGCCGTAGATCGGCCACATGCCCGAGACCGGGAACCAGCGCAGCTGCACCGCGAAGAGCAGGATCATCATCATGCCCAGGAAGAACGAGGGGATGGAGATCCCCAGGAGCACCGTGAAGGTGATCGCCTTGTCGGCC
The DNA here is from genome assembly GCF_021272185.1 of Roseivivax sp. GX 12232. Lineage (GTDB taxonomy): Bacteria > Pseudomonadota > Alphaproteobacteria > Rhodobacterales > Rhodobacteraceae > Roseivivax. Next base: position 270,652 of record NZ_JAJSEC010000003.1, read on the forward strand.
CAGCCGTATTGATTGGCCGCCGAGATGGTGCCCGCGATCACGCCCAGCACCGAGCACAGCACGAAGGAAGTGCCGGCGAGGATCAGCGTCGCGCCGAAGCGCTCCATCACCTCGTCGAGGACCGGGCGGTTCAGCGCGAAGCTCTGCCCAAAGTCGCCCTGCAGGAGGTTGCCGAGCCAGATCACGTATTGCCGCCAGAGCGGTTCGTCGAGGCCGAGCTCGCGGTTGATCCGGGCGACATTCTCGGGCGTGGCGTAGCTGCCGAGGATCGCCGTCGCCGGGTCGCCGGGGATCAGCGCCATGATCAGAAAGACGATGACCGTGATGCCCAGCAGCACCGGCACCGCCGAGACCAGGCGTCTGAGGATATATCCGCCCATAGGCTCTGCCTCCCTTGCGGGCCGGGGTGGTCGGGCAGGGGCCCCGCAGGGCCCCCGCGCGGGATCAGTTCTTGGTGACCTCGTCGAGGAGCAGGAAGAACGAGGGCTGCAGGGTGAAGTCCTCCACCCGGTCGTTGGTCACCGCGTTCTGCTTCCAGTTGGCGACGAAGACCCAGGGCGCATCCTCGTGCACGATGGCCTGCATCTCCTTGTAGAGCCGCGCGCGCTCGTCCTGGTCGGTGGCCCGGCGGGCCTCCTCGAGCAGGCTGTCGACCTCGGGGTTGGCGTAATAGCCCGAGTTGAAGCCGCCCTGGTCGGGCCAGGCCTCGCTGCGCAGCGCCAGGAAGGGGAGGGTGTCGGGGTCGTTGGTCATCCAGGCCATCTCGGCCATGTCGGCCTTGCCCTCGAGCCCGGGGTTCACCTCGCCGAGGAAGGTGTTCCACTCGTAGGTCTCGATGGTGACGTCGAAGCCCACGGCCTCGAGGTCGGCCTGGATCGCGGTGCCCATGGCCACCGGGTCAAGCATGCCCGAGCCGCCTTCGGTGACGTAGAAGGTCAGCTCCGCGCCCTCGGCCCCGGCCTCGGCCAGCAGCGCGCGGGCCTTCTCGGGGTCGTAGGGATAGGGCGAAAGCTCCTCGTTGTAGGCCCAGGCAAAGGCCGGTGGCGTGGGCCCGGCGGCGACCTCGGCGGTGCCTTCCAGCACCTCGTTCACGATCGCCTCCTTGTTGACCGCGTAGTTGGCGGCCTGGCGCACCAACTTGTCGGCGAAGGGGCCTTCCTTGGCGTTGAGGATCAGGAACCACAGGTGCGGGCCGGCCTGTTCGTGCAGCGCGTAGCTGTCGCCCTCGAACTGCGAGAGCGCCACCGGCGGCACCTCGACCATGAGGTCGATCCCGCCCGCGAGCATCTCGGCGGTGCGGGTGCTGGCGTCGGTGATCGGCCGGAAGACCACGGCCTCCAGCGCAGGCGCGCCGTCCCAGTGGTCGGGGTTGGCCTCGACCACTACCGCCTCGTTGGGGCGCCATTCGGCGAAGCGGAAGGCGCCGGTGCCCGAGGGGTTGCGCCCGAAGTCGCTGCCGTGCTCCTCGACCGCGGCGGGCGAGACGATCAGCCCGGTCGGATAGGCGAGGTTCGACAGGAAGGGCGCGTAAGGCTCGTTCAGGGTGAATTTCACCGTGGTCTCGTCCAGCGCCTCGACCGTCTCGATGGCCGAGAAGAAGAAGGACAGCGGGAAGGGCCCGGTGTCGTAATAGGGGTGCTCCTCGTCGAGCATCCGGTCGAAGTTGAACTTCACCGCCTCGGCGTTGAAGGCGCTGCCGTCGTGGAAGGTGACGCCCTCGCGCAGGGAGAAGGTGTATTCGGTGCCGTCCTCGGAGATCTCCCAGTCCGTGGCCAGCGCCGGTTCCACCTCGAGCGTGCCGTCGCGGTAGCGCACCAGCCCGTCGTAGACGTTCATCAGGATGCGGAAGTCGTTCACCGCCGTCACCGCGGCGGGGTCGAGCGCCTTGGGCTCGGCGATCTGGCCGACGACAAGCACGCCGGGCGGGGTTTGGGCCTGCACGGGCGCGCTCAGCGCCAGGGTCAGGGCGGTGCCGGCGGCCAGGAGGCCTCGGCGGGTCAGATGTCCTATCGGCATGGGGGTCCTCTCCTGTTTCGGGCGATGTTATTTTTCATGATAAATTGCATCAGGCCAAATTTTCATTATAAATTCAAGCGCGCTGATACGGAGACAAGGCGATGACGATTTCGATCCTCGCATATGACGCGGAAACAGGCGCTTATGGCGGCGCGGCGACCACCGGCAGCCTTTGCGTCGGGGGCTGGGTCCTGCGCGGGGACGCCGAATCGGGGCTCTCGGCGGCGCAGGGCTCCTTGCCGAGCACGCTTTGGGGCACCGGGGTTCTGGCGCGGATGCGCGGAGGCCAGGGGGCCGAGGCGGCCGTGGCCGAGACCGTCGGCGGGGACGCCGGCCGCGCCCATCGCCAGCTCGCGGCGCTCGATCTTGGCGGCGGGACCGGGCATTTCACCGGCGCCGACAGCATCCCCGCCGCGGGCGCGCGGGGCGCACCGGGGGTCATCGTGACCGGCAACCTCCTGTCGGGCAGCGGGGTGCTGGACGCCTGCCTGAAAGGGTATCTCGACAGCCGCGGCAGCCTGGCCGAGCGGCTGCTCGCCGCGCTCGAGGCGGCGCGGGCCTCGGGCGGCGACAGCCGGGGGCTCCTGTCAGCGGCGCTCCTGGTGGTGGCGCGGGATGCCGCGCCGCTCAGCCTCAGAGTCGATTATTCCGAGACGCCGCTCTCCGATCTGGCCCGGCTGCACGCAAGGGCGACCAGCGGCGATTACGCCGAATGGGCGCGCCTGGTGCCGACGCTCGAGGCGCCCGAACGGGCCGAGCCCTACAGCGCGCCGATCCGGCCCGCGGGGTGATCAATGGGTCATGAAGCGCTTCATGACGACGGCCTGCTGGTCCTCCATCATCTCCCAGGCCATCTCCATGTGCGAGCGCATGATCGCGCGGGCGGCCTCGGCGTCGCCGGCCTCGATCGCGGCCAGAAGGTCCAGCTGGTGCCGCCGCCCGGTGCGCCAGAGCGCCTCGTTGGGCGCGGCGTAGAGCTGCTTGTAGACCGTCAGATCGGTGAGGATCTGCGACATGAAGCCGATCATGAAGGCCAGGAGCGCGTTGTCGGCGAAGCTCGCCAGCCGGGCGTGGAAGCGCAGCGAGGCGACATGCTGGCGGCGCTCCTCCTCGGGGCCGGCGGCGGGTGCGGCATAGCCCTCGACGATGGCGCGCAGCTCGGCGAGCCGCTCGGGCGAGAGCCTGCCGGCGAGGCTCGCCGCCACCTCGGGTTCGAGGGCCACGCGGAGCTGGTAGATGTCGGCGATCGAGATGTCGCGGAAGTAGAAGTAATTCGCCAGGAGCGCATGGGCCCGTTCGGTCGAGACCTCGCCGACGAAGCTGCCGCCGCCGGGGCCGGTCTTGGTCTCGACGAGCCCCTGCGCCTGCAGGAGGCGCATGGCCTCGCGGATGGTGCCCTTGGACATGCCGAAGCGGGCGATCAGCTCGGTCTCGCCGGGCAGCCGGTCGCCGGGCTGCAGCCCCTGTTCGACCACCCAGTCCTTGATCGCCTCGGCCACGCGGATCGGGCGCGAGCGCTTGCGGCCCTTGCCTGTCTCGGGGGCGCCGGTGTCGACCATCACATGCCTCGTGTCACTTCCGAAGGTATCCATAGAGCCTATTCATCATGATAAATACAAGGGATTGCATGTCTGACGGAGTGGATGCCGCCGCCTGGCTGGAGAAGATCGCGGGCTGTTCGGAGCCCGGCCCGGGTGTCACCCGGTTGCCCTGGACCGAGCCCCATGCCGCCGCCCTGCGGCAGATCGCGGGCTGGATGCAAGCGGCGGGGCTCGAGGTTTCGCGCGATGCCGCGGGCACTCTGATCGGGCGGACGCCGGGGCGGGCCGAGGCGCCGGCCCTGCTTTTGGGCTCGCACCAGGACAGCGTGCGCGAAGGCGGGCGTTTCGACGGCATCATGGGCGTGGCGCTGGCCTGCCTAGCGGTGCGGCGGCTGCACGATGAGGGCGTGGCGCTACCCTTCGCGCTCGAGGTGCTGGCCTTCGCCGACGAGGAGGGCGTGCGCTTTCCGACCGCGCTCATCGGCCCGCGCGCTCTGGCCGGGCGGTTCGACCCGGAGGTGCTGGAGATGCGCGACACCGACGGTGTCTCCATGGCCGAGGCGATGCGCGCCTTCGGGGCCGTGCCCGAGGAGATCGCGGGGCTGGCCCGCGACCCCGCGCAGGTCGTCGGCTACCTCGAGGCGCATATCGAGCAGGGGCCTGTGCTGGAGAGCGCCGATGCGCCGGTCGGCGTGGTCACCGCGATCTGCGGTATCGCGCGCTACGGCCTGCGGTTTTCGGGCGAGACCGGCCACGCGGGCACCGTGCCCATGGGCGAGCGCCGCGACGCGCTGGTCGCCGCCGGGCGCTTTGTCGCGGATGTCTCCGAGGCGGCGGAGGGTTTCGCCGAGAGCCGCGCCACGGTGGGCCAGCTGTCGGTCGCGCCCGGCGTGGTCAATGCGATTCCCTCCGAGGTGACGCTGACGCTGGAGCTGCGCGCGCCCGAGGACGCCACGCGGGACGCCCTGGAGGCGCGCGCGCGAGCGCTGGCCGAGGCGGCGGCTGCGGCTTGCGGGGTCACGGTCGAGATGACGCGGACCTACGACCAGCCCGCCGTGGCCTGCGACCCGGGCCTGCGTGCGGCGCTGGGCGACGGCATGGCCGCGGCGGGGCTGGGCGCGCTGGAGCTGCCCTCGGGCGCCACGCATGACGCCTCGGCCATGGCGGACCTCTGCCCGGTGGGCATGCTGTTCCTGCGCTGTGCGGGCGGGGTGAGCCACCGGCCGGACGAATTTGCGGCGCCCGAGGACATGGCGCAGGCGGTGGCGGTGCTGGCCGAGGCGGTGAAGGCGGTGGCCGCGCGGGGGTAGGCGGGCTGTGTGAGGGGAGGTTTGGTGTGGCGCGGGTATCCGAAGTTGAGGAGGCTTCCGGCAAAGCTCACACATTGGGCACCAACGTTTCACATTGGGCACCAACGCGATGGGATGCGCTAACCCCATCCCGGCCAAACCAACAGACCATCAGCGCGCTTTTTCTCAACCCTGCGCCTCTTGCGCCCGAATAGCACCGAAGGTGCCGGGCGCGCGCCGGACCGGCCCCTTGGGCCGGCGCTCCTTGGGATGGTGCGCTAAGCTATCCCCTAGTCCTGACCTTGCAGCTATAAAGCGCTTCGCTCAGCGGTCAGCAGCGCCGGCCCCCGGTCCGGCGCGCGCCCTCTGGTGGGCGTGTGGCACGCGCACCGGTCTGGGCTTCGAAGTGAGCGCAACTGCACCGACGTCTGCACGCAAGCCCCCCGGTGCAGCCAGCGCTTTTTGCGCCCGAATAGCACCGAAGGTGCCGGGCGCGCGCCGGACCGGCCCGATGGGCCGGCGCTCCTTGGGGTGGTGTGCTTAGCTATCCCCTAGTCCTGACCTTGCAGCCATAAAGCGCTTCAATCAGAGGTCAGCAGCGCCGGCCCCCCGGTCCGGCGCGCGCCCTCTGTTCGGGAGGGGTGTCGGCGGGGCAGGGCGCTTTGACGGGAGGTTGGGGCGAATCCTCGGAGGTGTTCTGGTTTGAGAGGTGGCGGGCGGAGAAGGGAGCGCCGGGGGCCGTCTCATCTTGGAGGAGGGACAGCCTGGGCCCCCAAGCTCCAGAGCATCCCGCAGACACCTAGCTTCAGGAAGCCCCCAACCCGAGCACCTGGCGCCAGACCCAAACGCCAAGCCCTCAGCCCGAGCGCCAATTGCCAGACCGCCTCGCAGCCCAACGCCAAGACACCCCACCGAGCGCCCATCAAGCCACCCCGGCAACAGCCCGCCCAAAAGGCGCCAACCGCCCCGACGATCACCCAATTTTCCGGATCAGTGGTGAGCCGTGCAGGATTCGAACCTGCGACCCACTGATTAAAAGTCAGTTGCTCTACCAACTGAGCTAACGGCCCACTGGGCGGGCTTCTAGAAATACCGCCGGATAGGGTCAACCCAAAAATTCGGAAAAAAGAACCGACCCCGGGGCACCCTCTGGAAAGGGCCCCTCGGGGGGCGTATATGCGCGCCCATGGCACAGGCGCAGGACGCGATCAGTTTCATCAAGATGCACGGGCTCGGCAATGATTTTGTCGTGCTCGACGGACGCCGTGGCGCGCCCGAGGTCACGCCAGGCCTCGCGCGGGCGCTGGGCGACCGGCACCGGGGCGTGGGATTCGACCAGCTCGCGGTGATCGAGGCCCGAGGGCCGGGCGACGCGCATCTGACCTTCTACAACGCCGACGGCTCGACCTCGGCGGCCTGCGGGAATGCCACCCGCTGCATTGCCGATATGCTCCTGCGCGAAACCGGGGCCGAGGCGCTGGTCCTGACCACCGACCGCGGGTCGCTGCCGGTGGTCCGGGCCGAAGGCGGCATGGTCTCGGTCAACATGGGCCCGCCGCAGACGGACTGGGACGCGGTGCCGCTTTCCGAGCCGCTCGACACGCTGGAGCTGCCGATCGAGGGCGGCCCGGTGGCGACCGGCATGGGCAATCCGCATTGCACCTTCTTCGTGCCCGACGCCGAGGCGGTGGCGCTCGAGGCCTTCGGGCCGCGCTACGAACACCACGCGCTTTTCCCCGAGCGCACCAACGTCCAGGTGGCGAGCCTCACCGGCCCCGACCGACTGCGCATGCGCGTCTGGGAGCGCGGCGTCGGCGTGACGCTCGCCTCGGGCTCGTCCTCCTGCGCGACGGCGGTCGCGGCGGCCCGGCGCGGGCTGACGGGACGCCGGGTCACGGTGGACCTCGACGGCGGCACGCTCGAGATCGACTGGCGCGAGGACGGCGTCTGGATGACCGGCCCGACGGCGCGGGTCTTCGACGGCACGCTTTCCGCCGACTGGCTGGCAGAGGTCACCCCATGAGCACCCCGCCCAAGTTCACCACCATGGGCTGCCGCCTCAACGCCTATGAGACCGAGGCGATGAAGCGCATGGCCGCCGAGGCCGGGCTCGAGGGCGCGGTGGTGGTCAACACCTGCGCGGTGACCTCCGAGGCGGTGCGCAAGGCCCGCCAGGAGATTCGCCGCCTGCGCCGCGACAACCCCGGCGCGCGGGTCATCGTCACCGGCTGCGCCGCCCAGACCGAACCCCAGACCTTCGCCGCCATGGAGGAGGTCGACCAGGTCATCGGCAATTCCGAGAAGATGACCCCCGAGGTCTGGCGCGACATGGCCGCCGATTTCATCGGCGAGACCGAGCGCGTGCGGGTCAACGACATCATGTCGGTGACCGAGACCGCCGAACATCTGATCGACGGCTTCGGCACCCGCTCGCGCGCCTATGTCCAGGTGCAAAACGGCTGCGACCACCGCTGCACCTTCTGCATCATCCCCTACGGCCGGGGCAATTCGCGCTCGGTGCCGGCGGGCGTGGTGGTCGACCAGATCAAGCGGCTGGTGCAGGAAGGCTTCAACGAGGTCGTGCTGACCGGCGTCGACCTGACCTCCTGGGGCGCGGATCTGCCCGCGACGCCGAAGCTCGGCGACCTGGTGATGCGCATCCTGAAGCTGGTGCCGGACCTGCCGCGGCTGCGGATCTCTTCGATCGATTCGATCGAGGTGGACGAGAACCTCATGCAGGCCATCGCCACCGAGCCCCGGCTGATGCCGCATCTGCACCTCTCGCTGCAGCACGGCGACGACCTGATCCTGAAGCGCATGAAGCGCCGCCACCTGCGCGACGACGCCATCCGCTTCGCCGAGGAGGCCCGCAGCCTGCGCCCCGAGATGACCTTCGGCGCCGACATCATCGCGGGCTTCCCGACCGAGACCGAGGCGCAGTTCGAGAACTCGCTGAAGCTGGTCGAGGACTGCGCGCTGACCTGGCTGCATGTCTTCCCCTACAGCCCCCGGCCCGGCACGCCCGCCGCGCGCATGCCGCAGGTCGAGGGCACGGCGATCAAGGACCGCGCCAAGCGGCTGCGCGCCGCCGGCACCGAGGCCGTGGCGCGCCACCTCGAGGGCTCGGCGGGACGGGCGCATCAGATCCTGATGGAGGCCCCCGACATGGGCCGCACCGAGCAGTTCGCCGAGGTGCGATTCTCCACCCCGCAGACCGAGGGCGCGCTCGTCACCGCGACGCCCGCGCGCCACGACGGGCGGGTGCTCTACGCCTGAGGCGCGGCGCCGCGCCCCAGGGCGGCACGCTGCGCTTGCGAGAGGCGGCACCTTCCGGCATCACACGGGGATGGATATTCGACGCCAGGCGCTTCTCGTCCACCTTCTGACCGCAACGGGCTCCGTCTTCGCCATGCTGGCGCTGCTCGCCGCCGCCACAGAGGACTGGGCGGTGATGTATCTCTGGCTGGTGCTGGCCTTCGCCGTCGACGGGATCGACGGCCCGCTGGCGCGGCGCTACCAAGTGCGTGTGAACGCGGCGCGTTTCGACGGGGTGCTGCTCGACCTGATCATCGACTACCTGACCTATGTCTTCATCCCGGCCTTCGCGCTCTTCCAGTCGGGGCTCCTGCCGGGCTGGACGGGGTGGTTCTCGATTTTCGTGATCACCTATGCCTCGGCGATGTATTTCGCCGACACTAGGATGAAGACCGACGATTATTCCTTCGAGGGCTTCCCGGGCTGCTTCAACATGCTGGTCTTGGTGTTCTTCGCGGTGGAACCGGCGATCTGGGTCATGGTGGCGCTGATCGCGGCGCTGGCGGTGGCGATGTTCCTGCCGCTAAAGTTCGTGCACCCGGTGCGCACGGCGCGCTGGCGCTGGCTGACGCTGCCGGTGGCGCTGGTCTGGGTCCTGGCCGCGGCCTGGGCGGCCTGGGTCGAGTTCGACCCGGCGACCTGGGCGGTCTGGCTCCTGGTGCCGTCCTCGGTCTACCTCTTGGGCGTGGGGATCGTGCAGCAGGTCTTTCCGGCGCGGGCGGGCTGAGGCAGGGCGCCCTCGGGGGCGCGCCGCGTGGTTTGGTTTATGCTTGGGCGCTGAGGGGCTTGGAGGCTGAGCACCCTAGGCGCTGACAGCCCGAGGGCCTTAGGCACTTTGCGCCATCCCAACCCAAAGCCGTCAGACCCGGCGACGCACTCTCTTAAAAGCGCTCCACCCAGGGCCGCAGGGTCAGCTCGTGGCTCCAGGCCGAGCGGTGCTGGTCGATCAGCGCGGCATAGCTTTCCGCGATGGCCTCGGGGGCGAGCATCGAGTCGGGGTTCTCCGCCGCCTCGCTGCGCCCGGGATTGCGGATCGCCCCGTCGATGTTCACCCAGGCCACATGCACCCCCTGGGGATGCAGCTCGCGCGAGAGGCTCTCGGCCAGGCCGCGCTGGGCGAACTTGCCCATGGCGAAGACCGAGGAGCGCGGGAAGCCCTTCACCCCCGCCGAGGCGCCGGTGAAGAGGATCGTGCCGCGCACGCCCCTTGCGTCGGGTTCGGCCTCCAGCATCCGCCGCGCGGCGCCCTGGGCGGCGAGGAAGGCCCCGAAGGCGGTGACCTCGACCGCGTCGCGCACCGCCTCGGGGTCGAGCTCGGTGATGCCGCCCGCGACCCGGCGCGAGGGGTTGTAGATCACCACCCGCGGCGCCTGCGGGAGCTCATCGAACAACCCGGCCATGGCCTCGGTGTCGGTGGCGTCGAGCAGATGCGCCTCGGCGCCCAGCTCCTCGGCCAGGGGCAGCATCTTGCCCTCGCTGCGCGCGCCGAGATGCAGCGCGTAGTCGGGCGCGAGCCGCCGCGCCAGCGCGGCCGACAGCCCGTCGCCCACGCCCAGGATCACCGCGATGGGTTTGGTCATGGCGCCCTCCCTAGTCCTTCAGCCGGTAGCCGCGGCGGAACATCCGCCAGCCGACGAGATTGATCGCCAGGACCGCGGCCAGCGAGATCACGAAGCCCACGACCGGCGAGCTGTCCGAGACCCCGATCATGCCGTAGCGCGCCCCGTCGATCAGGTAGAAGATCGGGTTGATATGGGTCAGCTCGTACATGCCCGGGGGCAGGGCGCTGACCGAGTAGAAGGTGCCCGAGAGGAAGGCGAGCGGGGTCACGATGAAATTGGTGATCGCGGCCATCTGGTCGAACTTCTCGGCGAAAATCCCCGCCACGATCCCGAGCCCCGACAGGAAGGCCGCGCCGAGGAAGACGAAGACCAGCGTTACCAGCGGGTATTGCGGCCAGACGCCCAGCACCAGCCCCACGCCAAGCGCGATGACCACGGCCACCACCAGCCCCCGCGCGATGCCGCCTGCGAGGTAGCCCAGCACCATCTCGGCGCCCGAGAGCGGCGGCATCAGCGTGTCGACGATATTGCCCTGCACCTTGGCGATCACGATCGAGGAGGAGGTATTGGCGAAGGCGTTCTGGATCACCGTCATCATCAGGATGCCCGGCGCGATGAAGGTGGTGAAGGGCATGCCCATCACGTCGCCCCGGCGCGGCCCGATGGCGATGGAGAAGATCACCATGAACAGCCCGGCGGTGACCAGCGGCGCGAGAAGCGTCTGGGTCCAGACATTGACGAAGCGCATGACCTCGCGTTCGGCCAGCGTGTAGAGGCCCATCCAGTTGACGCGGCCGAAGCGCCGGTCGCCCTGGCGGTGGGGAAAGGTATCGGACATGAGGTCTCCGGGTTGTATCTCGCTATGGGCTACATAAAATAGAGACCGAAGACGAGATGTCAGGCGGCTCTCTTTTCCGGGGGCCGCTTTTTATTCATTGAGGTATAGCCGATGTCCTGGACAGACGAGCGGGTCGAACTTCTCAAGAAGATGTGGGGCGAGGGACAATCCGCGAGCCAGATCGCCAAGGAGCTGGGCGGCGTCACGCGCAACGCGGTGATCGGCAAGGTCCATCGCCTCGGGTTGTCGAACCGTTCGGGCAGCGAGGCCGCCGAGCCCGCGCCCAAGGCCGAACCGGCCGCCGAGCCGAAGGCCAAGACCGGGTCCAAGGCAAAGGCGAAGCCTGCCGAGCCGAAGGAAGACCCCGCGATGAGCGAGACCAAGAGCGCCGCGCCCGCACAGGCGCCGCAGCGCCCGAAGATCATCCCCGCCGGCCAGCCGCTGCCGCCGCAGCCCTCGGCCAACGAGATCAGCCCCGAGGCCCTGGCCAAGGTCAGCGCCGTGGAGAAGAAATCCAAGAAGCTGGGCCTGATGGAGCTGACCGAGCGGACCTGCAAATGGCCCGTGGGAGACCCCGCGACCGAGGACTTCTGGTTCTGCGGCCTGCCGGTGCAGCAGGGCAAACCCTATTGCGAGGCGCATGTGGGCGTGGCCTTCCAGCCGATGTCCTCGCGCCGCGACCGCCGGCGGTAAGCGCACCCGGCGCGCATTTGCGCGCACGGCCAGTATCCCCCGGCGCACAGTCGCGTCCGGCAAAGTGACATCACCCGCGCGGCGCCATCGGGCCCGCGCGGGTGTTTCTTTGCGGGTCGGGAGGCCGCGCCGAGGCCAGGCCCCACGGCCCCCGCCGAGGCGTCCCGGCGCCCCTCGACACCGCGCCGCAGCCTGACCGCTGGTGCTCCGCGCATCGCTGGGCCCGCCGCACCCCGCCCCCCGTGTCCTCCAGTCCACGCGGAGCGTCACGTCGCGCGCCCTGTGGACTTCCCCGGCAAGCGCGGCTCGGCTACACCCGCCCCATGTCGCAGAATCCCCCCGATCTTCGTCCCGATCTCGCCCGCGCCCAGGTCTCCGAGAGCGCGCGTCCCGGCCAGCCGACCATCGGCATGGTCTCGCTCGGCTGCCCCAAGGCGCTGGTCGACAGCGAGCGCATCCTGACCCGGCTCCGGGCCGAGGGCTACGGCATCTCGGGCGACTACCAGGGCGCCGACGCGGTGATCGTGAACACCTGCGGCTTCCTCGACAGCGCCAAGGCCGAGAGCTTAGAGGCCATCGGCGAGGCCCTGCGCGAGAACGGCCGGGTGATCGTCACCGGCTGCCTCGGGGCCGAGCCCGACTACATCACCGGCGCGCATCCCAAGGTCCTGGCCGTCACCGGCCCGCATCAATACGAACAGGTGCTCGACGCGGTGCATGGCGCGGTGCCGCCGGCGCCCGATCCCTTCGTCGACCTTCTGCCGGCCAGCGGCGTCAGCCTGACGCCCCGGCATTACAGCTACCTCAAGATCTCCGAGGGCTGTAACCACAAGTGCCGCTTCTGCATCATCCCCGACATGCGCGGACGGCTCGCCTCGCGCCCGCATCGCGCGGTCCTGCGCGAGGCCGAGAAACTGGTCGAGGCGGGCGTACGCGAGCTCCTGGTGATCAGCCAGGACACCTCGGCCTATGGCACCGACTGGAAGGACCGCGAGGCCAAGGCGCCGATCCTCGATCTGGCCCGCGACCTCGGCAGCCTCGGCGCCTGGGTGCGGATGCATTACGTCTATCCCTATCCGCATGTGCGCGAGCTGGTGCCGCTCATGGCCGAGGGCGGCGTGCTTCCCTACCTCGACATCCCCTTCCAGCACGCGCATCCCGATGTGCTGAAGCGCATGGCCCGGCCCGCCGCCTCGGCCCGCACGCTCGACGAGATCCAGGCCTGGCGCGCCGCCTGTCCCGAGATCACCCTGCGTTCGACCTTCATCGTCGGCTACCCCGGCGAGACCGAGGCCGAGTTCGACTACCTGCTCGACTGGCTCGAGGAGGCGCAGCTCGACCGGGTGGGCTGCTTCCAATACGAGAACGTCGCCGGGGCGCGGTCGAATGAGCTGCCCAACCATGTCGCGCCCGAGCTCAAGGAAGAGCGCTGGGCGCGCTTCATGGAGAAGGCCCAAGCGATCTCCGAGAAGAAGCTCGCCGCCAAGGTCGGCACCGAGGTCGAGGCCATCGTCGACCTGGTCGAGGAGGATGCCGCCACTTGCCGCACCAAGGCCGATGCGCCGGAGATCGACGGCAACCTCTTCGTCGACACCGGCCACGAGGGGCTGACGCCCGGCGAGATCATCCGCGTGCGGGTCGACGAGGCCAGCGAATACGACCTCTGGGGCGCGCGGGTCTGATCCCATGGCCAAGCTCTACTTCATGTATTCGACGATGAACGCGGGCAAGTCGACACTGCTGCTGCAGGCCGCGCACAACTACGAGGAACGCGGCATGGCGGTGCTGCTCCTGACCGCGGCCTTCGACGGGCGCGCGGGTGCGGGGCGGATCGGCAGCCGCATCGGGCTGGGCCGCGAGGCCGAGACCTTCGACAGCGAGAGCGATCTTTTCGCCCGGCTCGAGGTGCGCCAGCGCGAGGGCGGGGTGGCCTGCGTCTTCGTGGACGAGGCGCAGTTCCTGACCGAGGCGCAGGTCTGGCAACTCGCCCGCGCCGCCGACGACCTGGGCCTGCCGGTGATGTGCTACGGGCTCCGGGTGGATTTCCAGGGCAAGCTCTTTCCCGGCTCCGCGGTGCTGCTGGCGCTCGCCGACGACCTGCGCGAGGTGCGCACGATCTGCCACTGCGGGCGCAAGGCCACCATGGTGGTGCGCCAGGACGCCGAGGGCCGGGTGTTGACCGCGGGCGAGCAGGTGCAGATCGGTGGCAACGAGAGCTACGTGAGCCTTTGCCGGCGGCACTGGCGGGCGGCCATGGCGGACTAGCGGGGGAAAACGCCGCACGCGGCGGCGTTTTGGCCGGATCTTTGCGAAAGATCCGGGGCTCTGTGGCGAGGGGCGGAGAGAGCCCGTCAGGGGCGAAGATCCTGGGCTTTGTGGCGAAGGGCGAAGAGACCCCGTCAGGGGCAAAGATCCCGCGCCCCGTGGCAAGGCGCGCGCTTCGGCAAGGCCCAGCCCTCCAAGGAATGTGCGTCCACATTCCATGCGGAGCCCGCGTCGGGCTCCGCCCCGCAAAGTTCTACACGCGTTCGACCAGCACCGAGCCCACGGAATAGCCCGCCCCGAAGGAGCAGATCACGCCCTTCTCCCCGGGCCCCAGGTCCTCGGAGTTCTGCGCGAAGGCGATGATCGAGCCCGCCGAGGAGGTATTGGCGTAGTCCTGCAGGATGTTTGGCTGTTCGCCCGGCTCCGGCACCCGGCCCAGCACCTTCTTGCCGATGAAATCGTTCATTGCCTTGTTGGCCTGGTGCAGCCAGACCCGCTTGAGGTCCTCGGCGGCCCAGCCCTCCTCCGACATATGCGCGGCGATATGGCTCGAGACCAGCGGCAGCACCTCCTTGAAGACCTTCCGGCCGTTCTGCATGAACTGCATGTCGCGGCGGTCCTCCATGGCGTCGCGGGTGCGGCGCAGGAAGCCGTTGTTGTTGCGGATGTTGTTGGAGAACTGCGTGGCGCAGCGGGTGCTGTGCACCAGGAAATGCGCGCCCTGCGCGTCCTCGGCGCGCTCCAGCACCACCGCGGTGGCGACATCGCCGAAGATGAAATGGCAGTCGCGGTCGCGCCATTCCAGGTGGCCCGAGGTGATCTCGGGCGAGACCACCACCGCGCAGCGCACCGAGCCCGAGCGGATCATGTCGGCGGCGGCCTGGATGCCGAAGGTCGCCGAGGAACAGGCCACGTTCATGTCGAAGCCGAAGCCGCCCGCGCCGAGCTCCTTCTGGATCTCGATGGCGATGGCGGGATAGGCGCGCTCGTGGTTCGAGGCGGCGCAGATCACCAGGTCGACCTCATCGCCGCTGCGGCCCGCGGCGGTGAGCGCCTGGCGCGCGGCGTCGAGGCCGATCTCGGCCATGATCGAGACCTCCTCGTCGGCGCGTTCGGCCAGCCGGGGATACATCCGGTCGGGGTCGAGCACGCCGTCCTTCTCCATCACGTAGCGCCGTTCGATGCCCGAGGCCGAGAAGATGAACTCCGCCGAGGACTGCGGCTTGGCCGCGACCTCGCCCGCGGCGATCTTCTCGGCATGGGCGGCGTTGAAGCGCTCGGCATGGGCGTTGAAAGCCTCGACGAGCTCGTCGTTGGTGATGGTCTCTGCGGGGGTGAAGACCCCGGTTCCGGTGATCGCGGGCAAAAACATGTCAGGGCTCCTGGGATTGCCGGAGGCATAGTCACGCGACGGCGCGCGCGCAAGCCTCGCGGCAGGTCAGTGCATCCTGGCGCCGTTCGGCACCCCGTGGTCCGGCGAAAGCAGCGTGATCCGCCCCTCGGCATCGGCGCAGCCCAGGGTCAGCACCTCGGACATGAAAGGGCCGATCTGGCGGGCGGGGAAGTTCACCACCGCCATGACCTGGCGGCCGATCATCTCTTCGGGGGCGTAGAGCCCGGTGATCTGCGCCGAGGTCTTCTTCTCGCCGATCTCCGGGCCGAAATCGATCCAGAGCTTGATCGCGGGCTTGCGGGCCTCGGGGAAAGGCTCGGCCCGGGTCACCGTGCCGGCGCGGATGTCGACCTTGAGGAAATCGTCGAAGGCGATCTCCCCGCTCATTGGCCCAGCTCCCGCGAGCGCGCGGCGGCGGCCTTCACCGTGGCGCGCAGAAGCGGCGGCAGGCCCTTGTCGCTGTCCATCAACACCTCGAGCCCGGCCTGGGTGGTGCCATTGGGCGAGGTCACATTGGCGCGCAGCTCGGAGGGGTCGGTGCCGGTCTCCTGGGCCAGCGCGCCGGCACCGGCGACGGTGGCGCGGGCCAGCGTCAGGGCCAGTTCGGGGCGCAGCCCCTCGGCCTCGGCGGCGGCGGCGAGGCATTCGATCATGTGGAAGACGTAAGCCGGGCCGGAGCCCGAGACGCCGGTCACCGCGTCCATCTGCGCCTCCTCGTCGAGGGTGACCACCTCGCCCACCGCCTCGAGCAGAAGCCGGGCCTGTTCGAGATGGGTCTCGCTGGCGTGCCGGTTGCCGATGATGGCGGTCACGCCGCGGCCGATGGCGGCGGGGGTGTTGGGCATGGCGCGCACCACCGGGGTGCCCGCGCCGAGAAGCCCCTCGAGCCGCTCGGTGGTGACCCCTGCGGCGACCGAGACGAAAAGCGTGGAATTGCTGCCGTAGGGCTGCAGCGGCAGGAGCGCGTCGTTCATCATCTGCGGCTTGACCGCGAGCAGGATGATCGCCGGTTCCTCGGGCAGTTCGGCGTTGACGCGCACGCCGCTGGCCTTGACCTCCTCGGAGGCGCCGGGGTCGAGGACCGTCACGCTCTCGGCGGGCAGCCCTCGGTCGAGCCAGCCCTGCAGCATGGCAAAGCCCATCTTGCCGCAGCCCAGCAGCACAAGCCCGCGCCGGGCGATCTCGGTGTCGCGCATCCTGTCCCTCGTCGTCGCTGATCTCACGTCCCGAGCGTTACCGAGGCGGGGCAGGCCGCGCAACCTGAAGCGGCGCGGGAGGGGGGATGGTGGCGGGATGTGACGGGGGGTTTGCGGGCGGTGGCCGCTGAGAGGCGTGGGTGGCGGTTTGCCTGGAAGAGAGCTTGGCGCAGGTCGCTCAAGCTGAGGGACCGCACTGGATGATGCCGCAGTGGGTGCTTTGATGGCCCCGAGCGTCAGCCGAGGATGGTTGGCTCATCGGCCGAGTTGTCTCGCTGATTGCCCCCCACATCGCGCCGTTTCGCGTGGCTCTGCGCGTAAACACGCGGCCGCGAGGGAGGAGGCGCGGCCGCGTGCGGCGGTGAGACCGGGGAGGGAGAGGGCCCCGGTCAGGCAGTTCCGTAAGCTTCGGCGATGGCGATCTGCATCGCCTCCGCCGGCGTCTGATTGCCCCAGGCCATGAGCTGGAAGGCCGGGTAGAAGCGTTCGGCCGCCATCACCGCCGAGCCGATCATCGTATCGATCTGTTCCGGCATGGCGACCTGGCCGCCGGCCAGCACCAGGCCGTATTTGTAGACCATGAGCTTCTGTTCGTCCCAGAAGGAGAAGGCCCCGGCCCAGCAGAGGTCATTGGCGCGGTTCAGCCCTTCGTAGATCTTCGGCAGGGCCTCCTCGGGGGGCTCCATCTCGAAGGTGCAGATGATCCGCAGGGTCTCGTCGTAGGGCGACCAGGCCAGGGTGATCGAATAGGTGCGCCACTGGCCCTCGACCGCCATGGCGATCTGGTCCTCGCCGATGCGGTCGAAGTCCCAGTCGTGGTGCTCGGCGATATGCTCGACGATATCGATGGGATGTAGGTCTTCCGACAGGAACTCTTCGGATAGTGCCATGGGCCACCTCATTGCCTGTGTAGCGAAGGGGGCTGGCAGCGCCCCCTAGCGCTAGGTGCCTGCTCTAGGAAAGGAGCGGTTGCGACCTTGCCATACTAGATATGGTGCCTGCGGCGCGGCGGATCTGTAAAGCGATATTTTCGGGCGACATGCAATAAGTTGTGGATTGATCGGTGGGGGCGCCCAAAATGGTGTCGGTTTGGCGGGGTGGGGGAGGTGACGACTAGGGGGTGGCGGCAGACCGTGGGGGGTGGCCGGTCAGCGCCCAGTTCGGACTTTGGCGCGCTCCTCCAGGGCCCAGACCCCCTCTTGCGCCCGAATAGCATCGAAGATGCCGGGCGCGCGCCGGACCGGCCCGATGGGCCGGCGCTCCTTCGGGTGGCGCGCTTAGCGTTTCGCTAGCCCCGACCTTGCCGGGATAAAGCGCCACGCTCAGAGGTCAGCAGCGCCGACCCCCGGTCCGGCGCGCGCCCTCTGTCGAGAGCGGGTGGCGAGCGGAGAAAGGGCTGCTTGAAGAGATGGGGGGCTGCTCTCGGGGACCGCCTGTTTCTTCGTGGTCGCCCCTATCTTCCAAGCAAACCCCAACTCCGCCGTGTTTCTTCGCTGACCTTTGGCCGTGATCCCCCTCTTGCGCCCGAATAGCATCGAAGATGCCGGGCGCGCGCCGGACCGGCCCGATGGGCCGGCGCTCTTGTGGGTGGTGTGCGTAGCTCAGCTCTAGTCCTGACCTTGTTGGGATAAAGTGCTTAGCCCCGAGGTCGGCAGCGCCGGCCCCCGGTCCGGCGCGCGCCCTCTGTTGCGCGGGGTGGTGAGGGCGCTGGGGAGAGGGCAAGTCCTTGGTTTGGTGCCTTGGCTTGGGTTTGGTGGAGTGGCGCTTGCGCGGCGATCCGAACGGCGGCTCTTCAAGCCACCAGCCACCAGCCACCAGCCACCAGCCACCAGCCGCCGGGCAGTCATGGTAGGCAGAGACCCCCAGCACTTGCGGCGTGGGCTCCCACCACAACGACTCGCCAGACTGTCATGACCGACCGCGCACCCGAGACCACTACTGCGGCGCCCACCACTCCCTACCGCCACACACTCACCACCTACTCACCCCCCGCTCCCACCCCCCCGCAATCCCGCACAGCCCCAGCCGCATCCCGCCACGCTCTTTGCCTTTCCAAGCGGGGCCATCTGCATTATCTGCGCGGGCGTGACATGAGGAGCCGAGATGACCGATTACGAAAGCCCGGGCGACGTCGAGACGAACTGGAAGGACGCGATCTCGAGCGTCGAGGAAATCCTCGAGGACGCGCGCAACGGCAGGATGTTCATCCTGGTCGACCACGAGGACCGCGAGAACGAGGGGGACCTCGTGATCCCGGCGCAATGGGCGACGCCGGATGTGATCAACTTCATGGCCACCCACGGGCGCGGGCTGATCTGCCTGTCGATGACCACCGACCGGATCGACGAGCTGGGCCTCGAGCTCATGTCCTCGAACAATTCCTCGCGCCATGAGACCGCCTTCACGATCTCGATCGAGGCGCGCGAGGGCGTCACCACGGGCATCTCGGCGGCCGACCGGGCGCGCACCGTACAGGTCGCCATCGACGCCTCCAAGGGCGCCCAGGACATCGCCACCCCGGGCCATGTCTTCCCGCTGCGCGCCAAGACCGGCGGCGTTCTCGTCCGCGCCGGCCATACCGAGGCCGCGGTCGACATCTCGCGGCTCGCCGGGCTGAACCCCGCCGGGGTGATCTGCGAGATCATGAACGAGGACGGCAGCATGGCGCGGCTGCCGGAACTTGTGTCCTTCGCGCAGCGGCACGGGCTGAAGATCGGCACCATCTCGGACCTGATCTCCTACCGCCGGCGCAACGACAACCTGGTGCGGGTCGAGAAGGAAGAGACCATCGCCAGCGAGTTCGGCGGCGACTGGCAGATGCGGGTCTATGCCGACAGCACCCATGGCGACGAGCACATCGTGCTGATCAAGGGCGACATCACCACGCCCGAGCCGGTGCTGGTTCGGATGCATGCGCTCGACCCGATGCTCGACATCGTGGGCGCGGGCCCGGCGCGGCGCGCCGACGAGTTCCGCGACGCCATGCGCATCGTCTCCGAGGAGGGCCGCGGTGCGGTGGTCCTCCTGCGCGATACCTCGATGAAGATCGGCAATGTGCATGAGGCCAGCCCCTCGACGCTGCGGCAATACGGGCTCGGCGCGCAGATCCTGTCTTCGCTGGGACTGTCGAAGTTGACGCTCCTGACCAATTCGCCGACCCCCAAGGTCGTCGGGCTCGAGGCCTACGGGCTCGAGATCACCGGCACCCGCAAGATCTCGGAGCTGGGCTGATGGCATCGAACGAGACGCATCACACCCTGCCGCGTGGCCAGGTCGACAAGCCCACCAAGGTGCTGATCGTGGTCGCGCCCTATTACCGCGACGTCGCCGACGAGCTGATCGCCGGCGCCCGCGCCGAGATCGAGGCCTGGGGTGCGAGCCATGAGACCATCGAGGTCCCGGGCGCGCTCGAGGTGCCGAGCGCCATCGGCATGGCCGGGCGCATGGCCGATTATGACGCCTATGTCGCGCTCGGCTGCGTGATCCGCGGCGAGACCACCCATTACGAGACGGTCTGCAACGACAGCTCGCGGGCGCTGACGCTCCTGGGCCTGCAGGGGCTCTCGATCGGCAACGGCATCCTGACCGTCGAGACCAAGCCGCAGGCCGATGCACGGGCCGAGGCCAAGGGTCAGAACAAGGGCGGCGGCGCGGCCGCGGCGGCCTTGCATCTCCTGGCGCTCGCCCGTAAGTGGGGCGCTCCGCGCGGGGGCGTCGGCTTCGTGCCCGCGCGCGGCGAAGACCAGATCGCCGGCGACACCAAGGGCTTTTCCTGAGATGACCTCCTCCAGCTCCGAACAGAAACGCGCCGCGCGCGAAGAGAAGCGCCGGGCCAAGTCCGCCTCGCGGCTCTACGCGGTGCAGGCGCTGTTCCAGATGGAACATTCGGAGCTTTCCGCCGACCGGGTGCGCCAGGAGTTCCTGAACCACCGCTTCGGGCTCGAGCTCGAGGAAGGCATGGAGATGGTCGACGGCGACATCGACCTCTTCCGCGAGATCGTCGACGAGGCGGTGAACTGGCAGGCCAAGATCGACCAGATGACCGACCGGGCGCTGGTGGCGAAATGGCCCATCGCGCGGATCGACCCGACGCTGCGCGCGCTGTTCCGCGCGGCCGGGGCCGAGTTCCTCGCGACCGACGCGCCGCCCAAGGTGGTGATCGTGGAATACGTGGAGATCGCCAAGGCCTTCTACCCCGAGGGACGCGAGGCGAAATTCGTCAACGCGGTGCTCGATCACATGGCGCGGGAGGCCAAGCCGGAGGCCTTCTGAGGTGGGAGGTGTCTTGGGGGCCTTTTGCGGGGTTCTGCCAGGAGATTTGAGGGAAGCGTCGCCGGAGAGGGCGGCGCTTTTTTCTTTGGTCCGGGCCGCCTTTGGCGTCCCGGACCGGGGCAGGGGGCTCTGCCCCCTCTGCGGGCGTGCCGCCCGCATTCACCCCCGAGGTATTTGGGCAAGCTGAAGGGCGAAGGGGGTGCGCTTTTTGGTGGGTGGGGTGCGTCGGGCCGGAGGCGGGGCGTGCCTTGGCGCGGGGGATCGGGGCGGGCCTGTGAGGGGCGCGCGCCGTTTCATTTGGGGGAGAAGGCGGCGGGACCACCGCAACCGTGTGGTTATCTCATTCCCGAGGACCTGTATGTACAGGTGGGCGCCAGGTAATCAGACCAGGGCCTGAACAGAGCCAGCTCCCTCGAAAATGCTTAAGGCCACCGGAATGCAACCGTTCACGGGAAGGGCAGTGCCCGCCTGATCGCGAGTTAGGCGCGCGGGCGCGCCGAGGCAAGGGGGCGTTTGGGAAATATCGCCCTGGGCGGCCCGGCGGGGCGCGTCAGGGCGTCGCGGAGATGAAGCCGTAGTCCTGCAACTCCTCGGGCAGAAGCACGTAGATCTCGTCCGGCGGGGTCGCCAGCGCATGCGCCATAACCCGCGGGTCGACGCCCATCTCGACGAGGTAGGTCATGACCTCGGCCTGGCCGCGCTGGATGTCCTCGACCGCGACGAAGGCGGGCAGGATCGTCGAGCGGCCGAAGTAATGCTGGTGGACGCCGAGCGAGGCGCCCTCGGCGAGGCTGCGGAGCTCGCCCCCGGCGAAGAGGTAGGGGCAGGCGGAATAGCAGAAATCGCCGGTGCGCATCTCGGTGGCGATGCCGCGGGCGCGCAGGGCGCGGCCGAGCTCCAGCGCGTCCTGGACCGAGCCGCCGGGGGAGTTCAGCACCAGTTGCTCGGGCGCGGGCTGGACCTCGTCAAGCCGCGCGGTGATGCGCGGGGCGTCGCCCTCGGCGATGCTGCCTTCGAGCAGGTAGCGCGCGCCCTCGAGGCTCGTGAGGAGCAGGCGGTCGGGCAGGGGGCCTGAGTCTTGCTCCGGGGTGAGCTCCGAGGGCACGCGCGAGGGATCGAAGGTGCGGCGCTGGTCGCCGGGGCGCACCGGGTTGGTGAGTTCGGGCGCGCCCGGGCCGAGGCGCGGCAGGGTCAGGCCGCCGCCCGCGAGGTCGCCCAGGGCCAGGAAGGCGCCGATGCCGATCTGGAAGGCGAGGACCGCCTTGAGGACGCTGGGAACGCGGGCGCCGGGCATCAGCGGGAGCCTGGGCCTTGGGTGGGGCCGCCGTTGGGGCCGGTGGATGTGCCGGGCTCGGAGGTGGTTTGGGCGGGCGTGGTATTGGCGCCGGGCGCTGGGGCGTTGGTGGCGCTGGTGTCTGTGTCGGCAGCAGAGGCGTCTGCGGACGGCCTGTGCTGGGTGCCGTTCGAGGGGTCCGCACTTGCTGCCTGCGCCTCTCGCCCCGCAGGCTCGGCCCCCTCGCCACGCGCGCCTGCCAGCCCGGCGCTCTCGCCCTCGACGTCGCGGAAGGCGGTGATCGCGGCGCGCAGCTCGGCCAGGGTCATCGTATCGGCCAGGTCCGCACCCTCGCGGCCGTCGCGGATCGCCGCCTGGGTCACCGCCAGGATCAGCACCAGCACCGCGGGCAGAAGGTCGATGGCGATCGCCCCGGCCCAGGAGGGCACGAAGTTCCGCGCGTAGAGGATCACCGCGTCGGCCGCGGAGACCGGCGTGTAGGAGACCTCGGGCGCGGGCGTCAGTGTCATGACGTTCTGCGCGGCGCGCTCCAGCGTGGCGGCGCGCTGGCCCAGGACCTCGAGCACCGAGCTGATCGTGGCGGCCTGGCTGCCGCGGGTCTCCTCGGTGCTGCCGTCGAGCTCGGGCAGGACCACCGAGGCCGAGAGATCCTGCGCGGCGCGTTCGACCAGCGGCGCGACCGAGAGCTGGCGCAGCTGGGTGATGATGCCCTGCAGGTTCACCGCCGCCTCGGAGAACTCGACCGAACGCGCCTCGACCGGACCGGGCTCGACCGTCAGGGCGCGCATCCGGCTGAGGATGGCGTTGCCCTCGGTGAAGGCCTGTTCGACCAGCGGGGTCTGGGCGGCGATCTGGGATTCCAGCGCCGAAAGCTCGGCGGCCTTCTGGCGCAGCACCCGGAAGACCGCGCCGCGCCCGGCGAGCCCCGAGAGGCTGCCGGCCTCTTCCTGCTCCGAGAGATCCTCGAAGCTTTGCCGGACCCGCGCCACGTCGCGCTCGAGCCCCTGCGCCGAGAGCGTGATCTCATGCGCGCGCTCGAGGCTCGACTGGTAGTCCTGCACGGTCTCGGCGAGATGCTGTTCGACCGCCGCCGAGCCCGCCAGCGCCGCGGCGTTCAGCCAGGAGGACATGGCCACGATGGCCAGCGATCCGAGCCCCATGGCCGCGGTCAGCCCGATCCGCGCGCGGGCGCTGCGCACCGCCGGGAACAGCCGCATGAGGTAGGACCAGAAGACGAAGATGCCGACCGAGACCGCGGTGGAATAGGCGATGGCGGCGAAGGCCGACATGGCGCCGTCCTCGTCGAGCAGCGAGGAGACGCCAAGATAGGTGTAGATGCCCGAGGCCACGGCCAGGACGCCGAGGGCGGTGCCGGAGAAGGTCTCGAGCCAGGTGATATGACCTTCGAGTTCGCGGGCGTGGCGCAATCCGCGCGCCTCGGCGCGGCTGGGGGGCAGGCTGTCGGCCATCTGGCTCTCCGGTGTCGCGATGTGCTTGCAGATATGAGGTCCGGGGCGGCAGGCAAGGGGTCTGCCGCGAAGAGACCTTGGCATGTTCACGAATTGTTCGTAGGTTCGGTGCTATGAGTGATGCGCAGATCGAGATGATGCCCGGCCAGCTTCTGGCGCGCGGCGTGGCCCGCCACCTGGTGCACGGCCATGGCTTCGCCTGCGTCGAGGAGTTCGTGCCCGAGCGCGGACGCCGGGTCGACGTCATGGCATTGGGGCCCAAGGGCGAGATCTGGGTGGTGGAGTGCAAGTCCTCGCGCGCCGATTTCATGTCGGACGGCAAGTGGCAGGGCTATCTCGACTGGTGCGACCGCTACTTCTGGGCGGTGGACCAGGCTTTTCCGACCGATCTCCTGCCCGAGGAGACCGGGCTGATCATCGCCGACGGCTATGACGCGGAGATCCTGCGCATGGCCCCGGAACACAAGCTCGCGGGCGCGCGGCGCAACGTGCTGATCCGCAAGATCGCATTCCACGCGGCGCGGCGGCTGCAGGGGTTGCGTGATCCCGAGGGCGGGGCGGGGATGCTGGGCTGAGCGAGTGGCGCGGAGGTTGCGCGGTCGCGATGGCGGAGCTGGGGTTCTGGGCTGAACCACTGGCGCGGCGAATGTGCGGGTCTCTGGCGGCGGTTGGGCGCTTAGCGCCTTGGCTGCGCTATCGCTATGGCGGGGCTGAGCCATTGGCCCGGGGGCGGCGCGATCCCGGTCGCGCGGCTGCTGGACCGAACCGGTGGCGCGAGGCAGCGCGTCTTTCCGGGCGCGTTCGGCCGCTCAGCGGCGGGGCTTCACCTTGCCGGCGGTCGCGGCGGCGGCGCGGATTTCCTCGGCGATCTCCTCGGCCTCCTCGGGGGAGAAATCCATCGGGATCTCCAGCCGGTCTGCGGTGATGAAGAGCCGCACCATGCCGTGATCGGTGGGGCCGATCTGCAGGTTGGCCTCGATGTTGCTGTCGTCGTTGATGCCCATGGGACGGTCCTTTCAGGGGACATTCGGCCGCGCGTGCATCGGGGCCGCGCAAGATTGGCAGCGGGATAGGCAACCCGGTCTTGAAAAGCAAGCGCGGAGGGGGATGATCACCCCCATGCCCCCGGTGATCCGCCCCTATGTGCCGGACCGCGACGCGGACTGGCTGGCCGACCTGCACGCGCGCCTCTACGCCCGCGAGGCGGGCTTCGACGCGCGCTTCGGCAAGCTGGTGGAAGAGATCCTGGCGGAGTTCGCCGCGACGCATGACCCGCGCCGCGAGCGGGGGTTTGTGGCGGAGGAAGTGGCAGGCAGGTCTGGGGCGGTGCCGGGCGTGATTTCGAGCGAAGCGCAGCGCGGAATATCGGGCGCGGTTCCGGGTGAGGGCTTAGGAAAGGTTGCAGGCGAGGCGCGGGGTCAGATCCGAAACGCAGTTCCGAGTAAGGTCCCGGGCGAGGCGCGGGGCCAGATCCAAGGCGAGGTTCCGGGTGGGGCGCCCGGTGAAGCCCCCAGCGACGCCCCCGGCGCACCCCGGCGGCTGGGCTCGATCTTCTGCGTCGCAGAGGGGCACGAGGTGGCGCGGCTGCGGCTCTTTCTTCTGCACCCGGAGGCGCGGGGGCAGGGGCTCGGGCGGCGGCTGCTCGGGGTCTGCACCGAGTTCGCGCGCGCCGCGGGCTACAGGCGCATGGTGCTCTCGACCCATGAAAGCCACCGCGCGGCCTGCAGGCTCTACGCCGCCACCGGCTGGCGCTGCCTGAGCGCGCATCCGGTCACGCGCTTCGGCCAGGCGCTGGTCGAACAGCAGTGGGGCCGGGCGCTTTGAGCGGGAAATCGGGCTTGCAACGCTCTGGGCGGGGCGTTATCTCCCGCGCCAGTGCCGCCTTAGCTCAGTAGGTTAGAGCGCTTGATTGTGGATCAAGAGGTCCCCCGTTCGAGCCGGGGAGGCGGTACCATTTCTCCCAAGCTCCTGAGATTGCGCCGCTGCGGTCGGTGAGCCGTTTGCCTGCGGGTTTTGCCGTCGCTGGAATGAGCGTGGCGAATCAGCTTTTTGCTCGGGCCTGATCAGCTTTCGCAGTGCCGCGAGAGCAAGGCGGATTGTTCCTCGTAGGGCAAGCCGCCTTGGGTTTGCTGCCGAGCCTATCCCCCGCTCTGGCCATCGCCCCAGGCCCCGCGTAAGCCTGTGGCGCAACAGCCAGACAGGGGGACGAGACGATGAAATTCGCGCGACTGGGAGAGAAGGGGCAGGAGCGGCTCGCCGTCCTCGACAGGGAAGGCCACTACCGCGACGTCTCGGAGAGCTTCGGCGATCTGACCGCCGCGCGGCTCGCCGATGCGGCGGCACTGACCCGGATCGATCCCGGAGCCTTCCCGCGCGTCACCGGCCAGCCGCGTATCGGCGCCTGCATCCCCTCGGTCGGCAAGATGATCTGCATCGGGCTCAACTACTCCGACCACGCCGCCGAGGCCGGCATGGATGTGCCCGCCGAGCCGATCCTCTTCATGAAGGCAACCTCGGCGATCTGCGGGCCGAACGACGACCTGATCCTGCCGCGCGGCTCGGAAAAGACCGACTGGGAGGTCGAGCTGGGCGTGGTGATCGGCAAGCGCGCCCGCTACGTCGAGGAGGACCAGGCCATGGCGCATGTCGCGGGCTATTGCGCGGTCAACGACGTCTCCGAACGCGCCTTCCAGATCGAGCGCGGCGGCCAATGGGTCAAGGGCAAGAGCGCCGATACCTTCGGCCCCATCGGCCCCTGGTTCGTGACCGCCGACGAGGTCGCCGACCCGCAGGCGCTGGAGATGTGGCTCGAGGTCGACGGCACCCGGATGCAGGAGGGCTCGACCCGCACCATGGTCTTCCCGGTGGCGCATCTGGTGTCCTACGTCTCGCAGTTCATGACGCTGGAGCCGGGCGACATCATCTCGACCGGCACGCCGCCGGGCGTCGGAATGGGCAAGCGCCCGCAGGTCTTCCTCAAGCCCGGCCAGACCGTGCGGCTGGGGATCGAGGGCCTGGGCGAACAGGCGCAGAAGGTCGTGGCTTCGGACTGAGGCTCAGTGTGGCCGGAGGCTCGCTGGCCCTGAGGTTTAGCGGGCCGCGAGGTTCGGCGTGCTCCGAGGCTCAGCGGGTCCAGAGGCTCGATACGCCCAGAGGCTCGGCGCGCGCCTGCGGCTCGTCGCGTCTTGAGGCTCGCTGGGCCCTGAGGCTCGGGGCACCCCGAGGTTCAGCGCCCCCGCGGCTCAGCGCCCCGCTTCGGGCCCCTCGAGCGGGATCGTCTGCGACAGGCTGCCGTCCCGCGCGAAGACCAGGAGCCGGCCGTCTTCCGTCACCACCAGCACCCTCTCGCGGGAGGTGGTGACGGCCTCGGCCACCGCGCCCTCGGGCAGGGCGAGGTCCTCGGGCAGGGCCAGCGGCAGCGGTTCGCGCAAGCGGATGACAAGCAGCACGATGATGACTAGAACCCCCGCGATCATCGTCGCGGTCAGGACCGTGACCAGCCGCTTGATGAAGCGGATCTGAAGCAGGTCAGGTTCCGGGGTCTCGGAAGGGTCGTCCATGACACATACCACGCATCGGTTCACGATCGGGCCGAACCCGCCCGCCCGGCTTGATAAGGCCTTGGCGCGCGATGTGCCAGAGGCGCTGGCGCTCTCGCGGACGCGGCTGGCGCAGCTCCTGGGCGCGGGCGCGGTGCGCGTCGACGGGGCGCTGGCCCAGGACGCCAAGGCGCGCGTCGCCGAAGGCGCCGAGGTCGAGATCACCCTGGCCGAGGCCGCCGAGGTCGACACCCGGCCCGAGGCGATCCCGCTCGAGATCCTGCACGAGGACGCCGACCTCCTGGTGGTGATGAAACCCGCCGGCATGGTGGTGCATCCCGCGCCGGGCTCGCCCTCGGGCACGCTGGTCAACGCGCTCCTGCACCATTTCGGCGGCGACCTCTCGGGCATCGGCGGCGAGAAGCGGCCGGGTATCGTGCATCGGATCGACAAGGACACCTCTGGGCTTCTCGTGGTGGCGAAATCCGACCGGGCGCATCACGCGCTGTCCGAACAATTCGCCGCCCATAGCGTCGAGCGGCGCTACCTCGCGCTGGTCCACGGGGTGCCGCATACCGGCGATCCGCGGCTGAAAGGCGTGCGCGGCGTCTCTTTCGAGCCGGGCGCGGTGATGAAGATCACCACCGGGCTCGCGCGGCACCGCAGCGACCGGCAGAAACAGGCGGTCTATTTCGACGGGCAGGGACGGCACGCGGTGACCCGGGCGCGGATGCTGGAGAGCTTCGGCAACCCGGCGGCGCTGGCGCTGATGGAGTGCCGGCTCGAGACCGGGCGCACCCATCAGATCCGGGTGCATATGGCCCATGCGGGCTTCGGCCTCGTCGGAGATCCGGTCTACGGCGGGCGGCGCAGGCTCAGCCCCAAGGCGGTGACGCCCGAGGCGCTGGCCGCGATCGAGGGCTTCTCGCGCCAGGCGCTGCATGCGGCGAGCCTGGGCTTTGCCCATCCCGCCGACGGGGCCTGGATGAGCTTCGAGGCGCCGTTGCCCGAGGATATGGCCGCGCTGCTGGGCGTGCTCGGCGGGGGCCGCTGAGGCCCAGGCGCAGCCTCGAAAGCCCGCCTCGAGCCCCAGAAATTCCGCAGCGCAGAACGCTCTGGGCCTGAAACAACAGGAACCTGTGCGTGAACGCGCGGAAATCTGGGGATCATCGCGTCAAAAGATGCGTTACACCCATGCAAACTTAACGACGATGCGACACGCTTCGCCTTCTTGAAACCCCTTCGGCTGGCGCCCATATGGGATGTTAAGCTGATAAACATCAGGTCTGATGGAGGGATGGGATGAGCAATTACGCCAATCTCCCGGCCCCGTCCCCGGAAGCGGGACTGAGCCGTTACTTGCAGGAGATCCGGAAGTTTCCGCTTCTGGAGCCTGAAGAGGAATACATGCTGGCCAAGCGCTGGGTCGAGGATCAGGACGCCGAGTCCGCCCACCAGCTGGTGACCAGCCACCTGCGGCTCGCCGCCAAGATCGCCATGGGCTACCGCGGCTACGGTCTGCCGCAGGCCGAGGTGATCTCGGAGGCCAACGTCGGCCTGATGCAGGCGGTCAAGCGCTTCGACCCCGAGAAGGGCTTCCGCCTCGCGACCTATGCCATGTGGTGGATCCGCGCCGCGATCCAGGAATACATCCTGCGGTCCTGGAGCCTGGTGAAGCTGGGCACGACCTCGGCGCAGAAGAAGCTGTTCTTCAACCTGCGCAAGGCGAAAAGCCGGATCGGCGCGCTCGAGGACGGCGACCTGCGGCCCGAACACGTCCAGCGCATCGCCACCGACCTCGGCGTGACCGAGGACGAGGTGATCTCGATGAACCGGCGGATGTCGGGCGGGGATGCCTCGCTCAACGCCCAGGTCGGCCAGGAAGACGACAGCTCCATGCAGTGGCAGGACTGGCTCGAGGACGAGGACGCCAACCAGGCCGAGGATTACGAGGCCAAGGACGAGCTCGACGCCCGCCGCGCGATGCTGGCCGATGCCATGGACGTGCTGAACGACCGCGAGAAGGACATCCTGACCAAGCGGCGGCTGGCCGAGAACCCGATGACCCTCGAGGATCTCTCGGGCGAATACGACGTCAGCCGTGAGCGCATCCGCCAGATCGAGGTGCGCGCCTTCGAGAAGCTGCAGAAGCGCATGCGCGAGCTGGCGAAGGACCAGGGGATGATGGCGGCCAGCTGACCGCGGACCCTCGGGTCACCGACAAGAAAATACCGCGCGGGCCGGGACCGGTCCGCGCGGTTTTTCGTTGGGGGCCAAGGGCTTTGGGTGCGAAGCCGGGGCCCCGGGGGCGGGCTGTGCCTCAGCCCGCCAGAAGCGCGTCGAACTGCGCCGCGCAGGCGAAATCGGCCTCCGTCAGCCCGCCGGCCTCATGGCTGGTGTAGCTCAGGGTGAAATACCCCCAGCCCAGCGCCATGTCCGGGTGATGGCCCGCCGCATCGGCGAGCCAGATCGCCAGGTTGGCGAGATAGGTCGCCTTGGCGAAGCCCTTCACCGTGAGCCTGCGGGTGATCGTCTTGCCGTCCGCGCTGAGCTGCCACTCGGGCAGATCGGCCAGCCGGGCCTCGGCTTCTGGGCGCGCGAAGACAGGCGCGTTGGCGTCGCATTTCGGAATGTCGCCGATGTTGCAGGTGATCATCTCAGGCCGCCTTCGGTGGGAATTTCGGAGCGTGCAGCCCGGCCTCGCGGGCCGTGGCCACATCGGCCAGAAGGTCGCGCTCGGCCGCGGCAAAAAGCGCGTCGAGGTCGTCGAGCACGAAGTAGACCGGCTGCGGGATGTCGATCCGGTAGGGCGTGCGCAGGATGTCGATCACGTCAAAGGGGCGGTATTCGGGCTGCCCCGAGACGCTCCATTCCAGCTCTTCGGGCGAGGAGGCGAGGCCCGAGCCCAGGGCCTTCATCTGGTCGCCTTCGCGCATCAGGCCGAACTCGATGGTGAACCAGTAAAGCCGGATCAGCCAGGCGAAGTCGTCCTTGCCGGCCTGGGCGCCCGCCTTGCCGATGGCCTGGCTGAAGGCGGCGAAGCGCGGGTCGGTCAGAAGCGGCGTATGGCCGAACATCTCGTGGAAGATGTCGGGCTCTTCGATGTAGTCGAAATCCTCGCGGCTGCGGATGAAGCTGGCGGCCGGAAAGGTCGCCTCGGCCAGCATCGAGAAGAAACGCCCGAAAGGAATGAGCGCGGGCACCGGCTCGACCCGCCAGCCGGTCAGAGCGGTCAGCCGCTCGGAGACCTCAGGGCATTGCGGCACGCGGTCCGCGGGCAGCGCGATACGGTCGAAGCCGTCCAGATAGGGCCGCGCCATGAGCGCCTCGATCTGCGGCTTCTGCCGGGCGTAGAGATCCGCCCAGACGGCGTCCTCTTCGGGAGTATAGGCGATGAAGCCCCGGTCGTCGGGATGCTTGGCCTGGTATTTCGTCGATTTGGGCATGAAGTCCTCCTCACTCCTCCTTGAGGCCGAGGATGGCCCGCCAATCGGGAAAATTATTGCCTCATTTGCCGGGAAATGCGCTATTCTGGGGTGAGTTTGCCCCAAAAGGAATGTGGAAAGGCAAGAATGACCCCGGCGCTCGACTCGACCGATCGCAAGCTGCTGGCGCTGTTGCAGACCAACGGCAAGGCCAGCCTCCAGGAGCTGGCCGAGGCGGTGGGCCTGTCCTCCTCGCCCTGCTGGCGGCGGGTCAAACGGCTCGAGGAGGAGGGCGTCATCAAGGGCTATGTCGCCCGGCTCGATCCCAAGCGCATCGGGCTGGATGCCCTGGCCTATGTCTTCGTCTCGCTGATCGACCACGGTCAGGACACGATCACCCGCTTCGCCCGGCTGGTCTCGGCCGAGGACCGGATCGTCGAATGCGCCTCGGTCACCGGCGGCAGCGACTTCATTCTGAAGGTGGCGGCCAAGGACCCCGAGGACCTCGAGACCTTCCTGATGGGCGGCATCCTCGCCTCGGGGCTGGTCCGCGCGAGCCAGACGCATTTCGTCTTGCGCCGCACCAAGACCCGCAGCCCCTGGCCGCTGCTCGACTGACTTGCCGTCGCGCCGCACCCGGTTAGGGTGCGCGGGCAAGGCAAAGGAGGTCGGTCATGGCATATCTCAGATGGGGCATTCTCGGCGCCGCGCGCTTCGCGCGCGAGAAGATGGGCCCGGCGATCCACGCGGGCCGGGGTGGAGCGCTGACGGCGCTGGCCACCTCCTCGCCCGAGAAGGTCGCGCCCTTCGAGGCGCTCGCCCTGGGGTTGCGGGTGCATCACGACTACGAGGCGCTTCTGGCCGATCCCGAGATTGACGCGGTCTATATCCCGCTGCCGAACGCCATGCATGTGGAATGGACGCAGAAGGCGCTTGCCGCGGGCAAGCATGTGCTCTGCGAGAAGCCGCTGGCCATGGCCGCCGAGGAGATCGACGCGCTGATCGCGGCGCGGGATGCCTCGGGGCTCCTGGCCGCCGAAGCCTACATGATCGTGCACCACCCCCAGTGGCAGCGCGCCCGCGAGATCCTGCAGTCGGGCGAGATCGGCCCCCTGCGCGAGGTCGGCGCGCAGTTCTCCTTCTTCAACGACGACCTCGCCAACATCCGCAACAAGCCCGAGGAGGGCGGCGGCGCGCTGCCCGACATCGGCGTCTACATCTTCGGCGCGGCGCGTTTCGTCACCGGCGAGGAGCCCGAGGCCATCCTCTCGGCCGATCTCGACTGGCAGAACGGCGTCGACACCCGCGCGCATGTGACCGCGCGCTTCCCGTCGTTCCACTACCAGGGTTATGTCTCGACCCGCATGGCGCCCTTCCAGCGCATGACCTTCCACGGCGAGGCGGGCGTGATGACGCTGGAGGCGCCCTTCAACGCGCAGGCCTACGGCGAGGCGCGGATCACGCTGGAGCTGGGCCAGGGTATCCGCCGCGAGGAGCGCTTTCCGGCGGCGCAGCATTACACGCTGCAGGTTGAGGCCTTCAACGCGGCGGTGCTGGAAGGCAGGCCCTATCCCTGGACGCTGGAGGACGCCAAGGGCACGCAGCGGATGCTCGACATGACCTACGCGAAGGCGCGGGGCTAAGGCGCGCGGCGGGCTCGGACAGGCGCGACCTCGGACAGGCGCGACGGGGCAGAGCGCCGGGCTCGCCCGCGCCCGGCCGCGCACCCGCGCCCGGCCCGAGGCCGCAACACCGGGCCGAACCGCGCAGCGCGCGGCGGGCTCAGCTCACACTGTCAGGAAAAATGCCCAAAAACCGGGCAGGGCGGGGGCGGCGTCCAAGTGCCGCCCCCTCAGCCGTCAGGACAGGTTCACCACCTGCGCGCTTTTCTGCGTGCCGGACTTGGCCGCCTTGGCGCTGGTCTTGGCGGTGCGCGAGGCGTCGGAATTGGCGTCGATGAACTCCAGCACCAGGGGCCGGATGTTGTTGCGCCACTTGCCGCCCGCGAAGATACCGTAATGGCCCGCGCCGGGCTCGAGGTGGCTGGCCTTCATCTCGTCCGGCAGCCCGGTCAGAAGGTCCAGCGCGGCCACGCATTGGCCGGGGGCCGAGATGTCGTCATTCGCGCCCTCGACGGTCTTCACCGCGACATTGGTGATTTTGCCGATGTCCACGGGCTTGCCCTCGATGGTGAAGGCGTTCTTGGCGATCTCGCATTCCTTGAAGATGCGCTGCACGGTCGAGAGGTAGAACTCCGCCGGCATGTCCATCACCGCCAGGTATTCGTCGTAGAACTTGTTGTGGCGGTCATGCTCGGAGGCCTCGCCCCGCGCGGCGCGCAGGATCTGGTCCGAGAAGGCCTTGGCATGGGTGTCGGCGTTCATCGCCATGAAGGACGACAGCTGCAGCAGCCCCGGGTAGACCCGCCGGCCGACGCCCTTGTAGCGGAAGCCCACGCGCTGGCACATCGCCTCTTCGAGCTGGCCCATGGTGACCCGGGCGCCGAAGTCGGTCACCTCGGTCGGGGCCGCGTCGGGGTCGATCGGCCCGCCGATCAGCGTCAGCGTGCGGGGCTGCGCCTCGGGGTCTTCCTCGGCCAGATAGGCGGTCGCGGCCAGCGTCAGCGGCGCTGGCTGGCAGACCGCGATCACATGGGTGTCGGGGCCCAGCTCGCGCATGTAGTCGACCAGGTAGAGGGTGTAATCCTCCACGTCGAACTTGCCCGCGCTGACGGGAATGTCCCTCGCATTGTGCCAATCGGTCACGTAGACTTCGCAATTGGTGATCAGGCTTTTGACGGTAGAGCGGAGGAGCGTCGCGTAATGGCCCGACATGGGAGCCACCAGAAGGATCTTGCGGGGCTGTTCCTCGCGGCCGACCACGTTGAAGTGGATCAGGTCGCCGAAGGGCCGCTCCAGCACGGTCCGCACCTCGACCAGGTGGTCCTTGCCGTCGTCGCAGGAAATGCTGTCGATGCCCCAGTCGGGCTTTGCGATCATCCGCTCGAAGGTGCGTTCGGTGACCTCGCCCCAGGCTTCGACCCATCGAATCGCCGGGTTCGGGATCAGCGCCAGCCCGGGGAAGGACGCCATGGTGCGCGCGGTGGCACCGATCCACTGGTTGGTGTTTCGCACCGTCTCCATCATGTCGTAGAGAGCCATGTGACGCATAAGTCGTCTCCTATCGCCAATACCCGGCGAGCAAATGGCACGATCGCCGCCCGCAATGGTATTGCTGCACGGCAGAAAGCTAGGGGGTATCCCGTAGGATGACAACCGAGACGTTTGACCAGCCGCAGAATCTGGAAAAATTCAATCAGAACCTCGCCCGCGTGGAGGAACTGTCGCAACGGCTGATCGCCGCGATGACCAAGCGCAAGCCGCTGGACACCTCGCTGCAGGGCCCCGACCAGGAGCTCTATGCCAAGGCGATGACCGGCTATTGGCAGGCCTGGATGCAGAACCCTGCCAAGGTGATCGAACACCAGATCTCCTATTGGGGCGACACGGTGAAACATTTCGTCGAGGCGCAGCAGGCGCTGGCCTCGGGGCAGCTCAAGGCGCCCGAGGATCCCGGTCCCAAGGACAAGCGCTTCGCCAATCCGCTCTGGGACACGCATCCCTATTTCAACTTCATCAAGCAGCAATACCTGATCAATTCCAAGGCGCTCGAACAGGCGGTCGCCGACATCGACGACATGGACCCCAAGGAAAAGCGCCGGCTGAGCTATTTCGCGCGGCAGATCGTCGACATGATGGCGCCGACGAATTTCCTCTCGACCAACCCCGACGCGCTGGAAAAGGCCATCGAGACCGAGGGCGAAAGCCTGGTGAAGGGGCTCGAGAACCTGATTTCCGACCTCGAGGCCAACAACGGCGAGCTGGTGGTGAAACTGGCCGACGAAGAGGCCTTCAAGATCGGCGAGAACATCGCCACCGCCGAGGGCGAGGTGGTCTACCGCAACCGGATGATGGAGATCATCCAGTATGCGCCCACCACCGAGAAGGTGAAGGAAACGCCGATCGTGCTGTTTCCGCCCTGGATCAACAAGTTCTACATCCTCGACCTGCGCGAGCAGAACAGCTTCATCCGCTGGGTGGTCGACCAGGGCTACACGCTCTTCGTGGTGAGCTGGGTGAACCCCGACCACGACTACAGCGACGTGGGCCTCGACACCTACATCGAGGAGGGCTTCCTGACCGCGATCGAGGAAGTGAAGGCGATCACCAACCAGAAGCGGATCAACGCGATCGGCTACTGCATCGCGGGCACCACGCTGTCGCTGACCCTGTCGCTCCTGAAGCAGCGCAAGGACAACTCGATCAAATCGGCGACCTTCTTCACGACGCTGACCGATTTCTCCGACCAGGGGGAGTTCACGCCCTTCCTGCAGGACGATTTCGTCGACGGCATCGAGGACGAGGTGAAGCGCACGGGCGTGCTGCGCTCCTTCATCATGGCGCGCACCTTCTCCTTCCTGCGCTCGAACGACCTGGTCTACCGCCCGGCGATCCAGAGCTACATGATGGGCGAGACGCCGCCCGCCTTCGACCTGCTCTACTGGAACGGCGACGGCTCGAACCTGCCCGCGCGCATGGCGGTGCAATACCTGCGCGACCTCTGCCAGGCCAATACCTTCGCCGGGGGTGAGGGCATCGAGCTTCTGGGCGAGACGCTGAAGATCGAGGACGTGGACGTGCCGCTCATGTCCATTGCCTGCGAGACCGACCATATCGCCGCCTGGAAGGACTGCTTCCGGGGCGTGACGCTCATGGGCTCAAAGGATCGTAGCTTCGTCCTGGCGGAATCGGGCCATATCGCGGGCATCGTGAACCCGCCGGTGAAGAATAAATACGGCTACTACCTGAACGACGACTTCCGCGGCACGCCCGAGGAATGGCAGGCCGGGGCCGAGCATCACAAGGGCTCCTGGTGGCCGGTCTGGGAGGCCTGGATCGGAAAGCGCTCGGGCCGCTGGATCAACGCGCGCGCGCCCGGCGATTCGGAGCATCCCTCGCTCGGGAAGGCGCCCGGAACCTATGTCACCGCCAAGGCCCGCGAAATCGAACCCTGATTTCGCAGCACAGGCAGGGCCTTAGCATACAGTCGCCAGTTTTTTGCTGCACCGCGGCAAAAATCCTTGAAATGCTGCGGCGCAGCACGCATATTCCTGTGCAGATGCAGAAAACGCGGTGAGGTGGGCTCACCGGAAGATGCATGAAAGGATTTTGAGATGGCTACCAAGCAGCAGCAAGACTTCACTGCGATGATGAAAGACATGATGGGCGCGTTCCCGGTCGACACCAAGGCGATGGAAGACGCCTTCAAGACCCAGGCGACCCTGAACGAGAAGCTCTCGGGCGTGGCTCTGGAAGCTGCCGAGAAGTCGACCGAGCTCTCCGCCAAGTGGACCAAGGACACCCTGACCAAGATGGGCGACCTCTCCAAGGCGAAGGCCGAGCCGGCCGACTACGCCAAGGCGATGACCGACTTCGCATCGGCCCAGGCCGAAGTGACTGCCGAGCACATGGCCGCCTTCGCCGAGATCGCGAAGAAGGTCCAGATGGACACCGTCGAGCTGATGATGGCCGCCGGCAAGGACATCACCGAAGACGCATCGGCCGCCATGAAGAAGGCCACTTCGGACATGACCGCCAACGCCAAGAAGGCAACCACCGCCGCCGCCTCCAAGTAAGGCGTCAGCGACACAAGGATCGGCGCGCGGCACTCCTCCCTTCGTCGTGCGCACTTCCTGGGCGGGCCGATCGGCCCGCCCTTTTTCGTCTGCGGGGACCAGAGGACACTTGCCCATTTCCTAAGCAAGGTCTTAGGGTTTCTGCACCGCAGATATGGGGAGGCCCAGAGTGTCGAATTCGGAAAAGCCGCTGCTTATCAAGCGTTACGCCTCTCGGCGGCTCTACAACACCGAGACCAGCGACTATGTCACGCTCGAGGACATCGCCGGCTTCATCCGCGACGGACGCGAGGTTCAGATCGTCGATCTGAAATCCGGCGACGACCTGACGCGGCAGTATCTGCTGCAGATCATCGCCGAACACGAAAGCCGCGGTGAAAGCGTCCTGCCGATCAACGTGCTGAACGACCTGGTGCGCAGCTACACCACGCAGGCGACCTCGATGGTGCCGCAGTTCCTGGCCCAGAGCTTCGAGATGTTCCGCGACAGCCAGTCGAAATGGGTGGAGAACATGAACGCCATGAACCCCATGGCGAAGATGCCCGGCTTCGAGGCGATGCAGGCGCAGCAGGAGGCCTTCATGAAGGCCATGACCCAGGGCGGGCCCGGGGGCACCGGCCCGCGCGCGCCGGGCGCCGAAGAGGCCCCGGGGCAGGGCGGCGGCACCGCCAAGGCCAAGCCCGCGCCGCGGCGCGGCGCAGAGCCGCCCACCGAGTCCGCCGAGGACATCGAGGCGCTGAAGAAAGAGTTCGCCGAGCTTCAGGCCAAGCTCGCCAAGTTCGGCAAATAAGGCGCGGGGCTCAGGTCCCGTAGGCGCGGGCCGGGGCCATGGCGGCCTCTGCCGCGCCGATCAGCGCCTCGGCCACCGCCGTGCATTGATCGAGCGTCAGCCGCGCCGGCAGCCGCGTGTCGCAGGCCCGCATCAGCATGGCGCGGGTGCGCGGCAGCTCGGGCATCTCGGGCAGGAATTGCCAGTTCCAGAAGGCCCGCGCGTTGTCGGCGCTGCGCCCGAAGACCTGCACCTTGACCCCGGCCTCCGCCGCCGCGGCGGTGAAGGCGTCGACATCCGCGTCGCTCATGCCGACGAGGTTGAACTGCAGCGAATCCGGCGCGCGCATCTCGGGGGCCAGCTTGCGCGGCACCTCGAACCAGGGCGTCTCGGCAAGGCGCGCGGCGACATGGTCGTGGTTGCGCCGCCCGTCGGCGACCCGGCGCGGCAGCTCGGCCAGCTGCGGGCGGATCACCGCCGCGGAGAGGTTCGAGAGCCGCAGGTTGTAGAGCGGCAGCTTGTTCTGCCAGCGCGCGAAGGGCTCGGTCAGCAGCCCGTGTTTCTTCCAGTTGGTCTCATAGGCGCCCGACATGATCACCGCGCGGGCGATCAGCTCGGCGTCGTCGGTGACCAGAAGTCCGCCTTCGCCGGCGTTCAGGAGCTTGTAGCTCTGGAAGCTGAAGCAGCCGATGCGGCCGAGCGTGCCGATGTTGCGCCCCGCCCAGGTGGTGCCGAGGCTGTGCGCGGCATCCTCGACCACCGGCACGCCGTGGCGGTCGGCGATCGCGAGGATGGCGTCCATGTCCGAGGTATGGCCGCGCATGTGGCTGATTATCACCGCCGAGACGGTGGCGATCTTGGCCTCGAAATCGGCCAGGTCGACGCGGTAGTCGCTGCCGACCTCGCAGAGGACCGGCAGGCAGTCGGCGTGCAGCACCGCCGAAGGCACCGCGGCGAAGGTGAAGCCCGGGATCAGCACCCGCGCGTCGCGCGGCAGGCCCAGGGTCTTCAGGGAGAGGAACAGCGCGGCCGAGCAGCTCGAGACGGCCAGCGCGTAGCGGCAGCCGAGGGTCGCCGCGAACTCCTGCTCGAGCCGCGTCACCGGGCTGTCGGCGCTGCCGTGATACCGGAACAGGTCGCCGCTTGCGAAAAGCCGGTCGACCTCGGCGCGGGCCGCCTCGGGGATCGGCTCGGCGTCGTGCATTTCCGGAATGCCGCTCATTGAGGCCTCCTCCTGTCGCGCTCGGGCCAGTGTTACTTGCTGGGCTGCGGGTCGCCAAGCGCTAAGGTGCCGCGCCGCGCGGGCTGCGCACCTGTGCCTCAGAGCCCGAGGCGATCGCGCAACGCATACCAGCTCATGGCCAGCACCAGGAGCGGCGCGCGCAGGGCGCTGCCGCCCGGGAAACGCGGCGTTGGCAGGCGCGCCATGGTGTCGAAGCCCTCGGCCTCGCCGGCGATGGCGCGGGCCATGAGAAGCCCCGCATGGGTCGCCGTGCCGACCCCGTGGCCGGAATAGCCCGAGGCCGAGAGCACCCGCTTCCCGGGCCGCGCGAGATGCGGCAGCCGCTTCATGGTGATCGCCAGCGTGCCGCCCCAGGCATGGGTCAGCGGCACATCGGCGAGATGCGGGAAGATCTCGAGCATCGGCTTTGAGACCAGCGCGCGGATGTCGGCGGGGAAGCGGTAGCCGTAGCTTTCGCCGCCCCCGAAAAGCAGCCGCCCGTCGGAGCTGAGCCGGAAGTAGTTCACCACGAAACGATCGTCGGCCACCGCCACGTCGCGGGGCAGCACCTCGGCGGTGCGCGCGCCGAGCGGCTCGGTCGCGACGATGAAATTGTTGATCGGCATGACCCGCGCGGCGACCCGGGGCGCGAGCCCGCCGAGATAGCCGTTGGCCGCCAGCACGACGTGTTCGGCGGTGACCCTGCCGCCGCGGGTGCTGACCGTCGCGGGCGCGCCGTCGCTGACGCCGGTGACCTCGGTGCCCTCGTGCAGCCGCACCCCGGCCTTGAGGCAGGCCGCCCGCAGCCCCAGCGCGTATTTCAGCGGGTGCAGATGCGCGGCGTCGTGGTCGATCACCCCGCCGCGATAGGCCGGCGAGGCGCAGGCCGCGCGCCAACCGTCGCCCGCGAGCGGCTCCAGCGCGTCGTAGCCGTAGCGCGCCTGCATGTGCTCGGCGTGCGCGAAGGCCTCGCGCAGCCCGCGCGCGTCCGAGACCGCCTCGGCCACGCCGGGGCGCAGTTCGCAATCGATGCCGTGGCGCGCGATCAGATCCTTGACCAGCGCCTTGGCCTCCTGGCCGAGCTCCCAGTAGGCGCCGGCCTCGCCGGCGCCCAGCATCTTCTCGAGCGCCATCTGGTCGACCCGCTGGCCCGAGCCGAGCTGCCCGCCGTTCCGCCCCGAGGCGCCGAAGCCCGCCCGGTGCGCCTCGATGAGCACCACGTCGCGGCCCATCTCGGCCAGGTGCAGCGCCGCCGAAAGCCCGGTGTAGCCGGCGCCCACGACGCAGACATCAGCCTTGGTGTCGCCCTGAAGGGCCGGGGCAGGCTCGGGCAGGGGGGCGGTCTCGGCGTAGAAGCTGGCCGGGTAGCGGCCCTGGGTGTCGTTGGCGTAAAGCAGGTTCACGGGCGGCGATGCCTTCTCAGATGGTCGGGCCGAGGGGCGGGGCGGCGCCGGGCGCGCCGTGGCCCCGGCGCCGGGCGGCACACCGGCCCCCAAGCCTCAGACGTTCAACAGCAGGTGCTCGCGCTCCCAGGGGCTGATGACCTGCAGGAATTCCTCGTATTCGGCGCGTTTCACGATGGTATAGACCCGCGCGAACTCGGGCCCGAGCGCGGCATGCAGCGCCTCGGCCCCGTCGAAAAGCTCCAGCGCCTGGCCCAGCACGCGGGGGATGTCGCCTTCGCCTTCGTAAGCGTCCCCCTTGAACTGCTTCGAGGGCCAGGCCTCCTCGGTCAGGCCGAGGTAGCCGCAGGCCAGCGAGGCGGCGATGCCGAGGTAGGGGTTGCAGTCCATGCCCGCCAGGCGGTTCTCGATCCGCCGGCTCTCGGGGCCCGACAGCGGGATGCGGATGCCGGTGGTGCGGTTGTCGCGCCCCCATTCGAGGTTGATCGGCGCGGCATGGTCGCGGACGTAACGCCGGTAGGAGTTCACGTAAGGTGCCAGCACCGCGATGGCCGCGGGCAGATGGCGTTGCAGCCCGCCGATGAAGTTGAAGAAGGCGTCGGTCTCGCCGCCCTGCGGGCCCGAGAAGATCGACTTGCCGGTCTCGATGTCGTTCACCGAGTGGTGGATGTGCATGGCCGAGCCCGGCTCCACCGCGATCGGCTTGGCCATGAAGGTGGCGAAGCAGTTGTGGCGCAGCGCCGCCTCGCGGATCAGCCGCTTGAAGTAGAAGACCTCGTCGGCCAGCTTCACCGGGTCGCCGTGGCGCAGGTTGATCTCGAGTTGCCCGGCGCCGCCTTCCTGGGTGATGCCGTCGATCTCGAAGCCCTGGGCCTCGGCGAAGTCGTAGATGTCGTCGATCACCGGGCCGAACTCGTCCACGGCGGTCATCGAATAGGCCTGGCGCGCGGCGGCGGGGCGCCCGGTGCGGCCCATCATCGGCTCGATGTCCTTGGCCGGATCGGTGTTGCGGGCGACCAGGTAGAACTCCATCTCGGGGGCCACAACCGGCTGCCAGCCCTTCTTGTGGTAAAGGTCCACCACCCGGCGCAGCACGTTGCGCGGCGCGAAGGGGATCGGGCGGTCCTTGCGGTCGTAGGCGTCGTGGATCACCTGCAGCGTCCAGTCGCCGGTCCAGGGCGCCGCCGAGGCGGTCGACATGTCGGGCTTCAGGATCATGTCGCGCTCGATGAAGCCCTCTTCCTCGTCGGCGGCCTCGCCCCAGTCGCCGGTGATCGTCTGGTAGAAGATCGAGTCGGGCAGGTGGAAGGTCTTCTGCCGCGCGAATTTCGAGGCCGGCACCGCCTTGCCCCGGGCGATGCCGGGAATGTCGGAGATGATGCATTCCACCTCGTCGAGGCGGCGCCCCTCGAGGTAGTCGCGCGCCGCCTGCGGCAGGCCGTCGGTCCAGTCGCTCATGCCTCGACCCTCCCGCCGCGGAAGACCCGGTCGAACTGGTCGGCCAGCTCGGCGCTGTCGAGCCGCCCGCCGAGGCTGCCGCGCGCGGCCTCGAGCTGGTCGTCAGGCACCACGCCCGGCCCGCGGCTCTCGATCAGGCCCTGGATGAAGGCGTCGTCGAACTCGGGGTGCGGCTGCACGGTGTAGATGTGATCGCCATAGGCCAGCGCCGCATGGGCGCAGAAGTCGCTCTTGGCCAGGGTGCGGGCGCCCTCGGGCACCTCGACCACCTGGTCCTGGTGCCAGGCGTGGATGCGGCGCGTGCCCTCGGGGAAGCTGTAGTCCTGGGCGCCGACCGACCAGCCGCCGGCGAATTTCTCGACCCGGCCGCCCAGGGCCTGGGCGATGATCTGATGGCCGAAGCAGACACCCACGAGCGGCCGCCCGCTGTCGCGGATGGCGCGGATCAGCTCTTCCAGCGGCGGGATCCAGGGGTGATCCTCGTAGGCGCCGTGGCGCGAGCCGGTGATCAGCCAGCCCTTCGCGTCCTCGGGGCCTTGGGGGAAGTCGTTCTCGACGACGCTC
This sequence comes from Roseivivax sp. GX 12232, assembly GCF_021272185.1. GTDB lineage: Bacteria > Pseudomonadota > Alphaproteobacteria > Rhodobacterales > Rhodobacteraceae > Roseivivax. Next base: position 311,870 of record NZ_JAJSEC010000003.1, read on the forward strand.
CAGGTCTGGAAGCTGTGGCCCTTGGGGGCCAGGAGCGCCTCGAACATGTCCTTGTACTGGCCATGCTCCGGGGCCAGCTCGCTGGGGACGAGGCCGGTTTGCAGGATGCCGATCTTCATGGTTCACCGCGTTCAGGGAATGGGGCGGATGCTAGGTCGCAGCCGCGTCGGGGGCAAGCGTCAGACGGTGTCGAGATAGATCTCCACCTGTTCCTTGGGCGAGAGCTCGGCCATGTAGTGGCGCTCCTGCTTCTTGGTCAGCAGGTAGTTGCGGATCAGCTCGGCCGGGAAGATCCGCGGCATGATCTCGCTCTGCTCGAAGCGGGTGATCGCATCGGCCCAGTTGTCGGGCATGTGCTCGAGCTCCAGCGCATAGGCGTTGCCGGTGATCGGCTCGGGCGGGTCGATGGCGTCCTCGATGCCGTTGAAGGCCGCGCCGAGGATCGCCGCGAGCGAGAGATAGGGGTTCACGTCGCCGCCCGAGACGCGGTGCTCGATCCGCCGGGCCGCGGGCGCGCCCGAGGGCACCCGCAGCGCCGCGGTGCGGTTCTCATAGGCCCAGCAAAGCCCGGTCGGCGCATGGGCGCCCGGCACCAGCCGGTCGTAGGAGTTGAGATGCGGCGCGAAGATCAGCGCGCTGTCGGACATCGCCGCGAGACAGCCCTGGATCGCATGGCGCAGGGTCTCGGTGCCGCGCGGGCCGCCGTCGTCGAAGATGTTGCGCCCGGCGGCGTCGAGCACCGAGAAATGCGCGTGCATGCCCGAGCCCGAGTAGTCCTCGTAGGGTTTGGCCATGAAGGAGGCGGCAAAGCCGTGGCTGCGCGCCAGCCCCTTGACCAGCATCTTGAAGAACCAGGCGTCATCGGCGGCGCGCAAGGCGTCGTCGCCATGCATGAGGTTGATCTCGAACTGCCCGAGCCCGGCCTCGGAGATCGCCGTGTCGGCGGGAATGTCCATGGCCTCGCAGGCGTCGTAGAGATCGGTGAAGAAGCTGTCGAAGGCGTCGAGCGCGCGGATCGACATGGTCTCGGCGGCCTTGCGCCGTTTGCCCGAGCGCGGCGAGATCGGCACCTCGAGGGTGCGGCCGGAGTCGTCGATCAGGAAGAATTCGAGCTCCACCGCGACCACCGGGGTCAGCCCGCGCGCCTTGTAGCGGTCGAGCACCGCGCGCAGCGCGTGGCGCGGGTCGCCGTCATAGGGCCGGCCGTCCTCGCGGAACATCCAGATCGGCAGAAGCGCGGTCGGCGCCTCGAGCCAGGGCATGGGCAGGAAGCCGCGCTCGGTCGGGAAGAGGACGCCGTCGCGGTCGCCGCTCTCGAAGACCAGCGGGCTGTCGTCGATGTCCTCGCCCCAGATGTCGAGGTTGAGCACCGAGACCGGGAAGCGGGTGCCGTTCTCGACCACCTTATCGGCGAAGCGCGAGGGCACCCGCTTGCCGCGCGGCTGACCGTTGAGGTCGCAGGCGGCGACGCGGATGGTGCGGATCTGGGGGTGTTTCCGCAGGTAGTTCTTCATTTGCAGCGAGGACATTGGGGGACCGTGGATAATTTGATCAAAATCTTGCACGGCCCGTCGGGCGAGGCAAGGGGGCGTGTTTTTTGGGGTGTGGGGTGGAGGGCTGGCCCACGCCGGGCATAGATGTCTGTGCCTGCGATTGGACTGGGCGTCTATGCCTTGGGGATGGCTAATTGCCGGTGGCCTGCTGGAGGTAGGTTGGCCTTACCGCGCAGGAGGCTCGGTGATCCTGACCTTCGGACGGCAAGAAGGCCATACTGCGCGCAGTGCAACGTACCCCTGCCACCCAACAATCCCCCGCAACAGAGGGCGCGCGCCGGACCGGGGGCCGGCGCTACTGACCTTGGGGCTATGCGCTTTATTTCCGCAAGGTCAGGGCTGGCTGCGAGCTATACACGCCATCCCAAGGAGCGCCGGCCCAAGGGGCCGGTCCGGCGCGCGCCCGGCACCTTCGGTGCTATTCGGGCGCAAGGGGGCGCGCGGGGTGTGGGTGGGGGCGGCTGGCCGCAGGTTGGTGACAATGGGCGAGATTGGTTGAGCGGGGGGCGAGAGCGTCTATTGGGGGCTTGGGCACAAATTGGATGCTGGTGCTCGGAACCGTCGCGGCGCAATCCTCACCAGCTCACCAGCTCACCAGCTCACCAGCTGCACCACACCACACCTCCCTCAGCCCGCGCAGCCCAAGCCCCACACCTCACCGGATCAGGTTCATCCGCAGCTTCAGCCGGCTCCGCCGCCCGCTCGGCAGGTGGCGGTTCAGCCGCCGGTTCACGGCGCCGAAAAGCCCGATGATCACCAGGGTCAGCAGGATGAAATAGCCCGCCAGGATCGGGTAGGGCACGAAGGGGTTGAAGGTCTTGTCCGCGAAGTAATTCGCGTAATAGAGCGCGTCGCCCTTCTGCTGCCAGGCGGGAAAGCCCGAGAAGAAGACCAGCGTGGTCGCGTGGAACAGGAAGATCGCCTCGTTGGTATAGGCGGGCCAGGCCAGCCGCAGCATGGTCGGCCAGACGATCCGCCGGAAGCGCGGCGTGCCCGAGAGCCCGTAGGCATCGGCGGCCTCGAGGTCGCCCTTGGGTACCGACAGAAGCGCGCCGTAGAAGATCTCGCCGGAATAGGCGGCGGTGTTCAGGAACAGCACGATCGTCGCCCCGAGCCAGGCCGAGGAGAGCGGATCGAAGAAGGGCGCCACCGGTTTCAGCGCCAGGAAGCTGAAGTAGGCGAAGAAGAACTGGATGAAGAGCGGCGAGCCCCGGAAGACGAAGATGAACCACTCCGAGGGCTTGCGGATCAGCGGGTTGGGCGAGGCCTTGCCCACCGCCACGGCGGTGGCGAGGAAGAAGCCCAGGCTCAGCGCCACGATGCCGAAATAGACGTTCCAGATCAGCCCCGAGCCGATCAGCGTGAACTGCTGGCAGAGGGTGAAATCCGTGCGCGGCAGGAGCCGCTCGCCGATGCCGACCGACCGCAGCCCGTAGTCGAGGATGGTGTCGATGCAGCTCATGCCGAGGGGCCTTTCGCGGCGGTGCGGGGATGAAGGGTGAGTGCTTCAGAGAGGGCCGGAGCGGCGCGCAGCGCGGGCCCTTCGCCGGCGTGGGCCGCGGGGCGCGCCGCTCCGCAGCCAGCCCAAGCCGCCCGCACCTCAACCGGGCCCAGCCCCCGGACGCCGATACCAGTCACACCAACCCTCATGCGCCGGCCTTTCTCTGGGCCTCGCCCGCCAGCGTCGCCTGGCCGCGCGTCAGCCGCGCCATGATCCGGTCGAGCACCACTTCGGAGACCCGGGTGAAGGCCAGGTAGAAAACCAGGAGCGCCAGGAAATACCACATCCGCCAGTCGCCATGGGGATAGTCGGTGAAGCGCGGCGTCTTGGCCGCGCCCAGCTCGCGGGCCCAGTAGACGATGTCTTCGATGCCCAGGAGGAACAGCAAGGGCGTCGCCTTGATCAGCACCATCCAGAGGTTCGACAGCCCGGGCAGCGCATAGACCCACATCTGCGGCACCAGGATGCGCCAGAAGGTCTGCCGCGGCGAGAGCCCGTAAGCCTCGGCGGTCTCGATCTGGGCATGCGGCACCGCGCGCATCGCGCCGTACAGCACATTGGCCGCGAAGGCGCCGAAGACGATGGCGAAGGTCAGCACCGCGACGAAGAAGCCGTAGGTCTCATGCACCCATTGCGGCGAGGTCGAGAGCGGCAGCTTGGCCTCGGCGCAGACGATGAAATCCGAGCCCTGGCGGATCGGCTCGTCCCAGTCGGGGCATTTGACCTGGTGGCGCAGCCATTCGAAGGCCTGGTCGAGCGCGATCACGAAGAACAGGAAGAAGGCGATGTCCGGCACGCCGCGCACCACCGCGATATAGCCGCGCCCGAACCAGGACAGCGGCCAGATCCGCGAGCGCGCCGCCGTGGCCCCGCCGAAGCCGAACAGGAGCGCCGTCGGCGCGGTAATCGCCAGGAGCAGAAGCACCGTCCCGACCGAGATATACAGCGAGATGTGCTTGCCCGTGGTCAGGTAGCACATGAGCCAGCTGAGGCCCTCGAGCACGCTCGGATCGGCGCAGGTCGGCATGACGTCTTCGGCTCGCTTGCGGGGGGTGGAGAAAACGGATCCGGGCGGGGCGGCGCGCGGCCTCTCCCCGCCCGGAGGATGGTCTCAGCGGATCAGAACTTCGGGCTGTCCGCGCCGAGCCACTTCACGATCAGCTCGTTCAGCGTGCCGTCGTCCTTCATCGACTGGATCGCAGCGTCGAAGGTCTCGCGCATCTCGGGATCGCTCTCGCGGAAGGCCATGCCGATGCCGCCGCCGAGCGGGATGTCCTCGCCCACGAAGGTCATGTTGGCGTTTTCCTCGACCAGCGGGATCAGGAAGTCCTTGTCGGCCATGACCGCATCGGCCTCGCCCGACATGACCGCCGCGATGGTCTCGTCCGGGGAGGGGAACTCGAGCAGGGTCGCGCCCGATTCGGCGATATGCGCGGCCTGGATGGTGCCGGTCTGCGCTGCCACGACGCCGCCTTCGATGTCGGCATCCGCGGAAAGCGCGGCAAAGGCCGAGGGCGAGGGCGGGGTGTAGTTCTGGGTGAAGTCCACCACCTCGTCACGCTCGGGCGTGATCGACATGCCGGCGATGATCGCGTCGTAGTTGCCCGATACGAGGTTGGGGATGATCGAATCCCAGTCGTTGGTCACCCACTCGCAGGTCATCTCGGCGCGGGCGCAAAGCTCGTCGCCCAGCTCGCGCTCGAAGCCCGCGACCTCGCCGTTGTCGTCGAGGAAGTTGTACGGAGGGTAGGCGCCCTCGGTGCCGAGCCGCACGACCGAATGGCTGGCCGCAAAGGCCGTGGCGGCCGAAAGGGTAAGCACCGCGGTGCCCAGAAGAAGCGATTTCATTGCTGTATCTCCCTGATGTTCAGCGATGGGTCAGTCCTGCATGGTGGAGCTCAGAAAGCCCCGCAGCCTCTCGGATTTGGGCGCGCCGAAAAGCGCGTCCGGGGGGCCTTCTTCTTCGATGAGCCCCTGATGAAGGAACACGACGTGGTCGGACACGTCACGTGCCATTTTCATGTCATGCGTCACGATCAGCATGGTCCGCCCCTCGGCGGCCAGGTCGCGGATCACCCGCACCACCTCCTGTTCGAGCTCGGGATCGAGCGCCGATGTCGGCTCGTCGAACAGAAGCGCCTCGGGTTCCATGCAGAGCGCGCGCGCGATGGCCGCGCGCTGCTGCTGCCCGCCCGAGAGCTGGGCGGGGTAGGCCTCGGTCTTGTCGCCGATGCCGACCTTCTCGAGGTAGCCGCGGGCGGCGGCCTCGACCTCGGCGCGGGGGCGGCCGAGCACGGTCAGCGGCGCCTCCATGACGTTCTGCAGGATGGTCATATGGGACCAGAGATTGAACTGCTGGAAGACCATCGAAAGATTGGTGCGGATGCGCAGCACCTGGCGGTTGTCGGCGGGCCGGCGGTCGTGGCCGCCGCCGCGCCAGCGCACCGGCTCGTCCTTGAAGAGGATCTCGCCCTCCTGGCTGTCCTCGAGCAGGTTGGCGCAGCGCAAAAGCGTCGACTTGCCGGAGCCCGAGGAGCCGATCAGCGACACGACATCGCCGCGGCGCGCCTCGATGTCGACGCCCTTGAGCACTTCCAGCGCGCCATAGGCCTTGTGCAGGTTGCGGATCGCGATGACGGGCGGCTGTTCGGTCACGGGGCTCTACGGGTCCTCGGCTGCGTCGGGTTGGCGCCGAAGATGGCTGAAACTGCCAAGGCTTTGCAACGCGAAAGCCGCGCCCCGGGCACTCCGGGGTGCGGTTGACCCAAGGTCAGGCGGCTTTTGCGCCCTTCAGCCGGTGCGCGCGGCCTGGGCGCGCTGCCGGGCGCGGGCGCTGTCGGGGTCGCTGATGCCCAGGAGATTCGCGACCATCCGCAGGAGCGAATCCTCCTCGGCGTCGCGTTTGCCGTCGGCCAGCACCACCGACCAGAGCGCCTCGACGACCTGGATCCGGTGCTCGTAGGGCACCGCGTCCTTGATCGCGCGGGTGAAGCGCACGGTGTCCGGGGCCTCGGCCTCGAGCGCCTCGGCATCGGCGCGCAGCGCGCCCGCGGCCTCGGGGTCGAGCCCGTAGCGGGTGGCGAGGATGCGGTCGATCCGCTGCGCCTCGTCGGCGTCGAAATGGCCATCGGCGCGGGCGACGCGGACGAGCAGCGCCGTGAGCGCCAGCCGGGCGTCGCCGTCATCGAGCGGGGCAGGGTCGGGGCGGACCAGGCGGGAGAGGAAATCGCTGAACATGGGGCGAAGATAATCGCTTGGCGCGCGGATGCCAGCCCGGGGTCGCGGAGGCGCCCGCGATCAGAGGCTGTGGGTCGGCACCGCCTCGAGCCCGAAGCGGGCGCTGAGGGTGCGCAGGACCGCCGGCGAGCCCGCGGGATGGCGGCTCAGCTCCTCGGTCATGCAATCGGCCAGGAGCCGGCGCTCGCCCTCTGGCACATGGGCGACGATCAGCTGCGAGAGCCGCTCGCCCGAGGAGACCGCCGCGGCCACCGCCTCGCAGGCGGCGCGCATCTCCGAGGCCTCGCGGCGGGTCAGGTCGAAGCGGCGCGCGAAGATCGTGTCGAGCTCGGGCCCCTTCAGCATGTCGCGCGGCAGGCTCTTGCGCGCGGCATCCACCGCCAGCGCGCCCAGCGCAAGCGGGGTGTCGGCGGGGTCGAGCCACGCCGCATGAGGGGCATTCAGCCAGAGGACCAGGCGCTTCGACATCGGTTCTCCCGCAGGGCTGCGGTGGCGGTTGAGCAACATTGACCACGCGCCGCCTATGGGGCGGCACGTCACTCGGCACCCAATCGAGCGTGGCGAAGCGCAGGGCGCTTGTCTACGGGAAATGCGAATATGTTCGCCCGTGGAGCGGGTGCCCGCTGTGCTCGGGCAGGGCGGGGCGCTGCGGGGGGCTTGGGCGGGGGTGGCCGCGCCGGAGGGCGGGTGCCTTGCGGGCGCTGCGGGGGCATGTGCAGGGGGCTGCTGTCGCGGCAGGCGAGCCTCGCTGGGCGCTGCGGGAGGTCATATGCGGGAGGCTGCCGCCCCGGCGGGCCGGTGCCTCGCGCCCCCGTCAGCCCGCCTGCACCTCAATCAGCCCGGTGATCTCCGCCGCCGCCTCGGCCAGGCCGTAGGGCGGGTTCACCACGAACATCCCCGAGCCGACCATGGCATGCCCCGGCCGCGCCGGAGGAAAGCCCACCTCGGAGAGGAGCGCCTCGGGGAACGCGCGCCGCAGCGCCCCGGTCATCTCGACATGCCGGGCGTCGCGCAGGATCGGATACCAGAGCGCCAGGATGCCCACGTTCCAGGCCTTGGCGAGCCGGGTGAAATGGCGCGGGACGGCGGCGTAATCGGCCTTCACCTCGTAGGAGGGATCGCAGAGCAGGAGCCCCCGGCGCGGGGTCGGCGGGGTGAGGCTCTGGGCCAGTTCGAAGCCGTCCTGCCGGTAGACGCGCGCGCGCCGGACGGCCCGGGTCAGCGCCGCCTGTTCGCCGGGGTGCAGCTCGGCCAGGTGCAGGCTGTCGCCGGCGCGCAGGAGCTCCTCGGCGATCAAGGGCGAGCCCGGGTAGGCGCGGGCCCCGTGGCGGGCGCGCACGGCGGCGAGCGCCCGGGCCAGCGCATGGCCCTCGGGCAGCGCAAGCCGGTCGACGCCCGCGGCGGCCTCGCCGGTCTTCCGCGCCTCGGCGCTGTCGAGATCGTAGAGCCCGCGCCCGGCGTGGGTCTCGATGTAGCTCAGCGGTTTGTCCTTCCGCGTGAGGTAGTCGAGCATCGCGGCCAGAAGCCCGTGCTTGTGCAGATCGGCCAGGTTCCCGGCGTGATAGGCGTGTTGATACGACAGCATGGCCCGCGCCTTAGCGGCTTGTCGCAGGCTTGCCCAGAGCCATGTCAGCGCGTGCTCTCGGCGATCCAGTCGAGGAAGGCGGGCGCGCCCCGGCTGGCCTCGAAGGCCCAGAGCGCCGGCAGGTCGTAGGGATGCTCGTGCTCGATCAGCCGGGCGAGATCGTCATAGGCGGCCTCGGTGGTCTTGAAGAGCAGCCGCCACTCCGGGGCCTCCTCGACGCTGCCCTGCCAGAGGAAACAGGCGGAGATCTTCTCGAGGTGCACGCAGGCGGCCAGGCGCGCCTCGACGGCCTTGCGCGCGAGCGCCCGGGCGGCGGCCTCGTCGTCGAGCGTGGTGAGAACGGCAAGCGCGGTCATGGAGGGGCTCCTTCGCTGGGGGTGTTGCAGGGCGAAGGGTAGCGCGGGGTGGCGCGCGGGGACATGGGGCGTGGTCGAGAGGTCCGGGTGGCGGTTGGCCCGCGCAGGGCGTGGCGACTGGGCCGCTCCGTCCCGCACCCGAGACCGGCCGCCCCGTTCCCGCCCCGAGCGGGTGCCGGGCCTGCGCCGGACCGGGGGGCTGGCGCCGCGCGGCCGGGGCGGGGCGCTTTATGGTGCAAGGTCAGGACACCGCCTGAGCGCCGCGCTGTCCGTCCCAAAGCGCCAGACCGGCGGGACCGGTCCGGCGCAGGCCCGGCACCTGCGGTGCTATTCGGGCCTTTGATAGATTTCTATTGCCTCAAAATGCCGATTTGGCGACCATCACGCATTATTTGGGAGATTGCCGTGTCTTTAGATCAATTGCTTTCCTCTCTTTCAGAGAGAGTCCGCGAACATGCTTCCGCCATCGCCACGGAAGAAGCCGCCAAAACCTCCATCATTCTGCCGATGCTGCAAGGGCTGGGATATGACGTATTCAATCCCGCCGAGGTGGTTCCCGAGTTCACTGCCGACACTCCCGGCAAGAAAGGGGAAAAGGTCGATTACGCGGTGGTTCTGGATGGAGAGGTGCGCATTCTGATCGAGGCCAAGGGCCTTCAGACCAAGCTAGAGCAGAAACACCTCGGCCAGCTCTATCGCTATTTCTCGGTGACCAATACGCGGTTCGCCATTCTCACCAATGGTCAGGTCTACCAGTTCTTTTCCGATCTGGAAGAACCCAACAAACTGGACTCCCGGCCCTTCTTCACATTCGATCTTCTCGATTTCGGTCCCAACAAGATTGCGGAGCTTCGCAAGTTCGAGCGGTCCAACTTCGACGTGGACAAGATATTGGCCAATGCGGAGAAACTGAAATACGTCTCGGCGATTAAGGCTTTCCTCGCCGAGGAGCTGGACGATCCCAGCGAGGATTTCGTGAAGCTTGTCGCATCGAAGGTCTATGACGGACGCATTTCCGCAAGCGTTCGGGAAATGGTCGGCTCTGCCATCAGGGCGGCCTTCAACGATCTCGTCAGAGATGGGGTCCGCAATCGGCTCAGCACAGCCTTGAATGACGACACCACGGAAGAGGACCTGCCCGAGGTCGAACCGGGTTCGGACATCGTCACCACCCAGGAAGAGATCGAGGGGATGCTGACGATCCGTGCCATTGTCCGGGATGTGATCGACGCCGGGCGGGTCGATCTCAGAGACGCCAAGTCATACTGCGCGGTGTTGGTCGATGCGAACAACCGCAAGCCCCTTGCCCGGCTGCATCTCAACCGGAAGCAATGGTATGTCGGGCTGTTCGACACCGAGAAGGAAGAGCGCGTTCCAATCGAGTCGTTGAACGATCTCTTCGCGCACTCGGAACGGCTGCGGGCTACGGCGGCGCGTTACACCGCCTAGCACCACTCAAACCAACCGCGACACATCCTTCGCTGCCCGCACAAAGTCCTTGAACAGCGGATGCGGGTCAAAGGGTTTCGACTTCAGCTCGGGGTGGAACTGCACGCCGATGAACCACGGGTGGTCGGACCATTCGACGATCTCGGGCAGCTTGCCGTCGGGCGACATGCCCGAGAAGCAGAGGCCCGCCTTCTCCAGCGCCTCGCGGTACTGGATGTCGACCTCGTAGCGGTGGCGGTGGCGCTCGTCGATGGTGGAGGTGCCATAGACCTCGGCCACCCGGCTGCCCTCCTTCAGCACCGCGTCATAGGCGCCGAGGCGCATGGTGCCGCCCTTGTCGTCGTCGGGCCGGCGGTTGACCTTCTCGTTGCCCTGCACCCACTCCTTGAGGTGGTAGACCACCGGCTCGAAGCGCTTCTTGCCGGCCTCGTGGTCGAACTCCTCGGAGCCCGCGCGGCTGACGCCGGCGGCGTTGCGCGCCGCCTCGATCACCGCCATCTGCATGCCGAGGCAGATGCCGAGATAGGGCACCTTGTGCTCGCGCGCGAATTGCGCGGCCTTGATCTTGCCTTCCGTGCCGCGCTCGCCGAAGCCGCCGGGCACCAGGATCGCGTGGAAGCCCGAGAGATGCGGCGCGGGGTCCTCGCGCTCGAAGATCTCGGCGTCGACCCAGTCGACATTGACCTTCACGCGGTTCGAGAGCCCGCCGTGGGTCAGCGCCTCGGCGATGGACTTATAGGCGTCCTCGAGCTGGGTGTATTTGCCGACGATGGCGACATTCACCTCGCCCTCGGGATGGGCGATGCGGTCGGCCACATCCTCCCAGACGGTGAGGTTGGGCTTGGGCGCGGGCGTGATCTGGAAGGCGTCCAGCACCGCCTGGTCGAGCCCCTCGCGGTGATAGGCCAGCGGCGCCTGGTAGATCGACTTCAGGTCCTGCGCGGCGATCACGCTGTCGGGGCGCACGTTGCAGAAAAGCGCGAGCTTCTCGCGTTCCTTCTGCGGGATCGGCCCCTCGGAGCGGCAGACCAGGATGTCCGGCGCCAGCCCGATGGAGCGCAGCTCCTTCACCGAGTGCTGCGTGGGCTTGGTCTTCAGCTCGCCCGAGGCCTTGATCCAGGGCAGGAGCGTCAGATGCATGAAGATGCACTGGCCGCGCGGCTTCTCCTGGGCGAACTGGCGGATCGCCTCGAAGAAGGGCAGCCCTTCGATGTCGCCGACCGTGCCGCCGATCTCGCAGAGCATGAAGTCCACCTCGTCCTCGCCGATCGAGATGAAATCCTTGATCTCGTTGGTGACGTGGGGAATGACCTGGATGGTCTTGCCGAGGTAGTCGCCGCGGCGCTCCTTCTCCAGCACGTTGGTGTAGATCCGCCCCGAGGAGATCGAATCGGTCATCCGCGCCGGCACCCCGGTGAAGCGTTCGTAATGCCCGAGGTCGAGGTCGGTCTCGGCGCCGTCGTCGGTCACGAAGACCTCGCCGTGCTCGAAGGGCGACATCGTGCCCGGGTCGACGTTCAGGTAGGGATCGAGCTTCCTCAGCCGCACCGAATAGCCGCGCGCCTGCAGAAGCGCCCCGAGTGCCGCCGACGCCAGGCCCTTGCCCAGCGAGGAAACCACACCACCAGTGATGAAAATGAAGCGCGCCATATGCCGCTTACCCCCGCGATTTGCCCCAATTCTCGAGCGATGAGAGGCGCATTTTCGCCCCACCCGCGGCCCGCTCGGACCGCAGCATCACGGGATTTAGATGATATGAGATTCGCGCCCGTAACACAAGACGACCGCAAGATGCTGTTGCGGCCCGATGGGCGCCCTCAATGTTTGGTGCGGTGACCTCCGCTCATTCCGCCTGGGGAATGAGCGGTCCGTCGCCGGCCTCGCCGCCCGCGGAGGGCGGCGGCAGGAGCCCGTCGGTATCGAGCCCGGGCGCAGCACCGTCCTCGGTGCCGGCCTCGGAGGCCGGGGCGCCCGGCGTCAGCCGGTCGAGCACCGATCCCGTGGCGCTGTTGCGCGCGGCCAGGATCGTCAGCGTCAGCGATGTGGCGATGAAGGCCGCCGCCAGGACCCAAGTCAGCTTGCCGAGCGCCGTGCCGGCGGACCGCGCCGACATGGCGCCGCCGCCGCCGCCCGATCCCATGCCGAGACCGCCGCCCTCCGAGCGCTGCAGCAGCACGACGCCGATCAGCGCCAGCGCGAGAAGAAGGTGCACGATGAGGATGACGTTCTGCATGCCGGTTCCGCTTTCGCCTGAATGACGGGGCGGAGATAGGCCATTCCCGTCACGCCCGCAACCCGCGCTCTTCGGTTGTGGCCCCGCCCCGGTGCGAATGTGCCGGACGGCGCCCCCAGGAGATCCGTTCCCAGAGCCTTTCGTGCAGCACATAGGTGACCAGCGCCACCGCGCTCGAGGTCACCGCGATGGCGCCGCCCTGGCTCAGCGAGCCGGTGAAGAGGTAGCCAAGCCCGGTCATCGTGCAGATGCCAAGCGCCTGCCAGCAGATCGCCTTCGCGAGGGTGCGGATCGGGGTGTCCAAGGGGGCCTCCTGTTGTTGTCACTGTCTCTTGTGGCCACAGGGCTAGCCGAGGGGCGGGGCACCGACCATTCCGGCTCTTGTTGACGGAAGGCGTCATTTGGTAACTATTCTGGACAATGAGTGACAAGATCGACAAACGCGCCCGGGCCGAGCTCTTCCGCCAGCGCCTGCGCGAGGCCATGCGGGTCAAGGGCAGCAACCTCTCGGCGCTCGCGCGCGAGACCGGGGTGACCCGCTCCACCGTCTCCCAGCTTCTGGGCGAGGGCGCGGCCCGGCTGCCCAACGCCCAGCTCGCCGCCGAGGCCGCCCGGGCGCTCGGCGTCTCGACCGACTGGCTTTTGGGGCTGACCGACCGGCCCGAGCGCCCCGGCGACGTGGTGGCCGCCGCGATGCAGATGACCGAGGCCGCGCGCAGCCCCTCGGACGACCAGCTCATCGGCTGGGCGCGCGAGGCGGCGGGCTACAAGATCCGCCATGTGCCGGCTATGCTGCCCGATCTTCTGAAGACCGAGGCGGTGATGCGCTGGGAATACGGCGCCTTCCTGGGCAAGACCCCCGACCAGGCGATCAGCGCCATGCGCGACCGGATGCGTCTTCTGCGCGACGGCGGCTCGGACTACGAAATCGCCGTGCCGATCTACGAGCTCGAGAGCATGGCCGCGGGCGAGGGCTATTACCGCAGCCTCTCTCGCGCCGACCGGGCCGAGCAGATCGCCCAGATCGCCGAGACCTGCGAGGAGCTCTACCCGCGGCTGCGGCTGTTCCTTTTCGACGCCGCCCGGGTCTTCAGCGCGCCGATCACCGTCTTCGGTCCGCTGGTCGGGGTGATCTACGTCGGGCGGGTCTATATCGCCTTCCGCGAATCCCGGCGGATCACCTCGCTGATCGACCATTTCGACTGGCTGGTGCGCGAGGCCGAGGTCGATGCCCGCGAGGCGCCGGACTACATCCGCGGGCTGACGCGGTTCCTCGACCGGGGCTGAGGGGCAGGGGGCTTCTGTCCTGAGAGGCCGCGCGTGGCGCCGCCTCCCGCCACCCCAGAAGCCCGCACCCGGCGCAGCCTCGCGCCGCCCCGGCGCCCGCACCCGGCGCAGCCCCGCACTACCCGGTGCACCCGCGCGCCGAACGGCCTCGCCGCACATCCAAAGCGCCGCCGCGCATTTCCCGGTTTCACCGCCGCGCGGCTCTCGTTAAGAGAGGCGCGGTCAAAACTGACTGGACAAGGGGTCGATATGGCAAACGTGGTGGTCGTGGGCGCCCAGTGGGGCGACGAAGGCAAAGGCAAGATCGTCGATTGGCTGAGCGAGCGCGCCGATGTGATCGCGCGCTTCCAGGGCGGGCACAACGCCGGCCATACGCTGGTCATCGGCTCCGAGGTCTACAAGCTGCACGCGCTGCCCTCGGGCGTCGTGCGCGGCGGCAAGCTCTCGGTGATCGGCAACGGCGTGGTCCTCGACCCCTGGCACCTGATCAAGGAGATCGAGACGATCCGCGCCCAGGGGGTCGAGATCACCCCCGAGACGCTGATGGTCGCCGAGAACACGCCGCTGATCCTGCCGCTGCACGGCGAGCTCGACCGCGCCCGCGAGGAGGCGGCGAACCCCGGCGCCAAGATCGGCACCACCGGCCGCGGCATCGGCCCGGCCTATGAGGACAAGGTCGGCCGCCGCTCGGTGCGGGTCGCCGACCTGGGCGACCGGGCCACGCTCGAGGCCCGCGTCGACCGCGCGCTGACCCACCACAACGCGCTGCGCCGCGGGCTCGGCATCGCGCCGATCGACCGCGACCGGCTGGTCGCCGAGCTCGAGGAGATTGCGCCGCAGATCCTGCCCTTCGCGGCCCCGGTCTGGAAGGTGCTGAACGAGAAGCGCAAGGCGGGCCGCCGGATCCTCTTCGAGGGTGCCCAGGGCGCGCTTCTCGACATCGACTTCGGCACCTATCCCTTCGTCACCTCCTCCAACGTGATCGCGGGCCAGGCGGCGACCGGCGTGGGCCTCGGCCCCTCGGCCATCGACTACACGCTGGGCATCGTGAAGGCCTATACCACCCGCGTCGGCGAAGGGCCCTTCCCGACCGAGCTGCAGGACACCGACGGCCAGCGGCTGGGCGAGCGCGGCCACGAGTTCGGCACCACCACCGGGCGGCAGCGCCGCTGCGGCTGGTTCGACGCCTGCCTGGTCAAGCAGACCTGCGCCACATCGGGGGTGAACGGCATCGCGCTGACCAAGCTCGACGTGCTCGACGGCTTCGAGACGCTGAAGATCTGCACCGGCTACGAGCTTGACGGCACCCGGCTCGACTACCTGCCGACCGCCGCCGACCAGCAGGCGCGCTGCACCCCGATCTACGAGGAGCTGCCCGGCTGGTCGCAATCGACCGAGGGCGCGCGGAGCTGGGCCGACCTGCCTGCCGAGGCGATCAAATACGTCCGCCGGGTCGAGGAATTGATCGAATGCCCGGTGGCGCTACTTTCCACCTCGCCCGAGCGTGACGACACGATCCTCGTCACCGATCCTTTCGCGGACTGAGAACTGGACAGCCGATGCCGAGCCACAAGACCAAGAAGCGCCTTGCGATCCTGATCCTCGTGGTCGGCCTGCCGGTCTACGCGGTGGTGGCCTCCTCGGTGATGACCTGGCTCGACCGTCCGCCGATCCTGCTCGAGCTCCTGATCTACGCCGCCCTGGGCGTGATCTGGGCGCTGCCTTTCCGCTGGGTGTTCCTCGGCGTCGGCCAGCCCGACCCCGAGGCCCCGCGCGAGGACCAGGGCTAGGCAACCGGGCCGAGCGCCCGGCACTAATCACCACGGACACACCCGCGCCGCCCCCTCGGGACGGCGCGCCTCTCCACAGCTTCACCTTGGCCAACCCTCAGGACGGCGCGCCGCCCCCCAGCGTCACCGTGGCCAACCCTCGGGACAGCGCGCCGCCCCCATGGCTTCAGCTTGGCCAAAATACCTCGGGAGCGCGAGGGCAGCGCCCTCGCATAAATCTCACCCGACCGCCAAGCCGCCCAACCGCTTCAGAAAAAGCTCTGCGGGTCGATGTCCACCGCCAGCCGCAGATCGCCCTTCAGCCGGAACTGCCCGACCCAGTCGGCGACCGCCGCCTGCAGCGCGCTGCCCTTGGGCGCCTTGACCAGGAGCCGCACCCGGTGGCGCCCGCGCACCCGGGCGATGGGGGCGGGGGCCGGCCCGAAGACCTCGGCGCCGATGCGGCGCAGGGCGCCGGCGTTGCGGGCCAGCGCATTGCCGAGGTCGAAGACCTTCTGCACGTCCTCGGAGGACAGGATGATCCCCGCCATGCGGCCATAGGGCGGCACGCCCGCGGCCTCGCGCTCGCGGGCCTCGGCGCGCCAGAAGCCCTCTTCGTCGCCCGAGAGGATCGCCCGGATCACCGGGTGTTCGGGCTGGTAGGTCTGCAGCACCGCGACGCCCGGCTTCTCGGCCCGGCCCGCCCGGCCGGCGACCTGGCGCATGAGCTGGAAGGTGCGCTCGGCGGCGCGCAGGTCCGAGCCCTGCAGCCCGAGGTCGGCGTCGATCACACCCACCAGCGTCAGGAGCGGGAAGTTGTGGCCCTTGGCGACAAGCTGGGTGCCGACGATGATGTCGGCGCCGCCCTCGGCGATGCCCGCGATCTCGACCTTGAGCGCCCTTGCGGTGGTGAACATGTCCGACGACAGCACCGCCACCCGCGCCTCGGGAAAACGCGCGCGGGCCTCTTCGGCCAGCCGTTCGACCCCGGGGCCCACGGCGGCGAGCTTGCCCTCGACCTCGCAGGAGGGGCAGACCTCGGGGCGGGGCTCGGTCTCGCCGCATTGGTGGCAGACCAGGCGCTTGAGGAAGCGATGCTCCACCATGCGCGCGTCGCAGTGCTTGCAGCCGATCATATGCCCGCAGGCGCGGCAGATGGTGACCGGCGCGTAGCCGCGGCGGTTGAGGAAGAGAAGCGCCTGTTCGCCTGCCGTAATGCGCCGTTCCACGCCGCGCGCCAGGGGCTCCGAGATCCAGCGGTCGGCGGGCAGGTCCTCGCCGCGCATGTCGAGGCTCTTCATCTCGGGCAGGGCGGCGGTGCCGAAGCGCGAGGTCAGCGTCAGCCGCTCGTATTTCCCCGCCTCCGCATTGGCCCAGCTTTCGAGCGAGGGCGTCGCCGAGGCCAGCACCACCCGCGCCTCGGCCAGGGAGGCGCGCAGCACCGCCATGTCGCGGGCGTTGTAGAGCGCGCCTTCCTCCTGCTTGTAGGAGGTGTCGTGTTCCTCGTCGACGACGACCAGCCCGAGGTCGCGGAACGGCAGGAAAAGCGCCGAGCGCGCGCCGACCACGAGCTGCGCGCCATTCTCGGCGACCATGTGCCAGACCCGCCGCCGCTCGGTCGCGGTCACGCCCGAGTGCCATTCCGCCGGGCGCGCGCCGAAGCGGGCCTCGACGCGGGTCAGGAACTCCGCCGAAAGCGCGATCTCGGGCAGGAGCACCAGCGCCTGGCGGCCCTGGCGCAGGCATTCGGCGACGGCCTCGAGGTAGACCTCGGTCTTGCCCGAGCCGGTCACGCCCTTGAGGAGCGTCGTGCCATAGGCGCGTTGCTCCAGCCCTCGGGCGAGGTGGCGCGCGGCCTCGGCCTGATCCTCGGCCAGGGGTTTGCCGGGCAGTTCGGGGTCGAGCCGGGGGAAAGGCGTGTCGCGGGGGCTTTCCTCCTCGAGAACGGCGCCCTGTTTGACCAGCCCCTTGACCACCGAGCTGGTGACGCCCGCGGTGGCGCTCAGCTCCGAGAGCGTCAGCGCCAGGCCGCCCATCTCCTCGAGCGCGGCCAGCACCCGGGTGCGCGCCTCGGTCATGCGGTCGGGTTGGCCGGTGCCCCGGCGGTAGACCTTGCGCTTGCCGGGCGGCTGGCCGAGCCCCGGCGCGCGGGTCGCGAGCCGCAGCATGACCGGCATGGGCGTCAGGGTGTAAGCCCCTGCCTTCTCGAGGAAACTCTGCATCTCGGCGCGCATGTCCGGCACGTCGAGCGGCGGGCCCGCGGGGCGCAGCCGGGCGCGGTCGATCGCGCCTTCGCCGGGGCCCCAGACCACCCCCATGACCCGGCGCGGGCCGAGCGGCACCTCGATGAAGGCGCCGAGGCGCACCCCGCCCGCGGGCGCGAGATAGTCCAGCGCGCCGCCCAGGGGCTGGGTGGTCAGCACCGCGATGCGGGCGCCTTCGGGGAAGAATGAGGGGTGGTCGGCCATAATTTCAGGTTTTGCCTTTGCCGGGCCTGAGGTAAAGGCTCGGGCAGAGAAGGCCAAGCATCCCGAGGAGCGCGCCCATGAAATTCTTTGTCGACACCGCCGATATCGACGCCATCCGTGAATTGAACGACCTGGGGATGGTCGACGGGGTGACCACCAACCCCTCGCTGATCCTGAAGTCGGGCCGGGACATCTTCGAGGTCACCAAGGAAATCTGCGACCTGGTGCCCGGGCCGGTCTCGGCCGAGGTCATCGCGCTCGAGGCCGACGAGATGATCGCCGAGGGCCGCAAGCTCGCCGGCATCGCCGAGAACATCGCCGTGAAGGTGCCGCTGACCTGGGACGGTCTGAAGGCCTGCAAGGTGCTCTCCGACGAGGGCCGCATGGTCAACGTGACGCTGTGTTTCTCGGCCAACCAGGCGCTGCTGGCGGCCAAGGCCGGCGCGACCTTCATCTCGCCCTTCGTGGGCCGGCTCGACGACATCAACCTCGACGGGCTCGAGCTGATCTCGGACATCCGCGAGATCTACGACAACTACGGCTACGAGACGCAGATCCTGGCGGCCTCGATCCGCTCGGCGAACCACATCTCCGAATGCGCCAAGATCGGCGCCGACGTGGTGACCGCGCCGCCGGCGGTGATCTCGGCCATGGCCAAGCACGTGCTGACCGACAAGGGGCTCGATGCCTTCGTGGCCGACGCCAAGAAGGCGGGAATCAAGATCGTGTAAGAGGGTTTGCCCGGGGGTGCCCACCGCCCCTGGGGAAAGGCGCCGGTCCTTCGGGGCCGGGGCCCGGGTGCCGCCCTGCGCGCCGCGCGCCATCCGCCGGGCGGGGCTGCATCCGACGACAAAGGCCCGGGGCCGTTATGGCGCCCGGGCCTTTTGCTGTTTTGAGGGGTGTTTTGGGGCTTGGGGCGTTGTGTCGGGTGGCCGTTTCACCAGTCATCAGTCGCGCCTGCCGCCCGTGACTGATCGCCTCCGACTCAAGCTCGGGGTTCGTGACCTCTAAATCGCAGCCGCAGCCTCAGCCCGCCGCGCGCTTCGAGGGTTTGAAGCCGATGCCCTGGGTCGCGGTGAAGCGCCCGCCTTCGAGCCGTTCGATCTTGCCCTCGCGCAGGAGTACGCCGAAGCTGCGCAGCCGGTCCTCGCGCGAGCTTTCGGTTGCCTCGACCTCGCGCACCTTGCCCATGAGCTGCGGGCGCGAGAAGGCGGGGCGTTCCTCGACGAAGGCCATGTAGGCGGCGGCGGCTTCGAGCAGTTCCGACAGTTCCGTCGCGCCGACCTGCCGGGCGTAATCGCCGAAGCTCATGTCGGCTGCTGCGGCGGGGGCGGCGACCTCCTCGCGGGCGACCCGACGGGGCCGGATGGCGCGGGGGCGGGCGGTCGCCTCGTCGACGCGCTGCTCGGCCACCAGCTTCAGCGGCGCGGGACGGCCGGGCGTCGGGCGGGCCGGGGCCTCGGCGGCGGTGCGCTCGGCCACGGGGCGGCGCGGGCGCACGACGGATTTCAGGTCCTCGCGGTAGGGTTCGGTCTTCTCGGCCTCGTCGTCCTGGCGGCCGAGCAGCCGGTCGGCGCGAGTCGCGGCGACGGCGGCGCGCAGGTGCTGGATCGCCGAGCGGCGGTCGCGCGAGGCGGGTTCTTCCATCTCGCGGTCGGTCTCGTCCATCAGGCGGTCGACGCCCGAGCCCTGGTCGTCGAGCCGGCCCTCGTTGAACATCGCGCGCGCCGGGGAGGCGAGTTTCACCGCGCGGCGCACCTCCTGTTCGCCACCCTGGGCGGCGTCGTCGTCACCGTCGAGCGCGGGCTGCGGCGCGGAGGTCATCTCCTGGCGCTCGCTGGCGGGGGATTCGGCCTCGTCCTCGCCGAAGGCGGCGTCGAGCTCGCGGGCGAAATCCTCGTCGTCCTCGAGGTCCTCGGCGGCGTGATCGGCGGTCAGGCGGAAGGGATCTGCGGGCTTGGTCTCGGCGGTGTCGTCTTCGTCCGCGTCGTCGGCGTCCTGCGGGAGGCTGCCGAGGCCCAGTTCCTCGGCCTCGAAGGCGGCCAACTCGCGGGCGAGATCGGCCTCGTCCTCGGCCGAGAGCGTGCTTTCCGAGGCATAGGGCGCGACGGAGCTGGTGGCGCCGGGGGCGTCTTCCTCGACCTCCTCGAAGTCGCCCGAGGCGAGCGCCCGGTCGAAATCGGCGCGCTTCATCTTCATGATGCGCAGGCCCGAGCGCTGCGGGGCGGGGGTGTCGGCGTCGTCTGCGGCGTCAGCGGTGTCGATCCCGACCTCGACGGCCTCGTCCTTAGCGGCCTGCTCGTCGTCAGCCTCTGTGGCGTCGGTCTCTTCGTTGGCAGCCTCGGCATCGGCCATCTCGGCCTCATCCGCAGCTTCAGCCGAGTCGGCCTCATCCAATTCCGCCGCGAACTCCGCCGCGTCCTCGGCGGTCTCGTCCAGCTCGGCCACGCCTTCCGCGTCGCCGTCCTCGGCGGGATAGCCCTCGGCGGTCTCTACCTCGGCGGCGCTGCCCATGCTGCCCGCGACGAGGCCCGCGATGGTGTCCTCGAGCGCGTCCTCCTCGGACGCCTCGGGCGTCTCGTCAATCCGGCGGCTGCTGGCGGCCACCTCGGCTTCGGCGCGGTCGGCGGCTTCGGCGGCGGCGAGACGGGCGGCCATGCGGGCATTGCCATAGGCGGTCTCGTCGGCGTCCTCGGGGTCGATCTCGCCGGTCTCGGGCGCGGGGGCGGCGGGCACGGCGGGCATCGCGGGTTGCGGCGCCTCGGCGTCGTCTTCTTCCTCGGTTTCGAGGAAGGGCACGCCGCTGCCCATCATCTCTTCGGAATGGGCGTCCTCGATCAGATCCTCGGTCAGCGCGGGGCTGTCCTCGGCGGGCGCCTTGGAGGTCACCACGGCGCGGATGCGCGCGAGCTTGGCCGCGACGCTGGCCTCGGGGGCGACGGTGAAGGGCGCGGGCGCGCGGTCGGTGGCGAGGTCTTCGGCCAGATCCTCGGCGGCGGCTTCCGCGGCCTCCTCGGGGGTGTTGGTCTTGGGTTCTTCGGCAGCTGCTTCGGCAGGCGCGGTCTCGGTAGCCGGAGCCACAGCGGCAGGCGCCGGGCTCTCTTCAGCAGGTGCCGGGGCCTCTGCCGCAGCGGCGGCTTCGGCGCGGGCGGCGGCCTCGGCGGCGCGGGCCTCGGCTTCGAGCCGGGCTTCCACGGCGGCGGCCAGAGCGTCTTCCTCAGGGGCGCGGGTCGTGTCGTCGGGCTGGGCCTCGGAGGCCGCCTCAGGCGCCTTTGCGGGTGCCTCGGGCTGCGCTTCGGTTTGCGCCTCGCCTTCGCCCTGCGCCGCGGCTGCCGCCGCGCCGGGCTGCGCCAGGCTCGGACGCAGCACCACGCCGCCATCCTGTTCGAACCGCGCCTCGACCCGGCGGGCGATCTCGCGCTCGGCGATCCGGGCCAGCATCTCGGCGTCGGGGGTCGGCGGCTCGGCGCCGAAGTAGCGGTCGTCCTGGGCCAGGTCGCGGAAATACTCCGCGATTGCCTTCATCGTGTCGAAGGAATCGTCGAAGCCCTCGAGCGTGCAGGAAAAGGTCCCGTACGACACCGTGAGGATTTTGCTCGAACTCACCATGGCTACTCACTTTCAGTCTGTCCGCAACAAACTGTTTAGCACGCGGACCGGGACCAAAGCTGACCGAATCTGCGTCCACCAACGTATCATTTCGTGTCTGGATTGTGATCTATTCCCTAAAATGAGATGAATTCGCCATGATTGACGCGATTGTTCACAGCGCATCCCCCGTGCTGCTGGTCGGGGGCGGGGAGCTGGACAAAGACGCGCTCCGGGCGGAATTGTCCCGCTTTGACAAGGTGGTGGCCGCTGATGGCGGGGCCGACGCGGTGCTGGCGGCAGGCGGCAGGCCCGATGCGCTGATCGGCGATCTGGATTCCGTCTCCGAGGCCGCCCGGGCGGCGCTGCCCGCCGAAGCCGTGCACGAGATCGCCGAACAGGACAGCACCGATTTCGACAAATGCCTGCGCAACATCGCGGCGCCGCTGGTCGTCGCCATGGGGTTCCTGGGCGCGCGGGTCGACCACCAGCTTGCGGCCTTCACGGTGCTCGCGCAGCGGGCCGAGCGGCCCTGCCTGCTGATCGGCGCGCATGACGCAGTGGCGCTTTGCCCGCCCGAGCTGAAGATTGGCCTGCCGCGCGACACGCGGGTTTCGCTCTGGCCCCTGGCCGAGGTGACGGGCCGATCGGACGGGCTGCACTGGCCGATCGCGGGGATGCGTTTCGCGCCGCATGCCACCATCGGCACCTCGAACCGCGCCGAGGGGCCGATCCGGCTGCGCATGGACGCGCCGGGGATGCTGATCCTTCTGCCCGCGCGCTTTGCCGGGGCGCTGGCCCAGGCGCTTATGGCGGCGCCGCGCTGGGGGTCGTGAGCCGGCGGGCCACCTGCCGCTCGCGCCAGATCACGTAGAGCCCCGCGACGCAGATCAGCCCGATCCCGAGGCTCGCCTGCGGGCCGGGAAGGTCGCCGAAGATCACCAGCCCGAAGAAGGTCGCCACCGGGATCTCGATGTATTGCATCGGCGCCAGCGTCGCGGCGGGGGCGAAGCGCAGCGACCAGGTCATCAGCAGATGCGCCAGCGTGCCCAGCACCCCCATGGCCGCCAGAAGCATGAGCGTGCCGCCCTCGGGCGCGGGCCAGTCGGTGCCGAAGGCCAGGAGCGGCAGCAGGAGCGCCAGCGCCATCCAGCCGTTCATCGCCTGCAGCGCCAGCGCGCCGACCTCGCGCGCGATCATCCGGGTGACCAGCATGAACCCCGCGAAGAAGACCGCGACGCCCAGCGGCAGAAGCGCCGGCAGGCCGACGCTGTCGAAGGCGGGCTCCAGCACCAGGAGCGTGCCGGCAAAGCCCACCAGGCAGGCGCCGAGGCGGCGGGTGCCGACCTCCTCGTCCAAGAACAGCCAGCCGAGGAGCAGAAGCAGGAAGGGCATGACGAAGGCGATGGAGATCGCATCGGCCAGCGGCAGGAAGCGCAGCGCGGTGAACATGCAGCCGATGCCGCCGATGTGCAGAACGGTCCGGGCAAGCGCGATGCGCCAGACCCGGGCGGGCGCGCGCCGCATGGCCGGGAGGCTGACCGGCGTCAGGATGACCGCTTGGAAGCCGAAGCGCACGATCAGCAGCAGAAGCAGCGGCACATGCGGCCCGAGCAGCTTGGCCAGGCTGTCGCCGAGCGGCGCCAGCACGCAGAAGCCCGCCATCAGGGCAATGCCGAGGATCGGCCGGTCGGAGGGAGGCGGGGCGCTCATGGCGGCGAGCCTGTGCCGCGGCGCGCAGAATGTCGAGGCGGCTTCGCGCGCTTAGTGCGGCGCAACGAAAAAGGCCGCCCGGGCGGGCGGCCTTTGATGTCCTGCAGGCAGGGCCTGGATCAGGCGAGGGCGAGGTTGGTCGCGCTCTCGCGGCCGTCGCGGCCGGATTCGACGTCGAAGGTCACCTTCTGGTCGTCACGCAGGCCGGTGAGGCCAGCGCGCTCGACGGCGGAGATGTGCACGAAGATGTCCTTGCCACCGGATTCCGGTGCGATGAAGCCGTAGCCTTTGGTGGTGTTGAACCACTTAACGGTGCCTTGAGCCATTGGGGTCGTCCTTGATGTTTCCGCTGCCCGCGGGAGTGCGGCAGCCCGGCAAAGTCACGTCTGGATCGATAGACCTGAGTGCCGAAGTCGGAAAACAGCAGGGGTCGAAAGAGAAGATCGTCAGCAGCGACGCCTATGACAGGAAAAGATGCATCGGGCAATAGGATTCGCGATGTGTCGGCGGGATGGGCTGCACAATTTCTTAACCTTGTCGGCGCAGGGTGCGGGGATGCGAGAGCTTGCCGCACATTCAGCGCGTAGTGCGCCTGCTGCTTCCGGGGCGCCTGACGCGCCCGTGGCCTCCGGGGCGTCTGACGCTCCGGCTGCGCCGATCGGTGCCGCGCCCGCCATGCTCGGGGCCTCAGCCGTGGCCGCTGCCTTCGCCGGGCCCGCTGTGCCCACTGGGTCCGCCGTCCCCGCCGCCCGCGCCGCGCCCGACCCGGGCTTCGTGCATCCGCATCTCGCGGGCCGGACGGAGTTCTTCACCCTCGCCGTCGCCCACCGCGGCAGCGCGCTTCTGACCGAGGAGGTGGCCCTCCTGCGCGCCGCCCTGCGCGAGGTGCTGCGCCGAAGGCCCTTCCATATCGACGCCTTCGTGGTGCTGCCCGACCATTTGCACGCGCTCTGGACCCTGCCCGAGGCCGACGACAATGCCTCCGAACGCTGGGGCAACCTCAAGGCGCATTTCTCCCGCGCGCTGCGCCGGGCCGGCCGGGCGCCCGAACCGCCGCTGGGGCGGCTTTCCGCCAAGGCGCGGCGGCGCGGAGAGATCGGCATCTGGACCAAGGGCTTCCGCCGCCACCGCGTGGGTGATCGCGCCGAATACGAGGCGCTGCGCCGCGCCTGCTGGTGCGACCCGGTGAAACACGGGCTGGTCGCCCGGGCCGAGGACTGGCCCTTCTCCTCGCTGCACCGCGACCGGCGGATGGGAGAGGTGGGTGAGATGTGACGCGGAAGTGGTCGGATGAGCAAAACTCGACGGCGTGTTTGGAACGGGTGAAGTTGGGCGAGCCTTGGCCGCACGTTTGGCCCGGTGCGGAGTGCGTAGCGGAAGAGACTGGGCTGTCTGCTGCGGCGCGCGGGGCCATGGGCCCTAGCGCAGGCCTGAGATTCCCGTTGCTCCCAAACGACACCGGGCGCGCAGGTCTCCCCGCACGCCCGGCGTGATGTCTGCGCTCAAGGAGGCCCGGCCCGTCTTGCTCCGGTCACCTAGACCAAGCCGCCCAGCCCGGGCCTCGCCCTCAGCGCGAGAACTTCTTGTGCTTGATCCGCTTCGGCTCCACCGCGTCGGGACCAAGGCGGCGCTTCTTGTCCTCCTCGTAGTCCTCGAAGTTGCCCTCGAACCACTCCACATGCGCCTCGCCCTCGAAGGCCAGGATATGCGTGCAGATCCGGTCGAGGAAGAACCGGTCGTGCGAGATCACCACCGCGCAGCCGGCGAACTCGGTCAGCGCATCCTCGAGCGCGCGCAGCGTCTCGACGTCCAGGTCGTTGGTCGGCTCGTCGAGCAGCAGCACGTTGCCGCCCGACTTCAGGAGCCGCGCCATGTGCACCCGGTTGCGTTCCCCGCCCGAAAGCTGGCCCACGACCTTCTGCTGGTCGCCGCCCTTGAAGTTGAAGGCGCCGCAATACTTGCGCGAGTTGACCTCGGCATCGCCCAGCTTGATGACCTCGGCGCCGCCCGAGATCGCCTCCCAGACGGTGTCGGTCGGCGTCAGGTCGTCGCGGGTCTGGTCGACGTAGGACAGGTCCACCGTGTCGCCGTAGTCGATCGCGCCCTCGTCGGGCTGCTCCTGGCCGGTCAGCATCTTGAAGAGCGTCGACTTGCCGGCGCCGTTCGGGCCGATCACGCCGACGATGCCGCCGGGCGGCAGCGAGAAGGACAGATCCTCGATCAGGAGCTTGTCGCCCATGGCCTTCTTCAGGTTGTCGACCTCGATCACCTTGGAGCCCAGGCGCGGGCCGTTCGGGATGATGATCTGGGCCTTGCCGACGCGCTCGCGCTCGGACTGGCTGGCGAGCTTCTCGTAGGCCTGGATCCGCGCCTTGGACTTGGCCTGCCGGGCCTTCTGGCCCTGCCGCATCCATTCCAGCTCGCGCGAGAGCGTGCGCTGCTTGGCCTTGTCCTCGCGGGCCTCCTGTTCGAGCCGCTTGGCCTTCTGCTCGAGCCAGGCCGAGTAGTTGCCCTCGTAGGGGATGCCGCGGCCGCGGTCGAGCTCGAGGATCCAGCCGGTGATCGAGTCGAGGAAGTAGCGGTCGTGGGTCACGATCAGGATCGTGCCCTTGTAGTCGATCAGGTGCTGCTGGAGCCAGCCGATGGTCTCGGCGTCGAGGTGGTTGGTCGGTTCGTCGAGCAGCAGCATGTCGGGCGCTTCGAGCAGCAGCTTGCAAAGCGCCACGCGGCGCTTCTCGCCGCCCGAGAGGGTCTCGACGCTGGCCTCGTCCGCCGGGCAGCGCAGCGCCTCCATGGCGACGTCGATCTGGCTGTCGAGATCCCAGAGGTTCTCGCCGTCGATCTCGTCCTGGAGCGCCGCCATCTCCTCGGCGGTCTCGTCGGAGTAGTTCATCGCCAGCTCGTTGAACCGGTCGAGCTTGGCCTTCTTGGCGGCGACGCCCAGCATGACGTTGCCGCGCACGTCGAGCTCGGGGTCGAGCTCGGGTTCCTGCGGCAGGTAGCCGACGCGGGCGCCCTCGGCCGCCCAGGCCTCGCCCTGGAACTCCTTGTCGAGGCCGGCCATGATCTTCAGGAGCGTCGATTTACCGGCGCCGTTGACGCCGACGACGCCGATCTTCACGCCCGGCAGGAAGTTCAGGCGGATGTTCTCGAAACAGGTCTTCCCGCCCGGATAGGTCTTCGAGACCCCATCCATGTGGTAGACGTATTGGTAGGATGCCATGGAGCGCGTGCCCTCTTGCCTGTGTGAGACTGGGTTGCGCGCCTCTTTAGGGGATTTGCGCGGCCACTAAAAGGGCGCGTTCGGCGGCTTGTGGAGGGGGCGCGGATGGAACGGCTGAAGGACATGATCGACCGCCATGCTCAGCCCGGGCGGGTGGTCTGGATCGGGCTCAGGCCCGAGCGGCGCATGGAGATCGTCCCGCGCGAGGCCGCGCTTCTGGGCGTCTCGGGGCTCGAGGGCGACCATGCCCGGCCCGGCAAGCGGGCGCTGACGCTCTTCCAGGCCGAGCACCTGGCGGCGGTGGCCTCCTACCTCGGGCGCGAGGCGATCGCCCCCGAGGCCTTGCGGCGCAACCTGCATGTGGCGGGGCTGAACCTGGCCTCGCTGCGCGACCGCGAGATCGCGCTCGGCGAGGCGGTGGTGCGGCTGACCACCATCTGCGCGCCCTGTTCGCGCATGGAGGAGGCCTTCGGTCCCGGCGGCTATGCCGCGATCCGGGGCCATGGCGGCTGGTGCGCCGAGGTGGTGGAGCCGGGCCGCATCGCGCTCGGCGACCCGGTCCGGCCCCTCGGCGATCAGAGCGCGTAGTCCCACTGGGCGGGCACCAGGCGGTAGCCCTCGCCCTCGCGGGCGACATTGGCGAGCCCGGGGAAGCCGATATGCGAGCCCGCGATCATCAGCCGGTCGGCGCTGACCCGGTCGAGGATCGCCTGCCGGGTGCTGACCGCCTGTTCGGGGTCCACGTCGAAGCCGATGGCGACATCGGGGCGGGCCATCTGGATCGGCGCGACATGCACGATGTCGGCCCAGATCAGGAGCGCGTCATCGCCCGAGGTGATCATGTAGCCCGCATGGCCCGGGGTGTGCCCCGGCAGCGGCACCGCCGAGACCCCGCGGGCGACCTCTTCCTCGCCCTCGAAGGTGGTCAGCCGGTCGGAATAGGCGCCGACGACGTTCTGGGCGAGGGCGGCGAAGCTCTGCACCATCTCGGGCGCGCCGGAGAAATTGCCCGCGTCGGTCCAGAAGGCGCGGTCGGTCTCGCTGACCACCAGTTCGGCATTGGGGAAGAAGGCCCCGCCGTCCGAAAGCGCGCCCGCGACGTGGTCGGGGTGCAGGTGGGTGGCGAGAAGCTTGGTCACATCGCCCGGCGCCACGCCCGCGGCCTCGAGGTTCTGCGGCATCTTGCCGAGGTCCGGGCCCATGGCATCGGCGGTGCCCGCGTCGACCATGATCACCTCGTCGCCGCTTTCGATCAGGAAGGCGTTGACCGCCGAGGGGAAGGTCGCGGGGTCGCGGAAGGCGGCGCGCATGCGCTCTTCGTATTCCGGCGCCTCGATGCCGATCAGCGCCTCGGGGCCGATGTGCAGCGCCCCGTCGGCGAGCGCGGTGACGGTGATGTCGCCCACGGCGAAGCGCTGGACGGCGGGCACCTGGCCCGCGGGCGCGGCATGGGCGGCGGCCCGGGCGGTCCGGGGCAGGGCGGCGCTGCCGAGGCCCGCCAGCCCGGCGAGCGGCACGGTGGACAGGAAATCGCGGCGTTTCATGGTTCTGTCTCCTCCTTCGGGTGACCCGGGGTCACTTGGGTTGGTGCCGCAGAGGTATCCCGAGCGCGCGCCCGGGCCGGTCACGATCGGGTGATACCTGTCGCGCGCGATGGAAATTCGGGGGTGGGGGCAGGGTTGGAGCTGGAGAAGGCAGGGCGCAGTGGGGCTGGCCCGAGAGAGGGCTGGGCAGGTCATGCCGCCACAAAGCGACCCGCAGCCGCAGTTCTTGCCGCATTTCGCCCACCTCCGTAGCTCTTCCCAGCCAACCCCAACCAATCGGCCCAAGATCGCATGCCTCCTTCCGCACCCACCAAGCATTCGCCCAGCCCCACGCGCCTTCCGAAGACACCGCCATCGCCTTCGCGCCTCCTTGCGCCCGAATAGCACCGAAGGTGCCGGGCGCGCGCCGGACCGGCCCGATGGGCCGGCGCTCTTTCGGGCGGTGCGCTTAGCTATCCCCTCGTCCTGACCTTGCAGCCATAAAACGCTTCGCTCAGAGGCCAGCAGCGCCGGCCCCCGGTCCGGCGCGCGCCCTCTGTGGCGAGGAGGGCGCGCGGGGGCGGGGCTGCTTGACGAGACGGGGGTGCTGCCCTCGGGGGCGTTTCTTCGTGGTTGCCCCGATATTTCAAGCACACCACCACTCTGCCGTCGTTTTCCCCGAACTTCGACACTGATGCACCTCCTTGCGCCCGAACAGCATCAAAGATGCCGGGCGCGCGCCGGACCGGCCCCTTGGGCCGGCGCTCCTTGGGATGGTGTGCTTAGCTCTACGCTAGTCCTGACCTTGCTGGGATAAAACGCTTCGCTCAGAGGCCAGCAGCGCCGGCCCCCGGTCCGGCGCGCGCCCTCTGTTGCGAGGGGTGGAGAGGAGGATTGGGTGGAGAGGGAAGGCCAAATTGGCAGATTGACCGCTGTGCCACTGAAGGGCCAAAGGGTAGCGCTGAGGGCCGCGCGATAGGGCGGTGAAGGGCAAGGCCGAGTGCGACGCCACGGGATCGTCGAAGCGCGGGACGGGGCGCCGCGCACAGGAGGCCCGAAGCTTATGACCGGGCACGGTGCCACGGGGACGTCAAAGGGTCAGGCCGAGTGCCGGGCCACAGGCCAGCCAAAGCGCAGGACCAAGCGCCCCGCCACAGGCCAGCCAATGCGCTTCGCAGACGCGCGATCCGGCCCATCCGCCCCCAACAGCGCCCAAGTGCCAGCCCGCCCGCCGCCTTACCTCCCAACCCCGCCCAACCTCCCCCAACACATTGCCTTTCCCCGCAATCCGGTGTTTCACCCCTCCCATGATGGAGCTTGCCCAGCACACCGGCCTTGCCCTGCCGCCCGGACGGGCCGTGGGGCTCTTGGGCGGGTCCTTCGACCCGCCGCACGCGGGGCACCTGGAGATCAGCCGCGAGGCGATGCGGCGCTTCGGGCTCGACCGGGTGCTCTGGCTGGTCTCGCCGGGCAACCCGCTGAAGACCCGCGGGCCGGCGCCGCTGGATGACCGCATGGCAGCGGCGCGGGCGCTGGTCGATCATCCGCGCATCCATGTCTGTGACCTCGAGGCGCGGCTCGAGACCCGCCACACCGCCGAGACCCTGCGGCTCCTGCAGCGCCGCTTTCCGAAGGTGCGCTTCGTCTGGCTCATGGGCGCCGACAACCTGCGGCAGTTCCACCGCTGGCAGAACTGGCACGACATCCTGGCGCGGGTGCCGGTGGGGGTGCTGGCACGCCCCGGAGACCGGATCTCCGCCCGCCGCTCGACCGCCGCGCGGGTCTATGCCGACGCCCGGCTGCCGGCGCCGCAGAGCCGTGCCCTCGCCCGGGCCGAGACCCCGGCCTGGTGCTTCGTGAACGTGCCGATGACGGACATTTCCTCCTCGGAGATCCGCGCGCGGGGCGACTGGCGCAAGGGCTGAGGCCCGGGGCAGGGCGCTCCTGCGCCGCCGCTCTCTCCGCCACGCCCAATGGCTCGCTTCCGCGGGCGAAGGCCCTCTCCGCCGCGCCCGAAGGCCCGCATCCCGCGGCGCTCCTGGCCCCGCGTCCCGCCGCCCTCCAAAACCCGTCCCCCCACGCGACTCCCCGCCGATCCGCCACTCCCCGGCACCTGCCGTCGCGGCGGGCCGCTTGTCTTGCCCGCAAACGGTCTATTTACTCCGCCGCATGACGACGCGGCTGACACGAAGGCACCTGATGCAGGGGCTGGGCCTGGCCTGGCTCGCCGGCCCCGCATGGGCGACTGCCCCCGAACGCTCGCTCCGGCCGATCGGGCGGGGCGACGACCTTCTGAAGAAAACCGTGCCCGACCTGCGCGAGATCGTCTCGGGCGCGGGGCTGAACGGGCCGAGCTCGGTCGCCGTGGCGCGGGTCGAGACCGGCGAGATGCTGGAGAACTACGCCGGCAGCATCGGCCTGCCGCCCGCCTCGGTCGCCAAGGCGCTGACCGCGGGCTATGCGCTCGACACGCTGGGCGGCGACTACCGCTTCACCACGCGGCTCCTGACCACCACGCCCCCGACCGAGAGCGGCGCCATCACCGGCGACCTGATCCTGGCCGGCGGCGGCGATCCGACGCTCGACACCGACGGGCTGGGGCGACTGGCCGAACGGCTGAAGGCGGCCGGCGTGACCGAGGTGCGCGGGCGGCTCCTGGTCTGGGGCGGCGCGCTGCCCCGCATCGTCGAGATCGACAGCGAACAGCCCGACCACGTGGGCTACAACCCGGCGATCTCGGGGCTGAACCTCAACTACAACCGCGTGCATTTCGAATGGCGCCGCGCGGGGTCGGACTACGCCGTCACCATGGACGGCCGCTCGGGCAAATACCGCCCCGAGGTGGCCATGGCGCGCATGGTGGTCGTGGCCCGCTCGAGCCCGATCTACACCTACCGCGACGCGGGCCTGCGCGACGACTGGACGGTGGCGAAATCGGCGCTGGGCGACGGCGGCGCGCGCTGGCTGCCGGTGCGCGAGCCCGAGCTTTACGCGGGCGAGGTCTTCCAGACCCTCGCGGGCGCCTATGGCATCCGCCTGAAGGCCCCCGAACGCATCGAGACCCTGCCGCAGGAAGCGACCGAAGTGGCCGCGCTCGACAGCGCGCCGCTCCTCGAGATCCTCGAGGACATGCTGCTTTATTCGACCAATCTCACCGCCGAGATCACCGGGCTGACCGCCAGCGCGGCGCGGGGCGTGGCGGCGACCGACCTCGCGGCTTCGGCGGCGGCGATGAACACCTGGGCGCAGGAGGCGCTGGGCCTCGAGAAGGTGGCGCTGGTCGATCATTCGGGCCTCGGCGACATGAGCCGCATCTCCGCCCAGGCCATGGTCACCGCGCTCATCGCGCTGCGCGACCGGCTGCCGCTGCGCGCGATCCTCAAGGACATCCCGCTGGTCGACGACAGCCGCGCGGCGATCCCGGATTCGGGCGTGGAGATCCGCGCCAAGACCGGCACGCTCAACTTCGTTTCGGGGCTCGCGGGCTACGAGACCCTGGCCGACGGCTCGGAGCTGGCCTTCGCGATCTTCTCGGCCGATCTTCAGCGCCGCGCCGAGATACCGATGGAAGCCCGCGAGCGGCCGCAGGGCGGGCGCACCTGGAACGGCAAGGCCAAGCGCATGCAGCAGGCGCTGCTCCGGCGCTGGCGAGTGGTCTTCGCCGAGGCCCGCGAACAGGCGGAAGTGCAGGAGTGAGCCGCGGCCTCTGGCCGGGCGCGGCGCGCGGCCTAGCTCGCGCAGGCAAAGGAGCCTGCCCATGAGTGCCACCATCGAGGACGAGCTGCGCCTCGCCCGCCGCACCCAGCTTCCCGACGCCCTGCGTGTGCTACTGGCGGAATTTCCCCGCAGCGGCTGGGAGGCGCATCCGCATTTCCAGGGGCTGGTGCAGTTCTGGCTCGGCCGCCACGGCATGTTCCGCGAGATTGTCGCGGCGCTGAAATCCGATGCCGAGGCGGCGATGGACGGCAAGCTCGAGGGCCGTGCCCGCGACGCGCGGCTCTCGCGCTACGGGGGCGCGCTGGTCAACGAGCTGCACGGCCACCACCAGATCGAGGACCACCATTATTTCCCGGTGCTGGTGGGGCTCGATGCGCGGATCAAGCGCGGCTTCGACATCCTCGACCGCGATCACGACGACATGGACGGGCTGCTCGACCGCTTCGCCCGGGGCGCCAACGGCGTGCTGCGGGGCGAGCTGGAGACCGGGCGCTTCCGCGAGGAGCTTCTGGGCTTCGAGGCGCTGCTCGACCGGCATCTCAACGACGAGGAAGAGCTGATCGTCCCGGTGATCCTGAAGAACGGCCCCGGCGGTTTGCACTGACCGGGGCCGGGGGCCTCACTCGACGATCGAGACCGCGTTGATCGTCTTCCAGCCGTTGTCGGCGTCGGAGGTATAGAGGATCGCGACCTTCTGGCCCGGGGCCAGCACCGGCGCGGTCTCGAGGGTTTCGAGCGACCAGACGGTCTTGTCGGTCAGCACCAGGAGCCGTTTCTCGGGGTCGTAGGTCGCGATGGTGCCCTGGGTCTGGTCGGCGAAAGCGGCCAGCGGCGCGAGGGCGAGAAGGGCGGCGGCGGCGAAGGGTTTCAGCATCGGTGGTCTCCTTGGACCGGGTTGCGACTGAGCTGAAATGGGAGAGCGCGGCGGCCCTGCAAGTGGGCGCGGCGGAATTATTTTCACGGCTTCGCGCGCGCGGTCCCTAGGCCGGGGCGGTCCCGGAAAATCCCGTTCCCGTTCAATCCCTTGGCCTGTCGTCCCGCCTGGTCTCCGGGAAGCGCAGCACCGCCCTGAGGCCGGGCGCGTTGTCGCCCAGCTCCAGCGCCGCGCCATGCGCCTGGGCGACCGCCGAGACCAGCGCCAGTCCGAGCCCGTTGCCGGGCGTCGTGCGGCTGCGTTCGAGCCGGTAGAGCCGCCGCGTCACCAGCCCGCGCTCCTCCTCGGGGATGCCGGGGCCGCGGTCCGCGACCGACAGGACCGGGGCGCCGCGCTCGCGCCGGGCGGTGAGGCGGATCGCGCTGCCGCCGCCGTGGCGCAGGGCGTTCTCGATCAGGTTGGCCAGCGCCTGGCCCAGGAGCGCGCGGTTGCCGGTGACGGGCAGGGGGCCCGTGGCGATCTCGGTCTCGAGCGTCACGCCGGCCTCCTCGGCGGCGGGCTCGTAAAGCTCGGCGATCTCGGCGGCCAGCTCGGCCAGGTCGAGCGGCGCGGGGTCGGCCTCAGGGCCGCCGGCCTCGATCTGGGCGATCTCCAGGAGCGACTGGAAGACCCGCACCGCGCGGTCGGCCTCCTCGCGGGCCCGGTCGGCCAGGGGCGCGCGGGGGTCGTCGTCCTCGGTCCGGGCCTGCATCTCGTCGAGCAGCACCGCGATGCGCTGCAGCGGCGTGCGCAGGTCGTGGGCGATGTCGGCGCTGACCTGGCGCAGCGCCTCGGTCGCCTCTTCCTGCCGCGCGGCCATGCGGTTCAGCCCGCGCCCGATGCGGGTCAGGTCGTCCTCGCCGGCGCGGCCCGGATCGTAGCGCGCCGAGAGGTCGCCGCCGGCGATCCGGTCGAGCGTCGTCTCGATCCGCGCCACCCGCCGGGCCGAGCGCCGGGCGATCAGCGTGCCGAGCCCGAAGGACAGGATCACCGTCGGCAGGAGCGAGAGCACCACCAGCCCCGCGAAGGTGCGGCTGAGGTCGGCCACCCGCTCGCGCGACTGCGCCACCACCAGCACCCCGGAGGAAAGCCTCCGCACCTCCTTCATGTAGCCCGCCTCGGAGAGCGACTCGCCCTCGCGCGCGGCCAGGACCACCTGGCTGCCGATCAGCCGCGCGTCGGCATTGCCCGCATGGGCCCCGTCGTCGCCGAGAAAGAGGTAGACCCGCTGGCGCGGATCGGCGGCCCGGGCGCGCACCGCGACCAGGGTGCGCAGGGCGCGCGGCGTGGCGCTGATGTCGAGGCCCGCCATCTCGGCCTCGAGATCGGCGCGGATGCCCGCCTCGGCCTGGGCCTTGAGCGTCAGATAGGCGCCGCCCAGGGTCACCAGGTTCACCGTCGCGAAGACCAGCACCAGCCAGAGCGCGATCCGCACCGGGGTGGAGCGGACGAGGTTCGACAGGGTGGCGCGGTCTCGGGTCATTCGGTGATCTTGTAGCCCGCCCCGCGCACGGTGACGATCAGGTCGCGCCCGAAGGGCCGGTCGACCTTGGCGCGGAGCCGCGAGATATGGGTCTCCACCACGTTGGTCTGCGGGTCGAAATGGATGTTCCAGACCGCCTCGAGCAGCATGGTGCGGGTCTGCACCCGGCCTTTGCGGCGCAGAAGATGCTCCAGAAGCGCGAACTCGCGCGGCAAGAGGTCCAGCGGCTGGCCCGCGCGGGTCACCGTGCGGCGCACCAGGTCCATCTCGAGGTCGCCCGCGCGCAGCACCGTCTCGGCGGCATCGGCCATCGGCAGCCGCCGCCCCAGCGCCGCGATCCGCGCCGAGAGCTCGCCGAAGGCGAAGGGTTTCACCAGGTAGTCGTCGCCGCCCGCGGAGAGCCCCTCGATCCGGTCGCCGATGCCGCCCATGGCGGTCAGGAAGATCACCGGCGTCGCGACCTTGGCGGTGCGCAGCGCCTTGACCAGCGACAGCCCGTCGAGGTCCGGCAGCATCCGGTCGATCACCAGCACGTCGTAGGGCTGGCCCATGGCCTGGCCCAGGGCGTCCTTGCCCGAGACCAGCCGGTCCACCGAATGGCCTTCCTCGGTCAGTCCGCGGGTGATGAAGTCCGCGGTTGTCACGTCGTCTTCCACGACCAGGATTTTCATCGCTGCGCCTCGCTCAAGAAGCCGTGAGGGGGTGGGGGTTACAAAGGCAGGCCCGGGCGGATTTCAAGGGAAGGCGCCCCTCGGGGCCCCGGAACTGGCGGCGCCGTGACATTCCTTGCGGATTTGTAATCTCCCGCCGGGCGCCCCTGCAATCTCGGGCGCAGAGATTATGGCATGAGCCCCGGCGGAGCCCTCTGCCGGGTCGCATCCCAGTCAGAACGGACAAGAACGGAGAGCTTTGCGATGACACGGACCACAGGCACGGCACAGGGCATGATGGCAGGCGTGGCGGTGGCCGCCCTGGTCGGCACCGCCGGGGCGTTTGGCGCCGCCACCACCATGCCCGCCCCCGCCGCGGCGGCCACGCCCGGCAGCGATTACGTCGATCTGGTGGCCGAGCTGTCGCCTGCCGTCGTCACCATCGAGGTGACCAAGACCGCCGGCGGCGCGCCCGACGAGATGACCGAGGAGCAGAAGGAGTTCTTCGAGGAATTCGAGAAGCGCTTCGGCATGCCCTTCCCGAACCAGCCCGGCCAGCGCGGCGGCCCTGGCGGCGAGATGCGCGGCTCGGGCACCGGCTTCATCGTCTCGGCCGATGGCCAGGTGGTGACCAACGCCCATGTCATCGACGGCGCCGACGAGGTGACGGTGACGCTCTCCGACGGGCGCGAGCTGACCGCCGAGGTGGTGGGCTCGGACCCCGCGACCGACCTCGCGCTTCTGGACGTCGAGGGCGAGGACCTGCCTTTCGTGGGCTTCGGCGACAGCACCGCGCTGCAGGTCGGCCAGAACGTCATCGCCATGGGCAACCCCTTCGGTCTCGGCAATTCGGTCTCCACGGGCATCGTCTCGGCGCTGGGCCGTGACATCAACGCCGGGCCCTTCGACGACTTCATCCAGACCGATGCGGCGATCAACCGGGGCAACTCCGGCGGGCCGCTCTTCAACGAGGCAGGCGAGGTCGTCGGCGTGAACACCGCGATCATCTCGCCCACCGGCGGCTCGGTCGGGATCGGCTTCTCGGTGCCGTCTGAGCTGGCCTCCGAAGTGGTGGCCGATCTCGCCGATGACGGCACGGTCGAGCGTGGCTGGCTCGGCGTGCGCATCCAGCCGGTCAGCGAGGAGGTCGCCATGGCGCTTGGCTTCGACGAGGGCGAGGGAGTGATGATCGCCGATGTGACCGAGGAGACCCCCGCCGCCGAGGCCGGTTTCCAGCAGGGCGACATCGTGACCGCGGTGAACGGCGAGCCGGTGGAGACCCCGCGCGACCTGACCCGCGCCATCGCCATCGAGAAGCCCGGCGCCGAGGTGGAGATCACCTACCTGCGCCGCGGCAACGAAGAGAGCGTCTCGGTGACCCTCGGCGACCGGGCGGACCTGGACGCCTGATCGGGGTGTGAACTGGTCGGGGTTGGACCCGAGGCAAGCTTGAGCCGGTTGGGTTGGGACCCGCCGCGAAGTTTGCGCTGGTCGGGTTGGGACCCGACGCAAGGATGAGAACGCGGGCGCTTCGGTGCCCGCGTTTTTTTGTGGGGCTTCGGAAGAGGGCTCACTTCCTGCCTTGATGGGCGCAGACCTCTCAGGTTGCTGCCGCAGCGGACGAGGCAGCCCGTCCGTCAAGCCGGTGTCGCACTTAACCGACACGCGCCTTCCTTACAGCTTCGACTTTTGGCTTGCCTGTTTGGGCACTTGGCCCCGCCGCGCGCTTTATCCCGCCGCCGGTGGCTCCGCCCCCTCCGCAGGCTCCCCCAGCACCGCCCGGCATTGCGCCGCACCCTCCGCCGCAACGGGCCGCAGCGCCGCGATATCCGCCCTGAGCGTCTCGGCCCGCGCCGCCACGCGGGCGAGGTCCACCGGCACCTTGACCGTCACCTCCTGCTCCCAGTCGCGGAAACATGGGTAGATCCGGCCGTCACCCGCCCGGCAGGAGGTGTAGATCGGGATGCTCCGCCGCCGGGTCTCGATTGCATGACCGCGCGCCAGCGTCGCCTCGGCCGAGGCCAGCTCGCGCTCGGCCGCGCGCAGGCTCTCGGTGGCCTGGGCGACGCAGCGCTCCATCGGGCTCTGGCAGGCCGCCAGCGCCAGTAACAGCGGTCCCAGCAAGGCCGCCCGGCACCCCCGCATCAAAAAGGCGCCGGGCACAGCGCCCGACGCCTTGGTCTTAAACCGTCCCGAGGCCGCAGGGCCCCGCGGAGCGGCTGTTCTCATCACGCGCGCACCGATCCGCCGCGCGGCCCGGCGACCAGCCAGGCGATGAAGCCCAGGACCGGCAGGATCAGGATGGCGAGCACCCAGACCACCTTCGCCAGCGTCGAGGCGCCCGAGGTGATTGTCTGGTAGATGGCATAGATGTCGAGGATGAGGACCAGCAGGCCCAGAAGTCCATATTCCATGATGTGCCTCCAATATGTGTCTTGCGGCAATAACGCGCATCCCCGGGTCATGTTCCCGTGAGGCGTGCGTTATGGCGCAAGAGGGCGGCAGGGGGGCGGGGCGCAAAGGCCCCGGAGGACAGAGCCCGCGCGGCAGGCGATGAGCGCCGCCCGCGCAGTGTCACAGGCCCCAGAGGATCGCGTTCATCCCATCCATGACCATCTGCCCCTCGTCCGGTGTAAGGCTGTGGACGGGCCGCAGGTGCCTCAGGCGCTGGGCCTCGATGGTGAGCGGCATATGGGTGCGGATGCGGTACGGCGCGCCGTCGATGGAAATATCGACCGTCAGCTTGCGCAGCGCGGGATAGGCCTCGCGCGGCAGAACTGGCAGAACGATGACCGAGTTGAGATCGAGCAGATGTTCCGCCTGGACAACCAGGTAAAGCGCGCCGCTGATCTCGAAGAGGTCAAAGGTCCTCATCGCGTTCCGGGAAGTGCAGGGCGAGATGCGCCCCGGGGATGCCGGCGCTCTGAATGAGTCGGGCTTCATCGGCCAGCGCCTCTCGGTGCTCCGCAAGCCAGGCCGCCGCCCGGCTGTCCGCGCTGCCCGCCTGCATGTCGGCGGCGACGAGGTCCTTGATGTAGTCGGTCACATTCTGGCCCTTGCTGGCCGCCCAGGCGGAGAGCTGGCGTTTTTCCTCGGGCTCCATGCGGATGGTCAGATTGGTCATGGCATTTGTTCTGTGACGGGATGCACTGACAGACTACCCCGAACGTCAGTGCGGGTAAAGCGCGACGCTGGCGGCGGCGGCCCCGGTTGAGGCCGGCCGTGCGTGAGAGGTCACCGCTGCCCGGACAGCCTCGAGGTGACAAAGGGCGTCTGCCTCACGCCCTCGCAGGGTCGCGCGAGGGCCCAGGCGCATGCCCCCTCAGCCCCCCTTCTTCCGCCGCTGCACGTTGCCGCCGCGCTGGCCGGGGCGGCCGGCGGTGGAGCGGCCGCGGGACTTGGTGGCCTCGGCGGAGGCCTTCTCGACCGCCTGCTGGCGCGCCAGCGGGTCGTCGGAGACCGCGAGGTCGACGGCCTCCAGCCGCTTGACCTCGTCGCGGAGCCGGGCGGCCTCCTCGAACTCGAGGTTCTCCGCGGCCTTGCGCATGTCCTCGCGCAGCCCGTCGAGCACCGCCTGCATGTTCGAGCCCTGGTGCTTGTCGTCGATCTTGGCGGTCACCCGGTTCATGTCGGTGTCGCCCTGGTAGAGCCCGGCGAGGATGTCCTCGACGTTCTTCTTGATCGTCGCGGGCGTGATGCCGTGTTCCTCGTTGTAGGCCATCTGCTTCTCGCGGCGGCGCTCGGTCTCGCCGATGGCGCGCTCCATCGAGCCGGTGACCCGGTCGGCATACATGATCACCCGGCCCTCCGAGTTCCGCGCCGCCCGGCCGATGGTCTGGATCAGCGAGGTCTCGGAGCGCAGGAACCCCTCCTTGTCCGCATCGAGGATCGCCACCAGCCCGCACTCGGGGATGTCGAGCCCCTCGCGCAAGAGGTTGATGCCCACCAGCACGTCGAAGGCGCCGAGCCGCAGGTCGCGCAGGATCTCGATGCGCTCGATGGTGTCGATGTCGGAGTGCATGTAGCGCACCCTTATGCCCTGCTCGTGCAGGTATTCGGTCAGATCCTCGGCCATGCGCTTGGTCAGCACGGTGCAGAGCGTGCGGTAGCCGGCCTGGCTGACATGGCGGATCTCGTCGAGAAGGTCGTCGACCTGGGTCTCGACGGGGCGGATCTCGACCTTGGGATCGAGAAGGCCGGTGGGGCGGATGATCTGCTCGGTGAAGACGCCGCCGGCCTGCTCCAGCTCCCAGTCGGCGGGGGTCGCCGAGACGAAGACCGACTGCGGCCGCATGGCGTCCCATTCCTCGAACTTCAGCGGCCGGTTGTCCATGCAGGAGGGCAGCCGGAAGCCGTGTTCGGCCAGGGTGAACTTGCGCCGGTAGTCGCCGCGATACATGCCGCCGATCTGCGGCACCGAGACGTGGCTTTCGTCGGCGAAGACGATGGCATTGTCGGGGATGAACTCGAAGAGCGTCGGCGGCGGCTCGCCCGGGGCCCGGCCCGTGAGGTAACGCGAATAGTTCTCGATGCCGTTGCAGGAGCCCGTGGCCTCGAGCATCTCGAGGTCGAAATTGGTGCGCTGTTCGAGCCGCTGGGCCTCCAGGAGCTTGCTTTCGCTGACCAGCTGGTCGAGCCGCTGGCGCAGCTCGCGCTTAATCTGCTCGGCGGCCTGTTTCAGCGTCGGCCGCGGCGTGACGTAATGCGAGTTCGCGTAGATGCGGATGCGTTCGAAATTGCCGGTCTTCTGGCCGGTCAGCGGGTCGAACTCGGTGATCGCCTCGAGCTCCTCGCCGAAGAAGGAGAACCGCCAGGCGCGGTCCTCGAGGTGCGCCGGCCAGACCTCGAGCACATCGCCCCGAACCCGGAAGGAGCCGCGCTGGAAGGCCTGGTCGTTGCGCTTGTACTGCTGCGCCACGAGGTCGGCCATGACCTTGCGCTGGTCGTATTCGCGGCCGGTGAAGAGATCGAGCGTCATCGCGCCGTAGGTCTCGACCGAGCCGATGCCGTAGATGCAGGAGACCGAGGCGACGATGATCACGTCGTCGCGCTCCAGCAGCGCCCGGGTCGCCGAGTGGCGCATCCGGTCGATCTGCTCGTTGATCTGCGATTCCTTCTCGATATACGTGTCCGAGCGCGGGACGTAGGCCTCGGGCTGGTAGTAGTCGTAGTAGCTGACGAAATACTCCACCGAGTTCTCCGGGAAGAACTGCTTGAACTCGCCGTAGAGCTGGGCCGCCAGCGTCTTGTTCGGCGCCAGGATGATCGCCGGGCGCTGGGTCTCCTCGATCACCTTGGCCATGGTGAAGGTCTTGCCGGTGCCGGTGGCGCCGAGCAGCACCTGGTTGCGCTCGCCGCTGGTCACCGCCTCGGCAAGCTCGGCGATGGCGGTCGGCTGGTCGCCCGCGGGGGCGTATTCGGTGTGCATGACGAACCGCTTGCCGCCCTCGAGCTTCTCGCGCACGGCGACATCCGGCGCGGAGGCATGCAAGAGATCGGGCATCTGGTCGGGGCGGTTGTTGTGCATGGGCGGGGGCCTCCTTGCTCGAAGGCTAGACTTGCGGTCGCGCGCGGCGGAATCAAGGCCGGGCGGGGCGGTTCCTTCGGGTCTTGCGCTCTGTCTATCGGGGTCTTTGCGCTTCGGGGCAAGGCGCCGGACGGGCATCGAGCCCGCCCGGCGCCTCCGAGAGCGCTGCTCTCGGGCTCTCGGAGTATTTGGGGCCCGGTCAGGCCTGGGGGGCGGGGGCTCTGGGGTGTTTGGGTGGCGCGCCGTGCCGGGGCGTGGTGTTTTTTGGTGGGGCAAGGCGCCGGGCGGGCATCGAGCCCGCCCGGCGCCTCCGAGAGCTCTGCTCTCGGGCTCTCGGAGTATTTGAGGCCCGGTCAGGCCTGGGGGTGGTGGCTCTGGGGTGTCGGGGGTGGTGCGCCGTGCCGGGCGGGCTGTGTTTGCGTGGGATGCGCTGGGCGGTTTGGTGGTCGGGTCAGCGGGGCAGGTAGCTTTGCGCGATCTCGGCGAGGCGTTCGGCGGAGAGGATCGGCGGGACCAAGGTGAGCACCTTTCCGGCGCCGTCGAGCAGGAAGATATGGCTGCCGTGGGCATAGACCGGATGGCCACCGGGGTCGTGGAAGAGCACCTCGGCCTCGACCCCGAAGGCCTTGTAGACGGCGGCGAGTTCCTCGGGGCTGCCGGTCAGTCCCAAGAAGGCCGGATGGTGCCGGGTGAGCGGCGGGCCGATGGTCTCGACCCGGTCGCGCGCGGGATCGACGGTGATCATCACCGGGCGGGCGGTGAGACCGTCTTCGGCGAGCGCCGTCACCGCGCCGCCCATGCGGGGCAGGGCGACCGAGCAGATCGCCTCGCAATTGGCATAGCCGAAGAAGAGGAGCTGCAGGTCGGCGCCTGGGGCGCGCTCGGTCCGGCGGGTGCCGGTCTGGTCGGTCAGGGCGAAGGGCCCGCCGAGGGCCAGTGGGAAAGGCGCGGGCGGGGTGGTGTCGCTGGCCGGGGGCGCGGCGGTGGTGGCCGGGATGGGAGCGGGGGTGTGGGCCGAGAAGGGCGCGGGTGCGGAGGCTTGCAAAGGTGCGGGGGTATGGGCCGCAAATTGGGCGGTATTGTCGCCCCGGATGTGCTTGGGCGCCGCGACCCACGCGGGCGCCGGCGCCTCCGCCCATAACGGCGCGCCCAGCAGCGGCGCGGGCAGCGCCAGGAGCGCCGCGCAGCCAAACGCCCGCAGAGGAGCCGCGCGGCTCATTCCACCCCCAGCCAGTCCTTGACGAAGGCCTGCTCGGCCTCTGGGCCGAGACCCAGCCAGCCCTCGGCCTCAATCTCGGCGGTCACGCGCGGGTCGCGGCGGAACCAGGGGCCTTCGCCCGCGGCCTCGGGGTTCTCCTCGGCCCAGGCGCGGGTGAAGCGGTTGGCGGGTAACCAGTCGCCCTCGGGCAGCGGGCGCAGGCGCTGCAGCTGGTAGATATGCGTGGCGCCGATCTCGGGGTTCTCGATCATCAGCCCGTCGACCTCGACCCGGGTGCCGCAGAAGGGCGCAAGCTCCAGCGCCGCCCCGGTGAAGAGCGGCTGGCCGTTCTTCAGGGGCAGGATCAGCGCGCCGTCGGCCTCGCGCAGGAGGGCGTATTGCCGCCCCGGCGCGCAGGCTGTCTCGCAGGCGCCCGAGAGGGTGCAGATCGGGTCGACGACCTCGGCCTCGAAGCGGGCCTTCTCCTCGCCGTAGAGGTTCCAGCTGGTGGCTTCGGAGCCTTCCGAGAAGTCCTGCGCCGTGGCGGCGAAGGGCAGGGCGGCAAGAGCCGCGAGCGGCATGGCAAAGGGCAGGGGGATCCGCATGGCCTAGTCCTCCAGCGCGTCGTCGGGGATCGCGAAGCCGGGCACCACGCCGTAATCCTCGTGGTTGAGATTGGTGATGTCGGCGTCCGAGAGCACCTCTTCGACCAGGATGTAGTTCAGCCCGTCGCGGGCGTAGTGCAGCCCCTCGGCGCTGACGCTGTGCGAGGCGAGCCGCAGCGCGGTGTCGCCCCCGGCGAGCTGGTCGGTGCCGGGCAGCTTGAGGATCATGTAGACCTCGCCCTCGGGGGTCAGCAGGCCCACCGGGATGCCGCCCGCCGAGCACCAGAGCGCGCAGGTGTGATGGGCCGAGCCGACCACCGCCTCGGGCCCGCCCATGACCCCGGAGAAATAACACCAGGTGTCGATGATCTCGCCCTCGACGGTGATGCGCTGGCCTTCGCTGGCGGCAAGCGGCGGCGCGAGGCCGACGGCCAGCGCGAGAGGGGCGAGCGCGCTGGCCAGCCTCCTCGTGCGCGGGGTCTTCTGCGGGCTCGTGATGGATGGTCTCGGCATCGGCGCCTCCCGTCGCGCGTGTCCTTTGCCCCCGAGACTAGCCGAGATCGCCCGTCACCGAGTTGACGTTCCCGTGCTCGCGCCGCGATGGGGCGGGCGCGCGGCTCCGATCGGGGCGCCCCGGCCCGCTTCCCGCCTTGCAAGCCACGGCATTTTTCCCGATAAGCCCAAGGGCAAGACCGGAGGTGTTCCCATGCGCGCACGCATCTATCAGCCCGCCAAGACCGCGATGTCCTCGGGCTGGGCCATGACAAAGCACTGGGTGCTGGAATTCGTGCCCGAGACCCCGCGGACCGTGGATCCGCTGATGGGCTGGACCTCGTCCGACGACACCCAGGCGCAGGTCCGCATCAGCTTCGAGACCCGCGAGGCGGCGGTCGAATACGCCCGCGACCACGGCATCGACGCGCAGGTCTTCGAGCCCAAGCGCCGCAAGCACAACGTCCGCCCGCGCGGCTACGCCGAGAACTTCGCGCACGACCGCCGCTCGACCTGGACGCACTGAGCGCGCCTCTCGCCGCTTGCCCCGGCCCGCGCGCCCCGGCATAGAGGGCGCCGAGCGGTCCCTTAGCTCAACTGGATAGAGCAGCTGACTTCTAATCAGCAGGTTCGGGGTTCGAGTCCTCGAGGGATCGCCAGAATTCTGATCTTGATCGAGCAAACGCTCTTCGACCGGCTGGCTAGCGGTAAGCAGCAGCCGTTCGCGCGGCTGTCACCCGGCGGGCCAAAGTCACGCGATTTCAAGGGGTGTGATGTCCGAAACGTCGATCTCTTCCGCGCCTTTGATCAGTTCGTAATTCTTCTGAAGGTTGGCCCAATAGTCTGGCGTGGTGCCAAAGAAGCGGGCAAGGCGAAAGGCCGTGTCGACCGAAAGGCCGACCTCTTCGCGGCAAAGCCGCTCCATCCGGGTGCGCGGCACGCCGGTGCGCCGAGCGAGCGTCCCGGTGCTCATTTCGAGGGGGGCCAGGTAGAGTTCGCGCAGCACCTCGCCCGGGTGAACTGCGACCTGCATCCGTGTCATCTCATCGCCTCTCAGTGGTAGTCCACGATCTCGACCTCGGCCGGGCCTTGGTCCGTCCAACGAAAACACACGCGCCATTGTCGGTTGATCCGCACGGAGTGCTGACCCGCACGATCCCCCTTCAGCTCTTCAAGGTGATTGCCAGGAGGGAAGCGCAAATCCTCTAGAACCACCGCCGAATCGAGCGCCGCGAAGATCGCGCGGACCCGCTTCACCAGATCCGCCGGAAAGCGCTTGCCGTAGGTTCCGCTCATGGCGCCTGCGGCGAGCTTGCCCTTCGTGCTCTGGATCATGCTCAAGATGTATCATGGTGCGATACGAATTCAAGCGCAGAATAATGCAGAAGCGAAAATTGCGTCGCCTGACTTGATCAGTAAAGCGGCGGCCCAACCCCCACCCTCCCGGGCAGGGGCCGGAACCAACTCCCTCAGCGCTCTCCATACCCCCCCGAGGTGGGCGTCACCACGACCACGGCGTCGCCGGGGGCGACCTGGGACTGGTCGGCGGCGCGCAGCTCTTCGGTGGTGCCGTCGGCGCGGTGGATCTCGGTGCGGCCGACCCGGCCTTCGCCGCCGCCGGCGACGCCCTGGGGCGGGCGGCTCCGGTGGGAGGAGAGGATCGCCATCTCCATCTCCTCGA
Source organism: Roseivivax sp. GX 12232 (assembly GCF_021272185.1). GTDB lineage: Bacteria > Pseudomonadota > Alphaproteobacteria > Rhodobacterales > Rhodobacteraceae > Roseivivax. The sequence goes on from NZ_JAJSEC010000003.1 coordinate 355,621, forward strand.
GGAAGCGGATGCGCCGGGTGGTGCCGTCGCCCGCGGCGAAACGGCCCGCGCCGCCCGAGCCCGCGTCGATGCGGAAATCCTCGAGCAGCACCGGATAGCGCAGCTCCAGCACCTCGGGGTCGGTCAGCCGCGAGTTGGTCATATGCACATGCACCGCGTCGGTCCCGGCAAAGCCCGTCCCGTCGTTCCGCGCGCCGGCGGGGCTGCCCGAGCAGAGCGTCTCGTAATACTGGTGCCGGGCATTGCCGAAGGTCAGGTTGTTCATCGTGCCCTGGCTGTTGGCCATGGCCCCGAGCGCGCCGAAAAGCGCGTTGGTCACATGCTGCGAGGTCTCGACGTTGCCTGCGACCACCGCGGCGGGATGGCGGGGCGCCAGCATGGAGCCCTCGGGGATCACAATGCGCACCGGCCGCAGGCAGCCCGCGTTCATCGGGATCGGCGCCTCGACCATGACCCGGAAGACGTAAAGCACCGCCGCGCGGGTCACCGGCTCGGGGGCGTTGAAGTTGTTCTTCCGCGCCTCCGAGGTGCCGGTGAAATCCACCGTGGCCTCGCCTTTCTCGCGGTCGACCGTGACCTTCACGCGGATCTCCTGGCCGGTGTCGGTCTCATAGGCGTATTCGCCGTCCGAGAGCCGGCCGATCACCCGGGCCACCTCGGCGGCGGCATTGTCCTGGACGTGGCCCATGTAGGCCTCGACCACCTCGAGGCCGAACTGGCCGATCATGGCGCGCAGCTCGGCGGCGCCGCGGGCATTGGCGGCGACCTGGGCCTTGAGATCGGCGATGTTCTGGTCGGGGTTGCGCGCGGGATAGGCGTGGTCGGTCAGCACCTCGCGGATCGCGGCGTCGCGGAAGCGCCCGCCTTCGACCAGGCGGAAGTTGTCGATCAGCACGCCTTCTTCCTCGACGCTGGTGGCGAGCGGGGTCATCGAGCCCGGCGCGACCCCGCCGACATCGGCGTGGTGCCCGCGCGAGGCGACCCAGAAGAGGATCTTGGCGCCCGCCTCGTCGAAGACCGGGGTGACCACGGTGATGTCGGGCAGATGGGTGCCGCCGTTGTAAGGCGCGTTCAGCGCGAAGACATCGCCGGGGCGCACGGCGCCCTCGTTCAGGCGGATCACCGTCTCGACCGAGCGGTCCATGGAGCCCAGGTGCACCGGCATATGCGGTGCATTGGCCACCAGCGCGCCCGAGGCGTCAAAGACCGCGCAGGAAAAGTCGAGCCGTTCCTTGATGTTGACCGAGCGCGAGGTCTTCTGCAGCGCCACGCCCATCTGTTCGGCGATATTCATGAAGAGGTTGTTGAAGACCTCGAGCAGCACCGGGTCGGCCTTGGTGCCGATGGCGCCGGCGCGGTTGGCGGCGGTGACGCGGCTCATCATGACGTGGTCGCGGGCGGTGACCTCGGCGCGCCAGCCCGGCTCGACCACGATGGTCTGGTTCGGCTCGATGATCAGGGCCGGGCCCTCGACGTGGCGGCCCGGGGTCAGCGCCGCGCGGCGGACGACGCGGGCGTCGTGCTGTTCGCCACCCGAGAAGACCGGCACGGTGTCGGCCACCTCGGCCGCGCCTTCGGAGAGATGCCCGCTGGGCTCGGGGTCGGCGGCGGGTTCGGCGGCCTGGCCTTCGATCTCGGCGGCCTCGATGACCAGCGTGCTGTCGGGCGCGGTGAAGCCGAACTCGGCCTCATGGGCGGTCTCGAAGGCGGCGCGGGCCTTGGCGATGTCGCCGTCCCAGGCCACCGGGATCGCGGTGTCTGTGCCCGCGTAGCGCAGGTGCAGGCGCGGGGTCAGGCTGCGGCCTTCCTCGGCGACACCCTGGGCGGCGAGCTCGGTCGCGACCTCGGAGGAGAGCTCCTCGAGCGCGGTCTCGATCCCGGCGCGATGCGCTTCGGACAGCTCGGTCTCGAGCGCCCGCTGGCGCGCCTCGGTCACCCGGGCGAGCCCGATGCCATAGGCCGACAAGAGGCCCGAGAGCGGGTGCACCAGCACCTTGGTCATCCCCAGCGCATCGGCCACCAGGCAGGCATGCTGCCCGCCCGCGCCGCCGAAGGCGTTGAGCAGGTAGCGCGTCACGTCGTAGCCGCGCTGCACGCTGATCTTCTTGATCGCATTGGCCATGTTCTCGACGGCGATGCGCAGGAAGCCCTCGGCCACCTCCTCGGGGGATTTGCCCTCGGCCTTGGCGATCTCGGCGAATTTCTCGGCCACGGCGGCGCGGTCGAGCGGCTGGTCCTGGCCCGTGCCGAAGATCGCCGGGAAGTAGTCGGCGTTGAGCTTGCCGAGCATGACATTGGCGTCGGTCACGGTCAGCGGGCCGCCCCGGCGGTAGCAGGCGGGGCCGGGATCGGCACCGGCGCTGTCGGGGCCGACGCGGAAGCGGCCGGGCTCGGCGTGCAGGATCGAGCCGCCGCCCGCGGCAACGGTATGGACGCGCAGCATCGGCGCGCGCATCCTGACGCCCGCCACCTGGGTTTCGAAGGCGCGTTCGAAGCTGCCGTCGAAATGCGCCACATCGGTCGAGGTGCCGCCCATGTCGAAGCCGATCACCCGGTCCTCACCGGCGATCTGGCCGGTGCGCGCCATGCCGACGACGCCGCCCGCGGGGCCCGAGAGGATGGCGTCGCGGCCCTTGAAGCGGTCCGCGGCGGTCAGACCGCCCGAGGACATCATGAACTGCAGCGTCGGGCCGTCCTGGTCGGGCGGCGTCGCGCCCAGGGCACCGGCCACCTTCTCGACGTAGCGCGACAGGATCGGCGTGAGATAGGCGTCGACGACGGTGGTGTCGCCCCGGCCGACGAGCTTGATCAGGGGCGAGACCTCGTGGCTCACCGAGACCTGCGAGAGCCCGGCGGCGCGGGCGGCCTCGGCCAGTTGCCGCTCGTGCTCGGGGGCGGTCCAGGCGTGCATGAGCACGATGGCCACCGCGTCGATGCCGTCGGCCTTGGCCTGCTTTAGCGCCTCGGTCGCGGCCTCGAGGTCGAGCGTCTGTTCCACGGTGCCGTCGACGCGCACGCGCTCTTCGACCTCGACCACGCGGTCGTAGAGCATCTCCGGCAGGACGATCTCCTTGGCGAAGATGTCGGGGCGGTCCTGGTAGCCGATGCGCAGCGCGTCGCGGAAGCCCTTGGTGATCAGGAGGAGCGTGCGGTCGCCCTTGCGTTCCAGCAGCGCGTTGGTCGCCACGGTGGTGCCCATGCGGACGGTGCCGACGCGCTCGGGCGGGATGGCGCCGGGGTCGACGTCGAGAAAGCGGCGGATGCCCTCGATCGCGGCGTCGTCATAGGCGCCGGGGTTCTCGGACAGGAGCTTCAGCGCCGAGAGCGCGCCCGAGGGGTCGCGGCCGATGACATCGGTGAAGGTGCCGCCGCGGTCGATCCAGAAATCCCATTTTCCCGTCGTCTGCTGCGCCATGCCTAGCTCCTCAATGAGTATTCACCGACAAATCGTTGACAAAATATAGGTGTCTGGTCAAGCTTCCCGCATCCGGGCCAAGGGCGGCAGGTCCGGGGCTGCCAAAAGCCGCCCGCACAACAACAGGGAAATCCGCAATGACCATGAGTACCTTTCGCACTCTGCCCGCGGCGCTGATCGCCGCATCGCTCGCGCTGCCTGCTGCGGCGGCGGAATGGGACATGCCGACGCCCTATGGCGACAGCGTCTTCCACACCCAGAATATCCAGCAATTCGCCGAGGATGTCTCGGCGGCGACCGATGGGTCGATGACCATCACCGTGCATTCGGCGGGCTCGCTTTTTGCCCATCCCGAGATCAAGGACAGCGTGCGGCGCGGGCTCGCGCCGATCGGCGAGGTGCTGATGTCGCGGCTGGCCAACGAGGATCCGATCTTCGCGGTCGACTCGATTCCCTTCCTGGCCTCGAGCTACGACGAGGGCCGCGCGCTCTGGGAGGCCTCGCGCCCGCTGGTCGAGGAAAAGCTCGCCGCCCAGGGGCTGACGCTGCTCTTCGCGGTGCCCTGGCCGGGCCAGTCGATCTACACCCAGGAGCCGGTGGAAAGCGCCGCCGACCTCGAAGGCGCCTCCTTCCGGGCCTATAACGCCGCGACCGAGCGGCTGGCGCAGCTCATGGGCGCGGTGCCGACCCAGATCGAGACCGGCGACATCCCCACGGCCTTCGCCACCGGCCGGGTCGACGCGATGATTACCTCGCCCTCGACCGGCGTTTCCTCGCAGGCCTGGGACTTCACCTCGAACTACACCGACACCCAGGCCTGGCTGCCGAAGAACATGGTGATCGTGAATTCCTCGGCCTTCGACGGGCTCTCCGAGGCCGAGCAGGAGGCGATCCTGTCCGCCGCCGAAGAAGCCGAGACCCGCGGCTGGGAGATGTCCGAGGCCGAGACGGAATCGAAAATGGCCGAGCTTGAAGAGAACGGCATGACCATCTCGGCACCCTCCGAGACGCTCTCGGGCGAGCTGGCTGAGATCGGCGAGACCATGACCCAGGAATGGCTCGAGGACGCCGGCGCGGAAGGCCAGGAGGTCATCGACGCCTATCAGTCCAGCATGTGACGGACCTTCGGGCGCGGCGGGGCCTGGCGTCCCGCCGCATCCGTCCATTCCCAACCGAAGGGGCACGACATGCGCCGATTGCTCGACCGCATCTACGACCTCGCGCTGTGGCTGGCGGCGCTGACCTTCGCGCTGATCGCCGTCTTGGTGCTCGCGCAGATCCTCGGACGGCTGACCGACCGGGCGGCCCGCGCGCTGGCGCTGCCGCCGCCGGGGCTGACGGTGCCCTCGCTGGCCGAGTTCGGGGCCTTCCTCTTTGCCGGCGCGGTCTTCCTCGGCCTCGCGGGCACGCTGCAGGCGGGCGGCCACGTCCGTGTGAAACTGCTGATCACCGCGCTGCCCGAGACCGCGGCGCGCTGGCTCGGGGCCGCGGTCGCGGGCGGGGCTGCGGCGCTGGCCGGTTTCGCCACCTGGTCGAGCCTCCTGCAGGCGCTCGACAGTCTGAAATTCAACTCGGTCAGCTACGGCGTCGTGCCGATCCCGCTGGTGATCCCGCAGGGGGTGATGACGCTGGGGCTCGCGCTGTTCACGCTGGCGATCCTCGACGCGATGGTCACCCAGATCCGCGGCGGCACGCCCGCCCATGACGCGGCCGAGGTCAAGGACGGGGGCAAGTCCTGATGGAAATCGCAACGCTCGCGCCGCTCCTGGTGGTGGTTCTTTTCGGCGCGCTGGCGCTGGGCCTCTGGGTCGGTTTCGCGCTGATCGCGGTGGGGCTGGTGGCCATGCTGGCCGCCGCCTCGGCACCGCCGAGCCTGGTCTTCGCCACCAAGGTCTGGGGCGGGCTGACCGTCTGGGACCTGACCGCGCTGCCGATGTTCATCTGGATGGGCGAGATCCTGGTGCGATCCCGGCTCTCCTCGGACATGTTCTCGGGCCTCGCGCCCTTCACCGCGAAGCTGCCCGGGCGGCTTCTGCATGTGAACGTCATGGGCTGCGCGCTGTTTGCCGCGGTCTCGGGCTCCTCGGCGGCGACCACGGCGACCATCGGGCGGATGTCGCTGCCCGAGCTGAAAGCGCGCGGCTATGACGACGCCATGGCGATCGGCACGCTGGCGGGCTCGGGCACCTTCGGCTTCCTGATCCCGCCCTCGATCATCCTGATCGTCTACGGCGCCGCCACCGAGCAATCCATCGCCCGGCTGTTCCTCGCGGGCGTGGTGCCCGGCTTCATGCTGGCGGCGCTCTTCGGCGGCTACATCATGCTCTGGTCGCTTTTGAACCGCAGCCGCATGCCCGAAGCCGAACCCGCCGTCGACCGGCGCGAGGCGCTGGGCGCCGCCGCCCGGCTTCTTCCGGTGCTGGGTCTGATCGTGGCGGTGATCGGCTCGATCTACCTTGGCATCGCGAGCCCCACCGAGGCCGCCGTCATCGGCGTCACCGGCGCGCTGATCCTGGCCGCCGTGACCGGCGCGATGAGCTTCCGCGGTTTCTTCGACTCGCTCCGGGCCGCGACGATCACCACCTGCATGATCGCCTTCATCCTGGCCGGGGCCTCCTTCCTGACGGTCGCCATGGGCTACACCGGCATCCCGCGCGAACTGGCGCGGCTGATCGGCGACATGGGGCTGTCGCCCTATGCGCTGCTCGCGATGCTGACGGTCTTCTTCATCGTCATGGGGATGTTCCTCGACGGGATCTCCATCGTGGTGCTGACGGTCTCGATCATCCTGCCGATGGTGGTGGGCGCGGGCATCGACCCGATCTGGTTCGGGATCTTCCTGGTGCTGGTCGTGGAGATGAGCCAGATCACCCCGCCGGTGGGCTTCAACCTCTTCGTGATCCAGACCATCACCGGGCGGGACATCTTCACCGTGGCGCGTTACGCCGCGCCCTTCTTCCTGCTTCTGGTGCTGGCGGTGGCGATCCTTTCGGCCTTCCCGGGGATCGCGCTCTGGCTGCCCGGGACGATGCTGTCACGATGAGCGCCGAGGGCAAGAAGACGGGCATCGGCCCGGTCGTGAGCTCGGCCCATCTGGCGGCCTCGGGCATGCCCGAGCTGTCCGAGGTCGAATACGCGCTGACCATGGCCAACCACGCCTTCCAGCGTTGGATCGTGCGCTGCATGGATGCCGCGGGCGCGCCGGGCATGGCGCCGCTCGAGGTGCTGATCCTGCACCTGGTGAACCACCGCGACCGGGCCAAGACCCTGGGCGACATCCGGCTGGTCCTGCACGTCGAGGACGCGCATCTGGTCAGCTACGCGGTGCGCAAGCTGTCCGAGCGCAAGCTGGTGGTCACCGCCCGGCAGGGCAAGGAAAAGGCCGTGGAGATCACCGAGGAGGGCGCCGCCCTCTGCGCCCGCTACGCCGAGGTGCGCGAGGCGCTGCTGGTCGATCTCGCCCGGGAGAACGGCTTCCGCCCCGAGGAGATGTCGCGGCTGGCCGCCCTCCTGCGGGCGCTCTCGGGCAGTTACGACCACGCCGCGCGGGCGGCGACCACGCTTTGAGGGCGCTGGCCGCGCTGGCGGGCTGGGGGCGCTGGCTCCTGATCGCGGGGCTGGTGGCGGGCACGCTTCTGCCCGGGCTGGCGCGGGCCTTCGCCCCGGCAATCGTGCCGCTTTTGGCGGTGCTCCTCTGCCTCGCCGGCCTGCGCGAGGGGCCGCGCGCCGCGCTGCCCGCACGGGCGGGGCTGCGCTCCGGCCTGACCGCCACGCTGGCGCTGCAGTTCGCGCTGCCGCTCCTGGCGGGGGCCGCGCTTTGGGCCGGGGGGCTTCTGGATGCGCCGCTCGCGCTGGCCGCGCTTCTGGTCTTTGCCGCAGCCCCGATCACCGGGGCGCCGGGGCTCGCGGTCATGTCCGGGGCGGATGCGGGCGCGGCGCTGCGCCAGCTGACGCTGGGCACCGCGCTTCTGCCGCTGACGGCGCTGCCGGTCTTCGCGCTGCTGCCGGTCTTTCCCGACCCCATGGCGGTCTTCGGCGGGGCGCTGCGGCTCCTTTTGCTGATCGCGCTGGCGGTGGGGCTGGCGGGGCTCCTGCGCCGCGTCCTCCCGGCGCTGAGCCGCCCCGAGGCGCGCCCGGCGATCGACGGGGCCATGGCGCTGGCCATGGCGCTGGTCGTCGTGGGCCTGATGTCGGCGCTGGCCCCGGCCGCGCGCGATGCGCCGGGGGCCCTGGCGCTGACCTTCCTGTTTGCCTGGGCGCTCTACCTCGCCCAGAGCCTCGGCGCCTGGCGCATCGGGCGGCGTCTGACCGCGAAAACCGAGGCCCGGGCCTTCGCGATCTCGGCGGGCAACCGCAACCTCGCGCTCTTCCTCGCGGCGATCCCGCCCGAGATGGCCGCGCCCTTCATGGTCTTCATCGGCTGCTACCAGGTGCCGATGTATCTCACGCCCCTGGTGCTGCCGCGGCTGACGGGCCGGGGCTGAAGGCCTCGACGCAGAGCACCGTCGGCAGGTGGCGGGCGATCTCCTCCCAGCTCTCGCCGCCGTCGCGGCTGCCGAAGACCGAGCCCGAGTTGGTGCCGAAATAGACCCCGGGGTCGGCCTCGCGGTCGGTCGCCATGGCCTGGCGCAGGACGGTGAAGAAGCAGTCGCGCTCGGGCAGGCCGACCTGGCGCGGGCTCCAGCTCGCGCCGCCGTCCGAGGTCTTCCAGACCTTGGCCGAGGCGCCGGGCGGGAAGCGCCCCTCCATGTCGCCGTTGAGCGGCAGCACCCAGGCGGTCTCGGGGTCGGCGGGATGCACTGCGATCGGAAAGCCGAAGGTCGAGGGCAGGCCCGCGCCCGCCTCCTCCCAGGAGCGGCCGCCGTCGGCGGAACGGAAGGTGCCATGGTGGTTCTGCTGCCAGATCACGTCGCCCGCCGCCGAGGGCGCCCGCACCATGTTGTGCACGCAGAGGCCGATCTCCTCGGGGCTGCCCGCCGCCGGGTGGCCCGAGGTCGCCGCGGGGGTGTTGGCCCGCCGCACCCGCCGGTCCCAGGAGGCGCCGCCGTCCTCGCTGGCGAAGACGCCCGCGGCGGAGATGCCGACCCAGAGCTTCTCGGGGGCGCGCGGGTCGCTGAGGATCGTGTGCAGGGTCAGCCCGGCGGCCCCCGGCGCCCAGTCCTTGGCGGTCGGATGCTCGGTCAGCGCCTCGAGCGCGGTCCAGCTCGTGCCGCCGTCGGTGCTTTTGGCCAGCGTCGCGGGCTTGGCCCCGGCGTAGAGCGTGCCCTGGCTGTAGTGCAGCGACCAGATCGCATCGAGGCTGTCGCCGAAGGGCGCGTCCTCGGCGGGCGCCTGGCCGAAGAAGGCGCGCATCTCGGGGTCATTGGCGAGCCAGGTGTCGATCTCGCCGCGCGAGAGCTTGGTGAGGGTCCATGTTGCGCCGCCGTCCTCGGAGCGGAAGACGCCCGCGCCGTGGAAGTCGTTGCCGCCCCCGGCCCAGAGCGTCCCGCCCTCGGCGTCGCCCGCCATGTGGTTGATCGGCCAGCCGTCGCAATGCGGCCCGCTCACGGACCAGGCGGCGCGGTCCTCGGAGGTGAGGATGAAGGCGCCCTTGGTGGTGCCGACGAGAAGATGGAATGCCATGGCAGCGCCTCCCCGGGGTGGTTCGGCGCGAGGGTAACACGGGGTGTGCCGGGGGAGGGCGGGAAAATGGGGGGGCTTAGTTGGAAGGTGGGGCTGGAGAGCTGGGCGTTGGGGTTCGAGGACTGGTCGTTGGGGTTGGGAGCGGCTGGGGCAGGTGAGCTGGAAGGGGAGCGTGCGGGCGGATTGGGGCTTGTGCCGTTATCGATGGGTCATCGGGCCCAATGTCGCCGCGCATCAGACCGCCTCAACCCACCATCAGAGACGCACCGCACTTATCACCCGAGACACACCACACCTGCCACCCGGCACACACGACGCCGTCCACCCGACACATCTCACACGGGCCACCCGACACGCACGACGCCCGCCACCTGACAAACCCCACACCTGCCACTCGACAGGCTCTACACTCACCACCGCGCACAACGCTGGGACAACGCCCTTCTTGCGCCCGAATAGCACCGAAGGTGCCGGGCGCGCGCCGGACCGGCCCCTTGGGCCGGCGCTCCTTGGGGTGGCGTGCCTAGCTCACAGCGAGCAATGACCTTGCAGCCATAAAGTGCGCAGCCCAGAGGTCAGAAGCGCCGGCCCCCGGTCCGGCGCGCGCCCTCTGGCGGGAGGGCTGTGAGGGGGGCAGGGCGTTGCGCGACAGGGTGGAGCGGGGCGCGACGCTGGGAGAGGGGGAGGCCGCTGAGGATCAGGAGGGAGAGAGGCCGCGCGGGTTCAAAGGCGCGCGGCTCCAATAGGCCCAGGCGCCACACGCCCTGATCGCCGCTCCGGCTTAAAGGCGCGCGGCACCAAGAAGCACCGGGGCCGCCCGGTCTCAAAGGCTTGCGGCACCAAGACCCCCGGGACCGCGCGGGCTCATAGCCTTGCAGCACCAAGAACCCCCATGCCGCACGGCCTCATTGCCGCGCGCCACCGAGCCCCCCCGCCACACGACCCCAAAGAAGCGCCGCACCGAGCCCCGCCAGCGGCCAGCCTCACGCCACCTAAGCCCCCCTTACTCCGCCGCCTCCGTCTCCGTCGGGCTGCCGGCGTTCTCCGGGCCGGCTTCGCCCAGGCGCACGGCGCCGTTCGAGGCGGTGCGGTCGGCGGCCGAGAAGTCCCAGGCGGTCAGCCCGGCCCAGGCGACGACGGCGATTGCGATCACGGCGGCAAAGCCCAGGATCATGGCTTTCATGGCTGCTCCTTCTTGGGTGCGGTCTCGCGGCGCAGGTAGGCGATCAGGTCCGCCCTGTCGCCCGCGCCGGTGATCCGCTGCATCGGCATCTTGGTTCCGGGTATATAATGCGCCGGGCCCTGATCGAAGAGGGCGTCGATCGTCGCCGCCTCCCAGACCAGCTCGGAGCCCGTCAGCGCCTCGGAATAGCTGTAGTCCGAAAGGCTGCCGGCGGGGCGCCCGAAGAGCGCATAAAGCGAAGGGCCGGCGCGGCGCGCCGAGCCCGGGGTCAGCGTGTGGCAGATCGAGCACTTGCGTTTGAACTGCCGCTCGCCGTTGGGCATCGCCTCGGGATCGCCGAGGAAGGCCATGTCGCCGGTCTGCATCTGCGGCTGGTCCGAGAGGCTCTCGACCGGCCAGCGGTGCACGGCGGAATCGAGCCCGGCGGCGTAAAGCGCCCGGCCCGAAGGGTCGAAGGCCAGGGCCCAGATCGGGCCCCGGGTGGCGGCGCGGAAATCGCCCTCGATGCTCCAGCGGTCGGTGGCGACGACCGAGATGAAACCCTCGCCGTCGCCGATGGCGAGCCGGGCGCCGTCGGGCGTGCGGGCCAGCGCCAGGATCGGGCGGCGGTCGAGCGTCAGATCGGCCCGCGCCGCGCCGGTCGCGAGGTCGACCACCCGGGTCACCCCGTCGACCGCGCCATAGGCGAGCCAGCCCGCGGCCTCGTCGATCACCAGTTCGTTCAGCCCGAAGCCGTGTTCGACCAGCCGGGCGCGCTCGGTGCCCGCGGGCAGATCCCAGATCCGCAAGCTGCCGTCGGCGGAGGCGGAGTAAAGCACCGCCCCGCCCTCGGCGAAGGCCAGGTCGTTGACCGGCCCGTCATGGCCCGAGAGGAACCGCCCCGGCCCGCCATCGCGCGGCCAGAGCCCGATCACCCCGTCCCAGCCCGCCGAGGCGATCAGCCGCTCGGAGGCCGCCAGCGCCACCACCTTGCCCCGGTGCCCGGAAAGCCGGGTCGCCGCGCCGGTCGCGAGGTCCCAGCGGATCAGGTCGAAGTCGTCGGCGGCCGAGACGGCCTCGCTCTCGGAGAGGAAGAGCACCGCGTTGACCGCGGCGGCATGGCCGTCGTGCCAGCGCGGCGTGCCGCCCTCCCAGAGCCCCACGGCGTTGTCGAAGCTCGCCGTGGCGACGCGGCCCTCGGGGCTGACGGCGACGTCCATGACCGGGCCGCCGTGGCCCTCGAGCCGCAGATAGGGCAGCTCGGCCGCCGCCGGGGCGGGGCCGAGCGGCGCCTGAAGCGCGGCAAGCGCTGCCAGCGCGAGGGCCGGGGCGCGCAAGGCCGTCACTCTGCTGGGGTGGCCCCGGAGGCCCCGCGAGTCGGGCCCGCGCCCTCGGAGAGCTTCTTCTCGGCCCAGAGCGAATGGTGCTCGCGCGCCCATTGCTCCTCGACGTCGCCCTGGCCCATGGCGTCGAAGGCGCCCTCCATGCCGATCGTGCCGATGTAGATATGGGCGATGATCACCGCCATCATCACGAAGGCCACGATGGCGTGCCAGAGCTGGGCGAACTGCATCTCTTCCTGCGGTTCGAGATCGGTGGGGAAGCTCTCCATGCCGATCAGGCTGGGCACGCCCCAGGAATTGAGATGCGCGAAGGTCGGCTCGAAAAGCGTGATCTGGAAGGGAAACAGCAGCGCCACGCCCGAGGCCGAGACCGAGACCCCGAAGATCACCACCACCCAGAAGATCATCTTCTGGCCGGCGTTGAACTTCTTCGCGGGCGGGTGGCCCTTGGTGAAGATCCCGCCGCCCTTGGCGATCCACTTCAGGTCGGTGAGATCGGGGATGTTATGCGCCACCCACATCACGAAGACCATGATCAGCCCCAGCATGAAGGCCCAGGAGACGTTGTTGTGCAGCCACTTGGAGCCGATGGCGATGTCCGAGAAAAGCTCGAGCCCGAAGACCGGGATCAGGAACTCGCGGCCCATCAGCGTGATCAGCCCGGTCAGCGCCAGGATCACGAAGGAGCCGGCGATGAGCCAATGGCCGAAGCGCTCGATGCCGGTGAAGCGCTGGATGCGGCGGCCGGTCTTCTCGCCCTCGATGCGGATCCGGCCCTTGATGAGGTAGAAGAGCGCCAGGAGCCCCATGGTGCCGAGTAGCAGGTAGCCGCCCCAGTGCAGCACCGGGCCTTCGCGCAGCTCGAGCCACCACTGGCCGCCGCCCTGCATGATGACATTGGAGGCCGGGCCCCGCGCCTGGGTGGTGATCTCGCCCTCGTCAAAGCGGAAGGCGCGCCAGAGGTCGGCGTCAGAGGCGCCGCCGAGCGTGCCGAGCGGCCCGTCCGAGGCGCTCTCGGTGGGTTCGCGCACGCCGGTCAGGGCGCGGCGGGCGGCGGTGTCGTCCGAGGAGAGACCCTCCTGGCGGCGCAGGATGTCCTCGAGCGTGGTGGTCGCGGCGTCGGGTTCGGCGCGCTGCACCTCGGGGTCGACCGCCTGGGCCGCGCCCATCTGGGGCAGCGCCATGAGGGCCGCGAGGACGATCAGGAGCGAGCGGAGAAGGTGCATGGGTCTGCCTCCCAGAGGTCGGATCCGGCGCGGGCGGCTCGGCGCGGCGCGGGACATCGGAAATGCGGTCAAAACAGTCACGAGGCTGCGTCCGGGTGAAGCTGCGGCGCCCGGAGCCCCGCGCCGCCCGGTCGCCCCCTTGCCGGGGGGTGCTGCGCGACGGGACGGGGACCGGACGGAAAGGGCCGGCCTCGGCAGGCCGGCCCCGGAGGTGTCGGGCCGTCGGCCCGGGGCCTTACTGGCCCTTCTGGTCGTAGGCCGTGCCCCAGCCCCAGGCGCCCGAGCCGAAGCCGCGGGCGACGACGCGCTCGCGGTAGATGCCGGAGACCACGTCCCCGTCACCGGCCAGGAGCGCCTTGGTCGAGCACATCTCGGCGCAGATCGGCAGCTTGCCTTCCGCGATCCGGTTGCGGCCGTACTTCTGGAACTCCGCCTGGCTGTTGTCCTCTTCGGGGCCGCCGGCGCAGAAGGTGCATTTGTCCATCTTGCCGCGGCTGCCGAAGTTGCCGGCCTGCGGATACTGCGGCGCGCCGAAGGGGCAGGCGTAGAAGCAGTAACCGCAGCCGATGCAGAGGTCCTTGGAGTGCAGGACCACGCCGTCGGCGGTCTGGTAGAAGCAATCCACCGGGCAGACCGCCATGCAGGGCGCATCGGAGCAATGCATGCAGGCCACCGAGATCGAGCGTTCGCCCGGGCTGCCGTCCTGGATCGTCACCACCCGGCGCCGGTTGATGCCCCAGGGCACCTCGTGCTCGTTCTTGCAGGCGGTCACGCAGGCGTTGCATTCGATGCAGCGTTCGGCGTCACAGAGGAATTTTGCGCGTGCCATAAGTCTCTCTCCTCCTTACGCGGCTTCGATGCGGCAAAGGGTTGCCTTGGTTTCCTGCATCTGCGTGACCGAGTCGTAGCCATAGGTCTGCGCAGTGTTGCAGCTTTCGCCGAGGACGTAGGGATCCGCGCCCTCGGGGTAGTGGTCGCGGCGATCCTCGCCCTGCCAGAAGCCCCCGAAGTGGAAGGGCATGAAGGCGACGCCGGGCGCGACGCGCTCGGTCACCATGGCCATGACGCGGATCTTGCCGCCCTCGGGGCCATGCACCCAGACCATCGCCCCGTCCCGGACGCCCAGGTTGTTGGCGTCGCGCGGGTTGACCTCGATGAACATGTCCTGCTGGAGCTCGGCGAGCCAGGGGTTGGAGCGGGTCTCGTCGCCGCCGCCCTCGTATTCGACCAGGCGGCCGGAGGTGAGGGTGATCGGGTAGTCGGACGAGAAATCCGTCGCCTGGATCGACTTGTAGAGCGTCGGCACCCGCCAGAACTTCTTGTCCTCGTAGGTCGGGTAATCCGCCACCAGGTCGTAGCGCGGCGTGTAGAGCGGCTCGCGGTGGATCGGCACCGGGTCCGGGAAGGTCCAGACCACGGCGCGGGCCTTGGCGTTGCCGTAGGGCGCGCAGCCATGCTTGATCGCGACGCGCTGGATGCCGCCCGAGAGGTCGGTCTTCCAGTTCACCCCGCCGACGGCCTTGGCGTAGTCGGACTTGAGCGGGCCGGTCTGGCTTTGCTCTCCGACCTCGGTCTCGGCGTCCGAGGCGCCGCCGGCCTGGGCCTGCGGGCGCTCGCCGCTGTAGCCGGCGACCCGTTCGATCACGCTGCGCTCCTCGTCGGTGAGATCGCCGTCCCAGCCGAGGTCGATGAGCATCTGCATGGTGAACTCGGGGTAGCCGTCGGGGATCTCCGAGCCGACCGGCGCGACACCCTCGGCCAGGAGGTTGTCGCCGTCGCGCTCCACCCCGAAGCGGGCGCGGAAGCCCATGCCGCCATCGGAGACGGGCTTGGAGATGTCGTAGAGGTTCGGCGAGCCGGGATGGTTCATCTCGGCCGTGCCCCAGCTCGGCCAGGGCAGACCGTAGTAGTCGCCGTCAGCCGGACCGCCGAGCGCCTTGAGCGTGGTGCGGTCGAAGGTGTGCTGGTTCTGCATGTGGGTGCGCATCCGCTCCGGCGACTGGCCGGTGTAGCCGATGGTCCACATGCCGCGGTTGAACTCGCGGGTGATGTCCTCGATCAGCGGCTCGTCGCCATTCACCTCGATGTTCCGGAAGATCCGGTCCGAGAAGCCGAACTTGTCGGCGAAGAGCTTCATGATCGTGTGGTCGGGCTTCGACTCGAAGATCGGGTCGACGACCTTTTCGCGCCACTGCAGCGAGCGGTTGGACGCGGTGACCGAGCCGTAGGTCTCGAACTGCGTGGCCGCGGGCAGCAGGTAGACCCCGTCGGTGCGGTCGTTCATCACCGCCGAGACGGTCGGATAGGGATCGACCACCACCAGGAGATCGAGCTTTTCCATCGCCGTCTTCATTTCCGGCAGGCGGGTCTGCGAGTTCGGCGCGTGGCCCCAGAAGACCATGGCCTTGGTGCTGTTGGGCTGGGCCAGGTTCTCGGCGTCCTCGAGCACACCGTCGATCCAGCGCGAGACCGGGATGCCGGTGACGTTCATCATCGGAACGTCTTCGTTGCCCTTGTCGCTGGCGGTCTCCTGGCTGAAGCGGCTCTTGAGCCAGTCCAGGTCCTCTTCCCAGACGCGCGCCCAGTGGGCGTAGGCGCCGGCGGAGAGGCCGTAGTAGCCGGGCAGCGTGTCGGCGAGCACGCCGAGGTCGGTCGCGCCCTGCACGTTGTCATGGCCGCGGAAGATGTTGGTGCCGCCGCCGGCCTTGCCCATGTTGCCCAGGGCCAGCTGCAGGATGCAGTAGGCGCGGGTGTTGTTGTTGCCGTTGGTGTGCTGGGTGCCGCCCATGCACCAGATCACGGTGCCGGGACGGTTGTTGGCCAGCGTGCGGGCCACCCGCTCGAGCTGCGAGCCCGGCGTGCCGGTGATGCGCTCGACCTCCTCGGGGTTGTACTTGGCGACCTCCTCGCGGATCTGGTCCATGCCCCAGACCCGGGTGCGGATGAACTCCTCGTCCTCCCACTTGTTCTCGAGGATGTGCCAGAGGATGCCCCAGACCAGAGCGACGTCGGTGCCGGGCCGGAAGCGCACGTATTCGTCCGCATGGGCCGCGGTCCGCGTGAAGCGCGGGTCGCAGACGATCAGCGGCGCGTTGTTCTGCTCCTTGGCCTTGAGAAGGTGCAGCAGCGAGACCGGATGCGCCTCGGCGGGGTTGCCGCCGATCACGAAGATCGCCTGGCTGTTGTGGATGTCGTTGTAGGAGTTGGTCATGGCGCCGTAGCCCCATGTATTCGCAACGCCCGCGACCGTGGTGGAGTGGCAGATCCGCGCCTGGTGGTCGACGTTGTTGGTGCCCCAGTAGGCGGCGAACTTGCGGAAGAGATAGGCCTGTTCATTGTTATGCTTGGCCGAGCCCAGCCAGTAGACCGAATCCGGGCCGCTTTCCTCGCGGATGCGCAGCATCTCGTCGCCGATCTCGTTGATCGCCTGCTCCCAGGAAATCCGGGTCCACTCGCCGTCGACCTTCTTCATGGGATACTTGAGACGGCGCTCGCCGTGGGTGTGTTCGCGCACCGAGGCGCCCTTGGCGCAATGGGCGCCGAGGTTGAACGGGCTGTCCCAGCCCGGCTCCTGGCCGGTCCAGACGCCGTCGCGCACCTCGGCGATGACGGTGCAGCCGACCGAGCAGTGGGTGCAGACCGATTTCACCGTCTGCACGGCGTCATTGACGGCCTGCTGGGCCGAGGCCTGCGTGACCGAGCCCGCGGTGGCGCTGATCGCGGCCAGACCGCCGATGGCCAGGCCCGAGCCGCGCAGGAAGGCGCGGCGATCGACGGAAGCCCCGCCGATCTCGGACAGAAGCCCGGTTCTCTGGGGGCGGCGCGCCACCCCGCTTGTCTTTTTCCTGAGCATGGTTCCCTCCGTTAGCGTCCCCGCTGGCAGCCCGGAGGGCCGGTGCGGGATCCTGTATCCGGCTTTCGGGGACGTGACACCCTGTGGCCGGTTATGCGTAGAAGCTGGCGTCCGTCAGAACCGGGCGCTGTCGAAATAGGCGCGGGTATGCGCGGTGTCGCGCAGGCCGCTCTCCGATCCCTGGTCGGAGGCGGCGGCCTCGGCCTCGGTGCCGGAGGTCGCGACGGCGGCGAAGGCGGCGGGCGCCGCGGTGCCGGCGAGTTTCAGGAAGTTGCGGCGGCTCGCATCCGCCTTCTTGCTCTCGGACATTCTGGGTCTCTCCCTTCCTTGTCGTGGACCGCGGGTGAAGGCCGGTCCGACCTTTTTGGCAGCCCTCCCCGCAAGCCACGGGAAACCTGCAATTTTTCAGGGCCGACGCGGCGCGTGCCGCGGCAACCTGGGGTGGATCACTCCGAGGTCAATCGGAAGCCCTCGCGTTCGATCTCCACGAAGGCGCGGCCGACCGAGCCGACCGCGGCGTAAAGCATCGCCGATTTCGCGGTCTCGAGGTCCGCGAAGAAATGCCCGGCCCAGGGCCCGACGTGGCGATTGAAGAAGGTCTTCTGATCCTCGAGCGGCGCCGGCTGGCCGAAGCGGCCGACGATCAGCGCGCCCATGACCTCCATCAGCGAGGCGATGTTGTCCTCGGGTTCGAAGACATTGGGCGAACGCGTCAGCCCGCGCGCGCGCAGGTCCTGGCGCAGCGTGGCGAGCGGCTTCTCGTTCAGGAACCCGGTCAGGTAATACGAGGCATAGGGCAGAAGCTCGCCCCGGCCGAGGCCGATGAAGAGCCGGTTGAACTCGCGTTCGAGGTCGCGGACCGAGGAGCTCTTGGCGCAATCGGCCAGCCGGGTGATCGCCTGGCCCAGGTCGCTGTCATCGCCCGAGAGGCCGGCGACCTGCGCCAGCAACATCTCGTCCGGCGGCCCTGCCAGGAGCAGGCCGAGAAAGTTGTAGAGATCGGCGCGAAGCCGGTCCTCCTCGCCCACATGGGGGCTCGCCGAAGCAGCGGTGGTCATTCCCTCTCCTCGAAATCGAAGCGCATCCGGCGGGGCCGATGAAACGCCTCGGGATCTGTATGCAATGGTGTTCCTTCCGGGGCGGGAGCCTCCATTGCGACTTTGGTCGTAGAAGGGCTCTCCACCCATGCCTGATCCTGCATATCTGCGCGGGACCCTGCATTTTTTCCCGAACCCGCCAGGGTTCCAGCTGTTGAAGGTGTCTCGGGCGCGCTCTCGGCCCCGGTCTGAGGCTCCGTTTCGCGTGCAGGATCCGAGGCCAGGGCAGGGGGCTCGACCGAGTCTTCGGCGTCCTCTCCGGGCGTCTCATCCCCGTGCCCCTCGGGGGACACAGCGGGGGCGCTCTCCGCCGTCTCGCCCGCATCCGCCGCCAGCGCCTCGGGCGCCGCGTCACCCGCCTCGGCCTCCGCCTCGGCGGCCAGCGTCTCGACATGGGCGCGCATGCCCCGGCCGATCTCATAGGCGGTCTTCACCCCCGGCATGTCGGTCGCGGCGTTGGTGTAATCGTCGTCGTAGTCGTTCAGCCCGTCGACGCAGGCCAGGACCGGGTTCGAGCCCCAGAGCTTGCGCAGCGCCCGGCGGCGCAGCCGCTCGGGGATCTCCCGGCGCATGAAGGCGGCGATGCCCTCGCCGGGCTCCAGGCTGTCGGGATCGGGCAGGCCCAGCTCGGCGCAGATCTCGGCGTCGCTCTTCTCGGCCAGGGCGCCGGCGCGGGCGGTCTCCTCGGCCTCGGCGGCGCTGCGGGCGGCGTCCTGGGCCTCCTCGGCGACGCGGGCCTTGCGCCGCGACCAGAAGTCGCCCCGGCTCATGTCCGGTCTCCGTGGCGGCCCGCGGTGGGGGCGCGGAAGATGTCGGTGGGCTTGGCGATGCGCGGATCGCCCAGCCGCTCTTCGCCGTCCTCGGGGCCCGGCGCGCGGCGGCGCTTGCGCTTGACGAAGGCTTCTTCGCGGTAATGCGCCTCGATCCACTGGCCGGCCCAGCCGATCAGCGCGTCGGGCAGGGCGAGCTTCTCCACGAGCTCCTCGCCCGATTGCTCGAAAAGCGCCGCCTCATGCGGCGAGAGGGTCACGAGATGCACCTTCCAGGGAAACTCCTCCTGCCCCGAGGGGCGGAGAATCACGAACCCCGCGGGCACCTTTTCCGAGAGCGCCACGCGGTAGGCCTCGGCCTCGCCGCGATAAAGCGTCAGCGGCACGGTCGCGGCGTGGTAGTCGATCCGTTCGCCCTCGCGGCGCAGCTCGCGCCAGTCGGCATCGGGCGCATCGGCCAGGAGCGCCTTCGGCTGCCAGACCTCGCGTTGCCAGCGGGTTACCCCCGGGCGGCGCTCCACCAGGACGCCGACGCGGCGGCTGACCGTCTTGCGGTCCGCCAGATCACTTGCGGTTGTCACCTGTGCTCTCCCTCTGGTGCCGGCCGTCCGTCTCTGCGAGGCTCTACCTTGTCTAACCCGGCAGCGGGCGCTATCCAAAATCACAAATTCCCGAAGAACAAGGGGTTCGCCGCAGGTCCCAGCCAGGCCCGCGGCCCGCCGGGAATGAAGGGGGATCCATGACAAAACGTCTTCTGCTCTGCGATTGCCTGGGCTCGCAGCCCGTCGACGCCGCCCGCATCGGCGCGGCCACCGGCTGCGAGACCGGCCGTGTGCACCACGCGCTCTGCCAGGGCGAGACCGAGGCCGCCGCCAAGGCGCTGGCGGGCGGCGACACGCTGGTGGCCTGCGCCCAGGAGACCGCCTTCTTCGAGATGCTGGCCGAGGAGCTGGGCGTCGAGACCCCGGCCTTCGTCGACCTGCGCGACCGCGCGGGTTGGTCCGAGGAAAGCGCCGAGGCGGGGCCGAAACAGGCGGCACTTGCCGCCGAGGCGCTGCTGGAGATGCCGGTGCCGCGCACCCGCGACGTCACCTCCGAGGGCACCTGCCTGCTCCTGGGCACGGGCGAGCTGGTCTTCGAGGTCGCCGCGCGGCTTTGCGAGACGCTGGCGGTCACGGTCCTGCAGGAGGATGCCACCGATCCCCCCGCCGACCGCCGCTTCGACGTGGTGCGCGGGCGGCTGCGCTCGGCCCAGGGCGCGCTCGGGGGCTTCCAGCTCAGGATCGACGGCTTCCAGGAGCTTCTGCCCGGCGGGCGCGGGTCATTCGCCTTCTCCGAGCCCCGCGACGGCGCGGGCTCGGCCTGCGACGTGATCCTCGACCTGCGCGGCGCGACGCCGCTTTTCCCCGCCCACGAGAAGCGCGAGGGCTACCTGCGCGCCGATCCCGGGCGCCCGGCGGACCTCTGGATGCGGGTGGCCGAGGCCGCGGGGCTGGTCGGCACCTTCGAGAAGCCGCTCTACGTGCGCACCGAGCCCGCGCTCTGCGCCCATTCCCGCGCCAGCCAGACCGGCTGCACCCGCTGCCTCGACATCTGCCCGACCGGCGCGATCAGCCCCTCGGGCGATCACGTCACCGTTGACCCGATGGTCTGCGCGGGCTGCGGCGCCTGTTCGGCGCTCTGCCCCTCGGGGGCCATCGCCTATGACGCGCCGCCGCCCGCGGCGATCTTCCGGCGGCTCGACACCCTGGCGCGCAGCTACCGCGAGGCCGGCGGCGGGGCGCCCCGGCTCCTGGTGCATGACGGGGACCACGGCCGCGAGATGATCGGGCTTGCCGCGCGCTTCGGCCGCGGGCTGCCCGCCGATGTGATCCCCTTCGAGACCGAGGCGCTGGCGGGCTTCGGTCATGCCGAGATGGTCGCCGCGCTGGCGGCGGGCTTCTCCCGCGTGGACCTGCTGCTCTCGCCCCGGACCGAGCGCGAGACCCCGACCCGCGAGACCGCGCTGGCCAACGCCCTGACCGGGCAGGAGGCGGTGCGCCTCCTGGAGCCCGCCGAGCCCGACGCCCTGCCCGAGGCGCTTTACGGCGGTGCGGCCGAGGCGCTTTCCGAGCCCGCCCTGCCGATCGGCACCCGCCGCCAGGTGGCCCGCGTCGCCGCCCGCGCGCTGAACCCCGAGGGCGGCGTCATGGCCCTGCCCGAGGGCAGCCCCTACGGCGCGGTGCTGGTCGACCCGGACGCCTGCACGCTCTGCCTTTCCTGCGTGTCGCTCTGCCCCTCGGGGGCGCTCGGCGACAACCCCGACAAGCCGCAGCTTCTGTTCCAGGAGGACGCCTGCCTGCAATGCGGCCTCTGCGCCAACATCTGCCCCGAGGACGCCATCGCGCTCGAGCCGCGCATGGACCTGAGCGAGGCGGCGCTGTCGCAGCGCGTGCTGCACGAGGAGGAGCCCTTCGCCTGCGTCGAATGCGGCGCGCTCTTCGGGGTGAAATCCACCATCGACCGGATCACCGAGAAGCTCGCCGGGAACCACGCGATGTTCGCCAATCCCGACGCCGCGCGGATGATCCAGATGTGCGACGACTGCCGGGTGAAGGCGCAGTTCCACAGCACCAACAACCCCTTCGCCGGGGGCGAGCGCCGCCCGGTGCGGACCACGGCGGATTACATGGGCGAGAGCCCCTCGAAGCGGCGCGATCACTGAGAGGGGGGGGAGCGCCGGGCCCTGACGGTCCCGGCGCTGCGAGACCTCCGGTCTCGCGCTCTGGGGAGTATTTTTGGCCCGGCCATGCCGGGGGCGGGGCGCCCGGAGTGGCTTGGGCTGTGCGGGGTGAGGGGGTGGATTTTTTTGGTGGTGGGTGTTTGCGGTTGGGGGTGTGCGGGCTTGGCGCGGCGTGGGGCGCGGTGCGCGCCGCGGAGGCGTTGGGCGCGGCGCCGGGCGGGCGGAGGGCCGCCCCGGGGCGCGCCTGAGGCGGCTTGACCGGCGGGGCGCTTCGGGCTAGCGACGGCGCGTGGCGATTTGTGCACCGGATTGCGGGCCACGTTAAACACACCGCTAAAGAGGTCAGACGAGAGCGTTCCACGCCGGAACCCCTTTCGCTTGGCCGCGACGGGGGTTTTTTCATGTCCCGCGCCTTCGGGCGCGGCGGGAACCGGAGAAAGACGATGACGACGCGCAAGACCCGCACCAACCTCGTGCATGGCGGGACCCGCCGCTCGCAATACGGTGAGCTGAGCGAGGCGATCTACCTCACCCAGGGCTTTGTCTATCCCAGCGCCGAGGCGGCCGAGCAGCGCTTCCTCCAGGCCGGCGAGGACGAGTTCATCTATGCCCGCTACGGCAATCCCACCGTGCGCATGTTCGAGGAGCGCGCGGCGCTTCTGGAAGGGGCCGAGGACGCCTTCGCAACCGCCTCGGGCATGGCCGCGGTCAACGGCGCGCTCATGGCGATGCTGAAGGCCGGGGATCACATCGTCTCGGCCCGGGCGCTCTTCGGCTCCTGCCTCTATATCGTCGAGGAGATCCTGCCGCGCTTCGGCGTGGAGGTGACGCTGGTCGACGGGGCAGACCTCGAGCAGTGGCGCGCCGCGGTCCGGCCCGACACCCGCGCGGTCTTCTTCGAATCGATGTCCAACCCGACGCTGGAGCTCGTCGACATCGCCGCGGTCGCCGAGATCGCGCGCGGCGTGGGCGCCAGCGTCGTGGTCGACAACGTCTTCTCGACCCCGGTCTATTCCGACGCCATCGCCCAGGGCGCCGACGTGGTGATCTATTCCGCCACCAAGCACATGGACGGGCAGGGGCGGACGCTCGGCGGCGTGATCCTCGGCACCAGGGAGTTCATCCGCAAGACCGTGGAGCCCTACCTCAAGCACACCGGGGGCTCGATGAGCCCCTTCACCGCCTGGGTGCTTCTGAAGGGGCTCGAGACGCTCGACCTCAGGGTCCGCGCCCAGACCGAAAGCGCGGCGCGCATCGCCGCGGCGCTCGAAGGGCACGCGCGGCTCTCGCGGGTGATCTACCCGGGCGCCGAGAGCCACCCCCAGCACGCGCTGGCGCTGCGGCAAATCGGCGCCGGCGGCACGATGATCGCCTTCGAGATCGACGGCGGCAAGGAGGCCGCTTTCCGATTCCTCAACGCGCTCGAGGTGATCCTGATCTCGAACAATCTGGGCGACGCGAAATCCATTGCGACGCATCCGGCGACAACCACCCACCAGCGGCTTTCCGACGAGATGAAGGCCCATCTGGGCATCTCCGAGGGGCTCATTCGCCTCTCGGTGGGGCTGGAGGACGCATCGGACCTGATTTCCGACATCGAGGCGGCGCTCTCGGCAATGTGAAAGGGCGCGCTGAGGGGCGCTAAATCCTTGAAACGCTGCTGATCCGGCCGAGTTTGTGATACGTAGACACGGGGACATGCGGGCATTGCCCGATGCCGCCCTAGATAAAGCGCGTCCCAGAGACGGAGTGCCCCTCATGAACGTTCACACGCCGGAAATCGACCGCTCCCCCAGCCGCGAGGCCGCCGAGGAGGCCCTGGCGCTTCTGCGCCATTGGGCCGAGACCGCAGGCTCGGCGGAGGTCGAGGCGCTCGACCCGGCGATCTCCAAGCTGCTGCCCGATCCCGACAGCTATCCCGCCCTGGCGCGGACCTACGACCACGGCTTCGACGTGGACGCCGACTACAAGGCCGGGCTGCCGGACCTGCAGAACGGCCCTTCCTCGCTGATCCGCGGCGCGCGCCGCGCGATCCAGCACGTCGGCATCTCCAACTTCCGCCTGCCGGTGAGCTTCCGCACCCGCGACAACGGCCCCCTGACGCTCGAGACCAGCGTGACCGGATCGGTCAGCCTCGAGGCCGACAAGAAGGGCATCAACATGTCGCGGATCATCCGCTCCTTCTACCGGCACGCCGAGAAGACCTTTTCCTTCGAGGTGATGGAAGCGGCGCTCGACGACTACAAGGCCGACCTCGAAAGCTTCGACGCGCGCATCAACATGCGCCTGCGCTTCCCGGTGACGGTGGAGAGCCTGCGCTCGGGGCTCGAGGGCTACCAGTATTACGACATCGCGCTGGAGCTGGTCGAGACCGACGGGGTGCGCCGCAAGATCATGCATCTCGACTACGTCTATTCCTCGACCTGCCCCTGCTCGCTGGAGCTGTCCGAGCATGCCCGCCGCGAGCGCGGCGTGCTGGCGACGCCGCATTCGCAGCGCTCGGTGGCGCGCGTCTCGGTCGAGATGACCGGCGCGGAGTGCCTCTGGTTCGAGGACCTGATCGAGCTTTGCCGCGCGGCGGTGCCGACCGAGACCCAGGTCATGGTCAAGCGCGAGGACGAACAGGCCTTCGCGGAGCTGAACGCCGCCAACCCGATCTTCGTGGAGGACGCCGCCCGGCTTTTCGCCGAGCAGCTCCAGGAGGATCCGCGCATCGGCGATTTCCGGGTGGTGGCGAGCCACCAGGAGAGCCTGCACAGCCATGACGCCGTCTCGGTGCTGACCGAGGGGCCGCTCTTCGACCAGGACAGCCTCGACCCGCGGCTCTTCTCGACGCTCTTCCACGTCGGCTGAGGCCCACCGCGCGCCTGCCCCGGGCCCACCCCGGGGCAGGGCACCTCCGGCCCTAAATTCCAGCCCCCAATTCTGGCCCTGAGGCCACGCGCGCGCCTGCGCCCGCGCCCGCGTGCTTGACTTGGCTTCCGGGGCACGCCAACGCTCGCCGTCATGTTCGACCTGCGTCCCGTGGCCTATGTGATCGGCCTTCTCGTGACCTGCCTCGGCCTCACGATGCTCGTGCCGATGCTGGTCGACATCGCAGAGGGGCGCGGGGCCTGGCCGGTCTTTGCCGAAAGCGCCATCATCACCACGCTTTCGGGCGGGTTCATCTCGCTGGCTTCGCAGAACGCGGTAAAGGACCGGCTGTCGCTGCAGCAGATCTTCCTGCTGACCACCGGCGTCTGGGTGGTGCTGCCGGTCTTCGGCGCCATTCCCTTCGTGCTGGGCGCCACCGAGGCGCGCTTTGTCGACGCCTTCTTCGAGGCCATGTCGGGGCTGACCACCACCGGATCGACCGTCTTCACCGGGCTCGACGAGCTGCCCAAGGGCATCCTGCTGTGGCGCGGGCTCCTGCAGTGGCTGGGTGGCATCGGCATCATCGTGGTCGCCATGGTCTTCCTGCCCGAGCTGCGCGTCGGCGGCATGCAGATCTTCCGCTCCGAGGCCTTCGACACCATGGGCAAGGTGCTGCCGCGCGCGGCGGAGATCTCGTCCTCGATCTCGTCGATCTACATCACCATCACGCTGATCTGCGCGCTGAGCTACATCGCCACCGGCATGTCGGTCTTCGACGCCACGGTGCATGCGCTCAGCACCGTCTCGACCGGGGGCTTTTCCAACTACGACGCCTCCTTCAGCACCTTCTCGGGCTCGGCGGAATACGTGTCGACGATCTTCATGGTGCTCGCGGCGCTGCCTTTCGTGCGCTACGTGCAGCTTATGAACGGCCAGGAGGCGGCGATCCTGCGCGACAGCCAGATCCGTGCCTTCCTGACGATCATTGCACTGCTGGTGGCGCTGGCGGCGGCGATCCTGGTCATGGGCTCGCAGCATCCGCCCGAACGCGCGCTGCGCCAGGCGCTGTTCAATATCGTCTCGATCATGACCGGCACCGGCTATGCTTCGGCGGATTACATGCAATGGGGCGCCTTCCTGGTGGCGATGTTCTTCTTCATCGGGCTGATCGGCGGCTGCGCGGGCTCCACCGCCTGTTCGATCAAGGTCTTCCGCTGGCAGCTGATGATGGCCTCGGTGCGCAGCCAGATGCGCCGCATCCGCGCCCCGCACGGGATCTTCACGCCGCGCTTCGAGGGGCGGCCCATCGGCGAGGACGTGCTCTCCTCGGTGGTGACCTTCTTCATGTTCTTCATCGTGACCCTGGGGGTCTTGGCGCTGGCGCTCAGCATGACCGGGCTCGATTTCATCACCTCGGTCTCCGGGGCGGCGACGGCGCTGGCCAACATCGGGCCGGGGCTCGGGCCGACGATCGGGCCCGCGGGCAGTTTCGCGCCGCTGAACGACACGGCGAAATGGGTGCTCTGCTTCGCGATGCTGATGGGGCGGCTCGAGCTGATGGCGGTGCTGGTGCTCTTCACGCCGCGGTTCTGGCGGGGATGAGCGATCATGTCTGAGCCCGAAGAAAGCGCCGCGCCGCTGCGCATCACCAGCGCCGAGACCGGCGAGACCCGCGCGCTCGAGATCGCCGGGCGGCTGACCGTCTTCGAGGTCACCGAGGCCGAGGACCGGCTGGCCGCGCTGCCCGCCGACCGCGACATCGCCGCCGATCTGTCCGGGCTGACGCGCTTCGACACGGCGGGGGCCTGGCTGATCGCCCGGCTGCGCCAGCGTATCGAGGCGGCGGGGCAGAGCTTCCGCATCGCCGCTGCGCCCGCGGATTTCGAGGCGCTGATCGCCCGGGTCTCGGGGCTCGCGGCCCCCGCCGAGCCCGCCGCGCCTGCGCCTCGGCGCGGGCCGCTCGATCGGCTCGCCGATCTCGGCGAAGGCGTCTACCGCGCGGGCCAGGGCGCGGGCGTCTTCCTCGGCGTCTTCGGGCTCTTCCTCGCCCGGCTTGGCCGCGCGCTCCGCCATCCCGGCGAGTTCCGCCTGACCGCGCTGGTCTCGCACTGCGAGGACGTGGGCCTGCGCGCGGTGCCGATCGTCAGCCTCCTGTCCTTCCTGATCGGCGTGGTGCTGGCCTTCCAGGGCGCGACGCAACTGCGCCAGTTCGGCGCCGAGGTCTTCGTGGTCGACCTGATCTCGATCTCGATCCTGCGCGAGTTGGGCATCCTGCTGACCTCGATCATCGTGGCGGGCCGCACCGCCTCGGCCTTCACCGCGGCGATCGGCTCGATGAAGATGCGCGAGGAGATCGACGCCATGCGTACGCTTGGCATCGACCCGGCCATGGCGCTTTTCGTGCCGCGCATCCTGGCGCTGATCCTGATGCTGCCAATCCTGGGGCTGGTGGCCAATGTCATGGGGCTTCTGGGTGGCGGGATCATGTCGCTTCTTGTGCTCGACATCTCGCCGGCGATGTTCCTCACCCGGCTCTCCGAGGGCACCGACATCGCCAATGTGCTGATCGGCCTGTCGAAGGCGCCGGTCTTCGCGGTGATCATCGGGGTCGTGGGCTGCAACGCGGGAATGCGCGTCGGCTCCAACGCCGAGAGCCTCGGCCGGCAGACCTCCAAGGCGGTGGTCCAGGCGATCTTCGCGGTGATCGTGGCCGATGCGATCTTCTCGATCTTCTTCGCCGAGCTGGGGGTCTGAGCATGGCGGCAGATCCGGTCATCCGCCTCAGAGGCATCGACAACCGCTTCGGCACGCAGGTGGTGCACGAGGGGCTCGACCTCGAGGTCTCGCGCGGCGAGATCCTGGGCGTCGTCGGCGGCTCGGGCACCGGCAAGTCGGTGCTGCTGAAGACCATCGTCGGGCTGAAGCCGCCCAACGCCGGGCGGATCGAGGTCCTGGGCCGCGACCTGACCTCGGGCGATCCCGCCGCCCGCGCCGCGGTCGAGGACCGCTGGGGCGTGATGTTCCAGGACGGGGCGCTCTTCTCCTCGCTGACGGTGCGCGAGAACGTCGAGGTGCCGCTCGGCCACGTGCCCGACCTCGCGCCCGCGACGCGGCGTGCGCTGGCGCAGCTCAAGGTCGAGATGGTGGGCCTGCCGGCCTCGGCGGGCGACAAGTATCCCTCCGAGCTCTCGGGGGGCATGCGCAAGCGCGCGGGCCTTGCCCGGGCCCTGGCGCTCGACCCCGAGATCGTCTTTCTCGACGAGCCGACGGCGGGGCTCGACCCGATCGGCGCGGCCCAGTTCGACCAGCTGATCCATGGACTTAGCCGGGCGCTGGGGCTAACGGTGTTCCTGGTCACACATGATCTCGACACGCTTTACGCGGTCTGCGACCGTGTCGCCGTCTTGGCCGAAAGGCGCGTTCTTGTCACCGGCACGATAGAGGAGATGGCCCGCGTGGATCATCCTTGGGTGCATGATTACTTCCACGGCCCGCGCGCCCGCGCGGCGCGGCACGAAGGCTAGGGCAAGGCCATGGAGACGCGCGCGAATTTCATCCTGATCGGGGCCTTCACGCTCCTGGGTTTCCTGGGGCTTCTGGGCTTCGTTTTGTGGTTCGCGGGCGTCGAGCTTGACGAGCAATACGCCTATTACGACGTGGATTTCACCTCGGTCTCGGGCCTGTCGAACGCCGCCGACGTGCGCTTCGCGGGGCTGCCGGTGGGCCGGGTGGTCGACATCGGGCTCTCGCCCGAGGGCGACGGCACGGTCCGGGTCCGGCTCGAGGTCGGCGCCGAGACGCCGGTGCGCACCGACAGCGAGGCCACGGTCGAGGCGCAGGGGGTCACCGGGGTCTCCTACGTGGGCATCAGCCCCGGCACGCCCGAGGCGCCGCGGCTCTCCGCCGTCGCCGAGACCGCGATCCCCGAGATCCCGGCGGGCACCTCGGTTCTGCAGTCGCTCTCCGAGGATGCGCCCGAGCTGCTCTCCGAGGCGCTGGAGGTCGTGCAGGACCTCAACGCGATGATGAGCAATCAGAACCGCGAGCGCATCGACCGCATCCTCGGCAATGTCGCCGATGCCTCGGACAGTTTCTCCGAGGTGCTGGAAAGCTTCTCCAGCGTGACCGAGGAAGTGTCGGATTTCTCCGAGCAGATCGACCGTTTCAACACCACGCTCGAGACCCTCTCGGACGACCTCTCCACGGTGCTGGCCACCGCCGACACGACGCTTCTGACCGTCGATGCGCTGGCCCGCGACGGGCAGGAGCTGCTCGAGCGGGGGCAGGGCACGCTCGAGGCCACGACGCGGACCATCGACAGCGCCCGGGGCTATCTCTCGAACGACCTGCCGGCGCTGACCATCGAGCTGCAGGGCGGCATCGCGGACCTCCGCCGCGAGCTTCTGGCGCTGACCGGCGAGGCCTCGAACACGCTGGCGACCATCGACGCGGCGGGCTCCGTCGCGCAGCAGCGCTTCGAAGAGGCCGCCCCGCTGATCGAGGAGACCCGCACCCTGATCGACAGCCTCGAGGTGGCCTCGGAGTCGATCTACGAGACCTCCGAGGACCTCGACCTGCTGTTCGAGACCGACGGCCAATGGCTGATCGACGAGATGCGCGCCGTGGTCGCCGACACCGCCGAGGTGATCGAGATCGTCTCGGGCGTGGCGCAGGACGACCTGCCCGTGGTCATCGAGGACGTGCGCGGCGCCACCGCCACTGCCCGCCGGGTGATCGAGGAGGTCGGCGCCGATGTGACCCGCACCTCGGAGAACGTGGCCGGGCTGACCGACGAGGCGCAGACCGCCATCGTCACCGCCACCGAGACCTTCGCCAAGGCCAACGGCACGCTCGATGCGGTCAACGAGGCGCTGGTCACCGGCAACCGCACGCTCAGCGCCGCCGAACGCGCCTTCAGCGGTGCCGACCGGGTGATCAACACCGAGGTCGCGGCGATCACCGAGGACCTGCGCGGCGCCATCGCCAGCTTCGACGCGGCCATCGCCGAGGTCTCCGAGGACATCCCCGCGCTCAGCCAGGACCTGCGCGACGCCGCCGCCGTGGCCGAGGAGACCTTCCGCGAGGTGCAGGCCCTG
Source organism: Roseivivax sp. GX 12232 (assembly GCF_021272185.1). GTDB lineage: Bacteria > Pseudomonadota > Alphaproteobacteria > Rhodobacterales > Rhodobacteraceae > Roseivivax. The sequence continues at coordinate 384,780 of NZ_JAJSEC010000003.1, forward strand.
GTGCGCCGCACCGGCACGCCGGTCGCCGCCTTCGCCAGCGAAGGGCTGCCGCAGTTCTCGGCGCTGGCCTCCGAGACCCGCAAGCTGATCCGCAACCTCGACACGCTGACGCGCCAGCTCAGCCGCGATCCGGCGCGGCTCCTGCTGGACCGCGACACGCCCGAATTCCGCCGATAGGTGCGCCCATGCCGTCTTTCCGCCTGCTCCCCCTCGCCGCGCCGCTCCTCCTGTCGGCCTGTTCGGCGCTCTCGGCCCTGTCGGATGCCACGCAGGAGCTGGCGGTCTTCGAGCTGCGCGCGCCTTCGGGGCTGCCCGAGGCGGCGCAGGCGCGGCGGCTCGACGTGATCGTCGAGGAGCCCAGCACCACCGGCGCGCTGCTGACCGACCGGATCATGATCCGTCCCTCCGAGCTCGAGGCGCAATACCTGCCCGGCGCGCGCTGGGGCGAGGAGGTGCCGGTCATGGTGCAGTCGCTCATGGTGCGCAGCCTGCAGGCGACGGGCGGCTTCGCCTATGTCGGGCGCGAGCCGCTGGGGCTTTCGGGCGACGTGGCGGTGGTCAGCGACGTGATCGACTTCCAGGCCCGCGACCTGGGCGATGCGGCCGAGGTCACGCTGAGGGTCTCGGTGCAGCTCGTGCGCGAGCGCGACGTGGCGATCCTGGCGAGCCGCACCTTCACGGCGGGCGCGGTCTCGGCCTCGCTGTCGAACGGCGACATCGTGGCGGCCTTCGACGCGGCTTCGGACCAGCTCATGGGCGACTTCGCGGGCTGGGTGCTGGACGGGCTGCGTTAAGGGCGAAACACCGCCCGCCGCGCCCGCGCCACGGTCCCGCCCAGAAATCGACACGAAGCCGCGCGCTTTCCGCCATGCCTGTGACCTAAGCCCGAGGCGGGCGGCCACCACGCGCCGCCGAAAGGTCAGAGCTTGAAAGACGTGAGCTTCATCGGCGACCCGCAGAACGACGACGACGCCCGGATGCTGCGCATCCTGAGCGCGGCGGAACGGCATTTCGGCACCCCCGTGCGCGAGGTCGAGGCCCCGCCCGGCCCGCTGCCGAGCCGGCTCCTGCTGATCTTCGACGACCGCCGGGTGATCGCCACCGCGCGGCCCGCGGGCGAACACGCCGACATCGAATCGCGCCTTCTGGAAGCGCTCTCCGAAGTCACCGACCGCGCGCCGCGCTCGCTGGGGGTGACCGACGGGGTGCTGTTCCAGAGCGACCTCGGCCCCGACCGGCTCGACGGGATCATCGGCAGCGTGCCCCCGGGGCGCGAGGCGCTCCTGGCCGAAGAGGCGGTGCGGGCGCTCTCCGAGCTGCATGCCGCCGCGGGCGAGATCGCGCTCGACGAGATCCTGCCGCCGCCCGAGACCGGGCCCGAGCTTGCCGCCCGCCGGCTGCGCGCGGTCGAGGTGCTGGCCGCCCACGGCGGCACCGGGCGCTTCGACATGGAGGCGGCGACCGCGGTCCTGGCCGAACCGGGCCACGCGCTGGTCAAGGGCGACTGCCGCCCGGTGAGCGCCACGCTCGGCCCCGACGGGCGGTTGCGCTGGTTCGACTTCGAGACCGCGGTGATCGGGCAGGCGGCGGCGGATTACGCGAGCCTGCTGAGCGATCCCGCCTGGCGGCTGCCGCCGGACCGGCTCTTTGCCATGGTGGCGGGGCTGGTGGCTTGGGAGGACGCGGATTTCCTCGATCACCTGGCGCTGCATTTGGTGGTGCAGGCGGCGGCGCGGCTGCGGTTCCTCGAAAGCGCGGCGCAGCGCGCCGGGCGCGGGGCCTCGGGGGCGGAGGCGGAGACCGCGGCGCGGCTGTCGGAAGTGGGCGCCCATGCCGCCGGGCAATCGGCGCTGACCCAGCCGCTGGCCACAGGCTTCAAGCGCGCCGCGCGGCATCACCGCAAGCGCCTGCGCGAGGCGGGCCAGCGCCAGGGCCCCGGCGCGCGGAGCGCTAGGGGCGGGGCGCGGCCGCCGGGCTAGGCGCCCTCGTGCCGCGCGGCCATGCGCCGGGCCATGTCGAGCATCCGCGCCGAGAAGCCCCATTCGTTGTCATACCAGCCGAAGACCCGGAGCTGCCGCTCGCCGACGGCCATGGCCTCGCGCGGGACCAGCACCAGGCTTTCCGGCCTGGCGCGCATGTCGACCGAGACGCAGGGGTCTTCGGAGACGCCCAGCACCGGGCTCGCCTCGGCCAAGGCCCGGACCGCGTCCGCGGCGTCGCCGCCGAAGGGCCGGTCGAGCTGCACCACAAGGTCCACTGCCGAGACCGAGAGCGAGGGCACCCGCACCGCCGCGCCGGTGACCCGCCCGGCGAGCCCCGGCAGCACGTGGTCGATCAGCTTGGCCGCCGAGGTTGTGGTCGGCACCATGGAGACCGCCGCTGCCCGCGAGCGCTCAAACGGCCCGCGCGGCTTGTCGACGCTGGGCTGGCTGCCGGTGTAGCAATGCACCGTCGTCATATGCCCGCTGACCACCCCATGCGCGTCGTCGAGCGCCTTCAGAAGCGGCGCCAGCGCGTTGGTCGTGCAGGAGGCGTTCGACACGATGCGCGCATCGCCCAGCGTCGCGTCGTTGGCCCCCAGGACCACGGTGCATTCGGCCTCGAGGCAGGGGCCGGAGATCAGCACGTCGCGCGCGCCCGCCGCGCGGCCCGCCTCGGCGGCGGCGCGGGTGCCCTCCATGCCGGTGCAGTCCAGCAGCACGTCGACCTTGTCGAGCGCCAGCCGCGCGGGCGCCGCCTCGCTGGAGAAGGCAATGCTGCGCCCGCCCACCTCGAGCGCGTCGCCGGTGGCGCGCACCGGGGCGGGGTAGGGGCCGTAGACGCTGTCGTATTGGAACAGATAGGCGCAGTCCGCGCGCGGGGCGATGTCGTTCAGCAGCACCACCTCGATGTCGGCATGCGCCGGGTCGCTCAGGATCTGGCGCAGGATCGTCCGCCCGATCCGTCCGAAGCCGTTGATCGCTATCCGCATGAGGAACCTCCCGCACCAAGTGAAAACCGCGCGCTCCTTTGAAAAAGGCGCGCGCGGCGGTGGAGTTCAAGCAGGGAATTGTATGCGCACAAAGGCGCGCGGGGTCAGGCCACGTTCTCGAGCCGCGCCTCGGGGGTGACGCCGAGCGCGAAGCAGACGTCGCGGGTCAGCTCGGGGCGGTTCAGCGTGTAGAAGTGCAGCTTGTCGACGCCGCCCTCGATCAGGTCGGTGCAGAGCTCGGTGCAGAGCGCGGTGGCCAGCAGGTCCTGCCGCCCGTCGCGGGTCGCGGTCTCGAAGGCGTCGATGACCCACTGCGGGATCTTGGTGCCGCAGGCCTCGGCGAAGCGGCGCGCGCCCTTCCAGTTCTCGATCGGGAAGATGCCCGGCACGATCGGCTTGTCGATGCCCGCCTTGTCGCAGGCGTCGCGGAAGCGGAAGAAGGTCTCGGCCTCGAAGAAGAACTGAGTGATCGCCTCGTCGGCGCCGGCGTCGAACTTGCGCTTGAGGTAGTCCACGTCCGCCGTCTCGGTCGGGGCCTCGGGGTGCTTGTCGGGATAGGCGCCGACGCGCACGGTGAAATCGCCGGCCTCCTTCAGCGCGGTGATCAGCTCGCAGCTGTCGCGGAAGCCGCCGTCGGTCGGGGTGAAGCGCGCCTCGCCCTTGGGCGGGTCGCCGCGCAGCGCCACGATGTCGGTCACGCCGGCCTCCTCGAAGCCCTTGGCGATGGCCAGGGTTTCCTCGCGGGTGGCGTTCACGCAGGTCAGATGCGCCGCGGTGCGCAGGCCGGAATGCTTGTGGATCGCCGAGACCGCCTCGCGGGTCAGCTCGCGCGTGGTGCCCCCGGCGCCATAGGTCACCGAGACGAAGCGCGGCCCCAGCGGTGCCAGCGTCTGCACCGTGTCCCAGAGCCGGAAGCTGGCCTCGAGGTTTTTCGGCGGGAAGAACTCGAACGAGATCTCGGGACGGGTCATCGGGGCAATTCCTTCTGATTGAGACTCGCTTGTCGCATGCCGGCGATTGTGAGACAAACTCATAAATCTCAAGAACAACATGAGCCCGGCTTAGGAATGCATATCGAGTTCCGTCATCTCAGGACCATCAAGGCGATCCACGAAGCGGGAGGTCTGGCGCGGGCGGCAGACCAGTTGAATATCACACAAAGCGCGCTCTCGCACCAGATCAAGGGGCTCGAGGACCAGGCCGGGGTCGAGCTCTTCGTGCGCCGTTCGAAGCCGATGCGGCTGTCGCCCGCGGGGCTGCGGCTGTTGCGGCTGGCCGAACAGGTGCTGCCCCAGGTCGAGGCGCTGACCGCCGAGTTCGAGGGGCTGCGCAAGGGCGTGACCGGGCGGATGCATATCGCCATCGAGTGCCACGCCTGTTTCGAATGGCTCTTCCCGGTGCTTGAGGCCTTCCGCAAGTCCTGGCCCGACGTGGATGTCGACATCCGCCCCGGCCTGGCCTTCGACGCGCTGCCCGCGCTGATGAAGGAAGAGGTCGACCTGGTGGTCTCCTCGGACCCCGAGGACCTGCCCGGCGTCACCTTCACCGAGCTTTTCGACTACAACCCGGTCTTTGTCGCCGCCTCGGCGCATCCGCTTGCGCAGAAGCCCTATGTCGAGGCCGAGGATTTCCGCGGCCAGACGCTGATCACCTACCCGGTGGAGCGCTCGCGGCTCGACATCTTCTCGCAGCTCCTGACGCCCGCCAAGGTCGAGCCCGCCTCGGTGCGCCAGGTCGAGCTGACGGCGGTGATCCTGCTGCTCGTGGCCTCGAACCGGGGCATCTCGGTGCTGCCCGACTGGGTGGTGCGCGAGGTGAAATACAACTCCGACTATGTCACCCGCCCGCTCACCGCCGAGGGCGTGACCCGCAGGCTCTATGCCGCCACGCGCACCGCCGACCAGGACAAGGGCTTCGTGCAGGAGCTGATCTCGCTGGCCCGGCAGGAGGCCGAGAAGCTGCAGGCCGCCTGACGCGGGGGGAGCCGTGGAACCTCGCGCGGGGCGGCGCGGTTTCCCGCCTGACCACCACGCAAGACCACGACGCGAGGCAAGCCATCATGAAAATCTACGGTATCAAGACCTGCGATAGCTGCAAAAAGGCCCAGAAGGCGCTGCCCGACGCGGAGTTCGTCGACGTGCGCGAGGACGGGCTTCCGAGCGATGTTCTGACCGCCGCGCTCGACCGCTTCGGGGATCGGCTCCTGAACACCCGCTCGACCACCTGGCGCGAGCTTTCCGAGGAAGAGCGCAAGAAGCAGCCGGTCTGGCTCATCGCCGCGCATCCGACGCTGATGAAGCGTCCGCTCATCGTGAAGGGCGAGGAGATGCACCTGGGCTTCGACGCCACCACCCGCGAGGCGCTGGGCGCCTGAGCCTCAGATCCGCGCGGCCCCGCGCTCCGGGGCCGCGAGCCGCGCCTCGAGCAGGCGATCGAGCGAGAGCGCGCCCGCGCCTTTCACCACGATCAGCACCAGGGTGAACGTCCAGAAGGCGCGCTGGTCCAGGATCACCCCGTCGGGGAAGCGGTCGAACCAGGCGCCCAGCGTCTCGGCGTGTTCGATGCCGCCGTGGCCGTAGAGATCGGTCAGGCTCTGGATCACCAGGAAGCCGATCATCCCCAGCGCCGCGAGCCGCGCCAAGAGCCCCAGCACGATCAGTGCGGGCAGGATGAACTCCGCATAGGTGCCCGCCAGCGCCACCAGGTAGTGGAAGACCCCGAGCTGGCTCGCGTCATATCCCACCGCCGCGAAGGCCTTGGGGAAGATCTGCGCATAGGCCCCCATCGACAGGCTGAAGGGCCCGCCCTCAAGCTTGGTGAGCCCGGCGTTCCAGAAATAGACCAGAAGCGTCGCGGCGAAGACGAACCGCGCGAGCAGCGGCAGGACCATGTCGGTCCGGTCGGCGGGCGTGAAGAGAAGCCGGTTCAGCATGGGTCAGGTCCTTTCGGGGCGCGCACCAGCGCGCGATGAGTGAAAAGTAGCGACAGCGTGGCGCCGAGGTCGAAGCCCGGGCCCGCCGCCGCGATGGCGCGGCCCAGGGGCGCGCCGCTGCCGCAGGCGGTCAGGAAGGCATAGGCGCCGGGCGGCAGGGCCACCGGTTCGGGGTCGAACTCGGCGCGCAGGATCGCCAGCGTCTCGGCCCCGCCCTTGGGTTTCTCGGAGGTGCGGCCCATGGTGTAGCGCCAGACCTGCAGGACCGGCCAGCGCGAGGACAGAAGCCGCACCGAGGGCGCCAGTTCCAGCACCTGCGCCTCCAGCGCCTCTTCATCCAGCGCGGCCAGCGCCTCGGGCGCGAGGGGCGCGTGGTCCCCGGCGTGGTAGCTCTGGCGCATCATCAGGTCGATCCGCGCCACATCGGGCAGATAGGGCAAATGCGACAGCGCCGGCAGGCCCGCGATGAAGTCGGGCAGGTCGCGGCCATAGGTGGCGATCAGCGGCGTGCGGGGCGGATGCGCGCGCAGGAAACTGCCCGCGAGCCCGCGCATGGCCTGCGCCCCGATCAGCCGGGTGATGGCGGGAAAGCCGGTCTCCAGCGCCTCGGTCAGCGAGGCGGCGATATTGTTGCGATAGACCGCGTAGCGCCGCCCGGCCGGGCGGCCCGCGCCATCGGTCAGCCCCTCGGGCACCGGCGCCGCGGGATCGAGAAGCGCGGCGCGAAAGGCGTCCTCTGCGCTCATTGCCCCGCCCCGAGCCGGTCGAGCGCCCGGCCCGCGCGTTCGGCTTCGGCGGCGAGCACCGGCCAGTCCGGCACATCGGTGTCCCATTCCACCAGGAGCGGCAGCGGCCCGGTGCGCCGCAGCACCATGGCGAGCAGCGCCCAGACCGGGTCGGCCACCGCGCGGCCATGGCTGTCGATCAGAAGCGGCGCGCCGCGGTCGTCCTCGTCACTGTCGTGGCCGCCCAGGTGGATCTCGCCCACGGCGGCCAGCGGGAAGGCCTCGATGTAGCTCTCGGGCGCATAGCCGAGGTTGGTGGCCGAGACGAAGACGTTGTTCACATCGAGCAGGAGCCCGCAGCCGGTGCGCACCACCAGTTCCGAGAGGAACTCGGTCTCGGTCATCTCGGACTCGGTAAAGGCCAGGTAGGACGAGGGGTTCTCCAGCAGCATCTGCCGGTCGAGCCGCTCCTGCACCTCGGAGACATGCCCCGCCACCCGCGCCAGCGTTTCCTCGGTATAGGGCAGGGGCAGGAGGTCGTTGAGATAGCTGGTGTCATGGGTCGACCAGGCCAGGTGCTCGGAAAAGCGCGCGGGCGCGATCCGGTCGACCAGCGCCTTCAGGCGCGCCAGGTGATCGGCGTCGAGCGGCTCGGCCCCGCCGATCGACAGGCCGACGCCATGCACCGAGATCGGGAAGCGCTCGGCCAGGGCGGCAAGCTGGGCCTGCGGGCGGCCGCCCGCGCCCATGTAGTTCTCGGCGTGGATCTCGAGCCAACCGACCGGGCCGGGGTCGGCCATGAGCGCCTCGAAATGGCGCGCCTTGAAGCCGACGCCGGGCCTGTTCGGCAGGCCCTCGCGGGTCAGATCGAACATCTGCGCTGCCCTCCCCCTAAGCGGTGGCGCGGGGGGCAAGCGCGCGCGGGCGGTGCCTTGGCGCCCGCGCGCGGCCCCCCGCGCCGCTGCCGATGCCTTAGGCCGGCAGGTCGCGGTCGAGCGGCTCGAGCGAGCCCTCGCGCGCGGTGCCGTCGGCCATCTCCGGCAGGTCGATCTCGGCGCATGTGCCCTCGGCGACGAGGGTCCAGGCGTTGCCCTGGTAGTCGACGGTCGAGGTGCCCGCGCAGGTGGTGCCGGGGCCCGCGGCGCAGTCGTTCTCGCCCGCCAGCGAGATGCCGTAGCACTTCTCCTGGGACTGGGCGGAGACGCCGGTGGCGGCGAAACTTGCGGCGACGGCGCCGACGATGGCGGCGGTCTTCATGGTCGTGGACATCGCGTCCTCCCTTCAATCGAACAGGTCAAAGGCCCGCCGGACGTACCGTGCGGGTCCTCTTCAGCCTCGCCTGCGACGGGCTGTCGCGCCACTCACAGGGGTGTCAATCACGCCGCTCTTATCGCGCGTCAGCCGCGCCCGCGCCGCGAAATGCCTCGTAACCACCTGTCCTGGTTGAATAATATGCCTGCCGCACAAGGCGCGCCGCAGCGCGCCCCTTGTAACATTTCGCGCTTCCCACGCTGGAATGTTGCAACCCCGGACCCGCGCCCGCCCGCCCGATCACGCGCCCCGCGCGAATTGTTACAATCCCGCCGCCGGGCCCGGAGAGCGGCACCAAAGCCCGCGCCCCCCGAAAGCCCCTTCAGCTTGGCGAAAATACCTCGGGAGCGCGAGGGCAGAGCCCTCGCCGGCTCCGCCGCCCAACGCGCCCCGCGCGCGCCCCGGGCGCAGCAGCCGAACCAACCGCGCCGCGCCCTTACAACGCCGCAGCCCGCGCCTCGGCGCAATGGGTCCAAAACCCCCGTCAGACAAGCCCGGCCCGACCCGAAGGCCGGGCCGCGCGCAAGATCACCCCATGTCCGGGGGCGTCGCCTCCGCGCCGAGCGCCGCGATCACCTCGTCGAGCGCCATTACCTCGGTCTTCTTCTCGCCGAGGCGCCGCAGGGTGACGGTGCGCTCCTCGACCTCGCGGTGGCCGATGGCCAGGATCACCGGCACCTTGCCGACCGAATGCTCGCGGACCTTGTAGTTGATCTTCTCGTTGCGCAGGTCGGTCTCGGCGCGGACGCCGGCGGCCGAAAGCGCCGCGGCGACCTCCTGGCAGTAGTCGTCGGCCTCCGAGGTGATCGAGGCCACGACCACCTGGCGCGGGGCCAGCCAGAAGGGCAGCTTGCCGGCGTGTTCCTCGATCAGGATGCCGATGAAGCGCTCGAAGGAGCCCAGGCAGGCGCGGTGCAGCATGTAGGGCCGGTGCTTGGCGCCGTCGGCGGCGATATAGCTCGCGCCCAGCCGCTCGGGCAGATTGGGGTCGACCTGGAAGGTGCCGCACTGCCAGACCCGGCCGATGGCGTCGGTCAGGTAGAAGTCGAGCTTCGGGCCGTAGAAGGCACCGTCGCCGGGCTCGAGCACGTAGTCGCGACCGACCGCCTTGATGGCGTTCTCCAGCGCGCCCTCGACGTGGTCCCAGCTTTCCTCGGAGCCCACGCGCTTCTCGGGGCGGGTGGCGAAGCGGATCTCGAACTCGGGGAAGCCCAGCTCGCGGTAGACCCCGGCGAGGAAGTCGATGAAGCGCGCGCATTCCTCCTGGATCTGGTCCTCGGTGCAGAAGATATGCGCGTCGTCCTGGGTGAAGCCGCGCACCCGCATGATGCCGTGCAGCGCGCCCGAGGGCTCGAAGCGCGCGCAGGAGCCGAACTCGGCCAGCCGCAGCGGCAGGTCGCGGTAGGACTTCAGGCCCTGGTTGAAGACCTGCACGTGGCAGGGGCAGTTCATCGGCTTCAGCGCGTTGATCCGCGTCTGGTCCTTGTTCTTGGCGCTGGCGTCATCGGTCTCGCCGTCGCGGCTCTCGTCCACTTCGACCACAAACATGTGGTGCTGGTACTTGTCCCAGTGGCCCGAGGCCTCCCAGAGGCGGCGGTCGACCACCTGCGGGGTGTTGATCTCGCGGTAGCCGCCGGCGCGCTGCTTGCGGCGCATGTAGTCCTGCAGCTCGGTGTAGATGGTCCAGCCGTTGGGGTGCCAGAAGACCTGGCCCGGGGCCTCTTCCTGCATGTGGAAGAGGTCCATCTCGCGGCCGAGCTTGCGGTGGTCGCGCTTGGCGGCCTCCTCGAGCATGGTCAGATGCGCCTTGAGCGCCTCCTTGTTCTTGAAGGCGACGCCGTAGATGCGCTGCAGCATGGCGCGGCTCGAGTCGCCGCGCCAGTAGGCGCCGGCCACCGACATCAGCTTGAAGGCGTCGGCGGGCACCTGGCCGGTGTGCTGCAGGTGCGGGCCGCGGCAGAGGTCCTGCCAGTCGCCGTGCCAATACATGCGGATCGGGTCGGTGCCGGGGATCGCCTCGATCAGCTCGACCTTGAAGGGCTCGCCGCGCGCCTCGTAGTGGGCGATGGCGCGGTCGCGCTCCCAGACCTCGGTGGTCACCGGGTCACGCGCGGCGATGATCTCCTTCATGCGCTTCTCGATCCGCCCGAGGTCCTCGGGGGTGAAGGGCTCCTGGCGGTCGAAGTCGTAATACCAGCCGTTGTCGATCACCGGGCCGATGGTGACCTTCACGTCGGGCCAGATCTCCTGGACCGCGCGCGCCATGATATGGGCGAGGTCGTGGCGGATCAGCTCGAGCGCCTGGTCGTCGTCCTGCAGCGTATGGATGGCGATCTGCGCGTCCTGCGCGATCGGCCATTGCAGGTCCCAATGCGTGCCGTCGACCGAGGCCGAGATGGCCTTCTTCTGCAGCGACTTCGAGATCGAGGCGGCGACCTCGGCAGGGGTCACCCCTGCGTCGAAAGCGCGCGCATTGCCATCGGGAAATGTCAGGGAAATCTGGGGCATAAAGCCTTGTCTCCTCGTCGGTTTGGCGCCCACGGAACGCCCGGTTGCGGGTTTTATGTGATGCCCCGCCTTCTGCGCGGCGCGGAACCGGCTGTCAAGCGCCGGCGTTTGGGCCATCTTTACCGAGGGGACCGGCATGAACGAGATCACCGACACCGACGCCAAGGACATCTACGGCGCGCTGACCGACGACGCGGGCGCCGCGGATGCGCGCGAGGCCCAGAACGGGCTGCGCCACATGCTGTCGCTGTCGATGACCAAGGTGGCCGACGGGCTGATCTCGCCGAAGCTGGTGCTGGCCTACATGATGCAGGCGATCGGCGCGCCGGCGGTGCTGGTGGGCCTTCTGGTCCCGATCCGCGAGGCCGGGGCGCTCCTGCCGCAGGTGCTGATGGCCGGCCCGGTCGAGGGCGCGGAGCGGCGGAAGTGGTTCTGGGTCGCGGGCTCGGCGGGGCAGGGTCTCGCCGCGCTCGGCATCGCGGGCGCCGCACTGACGCTCGAGGGCTGGACCGGGGGGCTCGTGATCTGCGGGCTCCTTGCGCTTCTGGCGGTCTCCCGCGCGGCCTGTTCGGTGAGCTACAAGGACATCCTCGGCAAGACCGTGAAAAAGACCCGCCGCGGCGCGGTCAAGGGCGTGGCGGGCTCGGCCGCCTCGGCGGCGGTCCTGCTGTTTGCGCTGCTCCTGATGTCGGGGCTCCTGCAGGAGGTCACGCCGCTCGCCGTGGCGGTGGGCCTCGCGGCGCTGCTCTGGCTCCTGGCGGCGCTTCTCTTCACCCGGATCGAGGAACAGCCCTCGGAGCCGCAGGACCGCGCGGCGCTGAACCTCGCGCCGCTGCGCGAGGATGCGCAGTTCCGCCGCTTCATCGCGACGCGCGGGCTGCTCACGGCGACGGCGCTGGCGCCGCCCTACCTCGTGCTACTCGACGAGGGCGGCGGGGCGCTCGGCCAGCTTGGCGCGCTGCTTCTGGCCTCGGCGGCGGCGGGCTTCCTGTCCTCCTTCGTCTGGGGGCGGCTCTCGGACCGCTCGGCGCGGCAGGTCATGGCGCTGGGCGGGCTGGTCGGCGGCGGCGCCATGGGCGTCGCGGTGCTGGCCGCACTTCTGGGCTGGACCTCGGCGGTCTGGGCCACGCCGCTGGTGCTGTTCGTGCTGCAGACCGGCTACCACGGGGTGCGGGTCAGCCGCTCGACCTACCTCGTGGACATGGCGCCCGAGGACCAGCGCGCCTCTTACGCGGCGCTGGCCAATACCGCGATCGGGGTGCTGCTCCTGGTCGTGGGTGCGCTGGGTGGCGCGCTGGCCGCGTTGGGGCCCGTGGCGGCCCTGGCGGGTTTCGCGCTCCTGTCGATCGCGGGCGCCGTCCTGGCGCTGCGTCTGAACGAAGTCGAACAAGCCTGAGCCCGTGACGCATCCGCCGGGGCTGGCCAGCGCCGCCCCGGCCCGGCATGGTCGCGCGCGAGGCGACGGAGGCAGAACGATGAGCGAGATCCAGAAACTGACGAGCCCCGAGGGGCGTGAGCTGGCCTATGCCAAGACCGAGGGCGAAGGGCCGACGGTGGTCTTCCTCTCGGGCTACAAGTCCGACATGGAGGGCACCAAGGCGGTGCACCTCGAGGCCTGGGCCAAGGCGCAAGGCCGCGCCTTCCTGCGGCTCGATTATTCCGGCCACGGCCAGTCGGGCGGTGTCTTCGAGGAGGGCGCCATCGGTGACTGGGCCGCTGATGCCGAGGCGGTGATCCGCGCGGCGGCCCCGGGCAAGGTGCTGCTGGTGGGCTCCTCCATGGGCGGCTGGATCGCGACACTCCTGGCCAAGCGGCTGGGCGAGGCGGTCGCGGGCTTCGTCGGCATCGCCGCGGCGCCGGATTTCACCGAAGAGGGCTTCTGGGCCGGTTTCTCCGAGGCCGAACGCCAGACGATCATGGAAGACGGGCAGATCGAGCTGCCCTCGGACTACGGCGATCCCTATATCGTCACCCGCCGGCTGATCGAGGACGGGCGGGCGAACCTGGTGATGCGCAGCCCGCTGGTCATGCCTTACCCGGTGCGGCTTTTGCAGGGCACCGAGGACGAGGCCGTCACCCGCGCCACCGCGCTGGGCCTGCTGGATCACATCTCCGGCGACGACGTGCGGCTGAGCCTGGTGCGCGGCGCCGACCACCGCTTCTCGGACCCCGCCTGCCTGCGGATGATCGAAGTGGCGATCGAGGATGTGTTGGCGGGAGGCGCCGCCGCTGGGTGAAGGGCGGGGTGCGTCGGCGCACGCCGGGGGCGGCCTTGCAAGGGCAGGGGGCTTGGATGCCCCCGTGCATGGTTTCTTACAGCCCGCCGCCCCGCGGTCTCGGCCGGTCCGCGCCTGGTTTCCTCCAGCCGCCGCCCCGCAGTCTAGACCAGTCCGCGCAGGGTCCTAGCGCACCGCGCCGCACCGACGGCCATTCGGCGCTTGGTTCTCAGCGCCCACCGCGCCGCCCCGCCACCCGCTGCCCACCGCGCCGCCCACGCTGCCCGCTGCCCAGCGCGCCGCTCCCGCCTCTGGCCACGCGAGCCCCTCACACCAGAGCATCAAGCGGAACCCGGTCGCGCGCGGCACGTTCGGCTTGTGAGTTATCGCAAATCCACGGAGGACCCATGTCCCGCATCGACCCCGGCCAACCGCTTCCCGCCATCGAACTGCCGACCCTCTCGGGCGGCGCCGCCAAGCTCGGCCAGCCGCAGGGCGACCACGACTGGCAGATGGTCGTGGTCTACCGCGGGCTGCACTGCCCGATCTGCAAGACCTACCTCAAGGAGCTGCAGGAACTGGCGCCGCGCTTCTCCGAGCTGGGCATCGACCTCCTGGCGATCTCGGGCGACCCCGAGGACAAGGCCCGCGCCTTCGTCGAGGAGACCGGCATCTCGCTGACTGTCGGTTATGACCTGAGCCTCTCGGACATGAGCCGCCTCGGCCTCTACATCTCGGACCCGCGCGGCCCGCAGGAGACCGACCAGCCCTTCGCCGAGCCCGGCCTCTACGTGGTCAACGCCGAAGGCAACCTGCAGATCGTCGACATCTCCAACGCGCCCTTCTCGCGGCCCGACCTGCAGAAGGTGATGAAGGGCATCTCCTTCATCCGCGAGAAGGACTACCCGATCCGGGGCACCAGCAAGGCCGCCTGATCGACGCCTATGCCCGAGCCCAAGCTGCGGCCGCGTCCCTCCGAGGGCGCGGCCGCTTGCGTTTGGGGTAAGGGAGTGCGCCCCAGACACCCGCCTTTCGGCACGAGGTGCACCGTCCCCGGTCCGCTGATCCGGGGTGCGTCGCTCGGGGCGAAGCGTCCGCACCCGACGAAACACCCCCCATTCTCCGAGGCCCCCCCTCCCTGAGCCAATGACAGGGACCGCGCCCCTTGAGACGCACCGCCCCCAACCCACCGACACCCGCGACATCGCCCCGGGCGCGGCCGCTCGCGCATGGGCGAGAGTTTCTCTGGCCTGAGCGCGGCAAGCCCGCTACTATGACGCCCGAGACCCGGACAACCGGGCGTATCGAGGCAGAAAATTCGGGCGGTTCCCATGACCGAGATGGTATATGGCACGGTACCGGTGCGCGACAGCGAGCCGATCCTGCCGAAATGGTGGCGGACGATCGACAAGTGGTCGCTCTCCTGCATCCTCATTCTCTTCGCGATCGGCATCCTGCTGGGTCTCGCGGCCTCGCCGCCCCTGGCCGAGCGCAACGGCTTCGACCCCTTCCACTACGTCCAGCGCCAGGCGGTCTTCGGCTTCGCGGCGCTGGGGGCGATGTTCATCACCTCGATGATGGCACCCGCGACGGTGCGGCGCCTGGCGATCCTGGGGTTCCTGGTGTCCTTCGTGGCGCTGGCGCTCCTGCCGTTCTTCGGCACCGACTTCGGCAAGGGGGCGGTGCGCTGGTATTCGCTGGGCTTCGCGAGCCTGCAGCCCTCTGAGTTCCTGAAGCCCACCTTCCTCGCGGTCGCCGCCTGGATGATCGCCGCGGCGCAGGACATCGGCGGCCCGCCGGGGCGGCTCTGGTCCTTCTGCCTGGTGACGGCCATCGTGCTGATGCTGGCCATGCAGCCCGACTTCGGCCAGGCCTGCCTGGTGCTCTTCGGCTGGGGGGTGATGTATTTCGTCGGCGGCGCGCCCATGGTGCTGCTGATCGGCATGGCCGGGCTCGTGGTGCTGGGCGGCATGGTCGCCTACAACAACTCCGAGCATTTCGCCCGCCGCATCGACGGCTTCCTCGATCCCGACATCGATCCGACCACCCAGATCGGCTATGCCACCAACGCCATCCAGGAGGGCGGCTTCCTGGGCGTGGGCGTCGGCGAGGGCCAGGTGAAATGGTCGCTGCCCGATGCCCATACCGATTTCATCATCGCGGTCGCCGCCGAGGAATACGGGCTCGTTCTTGTCCTCCTGATCATCTGTCTTTATGCGCTCGTCGTCGTCCGGTCGCTCCTGCGGCTGATGAAGGAACGCGATCCCTTCATCCGGCTTGCCGGGACCGGGCTGGCCTGCATGTTCGGCGTGCAGGCGATGATCAACATGGGCGTCGCGGTGCGGCTTCTTCCGGCCAAGGGCATGACCCTGCCGTTCGTGAGCTACGGCGGCTCGTCGCTGATCGCCATGGGCATTACGGTGGGCATGCTGCTCGCCTTCACCCGGACGCGGCCGCAGGGCGAGATCGGCGACCTCCTGCGCGGGCGGCTGCGCTAAGCCGGGCCTCGCGCGCGGGTCGGCACGCGCGCCAGGATAGGAGGGATGAGATATGACCGAGGGCACTCCCCCGCTTCTGGTCATCGCGGCCGGCGGCACGGGCGGGCACATGTTCCCCGCCCAGAGCCTGGCCGAGGTCATGCTGCGGCGCGGCTGGCGGGTGAAACTCTCCACCGACGCCCGCGGCGCGCGCTACACCGGCGGATTTCCGCATACCGTCGAGATCGAGCAGGTCTCCTCGGGGACCTTCGCCCGGGGCGGGCTCCTGTCCAAGGCGCGGGTGCCCTTCACCGTGGCCGGCGGCACGCTGGCAATGACCTGGCGGATGATGCGCGACCGCCCGACGGTGGTGGTGGGCTTCGGCGGCTACCCCTCGATCCCGGCGCTGAGCGCCGCGACGCTGCTGCGGCTGCCGCGGATGATCCACGAACAGAACGGCGTGCTGGGCCGGGTGAACGCGCTTTTCGCCACCCGCGTCGACCGCATCGCCTGCGGCACCTGGCCGACCGAGCTGCCCGAGGGCGTCGAGGCCATGCACACCGGCAACCCCGTGCGCATGGCGGTCTACGAGCGGCGCGGCGCGGGCTACATCCCGCCCGGCGACTACCCGATGTCGCTTCTGGTGATCGGCGGCAGCCAGGGCGCGCGGGTGCTCTCGGACGTGGTGCCCCCGGCCATCGCCAGCCTGCCGGTCGACTACCTGCGCCACCTGCGCGTCAGCCACCAGGCCCGCGAGGAGGACCTCGAGCGGGTGCGCGGCTTCTACGCCGAACACGGCATCGACGCCGAGGTGGCGCCCTTCTTCAAGGACATTCCCGCGCGCATGAGCGAGGCGCAGCTGGTGATCTCGCGCTCGGGCGCTTCCTCGGTGGCCGATCTCTCGGTGATCGGGCGTCCGGCGATCCTGGTGCCCTTCGCCGCCGCCACCGCCGACCACCAGACCGCCAATGCCCGCGGGCTGACCGAGGCCGGCGGCGCGATCCGCATCCCCGAGCGCCGGCTCTCGGTCGAGAGCTGCGCCGAGGCGATCCAGAGCGTGCTCGAACATCCCGACGGCGCCATGCAGATGGCCCGCGCCGCGCTGAGCACCGGCAAGCCCGAGGCCGCCGAGGCCCTGGCCGAGCTGGTCGAAGACCTCGCCCGGCCGTGACCCTCAGACCCGCCCAGACCTGCGCCCAGACTTGCGCCCAGAGCTGCGCCACTACCCGCGCCCAGAAAGGAGCCTTCCGCCCATGAACGCCGCCGCCACCAAGCTGCCGACCGATGTCGGCCCGATCCATTTCGTCGGCATCGGGGGCATCGGCATGTCCGGCATCGCGGAGGTGCTGTTGAACCACGGCTACGCGGTGCAGGGCTCGGACCTGAAGGCCTCCAAGATCACCGAGCGGCTCGCGGGCCTCGGTGCGCGGATCTTCGAGGGCCAGAGCGGTGAGAACCTCGAGGGCGCGGAGGTCGTGGTGATCTCCTCGGCGATCAAGCCGGGCAACCCCGAGCTCGACGCCGCGCGCCAGCAGGGCCTGCCGGTGGTGCGCCGCGCCGAGATGCTGGCCGAGCTGATGCGGCTGAAGTCCAACATCGCGGTCGCCGGCACCCACGGCAAGACCACCACCACCACGCTGGTGGCCGAGCTCCTGGTCTCGGGCGGGATCGACCCGACGGTGATCAACGGCGGCATCATCCACGCCTATGGCTCCAACGCCCGGATGGGGCAGGGCGAATGGATGGTGGTCGAGGCCGACGAGAGCGACGGCACCTTCAACCGCCTGCCCGCGACCATCGCCATCGTGACCAACATCGATCCCGAGCACATGGAGCACTGGGGCGACTTCGAGCGGCTGAAGCAGGGTTTCACCGATTTCGTCTCGAACATCCCCTTCTACGGGCTGGCGGTCTGCTGCACCGACCACGAGGAGGTGCAGCGCCTGGTCGGCCGGATCTCCGACCGCCGGGTGGTGACCTACGGCTTCAACAGCCAGGCCGACGTGCGCGCGGTGAACCTGCGCTACGAGGCGGGCGTGGCGCATTTCGACGTGGCGCTGCAGGCCGAGGGCCAGGTGATCGAGGGCTGCACCCTGCCGATGCCCGGGGACCACAACGTCTCGAACGCGCTTTCTGCGGTCGCCGTGGCGCGGCATCTCGGCATGAAGGCCGAGGAGATCCGCGCGGCGCTGGCCAAGTTCGGCGGCGTGAACCGGCGCTTCACCCGGGTCGGCGAGGTCGGCGGCGTCACGGTGATCGACGATTACGGCCATCACCCGGTCGAGATCCAGGCGGTGCTGCGCGCCGCCCGCCAGGCCACCACCGGCCGGGTCATCGCGGTGCATCAGCCGCACCGCTACTCGCGGCTCTCGAGCCTCTTCGAGGACTTCTGCGGCTGTTTCAACGAGGCCGACGTGGTGGCCATAGCCAATGTCTATGCCGCCGGAGAGGACCCGATCCCCGGCGCCTCGCGCGACGACCTGGTGGCCGGGCTGATCCGCCACGGCCACCGCAACGCCCATGCGATCAGCGACGAGGAAGAGCTCGCCGCCCTGGTCCGCGCCGAGGCCCGCCCCGGCGACATGGTGGTCTGCCTCGGCGCCGGCACGATCAGCGCCTGGGCGCATGGCCTGCCGGCCCAGCTCGGGGGCTGAGGGGATGGGAGCGGTGGTCCTGATGGCCGGTTCGGTGGCGCTGCCGGGAGCGGGTGCGTGAGGGCCGTGGTTTTCAGTTGGTGCCGCATCGCGGGGCTGGGGCACGAGTGCCCCGATTTCGATTTGGTTCGGCTTCGCGGGGCGGGTGCGTGAGCCCCTCGCTGATCCTGGTGCTCTGCTGGGCGCTCCTGGCGAACCTCCTGGCGATGCTGCCCTCGCGGGACAACCACTGGACTCGGGCCTATGTGCTGATCGCGCTGGGCATCCCGCTCCTGGGTTTCGTGACCTATCAGAACGGGCCTTTCGTGGGCCTCCTCGCCTTTGCCGCCGGTGCCAGCATGCTGCGCTGGCCCCTGCGCTTCCTCGCCGCCTGGCTGCGGAGGCGTTTGGGGCGCGGGGTTTAGGAGGGGGCTGACGGAGATGGCGCGGGGAGGTGGTTTGCTGCCGAGCTGCTTCACAGCCGAGCATCAAGCTTCTTACCCTCCAAGAGCGCCGCGCGCCCCGAGTTCCATTCAGAACCGAAAGCGCCAAGCGCACACCTGATCCAACCCGCTCGATCCGCTCGCCGCACCCAACTCATCCCCAACGGCAATCTCAGGCGCCACTTGCGCCCGAATAGCACCGAAGGTGCCGGGCGCGCGCCGGACCGGCCCCTTGGGCCGGCGCTCCTTGGGATGGTATGCATCGCTCACCCCTAGTCCTGACCTTGCATGGATTAAGCGCATAGCTCAGAGGTCGGCAGCGCCGGCCCCCGGTCCGGCGCGCGCCCTCTGGTGGGGTGGGTGGAGAGGGCGGTGGTTTGGCTTTCAGGCGTGCCCATCTGCACCGCCGTTCCACTAGAGTGGATCGTCTCAACAAACGCCTCCTTGCGCCCGAATAGCACCGAAGGTGCCGGGCGCGCGCCGGACCGGCCCGATGGGCCGGCGCTCCTTGGGGCGGCGTGCGCAGATCAGCCCTAGTCCTGACCTTGCTGGGATAAAGTGCCTCGCTCGGAGCTCAGCAGCGCCGGCCCCCGGTCCGGCGCGCCCTCTGGCGGGATGGGTGGAGAGGGCAGGGGGGCGGCTTTAAGGGGCGTCAGTCTGCACGACTGTTCGTTCTCGCCTTCACCTGGCCAACAGACGCTCCCTCCCGCCAGGAGTTCACCAAAGCTGCCAGGCGCGCCGCGGACTGGGGCAGGCGCCTGCCGACCCACCCTGCCCCCACACCCCTTGCACCTCCGTCTCGCCGCGCCGATAAGCGCCGCATGATCGACATGCCCCAGACCCGAGGAAAACTCACCCAGGACCGCGCGCTGGCGGATCTGACCTGGCTGCGCGTGGGCGGGCCGGCCGACTGGTTCTACCAGCCCGCCGACCGCGAGGACCTCGCCGCGTTCCTCGCCGCCCTCCCCGAAGACCTGCCGGTTTTCCCCATGGGCGTCGGCTCGAACCTGATCGTGCGCGACGGCGGGCTCCGGGCGGTGGTGATCCGGCTCGGACGGGGCTTCAACACAATCACCGTCGAGGCGGGGAACCGCCTGCGCGTCGGCGCCGCGGCGCTCGATGCCCATGTGGCGCGCAAGGCGGCGGATGCGGGCGTGGACCTGACCTTCCTGCGCACCATCCCCGGCGCCATCGGCGGGGCGGTGCGGATGAACGCGGGCTGCTACGGCACCTATCTCGCCGATTGCCTGGTCGAGGCGACGGCGGTGACGCGGAGGGGCGAGGTGGTGACCCTCACCCCCGCGGACCTGAACCTGCAATACCGCCAGAGCGACCTGCCCGAGGGCTGGGTGTTGACCGAGGCACTCCTCGAAGGCCCCGCCGGCGCGCCGGACGACCTGCACGCCAAGATGGAAGATCAGCTCGCCCGCCGCGATGCCTCCCAGCCCACCAAGGAGCGCACCGCAGGCTCGACCTTCCGCAACCCGGCGGGCTTTTCCTCGACCGGGCGGGCGGACGACAGCCAGGAGCTCAAGGCCTGGAAGGTGATCGACGAGGCGGGCCTGCGTGGAGCGCGCCGCGGCGGCGCCCAGATGAGCGAGAAACACCCCAATTTCCTGATCAACACCGGCGGCGCCAGCGCCGCCGACCTCGAGGAATTGGGCGAGGAAGTTCGAAAAAAGGTTTTCCAAAACAGCGGAATACGGCTAGACTGGGAAATCAGACGCGTGGGCGATCCCGCGTAGGCGACAGAAGGGCAGAACAGCCCCGGCGCCAGGTGCAATCGCAGGCAGGTTGCAAAGAAGAATAGGGGCAAAGCCCCGACTTGAGAGGCAGTTTCGGGATGTCGAGCAGGGCAACCCCGAAAGTGGCGGTGATTATGGGCGGACCCTCGCGAGAACGCGAGGTCTCACTCAGTTCCGGCAGGGAATGCGCCGCCGCTTTGCGGACAGAGGGTTTTGAGGTGATCGAGGTCGATGCCGGCCGCGACCTCGTTGCGCGTCTCTCGGAGATTTCCCCAGATGTCGTCTTCAACGCCCTGCATGGCCGCTGGGGCGAGGACGGCTGCGTCCAGGGGCTGCTGGAATGGCAGGGCTGGCCCTACACCCATTCGGGCGTCCTGGCCTCGGCGCTCGCCATGGACAAGGAACGCACCAAGGAGGTCTACCGCGCCGCCGGGCTGCCGGTGGCCGAGAGCCGCCTGGCGACCAAATCCGAGGTCATGGCCGCCCATGTGCTGCCGCCGCCCTACGTAGTTAAACCCTATAACGAGGGCTCCTCGGTCGGGGTCTACCTGGTCCATGAGGATGCCAACGGCCCGCCGGTCCTCGACGATCAGATGCCCGATCTGGTCATGGTCGAGGCCTTCCTGCCCGGCCGCGAGCTGACCACCACGGTCATGGGCGACCGGGCGCTCGGGGTGACCGAGATCGTCACCGAGGGCTGGTACGACTACGCCGCCAAATACACCCCCGGCGGCTCGCGCCACATCTGCCCCGCCGAGATCCCCGAGGAGATCACCGAGGCCTGCCTCGACTACGCGCTGCGCGCCCATGCGGCGCTCGGGCTGCGCGGGGTCAGCCGCACCGATTACCGCTGGGACGAGCGCCGCGGCCCCGAGGGGCTGGTGCTGCTCGAGACCAACACCCAGCCCGGCATGACGCCGACCTCGCTTTCGCCCGAGCACGCCCAGCTTGCCGGGATGAGCTTCGGCGCCTTCTGCCGCTGGATGGTGGAGGATGCCTCGTGCCCCAGGTGAGCCGCTTCGATCCCGCGCCCTCGCGGCTGAAATACCGGCTCGAGCGGATGATGCTCACGCCGGTCTACCGGCTGATGCTGCGCTTCGGGCTGCCTTTCCTTCTGACCTTCGGGGCGACGACCTGGTGGTTCTCGGTCGAGGAGAACCGCGACGCCTTCCTGCTGACGCTCGCCGACATGCGCGCCGCGATCGAGCAGCGCCCGGAGTTCATGGTCAAGCTCATGGCCATCGACGGCGCGAGCGACGGCGTGGCCGAGGACATCCGCGAGGTGGTGCCGCTCGATTTCCCGATCAGCTCCTTCGATCTCGAGCTGGACGCCATGCGCCAGACGATCACCGGGCTCGACGCGGTGAAGAACGCCAATCTCTTCATCCGCCAGGGCGGCATCCTGCAGATCGACGTGATCGAACGCGCGCCGGTGGTCCTGTGGCGGACCCGGCAGGGGCTGGAGCTTCTCGACCGCGAGGGGGTCATGACCGGCCCCGTCGCCGAGCGCGCCGATCATCCCGATCTGCCGGTCATCGCGGGCGCAGGCGCCGACCGCCAGGTGCGCGAGGCGCTGCGGCTGCTCTCGGCGGCAGCGCCGCTGCAGGCGCGGCTGCGTGGGCTCGAACGGATCGGCGAGCGGCGCTGGGACGTGGTGCTCGACCGCGGCCAGCGCATCCTTCTGCCCGAGACCGGCGCGGTGCGCGCGCTGGAGCGGGCCATCGCCATGGATCAGGCGGTCGACATGCTGGGCCGGGATGTCGTCGCCGTCGACCTGCGTCTGGCCGAACGGCCGACGCTCCGGCTCTCAGAATACGCGCTGGAGGAACTCCGGCGGATCAGAAAAATCGAGGTAGGGGACAGGTAACATCATGATCGAGCTGTACGAATCCCAGCGAGCGATGCGCAACATGCGCCGGGCCGCCATGCAGCGCGGGGTTGTTGCCATCCTGGATGTGGGCTCGTCCAAGATCGCCTGCCTGATCCTGCGTTTCGACGGGACCGAGCGTGACTTCGACAGCGACGGGGTCGGCTCGCTCGCGGGGCAGTCGGGCTTCCGGGTGATCGGCGCGGCGACCACGCGCTCGCGCGGGGTGCGCTTCGGCGAGGTCGCCTCCATGGGCGAGACCGAACGCGCGATCCGCACCGCGGTGCAGGCGGCGCAGAAGATGGCGCAGATCCGGGTCGACCACGTGATCGCCTGTTTCTCGGGCGCCGATCCGCGCTCCTACGGGCTGGCGGGGCAGGTCGAGCTCGAGGGCACCCAGGTCAGCGAACAGGACGTGGCGCGGGTGCTCTCGGCCTGCGACGTGCCGGACTTCGGCGACACCCGCGAGGTGCTGCACGCTCAGCCGGTGAACTTCGCGCTGGACCACCGCTCGGGCCTCTCGGACCCGCGCGGGCAGATCGGCCAGGAGCTGGCCACCGACATGCATATGCTCACCGTCGACGGCATGGCGATCCAGAACCTCGCCCATTGCGTGAAGCGTTGCGACCTGGAGCTGGCGGGCCTGGCCTCGTCCTCCTATGCCTCGGGCATCGCGGCGCTGGTCGAGGACGAGCAGGAGCTGGGCGCGGCCTGCATCGACATGGGCGGCGGCTCCACCGGGATCTCGATCTTCATGAAGAAACACATGATCTACGCCGATGCAGTGCGCATGGGCGGCGATCACATCACCTCGGACATCTCCATGGGCCTGCAGGTGCCCATGGCCACCGCCGAGCGCATCAAGACCTTCTACGGCGGCGTCGTGGCCACCGGCATGGACGACCGCGAGATGATCGAGATCGGCGGCGAGACCGGCGATTGGGAACACGACCGCCGCACCGCCAGCCGGGCCGAGCTGATCGGCATCATGCGCCCCCGCGTCGAGGAGATCCTCGAGGAGGCGCGTGCCCGGCTCGACGCGGCGGGCTTCGACCATCTGCCCTCGCAGCAGATCGTGCTGACCGGGGCGGGCAGCCAGATCCCCGGGCTCGACGGGCTGGCCTCGAAGATCCTCGGCCAGCAGGTGCGGCTCGGCCGGCCGATGCGCGTGCACGGTCTGCCGCAGGCCGCCACCGGGCCCGGCTTCTCCAGCGCGGTGGGGCTCTGCCTCTTTGCCGCGCACCCCCAGGACGAATGGTGGGACTTCGAGATCCCGGTCGAACGGCTGCCCGCGCGGTCGTTTCAACGGGCGGTAAAATGGTTCAGGGATAATTGGTAACCGCAAGATATCGCTGAATCGGCGAAATACCGCGAATCTGGGGGTCTGATTTCCCAGATTTGGTAGAAAATACGTGTTTTTCACGTGACGAGATGCGCTGCCATCGGTAATACTTGGGGGAAATAGGCGAAAAAGGGCTGGCAACCGGTCCAGAACAAGCAGGCGGATTTGCGATGACTTTGAACCTTTCTGTGCCCGGGCACGAAGAGCTGAAGCCGCGTATCACCGTGTTCGGTGTCGGCGGTGCGGGCGGCAATGCCGTGAACAACATGATCGAGAAGTCGCTGGACGGCTGCGACTTCGTTGTGGCGAACACCGATGCCCAGGCGCTGCAGCAAAGCCGCGCGCAGGCGACGATCCAGCTGGGCGTGAAGGTGACCGAGGGTCTCGGGGCGGGCGCCCGGGCCACCGTCGGCGCCGCCGCCGCCGAGGAAAGCATCGAGCAGATCGTCGATCACCTGGCCGGCGCGCATATGTGCTTCATCACCGCGGGCATGGGCGGCGGCACCGGCACCGGTGCGGCGCCGATCATCGCCCAGGCGGCCCGCGAGCTGGGCGTGCTGACCGTCGGCGTCGTGACCAAGCCCTTCCAGTTCGAGGGCGGCAAGCGGATGCGCCAGGCCGAGGACGGCGTCGAGGCGCTGCAGAAGGTCGTCGACACGCTGATCATCATTCCCAACCAGAACCTCTTCCGGCTGGCGAACGAGCGCACCACCTTCACCGAGGCCTTCTCGATGGCCGATGACGTGCTCTACCAGGGCGTGAAGGGCGTGACCGACCTGATGGTCCGTCCGGGCCTCATCAACCTCGACTTCGCCGACGTGCGCGCGGTCATGGACGAGATGGGCAAGGCGATGATGGGCACCGGCGAGGCCGACGGCGAGGATCGCGCGATCCAGGCCGCCGAGAAGGCCATCGCGAACCCGCTGCTCGACGAGATCAGCCTCAAGGGCGCCCGCGGCGTGCTGATCAACATCACCGGCGGCCACGACCTGACGCTCTTCGAACTGGACGAGGCGGCCAACCGCATCCGCGAAGAAGTCGACCCGGACGCCAACATCATCGTCGGCTCGACCCTCGACGACACGCTGGAAGGCTGCATGCGCGTGAGCGTCGTGGCCACCGGCATCGACGTCAGCGAAGAACAGGCCGAGGTGCCGGTCCCGCGCCGCACCCTGCGCGAGCCCCTGAACCAGGGTGACGAGGTCGAGGAAGTGGCGCCCGCCGCCGCCCCGGCCCCTGCCGCGCAGCAGCCCGCCCAGCGTCCCGCCGCCCGCGCGGTCCGCGCCGAGACCTACGAGGACGAGGAGCCCTCGCTCTTCACCGACCTCGAAGGCCAGCGCACCGCCGACGGCCAGCTGCCGCCCTCCTACGATGACGGCCAGCAGCACGCGGCCCAGGGCGACGACGGCCTGCCGCCGCCGGCCTACCAGCCGCGCGTTGCCGAGTTCCAGCCGCAGCCCGACGCGGTCGACCAGAACGCCGAGGCCTTCGTCGCCCCGCGCGGCCAGCAGCAGCCCGCCGGGCGGCCGTCGCCGGACACGCTGGCGCGCCTTCAGGCCGCCGCCGACCGCGCCCGTGACGAGGCCCCCGCGGGCCGCGGAGCACCGCGCGGACAGGAGCGGGGCACCGGTGGCGAGGCCGAGAAATCGCGCTTCGGGATCAACTCGCTGATCAACCGGATGACCGGCCATCACGGCGAAGGATCGGCCGCGCCCGCGCGCCGCACCCAGCCGCCGATGCACGCCCGTCAGCCCGACCCGATGACCAGCCACGACGAGGAGGAAGACGAGGATCGGATCGAGATTCCCGCCTTCCTGCGGCGCCAGGCGAACTGAAAACCGGTCACGAATGACCCAGGCGCCCCCGGATTTCCGGGGGCGTTTTTGTTTGTATTCCAGGTATTTATCCCCGATGGGCGGGGTGCCGCCGCAATGTTACGGGTCATGTTTCATTCGGTCGTAATACTTGATTTGAGCCATCCGGCGCGGGTCTTTACCTCCGAGACAACGCAAGAAGTGCGCCCGTCGAGGCGCGACGAAAGGGGTCACACCGTGCAGACGACGCTCAAGGCACCGGTCACATTCGAAGGTCACGGCCTGCATTCCGGCCGGCCCGCCCGCATGACCGTGCGCCCCGCGGTGGCCGAGCATGGCATCTGGTTCAAGCGCGTCGACATCGCCATCGGCGACAACCTGATCCCGGCCCTCTGGAACGCCGCCGAGCGGACGCCGCTTTGCACCCGGATCGTGAATGCCGCCGGCGTCTCGGTCTCGACCATCGAGCATGTCATGGCCGCACTGGCCGGCACCGGCGTGCACAACGCCCTGATCGAGATCGACGGCCCCGAAGTGCCGATCCTCGACGGCAGCGCCGCGCCCTTCGTGAAGGGCATCCTCGAACGCGGCCTGCGGATGCTGAACGCCCCGGTGCGCGCCATCGAGGTGCTGAAGCCCGTCAGCGTCGACACCGGCTCCGGCTGGGCCCGGCTCGAGCCCGCGCGGCTGCCCTCGATGTCCTTCTCGATCGACTTCGACGACGCGGCGATCGGCGTGCAGTCCAAGCGCATGACGCTGGCCAACGGCGCCTTCGTGCGCGAGCTTTGCGACAGCCGCACCTTCTGCCGCCAGCGCGACGTGGAGGCCATGCAGGCCCAGGGCCTCGCCCTCGGCGGCACCTACGAGAACGCCGTGGTGGTCGAGGGCGACCGCGTGCTCTCGCCGGGCGGGCTGCGCCATGCCGACGAGGCGGTGCGCCACAAGATGCTCGACGCGCTCGGCGACCTCGCGCTCGCGGGCGCGCCGGTGCTGGGGCATTACACCGGCATGCGCGCCGGTCACTCGATGACCAACATGCTGCTCGAGGCGCTCTTCACCACCGATGGCGCCTTCCGCATGATCACCTGCGACAGCAGCCGCCGGGCGGCTCTGCCCGGCGCGGGTGTGGTCCTCGACGAGGTTCCCGCGGTCGCGTGAACCGGCGTGACGACGGCCCTCCGCGAAATCGCGCTAAGGCGTTTTGCACCGGAATTTTCTGTGCTACGACCCGGTGTGAACCGGGCCGGATTGCCCGGTCGGACCGGCGAGGGACATCGGGCATGGCAAGGGGCGCATCCATGAAATCGGCATTCGCTGCAGGTTGTCTGGCGCTGGCGCTGTCGGGCTGCGGCGCGCTTGGAAACCTGACCGGCGGCGGCGGCGCGGAAGCGGGGCTCGGCCCCGGCGGCCAGCCGCTCGAGAACTTTTCGGCCGATCAGATCTTCGAGCGCGGCGAGTTCGAGCTCGACCGCAACCGCCCCGACGACGCGGCGACCTATTTCGCCGAGGTCGAGCGGCTCTACCCCTATTCCGATCTCGCCAAGCGGGCGCTGATCATGCAGGCCTTCGCCTTCCACCAAGACCGCGATTACGAGAACTCGCGCTCCGCCGCGCAGCGCTACATCGACTTCTACCCGCTCGATGACGACGCGGCCTATGCACAGTATCTCCTGGCGCTCAGCTATTACGACCAGATCGAGGACGTGGGCCGCGACCAGGGGCTGACCTTCCAGGCGCTGCAAAGCCTGCGCACGGTGATCGAACGCTACCCCGAGAGCGAATACGCACGCTCCTCGATCCTGAAGTTCGACCTGGCCTTCGACCACCTGGCGGCCAAAGAAATGGAGATCGGGCGCTACTACCTCAAGCGCCAGCACTACGCCGCCGCGGTGAACCGCTTCCGCGTCGTGGTCGAGGATTTCCAGACCACCACCCATACGCCCGAGGCGCTGCACCGCCTGGTCGAGGCTTATCTGTCGCTCGGGTTGACCGACGAGGCGCAGACCGCCGGCGCGATCCTGGGGCACAACTACCGCTCGACCGAATGGTATGAGGACAGCTTCGCGCTGCTGACCGGGCAGGGGCTCGAACTGCGCCCCCGCGGCGACAGCTGGCTTGCGCGCATCTATCGCCAGACGGTCAAGGGCGAGTGGTTGTAACACACGCGGGGCTGACCGATAAGCGTTCCCATGCTGCGCGCGCTTGAAATCAGGGACATGTTGATCATCGACCGGCTGGATCTTGCCTTCCAGCCGGGGCTGAACGTGCTGACCGGCGAGACCGGGGCGGGCAAGTCGATTCTGCTGGATGCGCTTGGCTTCGTGCTGGGCTGGCGCGGCCGGGCCGAGCTGGTGCGCTCGGGCGCCGACCAGGGCGAGGTGGTGGCCGAGTTCGCGCTGCCGCCGGGCCATGCCGCCCGCGAGATCCTGGAGGAGGCCGGGCTGCCGATCGAGGATGCGCTGATCCTGCGCCGGGTGAACACCCGCGACGGCCGCAAGACCGCCTGGGTCAACGACCGCCGCGCCTCGGGCGAGGTGCTGCGGCGGCTCTCGGACACGCTGGTCGAGCTGCACGGCCAGCATGACGACCGCGGTCTTCTGAACCCGCGCGGGCACCGCCAGCTTTTGGACGCCTATGCCGACACCGAGGCGGCGCTTGCCGCCACCCGCGCCGCCTGGCGCGCCAAGGCCGCCGCCGAGAAGGCGCTGACCCGCGCCGAGGCGGAGCTGGCCGAGGTCCGCGCCGAGGAGGACTTCCTGCGCCACGCGGTCGAGGAGATCGACGGCCTGTCGCCCGAACCCGGCGAAGAGGACCGGCTCGACACCGAGCGGCGGCGCATGCAGGCCGCCGAGAAGATCCGCGAGGACATCGCCCGCGCCTACCAGGTGCTTTCCGAGGGCGCCGAGGGCTCGATGAGCGACGCGCTGCGCTGGCTCGAAGGCGCCGCCGACAAGGCCGAGGGCGCGGTCGAGGCCCCGGTCGCCGCGCTGGAACGCGCCATGGTGGAGCTGGGCGAGGCGGTCTCGGGCGTGGAAAGCTGCCTCGAGGGGCTGAGCTTCGACCCGCACGAGCTGGAGGCGACCGAGGAGCGGCTCTTCGCGATCCGGGCCCTGGCGCGCAAGCACCAGGTCGCCCCCGACGTGCTGCCCGACCTCGGCGAGGAACTGCGGAGCCGCCTGGCGCGGCTCGACCGGGGCGCCGAGGACGTCGAGAGCCTGCGCGCCGCGCAGAAGACCGCGCTCAAGGACTATGCCCGCGCCGCCGAGGACCTCTCGGAGATCCGCCGCAGCGGCGCCAAGGCGCTCGATGCCGCGGTCAGCGCCGAGCTCGCGCCCCTGAAGATGGAGCGCGCGGTCTTCGAGACCCAGATCACCGAGGCCGAGCCCGGCCCCGAGGGCATCGACGCCGTGGCCTTCACCGTGGCGACCAACCCCGGCGCCCCGGCGGGGCCCCTGAACAAGATCGCCTCGGGGGGCGAGCTGTCGCGCTTCCTGCTGGCGCTGAAGGTCTGCCTGGCCGAAGGCGAGGCCGCCCGCACGATGATCTTCGACGAGATCGACCGCGGCGTCGGCGGGGCCACCGCCGATGCGGTCGGCCGCCGCCTCAAGGCCCTGGCCGAGGGCGGGCAGGTGCTGGTCGTGACCCACAGCCCGCAGGTCGCGGCCCTTGGCGCGCATCACTGGCAGGTCGCCAAGCGGGTCGACGGTGAGGTCACCACCTCGACCGTGGCGCCGCTCGGCGCCGAGGACCGCGAGGACGAGATCGCCCGGATGCTCGCCGGCGACACGGTCACGCAGGAGGCCCGCGCGGCGGCCCGGGCGCTTCTGCAGGGCTAGGGCGCGGCGCTTCGGTGACAGCCGCCCGCCAAGCCGCGGGGCCACTCTTGCCCGGGGCCGGGCCGGCACTTTACCCTCGGGACGTAACTCCTTAAGAACTCGGGCGAGTTCGGGGAGGGAGATGGCCGAGAACAGCCTCATGCGCATGAACGTCCAGGCTTTCACCGCCAAGTGCGGAGAGGGCTGGGACCTTTTGCGGCACCGCGGCCCCGGCCAGGTGCAGTTCTGGTTCATCGCGCTGGCCATCGGCATCGCCTCGGGTTTCGCGGCGCTGATCTTCCGCATCGGCATCGAATGGCTGCAGACCCGGCTCTACGGCACCGAGGACCCGAACCTCCTGGCCAGTTTCGCCGAGACGCTGCCCTGGTACTGGGTGCTGGCGATCCCGGTCCTGGGCGGGGTCACCGTCGGGCTGATCGTGCATTTCTTCACCCCCGACGGGCGCGTGCGCAGCGTCGCCGACGTGATCGAGGGCGCGGCGCTGAACGACGGACGGGTCGAGAAGAAGGCCGGCATCGCCTCGGCGCTCTGTTCCTGGATCACGCTCTCCTCGGGCGGCTCCTCGGGCCGCGAAGGGCCGGTGGTGCATATCGCCGCGATGATCGCGAGCTGGGTCTCGAACCTCCTGCGGGTCGACGGGATCACCGGGCGCGACCTGCTGGGCTGCGCCGTGGCCGCCGCCGTCTCGGCCAGCTTCAACGCGCCCATCGCCGGGGCGCTTTTCGCGCTGGAGGTGGTGCTGCGCCACTTCGCGCTGCATGCCTTCGCGCCGATCGTGGTGGCGAGCGCGGCGGGCACGGTGATCAACCGGCTGGCCTTCGGCGATGTGACCGAGTTCCGCCTGCCGGGCACCACCACGGTGGAGTTCTACCTCGAACTGCCCGCCTTCCTGATCCTGGGGCTCCTTTGCGGGCTGATCGCGGTGGTCACCATGAAGGCGATCTTCGCCGCCGACGACCTCGGCACCGGGCTGCAGCGGCGGCTGGGCCTGCCGCATTTTCTGCGCCCGGCGGTGGCGGGGGTGCTTCTGGGCGGGCTCGCGATCTTCTATCCGCATATCATCGGGGTCGGCTACGAGACGACTTCGCTGGCGCTGACCGGGAACCTTCTGACCCATGAGGCCATCGTCTTCGCCGTCCTCAAGGTGGCGGCGCTGGCGATCACCATGGCCGGGCGCATGGGCGGCGGGGTCTTCTCGCCCTCGCTGATGATCGGGGCGCTGACCGGGCTGGCCTTCGGGCTGATTGCCACGGGGATGTTCCCGAACCAGTCGGGCTCTTCGACGCTCTACGCGCTGGCGGGCATGGGGGCGGTCGCCGCGGCGGTGTTGGGCGCGCCGATCTCGACCACGCTGATCGTCTTCGAGCTGACCGGCGACTGGCAGACCGGGCTGGCGGTGATGGTCTCGGTCTCGATGTCCACGGCGGTGGCGGCGCGGCTGGTCGACCGGTCCTTCTTCCTCAGCCAGCTCGAGCGGCGCAACGTGCACCTGGCCGCCGGGCCGCAGGCTTACCTCCTGGCGATGTTCGGGGTCTCGGGGGTGATGCGCAAACCCACCGACCTCAGCGCCGCCGACGAGGAGAGCTGCCACGCGATGATCGAGCAGGAGCTTTTCGTGAACGCCAGCTCGACGCTGGAGACGGCCATGCCGCTCTTCGAGAAGTCCGGCGTCGCCTTCCTGCCGGTGATCCGCCGCGACCCCGAGAGCGACGCGCCGATCCTGCAGGGCGCGCTGTTCCACGTCGACGCGCTGAAGGCCTACAACAAGGCGCTGGCCGCGACGGCGGCGGAGGAGCACAGCTAGGGGGGCAGGGGGGCCGCCGGGTTGGGCCGCTTGGCGGCGTGGACAGGGTTCCCGTGGCCCCGCCGCAACCGCAGGTCTGACACCCGCGCAGTGACCGGCCAAAACCGCGCGCCCAACTCCGTCCCGCTGCCAAAGCCCATGCCGCGCCTCCCTCGGCACCCGCCCAAAGAAAAACCGCCGCGAGGCCCCCGCGGCGGTTCACTCAATTCCATAGGCCGTCCGGCCCAGCCCGTTCAGAGCTGCTCGACCGTCACCCCGTCCTGGACGTGGAAGGCGAGGTGGTCCTTGATCTCGGCCACACCCTCCTTGGGGTCCTCGTAGGTCCAGACCGCGTCTTCGTAGGTCTTCGACTTCGACATGATCGAATAATAGTTCGCCGTGCCCTTCTTGGGGCAGGTCGTCGTGGTATCGGTGCGGTCCAGGAAGGCCATGCCGATGTCCTTGCGGGGGAAATAGATGACGAAGGGATGGCCCTCTTCGCTCAGCTCCAGCGCATTGGCGCTTTCCCCCAAGACAGCGCCGCCTGCGCGCACAACCCAGGTGCCCTCGGCGGGGCGGATCGCGATATCCTTGCTCATGCCAATCTCCCTTTGGCGCCCTGTCCTGACAGACCAGGACAACAGCGATGTAACAGCCCCGTCGTCGCGCGCGGGCCCCGCCTCAGAGCGGCGCGGTCGCCGCCTCCAGCCAGTCCGCCGCCGCACCCTCGAGCTCGGGCGCGAGGCGCGCGCGGCAGGTGGCGTGATAGGCATCCAGCCAGTCGCGCTCTTCTGCGGTCAGCATCTCGGCCACGATAAGCCGTCGGTCGATCGGGACATAGGTCAGCGTCTCGAAGGAGAGCATCGTCTCGACCGTCTGGCCGGGCAGCGCCTCGGCCTTGTGCACCACGACGAGGTTTTCCAGACGGATACCATAGGCCCCTTCACGATAGAAGCCCGGTTCGTTGGAGAGAATCATGCCCGGCTCGAGCGGCACATTGCCGGTCTTCGAGAGCCGCTGCGGGCCCTCGTGCACGCAGAGATAAGAGCCGACGCCATGGCCCGTGCCATGGCCGAAATCGAGCCCCGCCTGCCAGAGCGCATGCCGCGCGAAGGGGTCGAGGTCGCGCCCCGCCATGCCCTTGGGCCAGCGCAGACGCGAGACCGCGATCAGCCCCTTGAGGACGCGGGTGAAGTTCTGCCGCTCCTCCTCGCCGGGCGTGCCGATGGCCAGCGTGCGGGTGATGTCGGTGGTGCCGTCGGCGTATTGGCCGCCTGAATCGACCAGGTAGAGCTCGCCCTCGTTCAGGGCCGCATCGGTGCTTTCGGTCACCCGGTAATGCACCACCGCCCCATGGGCGCCGGCGCCCGAGATGGTCTCGAAGGAGATGTCGCGCAGCGCGCCGGTCTCGCGCCGGAAGGCCTCGAGCTCTTGCGCGGCGGCGATCTCGGTCAGGCTGCCCGGCGCCTGGGCGTCGAGCCAGGCGAGGAAGCGGCACATGGCCAGGGCGTCGCGCTGATGCGCGGCGCGGGCCCCGGCGATCTCGGTCTCGTTCTTCAGCGCCTTGGGCAGGAGGCAGGGGTCCTTGCCCTCGGTGATCTCGATCCCGGCCTCCGACAGCGCATCACCCACCGCCAGCGGGCAGCTCGCCGGGTCGATCAGCACCGGACCCGCCAGTTCGGCGAGCGCGGGCAGGAAATCCTCGGGCCGGGCCAGATCGGCCTCGAGCGGGGTCTCGAGCCCCTCGAGCTTCTCGGGCGCGATGAAGAGGCGCAGCCGCCCCGAGGCTTCGAGGATCGCCGTGGCATGCGGGATCGGGTTCCGGGGGATGTCGCTGCCGCGGATGTTCAGAAGCCAGGCGATGCTGTCGGGCTGGGTCAGCACGGCGTGCGCGGCGGGGGCGAGGCCCTTGGCCAGCCGCGCGATCTTGGCGGCGGCGGCCTCGCCCGCCAGCTCTTCGGGCTGCCGGGTCACCCGGCCAAGCGGCGGCTCGGGCTGATCCTCCCAGATCGCGTCGACCAGGTTGGCGCTGCGCACCAGCTCCGCCTCGGGCAGCTTCTCCTCGAGGTCGCGCGCCTGGTCCAGCGTCAGAAGCCAGGGGTCGATGCCGATCCGCGCGCCCTTGGGCGCCTCGGCGGCGATCCAGGCCGCCAGCGTGGTCTCGGGCCAGTCGACCGGGGTGAAGACCTCGGCGACCTGGTCGCGGACCTGCACCCGGTAGCGCCCGTCGACGAAGACCCCGGCCTTCTCGGCCAGCACCACGCAATGACCCGCCGAGCCGGTGAACCCCGTCAGCCAGGCCAGCCGGTCGTCGCGCGGGGCGACGTATTCGCCCTGGTAGGCATCGGCGCGGGGGACGTGGAAGGCGTCGAGCCCGGCCTCACCCATGGCGGCACGCAGGGCCTTAAGGCGCGGCGGCCCCTGATCGGGGCAGGTGCTGTCGGCAAAGCTCTGGAACTGGGTGTCGGGCATGAAACCTCGGGGAACGTCGGTCTGCGGGGAGGGGTCGGAACGCCTGCGGGCGGCCCGGAGCCCGGACCGCCCGCAGGTTGGGAATGGATCAGGAGGCGCGGCGGATGCCCATCACCCGGGCCCGCGCGCGCGGATCGCTGTCGAAGAGCGAGGCCAGCTGCTCGGTCATCGCGCCGGCGAGCTGTTCGACATCGGTGATCGTCACCGCGCGGTCGTAGTAGCGGGTCACGTCGTGGCCGATGCCGATGGCGAGAAGCTCCACCTGGCGCTTGCGCTCGACCATGGCGATGACGTCGCGCAGGTGCTTCTCGAGGTAGTTCGCCGGGTTCACCGAGAGCGTCGAATCGTCCACCGGCGCACCGTCGGAGATCACCATGAGGATCTTGCGTTGCTCGGGCCGGCCGGCCAGCCGGCGGTGCGACCATTCCAGCGCCTCGCCGTCGATGTTCTCCTTCAGGAGGCCCTCTTTCATCATCAGCCCGAGGTTCGCCCGTGCCCGCCGCCAGGGGGCGTCGGCGCCCTTGTAGATGATGTGGCGCAGGTCGTTGAGGCGCCCGGGCTGCTGCTCGCGGCCCGAGTTCAGCCAGTCCTCGCGGCTCTGGCCGCCCTTCCAGGCGCGGGTGGTGAAGCCCAGGATCTCGACCTTGACGTCGCAGCGTTCGAGCGTGCGCGCCAGCACGTCGGCGCAGATCGCCGCGATGGAGATCGGCCGCCCGCGCATCGAGCCCGAGTTGTCGAGCAGCAGCGTCACCACGGTGTCGCGGAACTCCATGTCCTTCTCGACCTTGAAGCTCAGCGGCGTCGTCGGGTTGGCCACCACCCGCGCCAGCCGCCCGGCGTCGAGGATGCCTTCCTCGCGGTCGAACTCCCAGGAGCGGTTCTGCTTGGCCTGGAGCCGGCGCTGCAGCTTGTTGGCCAGCCGCGAGACCGCGCCCTTGAGCGGGTCGAGCTGCTGGTCGAGATAGGCGCGCAGGCGCTCGAGCTCGGCCGGTTCGGCCAGCTCCTCGGCGCGGATCTCCTCGTCGTGGGTCGAGGAATAGACGCGGTAATGCGGATCGGCCTCGGAGGCCGGCGGCGGCGCCGGGGGCTCGAGCGGGGCCTCGCCCTCGGGCATTTCGATCTCTTCGGCCTGGTCCTGGTCGGCCTGGTCGTCCATCGAGACCTGCGCCTGGCTGGCGTCCTGGGTCTGCTCCTGGCTCTGCTCGGGGGCGGCCTCGTCGTCCTCTTCGCCGTCGTCCTGGTCCCCGTCCTGCTGCTCTTCCTCGCTGTCATCCGAGCTGTCCTCGGCCTGGTCCTCGGAGTCCTCGTCCTGATCGTCGGGGTCGTCGCCGAGCTGGTCGCCATAGCCCAGGTCGGTGATCATCCGGCGGGTGAAACGCGAGAACTCGGACTGGTCGGCGAGCTTCTCGCCGAGGTTCTCAAGGGTGTCGCCGGCCTTGTCCTCGATATGGCCGCGCCAGAGCTCCATGACGTTCTGCGCCGCCGGCGGCAGGTCGCGGCCGGTGGCCAGGTGTCGCACCAGGTAGTTCAGCGCCTGGGGCAGGGGCACATCGGCGGCCTCGCGGACCTCGGCATAGCCCTTGCGGCCGGCGTCATGGCCGATCTTGGTGTCGATGTTGACCGCGGTGCCCGGCATGTCGCGGGCGCCCATGGCCTCGCAGCGGGCGGTTTCCATCGCCTCGTAGATCTCGCGCGCCATGTCGCCCTGGGGGGCGTAGCGGGCATGGGTTCCGGCATCGTGGTAGCGGCGGTGCAGCGCCAGCGCGTCGGCGGTGCCGCGCGCCAGCATGACCTCGTCCCGGCTCATCCGGCGCGAGACCTGCGGCAGCCGCATCTGGTCGCCCGAGACGCCCGAAGGATCGACGCTGTAGCTGACCTGCAGCTCGGCGTCATGCGCCATGACCTTGGTCGCTTCGGCAAGCGCCTTCTTGAAGGGATCGGCCGGGTTGTCGGAACTCTTGCTCATGGGGCTTTGTGTTCTCAGTGGCGCTGAAAGGCAAGGGCGCGGGCGCGCCCCGCACTCTATAGAAGTAAGCCGCCCCGCGCCCGGCGCAAGCGCGCCTCTTCCGCGCATTTGGCCTATTCAAGCCAGATTTCCGGGTATAGGTGCTTCGGTGATGCGACTTCTCTTTCTAGGCGACGTCATGGGCCGCGCCGGGCGCGCCGCCGTGACCGAACAGCTGCCGCGCCTCCGGGCCGACTGGAAACTCGATTTCGTCGTGGTCAACGGCGAGAACGCCTCCAACGGGGCGGGCCTCAGCGTGGCCCATGCCAAGCTCCTCTTCGAGGCAGGCGCGGACTGCGTGACGCTGGGCGATCATGCCTTCGACCAGAAGGACATGCTGCAATACTGCGAAGAGGAGACCCGCATCATCCGGCCCGTGAACTACGCCAAATCGGCGCCGGGCCGCGGGTTCCGCATCTTCGAGGACCGCCGCGGGCGCAAGGTGCTGGTGGTGCAGGTCCTGGGCCAGGTCTTCATGAAGCGGCCCTTCGACGACCCCTTCAGCCACATGGAGCGGGTGCTCAAGACCCATCCCATGGGCGGCCAAGCCCAGGCGGTGCTGGTCGACATGCATTGCGAGGCGACCTCGGAGAAGATGGCCATGGGCCATTTCTGCGACGGCAAGGCGAGCCTGGTGGTCGGCACCCACACCCATGTGCCCACCGGCGACGCGCAGATCCTGCCGGGCGGCACGGCCTATCTGACCGACGCGGGCATGTGCGGGGATTACGATTCGGTGATCGGCATGGAGAAATCCGAGCCGCTCCGCCGCTTTGTGACCGGCATGTCCAAGGGCCGCTTCCAGCCCTCGCGCGGGGAGGCGACGCTTTCGGGCGTCTACGTCGAGACCGACGACCGCAGCGGCAAGGCCACCCGCATCGAGATGGTGCGCCAGGGCGGCCGGCTCGCCCCCGCGGGGCCCGTGGCGGGCTGAGTTTCTTTTTTCGTTGGTCTGTCCCCTTTTGCCGGGGGCAGGCGCCTCCCGGGCATCGAGCCCGGTCGGCGCCTCCGAGAGCTCTGCTCTCGGGCTCTCGGAGTATTTTCAGCCCGGTCAGGCCGGAAGTGGGGTTGCGCCTCGCGGGCGGCGTTGGACGTGGGATGAGAGGTGGGCTGTCGGTTGCGCTTCGTTCCCGGTGATCTGCGTGGGGTGTGCGGTTGGTTGAGGGGGGGCGCGCCGCTGGGAGCGCGGGGCGTGCTCGACGGTGACGGCATGGGCGCAGGCGTCGGCGTGGCGCGCGGCTTGATGCGCTGCGCGGGGTGGGGCAGGTCCGAGAGGTCGCGCAGTGCCGCCGGGGCGGCCCGCTCAGCGCGACTGCACGGGGGCGCCAAGGTCGGCGGGCGGCAGGGCGGCGACGAAGGCGAGGATGTCCTCGATGTCGGTCAACGTCATCTCCAGCGGCGCGATCGGCGAGGGGCGCGCGGGGTCGAAGGGCGGGGTGACCTCGGCGACCTGGGTGAAGGCGGGATGCGGCGCCAGCGCGAAGAAGCTTCGGAAGCGGCGGGCCCAGTCGGGCAGGGTGCGCAGCATCGCGAAGGAGGGCGTCGAGCCGATGGCCTTCATGCGGTTGACCTCGCCGACGACATGGCAGCGCCCGCAGAGCGCCAGCGCCCGCTTGGCGCCGCGCGTCGCTTCGCCCGCAAGCTCGGGCGCGGCCTTGGCCTGCCGTTGCGGCGCGCCTGGGGTGAAGGCGGCGCGGCCCTCGGGCGCATAGCCCGCGATCGTGGCGCGGCCGGCCTCGGAGGCCAGCCAGTCGGCGAAGGCCCGGGCGTCGGGATCCTCGGGCGCGGCGAGGACCAGCGCCCAGGGCCCGCCGGGCCCGGTGAAAAGCGCGGTCCCCTCGCGGGTGAAGCGCGCGTCGGCACCCTCGGCCGTGCCGGGCTGGCGGGTGATCCGCGTCGCGGTCTTCAGCGAGAAGCGTGGCAGCAGGTGGTCGGGCAGGCCGCTCTCGGCCAGATCCGCGGGCAGGGCGAGCGAGAAGGCCTTGTCGGGCGCCGGGGCGGTGCCTTCAGCATGGGCCGGGGCGGGCGCGAGCCCGAGGCCCGGGGCGCCGAGCGCGAGCAGCAGGGGGGCCGTGGCGAGGGCCGGTCTGATCATCGCGCGCGCTCCTCTTCGCGGGCTCTGGCTTGCAAGGCTAGTGGGCCTATCCTACAGAGGTCAACGGCCTGAGGAGGAGGACGAGCCGATGAACGAAGACCTGAACATGTCGATGCGGAAGTTCCTCAAGCAGGTGGGCGTCACCTCGCAGAAGGCGATCGAGGACGCGGTCGCCGCGCAGGGCGGGGTCGAGGGCCAGAGCTTCGAGGCGAAGGTGGTGCTGACCGTCGAGGGACTTGACCTCGAACATGTCGTGACCGGAACCATCAAGGGGTAGACGCAGAAGTGGCGCTTACACGCGACGCGGTATTGACCGCACTGAAGGATGTCGAGGACCCGGCCGGCGGTGACCTGGTCGGCCAGGGCCGGATCAAGGCGCTGAACGTCGAGGGCGGAGCCGTGCGCTTCGTGCTCGAGGTGCCGGCGGACAAGGGCGAGGCCTACAAGCCGGTGCGCGAGGCCGCCGAAGGCGCCGTGAAGGCGCTCGAAGGGGCCGAACAGGTCTCGGTGGTGATGACGGCGCATAGCGCGCCGAAGCCGCCGCCGGATCTCAAGGGCGCCGGCAAGCCCAAGCCGCAGGGGCCGCAGCGGGTCGAGGGCATCGACCGGATCGTCGCCGTGGCCTCGGGCAAGGGCGGCGTCGGCAAATCCACCGTCTCGGCCAACCTGGCCTGCGCGCTGGCCGCCGAAGGCCGCCGCGTCGGGCTGCTGGACGCCGATGTCTACGGGCCCTCGCAGCCGCGCATGCTCGGGGTCTCGGGCCGCCCGGCGAGCCCGGACGGCAAGACCATTCTGCCCTTGCGCAACTTCGGCGTGACGATGATGTCGATCGGGCTGATGACCAACGAGGGCCAGGCCGTGGCCTGGCGCGGGCCGATGCTCATGGGCGCGCTGCAGCAGATGATGAACCAGGTGCAATGGGGCGCGCTCGACGTGCTGATCGTCGACCTGCCGCCGGGCACCGGCGACGTGCAGATGACCCTGGCGCAGAAGTTCGCCGTGGACGGGGCCATCGTTGTCTCGACGCCGCAGGACGTCGCACTGCTCGATGCGCGCAAGGGCATCGACATGTTCCGCCAGCTCAAGGTGCCGCTGATCGGCATGATCGAGAACATGTCGACCCATGTCTGCTCGAACTGCGGCCACGAGGAGCACATCTTCGGCCATGGCGGCGTGGTGCAGGAGGCCGAGGCCCTGGGCGCGCCGCTCCTGGGCGAGATCCCGCTGCATCTCGACATCCGCACCGCCTCGGACGGCGGTGCGCCGATCGTGGTCTCCAAGCCCGAGAGCGCCGAGGCGCGGGCCTTCCGCGACATGGCGCGGAGGCTCGTGGCCGACGGCCAGGCATGAGCGCCGCGCCGGGCTTCCCGCCGCTTCTGCGCGGGCAGGCGCTGCCCGGCGGGCGGCCCTACGCGGAAGCCTGCGCGGCGGCACGGGCCGGGGCCGAGCCGGGGCTGGTTCTCTATGATCCGCTGGGCGCGGATCTGCAGGCCGCCCTGGTCTTCGCCCCCGAGGTGCCGCGCCGTGAGGCCGCGGTCATGCTGCCGCTCGCCGGCGTGGCGCTGCAGAACGCCCTGGGCTCGGTGGCG
Source organism: Roseivivax sp. GX 12232 (assembly GCF_021272185.1). Taxonomy (GTDB): domain Bacteria; phylum Pseudomonadota; class Alphaproteobacteria; order Rhodobacterales; family Rhodobacteraceae; genus Roseivivax. The sequence continues at coordinate 423,544 of NZ_JAJSEC010000003.1, forward strand.
CCGCCCGAGGTGGCGCTGCATCTGGGCTGGGACGGTGCGGTGCTGGTCAACGGCGGCCGGGCCGGGCGGCTCCGCGCCGCCGCGGCGCCGGGGCCCGAGGACGCGGTGCCGGACTGGCTGGTCATCGGGCTCGAGCTGCGCTTCGAGGCGCCCGAGGATGACGGCGGGCTCCGCCCCGGCGAGACCGCGCTTTATGCCGAGGGCTGCGGCGAGCTGACGCCGCTGCCGCTGCTTGAAAGCTGGACGCGGCACCTGCTGCACTGGCTGCACGACTGGGAGACCGACGGGCTGAAGGCCTTGCACCGCGACTACGCGGGCCTTGTCTGGCAGCTTGGCGAGGAGACCGAACTGGCCGGCCGGCGGGGGCATTTCCTCGGCCTCGACGAGGGGCTCGGGGCGCTTCTGAAGACCGGCGGCACCACCGAGGGCCTGGCCCTGCACATGCTTCTGGAGGACGGGGAATGAACCTCGCGCGGGCGATCCATTTCGACGAGAGCGACACACGGGTCTTCCACAGCCCGGCCCGGACGGGCGAATGGTGCATTTCGGGCGGCTTCGAGTTCTCCAACTGGGGCGAGGCCGACCTCGAGGGCAAGGCCCGGCAGGCCTTCGCCAACGGCTGGCTCGGGCTCGAGACCTTCGGGCGGGTGACCTTCGTCGCCGTGACCCGGATCGAACCCGAGGAACGCGCCCGGCTGGTCGAGGCGCTGGCGGGGCATTTCATGCAGATCTACGGCGCTCCTTCCGAGGCCGCCGCGCGCGAGGTCGCCGAGGGCGAGATCGCCGAGATGATGTCGATGTGCGACGACTTCGCGCCGAACACCATCCTGACCGTGGCGCGGGAGCTGTCGGACGCGGGCGTGCGCGAGGCTTACCGGGTGATCGAGGCGCCCGAGGCCGAGCTTGAGGCCTTCGCGGTGCACGGCAGTCTCGACGACTGAGGGTCCGGGGCGCTGAGCCTTGGGTCTAATTGGGGCGGGTCGGCTTGGCCGAATCCGCTGCAGTCTGGGTCAGGCCCGCGCCAGCCCGCCTTTCAGCGGCAGATGTTCTCCACCTCCGCCCCCGACCAGGGGATGCGGACGTTGCGCGCCTGCAGCAGCGCCTCGAGCCCCGAGAGGTCCATCGCCCCCTCGATCGTCGCCTTGAGCCGCGCGGTGCGCGGGGCCTCGGGATCGAGCACCTGGCAGCAGACGTATTCCTCGACCAGCGAGCCCTGCTGCTCGTAGCCGTAGTCCGCGAAGACCCCGGTGCTGTCGGGATCGAAGAGATAGGGATCTTCGCTCCGCTGGTGCTCGGCGGCGGCGCGGAAGGGGTGGTAGCCGGTCACCTTGCGCTGCTGCCATTGCCAGACATGGGTCATCTCATGGGCAAAGAGCATGGCGGAATAGAGGTCGATGACCTCGGGCATCTCGGCGAAGAAATCCTCGCGGTAGAGATCCTCGCGCCAGAGCACCCGCTGGAAGAGCGCGATGGCGCCCGGGGAGAGCTCCACCGTCTCGCCGCGGGAGGGCGGGAAGAGCCGCTCCTGGCAGGTCAGCCGCGGCCGGATCGGGCGGGTGTAGCTGTAGGAGGCGAAGGGGTGGCCCTCGTGGAAACGCACCGGGCCGGGGTCGATGGTGCCCCCCGAGAGCGCCGCGGCGACCGCCGTCTCGCGCGGGGTCAGCGGGCGGCCGCAGGCGGCGGTGAGGATCAGGGCGGCAAGGAGCAAGAGGCGCATGCCAGGAGCGAAGCGCAAAGCGCGCGGCGCCGCAAGAGGGGGAAGCGGCGAGCGGCGCGGGGGCGCTGGTGGGGGGCGGTTGGTGGCGGGTGTTGCGTGTGTGTTGGGCGCGGGGGTGTGTGCTGGTTGTTCGGCGGTTGGTGCCTTGCGCTGATGCTTGGCGGCAATCGTGCGAAGCCGTCCGCCCGAAACACTGAGCGCGGAGCGTCACGCTCGGAAGGTGGTTCGACACATGCGCAACCCGCTGCCTCTCGCCGGAACGTCGCGCCTAAATCCGGGATCCCGACGCCTGCCTCGGGAGGCCGGGCGACTCACGCACTCAGCTCGGAGCAGAGACACCATCGTGCTGCCCACGGCCCGAACAGCACCGAAGGTGCCGGGCCAGCGCCGGACCGGCCCGATCGGTCTGGCGCTTTGCTCTGTCACGCGCGGCACGGGCCGAGCGATGAGGTTGCGGGATAAAGCGCGCAATTCCTCCGTGGCTGCGCCAGCCCGCCGGTCCGGCGCTGGCCCTCGGAGGATGAGAGGGGGGTATTGGGCGCGAGGGCCGCGGCTATGCGTGCAGCCCCGGGCGCTGGTTGGCTTGCTGAGTGCGGGCTCTCGGAAGGGGAAGCCCGACCCGAAACGGGACAGGCGTTGAGCGCGGAAGCGACCCGCGCTCGCGCGCATCGCCGGAGCCCCGCATCACCCCCGGGCCGGAGAACAGGCAGCCACCAAAAGCAGCCGCCCCCTCTACCTCACACGTCCAGCTCTTCCACGAAGCGCGCGTTCTCCTGGATATACTGGAACCGCAGCTCGGGCTTCTTGCCCATCAGCCGTTCCACCAGGTCGCCGGTCTCGCCGGGCTCGTCCTCGTCGATGGTCACCCGGATCAGCTTGCGCGTCGCGGGGTCCATGGTGGTCTCCTTGAGGTCCTTGGCGTCCATCTCGCCCAGACCCTTGAAACGCTGCACGTCGATCTTGCCCTTGCCGCCGAGGCCCTTCTCCATCCAGTGGTCCTTCTCGGCGTCATCGGCCACGTAAAGCCGCTTCGGCCCCTGCGTCAGCCGGTAGAGCGGCGGGCAGGCGAGGTAGAGATGCCCCTGGTCGATCAGCGGCCGCATCTGGCTGAAGAAGAAGGTCATCAGAAGCGAGGCGATATGCGCCCCGTCGACATCGGCGTCGGTCATGATGATGATCCGGTCGTAGCGCAGATCGTCGATCCGGAACTTCGATCCGAGCCCGACGCCCAGGGCCTCGCAGAGGTCGTTGATCTCGGCATTGGAGCCGAGCTTCGAGGAGGCCGCGCCCAGGACGTTCAGGATCTTGCCCTTGAGCGGCAGGAGCGCCTGGGTCTCGCGGAAGCGCGCGCCCTTGGCCGAGCCGCCGGCCGAGTCGCCCTCGACGATGAACAGCTCGGTGCCCTCGCGGTTCTTCGAGGTGCAGTCGGTCAGCTTGCCCGGCAGGCGCAGCTTCTTGGTGGCCGACTTGCGCTGGGTCTCCTTCTCCTTCTTGCGGCGCATCCGCTCTTCGGCGCGCAGCACCAGGAAGTCGAGGATCGCGCCCGCGGACTTGGTGTCCGAGGCCAGCCAGTTGTCGAAACGGTCGCGCACCGCGCCTTCGACCAGCTTGGCGGCCTCGGTGGTGGCCAGCCGGTCCTTGGTCTGGCCGACGAACTCGGGCTCGCGGATGAAGCAGGAGACCAGCGCGCAGCCGCCGGTGGTCAGGTCCTCGCGGGTGATCTGCTGGGCCTTCTTGTTGCCCGCCAGATCGCCGTAGGCGCGGATGCCCTTGAGGATCGCCGCCCAGAAGCCGGCCTCGTGGGTGCCGCCCTCGGGGGTCGGCACGGTGTTGCAGTAGCTCTGCAGGAAGCCGTCGCGCGAGGGCGTCCAGTTGATCGCCCATTCCACCTTGCCGGGCCGGTCGAAACGCTCGCGGAAGTCCACCGTGCCCGAGAAGGGCTGCGCGGCATAGGTCGAGGCGCCGCCCAGGGTCTCGATCAGGTAGTCCGAGAGGCCGCCGGGGAAGTGGAAGCTGGCCTCGGTCGGGGTCTCGCCGTCGTCCACGGCGCTTTTCCAGCGGATCTCGACGCCCGAGAAGAGATAGGCCTTGGAGCGCACCATCTTGAAAAGCCGCGCGGGCTTGAGCTGGTGGTGGCCGAAGATCTCGGCATCGGCGTGGAAGGTCACCGTGGTGCCGCGGCGGTTCGGCGCCTGGCCGGCCTTCTCGACCGGGCCGAGCGGCTTGCCGCGCGAGAAGCGCTGGACGTAGAGCTCGCGGTTGCGGGCGACCTCGACGACCATGCTGTCCGAGAGCGCGTTGACCACCGAGGCGCCGACCCCGTGCAACCCGCCCGAGGTCTCATAGGCCTTGCCCGAGAACTTGCCGCCGGCGTGCAGCGTGCAGAGGATCACCTCGAGCGCGGATTTGCCGGGGAACTTCGGATGCGGATCGATCGGGATGCCGCGGCCGTTGTCGCGGATCCGGCAGCCGCCGTCCTCGAGCAGCTCCACCTCGATGCGGTTGGCGTGGCCCGCCACGGCCTCGTCCATAGAGTTGTCGAGCACCTCGGCGACCATGTGGTGCAGCGCCCGCTCGTCGGTGCCGCCGATATACATGCCCGGCCGCTTGCGCACGGGCTCGAGGCCCTCGAGCACCTCGATGGAAGCGGCGTCGTAATCGGAGGGCTCATGCCCGTCGAGGAGGTCTTCGGCCATTCTGCTCGGTCCCGGATTCTCTGGGTTGGGTTGGCCTCGGATTAGACCATCTGGGGCCGGGCAGGGCAAGCATCGCCATATCTGGCGCTTTGCCCCGGGCGGTGCTAGCGCTTGGCCATGGCAAATGCAGCGGACAGGCCCGGGACGGATGCGGCGGAGAACGCGCGCGGCGCGGGCTTGATGGTGGCCTCCATGGCGGCCTTCACCATCAACGACACCTTCGTGAAGGCCGCCGGGGCGACGCTTCCCTTGGGCCAGATCCTGATGCTGCGCGGGCTCCTGGTGCTGGTGGCGGTCTATCTGCTGGCGCGGCGGTTCAAGGCGCTCAGGCGGATTCCGGCGCGCGACGCGGGGCTGGTGGCGCTGCGGTCGCTCGCCGAGATCGGCGCGGCCTTCTTCTTCCTGACCGCGCTTCTGGCGCTGCCGCTCGCCAATGTGACCGCGATCCTGCAGACCCTGCCGCTGACCGTGACGCTCGGCGCGGCGCTCTTTCTCGGCGAGGAGGTCGGCTGGCGCCGCTGGGCGGCGATCGGCGTGGGCTTTCTGGGTATGCTCCTGATCGTGCGGCCGGGCACGGCGGATTTCACCGCCGCCTCGGTCTACGTGCTGGTGGCGGTGGCCTGCGTGACCCTGCGCGACCTGGTGACCCGGCGGATGAGCCGGGAGGTGCCCTCGCTTCTGGTGACGCTGGCGGCGGCGGGGGCGGTGACGCTCTTTGCCGCCGGGCTGAGCCTGGTGCAAGGCTGGGCGCCGCTGACGCCCGCCTCGGCGGGGATGATCCTCGGCTCGGCGGGCTTCGTCAGCGCCGGGTATCTTTTGTCGGTCATTGTGATGCGGGTGGGCGACGTGAGCGCCGTGGCGCCCTTCCGCTTCACCGGGCTGCTCTGGGCGCTGGCGCTGGGGTTCCTGGTCTTCGGCGATTGGCCCGAGCCCCTGACGCTCGCAGGCGCCGCGCTGGTCGTCGGCGCGGGTGTCTTCACCCTGCGCCGCGAGCGGAAGGTGAAGGGGCGGGGGTAGGGGCTATTCCTGAGGGGAGAGAGGGCTTTTCCTAAAGATGGTGTGTTGCTTGGGGTTGGTGGCTCGCATTGGGGAGGCGCCAGACAGGGCAGGGTCGGGCACGGCAAACCTCCAAGAACCCAACCGTGACCACTATCGCCTCTCCAACCCAAACCACCTTTTCCCACACCAGCCGTGGCGCCGCACTCCCTTGCGCCCGAATAGCACCGAAGGTGCCGGGCGCGCGCCGGACCGGCCCGATGGGCCGGCGCTCCTTGGGGCGAAGCGCATAGCTCACCTCTAGTCCTGACCTTGTTGGGATAAAGCGTCCCGCTCAGAGGTCAGCAGCGCCGGCCCCCGGTCCGGCGCGCGCCCTCTATTGCGCGGGCTTTGAGCGGGCATGGTCTGTTTTGAGAGGTTGGGTGTCGGTGCAGGTGTTCCGCCCGCTTCCAGCCGCCCGCCCTCATCTTCCAGGTGAAGCGCAACCCGGGCGTGGTCTTTTCCCCGGCCTTGCAAAGCGTTGCACCTCCTTGCGCCCGAACAGCACCGAAGGTGCCGGGCGCGCGCCGGACCGGCCCCTTGGGCCGGCGCTCCTTTGGGCGAAGCGCATAGCTCACAGCCAGTCCTGACCTTGTTGGGATTAAGTGCGCCGCTCAGAGGTCGGCAGCGCCGGCCCCCGGTCCGGCGCGCGCCCTCTGGTGGGATGTGTTGTGAGGGAGGGGATTGGCGCGGGTTCTCTGTTGGGGCGATGGGGAAGGACGTCTGGCCAGCCACCCGCCGACCGCCCTCTCACCCGACGACCACCCCCCTCACCCCCCGCGAAACACCGCCCGCACCGCGCGCTCCTCCACCGCGAAGCGCGAGCGCAGCTCCGCGGCACCCTCGGCGTCGAGCGGGGGCAGGGGGTGGGGCTTCACGTGCCGCTTCTGGCGGCTGTCGTTGAAGCCGTTGTGCCCGCGCAGATACATCGGCGGCTCGGAGAAGGTCAGCGTCGGCATGAAGAGGTTCAGCCGCTGGTGCCCGAAGTTCATCACCGTCTGGCGCACGCCGGGCTGGGCGGCGACGGCCTGGGCGACGCCCCAGTAAGGCTGCTGCACGCGCTCGGCCCGGAGGCCCTCACCATCGGCGCGCACCAGCCAGCCGCGGTTCCAGTCGAAGCCCACCAGCCGATGCGCGGCCAGAAGCGGCGCGCAATCCTCGGCGGCGCGGCGCAGGCGGGCGACGAAATCCACCGCGACCGCGTCGTCGTCGTCATGGCGGAACTGGAGGCAGGCTTCGCCGGGGCGGCGCTCGGCGTTGATGACCTCCTGGCAGACCTGGCGGTGCGGGCCGGGCGGCCGGGCGACGATGCGCGCCTGGGGCATGTCGGCGGTCATCGCCTCGAGCCGGGCGCGGGCGGCATCGGGCAGGCTGTCGCCGATCAGGATGAGGAAGGTGAAATCGGGATCGCTCTGGGCCTTGAGGCCGGGCAGGCAGAGGGCCTCGAAGAGCCGCAGCCGTTCCTCGAGCCGCTCCGGCGCGTAGAGATAGGCGCGGCGCTCGGCGAGGCTCTGGTGCTCGACCTGGAAACCGCCCTCGGCGGGGTAGGAGAAGCGGCAGAAGCCGATCACTTGCATTGGCACCCGGGCTCCCTCGCCGCGCTTGGCGCGGGTCACGCGGGCCCGCAGGCCGGACGGTGCCAGCGGGACTTGGGGCGGACAAGTGGCGTGCGGCGGGCGCGGCGAGAAGCGTGGCCGCGCGGCACGGGTAGGGAGTGAAGGCGCGCTTGGAGAGAAGCGGGGTGGGCCTAAGAGGGTGAGCATAGAAAGAGGAGGGGCGTGAGAGAGTGGCCGTAGAGAGTCGAGCGTGACAGATTGCGGAGAACATGGCTGGGGACGTCAGCCGGGAGAGCAAGTCGGGAGGCTGGTTCCCAGCCTTCACGGCACCAGGTCCAGCCGCTCACACAGAGGGCTGAGTCGGCGGGCAACAGGGCATCGACAAGACCCCTGCGCCGAGACCCTTCCTCCCGCCAACTCCCCCCTTGGGCCCGGCCCCCGAACCGGATACACCCGACCCGCCGCAGAGCCCTGCGCGAAAAGGCCCCGAACTGGCCTCCGGCGCCAGACCGCAACCGCCGCAAAGCCGCCCGGGGCAGGCTGTTGACAAGCCGGGCGACTCCCCATATACGCCGCCCATCCTGACCGGACCCAGCTTGCTGGCCGGTCCGACATACAGAACCGAAGCGGTCATGATCCGGGCCACGCGCCCCGATCCTCTGGTGTCTCCCGCGTCGTTCCCGGAACGGGGAACGGATGCGGCTTTTTGCGTCGGCGTGGCCGGGCGCAGAGAAGGCCGGAGATGGCGGTGCCCCGACCCGGGGCGCTGCGGGGCGCAAGCGGAGAAGACACCGGTGATCTCGCGGACGCGCGAGGCGCCAACAGACTTAGGAACCGATGCGTTGGGCCGCGGCCCGTCGCAGATGATGTGAGCTATACGGGGAAACCGGAATGCCAACGATCCAGCAGCTGATCCGCAAGCCGCGGCAGCCCAAAGTCAAGCGCTCGAAGTCGCTGCATCTCGAGCAATGCCCGCAGAAGCGGGGCGTGTGCACGCGCGTCTACACTACCACGCCGAAGAAGCCGAACTCGGCCATGCGGAAGGTGGCCAAGGTGCGCCTGACCAACGGCTACGAGGTGATCAGCTACATTCCGGGCGAGAGCCACAACCTCCAGGAGCACTCGGTTGTGCTGATCCGTGGCGGCCGTGTGAAGGACCTTCCCGGTGTCCGCTACCACATCCTGCGCGGCGTGCTCGACACCCAGGGCGTCAAGGACCGCAAGCAGCGCCGCTCCAAGTACGGCGCCAAGCGTCCGAAGTAACGCCCTCGGGCGTCATCCCCGAGAATATCGGGGATCTCACTGGATTGAGATCCTCGGGTCCGGCCCGAGGATGACAATAGGAAAGAGAAGAACATGTCCCGTCGTCACTCTGCAGAGAAGCGCGAGATCCTGCCCGACGCCAAGTATGGCGACCGGGTGCTGACCAAGTTCATGAACAACCTGATGGTCGACGGCAAGAAGTCCGTCGCCGAGGGCATCGTCTACAACGCGCTCGACCGCGTCGAGACGAAGATCAAGCGGGCGCCCGTCGAGGTCTTCCACGAGGCGCTGGACAACATCAAGCCCTCCGTCGAGGTTCGCTCCCGCCGGGTTGGCGGCGCGACCTACCAGGTGCCCGTCGAGGTGCGCCCCGAGCGCCGTGAAGCCCTGGCGATCCGCTGGCTGATCACCGCCTCGCGCTCGCGCAACGAGAACACCATGGAAGAGCGCCTCGCCGGCGAGCTTCTGGATGCCGTGCAGTCGCGCGGTTCCGCGGTGAAGAAGCGCGAAGACACCCACAAGATGGCCGACGCCAACAAGGCGTTCAGCCATTACCGCTGGTAATTACTCTTTAGCCTGAGGACACGCTTCATGGCACGCGAATACTCCCTCGACCGCTACCGGAACTTCGGGATCATGGCGCATATCGATGCAGGCAAGACCACCTGCACCGAGCGCGTCCTGTTCTACACCGGCAAGTCCCACAAGATCGGCGAAGTCCACGACGGCGCCGCCACCATGGACTGGATGGAGCAGGAGCAGGAACGCGGGATCACCATCACCTCGGCGGCGACCACCACCTTCTGGTTCCGCACCGAGGATGGCGAGAATCCGACCGGCATCTACGGTGACACCCCGCAGGAAGCCAAGTTCCGCTTCAACATCATCGACACCCCCGGCCACGTCGACTTCACCATCGAGGTCGAGCGTTCGCTCGCCGTCCTCGACGGCGCGATCTGCGTGCTGGACGCCAACGCCGGCGTCGAGCCCCAGACCGAGACCGTCTGGCGCCAGGCCGACCGCTACCACGTTCCCCGCATCGTCTTCGTCAACAAGATGGACAAGCTCGGCGCGGACTTCTGGAACTGCGTCAAGATGATCAAGGACCGGACCGGTGCGAACCCGGTGCCGATCCAGATGCCGATCGGGGCGGAAGACAAGCTCGAGGGCATCGTCGACCTCGTGACCATGAAGGAATGGGTCTGGAAGGGTGAGGACCTCGGCGCGAGCTGGGTGATCCAGGACATCCGCGACGATCTGCGCCCCAAGGCCGAGGAAATGCGCGCCGAGCTCATCGAGAACGCCGTCGAGATGGACGACGACGCGATGGAGAAGTACCTGGAAGGCGAAGAGCCCGATCTGCCGACCCTGCGGTCGCTGATCCGCAAGGGCACGCTGTCGCTTTCCTTCGTGCCGGTCCTCGCGGGCTCCGCCTTCAAGAACAAGGGTGTCCAGCCGCTCCTGAACGCGGTCATCGACTACCTGCCCGGTCCGCTCGACGTGCCGCCCTACATGGGCTTCTCGCCGGACGACGAGACCGAGACCCGCAACATCGAGCGCAAGCCCGGTGACGACCAGCCGTTCTCGGGCCTGGCGTTCAAGATCATGAACGACCCCTTCGTCGGCTCGCTGACCTTCACCCGGATCTACTCGGGCCTCCTGGAAAAGGGCGGCACCGTGATGAACTCCACGAAGGGCAAGAAAGAGCGCATCGGCCGGATGATGATGATGCACTCGAACTCCCGCGAGGAGATCGATTGGGCCGGCTCCGGCGACATCATCGCGCTGGCGGGTCTGAAGGACACCACCACCGGTGACACGCTCTGCGACGCGCAGAAGCAGGTCGTCCTGGAAACCATGACCTTCCCCGACCCGGTGATCGAGATCGCGGTCGAGCCGAAGACCAAGGCGGACCAGGAAAAGATGTCGGCGGGCCTGCAGCGCCTGGCGGCGGAGGACCCCTCCTTCAAGGTCGAGACCGACATCGAGAGCGGCCAGACCATCATGAAGGGCATGGGCGAACTTCACCTCGACATCCTGGTCGACCGGCTGAAGCGCGAGTTCAAGGTCGAGGCCAACATCGGTGCGCCTCAGGTGGCCTACCGCGAGACCATCTCGCAGCAGATCACCCATACCTACACGCACAAGAAGCAGTCGGGCGGCTCCGGCCAGTTCGGCGAGGTGCAGCTCGAGATCACCCCGACCGAGCCGGGCGAAGGCTACTCCTTCGAGTCCCGCATCGTCGGCGGCTCGGTGCCGAAGGAATTCATCCCCGGCGTCGAGAAGGGCATCAAGTCGGTGATGGACTCCGGTCCGCTCGCGGGCTTCCCGGTGATCGACTTCAAGGTCGCGCTGGTCGACGGCAAGTACCACGACGTGGACTCCAGCGTTCTCGCCTTCGAGATCGCCAGCCGGATGTGCATGCGTGAAGGCCTCCGCAAGGCCGGCGCGCAGCTGCTCGAGCCGATGATGAAGGTCGAGGTGGTTGGTCCCGAGGAATACACCGGGTCGATCATCGGTGACCTGACCTCCCGCCGGGGGCAGGTGACCGGCCAGGAGCCGCGCGGCAACGCCGTGGCGATCCACGCCCAGGTGCCGCTGGCCAACATGTTCGGCTACATCAACAACCTGCGCTCGATGTCCTCGGGCCGCGCGCAGTTCACGATGCAGTTCGATCATTACGATCCGGTTCCGCAGAACATCTCGGAAGAGATCCAGTCGAAATACGCATAAGCAGCGGTGCGTGGGAGACCACGCACCCTACCCCCCCGTAGGGCGCGCGCCCGCGCGCACCGCCAGAGACAAGGAGGCCATC
>NZ_JAJSEC010000030.1 GCF_021272185.1 Roseivivax sp. GX 12232
CGAGCGGCTGGTCGAGATCGACCGCGCGCTCCTGGTGCTGCGCCGCGATCTGGCGCAGCTGGCTCCGGGCGCGGTGACGCTGGGCCCCGAGGTCTTCAGTTTCCTGCGTGCCGAAGGCGAGGGGCTGGCCCGCCAGGACCTGCGGCTCGAGGCGGGCCGGCTGCTGCGCGTCCTGCGGGCAGAGGAGGGCGGGCCGGTGGATCAGCGCCTGCTCGGCGGGGTCGCGGGCGCGCGCTGGCGGCTTCTCGACACGGGCGGGCGCTGGCGCGACAGCTGGCCGCCCGCCGGCCAGTCCGAGGCCGAGGCGCCGGGGGCGCCGCCGGTGGCCGCCGAGCTGACGCTGCGGCTCGACGCGCCGGGGCAGGCGGAGGCGGCCGACCTGGTGCGGCTCTTCGCGCTGCCCGGGGCGGCGCAGCGATGAGGCGGCGGCGCGACAGCGGCGTTGTGCTGGTCAACGTCCTGGTCATCATCGCGCTCAGCGCGGCGGTGGTGCATCTGATGCTCAGCAGCCGCGAAAGCGCCATCGACCGCGTCACCGGGCTGTCGCGGGCCGGCGATGCCGAGCTCATCGCGCTGGGCGCCGAAGCCTCGGTGGTGGCTGCCCTGCGCCGCGACCTCGACCAGGCGCCCGATGTCGACCACTTCGGCGAAGCCTGGGCCGCCATCGCGCAGGAGGAGGTGCAGCTCGTCACCGGCCGCTTCTCGGTCGAGATCCAAGACCTGCAGCGCAAATACGACATCAACAGGCTGGCCCTGGGCGGGCTTGGCCCGGTGGAGGTGCTGGCCCGGCTGCTCGTGGAGCTTGACCAGCCGCCCGAGCTGGCCCGGCGCATCGCCGCGATCCTGAGGCGCACCGGACCGGTGGGCGCTCTGTCGGACCTCGAAGGCTTTGGCATTCCCGCCGCCGCGATCGAGGCGCTGTCGCCGCATGTGGCCGTGCTGCCCTCCGATGCCACGGTGAACCTCAACACCGTCGAGCCGCCACTGCTGCGCGCCATGCTGAACAACCGCGCCATCGCGGCACGGCTCATTGCCCGGCGCGATCGCGAGGGGCAGATCACCCGCGAGGCGCTGCGCGGCGCGGGCGCGGTCCGGCCCGATCACTCGGGCTTCACCTCGAACCTCTTCGACGTGGTGGTGCTGGCCGAGGCCGACGGCGCGGCGGTCCGAATGGAAAGCCGCATCCGGCGGAGCGATGCGCTTTCTGCCCAATCGGTGAGCGTCGTCTCGCGCCGGTACCTGCCGCTGCCGTCAGAGCGGCAAGACGCACCCGATCCCTGACGAAAAGGGCCCCCGGACGGTTGTCCGGGGGCCCGATCATGGCCGTGTCACCCTGAGCGGATCAGGGATTGAACGGCTGTGCCTGTGGCGTCAGGACGAGATTGGTGCTCTGCGCGTTGACCGGCTGGGAGTTGCGCGGCTGGTTGAAGGCGGCCACGAAGGCCTGGCCCAGCGACGCGATACCCTGCGCGTTGTCATCATCCCCGTCG
>NZ_JAJSEC010000031.1 GCF_021272185.1 Roseivivax sp. GX 12232
TGCTGTTCCGCTTCGGCTGGCAGCCGATCCAGGCCGAACGCGCCCGGCTCAACACCGAGATTTCGCGCCATCTGGCGCTCTCGCGCCTGGCCGCGGACGCGGAAGACCTGCGGGGCGGCAGCGCGGCGCCGGCGCCCGCCCAGGAGGCCCCGCTGGCCCAGCGGGTTACCCGCAGCGCCGAGGCCGCCGGGGTGGCGCTCGCGCGGATTGAGCCGCAGGGCGGGCGGCTGTCGCTCTCGGTCCAGGAGGCGGCATTTCGCGACGTGCTGGATTGGATCGTGACGCTCGAACGCGAGGAGGCGGTGCAGGCCACCGCGCTCGAGATCGACCGCCAGACCGCGCCGGGTGTCGTCAGCGCCCGGCTGACCGTGGAGGCCATGCGATGACCGAGACCGCCGATCCCGCACTGCGGCCCGACGAGACGCCCGTGCCCGAAACGCCCGAGCCGGCAGCGAGCGGACCCGCAGCGCCCGAGCCCGCGCGCAGCGCCGCGCTGAGCTATGCCTTCGCCAAGGCGCATGGCGCGGTGCTCGACCCGGATGATGCCGCCCCGGAGGCCGCGCCGCTCTGCCGGCATCTGCCCACCGCCACGCCCGCCGCGCTGATCGAGGCGCAACGCGTGGCAGGCCGGCTCATCGGCTTCGAGGAGGTGGACGGCGCAACCTTCGAGGAGACGCTTGCCCGCGTCTACCGCAACAGCGCCAGCGAGGCCGCCGAGATCGCCGCAAGCGACGGCGACGACCTGTCCATGCTGGCCGAAAGCGCGGCCTCGGTGGACGACCTTCTGGACCAGAACGACGATGCGCCGGTGGTCCGGCTGATCAACGCGCTCCTGCTGCAGGCGGTCAAGGAGGGCGCCTCGGACATGCACATCGAGGTCGAGGAGCGGCGCTTCGTGGTGCGCTTCCGCGTCGACGGCATCCTGCGCGACGTGATCGAACCGAAGCGCGCCCTGGCGCCTCTCCTGGCCAGTCGCCTGAAGGTCATGGGCAAGCTCGACATCGCCGAGAAGCGTTTGCCGCAGGATGGCCGCGTCAGCCTGCGGGTGGGCGGGTACGAGCTGGACGTGCGGATTTCGACCCTGCCGTCGCAATTCGGCGAACGGGTGGTACTGCGCCTGCTCGACCGGGGCCAGACCCAGCGCGGGATCGCGCATCTGGGCATGTCCGAGCGCGACCGCGCGACCTTCGAGCATGTGATCGCGGCGCCCGAGGGGCTGGTGCTGGTCACCGGGCCCACCGGCTCGGGCAAGACGACCTCGCTTTATGCCGCGCTGCACCATCTGAACGACCGCAAGCGCAATATCCTCACCGTCGAGGATCCGATCGAATACTCGATGGACGGCATCGGGCAGATGCAGGTCAATCCCAAGACCGACCTGACTTTCGCGCGCGGGCTGCGCGCGCTGTTGCGCCAGGATCCCGATGTCATCATGGTCGGCGAGATCCGCGATGCCGAAACCGCGCGCATCGCGGT
>NZ_JAJSEC010000032.1 GCF_021272185.1 Roseivivax sp. GX 12232
GGGCCGGCGCTTAGCACACAGTTTCCTTATGCGAAAGGAAAAGTTGCCGCAACGTCAACTATCGCTGATTTTGTTTCATTTGACCGTTCCTGCGGGCAACCTTGAGGCGGCGGCTCAGGCCGCATGAGTCTCCGCCAGCACGCAGTCTATCGTAGTTCGGGCGACCGCCCAGCGACCAATCATAAGGGCGCCGCGTGCCGCCCCGGTTACTTTACAAGGTGAAAAACAGCCTTCGGCCCACGTTGCGGTCTCAAACCTGAAAATTGGATAGCTCGTAAACTGACTTTCCGGCTGAGCTTTCCCGGATGGAAGGTGATAGGAAAAGCATAGGATCAAGATTGCGATGTTCTACAATCTCAGAGCTCCGTTCTGTGGAACGCCCGCGTTGTTATGGCCAAACCCTGACCGGAGCCGCGATCCGTGATCCTCTTGTCCGACACACAGTGCCGTTTCCGGCTTCTCGTGATCCTCGCACTGACGCTCGTGGCGCTTGCAGGTCCCGGTGTGGCGCAGGAGCAGGGAACCTCGGCAGCGCAGGCAACGGTTCCCGCCGCGGCCGAAGCGGGCGGCATCCGGCGCTGGCGGCTGTTGGGCGAGGCGCCCGTTCCCCTGCGCAGCGCGCCCAATGAGGAGGCCGCCCCTGCCGCCAGGCTCGCCCCGGGAACGATCCTGTCCAATCTTGGCTGCGAGAGCTTGGACGGTGACATCTGGTGCAGGGTCGCGCCGCTCTCAGGCGGCCCGCGCGGCCATCTGCCAGCCGCGCAGCTTGCACCGGCCGGAGGCCCCGATGGCGTGGTCGCGCGCGGGCTCGACGACAGCGCCGCCCGGGCCAAGCGCGGCGATTTCGACCTCCGCGCCGAGGTCGCCTGCGCGCAGAACCCCGGCGAGCCGATGGGCCGCTGCACGATCCGCTCCGCGCGCGGCAGCGGCGGCGATGCAACGCTGGTCGCGACCTTTCAGAACGGCTTCCGGCGCACACTGACCTTCGCGCATGGCCAGTTCCTGCGCGGCAATGCCACGATGTCGGGGGTCGGCACAGACACGGATTGGCGGCTGGAGGACGGCATGCATTTCATCCGGGTCGACGATCAGCGCTTCGAAGTGCCGGACAGGCTGATCTCGGGCGAGTGAGGTGTCCGCGCCGCCCGAGAGGCGGCGCGGATTGGTCCCGAGTTACTGTCCCGGTGTCAGCTTGTGGATCATGCCCTCGTCCACGGCGGTATAGAGGCTGCCGTCGGGCCCCAGCACCACAGAGCGGAAGCGCCCCGCG
>NZ_JAJSEC010000033.1 GCF_021272185.1 Roseivivax sp. GX 12232
GGAGCCCCGCCAGCAGCAGCCCGCCGCCGATCACCATCACCCGTTCGCGGGTCGAAAGAGAGGCAAGCAGGCTCATCCGCCCTCTCCCGGCCTTAAGGTCAGCGCGGCCTGCGCCCCCGAGGGGCCCGCGGTCGCCGTGCCCGCCGAGACCGAGAGCCCGGCCACCCGCAGCCGCTCCTCGGCGCTTTGCAGGCTTTCGAGCCCCGCCGCCGTGACCTCGAGCGTCAGCGTCGCGGGGGAGGCCGACCAGACCAGCCGATCGACGGTGACCGGCTCCGGCGCCTCGAGAAGCGCAGCCGAGGCGCGGTCGAGCAATCCGATCACGCCGCTCTCCGCCCGCGCCGAAGCCGCCCGCGCAGTGAGCTGGCGGAAAAGCAGCCGGGGGTCATCGGACAGCCTTGCCTCGGGCAGGGTCTCCGCGAGCCGCGCGGCGGCCTCGGCACCGGTCTCCGCCGCGAGCCCACGCAACGCGCGCAGGTCGGCCCAGGCCAGCGCCAGATGCAGAAGCCCGACGCAGACAAGCGCCGCTGCCACCGCCTTCAGCGGCCGCACCAGGTTGCTCGGGGGGGCAAACTCTCCCTGCCGCAGATCCACCGCGCGGTCGGCGGGGTCTGGCGCGTCACCCATTGCCCCGGCCGGCTCATGCG
Organism: Roseivivax sp. GX 12232; assembly: GCF_021272185.1. GTDB lineage: Bacteria > Pseudomonadota > Alphaproteobacteria > Rhodobacterales > Rhodobacteraceae > Roseivivax. The sequence goes on from NZ_JAJSEC010000033.1 coordinate 648, forward strand.
CGATCCCGTCGGGCAGCGGCGCGCCGTGGTTTTCGACCCGGGGCCGGCCCGCGAGCTGCCAGAGGTGGTCAAGGCCCGCGACAGAGACGGCAAACCCGGTGCCGTCCGAGACCCGCACCAGCACCCGCTCGCCGTCGCGCAGCACCGCCCAGGCCCCGCCGGCCTCGGGCGCCTCCGGTGCGGGCAGCACGAACTGCTCGGGCCGGATCGCGCCGCCCGGCCCCTCGTCGACGGCCTCGCGCATGATCTCGCGGCGCACCACGGCGGCGAGGACACGCTTGTCCGGCAGGGTCCGGCACATGGCGATATGCACCGCCTCCAAGGGCTCGCCCAGCCGGTCCTCGAGGGCGAAGGGCAAGGCCGCGCGCCGCTGCCGTTCCGAGGCGGGGGGCAGGTCGACCGCGTGCAGGCTCACGTCCTCAGCGCGCAGGATCGCGGCCTGCGGCGCGCGGCCCGAAGAGGCCGCCAGCCGGGCCCGAAGCGCCTTGGCACCGGCCGGTCCGGGGTCGTTTGGCCGCGCGGAACCCGCCGCCTCGCGCGGGGCCTTCAGGGAGCGCAAAAGCCGG
>NZ_JAJSEC010000034.1 GCF_021272185.1 Roseivivax sp. GX 12232
AGAGCCCCGCGAGCAGCAGCCCGCCGCCGATCACCATCACCCGTTCGCGGGCCGAGAGGGAGGCAAGCAGGCTCATCCGCCCTCTCCCGGCCTTAAGGTCAGCGCGGCCTGCGCCCCCGAGGGGCCTGCGGTCGCCGTGCCCGCCGAGACCGAGAGCCCGGCCACCCGCAGCCGCTCCTCGGCGCTTTGCAGGTTTTCGAGCCCCGCCGCCGTGACCTCGAGCGTCAGCGTCGCGGGGGAGGCCGACCAGACCAGCCGATCGACGGTGACCGGCTCCGGCGCCTCGAGAAGCGCCGCCGAGGCGCGGTCGAGCAATCCGATCACGCCGCTCTCCGCCCGCGCCGAGGCCGCCCGCGCGGTGAGCTGGCGGTACAGCAGCCGGGGGTCGTCGGACAGCCGCGCCTCGGGCAGGGTCTCCGCGAGCCGCGCGGCGGCCTCGGCGCCGGTTTCCGCCGCGAGCCCGCGCAGCGCGCGCAGGTCGGCCCAGGCCAGCGCCAGATGCAGAAGCCCAACGCAGACAAGCGCCGCGGCCACCGCCTTCAGCGGCCGAACCAGGTTGCTCGGCGGTGCAAACTCTCCCTGCCGCAGATCCACCGCGCGGTCGGCGGGGTCTGGCGCGTCGCCCATCGCCTCGGCCTGCACATGCGCGATCGCGTCGGGCAGCGGCGCGCCGTGGTTTTCGACCCGGGGCCGGCCCGCGAGCTGCCAGAGATGGTCAAGGCCCGCGACCGAGACGGCAAATCCGGTGCCGTCCGAGACCCGCACCAGCACCCGCTCGCCGTCGCGCAGCACCGCCCAGGCCACGCCGGCCTCGGGCGCCTCCGGTGCGGGCAGCACGAACTGCTCGGGCCGGATCGCGCCGCCCGGCCCCTCGTCGACGGCCTCGCGCATGATCTCGCGGCGCACCACGGCGGCGAGGACGCGCTTGTCCGGCAGGGTCCGGCACATGGCGATATGCACCGCCTCCAAGGGCTCGCCCAGCTGGTCCTCGAGGGCGAAGGGCAAAGCCGCGCGCCGCTGCCGTTCCGAGGCGGGGGGCAGGTCGACCGCGTGCAGGCTCACGTCCTCTGCGCGCAGAATCGCGGCCTGCGGCGCGCGGCCCGAAGAGGCCGCCAGCCGGGCCCGAAGCGCCTTGGCGCCGGCCGGTCCGGGCTCGTTTGGCCGCGCGGAAACCGCCGCCTCGCGCGGGGCCTTCAGGGAGCGCAAAAGCCGA
>NZ_JAJSEC010000035.1 GCF_021272185.1 Roseivivax sp. GX 12232
ATTGCCCGCCACGGCGATCAGCGCGCGCGACATCTCGGGGTCGGTCGAGACGAGAACACCGTGCAGGTCGATGTCGATCTCGCGGCCCGGGGCCTTGGCTTCGGCCTCGGGCGGCGGGGCGTTGGCCGTGCCGAAGGGCGCGAGGGCCAGGATGTTGTCGGTGCCGGCGGGGGCGGGCGCGGTGTCGCGCGCCTCGGCACTGGGCGCATAGGAGGCCGGCAGCACCCCGGTATGGCCCGAGAGGTGCCAGGCGAGCTGCGCCGTCGGAGGGCCGAGCGTCGCGGCAAGGGCCAGGATCGCGAGGCCCGCGAAAAACCAGGGCCGCGGGATCATGGCGCGCCTCCGTCGGGCAGATAGCCGGTCAGCGTCACCAGGCTTTCGCCGGGCGGGCCGGCGGCCACGCGCACCTCCAGGAGCCCGCTGCCCTCGAGCGCGCGGCGCGCGGTCCGGGTCTCGATCCGGCGGTCGAGGGCGCTTTGCCAATCGGGACGCATCTCGAGGCCCAGCTGCTGCGCCACCAGCGCGTTCTCGGCCACCCAGCGGGCGAGGATGCGGTCGGAGAGGCCGCGCGTCTGCGCCACATGCCGTTCGGCGGCGCTCAGCAGTGTCACAGCCGAGACGGCGAGGACCGCCATGGCCACCAGCGCCTCGATCAGGGTGAAGCCCGCCTCGGGATCGCGCCGCCCGGTCATGGCGCCTCCACCCGGGCGGTGACCCCGTCGAAGATCACCCGCGCGCCCCGGGCGCCGCCCAGGGCGAAGACCGCCGGGCCGGTTGGAGGGGGCAGGGCGCCGGGCGTGATCATCAGCCGGCCTTCGCGGTCTGCCGGGCCCGCGCCTTCGCGCGACAGCCCGCCGCCGCCGACGCTCTGCCAGGTGCCGAGACGCGGGTTGGGATGGGCCGACCATGCCCCGTCCCGCCGCTGCATGAAACGGTAGCTGCCGTCTTCCCAGTCGAGCGCGGCGACGCGGCCGCCCACCATGCTGCCCTCGAGCGCGATGGAGAGCCGGGCGGCCAGAAGCTCGGCCTCCTGCGCGCCGCCCCGCCCCGCGCGGTCCTCGGGGCGCAGGCTGATCGCCGCGACCCCGGCGGTGACACCCAGGAGCGCCAACACGACCAGCACCTCGACCAGCGTCACACCCGCCTCGCGACCGCGACCGCGACGGCGGCGCGGCGCGCGCGCAGCGGGGCAGGGCGCGGCACA
>NZ_JAJSEC010000036.1 GCF_021272185.1 Roseivivax sp. GX 12232
GTTGCCCGCCACGGCGATCAGCGCGCGCGACATCTCGGGGTCGGTCGAGACCAGAACGCCGTGCAGGTCGATGTCGATCTTGCGGCCCGGCGCCTTGGCTTCAGTCTCGGGCGGCGGGGCGTTGGCCGTGCCGAAGGGCGCGAGCGCCAAGATGTTGTCGGTGCCGGCAGGAGCGGGCGCGGTGTCGCGCGCCTCGGCACTGGGCGCATAGGAGGCCGGCAGCACTCCGGTGTGGCCCGAGAGGTGCCAGGCGAGCTGCGCCGCCGGCGGGCCGAGCGTCGCGGCAAGGGCCAGGATCGCGAGGCCCGCGAGAAACCAGGGCCGCGGGATCATGGCGCGCCTCCGTCCGGCAGATAGCCGGTCAGCGTCACCAGGCTTTCGCCGGGCGGGCCGGCGGCCACGCGCACCTCCAAGAGCCCGCTGCCCTCGAGCGCGCGGCGCGCGGTCCGGGTCTCGATCCGGCGGTCGAGAGCGCTTTGCCAATCCGGGCGCATCTCGAGGCCCAGTTGCTGCGCCACCAGCGCGTTCTCGGCCACCCAGCGGGCAATAATGCGGTCGGAGAGGCCGCGCGTCTGCGCCACATGCCGTTCGGCGGCGCTCAGTAGTGTCACCGCCGAGACGGCGAGGACCGCCATGGCCACCAGCGCCTCGATCAGGGTGAAGCCCGCCTCGGGATCGCGCCGCCCGGTCATGGCGCCTCCACCCGGGCCGCGACCCCGTCGAAGATCACCCGCGCGCCCCGGGAGCCGCCGAGCGCGAAGACCGCCGGGCCGGTTGGAGGGGGCAGGGCGCCGGGCGTGATCATCAGCCGGCCTTCGCGCTCGGCCAGCTCCGCGCCTTCGCGCGACAGCCCGCCGCCGCCGACGCTCTGCCAGGTGCCGAGACGCGGGTTGGGGTGGGCCGACCATGCCCCGTCCCGCCGCTGCATGAAACGGTAGCTGCCGTCTTCCCAGTCGAGCGCCGCGACGCGGCCACCCACCATGCTGCCCTCGAGCGCGATGGAGAGCCGGGCGGCCAGAAGCTCGGCCTCCTGCGCGCCGCCCCGCCCCGCGCGGTCCTCGGGACGCAGGCTGATCGCCGCGACCCCGGCGGTGACGCCCAGGAGCGCCAGCACCACCAGCACCTCGACCAGCGTCACACCCGCCTCGCGACCGCGACGGCAGCGCGACGCGCGCGCAGCGGGGCAGGGCGCGGCACG
>NZ_JAJSEC010000037.1 GCF_021272185.1 Roseivivax sp. GX 12232
AGGCCGGCGCTTAGCACACAGTTTCCTTATGCGAAAGGAAAAGTTGCCGTTACGTCAACTATCGCTGATTTTGTTTCATATGACCGTTCCTGCGGGCAACCTTGAGGCAGCGGCTAAGGCCGCATGAGTCTCCGCCAGCACGCAGTCTATCGTAGTTCGGGCGACCGCCCAGCGACCAATCATAAGGGCGCCGCGTGCCGCCCCGGTTACTTCACAAGGTGAAAAACAGCCTTCGGCCGACGTTGCGGTCTCAAACCTGAAAATTGGATAGCTCGTAACCTGACTTTCCGGCTGAGCTTTCCCGGATGGAAGGCGATAGGAAAAGCATAGGATCAAGATTGCGATGTTCTACAATCTCAGAGCTCCGTTCTGTGGAACGCCCGCGTTGTTATGGCCAAACCCTGACCGGAGCCGCGATCCGTGACCCTCTTGTCCGACACAGAGTGCCGTTTCCGGCTTCTCGTGATCCTCGCACTGACGCTCGTGCCGCTTGCAGGTCCCGGTATAGCGCAGGAGCGGGGCGCCTCGGCAGCGCAGGCAACGGTTCCCGCCGCGGCCGAAGCGGGCGGCATCCGGCGCTGGCGGCTGTTGGGCGAGGCGCCCGTTCCCCTGCGCAGCGCGCCCAATGAGGAGGCCGCCCCTGCTACCAAGCTCGCCCCTGGAACGATCCTGTCCAATCTTGGCTGTGAGGCCTTGGCTCGTGAGGTCTGGTGCACGGTCGCGCCGCTCTCAGGCGGCCCGCGCGGCCATCTGCCAGTCGCGCAGCTTGCACCGGCCGAAGGCCCCGATGGCGTGGTCGCGCGCGGGCTCGACGACAGCGCCGCCCGGGCCAAGCGCGGCGATTTCGACCTCCGCGCCGAGGTCGCCTGCGCCCAGAACCCCGGCGAGCCGATGGGCCGCTGCACGATCCGCTCCGCGCGCGGCAGCGGCGGCGATGCGACGCTGGTCGCGACCTTTCAGACCGGCTTCCGGCGCACACTGACCTTCGCGCATGGCCAGTTCCTGCGCGGCAATGCCACAATGTCGGGGGTTGGCACAGACACCGATTGGCGGCTTGAGGACGGCCTGCACCTCATCCGGGTCGACGATCAGCGCTTCGAAGTGCCGGACAGGCTGATCTCGGGCGAGTGAGGTTGCCCGCGCCGCCCGTGAGGCGGCGCGGATTG
>NZ_JAJSEC010000038.1 GCF_021272185.1 Roseivivax sp. GX 12232
CGCTCGGCATAGGCACGGATCTCGACAGGTCGGCCAACGGCCCGGCCGTCCACGGAGTAGCGGTTCTTGTCGAACCGGACGAGACATGTCTTCGAGACCGAGGCTGGCACGGCATGGAAACCGTCGAACGGACCGACGTAGGGGACAAGACTCGCGCGCTCGTCCTGGAACACCTCCCAGATCGTTCGATCTCGAAGCTCCTGGTGCGGGTTGGCCTTGGCCCAGGCAACACAGCGATCCTCGAGCCAGGCGTTTAGTTCGGCGTAGCTCTTGAACTTCGGCCGAGGCACGAAGAACCGCCGTCGGACAACGCCGACCTGGTTCTCGACCTGTCCCTTCTCCCAGCCGGATGCCGGGGTGCAAGCGACGGGATCGACGAGGTAATGGCTGCACATCTGCTGGAACCGGCGGTTGTAGGCTCGGTCGCGGCCGACGAAGATCGTGTCGACCGCGGTCTTCATGTTGTCGTAGATGCCCCGCGTGCAGGTGCCCCCGAAGAAGGCGAAGGCCTTGTCATGGGCGTCGAAGACCATCTCCTGCGTCTCGCGGGGATAGGCACGCACGAACAGCATCCGGCTGTGACACAGGCGGACATGTGCCACCTTCACCGTGGTCGTCGCGCCGTCGATCACCACGATCTCGTGGCTCCAGTCGAACTGGTAGGCCTCGCCTGGATCGAAGGTTAGCGGGACATAGGCGGCCGCAGATGCCACCGCTTCCTTCTTCGACCTGGAGGCCGCGTATCGCCGGACCGCATCATAGCCACCGTCATATCCTTGAGCCCGGAGTTCCTCGAAAATGCGGATGCGAGTCAGTCGCTCGCGCTTGGGCTTCCGCGCGTTCACCGCCAGCATCTCGTCGAGCATGTCTTGCCAAGGCCCGATCTTCGGCAACGGCTGAATGGTTCGCTCATAGGTGAGCTCCGTCGCACCGGACCGGATCACCTTGCGCACCGTGTTCCGCGATACTCGCAGCTCCCGGCAGATCTGCTTGATCGACTTCTTGTCCTGAAAAAAAATACGCCCGCCGGATCTTCGCTATCGTCTCCACGACCAACATCCCACACTGTGCTCCCCGATGACCTCGGGGGCATCATCCACATCAGTGTAAGGGGGTCATTTTTGGACGCCGATCACCCCGCTACGGGGTCAATTTT
>NZ_JAJSEC010000039.1 GCF_021272185.1 Roseivivax sp. GX 12232
GTCGACCGCTACCGGATCGGGGACAGCCTCTCCGAGGGCGTACGCCTCACCGCCATCGGCCCCGAGGCCATCGAGGTCGAGATCGACGGCGAGGCCACGCGCTTCGGCTTCGACGGCGCGCTCGACGGCAGCGCCCCTGCCCCCGAGGCCACCGCGGAGGCCGCGCCCGCGGACGCCCCCGCCTCGCCGCTCGACCGGCTGCGCGCGGCCATCGTTCCCGGGCGCGGCTCGCTCGATCTGCGCGAGGCCCCGCCGCCCGAGACCACCCAGGAGTACATCGACTTGTGGCGTGGGCGCATCATCGAGGACCCGCAATCGGTGCTCGACACGATAGGCTTGGTGCCCGGGCTCGAGGGCTATAGAATCGACGCCAATCCGAACATCGGCGTGACCCTGGCGGGGCTGAAGCCCGGCGACCTGGTCACCAAGGTGAACGGACAGGCTGTCGGTGATCCCGACGAGGACCGCACCTTCTACGACGAGGTCGCCGCCTCGGGGCAGGCCAGGCTTGAAGTTGTGCGGGACGGCGAGACCCTGCTCATGTCGTTCCCGCTCCGGTAAAGAGGACCCGCGCCCGTGCATCCGATCCGCCGCATTCTTCGCCAACTGGCCGCCGCCGGCGCGCTGGCCGTCACGCTGGCCCTGCCGGCCGCAGGCCAGAGCCTCTCGGAGGAGGGCGACTACGTCATCAACCTGCGTGCAGCCGACATATCGACCTTGGCCGAGCAGGTCTCCGAGATCACCGGCCGCACGCTGGTGGTGGCCCCCGAGGTCTCGGGCGATGTCACCGTGATCTCGGCCGAGCCGCTGTCGGAATCCGGGGTCTGGGAGCTGTTCCAGTCGATCCTGCGCGTGCGGGGCTTCGTCGCGGTGGAAAGCGGCGTCGTCTGGGAGATCGTCGGCGAAGCCGAGGCCCGCGCCAAGGGCATGACCGTGGACAGCGTGCTGAGCGGGCGGCAGGACACCACGACGCGGATCCTCGAACTCGACCGCCTGCCCGCCGCCGAGGCGGTCCGCGTGCTGCGCCCGCTGGTGGCGGAGGCCGGCTACCTCGAGGCGCTCGAGGACCCGAACGCGATCATCATCACCGACACCCGCGCCAACGTCGACCGCATCG
>NZ_JAJSEC010000004.1 GCF_021272185.1 Roseivivax sp. GX 12232
GGGGCGCCAAGCGCCAAAATCCCCGCGAGCTCGCCTACGAGTTCGACGCTCAGAGCGTCGTCGTCTGGGATCATTCGGATGTCCAAGAGCAAGCTGCGGATGATCGTCATGGCTTCCGCCTTAGTGGTCTCCGCGTTGAGCGTCTCGGTGAGCAGCGAGACTTCCTCACGATAGCGGTCGGGCAAGCCAGGGTGCAGCAAGACTGGGTTCTCGTCGAACGCATCTGCGATCATTGCTTCGAGTTCGTTTCTGCGGGCCTCGAGATTACCAAGCTTCGTCTTCATGCTCTCGTGGAACATGCCACCTGCGATTGCTTCCACCACGCGGTCGATCTGATCCGTCACCTTAGTGAGGTCGCACTCTGCCTATGCCCGGTCCCGTTCGCGTTGCTTGCTCAGGAGATTGAACTCTCCCTGATAGGCGCGGGTGAACTGAGCAACCAGCTCAGGTGCCATGAGTTGGTTCTTAAGCCCTCGAAGGCCGCGGCTTTCTAATCGATCCCTCCGGATGGTGAGCATGTTCTCGCAGGTGCCTTTGTTGCGTGCATTGGCGCCGCCGTAATGGCTTTTACCTATGAGGATGTAACCCCCGCCGCAGTTTGCGCAGGTCAGAAGCTCGGAAAAAAATGCTTGGCTCGCTTGGTCCGGTTGAAGCCGTCGCTGATCGCCACTTTGCGGGTCTCGGATTGGCGGGTTTTGACCGACGCCCAGAGATCGTCATCGAGAATTCTGATTTCTGGTACGTCTTCGATGACCCATCTCTCAGGCGGGTTCAGGCGAGCCTGACACTTGCCGATCATTGGGTCTTTGACGAAGCGCTGGCGGTTCCAGATGAGCTTTCCGACATAAAGCTCGTTGTTCAGAAGCCCGGTTCTGCGCTTTTGATTGCCGTGAATCGTTGATGCGCCCCATGTCCCGCGCGGACCGGGAATACCCTCTTCGTTCAGAGCGGAGGCGATGCTGCGTGGGCTGACGCCTTTGGCGTAGTCACGAAATATGCGGCGCACGACCTCCGCCTGACCCAGGTTGATGCGCCGCTCTCCGCGAGTCGTATTGCCGTCCTCTTCGAGGGATCGGACGACGTCGTAGCCATAGGTGATGCCACCCGCCGATTTGCCGCTTCGCACTCGGCCTTCCAGGCCCCGCCTTGTCTTCTGCGCGAGATCGCTCAAGAAGAGGCTGCTAATCGTGCCCTTCAGTCCGATATGCAGTTCGGAGACGAGGCCTTCCGAGACGGAAACCACGGACATCCCGTGGAACACCATCTGTTTGTAGAAGGCCGCAATGTGCTCTTGGTCTGGGCTGAACCTGTCTAGGCCCTCGGCCAAGACGATATCAAACTGGCTTGTCCGCGCATCCTGGAGAAGCTGCTGATACCCAGGGCGGAGCTGAGACGCACCGCTGGGCGCCGCGTCAGAATAAGTCTGAACCGTGATCAAGCCGTTTTGATCCGCCAGTCGCTGGCAGAGCCGAATTTGATCCTCAATGGAGGCGTCACTCTGAAGGTCGGTGGAATAGCGGGCATAGATTGCTGCGCGCATTTTGGGCCTCCTATCTGCTCGTCTCGTACCGTCTCCGGCGCGAATGCTTTTGATTGGCCCGCCCCATTTTAGGCATATCCTTGCGGATATCTTTCACTATCGATTGCAACCGGTTGCAACTGGCGATGCCGCTGGCGCGATTGTAGCGCTTCTCGGCCATGTCGAGCGTGGCATGCCCCAGAAGGTCGCGGATGATGTTGACGTGCTCTAGATCCGTCGCAGCAATTGAGGTGGCAGCGACATGTCGAAAGGCGTGTGGGCGAATCGGGACGCCGAGATGCCGCTCGGTGACTTTGGGCAGTTCACGCGAAAAGCTATCTGAGGTGAGAGGTTTGCCGTATTGGCTAATCCATAATCCCGATGAAGATTTGCCGCTGAGTAAAACACTTCGATGCGGCTGAGATATGCATCCATGGGGTCAACCAGCGCGTTGAGAAGCGGCATATCGCGGGCCTTTCGATCCTTGATATCCTCGGCTGAGAATTTGAGCCTAAAGCCGCTCGCGTGACGATCCAGATGCCCGTCTACATTCATGCTGAGCAAAGTGCGCCGCCGAACTGGGCGCGCTGTAAGAATGCCGATCATGAGAGCTTGGCGGAACCATATTGCGCGCTCCATGTCGCTAGGTGCTTGGTCCGCTTGGACATCGGCCATCCTCTGCAGGCTCCAGCGCCAGATCGTCTGGGCAGTCAAGGGAGGGGCTTCTTGCAGCTGCTCAAGATGCGAGCGGCTCAGTAGGCGACGCGTTCCACGGTCGAGCCAAGCCCAATCAGTCTCGGGGCGAAGCCTTGCGCCAAGACATAGAGGTCAAGTATCAAACCTGCTGAAGACCGGGTCTTCAGGCGCACCTCGCACTCTTCTAGGTAACGCTCCACACGCTCCTGGGTGATCCGTTCCGAGGGAAAAAGTTCTAACGCAGCAGGATCGGTCCTCGCGACAAATGACAGCCATTGCCCGTAGGATTGTCGTCGCTTTAGGCGGCTGCCTTCCGACCAACCTTGGAAAGGGCCTGTGTCGTCGAAGAGGCCGCCTTCTGCGAAGAATGCGGCCCAGGCGTGCTGATCGAGCTTTGGCCAGTCGGGGAACTTTAAGACAAGGGGGATTTGCTTAATCATCGGAACCCCCAATCTTGGAAAGCACCACCTGATCGTAATGATCGTGCGCCCATTGGTTAGAGAGGGAGGCGTAGAAATCCATCGTGGTCTGAAGGCGCTTGTGCTTGAGCAACCGGCGGACCAACTCGAAATTCTCAGGACGCTCTTTGAGATACAGGTAGGCCGCGAAATGCCGGAAGAGGTGCATGTGCATCACAAGACCGGTCTCGCGTTCGATCACTTCCTTAAGGTGAGCGGAGAAGTTGGAAGGCTTGCGCGGTCGGCCGTCGCTGCGCCGGGGAAAGAGCGCGGTGCTCTCGTGCTCTGTCAACATCGGACGAAACTGCACAATGTATCGATCCAAGAGTCGCGACATCTTCGCGTTCAGTTTTACTTCAACGGGTTCGCCGTTCTTTACCTCCGAACCCTCCACGCGAATTCCGTAACGCAACGCTGCGCCGTGGCCTTGCGGCCTCAGGTGACGGTCTAGGTCAAGCGATGAGACATTCTGCGCGCGCATCGGGCAGGAAAGGAGAACCCCGAGCGTTGCCGCATGCATCGCGGCCAAGGCACTCTCGCGACTTGTCGGATCCTCATTGGCTCGGTCCATTAAGACATGTGCCAGGGTGGCGACGCGGATTACGTTTTGCCAGTCCTCGAATTGCCCAAGGCGTTCCTTGTTTTTGGTGCTCATGCCACGCGGGTTCGTTGCGAGACGCTTCTTAATAGTGATGAATTGCTGCACCTCCGGCTCGGGCACCTTCAGGTGATGGCGTGCGATTGCAGTCAGCGTCGCGGCGATGTTCGCGAAACCAGGGGGAATTGCGTTGCTACCCCGCCGTCGTAGCATGGAGTTGAACGCACGCTTTGCCGTTTCCGGTGTCACCACGTCTTTGAGGCTCTGCATGTCTTCGATAGGCATGCTGTCGCTGACAAGAGCATCGAGATGCTGGCGAATATGAGCTTCAATATTGCGAATGCTTGTTGGGCGGAGCGGTTTGTCCGGACCCTCTTCGTCGAAAAGATCACTGTGTTCCAAGCGACTTATATAGGAAGCGATCTCGTCTTGCAGCGATTGTGGATAGTCTGAAAGACGGCGAGCCTTGAACCGCCTTTTTGCCCCCCAAGCTACTCGCGAGAAGGGTAACTTGTTAACCGCAATCAGATAGTTCCAAGTCTCAACAGAGACTTTGCATACATCGCGCGGCGAGCGCGCAAGAAGGCGTTCGTCAAGATACTTGAAGAACCGCTCAAATACCGCTTCATCCACGTTCTCTGGCGCAATCTGATGCGCACAGCAGAAATCTGCAAACCGAGCCAGACCCCAGCGCTGGTGATCGGACGGCGCGCTGTTCAGGAACGCGTTCCAAGCATCAGTGCGATCAATCGGTTCGTGCTCTGCCGGAATAACCCCTGCAGACTTCAGCGCGCTCGTCAGGTTGCTCTTGATGTTGGAGAGGGTCTTTGACGAGACGCCGCATTGGACAGCATGCAGCTTGGAGATCAGGGGGCGCAGCTGCGTCACGCCAGCCGGCAGATCGCCGGGACTCCGGTGCAGCATCTCTGAAATCCGCGGAATGGCCGATGTCTGGTCGCGGTGTTCATTGGGCCCAGTGCAAGCGTCTGCGTTTAGCAGGGCCAGTACATCAGCCAGTGTGTTCGGTTTGTTGGTATCGAGCGCCATGTCAGGCTCCTATGTGGAGGAAAGGGGAAACAGAGGGGGGCAAGCGTCCTTGGGGGTCCACGAGCGGACATTCGGGAAAGACAAGCCGTTGATTTGTAGCCATAGTTGGTGGCTTTATCGTCCCGAACCTCCTGAAAAGCGTTCAATGACAGAACCTTACAGGGCATGGTGTATCGCCCCATTGCCGCGGTCTGCTGCCAACTGCTTCAAGTCGCTGCGTGCGATGCGCCAGCCGCGACCGATCTGCGTAGCAGGCAGGTCTCTGTTCTTGATCCAGCGTCGAACGGTCTTCGGGGTCGTTCGAAACAACTCGGCGACCTCGTTCACCGTCAGAAAGGTCGCGTCGCTCGGGTATGGGAGGTCGATCATTCACGCCTCCCCAGCTTCGTCGTTGCAACGCGTTGCAACATCCGCGCGCGCTGCCTCGCGGGCGAGCAAGCGCACAAGCTGCTTCAATGAGGTCGAGCTGTCAGGAGAGTATGATCGCCCTTTGCTGGGCGAGGAAGAGCACGTCATGGAACAGTTCCTTGTTCGGAACCGCACTCGACAATGATCTCGAAAGTTCGGTCAGGAGCGCACCCAAGACATACAACCTCAGGCCTCGAAAGAGACCCAGATCATCGTCGCGGTGCTGCTGGCTCAGTGGCCTGCTGCTCCTAGCGGCCCAGCCAGTCAGGCTGGTGGTTGATAGTGGGATCTAGCGGTACACTGAGAGAGGCGACCTGCCAAGGGGCAGGGTGGACGTGGCGGACACATTGGTCTGAAAGCGTTAGCGAAAAACTATTGACAGGTCTTAATTATTCGAACCGGCGCTGGCGGCATGCAGGTGACCCTGGTCTCGATACTGTCGCTCGCATCGCGGCTTCAACAAACCGCCCGTTCGTGCTTCGCGCGGCAGTTCGGGACATGAATGATAGAAGGCGGACCTTTCTGCCTTGAGCTGCAAATGCCTAGTCGACGCCTCAACGGCGGCGGGCATTGTCAAGAAGGGTCGCAACGCGACGTTGCTATGTCATGCAAAAAAGGGCGGAGAGCGGCCATTCGCTGCGTGCTGCACGAGCGGCGGCGATGCGCAGGAAGCAGGCTTTGCAAAGTCAGGGACTCGCGGCTGCCGGACTGACGCGAACGGCCCTTTGCGGACAATAGCCATTGCCGAGTACGGCGCGGTGCGGCAGTTATGAGATCTGCCATTCGCGAAGTTTTTTTGTTCTGCGGAACGCCATAGACTGAGCAAGTTCCACTGTGCCAAAACTTCACAATGCCATTGCTGGCAGAGCTGGCTACGATCATTAAATCTCCAACATGCGATTTTTTTCTGACGGCCCTTCTATTCCCGATCTCCTCCTGGAGCGCTGCGACGCCGGTCGTGTTGTCTTCCTCTGTGGTGCCGGAGTGTCATTCAATTCGGGGATGCCAACATTTCTTGGGCTTACGGAGCACGTGATCGACTTCTTCGACCCACCGGAAAGCTCGGAGATCATGAAGGCATTCGCCCCCTGGCGAACCGATCCAACAGCAGCAAATGTTCCCCTAGACCAGATATTCAACCTTCTGCACCAGGAGTATGGTCGGGATGAGGTCAACGCACTGGTAACAGAGCGTTTGCTGCTCCCATCAACTGCGGCAACCATCGGTCGTGAACACAGCCTGTTGAAACGGATATCTTCGAACCAGAGTGGCGTTCCTCAGATCGTGACGACGAACTTCGATCACCTGTTCGAACTTAGCGACGAAGCGGGCAGCATCCCGGTCCATATTCCTCCGGCGTTCCCTGATCTGACTTTCGGATCACCAATTGATAGTATCACCTATCTACACGGGCGACTTGTTGCACCAGACGCGACCCAACACCCCTACGTGCTGAGCAGTGCAGATTTCGGCAGAGCCTATCTGTCCGAGGCATGGGCCACAAAGTTCATCAGCGGCCTGCTGGAACGATATACCGTCGTTCTTGTCGGGTATCAGGCCGAAGACCCGCCCGTGAAGTACCTCCTTCAAGGGCTCAACCATGATGGTCAGTTCGACCGAACGCGCCTCTATGCATTCGACCGAGGGGAGCCGGAGGAAATTGAAGCCAAGTGGCGAGATCGGGGCGTAACTGCCATCGCCTATCAAGATCATGGCCACCTATGGCAGACTATGGAAGCTTGGGCTGACCGGGCTGACGACCCACGTGCCTGGCGGAACCGGGTCGTCGCTTCTGCGGAACGTGACCCGAAGGAGATATCACCGCACGAGCGTGGGCAGGTCGCCCATGTCCTGCGTTCCGTTCCAGGAGCCAAGGCATTTGCCGACGCCGAACCATCACCACACCCGGAGTGGGTTTGCGTACTCGATGCATTCGTTCGCAATGCCAAGAAGTGCAGCGGATACGGGGAAGATGCCGAAGAGTTCGATCCCGTGCAGGCATATGGCCTCGATGATGATCTTGTTCCGATCAGTGATGAGGATTTCAGACGGGGAACCAGAAACGATAACCTGTTCGAATGGCGGAGTGGCGACGACAACCCGCCCGATTTTCACCGCCTCGGAGGGCGCCAAGTAGAAGGCCATGAGGCAATGCCAATCCGGTTGTGGCATCTCGTCCGCTGGATCGGAAAGTCACTCCAAGCGCCAGTGGTCGCCTGGTGGGCGGCTCGTCAACTTGGCCTGCATCCTCGCCTCATCGACCACATTGCTTGGCACCTCGACCAATCGAAGGAAGTTGACGGGAACTGCTGACAAATCTGGAACCTGATATTGGAACACCACCGGGATCCTCGGAACCGTCGGTGGAACGGGCGATGGTACGACCTGAAAAAGCGCATTGCCGAAGAGGGTTGGGTCCCCAGCGTTCTCCGTGACTTCCAACACGCAGCCCAACCATGCTTAAACATCAAGCGGCCCGTGGGCCTGCATGAGAACAAGCCGCCCACATCCGAGTGGGGTGAACTTCGGTTCGACGAGATCGCTCGGTTCGAGATCAAGTATCTTGAGCGACATAACGAGGACCTGGTGGTGCCGGATGAGGACCTGTACGCTGTCTTTCGCCTTTTGGACAACCATTTCACCACTGCGGCTGGGATGCTGTCTGACCTTGGTGTGTCCTACTTCACCACGCCTACATGCTACCCGGAACGGGAAACCGACGGCGGGGAGCAGTACCGTGATTCTTCTGAACCATTTCTTCTGTTCATCGAACTCTTTAACCGGATCGTGGCGCTCGACGCCAAACGGGCATTGGCTCATGCTATGCTTTGGGACGAAGGCAACGAGTATTTCTTTCGTAAGCTCAAGCTCTATGCGCTGTCGAAGCCTGACCTTTTCGATGCTAACGACGCCGCCGAGATCATCTCCACGTTCGATCAGACCGCGTTCTGGGACAACGAAGTGGTGCGCGAACTTCTCTTCGCCCTGGTAGATCGGTGGGATGAGTTCACGGATGACAGCAAGGAGGTCATAGCTGAACGTATCCTTGCTGGCCCTGACAAGATGGACCACCAGTCAGAGGACGATTACCCGGCATTCCGTGATCAGATTGCCGCCAGTTACGGCCGTTACCTTCAGTTAAATGGCTGCGATCTACCTGATGCTTCGGCTACGCGGTTGGCGGAAATCATCGCGGGGATTCAAAATTGGCATGATGGTTGGGCAACGTCGACGGTGATACTGTCGGGCGTGCATACGTCTTGGGTCGGAACGGACGAAACTCCAGACGCTGTTCTCGACCTTCCAGTCAACGAGGTCATTACAAAGGCAAAAGAAGACCTGAAGCGCGACTTCGGTAGTTTCACCGAGCGCCGACCCTTTACGGGCCTGGTAAGGGCAAATCCCCGCAAAGCCCTTTGCGCCCTAACCATTGCCGGGAAAACCGGTGACTTCCCACTGGCATTCTGGTCAGCAATAATCAACGAGTTGCCCTCAGACATCGCTCCCCGGCTCAGAAGGGTCTTCCTGCATCGCGTTGCTCGCCTTCCGCACCCAATCGTTGTTGAGCTCCGTCATACATTGGCTCGGTGGCTGGAACAGAACCTGGTCGACTTGCTTGAGTTCGACGACGATCTGGGCTGGACCGTTTTTGATCATGTGGTTGATGGCACCCTGAGTGGTGGAGCGGATGCCGCTGCAAGTGGTCGTGGCGAGGTCCGCATGGGTGGAGAGGTTATAGAACGATCCAGGCGCACATATGGCCATGCAATCGACGGCCCATTGGGAATGTGTGCGGAGGCATTGTTCCACGCTGTACCCGGAGAGAAGCAGGAAGCCGGTTCCTTAGTTCCTGACCACATTAAGGCCCGCTTGGAACGACTGTTCGCAGCACCAGGCGAAGGCTCCGATCATGCTGTGTCGACAGCGACAAGAAAGCTCAACTGGCTGATGTACATTGACCCGGATTGGACCCAAGAGCGCCTCATCCCCCTGTTAGCTTATGATCACCCGGCCTCGGAGCCAGCATGGAATGGCTTGCTTTACAGTGGGCGTGTGCCTCGGCTCCCGCTGGCCAAAGTCATTAAACCCCTGATGCTCGACCTTTTTCCATGGATCGAAGAATTCTCATGGGACCGTGACCTCTCAAGAGTGGCCGCTCAGTGGTTGGGTTTCATGCGGGTGTTTCATCCCGATGACCCGGCGGACTTACCAAGGCCGAGATGAAGTCCGCTCTCAGGGCAATGTCCGAAGAGTCCCGCAATCGGTTCACTTTCTGGTTGGGGCTTGTGGGACAGAAAAACGACGATGGTTGGATCAAATACGTGGTTCCCTTAGTCAACGAGGATTGGCCCAGAGAGCGCCAGTTTCGGACTTCTGGATCGGTTAAAGCTTGGATCAGGCTGCTTGACGACACAGGCGATGATTTCCCAGCAGTCTATGAAGCTGTTAAAAAGTTCTTGGTGCCAATCGAGACCGACGACTATTCATTTTATCGCTTCACCCGTAAGGTCAATGAAGGAGAACCAATCACTACTCGTTTCCCAATTGAAACACTCGATTTGATCCACCGAGTTACACCCAACGGGTTATCTCGCCTCCCGTATGAGCTACCGAAAATTCTTGCCCTGATTTCTGAAGTCGAACCGTCATTGACCTCCGATTATCGTTATCTGCGCCTGATCGATTTGCTGGAGCATTGTTGACGGCGACCTAATCTTTCATTTGAAAGCTCAGCTCGTAATTGAGCGCTTGGGATTATCCTTCCTCCAGCTAACCTGCGGCTTTATGCCACGCAACGAACGACTGCTTCCCTCCCCTCTCCGAATGTGAGCGAATGTCCATTATCTCGAAGGGGGCGCGCAACGGGTCACCGTTGCGCGGATAAACTAACTTGAAACACTCACCTCACCTTCCGCACTTTCGTCAAGCAACGGGTAGATATCTTCTGGAGTTAGCTCCCAGCCGAGCCCGTTAGTTGAACGAGCCTGCTCAGCCAACATCCGAACCTGATAACCCTGTTCGGCAGTTTTCAACTGTTCAATTGCTCTAGAAAGCGCCTCACTTTTCCTTTCATCGACGTGAATTAGAGAAGTAAGAAGCTGGTAGTTCATATTATCATCTGCATTTATACCATTTGAAATGCTCAAGAAGTCAATTACCCGAGCCGGATTATCCGCATATACGCGAGACAGGCCTTCGACCACATCTATGACCACCTTATCCCAAGTTGCCAGAATGTACCCGGCGTCATCGTGCTCCCTAATGTATGTGCAGACGCGAGCGTCATGCTCAATCAGAACTCGAGGGTCGTACCGTTTCTCATGCGCTATTTGTTTAAATATCTCAACCTCATAATCACCATCTCGCACAATTGATATTCCAAAGTCATTTAGCAATGACTCAATTCTGTTCTCGATTTTTTGTAGGCCGACTCCTTCCCTTATTCCAAAGTACGAAAGAAAATCAAACAGCGATAGTTGCCGCCCCTGCTCCCTCTCGATATCCGCTATATGAGTGTAGTGACTAAGGTAAGCGTTGCCAGATCCTGTCAAAGAGGAGCGAGCTACATCAGGCAGAGCTTCATGAACTGGTTGAAAAGCTTTCGCCTTTCCTCCATGAAATGCCATTTCGTTAAGATAGCTCTTCGGAACTGCGAGCTTAATCCCGTGAGATTTGCAGGCTTTAATTAGAGCCGCGGCGGCTGTTCCATATCTCGAACGCGCGTGCCCGAAAGATAAGCCGCACAAAATAGGCATTGCTACGCTTGCATCAAGCAAAACGGTTAGATCCGTCCTTCGCCCCAACGCCCGGTAAATATCGAACGTATTGGACTTGCATATGTGGTCTAGCGTTTCGCCATATTGCTTGAGCTTTGCGGTTTCGCATTTCGCAAGGCACTCATAAACCTTATTGCGGCGACGCGATAAGTCATGTTGAGAAATGAAATGCCTTAGCTCCTCCTCCCGAACGCCCGATGCATTGAGCTCCCCGTTACGCAACAGTATTTCAATTCCCAAGTTCAACAGTTCTTCTGCGGAATCCTCTTCCAGTCCCAGCTCAGATTTTATTGATCCAATATCAATTAATCTAGCCGACAGAAGGTTCTTTTCCGCGACGTCCATCTTCTCGCTTTCCGCCTCAGAAAGACTGATATCAGTTTTCTTCCCAACAATTTTGCCCGCGCCGCGCAGTCTGGAAATTGAAGATTCTACCAATCTATCAGCCACCGCCCAAGGGAGCGCCTTAGACGCTTCGGCCACCAACTGTTCCTCTGCGATCCTTCCTTCCTGTCGGATTATTGATTTGACGTTAACATCAATTATTTCCTTGCGAAGCTCTCTCGCCTCATTTGAGAAAAGAAGCATTGAGCTTAAAGCCACTTCTTTCGGGTCAGCGCTTATTTCTTTAGGAATCTCAAGATGAAGAATTTCATGCGTCTTAGACAGCGAGCCCGGCCGGGAAAGGGAAGTGGAAATTCTATTTAGGTCGTGAATACTAGCATCCACGTCGCCGGCGAATTTATATTCGGACGTTAGGAAATCTTGCTCTACAGATTGAGATATCGCTCTATTTGTAACGTAAACGATGTGCTTCAATCCCTGACTTTTCGCGCGGGCCGCCTCATCATTTACTTTATTTTTCCAATCCTTCCGGACACTTAGTTGAATGATTAAATCATTTCGATCGGATATTACATCTCTTCCGCCATCCCCGGGTCCGTCAACAACAGAAAGACCAGTATACCCTAGACCCTCTAAGTAAAGCGTTGCTATCTGGTAGAATGCCTTTTCCTCGAGCACTCCAATTGCTTTCCGTATGACTGGAAGATACATGCAAAATCCTCTATCCGGACCATGGTCGCAAGCTGGTGCGTGTCCAGTTTCGTGTGGTCAGTGGCACCTTTAGTCAATTGCGCCTGACACCTGTAAGCGCCATCTCTCGTGAGTACTATAGCATCTGACCGCTGTGATCCACTTGAAGCAGTTGCTCTGATGCCGACCTTCTTGTGGTTACGAGACAAAGGGTAAGGTCAATACGAGTGTTGCTTCCTGCGCTTCATTTCGAGGGTATCGCCGATGGTGGGCGTCCGTGTTTGGACCGTTGGCACCCAGAGAGTGGGACACTGTAGGAATCGCTCTCTGCGTATCGCTGCCGTTCGTTTGGGACTCCGCGAATGGCGGGAAGGTCCCGCAGAGCAGACGTTGGTGCATGGCGCAGCGAAGGTTCGCTTCGCTTGCCGTCCGTCGCTGTCCTCTGCGATGTGTGCGCTCTTGCAGTCTTGGATTTGGCCATACAGAGCGCCTACCTCAGATCGCTCAGACTAGGCAGCTCAAGCATGTTCGGTATTGTCGGTTGCGTGCTCCCGCAACCAGTCATTCAGACACGCCGCAGCCGGAAGGCTCGCGGCGTTTTCTGTCGTTGAGGCAAGGGGTTCGCCCTACCGACCCAAGGCCCATCGGCGGTCCTCCGCGCAGAGGCAAAATCCCCGCCCTTCTTCATAAAATTGTCTTCGCTCCCCTCTAGGCTGAGTCCCATCCGTCCCGGGCCCCCACCTCACGGGCCCCGGGGCGCTGCCAGCGAAACTCAGGGAGCCAGCCATGAAAGACATCGATCGCAACAAGCTGTCCGCCGACGATTGGGACGAACAGACCTTCCCGCGGCCCAAGGTGCAGGAGTTCGACCGGGTGGTCGACCGCGCGGTCTCGCGCCGGGGGTTCCTGGGCGGCGCGCTGGCCTTCGGCTCGGGCGCGGCGGTCATGGGCACCGCGTTCCTCAAGGGCACAAGTGCCATGGCCCAGCAGGCCACGCGCTTTGCCTTCGAGGGCATCCCAGCCCAGACCGACGGCACCGTGCATGTGCCCGAGGGCTACAGCTGGAAGGTCACCGCGCGCTGGGGCGACAAGCTCTTCTCGGATGCGCCGGAGTTTGACCCGGAGACGGGCGTGGCCTTCGAGGGCTCCGACCGGGTCTTCGGCGAGAACACCGACGGCATGGAGCTTTTCCACGTCGCGGGCCGCGAGATCCTCGTGGTGAACAGCGAATACACCAACAATGAGATCAACCTGCCGCAGACCGAGGACGGCACCCCGCAAAACGCCGAACAGGTGCAGCTTCTGCAGAACCTCCAGGGCGTCACCGTCATGGAGCTGGCCGAGGGCCCCGAGGGCTGGGCGATCGTGGTCGACAGCCCCTACAACCGCCGCATCCATCACCGCACGCCGATGCGCTTCGACGGGCCGGCGGCGGGCCATGACCTGTTGAAGACCGAGGCCGACCCCGAGGGGCTGACCAGCCTCGGCACGATGAACAACTGCGGCTCGGGCCGGACGCCCTGGGGCACCTATCTGACCTGCGAAGAAAACTTCAACGGCTACTTCGGCGCCACCGGCGAGATGCCGGAGGACGAGACCTTGGCGGCGGGTTACGCGCGCTACGGCATCGGCTCGGACGGCTGGGGCTACAACTACCACCTGCACGACCCGCGCTTCGACGTCTCCACCACACCAAACGAGCCGCATCGCGCGGGGTATATCGTCGAGATCGACCCGGCCAACCCCGAGGCGACACCCGTCAAGCACACCGCACTTGGCCGCTTCAAGCATGAGAACGCCGCCACGGCGCTCGCCCCCGATGGCCGCCTGGTGGTCTACATGGGCGACGACGAGCGCGGCGAGTTCATGTACAAATGGGTCTCGCGCGACATCTATGTGCCCGGCGGGGACACCTCGACGCTGCTCTCCGAAGGCCAGCTTTACGCCGCGGTCTTCGAGGACGACATGTCGGGCCGCTGGGCCGCGCTGACCCCCGAGGCGACCGGCATGGAGCCCGCCGAGATCGCCATCTTCACCCGCACCGCGGCCTCTGCCGTGGGCGCGACCACCATGGACCGGCCCGAGTGGATCGCGGTCAACCCGGTCGCCGTCGAGGGTTATTGCTGCCTGACCAACAACAGCCGCCGCGGCGCGCTGAACGACGACGGATCGGTGCGCACCAACGCCGGCGGCGACCCGATGAGCGTCAACGCGCCGAACCCGCGCGAGACCAACGAATACGGCCAGATCCTGCGCTGGCGCCCGGCGGGCGACGACCATGGGTCGGAAGAGTTCGAATGGGATCTCTACGTCATGGCGGGCAACCCCATGGTGCATGACGACGCCTATGCGGGCAGCGAGGCGATCAAGGAAGGCAACCTCTTCAACTCGCCCGACGGCATGCAGATCGACTCGACCGGAATGATCTGGATCCAGACCGACGGCGACGACAGCAACGAGGGCGATTTCGCCGGCATGGGCAACAACCAGATGCTCGCGGGCGACCCGGTGACCGGCGAGATCCGCCGCTTCCTGACCGGGCCGAACGGCTGCGAGGTCACGGGGCTGACCTGGTCGACCGACCGCCGCACGATGTTCGTGGGCATCCAGCACCCCGGGCGGCCCTTCCCGGACGGGCCCGACAGCCTGCCGCGCAGCTCGATCGTGGCGGTCAAGCGCGACGACGGGGCGCTGGTGGGCTGAGGCTCTTGGTGTCTTGAGTGGATAGGCGGTCCGGCCGGAGGGTCGGGCCGCGCGGGCGGCTCCGGGGAGATTCGGAGCCGCTTTTTTGTTGTTAAGTAGAGGGTTAGGGGCGCGAGAGCGGCCCTCTCCTTCGAGGGATAGACAGAGCTGCGGGGCTCCATCGGCGGGAGGCGCGCCGGGAGTTGGCTCGCACTCTGCCTCCTGAAACCGCGTGGATCGTGACCGCTCCGGCTCGCGCTTCCACAGCGCCGAGCCCCGACCAAGCCTTCCCCGCACCAAGCCCCCAACGCCTCCCACTTCCAGACCAATTTGTAGACCAATCCCACCCAAGGCATAGACCCCGGTGCAGTCCCGCGCAGGAGGTCGCCCGTCATGTCGCTTCTCGTTCTCACCCTCGCCGGGCTCCTCGCCGGGATCGTCAATGCGGTCGCCGGGGGCGGCACGCTCCTAACCTTCCCGGCGCTGGTCTGGCTCGGCGTGCCGCCGATCATGGCCAATGCCACCGCGACGCTGACCGCCCTGCCGGGCTATCTCGGCAGCGCCTGGGCCTATCGCCGGGACATCGCCGCCGAGGGCGCACTCTCGCTCCGGGCCATCGTGATCCTGGCCGCGTTTGGCGGGCTGCTCGGCGCGGGGCTCCTCCTGATCACGCCGGGCGAGGCTTTCACCGGTATCGTGCCCTGGCTTCTGCTGGTCGCGACGCTGGCCTTCGCGCTTGGCCCCCGGCTCATCGCCGCGCTGCAGGCGCGCGGGCGCGGCGCGGCGGGCCTGGGGATCTCGACCTTCGGGGTGATCGCGGTCGCGGGCTACGGCGGCTATTTCAACGGCGGCCTCGGGATCATGCTGCTGGCGCTTTTCGGGCTCATCGGCTTTCGCGACCTGCATGGGATGAACGGGCTGAAGAACCTCTTGTCGGCGGTGCTCTCCTCGGTTTCGGTCGTGGCCTATGCCAGCGCGGGGCTGATCGCCTGGGACCAGGCGCTGGTCCTGGCGCTGGCCACGACGCTCGGCGGCTACATCGGGGCGCGGCAGGCGCGGCGGATCACCAACACCGGGCCGCTGCGCGCAGGCATCGTCGCGGTGGGCGCGGTGCTGACGCTGGTCTTCTTCCTGGTCTGAGGGGCTGGCCCTTGCCAGCGCGCGCCGCGCGGGGCTGAATTGGCGCGAGAGGACAGGAGCGGCAGGCCCCATGCGGATCGGAACGGATAGTGCGCTGGCTCAGCTGCGCGCCCTGATCGAGGTCGAGGCCCCGGCGCCGGGCGACCGGCTGCCGACCGAGCGGGTTTTGGCGGCGCGCATCGGTTGCAGCCGCGCGACCCTGCGCGGCGCGCTGGCCCGGCTCGAGGCCGAGGGCGAGCTTTGGCGCCGCGTCGGCCAGGGCACCTTCCGGGGCCGCGCGCCCATCGGCACGCCCCTGCGCGATCACCTGCTGCTCGAGGCGACGACGCCGGAAGAGCTCATGGATGCCCGGCTGCTGCTGGAGCCGCAGGTGGCCGCGGCGGCGGCGCTGCGCCGCGAGCCGGGGGATCTCGCGCATCTCCACGCTCGGGTGGCGGAGGGCCGAGCCGCGCGGGACCGGGCCGCCTCGGAGCGCGCCGACGATGCCTTCCACCAGGCCCTGGCGCAGGTCGCGCGCAACCCGGTGCTGATCGCGCTTCTGCGGCATTTCTCCGGCGCGCGTTGCCGGGCGGTCTGGCAGCGCGAATGGGACCGCACCTACCGCCGGGTCGGCGTGGCGGAGTTCCGCGGGCTGCACTCCGACCAGCATGCCGCGGTCGTCGAGGCGGTGGCGCAGGGCGATGCAGGCGCCGCGCAGGAGGCCATGGCGCGCCACCTCGAGACGGTGCGGGTTGCGATGGCGGGTGGCGCGGCCGAAGGGTAGGCAGGGGCGGTTATTCTTTGCTGCCGCTGCCTCGTGACCCAGAGGTAAGCGTCGGGTTTCCAATCCCGCGATGTCTGCGGCCTGCCCCGCGGCGCGCCCTGCCGGTGCCGCGCCCCGTCGCCCCACCCTCAGCGCGAGCGGATGCGCCGGCTGCGGCGGCGGCCGGGGGTGAGCCTCGGTCGGATCGCCGGCTGCCGCTCGCGCCAGAAGACGTAAAGCCCCGAGCCCAGGATCACCGCGATGCCCAGCCAGGTCCAGCCGTCGGGAAAATCGCCGAAGACCAGGTAGCCTGCCGCCGTGGCGCCGATGATCTCGAGGTATTGGAAGGGCGCCAGCGTGCCCGCCTCGGCGCGGCGGAAGGCCTCGGCGATGAGCACGAAGCTCGCCGCCGCAAAGGCGCCCGCGCCAAGGACCGCCGCCCAGCCCTGGGGCCCGAGCCCCATGATCCCGGGGGTGAGCGGCCCGAGCGCCCAGAGCCCCGGCACCAGCAGCCCCATGCCGAGGCAGGCATAGACCGTCGCGCCGCATTGCACCGTCAGCGCCGAGCGCGTCTCGGAGGCGCGGCGCAGGACAATCATGTTCAGCGCATAGGCCGTGGCGGCGATCAGCGGCAGCGCCGCCGCCCAGCCGAAACCGCCGCCCGGGCGGATCACGATCAGCGCGCCCATGAGGCCGATGCCCACCGCCGCGAGCCTTCGCGGGCCGACCTTTTCGCCCAGGAGCGGGCCGACCAGCGCGGTCAAGATCAGGGGCTCGACGAAGAAGATCGCGATGGCGGTGGCGATGGGCATGACCGAGAAGGCCCAGATCAGGCTGCCGAGCGTCACGCAGACCAGCCCGCCCGAAAGCGCCACCACCGGCGAGAACATGGCGCCCCTGAGCCGCGCCCGCAGGATCAGCGCGGTCGGCAGCAGGAAGAGCGCCTGCGCCAGGAGCCGCGCGAGGGTGACCTCGAGTGGGTGCAGGCTTGTGGTCAGGAGCTTGGCGAAAGTGTCGCCGATCGGCAGGAGCGCCATGGCCAGCGCCATCAGCGCCATGCCCCGGGTCGTGTCGGAGAGCCCCGGCCGGGCCGGGGCCTGGGTCGCATCGGTCATCTGGACCTCATCACGTCGGGCCCGCCGGGGGGCGGGCGACGTCCGGGCGTGCAGGACGGGAAAGGTTCGGGAAAGGCCCTGGCCCCGCGACGCCATCGCGGGGGGCGGCCCTTGGGTGGCCTCTTAGGGAGGCGGAGGGGCCGGGGTCAAGGGGGGCTTGGAGGTGAGGGAGTTGGCGGGTTGAGTGTAGCTGAGTGGGGTGTGGGTTTTGGTGGGTGGCTTGTCAGAGGTTGCCGGTTGAGCTGCACAGGTCTGCGTCTGCGTCTGCGTCTGCGTCTGCGTCTGCGTCTGCGTCTGCGTCTGCGTCTGCGTCTGCGTCTGCGCCTGCGCTTGTGCTGTGGAGGCGGATGCTTGCACCGAGGAAAAGGTTCTTGGGGTGAGGGAGGTGGCTCTCGGGCGAAGTGCCCGACGCGCAGCCTCAGTCTCCCGCGCAACCTGCGCCCGAATAGCACCGAAGGTGCCGGGCGCGCGCCGGACCGGCCCGATGGGCCGGCGCTCCTTGGGGTGGCGTGCCTAGCTCACCGCTAGCCCTGACCTTGTTGGGATTAAGCGCGCAGCTCAAATCTCAGAAGCGCCGGCCCCCGGTCCGGCGCGCGCCCTCTCTGTGAGCGGGCGGCGCAGCTCGGCGGACAGGTGCAACGGTCCCTTGGGAAGTTCTCCGTCACAGCGGTCGGTAGGTCGCCGGATACGGAAATGCCCCGCCCGGTCTCCCGGGCGAGGCGGATCGCTTATGCACATCTCGAGCGGCCTTCAAGGCGTCGCGTCCGGCGAGCCGTCACGCTGGGGCGAGGTCACTCTGCCCGACCCTGCGGACGAGGCGCCTCACTCCCCCCCCTCACGCCGCCTGCCGCTCAGCCTCCGGCGCACCATCCAGCGCGGTCCAGCCGCCGTCCGGGTCGCGCCGGGACAGCCGGCCCTGACCGTCCATCGCGATCAGCGACAGCCAGCCGTTGTCGAAGAGCGCCCGCACCTGCGGCTGCCGCTCGAGCACCGCGGTCAGCGCCGATTGCGGCGCCTCGACCACCACCTGCAGCCGGCTCGGGCCGTGCCGCAGCTGGCTGCCGTCGTGCAGCGACTGCCGCGGCAGCCCGGCGCGCAGCGCCCCGCCGTTGCCCTCGAGCACGCCGATCCCGCCGACCACGTTGTGCAGGAGCTTGTTGCCCGCGCCGAAGGTCTCGGGCGCGACGCTCGAGCCGTGGTATTGCAGCGCGATCCAGCTCGCGACCACCACCGGCGCGCTCAGGATCAGCTCGAGCACCTGGGCCTCGGGGTCCTGGCTTGCGTCGTAGTCGTGCAGGAAGACCTGCCCGCCGAGGTCCCGGCCCGCGGTCCGCGCGCGGGGTGCGGCGACGAAGGCCCGGCAGCCCGCGAGCCCCCATTCGGGGCGCAGCTCGGACCAGTCCTTCCCACGCGCGGCCAGCCGGTCCTCGGCGCCCCGCGGCAGGCTGAGCGCGCGCTCGGTCCGGGCCTGGGTGCCGGCCTTGGCGAGCGCCTTGCGCAGCCGCGCGGCATCCTCGGCATGGCTTGCGGGCAGGGCGTCGTCGAAGAGCGTCACCTGGTCCGACACGGTGTCATGCAGGCCCGCGAGGAACCAGGTGTCCTCGGGGATCGCGATGCCGGTCTCGGCGAGGCCCGCGCGGACCTCGGGCTCGTTCAAAAGCCCCGCCAGGAGCGCCGCGTTCACGTCGCCCGCATGGCCGCCGCAGGCGCCGCATTGCAGGGCGCTGGCGTGCGGCGCATTGGTCACCGTCGCGCCGTGGCCGCAGATCAGCACCAGCCGGGCGAAATCGCGGGTCAGCGACATGGCGCCCAGGATCTGTGCGGCGCTGGCGATGCGGTCGGCGAGCGGCAGGTCGAGGACCGGCGCGGGCGCCTTGGCACTGCCTCCGGTCTGGCCCAGCCCGTCGCGGATCAGCTTGCCCACATACAGCGGGCCCGCCGCCTCGACGAAGGCGAAGGCCGAGACCGCGGCGCGCTTGAACCGGCCCCAGGCGCGGATCGCGCGCAGGTGGATGCGGTCGCCCAGGTCCTCGCCCGCCGTGGCGCTGGTGACGCCGGGGTTGAGCAGGATCGGCGCCCGCGCTTCGGAAAGGTCCGAGGCATGGCCCGCGTGTTTCACCGCCAGCCCGAAGAAGCCCGCGAAGCCCTTGGTCCGCAGCCCGGGGTCCGCGGCCTCGAGCGCCCGGCGCAGCACCTCGGAGCGGACGTCGATGCAGAAGGCGGCCTGCAGCGCCGGCCGGCCCTCGGGGGGCTCGGGCGCAGGCTCGGCCAGCTCGGTGACCAGCCGCCGCTCGGCGGCGAGGTCATAGGCCACCTGCAGCGCGGCGTCGCGGCTGAGCTCGGCGTCGGGGACGAGCGGCGCGGCGAACCGCGCCCGCGCCTCGGCCCAGGCCTCGGCGGTGACCGCGCCCCCGGCTTCAAGCAGGGCGACCTCCCAGGTCAGCCGCAGGGTCAGCATCTCGAAGAGCGTGTCGTCCCGCCCGCCGTCGCGCTCGGCGGTCCAGCTGAGGTGCCGCGCCATCTGGCCCCAGCCCGAGAGCGTCACCAGGAGCCGGTGGAAGTAACCCGGCGCCGCCTCGGGCGCGAGGTCGAGCGCCGCGCAGGCCTCGGCGAAGGCGGCGCGCGCGTGGCTCGGGCTTTCCGCGATGCGCGCGGCATAACCCGGCAGGCCGGCGAGCGCCGGCGTCAGGTCGCGGGCGGCGAAGGCCCGCCAGGAGGGCCAGGCCGATTGCCCGGGCGCGGGCCAGAAGGCCTGCCCCCGGTCGAACTGCGCCGCGGCCCAGAGGCCGATCCGCTCCTCGATGAGCTCGGGCCAGTCGACGCCGGTCTGCCGGGCCGCGATGTCGGCGAGGCAGGGCACCGGGGCGGGCGCGGGACGCGGGGTCTCGGCGGCCTTGGCCAGGGCCTCGGGGCTCTCGCCATGCTCCGCCGCCGCGGCGGCAAGGTCTGCCTTTGTGATCTCGCCCGAGGCGATCCGGGAGGCGATCTCGGTGCGCGGGGTGAAGAGCGCCCCGCCGCCGACCCGTTCCATGCGGGCCGCCGCGGTCAGCCGATCCTCGCCGGTCTGTCCGAGCCAGGGGTTCACCGCCACGGTGGCCTCCAGCGGGAAGGCGGGCGGCAGCTGCCGCATGGCCTCTTCGGCGGCGGCGAAAAGCTCGAGGTCCGGGCCGGGCCAGGTCATATGCAGGGTCATTGGGTCGCTCCCGTCTTGGAGGTCCAGCGGCCCGACATCCGGTCGGACAGCGCGTTGAGGTAAAGGCCGTTCATCAGGTGCACCCGCATGCCTGCCGCTGCCGGATGGCCGGCCCAGAGCGGGAAGGTGGTCTGGGCCACCGCGGCGACGCAGAAGCTGGCCACGGCGAGGGTGATGGTCGCCCAGATCAGCCCGTCGGGCGGCGGCGGCGCGGGCAGGGTGGCCGCCGAAAGAAGCGTCGCCCCTTCCTGCAGCGCGAAGTAGCCGAGGGTGGCCGCAACCGACATCGCCACGGTCCGCCAGGTCAGCGCCCGGGGCGCGAGGTCGGCCAGCCCCTGGGCGATCAGGTAGACCACGCCGAAGATCAGGATCGCGCCCAGGGCCACCACCTGCGGCGGCTTGCCGGTGATCCCGAAAAGAAGGCCCACGGCCAGGTAGAGTGCCAGCGCCAGGCCGAAGGCCCGCGCCACGGCGGCCAGGCCGGGCACCGCGACCGGGCCGGGCCGGCGGGTCGCGGTGACCTCGCCCACGGCCCCGCCCGAGGCGAGGAAGGCATGCGCCTTGTAGAGCGAATGCGCGACGATATGCAGAAGCGCCAGCGGGAAAAGCGCCAACCCGCATTGCAGCACCATGAAGCCCATCTGCGCCGAGGTGGACCAAGCCAGCGCCGTCTTCACCGCCGGCTGGGTCAGCGCCACGGCGGCCCCGACCAGCGCGCTGAAGCCGCCGATCAGCGCAAGCACCGCGAGCACCCCGGGATTGGCCAGCAGCACGTCGGCGAAGCGGATGAGCAGGAAGCCCCCGGCGTTGACCACGCCCGCGTGCAGCAGCGCCGAGACCGGGGTCGGGGCCTCCATGACCTCGGTCAGCCAGCCGTGCACCGGCAGGAGCGCGGATTTGAACACCGCCGCCACGGCGAGGAACAGCGCGGCCAGCCAGATCGGCCCGCTGCCCGTTCCGGCGCGCGCCTGGGCGTTGATCTCGGCGATGTCGCCGGTGCCGTAGCCGGCGATCAGGATCGCGCCCGCGCCCAGAAGCGCGGCGCTGGCGATCAGCCCGCTCATGGCCTTCTTGCGCGCGGCGCGCCGGGCCCGGGGCCTCTCGGGGTAGAACAGGAGAAGCCTGTGCAGCGTCACGCCGACCGCGACCCAGCCCAGCACCAGCTGCAAGAGGTTCCCGGCGCTGACCAGCAGCAGCACGCAGGCGATGGTCGCCGCCATCCAGCCCATGAAGGCCGGCTGCCGCGCCTCGCCATCAAGCGCCACCCGCGAGAAGCGCAGGACGCTCCAGCCGACGAAGGCGACGGTCAGCGACATGGCGATGCTGACGATATCGGTGCGCACCGAGAAGCCGACCGAGGCCAGGCCCAAAAGCGGGCTTGTGGTCGGCCCGTTGAGCGAGAGGTTGAGTGCCGCCAGCGCGGCGAGCGCCAGCGCGATGAGCGCCGCGATCTCGGGCAGGCGCAGGCGCCAGTCGCCACGCGCGGGCGGCGAGAGCGCGATGGCACCGGCGGCCAGGGCGGGGCTCAGGGCGGAAAACAGCAGTAACAGACTCATCGGGGCCTCCCGTGGTGGATCTGGCTGTCACCTAGCGGGGGCGCTTCCCCTAGAAAAATACATTGTTTGGAAGAAAACGTTCTATAAAATAGAACTCATGCGGCTGAACTACCATCACCTGCGCTATTTCCAGGAGGTCGCCCTCGAGGGCAATCTGACCCGCGCGGCGGAGCGGCTGAACCTCTCGCAATCGGCGCTTTCGACCCAGATCCGGCAGCTGGAAGAGCGGCTGGGCCATGACCTTTTCGACCGGTCGGGACGGCGCATGAGCCTGACCGAGGCCGGGCGCATCGCGCTGGATCATGCGGAGCGGATCTTCGGCGTGGGCGAGGATCTGATCGCCACGCTGGCGCGCAGCGGCGGGCCGGTGGCGCCGCTGCGGGTGGGCGCGCTTTCGACCCTGTCGCGGAACTTCCAGCTGCGGTTCCTGCGGCCGGTGCTGGGGCCGGGCGACACCGGCGGGGCGGGCATCGTGCTGAGCTCGGGCAACACCCAGACGCTGCTGCGCGCGCTCGAGGACCTGGCGCTCGACCTCGTGCTGCTGACCAGCCCGCCGCCGCGCGAGAGCTTTCCCGATCTGGTCTCGCACCGCATCGCCGATCAGCCGGTGGCGATCCACGGCGCACCGGCGCGGCTGCGGCACGGCTCGCTGGCCGAGCTTCTGACCGAGGAGCCGATGATCCTGCCCACCGAAAGCTCGATCCGCACCGGCTTCGACAGCCTGGTGGCGCGGCTGGGGATCACCCCGAAGATCGCCGCGGTGGTCGACGACATGGCCATGGTCCGGCTTCTGGCGCGCGACGACCTGGGGCTGGCGATCACGCCGGCGGTGGTCGTGGCCGACGAGCTGGAACAGGGGGTGCTGGCGCGGGCGCCCTTCGCGCTCGACATCGTCGAGAGCTTCTACGCCGTGGTCGCCCCGCGCAGCTTCCCGCATCCGATGCTGGAGCGGCTCATTCCCGGGGGCGAGACCGCGGACTTGGCGGCGGACCGTGCGGCGGACCACTCAGGGGGCCCGAACAAATAGGCGACCTGCACACCGGGGAGCGGTGGTGCAGGCCGCCTGGCCCCGACGCGCGCCGCATCGTGCCGGGGTATCTCTCCGGCCCTCAGGCGGGCCGGGCGACGCTTGTGGCGCGATGCAGGGTCGCCATCACGCCATCGAGCAGCGACAGCTCGTCCTTCAGCCGCAGTTTCGCGCGCTTCATCCGGCCCAACCGCAGCGTGCAGGGCAGCGGGCGGGCCATCTCGGCGTCGATCTCGGCATCGAGGCGGCGCTTGCGCTCGGTCAGGGCGAAGGCGCGCGCATCGAGCGAGCGGGGTCGGGTGAGGGGGCGGGCGGTCATCGGGTCCTCCGTGTTGACGTCTCTTTGGTCGCGGGGCCGGGGCGATGCCGGGGCAGGGCGGTCGGGGATCCGGCGGCCACAGGGATGAATTGGGGGTCGGCGCGGCCTGTAAGAAGATAATGGAAATTGAAAGTTTGATAGTTTTTTCCTATCTACTTTCGATCCCTGCGTGAGATGCCCATGCCCCGCCCCCCGAGCCTGCGCCAGCTGCGCTACCTTCTGGCGCTTTCCGAGACCGGCCATTTCGGCCGCGCGGCCGAGCGCATGGGCATCGCCCAGCCCTCGCTCAGCGTGCAGATCGCCAACCTCGAGGAGGCGCTGCAGTTGAAGCTTTACGAGCGCGGGCGCGGGCCCTTCCGGCTGACCCCCGAGGGCCGCGAGATCACGCTGCGCGCCCGCGAGGTGGTGGCCGAGATGCAGGGTATCCTCGATCTCTCGGACAGCCTGCGCTCGGGGCAGTCGGGCACGCTGCGGCTCGGCACCACGCCGACGCTTGGGCCCTATCTCCTGCCGCATGTGGTCGGCGCGCTGCACGAGGCCTATCCGGAGCTGAAGCTCTATATCCGCGAGGCCGCGCCGCGCGACCTGGAGGTCGAGCTCGACCACGGGCGGCACGACGTGATCCTGACCCAGCTGCCGGTGAGCGGCGAGAGCTTCGTCACCGAACGGCTGTTCCGCGAGCCCCTGGCGCTGGCGCTGCCCGCCGATCATCCGCTCGCCGCGAAGGAGGAGCTGGGCGAGGCGGACCTTTCCGGGCTGGTGATCCTGGGGCTAGGCCCGGCCTATGTGCTGCACGGCCAGATCAGCGCGCTTTGCCGCGAGCTCGGGGCCGAGCTCCGGGCGGATTACGAGGGCACCAGCCTCGACGCGCTGCGGCAGATGGTGGCCATGGGCATGGGTGCGAGTTTCCTGCCGATGCTCTACGTCCGCTCCGAGGTCGAGGGCCGCGACAGCTCCATCGCCGTGCGCCGCTTCCGCCGAGGGCGGCTCGACCGGTCGGTCGGCCTGGTGCGGCGGCGGACCTCCGGCAAGACTGCGGGAATCGCGCATATCTCTGACGCGCTGCGGCAGGCGACCAAGGCGCGGTTCGCGGATATTTTGACGTTGGAGTGAGGGGGGCAAGGGCGACCCGCCTCTCGCTGTCTTTTGGCCGCATCTCAGCCCTACGAACCGCTCGAGATCCGATCTGCGCGAGGTGTGTGGGCGGCGAACGTGCTTTCGACGGGCCGTGTTTTAGCCGCCTGAGACAGCCTTGTGGCAACCAGCCATCCTGTCTCCCTTCACCCCAGAGCCACCGCCAACCCCCACGCCCAACCTGCGCCCGAATAGCATCGAAGATGCCGGGCGCGCGCCGGACCGGCCCGATGGGCCGGCGCTCCTTGGAGTGGCGTGCTTAGATCACCCCTAGTCCTGACCTTGCTGGGATAAAGCGCGCAGCTCAGAGGTCAGCAGCGCCGGCCCCCGGTCCGGCGCGCGCCCTCTGATGTGCGGGGTGATGGCGGAGTGGGGCGGTGTTCTGGGATGGGTGGCGGGGCGCTTTACGGACGCAGGTTATCCGTGGGGCGTGTCCGGTGGGCGGAACCTTGCTACCTGGAAGGCCTAGGCCCGGCGGGCAAGTCGACCTTTCGCGCGAGCTAGAACGCAGCGGGCGAGCACGCGCCGACGTTGGAGGAGGTTGCGAGGCTGCCGCTGTTATCAGCCCGGTTCGGCAATCATGACCGCCGCGCGCCGCACGGCGCCACAGCCCTCTCCGCCCCACAGCCAGCCCCCGCTCCCACCAGCCCAAAACCACCCCCACCCCCGCCGAACCCCGCACATACCGGCCCATGCGGCATCCGGTCGCTTCCGGGCGGGCGGGCCTTCACCGGCACATCGCAGCCCTTATATGAGTTTCAGAAATTTCTGAAATCGAGGAAAGCCATGGGGCGCGTCGAAAAAGAATTCATCCTGCACTTCGGTGAAATGGGCTCCCGCTGGGGCATCAACCGCACCGTGGGCAAGATCTACGCGCTCCTCTTCATCAGCGAGGAGCCGCTCTGCGCCGACGACATCTGCGAGCGGCTGGGCTTTTCGCGATCCAATGTCTCGATGGGCCTCAAGGAGCTGCAGGCCTGGCGGCTGGTGAAGCGCGCCGACCGCGACGACGACCGGCGCGAGTTCTTCACCACGCCCTCGGACCTGATGGCCATCGTCCGCACCCTGGTCGAGGAGCGCAAGAAGCGCGAGATCGACCCGACGCTGACCAAGCTGCGCGAGCTCGAGATCGAAAGCGCCGAGGACGGCCGCTCCGACAGCTACGGGGCCACCCGCATCACCGAGCTGCGCGAGCTGATCGAGAGCCTCACTGCGCTCTACGACGATCTGGCCCGGATCGAGACCGAACGGCTGGCCACCCTGCTGAAGGCCGGCTCCACCCTGTCGAAACTCGTGACCGCCACCGGCCGCGTGATCCCGCTGCGCAGCCGCACCGACGGTCCGGAGGCCAAGGAGGTCCGCTGACATGATGGACACCTTCCTGCTGTCGCGAATCCAGTTCGCGGCCAATATCTCGTTTCACATCCTGTTCCCGACGATCACCATCGCGCTGGGCTGGATGCTGCTGTTCTTCAAGCTGCGCTTCAACGCCACCGGCGAGGAGCGCTGGATGGACGCCTACCGCTTCTGGGTGAAGGTCTTCGCCCTGTCCTTCGCGATGGGCGTCGTCTCGGGCATCACCATGTCCTTCCAGTTCGGCACCAACTGGCCGGGCTTCATGGAGAGCGTCGGCAATATCGCCGGGCCGCTTTTGGCCTACGAGGTGCTGACGGCCTTCTTCCTCGAGGCGGTCTTCCTGGGCATCATGCTCTTCGGCTTCCGCAAGGTGCCGGGCTGGGTGCACACCACGGCGACCTTCCTCGTGGCCTTCGGCACCACCATGTCGGCCTTCTGGATCATCGTGCTGAACTCCTGGATGCACACGCCCACCGGCTTCGAGATGCGCGAGGGCGTCGCCCATGCCACCGACTGGCTGGCGATCATCTTCAACCCCTCGATGCCCTACCGGCTGGTGCACATGCTCCTGGCCTCGGGCCTGACCGTGGCCTTCCTGATCGCCGGCATCTCGGCCTTCCGCTGGATCATCGGCGACCGCGGCGCGGAGGTGCGCACCACCCTGCGCACGGGTCTGATCACCGGCGCGGCGCTCATTCCGCTGCAGATCCTGGCGGGCGACCTGCACGGGCTCAACACGCTCGAGCATCAGCCGGCCAAGGTCGCCGCCATGGAGGGCAACTGGGAGACCGGCCCGAACGTGCCGCTGGTGCTCTTCGCGATCCCGAACGAGGAGACCCGCTCGAACGACTTCGAGATCGGCATCCCCAACGGCGCGAGCCTGATCCTCAAGCACAGCGCCGACGGCGTGGTGCCCGGCCTCAACGACTTCGTCACCGAGGAGGGCGAGGTGCTGCACCCGCGCGTGGCCCCGGTCTTCTACGGCTTCCGGGTCATGGTCGGCACGGGCTTCGCCATGCTGGCGCTGACCTGGGGCGCGCTGGCGCTCATGGCGCGGCGGCGGCCGGGCGCGACCGGCGGCTGGCTCGAGACCCGGCGCGGGCTCGACGGGCTGCCGAAGCCGGTGATCTGGGCGGCGCTCGCCATGACCTTCTCGGGCTGGCTCGCCACGCTCGCGGGCTGGTATGTGACCGAGATCGGCCGTCAGCCCTGGCTGGTGACCGGGGTGCTGCCCACCGAGGCCGCGGTCGCCGATGTCGCCCCCGGCATGGTCGTCTCGACGCTGCTGGTCTATCTGGCGATCTACCTGGTCTTGACGCTGGCCTATGTCGGCGCGCTCTTCCACCTCGCGCGGAAGACCGCCGGCAAGGACCAGACCCCGGAGCGGCCCGCCGCCCCCAGCCTGCAACCCGCCGAATAAGGAGGCCCTGCGATGATGACGCTCTTTGGCGATCCCACCCTCTGGCTGCCGGCGACCTTCGCGGCGCTGATGGGGCTGTCGATCCTGATCTACGTGGTGCTCGACGGCTTCGACCTGGGGGTGGGGCTGCTCTCGCCCCTGGCCACCGAGAGTGAGCGCGACCGCATGGTCGCCTCGATCGGCCCGTTCTGGGACGCCAACGAGACCTGGCTGGTGCTGGCCATCGGGCTTCTCCTGGTGGCCTTCCCGACCGCCCACGGGCAGATCCTCTCGACGCTTTACCTGCCGGTGGCGGTCATGCTGGTCGGGCTGATCCTGCGCGGGGTGGCCTTCGAGTTCCGCGTCAAGGCGCCGATTACCCAGAAGCGCAACTGGGACTGGGCCTTCTTCGCGGGCTCGGCCCTGGCCTCGCTCTCGCAGGGCTACATGCTCGGCGCCTACGTCCTGGGCCTGGCGCCCGGCCCGCTGACCTGGGCCTTCGCGGCGCTGACGGCGGTCTTCCTGACCGTGGCCTATAGCTTCATCGGGGCGACCTGGCTGATCTACAAGGCCGAGGGGGCGCTGCAGAAAAAGGCCGTGGCCTGGGCGCGGGGCGGCATCTGGGGGCTGCTTGGCGGGTTGGCGGCGGTCTCCATCGCCTCGCCCATCGCCTCGGCGCGGATCTTCGAGAAGTGGTTCTCCTTCCCGGAGATCGTGCTGCTCGCACCCATGCCGCTGGGCTTCGCGCTGATCGCCGCACTCCTTGTGCTGGCGCTGCGGCGGCTGCCGACCTCGGACGACAGCTGGGCCTGGTTCCCCTTCGTGGCGACGGTGGCGCTTTTCTGTCTGGCCTTCGTGGGGCTTGCCTATTCCTTCTATCCCTACGTGGTGCCGGACCAGCTGACGATCTACGAGGCCGCCGCCGCGCCCGAGAGCCTGGCGATCATCCTCGCCGGCACGGTTTTCGTGCTGCCGGTGATCCTGGGTTACACGGCGCTGGCCTACACGATCTTCCGCGGCAAGGCGGGGCTTCTGAGCTACGACTGAGGGCGGGCCTGCGGGCCCGGCCCCCCCAGAAAGGAAACGCGGCGCTCCGGGGTCCCGGGGCGCCGCGTTTTTCATTCCGAACCCTGCGCCGCGGCGCCAGGGCTACCCTTACCGGCCGGTGATGCCCGGGAAGGCGATCAGCATCGCCAGCGCCAGGATCTGCAGGCAGATGAAGGGCAGGAGCGACTTGAAGATCTCGCCCAGGCTGATCTCCGGCGGGGCCACCGACTTCAGGTAGAAGGCCGCCGGGCCGAAGGGCGGAGAGAGGAAGCTCACCTGCATGTTCATGCAGAACAGCACCCCGAACCACACCGGGTCATAGCCCAGGTCGGTGATGATCGGCACGAAGACCGGCATGGCCAGAAGCGCGATGCCCACCCAGTCGAGGAACATCCCCAGGAGGAACAGGATCGCCATCATGAAGAGCAGCACGTAAAGCCGGTTGTCCGAGATGTTGGTGACCAGCGACTGGATGAAGTCGAGCCCGCCCATCAGGTTGAAGACCCCGACCAGCGCCGAGGCGCCGATGCCGATCCAGACGATCATGCCGACGGTGCGCAGGGTCTGCATGGCCGCGCCGCGCAGCAGCTCCAGCGTGAATTCGCCGCGCAGCATGGTCGAGACCATGACGCCCAGGACGCCCACCGCGGAGGCCTCGGTCACGCTGGCGATGCCGCCGTAGATCGAGCCAAGCACCCCGATCACCACGAGGATCGGCAGGATCAGCCCGCGCAGGAGCTTGAGCTTCTCCGACAGCGGCGTGTCGTCGTCGGCGGGCATGGCCGGCGCGATGGCGGGGTTCAGATAGGCCCGGACCAGCACGTAGGTCACGTAGAAGCCGGCCAGCATCAGCCCCGGCAGGAAGGAGGCGGTGAACAGGTCGCCGATCGAGACATTGGCGGTTAGGCCGTAGATGATCAGCACGATCGAGGGCGGCACCATGGTGCCGAGCGCCCCGCCCGCGCAGACCACGCCGATCGCGAGGTTGCGGTCGTAGCCGAGCCGCAGCATCTGCGGCAGCGCGATGAGGCCCAGGAGCACGATCTCGCCGCCGATGATGCCGGACATGGCGGCCAGGATCACCGCGACGATGATGGTCTGGATCGCCACACCGCCGCGCAGCCGCCCGCCGACGAGCTTCATCGCGTCGAAGAGGTCGCGGGCGATGCCCGATCGGTCGAGGATCGCTGCCATCAGCACGAACATCGGCACCGAGACGAAGACGAAGCTCGAGACGAAGGAATAGACCCGGCTGGTGATCAGCGGCACCGCCATGGGCCCGAACCAGCCGAGCGCGAAGATCAGCGCAACGAGCAGGGTCACGAAAGCCAGCGGGATGCCGGTGACCAGAAGCACCAGCAGCATGCCGAACATCAGGTAGGTGGCGGTCTCGACGCCCAGCCCCTGGAGAGATCCGAAAAGCTCCATCTCAGCGCTTCCCCCTGGCGTAATTCACGGTGAGGATCAGGAACTGCAGCGCCATCACCGCGAGCACGGCGAGCAGGAAAACCTTCATCAGGCCGGGATAGACCGGGTCCCAGGCGCTGCCCGAGCGCTCCAGCCGGAACTCGCCCGAGGGCGTGAAGGCGGCGCGGCTGACCATGATCCAGGCGGCATAGGCGAACATCGTCGAGGCCAGCGCGCAGACCGCCGAGATCGCCACGTCGAGCCAGCGCCGGGCGCGGGCGGGAATGGCGTCGTAGATCAGCACCACGCGGATGTGGCTGTCGCGGGCGACGCAATAGAGCCCGCCGTAGACGAAGGCCACGCCGGACAGGAAGATCGTCGTCTCATGCGCCCAGGTGGTGGGATTGTTGAAGAAGTAGCGCAGCACCACTTCCTGGATGAGGATCAGCATCGCGATCACGATGCCCGCGGCAAAGACGATGCCGCCCCTTGAGATCATCCGCCCGAGCAGCCCCGCCTCGGGGATCGGCCCGCCCTCGTCGCGGTGGCCGGTGTCGGCGCCGGGATGGTCTTGATCGTCCTTCTGGGTGGTCATGCGATACCCTCCTCAACTGCAAAGGCCGGCCCCGATGCGGAGCCGGCCCCTTGCCTGGGTATGAACTTACATCAGGCCTTCTTCGGCCAGGTAGGCGGTCAGCGCGTCGTAGACCTTCTGGGCGTTCTCCGAGCGCTCGGCGACCTTCTCCCATTCGCCCTGGGCGATCTGGCGGAACTTGGCGCGCTCTTCGGCGGGCCAGTCGTGCACGGTCACCTCGCCGCCGGCCTTGGCCTCGGCCACCGCGGCCTCATCGGCCTCGCGCAGGGTTGCGACCTGCATCTGCGAGAACTCCTGGACCGACTCCGACAGCGCCTGCTGGTGCTCTTCGGAGAGGTTGTCCCACTTCTGCTTGTTCATCGAGATCTCGACGAGCGGCATGGAGTGGAAGCCCGGGTAGACCGGGTGCGGGGCGACGTCATGCATGCCCTGCGCCTGGTTGGTCGAGAAGACGGTGTAATCCGCCGCGTCGATCACGCCCTTGTCGAGCGAGGTGAAGACCTCGGAGCCGGGCAGGTTCACCGGCGCCGCGCCGGCGGCCGCGAAGACCTGCTGCACGAGGCCCTCGGGGGCGCGCATCTTCAGGCCCTGCAGGTCGTCCACACCCTCGAGCGGCACCTTCGAGACGAAGGCCTCGAGGCCCGGGGTGGTGGCGCCGATGAACTGCAGACCATAGGGGTTCACCAGCTCGTTCATCAGCTCCTTGCCGCCGCCTTCATACATGAAGGTCAGCATTTCCTGCGGGTCGCCATAGGCGCCCACCGGGTTGGCGATCAGGCCGAAGGCCGGGTCCTTGCCGGCGAAATACGAGGTGTCGGTGACATGGCCGTCGAGGATCCCGGCGGCGATGGCGTCCTGCGTCTCGTTGTGCGCGACGATGGATTCCACCGGCAGCAGCTCGACCTCGATGGCGCCGTCGGTCTTCTCCGAGACGCTCTCGGCCCACTTCTGCTGAAGCTGGAAGTTGGGGTTGCCCGCGGGGTCCGAGGACTGGAAGCGCAGGGTCATCTCCTGGGCCATGGCCAGGCTCGATGCGCCCATGGCGAAGACTGCGGCAAGTGTCAGGGTTTTCATGGTTTTCCTCCCAAAGTGAAAAATACCGTCACGCCGGGCGGCGTGAACGGGTGGCGAAAGCGAAGCCCGTATCGGCCATCCGGCCGAGCGGTTCGGTGATCTCGAGGGTGAGCACCCCGTCGCCCTGGGGCGGCTCGAGGTCGGCCAGCTGGCTGTCGATCAGGCTGGCGGGCATGTAATGCCCCTCGCGCGCGGCCATGCGGCCGGCGATCAGGTCCCGCGCGCCCTGCAGGAAGACGACGTCGAGCGGCCCGAGCGTCTCGGAGAGCCGCTGCCGATAGGCCGCCTTCAGCGCCGAACAGGCGATGACGCTCGGCCCGCCGGTCGCCGCGGCGGCGGCGCCGACACGGTCGAGCCAGGACCAGCGGTCGTCGTCGCTCAGCGCGGCGCCGCTGGCCATCCGGGCGATGGCCTCGGGGGAATGGTGGTCGTCGGCCTCGATCAGCGGGCGTTGCATGCGGTCCGCCAAGAGCGCGGCAAGGCTCGACTTGCCCGTTCCGCAAATGCCCATGACCAGTAGATGCCGCACGTCTGACCCTCCCTCTTTCGCTGCCAAACGGCATATGACAGCGCTGTCATGGGTCTGATGCTTATTGACAGCGCTGTCATTCGTCAATGATTGTCTTTCCCATGCCGAAGCACCCCAGTGACAAGACCGGAAAACCCGGGCGGCGCGTGACCTTGGCGGATGTCGCCCGCGAGGTCGGCGCCTCCACGATCACCGTGAGCCGCGCGCTGCGCCGCCCCGAGATGGTCTCGGAGGGGCTGCGACAGCGAATCGCCGCGGCGGTCGAGACCCTGGGCTACCTGCCCGATCCCGCCGCCCAGGCGTTGGCCTCGCGGCGCAGCAACGTGATCGGCGTGCTGATCCCCTCGGTCACCAACAACGTCTTCTCCGACGTGCTGGCCGGGCTCTACGACACCGTTGGCGGGACCGCCTTCAACGTGCAGCTCGGCAATACCCGCTACCGCGCCGAGGTCGAGGAAGAGCTGATCCGCATCTTCCTCAGCCAGCGGCCGGCGGGGCTGATCGTGGCGGGCATCGACCAGACCCCGGCCTCGCGGGCGATGCTGGCGCAGGCGGAATGCCCGGTGGTGCAGATCATGGAGCTGGGCGAGGACCCGGTCGACATGCTGGTCGGCTTTTCCCACCGCGACGCGGCGCAGGCGGCCACGGAACACCTGCTGGCCCAGGGCTACCGCGCGCCCGCCTTCCTGGGGGCGCGCATGGACCCGCGGTCCGAGCGGCGCCACGCGGGCTTCCGCGCGGCCCTGGCGGCGGCCTCACCTGAAGGCGCCGCGCCCGCCCGCGAGCTGACCACCACCGAGCCCTCCAGCGTGCGCCTCGGCGGGGTGCTCTTCGACCGCCTGCGCGAGCGCTTCCCCGAGACCGACGCGGTCTTCTGCAACAACGACGACCTGGCGCTGGGCGCGCAGTTCGCCGCGCAGCGCGCGGGCCTCAAGGTCGGCCCCGAGGTCGGCATCTGCGGCTTCAACGACCTCGAGGTCATGTCCGCGGCCCATCCCACGATCACCAGCGTGCGCACCTTTCGCCGCGAGACCGGCGAGACCGCGGTGCGCAAGGTGCTGGCCCGGCTCGCCGGCGAAGAGGCCGGGCCGGATGTCACCGATCTGCAGTGGAAGCTGATCCCGCGGTCGAGCACCGACCGGGGGTAGGGGCGGCGCTCAGCCCTTGTCGTTCGCCTCGCGCAGGGTCTTGCGGTGGAAGAGCTCCCAGTAGGTGCCTTCCTTGCGGCCGATGTGGTCGACCAGCACCTCGAGCCCGGTCTCGGCGTCGCCGCGGCGCACGCAGTCCGAGATGATCACATGTTCCTCGAAGGATTTTGCCATGTGGTCGATGTGCCGCCCGAGCCGGTTGCGCAGGGCCGCCATCTTCGGGCTGATCGCCGCATAGGCGCGGATCAGGAAGGGATTCTTCGAGCCCGCGACCAGCAGGTCGTGAAAATCCGTGTCGAAGGCGAGATAGGCCGAGGTGTCCTCCCCGGCGCGGGCGCGGCGCATGTCCTCGACG
Source organism: Roseivivax sp. GX 12232 (assembly GCF_021272185.1). Taxonomy (GTDB): domain Bacteria; phylum Pseudomonadota; class Alphaproteobacteria; order Rhodobacterales; family Rhodobacteraceae; genus Roseivivax. The sequence goes on from NZ_JAJSEC010000004.1 coordinate 33,357, forward strand.
CAGGCCGAAAGCGCGGTGTGCAGCCCGCGCGGATCGGTGCGCAGCGCCACCTGCAGGGCCTGGGTCTCGATGCAGACGCGGGCATCGCAGAGCTGGCCCAGCTCGTCCGGGCCGACCTCGAAGACGAAACAGCCGCGCTGCGCCTCGACGCGCAGAAGGCCCTCGCTCTCGAGCCGGTTCACCGCCTCGCGCACCGGGGTGCGGCTGACCTCCATCTGCTTGGCGATCCGCGCCTCGGAGAGCTTCTGCCCCAGCTCCAGCTCACCGGAAATGATCCGCGCGCGCAGGCGCTCGGTCACGAGTTCGGTCAGGGATTTCGGACGGGCGATGCCGAGGGGCGAAGGTTCCATCAGCCGAAAGTATTACGCATGGGCCTTGCATACAACAGAGCACGGGCCCTGGTAACGCGCGCTTTATCGTCGCCCCCGGGCCCGCGGCCCCCTTGCCAGACCCAGCCTGTGCCAGACCCGGGCGGGGAATGTCCCGGCGCGGATTGCAGCCGCGGCGGCGATCCGCCTACACTCGCTCCGGTTTCAGTGCCCTGCGGAGCCCCGCCTTGTTCCTGTCCTTGCGTTCCTGCCTCGCCGCCTGCCTTGTCCTTCTGGCCCTGCCCGCGGGCGCGGCCCTGCGCGGCCCCGAGGGCGGCGCAGTGCCCGGGGCCGAAGCACCCGCGCCTGCGCCCGAGGCCCGGCGCCTGGCCCAGGCCGACCCCGAGCCCGCTGCCGCCGGGCCCGCGACGGGCGGCGCGCCCGCGCTGGCGCTCGGGCTCAACGGCGTCACCGACTGGTCGAGCCAGCATCCCTTCGTCGACATCTTCAAGACCTCGCGCGCCTGGATCGGCCATCTGCCCGGCCAATGGGGCGGGATCGAGGCCGAGGAGCTGCGCGCGGGCGGCCATATCGACGCCGCGGGCTGGCCGGTCTCCCTGCCGGACCGGGCCGAGCGGCTGGAGGCGCTGATCCTCACCGACCAGCCCGAGGAGGCCACGGGCCAGCGCGGCTATTACATCCTGACCCACGCCGGCCGGGGCGAGATCACCCTGACCGGTCGCGCCCGCCGGGTCGACGACAGCGCGCCCGGGCGGCTGCGCTTCTTCTACGAGCCGGGGCCGGGGGCCGTCGGCGTCTCGATCTCGGCGCTCGATCCCGAGGACCCGATCCGCGACATAAAGGTCTACCGCGAGGAACACGCCGCGCTGATCGAGGCCGGGGCGATGTTCAACCCCGCCTGGCTTTCCGAGGTCTCCGCGATGCGGGTGCTGCGCTTCATGGACTGGCAGGCCACCAATGATTCCACCCTGACCGACTGGGACGACCGCCCGCGCCCCGGCGATGCCAGCTACATGCCCTGGGGCGTGCCGCTCGAGGTGCTGATCCGGCTGGCGAACGAGGTCGGCGCCGATCCTTGGGTGAACGTGCCCCATGGCGCCTCGGACGGCTATGTCCGCGCCATGGCCGAGATGCTGCGCGACGGGCTCGATCCGCGGCTCAAGGCGCATGTGGAATATTCCAACGAGGTCTGGAACGAGATCTTCGAACAGGCGCGCTGGGCCGAGGCGCGGGCCCGCGACCTCTGGGGGCCGGGCGAGGACCTGAAGATGCAGTATTACGGCCTGCGCGCGGCCCAGGTCATGGACATCTTTGCTGAGGTCTACGGGCCCGAGCGCGCGACCCGGCTGGTCCGGGTCTTCGCCACCCAGACCGGCTGGATGGGCCGCGAGGCCCGGGCGCTGACCGCGCCGCTGGCCTATCTGACGCTCGGGCGGATGCCGCGGGACAGCTTCGACGCCTATGCGGTGACCGGCTATTTCCCGCATGGCGCCAAGAAGGACATCTGGTCCGACCTCTCCCGCGTGCTCGACGCCGCCGAGGCCGAGGCCCGCGCGGCGGGTGAAGCCGAGGGGCTCGCCCGCGTCGCCCTGCGCGAGCATATCCGCGCCACACGGTTCGAGGCCGCCTACCCGGTCTTCGCAAAGATGCTGGAGCCGGGCATCGACCTTCTGACCGAGGAGGTCTTTCCCTATCACGCCGCGGTCGCCGCCGAGGCGGGGCTCGACCTCATCATGTATGAAGGCGGCGCGCATCTGGTTGCCGCGGGCACCGGCCCGGACGAGGAGCGCATCGCCGAGTTCCTCGCGGGCTTTGGCCAGTCCGAGCCGCTGGCCGGGCTCTATACCCGGCTGCTCTCGGGTTGGGCGGCCTCGGGCGGGGTGCTCTTCAACGCCTTCGTGGACGTCGGCGCGCCCTCGCGCTGGGGCATCTGGGGCCACCTGCGGTTCCTCGGCGACACAAGCCCGCGCTGGGAGGCGCTGGGCGCCTATAACGCCGCCGGGCCCTTGCCCGACGCGCGCCCGGCCTCGGTCTTCGCCGATGGCGCGCTGGCGGCGGGCAGCGCGGGCGACGACGAGATGCGCGGCTCCTCCGAAGAGGATGTGCTGCTCGGCGGGCCGGGCGACGACCTGCTGATCTCGGGCGGCGGGGCGGACCTTCTGCACGGCGGGCCCGGCATGGACGAGGCGCGGCTGCCCGGCGCACGGGCCGATTACGCGCTGACCGAGGACGCCGCGGGCCGCACGCTGGCCACGGCGGGCTGGCGGCGGGTCACGCTGACCGGGATCGAGCGGCTGAGCTTCGAGGCGGAGCCGGGCGAGAGCTTGCCGCTGCCCTGAGGCGCGGGCATGCTCTGGCGCAACAGGAGGCAGGCGGGCGCCCGGCAGGGCCCCGGGCGGAGCGGATGACAGACACGGCAGCCAGGCTCAGCGTCATCGTGCCCGCCTCGAACGAGGCCGGGCGCATCGGCGCGTGCCTCGCCGCGCTCGCCGGGTCGAGCTGGCACCTGCCCGAGCCGCCCGAGGTCATCGTGGTCGAGAACGGCTCTACCGACGGCACCGCCGAGGTGGCGCGCGGGGCCGGCGCGGCGCTCGAGGCCCGCGGCTGGCGCTGCCGGGTGCTGGAGGCCGAAAGCCTCGGCAAACCCGCCGCTCTGAACGCCGGGGACGCCGTGGCCGAGGCGCAAGCGCGGCTTTACCTCGACGCCGATGTGACCGTGGCGCCGGACCTTCTGGAGGCGGTGGCCCGGGCGCTCGACACCTCGGCGCCGCGCTTCGTCTCGGGGCGGCTGCGGATCACCGCGCCCGAGAGCTTCGCCAGCCGGGCCTATGCGCGCTACTGGGCGCAGGTGCCCTTCATGGCCGAGACGGTGCCGGGCTGCGGGCTTTTCGCGGTCAACGCCGCGGGCCGCGCGCGCTGGGACACCTTCCCGGAGATTATCTCGGACGACACCTTCGCGCGGCTGAGCTTCGCGCCGGGGGAACGCCGGGCGGTCGCCGCGCCCTACGACTGGCCGGTGGTGGCGGGCTTCCCGGCGCTGGTGCGGGTGCGCGCCCGGCAGAACCGGGGCGTCGCCGAGGTGCATACCCGCTGGCCCGAGCGCGCGCGGAACGACGATCACCGGCCCTTTCCCCTGCACCGCAAGCTGCGGCTGGCGCTGGGCGACCCCGTGGCCTTCGCGGTCTATTCCAGCGTGGCGCTGCTGGCGCGGCTGAACCCGGGGCAGGGCTGGAGTCGCGGGCGATGAATGTCTTCGGCCTGACCCGGCTGCGCGGCAGCTCGCTCGGCGCGCGGGCGCTGCGCTCCTCGATCTGGACCACCGGGGCCTTCATGGCGAGCCAGGTGATCCGGCTCGGCGGCAACCTGGTCTTGACGCGGCTGCTTTTCCCCGAGGCCTTCGGCCTGATGGCGCTGGTCGCGGTGATCATGCAGGGGCTGGCGAATTTCTCCGACACCGGCGTCTTGCAATCGGTCATGCAAAGCAAGCGTGGCGAGGATCCGCGCTTTCTCGACACCGCCTTCACCATCCAGGCGATCCGGGGGGTGCTGCTGTGGGGGGCGGCCTGCCTCCTGGCCTGGCCGCTCGCCCTGGTCTTCGACGCGGCGCTGCTGACCTGGCTCCTGCCGGTCGCGGCCTTCTCGCTGGTCGTCCTGGGCTTCACGCCGATGCGCAGCGCCACCGCCCACCGGCATCTCCTGATCGGGCGGGTCGCGGGGCTGGAGCTGGCGGGCCAGGTGCTGGGGCTTGTCGCGGGCATCGCGCTGGCCTGGGTGACGGGCTCGGTCTGGGCGCTGGCGATCAGCGGCATCATCGGCGCCGTGGCGCATGTCTGGCTGAACTGGCGCTACCTGCCCGGCCACCGCGAGCGGCTGCGCTGGAACGCCTCGGCGGCGCGCGAGCTGACCAGCTTCGGCAAGTGGATCTTCCTGTCGACGATCTTCGGCTTCCTGACCGCCCAGGGCGACCGCATCCTGATCGGCCGGGCGCTCGCGCTCGGGGCCTTCGGGGTCTACAACATCGGCTACTTCCTGGCCTCCTTCCCGATGATGCTGGGCAAGATGGTCGCCGGGAAGGTGCTGATCCCGATCTACCGCGAGGCGCCACCCGCCGAGAGCCGCGACAATTTCCTCAAGCTGCGCCGGATGCGGGCGCTGGTCAGCGGCGGGCTGATCGCGCTGGTGGCGCTCCTCGGCGTGATCGGGATCGAGGTGGTGGGGCTGCTTTATGACGACCGCTACGCCGACGCGGGCCCGGTGACGGTGCTCATGGCGGTGATGTGGATCCCGCACATCCTGACCCTGACCTACGACCCCGCGGCGCTGGCGCGCGGCGACAGCCGCAGCTTCTGCCTGCTCATGGCGGGCCGCGCCGTGGCGGTCCTGGGCGCCGTCGCGCTGGGGCTGGAGCTGGCCGGCCTGCCGGGGGCGATCGTCGGGCAGGGTGTCGCGGGGGTGCTGATCTATCCGGGCGAGGTCTGGCTGTCGCGGCGGGCCGGGGCCTGGGACCCGCTGCACGACGCGACCTTCGGGGCGCTGGGCCTGGCGGTGGGCGCAGGCGTGATCTGGCTGCACGGCCCGGCGATCGCCGCCCTGGCCGCGGCGACAATGTGACGCCGGCCTGACAGGGCCCCGCCATTGCGCGTATGTTACCAGACAAACGCCGCAATATCCGCGTATTTTCCAAATAGATCATCCACGAAGGATTAAGCAGGATTGGCCATGTTGGACCCGGCGGAGACCCCCGAGACCGGCGCGACGGATATTGCCATAGTAGGCATGGCGGCGCATCTGCCCGGCGCGGCCAGCGTCGAGGCCTATTGGCAGAACCTGCGCGCCGGGCTCTCGGCGATCCGGCGTCTGAGCGAGGAGGAGCTGCGCGAGGCCGGCGAGGCCCCCGGCATGATCCGCCGCCGCGACTACGTCCCCTTTGCCGCGCCGCTCGACGGCTTCGAGATGTTCGACGCGGAGTTCTTCGGCTTCTCGCCGAAAGAGGCGGCGATCCTCGATCCCCAGCACCGCCGCTTCCTCGAGGTGGCCTGGGAGGCGATGGAGAACGCGGGCCATGTGCCCCGGGGCTTTCCCGGCGCCGTCGGCGTCTACGGCGGCTGCGGCATGGGCAGCTATTTCTACTTCAACATCTGCTCGAACCCCGAGCTGGTCGACCAGACCGGCATGTTCCTTCTGCGCCATACCGGCAACGACAAGGACTTCCTGACCACCCGCGCGAGCCATGTCTTCGACCTCAAGGGCCCCTCGCTCAGCCTGCAGACCGCCTGTTCGACCTCGCTTGTCGCCACCCATTACGCCGCCCAGGCACTGCTGGCGGGCGAATGCGACATGGCGCTGGCGGGCGGGGTCACCATCGAGCTGCCGCAGGGGCGCGGCTATCTCTACAAGGAGAACGAGATCCTCTCGCCCGACGGGGAATGCCATGCCTTCGACCACCGCGCCGCCGGCACGGTCTTCGGCTCGGGCGCGGGCGTGGTGGTGCTGCGCCGGCTCGCCGATGCGCTGGCCGACGGCGACCATGTCTGGGCGGTGATCAAGGGCAGCGCGGTCAACAATGACGGCGCCGACAAGGCGGGCTACCTCGCGCCCTCGGTCGGCGGCCAGGCGGCGGCGATCTCCGAGGCGCAGGCCATCGCCGATGTCGATGCGCGCAGCATCGGCTACGTGGAATGCCACGGCACCGGCACCTACCTCGGCGATCCGATCGAGGTGGCGGCCCTGACCCAGGCCTTCCGCGAGACCACCGAGGACAGCGGCTTCTGCCGCATCGGCTCGGTCAAGACCAACATCGGGCATCTCGATACCGCGGCGGGGGTGGCGAGCCTGATCAAGGCCTCGCTGTCGCTGCACCACGCCGAGATCCCGCCGAGCCTCGGCTACGAGGCGCCGAACCCGGCGATCGACTTCGCGGGCTCGCCCTTCCGGGTGAACGACCGGCTGACGCCCTGGCCCGAGGCCGCGCGCCAGCCGGGCCAGCCGCGCCGCGCCGGGGTCAATTCGCTGGGCGTCGGCGGCACCAACGCGCATCTGATCCTCGAGGAGGCGCCCGCCCGCGCGCCCTCGGAGGCGCCGGAGTTTCCCTTCCAGATCCTCACGCTTTCGGCCCGGAAGAAGACCGCGCTCGAGGGCAATGCCGCCCGGCTCGCGGGCTGGCTGAAGGCCCATCCCGAGGCCGAGCTGGCCGATGTCGCCTATACCCTGAAGGAGGGCCGCGCCGCTTTCGCCGAACGCCGCGTGGTCGTGGCCGAGACCCCAGCCGAGGCCGCCGAAATGCTCGAGCGCGGCGACCCGCGCCGGGTCTTCACCCACCGCGCGCTGAGCGCCCCGGACGTGGCCTTCCTGCTGCCCGGCGGCGGGGCGCAATACCCGCAGATGGCCAAGGGCCTCTACGAGACCGAACCGGTCTTTGCCGAATGGATGGACCGCGGGCTCGACCACCTCGCCGGGCTGACCGGCGGCGACCCGCGCGCCGACTGGCTGGCCGCCCCGGGCGCCGAGGCCGAGGCGCGGCTCCTGAAGCCCTCGGTGCAGCTGCCGCTGATCCTGGTGACCGAGATCGCCCTGGCGCGGCTCTGGGAAAGCTGGGGGGTGACGCCCGCGGCGCTGATCGGCCATTCCATGGGCGAGAACGCGGCGGCCTGCCTGGCCGGCGTCATGCGCTTCGAGGAGGCCATCGGCCTCGTGCATCTGCGCGGCGCGCTCTTCGACACGGTGCCACGCGGGGGGATGCTTTCGGTGCCGCTCTCCGAGGCGGTGCTGTTGCCGTATCTCGGCGAGGAGCTCGACATCGCCTCGGTCAACGGCGCGCAGCTCACCGTGGCGACCGGCCCCGAGGCGGCGCTCGAGGCCCTGGCCGAGCGGCTCGCAGGCGAAGGCATCGAGAGCCAGCGCATCGGCATCGACATCGCCGCGCACAGCCGGATGCTCGACCCGATCCTGCCGGCCTTCCGCGACTACCTGGCCGGGCTCGACCTGCGGCCGCCGGAAATCCCGATCATGTCGAACCGCAGCGGCGACTGGCTGACCGCCGAAGAGGCGACGGATCCCGATTACTGGGTCGCCCACCTGCGCCATACCGTGCGCTTCGCGGACGGGCTGGCGCGGCTCGCCGAGCCCGAGAACCGCGTGCTGCTCGAGGTCGGGCCGGGCCATGCGCTGGGCGCGCTCGCGCGGCAGCAACCGCAGATCGGCGCCAACCGGGTGGTCTCGAGCCTGCGCCACCCGCAGGACGTCATCGCCGACGACCGCCACTTCCACGAGGTGCTGGGCCGGCTCTGGGCGCTGGGCGTCGCGGTCGACTGGGACCAGGTCTGGGGCGAGGCGCGCCGGTTGCGCCTGCCGCTGCCGAGCTACGCCTTCCAGCACGCGCCCTATTTCATCGCGCCGGGCCATGCCGCCAGCGACACCGCCGACCGTTACCCCGCGCGCAGCGACGACATGGCCGACTGGGGCGCGGTGCCGGTCTGGCGGCCGCGCGCCGCCGAAGTGCCGGTCGACGTGGAGCATGACCTGGGGCTGCTTGAACCGCAGACCTGGCTGGTCTTCGCCGATGCCGCGGGGCTGGCCGAACGCGCCATGGCGCCGCTGCGTGCCGCCGGGCACCGGGTCATCGAGGTGCGCCCCGGCGACACCTTCGCGCGGCTCTCCGAGGACCGCTATGCCCTGGCGCCCGAGCGCGGGCGCGAGGGCTACGACCTGCTCCTGGCCGATCTCGACGCGCGCGGGCTCTCGCCCGGGCGGATCGCGCATTTCTGGCTGGTCACCGCCGAAGAGGGCCACCGCCCCGGCTCCAGCTTCTTCCACCGGCTGCAGGAACAGGGGTTCTACTCACTGCTCTTCCTCGCCCAGGCGCTGGTCGACGAGGGGCTGACCGGCCTGCATCTGGACGTGGTGACCTCGGGCGCGGCGGCGCTGTGCGACGCGCCGCTGGCCCATCCCGCCAAGGCGCTGATCGCGGGGCCGCTGCGGGTGATCCCGCGCGAGGTGCCGGGCTTGAGCTTCGCCGCGCTCGACGTGGTGCTGCCCGAGACGCCCCGGCGCGGGCTCTTCGCCCGGGCCGACCGGGGGACCGAGGCCGCCTGGGAGGGGCTCGCCCGCCAGGTCACCGAAGAGCTGATCTGCCCGCCCGCCCCGCGCGAGGCCGCCCTGCGCGGCGGCCGCCGTTTTGAGCGCGGGCTGAACCCGCTGCCGCTGCCCGCGCCCGAGGCCGGTGAGGAGACCGGGGCCCCGCCGCTCACCGGCACGCTGCTCATCACCGGCGGCTTCGGCGGTATCGCCCGGACGCTCGCCCGCGCGGCGGCCGCCCCGGGCGTGCGGCTGATCCTGGCGTCGCGCAGCGCGCTGCCTCCGCGCGCGGACTGGGCCGAATACCGCCGCCGCCACGCGCCCCACGATCCCGTCAGCCGCGCCATCGCCCATGTCGAGGCGCTCGAGGCGGCGGGCGCCGAGGTCATGGCCGAGGCCGTCGATGTCACCAACCTCGAAGCCATGCGCGCGCTCTGCGAAAGGGCCGAGGCGCGCTTTGGCCGGATCACCGGGGTGATCCACGCGGCGGGCCGGCTGTCGGACCAGCCTTTCCTCGGGCTCGGCCCCGCGGACGTCGAGGACACGCTGGCGCCGAAGCTGCACGGCGCCGATGTGATCGACCGGCTGTTCCCCGATGGCAGCACCGACTGGATCGCGCTCTTCTCCTCGGTCTCGACCATGGCCGCGGCGGCGGGGCAGCTCGATTACGTCGCCGCCAATGAATACCTCAACGCCCTGGCGCAGGCGCGCGCGGGCGGGCGCACCCGGGTCGTGGCGCTGAACTGGGGCATCTGGGCCGAGGCCGGCATGGCCGCCGAGGCGCTTGCCCGCCGGATCGGCGAGGCGCCGCCCGCGCCCGAGGAACCGGTGACCCGCCCGCTTCTGGACAGCATGGGCTTCGACGCCGAGGGGCGGCGCGTCTTCCGCAGCCGCTTCACCACCGCCGACTGGGTGATCGACGAACACCGCACCCGGGCGGGGCTGGCGCTGCTGCCCGGCTCGGCCTGCGTCACCCTGGCCGCCCATGCGCTGGCCGAGGCCGGCGAGGACCGCGCCTTCGAGATCCGCGACCTGGCCTTCCTGCGGCCGCTGACCGTCTCGGAGGAGACCCCGCGCGAGGTCACCCTGCGGCTCACCCGCACCGAGGCGGGCTATACGCTCGAGCTGCTGCATGCCGCCCGCGCCCAGGGCCGCGAGGGGCTCTTGCGCTTCGCCGAGGCCGAGATCGCGCTGTCCGCGCTGGGCCCCGCGCCACGCATCGACCCCGAGGCGATCCGCGCCCGCTTGCCCGCGCCCGAGCGCGCGGCGCCGGGCCTGAGCCTCACCACCGGGCAGGAGCGGCACCTGGCCTTCGGCCCGCGCTGGCGCAGTCTTGTGTCGCGCAGCCTCACCGCCCGGGAAGGGCTCGCCGAGTTGGCCCTGCCCGAGGTGGGGGAGGGCGACGACTGCCTCATTCATCCCGCGCTGTTCGACATCGCCACCGGCTGGGCGATGGAGCTGATCGAGGGCTACGAGGCGCGCCACCTCTGGGCGCCGATCTCCTACGGGCGGGCGCGCATCTGGGGGCCGCTGCCGAACCGGCTCCTGAGCTGGGTGCGTCCCAGCGCCGGCGGCGAGACCAGCCGCGAGAGCGCCAGTTTCGACGTCACCCTCGCGGCCCCCGATGGCACCGTGGTGATCGAGATCCACGGCTTCGCGATCCGGCGGCTCGACGACCCCGCGGCGCTGGGCCAGGCCCGCGCGCCCACCCCCGCCGAGATCGAGGGCGCCGAGGGCGGCGCGGCCCAGCCGCTCTCGCCCGGCGAGACGCTTCTGCAGCACAACCTCTCGCAGGGCATCCGCCCCGAGGAAGGCGCCGAGGCCTTCGCCCGCGCCATGGCCAGCGGCGCGCGGGTGGTTGCGGTGAGCCCGGTGCCGGTCGAGGCGCTGCGCCGCCAGGCGGCGCTGGCGGCGACCCCGGAAAGCACCGCCCAGAGCTTCGACCGCCCCGAGCTCGACGGCGATTTCGCCGCCCCCGAGACCGACATCGAAAAGCGCCTCGCGGGCTTCTGGGAAGACCTCCTGGGCGTGCGCAACGTCGGCGTGGACGACAGTTTCTTCGACCTCGGCGGGCACAGCCTGATCGCCGTGCGGCTCTTCTCCATGGTCAAGAAGACCTACCGCGTCGACTTCCCGATCTCGGTCCTCTTCGAGGCGCCGACGATCCGTCAATGCGCCGCACTGATCGCCGAGAAGGCGGGTCTCTCCGACCAGCCCGCGGGCAGCGAGGCCGCGCGCCCGGCGCTGACCCGCCCCGAGCGGCGCTTTGCCCATGTCGTGCCCATGCACGAGGGCGAACCGGGCCCCCGGCGGCCCTTCTTCCTGGTCGCGGGCATGTTCGGCAACGTGCTGAACCTGCGCCATCTCGCGCTTCTCTTGGGCCGCGACCGGCCCTTCTACGGGCTCCAGGCCAAGGGGCTCTACGGCGACGAGGCCCCGCATGAGACCATCGAGGAGGCCGCCCGCGACTACATCGCCGAGATGAAGCGCATCCAGCCCGAGGGCCCCTATCTGGTCGGCGGCTTCTCGGGCGGCGGCATCACCGCCTTCGAGATCGCCCGCCAACTCGAGGCGCTTGGCGACGCCGTGGCGCTGGTCGCCATGCTCGACACCCCGCTGCCGCAGAAGCGTCCGCTGCTGGCGGTCGACCGGGCGGTGATCCAGCTGCAGGAGGCGCGCCGCAAGGGCCTCGGCTACCCGCTGGTCTGGGCCCGCAACCGGATCCGCTGGGAGATCGAGAAACGCCGCGCGCGCGGCGCCACCGAGATGGCCGAGGCCTTCCACAACCTCGAGATCGAGGCCGCCTTCCTGGGCGCCGTGGCGCGCTACGAGCCCGCGCGCTACGCCGGGCGGGTGGCGCTTTTCCGGCCGCCGCTGCGGGCCAAGTGGCGGGTCGCGGGCGGGCGGCTCGTGAACGACGAACGCGCCTATCTGACCCATGACAATGACTGGGGCGGGCACCTCTCGGATCTCGAGGTCATCGAGGTGCCGGGCGATCACGACAGCATGGTCCTGGAGCCCAACGTGCGGGTGCTGGCCCAGGCCCTGCGCCGGGTTCTGCAGGAGGCCGAGCGCGGCAGCCCCGAAAGCGCGGTCCTGCCCTTCCGCCCGACCGAGGCCGCCGAATGAGCGCCCGGGTCGAACGGCTCCTCGCGGTGCTCCTGAACTGGCGGAGCGCCGAGATGACGGGGCGCGCGCTGGAGGCGCTGGCCGCGGCGCTCGACGGTCTCGATGCCGAGATCGTGGTGGTCGACAACGACAGCGGCGACGGCTCGGAAGAGGCCCTGCGCGCCAGGGTCGCCGGGCGCGACTGGCCGGTGCCCGTGCGGGTCGTGCAATCGGGCCGGAACGGCGGCTACGGGGCGGGCAACAACGTCGGCATCCGCGCCGGGCGCGCCGACGGGCAGCGCCCCGATGCGGTCTACCTGCTGAACTCCGACGCCTTCCCCGAGCCGGAGGCCCTGCGGGTGCTGGTCGATCACCTGAACGCCCATCCTGATGTCGGCATGGCGGGCTCGCAGCTCTATAGCGACGACGACCCCTGCCATGCCACCGCCTTCCGCTTCCCGGGGCTGGCCTCGGAGTTCGAGCAATGCGCGCGGACCGGGCCGATCTCGCGGCTCCTCTGGCGCTACCGGGTGCCGCTCTCGGACCTGTCGCGCCCGCGCCGCCCGGATTGGTTCGCCGGGGCCTCGGCGCTCTTCCGGCAGGAGGTGCTGGAGGAGGTCGGCCTCTTCGACGAGGGGTTCTTCCTTTATTTCGAGGAAACCGAGCTTTTCCACCGCGCCGCCCGCGCGGGCTGGCAGGCGGCCTTTCTGCCCGCCAGCCGGGTGGAGCACATCGGCTCGGTCTCGACCGGCATGAAGACCTGGCGCGCGGTGCCGGACTACTGGTTCGACAGCCGCTGGCGCTATTTCGAGCGCTGCCACGGGCGCGGCTACGCGGCGCTTGCGACCCTGGCGCGGCTCGCGGGGCTTCTGGTCTGGAAGACCCGCCGGATCTTCGGGGCGCCCCGGCTCGACCCGCCGGGCACCTTCCGCCGCACCCTGCGGCACGGCTTGGGTCGGATGCTGCGCGGCGCGCCGGGGGCCTCGCCCCCGCCCGTCGTGCCGTCTCGGTGCAGGAGTGAGTCATGAGTTTTTCCGCCATACTGATCGGCAACGACCGGCTGACCCGCGAGGCGGGCGCCAAGCTTCTCTCCGCGGGCCATGCGATCACCGCCTGCGTGACCCGCAACGCGGAGGTCACCGCCTGGGCCGGCACGCTGAACCTGCCCACCCTCGCCCCGGGCCCGGGCCTCGCCGAGCGGCTGGCGCCCCATGCCGCCGACTGGCTCTTGAGCGTGGCGAACCTCGACCTGCTGCCCGAGGCGGTGCTGGCGTTGGGCCGCAAGGGCGGGGTGAACTTCCACGACGGGCCGCTTCCGGCCTATGCCGGGCTGAACGCGCCGGTCTGGGCGCTCCTGAACGGCGAGACCCGCCACGGGATCACCTGGCACATGCTCGAGAGCGGCGTCGACCGCGGCGCCATCCTGGTCCAGCGCGGGGTGGAGATCACCCCCGAGGACAGCGCGCTGACGCTCAACACCAAGTGTTTCGCCGCGGCGCTCGACAGCTTCGACGCGGTGATCGCCGCGCTCGAGGCGGGCGCGCCCGAGGCGATGCCGCAGCCCGAGAGCGGGCGCAGCTACTTCGGCCTGGCCGCCCGGCCCGCGCATCACGGCACGCTCGACCCCGCGCAGCCCGCCCGCGCGCTGGAGCGGCTGGTCCGGGCGCTCGATCACGGGCCCTATCCCAACCCGCTGGCGCTGCCGAAGCTCTGGACCGGGCAGGGGCTTTTCGCCATCGGCGCCGCGCGGGAGGCCGCGCTGACCGAGGGCCAGGACAGGACCCCGGGCCGGGTGCTCGCGCGCGAGGATGCCGGGCTGACGCTGGCCACCGGGGCGGGCGCGCTGGTCCTGTCGGAGCTGGTGCCGCTTGCGCCCGGGGCCGCGCTGCCCGAGGTCGGTGCGCTCCTGCCCGCGCCGCCCGAGGACGACCTTTCGGACCTCGCGCGCGGCGAGGCGCAGTGGCGCGCGCGGCTGCCGGGTTATGCGCCGGCGCGGCTGCCGGGCTTCGGGACGCCGGGCGAGGAGACCCGTTCCTTCCCGGTGGAACTGCCGCCCGAGGCGCTGGGCCTCCTGGCCGCGCGGCTGGCCCAAGGGGAGCGCACCGACATCGCGCTTCTGACGCCTGAGAGCCGCGCGCGGGCACAGAGCGGGCTGGCGCTGCCCTGGATGCCCGTTCTGCTCGACACCCAAGGCCAGTCCGAAGACCTGCGCGCCCGCGTCGCCACGGCCTGCGCGGCGGCCCGCAAGACCGGCCCCATGGCCCGCGACCTGCCGCTTCGGCTGCCCGGCGCGGCCCCGCTGGAGCTGCCCGCGCTGGCGCTCAGCGAAGGGGCGGGTCCGCTGCCCGGCGCGCTCATCACGCTTGAGACCGGCGATGTCACGCTTCTGCACTACGACAGCGCCGCTCTGACCGAGGAGGCCGCGCGCCTTGTCGCCGCCCGGCTGGGCGCGCTGGTGACCCACACCGGGCCGCTCGCCGAGGCGCCGCTTCTGACCGAGGCCGAGCGGCGGCTCACGCTCGAGACCTGGAACGCCACTGAGGTGCCGCCGACCGACCGCACGATGCTCGATCGGTTCGAGGCGCAGGCCGCCGCCACCCCCGGGGCCGAGGCCGTGGTGCACGAGGACCAGGCGCTGAGCTACGCCGACCTCGACCAGATGGCCAACCGCATCGCGCATCTTTTGCGCGAGGAAGGCGCGGGCCCCGAAAGCGTGGTCGCCTTGCACCTGGCGCGGGGGCCGCGGCTCCTGGCCGCCGCGCTGGGCGTCCTCAAGGCGGGGGCGGCTTATCTGCCGGTGGACCCCGGCTATCCCGCCGAGCGGCAGGCGCATTACCTCTCGGACAGCGGCGCGTCAGTGGTGCTGACCGAAAGCGCCGTCGCGCGCGCCCTGCCGCGCCACGCCGCGCGCGAGATCCGGCTCGACATCGAGCCCCGGCTCTATGCCGCCGCCGCGACCCGGCCCGAGCCTGGCCCGGAGCCCGGCGCGCTGGCCTATCTGATCTATACCTCCGGCTCCACCGGCACCCCCAAGGGCGTCATGGTCGAACACGCGCAGGTGGCCAATTTCTTCACCGCCATGGACGCGGTGGTGCCCGATCCGGGCGGCACCTGGCTTGCCGTGACCAGCCTAAATTTCGACATCTCGGTGCTCGAGCTCTTCTACGCGGTCTCCCGCGGCTACAGGGTGATCATGGCCTCCGAAGAGGTGGCCAGCGGCGTCTCCTCGGGGCCGCGCCGGGCCAGCGGCATGGCGCTGTCGCTGTTCTACTGGGGCAATGACGACGGCGCGGGGCGCGAGAAATACCGCACCCTGCTGGAAGGCGCGAAATTCGCCGATGCCCATGGCTTCCGCGCGGTCTGGACGCCCGAGCGGCACTTCCACGCCTTCGGCGGGCCCTATCCCAACCCCGCGGTGACCGGCGCGGCGGTGGCGGGCGTGACCAGCCGGATCGGGGTGCGCGCGGGCTCCTGCGTGGCGCCGCTGCACCATCCTGCCCGGGTGGCCGAGGACTGGGCCGTGATCGACAACCTCACCGACGGGCGCGCGGGGCTCGCCATCGCTTCGGGCTGGCAGCCCGACGATTTCATCCTGCGCCCCGAGAACGCGCCGCCCGACAACAAGCGCGCCATGCTCGAGGCGATCGACCAGATCCGCCGGCTCTGGCGCGGCGAGGCGGTGGGCTTCCCGCGCGCCGACGGCAGCCTGCACGAGGTGGTGACCCAGCCCCGCCCGGTCAGCCGCGAGCTGCCGCTCTGGATCACCACGGCGGGCAACCCCGAGACCTGGAAAGAGGCCGGGCGGCTCGGGGCCAACGTGCTGACCCATCTCCTGGGCCAGAGCATCGCCGAGGTGGGCGAGAAGATCGCGCTCTACCGCCAGGCCCGCGCCGAGGCGGGGCACGATCCCAAGACCGGCGAGGTGGTGCTGATGCTGCACAGCTACCTCGCGCCCAGCCGCGAGGAGGCGCGCGAGACCGCCCGCGAGCCGATGAAGGACTACCTGCGCTCGGCCGCCGCGCTGATCAAGCAATACGCCTGGGCCTTCCCGGCCTTCAAGAAACCGCAAGGCGTGACCAACCCCATGCAGCTCGACCTCGGCAGCCTGTCGGAGGAGGAGCTGGAGGCGATCCTCGACCATGCCTTCGAGCGGTATTTCTCGGAATCGGGCCTCTTCGGCACGGTGGAGGACGCCGAGGCGCGGGTGGCCGAGCTGCAGGCCATCGGCGTCGACGAGGTCGCCTGCCTGATCGACTACGGCATCGCGCCGGAGCAGATCTTGGAAGGGCTGAAGCCCCTGGCCGAGGTGGTCGCCCGGGTCTCGGGCCCGGACCTGCCCGCCGAGGACGACTTCTCCGTCGCGGCCCAGATCCGCCGGCACGGGGTCACGCATCTGCAGTGCACGCCCTCGCTCATGCGGCTGATGCTGGCCGACGAGGGCGCCCGGGCGGCGCTGCGGGACCTGCGGCAGATCTTCCTCGGCGGGGAGGCGCTGCCCGGCCCGCTGGTCGCGGCCCTGGGCGAGGTCACCGAGGCGCGGGTCACCAACATGTACGGCCCGACCGAGACGACGATCTGGTCCGCCGCGGGCCCGGCCCGGGTGACCTCGGGCGTCGTGCCCATCGGCCCGCCGGTCGCCAATACACGGCTCTACGTGCTCGACCCCGAGGGTGCGCCCTGCGCGCTGGGCCAGCCGGGCGAGCTCTGGATCGGCGGGGCGGGCGTGGCGCGCGGCTACTGGCAGCGGCCCGAGCTGACCGAGGCGCGCTTTCGCCCCGATCCCTTCGCGGGCGGGCGGATGTATCGCACCGGCGACCTGGTCCTGCGCCGCGCCGACGGCTGGCTCGAGTTCCTGGGCCGCGCCGACGGGCAGGTGAAGCTGCGCGGGATGCGGCTGGAACTGGGCGAGGTCGAGGCCCGGCTCGAGGCGCTGCCCGGCGTGCGTCAGGCCGCCGCCACGGTGCGCGACGACCGGCTCCTGGCCTATGTCACCGGCGCGCCGGGCGAAGAGGCCGCCGCCAAGGCCTGGCTTGCCGAACGGCTGCCCGCCCATATGGTGCCCGCGCGGATCGTGACGCTGGAGGCGCTGCCGCTCACCCCCAACAAGAAGGTCGACCGGGCGCGGCTGCCGGAGCCGCCCGCGCCGGTTCTTTCGGCACCTGTGCCGGAGGCCCCGGCCCGGCGCGCCGCTTCGGGCGCCTCCGGCCCGGGCCGCGCCGATCCCGCCACGCTGGGCGAGCTGGGCGAGGTCTGGTCCGGCATCCTCGGCGTCGCGCGGGTCACCGGCGGCGACAATTTCTTCGCCCTCGGGGGGCATTCGCTGCTGGCGGTCGAGCTTTTCCGCGCGGTGCGGGAGCGCTTCGGCGTCACGGGCTTCGCGATCACCGATGTCTTCCGCTTCCCGACGCTCGGGGCCATGGCGGGGCGGGTGGCCGAGCTGCGGGGCGATGCGCCCGAGGCAGCTGCCACCACTCCCGCCGCAGCCGGCGCCGAGCCCGCCAGCCCGCCGCGCAACGCCCGCGCCGAGGCGCGGCGCGCGGCCATGGTCAAACGCCGCGCCATGCGCGCACGGGCGGGGGGCTGAGGGCGTGGCGGCGGCGGCGCTCGAGAGGATGATCGCCGGGCTCGGCGCGGCCTGGCCCCGTGGCGTCGCGGTGGCGATCTGCGCGCCCGACCCCGAGGCGCGCGGGCTCTACCCAGTCGAGGAGGCCGCCGTGGCCCGCGCCGTGGCCGGGCGCCGCTCCGAGTTCGCCGGGGGCCGCCGCGCCGCGCGCCGGGCGCTGGCCGCGCTGGGCCATCCGCCGGTGGCGATTCCCATGGCCGAGGACCGCTCTCCGGTCTGGCCCGAGGGCTTCGTCGGCAGCGTCTCGCATTGCGCGGCGGCCTGTATCGCCGTGGTCGCCCGCACCGAGGGTTTCGCCGCGCTGGGCGTCGACATCGAACCCTACGACCCCTTGCCCGAGGACCTCCTGCCCGAGATCGGCTCGGAGGCGGAGCTGGCGGGCGTCGGCCCCGACCGCAGGCTGGCCGGGCGGCAGCTCTTCTCGGCGAAGGAGGCCGCCTACAAGGCGCAATACCCGCTGTCGCGCACGCTTTTCGGCTTCGACGGACTGCGTTACGACGCCGGTGCCCGGGCGCTGCGCTTTGCCCGCCCGGTGCCGCCCTTCGCGCGCGGCCAGGCGATCCCGGTCAGCCAGTGGACCGGCGACGGGCTCTGCCTGTCGCTCTCTGCCCTGACGGCGGCCTGAGCGCGTGGAAAGGCGAAATGTGGCAGGAATTTCCGAATGCGGGACGCTCTGTTTCCGTCCAAGGCGCGGACAAACGTGGCAATAATCGGGCAGCGCCCGTACATTGTGGCGGAAGCGTGACCGCCGCGCGGCGGTTTCGCGGACTTGCGCATTGGGGGCCTCTTTGCGGGAGTAATAGGTAGATGTTGCAGTTTCAGACCCCCGAAGAAGTCTTCGCGGCGCTCAGGCGCCGTGCGCCCGCCATGGCCATCGTCATCGTGCTGGGCTGCGTGCTCTCGGTGCTTTTCGCGCTGGGCCAGCAGAAGCTCTATCTCGCCACCGCGGTGGTGCAGGTCGAGGGCGCGCGCATCCAGGCCGCCGAGGACGGCGCCGACATGGGCGCGGAATCGGTGCGCCGGATCGAGCTGATCAAGCAGCGCATGACCGCCTCGGACACGCTGCTGACCATCGGCGACGAGATCGGCATGTTCACCCCCGACGACCCCGAGGCCGAGCCCCTGAACCGCAGCTCGAAGCTGGCCGTCATGCGTGCTTCGATCGAGGTTTCCGAGGTCGCCGACGACCGCATCGGCCAGCCCCGGATCGCGCCTTTCGCGCTGATCATCGAGGCGACGACCGACGATCCCGAGCGCACCGCCGAACTGGCCAACCGGGTGATGATGGCGGGCATCGACGAGGCCCGGCGGCAAAGCCTGTCGCGCGCCGCAGACGCGCTGGCCTTCTTCGACGAGGAGACCGCGCGGCTCGAAGGCGCCATCGCCGAGGCCGAGGCTGAGCTGGCCGAGTTCCGCCGCGAATACGACCAGAGCCTGCCCGGCGCGGTCAGCGTCTTGCGCGGCCAGCGCGGCGCGCTGGAGGAGACCGCCTTCAACATCGACCGCGACATCGCCGAGCTGGAAAGCACCGTGACCCGCCAGCGCGACACCGTGCGCGACCGCGAGATTTCCCTGCTCGAGGAGCAGAAGGCGCTGATCGAGGCGCGCATCGCCGAGATCGACGCCGCCATCGCCCGCGCCCCGGAAGTGGCCCGCGACCTCGCGGTGATCGAGCGGCGGATCAGCAACCTGCAGGAGCAATACAGCACCGTGGTGCGCCAGCGCGCCGACGCCGAGCTCGACCAGGTGCTCGAGGCGCAGGACCAGTCGGACCGGCTGACGGTGCTGGAACGCGCGGTGCCGCCGGACGAATCCTTCTCGCGCAGCCGCAAGTCGATCGCGCTGATCGGCGCGGTCCTGAGCGGCGCGCTGGCGCTGGGGCTGGCCTACGCGCTGGAGCTGTTCAATCCCGCGATCCGCAGCGCCGCCCAACTTGAACGGCGGCTCGGCATCACCCCGGTGATCAGCGTGCCCGTGGTCGACCGCCGCCGCCCCGGCTGGGGACGGCGCATCGGCGTTCTGGCGGGGCTTGCCGGGCTCGCCGCGGCGGTGCTGGCGGGGCTGCAGTTCTTCGGCAGCCGGCTGTCGGATCCGGGCTTCTGGGGCCGGTTCCTGCCGCGGCGCGTGTGGGGCTGAGAGGGCGGGTTTGCCGGTTCGCCTAGCCTGAAGGCGAAGGGGGTGGCGGCCCGCATTTCGTTGTCTCTGGAAAAGCGAGAGTCCGGGCTTGGGCGCGCGCGACAGCTCACAGCGCGCCCCGAAATCCCCGCCCGCTTCAGTAGCTGTATTTCCGCGCCGAGGAGCCCTCGGCCCGGTTCATCACCACGCCCAGAAGCGGCGTCTCGGTCCCGAGGCGGCGCTCCACCTCGCGGATCTCGCGCTCGGTCGTCAGCCCGCCGCCGACCACCAGGATCACCGCGTCGAGGCAGGGCCGCATGGCGATCACGTCGTCGCCGTAAAGCGCCGGCGGCATGTCGAAAAGCATCACGTCGGGGTCGTAGTTCTCTTCGATCGTGGCCAGCGTCCGCGCGGTGCGCGGGTCCTGCAGGAGCTCCGAGGCATAGGTCTCGGGCGCCTCGTTGAACCCCACGGCGAGGTTGTGGCCCGCGTGGATCGCGTTCGGCCCGACCCGGCGCAGGTGGTCCGCCGGCGTCACCTGGCCGCGGAACATGTTGCCGATCACCCCGGTGCCGCGCAGCCCGAAGACCTTGCCCAGCGAGGGGTTCCGCAGGTCGGTGTCGAAGAGGATCGTCCGGCAGTTCTCCTGCCGCGCCAGGCTGATGGCGAGATTTGCGGCGGTGAAGGTCTTGCCGCAGCCCTGGGTCGGCGAGGTGATCGCGACGCGGGTCCAGCCGCGCTCGCTCAGGGCCTGGAGGAGCCGGGTGCGCAGCACGTCGAAGGAGGAATAGGCCGGGTCGTAGCGGCTCGCGGTGATGATCCGGTTGCGGTCGAGCATGCGCTCGTCGAGGGCGAATGGCTGGAGCCGCGCCCAGAGCCGATCCGCGGCGGCGCTGTCCCGCTCGCCCAAGTCGGGGCGGGAGGGGGCGGCGGTCTTCGCTGCGGAGGGCGCGTCGGCGGGCGGGGTGTCGACGGGCGGCGTGTCGTGATGTGCTTCGGTCGGGTGTGCCGCTGGGGCCGCGCGCGGAGGGTCGATTGGGGCGGGCTCCGTGGCGGGCGTGGTCTCCGAATCGACAGGGGCAGGCTCCGACCCGTGCACGGGCTGGTCGTTGGCCTCCGGTGCGCCCTGCGCCACGGCGTCATCATCGCTCACCCAGGTATCCGCTCCGTCGCGCATCTCGTCCCGCTCAGTGCACTCACCCGCAGGCGCCGTCAGGTCCTCGGCCTCCTCCGCCCGCGCAGATGGCGGAGCCACGCGGCGCGGGGTGACGGGGGCGCTTTCCTCGGGGCTCTGCCGGGCGGGCGAATTGCGGCGGCGGAAGGTGCGGCGGCGGGGCTGGGGGGCTTCGCTCTCGCGGCCCTCGGCCTCCCGCGTTTCCTCGGGGGCCTCCTGCGGCGCCGCGCTCTTCTGCTGCCGGATGTTGCGGTCGCGCGTCATCGCCTGCCCTCCACCCTGCGGCGGGGGGGCTCGAGGCGCGTCGCGCGCGCCGTCATGCGATCGGTTCCCTGCATCGAATTGCCTGCCAGTCTGGCCGTTTCCCGGCGGATATGCACGGTTAAAGCGGTAAATTCTGTCCAAAGTTGGGTCAAATCGCGGGGATTGTTGACCACCCGGGCGCAAAGCCTCGGCCCGGTGTCAGCCCGGGCCGCGGTATTCGATCAGCCCCAGCCGCCGGCCCGTCGCCCGGCGCAGATGGTAGCGCAACATGCCCTGGAGGCCCGGCAGTTTTGCCAGGGTGAACAGCGCCGCGAAGCCGCGCGCGTCTTCGGGCGGCACGCCGTCGCTGCGCAGGCTGCGGTAGCCGCGCCAGGTGCTCAGGCCCCAGGCGAGCGGCGGCAGCAGCGCCAGCGGCGGAGCGACCAGAAGCCCCGCCAAAAACACCAGCGGCAGCGCGCCGCCGTAGACCCAGGCGCGGAGCCGCTCGGCACGCCGCGCGCCGGGGTGTTTCGCGGCAAGCTGCGCCAGCCCGTGCCCGGCCCGTTCGGTGCGCCGCCACCACTCGGACAGCCGCGTCATGCCCGCGTCATGGGTGACCATCTCGCGGGGCAGCCGCTCCAGCGCGTGACCCTTCGCCAGAAGCCGCAGGCAGAGGTCCTCCTCCTCCGAGGCGATGAGCATGGGGTCGAAGCCGCCCACCGCGTCGAACGCCGCGCGGCGCAGCATGAGGTTGCCGGTGCAGCTGGTGATCCGCCCTGCCGGGGCGCGCCATTCCCAGTCGATCAGCCGGTTGTAGATCGAGGCCTCGGGCGCCTCCTCCCGGGCCCAGCCGGTGATGAGCGCGTGGCCGGGATGTGCCGCGAGGAACTCCCGCGCGGCCTCGGTCCAGCCGGGCACCAGCAGGCAGTCGCCGTCGAGGAACATCAAAAGCGGCGCGGGGTCTTCCAGCGCGGCGGCCCCGGCGTTGCGGGCGCGCGCGGCGGTGAAGGGCCGGTCCGGGTCCAGCGGCACCACCCGCGCGCCCGCCGCCTCGGCCAGCGCGGGGCTGCCGTCGGTCGAGCCCGAATCGACATAGACCATCCGCGCGCCGGTGGCCTTGGCCGCGGCGAGGGTGGCGGGCAGGCGGCGGGCCTCGTTGCGCCCGATCAGCACGATGTCGAGCGCGCTCACGGTCCCGCCTCGAAGAGCGCCGAGAGCTGGCGGGCCGAGCGGCGCACGTCGAACTCCGCTTCGACCTTGGCGCGGGCGGCCCGGCCCATGGCGCGGGCGCCCTCGGGGTCGGAGAGCATCTGCCCCAGCGCCTCGGTCAGCGCCTCGAGGTTGCCCGGCGGCACCAGCCGGCCCGAGACGCCGTCCTCGATCAGCTCGGGGATGCCCGCGATCCGGGTCGAGAGCACCGCGCGTTCTGCGGCCATGGCCTCCATCAGCACCACCGGCACGCCCTCGGCGAAGCTCGGCAGGCACAAGAGGTCGGTGCGCGAGAGCTCTTCCGCTACCCGCTCGGGCGGCTGGTAGCCGAGGAAGGTGACGCGGTCCTTGAGCCCCAGCGCGGCGACCCGCGCCTCAAGCGCGGCGCGGTCCGGCCCGTCGCCGAGATAGGTCAGCCGCGCTTCGGGATGCGCCTCGGCGAGCCGCGCCAGCGCCTCGAGCAGCAGGCGCGGCCCCTTCAGCCCCACGAGCCGCCCGACGAACAAGAGGTTCCGCCCGGCAAACGCGCCGCCGCGGTAGTCTTCGGGGATCACGCCGCAATGCACGATCCGGAGCTTTGGCCAGTCCTCGGGATCGGTGAAACACATGAGCTGGGAGCGCGCGAAATCTGAAATGCAGGCCACGAAGGCCGCATGCCGGGTCTTGGTGCCGAGGTGCCAGCGCGGAGCCTCGAAGAAGGTGTCGGGCCCGTGGATCGTGTAGCTGTAGGGCAGCTCGGCCAGTTCGGCGGCCAGCATGGTGACGTTCAGCGATTGCGAGGCCAGGTGGTTGTGCAGATGCGCGACACCTTGGGCGGTGAGGTGGCGGGCCAGCACGGCGGCCTCGGCGAAATAGAAGAGCTGGCGCAGATGCGCGCGCGGGCCCTCGGGCGCGGTCTTGAGCGCAAGCCGCAGGGCGCGCAGCCAGCGGCGCGGGTGGTGACGCAGGGCATTGGCATGGGCGCCGATCAGCTCCGCCGGGCGGCGGGCGGCCTCCAGCAGGTGCCAGGTCTTGGCCTGTTCGGCCTCCTGCGCGGGGCCGGAGAGCTCGGCGCGCGGGGTGCGGCGGACCGAGCAGGTCAGCACCTCGTGCCCCAGCGCCCGCAGGGCTGCGACCTCGCGCTCGATGAAGGTATGCGAGGCACGGGGGTAATGGCCGGTGAGATAGGCGATGCGTTTCATGCGGGTCTCGGGAAGTCTTCAAGGGGCGGGCGATGCGATCGGCGGGGGCCGCGCGGCAGGCCGGTCACGGGCGGGGGCGGGTCTTTACGCCGCGCGCGCTTTCCGCCTCCCGCAGGGGCGGGGGCCATGCTAGGCACGGGGCCATGAGCCGCGAGATGTCCTTTGACTACGCCGGGACCCGCGTCGCGCTGACGATCCGCGACATGGCCGCGCTGAAGCGCGCCGTGGCCGGGCGGCTCGCGGCGGGCGAGGGCTTTGCCGTGGCCACGCTGAACCTCGACCACATGGTGAAACTGCGCAGCGACGCGAGCTTCCGCGCCGCCTATGCGCGCCACGAGCTGGTGACGGCGGACGGCCACCCGGTGGCCTGGCTGGCGCGGCTCGCCGGGCGCCGCGTGGCGCTGGTGCCGGGCTCGGACGCGGTGCTGCCGCTGGCGCGGATGGCCGTGGCGGAGGGCGCGCCGCTGGGGCTTTTCGGCAGCAGCCAGGTGGTGCTCGACCAGGTGCGCGCGCGGCTCGCCGAGGAGCTGCCCGGGCTGCAACTGGTCTTTGCCGAGGCCCCGCCCATGGGCTTCGACCCCGACAGCCCCGAGGCCGAGGCCGCGCTTTTGCGGATGCGGGCCTCGGGCGCGCGGCTGGTGTTCCTGGCGCTTGGCGCGCCCAAGCAGGAGCGGCTCGCCGCACGGGGCCGCGCGCTGGTGCCCGAGCTTGGCTTCGTCTCGGTCGGCGCGGGGCTCGACTTCCTGGCGGGCGGTCAGCGCCGGGCGCCGCGGCTCTTGCGGATGCTGTCGCTCGAATGGCTCTGGCGGATGCTCGGCGCGCCGCGGCGGCTCGCCCCGCGCTACGCGCGTTGCGCGGCGATCCTGCCCGGAGAGGCGCGCCGCGCCCTGGCCCTGCGCGGGCGGGACTGAGACGCCGTCGCTCATGCCGCCAGCGGCCCGCCCAGAAGCGCCGGCGCTGGCGTCGCCCGGCCCGAGAGCACCCAGTCGTAGACCCGCGCGACCTGTTCGGCCTTCGCGGCCCAGGTAAAGCGGCTTGCCACCAGGTCGGCGGCGCGGGCGCCCCGGGCGCGGCAGCCCGCGGGGTCGGCGAGAATCTCGTCCAGCGCCTCGGAGAGCGCGGGCACCAGCCGGTCGGGCGGCAGGATCGGCACCTTGTAGCCGGTCTCGGGCGTGACCAGCTCGCCCGGCCCGGCGTAATCCACCACGAGCGGCGCCCGGCCCATGGCCATGGCCTCGAGCACGACGCCGCCGCCAAAGTCGCGGATCGAGGGGAAGGCCAAAAGGTCCGCCTCGGCGAGCCGTCCCTGCACCTCGGCATGGGGCAGCCAGCCCGCGAAACGCACCGCATCGCCGAAGGGCGCGGCCTGCGCCGTGAGCCGCGCCATCTCGGGCCCGTCGCCGATGATCTCGAGGTGGAGCCGCCCGTCTGACAGCGGCCCGCGCGCCGCCTCGAGCAGCATGTCGACGCCCTTGAGCGCCACCAGTCGGCCGACGAAGACCGCGCGCAGGGGCTCGGGCTCCGGGCCCGGTACCCGCGCCGGCCGGCGCGGGAAACGCGCCGGATCGACCGCGTTCTCGGGCAGCCAGAGCACCTTGTGGTGATGCGCCGCGGGGATTTCCGCCGCGGTGAAGCGCGAGCCCGCGAGGATGGCGCTGGCGTGGCGCAGGGTGGCGCCCCGGCCCGGCATCCGCTTGTAGAGCCCGCGCAGGTAGCCCAGCCATTCGCGCTCGGCCCGGCGGACGTGGCCGTAGCCCTCGGGCCAGGGCACCCCGCCGTTCAGCGGGCCGAGGACGAAGGGCACCCCGATCCGCGCCAGCCGCGCCGCCAGCGGCGATGGCGCTGTGGGCGCGAGCGGCGTGACCCGGTGCACCAGGTCGTAGTCGCCCGCCTCCAGCGCCGGGCCGAAGCGCTGCCAGACCTTGCGCTCGAACCAGGGGTAGGTAAGCGACTGCGCCGCCTGCACCATGGTCCAGCCCTTGCCTTCGCCCATGCGCAGGATCTCGGCGGCGCGATGGGCAGGGCGGGCCAGCGCCTCGGTGTCGATCGCGGTGAAGTCGCGGCCCTCGACGTAGCCCGCCTTCAGGATCGCCGCGCGGTTGCGCACTTGCGTCACCAGGTGCACCTCGGCCACATCGCGCAGCGCATGGGCCAGCGACCAGCCGACCAGCGGCACCGAGACCCACTCGGGGTTGGCGGCCTCGGCCAGGACGAGGACGCGCGGCCTGCGGGTGGGGGCGCTCACAGGATCGGCTTCCAGCGCAACCCGGGCCCGCTACTGCCCTGCGCGGCGGCGGGCGCGCCGCGCCGCTCGGGCCGTTCGGCATGGGCGAGCAGCACCCCGGCGATCAGCCAGCTCAGGGGCGTCAGCGTGGCATTGGGGATCAGGTCGAGCGTGTTGAAGGCCAGCAGCAGCGCCAGGGGCGGCGCATAGGGCGAGAACCGTTCGGGCGCGCGGGTGATGCCGCCGGCCAGCAAGAGCAGGATCGGCGAGATCAGCAGCCCGAACTCGGCCAGGAAGCCGACCCAGCCGAAGACGCCCAGGGTGATGACCCAGCGCCCGTCCGAGATCGTCTGCCATTCGCCGGTGCCCGCGTTCATCACGTGGTTGCGCCCCCAGCTGCCCCAACCGAAGGCGGGCCGTTCGAGCGCGCGATCAAACAGCCGGTCCTCGTTCTCCAGGCGGAACTCCAGCGAAAAGGCGCGCTCGGGGTCGATGCGTTCGATCCGGGTCAGAAGCCGCTCCTCGGGCACCAGGTCGGCGGTCTTCAGAAGCGGATAGGTCAGGCTCAGCGCCGCCACCAGGGCGGCGACCAGCGTCTGGCTGCGTCGCCCGGTCAGCAGGATCAGCGGCAGGAGCAGAAGCGCCATGGCCAGCGCACCGAAGGATTTCATCGCCACCAGCAGGAGCGTCAGCCCGAGGCCGACCCCGAGGTAGCGCAGCCGCTTGCCGCTTTCGTGACGCCAGAGCGTCCAGGCCGCGGCGCAGGCCATGAGCGCGAAAAACGCGGTCCAGAGCCCGTGCTGCAGGAAGACCACCGGGCGGAAGGTCTCGCCGCGCTCGGCCTGCTCGAGGCTGGCCTGCGAGAAGCCGTAGAGCGCCTCGTGCAGGAAGGGGCCAAGCGGCACTTCGACCAGCATCAGCGGCGCATAGGCCAGCCCTGCCAGCACCAGCGCCAGCGCCAGGTCGCGCGCCGCCCCGCCCCGGGCCAGGTGCTGCCGCGCGAGCAGGAAAGGCAGGACCGTCAGCGCGTTCTGGATGCAGAGGCCGAGCCCGTCCTTCAGCGAGGTCGCGGGCAGCTCGTAGCTGCCCCAGGCGACCGGGTCGGCATTGGTGAGCGCGGTGGCCAGCGGCACGGTGACGTAGAGGCCCAGAAGCAGCCGCACCAGCGGCGCCTCGGGCCAGAAGCCGCGCGCCTCGGGCGGGCGCAGGACCAGGAGGCACAGAAGGCTCATCAGCGCCGGCAGGGAACTTTTGTCGAGCGGCGGCACCAGCGGCAGGTCGAAGGCGGTGGGCGGGCTCGGCAACAGCAGGTAGCCGCCCAGGATCACCACCAAGAGCGCCCGTCCCGGTGCCAGGAGCCGGAACGCCAGGACGGCGGCCAGCGGCACCAGGCCGAGCATCAGAAAGGCGATGGTATTGGGCATCTTGGGTTGCGGTCCCTCGCACGTCCCGGCGGCGCGGGGGCGAGGATAGCAGCCCGCCGCGGGGCTGTCCTCACCCCCGGGGGCCGGCGCGCGACGGGCGGTGCCGGAATGTTGCAGTCAGGAGGGGAGGGCTGGGGGCGGGGCCGTGTTTGGCCCCCGAAAGCGCCTCAGCGTCCGCGCAGCCAGCTGCCCATGCGCTTGCGGCGCTGGCTCAGGCCCTGGGCGGCCTCGTCGAGGCTGTCCTCCATGCTCGACATCACCGGGTCGATGCGGTTCTGCCGGAAGCGCCGCCAGCGCACCCAGATCGCCCAGAAGACCGCCGCCAGAACGACCAGCGTGAAGATCGCCCGCCAGGGCAGGATCTGCACCTCGGGGCCCGCCACCGGCTTGATCGCCACGGCGTTGGGAAAGATCGACAGGAACTCCGCCCGCCAGCCGTAGTGCCGGATCGCCACCCAGCGCGGCTCAGCGCCGGTGGAGCGCAGGTCCGCCGCCTCGGCCTGCAGGTTGGAGCTGTTGAACTTGAAGTAGGGCGGCCAGCCCCAGCCGGTGTCCTCGTTGCGGTAGACCATGATGTCATCGCCCGCCCGGCGGGTCTGGATGAAGAAGACGTCGCGGCTGCTGCGGACCTCTCCTCCGGTCTCGCCGCGGGCCCAGAACAGCCCGTTGGCGCCCAGGTCCTGGCGCTTCTCGTAGGTGTCGGTGATCCGCACGATGTCGTTCTGCGGCAGCGTGTAGTGCAGGAAGGACAGGGTCACGATCCAGAAGAGCGCGATCAGCGTCCATTTCACATATGCCATCGGCGGGGCCCTCGTGTTCGGTCCTCTGGGGGGAATTTTGCCCCGAAGCGGGGCCGGTTCCAAGGTCTCAGACGCCGTCCTCCGCGGGGTCGAGCGCCTGGCGCAGCTCGCGCAGGCGGGCCTGCAGCCGGGCGACCTCGGCGGCGTCCATGCCGAGCCGGTCGAGCACGCAGGCCGGGATATGCGCCGCGCGGCTGCGGAGCGCCAGCCCCGCCTCGCTCGGGGCGACGATGACCCGGCGTTCGTCGGCGGCGTCGCGGCTGCGCGCCACCAGCCCCGCGCCCTCGAGCCGCTTCAGGAGCGGCGTCACGGTATTGGTCTCGAGGCCCAGCCGGGCGCCGATCTGGCCGACGCTCAAGGGCGCCTCGGTCCAGAGCGCGGTCATCACCAGGTATTGCGGATAGGTCAGCCCCAGCGGATCGAGCAACGCCTTGTAGAAGCGCCCGAAGGCGTTCTGCGCGGCATAGAGGTCGAAGCAGAGCATCTGCTCCAGGCCGTGTCCGGGGGCGCGGTCAGTCATGGGTTCGATGTAAGCCGCGGTTTTGCCCCCGGCAAGCGGGGAAGCGGGCAGGCGCGGGGGGCTGCCGGTGGGGTGGGGCCGCGGTGCAGCCGGGTGAGCGGGGGAGTGGGGCGCTTGGGCGCCTCACGTGCAGGGCCGCGGTGGCGCCGGGTTTGCAGGCGAGAGGGTAGCTTGCGCATGGGCCGCACCGGGCTGCGGCTGCGGCGGGTGTGTGAAGGCGTGGGGCGCTTGGGCACTGGCCGCGCTTGGCCAGGCCCTGCGTAGCGCCAGACCCGGCGCGCCGCAGGGCGCCCCGGCCCGCGCCTTCCACGGCCCCCACGCCCCGCGCTGCCCTCAGCCCAGCGTGTTGAAGTCCCGGCCATAGGGATAGCCGGTGATGTTCTCGGCCCCCGCCTCGGTGATCACCAGGATGTCGTGCTCGCGGTAGCCGCCCGCGCCGGGCAGGCCCTCGGGCAGGGTCAGCATCGGCTCCATGGAGATCACCATGCCGGGCTCCAGCCGGGTGTCGATGTCCTCGCGCAGTTCTAGCCCCGCCTCGCGGCCGTAGTAATGCGACAGCACCCCGAAGGAATGGCCGTAGCCGAAGGTGCGGTATTGCAGGAGATCGCGCTCGGCGAAGAAGGTGTTGATGCCCTCCGTCACCTCGGCGCAGCTCGCCCCCGGCTTCAGAAGCGAGATGCCCAGCTCATGCGCGCCGACATTGGCGTCCCAGATCGCGGCGGTCGCGGCATCGGGCTCGCCCAGGTGCAGCGTGCGTTCGAGCGCGGTGTAATAGCCCGAGATCATCGGGAAGGTGTTCAGGCTCAGAAGGTCGCCGTGGCGCAGCTGCCGCCCGGTGACCGGGTTATGCGCCCCGTCGGTGTTCAGCCCCGACTGGAACCAGACCCAGGTGTCGCGATACTCGGCCTCGGGGAAGCGGGCGGCGATCTCGAGCTCCATGGCGTCGCGCCCGGCCATGGCCACGTCGATCTCGCGGGTGCCCTCGCGCACCGCCTCACGGATGGCGTAGCCGCCGACGTCGGCGACCTCGGCCCCGGCGCGGATCAGCCCGATCTCGGCGGGGCTCTTGAGCATCCGCTGGCGCATGGTGGCGGGCGCGATGTCGGTCACGCCCACGGGCGCCAGGAGGCTGTCGAGCGCGGCGCGCCCCGCGACGGTCAGGTGATCCGCCTCGATCCCGATCCGTCGGTTGGTCCCGGCGACATGGCCCACCGCGCGCCAGAAGTTGTCGCGCCGCCAGTCGGTATAGGTGATCTGCTCGCCGTGGCAGCGACGCCAGGGCTGGCCCGAGTCGATCCCGGCGCTGACCACCACGTCGGCCTCGAAGGTCACCACCAGCCCGTAGGGCCGCCCGAAGGCGCAATAGAGAAAGCCCGAGTAATAGGCGATGTTGTGCATCGAGGTCAGCACGCAGACCTCGACCTCGGCCTCGCGCATGATCGCCCGGAGACCCGCCAGCCGGGCCTCGTATTCGGCGGCGGCAAAGGGCAGGGGCGCCTTGTCGCCATTGGGACAGTGGTAGAAATCCGGTCGCTGCATCGCGCCCTCCCGCTGACCCGCCCGGGGCACCCTGAGAGCGGGCGCGGGGCGGAGAAGTCCCGGCGTGCAGGACGACAAAGAGGGGCGGGGGTGGGAGCGACGCCATCGCTCGGCCCAACCAAGCGATAGCCGGGCCGCCCCCTGCGAGGCAAGAGGGCTGGCGGCGGGCCTATCCCAGAAGTGCCTGAATCATCCGGCTTTCGGGATCTTCCAGCCCGTCGATCACGTCGAAGTGATGACGGTTCTCCTCGATCACCAGCCCGGCCTCCCAGGCCTCGGACAGCAGCCGCGCCTGGTCGAGGAAGGCCGGCCGCTCGTCACCGCCGACCCAGACCGTGACCTTGGCGGCGGGCTTGGGCTGATGCACCGGGCTTTCGGCACGAGCGGTCTCGGCGTCGAGCTGCAGCTCCTCGTTCATCGAGGTGCGCAGGAGCGGCTCGAGATCGGCGAGCGGCGAGATCGGCATGACATGGTCGATGCGGCGGGCGATCTCCTCGGGCAGGCGCCCGGGTTCGAGCATCCGCGCCACCAGGTGGCCGCCGGCGGAATGGCCGGTGAGCCGGATCGGCACGTCGGGCACCTCGCGGGCGGCGGTGATCACCGCATCGGTGATCTGCCGGGTGATGTCGGGAATCGTGACTCGTGGGCAGAGGTCGTAGGAGGGCATGGCCACCGCCCAGCTCGCCCGCATCGGGCCCTCGGCCAGATGCGACCAGTCGCCCCGTCCGAAGCGCCGCCAGTAGCCGCCATGCACGAAGACCACGAGCCCCTCGGCACGCCTGAGCGGCAGGAACAGGTCGAAGACGTTGCGCGTTCCATGGCCATACATCAGGCCCAGCCGCGCCCGGTTCGCCGCCCCCAGCCGTTTGCGCATCTCGCTGGCCTTCTCGGCCCATCGCGGCGGGTAGCTCGCGGCGTCGGCGATGTGGTCCTGATTGGAATAGGCGTCGTCCAGATCCATCTGTCTCTCCGGGGCGGTTTCGGCGACAATATCGTGATGACGGGCCGGGTCCACCCCGAAGCCCGCCCCAGCAACAAGGAGATGCTTCATGCGCGACCTCACCACCGACCTCTCGGGCCTTCTGAAAGACCCCAGCCTGCTCGAGACCCGGGCCTATATCGGCGGCGCCTGGGCCGAGGGCGCGGATGGCACCTTCGAGGTCACCAACCCCGCCCGCGGCGATGTCATCGCCGAGGTGGCCGACGCCTCGCGCAAGCAGGTCTCCGAGGCGATCGACGCCGCCTATGAGGCCCAGAAGGACTGGGCCCGCTGGACCGGCAAGGAGCGCGCCCAGGTGCTGCGCCGCTGGTTCGACCTGATGATGGAAAACCAGGAGGACCTGGCCAAGATCATGACCGCCGAACAGGGCAAGCCGCTCGGCGAGTCGCGCGGCGAGGTGGCCTATGGCGCCTCCTTCGTGGAGTTCTTCGCCGAAGAGGCCAAGCGGGTCCTGGGCGAGCAGATCCCCGGCCATGCCCGCGACAAGCGCATCCTGGTGATGAAGCAGCCGATCGGGGTCGCCGCCTCGATCACCCCCTGGAACTTCCCCAACGCGATGATCACCCGCAAGGCCGGCCCGGCGCTGGCGGCGGGCTGTTCCTTCGTCGCCCGCCCGGCCTCGGAGACGCCGCTCTCGGCGCTGGCGCTGGGCGTGCTGGCCGAGCGCGCGGGCCTGCCGGCGGGGATCTTCAACGTGGTGCCCTCGTCCTCCTCCTCCGAGGTCGGCAAGGAGTTCTGCGAGAACCCCAAGGTGCGCAAGCTGACCTTCACCGGCTCCACCGAGGTCGGCCGCATCCTGCTGCGCCAGGCCGCCGACCAGGTGATGAAATGCTCCATGGAGCTGGGCGGCAACGCGCCTTTCATCGTCTTCGACGACGCCGATCTCGACGATGCGGTCGAGGGCGCGATCATGTGCAAGTTCCGCAACAACGGCCAGACCTGCGTCTGCGCCAACCGGATCTACGTGCAGGAGGGGGTCTATGACGCCTTCGCCGAGAAGCTCGCCAAGCGGGTGAGCGAGCTGAAGGTCGGTGACGGTCTGGCCGAGGAGGACGTCGACCTCGGCCCGCTGATCGCGCCGGATGCCATCGACAAGGTGAAGGCCCATCTGCGCGATGCCCGCGACAAGGGCGGCAAGGTGATCCTCGGCTCCGAGGAAGGCGAGATCGACGGCAATTTCTTCAAGCCCGCCATCGTCACCGGCGCCACCCAGGAGATGACCGTCGCCCACGAAGAGACCTTCGGCCCGCTCGCGCCGCTCTTCGCCTTCAAGGACGAAGAGGACGTGATCGCCAAGGCGAACGACACGATCTTCGGCCTGGCCTCCTATTTCTACGCCAAGGACCTGAGCCGCGTCTGGTCGGTCGCCGAGGCGCTGGAATACGGCATCGTCGGCGTGAACACCGGCATCATCTCGACCGAGGTCGCGCCCTTCGGCGGGGTGAAGCAATCCGGCCTCGGCCGCGAGGGCAGCCACCACGGGATCGAGGAGTTCCTCGAGATGAAATACGTCTGCCTGAGCCTGTGATGCGCTGAGCGGAGGGGGCTGCGGCCCCGCTCCGCCGGCTGGCTCGGAGGGCCAAAGCGCCGCGCCGGGTCACCCGGCGCGGCGCGTCTTTTTTGGGGGTGGCGGACCCGTGCCCGCCCCTCGGCCCTACCGGTTGTCCACCTGCGCCCGCACATTGCGGCGGCCCTGCGCGGAGATGCGGTAGGGGCTGGAGGCGCGGCTTTCGATCAGCCGTTTGCGGCGGAGCTTGCGGAAGACCTCGAGCGAGCAGTCGCCGAGGATCAGCCCGTCGCGGGTGACGCAGGTGACCTCGGTCACCTGGCCGCCGGGCGCGCGCTCGTAGGCGATCACGCCGCCCTGGGCCAGCGCGTGCAGCACGCGCTGTTCGTGTTTGGAAATATTCATGGATGCGTCCTGTGACGTCGCTGTCAGGCCCCGGACATGGCGGCAGAGCCGGCCGGCCGGGGGTAGGCGTCACCTCGTCGAACCGAGGTGTCAGCGGGTGGTCACAAGCTCCAGCATCAACAATTCCCGTCACTGGGGTGTCGTCACGGCCCCTTGGCTAGATCCGGCGGCCCTGGCGGTCAAGCGGGGGTCCAACGCAAAACGCCCCGGCCGTGGCGGCCGGGGCGCAGGGTCGTCGAAGCGGCGCGAGGGCGCCTGCCGCGATCAGTTGACCTTTTGCGCGTCGAGCAGGTCCTTGCGGGTCTCGACGGTGTCGGTCTTCTGGATCTCGATGCGGCGCGGCTTCAGCGCCTCGGGGATCTCGCGCTCGAGGTCGATGTGCAGCATGCCGTCGGCATGGCTGGCGCCGATGACGCGCACGTGGTCGGCGAGATGGAAGCGGCGCTCGAAGGCGCGGGTCGCGATGCCGCGGTGCAGGAAGGCGCGGTTTTCGTCTTCCTCGGCCTTGCGGGCCGAGACCACCAGCGCCTGGTCCTTCACCTCGACCGAGAGATCGGTCTCGGAGAAGCCGGCCACGGCGATGGAGATGCGGTAGGCATCCTCGGCGGTCTTCTCGATGTTGTAGGGCGGATAGGTGGGCTGGGTCACATCCGAGGCCAGCACCCGGTCCATGAGGTCGGCGATCTGGTCGAAGCCGACGGTGGCTCGGTAGAGCGGGGCGAGGTCAAAGCTACGCATGGGTTATCCTCCTTTGAGCGATACCATATGTTGTGCGCCTTCCCGTATGGGACAGGCGGCTGCCAAGTTATGCGGAACCCGAAAGCGGCGTTCCGCAGCCAGAATTTGGGGAGGCCCGCGCGGGCTTTCAAGTCTCTTGCGGGCGGAGGAACTCGGCGGCTAGGGGCGCAGGAACTTGGCGGCGCTGGCGCGGCTGCCGGTCTCGGTCACCGACTTGATCCCGGGCAGCCTTGCGCGGCGGGTTTCCTCCGCAAGCGCCGCCTGCAGTCGGGGCAGCGCCGCCTCGACCGAGACCCCGAGCGAGACCGGCGCGCCCTCGGCCTCGGCCTTTGCCGAGACGATGGAGACCACCCGCGGCACGCCCGAGGCGAAGGAGAAGACCGGCGAGCCCGACGAGCCGAAATCCACACGGCAGGACATGACCACCACGCCCTGCTGTTTCGAGAGCACCGCGCAGCGCTCCTCGAGCGCGGGCACATCGGCGCCGCCGCGCGCATAGGAGACCACGCCGATACTGTCGCCGCGGGCGGGGTCGGCGTCGGTCTCGAAGGGGGTGATCGTGGTGTTCTGGATCGGGTGCTGCAGCTTCAGAAGCGCGATGTCGTTGCGCACCCGCGCCGGGCCCGAGGGCAGCGAGAAGTCGTAGTCGGGATGGGCGATGGCGCGGCGCACCCGGCGGTAGGCGGCGGCGCGGCCGTTGCGCCAGCCGGCGAGGAACTGCACCTCCTCGACCGCGACGGGCGCGCCGCTCGCGCGGTCATAGAGGCAATGCGCGGCGGTCAGCACCAGGTCGGGCGCGATCAGCGCGCCGGTACAGAAGGTCTTGCCTGAGATCTCGAGCCGTCCAACCGAATCCCAGGCCCCGCCCGCGGCATCTGGCCCGAGCGAGAACAGCCCCTGGGCCGAGAGGGGCTGGGCGAGGAACAGCCCCAGGAGGGCAAGGGCGAGACGGCGCGGCAATGGGATCTCCGGCGGTGGCGCGGCTGCGGGCCAGACTATTGAGCCTCATTGACCGGAATGGGGCAAGGCTGCGGCAATCGCGGGGAGGGCGCGCGTGGGGCGGGGAGCTGTGCGCGCGGGGGCGTCGCGCCGCTGCCTCAGCGCCCGTCCGGTGATCGGCGCAGAGTGCTCCGACCGGTCTGCGCCACTACGGCGCGCCCCTTACGCCTCGCGCATCAGCTTCGACGGCTTCGGCCCGCCGGTCGCCCAGTCCAGAAGCTCCACCGTATGGACAACCGGCACCTCGGTGCCCGAGCCGATCTGCATCATGCAGCCGATGTTGCCCGCGGCGATGACCTCGGGTGACTTGGCTTCCAGCGTGCGCACCTTGCGCGCCTTGAGCTGCCCGGAAATCTCGGGCTGCATCAGGTTGTAGGTCCCCGCCGAGCCGCAGCACAGATGGCTGTCCGCCGGTTCGACCACCTCGAAGCCCGCGCGCTTCAGAAGGGTCTTCGGATGCGTCTTGATCTGCTGGCCGTGCTGCAGCGAACAGGCGGCGTGATAGGCCACCCGCAGCGCCCCGCCGCCGGTGCCGCGCGGCGGCGCATGCACGCCCCGGCCCGGCGCGGCGTCGGGCCCGGCGATGCCCTCGCGGGCCTCCTGCGGGCTGGCCTCGCCGGGGGCGGGCACAGCCTCGGGCATCAGCTCGACCAGCACCTCGCTCACGTCGCGGGCCAGGGCCGAGACCTTCGCGGCCTCGTCGGCCAGCGGGCCGTTGCGGAACATGTGGCCGTAGTCCTTGACCGTGGTGCCGCAGCCCGAGGTGTTGATGACGATGGCGTCGAGCCCCTTGCCCTCGATCTCGCGGGTCCAGGCCTCGATGTTGCGCGCGGCGGTGTCATGGGCCTCGTCGCTCTTGCCCATGTGGTGGGTGAGCGCGCCGCAGCAGCCCATGCCCTCGGCCACCACCACCTCAGCGCCGAGCCGGGTCAGCAGCCGGATGGTCGCGTCGTTGATGTCGGTGTCGAGCGCCTTCTGCGCGCAGCCGGTCATCAGCGCCACGCGCATCTTCGGCGCGCCCGCGGCGGCAAAGCTCTGCGGGTCGTCGTTGCGACTGACCGGCGGGATCACGTCGGGCGCCATCTCGAGCATGGCGCGCAGCCGCGGGTCGGGCATCAGCCCCCGGAAGGGCCGGCCGATCTTGGCGGCCAGCAGCGCCAGCCGGAAGCGCTTGGGATAGGGCAGGATCCGCGCCAGCACCCAGCGCAGCGCGCGGTCGCGCCAGGGGCGCTCGTAGGTCTCTTCGATATAGGCGCGGGCGTGGTCGACCAGGTGCATGTAATGCACCCCCGAAGGGCAGGTGGTCATGCAGGCCAGGCAGGAGAGGCAGCGGTCGATGTGCTTGACGGTCTTCTCGTCGGGCACCCGCTCGTTCTCGAGCATGTCCTTGATCAGGTAGATCCGGCCGCGAGGGGAATCGAGTTCGTCGCCCAGCACCTGGTAGGTCGGGCAGGTCGCCGTGCAGAAGCCGCAATGCACGCAGGCGCGCAGGATCTCGTTCGACCGCGCGACATCGGGGTCTTGCAACTGCTCGGGGCGGAACTGGGTCTGCATGTCTGTCCTTCTGGTGAGCGTCAGGGCGAAAGGGTCAGGGCCGTGGCCAGCCCGAACCACGGCAGGGTGGTCGCAAGGCTGCCGCCAAGCCGGGTCCAGCGCGAGCCGCGCCCGCCGGCGAGCTTCTGCGCCGCCGCGGTCGCGCAGGCCAGGGCCGCGATCCAGGCGAGCCAGAGGCAGATGAGCGCCGCCAGCGGCCGCAGCGGGCCGAGCGTGATGCCCGCCAGCGCCAGGGTCAGCGCGCCGACCACCAGCGCGGCGAGGTTCACCCGCGAGGGCGGCGTGCGCAGCGCCAGAACGTAGAGAAGCGGCCCCGCGCCGAAGCAGAGCGCGAAGGCTAGGACCATCTCGGCGCTCATGCGGCCTCGGCCTGGGCGAAGATGCCGCGCGGGTCGAACTTCGCGGCGATGCCCCGGCTGAGCGCGGCCAGCGGCTCGGGTTCGGGGTGCAGGGCCGGCGGGCGGGCCGGGCCGCCCGGGGCCGCCCGCACCAGCGTCGCGTGGCCGCCGAGGCCGGAGAGCGCCGGGCGGGGGTCTTCGCCCGCCCGGAGCGCCGCCCAGACCAGCCCGCCGCCCCAGTCGTAGAAATGTGCTTTCGCGCCCAGCCGCCGGGCCACCTCCGGTCCGTCGCTCGGCTTGACCGAGAGCCGCCAGACGTCGCCCTCGGCCGCGGCCAGGGGCTGGGCGTCGCGGATCTCGCGCCAGAGCGCGGCGCTGGCCTCGGGGTCGGTCTGCGGCTCCTGGCCTGCCTCGGGGAAGAGCGCGGCCAGCGCCTTCAGCCGGTAGGCCACCGAGCTCTCGAAACCCTCGATCCGCAGGCAGCAGGCGCCGCGGTCGGGCAGATGCGCCGCGCCCGAGACCTCGTAGGGCGAGCCGAGCGCGCGGGACATGGCCGCCACCGCGCCTTGGTCGTCGAGCCCGGTCAGCACCAGCGTGGCGCTGGTCTCGGGCACCGGCAGCACCTTCAGCGCCACCTCGGTCAGGACGCCGAGCCGCCCACGGCTGCCGGCCAGGAGCTTCACCAGGTCGTAGCCGGTGACGTTCTTCATCACCCGCCCGCCGTTCTTCACGATCTGGCCCGCGCCGTCGACGAAGCGCACGCCCAGGAGGAAATCCCGCGCCGCGCCGGCCTGGATGCGTCGGGGCCCCGAGACATTGGCCGCCGCCACGCCGCCCAGCGTCGGTTCGCCCTTGGTGCCAAGGAGCGGGCGGTGATCCATCGGCTCGAAGGCCAGCCGCTGGCCCTCGCGGGCCAGCGCCGTCTCGACCTCGGAGAGCGGCGTGCCCGCGCCCGCGACCAGGGTCAGCGCGCCGGGCTCGTAGAGCCGGATGCCGGTCAGAGCGCCGGTTTCGATCACCGGGCCCTCGGGCGGGGCCGACCGCGTGCCGCCGCCGCGCACCGCCAGGGGCTCCGTCGCCGCGCGGATCGCCGCGCTCAGCTCTTCCTCGCTTGCCGGTCTCATCTGCCCTGCTGTTCCTTCATCCTGGCGAAAATAGTTGGTGGGCCGCGGGGGCTGGCCCCGGCTACTCGGCCGCGATCGGCACCGACCGCCGGGCCTCCGAGACCGCCAGCGGAAAGACCTTCGCGGGGTTCAGAAGCCAGGCCGGATCGAAGACATCCTTCACCGCCATCTGCGCCTCGAGATCGGCGGGATCGTATTGCGCGG
Organism: Roseivivax sp. GX 12232; assembly: GCF_021272185.1. Classification (GTDB taxonomy): domain Bacteria; phylum Pseudomonadota; class Alphaproteobacteria; order Rhodobacterales; family Rhodobacteraceae; genus Roseivivax. The sequence goes on from NZ_JAJSEC010000004.1 coordinate 70,788, forward strand.
TCATCAGGTCGCGCTTCTCGATGCCGACGCCATGTTCGCCGGTCAGGCAGCCGCCGACCTCGACGCAGAGCCGCAGGATGTCGGCGCCGAGCGCCTCGCATTTCTCCAGCTCGCCCGGCTCGTTGGCGTTGAAGAGGATCAGCGGGTGCATGTTGCCGTCGCCGGCGTGGAAGACATTGGCGACCTCGAGCCCGTAGTCCTTGGACATCTCGCCGATGCGGGTCAGCACGCGCGGCAGTTCCGAGACCGGGATGGTGCCGTCGAGGCACATGTAGTCGTTGATCTGCCCCATGGCGCCGAAGGCCGATTTCCGGCCGAGCCAGATGCGCCCGGCCTCCTCGGCGTCGCGGGCCTCGCGCAGTTCCACCGGGTCGTGGCGGCGGGCGATCTCGGTGATCAGTCCGAGCTGGTGGTCGATTTCGGGCTCGGAGCCCTCGACCTCGACGATCAGCAGCGCCTCGCAATCGGGGTAGCCGGCCTTGGCGAAGGCCTCGCAGGCGCGGATGCAGGGCCGGTCCATGAATTCGATCGCCACCGGCAGGACGCCGGCCTTGATGATGTCCGAGACGCAGGCGCCCGCGACCTCGTTCGAGGCGAAACCCATGAGCACCGGCCGCGCGCCCTCGGGGTTGCGCAGGATCCGCAGCGTGGCCTCGGTGACCACGCCGAGCTGCCCTTCGGAGCCGCAGATCACGCCCAGGAGGTCGAGCCCGCCGGCGTCGAGATGCGCGCCGCCGATCTCGACGACGCTGCCGTCCATCAGCACCATGGTGACGCCGAGGAGGTTGTTGGTCGTCACCCCGTATTTCAGGCAATGCGCCCCGCCGGAGTTCATCGCGATATTGCCTGCGATGGCGCAGGCGAGCTGCGAGGAGGGGTCGGGGGCGTAGAAGAAGTCCTCCGCCTCGACGGCGCCGGTGACGGAGAGATTGGTGCGCCCGGTCTGGAGCCGGATGAAGCGGTTCTCGTAGTCGGTCTCGAGCACCTCGTTCATCCGCGCGACGCCCAGGATCACGCAGTCCGCCGTGGGCAACGCGCCGCCCGCGAGCGAGGTGCCCGAGCCGCGCGGCACCACCGGCACGCCCATTTCGTGGCAGACCTTGAGCACCGCCGAGACCTCCTCGGTCGAGGCCGGCAGCACCGCCGCGAGCGGCGGGCAGCGATAGGCGGTCAGCGCGTCGCATTCATAGGCGCGCGTCTCCGAGAGCTCGTCGATCACCGCCTCGGCCGGCAGGACGGCGCGCAGCCGCGCGACGATCTCTTCCTTGCGGGACAGGACGCTGCGGTCCGGTGTCGGCATCTCCATGCGGGAACCTCCCCTTGTCGTGGCGTCACTATCTAGCATGGAAAGGGTTAATGCCAGCACTCACCCCGGGAGTGCGGCGAGACGCCCGGGGGAGGGGGGGGGGTTTATGTGCCGGGCCAGAATGCGCCATCGGCTGCCCCAGGGTCACTATGCTGCAAAGGTTGCCCACGCCCCGCCGCCCGGAGAACCCCATATCCACAAGCGCACCCCCTTGCGCCCTCTGTTGGAACTGGTGGAGCGGGCAAAGGGCATGATCACTGCGCGAGACTCGCTGACCATCCGTCCGCGTCAGCGTGTCCCGTTCCAGCCCGCGCTTCTTGCGCCCGAACAGCACCGAAGGTGCCGGGCGCGCGCCGGACCGGCCCGATGGGCCGGCGCTCCTTGGGGTGGCGTGCTTAGCTCGCCCCTCGTCCTGACCTTGCTGGGATAAAGCGCATAGCCCGGAGGTCGGTAGCGCCGGCCCCCGGTCCGGCGCGCGCCCTCCGGTGGGGCTGGTTGAGAGGGTGGTGGGTGACGGGTGGCAGGGAAGATGCACCCGACAAAGCCCCCCTCCGAGCGCCGTGCCGCTCCGCGCCAGCGCGCCGCAACTGACCAACCGCACAACCCCTTCCGGCACCCCAACTGACCTACCGCACAAACCGCCCCAACACCCCCTCAGCTTCCCCCCGCCACCCCCCAACCCCCTTGCGCGAGGCGCGGGCTTGCCGCAGAGGAGTCCCATGACCTGGATCAAGATCATACATCTGCTCTGCGTGATGGGCTGGATGACCTCCATCTTCGCGGTGCCCCGGGCGCTGATCTTCTGGAAGCGCGAGCACGCGCGGCTGGGCGAGTTCGGCCCGCTGGGCGACCTGACGATCCGGCTCTATCGCTTCTCGGCGGGGCTTGGCGTCATCGCGCTCATCACCGGGTTCTGGCTGGCGGGGCTCTTGGGCATGCCCGGCTGGGTCTGGTGGAAGCTGGCGCTCGTCGCGGGGCTGGTCGCGCATTACGGCTGGACCGGGCGGCTGGTGCTGCGCGCCCGGCGCGGCACCTTCTCCGAGAGCGACCGCTTCCTGCGCATCTTCAACGAGCTCAGCGTGCTCCTGGTGATCGCGGTCCTCTGGGTTGTCGTGGCCAAGCCGGTCTGATGGCCGATACGCTCGACAGCCTCTTCACCCTGCTCGACGCCACGGCGCTGATCGTCCTGGGGCTGGCCTGGCTCGGCAGCGGCCGCATCATCGAGCGCCCGCCCGCGCGCCGCCCCTCGACCTCGCTCCTCATGGCCGCCTACCGGCGCGCCTGGATGGTGCATTTCGTCAGCCGCGACCCGCGCATCTTCGACAGCCAGATCGTCGGCATCATGCGCCAGGGCACGGCCTTCTTCGCCTCGGCCACGATGATCGCCATTGGTGGCGGGCTGGCGCTTGTGGGCAACGTCGACCGGCTGCGCGGCATCGCCTCGGACCTCTCGCTCGGGGCCGACCCGGTGATCGTTTGGGAGGTGAAGATCATCCTGATGCTGCTGATCGTGGTGAACGCCTTCCTGAACTTCGTCTGGTCGCATCGGCTTTTCGGCTATTGCGCGGTGCTCATGGCGGCGGTGCCGAACGATCCCGCCGATCCCCTGGCGCTCGACCGCGCGCGGCAGGCGGGCGAGGTCAATGTCACCGCGGCGCGCAGCTTCAACCGCGGGCTCCGGGCGGTCTATTTCGGCATCGCCTCGGCGGCCTGGCTGATCGGGGCGGCGGCGCTGATCCTGGCGAGCCTCGCCACGCTGGCGGTGATCCTGCGCCGCGAGTTCCGCTCGGAGAGCCGCGAGATCCTGCTGCGCAACCTGCCGCAAGACACGGAAAAATGAGCCCGGTTTCAGCATGGGGATGCTAGGAGCCGGAGCATGACACGACTTCTCGCGCTTCTTGCCCTGATCGCCCCGCCCGCCCTGGCCGGCCCCCCGGAAATCCGCGATGCCGCGATCGAGAAAAGCGGCATGGACTGGCGCGTCTCGGTGACGCTGGCGCATCCCGACACCGGCTGGGACCATTACGCCGACGCCTGGCGGGTCGAGACCGAGGCCGGGGAGCCCCTCGACACCCGCGTGCTGCACCATCCGCATGTGACCGAGCAGCCCTTCACCCGGTCCCTGAACTCGGTGATGATCCCCGACGGGGTCTGGACGGTCTATATCCGCGCGCATTGCAACGTGCATGGCTGGGGCGAAGAACGGTTGGCGCTGAAGGTGCGGCCGGAGTTGTGAGGCGGGGGGCGCTGGGCTTAACGCCGCGCTGCATTCGGTCTTCCGCACTTAAGCAGAAACCCACGCCCACCTTGCGCCCGAACAGCATCGCAGATGCCGGGCGCGCGCCGGACCGGCCCCTTGGGCCGGCGCTCCTTCGAATGGCGCGCATAGCATGCCCCTAGTCCTGACCTTGCTGCGATAAAGCGCAAAGCTCCGAGGTCAGCAGCGCCGGCCCCCGGTCCGGCGCGCGCCCTCCGCACCAGGTTTTTCTCGTGGTTTTCAGCCGGAACCTCAAAGGTTGGCGCTTCGCTTTCGCTGTTGGGATAGGCGCTTCCGCGCTGAGGGCTAGGACCGATACCTCGCATCCAACGCGCGGAGGGCATTGCGCCCAGCCGAAGACCCGGACGCGATCTCTCGATTCATAGGCTGGGTTTGCACAGGTAGCGCGTCCGTCGGCATCCAGCCGCAGCACCAATCCGCCGAAGCCCTCTTACCGCCGCCCTTCCCGCAGCCAGGCGCCCACGATCAGCGCGGCGGCGAGCAGCATCGTCAGCCAGGCGGGCAGGAGCGGCACGCTGCGCAGGTCCAGCGTCTCGAAGGCATCGCGCGGGGTGATGCCGATCCAGCCGCGACCCGCGGCGGGGCGGCCCTCGGCGACCTCGCGGATGCGCGGCAGCCCCTCGGCGAGGCGCAGCACCCCGCCTTCGCGGCTGTCGATCAGCCCTTCCATAGCGGCGCCCGAGGCGATGGTCCGCTCGAACTCGCGCGGCGCGGCGGGGCCAAGACCGACCACGGCCTCCTCCTCGCCCTCGGTGAGGCGGTAGAGCCCGATCTCCGGCCCGTCGTAGAGCGCCTCGAACCGGCCTGGCGCCACCTCTTCCAGCGGCACCTCCTCGGTCTCGCCGTCGGGGCGGGTCACGGTCACCGGGCCGACGCTGTCGCCCAGCGTGCGGCGGGTGATCCGCATGGTCTGGCCGGTCGCCTCTGCAAAGAGCGTCTCTTCCTCGAGCTCGGGCTCCTTCATCATCCAATGCGCGAGCCGGCGCAGCAGTTCGAGCTGCGGCCCGCCGCCCTCGTAGCCGCGCGACCAGAGCCAGGCCTGGTCCGAGGCCATGAGCGCGATCCGCCCCTCGCCCACCCGGTCGAGCACCAGGAGCGGGCGCTCGCCCACCCCGGCCATCAGCGTCTCGCCCGAGGACAGCGCCTCGACCTCGATCTGGCGCAGCCAGCGGCCCCAGGTCTCCTCGCCCGAGAGGCCCGCGGTTACCGGGTGGCGGTCGCCCAGGTCGGTGATCGTCGGGCGGAAGCGCTCCTCGATGACGCGGGCGGTGGGCGTGGCGGGCACGATCTCGCCCAGGGGCGAGCGGAAGATGCTGTCGGCCGAGGCGAAATCCGGCCCCGCCGAGATCAGCACCGCGCCGCCCTCCTCGACGTAGTTGCGCACGTTGTCGAGGTAGATCGCCGGCAGGATGCCGCGCCGCTTGTAGCGGTCGAAGATGATCAGGTCGAAATCCTCGATCTTGTCGAGAAACAGCTCCCGCGTCGGAAAGGCGATCAGCGAAAGCTCGTTGACCGGCACGCCGTCCTGCTTCTCGGGCGGGCGCAGGATGGTGAAATGCACCAGGTCGACCGAACTGTCGGACTTCAGAAGGTTGCGCCAGGTGCGCCCGCCGGCATGGGGCTCGCCCGAGACCAGCAGCACCCGCAGCCGGTCGCGCACGCCGTTGATCTGCACCAGCGCGGCGTTGTTGCGGTCGGTCAGCTCGCCCGCGCCCTCGGGGGTGGAGAAGCGGATCACGTTCAGCCCGCCGTGGGGCAGGGTGATCGGCAGGTCGATGTCCTCGCCCACGGGCACGGTGAAGCGCTGCGGATCGCCGCCGTCGACCGAGATGTCGAGCGGCACCGTCGCGGCCTCGGGCGCGGCGCCCTCGTCCTCGAGCCGCAGGGTCAGGGTGACGGGCTCGTCGAGGATGGCGAAGGCCGGGGCGTTCTTGACCACCAGCCGCCGGTCCCAGTCGTCCTCCTGGCCGGTCAGCAGAAGATGCATCGGCGCGGGCAGCTCGGGCGCCCGGTCGATGTCGTGCAGCCGCCCGTCCGAGGCGGCGATGATGCCCGCGATGCGGCCGCGCGGCTCTTCGGCCAGCGCGGTGTTGAGCGCGGTCATCAGAAGCGTGCCCTGGTCCTCGGCGCCGTCGCCGATCTCGACCCGGCGGACCTCGGTGTTGGGCCGGGCCGCGAGCTGCGTCTCGAGCGTGTCGAGCGCCGTCTCGGTCGTCTCGGCGCGGTCGGCCAGCTGCTGGGAGGCGGAACGGTCCTCGAGCAGGATCACGATGTCCGAAAGCGGCGCGCGGTCCTCGTCCTGGAGCGAGGGCTGGGTCAGCGCCGCCACCAGCACCAAAAGCGCCAGCGCCCGGAGCCCCCAGCCCGCGAGCCCGCGCCAGAGCGCCAGCGCGGCCCCGGCCAAGGCCAGGGCCCCCAGCACCGCGATCGCGGCCCAGGGCAGAAGCGGGTCGAAGAGGATGCCGTCGATCATTGGCCAAGCCTGTCGAGAAGGGCGGGCACATGCACCTGGTCGGATTTGTAGTTGCCGGTCAGCACATGCATCACGAGGTTCACCCCGAAGCGATAGGCGATCTCGCGCTGGCGTTCACCGGCGAAGCCGCGGCCGATTGGGCGCAGCGGCTGGCCGCTCTCGTCCACCGCCCAGGCCGAGGCCCAGTCGTTGCCGCCGATCACCACCGGGGTGACATTGTCGTTGAGGTTGCGGAAGGGCATGCCTTCGATCTGTTCTGCGTCGGGCGGGGCGGCCTCGACCCAGACGTCGCGGCTGACGTAGCGCCCGGGGAAGTCCTGCAGCAGGTAGAAGGTGCGGGTCAGCACGTGGTCCTCGGGCACCGGCTCCAGCGGCGGCACGTCGAGCGGCCCGGCCAGCTCCTGCAGCTTGCGGCCGTTGGGCGAGGAGGCGCCGAAGCTCGCGATGTCGGCGTCGCGGGTGTCGAAGAGGATCAGCCCGCCCGAGCGCAGGTATTCGTTGAGCTTCGCGTAGGCCGCGGGCGAGGGCAGGGCCTGGCCCTCGGTCACCGGCCAGTAGAGCATCGGGAAGAAGGCCAGCTCGTCGTCCTCGAGGTCGACGCCGACCGGCGGGCCGGGCTCGACCGAGGTGCGGAAGAACAGCGTCTCCGACAGCCCCTCGAGGCCCGCGCGGGCCACCCGGTCGACCGCAGCGTCGCCGGTCAGCACATGGGCCAGGGTGACCTCGGCGGTGACGTCGCTGGCGAAGGCGGGGCGGTCGGCACCCGGGGGCTCGGAGGATTGCGCCCGCGCCTCGGCGCCGGGCAGCATCAGCGCCGCGAGGATCAGCGCCGCGGCCCGCGCCGGCAGGAGCCGCCCCGAAAGCGCCAGCGCCGCCAGCACGTCGGCGACCAGAAGCACCAGCGCCAGCGCCAGGAGCGGGCCGGCCAGCGGCGTCTCCTCGGGCCGGTCGAGCCCTTCGACGGGCACGCTCTCGGGCCAGGCGGCGGGGGTCAGCGCGGCCTCGCGCGGGGTGACGTTGCGCGCCAGGCTGCGCTCCTCGCCCTGGTAGCGCCCGGGGCGCAGCTCGGGGCCAAGCGCGTCGCCGACCAGCGCCGGGCCCGCGACGCCGGGCAGGTTCTCGGCCACGCCGAGCCCGCCGAAGGCATCGAGCACCCGCACCGGCTGCCAGGTCGTGCCCTCCAGGTCGCCCGCCTCGGGCTGGGCGGGCATCGAGGAGACCGCCAGCCGCTCCAGCATCTCGACGAAGAGCCCCGAGAGCGGCAGCGTCGACCATTCGGCATTGGCGGTGACATGGAACAGCACCACCTGCCCCTGGCCCTCGCGCTTGCGGGTGACGAGCGGCGTGCCGTCGGTGAGCTGGGCGATCACCCGGCTGGCCAGCGTCGGGTCGGGCTGGGCCATGACCTGGGCGTTGACGGTGACCTCCTCGGGGACCTCCAGCCCGAAAAAGGGGCTTTCGGCGTCGAAGGGGGCCAGCGTCTTGGGCTCGCCCCAGCTCATCGCGCCGCCGACGGTGCGGCCGCCCGCGCGCAGGCGCACCGGCATGAGCGCATCCTCCGCGGCGCGGCTGACCTCGCTGGCGGCGAGCCGCGGGCCGGCGAAGCGCAGGAGCATCCCGCCCTTGTCGACCCAGGCGGTCAGCGCCTCCTTCTCGGCGGGGGAGAGGGTCGCCACATCGGCCAGGACGATCACGTCGGGATTGGCGGGCAGCACCTCGAGCAGCCCGCCGTCGAGCAGGTCGGCGGTCGGCGCCAGCGCCCGTTCGAGGTAGTGCAGCGGCGAGAGCAGCTCGAGCCCCTCGCGGTTCTCGGTCCCGGCGATCAGCGCGACCTCGCGGCGGCGCAGGCTGTCGTCGGGCAGGGTCACGGCCCCGGCCGAAGAGGTGGCCTCGACCTCGAAGCGGTCGATCCGCGCCCGCAGCTCGGCGGGCAGCGCCAGGGCGCCCTCGGCGCGGGTCGCGCCCTCCTCGAAGCGCAGCGGCAGCCGGGCGAGGGCGGCGGGATTGCCCGCCGGGTCGCGGCCCTGGGCCACCACGCCGACCTCGGCCGCGCCCGAGGCGCGCAGCCGGTGCAGGGTCAGCGCCACGGCGCCATCCTCGAAGCGGGCGGGCTCCAGCGCGTAGACCGGCGCGGGGCTTTCGAAGACCGTGACGGCGCCGCGGTCCTCCAGCGCCTCAAGCATCGGCGCGCGGGCCTCGCGGTCAATCCCGTCCGAGAACCAGTAGCTTTCGAACGCGCCCTCGGGCAGGGCATCCAGCGCGGCCTCGGTGCGGGCGGCATCGGGCTCCCAGGGTTCGGGGGTGAGCCCCGAGATGCGGTTGCGCAGGGTCTGGCTCGACTGGAAGGCCGCCGCCTCGGGGCGTGCGAGGTTCAGGATCGCGGCGGGGCGATCCTCGCGCCCGGCCTCGGCCAGGAGCCCGTCGAGCGCAGTCATCTTCGCCCGCCAGGTCTGGGCCGAGGCCCAGCTGCCGTCGAGCACCACCAGAAGCGGCGCGGAGCCGCGCGTCGGGCCCTCGTTCTCGGGGTTGAGGACCGGTCCGGCCAGCCCGGTGATCACCGCCGCGACCGCCAGCATCCGCAACAGCAGCAGCCACCAGGGCGTGCGGTCGCTGACCTGTTCGTCGTCCTTCAGACCCAAGAGCAGCACCACCCCCGGGAAGCGCCGGCGGATCGGCGCGGGCGGCACCGCGCGCAGGATCAGCCAGAGCACCGGCAGCGCGGCGAGGCCCAGGAGAAGCCAGGGCGTGGTGAACCCGATCAGCCCGAAGAGCGTCATCCATGCCCCCCGTCGAGCGCCCGCCAGAGCCAGAGCAGCGCGCTTTGCGCCGTCTCGGAGGTGTGGTGGCAGCTGTATTGCCAGCCGGTGACCCGCGCGAGGTAGTCCAGCCGGTCCTTCCGTTCGGCCAGCCGCTCGAGGTAGCGCGCCTTGAGGTCGGTGGCCTTCAGCGTCTCATGCGCCATGCTGCCGCCGACGGATTGGAAGATCGTGCGGCCGCGGTAGGGAAAGGCCTCCTCGGCGGGGTCGAGCACCTGCAGGAGCACCCCGCGCACGCCGCGGTCTGCGGCCTTGGCCAGCGCCGCCTCAATGCCGTCGAAATCGCCCAGGAAGTCCGAGACGAAGATCGCCCGGGCATGGGGGATCATGCCGCGCGCCTCGGGGGTGGCGTAATCCTCGGCCTCGGCGTCCGAGAAGAACTCCGCCAGCCGCAGAAGCTGCGCCGCGCCGCGCCGGGGCGGCAGGGTGAAGCCGGTGAGGCCCACCCTCTCGCCCGCGCGGCTGAGCAGGATCGCGACGGCCAGCCCCAGGAGCCGTGCGCGGTCGGCCTTCTCGGGCAGCCTGGGCTCGGAGGCGAAGCGCATCGAGGCGGCGCGGTCGACCCAGAGCATCACGCTTTGCGCGATCTGCCACTCGCGGTCCTTCACGAACTGGCTGTCGCTGCGCGCCGAGCGGCGCCAGTCGATGGCGCGGTAATTGTCGCCCGGCATCAGCGGGCGGTATTGCCAGAAGTCGTCGCCCAGGCCCGCGCGGCGGCGGCCGTGTTCGCCCAGAAGCACGGTGCCCGCGAGCTGTTCGGCGCGCGCCAGGAGCGGCGGCAGCCGGGCCGCCTCACCCTCGGCGCGGGCGCGGAGGGCAAGTTCCGGCGTCAAGCCGCGGCCTCGGACCTGAGCAGCCCGTTGGCGATCTCTTCGATGAGCGCGCCCAGATCCTCGCCCCGGGCCCGGGCCGAGAAGGTCAGCGCCATGCGGTGCACCAGGACCGGCCGGGCCAGCGCCACGACATCCTCCATGGAGGGCGCGAGCCGCCCCTGCAGAAGCGCCCGGGCGCGCACGGTCAGCATCAGCGCCTGGGCGGCGCGCGGGCCGGGCCCCCAGGCCACCACCTCGCGCACCCTCTCGGGCGCCGAGGGGTCCGAGGGCCGGAAGGCGCGCACCAGGTCGAGGATGGTCTCGACCACCGTGTCGCCCACGGGCATCCGCCGCAGAAGCTGCTGGGCAGCGATCAGCGTGGGGCCGTCGAAGACCTGGTAGGCCTCGGCCTCCTCGGCGCCGGTGGTGGCCAGGAGGATGTCCTTTTCGGTGCCGCGCTCGGGATAGGCCACGTCGACCTGCACCAGGAAGCGGTCGAGCTGCGCCTCGGGCAGCGGGTAGGTGCCCTCTTGCTCGATCGGGTTCTGGGTGGCCAGGACGTGGAAGGGCGCCTCGAGCGCGCGGGTCTCGCCCGCCACGGTCACCGCCTTTTCCTGCATCGCCTGCAGCAGCGCCGACTGGGTGCGCGGGCTGGCGCGGTTGATCTCGTCGGCCATCAGGAGCTGGCAGAAGATCGGGCCGGGAATGAACTTGAAGGCGCGGCTGCCGTCGGCGCCGGTCTCCAGCACCTCGGAGCCGAGGATATCCGCCGGCATCAGGTCCGGGGTGAACTGCACGCGGTTGCCCGCAAGCCCCATGACCGTCGAGAGCGTCTCCACCAGACGCGTCTTGCCAAGCCCCGGCAGGCCGATCAGCAGCGCGTGCCCGCCGCAGAGAAGTGCTGCCAAGGTCAGGTCGACGACCCGCTCCTGGCCGATGAAGCGCCGGGTGATCGCGGTCTTGGCCTCGGCCAGTTTCGCCTCGAGCGATTCGATCTCGCCCACAAGGTCTTCGGCGTCGGCCATGGCATTGCTCCTCGTTCCGGCTATCATGAAAAGAGAGTATCTTTCGGCACGGAAATGGCAAAAGCAATGTCCTCACAAAATCGCGTGACACCCTCCGCGGAGGGGATCGCCGCCTCGGCCAAGGCCGCGGGCAAACACCGTGGTCTGCCGCCGGTCGAGAAGTGGGATCCGCCCTTCTGCGGCGACCTCGACATGAAGATCGCCCGGGACGGCACCTGGTTCTACCTCGGCACCCCGATCGGGCGGCGCGGGCTGGTGAAGCTCTTCTCCTCGATCCTGAAGAAGGAGGGCGAGGATTACTTCCTCGTCACCCCGGTCGAGAAGGTCGGCATCCAGGTCGAGGACGCGCCCTTCGTGGCCGTCGACTTCGAGGTGCACAGCCCCGGCCCCGACCAGGTGCTGACCTTCCTCACCCATGTCGACGACCGCGCGAGCGCGGGCCCCGCGCATCCGATCCGGGTCGAGCGCGACCCCGAGACCGGCGAGCCCGCCCCCTATGTCCTGATCCGCCGCAACCTCGAGGCGCTGATCGACCGCAAGTCCTTCTACCGGCTGGTGGACCTGGGTCACACCGGCCCGCATGACGGGCAGGAATGGTTCGGCGTGCGCTCGGGCGGCGAGTTCTTCCCGATCATCCCGGCCTCGGAACTGCCCGAATGACGCGCGATCCGCGACAGATCACGTAATCGTGCTAGGCTGAGGGAGATGAAGATCGCAGCCAACATCTCCCTCCTGCATTTCGGCGTGCCGCTGGCCGCCCGCGCCGACAGTGCCCGCAAGGCCGGTTTCGACGGGCTGGAATGTCTTTTCCCCTATGCGCTCTCGCCCGGAGAGATGGGCGACGTGCGGGGCGCAATGCCCCTGGTGCTGATCAACACGCCGGTCGACGACTGGGAGGACGGCGCCCGCGGCCGCGCCGCGGTGCCCGGGGAACTGGCGCAATTCGCCTCGGACATGCAGCGCGCGATCGACTACGCCGAGGCGCTGGGCGTGGGCCGCATCCACGTCATGGCGGGCAAGTCCACCGGCACCCGGGCGCGCGAGCGCTTCGAGGCCAACCTGCGCGCCGCCTGCCTCGCGGTGCCCGAGATCACCATCCTGATCGAGCCGCTAAACGCGGGTGACATGCCGGGCTATTTCCTCAACGATTTCGACCAGGCCGGAGAGATCATCGACCGCATCGGCCTGCCGAATCTGGCGCTGCAGTTCGACACCTGGCACGCCAAGCGCATCCACGGGGATGCCCGCGCGGTCTGGGCCCGGCACGCGGGCCGGGTGGGTCACGTGCAGATCGCGGGGCTCGGCGCGCGCGGCGCGCCCGATCCCGACGACCCGGTGGAGGCGGCGCTCTACGAGGCCATCGCGGCCTCGGGCTACGACGGCTGGGTCAGCGCGGAATACCTCGACAGCGGGGCGGGCTACGGCTGGCTCCCCGCGCTCCGCCGCCGCATGGGCGACAACGCCGGGGACCGCGCGCCGGTCCGGGCGTGAGGTTGGGTGTGGGTGACGGGTGAGGAGTTGGCGGAGCGGGGCGCCGCGCTGGGGTCGTATGTCTGACTGTGCAGGGGAAGGTGCGCAGCGCTGGGGTCAATCTTGCTGACTGTTGAGTGGAGGGCGCGCGGCGGACCGGGGGGCGGCGCTGCTGACCGGCGAGCGAGGCGCTTTATCCATGCAAGGTCAGGGCTAGGGGTGATTTAGGCACGCCATCCCAAGGAGCGCCGGCCCATCGGGCCGGTCCGGCGCGCGCCCGGCACCTTCGGTGCTGTTCGTGCGCAAGTGGGCGTGTGGGGGCCGTGGGTGCGATTGGGTTGGAGGTAGGGTGATTTTGCGAGTCGGGAGGCTTTGAGCCAACCGCCGTGAGGCACCGAGCTTCACCCACCGGCCCGACCAACCGCGCCCAACCTCAATCCCCCAACTTCGCGTGCACCTCGTCGAGGTCGATCTCGCCCACCGGCTGCTTGTTCGCCGGGTTCTCGAAATCGTATTTGAACAGCTCGAAGTCGCGCTTGTAGATCTCGTAGACCAGATGCATCGAGAGGTCGTCGAAGTAGTCCTCGACCGGATGCGCGCGCTTCGGACCGTGGCCCTCGCTCTCGTTGAAGCGCGGCACCTCGCCCAGCACCACCGGATGCGGCGTCTCGATCGCGTCGAGCACCTCCTGCATCCCGGGATTGAAACGCTCGGTCCAGAAGATCTTGTTGTAGCGCCCGCCGTTCACGATGAAGGTCGAGATATGCCCCGACATGGCCGACCAGTGGATGTCGGGCTCCATCGGCCGGCGCCAGCGGATGGTGTCGCGGGCGAAGAGCAGAAACCGCCGGAACGAGCGCACCTGGTCAAACTCCTCGGTGCCGTCCTCGCCACCGACCTCGATGCCGTATTTCTGGATCAGAAGCGGCACCAGGTTGCCGCGGTAGCGCTTGCCGTTGCGCTGGATGCCGCAGATCTTGTCGAAGAAGGACGAGAGGATGCGGCTGTAGGGATTGCGCACGCAGGTGAAGGCATAGGCCGAGCGGGTCTTCACGTTGGCGCGGATCTTCGGCTGGCTGTCCTCGAGCGCCCATTTGTGCATGCCGCCGCGGGCGTCGTGAATGTCGCCGTCGTAGAAGCTGCCGTGATCCGAGTAATAGAGGATCTGACCGATCGTCGAACAGGCGCATTTCGGCACGACGCGATAGACGACGCTCTCGCTCTCGGTCATCCAGGTCCCGGGAAACCCCATCTTGTCTTTCTGCCCCTCACCCCCCGCGCTTGCGTCCCGCGCGGTCTTCGCGCCAAACAAGCAAACAAATCGGGTTCATTCAATCTTCGTTTAGGGTATCACCGGAATATCGGGGCAAAAACATGGGCGTGTCGTACCTGTAAATGGCCAAGGTCGCCTTCATCCTGCTATGCCACAAGGACCCCGCGGCGATCATCCGCCAGGCGCGATCGCTGACGGCGGTGGGCGATTACATCGCGATCCATTTCGACCGCAGCGCCGACCCCGAGGATTACCGCCGCATCCGCGAGGAACTCTCCGAAAACCCCAATGTGGTCTTCGCCAAGAAGCGCCAGCGCTGCGGCTGGGGCGAATGGAGCCTGGTCGCCGCCACCCTCGAGGCGCTAACCGCCGCGGTCGAGGCCTTCCCCCGCGCCACGCATTTCTACATGCTCTCGGGCGATTGCATGGCGATCAAATCCGCCGAATACGCGCATGACTTCCTCGACCGGCGCGACGTCGATTACATCGAGAGCTTCGATTATTTCGAGTCCGACTGGATCAAGACCGGCTGGCGCGAGGAGCGGCTGATCTACCGCCACTGGTTCAACGAACGGACCCAGAAGCGGCTTTTCTACGCGATGTTCGAGCTGCAGAAGCGGCTCGGGCTGACCCGCAAGATCCCCGCGGACATCGACGTGATGATCGGCAGCCAATGGTGGTGCCTGCGCCGCCGCACCGTCGACTGGCTGCTCGACTTCATTCGCAGGCGGCCCGACGTGGTCTCGTTTTTCCGCACCACCTGGATCCCCGACGAGACCTTCTTCCAGACGCTGGTGCGCCACCTCGTGCCCGAACGCGAGATCGAGAGCAGGACGCTCACCTTCCTGATGTTCACCGATTACGGCATGCCGGTGACCTTCCACAACGATCACTACGACGTGCTCCTGAGCCAGGATTTCCTCTTCGCGCGCAAGGTCAGCCCCGAGGCGCATGACCTCAAGCGCCGGCTGGGGGTGCTCTATTCCTCCGAAGGGGTGCGCTTCGAGATCTCCAACGAGGGCCGGCAGCTCTTCGATTTCCTGACCGCCAAGGGCCGCATCGGCCGCCGCTTCGCCCCCCGCTTCTGGGAGACGGAAAGCACGCTCGGCCGCGAGCGCGAGCTGCTGATCGTGGTCTGCAAGAAATGGCATGTCGCCAAGCGGCTGCTCGAACGCATCCGCCAGATGACCAACATCCCCTGCATCGAATATCTCTTCAACGAGGAGAACACCGCCCTGCCGGACCTCGGCGGCATCCAGTCGACCATGGTCAAGCGTCACCGCCACCGCCGGGCGCTGATGCGGATGCTCTACGACTACTACGAGACCGAGCGCATGCTGGTCTGCCTCGACCCGGTGAGCATCGACCTGCTCGAGGATTTCTGCCGCGACCGGGCGGTGACCCGCATCCTCGAGGTGGACTGCCACTTCTCCGACGACTACCTCACCGGCCATGCGATGCGCGTCGGCCTCGCCGGCGATCGCACCCCGCCCGAGACGCTGGCCCGGCTCCTGCCGACCGTGCGCAACGACATCCTGCACGAGAGCGACCGCATCCGTGACGCGGAGTTCCCGAACTACCTGCGCATCCGCGAGGGCGAGACGCCGGAGGCCAATGCCGAGGCGCTGGCCGCCTTCCTCTCGCTCGGGCGCGACACGGCGATCGACATCGCCCGCACCGATTTTCTTTTCGCTGACTGAGGACCCTGATGGCATTCGACTACGACGACCAGAACATCTTCGCCAAGATCCTGCGCGGGGAGATCCCCAATGACACCGTGCTCGAGACCAAGCACAGCCTCGCCTTCCGCGACATCCAGCCCCAGGCGCCGACCCATGTGCTGGTGATCCCCAAGGGGCATTACGTCTCCTATGATCACTTCGCCCAGGAGGCCTCGGACGAGGAGATCGTCGATTACACCCGCGCCATCGGCGCCGTCTGCCGGATGGCGGGTCTCGAGGCCGACGGCTTCCGGATGATCGCCAACGCCGGCCGCGACGGGGTGCAGGAGGTGCCGCATCTGCACGTCCACATCCTCGCCGGGCGGCCGCTGGGGCGGATGCTGGCCCGGGCGTGAGAGGTTTTTGTTTAGCGGAGCGGGCGGCGGGGCCGCCCGCGCTTGGTGTCTCGTCCGGGGCCTTTCGGCCCCGGCCTCGGGTGTGCCTCCGGCGGGAGGTATTTTTGGCCCGGTCAAGCCTGGGTGGTGGCGCGCCGGGGGTGAGGGGGTGGCGCGGATGGTTGGCCTTTGATTTTTTGGGAGTGAGAAGGGGTGTGCAAGCCGGGGTGCTCTGTGCTTGTGCCTCGTCCGGGGCTCTGTGTTTGGTCAGTCCCTCGGCACTCTCTCGTAGGCCTCCAGGAGGCTCGACAGGCGCGTTTCGGTCTTCTGGTGCTGTTCGCTGTCCTCGGGCCGCGCGAGGATGTCCATCGCGAGCTTGTTGGCGGCGAAGGTGACGCCCCAGGAGAGGATGCGGCTAGGGTCCAGGCCGGTGCGGGCGTGAATGCGCTCCGCCATGCGGATCTGGCGGTTCGGGTCGTTCGCGATGCGCGGCATGTGGCTGGGATTGGAGAGCGCCAAAGCGTATTCGGCCTCGGGCTCGCCGAAGAGCGGCAGGGGGTCGATGGTGCACCAGTGGCGCGGCGCGCCGATAATATTGGTGTGGTGCAGGTCGCCGTGCAGCATGCCCCTGTCGCCGCGCGCGTCGCGGTCGAGCGCCGCCGTCGCGATGCCGAGCGCGGTCCTGAAGGGGGCATTCGAGAGCACCGCGCTCGCGGCGGGGTCGGCCATGAACATGGCGCTGAAGCGCTTGTCGAGGCGGCGCTCTGGGGTGAAGGCCTGGCGGCGGGCGCGGATCGCCTCGGCGACGTCGATGATGATCTCGGTGGCCTCCGCATCCCCTCCGCGCTCGACGATATGGGTCAGGAGCGCGCCGTCGAGATGTTCGAGCAGCAGGGCCTTCTCGGAGGCGCGCAGGAGCCGGACGCAGCGGTGGCCTTCCATGACCGCCAGAAGCTCCGGGGCCTCGGCCTCGTAGCCCGGCGTGCCCGCGTGGTAGACCTTGAGGATCGCCGGGGAGCCGTCCGCCTGCGCGACCTCGTAGATCTGGGCCCGCGACCGCGAGGGGCCTTCGGCTTTCAACGTCAGGTCCCATTCCGCGAGAATCTGCGCAATGTCGGACTCTTCGAGATCCCTTGCCATGGGGTAAGGCTATCCGAGACCGCGTGAAATGCCAGAGAATTCGCTTTTAGGTGGTGGTGGGTGGGCTGCGCAATTCCGCCGGGAATTGATATGAGGTCATTCGCCCATTGCGAGTTTTCTGGAAATGGGGGTCGGAGTCGCACTTGGTATCGACAGAGAAAGCCGGGTTGCGCAGCTCACGCGGAATAGTCCTTAAAGGCGATCAGCGCAGTCGGAAAGCACGCGTTAGGCGCTGTGGGCGATAATGCGTGACATGTTTCCGCCGCAATTCGGGCGGGATCAAAATCGCGTATTTAGCGCAGCTCTCAGAAAACCACCCCGCATATAGACAATTCACCCCCATCACCTTCCAATTATGGCGGTCATATGGGGAAAACCGTTGAAATTTGGGCAAAAATTGGGCAAATTAATCTTTGTTAACGGGACGCTGCACGGCTCGGGACAGAGACTGCCACCTGAAATCCGAACAGCGCACGTTGGAACGCCCGGTGCTCAATACGTTCATTCGGCGCCTCGGGGAGGGTGATGTATGCGTAGTAAGCTAAGCGTTGTTGCAGCTTTGGCCGCCATGTCGACAAGGATCGGCCTGCCGGACTCGGCCTTGGCCCAGGAAGCCATCGAATTGCGGGACAGATGCGAGACCTATCTCGAAATCGACGATCGCGGAATTCTCTTGAACGAGCTTGAAAACCTTCTGGAGCTCGATCCCGACGATCCCTGCATTCCCTTCCTGGTCGATCTTTTGGGTGGGAGCCCGCTGGCCCAGGCCACCTCGCCTTATTGACCTCGGGCGCGCGGAACGCGCTGCGGTTCCATGTCCGGCGATATTTACGCCGGACATCTTCACGTCTTCTCAATCTTTGAGCGGTAGTCCTGATGCCAGTCGCGCGTGGCTCTGCAGTGCTGCGCGGGGCTTACGCGGTCCGGCAGGGCCGGAGGTATTGCGCGGCATAGGAATAATCCATGCGCTTCAGGCGGGAGGAAAGGCCGCCCTGCTGGGAAATCCACTGACGCACCCAGGCGGGGTAGCGTTTCACGAGGTAGTCCGTGCCCCATTTGTTCATGTCGCTGCGGGCGCCGAAGGCACGGTGAAAATGAAAGGAGGCGCCGGGGGCGATGCAGGTCTGAGAGGGGCTCAGCGACAGGAACAGCGTACAGGCCGAGGCGCAGGGGCCGTTGAAGGCGACAAGCGTCTGCTGGTTGCGCGCCCGGGCGACCCGTTGGGCGTATTCGACGACGCTGCCGCCGTTGTCGCGGCCGATCAGCAGCACCTGCCCGTTCGAGCCGGTGTTGGCAGTGGTCGTGGTGGCCGTCAGGCAAGTCAATGCAATTGCCGCAGCAATACCTTTTAGGGATAGCATGCTCGTACCTCGTTCCCGGCGACTCTGACGTTCGCCTTCCGCTTTCTTCAGCTGCCGCGACCGACCTCGGGGAGGACCCCTCTGGGCGATGGCGACACCTGTTGGGTGACGAACATGATGCGTCAGGGGACGAAATCAATACGGCATTCACGGGACCGGAGCGGGGCAAACCCGGGGCGGCGGAGCCCGCCAAACGCGGGTCACGAAGGGTCTCACCGGGATTTCAGGGGGTTACAGAGGGCGATCAACATGTCGTGGTTGTGAGGCCAGATATAACCACATGGAGCGATAGAATCGCCATCCTGACGACGGGAGGCAGAATTCCGCAACATGTTGTCTGATTGCCACGCTTTTCGCTGTGCAGCGCTCGCCGACGATAGCGGAGACCCGCTCAGCCCGCCGGCGCGGCAGGCACCGTCGAATCGACCGATACCCAACGGCAGGGCAGCTTGAACAGGGCCTCGAGCTCGCCTTCGGTGGGCATGCGCCGCCGCCTTGGGTCGAACATCGCATCAGAGCGCCCGGCGGCAGGGCAGAGCACCTCGAGCCCCTGGGCGGTGATCTCCGGGATGCCCTCGATCGGGATGCGCGCGAGGTAGGGATCGCAGAGCACCACGGTCTTGGCCCTGGCCTCCTGGAAGGCGCTGATCTGCTCGATCCGGCCCGCGTCGAGCAGCTCGCTGATCTGCGGGCGGAAGGTCAGGTCGGTGTCGTTCTCGTAGTCGGGCCAATGGAAAATGCCGATCCGCCCGGCGCGGCGGCTCTCGGCCTCCACATGCGCCGCGATCCAGTCGACCCCCACCGCCTTGTTGGAGAAATCCGCGATGAAGAGGCACCTGAGCCGCGCCGGGCGATTGTCGCGCGGCAGGATCGGCCGGGGCGCCGGATAGGCGCGGCTGTCCTCGGCCTGCCAGGGCAGGGTCAGCTCCTCCGAGGGCAGCGCGGTTTGCCAGCGGCGATAGGTGCGGAAGTAATCCTTCCGCAGCCCGTGGAAGACCGTCTTCACATGCGTGACGCTTTGCTGGGTCAGCGAGTCCGGCCGCACCATGCTGAGGGCCAGCGGCAGGTCCCGGTCGGTCTCGGCCACGGCCCGCGCGCCGTAGCGCGTCTTGAACCGCCAGATGAACTCGTTGTCGCCGCCGGCGCGCACGTTGTCCCAAGGGCCGATCTCGGAAAGGACGGCCTTGGGGATCAGGAACGACGATTGGTTCAGGCTGATCAGCATCTCCTCCGGGCGCCAGTAGCCGACCGCGAAGAGGTCGTCGTAGACACGCAGCCAGCGCGAGATGACGCCGACCGCCCCTTCCGCCTCGCGCAGGCGTTTGAGCTGCCATTCGATCTTCTGGGGATGCGACCAGTCGTCGGCGTCATGGACGGTGACATAGTCGCCGCTGGCCTGCGCCATGCCGGCGTTCCGGGCCAGATAGGCGCCGCCGTTGGCGGGCATTTGGATCAGCGAGACCCGCGGGTCCTCGGCGGCGATGCGGGTCACGATCTCGCAGCTCTCGTCACTGCTGCAATCGTCGACCACGATGATTTCGAGGTTGCTCCAGGTCTGCTCGCGCATGCTGCGGATGGCGTTGCCGATCGTGGCCGCGCCGTTGAACATCGGCATGACGACCGAGACCTTGGCCTGTTGTAGCTGGCTCTCCGGCGGGCCGTCGAGGATCGCGCCGCGGATGTTGCTCAGGCTCAGCGGTTGCTCCGCGTCGCGCTTCTCGATGCCGACCGCGCCTTTGGTCAGGAAGACACGGTTGATCCAGGCGAGCCGCTCCGCCTCGCCCTCGGCGGGCGCATCGGGCCCCGGGCCGCCGTAGGTATTGGCGATCTGGAACAAGAGGTTGGGATCGTCGGGATTGCGGGCCAGCATCTGCAGCGCCAGCTCCCGCGCCGCCTCGGGCTGGCCAAGCTGGATGAGGCAGTTCGCCTCGGCCAGTACCAGCCCCCGCGAGCCCATCTTGCCCAGGGCGCGCGCCTCGCGGATGAACTCGAGCGAGGTCTTGTAATCGCCAAGATAGCTGGTCCAGCGGCCGAGGCCCCAGGCCGCCAGCGCGCGCTGGCTGGCGGGCGCCTTCGGCGCGCGGAGCGCCAGTTCCAGCGCGTCCCGGGCCGGGCCGGAATAGCCGCGCCAGAGACGCCGCTCGAGCACCGCGGGCGCGGGCTTGGCCAGCGGCCCCTCGACAAGGGCGTTGCGCGCGGCGCGCTCGGCCTCGGCGATCACCTTGGTGAGCGCGCTCGGCGCCTCCTGCGCGCCGCGTGCATGCAGGCTCGCCGAAAGCATCCAGAAGGGCATGATCCCGTCGTGCGGATGGAAGATGGGCTTGCGCGCGAAGCCCAGCGCCCGCTCGCTCCAGGCCTCGGGGGTGAACCGCGCCTGGGCCGCGTAGATCAGCGGCAGGATCCGGTCCTTGTCGAAGGCCGAGAGCTGCTTGTGCCCCCATTTCGGCTTCAGGTGTTCCGCCAGCAGCCAGCCGAAGGCATGCGCCAGCCCGCGCCCGTCCCGCGAGGTGAACTCCCACAGCCGGTCGCCGCATTGCTTGGCCAGCGTCGCCAGATGCGTCCAGCACTGCAGGTTGAAATAGCAGTAGTGCCGGGTCTGGGTGCGCTGCAGCTCGTGCTTCTGGACGCCGTTGCCGTCGAACTGCCCGGCGATCCGTTCGCGGCTCCTGCGGAAGGTCTCGCAGAGCCTGGGGATGTCGCCGAGATAGGCCGCGATGGCGCCGACCTGCAGGTCGTAACAGGTGCCGTGGTTGTTGCGCGCCCGCGCCTCCTGCAACCCTTGCGGGCTTTCGAGCAGCCAGGTGAGATATTCCTCCAGCCAGAGGGTCAGCGCGGCCTTGTCCGCCTCCGGCCAGGCGCCGGCGCGTTCGAGCAGGCGGACGGCGTCGAGCAGGAAGTAGAGGTCCTTCATCTCGATCAGCCCGCTCGCCGAGTGCGCCTCGCGCTGGGCCGCCGGGTTGACCTGGGCGAACTCCAGGTGCGGGGCCATGCGGGTCTCGGGGTCGATGAACCAGCACCTGAGCAGCCGCGCCGCGTGGTCGAGATAGGCGGTCTTGCCGCTCACCGTTCCGGCCAGCGCCAGCACGGTGGTGTCGTCGAAGAGCCGCTGCAGCCGCGTCCGGTCGTATTGGTCGCTGAGGGGCTCGTAGAGCACGGTGCCCGGCGCGCGCAGCCCGTCGCGGTAGGTGCCCGAGCGTCCGTCGGGGGCGTTGGGGTCGGGCCACCAATAGGGCGCGGGGTGGTAATAGTCGTGCTTGTCGCCGCTGGGCGGCGTCAGCGTCTTGTCCGTGACCGAATAGGGCCCGCGCTGCAGCGCCAGCTCGGCCTCCTGCAAGAGCCGGTCGCGGATCAGCCCTTTCGAGGAGTCCTGCGGGGCCGCGCGCAGCGCAAGCAGCGTGTCCTCGTCGTAAGCCGTCAGCCGCGCCGGATCGAAACCGCGCGCCAGCGCCTTGCGGTCCAGCTCGTCGAGGATCGTGACGATGGCCTCGGCCCGGGCGGCCCCGCGCCCAACCAGCGCCTCGGTCGACTGTTCGTCCAGATGCGCGCTGCCCGAGGAGAGCCGCGCCACCCAGCCCGCCTGGCCGAAGTCGCCGGCCTCCCTGGCGCGCGCCGGGCGCGGCAGGTCCCAGACGTCGTCCTGCCAGCTGTCCCAGGCACCGCGCACGCCCAGCCGCCAGAGCAGCTCGACCTTGGGGCGGCGCCCGTAGTGATAGCTTTCCTCGAACTCCTCCGAGGCGTCGCGGCGGAACAGGATCTGGGGCTCCTCGCCGGTCTCGGGGCGGTGGCCGCGCTTCAGCAGGTCGGCGTTGTCCAGCGTCCGCGCCATCGGCACGACGTGGTATTTCATGTAGGGCGCCTGCCCGACGTCGCGCAGGATCTGCGACCAGGCCGCCCGCGAGAGATAGCAGTTGCCGTCCCAGGGCAGCACCCATTTCGCCCGCGTCCGGCCATCGCGCAGCGCCGCGTTGCGCGCGCCGTTGTTGTTCATCAGGTATCGGTTCTTGTGCCGCCGCGCATGGGCCTCGGCGCGCATCTGGTCGGCTTTCTGCATGTCATCGTAGCTGCCGTTCAGGAAGAAGGTCAGCTGCGGGAAACTGTCGAGATCCCAGTCGACCTGGGCGTAGTTCTCGAGGTCGAAGGGGATGTGCAGATAGGGCTGCTTGTGCTTCTCCAGAAGCGCGAGGATCGCCGCCTCCTGCTCGGGGGCGGCGATCCGGTTGACCACCCAGCGCTTCTCGCAGCGGGTCAGCCGGGGTTCGTGCTCGAGGATGAACTCCAGGTTGGCCAGCGTCTGCCCGGCCTCGTGCCGGGGCGGCAGATCGTTGCCGAGGATCCGGTAGAGGACGAAGGTGTCCGCCTCCTGGTCGAGCCCGGTGTCGAGGTATTCCGCCTTCAGCGCCGCGATGTCGGCCACCGCTGGCTCCGCGATGACCTCGGTCGGGCGGCGGGGATTGAACCGCGTGCCGGGATCGAGGTTGGCGCCCCGGAACAGGTCGTAATCCGTGAGCCGCGACCGCAGGAGGCCGGGCTTGCTGAAATCGAGCATGTAGGGCGGCGCCCACTTCGCCCAGATGGTGCGGAAGCGCGCGGTCAGGCGGTCGCCCGAGGGGGCCTCGAAATAGACGCTGCGCGGGAAGAACTCGACGATGCCCTCGGGGTCGAGGCGCGCCATCTGGTCGGCGTCGTCGGTCAGGAAAAGCGGCAGGATCGGCTTGGCCCCGCGCTGCATCCGGTCGATCTGCTTCAGCGCGGCGCAAAGCCCGGCGGCGTCGAGCCCGAAAAGCGCCACGGCGACCAGCGGCGGGGTGCCGCCCTGACCGGGGGCCCGCGGCGCGACCGGCCGGGCCTGCAGTGCTTTCGCGGGCGGGCTCTCGAGGCACCAGCCGGCCTCCTCGGCCCAGCTCGGATCGGGCAGCGCGGCGGCCTCGATGCGCGGGGTCCTCTCGGTCCGCCAGGCGACAGTCATCGCGCGCGGCTCGCCCGGCGCTGCCGCCGCAACGGGGCCCGCGGCCCGCGTGGCCCCCTGGGCGGCACAGGGCACGCCCGCGTCCATCTGGTCCTCGTCCTCACGCGGCGGTTCTGGGGCGTCGATCTTGTTCATGACATACGGACCACGCTTTGAATTGCCTCGGCCGCGTCCCCGGCGCCGTTGCCCTGGTACAGATCAAGACACTGGTGACGCACGAAATTCTGCGCCGCCTTCTGCAGAAGTGCTTCGCAGACGGCGGGCAGGTGAAAAAGCTCCTCCTCCGGCAGGTCGAAGCCGGCGTTGTGGTCCTGGGCGAACTCCGCCCGCACGCCCTGGGCATCGAGCGCGGGGTGGCGGTTGGCGACGAAGATCGTCGGCAACCCGCTGGCGATGATCTCGTGGAAGGTGTTGTAGCCCGCCGCCGAGATCGAGAAGTCGAAGGCGTTGAAGTAGTGGCTCAGCGGGTATCCCTGCAGGTGCCGCGCGGTCTGCCCGGCCGAGAGGGCCAGCGCGCCGCTCTGCGCATCGGCCAGCACCACCTGCAGATCCGGGAAGCGCTTGAGGTGGTCGAGGATGTCCGCGGTCAGCCCCAGGACATCGCGGTTGCCGCTGGCCCCGAGCTGAACCAGCGCCAGGGCCTTGTCGCCTGGCAGCCCCAGCGCCTGCCGCGCGGCCTGGCGGGGCAGGAAGTCCGTCTGGTCGAGCAGTGTGACCGGCGCGACCTGCCGGGTCTCGTGGCGGCGTGTCGCCGTCGGCCCGTCGTCCCAGGCGCCGGCCACCTCGCCGGGCTCGATGATCAGGTCCATGAAGCGCGCGTTGTCGAGATCGCGCGAGGGCGATTGCAGCATCCCGCGCCGCACCCAGACAAGCCGGCAGTTCCCGCGCGAGAGGACCGCTTTCACCAGGCCCGGGCTCGGGTTGTTGCCGTCATAGACCACGGCGTCCGGCGCGTAGCGGTCGATCAACCGCGCCAGCTCGACCCGCAGCCAGGCGTCCCAGGCCGCCCGGTCCGACCGGATCTTAGCCTGCGCCGGCAGGTATTCGGCGAGGTATCCGAAGGAGGTGATGATCGGCACCGAGGGCGCCAGGGTCGCGAAGATCGGCTCGGCGGCCGTGTCGAGGCGCCACGCGATGGCCAGCGAGCGGGTCACATGCCCGAGCCCCGCCCCGTCCGCCGGCACGAAGAGGATGCGCTTGCCGGGCCGCTTCCGCGGCCGCACCCGCCGCCGGGGGCCGCTCTCCAGAAGGGCTAGGACCCGCGCGCGGTGCGCCTCCTCCGAGAAGGAATAGCGGCTGTGCGTCAGCGCCTCTTCGCGGGCCCGGGCCAGGGCGGTCTCGTCCTCGGCCAACTCGCGGACCCTCTGCCGGGCGCTCGCGGCGCTGGCATAGACCGGGCCCGGGCCGAAGTGGCGTTCGAGATGCTCGGGCAGGACCACGACCTTGCCCGAGGCCATGGCCGTCGCGATGGCGCTTTCGGGCAGCACCGGCACCTGGATGCCCGGGAAATACATGAAGACATCGAGCATCTCGATGAAGCGCGCGACGGTGATGTCCGCGGCGTCGAAGCCGGTCAGCCCGGCCCGCGACCGGATCCCCTGCCAGACCTTGGCCGAAGGCTTGCCGAGCACGCGGAAATCCGTGCCATTGCCGATCGGATAGGTCGCCAGGATCTTCTGCGGGCTCGCCGGCCATTGCGCCGCGCCGGGCACGCTCACCCGCCCGAAGACCAGGGGCCCCGGCCGCCGCGTCCCCGGCTGCCGGACCGGCCGCGCCACCGGCCGCCAGTCCTCGGCCAGCATCGGCACCGGCAGATGCATCGCCGCCAGCGAGGCCCGCACCCAGCGGTTCGTCGGCGCCCAGTGCATCTCGCCCAGCTGGAAGCTGAACCACTTGCCGGCGTTCTCGATGGTCGATTTCTGGTCGTGCACCAGCACCACCTTGTCCGCCCGCACCGAGGTCAGATCGGCCACCGGCCAGCTCATCGTCGAGGGCGAATAGCCAACCGCAAGCTTGGCGCGGATGTCCTGGTCCGCCCTGAGCGGCTGGGCCAGCCCCTCGCGGAAGCAGGCCTGCAGGTCGGGCGAGACGAAGCGCTTCGCCGGGTCGGGCTCCACGTGGACGACGCCGACACGGCACCCCATGTCGCAATAGGTTCGGATTTCGTTGGACAGCCGCAGCCCCGCGTCGCCCTGCCGCGCCAGGTCGGCAAGCAGCACGATATCCGGGGAACCAACCCTCACTGACCTAGCCGTAGTGAGACATGTCGCATGTCACTACCTCACTGATGAGGGTATATTCAGAATTTGCGATGCGGCAGTCAAGTCTCTGATTAGGCCGGAGTTTCCCTGGTGTTTTTGTGCCGCGGTTCCGGGTTCGGCCTGGGGTTGAGCGGAGGAGGTTTTTGTTTAGCGGAGCGGGCGGCGGGGCCGCCCGCGCTTGGTGTCTCGTCCGGGGCCTTTCGGCCCCGGCCTCGGATGTGCCTCCGGCGGGAGGTATTTTTGGCCCGGTCAAGCCTGGGTGGTGGCGCGCCGGGGGTGAGGGGGCGGCGCGGATGGCGGGCCGGAGTATTTTTTAGCGGTTTGGTTTTTTTGAGCGGGGTTTGGCGCGTCCTGCGCGGGTGGGCCTTGCGGCGCGCGCGGTCGGGTGGGCGCGCGGTTGCGTGGGCGCACGTTGGTATTGGCCGCGGTCGGAGCCTAGGTCCCGACGGGCGGCGGCGCCCCGTTTGACGGGGGCGCGCCGGGGTTTTTTTGAGGTTTTGGACGGCTTCCCGGCCGCTTAGTCGTGGGCGCCCTTGGTGAGGGCGAGGAAGACGTCCTCGAGGTCGGGCTGTTCGGTGCGCACGTCGGAGATCCGGATGCCGGCGGCGCGGACGGCGTCGAGGACGTCCTCGGCGTGCATCTCGCGGGCGTGGTAGGTCAGCGCCAAGATGCCGCCTTCGCGGGTCTCGACCTCGCAGCCTTCGAGCTCGGGCAGGCTCGCGGGCGTCTCCTCGGGTTCGATCACCATGGTGCGGGCGTCGAGCTCGCCCAGGAGGTTGCGGGTGGTGTCGCGGGCGACCAGCGCGCCCTGGTTGATGATGGCGATCTCGTCGCACATCTCCTCGGCCTCCTCGAGGTAATGGGTGGTGAGGATGATCGTCATCCCCTCCTCGCGGTTCAGCCTGCGGACGTTCTCCCAGAGCATCTGGCGCAGCTCGATGTCGACGCCGGCGGTGGGCTCGTCGAGCACCAGGATATGCGGGCGGTGCACCAGCGCCTTGCCGAGCAGCAGCCGCCGCCGCATGCCGCCCGAGAGCGTGCGGGCATAGGCCTCGGCCTTGTCGGCGAGCCCCACCATCGAGAGGATCTCGTCGGAGCGGCGCTGGCCCTTGGGCACGCCGTAAAGCCCGGCCTGCACCTCAAGCGCGCCGCGCGGGGTGAAGAAGGGGTCGAGGTTCAGCTCCTGCGGCATCACCCCGATCGAGGCGCGCGACTGCCGCGGGTTCTTGTCCTGGTCGAAGCCCCAGATCTCGACCGTGCCGGCGGTTTTCACCACCAGCCCGGCGAGGATGTTGATCAGCGTCGACTTGCCCGCGCCGTTCGGCCCGAGCAGCCCGAAGACCGAGCCTTCGGGGATGTCGAGATCGACGCCCTTCAGCGCCTCCTTGGCGGGCGCGCCGCCCTGTCCGCCATAGGTCTTCTTCAGTCCCGCGATGCGGATCGCCTTGCCTGCCATGCCTGTCTTGCTCCTCGGTTCGTCATCCGACATAAGGCACCTAGTGCAAAGGCAAAGTGATGGGAACTCGCGCCATGGCTCCGGACGCCCCCGAGACCAAGATCGTCGACCGCTATCGCGTCGCCTGTGACGGCGGCGAAGGCGCGCTGGGCCATCCGCGCGTCTGGCTGCAGATCCCCGAGGACCGCGGCTGGGTCGAATGCGGCTATTGCGACGCGCGCTTCATCCACCGCGACTTCGAAGGCAAGGCCGGGGCGTGAGCCCCGCCCGGGCGAGCGCGGCGCTTCTGGCGCTGGCGGCGCTCGGCACCGTGCTGGCGCGGATCTGGCTGAGCGTGAGTGAGGGCGAGAGCCTCGGCGCAGCGCTCTGGTCGCTCTTCCGCTACTTCACCCTCTGGACCAATACCGCCGTCGGTCTTTACGCCGCCTGGGTGGCGATGGGCGGGCGCGGATCGGCGCGCCTGGCGGGCGGGCTGCTGCTGTCGATCCTGGCGGTGGGACTGGTCTATCACCTGCTGCTGGCGCATCTCAGCGACCTCTCGGGTCTCGAGGCGCGGATCGACGACATGCTGCACACCGTCGTGCCGCTGGGCTACCTGGCCTATTGGACCGGGGCCGCGCCCAAGGCGGGGCTGGGCCTGCGCGACCTGGGGCTCTGGCTCGGCTACCCGCTGGTCTATTGCCTCTACGCGATCCTCCGGGCGCAGCTCGACGGGGTCTATCCCTATCCCTTCCTCGACGTCTCCGAGGCCGGGCCGGGCGGCGTTGCGCTGAACGTCCTGGGCCTTCTGCTGGCCTTCGGAGCGCTGGCGCTGGGGATCCAAGCGCTGGCCCGCAGGATGGCGCGCGGCGCCTGAGCGCGGCTTTCCATGTGCCGCGCCTCGGGATATGCCGGGGGCGACAGACGATTTGACCCAAGGAGCGCGCGACATGAGCTTCGGCAAAGGCTCTCACCTGCATCTCATCGACGGCTCCGCCTTCATCTTCCGGGCCTTCCACGCGCTGCCGCCGCTGACGCGCAAGTCCGACGGGCTGCCGGTGGGCGCCGTGCAGGGCTTCTGCGACATGCTGCGGCGCTATATCGCCAAGGACCACGGGGCGGGGGCGCCGACCCATATCGCGGTGATCTTTGACAAGGGCAGCCACACCTTCCGCAACGATCTGTACGACCAGTACAAGGCCAACCGCGACGAGATGCCCGAGGACCTGCGCCCGCAGATTCCGCTGACCCGGCGCGCGACGGAAGCCTTCAACATCGCCTGCAAGGAGATCGAGGGATACGAGGCCGACGACATCATCGCCACGCTCTCGGTGCAGGCGCGCGAGAAGGGCGGCCAGGTGACCATCGTCAGCTCCGACAAGGACCTGATGCAGCTCGTCGGCGGCGGGGTCGAGATGTTCGACGCCATGAAGAACCGCGCCATCGACGCCGAGGGGGTGATGGAGAAATTCGGCGTCGCGCCCGAGCGGGTGGTCGACGTGCAGGCCCTGGCCGGCGACAGCGTCGACAACGTGCCGGGCGCGCCGGGCATCGGGATCAAGACCGCGGCGCTTTTGATCAACGAGTTCGGCACGCTGGAAGAGCTTCTCGACCGCGCCGAGGAGATCAAGCAGCCGAAGCGCCGCCAGACCCTGATCGAGAAGCGCGAGCAGATCGAACTGTCGAAGAAGCTGGTGCAGCTCGACCGCGAGACGCCGCTCGACTTCGCGCTCGAGGATCTCGAGCTGCGCGACCCGGACCCTGAGACGCTCCTGGGGTTCCTGGCCGAGATGGAGTTCCGCAGCCTGTCGCGCCGGGTGGCCGAGACCCTGGGCGCCGAGGCGCCGGTCATCCCCGAAAGCGCCCCCGAGGCCGCCGCGGGCGAGGCCGAGGCGCCGGAACAGCCGGATTTCGCCGAGGCCGACTACAGCACGATCCGCGACGCCGAGACCCTGCGAGGCTGGATCGACGCGGCGCGGGAACGCGGCTGGATCGCGCTGGATACCGAGACCACGGGGCTCGACGAGATGCGCGCCGAGCTGGTGGGGCTGTCCTTCGCCGTCGAGGCGGGCCGCGCGGCCTATCTGCCGCTTCTGCACCGCGATGCCGCCGAAGGCGACCTGTTCAACTCCGACGCGCTGCTCGAGGGGCAGATGGATCGGACCGAGGCGCTGGATCTCCTGAAGCCGCTGCTCGAGGATCCGGCGGTCCTGAAGGTCGGGCAGAACCTGAAATACGACATGAAGATCCTCGCCCGCGTCGGCATCGAGGTGGCGCCGATCGAGGACACGATGCTGCTGTCCTACGCGATGAACGGCGGGCTGCACGGGCACGGGATGGACCAGCTCTCCGAGCGCTATCTCGGGCACCAGCCGATCCCCATCAAGGAGGTGATCGGCACCGGCAAGAGTCAGATCACCTTCGACCGGGTGCCGATCGAGGCGGCGACGAAATACGCCGCGGAGGACGCCGACATCACCCTGCGGCTCTGGCAGGTCTTCAAGCCGCAGCTGCACCGCAAGAAGGTGACCCGCGTCTACGAGACCATGGAGCGGCCGCTGGTGCCGGTCCTGGCCGAGATGGAGCGCGCCGGCATCGCGGTCGACCGGGACGTGCTGTCGCGCATGTCCGGCGCCTTCGCGCAGAAGATGGCCGCGCTGGAGGAAGAGATCCACGAGCTGGCGGGGGAACGCTTCAACGTCGGCTCGCCGAAGCAGCTGGGCGAGATCCTCTTTGACAAGATGGGGCTCGAGGGCGGCAAGAAGGGCAAGACCGGGGCTTATGCCACCGGCGCCGACGTGCTCGAGGACCTGGCGACCGAACACGACCTGCCGGCGCGGGTCCTGGACTGGCGGCAGCTCTCCAAGCTGAAGTCGACCTATACCGACGCCCTGCAGGAGCACATCAACCCCGAGACCGGGCGGGTGCATACCTCCTACGTGATCTCGGGGGCGAACACCGGGCGTCTGGCCTCGACCGATCCGAACCTGCAGAACATCCCCGTGCGCACCGAAGAGGGCCGCCGCATCCGCGAGGCCTTCGTTGCCGACACGGGCAAGGTGCTGGTCTCGCTCGACTACAGCCAGATCGAGCTGCGCATCCTGGCGCATATCGCCGGCATCGACGCGCTGAAGGAGGCCTTCCGCGAAGGCCAGGACATTCACGCCGCCACCGCCTCGGAGATGTTCGGCGTGCCGATGGAGGAGATGACCCCTGAGGTGCGGCGCCAGGCCAAGGCGATCAACTTCGGGGTGATCTACGGCATCTCGGGCTTCGGGCTGGCGCGCAACCTGCGCATCCCGCGCGCCGAGGCGCAGGGCTTCATCGACCGCTACTTCGAGCGCTTCCCGGGCATCAAGGACTACATGTCCGAGACCACCGCCTTCGCGAAGGAACACAAGCGCGTCGAGACGCTCTTCGGCCGGGTGATCCACACGCCCGAGATCTCCGCCTCGGGGCCGCGCGCGGGCTTTGCCCGCCGGGCGGCGATCAACGCGCCGATCCAGGGCACGGCGGCGGACATCATCCGCCGCGCCATGGTGCGGATGCCGTCGGAAATCGCCGCGCTGCCTGCCAAGATGCTTCTGCAGGTGCACGACGAACTGCTCTTCGAGGTCGAGGAAGGCGCGGTCGACGATCTGATCGCCGCGGCCCGCGGGGTTATGGAGAATGCCGCCGACCCGGTGGTGAAGCTCGATGTGCCGCTGGTGGTGGACGCCGGGCAGGGGCCGAACTGGGC
The DNA here is from genome assembly GCF_021272185.1 of Roseivivax sp. GX 12232. Taxonomy (GTDB): domain Bacteria; phylum Pseudomonadota; class Alphaproteobacteria; order Rhodobacterales; family Rhodobacteraceae; genus Roseivivax. The sequence goes on from NZ_JAJSEC010000004.1 coordinate 101,199, forward strand.
CGAGGCGCACTGAGGGCGCGCCCCTCAGGGCCGCCCCGGCGGCGGCGCCCTAGGTCAGGCGCGGCCCCGAGCCCCGGGGCGCGCGCGGATCGCGGGGCGGGGCCTGGCTCAGACCAGACCCTTGTCGCGGAAGAGATCGGGCAGCGAGGTCTCGGGGCGCGGGCCCATGTGGCCGATCACCTCGCGGGCGGCGGCATGGCCCATCTCGCCCGCGCGGAACATCTCGGCCCCGGTGACCAGCCCGTAGAGGAAGCCCGCGGCGAACTGGTCGCCCGCGCCGGTGGCGTCGACCGGGGTGATATGCTCGACCGGCACATCGGTCCGCGTGCCGTCGCGCAGGATGGTGCAGCCCTGGCCCGAGCGGGTGCAGACCACCAGCGGGCAGATCGCGGCGACCGCCTCGAGGTCGGCCTCGAGATCGTCTTTCTGGAACAGCGCGCGGATCTCGGCCTCGTTGCCGATCACGTAGTCGAGCTCGTTCTCGATGAAGTCCAGGAAGTCGGCGCGGTGGCGTTCGACGCAGAAGGGATCGGAGATCGCGATGCCCGCCTTGCCGCCGGCCTTGCGGCAGGCGCGGGCCATCTTGGCGAAGGCGTCCTTGCCCTTGTCCTTGTCGAAAAGATAGCCCTCGAGGAAGACCACCTCGGCCTCGGCGGCGACCGCCTCGTCGACGTCGTCCGGGCCCAGTTCGGCGGAAATCCCGAGGTAGGTGTTCATCGAGCGCTCGCCGTCCGGCGAGACGAAGATCATCGAGCGCGAGGTCGGCAGCTCGCCGCCCGGGGCCGGCGGGTTCACGAAGGCGGTGCCGATCTTCTCCATCTCCTCGGCGTAGAAGCGGCCCAGCCCGTCGTCCTTCACCCGGCCGACGAAGGCGGTGCGCAGCCCGAGGTTGCCCAGCCCCGCCAGCGTGTTGGCGACCGAGCCGCCGGGCGCCTGCACCCGGCCTTCCATCGCGCCATAGAGAAGCTCGGCGCGCTCGCGCTCGATCAGCTGCATGATGCCCTTCTCGATGCCCATGTTGTCGAGGAAACTGTCCTCGGCGCGGGTCAGCACGTCGACGATGGCATTGCCGATGCCGGCAACCTGGTACTTCTTCATTCTGTCTTGTCCTCGAATTGGCAGAGGTCGCGGATCAGGCAGGCCCTGCATTTGGGCTTGCGCGCGACGCAGGTGTATCGGCCGTGCAGGATCAGCCAGTGGTGCGCGTGCAGCTGGTAGTCGGCGGGCACGTGATCCTCGATGGCGCGTTCGACCGCGGCCACGTCCTTGCCCGGCGCGATGCCGCTGCGGTTGCCGACCCGGAAGATATGGGTGTCCACCGCCTGGGCGGGGTGGCGCCACCACATGTTCAGCACGACGTTGGCGGTCTTGCGCCCGACGCCCGGCAGGCTTTCCAGCGCCGCGCGCGAGTTCGGCACGGTGCCGCCGTAGTCCTCGGCGAGGATGCGGCTGAGCTTGATGACGTTCTTGGCCTTGTTGCGGTAAAGCCCGATGGTCTTGATGTGCTCGGTCAGCCCCTCTTCGCCGAGGGCGAGCATCTTCTCGGGCGTGTCGGCGACCTGGAACAGCGCGCGGGTCGCCTTGTTCACGCCCGCGTCGGTGGCCTGGGCCGAGAGCGCCACCGCCACCACCAGGGTATAGGCGTTGACATGCTCGAGCTCGCCCTTCGGTTCGGGCTCCGCGCCGTGGAACCGGGCGAAGATCTCGCGGATCGTGTGGTAGTCGAGCTGCCGTGCCATCGCGCATGTTCATGCCCGCCCCGCCCGGGATACGCAACAATCGGGTCGCGCGGCGGGCCGCCTGCGCGGTAAAAAGGGCCCAGAGAGACGAGGATGTGCCCCATGACCGACCAGAGCCCCATGCCCGGCCAAAGCGCCTATCACTTCGAGGTCATGCGCCGCGCCATAACGCTGGTCGACGAGATGGGCCCGGCGGCGCGGCTCGACGAGCTGGCGCGCGAGATGTCGATGAGCCCGGCGCATTTCCAGCGGGTCTTCTCGGAATGGGCGGGCGTCAGCCCGAAGCGCTACCAGCAGTATCTGACGCTGGGCCACGCCAAGGCGCTGCTGCGCGAGCGGTTCACCACACTCGAGACCGCCCATGCGGCGGGGCTTTCGGGCAGCGGGCGGCTGCACGACCTGTTCCTGCGCTGGGAGGCGATGAGCCCCGGCGACTACGCGCGGGGCGGCGCGGGCCTCGCCATCGACTGGGCCGAGGTCGACAGTCCCTTCGGCCCGGCGCTGGTCATGGCGACCGAGCGCGGCATCTGCGGCATCGCCTTCACCGCCGAGACCGGCCCCGAGGTTGCCATGGATGACATGCGCGGCCGCTGGCCCGAGGCCGAATACCGCGAAGCGCCTGAAAGGCTCGGCCCCATGGCAGGCGCGGTCTTCGGCGCGGGCGGCGAGGTGGCGCTGCATCTCATCGGGGCGCCCTTCCAGATCAAGGTCTGGGAGGCCCTGATGCAGGTGCCCTCGGGCCATGTGACCACCTATTCCGAGATCGCCGGCGCCATCGGCCACCCCAAGGCGGTGCGCGCGGTGGGCACGGCGGTCGGGCGCAACCCGATCTCGCTGCTCATTCCCTGCCACAGGGCGCTGCGGAAGTCGGGCGGTTTGGGCGGCTACCACTGGGGGCTGCCGGTCAAGCGCGCGATCCTCGCCTGGGAGGCGGCGCGTTCCGAAGCCTGAGCCCTTTCGGCGGCAAATCGCCGAGGATAACCGGAATGTTTTTGGATAACACGGAACCCCGCGCATATCGTCCGGCTTGTTCATGCGTAATTCAACGCGATCACGGACGAGGAAATAATGATCCGAGCGAAGTCTTCCCTTCTTCTTGCGAGCGCCGGTCTTGTCGCGCTGACCGCCTGCGCGCCGCTCAACGACCCCAACAACCCCAACCGCCAGGCCCAGACCGGGGCGCTGATCGGCGCGGGCGTGGGCGCGCTGGCCGGTGCCGCCGCCGGCAATGACCCCGAAGAGCGCCGCCGCAACGCCGCCGCCGGGGCCCTGGTCGGGGCCGCGGGCGGCGCCGTCATCGGCAACCGCCTCGACAAGCAGGAGGCCGCGCTGCGCCAGCAGGTCGGCAACGACAACATCGACATCCGCAACACCGGCGAGCGTCTGATCGTGACCCTGCCGCAGGACATCCTGTTTGCCACCGACTCGACCGCGGTCAGCCCCGGCATCCAGGGCGACCTGATCGCCGTGGCGCGGAACCTGCAGCAGTATCCCGACACCAACGTGCAGGTGGTCGGCCATACCGACAACACCGGCGATGCGGCCTACAACCAGGACCTCTCGCAGCGCCGGGCGCAGGCCGTGGCCTCGATCCTGACCTCGAACGGCGTGCCGGGCTTCCGGATCAACACCATCGGTCGCGGCGAGGACCAGCCGGTCGCCTCGAACCTGACGCCCGAGGGCCGCGCGCAGAACCGCCGCGTGGAAATCGTGATCCTGCCGACGGCCTGAGCGCCGCCGCGCCAGGACTGACGCGAATGGGATGCGCCGCGGCTTGCCGCGGCGCATTTTCGTTGTAGCTGGGCCCGGGACGGAAAACCGACGACCGAAAGGCCCTCCGACCCATGTCCGACCTCACGCTCCTGACGATCTCCGGTTCGCTGCGCCGGGCCGCCACCAACCGCAAGCTCGCCGCCGAGGCGGCGCGCCGCTTCGGTCCCGCCGAGGTGCAGGTGGCGGACCTCGATCTGCCGCTCTACGACGGCGACCTCGAGGAGGGGCAGGGCATTCCCGCCAAGGTGCAGGCGCTGGCCGATGCCATCGCCGCGGCGGATGCGGTGGTGATCTCGACCCCGGAATACAACAAGGGCATCTCGGGCGTCCTGAAGAACGCGCTCGACTGGGTGAGCCGCACCGAGGGCAACCCCTGGCGCGACAAGCCGGTGGCGCTGATGTCCTCGGCGGCGGGGCGCGCCGGCGGCGAGCGCTCGCAGAACATGGCGCGGCTCTGCCTCAACCCCTTCCGGCCCCGGCTCCTGCCCGGGCCCGAGGTGATGATCGGCAGCACCTCCAAGGCCTGGAACGCGGAAGACCGGCTGGCCGACGAGCGGGCGGGCAAGCTGCTGGACGAGCTGATGGGCGATCTGCGCGCCCTGGCCGAGGCCGGGCGCGGCTGAGGCGCCTTTGCGCCTGGGCTTGCGGCGAGGCCGCCTCGCCGGAACGTATTGGTTTTGAGAAACAGACGGGCCGGGCGCAGACGCCCGGCGGCCCCTCAGTAGCCGGTCCCGGTGATCACCACCCGCACCGTGCGGACCAGGATGCGCAGGTCGGTCCAGAAGGAGAGCGCCCGCAGGTAGGCGCTGTCGAAGGCCGCGCGGTCGACGAAGCTCGATTCGTTGCGCACCGAGGTCTGCCAGAAGCCGGTGATGCCGGGGCGCATCGCGTAATAGGCCGAGCCGGGGTAGAGCCGCGCCTGCTCCACCATCATCGGGCGCGGGCCGACCAGCGACATCTCCCCTTTCAGCACGTTCCAGAGCTGCGGCAGCTCGTCGATCGAGCTTTTGCGGATCACCCGACCGATGGCGGTGATGCGCGGGTCGCGGCGCAGCTTCTGGCTGCGCTCCCATTCGCGCGCGGCCTCGGGGTTCTGCGCAAGATAGGCGCTCAGATGGGTCTCGGCGTCGGGCACCATGCTGCGCAACTTCAGCATCCAGAACACCCGGCCCTCGCGGCCGAGGCGCTTCTGGTAATAGAGCGGCGAATGGCCGTCGCGGGCGATCAGCAGCATCAGCGGCAGCACGATCAGCAGCGCCGGCAGCGCCGCGACCAGCACCAGCGCGATGTCGAGGCCGCGCTTGAGCAGGTGCCGGTAGAGCCCGCCGTGCCGCGCCGCGCGGCGCGGGGTCAGCCGGTCGCCCTCGAAGTCGGAAATCGGAAACTGGTTACGCAGGTGAATCGTCACTGGAAAAAATCCCCGTACTTGCCTCGTGGCGAGGAAGAGCGCAGGCGGGACGGTTACGGCGCGTCCCGCGTCGATTGCGATCTCCATCGCGTGTCAGGTGAAGCACCGGCCCCCCAGGTGCGGATCGTCAAAGCGGCGACAATGTGGCGACCGCCTGTCCAAAGGTTAAAAGATTGGGGCGAAAATTAGTCAATAATGTCAGAACTGAGGCGGCGGCCCTCGGGTGCCCTTGGGGCAGGGCGTCGCGCATCTTCAGGGTGTGCGTTTGCGGGGCGGGACACGTCTTGAATGTGAGATGTGACGCCGCGCGACGCGAAGTCCGATCCGTCACGCAGCCCCGATCCGGCGCTCATTGTTTCCTAATTGATCCGAATAACGGGCGTTCTTCCCGAAAACCCGGCCTGATTGTTCTCGTATGTGGGGTAATCGCCCTGCGGCGAGCGATAGCGCAACCCCGCCGCCCAACCCCGCGCCCCACGCAGCGGGGCAAGCGCTGCCCCGGTATGCCAGTTGCCGAAACATTCACGAAAATATTTTCTCGTGCCGTGGAAGGATTTGCCCACTCTGCGCCGCGCGGCACCAATCCTCGCCTATCGGAGACATTGTTCGCGCAGGCCCTGCCACAATTGATTTGATTCGCCGCGCGCCCGCCGAGGGCTTACATGGCGAGGAGTTGCGCCGGCCCCCTTGCGGCTCTATCTCCCGCCCGACGCGACGATATCGGAGGGTGCATGGCCATTCATCTCTACCAGGGCGATCTGCCCGACGGGCTCGACCTCGGCCGCGAGGTCGCCATCGACTGCGAGACCATGGGACTCAACCCGCATCGCGACCGGCTCTGTGTGGTGCAGCTTTCGGGCGGCGACGGCGACGCGCACCTGGTGCAGGTCGCCAAGGGCCAGACCCGCGCGCCCAACCTCGAGCGGCTGCTGACCGACCCCGAGGTGCTGAAGCTCTTCCACTTCGGCCGCTTCGACATCGCCGCAATGCAGCATACCTTCGGGGCGCTCGCCGCGCCGGTCTATTGCACCAAGATCGCCTCGCGGCTGGTGCGCACCTATACCGACCGGCACGGGCTGAAGGCGCTCCTGCAGGAGCTTCTGGGCATCGACATCTCCAAGCAGCAGCAAAGCTCGGACTGGGGTTCGGAGAGCCTGAGCGCGGCGCAGCAGGAATACGCCGCCTCGGATGTCCTCTACCTGCACCAGCTGCGCGACAAGCTGAACGAGATGCTCGAACGCGAGGGCCGGAGCGAGATCGCCCAGGCCTGTTTCGACTTCCTGCCGATGCGCGCGCGGCTCGATCTCGAGGGCTGGCCCGAGACCGACATCTTCGCGCATTCCTGACGGCCATGGCGCGCGGGCAGGGCACCTATTCGCAGGTCGTGGCGGGGCTGAAGGTTCTTCTGCCGCTGATCGCGCTCGGGCTGCTGTCGACGCTCTTCCTGTTTTCGCGAGACACCGACCCGACCCGGAACCTGCCGGTCTCCACGGCTGAAAGCCTGAAGGACCGCGAGTCGCAATCGGCCAGCGGCGCGGTCTATACCGGCGTCGCCGAGAACGGCGCCGAGGTCACCATGCGCGCCGCAGCGGCCCGGCCCGACCCGGCGGGACCAAACGGCATCCTGGCCGATATGTTCGACGCCACGCTGGCCTTTCCCGACGGCAGCCGGATCGACCTCTCGGCGCCCTCGGCCAGCATGGACAACGGCGCGGGCGCGGCGAAATTGACCGGCGGCGTGGTCATCGACAGCTCCGCGGGCTACGTCATGCGCACCGACAGCCTGACCTCGGCGATGAACCGGGTGGAGATCGAAAGCGGCGGCCGGGTCGAGGCCGACGGCCCCGCCGGACGGCTCACCGCGGGGCGGATGCGGATCACCCCGGCCGAGAGCCCGGAGGCCGAAGAGGGGGATGTGCAACTGCTTTTCACCGACGGCGTTCGGATGGTATACGAGCCGCAACAACAGGAATGAGTGCGACCCGATGGTGATGTTCCGAGCCCTGGCCCTCCTGGCCTGCATCCTGCCGCTGCCGGCCCTCGGACAGGGCGCCGAGGTGGCCTTCGGAACCATGCGGCAGGACAGCTCCCTGCCCGTCGAGGTCAGCGCCGACCAGCTTTCCGTCGACCAGTCGAGCGGCACCGCCGTCTACACCGGCAACGTGGTGATCGGGCAGGGCGACATGCGGCTGGCCGCGCCGCGCGTCCTGGTGGTCTATACCGAGGGCGCCAGCCAGATCGAACGGCTCGAGGCGACCGGCGGGGTGACCCTGGTTTCCGGCGAAGAGGCCGCCGAGGCCGAGCGCGCCGATTACAACGTCGCCCAGGGTACCGTGGTCATGGTCGGCAACGTGCTTCTGACCCAGGGCGAGAACGCGCTGACCTCCGAACGCATGGTGGTCAATCTCGACGACGGCACCGCCCAGATGGACGGCCGCGTGCGCACCGTCTTCCAGCCCGAAGAGGACACCACCGGCGAAGGTGGCGGCCAGGCGGGGGCGCAATAGCATGGCGCGACCCGAGCTGAGCGTCGCGGAGGGGCAGGCGGGCCTCTCGGTCGCGCATCTGCGCAAGAGCTACAAGAAGCGCGTGGTGATCCGCGACGTCTCGATGTCGCTGAACCGGGGCGAGGTGGTCGCGCTTCTCGGGCCGAACGGCTCGGGCAAGACCACGACCTTCTACGCCATCGCCGGGCTTGTGAACCCCGAGGGCGGGCAGGTCACCATCGACGGCCAGGACGCCACCTACCTGCCGATGTATCGCCGCGCACGGATGGGAATCGGCTATCTGCCGCAGGAGATGTCGATCTTCCGGGGCATGTCGGTCGAGGACAACATCCTGGCCATCCTGGAAATCTCGCTCAAGGATCACTCGCGGCGGCGCGAGCGGCTCGAGGATCTTCTGGCCGAGTTCTCCATCGAACACCTGCGCCGCGCCCCGGCGCTGGCGCTTTCGGGGGGTGAGCGGCGCCGGGTCGAGATCGCCCGCTGCCTGGCCGCCGATCCGAAGTATCTGCTGCTCGACGAGCCCTTCGCGGGCGTCGATCCGATCAGCGTCGGCGACATCCGGCACCTGGTCGCGGACCTCAAGACCCGCGGCATCGGGGTGCTGATCACCGATCACAACGTGCGCGAAACCCTCGAGATCGTGGACCGCGCCTATATCCTGCACGACGGCCAGGTGCTGATGTCCGGCTCGCCCGACGAGGTGGTCCGCAACGAGAACGTCCGCAGGGTCTATCTGGGCGATTCCTTCCGCATCGGCTGAGCCCAGCGCGGCCCGTCCGTCAAGCTCCGGTTTCATTTGACAGAGCGGTCGAAGAAAGCCTCAAATGGGGCCATGACGCCGTGCACCTTCGCCACAACAGACCGAAGGGCCCCTGTAACAGGGACGGTCGACCACAAGCTGTCGGCACCGCGTCAACGTCCGGCCCGTCCGTCACCCGCGACCTAGCCCCCGGCGCCCTGCCGAGGGGGGACCGAGCCAATAACCAGAAGGACACGACTCCATGCGCTACCAGATTTCCGGAAAACAGATCGACATCGGTGCCGCCCTGCAAAGCCACGTTCAGACCGAGCTTGGCGTGACGGTGGAAAAATATGCCGGTCGGCCGACGGATGCTCAGGTGGTGTTTTCGAAGGCGGCGCACGAGTACATCTGCGAGGCGACCGTGCACCTTTCGACCGGGCTGACCTGCACGGCCAAGGGCCGCGCCACCGAGATCTACGCCTCCTTCGACGCCGCGACCGAGAAGATGGACAAGCAGTTGCGCCGCTACAAGCGCCGGCTGAAGGACCACCACAAGGAACGCACGAGCCCGGTTGAACTCATCGGGGCGTCCTCGTATATCCTCGCCGGCAACGAAGACACGGCAGAGGAGAGCGCGGAGCCCGACTCGCTCCAACCGATCATCGTCGCCGAGATGGAGACCAAGATCCCGTCGCTCTCGGTCGGAGAGGCGGTCATGCAGATGGAACTGGCCGGGGCGCCCGTGCTGGTGTTTCGGAACGACAAAAAAGATGGTGTTAACGTTGTGTATCGCCGGGATGACGGAAACATCGGCTGGATCGATCCGTAAGGCGACAGAACCAGGTTCACTCCCAGGGCGGCAGGCCGCCTGAGCAGAAAAGTCAGACAGATGAAATTCGTTGATCTCCTCGTGCCGCAGGCGGTGAAGGTTATGGGTGCTTCGTCCAGCAAGAAGCGCGTCATGCACGACCTCGCCGATGTTGTCGAAAGCGCCTATGGCATCGCCGCGCCGCAGGTGGTCGAGGCGCTGATGGAGCGCGAAAGCCTGGGCTGCACCGGCGTCGGCCATGGCGTCGCGCTGCCGCATGCCCGGCTGCCGGGCATCCACGAGGTCAAGGGTGTCTTCCTGCTGCTCGAGAAGCCGGTGGATTTCGACGCGGTCGACCGTCAGCCGGTCGACGTGGTTTTCGGGCTCTTCGCGCCCGAGGACGCGGGGGTCGAACACCTCAAGGCCCTGGCGCTGGTCAGCCGCACGCTGCGCGACGCGGCCTTCTGCGGCAAGCTGCGCGCCAATCCCGACGCCGGCAAGCTTTACACCATCCTGACCGAGGCGCAGTCGGTGCAGGCGGCCTGAAAGCCGCAACCTTAGAGACAGATCGCCCCGGCCACGCGAGATGCTGGCCGGGGCGATGCTTTTCTGGGGGGCTGGGGGCCGGGTGCTGCTCTAGAGGCGGTGTCCGTGTGGGACGTGACGCGGCTTTTGACCGCTGTCGTGCTCGCGACGGCGCTGCTTTTGAGCGGAGTGCCCCGCAGGCGATGGTGATGCTTCTGATGCGTTGCAGCGCAGGCGGCGACGATGCACTTCTAGGCAGCGCCCCACCGCCCGCGCCTCAACCCCAGTCCGAAAACCCGAACATCGTGTAGTCGCGGGCATAGGCCTCCTGGGCCAGGGCCTCGAGCGTGTCGTCATAGACCTGCGCCAGCCCGAAAGGCGCCTGCGTCGGCCGCGGCTCGGGGTCGGGCGCGGCCGGGCAGCCGACCTGCAGCGCCAGGGCGGGCAGATAGGCGGCCATCTCCTCTTCGCGGATCACCATGTCGGGAAAGGTGAACTCGGCCATGCCCAGGAGCGTCTGCGACTGGCTCGCCCAATGGCCGTCGGTGCGGATCGGCGTCTGCCCCGCGAGGTTCGCCTTGCAGAAGCGCAGGAAGCCGGTGAAGGCCTCGCGGTGATCCTCAAGGCTGTAGTCGGCGGGATCCTCCTTCAGCGGCAGCCCGTAGGTCTTGACCAGATGGGCGCGGATCTTGCCGAAACTGCCCGGCCCGGTCGCCAGGATCTTCGTGCAGAAGGCGTCATGGGCGCGGGCCAGCGGGTGGCGGATCACCGTGAAGCTGCGGTGGCCGGGGCGCGCGCGCTTCCAGTGCCGGAGCGTGTTCTGGCTGAACTTGGTGACCAGCGCGTCTTCGTCGACGCCGTCGAGCGCGGCGAGCCAGGCCGTGACCGCCGCCTCGGGCCCTGAGCGGATCGGCATGTACAGAAGATCCGCGCGCGCCGCGGCCACATAACTCGGCACCAGCGGGCCGCGCCGGGGCTCGAAGTTCGGCGTCCGCGCGAGGTTGAACCCGTCGAGCCGCACCAGCGCCTGCTCCATCTCGGCGTAGTTCTCGACCTTCTCGGAGAGCGGCTTGGGGTTCTGCACCTTGAGCGAGCGGTCCAGCGCCTCGAGCCGCTCGGGCACCCCGAGCCAGGCCGCGAGGCCGTTCATCACCTCGAGGTCCTGCAGGTCTTCATAAGCGATATAGAACGCCGTCTGCCCCGAGCGCTGCAGCGCGTTCAGAAGCCGCACCTGGAAGCCCTGCTGGGCGGCGAGATGCGCCTCGAACTCGCGCGGGTCGAAACGGGCCTTCTCCTCGCGGCGGCGGCGGACGTTGGTCAGCTTCCACTGGCCCGTCTGCTGGGCGATCTTCCAGCTCACGTAGGAGTCGACCGGGTTGCGCGTCAGCACGATCTTGGCGCAGCGCGGGTCCTCCAGAAGCGGCGTCAGCACGCGCGGGTCGTGGTCGTGGAAGTAGCGGAAACCGCCCAGCCCCTGGGTCGCCTTGCGGATCTGCGCCAGCAGCCGCTCGGGCTTGGCGTCGCGCTCGGGGCGGGTGATGCCGAGGATGTCCTCGGAGTTGGGATAGCCGATGAAATGCGGGTTGAAGGCCTCTCCGTGGCAGGTGACCGAGGGCAGGGCGTTCAGGTTGGTCTCGAGGAAATTCGACCCGGTGCGCATCTCGGCGAAGACGACGAAATAGTCGAAGGCGGCGGGCATCGCGGGGCTACTTCCTGACCAGGTAGGGCTTGCGCGCCGGCCGCTGGCCGTGGCGCGGGGCGGGATCGACGGGGAAATCCCCCATCAGGTAGGGGTGCATCCCCTGGTTCTTGAGGTTCTGCAGGAACTGCCCGAAGCCGCTCAGATCGGCGAGCCGGGGCGCCTCGGCCAGCCGCCGGGTGGCGCGCTGGCCGATCTCGTCGATGATGATCTGCAGAGGCTCCATCGGGGCCTCGATGAACTCGGCCATGGTCCAGATGCGGATCCGCGCCTTGGCGTCGGGCGAGCGCAGCTCGTCCAGCATCTTGGCCTCGATCTTCTGGAGCGCCGCCGCCTCGGTCCGCAGGTCGGCGAAATCCCGGTTCGACTGGAAGAGCGGCACCGCCCAGGCGCCCGAGATCACCGAGATCTGGGCATTGGGGTCCTGGGCGAAATGCCAGTTGATCTTGGGGTTGTCATGCGGGCCGTATTGAAAGCACTGCCGCTCGCCGCGGGTGTTCCAGACCAGGTTGGTGAGGAAGGCGCGCGGGTTGTAGTCGCGCAGCGCCGCGCTGTCGGCAAGCGCGCCGTTCAGGATGCGCTGACCGTTGACGAACTCGGCGCGCTCGGGCGCGTAGAGATGGCCGTGCACCTGCGCGCCCGTCGCCCGCGCGAGCCAGGGCTCGAAGTCCTGGAACAGCTCGGTGAAGCCCTGGAAGACCGAGTATTTCCCCGCCGTGCGGCCGTTCTCCCAGCCGTGGTTGGGAAAGCGCGACTGCATGTAGAGGCCGGCCCGCCCGCGGGTCCGCCGCTCCACCGCCTTGGCGAAGATGCGGTCGATTTTGCCGGGGTTGGGCTCGGTGGCGCTGGCCCCGCGCGCGCCTTCGCCCAGGAAGACCTGGTAGAGCCGCTCCGCATGCGGCCAGATCTTCCGCGCGACGAAACAATCCGAGCGCCGCAGGAGCTGCAGGTGATCGTCGTAGAAGATATGCGGCTTGCCCTGGAAATCGAACTTCGACAGCGTCAGCGAGCGGCTTTCGATATTGGTCGAATAAAGCCGCGCGAGGGTCTGGAAGTAGCTTTCGTCGGGGATCCAGACCGAGCGGAAGTAGCGGTCATGCGCGGCGCGGCGCGGGTCCTGCAGGATCGCCGAGAGCGTCTGCCGGGTCAGGCACCACCACTGGCTGCCCATATGCGGGGTGAGGCCCTCGGGGATGCGGCGGCGGTAGCCCACCGCGCGCTGCAGCTCGACGAAACGGTCGAAGAGATACCGCTGCCGCCGCCAGGAAAAGGGGAAATGCATGGTGAAGCGCTCTTCGTCGAGGCCGCCGACGGTCCAGGGCACATCGGCGGTGGTGGCGCTTTCGATGAAATCGGTGCGCGGGCGCTCCTCGAGATAGGCGATCAGCTCCTCGACCGGGCGCAGCGGCAGGCAGGAGCCCGAGGCCAGGTAGACATGGCGCACCTCGGGATGCGCCGAGAGCATCAGCTCGCTCGCGTCCTGGCTGGCGCGGACCAGCGCCCAGCTGCCCCAGTTGCAGGTGTGCCGGCGCGAGAAGCGGATCAACCCGTCGTCGGCCAGGGCCTCGCGGAAGGCGGCGAAGGCGCGCTGCGGCACCTTGCGGTCGACATGGATGACCACAGGGCAGCCCGCCCGCGTCCAGTGCCGCGCCACCTGTTCGGCGCGCCCCAGCGCGGTGTGCACCAGCATGACGATGCCGACGCTCATGCCCAGTTGCCCTTGGACATGAGGCCCAGGATCTCGAGTTGGCGCCAGTTGATGTATTTCTCGCTCCACTTGCACCAGAGGTCGGGGTTGTCCTTCAGCCCGTCCGCATAGGCGAGGTATTCCTTCGAGCCGCCGTAGTGCTGGCGGCGGTCCAGCTCCTCCTCGGCCTTGGCCGAGAAGGTGTCGAGGAACTTGGTGTGCAGCAGGATCCCCGAGGCCTTTTCCCCGCCCCATTCGTCGTAGACGAGGTTCAGCCCGCGCGGCAGCAGGTTGTGGGTCGAGCTGACATAGGCATAGCGCCGGTCCCATTTGACCAGCGGGATCTTGTTGAGCGCCGGCGCCCGGGCGGGCTCTTCGGTGAAGAACATCCGCGCCCGCGGCCCGCCCTGGATCCAGAGGTTGCCGAACTTGGGGTTGCGGGTGATCGCGTAGTTGCCCGCGTCGAACCAGGAGGCGATCTCGAGCGGGTCCTGCCCGGGCGCATAGGGTTCGGCGTCGATCCGGCCCTTGGGATACATGTCGAGAAGCATCGCCCCGAAGGACTTGATCGAGGAGGCGTCGAGCCAGTCGGTCAGCGCCCGGATCGGCCGGGTGTCGCAGAAGGGGTACAGAAACAGCTCGTCGGGATCGACCACCAGGCACCAATGGCCGTGCCCGTGTTTCATCTGTAGCCAGTTCAGCCAGTCCACCCCGAAGCGCGCGCGCTTGTAGCTCTTGGGCGTGGTCCAGACCGAGACATCGGGCTGATCGGCGAGGTAGTCGAGCGAGCCGTCGGTGGAATCGTTGTCCACGATCAGGAAGTGATCGACGCCCATCTCGCGGTAGTATTTCAGGAAATACGGCAGCCGCAGCGCCTCGTTGCGCTGGGTCGAGAACAGCAGGATGTCCGAGGGGTTGATCCGGTCGGTCCGGTTGGCGATGGCGCGCAGATCGCGGCGCTTGCGGAAGGCGCGGATGCGCCAGCGCCGTCGCTGCAGCCTCAGCCGGTATGATTGCCAGACGCCCACCTGCTGCCTCGCCCTATGTCTCGTGCCTCGTGACGGCCTTACCGTCCGCTTATCGGCGGCTATCAGACGTGGGTTAAGACGATCCTGAAATGGTCGTCCCAGCCGGGCGGGCGCCAGGCCCCCGGCCGGTCATCCCGGTCGCCGTTCCGCGTCGCGGCCCCTTGGGCCAGCCGCATTATCTTGTCGTGCCAAAGATAACCCTCTGCCACATCTGCGTAAACGGCCTTGTCGCCCAGGACCTCGCGCAGCACCGGCAGGCTGTTGCAGAGAACCGGCACCCCCAGGGCCGCGGCCTCGGCGGGGGGCAGCCCGTAGCCCTCGGCGAGCGAGGGGAAGAGCAGCCCGCGGCTTTCGGCCAGAAGCGCCGCGACCGCAGCGTCGGGCAGGGCACCCAGCTCGTGCACATGCGCCGGGCGGGCGTCGAGCCGGGCGAAGACCTCGGCGTTCCGCCAGCCGCGCGCGCCCAGGATCAGGAGGTGCGGCGCCTTGGGGCCAAGCTCCTCGGTCAGTCGCGCCCAAAGGTCGAGCAGGAAGCCATGGTTCTTGCGCGGCTCGATGGTGCCGAGCGCCACGAAATAGGGCCGTGCGGTCCAGGGCCCCTCGGGCGCCTGCCCCGGGCGCGGCACGGCGACGCCGAGGGGCGCCGTCACCACGTTCTCGCGCCGCCCGGTGAGGCGCGCGATGTCCTCGGCGGTGGCGCGAGAATTGGCGATCAGCAGATCCGCCTCGGCGCAGGCCCGGTCGAGGAGCGCGCGGAAGCGCGGCACGGTGCCTTCGCGCTGCATCTCCGGCAGGTCGAGCGGAATCGTGTCGTGGATCATCACGGCAATGCTCAAGCGCGGCACCGCGCGCAGCCCCGCGACGGTCGCCGCCGTGAGATTGCTGTGCCCGACGTTCAGATAGGCGCTGCCCGCGGGCAGATGCCGCGCCAGCATGGGGCCAAGCGCGCCTTTCCGCGCGCGGTCGAGGGCCAAGGCGCGATGCGCCTCCTCCGCCGCCGCGCGGGCCGGATCGCCGCGCCGGGCAAGCCGGGCCAGAAGGCCGGGCTGGGCCTCGGGTGGCGCATCAAGCCGCGCCGCGAAGGCCCGGCAGCCGGCCTCGTCCAGAAGCAGATACCCCAGCGCCGTCCGCACCAGCCCGAACAGCGGCACGGGAGCGGCCAGGAGGTGATCGAGATAGGCCCGTTCGACCCGGTCCACGCCGGTCATCTGCCGCCCCGCGCGACTGGTCAGCCGCGTGAGGTCGAGGCACCGGGCCGGGGGCTCAGCGCGTGTAGCGGCCGTGTTGCTGCCAGCGCCAGGCATCTTCGATCATCCGGGTCAGGGTGGAGCGCCGCGGGGACCAGCCCAGCTCCTCGCCCGCGCGGCGCGAGCCCGAGACAAGCTTGGTCGCATCGCCCGCGCGGCGCGGGCCCTCGGTCATCGGCACCTCGCGGTTGGTCACCGCGCGGGAGGCCTCGACGACCTCGCGGACCGAGAAGCCCGAGCCGGTGCCGAGGTTGAAGACCCGGCTGCCGCGTCCCTCGAGAAGCCAGTCGAGCCCCAGGAGATGCGCGTCCACCAGGTCCGAGACATGAACGTAGTCGCGGATGCAGGTGCCGTCGGGCGTGTCGTAATCGGTGCCATGGATGGTCAGCGCCGGGCGCTTGCCCTCGATCGCCTCGAGCATGACCGGCACGAGGTGGGTCTCGGGGCGGTGGTGCTCTCCGATCTCGCCCTCGGGGTCGGCGCCGGCGACGTTGAAGTAGCGGAAGATCACCGAGCGCAGCCCATGCGCGGCCTCGAAATCGCCCAGCATGTCCTCGATCGCGCGCTTCGACTTGCCGTAGGCGTTGAGCGGCTCCTGCGGGGTCTCCTCGTCCAGCACGACGTTGTCATGCTCGCCGTAGGTGGCGCAGGTCGAGGAGAAGACGATGTTGCGGCAGCCGTGGTCGACCATGGCCTCGAGCAGGTTGAGCGCGCCCAGCGTGTTGGTGCGCCAGTAGCGCCCCGGCTCCTGCATCGCCTCGCCGACAAGGCTGAGGGCGGCGAAATGCAGGACCGCGCTCGGGCGATGCGTCTCGAAGGCGCGGTCGAGGCTGGCCCGGTCGAGAAGGTCGCCCTCGGCCAGCGGCCCGAACTGCACCGCGTCGCGCCAGCCGGTGGCGAAATTGTCGAAGGTCACCGGGGTATGGCCGGCCCGCGCGAGCGCCTTGCAGGCGTGGCTGCCGATGTAGCCCGCGCCGCCGGTGACAAGAACCGTCTCACCCATGGATCAGCCGATCTTGCCGTCGGCGACCATCCCGTCGAGGAAGCCCTTCAGGTCGTCCTTGAGGTCGGGACGGCTGAGACCGAAGGCCACCGTGGCCTGCAGGAAGCCCGCCTTCGAGCCGCAGTCGTAGCGCTGGCCCTCGAAGCAGAGCCCGTGCACGCCCTCGCCGTCGATCTCTTGCGCGATGGCGTCGGTGAGCTGGATCTCCCCGCCCGCGCCGGAGCCCAGCTCGTTGAGATTGTCGAGCACCTTGGGGGTCAGGATGTAGCGCCCGATCACCGCGAGGTTCGAGGGCGCCTCGGCGGGCTTCGGCTTCTCGATCATGCCGCGCACCGAGACCAGCGGGCTGTCGCCCCGGTCGGCGTCGAGGATGCCGTAGGCGCCGGTCTTCTCCTCGGGCACCTCCATGGCGGCGACCATGTTGCCGCCGGTCTCGGCATAGGCCTCGACCATCTGCTGCAGGCAGGGGGTCTTGGCCGCGATCACGTCGTCGGGCAGCATGACCGCAAAGGGCTCGTCGCCGATCAGCTTGCGCGCGCACCAGACCGCGTGGCCGAGGCCAAGCGCCTTGTGCTGGCGGGTATAGGCGATCTCGCCCGACTCCATGTTGGTGGCCTGCAGGATCTTCAGGAGTTCGTCCTTGCCCTTGGCCTCGAGCTCCTGCTCGAGCTGCGGAGCGGCGTCGAAGTAATCCTCGAGCGCGCCCTTGCCGCGCGAGGTGATGAAGATGAACTCCTTGATCCCCGCCGCGCGTGCCTCGTCGATGGCGTATTGCACCAACGGGCGGTCGACGAGGGTCATGATTTCCTTGGGAACGGATTTGGTGGCCGGCAGGAAGCGGGTGCCGAGGCCGGCGACGGGAAAAATGGCCTTGGTAACGCGGTTCTTCATGAAAGGCTCCTGAACAAATTCACCGATACTCTAGACAGGCTGCAGGCGCATTGCAGCTAGGAACGGCGCCCGCGCGCGGAAAACCTCTCACAGGTTGCGGCGGGTTGCGAGCGCCGCGCGCAGTGTGCCCACGCGGGTGGCAAAGCGCGTCCAGCGAAAGCGCGGCTCGTCGCGCCGGGCGCGGCCGAAAAGCCCGCCGCTCTGCCGCCAGATCCCGTCCGCGCCGAAGCGCATCCGGTGATAAAGCGCGGTCGGGCTGAGGGTGAGCACCGTCGCCGTCGCGCCCTCGGTGAGGGCCCGGCGGGCCTCGGCCTCGCGGGCGCGGCGCTGCCAGGGGCGCCCGGCAAAAAGCCGGTGCGGCGCGCCGGGGCGGGCGGTGAAAGGCAGGAAGCCGGCGCTGGCGCGCGGCAAGGGGCGCAGATGCGGGATTTCGCGGGTCGCACCTTCGCGGATGCCGCGTTCGAGCCCGCGCATCAGCGCCCAGACATCGCCCGGATCGAGCGCGCCGGCCTGCATCGACCGGAGGAGCCGCTGGCGCTGCTCGACCCGCAAGCGCTCGAGCGCCACGGCATGTTTGGCTTCGGGCAGGTGCTTGCGCAGGAAGACCATGGTCGAGGCGCCGATCTCGGTCAGGTCGCGCGGCGTACGGTCGGCGCGGCGGCGCGGGCTTTCCGCCATGCCGTGATGCACCAGCGCCCGCGGCACCAGCGCCGTCGCCCGGTCCTCGGCGGCGAGCCGCAGGTTCAGGTCGGTCTCGTCGAGGTAGAAGCGGAAGGCATGGTCGAAGCCGCCCATGACCGCGAGCAGGTCGCGGCGGAGCGCCATGTTGGTGCCCTCGGTCTTGATCGCCCGGCCTTCGCGCGGGGCCAGGACCACGGGCGCCTCGTCGGCGAGCCGCAGCGGATGCCGGCGGCCCGCGCCGTCCACCGTCGCCGCGCCCCATTGCAGCGAGATGCCGTTGCGCCCGATCACGTAGCCGCCCGCCGCCGCCACCTCGAGGTCGCCGAAGGGCGCCACCAGATGCGTCAGCCAGGAGGGTTCGGGCACCGCGTCATCGTCGATGAAGCCCAGGATCTCGCCCGCCGCGGCGGCGATGCCGCGGTTGCGCGCCGCCGAGATGTTGGGCTGGTCGTATTCCAGGCCCTTGACCTCGGCGGCCTTGGCATGGGCCTCGACCGCGCGGAGGCCCGCCGGGCAGGCCACGACCACCACCTCGAGGGCTGGGTAGTCGAGCTGCGCGAGCCCCGTGAGGCAGCGCGCCAGGGCCTCGGGGCGGCCCCGGCTCACCACGATCACGCTGACGGGCAGGGCGGCCATGGCTCAGCCCTCCTTCAGGTCGACCCCGGGCGCATAGGCGATGAAGAAGGGGTTGGCGAAGCCCGGCTTGCCGTAGGTCAGCGGCGTGTGGTCGTCGAAGCGCACCACCCGGCCGCCGGCGCCCGCGAGCACCGCCTGGCCGGCGGCGGTGTCCCATTCCATGGTGCGCCCGAGGCGGGGATAGAGGTCCGCCTCGCCGGTCGCCACCAGGCAGAACTTCAGCGAGGAGCCGGCCGAGCGCGAATCCTTCACGCTGTAGAGGCCGATGTAGTCATCGGTCGCCGCGTCGCGGTGGGACTTCGAGGCCACCACCATGAGCGCCTCGTTGTCGGGCTCCGAGACCTTGAGCGGCCGGGTGGTGCCCGGGGTCTCGTGGTCGAAGGGGCCCTCTTCCTCGACGCTGTTGCCGACGCTGTCGGTGTAGAACATGCGCTTGCGGGCCGGCGCATAGACCACGCCGCGCACCGGCAGGCCGTTCTCGACATAAGCGATGTTCACGGTGAAATCGCCGCGGCGGTTGACGAATTCCTTGGTGCCGTCGAGCGGGTCGACGATCAGGAAGGTCGAGACCTCCTGGTCGTGGCTGGCCGATTGCTCCTCGGTGACCAGGGCGACATCGGGGAAGGCCTCGGTCAGACCTGCCGAGATCAGCGCGTCGGCGGCCTCGTCGGCCTCGGTCACGGGGCTGGCGTCGGCCTTGGTCTTCACGTCGAAGTCATCGGACTCGTAGATCTGCATGATCTTTTCGCCGGCCTCGAGCGCGAGGCGCCGCATCACCTGGGTCAGTTCGGAATAATTCAAACTCTCGCCTTTCCCGCGGCACAATTCCCGCGTTCATTGATTTGAAATCGCCCGGACCTTATGCTTGCCCGCGCCGGGCCGGGCAAGCGTCTCAGCCCGGTTTGAGGAGGCAAGGCAGGCCCCATGTTCGACAAGATCCAAGCGCGCAGCCGCACCGCCGGCGCGGTCCAGATCGCCGAGCTGGTGTTCCACAACGCGGTGCGCAGCGTGCGGCAGGGCCACAACAACGCCATCCTCGCCGTGGTCACCAACATGCTGCAGGCGGTGATCTTCACGCTGGCCTTCTATTTCATGTTCCGGCTCTTAGGCATGAAGGCCTCGCCGATCCGCGGCGACTACCTGATCTTCATCATGTCCGGCGTCTTCCTCTACATGACGCATATCAAGACCATGAGCGCGGTGAAGGCGGCGGGCAACGCGCTGGGCCCGATGATGCAGCACGCGCCGATGAACACCGCGGTGACGATCCTCTCGGCGATGCTCTCGACGCTCTACATCCAGACGCTGTCGCTGATGGCGATCCTCTTCGTCTACGACGCGCTGGTCGAACCCGGCGCGCTGGCCTCGATCCACGATCCGCTCGGCGCCTACGGGATGCTGCTGATCGCCTGGGCCTCGGGGGCGGTGATCGGGATGGTCTTCATGGCGCTGGCGCCCTGGGCGCCGACGCCGATCGGGATCCTGACCACGGTCTATTCGCGCGCCAACATGATCGCCTCGGGCAAGATGTTCGCGGCCAACATGCTGACGCCCAAGATGCTGGCGATGTTTTCCTGGAACCCGCTGTTCCACGCCATCGACCAGGCCCGGGGCTTTGCCTTCCTGAACTACTGGCCGCGCAACTCCTCGATCTCGTACCCGCTCTGGGTGATCGTGACGCTCCTGATGATCGGGCTGATGCTGGAGTTCTACACGCGGCGGCGGATCTCGGTGTCCTGGAGTGCGCGGCGGTGAGGGGGCTGACGGGGTTGGGCCCGAGTCGAACATAGCTCAGGCCGTGGATCTTCTCCCGAAGAATGGTATTTGCCCACTTGCGCCCGAATAGCACCGAAGGTGCCGGGCGCGCGCCGGACCGGCCCCTTGGGCCGGCGCTCTTGTGGGTGGTGCGCGCACTTCATCCCTAGCCCTGACCTTGCTGCCATTAAGCGCCTCGCTCAGAGGTCGGCAGCGCCGGCCCCCGGTCCGGCGCGCGCCCTCTGTTTGGGCGGGGTGAGAGGGTGGTGGGTGCGAAATGGGGGCTGTCGATGCGGCTTTGCGGGGTGCGGGGCAGGTTGCCGTCGCTTTGCAGAGAGGGAAGTTTGAGCGGCTCGTCGGAGTGGCGGTAGGTTGAGCGGCTGGGCGGGGTCAGATCGGCGCGACGTCGTGAAGCTGGGTCGGTGCGGCCCTAGGGAAACCAGCCCGCCGCCGCCTCAGACCCCACCAAAGCCCCCCTCACGTCACCACCCGCAGCGTCAGGTTGATCCGCCCGCCCTTCGGCAGGAGCGTAGAGGAGCCCGGCTTCACCCGGTCCACCCCGTGGTAGCGCAGCCGCGCTTCGCCGCCCATCACGGTCACATCGCCGGAGTTCAGCCACAGCGACTCGGTCTTCCCGCCGCGGGTCTCGTTGCCGATCCGAAAAAGCGCCGCGTCGCCGAGCGAGATCGAGACCACCGGCTGGGAGAAATCGGCCTCGTCCCGGTCCTGGTGCAGGCCCATCTTCGCGCCCTCGCCATACCAGTTGATCAGGCAGCACTCCGGGGCCCGCGCGCTGCCCGAGACCGCCTCCCAGACCGCGAGCACCTCCTCGGGGATCGGCGGCCAGGGCTGGCCGTCCGGGTGGCGCGGCTCGTAGCGGTAGCCCTGCCTATCGGTGACCCAGCCGAAGCGCCCGGCGGCGGACATGGCGACCGACATCTGCCGCCCGCGCGGGGTCACCGGCCGCACGAGCGGCGCGGCGCGCAGGCAGTCGCGGAGCCGCTCGACCAGCAGCTCCTGGGCCGCGCGGTCGAGGAAACCGGGGTAGACGGACATGCCGCGCAGCATCAGGGGCGCGGGCCGGGGATCGCTCATGGCGGGCAGTCTCGCGCCTCGGGCGGCGATTGAAAACCGCCCCTGGCGGCCATGGCCCGCCCTTTCCCCGGACATAGCCCGGCGAGCCCCAGGACGGGAAACTTTGCGCCCCCGCCCGCTTGCAGGCCCAAAACCCCCTTCTTATATACCGCACGACCGCGTGATCGGGGGCGGTGACGCCCCGGGTCAGCGACCGCTATCGGGGCGCGGGGTGCCACAACGGGCCTTCGCCTCGGGTTATCGCCTTGAATTGAAGAAGGGATCGAAATCATGGGTAAAGTGATCGGCATCGACCTCGGGACCACCAACTCCTGCGTCGCCATCATGGATGGCAGCCAGTCGAGGGTGATCGAGAATGCCGAGGGCGCGCGGACGACCCCGTCCATCGTCGCCTTCACCGAAGACGAGCGGCTCGTCGGCCAGCCGGCCAAGCGCCAGGCGGTGACGAACCCCGAGAACACGATCTTCGGCGTGAAGCGCCTCGTCGGGCGCCGGTTCGACGATTCGGACCTCGCCAAGGACAAGAAGAACATGCCGTACGAGATCATCGACGGCGGCAACGGCGACGCCTGGGTCGAGGCCCGCGGCGACAAGTATTCGCCCTCGCAGATCTCGGCCTTCATCCTGCAGAAGATGAAGGAAACCGCCGAGAGCTACCTCGGCGAAGAGGTCGACCAGGCGGTCATCACCGTCCCGGCCTATTTCAACGACCAGCAGCGCCAGGCCACCAAGGACGCCGGCAAGATCGCCGGCCTCGAGGTGCTGCGCATCATCAACGAGCCGACCGCGGCGGCGCTGGCCTATGGCCTCGACAAGAAGGACAGCAAGACCATCGCGGTCTACGACCTCGGCGGCGGCACCTTCGACGTCACCATCCTCGAGATCGACGACGGCCTCTTCGAGGTGAAGTCCACCAACGGCGATACCTTCCTCGGCGGTGAAGACTTCGACATGCGGATCGTCAACTACCTCGCCGACGAGTTCAAAAAAGAGAACCAGGTCGATCTCACCCAGGATAAGATGGCGCTCCAGCGCCTGAAGGAAGCCGCCGAGAAGGCGAAGATCGAGCTCAGCTCGGCCAGCCAGACCGAGATCAACCAGCCGTTCATCTCCATGGGCTCCAACGGCCAGCCGCTGCACATGGTGATGAAGCTCACCCGCGCGAAGCTGGAAAGCCTCGTGAACGACCTGATCAAGGCCTCGATCAAGCCCTGCCAGGCGGCGCTGAAGGATGCGGGCCTCTCGACCGATGACATCGACGAGGTCGTGCTCGTCGGCGGTCAGACCCGGATGCCCAAGGTGCTCGAGGAAGTGACCAAGTTCTTCGGCAAGGAGCCCCACAAGGGCGTGAACCCCGACGAGGTCGTCGCCATGGGCGCCGCGATCCAGGCGGGCGTGCTCCAGGGTGACGTGAAGGACGTGGTGCTGCTCGACGTGACCCCGCTGTCGCTCGGCATCGAGACGCTGGGTGGTGTCTTCACCCGTCTGATCGACCGCAACACCACGATTCCGACGAAGAAGAGCCAGATCTTCTCGACCGCCGAGGACAACCAGGGTGCGGTGACCATCCGGGTCTTCCAGGGCGAGCGCGAGATGGCCTCCGACAACAAGATGCTCGGCCAGTTCAACCTCGAGGACATCCCGCCGGCACCGCGCGGCATGCCCCAGATCGAGGTGACCTTCGACATCGACGCGAACGGCATCGTCTCCGTTGCGGCGAAGGACAAGGGCACGAACAAGGAGCAGAAGATCACCATCCAGGCCTCGGGCGGCCTCTCGGACGACGAGATCAACAACATGGTCAAGGACGCCGAGGAGAACGCCGAGGCGGACAAGAAGCGCCGCGACCTCGTGGATGCGCGGAACCAGGCGGAAAGCCTGATCCACGCGACCGAGAAGTCGATCGAGGAACACGGCGACAAGGTCGACCCCTCGACCGTGGAAGCGATCGAACTGGCGGTGGCCGCGCTCAAGGACGAGCTCGAGAACGACGATGCCGAGAAGATCAAGTCGGGCATCCAGAACGTGACCGAGGCCTCGATGAAACTGGGCGAGGCGATCTACAAGGCGCAGTCCGAAAGCTCCGAGGACAGCACCCCGGAGGCCGACAGCTCCGAGAACGGCAACTCGAGCGATGAAGACATCGTCGACGCCGATTTCGAGGATCTCGGCGAAGATCGGAAGCAGGGCTGAGCCCGGTGCGAAACGCATGATCGGGGGCCGGTCCGGATGCCGGGCCGGCCCTTGGCGTTTTACACCGCGTGAAGGAGGCGTGTATGTCCAAACGCGATTACTACGACGTGCTCGGCCTGGCCCGGGATGCGTCGGGGGACGAGATCAAGAAAGCCTACCGCCGCAAGGCGAAGGAGCTGCACCCCGACCGCAACGCCGACAATCCCGAGGCGGAGTCGCAGTTCAAGGAAGCCAACGAGGCCTATGACGTCCTCAAGGACGCCGAGAAAAAGGCCGCCTACGACCGCTTCGGCCACGCGGCCTTCGAAGGCGGCATGGGTGGCGGCGGCGGCCGGCCCGGCGGCGGCTTCGGCGGCGGCCAGGGCGATTTCGCCAGCGCCTTCTCGGATGTCTTCGACGACCTCTTCGGCGACTTCATGGGCGGCGCGCGCGGCGGCCGGGCCCGCGCGGCGCGCGGGGCGGACCTGCGCTACAACCTGCGCATCACGCTCGAGGAAGCCTTCCAGGGGCTGCACAAGTCGATCCAGGTGCCGACCTCGGTGCAATGCGGCTCCTGCAGCGGCACCGGCGCCGAGGGCGGCGCCGAGCCCACCACCTGTCCGACCTGCTCGGGCATGGGCAAGGTCCGCGCGACCCAGGGCTTCTTCACGGTGGAGCGCAGCTGCCCGACCTGTTCGGGGCTCGGCCAGACGGTCAAGAACCCCTGCGGCACCTGCCACGGCGCCGGCCGCGTCGAGAAGGAGCGCGCGCTCTCGGTGACCATCCCCAAGGGCGTCGAGACCGGCACCCGCATCCGGCTCGCCGGTGAAGGCGAGGCGGGGATGCGCGGCGGCCCGCCGGGCGACCTCTATATCTTCATCGAGGTCACCGCCCATCCGATCTTCGACCGCGACGGGGTGAACCTGCAGTGCCGCGTGCCGGTCTCCATGGCCACGGCGGCCCTGGGCGGCGACATCGAGGTGCCGACCATCGACGGCGGCCGCAGCCGGGTGAAGATCCCCGGCGGCTCGCAGTCCGGCCGGCAGATGCGCCTGCGCGGCAAGGGCATGCCGGCGCTGCGCGGCGGCGGCTCGGGCGACATGTTCATCGAGCTGGCGGTCGAGACCCCGGTCAACCTCACCTCGCGCCAGAAGGAGATTCTGCGCGAGTTCGAGGAGATGAGCGAGGACAACAACCCCGAATCCAAGAGCTTCTTCAAATCGGTGAAGAGCTTCTGGGACAGCATGAAAAGCTGACACTGCTTGCGGGCGAGGGGGCGCAGATGCGCGCCTTCGCCCGTGACGCCACGTTGGGGCTGACAGGCTCCGCCCGGTCATGTGAACTCCGCCGCGACAAGGGAGGCCCAGCATGACCGATTATCCCCATCTTCTCGCCCCGCTCGACCTGGGCTTCACCACGCTGAAGAACCGCGTGCTGATGGGCTCGATGCACACCAACCTCGAGGAACGCGGCGACTGGAACCGCGTGGCCGAGTTCTACGCCGCCCGCGCGCGCGGCGGGGCCGGGCTCATGGTCACCGGCGGCATGGCCCCGAACGAGGAAGGCGGCGTCTTCCCCGGCGCGGCGGGGCTCTTCACCCCCGAGGACATCGCCAACCACCGGGTCATCACCGACCGGGTGCATGGCGACGGCGGCAAGATCGCCATGCAGATCCTGCACGCGGGGCGCTATGCCTACGGGCCGAAATGCGTGGCGCCCTCGCCGGTGAAATCGCCGATCTCGCCTTTCCCGCCGAACGAGCTGGACGAGGCGGGCATCGAGAAGCAGATCGCCGACATCGTGACCTCCGCCGTCCGCGCCCGCGAGGCGGGTTACGACGGCGTCGAGATCATGGGCTCCGAGGGTTATTTCCTGAACCAGTTCCTGGTCACCCATACCAACCGCCGCGAGGACCGCTGGGGCGGCGCCTACGAGAACCGCATGCGCCTGCCGGTCGAGGTGGTGCGCCGGGTGCGCGAGGCGGTCGGGCCGGATTTCATCCTGATCTACCGGCTCTCGATGATCGACCTGGTGCCCAACGGCTCGACCTACGAAGAGGTCGTGCAACTGGCCAAGGCGGTCGAGGCCGCCGGCGCCACGATCATCAACACCGGCATCGGCTGGCACGAGGCCCGGGTGCCGACCATCGCCACCTCGGTGCCGCGCGCGGCCTTCGCCTGGGTGACCAAGAAGCTCATGGGCCAGGTCTCGGTGCCGCTGATCACCTCGAACCGGATCAACACTCCCGAGGTCGCCGAGGAGGTCCTGGCCGAGGGTTGCGCCGACATGGTCTCCATGGCGCGGCCCTGGCTGGCCGATCAGGATTTCGTGGTGAAGGCCGCCTCGGGCCGCGCCCGCGAGATCGCGCCCTGCATCGCCTGCAACCAGGCCTGCCTGGATCACACCTTCCAGGGCAAGGTCTCCTCCTGCCTGGTGAACCCGCGCGCCGCCTTCGAGACCGAGATCGTGATCGAGGCCGCCCCCGCGGCGAAGCGCGTCGCCGTGGTCGGCGCGGGCCCCGCCGGGCTTTCCGCGGCGCTGACCGCCGCCGAGCGCGGCCATGCGGTGACGCTTTTCGACCGCGCCGAGGAGATCGGCGGCCAGCTCAACATGGCCAAGGTCATCCCCGGCAAGGAGGAGTTCCGTGGCCTGGTCGACTGGTTCGCCCATATGGTCCAGCTGCGCGGGATCGAGACGCGGCTCGGAACCGAGGCCACGGCCGAGATGCTGGACGGTTTCGACGAGGTGGTGATCGCCACCGGCGTCACCCCGCGCGACCCCGGGATCCCGGGCCAGGACGGCACCAACGTGCTGGGCTACGTCGACGTGTTGCGCCACGGCAAGCCGGTCGGCGAACGGGTCGCCGTGGTCGGCGCGGGCGGCATCGGTTTCGACGTCTCGGAGTTCCTGGTGACCGAGGACAGCGCCACCGAGGACCTGCCCGAATGGATGCGCGAATGGGGTGTGACCGACACCGCCGCCGCGCGCTCGGGCCTCGCGCCCGAGGGCCCGCAGCCGCATCCCGCCCGGCGGCAGGTCACGCTTCTGCAGCGCAAGAGCGAGAAGCCGGGCAAGCGGCTCGGCAAGACCACCGGCTGGATCCACCGCGCCGGCCTGCAGATGAAATCCGTCGAGATGCGCGCCGGCGTGAACTACGAGCGCATCGACGCCGAGGGGCTGCATGTCTCCTACGGCGAGGCGCGCGAGCGCCCCGAGGTCATCGCCTGCGACACGGTGGTGCTTTGCGCGGGTCAGCTGAGCGAACGCAGCCTGGCCGATGCGCTCGAGGCGTGCGGGGTGAGCGCCCATGTGATCGGCGGGGCGGATGTGGCCGCCGAGCTCGACGCCAAGCGCGCGATCGACCAGGGCGTGCGGCTGGCGGCGAGGCTGTAAGGCTGGGGGCGCGCGCGGCTGGCTGCGCGGCTTTGGGGCCGGGCAAACGGCTGGCCAGCGTGCTGTTGGCCCGCCCGCTTTGGTTCCTCTGACTTCGAGGTCATGCGCCGAAGCGCGTGCCTGCGGCACGCGCGGGCGATGGGGCCAGCCCCCTCGCGCTCCCCCGAGGTATTTTTGCCAAGATGAAGGGGGAAAGGAATCTCTTTTGGCCGGACCCGTGGCGCGCTAGGATTTGATCAAATTCCAGCAGCGGAGGGCCCCGCCGTGAAAGACCTCAACTACCTCAAGGAAGAGAACGCCCGCCACCTCTGGCACCCGATGGGCCATCCCGGCGCCCTGCGCGAGAGCCCGCCGCGCATCGTGCGCAGCGCCTCGGGCGTCTCGATCACCGATGTCGACGGGCATTCCGCCATCGACGCGGTGGGCGGGCTCTGGTGCGTGAACCTGGGCTATTCCAACGACCGGGTGAAAGCCGCCATCGCCGACCAGCTGGGCGAGCTGCCCTATTACTCGGCCTTCGCGGGCACCACCAATCCCGCCGCCATCGAGGCCAGCCAGGCGGTCTGCGACTTCTTCGCCGAGGACGGCATGGCGCGGGCCTTCTTTACCTCGGGCGGGTCGGATTCGGTCGACACCGCGCTGCGGCTCGCGCGGCAGTATCACCGCCTGAAGGGCGCGCCCGGGCGGACCAAGTTCCTGTCCTTGAAGAAGGGCTACCACGGCACCCATTGGGGCGGCGCCTCGGTCAATGGCAACAACCGCTTCCGCATCGGCTACGAGCCGCTGATGCCCGGCTGTTTCCACTTGCCGAGCCCCTATAGCTACCGCAACCCCTTCGACGAGCGCGACCCCGAGGAACTGGCCCGCAAGATCGCCGCCATGGCCGAGGACGAGATCGTCTTCCAGGGCCCCGAGACCATCGCCGCCTTCATCATGGAGCCGATCCAGGGCGCGGGCGGGGTGATCGTGCCGGGCGAGAGCTTCATGCGGCGCATGCGCGAGGTCTGCGATCGGCACGGCATCCTGATGATCTCGGACGAGGTGATCACCGGCTTCGGGCGCACGGGCCACGGCTCGGGCGCGCGGCACTGGGGGGTGAAGCCCGACATGATGTGCACCGCCAAGGGCATCACCTCGGGCTATTTCCCGGTCGGCGCGACGCTGGTCTCCGCCGGCATGGCCGAGGTCTTCGAAAGCGCCGGCGCCGAGGGGGCGATCTGGCACGGCTACACCTATTCCGCCCATCCCGTCGGCGCGGCGGCGGTGGTCGCCACCCTGGACGAAACCCGCCGGCTGGGCGTCGAGGCCAATGCCGCCGCGCGCGGGCGCCAGCTCTACGAGGGCGTGCAGGCCCTGGCACAGCGCCACGAGATCATCGGCGACGTGCGCGGCGGCCACGGGCTGATGACCGGGGTGGAGCTGGTTTCGGACCGGAAGGCGAAGACGCCGCTCGATGCCGCCAGCATGGCGCGCATCCACCAGGCCACCTACGAGGCAGGCGCCATGGTGCGGCTCGGCATGCACAACATCCTGATGTCGCCGCCCCTGGTGATCACCGAGGGCGAGGTCGAGGGCATCCTCGCGGCGCTCGACACCGGGCTCGCAGCGGTCTGATCAGACGCGCTTTTTCGCCCGGCGCAACAGCATGTCGCGCCGGGTCTTCGACAGAAGGTCAAAATACATCCGCCCGTTCAGGTGGTCGATCTGGTGCTGCACCGAGGTCGCCCAGAGGCCGACGAAGTCCTTTTCCTCGGTCTCGCCCTCGGCGTTGAGGAAGCGCACCGTCACCGCCCGGGGCCGGGAGACCTTGGCCGAGACGCCGGGCAGGCAGGGGCTGGCTTCCTCGTGTTCGCGCGGGGTGACGCTGGCGTGCAGGACCTCGGGGTTGGCCATGCGGATGGCCTCGCCCCGGGCCTCGGAGGCATCGACGACGGCCAGCCGCAGCATGACGCCGATCTGCACCGCCGCCAGCCCGACGCCGGGCATGGCCTCCATTGTGTCGATCATGTCGTCCCAATGGCCGCGGATCTCGTCGGTGATCCCGGCGACCGGCGCGGCGGATGTCTTCAGCCGTCGGTCGGGCCAGCGCAGGATCGGCCGGGCGGTCACGCGCGGGCCTTCTCGCGCTTCAGCTTCTGCATCTTGCGGGTGATCATCTGGCGCTTCATCGGGCCGAGGTAGTCGATGAAGAGCTTGCCGTTCAGATGGTCGATCTCGTGCTGCACGCAGGTCGCCCAGAGGCCGTCGAAATGTTCCTCCTGGCGCGCGCCGTCGCGGTCGAGCCAGGTCACGGTGACCTCGGTCGGACGTTCGACCTCGGCGAATTGCTCGGGGATCGAGAGGCAGCCTTCTTCGTAGGTGCCGGTCTCTTCCGAGGCCGAGAGGATCTCGGGGTTGAACATGACAATCGGGCGCGGCTCGGCGTCCTCGTCCTTGACGCAGTCGAGCACGATCAGCCGGAGCATCTGCCCGATCTGCGGCGCCGCGAGGCCGATGCCGGGCGCGTCATACATGGTCTCGAGCATGTCGTCGGCGAGCGCGCGCAGCTCGTCGGTGACCGCCTCGACGGGCGGGCAGACCTTCTTCAGGCGCGGGTCGGGGTGCAGGATGATCGGTCTCAGTGCCATGAGCCGCGATGTAAGCATCTCGCCGGGCGGGCGCAACTGAAAGCGGGGAGGGGGGAGGCGGTGAGCGGGGATGATGGCGTTTGGGGGGTGTTGGGCTATTTGAGGGGTCGTGGCCGGATTGCTTGTGAGCGTGCTTGGGACGGTCTGTCGGTTGCCGAGGGAAGGTGATTGCGGAATGGCAGGCCCGCGAGCTTCGCAAGCCCCGGCGAGGGGATGCGCTCAAGCCGCTCTCCTGCGCCGCTCTCGCCCCCCTTAACCACGTTCACCACTCACGCCTTTCCAAAGCCGCTCGCACCCAATTTTCACCGCGCTCGCCACCGCGACACCGGGCCTAACGCGCACCGATTCCAATGCCGCCCCGCAACCAACCTCACCGCACGCACCCACCATCTGCCCGATGCGCCACGTCGCACTCCTGCGCCCGAATAGCACCGAAGGTGCCGGGCGCGCGCCGGACCGGCCCGATGGGCCGGCGCTCCCTGGGGTGGCGTGCGCAGATCGCCGCTAGTCCTGACCTTGTTGGGATAAAGTGCGCCGATCGACTGGCAGTAGCGCCGGCCCCCGGTCCGGCGCGCGCCCTTGCTTGGGCGTTGGGCTTGTCTCGCGGCGCGGCGTTGGACGCGGGTATCCTCGGGATGGCACCTTCCGGGCTGGTGGCACGCCACTTCTCGCCACAACTGGGCGCACGGCCTCGGGGCCCGCGGCCCGACGCGCGTCCCT
The DNA here is from genome assembly GCF_021272185.1 of Roseivivax sp. GX 12232. GTDB lineage: Bacteria > Pseudomonadota > Alphaproteobacteria > Rhodobacterales > Rhodobacteraceae > Roseivivax. Next base: position 131,335 of record NZ_JAJSEC010000004.1, read on the forward strand.
CGACCCCACAGCCCACGCCCACCCCCCACCCCCCACCCCCCCCTCTTTCGCCTTGAGCCCGCCGCGCGTTCTGGCAGTCTCGCGCGGGACGCCAGCAAGGAGAACCGCATGAGCTTCGACGAGATCATCGACCGGGTCGGGACCGGCTGCATGAAGTGGGACGGGATGGAGAAGCTCTACGGCGTGTCGCCCGAGACCGGCATCGCCATGTGGGTGGCCGACATGGACTTCCGCCCGCCCGAGGGGGTGACCCGCGCGCTCCGGGGGCTCGCCGATCACGGCATCTACGGCTACCCGGGCCCCGATGAGGCCTATCGCGAGGCGATCTGCTGGTGGATGCAGACCCGCCACGGCTGGTCGATCGAGGCCGACTGGATCTTCTCGACCCACGGGCTGGTCAACGGCACCGCCATGTGCGTCGACACCTGGACCGAGCCGGGCGACGGCGTGGTGCTCTTTACCCCGGTCTACCATGCCTTCGCCAAGGTGATCCGCGCCGCGGGCCGGGAGGTGGTGGAATGCCCGCTGACCTCCGAGAACGGCCGCTACGAGATGGATTTCGACGCCTATGACGCCCAGATGACCGGGCGCGAGAAGATGGTGATCCTCTGCTCGCCGCACAATCCCGGCGGCCGCGTCTGGTCCGAGGCGGAGCTGCGCGGCGTCGCCGATTTCGCCCGGCGCCACAACCTGATCCTGGTCTCCGACGAGATCCACATGGACCTGGTGATGCCCGGCCAGCGCCACCGCGCCTTCGACACCATCGACCACGGCATCCGCGACCGGCTGGTGATGATGACCGCGGCGACCAAGACCTTCAACATCGCCGGGGCCCATATCGGCAATGTCATCATCCCCGATCCGGCGCTGCGCTCGGCCTTCGGGGCGCGGATGGCGGCGCTCGGCATGTCGCCGGGGCTCTTCGGGCTGGAGATGGTCAAGGCCGCCTACAGCCCCGAGGGCGCGGAGTGGGTCGACGGGCTCTGCGCCTATCTCGAGGGCAACCGGCGGGTCTTCGACGCGGCGGTGGCGGAGATCCCGGGGCTCGCCTCGATGCCGCTCGAGGCGACCTACCTGGCCTGGGTGGATTTCGCCGGCACCGGCATGGCGCCGCGCGAGTTCCGCGCCCGGGTCGAGCAGGAGGCCGGGATCGCGGTGAACCACGGCGAGACCTTCGGCAGCGGCGGCGAGAGCTTCCTGCGGTTCAACCTCGCCACCCCCCGCGCGCGGGTCGAGGAGGCCGCCGAGCGGTTGGCGAAGGCCTTTGCGGACCTGCAGTAGGGCGCGCGCGGAGCGGCGGTTGGCTGGAGGGCGTCGGGCGCTTAGGCGCTTCCCGGGCGCTGAGCAATGACGCGGCGCGGTCGCGCCGCGCTGAGCGGCGGTTCGGTTTGGCGCGGTCGTGTGGCCATTGCGCGGGTTTCCTGCGCAGTCGCATGGCCGCTGAGCTGGCTTCCGGCGCGGACGCGTGGCTGCCAAGCGGGGTTGCTGCGCAGTTGCCTGCCCGCCGAGGCCGAGCGTGGTTCCGACGCGGCGATCGGCGGTCCCGCGCTGTGCCCCAACCCGAGTACCAAGAAGCGCCCCGGCCAACACCGGCGTGCCCAAGGCACCCACACGCCCATCCCGCCCTCTCAAAACGCCCCACCAGAGGGCGTGCGCCGGACCGGGGGCCGGCGCTGCTGAGGTTTGAGCGAGGCGCTTTATCCCTAAAAGGTCAGGGCTAGAGGCAAGCTAAGCGCACCACCCCAAGGAGCGCCGGCCCAAGGGGCCGGTCCGGCGCGCGCCCGGCATCTTTGATGCTATTCGGGCGCAAGGAGGGGCGCTTCGGGGGCAGGTGGCGCGCTATGCCAGCGCGTGCACAGGCCATCTCCGCCACTCACTTTCCTGCATCGACCGCACGGGAGCACCCACTGCGCCCCATTCACGACGCAAGCTTTCGCCCAACCCCGCACCACCAAAACCCCACCCACGCACCACCCCCCATCCCCACCCCTTTCCCGGGTGACTTGCCCTCTCCGCGCAAGTATCACTGTCCCAACGATGCGCCGGAACGGCCGCGAGGGGCAGGACCATGTCGATGCTAGGGCCTTGGAGAACCCGGGCCACGAGCCTTCTCAACCGATACCACGCGCGGCGGGCGGCGGGCGCCCGGGGGGCGGCGGGCTTCGTCTCGCGGCCCGAGCCGCGCACCGTGGGCAGCCTGGCGCGCGGGCGGCAGCTCGCCGCCGGCAACCTGTTGTTCGCGGGCCACCTCGTCGAGGCGCCGGGCCATCTGCCCTGGGACCTGCGTGCGCCTGACGCGGCCTTCTCCGAGGAATTGCACGGCTTCGGCTGGCTCGACGATCTCGCCGCGGTGGGCGACGCCAAGGCGCGGCGCGCGGCGCAGGACTGGGTCTGGGGCTGGCAGGCGCGCTACGGGCGCGGCAGCGGGCCGGGCTGGACGCCGGACCTCGCCGGGCGGCGGATCATTCGGCTGGTGCACCACGCGCTCTTCCTTCTTTCGGGGCGCACGCCCGAGCAAAGCGCCGCCTTCTACCGGATGCTCTCGGCCCAGGCGCGCTTCCTGTCGCGGCGCTGGCGGGCGACCGGCCCCGGCCTCGCGCGGATCGAGGCGCTGACGGGGTTTCTTTACGCCGGGCTCTCGATCGAGGGCATGGAGGCCGAGGCCGAAACCGCCCGCGCCGCACTTGCCAGGGAATGCGACACCCAGGTCGATGCGCAGGGCGGCATCGCCACCCGCAGCCCCGAGGAGCTGCTCGAGGTGCTGACCCTGCTGACCTGGGCGCAGAGCGCGCTCTACGAGGCCGACCGCCGCGCCGGTCCCGAGATCGCCGCCGCCATCGACCGCATCGCGCCGACGCTCCGGGCGCTGCGCCATGCCGACGGCGGGCTCGCGCGCTTCCACGGTGGCGGGCGCGGGCTAGAAGGGCGGCTCGACCAGGCGCTGGCCTCGAGCGGCAGCCGCAAGCGGCGGCCCGAGGGGCTGGCCATGGGCTTCGCGCGGCTCTCGGCGGGGCGCACCAGCCTGATCCTCGACGCCGCGCCGCCGCCCGGCGGGAGGGCCTCGCTCAACGCCCATGCCTCGACACTGGCGTTCGAGCTGACCTCGGGACGGCGCCCGCTGGTGGTCAACTGCGGCTCGGGCGCGGTCTTCGGCGATGCCTGGCGCAAGGCGGGCCGTGCGACGCCCTCGCATTCGGCGCTTTGTCTCGACGGCTATTCCTCGGCCCGGCTGGGCGCGCCGGGACAGATCGGCGCGGCACAGCGCGAAAGGCTGACCGACCTGCCGCGCGAGGTCCCCGCCGAGATCAGCCGCGCGCCGGACGGGCTGAGCGTCCAGGCCGGCCACGACGGCTATGTCGCGACCCACGGGCTGACCCATGCCAGGACGCTGGAGCTGACCTTCGACGGGCGGGCGCTGGCGGGCGAGGACATGCTTTTTGCCATCGAGCCCGCCCACAAGGCGCTTTTCGACCGGCGCATGGACGCGGTCTCGCTGGCCGGGCTGCCCTTCCAGATCCGCTTCCACCTGCACCCCGAGGTCGACGCCGAGGTCGACCTCGGCGGCACGGCAGTCTCCATGGCGCTGCGCTCGGGCGAAATCTGGATCTTCCGCCACGACGGCAGCGCCGAGATGTCGCTCGATCCCTCGGTCTACCTGGAAAAAGGCCGTCTCAGGCCGCGTGGGGCGCAACAGATCGTTTTATCCGGCCGCGCGATGGAGTATGCGACCCGCGTCCGCTGGTCGCTGGCCAAGGCGCAGGAGACGGCAACCGCCATCCGCGACCTGGTGCGCGACGATGAGGACGACGCATCGACCGATCCAAACCAGGACTCCTCATGACCGATCTTCATCCCGTCCGCCGCGCGCTGCTTTCCGTTTCCGACAAGACCGGCCTGATCGAGCTGGCCCAGGCGCTGGACGCGCGCGGGGTCGAGCTGGTCTCGACCGGCGGCACGGCCAGGGCGATGCGCGAGGCCGGGCTGACGGTGCGCGACGTCTCCGAGCTGACCGGCTTCCCCGAGATGATGGACGGCCGGGTCAAGACGCTGCACCCGGCGGTGCACGGCGGGCTCCTGGCGCTGCGCGACGAGGCCAGCCACACCGACGCCATGGAGGAACACGGCATCGCCGCGATCGACCTTTTGGTGGTGAACCTCTACCCCTTCGAGGAGACCGTGGCGAAAGGCGCCGATTACGCCGAGGCGATCGAGAACATCGACATCGGCGGCCCGGCGATGATCCGCGCGGCGGCCAAGAACCACGGCTTCGTCAATGTCGTCGTCGACACCGAGGATTACCCCGCCCTGCTCGAGGAGCTGGAAGCCAATGGCGGGCAGACCTCCTATGCCTTCCGCCAGCGGCTGGCGCTGACCGCCTATGCGCGCACCGGGGCCTATGACGCCGCCGTCTCGGGCTGGATGGCGCAGGCGCTCGGCGAAAGCGCGCCGCGCCGCCGCGTGGTCGCGGGCAAGCTCGCCCAGACCCTGCGCTACGGCGAGAACCCGCACCAGTCGGCGGCCTTCTACACCGACGGCAGCGCGGCCAGCGGCGTGGCCACCGCCCGCCAGCACCAGGGCAAGGAGCTGTCCTACAACAACATCAACGACACCGACGCGGCCTTCGAGCTGGTCAGCGAGTTCGCCCCCGAGGACGGCCCGGCCTGCGCGATCATCAAGCACGCCAACCCCTGCGGCGTGGCCCGCGGCGCCAGCCTGAAGGACGCCTATGCCCGCGCCTTCGACTGCGACCGGACCTCGGCCTTCGGCGGCATCGTGGCGCTGAACCAGCCGCTCGACGGCGAGACCGCCCGCGCCATCGCCGAGATCTTCACCGAGGTGGTGATCGCTCCCGGCGCCGACGAGGCCGCCCGCGAGGTCTTCGCGGCCAAGAAGAACCTGCGGCTCCTGACCACCGACGGGCTGTCGGACCCCGAGGCCGTGGGCCTCACCCTGCGGCAGGTCGCCGGCGGCTTCCTCGTACAGGACCGCGACAACGGCCGCCTCGGCGAATGGGAGCTGAAATGCGTGACCAAGCGCCAGCCCACCGCCGACGAGATGCGCGACATGCTCTTTGCCTGGCAGGTCGCCAAGCACGTGAAGTCCAACGCCATCGTCTACGTCAAGGACGGCGCCACCGTGGGCGTCGGCGCGGGCCAGATGAGCCGGGTCGATTCGACCCGCATCGCCGCGCGCAAGAGCCAGGACATGGCCGAGGCGCTGGGCCTCTCGGCGCCGTTGACGCAAGGCTCCGTGGTGGCCTCGGACGCCTTCTTCCCCTTCCCCGACGGCCTTCTGAGCGCCGCCGAGGCGGGCGCGACCGCGGTGATCCAGCCCGGCGGCTCGATGCGCGACGACAAGGTCATCGAGGCCGCCGACGAGGCCGGGCTCGCCATGGTCTTCACCGGCATGCGGCACTTCCGGCATTGAGCCGGAAAGCACGGAGGCAGGCGCGATGAAACTCCTGGGACTCGTGGCGACGCTGACGCTGATCCTCGACCAGCTGTCGAAATGGCTGGTCGTGCACGTGATGAGCCTGGCGCAGAAGGGCGAGATCGCGGTCTTCCCGCCGTTCCTGCAGTTCCGCATGGCCTGGAACTACGGCATCAACTTCGGGCTCCTGTCGGGCGAACGCGACGCCACGCGCTGGGTGCTGATCGCCGTGGCGGTGGGCATCGTGCTCCTGGTGCTGGGCTGGCTCCGGCGCGACCCGCCGGGGCGGCTGGGATTCGTCTCGGCGGGGCTTCTGATCGGCGGCGCGGTCGGCAATGTGATCGACCGCATCCTCTACGGGGCGGTCGCGGACTTCCTGAACATGTCCTGCTGCGGCATCGACAATCCCTTCGCCTTCAACGTCGCCGACATCGCGATCTTCGCGGGCGCCATCGGGCTCGTGCTCTTCTCGGGGCAGGGCGAGGACGCCAAGAGCGCGGAAGACGGCGGCTCCGGGAGCAGTGGGAAAAACGGCTCGTGACCTTGCCCTCCTCTTGGGCTAATCAGGGGCGAGTGAGACGGAGGTGGTCCATGCGCCGCGCGCATTTCGCAATGCTGTTCACCGCTCTGACGCTGGCTGCGTGCGGAGACGGGACCCTGCGCAATCTCAACGACAGCTCCGGCAGCCCCGAGGAGTTCGACATCGTGCCGAACCGGCCGCTGGAAAGCCCGGCGAATTTCGCCGAGCTGCCCGCGCCGACGCCGGGCGGGGCGAACCGCGCCGACCAGCAGCCCCTGGGCGACGCCGTGGCGGCGCTGGGCGGCAATCCCGCCGCGCTGAGCGCCGGCAGCGTGCCGGGCTCCGAGGCCGCGCTGGTCAATGCCGCAAGCCGCTTCGGCCGCTCGGACGGCATCCGCCAGACCCTGGCCCAGGAGGACGCGGCCTTCCGCGCCCGCAAGAGCCTGTTCAACTGGCGGCTGGTGCCGGACAACGAATACAACCGTGCCTACAGCGCCCAGAGCCTGGACCCCTACCTCTGGCTGGACCGCGTGCGGCGGCCGGGCAGCGACGTGGCCACGCCCTCGGCCCGTCCCGACGGGAGCTGACCCGGACACGGGCGATTACATTTCCGCAAGTTTCATTGATCTCGCCGGGGAAGGCCGTAGCTTGCCCCAATGTCGATCCGAGGAGGCCAGGACATGAGATCATTCGCGGCGCTCTGCGTGGCGGCCGCCCTTTGGGCGTTGCCCGGACAGGCCCAGACCATCGACGACGCGGTCACCACCTTCACGCTGGACAACGGCATGGATGTGGTCGTGGTCGAGGATCACCGCGCCCCGGTGGTCACCCATATGGTCTGGTATCGCGCCGGCGCGGCCGACGAGCAGCCCGGTGTCTCGGGCGTTGCACATTTTCTTGAGCATCTGTTGTTCAAGGGCACCGAGACGCTGGAGCCCGGCGAGTTCTCGGAAACCGTCGCGGCCAACGGCGGCGACGACAACGCCTTCACCAGCTACGATTACACCGGCTATTTCCAGCGCGTCGCCGCCGACCGGCTTGGCCTGATGATGCAGATGGAAGCCGACCGCATGGTCAATCTGCAGCTCGACCAGGAGGACATCCTGACCGAGCGCGACGTGATCATCGAAGAGCGCAACCAGCGGGTCGAGAACAACCCCTCGGCGCTGTTCTCCGAGGAGCGCAACGCCGCGCAGTTCCTCAACCACCCCTACGGCACGCCGATCATCGGCTGGAAGCACGAGGCGGAGAACCTCACGCTGGACGATGCGCTGGCCTTCTACGACCGCTTCTACGCGCCGAACAACGCGATCCTGGTGGTCGCGGGCGATGTGACCCCCGACGAGGTCCGCAGCCTGGCCGAGGAAAACTACGGCCCGCTGCCCGCCAACCCCGAGCTTGGCCCCCGCGAGCGCCCGCAGGAGCCGCCGCAGAACGCCCCGCGCCGGCTGACCTATGCCGATCCGCGGGTCTCGCAGCCCTATGTGATCCGCAGCTACCTCGCGCCCGAACGCGACCCCGGCGCGCAGGAGCGCGCGGCGGCGCTGACGCTCCTGGCCGAGGTGCTGGGCGGCGGGCAGACCTCGGTGCTGACCCGCGACCTGCAGTTCGACGAGCAGATCGCCGTCTACAGCTCGGCCTTCTACTCGGGCACCTCCTACGACGACACCAGCTTCGGTCTGATCGTGGTGCCCCGCGACGGCGTGAGCCTCGACGAGGCCGAGGCCGCCATGGACGCCAGCATCGCGCGATTCCTCGAAGAGGGCGTCGATGCCGAGCAGCTCGAACGCATCAAGTTCCAGCTCAAGGCCAGCCAGATCTACGAGCTCGACAATTCCAACGGCATCGCGCGGCGCTACGGCGCGGCGCTGGCCTCGGGGCTGACGGTCGAGGACGTGCGCGCCTGGCCGGGCCTCCTGCAATCGGTGGGCGAGGCCGAGATCCTCGAGGCCGCCCGCGCGATCTTCGACAAACGCCGCTCGGTGACCGGCTACCTGGTTGCCCCTGAAGAGCCCGCCGCCGCGGCGGAAGGTGACAGCGAGGTGACGCAATGATCCGGGCCATTCTGACCGCCACAGCCTGCCTCTGGGCGGGCATCGCCTCGGCGGCGGTCGACATCCAGGAGGTGACGAGCGAGGCCGGCCACGCAGCCTGGCTGGTCGAGGAACCCTCGATCCCCTTCGTCTCGCTGGAGCTGCGCTTCGAAGGTGGCGCCTCGCTCGATCCCGAGGGCAAGCGCGGCGCGATCAACCTGATGACCGGCCTTCTCGAAGAGGGCGCGGGCGAGATGGACGCGCGCGCCTTCACCGCCGCCCAGGAAGGGTTGGCGGCGCGCTTCTCCTACGACGTGGGCGATGATTCGCTCTCCGTCTCGGCGCGCTTCCTGACCGAGAACATGGACGAGGCGGTGGCGCTTCTGCGCAAGAGCCTGGTTGATCCGCGCTTCGACGAGGACGCCATCGAACGGGTCAAGGCGCAGGTCCTGGCCTCGATCCAGTCCGACAAGACCGACCCCGACGTGATCGCCGGCGAGACCTTCTCCAGGCAGGTCTTCGGCGAGCATCCCTATGGCTCCTCGATCGAGGGCACGCCCGAGAGCCTGGCCGGGATCACCCGCGAGGATCTCTTTGCCGCCCGCGACGCGGCGCTGGCCACCGAGCGCGCCTTCATCGGCGCGGCGGGCGATATCTCGGCCGAGGAGCTGGGCGCGCTGATCGACCGGCTCTTCGCCGATCTGCCGAAGGAAGGCCCGGCGCTGCCCGAGGACATCACCGTGCAGACCGAGGGCAAGACCGAGGTCGTATCCTTCGCCACGCCGCAGTCGGTCGCGCTTTTCGGGCACAGCGGCATCGACCGCGATGACCCGGATTTCTTCGCGGCCTTCGTGATGAACCAGATCCTCGGCGGCGGCGGCTTCGAGGCCCGGCTGATGACCGAGGTGCGGGAAAAGCGCGGGCTGACCTACGGCGTCTATTCCTACCTCGCCGACAAGAACCACGCCGAGCTGATGATGGGGCGCGTCTCCTCCTCCAATGACCGCATCGCCGAGGCGATCTCGGTCATCCGCGACGAATGGCGCCGCATGGCCGAAGAGGGCGTGACCGCCGAAGAACTGGAGGCCGCCCAGACCTATCTGACCGGCGCTTATCCGCTGCGCTTCGACGGCAACGGGCCGATTGCGGACATCCTCGTGGGGATGCAGATGCAGGGGCTCTCGGCGGATTACGTCGAGACCCGCAACGACAAGGTCGAGGCGGTCACCCTGGAGGACATCCGCCGCGTGGCGGGAAGGCTTCTGAAGCCCGAAGAACTCTATTTCGTGGTGGTCGGCGAGCCCGAGGGGCTGGAAGCCACGGTCACCCAGTAGGGCCGCAGTCCAGACATGAAAAACCCGCGCCGGGGCAGCCTGGCGCGGGTTTTCCTTTTCAGACCGTCGCCTGTCGCGGGATCAGTTCAAGAGCCCCGCGAAGCGCAGCGCGTGATCCACCTTGGCGCGGGTCTCGGGCGTGATCGGCACCAGCGGCGCGCGCACCTCGTCGTCGCAGAGGCCGAGCTGCTTCATGGCGTATTTCGCCCCGCAGAGCCCCGGCTCGGTGAAGATCGCGTGGTGCAGCGGCATCAGCCGGTCCTGCAGCTGCAGCGCATGGGCGTAATCGCCGGCGGCGCAGGCGTCCTGCAGCTCGGCGCAGATTTTCGGCGCGACATTGGCCGTGACCGAGATGCAGCCGACGCCGCCCTGGGCGTTGAACCCATGCGCGGTCGCATCCTCGCCCGAGATCTGCAGGAAGTCCGGCCCGCAGGTGATCCGCTGGGCGCAGACCCGCGCGAGATCCGCGGTGGCATCCTTCACGCCGACGATGCGCGGCAGCTTGGCCAGCTCGCCCATGGTCACCGCCGACATGTCCACCGCCGAGCGGCCGGGGATGTTGTAGATGATGATCGGCAGGTCGGTCTCGTCGTGCAGCATCTTGAAATGCGCATAGAGCCCGGCCTGCGTGGGCTTGTTGTAATAGGGCGTGACCACCAGCGCGGCATCGGCGCCGACCTCCTGGGCATGGCGCATGAAACGCAGCGCCTCGACGGTGTTGTTCGACCCCGCGCCCGCGATCACCGGCAGCCGGCCCGCGGATTGGGTCACCACCGTCTCGACCACGGCCTCGTGTTCCTCGTGGCTGAGCGTCGGGCTCTCGCCGGTGGTGCCGACCGGCACCAGCGCGTCGGTGCCCTGCTCGACGTGCCAGTCGACCAGGCGTTTCAGCGTGTCGAAATCCACCGCGCCGTCCTTGAACGGCGTGACGAGGGCAACCATAGACCCCTTGAACATGACACGCTCCTTTCGTTTCGATGCGGGCTCCGGGCCCAATTCGGCGAGGCAGGCGAAATCCCGCGAAAGTGAGTTGCGAGTGCTGTCGCGGGCCATATCCTCGGAGCGTGTCTATCGTGTCTCAGCGCGGAAATTGCAAGACGATGCTCGGACGGATCGTGACGGCCTGCGCGGCCTTCTGCTTTCTCTCACTGCCCCTCGATGCCCGCGCCCAGGAGGCGCTGGAGCGGGCCATGGGCCTTCTGCGCGACGGCAACTGGGCCGCCGCGATGATCGAGGCGCGGGCCGACGGCCAGGCGGCGGTGGACGTGGTGCTTTGGCATTACCTGCGCGACGGCCAGGGCGATGCCGCCCAGGTCCGCGACTTCGTGGCCCGCAACGCCGACTGGCCGGGCATGCCTTACCTGCGCGAAAAGAGCGAAGAGGCGATCACCGCGGCAAGCCACGAGGATGTCCGGGATTTCTTTGCCGATCAGCGTCCCCAGACCGGCGCCGGGGCGCTGTCGCTGTCGCGCGCCTACCGCCATTTCGGCGAGGGTGGCGCGGCGGACGCCGAGATCGTCCTGGCCTGGCGCACGCTCTCGATGTCCGACGAGGAGCACGCGGCCTTCACCGTGAACCACGCCGAGCTTCTGAAGCCGCATAACGCCGCGCGGCTCGACATGGCGCTCTGGCAGGGCTGGACGATCAACGCGAGCCGCCTTCTGCCCATGGTGGAGCAGGGCCAGCGTGCGCTCGCCGAGGCGCGGATCGCGCTTTACGACGGCGCGCCGGGGGTCGATGCGCTGATCGAGAAGGTGCCCGCGGCGCTGCAGGACGACCCGGGCCTTGCTCATGCGCGATTCGTCTGGCGCGCCCGCAAGGGCCGGGACGCCGATGCCATCGCCATGCTGCTCGAGCGCTCCGACAGCGCCGTCGACCTGGGCGAGCCCGCCGCCTGGGCCGACCGCCGCGAGACCTTCGCCCGCACCCGGATGTATGACGGCGCTCACCGCGAGGCCTATGAGATCGCCTCCTCGCATCACCTTTTGGGTGGCAGCGATTTCGCCCAGCTCGAATGGCTCGCGGGCTATATCGCGCTGACCTTCCTCGACGACCCCGAGGCCGCGAGCCGGCATTTCACCGCCTTCCGCGGCGCGGTGGACACGCCGATCTCGCTCGGCCGGGCGGGCTACTGGCTGGGCCGCGCCCGCGAGGCGGCCGGCGATGTCACCGGCGCGGATGACGCCTATGCCTTCGGTGCGCAGTATCAGACCAGCTTCTACGGCCTCCTGGCCGCCGAACGCGCGGGCCTGCCGCCCGAGCCCCGGCTCGACGGGCAGGAGGAGTTTCCCGACTGGCGCGGTGCCTCCTGGACCGAGACCTCGGTCTATGACGCGGCGATGCTGCTCATGGCGGCGGGCGAGGACTGGCTGGCCGAGCGCTTCCTGACGCATCTGGCCGAACGGCTCGACCGCGAGGCGATCGGCTCGATGGGCGACATGCTGGCCGAGCTTGACCGTCCGCATATCCAGGTGATGCTGGGCAAGCGCGCCGCCCAGGCCGGGCACGAGGTCTACGGGCCCTATTACCCGCTGCATCCCCTGGCCGAGGTCGACCACCCGGTGCCGACCGAGCTGGTCCTGGCCATCGCCCGGCGCGAATCGGAGTTCGACCCGGTGGTGGTCTCGGGCGCCGGGGCACGCGGGTTGATGCAGCTCATGCCGGGCACCGCCGAGGAGGTCTCGGGCTGGCTCGGTCTCAATTATTCCCGCGCCGGGCTGACCGCCGATCCGGTCTACAACGCCCGACTGGGCGCGGCCTATCTCGCGGACCTGGTCGAGACCTTCGACGGCAATGTCGTGATGGTCTCGGCGGGTTACAACGCCGGGCCCTCGCGCCCCGAGCGCTGGATGCGCGAGCGCGGCGACCCGCGGGCGGGGGAGATGGACGTGATCGACTGGATCGAGCACATCCCCTTTGCCGAGACCCGGAACTACGTGATGCGCGTGGCCGAGAGCCTGCCGGTCTACCGCGCCCGGCTTGGCCGCGATCCGCATCCGGTGCCGTTTTCCGAGGAGCTTGCGGGCGCGACGCTGGGGTCGGGGTCGTAAGGGAGGCGGTTCGGCTTTGGGGTCGGAGGGCGTAGGGGGCGGTCGGCTTTGCGCTGATTGTGGGCCCACGCGAACGGCGCAAACGCGCGACCCATCCGGCATCATCCCCGAAGCGCGGGACGCGCCCCCGCCACCCTCTCACCCCTTGCAACAGAGGGGGCGCGCCGGACCGGGGGCCGGCGCTGCTGCCCTCTGGGCGGGGCGCTTTATCCCGGCAAGGTCATTGCTCACTGTGAGCTACGCGCGCCATCCCAAGGAGCGCCGGCCCAAGGGGCCGGTCCGGCGCGCGCCCGGCATCTTCGATGCTGTTCGGGCGCAAGAGGGGGCGTGGGTGACTTACGCCAAACCCCTCACCCCGACGCCTTCCGCGCCCGGGCCAGCGTGAAGAGCCCCGCGCCCACGATGATCGCCGCGCCGATCGCGACATTGGTCCGCAGCGTCTCTCCGAAGACGAAGATCCCCAGCGCCGAGGCGAAGGGCAGCTGCAGGTAGGCGAAGGGCTGCACCGCGCTGGCCTCGGCGGCCTCATAGGCCTTGATCAGCGTCCAATGCGCGAAGGAGGCCGTCAGGCAGAGGCAGCCCATCCAGGCCCAGTCGGTGCCGCTCATCGGCTCCCAGCGCCAGATCCCGAGCGCGGTGGTGACCACCGCGCCGACCACGCCGGTCCAGAAGAAGGTGGTCGCCGCGCTGTCGCGCCGGGCGACATAGCGGTTCAATAGCCCGTAGAGCGCGAACATGAAGGCGGCGAGCAGCGGGATCGCCGCATAGGGCGAGAAGACCCCGCCCGAGGGCTGCAGGATGATCAGCACGCCCACGAAGCCCACCGCGATGGCCAGCGCCCGGCGCCAGCCGACGTATTCGCCCAGGACCGGCCCGGCCATGAGCGCGATCAGCAGCGGGTAGACGGCGAAGACCGCGTGGCTCTCCACCAGCCCGAGGTAGACGAAGCCCTGCACCATCACCAGGACCTCGAGCGCCAGGAGCGCGCTGCGGAAGATCTGCACCAAGGGCTGGGCGCTGCGTGCCGCCACCCGGATCGAGCCCGCCTGCACCCGCGCCAGCCCGATCACGAAGGCGGCGAAGAACCAGTAGCGGATCATGATGACCATGTAGACGTTGTAGGTCTCGGCCAGGTGCCGCGAGATGCCGTCCTGCATGGCGAAGACGAAGGTCGTCACCACCATCAGCATGACGCCCCGCCGCGTGTCGTTCTGGGTCATGCGTCGTCCTTCCGCGCGGTGGTCATATGGCGCTTGCGCCCGTAGCCGGGGCTGCGGGTCACGGTGAAGCCGGCCTCGGCCAGCGCGCGGCGGACCGCGCCCGCCGCCGAATAGGTGGCGGCGCTGCCGCCCGGGGTCGTATGGGCGGCCACCTGGGCCAGAAGCGCGGGATCCCAAAGCTCCGGGTTCTTGGCCGGCGAGAAGCCGTCGAGGAACCAGGCATCGGCGCGCTGGTCCCAGGCGGGCAGGGTCTCGCGGGCGTCGCCGGTCACCTGGGTGAACGCGAGATCCCGCGTCGTGAAGGCGGTCTCGCCCGCGCGCCAGAAGGGCGCCAGCTCCTCGGCGATGGCGGCCAGCTCGGGAAAGGCGGCCTGGGCGCGGATCATGTCCTCGGCGGCCATGGGGAAGGCCTCGAAGGTGGTGAAACGCAGCCGCCCGGCCGCACCCGAGGCCCGCCAGGCCGCAAGCGCGGCCAGGAGGTTCAGCCCGCTGCCGAAGCCCAGTTCCGCGATATGGAAGCCGTCGCGGAAGCGCCCGGGCAGCCCGTTGCCCGCGAGGAAGACGTGGCGCGTCTCGGCCAGCCCGTCCTCGATCGAGAAATACGGGTCGTCGAATCGGGTGGAGACCGGCACGCGGCCGTCGCGCCAGTCCAGGAGGGCCGTCTTGTGCATGTCCCGGGGCCTCGGTTAGCTGAGCGGCGCGAGACTGCGACGGGGACTTCGGAATGACAAGGGACGCCACCATCATGGGCGCGGGGATCTTCGGGCTGAGCCTGGCCTGGGCGCTGGTCACGCGCGGGGCGCGGGTCGCCGTGGTCGATCCCGCCGGGCCCGCGGCGGGCGCCTCGGGCGGCATCGTCGGCGCGCTGGCGCCGCATGTGCCCGAGAACTGGAATCCCAAGAAGGCCTTCCAGCTCGAGAGCCTGCTGATGGCCGAGGTGTTCTGGGCCGAGGTGCAGGCCGCGGGCGGGCGCGATCCGGGCTATCGTCGGAGCGGCCGGCTGCAGCCCCTGCCCGATGCCCCGGCGATCGAGCGCGCGCGGGAGCGGGGCGCGGGTGCCGAGGCGCTCTGGCAGGGCCGCGCGCGCTGGGAGGTGATCTCTTCCGAGGCAGCGGGCGACTTCGCGCCGGAAAGCCCCACCGGATACCTCATCCACGACACGCTCAGCGCCCGCATCCATCCCGCCGAGGCCTGCGCCGCGCTGGTCGCGGCGCTTGCCGCGCGCGGCTGCCCGGTCCTGCCCGAGGCCGCGCCCGAGGGGGCGGTGATCTGGGCCACCGGCTGGCAGGGGCTCGGCGCCTTGAGCGAGGCGCTGGGCAAGCGCGTCGGCACCGGGATCAAGGGGCAGGCGCTCTTGCTCGACCGCGCCGCCCCCGAGGCGCCGCAGCTTTTTGCCGACGGGCTGCACATCGTGCCGCATCGCAACGGCACCACGGCCATCGGCTCGACCACCGAGCGCGAGTTCGACCTGCCCGACCAGCCCGACGCGGCCGCCGAGGCGCTCCTGCCGCGCGCGCTTGCGGCGGTGCCGGCGCTCTCGGGCGCCAAGGTCATCGCCCGCTGGGCCGGGGTGCGCCCGCGGGCCAAGAGCCGCGCGCCGATGCTCGGGCCCTGGCCTGACCGGCCGGGGCATTTCATCGCCAACGGCGGTTTCAAGATCGGCTTCGGCATGGCGCCCAAGTCCGGGGCGGTCATGGCCGACCTGGTGCTCGAGGGCCGCGACGCGATCCCCGAAGGCTTCCGGGTGGAGGACAACCTTTAGGCTCCGGGTGGAGGGCAACAACTAGGGCAGGTGAGCGGCGGGAGGTCGAGGGCACTGGGCGTGCCGGGGGCCTTCGCCGGGTGTGCGGCGGCCAAGGTCGGCCCCGGACCATGCCGCACCCCGCTAGAAGCGCCGAGGCGCCGCACCGACCGCCGGGGCGCCGAGTCCCCACGCCGACCCGCGGAGCACCAAGGCCCCGCACCGATCCCCGGAGCACCGAGAGCCCCAAGAGAGGCCCCCACGCGCCCAATCCCCCTAGCTCGACACCTGTTCGCGCAGGATCGAGGCGGTCAGCGAGATCATCAGGTAGATCCCCGCGAAGACCAGGAAGGCCAGGATCGTGTTCTCGAAGCTGCGCGGGTAGCTCGGATCCTCCGAGGGCACCGGCAGCACCGAGGTGGTCAGGTAGCGCGCCTGGCTGTCGGCCTCGCGGCGGGCGCTTTCGAGCCGTTCCATCGCCGATTGCAGCATCAGGTCGCGGGTCGCGAGGTCGGCCTGCGCGAGCTGCGTCTGGATCGCCACCTCGGCCAAGCTGTCTTCGCCCGAGACCTCGGTGGTCATGCGCTGGTTCAGCGTGTCGAGCAGGTTGTTCAGGCGCCGGATGTCGCCCTCCACGCCTTCGACGCGGCTCTGGTTCGGGCGGGCGTTGTCGAGCAGCGCCTGGCGCTGCAGCTCCTTCTCCTGGAGCTGCACCTCGATGTTGTTGATCTGCCCGCGCAGCGCGGCGATCTTCGCCTCGGGGTCGAGCAGCGCGTTCTCCTGCTGGAGCCGCACCAGCCGTTCCTGGGCCTCGACGCGCTGGGCCTCGGCCTCGGCCAGCCCCTCCTCGGCGTCGAGCACGGCGTTCTCGCGCTTGCGCTGGGTGAGGTTGTCGACCCGCTCCTCGGCGTAGTCGATCAGCGCCTCGGAATAGCTGGTGGCGGTCATCGGATCGGCGGCGCGGACCTCCATGCGGATCACGCCCTCGGTCGGGTCGTAGCCGATCTCGACGTTGCGCTGGTAGACCTTGTAGGTGTCCTCGATCGAGGCGTTGGGCTCGAGCCGCTGGATCGGGTCGATCTCGTCCTGCGAGAAATGCGACAGGAAGCCCACGTCCTTGTCGAGCCGCAGCATGGCGTCCTTGGAGGACAGGTAGGACTGCACCGCGATGGCGTCCTGGTTGGTGGCAAACTGTGTGCCCGAGAACAGCCCGCCCATGCCGCCGCCGCCTCCGCCGCCGTCGTTCTTGAGGATCAGGAACTCGGAGTTGGTGGCATACATCGGCGTCGCCACGGCGTAGAAGTAATAGCCCGCGATGGCGGTGGGCATCATCACGAAGAAGGCCAGCCGCGCCAGGAGCAGCCCGAAGCGGCGGCGGCGGCGGCGCGCGAGGTCCTTCTGCACCTTGGCGACCTCGATGGCGCGGCGCTCGGCCGGGCTCATGGTCTGGGTCGAGGGCACCTGCGGCTTCTTCATCTGGATGGTCTGGGGCAGCTTCACCCCGTCGCCGGTGGTGGCCGGATCGACCGGGTTGGCCCGGGCGGGCACACCGGCGGCGCCGGTGGTCTGGCCCTCGCCCTCGTCGCGGCCGACGACCAGCTCGAGCATATTGGCGCGCTGGAAGGGGTCGATGCCCTTCGACCGCAGAAGCCGCACCGCGTCGAAATCCGAGGTCGGCGCCAGCCCGTGTTTCTGCGCCATGCGCCGGGCCATGCGGAGCTGCCGGCCGGTCAGCCCTTCCTGGCGGATCTTCTGGATGTCGGTTTCGCCGGCGACCTGGGCGGCGCTCGAGACCTCTCCCGCGCGGGGTCCGCTGCCGGCGCTGCCGCCGGGCGTCGCGCCCGAGCCCGCAGCCGAGCCCGCCGTACCGCCCGAGGCGGCGGCCTCGGCGGCGCTGCGCTGTTCCTCGGCCACGGCGCGCAGGCGGCGCTGTTCGGGAGAGGGGGCCTCGGCGGGGGTCGAGGCGCTGCGTGAGGCGGCGCCCGACGAAGAAGACGCGGACGAAGACGCGGAGCCGGGCGCGGCGCCCTCGCCGGACCCCGCGCTGTCGCTGCGACGGATGCGAAACTTCTTAGCCTTGGGTTTCGTAGTCATACAGCCGCTTGGCCTCTTCCAGAGTGTCGAACATATGCAGGTGCCCGTTCATCAGGACCCCTGCCTTCCGGGCGAATTTCTCCAGCAGCGCGGGCTGGTGCGAGACGATCACCAAGGTCGAGCGCTGCAACCGTTCGGCCAGAAGATCCCCCGCCTTCTTGTTGAATTCCACATCGGTGGAATTCGGCATCCCCTCGTCAATGAGATACATGTCGAAATCCAGCGCGAGAAGCAGCGAAAACGTGAAGCGCGCCTTCATCCCCGAGGAATAGGTGCCGAGCGGCTGGTCGTAATATTCCCCGAGCCCGCAGACCCAGCGCGAAAACGCCTCGGTGTAATCGGGATCGAGGCCGTAGATCTTGGCGATGAAGCGGGCGTTCTCGGCGGCCGAGATCCGGTTCACCACGCCGCCCATGTAGCCCAGCGGGAAGGAGATCCGGCCCTCACGGCGGATCGCGCCCTCGTCGGGTTTCTCGAGCCCGGCCATCATGTTCACCAGCGTCGTCTTGCCGGTGCCGTTCGGGGCGAGAATGCCGATGCTCTCGCCCATTTCCACGCGGAACGAGGCCTGGTTCAGGATCACCTTGTGGTGCGACCCGGTCCAGAAGGACTTACTGACGTTCTCGAATTCCAGCATGGCTTACCCGAGATGACTCATCACCCGCCTTCGGCCACTCGGGGCCGCAGTGAGCGTGAACTAGGCGCGAATTTTGGTGATATTATGGCTCATTATGGAAACAAAAGACAAACGCCGTGGCACTGTGGCCGGCGGGTCGTGAGGGGAATTGAAGCGGCTGGGTCACGGGCTACCTGCCGGAACGAGGAGAGATCCCGCAATTGATCGCCCAGGAGAAACGATCCATGACCCAGAGCCGCCGCAGATTCCTTGTCACCGCCGCCGCCGGCGCGGCGGGCACCGCCGTCATGCCCTTCGCCGCCATGGCCGCCGCGCATATGTCCAACACCTTCGAGACCGAGGCCGGTGCGATCACCGTGCACCCGGTGGAACATGCCTCCTTCGTGCTCGAGACGCCCTCGGGGGTGATCTATGTCGACACCGTGGGCGACGCCGAGCGCTACGGCGATTTCCCCGCCCCCGACCTCGTGCTGATCACCCATGAGCACGGCGACCATTACAACGCCGAGACGCTCTCGGCGCTGGTTGGCGAGGGCACCCAGATCGTCGCCAACCCCGCGGTCTTCGACATGCTGCCCGAGGAGCTGGCCGCCAAGGCGACCTCCATGGCCAATGGCGACAGCGGCGAGATGCTGGGCATCGCGATCTCGGCGGTGCCCGCGCATAACACCACCGAGGAGCGGATGAACTTCCACCCCGAGGGCCGCGACAACGGCTATGTCCTCGATTGGGACGGCTTCCGGATGTATATCTCGGGGGATACCGAGGTGACCGACGAGATGCGCGCGCTCGAGAACATCGACGTGGCCTTCGTCTGCATGAACCTGCCCTTCACCATGGGCGCCGAGGCCGCCGCCGAGGGCGTGAACGCCTTCCAGCCGGCGGTGGTCTATCCCTACCACTACCGCGGCCGCGACGGCGGCACGCAGGACCCCGAGGCCTTCGCCGAACTGGTGGAGAGCAGCGAGGTCCGCATGGGCGAGTGGTATCCCAACGGGCTGGGCTGACGCTGGCTGGGGGCGGGCGCCTTGGCGCTGCCACCCCGACACCTCCCCCTCGGATAAGCGGGGCCAAGGCGCGCGGCGGACCGGGGGCCGGCGCTGCCCGGTTTGAGCGGCGGCGCTTTATCGTGGTCGCATGCCTCCAACAGATGGGCGGCGCGCGCCGGTGACGGAGCGCCGGACCGCCGGGCCGGTCCGTCGCGCGCCCTGCGCCTGCGGCGCGTACCGGGCGCCTGGGGTGTTTTTAGGCGGTCGCGGTTGAGTGAGACGGTGTTGCGCTTTTGGCGCTCGGGCGGTTCCAAGCCCACCGACAGACTGTCCGTCCCGCCCGCCTTAATCCAATCGACGACTTCCGCCCGCGCCACAGCGCCTCTAGCCGCCCGCTGCCTCCGCCGCCCCCTCGGCCCCCTTCAACCGCGTGAAGCTCATCGAGACATGCGCGCGGCGCACCAGCGCGGCGGCCATGACGTCGCCGGCCTCGAGCGCCGCCAGCGTCTCGCGGATCTCGGCGACGAAGCTCTCGCATTCCCGCGACAGGTCCAGCGCGCCGATCCGCGCGAGCCAGATCCGGGCGGTCTGGAAATAGAGCCGCTCGGCGGTCTCGGCGAGCGGGGTGTTCCCGGTCAGCGCCAGGCTCTCGTCGAAGAAGGCGGCGTTCAGCTCGGCGAAGGCGCGGGCCTCGGGGTTGCGGGCCAGGGCCTCGGCGCGGGTCAGCATGGCGCGGATGCGCTCCAGCATCTCGGGCTCGGGCGGGCAGGGCGACAGCCGGCCCACCAGCTCGGCCAGCTCCATGCGCAGCGCGTAGACATGGGCCAGCTCGGCGGGCTCGACGTCGGTGACGATGGTGCCGATGCCGTGCCGGGTCTCGACCAGCCCTTCGTCAGAGAGCCGCGCCAGCACCCGGCGGACCGGCGTGCGCGAGACCCCGAACTCCGCGGCCAGCGCCTCTTCGCCGAGCTTGGTGCCCGGCGGATAGTCGAGCAGGCAGATCCGCGCCCGGAGCGCGTCGTAGAGCCGGTGGTGCCGTGTCTCGACCTCGCTCATGGGCTCATCCGCATCCCTCAGGCCGCCAGCTGCGCGCCCAGCCCCCTGAGCATGTCGAGACATTGCGACAGCTGGTCCCTGCTGACGAATTCATCCGGCTTGTGCGCCTGGGCGATGGAGCCCGGCCCGCAGACCACCACCGACATGCCCAGATCCTGCAATAGCCCGGCTTCGGTGTTGAAGGGCACGAGATCCGCGCCGTTGGCCCCGGTCAGCTTGGCCACCAGGTCGCGGGCGGCGTTCTCGGGCAGGGGCTCGAGGCCGGTCACCTCGCCGATCACCTCGGTCACCACGTCGGCGTCGGGATGCACCGCGCGCATCTGCGGCAGCAGCTCCTCCTCGACATAGGCGCGGATGTTGTCCTTCACGTAGCGGGCATCGGCGGGCTGCACCGGGCGCATCTCCCATTGCACCTCGGCGAAGCCGGGGATGACGTTATGCGCGTGCCCGCCGGCGAGCTTGCCGATGTTGATGGTCGACCAGGGCGGATCGAAGCGCGAGCCCTCGGGTGCGCCGGACTTCAGCCGGTCGGCCAGCAGCAGGAGCCGCGTGACGTAGAGCACCGCGTAGGAGACCGCGTTCACGCCCAGGTCCGGGGCCGAGCCGTGGCCCTCGAGCCCGGTAAAGGTCGCGGTGTATTCGCAGCAGCCCTTGTGGCCCTCGATCAGGCGCATCTCGGTCGGCTCGCCGACGATGGCCATGGCGGGTTTGACCGCGCGGGCCTCGAGCTCGGGCACCAGCGCCTGGGCGCCGAGGCAGCCGACTTCCTCGTCGTGGGTGAAGCAGAAATGCACCGGGCGGCGCAGCCGCAGCTCGGCGTAATGCCGCGCCATGGCGAGGCTCGCGGCGATGAACCCCTTCATGTCGCAGGCGCCGCGGCCATATAGCGCATCCTCCCAGGCCGACATGCGGAAGGGGTCGGTGGTCCAGTTCTGATCGGTCACCGGCACCACGTCGGAATGGCCCGAGAGCACCACCCCGCCCGAACGCTCGGGCCCGAGCGTGGCGAAGAGGTTGGCCTTGCCGCCGCCGGGGTCGGCGAAGACCTCGACCCGCGCGCCGGCGTCCTCGAGGAGGTTGGCCATGAAGTCGATCAGCGCCCGGTTCGGCTCGGACGAGACCGTCGGATGCGCGATCAGGTCGGCCAGCAGGGTCTCGGTGGTCCAGAGGTCACTCATGATTTCACATACATCTTGCGGGGGCGGTTGCAGAAGGTCTCGGCCGGGCCGTCCTCCTTGATGAGGATCGATTCGGTGATCTCGAGGCCCCAGTCGGACATCCAGAGGCCGGGCATGAAGTGGAAGGTCATGCCGGGCTCCAGCACGGTCTCGTCCTCGGAGCGCAGGGAGATGGTGCGCTCGCCCCAGTCGGGCGGATAGCTCAGGCCGATCGGGTAGCCGCAGCGCGCGCCGCGCTCGATGCCGGCGCTTTCGAGCGGCGCGGCCAGCGCATTGGCGATGTCGCAGGCGCGGTTGCCGGCGCGGGCGGCCTCGAGCCCGGCCTCCAGCCCCTCGACCAGCGCCGCCTCGGCGCGTTTGAAGATGTCCGAGGGCTCGCCCAGGAAGATCGTCCGGCAGAAGGGCGCGTGGTAGCGGCGGTAACAGCCGGCGATCTCGAAGAAGGTGGCCTCGCCTTCGCGGAAGGGCTCGCCGTCCCAGGTCAGATGCGGCGCGGCGGCATTGGAGCCCGAGGGCAGGAGCGGCACCAGTGCCGCGTAATCGCCCCAGAAGTCGCCGACCCCGTTGATCGCGTCGCGGTAAACCTCGGCCACCACCTCGTTCTTGCGCACGCCCGGCTCGACCCGTTCCAGCAGGCCGTCGACGATCTTCTCGGAGATCATCGCCGCGCGGCGCATGAAGATCAGCTCTTCCTCGCTTTTCACCGTGCGCTGCCAGTTCACCAGCCCGGTGGCGTCGATCAGCGTCGCCTCGGGCAGCTCTTCCATGAGCGTCTGATGCGCCTTGGCCGAGTAGTAGTAATTGTCGAGCTCGACCCCGATCCGCGCCTTGCCGAGCCCCATGCCGATGATCCGGCTGGCGAGGTCCTGCATCGGATGGCGCTCGGTCGACTGCACGTAGTTGTCGGCGTAGCCGATCACCCGGTCGTCGCCCATCCAGACGGTGCGCACCGCGCCGTTGGCGTCCTGGTTGCGGCCCCACCAGATCGGGTCGGCGTCGGGAAAGACCAGGAGGCCCTGGTGCACGTAGAAGGACCAGCCGTCGTAGCTCGAGAGCCATCCGATGTTCGAAGGGTCGGTGACAAAGAGCAGATCGACGCCGGCGCGGTCCATGGCCTTGCGGGTCTTGTCGAGGCGGCGATTATACTCGGCCTCGGAGAACGGCAGGTCCTTGGTAAAACGGTGAAACACCATCGGCGCGCCCTCCTGCAGAATTGCGACTGACCTCAGTGTCCTGCCCGATTGTGTACATCCGGGCCGTTCGAAAAGCGACATCTGATGTCGAAATCCAGCTAAGGCCCGAATTTCATGCGGGTCAATCCGGGGGTCTGCGCGGAATTTGTGCGAGTTGTACACAACCACCCCGCCCGCCCCGGCCCGCGAGAATCGCGCCGGCGCCGTTACGCAATGGCAGGCGGCGGGCGATTTTCCCGAATGACGCCAAATGCCGGGCCAAACGCATCGAATGCCTAGCGATAAGGGCGGAAAGCGACTTCATCGCGCAAAACTGACCTGGGGGGCGTCCAAGAATGTTGCAACGACAGTCCTCACCCTATTTAGTTTGCTCAATACGCGCGGAACCATAATCCGCGGAGATACGCACAGGGGGAGCCGGAGATTTGGCGCAGACGGCCGCTAGCGACGCATTCGTCGCCTTTGAACGAGTGCAAAAGAGCTACGACGGGGAAACGCTCGTCGTGAAAGACCTCAACCTCGCGATGCCCAAGGGCGAGTTCCTGACGATGCTCGGGCCCTCGGGATCGGGGAAAACCACCTGCCTGATGATGCTTGCGGGCTTCGAGACCGCCACCCACGGCGAGATCAAGCTGGACGGCAAGCCGATCAACAACATCCCGCCGCACAAGCGCGGGATCGGCATGGTGTTCCAGAACTATGCGCTGTTCCCGCATATGTCGGTGGCCGAGAACCTGGCCTTCCCGCTCGAGGTGCGCGGCATGTCGAAAAGCGAGCGCGAGGAGAAGATCAACCGCGCCCTCGACATGGTGCAGATGCGCGCCTTCGCGAGCCGCCGTCCGGCGCAGCTTTCGGGCGGTCAGCAGCAGCGGATCGCGCTCGCCCGGGCGCTGGTCTTCGAGCCCGAGCTGGTCCTGATGGACGAGCCGCTCGGCGCGCTCGACAAACAGCTGCGCGAGAACCTGCAGTTCGAGATCACCAACCTCGCGCACCAGCTCGGCATCACCGTGGTCTATGTGACCCACGACCAGACCGAGGCGCTGACCATGTCGGACCGCGTGGCGGTCTTCGACGACGGCCGCATCCAGCAGCTGGCGCCGCCGGACGAGCTCTACGAGAAGCCGCAGAACAGCTTCGTCGCGCAGTTCATCGGCGAGAACAACACGCTCGAGGGCGTGATCGAGGAGATCAGCGGCAACAACTGCACGATCAAGCTCGACAGCGGCGAGATCATCGACGCGCTGCCGGTCAACGTCTCGGCCAAGGGCGAGCGCACCAAGGTCTCGATCCGGCCCGAGCGCGTGGAATTCAACAAGGAGCGCCTGCAGGAGGGCGCCCACCTGCTGAAGGCCACGGTCAAGGAATTCATCTACATGGGTGACATCTTCCGCACCCGCGTCTCGGTCGCGGGCAACGAGGATTTCATCATCAAGACCCGGAACGCCCCCGACCAGCGGCGCCTGATCCCCGGCGAGGAGCTCGAGATCGGCTGGCTGGCCGAGGATTGCCGCGCGCTCGACGCGTGATGCGGAATACCCCGCCGCGCCGCCCGCACCGCCCTCGGGCGCCGGGCGGCGCGGCGGGGATGCAATGAGGGTCCGAACGTCCGACCCGTGACGCGGGCCCCTCGAAACCCAAAAACGGGCAACTAGGGAGATCGTAATGAAGTTCTCGAAGACATTGATGGCAACGACGGCGCTGACCGTCGCTGCGGCGGGCACGGTCTACGCCGCTGCACATGCCGAGATGGCGGATTCGATGACGCTCGTGAGCTGGGGCGGCGCCTATCAGGCCTCGCAGCAGAAGGCGTATGTCGAGCCCTATCTCGAAAACAACTCCGACGTCTCGATCAGCTGGGACGAAAGCTCGGCCGAGGCCGTGGCCAAGCTGCGCGCCATGAACGAAGCCGGCAACGTGACCTGGGACCTCGTGGACGTGGTGGCCGCCGACGCCATCCGTCTGTGCGACGAGGGCCTGGCGATGGAGATCGACCACGACGAGTCGCTGGCCGCCGCGCCCGACGGCACCGAGGCTTCGGATGACTTCGGCGACCTGATCGTCTCCGACTGCTTCATCCCGCAGATCGTCTATTCGACCACCTTCGGCTACCGCACCGACATGGTGCCGGAAGGCGCCGAGGCACCGAACGACATCTGCGACGTCTGGGACCTCGAGACCTACCCGGGCAAGCGCGCGCTCGAGAAGCGTCCGATCAACAACATGGAATGGGCCCTGCTCTGCGACGGCGTCGCCAAGGAAGAGGTCTATGACGTGCTGGCCACCGAAGAAGGCCAGGATCAGGCGCTCGCCAAGCTCGGCGAGATCAAGGACGAGGTGATCTGGTGGTCGGCCGGCGCGGACACGCCGCAGCTGCTGGCGGACGGCGAGATCTTCATGGGCTCGACCTACAACGGCCGTCTCTTCTCGGTCATCGAGGAGCAGGACCAGCCGGTCGGCATGATGTGGGACGCACAGGTCTTCGACCTGGACGGCTGGATCGTGCCCGCGGATCTGCCCGAGGATCGTCTGGCCCGCGTGATGGACTTCCTGAGCTTCGCCACCGACACCCAGCGTCTGGCGGATCAGGCCAAGTACATCTCCTACGGCCCGGCACGTGAGAGCTCGGCACCGCTGGTCGGCCAGCACGCCGAACTCGGCATCGAGATGGCGCCGCACATGCCGACCGATCCGAACAACGCTCAGAACACCTTCCTCTACAACTACGAGTTCTGGGCCGACTACCGCGACGACATCGACGCCAAGTTCCAGGCGTGGCTCGCGCAATAAGGCCTGAGGCCTGACATCTTGCACCGGGGCGGTCCTCCGCCCCGGTGTCCTCCAAAGAACAAAGACAAGCGGCGCAACCTGCCGCGACAGGGACGGATAGCGACGATGCCCAAGGGCTATATCATCGCGCATATCACGGTGGAGGACCCCGAGGCCTACCGTGAATACGTGGAGCGCGACACACCCATCCTCGAGGGGCTCGGCGGACGCTTCGTGGTCCGCGGCGGCACCGGAGAGGTGGTCGAGGGCGCCGCCCATGACCGCCACGTGGTGGTCGAGTTCGACGATTTCGCCGCCGCCCGGCGGGCCTATCACGATCCCGCCTACCAGGAGGTGGCCGAAATCCGTCGGCGCACCGCCCAAAGCACGATCATCCTCGCAGAAGGGGTCTGAGCCATGAGCGACGCCAGCACCGATCCGGACAAGATCGAGGGCCCGACGCCCGACAACGCCATGCGTGCGGCCGCCGCCGCCGACCGCGACGACGGCCCGATGCTGGCCGCCGACGGCACGCCGTTGAAGCGATCGCTCGCGCGGTCGCTCCGGGTGCAGAAGATGCGCGCGCTGATGCTGATCGCGCCCTTGCTGATCTTCGTCCTGGTGACCTTCATCGCGCCGATCGGCGACATGCTGTTCCGCTCGGTCGAGAACCAGATCGTCTCGGAGACGCTGCCGCGCACCACCCGCGCGCTGGCCGACTGGGACAGCACCTCGGGCGATCTGCCCGAGGAGCGGGTCTACGAGGGGCTTTTCTACGACCTCTTCATCGCCGAGGCCCGCAAGGAACACACCCGGCTCGGCACCCGCCTCAACTACGAGCAGACCGGCATGTCCTCGCTGTTCCGCCGCTCGGGCCGCAGCCTCGACGATGTCTCCGACATCTACCTCGACCAGTTCGAGGACCTGGACGAGGCCTGGGACGAGGGCCGGCCCTGGGCCGAGTTGATGGGCGATCCCGAGTGGATCGCCGAGCAGGAAGCCTTCGACGCCGCCGAGGACGAGGGCCAGATGCCGCGCTTCCAGCTTCGCGATGGCATCGAGGACGTGCTGCCGCGCGCCGCCTCCACCTATGAGACTTTCGCGCGTTTCGCCCAGGTCGAGGACGAGGACAGCCCGCTCGACGAGGAACCCTGGGGGCTGGTGCATACCGCGCTCTACTACGACCTGATGGAGGCCGACGTCGCGAGCTACGACGGCCCGCAGGCGGACCTTCTCCAGGCCGCCGATGCGGCGGTCGGCGGTTTCGAGAGCGTCACCTTCAAGGAGGGCCTGCTCGAGATCGACGAGGACTGGGGCAGCACCGAGACCTGGACGACCCTGCAGATGTATTCGCCCGATTACACCTCGGGCTACTTCCTGAACGCCGTCGACATGCAGAAGACCGCCGACGGCCCGGCGCTGCGCGACGCGGACGAGCGGATCTACGGGCTCCTGTTCCAGCGCACGCTCTTCATGTCACTGGTCATCACCTTCAGCTGCATCATGCTGGGCTACCCGGTGGCCTACCTCCTGTCGACCTTGCCGGCGCGCAGCGCGAACCTCCTGATGATCCTGGTGCTCCTGCCGTTCTGGACCTCGCTCCTGGTGCGCACCTCGGCCTGGAAAGTCATGCTGCAGCAGCAGGGCGTGATTAACGACGTGCTCGTGTGGCTGGGCCTCGTCGGCGACGGCTCGCGGCTGGTGATGATCAACAACCAGTTCGGCACGATCGTGGCGATGACCCACATCCTGCTGCCCTTCATGATCCTGCCGATGTATTCGGTGATGTCGACGATCCCGCCGTCCTACGTGCGGGCGGCGAAATCGCTCGGCGCCACCAATATCACCGCCTTCCGAAGGGTCTACTTCCCGCAGTCGGTGCCGGGCATCGGGGCGGGGTCGATCCTCGTCTTCATCCTGGCCATCGGCTACTACATCACCCCCGAGATCGTCGGCGGCACCACCGGCACATTCATCTCGAACCGGATCGCCTACCACATCTCGTCCTCGCTCAACTGGGGCCTGGCCGCGGCGCTTGGTTCGATCCTCCTGGTGGTCGTGCTGGTGCTCTACTGGGCCTACGACCGGATCGTGGGCATCGACAACGTGAAGCTCGGAGGCTGACGCCATGAACGATGTTGTTCTGACCGACGCGAAAACCCAGCCTCTGGGATTCACCACCGGCGTGATCGCCGCCGCGGGGGCCCTCTTCGGGCTCTTCGTCGGCACCGCCCAGGGCTCGGGCCTGCTGGGCGTGGTCGCCGGCGGGGTGATCTGCGGCGCCCTGGCGGTGCTGGCCATGAAGGTGCTCGGCAACGAGATGGAGCGCGGCTTCAAATGGGGGCTGATCGTCCTCTTCCTGGTCGCGGGCTACCTCTTCGGCGGGCTCGCCGGGCTGATCGTGCTGGGTCTCTTCGCCTGGTTCCTGGGCTGGTTCGTCTACTGGATCGGCCGGCGCCGCTACCGCGAGTTCCTGCCGCCCTATCTGACCGGCGGGCAGATCCTCTGGCACTACAGCTTCCGGGTGATCTGCGGGGCGATCCTGGTCTTCCTGATCACGCCGATCCTCGTGGTGATGCCCTTGTCCTTCAACGCCGAGGACTTCTTCACCTTCACCCCCGAGATGCTGCGCCTCGACCCCGAGGGCTACAGCCTCAAGCACTACCGCGACTTCCTGACCAACACCGAATGGACCAACGCGGTCTGGAACTCGGTGACGGTGGCGCCGGTGGCGACGCTCCTGTCGGTGACCCTGGGCACGCTGGCGGCCATCGGCCTCAGCCAGAGCCATGTGCCCGGGCGGCAGGCGATCATGGCGATCCTGATCTCGCCGATGATCGTGCCGCTGATCATCTCGGCCACGGGGATGTATTTCTTCTACTCGAAGATCGGCATCGTCGGGACCTACTGGGGCGTGGTGCTGGCGCATGCGGTGCTGGGCATTCCCTTCGTGATCATCACCGTGACCGCGACGCTCGTCGGTTTCGACAAGAGCCTGGTGCGGGCCTCGGCCAACCTCGGGGCGAACCCGGTGCGGACCTTCTTCAAGGTGCAGATGCCGCTGATCCTGCCCGGCGTGATCTCGGGCGGCCTGTTCGCCTTCATCACCTCTTTCGACGAGGTGGTCGTGGTGATCTTCATCGGCTCGGCCGAGCTGCAGACGCTGCCCTGGCAGATGTTCACCGGCCTGCGCGAGCAGATCTCGCCGACCATCCTGGCGGCGGCGACGATCCTGGTCTGCATCTCCATCGCGCTGCTCTCGACGGTCGAGGTGCTGCGCCGCCGGTCGGAGCGCCTGCGCGGCCTCAGCCCGAGCTGATCCCGTGAAGGCGGCGCTCGCACGGGTCCTGCACCCGGTCGAGCGCGGGCTCGACCGGCTCCGCCCGAAGCGGCGGACCGAGGGGCTCGTGATCGATCCCTATCTTGGCTATGCGACCCCGGAGGAAATCATCTTCCGGGGCCGCGTTCTGACCGCGCTGCGGCGCACCGCGCCCTCCCCCGAGGGCTCCTGGTGGACCAACCTGCGGCAGATGGTGTCGCTGTTCCTCACCCGCGAGGTCGCCGACGTGCGGGTCTCCGCGGGCGCCGCCGAGGCGCAGACCGACGAAGAGGGCTATTTCGACCTGCACCTGCCGCGCGACGGCAGCGAGGCGCCGGGCTGGTGCAGGATCACCGCCCAGGTCGAGGCGGGCGAGAGCCAGGAGCTCGAGGCGCTGATCGCCGCGCCGGAGACGCCGCTGGCGGTGATCTCGGACATCGACGACACGGTGCTGGAGACCGGGGCCTATTCGCTGCTGCGCAACCTCTGGACCTCGCTCACCGGCAATGCGCTGACCCGGCATGTCTTCCCCGACGCCGTGGCGCTGATGCGGGGCTTCGAGGCGGCGGGGGCGCCGATCTTCTTCGTCTCCTCCTCGCCGTGGAACCTGCATTTCTTCCTGCGCCGGATCTTCCAGCGGCACGACCTGCCCAAGGCGCCGGTCTTCCTGCGCGACCTGGGGCTGTCGCGCACGCAGTTCATCTCGGGCACCCATGGCGACCACAAGGGCGCCTCGATCGACGTGCTGATGGCGGCCCTGCCCGAGACGCGCTTCGTGCTGGTGGGCGACACCGGCCAGCACGACCCGCAGGTCTACCGCGCCGCCGCCGAGCGCCACCCCGGGCGCGTCGCGCGGGTGATCCTGCGCGAGCCCGGCAAGGGGCCGGGCCCCAAGGCCGCGGCGGCCATGGCGGCGCTGCGCGAGATGGGGGTCACGGTGGAGAGCGGACGGGACTACCGGGAGATCGCGGCCTGAGGCGCGGGCCTTAGAGTGCCGCGCGGCCCCGCGTCAGAGCCGAGCCCGGCCCCGCTTCAACAGGTGCGCCGCGCGGCCCGGCGTCAGGCGAGGGCACCGCCCCACTCCAACAGGTGAGCCGCCCGGCAGGGGCCCCTCAGCCCAGGCCCGCCACCAGGTCCGAGCCCATGCGCAGCGCGGTCGCCAGGAGGAACAGCCCGAAGGCCAGCCGCAGCGCCCGGCGCGGGATGGCATGGGCGATCATCACCCCGACCCGCGCGAAGCTGGTCGAGAGCGGGATGATCACCGCCGCCAGGAACAGGTTCACGAAGCCCAGCGAAAAGGGCGGCAGCCCCTCGGCGCCGAAGCCGGTGACCATGTAGATCAGCGCCCCGGGCAGGCCGATGATGAAGCCGATCGCCGCAGAGGTGCCCACCGCCTTGCGGATGTCGTAGCCCAGGAAGTTCAGAAGCGGCACGCAGACCGTGCCGCCGCCGATGCCCATCATCGCCGAGACCGCGCCTGCGACCACGCCGAGCCCGGCCCAGACCGGCTTGGAGAAGCTGCGCGGGTTGGGATCGGCGCTGGGTTTGCGCAGGATCATGTCGGCGGCCACCAGAAGCGCCACCACCGTGAAGACCGCGATCAGCGCGTAGCCCGAGACCAGCCCGCCGAGGATACCGCCGGCGAAGACGCCCACGAGGATCGCCGGGGCCCAGAGCTTCAGCACCGCGAAGTCGATCGAGCCCTTGCGGTAATGCCCCCAGCCCGAGGAGAGCGAGGTGAAGACGATGGTCGCCAGCGAGGTGCCCACCGCGACCTGCATGGTCAGCGCCGGGTCCATCTCGGTCAGCGACAGCGCCACATAGAGCGCCGGGACGATCACGATGCCGCCGCCGACCCCCAAAAGCCCCGCCAGAACGCCGCCGACCACACCGGCCGCCGCGGCGACGCCTGCCAGCGTCAGAAGCGTTTGAAGATCGAGCGTCTCGAGCATGGCTGTCCCCTTTGGCCTGTCACGCAAAACGCCCGCACGCGGGGGTGCGGGCGCAATCCGCGCGACCCTAGGCCGGGGGCGCGCGGAAAGACAAGACGATCAGGCCGATCAGGCCCGGACCTTGTCCTCGTAGGCCTGGGCGATCTCGCGGGCCAGCGCGCCGACCTCAAAGGTGTACTCGCCGATCTGGCCGACCGGGGTGACCTCGGCGGCGGTGCCGGTCAGCCAGCACTGCTCGAAGCTTTCCAGCTCCTCGGGCAGGATGTGGCGCTCGTGGACCTTGACGTTGCGCTCCTCGAGCATCGAGATCACCGTCTGCCGGGTCAGCCCGTTGAGGAAGCAGTCGGGCAGGGGCGTGTGCACCTCGCCGTCCTTGACGAAGAAGATGTTGGCGCCGGTCGCCTCGGCCACATAGCCGCGGTAATCCATGAAGAGCGCGTCGGAACAGCCCTTGTTCTCGGCCTCGTGCTTCGAGGTGGTGCAGATCATGTAGAGCCCCGCGGCCTTGGCGTGCACCGGGATCGTCTCGGGCGAGGGGCGCTTCCACTTGGAGATGTCGAGCTTGGCGCCCTTCATCTTGGCGTCGCCGTAGTAGCTGCCCCATTCCCAGGCCGCGATGGCCAGCCGCACGGGGTTCTTGCGCGAGGCGACACCCATGTCCTCGCCGACGCCGCGCCAGGCCAGCGCGCGGACATAGGCGTCGGTCAGCCCGTTGACCTCGAGCACCTTGGCCTTGGCCTCC
This sequence comes from Roseivivax sp. GX 12232, assembly GCF_021272185.1. Classification (GTDB taxonomy): domain Bacteria; phylum Pseudomonadota; class Alphaproteobacteria; order Rhodobacterales; family Rhodobacteraceae; genus Roseivivax. The sequence continues at coordinate 162,589 of NZ_JAJSEC010000004.1, forward strand.
TCGATCTCGTCGACGGAATAGGGGATCTCGAAGTCGAGGCAATTGGCCGAGTAATGCAGCCGCTCGGAATGCTGGCGGCTGAGGAAGATCTTGCCGTTGTAGGCGCGTTCGCCCTCGAAGACGGAGCTTGCATAGTGCAGGCCGTGGGTCAGCACATGCACGTTGGCCGACCGCCAATCGACGATTTGACCGTCCAACCAGATCTTTCCGTCGCGGTCGTCATAAGCTCCGGTCATCGCGAACCTCCTCTCGCTTTTGCATTTGTTGCGCGGATTACGTCCGATGCGGACATAAAGCATCCCAAAAACTGCGAGTCGCTAACAGTTCATGGTTGGAATGTCAACAAGACTGACTTAAACTCGGGCAAAAGACGATAGGGACAGGCATGGCCGAACAGGACCACGGCGCCGGCGGCGGGGAGACGCTGCTGTTTCTGACCGACGAGCAGCTTCGCCAGGGCATCGAGGCGATGTTCTTCGCCTATCGCGGCTTCACCGCCGATCCCGACCGCATCCTGGCCGATTACGCCTATGGCCGCGCGCATCACCGGGCGCTGCATTTCATCAACGGCGCGCCCGGGACCAACGTCAACAATCTCCTGTCAATTCTGGGTGTTACAAAGCAATCGCTGAACCGTGTCTTGCGCACCTTGATCGGGGACGGTCTTGTGGAGAGCCGGGTGGGGCGGTCGGACAAGCGCGAGCGGCACCTCTACCTGACCGAAAAGGGAGAGGCGCTGGAACGGGCCCTGTCGGACGCGCAGCGGGCGCGGATGCGCAAGGCTTATCGCGATGCCGGTCCCGAAGCCGTCGCCGGGTTCAAGCGCGTGCTCGAAGCGATGATGGACCCGGAGATGCGCCGGCAATACAACGCGCTGAGGGAGGGAAGAGGATGAGCGACCCGGACGCCCATCTGCTGATCGTCGACGACGATGAACGGATCCGCGGCCTGTTGCAGAAGTTCCTGATGCGCAACGGCTTTCTGGTCAGCGCCGCCCGCGACGCGGGCCATGCGCGGCGCATCCTGACGGGGCTCGACTTCGACCTGATCGTGCTGGACGTGATGATGCCGGGCGAGGACGGGGTGAGCCTGACGCGCTTCATCCGCGAGGGCGCGCAGACGCCGATCCTCCTGCTCACCGCCCGCTCCGAGACCGAGGACCGCATCCGCGGGCTCGAGGCCGGGGCCGACGACTACCTCGCCAAGCCCTTCGAGCCCAAGGAGCTGCTGCTGCGGATCAACGCGATCCTGCGGCGGATGCCCGAGCCGGAGCCCGACCAGTCGAAGCCCAAGGTGATCTCGCTCGGGCCGATCCGCTACGACGTGGAGCGCGGCGAGATGTGGCGCGGCGAAGAGGCCGTGCGGCTGACCGCCACCGAAAGCCAGCTCATGCGGATCTTCGCCAAGACGCCCGGAGAGGCGCTGTCGCGCAGCCAGCTTGTCGAGGACCTGGGCCGCGACAAGGGCCAGGCCCAGGAGCGTGCGGTGGACGTGCAGATCACGCGTCTGCGCCGCAAGATCGAGGTCAACCCGAAGGAGCCGCGCTACCTGCAGACGGTGCGCGGCGCGGGCTACATGCTCTCGCCGGACTGAGCGGCGGGATTTGCGGGGACGGTGACGAGCGCCGGAGTTTGCCCGCGGGCAGGTCGGGCCAAGCGGTCTCAGTCAAACAGGCGACCTAGTCGAACCCGTCAGTCAGATTTTCCAACGGTGCGACCGCCTCCAAGCGGTCCGGGCGCGCTCCCCTAGGCGCGCGCCCAAACAGCACCGGCCCCGGGCAGGATCCGCCCCGGGCCGGCACCGGCTAACCTCACAGCGCGTCCAGCTTCCGCGCGAGCTTGGCGTCGAGCGCCGACAACCCGTCGACGTCATGGGTCGTCAGCGTCACCGTCACGCTGTTGTAGACGTTCGACCACTCCGGGTGGTGATCCCATTTCTCGGCCCAGAAGGCGGCGCGGGTCATCCAGCCGAAGGCGGCGACGAAATCGTCGAACTTGAAGGTCTTGGTGATCGCGTCGCGTCCCTCGGCCATCTGCCAGCCGGTCTCGAACAGCGGGTCGAGCACGGTCTTGCGGCCGGTATCGCTCAGTTTCTCGGTCATTCCTGCTCCTCTGGTTGTGCTTTGCGGAACGGGCCGTAGGCGGTGAGGACCTCGATGTCCTCCTCCACGGCGCGGCGCTCGGCGGCGAGGTAGTTCGCGATGGCCTCCGAAAAACCCTCGTCGGCGATCCAGTGCAGCGAATGGGTCTCGGTCGGCATGTAGCCGCGCGCGAGCTTGTGTTCGCCCTGGGCGCCGGCCTCGACCGAAGCAAGGCCATGGGCAATCGCGAAGTCGATGGCCTGATAATAACACGCCTCGAAATGCAGGCAGGGGTGATGTTCGGTGCAGCCCCAGTAGCGCCCGAAGAGCGCCTCGCGCCCGATCACGTTCAGCGCGCCCGCCACATAGGCGCCGTCGCGCTCGGCCATGACCAGCAGGATGTCGTCGCGCAGGGTCTCATGGGCGATCTCGAAGAAGGCGCGGGTCAGATAGGGCGAGCCCCATTTCCGCGCGCCGGTGTCCTGGTAGAAGGTCCAGAAAGCCTCCCAGTGCTCGGGGCGGATCGCCGCGCCGGTGAGCTGGTGGATCCTGCCGCCGAAGTCCTGGGCCTGCCGCCGCTCCTTGCGCAGGGTCTTGCGCTTGCGCGACGACAGCGAGGCCAGGAACTCCTCGAAGCTCGCGTAGCCGCGGTTCTTCCAGTGGTATTGCTGGGTGATCCGGTGGTGCAGGCCGATCTCGGCGCCCGCGCGGGCCTCGGCCTCGGTGCAGAAGGTCACATGCAGCGAGGAGAGCTGGTTCTCGGCGCCCAGTTGCACGGCCCCCTGCAGAAGCGCGCCAAAGGCGGTGGTCTCGAAGCCGGGGCGGCAGAGCAGCCGCCGCCCGGTCGCCGGCGTGAAGGGCACGGCGATCTGCAGCTTGGGGTAATAGCGCCCGCCCGCGCGCTCGTAGGCATGGGCCCAGTTGTGGTCGAAGATATATTCGCCCTGGCTGTGGCCCTTGGCGTAAAGCGGCGCGACCCCGATCAGCATGCCGTCGATCTCGGCGGCGAGGTAGCGCGGGTCCCAGCCGGTGCCCGGCCCGACCGAGCCCGACTGCTCCAGCGCATAGAGGAAGCGGTGGGTGGTGAAGGGGTCGTGCGGGCGCCCGCCGTCGGCGGCCTCGGGGCAGGCGCAGGCATCCCAGGCCTCGGGCGCGATGTCGCCCAGGCTCTGGTACATGGTGATGGAAATCGTGCGGTCGGCCCGGCCGTCGTCCATGACTGCGCTTCCCTTCTCGCCCCTCAATCTGGGCCCGAAGGCGGGGCGATCAAGCGGGATATCCCTCGAAGGTGATATTGTCCGCGCCGCGCCGGGCCTCGGCCTCTTCCTCGGGGCTGCGCACGGTCCAGCAGAGGACCGGCAGGCCCGCCGCGCGGATCTCGCGCACCCGGTCGGAGGTCAGGTCCAGGCGGTCGTGGCTGATGAAGCAAGCGCCGGTGCGCTCGAGGTCGGGGATGCCCGCCAGCCGGTCGCGCACCGGGGCCGGCAGCATCGGCCAGTCGGCCTGCCGGAAGGCCGAGGTGGTCAGCCCGCGCGGGATCTCGGGCGCCAGTTCGGCGCAGCGGGCGACGCTGTGGGGGTTGAAGGACATCAGCGCCACCGGCCCGTCGTAGCCCCGGAGCGCCGCGGCGGCGGCCTCTTCCAGGGCGCCCACGTCCGGGCCCATGGCGCCGTCCTGGTCCTTCAGTTCAATCAGCAGCGGCACCTGGCCCCCCACCGTCTCGAGGATCTCCGAGAGCCGCGGGATCGTCTCCTTGCCGTGGGCCAGCGGGATCTCGGCCAGCTCCGTGGCGCTGTGCTGGCGGACGGCGCCGGACATGCCGGTCAGCCGCCCCAGGTCGTAGTCGTGAAAGACCATGGCCTCGCCGTCGCGCGAGAGCTGCAGGTCGATCTCGATGCCGTAGCCCTTGGCCATGGCGGCGATGCAGGCGGCGCGGCTGTTCTCGGGGCGCGAGAGCCGGCGCGCGTGGTAGCCGCGATGCGCCAGGGGGGCGGCGAGAAAGGCGGGAGGCAGCGCCGGCATGGGGTCAGCCGATTTCGAAGATGCCTTCGATCTCGACCGCGACGCCCAGGGGCAGGGCGGCGGCCGAGACCGCCGAGCGCGCGTGCCGCCCGGCCTCGCCGAGAAGCGCGACCATGAGGTCGGAGGCGCCGTTCACCACCTTCGGCTGGTCGGTGAACTCGGGCGTGGAATTGACGAAACCGGTCAGCTTCACCACCCGCTTAAGGCGGGTCATGTCGCCGCCGCAGGCCGCGCGGACCTGCGCCAGGAGCGAGAGCGCGCAATGCTCGGCGGCCCGGGCGCCGTCGGCGACCTCGAGGTCGGCGCCGAGCTTGCCGGTGATCAGCCCCGAGGCGTCCTGGCTGATCTGCCCCGAGACATAAAGCGTTGTGCCGCTTTGCACGTAGGGCACGTAGTTCGCCGCGGGGGCGGGGGCCTCGGGCAGGGCGAGGCCCTTGTCGGCCAGGCGGTCCTCGAAGGTCTGGGTCATGGTCGTCTCCGGTGTCGTTTCCGAGGACGCTAGACCGGGGCGCGGCGCGGCGAAAGGGGCAATGCCCGGCTCAGGCCTCGCGAAAGGCGCGGGTCATGTAGTCGGTGAGCGGCTTGAGCAGATAGGCCAGCGGCGTGCGCGCGCCGGTGCGCAGGAAGGCCTCGACCGGCATGCCGGGCACCAGGCCGGTGCCCGCGGGCAGGCCGCCCTCGGCAAAGCCGATCTCGGCGCGGTAATAGGCGCGGCCGCTGCCCGGGTCGACCAGCGCATCGGCCGAGACCCAGCGCACCTCGCCTTCGATCCGCGGGGTGCGGCGCTGGTCGAGCGCGGTCAGCCGCAGGGTCACCGGCTGGCCGGGCCAGACCCGGTCGATCTGGGAGGGGTCGACCTGGGCCATGACGCGGAAGGCCTGGTCCTGGGGGATCAGCGTCATCACCGGGTCGCGCGGGCCGATCACCGCGCGGGCGGCGGTGACGCGCAGGTCATGCACTACGCCGCCGATCGGGGCGACGATCTCGAGCCGGCGGCGGTCCTCGGTCAGCGCGGCGCGGCGCGCGGCGAGGACCCGCGCCTCGGCCCGGATGTCGCGCAGGGCGCCGATCACGTCGGCGCGGCGCTCGCCGTCCTGCCGGGCAGCCTGGGCGGCGATCTCCTGGCCCCGGAGCCGGGTGGCGCTGGTCCGCGCCGAGAGCGTCTCGAGCCGCGCGTCGAGCTGGGCGGCGGTGCGCTGCAGGGCGCGCACCCGGGTCATCTGCACCAGCCCCTGGTCGAGCAGGCTTTGCTGGTCGGCCAGTTCCTCGCGCAGGATCCCGCGTTCGGCGCGGACGCCCTGGGCCTCGGTCTCGAGCGCGCGCAGCTCGTCGGCGAGCCGGGCCTGGAGGAGGCGGCGCTCCTCGGCCTCGCGGGCGCGGGTCTCGCGGTGGGCCGCGAAAAGCCGGGCCTGGCCGTCCATCAGCTCGGCGATGTCGGGGTCGGCGGTCGCGCGGGCGGTAAGCGCCGGGGCGAAGACCGGCGCCGCGGCGCCGTCGCGTTCGCCCTCGAGCCGGGCGCGGCGGGCGAGCAGTTCGAAATACTGGCTGTCGGCCTCGGCGATCTCGGCATCGAGGCGGGTTGGGTCGAGCTGCAGGAGGCGCTGCCCGGCGCGCACCCGGTCGCCTTCGCTGACCGGGACGGCGGCGACGACGCCGCCTTCGGGGTGCTGGATGACAATCTCGTCGGTGGCCACCTCGATCACCGCGGGGGCCACGACCGCGCCGTCGATCTGCGCCGTGGCGGCCCAGCCGAAGAGCCCCGCGGTGAGCCCCGCCAGCACCAGGAGCCCGCCGAGGATCGGGCCGCGCAGGGAATAGCGGCGGGAGGTCATGGCGCGCCTCCGGGTTCGCCTGCGGGCGCGCCGGTGATGCTGCGGTGGTTGGCGACGCGGGCGCGCAGCACATCCTCGCGCGGGCCATAGGCGGCGCGCTGGCCGTTCTCGAGCATGAGCAGGTGGTCGCATTCGGCGATGGCGGCGGGGCGATGCGCCATGACCACGGCCGCGCCGCCCATGGCCTTGACCGCGCGGATCGCGGTGTTGAGCGCCGCGCCGCCGGGGTGATCGAGATGCGCGTCGGGCTCGTCGAGGATCAGGAGCACCGGGTCGCCGTAGAGCGCCCGGGCCAGGCCCACCCGCTGGATCTGCCCGCCCGAGAGCGGCGCGCCCGGGGCGGTGACGTGGGTGTCATAGCCCTCGGGCAGGGCCAGGATCATCTCGTGCACCCCGGCGGCCTGGGCGGCGCGCAGCACCGCCTCGGGGTCTGGGTCGGGCTCCATCCGGGCGATGTTCTCGGCCAGTGTGCCGTCGAAGAGCGCCACCCGCTGCGGCAGGTAACCCAAGAGCCGCCCCAGCCGCTCGGGCGGGTAGCGGTCGAGCTTGGCCGCGCCCAGGCGGATCTCGCCCAGCCGCGCGGGCCAGAGCCCGGTCAGCGCCCGCGCGAGGCTGCTTTTGCCCGCGCCCGAGGGGCCGATGATGCCCAGGGCCTCGCCCGGGGCGAGGGAGAAGCTGACGCCGCGCAGGGCGGGCACCGCCTGGCCCGGGGGCAGGACGGTCAGGCCCTGCACCTCGAGCCGGCCTTCGGGGCGGGGCAGGGCCAGCAGTTCGGGCGGCTCGGCGCTGTGCTCTAGCGCGCCCGCGAGGGATTTCCAGGCGGTGAGCGCGCCGGCCAGGAGCCGCCACTGGCCGATCACCGTCTCGATCGGGGCCAGCGCGCGGCCCAGGAGGATCGAGGCGGCGATCATCGCGCCGGGGCTGACAAGGCCCGCGATGGCGAGATAGGCGCCGAGGCCCAGCATCGCCGATTGCAGGAGGAGCCGGATCGCCCGGGCGAGCGCGGTGAAGCCGCCGACCCGGTCGGCCAGGCGCACGTGATCGTCGAGGCCCGCCTCCCGCAGCGCCTGCCAGCGCGCCGCGAGGCCCGCGCGCATGCCGAGGGCGGAGAGCGCCTCGGCCTCCATCCGGGATTGCTGTTCGATGCGCTGCGCGCGGGCCTGGAGGCCGGCCACCGCTTCCTCGCGGCGGAGCGTCAGGAGCCGCTGCGCCAGCGCGATCAGGATCAGCGCGGCGCCGCCCGCCAGCGCCAGGAGCCCGAGCGCGGGATGGAACAGCGCGATGACCAGGAGGAAAAACGGCGTCCAGGGAATGTCGAAGACCGAGGCCGCGGCGGTGGAGGACAGCCCGCGGGTCAGGGCCGAGAGCGCCTCGGGCCCCGGGGGCGCGCCCGGGCCGCGCGGGGCGCCGGGGGTCAGCGAGATGTCGAAGGCATGCGGGTCGAGCCGGGCCTGGAAGCTGGCGGCGATGCGCGCCAGCGCCCGGGCGCGCAGCGCGTCGATCAGCCCCATGGCACCGTAGAGAAACAGCGCCAGCGCCGAGAGCGCGACCAGCGTCTCCACCGAGCCCGAGCCCAGCACCCGGTCGTAGACCTGTAGCATGTAGAGGGGACCGGTGAACATCAGCAGGTTCACCACGGCGCTGAAGATCGCCACGGCGAGAAGGCCGCGCATCACGCCCCGGCGTGCGCGCCCCAGGTCCGCCCGTGCCGAAGTCCGCGCCAGCGCCATGCCCGTGATCCCGTTGTGCCGGAAAAGATTAGGCGAGGGCGGGTTACCTGTCCATTTACGCGCGGCGGGTTTGCGGCGGGGGAGTTGCGGAAAAACCGCCCTCGCGGGGGCCGCGAGGGCCGCGAGGGCCGCGAGGGCCGCGGGCGCAGCAGAGGCAGCGCCACCCGCCGCCGCCCGCTCAGTTCCCGAAGAGGTCGCGCAGCACCTGGTTGATCACCGCGCCCACCGGGTCCTGCGGACGCTGGCGTTGCGGCTGCTGCTGGCGCTGGGGCTGCTGCTGCACCTGCGGCTCGGGTCGGTCGGGCACCGTCATCGGCAGCTCGCGCACCGGCAGGCCCTCGTGCACGCGGGCCATGGTCTCCTGCCAGATCTCCGCCGGCAGACCGCCGCCGGTCACCCCGGTCAGCGGCGTGTTGTCGTCATAGCCCATCCAGACGCCGGCCACGTAGTCGGCGCTGAAGCCCACGAACCAGGCGTCGCGCTGCTCGTTCGAGGTGCCGGTCTTACCCGCCGCGGGCCGGCCGATCTGCGCCCGTCCGCCGGTGCCTTCGGAGATCACCTTCTCCATCATGAAGACCAGCTGCTGCGCCGCCTCCTTCTGGATCACCCGCTCGCCGATGCCGCCCTGGCTGTCGAGCAGCGCCTCGTCGTCGCCCTGGTAGCGCAGCTGGCTGACGCCATAGGGCTTCACCGAGGAGCCGCCGTTCAGGATGCCCGCATAGGCGCCGGTCATCTCCAGAAGCGAGGCCTCGGAGACGCCAAGCGCCAGCGAGGGCGTGTCGATCAAGCGCGAATCGATGCCGAAGTCGCTGGCCACCTGGCGCACCAGGTCGCGGCCGACGCTTTCGGAGATCTTGATCGCCGGGATGTTGCGCGACTGTTTCAGCGCCTCGGCCAGGGTCATCCGCCCGGCGTAGTCGCGGCTGTAGTTCTTCGGGCACCATTCCCCGGAGCCGGGGATGTTCATGCAGAAGGGCTCGTCGACCACGGTGTCATAAGGCGAATAGCCCAGTTCGAGCGCGGTGGCATAGACGAAGGGCTTGAAGGCCGAGCCGGTCTGCCGCTTGGCCTGGGTGGCGCGGTTGAAGACGCCCGAGACGCCGGTCTTGCGGCCGCCGACCATGGCGCGCACCGCCCCGTCCGAGGACATGACCACGATCGCCGCCTGGGCGTCCGAACCCTCGCGGACCTTCTCCTCGAAGATCTTGTTCATCGCCGCCTCTGCGGCGTTCTGCAGCCGCGGGTCGAGCGTTGTGGTGATCTCCACGTCCTCACGCGAGGAGACATCGGCGAAGGGCGGCAGCGTGTCCATGATCCAGTCGGCGAAATAGCCGCCGTCGCGGCGCTCGGCCGCCTGCGACAGGGTGGCGGGATTGGCCCGCGCGCTTTTGGCCTCGGCGGAGGTCAGGTAGCCCTGTTCCTCCATCAGCCCGATGACCACCTCGGCGCGGTTCTGGCTCCGCGCCAGGTCGTTGGTCGGCGCCAGCACCGAGGGCGCGGTCAGCAGCCCCGCGAGCATGGCCGCCTCGGAGGGTTCGACCAGCGCGGCGGGCTTGGAGAAATAGCGCTGCGAGGCGGCCTCGGCGCCATAGGCGCCGCCGCCCATGTAGGCGCGGTTGAGGTAGATCGAGAGGATCTCGTCCTTGCTGTACTTGGCCTCCATGGCGAGCGCGTAGATCGCCTCACGGGCCTTCCGCGCGATCGAGGTCTCGCGGCAGTCGTCGATGTAATCGGCCTCGGTCTCCCAGACCGACTTGTCGTAGGTCACCCCGAGGCAGAGCAGCTTGGCGGTCTGCTGGGTGATGGTCGAGCCGCCGTGGCCCTGCAGCGGCCCGCGCCCCTCGCGCAGGTTGATGCGGATCGCCGAAGCGATGCCGCGCGGCGAGACGCCGAGGTGCCAGTAGAAGCGCTTGTCCTCGGTGGCGATGACCGCGTGCTTGAGATGGCGCGAGACGCTCTCGGCGGTGACCACGCCGCCGAACTGGTCGCCGCGCCAGGCGTAGACGTCGCCGTTGCGGTCATAAAGCGTCACCGAGCCCTTGGCGCGCCCGTCGAGCAGCGTCTCGGCGGCGGGCAGGGTGGTATAGGTGTAGCCGACCCAGGCCGCGACCAGGATGCCCGCGACCAGCGCCACCCGCGAGGTGACCAGCCAGATTACCCGCAGGACCATGCGAACGAGGCCCGAGACCAGCGCAACGATCGGGTTGCGGCGGCGTCGCGGCGCCGCTCGGCGCCGCTTCTGCGGTTGGGGTTTGCGCGACTGGGGCTTCTTGGCCTTTGCCGCCGAATACCGACGGTCCGCGACCAGCCGGTTCTTACCTTTTCGTGAATCGCTCATCCGTCCTGCCCGGCGCCTCGGGTGTTTTGCGAGACAATAGTCATTCGCGGCCCGGATGTGCACCAAGCCGCGCGCAAATCCGCGTATTCTTTCCGATCAAAAAACAGGCAAAAATCCCCTACCGCCTAATTATTGTGCATATAGCCCGCGGAATCCGCCTCCCGCCCGGCGCAAACCTTCCCCAAAGGGCCTCCGGCTTTCTTTGTTTTCCCTGCGAATTGCAGGTCCGGCCTGCCAAACCGAAAGGGACCAAGGTGAAACTCATCATTGCGACGATCAAGCCGTTCAAGCTCGAGGAGGTGCGCGAGGCGCTCACCTCCATCGGCGTGCGCGGCATGATGGTGACCGAGATCAAGGGCTTCGGATCGCAGTCCGGGCACACCGAAATCTACCGCGGTGCGGAATACGCCGTGAACTTCGTGCCGAAAATCAAACTCGAGATCGTTGTGGCCGAATCCATGGCCGAACAGGTCATCGACACGATCGGTTCCACCGCAAAGACCGGGAAAATCGGCGACGGCAAGATTTTTGTCCTCGACGTGGGCCAGGCGATCCGCGTGCGGACCGGCGAGACCGACGCGGACGCCCTTTAAGGGCGCGCGGACCGAGAACAAGATCACAAAGGGAAACGGATACATGAAACTTCTCAAGACACTTGCCCCGGCTGTCGCGCTTGCCGCGCTGCCGTCGCTGGGTCTGGCCCAGGAGGCCGAGGCGGCCCCGGACGTGAACCCCTATATCTTCACCACCCTGCTGTTCCTGATCGGCGGCTTCCTGGTGTTCTGGATGGCGGCGGGCTTCGCCATGCTCGAGGCCGGCCTTGTGCGCTCCAAGAACGTCACCATGCAGCTGACCAAGAACATCTCGCTCTTCTCGATCGCGGCGATCATGTACTGGCTGGTGGGCTTCAACCTGATGTATCCGGGCGACGGCTGGACCATCCCGGGCTACCTCGGGATCCTGATCTCGCCGACCTCGCTCGAGCCCGTGGGCCTCGCGGCCGGGGATGCGGCGCTGGATTACGCTTCGGTCGGATCGGACTTCTTCTTCCAGCTGATGTTCTGCGCCACCACCGCCTCGATCGTCTCGGGCACCCTGGCCGAGCGCATCAAGCTCTGGCCCTTCCTGATCTTCGTGGTCGTGCTGACCGGCTTCATCTACCCGATCGAGGCCTCCTGGCAGTGGGGCGGCGGCTGGCTCTCCGAGATGGGCTTTGCCGATTTCGCCGGCTCGACCCTGGTGCATGCCGCGGGCGGCTGGGCTGCTCTGGCGGGCGCGCTGATCCTCGGGCCGCGCATCGGCAAGTACAAGGATGGCCGCACCGTGCCGATGCCGGGTTCGAACCTGGCGCTGGCGACGCTCGGCACCTTCATCCTTTGGCTCGGCTGGTTCGGCTTCAACGGCGGCTCGCAGCTGGCCATGGGCACCGTGGGTGACGTGACCGACGTGAGCCGGATCTTCGCCAACACCAACATGGCGGCGGCGGCCGGCGCGGTTGCGGCGCTGCTGCTCAGCCAGGCGCTCTACAAGAAGCCGGACCTCACCATGACGCTGAACGGCGCGCTCGCGGGCCTGGTGTCGATCACCGCGGAGCCGCTGGCGCCGACGCTCTTCGGCGCGCTCTGGATCGGCGCGATCGGCGGCATCATCGTGGTCGTGACCGTCCCGCTGCTCGACAAGCTGAAGATCGACGACGTGGTCGGCGCCATCCCGGTGCACCTCGTGGCCGGTATCTGGGGCACGCTGGCGGTGCCGTTCTACAACGGCGACGCCTCGTTCGGCACGCAGATCGTCGGCATCGTGGCGATCGGCCTCTTCACTTTCGTGGTCTCGGCCGTGGTCTGGATGGTGCTCAAGGCGCTCTTCGGGATCCGCGTCTCCGAGGAGGACGAGATCAACGGTCTCGACATGGCCGAGCTCGGCATGGAGGCCTACCCGGAGTTCTCCAAGGGCTGACCGGAGGGGCTACGGCTTGACGGAAGAAACCCGGGCGATGCGTCGCCCGGGTTTTTTTGTGTGTGGGGGTGTTGTGGCGGGTTTCGGGTGAGGTTGGCTTCAGGTGGGATTGCGGTGAACGAGGCCTCGGGTCGGTCAGTGCCCTGCACCGCAGTGCAACGCAGGCCAAAGCAGGCAGGATGCCGGTTTGGTTCGGGAGATCAAACCTCGGAGCGGCGCGGGGACGAGGTGCCCCGCCAAATGGCGGACCCCGACGGCCTGAAGCGAGGGCGCGCGCCGGACCGGGGGCCGGCGCTGCTGACCTCGGAGCGAGGCGCTTTATCCCGGCAAGGTCAGGACTAACGACGATCTATGCGCTTCGCCCACAAGAGCGCCGGCCCAAGGGGCCGGTCCGGCGCGCGCCCGGCACCTTCGGTGCTATTCGGGCGCAAGTCAGGCGTGGCAGTAAGATGACGGTGCGCACAACCCGCGCACCAACCTCACACCCCAGCACCCTCACCCGCGCGCCGCTTCCGCCTCGATCTCGCGGCGCGACTTGCGCGCGCGCTCCGTCGCGGACTTCAGCTGCCCGCAGGCGGCCATGATGTCCTCGCCGCGCGGGGTGCGGATCGGGGAGGCGTAGCCGGCCTTGTAGATGATGTCCGCGAAGGCCTGGATCCGGCTCCAGTCGGAGCGCTCGTAGGGCGCGCCGGGCCATTCGTTGAAGGGGATCAGGTTGATCTTCGCGGGGATCCCCGAGATCAGCTTCACCAGCCGCCGCGCGTCGGCGTCGCTGTCGTTCACATCCTTCAGCATCACGTATTCGAAGGTGATCCGCTCGGAGTTCGACAGCCGCGGATATTCCTTCAGCGCCGCCAGCAGCGTCTCGATGTTCCAGCGCTTGTTGATCGGCACCAGCTTGTCGCGCACCTCGTCGGTGGTGGCGTGGAAGGACACCGCCATCTGGCAGCCGATCTCCTCGGCGCAGCGGGCGATCTCGGGCACCACGCCCGAGGTCGAGAGCGTGATCCGCCGGCGCGAGAGCGCGATGCCCTCGCCGTCCATGGCGATCTTCATCGCGTCGCGCACATTGTCGAAGTTGTAGAGCGGCTCGCCCATGCCCATCAGCACGATGTTCGACAGCAGCCGCGTCTCGTTCCGGGGCGCGCGCTGCTCGGGCCATTCGCCAAGGTCGTCGCGGGCCACCATGACCTGGCCGATGATCTCGCCGGCGGTCAGGTTGCGCACCAGCTTCTGGGTGCCGGTGTGGCAGAAGGAGCAGGTCAGCGTGCAGCCCACCTGGCTCGAGACACAGAGCGTGCCGCGGTCCTCCTCGGGGATGTAGACCACCTCGACCTCGTGGCCGCCGGCGATCTTCACCAGGTATTTCCGGGTGCCGTCCATGGAGACGTTCTTCGAGACGACCTCGGGCAGGCGGATGACGAAATGCTCCGCGAGCAGGCGGCGGTAGTCCTTCGACAGGTTGGTCATCGCGTCGAAGTCGCGCACGCCCCAGTGATAGAGCCAGGCCCAGACCTGGTTGACGCGCATCTTGGCCTGTTTCTCGGGCGTGCCGATGGCCAGGAGCGCCTCGCGCAGCGCGTCCCGGGTCAGCCCGATGATATTGGTCGGCCCGTCCTCCGCCTTGCGGGGGATGGTCACAAGATCCTGCGTGATCGGTGCGTTGGCGGTCATCTCACTCGGCTCTTCGTCGGAAAGTGGGTCCCATATAGGGATTCGGCGGCAAATCCAAAACATTTCCCGCGGGAGATTCGATCCGCGCGGGCGGAAGGGCGCAGGCGGGAGAGGGGTCTTGGCGGGCCGCGCCGGGGCGTTCGGGCAGAGGGCGCGGGGCGAAGCAGGGCAGGCCCTTCGGCGCGGTTGTCGCAGAAACGGACCTGTATACCGGACTGAGTGAACCATGGCGGGGGCGGCTATCCTTAACCATGATGGACGCGTGGATTGAGCGGCGGCGGTATTCGCCGGGACCAAGGGCGCCGCTTCGGCCTACGCCTCACAGCGGCTCGCCACTCACCCGCCTCACGCCCTCCAAAAATCAAAAAAAAATGCGCTCCGAAGAGCGCATTGGGCAGTCATCCCATAGGCAGAAAACAAGAGTGTTGAATAGGGCAAGAATGGTGTCAGGCAGTGGCGCGGCGTCCTCCTCTTTCGGCGCGATGCATCAGCGTCGCGAGGTTCAGCGTGGTGACGATCAGCTTCTTGCGAAGCTCGCCGGGGCGAAGGCTGGTGGGCGCGGGCACGCCGACCAGGAGGCGCGTGGTGCGCGGGGGCAGGCAGGGGGCATATTGCACCACGATGGTGACCCAGGCCTCGACGCGGCCGAAGTCGCGTTCGCGATGGACGTTGGTGATCCAGCTGCGGATCACGCGGGGGCCGTCCTGGCGGGCCTGGTAGCGACCGTCGCGCAGCCGCGCGCCGGGTTGCGGAAGCCGGACGATGGCGGGTCGTGCATTCAGAAACGCGTCATGCTGCTCGATCATGATGGTCGCCTCATTTACGGTGTCGCGGTGTCTTCTGCGCGCCGGCGGGAGGGTGCGCCCGCCTTTGCTCTGCACCTGTATACAGGTGTTTTGCAGTCGAATTGTGGCAGGAATAAGGCAGGCGACCAGAATTTGTCACAAACGCCGCTTTTCTCCGCGGCCCGCGAACAAGGCGGGGCGGAGCACAGGGGGCCGGAAGCGGCGGGAAAGGCCCCGGGCGGCGCGCTCAGGCGCGGGCCCGGGCGACAGGGATCAGCTCGTGCAGCGGCGCTCGGCGTCCTCCACGGCAGCGGTGAAGCCCAGGAGCGAGAAGGTGTCCTTGGTGGTGGTGCCCCGGCTCGAGCGCGCGGTCAGCACCGCGTCGGCGCCGCGCTTCATCGCGGTCACGATCTTGGCGTCGTCCTGCGGCGTCGCCGGCCAGGCCCATTCGCCCTCGGTGAAAAGCTCGAACTCGGTGCCGCTGATGTTCACGTTGACCGTGGAGCCGTCCGCGAAGGGATAGCCGCCGGTGAAGGCGACCTGGCCCGCGACATTGGCGCCGGGGCGGAAGAAGACCATCAGGAGGATCTCGCCGCGGGTCACCGCCACGACGCGGCCGTCGCGGGTGTTCACGCTTTCCTTGTAGGTCGTCACCGCCCAGCACTCCCGCGGGTCGGATCCTTCGAAGACCGACCAGTCGGTCATCGCATCGACGCGGTTTGTGCTTTCGTCCTGTGCGAGCGCAGCGCCGCCCCATGCCAGGAAAAGTGCCGCGAGCCCGCTCCCGATCACCGCTTTCATTGCCTGAGCCTCCAGTGAACCTGACCCTCAAAAGCTCGGGTTGCGTTGTCTCCGCCCCGGTTTATCTTGCCGGCTGAGACCCGAGTTCGGACCGGACATTAGCCCGAAGTCGCGGCTGCCGAAAAGCCCTCTCGGCAGAATATCGCCAATACGTGAGGAGCCTTTGTATGTGCGCCCAACCTGCCCGCCTGTGTGAAGTCTGGCGAGGACCGATCGCCGAATCCGTGCACCTCGGACATATCGCCGTCGCGGGCCCCGACGGGGCTGTCGAGGCGGCCTGGGGCGACCCCGAGGCGATGATTCTGCCGCGCTCCTCGGCGAAGATGATCCAGGCCCTGCCGCTGGTCGCCTCGGGCGCCGCCGAAGCCCATGGGCTGACCGACCGGCACCTGGCGCTGGCCTGCGCCAGCCACCAGGGCGCGGCCCTGCACGTCGAGGCGGTCGGCGCCTGGCTCGAGGCGCTGGGGCTCGGCGACGCGGCGCTGCGCTGTGGGCCGCAGCCCTCGCGCGACAAGGCGCTCCGCCACGAGATGCTCTGCGCCGGGACGGCGCCCGGGCAGGTGCACAACAACTGCTCGGGCAAGCACGCGGGTTTCCTTACGCTGAACGCGCAGTTAGGCGGAAGCCCCGAGTATCACGAGCCTGACCACCCGGTGCAGGCCGCCGCGCGCGAGGCCTTCGAGCTGGTCACCGACCGGGTGAGCCCGGGCTACGGCATCGACGGCTGTTCGGCGCCGAACCATGCGACCACCATGGGCGCCATGGCCCGCGCGATGTCCTGGTTCGCCACCGCCGAGCGCCGCGAGGACACGCTGTCGCGCGCCGCCGCCCGGCTGACCCGGGCGATGATCGCTCATCCCGAGCTGGTCGCGGGCGAGGGCCGGGCCTGCACGCTCCTGATGCGCGCGGCCAAGGAGCCGGTGGCGCTGAAGACCGGGGCCGAGGGCTATTTCGTCGCGATCCTGCCCGCCCGCGGCAAGGGCATTGCGGTCAAGGCGCTGGACGGCGCGACGCGGGCCGCGGAATGCGCCGTGGCGGCGGTGCTGGCGCGGATGGACGTGCTCGACACCGCGCATCCCGACGTGGCGCGCTTCCTGACGCCCGAGATCACCAACTGGCGCGGCGTGAAGACCGGCGCGATCCGCCCCGCCGCGCCGCTGGCGGTGTGAGGGGGACTTGGGTTTGGGCTTGGGCTTGGGCGTTTTCCGCCGGTGGTGTGAGTGGCTTGGGCGTTTGAGCGGGCTTTGCGAGGGCTTGGAGGGCGCGGTGAGGACTTGAGCTCAGCGGCTCGAATTGACGTCACCGGGTAGACCTTGGCGCCCCTTGCCCTGCGCGCATCCAACACGCGCCAACCAAAATGCAAAACGCGCCAATCGATATGTGCACCCAGACAAACCAAAACGCTCCTTGCGCCCGAATAGCATCGAAGATGCCGGGCGCGCGCCGGACCGGCCCCTTGGGCCGGCGCTCCTTGGGATGGCGCGCTCAGCATGCCCCTAGCCCTGACCTTGCTGCCATAAAGCGCCTCGCTCAGAGGGCAGCAGCGCCGGCCCCCGGTCCGGCGCGCGCCCTCTGGTGCGTGGGGTGAGAGGGCGGTGGGGTGTGCTTCTGAGAGCGAACGGCTCCGTTCACCCCGAGCGCTAAATTTGAGTGGATGAAGCACCCATCCCTGACGTCAGCAGCGCCGCCCCAGTCCGACGCACGCCCTCTCGGAAACCGCCTCGCCCTCTCGGAAACCGCCACGCACCCAATCCCCAGAGCCCTCGTCAGCCCCCCACGAACTCCGCCTTCTCATACCCCTGCAGATACAAAAGCGCCGTCAGATCCCCGAAGTTCACCCGCAGCTGCGCCTCGGCCTGCACCGAGGGCTTGGCGTGCAGCGCCACGCCCGCGCCTGCGCGGCCCAACATGCCGAGGTCGTTGGCGCCGTCGCCGACCGCCATGACCTCACGCTCGGAGATGCCGAGCCGGGCGGTGATCTCTTCGAGCGCCGCGACCTTGGCCTCGCGGCCGAGGATCGGGCGGGCGACCTCGCCGGTCAGCACGCCGCCTTCCGCCAGCAGCCGGTTGGCACGGTGCTCGTCGAAGCCAAGCGCCTCTGCCACCACCGAGGTGAAGGCGGTGAAGCCGCCCGAGACCAGCGCCGCATGGCCGCCCGCGGCCTTCATCGTGGCCAGCAGCACCGCGCCGCCGGGCATGTAGCTGATGCGCTCGGCCAGGACCTTGTCGATCACGCGCTCGGAGAGCCCCTTCAACAGGCCCACCCGCTCGGTCAGGGCGCCCTCGAAATCCAGCTCGCCGTTCATCGCCCGCGCGGTGATGCCCCGGACCTCGGCGCCGACACCGGCCTCCTCGGCCAGCTCGTCGATGCACTCCTGCTCGATCATGGTCGAATCCATGTCGGCAAGCAGCATCCGCTTGCGCCGCCCGGCGCTGGGCTGCAGCGCCAGGTCGATGCCGAGCGTCTGGAACTCGCGCCAGACCTCCTCGGCGTTGGCGGGCCGTGCCGGCAGATCGAACTCGCAGGCCTCGTCCGGGGCGAGCCAGCGCAGGGTGCCGCCGCCCCAGGCGTTGCGCAGCGCCTCGGCGGCGGCGGGATCGAGCCGCGGGGCGCGCGGGTCGGAAAGCAGCGTGGCGGTCTGGGGCGTCTGGGTCATGGAGGGCTCCGCTGTGGCGTCGCGCGGGTCATAGACCGGGGAGGGGCGGCGGGAAAGCGGGGTGCTGGTTTGTGGGGAGGATTAGGGGCTCTGCCCCTCTTGGCGGCGGGGCCGCCAATTCACCCCGAGGTATTTTTGCCAAGCTGAAGGGGTAAGAGGGGCGCGGCTTTGGGGGTGTTGCGCCGAGGGGGCTGCGCCGTGGCGCTGGGGGAGGGCGGCGGCCTATTGGGGCGCTTCGGGGTGGGCGCGCGCGGGCCGGGCGTAGCGGGCGCGGGGCCCTCTCGCCAATAAAAAACCGGCGGCCGCGCGTGGTGGCGGCCGCCGGTGGGGATCATCTCGGAAGCGCGAAGCCGCGAAGCCGCGAAGCCGCGAAGCCGCGAAGCCGCGAAGCCGCGAAGCCGCGAAGCCGCTCAAGCCGCGCAGGCGCTCAGGCCTTTGCGGCGGCCTTGCTCCCGGATTTCGCGGCCTCGGCTTTGCCGCCGGCCTCGGCCTGCGGCAGGTCGATGTTGATCTCGAGGCTCGACATCTGGTCGCCGCGTTCCATCCGGACCTCCACGTCGTCGTCGCCGATGGCGACATACTTGCGGATCGCGGCCACGATGTCCTTCTGCAGCTTCGGCAGGTAGCTGGCCTCTCCTGTCCCGGTGCCGCTGCGCTCATGCGCGAGCAGGATCTGCAGGCGATCCTTGGCGGTGTCGGCGGTCCGGGCGCGGCGGGGTTTGCGGGCGAAGCTGAACAGGTTCATGACGCCCGCCCGAAGAGCCGGTGCAGAAGGTTGGGGCGGCGCTCGCTCTCGATGCGCATCTCGACATCGGTGCCGGTCAGCCGCGAGACCGCGTCCTCATAGGCCTTGGCCGCCGCCGAGGGTCCGTCGAGCACCACCGGCGTGCCGATGTTCGAGGCCCGCAGGATCGCCTGGCTTTCCGGGATCACGCCCAGGAGCGGCACGGCGAGGATCTCGAGCACGTCCTCGACGGTCATCATCTCGCCGCTCTCGACGCGGGTCCGGTCGTGACGGGTGATCAGCACCTGCGCCTTGACCGGCTCGGCGCCCTCGGTCTCGGCCCGCTTGGTCTGGCTGCTGAGCAGCCCCAGCACCCGGTCGCTGTCGCGCACCGAGGAGACCTCGGGGTTGGTCACCACGACCGCCTCGTCGGCGAAATACATCGCCATCTGGGCGCCGTGCTCGATGCCCGCGGGGCTGTCGCAGACGATGTAGTCGAACTCCTGCTTGAGCTCGTCCAGCACCTTCTCGACGCCCTCCTTGGTCAGCGCGTCCTTGTCGCGGGTCTGCGAGGTCGGCAGGATCGACAGCGTGTCGAGCCGCTTGTCGCGGATCAGCGCCTGCTTCAGCCGCGCGTCGCCCTGGATCACGTTGATGAAGTCGAAGACCACGCGGCGTTCGCAGCCCATGGTCATGTCCAGGTTGCGCAGGCCCACGTCGAAATCGATCACAACGGTCTTGTGGCCCTGCTTGGCCAGGCCTGCGGACACCGCCGCCGCCGAGGTGGTCTTGCCCACGCCGCCCTTGCCGGACGTGATCACGACGACCCGCCCGAGGGGCGGTTTCTCCTTCAGTTCGATCGTCATCCAATCGCCTCCATAAGCAATCTCTCGTCTTTGAGGAAAATATGCATCGCCCGGCCGCGCTCGGCCTCTTCCTCGAGCGTCTCGCTCGTCTTGTAGAGGCCGGCGATGGCCACCAGCTCGGCCTCGAGGCTCTGGCAGAGGATGCGCGCGCTCTCGTCGCCATGGGCGCCCGCCATGGCCCGGCCGCGCAGGCGCCCGTAGACATGGATGTTGCCGCTGGCGACCAGTTCGGCGCCCGAGGCGACCGAACCGATCACCGTCAGGTCGCCGCGCTCGGCGACCACCATCTGGCCCGAGCGCACCGGCTGGCGCACCACCTTGTTCTCGGTGCCGCGGCGCTCTTCGCGGGCGCGGACCCGGGCGGGTTTCTCGGCGGCGGGCAGGGGGGCGTCGCGGCCGGTGGTGACCTCGATCAGGCCCAGCCGGTCGAGCGTGCCGGCATCGCAGCCCGGCGCGTTCTGCACGCCGAAGACCTTGAGCTTGCGGGCGCGCAGGTTCTCGACCAGGCCGCTCAGGGCCTCGGGCGCGGCCACGCCGGGGGCATGGCCGAGATCGAGCACCATCGGGGCGCCGTCGAAGAACTGCGAGGTCTGGCGCAGCTGGTCGTCGAGATGCGCGTAGAAGCCGTCATCCGTCGTCTCGCCGTCGATGCGCAGCGCGAGCGCGGTCAGGAACCTCCCGCGGATCTGGAAGGGGGCGCGTTGCGCCGGCATGTCACCATGCCGGTCTTGGCCGTATCTGTCTGACACGTCGAATCACTGCTCCTGCTCTCGGGGCGGATCACGACTCGCGTCGCGCCCGCTCTTCTTGGGGGGCCATCCTGCCGCGATCCCGCGGTCCGGCGAAAGCCAGTGCGGCCGCTATCAGCAATAACCCGCCGTCGGCAAGCCATTGCGCCGATCGGAAACTTCGGCGCGCCGCGAGGCCGGATTTTGCCGCTCGAAAGGCCCGGCGCGGCAGAATGGTCCCTTGCGCGGCGGGGAGGGGCGCAGTAACTCCGTCGGTGGGACACCCCTCCCCAACGAGGGGCGACTATCTGGAAGGTTAGCCATTATGACGACGACCAAACCGGCAACGCGGCCGGCCAATCCGCGTTTTTCCTCGGGCCCCTGTGCCAAGATCCCCGGATTCCAGCTCGACATGCTCTCGGAGGCGGCGCTCGGACGCTCGCACCGGGCCAAGGTCGGCAAGG
This sequence comes from Roseivivax sp. GX 12232, assembly GCF_021272185.1. GTDB lineage: Bacteria > Pseudomonadota > Alphaproteobacteria > Rhodobacterales > Rhodobacteraceae > Roseivivax. Next base: position 183,246 of record NZ_JAJSEC010000004.1, read on the forward strand.
ACAAGCTGGCCGCGGCGATCGAAGGGACCCGCGAGGTTCTGAACATTCCCGCAGACTACAAGATCGGCATCGTGCCCGCTTCGGACACCGGCGCGGTGGAGATGGCGATGTGGTCCATGCTGGGCGCCCGCAAGGCCACCATGGTGGCCTGGGAAAGCTTCGGCGCCGGCTGGGTGACCGATGTCGTCAAGCAGCTCAAGATCGAGGCCGAAATCCGCGAGGCGGACTACGGCGAGATCGTCGACATGGGCGCGCTGGACTATGACACCGACGTGGTCTTCACCTGGAACGGCACCACCTCGGGCGTGCGCGTGCCCACGGGTGATTCGATCCCCGACGACCGCGGCGGGTTGACCATCTGCGACGCCACCTCGGCGGCCTTCGCGCAGGACCTGCCCTGGGACAAGCTCGATGTGACCACCTTCTCCTGGCAGAAGGTGCTGGGCGGCGAGGCCGCGCATGGCATCCTGATCCTCAGCCCCCGCGCCGTCGAGCGGCTGGAGAGCTACACCCCCGCCTGGCCGCTGCCGAAGATCTTCCGCCTGACCAAGGGCGGCAAGCTCAACGCGGGCATCTTCGAGGGCGCGACGATCAACACCCCCTCGATGCTGGCGGTCGAGGATTACCTCGTCGCGCTCGACTGGGCGCGTTCGGTTGGCGGCCTGAAGGGCCTGATGGCCCGCGCCGATGCCAACGCGCAGGCGGTCTGGGACTTCTGCGCGGCGCGCGACTGGATCGCCAACTTGGCGGAAGACCCCGCGACCCGCTCGAACACCTCGGTCTGCCTGAAGTTCACCGACGGCGGCATCGCCGACCCGGCGGCCTTCGCCAAGGCGGTGCAGAAGCGGCTCGAGGCCGAGGGCGTGGCGCTCGACGTGGGCTCCTACCGGGACGCGCCGGCGGGCCTCCGGATCTGGTGCGGCGGCACGGTCGAGACCTCGGACATCGAGGCCATGCTGCCCTGGCTCGAATGGGCCTACCACGCCGAGCACGAGGCGCAGGCCCAGGCGGCCTGAGCCGCGGGGCCCCCAGGGCTTCTTCCCCAATCTGATCCCCCGGGGCGCGCCAAGGCGCGCGCCCTCTCCCGATATATCCAGTCGCAAAGGACCAGACAGATGGCTCCCAAGGTTCTCATTTCCGACAAGCTGTCGGACGCCGCCGTTCAGATCTTCAAGGATCGTGGCATCGAGGTCGATTTCCGCCCCGAGCTCGGCAAGGACAAGGAAAAGCTCGCCGAGGTGATCGGCGATTACGACGGCCTGGCGATCCGCTCGGCCACCAAGGTCACGCCGAACATCCTCGAGAAGGCGACCAACCTGAAGGTCATCGGCCGCGCCGGCATCGGCACCGACAACGTCGACAAGGAGGCGGCCTCCAAGAAAGGCGTGATCGTAATGAACACGCCCTTCGGCAACATGATCACCACCGCCGAACACGCCATCGCGATGATGTTCGCGGTCGCGCGGCAGATCCCCGAGGCCTCGGCCTCGACCCATGCGGGCAAATGGGAGAAGTCGAAGTTCATGGGCGTCGAGCTGACCGGCAAGACGCTGGGTGTGATCGGCGCGGGCAACATCGGCGGCATCGTCTGCGACCGCGCGCGCGGGCTGAAGATGAAGGTCGCGGCCTACGACCCCTATCTGAGCCAGGAAAAGGCCGACAAGATGGGCGTCGAGAAGGTCGAGCTCGAGGACCTGCTGGCGCGGGCCGACTTCATCACCCTGCACGTGCCGCTGACCGAGCAGACCAAGAACATCCTGTCCAAGGAAAACCTCGAGAAGACCAAGAAGGGCGTGCGGATCATCAACTGCGCGCGCGGCGGCCTGGTCGACGAGGCGGCCCTGGCCGAGCTGCTGAAGTCCGGCCATGTGGCGGGCGCGGGTTTCGACGTCTTCTCCGAGGAGCCGGCGACCGACAATCCGCTCTTTGCCCTGCCAAACGTGGTCTGCACCCCGCATCTCGGCGCGGCCACCACCGAGGCGCAGGAGAACGTCGCCCTGCAGGTCGCCGAGCAGATGGCCGACTACCTGCTGACCGGCGCGGTCTCCAACGCGCTGAACATGCCCTCGGTGACCGCCGAGGAGGCCAAGATCATGGGCCCCTGGATCAAGCTTTCCGACCACCTCGGCAGCTTCATCGGGCAGATGACCGACGAGCCGATCAAGGCGATCAACATCCTCTATGACGGCTCGGTCTCCGAGATGAACCTCGAGGCGCTGAACTGCAGCCTGGTCGCGGGCATCATGAAGCGCTTCAACCCCGAGGTGAACATGGTCTCGGCGCCGCTCATCGCGAAGGAGCGCGGGATCAAGCTCTCGACCACCAAGCAGGGCCAGTCGGGCGCCTTCGAGGGCTACATCAAGGTCACCGTGGCCACCGACAAGCGCGAGCGCTCGATCGGCGGCACGGTCTTCTCGGACGGCAAGCCGCGCTTCATCCAGATCAAGGGCATCAACATCGACGCCGAGATCGGCCGCCACATGGTCTATACCACCAACGAGGACGTGCCGGGCATCATCGGCACGCTCGGCATGACCATGGGCAAGAATGGCGTGAACATCGCGAACTTCACCCTCGGCCGGTCGGCCGCCAAGGGCGAGGCGATCGCGCTCCTCTACATCGACGACGCGCTGAAGTCCGACGTGGTGCAGGAACTGGAGAACACCGGCCTCTTCCGCCAGGTGCGCCCGCTGGAGTTCGACGTGGCCTGACCGGGGCGACCCGGTTCTGAATAATGCGCCCGGCGGGAGGGGTTCCGCCGGGCGTTTTCTTTGGTGGCTGGGCCTGGTGCGTGGTCTCGGGCCTCAAGCGCTTGGCTTCGGGCTCTGGTCTTTCGGGTGAGGATGCGGTGCTTTCTCAGCCCTCAGCCCTCAGCCCTCAGCCCTCAGCCCTCAGCCCTCAGCCCTCAGCCCTCAGCCCCTAGCTCTAAGCCTCAGCCCTCACCCCTCCGCGCCGAGGGGCGGGCCGGTGAACTCCAGGTTGTAGCGCGCCGCGGTGGCGACGATCTGTTCCATGTCCTCGGGGATGCGCAGGCCCTGGTCGGCCATCTCGGGGAAGAAATCCTCGAAGCCGCCGGGCGAGAGGATCACCAGGTGCCGCGAGGGCTGTTCGCCCACGACCCGGAAGGTGTGCGAGGTGCCGCGCGGCACGAAGACCGTCTCGCCGGGGCCGCGCAGGAGGGTCTCGCCCGCGCTCCAGAACTCGGCCTCGCCGGTTAGCATCACGAAGGTCTCGTCGGCGTCGTGGTGGATGTGGCGCGGCGGGCCCGAGCCGGGCTGGCCGACGCTGTCGAAGATCGCCATGGCCCCGCCCGTCGCCGCGCGCGGCAGGATTGTGCGATACTGGGTGCCCAGCCATTCGACGGTGCCGGGGCCCAGGATGTGGTCCTTCATGTCATCTCCTCCCTCAAGACGACCGCGACGGGACGGGCGCGCCTTGAGGCGCCCGCTGCCGGGGTCGGTGACGATGTGTGGAGGGCCGGGCGGTCCGCGCGCCGGCCATGCGCGCAGGATACCCGAGTAAGTAGTATTTGTTAAATCGACTTCTCTTATACTAACAATTGATGCCATGAATTTCGCGAGCTTCGACCTGAACCTCCTGCGGGTGCTCGACGCCCTGCTCGAGACCGCCTCGACCACCGCGGCGGGGCGGCGCATCGGGCTTTCGCAGCCGGCGGTCTCGGCGGCGCTCTCGCGGCTGCGCCATGCGCTCGACGATCCGCTGTTCCTGCGGCAGGGGCGGCGGCTGGTGCCGACCGACTATGCCGAGGGGCTGCGCGCGCCGCTCCGGGCGCTGCTCGAGGAGACCGAGCGCCTGCTGATCCCGCCCGCGGGCTTCGACCCGGCGCGGGCCGAGGCGAGCTTCAAGATCTCGGGCAGCGACTTCTTCGCCGAGATGCTGATGCCCGAGCTCGCCGATCACATCGCCCGGCAGGCGCCCGGCGTGCGGGTGCAGCTCGTGGACCTGGTGCCGGAAAGCTATATCGACACCTTCGACCGCTACCAGGTCGACCTCGCGCTGATCCCCGAGATCGCCTTTCCCGACTGGATCGCGCATCAGCACCTTTTCCGGTCGGACTTCGTGACCATCGCGCGCCAGGGTCACGCGCGGCTGGCGCGGGCGGGCATCGCGCCGGGGGAGGTGCTGCCGATCGACCTTTTCTGCGACCTGCCGCATGTGCTCTTCTCGCCCGAGGGCAACCTGCGGGCCATGGGCGACGCCGCCCTGGCCGAGGTCGGGCGCAGCCGGCGGGTGGCGATGACCATGCCGGTCTTCTCGGGGGTCTATACCGCCGTCGCGCGCTCCGAGATGATCGCGCTGATCCCGGCGCAGCTCGCCCGGCGGGTGGCGCCGCGCGTCGGCCTCGAGATCTACCGCCCGCCGATGCCCATCGCCCCGGCGCGGATCTCGATGATCTGGCACCGGCGGGCGACGCTCTCGCCGCCGCACCAATGGCTGCGCGACCAGATCGCGGGCCTGATGGCGCCGCTCGATCCGGGCGCGGAACTTGGCCCCAAGGCAGGCGAGGGGCCCCCTCAAGCCTGACCCGACGGCAAGCTCTTGCCGAGGGTGCTTTGAAACCGGCGCCAGCCGGTCTAGGTCGAGCGTCCCGAACCCTGACCGAGGAGAGCCGAGATGCCGGGCCCCTTCATCGTCGGATACGACGGCAGCCCCGCCGCGACGCGGGCGCTCGAGTTTGCCGTGACCCAGGCCGCCGCCGCGGGTCTCGGGATCGTGCTGGTGCATGTGCTGGAATGGTCGCCCTATTCCTTCCTCTCGCGCGAGGAGCTGGAAGAGCGCCACATGCGCCGCAAGGAAGAGCTGGCCCGCGCCGAAGTCGCGGTCCTGGCCCCGGCGATGGACCGGATGAAGGACCGCGGGGTCGCGATCACCCCGGTGATCCGCTACGGCCATTCCGCCGAGATCCTGAGCGACTGCGCCAGGGACGAGGCCGCGAGCCAGATCATCGTCGGGCGCGACGGCGCGGGCGGGCTCTCGGCACGGATCTTCGGGTCCACCGCCGCCACGCTCGTGCAGATCGCCCCGGTGCCCTGCACCATCGTTCCCTGACCCCCGCGCGCCCGCGCAGCGCCGCTGACCCCCGGCCGCGCGCCGCGCCGCCGCTGACATCCCGAAGGAGCCAGGCCATGCCCCATCCCCTCCGAACCGCCGCCCTCGCCGCCGCGAGCCTTGCCCTGACCGCCGGGGCGGGACGGGCCCAGGGGCTCGACGCCAGCATCAACGCGGGCTTCGAGAACGCCACGGGATGGTATGTGAACCTGATCTTCGCCAATCTGCCGGGCACCGAGGTGCCCTGGATCGTCGGCTGGCTGGTCATCGCGGCGCTGGTCTTCTCGCTCTACTTCGGCTTCGTGCAGTTCCGCTGGGTCGGCCATGCGGTCCGCCTGGTGCGGGGCGATTACTCCGACCCCAATGACGCCGGCGAGGTCAGCCACTTCCAGGCGCTGGCGACCGCGCTTTCGGGCACGGTGGGCCTCGGCAATATCGCGGGCGTCGCGGTGGCCATCGGCATCGGCGGGCCGGGGGCGACCTTCTGGATGGTCCTGGCGGGGCTTCTGGGCATGGCCACGAAGTTCACCGAATGCACCCTCGGGGTGAAATACCGCAACGAATACCCCGACGGCCGGGTCTCGGGCGGGCCGATGTACTACCTGACCAAGGGCTTCGAGGAACGCGGGCTGCGCGGCGGCACGGCGCTGGCGGTGGGCTTCTCGATCTTCACCCTTCTCGGCGCCGTGGGCGGCGGCAACATGTTCCAGGTCAACCAGGCACACCAGCAGATCGCCGGGGTGGTCGGCGACTACCCGGGCTGGATCACCGGGGTGATCTTCGCCTCGCTCGTGGGCGTGGTGATCATCGGCGGGCTGAAGTCCATCGCCCGGGTGACCGAAAAGGTCGTGCCCTTCATGGGCATCTTCTACGTCACCGCGGCGCTGGTCATCATCCTGGCCAATATCGACCAGGTCGGAGCGGCCTTCGGGCAGATCATCGAGGGCGCCTTCACCGGGCTCGGCGTCGCCGGCGGCATGGTCGGCGCGCTGATCCAGGGCTTCCGCCGCGCCGCCTTCTCCAACGAGGCGGGCATCGGCTCGGCCGCCATCGCGCATTCCGCGGTGCGCACCAAGGAGCCGATCACCGAGGGCTTCGTGGCGCTGCTCGAGCCTTTCATCGACACCGTGGTGATCTGCACGATGACCGCGCTGGTGATCATCATCTCGGGCCAGCTCGTCACCGACCCCGAGACCGGGCTCTTCCTGATCGAGGACGGCCAGATCGTCACCCAGACCGGGGCCGAGGGCGTGGCGCTGACCTCGGATGCCTTCGCGACCGCCTTCCCCTGGTTCCCGGTGCTCCTGGCCGTGGCGGTGGTGCTTTTTGCCTTCTCGACCATGCTGAGCTGGTCCTACTACGGGCTGAAGGCCTGGACCTTCCTCTTGGGCGAGGGCCAGGGCAAGGAGCTGGTCTTCAAGGCGATCTTCTGCCTTTTCGTGGTGATCGGCGCGGCGGCGAGCCTCGATCCGGTCATCGCCTTCTCGGATGCGGCGCTCTTCTCCATGGCGATCTTCAACGTCATCGGGCTCTATTTCCTGATGCCGGTGGTGAAGCGCGAGCTGGCCCGCTACGCCGAGAAACTGCGCCGCGGGGAGATCCGCAAATACGGCTGACCCCGGCCTTCCAACACCGCGCCACGCGCGATATGCCCGGGGCACTGTAACTCGTAGGGAGGACGCGATGCGCGTCGTGTTCATGGGCACGCCGGACTTCTCGGTGCCGGTGCTCGAGGCCCTGGCCGCCGCCGGCCACGAGATCGCGGCGGTCTATTGCCAGCCGCCCCGGCCCGCCGGACGCGGCCGCAAGGACCGCCCGAGCCCGGTGCAGGCCCGCGCCGAGGCGCTGGGCCTCGAGGTGCGCCACCCCGCCTCGCTGCGCAACCCCGAGGCGCAGGCCGAGTTCGCCGCGCTCAAGGCCGATGTGGCGGTCGTGGTGGCCTACGGGCTGATCCTGCCGCAGCCGGTGCTCGATGCGCCGGAGTTCGGCTGCCTGAACATCCATGCCTCGCTCCTGCCGCGCTGGCGCGGCGCCGCCCCGATCCAGCGCGCGATCCTCGCCGGGGACCGGATGACCGGCATCGCCATCATGCAGATGGAGGCCGGGCTCGACACCGGGCCGGTCTTGATGAGCGAGGCGACCGAGATCGCCTCGGAGGAGACCGCCGAGACCCTGCACGACCGGCTCTCCGAGATGGGCGCGCGGATGATCGTCGAGGCGCTCTCGCGGCTGCGCCAGCTCACCCCCGAGCCGCAGCCCGACGACGGGGTGATCTACGCCGAGAAGATCGACAAGTCCGAGGCCGAGATCGACTGGACCCGCCCGGCCGCGGCCGTGGACCGGCAGATCCGCGGCCTCTCGCCCTTCCCGGGCGCCTGGACCGAGGTCGAGGGCGCGCGGGTGAAGCTCCTGGGCAGCCGGGTGACCCAAGGCTCCGGCGCACCCGGCGAGGTGCTCTCGGGCGGCTTCGTCGTGGCCTGCGGCAGCGGCGCGGTGGAGATCACCCGCGCCCAGAAGGCCGGCCGCGGCGCCCAGGAGGCCGAGGCCTTCCTGCGCGGCTTCGAACTGCCCCGCGGGCTGCGGCTCGGGCGCGACTAGGGGCGCGGTGTCTGTCCGGCCGGGCCATCGAGGCCCGCCCGGCCGGAGCGAGGGCGCTGCCCTCGCGCTCCCGGAGTATTTTGGGCCCGGTAAGGCCGGGGGCTGGGCTTTGGGTGTTTTGGGCCTGTGCTTTCCCTTTTTGCGTTTGGGCTGGCCATCCGTCCGGTCGGGCCATCGAGGCCCGCCCGGCCGGAGCGAGAGCTCTGCCCTCGCGCTCCCGGAGTATTTCCGGCCCGGTCAGGCCTGGGGGGCGTGGTGCTTGTTGGGCGGGCGCACTTTTGGTTGCCGGGCTTGGTGCGAGGGGGCGGGGGCGGCGGCTTGCTCTTCGGGGGAAATCGCGCTTTGGTCAGGGCGGAATTCGAAAGGATGCGCCTTGGCGACTGCCCTCATCACCCATGACGCCGCGCGCGGCCATGTCACGCCCCAGGGCCACCCCGAGCGGGTGGCGCGGATCGAGCATCTTCTCGCGGCGCTGGCGGAGTTCGACCTTCTGCGCGTGCGCTCGCCCCTGGCCGAGGATGCCGAGATCGAGCGTTGCCACCCGCCGGCCTATATCGGCTCGCTCGAATCCCATGTGCCGGCGCGCGGCTTCCACCCGATCGACGGCGACACCTATCTGACGCCCGGGGCGCTTGATGCCGCGCGGCGCGGGGTGGGCGGGGTCCTGAAGGCCGTCGAGATGGTCGTCGGCGGCGAGGTCGACAACGCCTTCTGCGCCATGCGCCCGCCCGGCCACCACGCCGAACGCGCCACCGCCAAGGGCTTCTGCTTCTTCGGCAATGCCGCGATCGGGGCGAAATACGCGCTCGACGCGCTGGGGCTCGCGCGGGTCGCGGTGGTGGATTTCGACGTGCATCACGGCAACGGCACGCAGGATCTGCTCTGGCACGAGCGCCGGGCGCTGACCGTGACCTCGCACCAGTCGCCGCTCTGGCCCGGCAGCGGGGCGGCGCAGGAGACCGGCGCCCATGACAACGTGATGAACCTGCCGCTCGCGCCCGGCACCGGCGGGGCGGAGATGCGCGCGCTCTACACCGACCGGGTCTTCCCGCGGCTCCGGCGCTTCCGGCCCGAGCTGATCATCCTCTCGGCGGGGTTCGACGCCCATGCCCGCGACCCGCTGGCCAATCTCAACTGGCAGACCGAGGATTTCACCTGGCTGACCGAGCAGCTTTGCGCCGTCGCCGCCGAGGTCTGCGGCGGGCGCGTGGTCTCGACACTCGAGGGCGGGTATGATCTTCAGGCACTGAGCGAAAGCGGGGCCGCGCATGTCGCGGCGTTGATGGAGGCCGGCCGATGAGCGCAGAGGACAAACCCGTCGAGGAGATGAGCTTCGAGGAGGCCATGCGCGCCCTCGAGGAGGTCGTGGGCCAGCTCGAACGCGGGGATGTGGCGCTGGAGCAGTCGATCAAGCTCTACGAGCGCGGTGCGGCGCTGAAGAAGCGCTGCGAGGCCAAGCTCAAGGAAGCCGAGGAGAAGGTCGCGGCGATCACGCTCGACGCCGAAGGCCAGCCCAAGGGCACCCAGCCCGTCGAGGGGCTCTGACGGCCAGGATGTTCGACAGCGGCTTGAGCCAGGCGCAGGACCGCATCGCCGCGGGATTCGCGGATCTGTTTGCAGCCGGCGGCGAAGCGCCGCTTGATGCCGGGATGCGCTATGCGACCCGGGGCGGAAAGCGGCTGCGCGGCTACCTCGTGCTCGAGGGGGCGCGGCTGCATGGCGTCGAGGCGGCGCTGAACCCGGCTTTGGCGATCGAGGCGGTGCATGCCTATTCGCTGGTCCATGACGACCTGCCCGCCATGGACGACGACGACCTGCGCCGCGGCCAGCCGACCCTGCATCGCAAATGGGACGAGGCCACCGCCATCCTGGTGGGCGACGCGCTGCAGGCGCTGGGCTTCGAGCTCTGCCTGGCGCCTGAGACCCATGCCGACCCCGCGGTGCGCGCCGACCTGGCGCTGAGCCTCGCGCGGGCGGCTGGCGCGGGCGGCATGGTGCGGGGCCAGGCGCTCGACATCGCCGCCGAAAGCGCCGGGACGCCCCTGAGCCTCGCCGAGATCACCGCGCTCCAGGCCGGCAAGACCGGGGCGCTGATCTCCTGGGCCGCCGAGGCCGGGCCGCGGCTCGCCGGTGCCGAGCGCGGGCCGATGCGCGCCTATGCCGCTGCCCTGGGGCTGGCCTTCCAGATCGCCGACGACATCCTCGACGTCGAGGGCGACGCCGCGGCCATGGGCAAGGCCGCCGGCAAGGACGCCGCCCGCGGCAAGGCGACCTTCGTGTCGCACCTGGGGCTGGACGGCGCGCGGGCGCGCGCCAGATCGCTCATCGAGGAGGCCGAGGCGGCGCTGGCCCCCTATGGTGCCGAGGCGCGCGGCTTGATCGAGGCGGCGCGCTTCGTTATCGCCCGCAAGAGCTAGATCAGGGGCGCGCGCATCTGCCAGAGGCGCCCCTGGGCGGGCCTGCCGCCCGACCCAGGGTCCGAGGCCCCGCAAGAGGAAGCTGAACCGAGATGTCCGACCGTCCGACCACCCCCTTGCTCGACCGGGTCACCACGCCCGCCGACCTGAAGTCGTTCACCGACGGCGAGCTGCGCCAGCTTGCCCAGGAGCTGCGCGCCGAGACCATCTCGGCGGTCTCCGAGACCGGCGGGCACCTCGGCGCGGGGCTTGGCGTGGTGGAGCTGACCGTGGCGCTGCACGCGGTCTGGGACGCGCCGCGCGACAAGATCGTCTGGGACGTGAGCCACCAGAGCTATCCCCACAAGATCCTGACCGGGCGCCGCGACCGGATCCGCACCCTGCGCCAGAAGGACGGGCTCTCGGGCTTCACCAAGCGCGCGGAAAGCCCCTATGACCCCTTCGGCGCGGCGCATAGCTCGACCTCGATCTCGGCCTCGCTGGGCTTTGCCGTGGCGCGCGACCTCGGCGGCGCCTCCGAGACCGGCCATGGCGACGCCATCGCGGTGATCGGCGACGGGGCCATGTCGGCGGGCATGGCCTACGAGGCGATGAACCACGCCGGCCACCTCGGCAAGCGGCTGATCGTGATCCTGAACGACAACGAGATGTCGATCGCCCCGCCGGTGGGGGCGATGTCCTCCTACCTGTCGCGGCTCTACGCCGAGGCGCCCTTCCATTCGCTCAAGGATGTCGCCAAGGGCGCGGTGAGCTTCCTGCCCGAACCCTTCCGCGAGGGGGCGCGGCGCGCCAAGGACATGATCAAGGGCATGGCCGTCGGCGGCACGCTCTTCGAGGCGCTGGGCTTTTCCTACATCGGGCCGATCGACGGCCACGACATGGAGAGCCTCCTGCCGGTCTTGCGCACCGTGAAGGCGCGGGCGCATGGGCCGATCCTCATTCATTGCATCACCCAGAAGGGCAAGGGCTACGCCCCCGCCGAGGGCCGCCCCGACCGCGGCCATGCCACGGCGAAGTTCGACGTGGGCTCGGGCGAGCAGAAGAAGGCGCCCTCGAACGCGCCGTCCTACACCAAGGTCTTCGGCGAGAGCCTGGTGCAGCTCGCCGAGGAGGACAGCCGGATCTGCGCGGTGACCGCCGCCATGCCCGACGGCACCGGGCTGAACCTCCTGGCCGAGCGCTATCCCTCGCGCTGCTTTGACGTGGGCATCGCCGAGCAGCACGGGGTGACCTTCGCCGCGGGCCTCGCCGCCGGCGGCATGCGGCCCTTCGCGGCGATCTATTCGACCTTCCTGCAGCGCGGCTTCGACCAGGTGGTGCACGACGTGGCGATCCAGCGCCTGCCGGTGCGCTTCGCAATCGACCGCGCCGGGCTGGTGGGCGCCGATGGCGCCACCCACGCGGGCAGCTACGACGTGGCCTACCTCGCCAACCTGCCGGGCTTTACCGTCATGGCCGCCGCCGACGAGGCCGAGCTGCGCCACATGGTGGCCACCGCCGCGGCGCATGACGAGGGCCCCATCGCCTTCCGCTACCCAAGGGGCGAGGGCGCCGGCGTCGAGATGCCCGAGCGCGGCGCACCCCTGGAGATCGGCAAGGGCCGAATGATCCGCGAGGGCGCAAGGGTGGCGCTTCTGTCCTACGGCGCGCGGCTCAAGGAGGTGGTCGAGGCCGCCGAGGCGCTCGAGGCGCGCGGCATCACGCCCACCGTCGCCGATGCGCGTTTCGCCAAGCCGCTCGACCGGGAGCTGATCCTGGGGCTGGCCGAGGATCACGAGGCGCTGATCACCATCGAGGAAGGCGCCGTCGGCGGCTTCGGCAGCCATGTGGCGCAGCTCCTCGCCGAGGAGGGTGTCTTCGACAAGGGCCTGAAGTTCCGCAGCATGGTGCTGCCGGATGTCTTCATCGACCAGGCCAGCCCGCGCGACATGTATGCGGTCGCAGGGCTGAACGCCGAGGACATCGAGGCCAAGGTGCTGGACGTCCTGGGCGTCGCCCGGATCGAAAAGCGCGCCTGATCCCCGGCGGCGGGGGCCGCTGGTTTTCTTCGGAAAGGTTATTGGGCGGTCCCCGCGCCTTGGCGGCGCGGGGGCGGGTCTGGCCCTTTGCGCCTTGGCAGGCGCAGCGGGCGGGTCCGGGCCGCCTCTGGCGTCCCGGACCGGGGGGCGCTGCCCCCTCAGCGGGCCTTTGGGCCCGCATTCACCCCCGAGGTATTTTTGCCAAGCTGAAGCTGCGGGGGGTGGCGCGTGTTGGGATGTGGGCGCTTTGGGGTCCGGCGTGGGCCCGGCGCGCGGGACGCGCCGGGGGACCGGGATCACATGTGGATCGGGCCGTCGCCGCAGGCGAGGGCGGCTTCGCGGACGGCCTCGCTGTAGGTCGGATGGGCGTGGCAGGTCAGGGCCAGGTCCTCGGCGGCGGCGCCGAACTCCATGGCGACGCAGATCTCGTGGATCAGGTCGCCGGCCATCGGGCCGATGATATGGGCGCCGAGGATGCGGTCGGTCTTCTTGTCCGCGAGGATCTTCACGAAACCGTCGGCGGCGAAATTGGCCTTGGCGCGGCCGTTGCCCATGAAGGAGAACTTGCCGAGCTTGTAGTCGCGGCCGGCCTCCTTCAGCTGCTCCTCGGTCTCGCCCACGGCGGCGACCTCGGGGTGCGTGTAGATCACGCTGGGGATCACCCCGTAGTTCACATGGCCCGCCTTGCCGGCGATGACCTCGGCGGCGGCCATGCCCTCGTCCTCGGCCTTGTGGGCGAGCATCGGGCCCTCGGTGGCGTCGCCGATGGCGTAGATGCCCTCGACGGAGGTCTGCCAGTGGCCGTCGGTCTTCACGAAGCCGCGGTCGGTCACCTCGACGCCGAGCTCCTTCAGGCCGAGGCCCTCGGTCACCGGCTTGCGGCCGGTGGCGACCAGCACGACATCGGCGTCGAGCACCTCTTCGCTGTCGTCCTTCTTCAGGCTGTAGGTGACCTTGGCCTTGGTCTTCAGCGCCTCCACGCCCTGCACCGCGGCGCCGAGGATGAACTTCAGCCCCTGCTTCTGCAGCAGCTTCTGGAACTGCTTGGAAACCTCGCCGTCCATCGTGGGGGTGATCTTGTCGAGATATTCGACCACCGTCACCTCGGTGCCGAGCCGGGCGTAGACCGAGCCCATCTCGAGGCCGATGACGCCGGCGCCGATCACCACCATCTTCTTCGGCACCTTGGAGAGCGAGAGCGCGCCGGTGGAGGAGACCACCGTCTTCTCGTCGATCTCGACGCCGGGCAGGGTGGCGACATCCGAGCCGGTGGCCAGGATGATGTGCTTGGCCTCATGGGTCTCGTCGCCGACCTTGACGCGGCCCTTCTCGGGGATCGAGCCCCAGCCTTTGAGCCAGTCGATCTTGTTCTTCTTGAAGAGGAACTCGATGCCCTTGGTGTTGGTCTCGATGGTCTCGGACTTGTAGCTCTGCATCTGCTCCCAGTCGACCGAGGGGCTTTTGCCCTTGAGGCCCATCTTGGCGAAGTTGTGCTCGGCCTCGTGCAGCTGGTGGGTGGCATGCAGGAGCGCCTTGGAGGGGATGCAGCCGACGTTGAGGCAGGTGCCGCCCAGGGTCTCGCGGCCCTCGACGCAGGCGGTCTTGAGGCCGAGCTGCGCGGCGCGGATGGCGGCGACATAGCCGCCGGGGCCGGAGCCGATCACGATGACGTCGTAAGAAGCCATGATGGGTGTCCTTTCTGTTGTCGGTCCGGGCGGCGCGGGGGCGGGGCGGGCCGTCAGACCTGCCGGGCGCTCCGCGCCTCCCGGGGGGAAGTTAGGTCAAGAAGAAGCTCATAGCAGCGCCAGGATCAACAGCCCGACGGTCGCGAGCCAGCCCAGCATCCAGATCAGCGAGCGCCAGGGGCGCAGGCCGAAGTAATAGGCCGGCACGTAGAGGATGCGCGCCAGGAGGTAGAGCGCCGCGCAGAGCGTGGTCGCCGCCCCGCTCTTGTCGGCATAGGTGATCACCAGGACGGCGATCGAGAAGAGGATCAGCCCCTCGAAGTGGTTGTCGAGGGCGCGGCCCAGCCGGGCGGTGCGGGCGCTCATCTCGCGCGAGGGCGGGCGGTCGCGGGCCGACATCGTGTAGCCCGGGCCGATCTCGCGGTTGGCGGGCACGGCATAGAGCACGAACTGCAGGCATTGCAGCAGCGCCGCGAGGATCAGGATGGTCAGTTCGGGGGTCATGCGGCCCTCCGGGGGCAGGCTTGGGCCAGCGCGCCGGCGATGGCACGGGCCTTGGTCTCGATGTCCCGGCCGCGGGCCGAGGGATGGGGCAGGGCGGTATGGGCCACATGGGCCGCGGCGCAGGCCTCGGCGGCGGCGCGGCCGAGGGCGAGGGTCGGGCGGCCCGCGATTTCCTGTCGGGTGATCCGCGCGAAGCAGTCGTTCACCAGCCGCTGCGGCACCGCGCCCGAGCGCGTCGCGGGCAGGGCGTGGAAGGCATGGGTCAGATAGACCTCGGCGCGGGTCAGCCCGGCCAGGGCCAGCGCCCGGTCGAGCACCCGGTTGAAGAGCATCTCGGGCAAATATCCCTCGCGTGCCAGCCGGTCGCGATGCGCCCTGGCGGTCGGCGCATCGAGGAAGTTGTAGGACACCAGGATCGGCCCCGAGGCCGATCCGCAGGACAGCTGGTAGGGGGAGACCAGCGGCAGATCGAGGCCGATTTCATCCAAAGTGGTGAAACCCGCGGGCCGGAAGGCCCGGCGGGCGGCCAGGGCCGCGGCGCGGCCGGATATGCCCGGTGCGGCGCTCATGGCCGCAGCGCCCGCCCGGGGGCGGGAGCGCGCCGGTCTTCCCCGGCGGGCGCGGGGTGCGCCGCCGGAGAAGGCTCAACCGGGCTGGCCGGACCGCCGGGCATCGCCGATCACAGATCCATCAGCATGCGGCGGGGATCCTCGAGCGCCTCTTTCACGCGCACCAGGAAGGTCACCGCGCCCTTGCCGTCGACGATGCGGTGATCGTAGCTCAGCGCCAGGTACATCATCGGGCGGATCTTGATCTCGCCGCCGATCACCATGGGCCGCTCCTGGATCTTGTGCATGCCGAGGATGCCCGACTGCGGGGGGTTCAGGATCGGCGAGGACATCAGCGAGCCGTAGACACCGCCGTTCGAGATCGTGAAGGTGCCGCCCTGCATCTCGCCCATCGAGAGCTTGCCGTCGCGGGCGCGCTTGCCCTTGTCGGCGATGTCACCCTCGATCTGGGCGAAGCTCTTGCTGTCGGCGTCGCGGATCACCGGCACCACGAGGCCCTGGGGCGTGCCGGTGGCGATGCCCATGTGCACGAAGTTCTTGTAGATGATCTCGGTGCCGTCGATCTCGGCGTTGACCTCGGGGACCTCCTTCAGCGCATGGGCGCAGGCCTTGGTGAAGAAGGACATGAAGCCGAGCCGCACGCCGTGCTTCTTCTCGAAGAGATCCTTGTACTCCGAGCGCAGCGCCATGACCTCGGTCATGTCCACCTCGTTGTAGGTGGTCAGCATGGCCGCGTTGTTCTGCGCGTCCTTCAGGCGGCGCGCAATGGTCTGGCGCAGGCGGGTCATCTTGACCCGCTCCTCGCGGGCCTCGTCCTCGGCGGAGACCGGGGCGCGGGGCGCCTTCGAGGCCTGGGCCTCGGTCGCGGGGGCGGATTTGGTCGCGGCGATGGCGGCATCGACATCGGCCTTCATCACCCGGCCGTCGCGGCCCGAGCCGGTGACCTGGTCGCGGCTCACGCCCTTCTCGGCCATGGCCTTCTTGGCCGAGGGCGCATCCTCCACGTCGGCGCGGCCCTGGCCGGCCTCGGGGGTGGAATACTGGGTGTCACCCTTGGGCGCGGCGGGCTCGTCGCCGCCATGGGCGGTGCCGGCGGTCGGCTTGGCCTCGGACTGGCCGGCGCCCGCGCCCTTGGTGATCACCGCGAGATGGCCGTTGGCCTCGACCGTGGTGCCTTCCTCGGCGCTGATCTCGGAGAGCGTGCCGGCGGCGGGGGCGGGCACCTCGACCGAGACCTTGTCGGTCTCGAGCTCGCAGAGCGTCTCGTCGGCGGCGACGCTGTCGCCGACCTTCTTGAACCAGGTCGAGACGGTCGCCTCGGAGACCGACTCGCCCAGCGTCGGGACCATCACGTCGACCCGCTCGCCTTCGCCGTCCTCGGCTTTGGGCGCGGCATCGCCGGCGCCTTGGGCGGGCTTGGCTTCGGCCTCCTTGGCGCTGCCGCCCTTGTCGGACTTGGCGGATGCGTCGCCTGCGCCCGCGCCTTCCTCGATATTGGCGAGAAGCGCGTCGACGCCCACGGTCGCGCCTTCCTCGGCGACGATCTCGGAGAGCGTGCCGGCGGCCGGCGAGGGCACCTCGACGGTGACCTTGTCGGTCTCGAGCTCGCAGAGCATCTCGTCGGCCTCGACGCGATCGCCGGGCTTCTTGAACCAGGTGGAAATGGTCGCCTCGGAGACGGATTCGCCCAGGGTGGGCACTCGGACTTCGGTGGTCATCTCACTCACTTTCCTTCGATCGTCAGCGCTTCGTCCACGAGCGCCTGTTGTTGTGCCTTATGCGCGCTGGCAAGCCCGGTCGCCGGCGAGGCCGTGGTTGGCCGGCCGATGTAGCGCGGGCGCGGGTAATCGGCGCCGATGCGGCCCAGGACCCATTCGATGTTGGGCTCGATGAAGGACCAGGCGCCCTGGTTCTTGGGCTCTTCCTGGCACCAGATCACCTCGGCCTGCTTGAAGCGTTCCAGCTCGTTCACCGCCGAGACCGCCGGGAAGGGATAGAACTGCTCGATCCGCATCAGGTAGATGTCGTCGATACCGCGGGCGTCGCGTTCCTCGAGCAGGTCGTAATAGACCTTGCCCGAGCACAACACGACGCGCTTGATCTCGCTGTCGGGCTTCAGCTCGGTCTCCGACAGCCCCGCCTCGGCGTCGTCCCAGAGGACGCGGTGGAAGGACGAGCCGGTGACGAACATCTTCTCGTCCGAGACGCAGAGCTTGTGCCGCAGGAGCGACTTCGGCGTCATCAGGATCAGCGGCTTGCGGAACGACCGATGCAGCTGGCGCCGCAGGATGTGGAAGTAGTTCGCCGGGGTCGAGCAGTTCGCCACGATCCAGTTGTCCTGGCCGCACATCTGCAGGAAGCGCTCGAGCCGCGCCGAGGAGTGTTCCGGCCCCTGGCCCTCGTAGCCATGCGGCAGGAGGCAGACGAGGCCCGACATCCGCAGCCACTTCGATTCCCCCGACGAGACGAACTGGTCGAACATGATCTGCCCGCCGTTGGCGAAATCGCCGAACTGCGCCTCCCAGAGGGTCAGCGCGTTGGGCTCGGCCAGCGAGTAGCCGTATTCGAAGCCCAGGACCGCGTATTCCGACAGGGCGCTGTCGATCACCTCGATCCGGGCCTGGCCGTCGCGGATGTGGTTCAGCGGGTAGTAGCGTTCCTCGGTCTCCTGGTCGATCAGGGCCGAATGGCGCTGCGAGAAGGTGCCGCGAGTCGAATCCTGGCCCGAGAGGCGCACCGGGTAGCCCTCGGTCAGGAGCGAGCCGAAGGCCAGCGCCTCGGCGGTCGCCCAGTCGAAGCCCTTGCCGGTCTCGAACATCTTCTTGCGGCCGTCGAGCAGGCGCCCGACGGTCTTGTGCAGCGGGAAGCCGTCCGGCGGGCTGGTCATCGCCCGGCCCACGGCCTCCATGGTCTCTTTCTTGATCGAGGTCTTGCCGCGCTGGTATTTGCCCTGCTTCTGCTTGTCGAGGTGCGACCAGCGCCCGTCCAGCCAGTCGGCCTTGTTGGGCTTGTAGGTCTTGCCGGCCTCGAACTCCTCGTTGAGGTGGGACTGGAAGGCGGCCTTCATGTCCTCGATCTCGCCCTCGGGGATGAGCCCGTCCTTGACCAGCCGCTCGGTATAGAGCGTCAGCGTCGTCTTGTGCCCCTTGATCTGCTTGTACATCAGGGGGTTGGTGAACATCGGCTCATCGCCTTCGTTATGCCCGAAGCGGCGATAGCAGAAGATGTCGATCACCACGTCCTTGCCGAACTTCTGGCGGAACTCGGTGGCGACCTTGGCGGCATGCACCACCGCCTCGGGGTCGTCGCCGTTGACGTGGAAGATTGGCGCCTCGACCACCAGCGCGTTGTCGGTCGGATAAGGCGAGGAGCGCGAGAAATGCGGCGCGGTGGTGAAGCCGATCTGGTTGTTCACCACGATATGCACGGTGCCGCCGGTGCGGTGACCGCGCAGGCCCGACAGCGCGAAACATTCCGCCACGACGCCCTGGCCGGCGAAGGCCGCGTCACCGTGCAGCAGCACCGGCAGGACCTTGGTCCGGGTCGGGTCCTTGAGCTGGTCCTGCTTGGCGCGGACCTTGCCCAGGACCACCGGGTTCACCGCCTCGAGGTGGCTGGGGTTGGCGGTCAGCGAAAGGTGCACCTCGTTGCCGTCGAACTCGCGGTCCGAGGAGGCGCCGAGGTGGTATTTCACGTCGCCCGAGCCGTCCACGTCGTCGGGCTTGAAGCTGCCGCCCTGGAATTCGTTGAAGATCGCCCGGTAGGGTTTGCTCATCACGTTGGCCAGCACCGAGAGCCGCCCGCGGTGCGGCATGCCGATCACCACTTCCTGCAGCCCCAGCGCGCCGCCGCGCTTCACGATCTGCTCCATCGCCGGGATCAGGCTTTCGCCGCCGTCGAGGCCGAAGCGCTTGGTGCCCATGTATTTGACGTGCAGGAACTTCTCGAAGCCCTCGGCCTCGACCATCTTGTTGAGGATGGCTTTCCGGCCCTCGCGGGTGAACTTCACCTCCTTGCCGTAGCCCTCGATCCGCTCCTTGAGCCAGGCCGACTGCTCGGGGTCGGAGATATGCATGTACTGCAGCGCGAAGGTGCCGCAGTAGGTGCGCTTCAGCACGCTGATGATCTCGCGCAGCGAGGCGATGTCGAGGCCCAGCACCTTGTCGATGAAGATCGGCCGGTCGAGGTCGGCGTCGGTGAACCCGTAGGAGCGGTAATCGAGCTCGGGGTGTTCCTCGTCGATGTTGCGCATGCCCAGCGGGTCGAGCTGCGCGGCCAGGTGGCCGCGGATGCGGTAGGCGCGGATGATCATCAGCGCCCGGATCGAGTCGAGCACCGCGCGCTGCACGTCGTCATCGGTCAGCTCGACCTTGGCGTCCTCGGCGCGGGACTTGATCTTGTCGGCCGCGCCCTTGGCCTCGGCGGGCATCATCGGCATCGGCCATTCGCCGGTCAGCGCGGCGGTCAGCTCGTCCTGCGGCTGCGGCGGCCAGCCGGGCTTGGCCCAGGAGGGGCCCGCGGCCTCGCGCTTCACCTCTTTCTCGTCGTCGCCCAGGCTCTCGAAGAAGCGCTGCCAGGCCTCGTCGACCGCATTGGGGTCGTTGGCGTAGCGGGCATACATCTGTTCGAGGTATTCCGCGTTGTGCCCCTGCATGAAGCTCGAGGCGTGGAACTGATCGTTGGGGCTCTGGTCGGTCATTGTGTCACCTCACGAGGCTGGGGACCGTATGTGTGCGCGCCGGGGGCCGCCGGCAACGGGGAAACGAGGGTGGAACCGGAGGCACCGGGCGGCGCGGCGCCGCTCTGGGCCGGGCCTCGGGCCGGGTCCGGGGCGCGTCGGGCGCCCGCGCGGGATGTCGCGGCGGTCAGCATGGGCGAGGGGTCCTTCCCGGGTTTGCCGTCTTGAAGCCTCCGGAGCGGGGTCCGCCTTGCGGGCGCCGGTCGGGAGGCTCTTGCGGGTGCGCCGCCCCGGGACCGGGCCCGGGACGGTGCGACGTTCCTGCGGGCCTCAGCCCTTGTCGATCGCGGCCAGGACCGCCTCGCCGAGGGTGGCGGGGCTGTCGGCGACCACGATCCCGGCGGAGTTCATCGCCTCGATCTTGTCCTCGGCGCCGCCCTTGCCGCCAGCGACGATCGCGCCCGCGTGGCCCATGCGGCGGCCCGGAGGCGCGGTGCGCCCGGCGATGAAGCCCGCGGTGGGCTTCCAGCGGCCCTTCTTCTTCTCGTCGGCGAGGAACTGCGCGGCATCCTCTTCGGCCGAGCCGCCGATCTCGCCGATCATGATGATGGCCTCGGTCTCGGGATCGTCGAGGAACCATTCCAGCACGTCGAGGTGCTCGGTGCCCTTGATCGGGTCGCCGCCGATGCCGACGCAGGTCGACTGGCCGAGGCCCACGTCGGTGGTCTGCTTCACGGCCTCATAGGTCAGCGTGCCCGAGCGCGAGACCACGCCGACCTTGCCGCGCTTGTGGATGTGGCCGGGCATGATGCCGATCTTGCAGGCGTCGGGGGTGATGACACCGGGGCAGTTCGGGCCGATCAGCTTCGACTTCGAGCCTTCCAGCGCGCGCTTGACCTTCATCATGTCGGCGACCGGGATGCCCTCGGTGATGCAGACGATCAGCTCCATCTCGGCGTCGATCGCCTCGAGGATCGAATCCGCGGCGAAGGGCGGCGGCACGTAGATCACCGACGCATTGGCCTCGGTGGCGTGCCGGGCCTCGTGCACGGAGTTGAAGACCGGCAGGTCGAGATGGGTCTGCCCGCCTTTGCCCGGCGTCACGCCGCCGACCATCTTGGTGCCGTAGGCGATGGCTTGTTCCGAATGGAAGGTGCCCTGCGAGCCGGTCAGGCCCTGGCAGATCACCTTGGTGTTTTCGTCTACGAGAACGGCCATTTGAGTTCCTTCGTCCCTCTGGCGGGCCCTGTCCGGCCCGCCGGTGTTTCAGTCAGTATTCGGCCTGGTCGTCGTCCACCAGCTCGTCGAGGGCGCGGACGGCGATGGTCGCGCCTCCCATCAGGATGAGCGTGCGGCCGAGCGACCCGGTCAGATTGGATGGAATGAAACGCGCGATACCGTCGCGCGCCACGCGGGCCGCGTCGCGGCCGGATCTCGCCTTGCGCGCCTCGGGCGCGCCGCCGGGTTCCGGCAGGCGCAGGGGCGCGGGGTCGCTGCGCCGCAGCGCGAGCCCGCATCCCACCAGGGCCAGGCCCAGGAGGAACGGCGTGTAGCTCGGCGCGGAGCGCGGCAGGCTGGGCAGATCGGGGGTCTTGGACGGAAAGAGGCGCGACATGGCAAGGCTCCTTGGCAGGCGGTGGACCGGCGCGGCGCGCGGCACGCGCAGGCGGTGCAGAACCGTCGGGACCGGGGCGCGGAGCGCCCCGAGGTTCGAGGGACGAACCCCCGGGACCCTAGGTTTGTTCACTGCGACTGCCATGGTCATCGACCCGTTTCCGTCCCTTCGCCAGGGCCCGCGCGACGGAAGACCCGCCGGCACGCGCCTCAGGGCGCCTTACCCCTTCACCGCCTTCACGATCTTCGCGGCGCCGTCCTTGAGGTCGTCGGCGGCGATCACGTCGAGACCGGAGGTGTTGATGATCTCCTTGCCCTTCTCGACGTTGGTGCCCTCGAGGCGCACCACCAGCGGCACCTTCAGGCCGACTTCCTTGACCGCGGCGACCACGCCCTCGGCGATCACGTCGCAGCGCATGATGCCGCCGAAGATGTTCACCAGGATGCCTTTGACGTTCTTGTCCGAGGTGATGATCTTGAAGGCCTCGGTCACCTTCTCCTTGGTGGCGCCGCCGCCCACGTCGAGGAAGTTCGCCGGCTCGGCACCGTTGAGCTTGATGATGTCCATGGTCGCCATGGCCAGGCCCGCGCCGTTCACCATGCAGCCGATCTCACCGTCGAGCGCGATGTAGTTCAGGTCGTACTTGGAGGCCTCGAGCTCCTTGGGGTCTTCCTCGGTCTCGTCGCGCAGCTCGGCCACGTCGGACTGGCGGTAGAGCGCGTTGCCGTCGAAGGAGAGCTTGGCGTCGAGCACCTTCAGGTCGCCCTTGTCGGTGACGATCAGCGGGTTGATCTCGAGCATCTCCATGTCCTTCTCGACGAAGGCGGTGTAGAGGATGCCCATCAGCTTGACGCATTGCTTGATCTGCTGGCCCTCGAGCCCCAGCGCAAAGGCGATGCGGCGGCCGTGGAAGGCCTGGTAGCCGGTCGCGGGATCGACGCTGAACGACAGGATCTTCTCGGGCGTGGAGGCGGCGACCTCCTCGATGTCCATGCCGCCCTCGGTCGAGCAGACAAAGGACACCCGGCTGGTGACCCGGTCGACCAGCAGCGCGAGGTACAACTCGCGCTCGATGTCCGAGCCGTCCTCGATGTAGATGCGGTTTACCTGCTTGCCCGCCGGGCCGGTCTGATGCGTGACCAGCGTCTTGCCGAGCATCTTGCGGGCTTCCTCGGCGGCCTCCTCGACCGACTTGGCCAGGCGCACGCCGCCCTTCTCGCCGGCGTCGGCCTCCTTGAAGCTGCCCTTGCCGCGGCCGCCGGCGTGGATCTGGGCCTTCACCACCCAGAGCGGGCCGTCGAGATTCGCGGCCTCGGTCTTGGCATCCGCCGCCTTCAGCACGACGCGGCCATCCGAGACCGGCGCGCCATAGCTGCGCAGGAGCGCCTTGGCCTGATACTCGTGGATATTCATGTCATCCGTCCCGTGTTACTGCCTTTCGTGCCGCTATACCCAATCGCGCGGGGGCACTTGCAGTCAAATCGTGATGGACGGGCGCTAACACGACAAAAAACCGACATTTGTGATCACTGGCTTTGCGGCTGTGATCACAAGTTGCGCGCCCTGCGTGACTCGGTCGCGCATGAGCCCGTGCGGCGCTGCATCACCGGGGCGGGAAAGGCGGTTCGGCGTTTTGACAGCCCGGGCGCCAGCGCGCAGCTTGGCGCGATGAAAGCCCGTCCTGCGCGTCATATCGAGAGGTTCGCCACCCGTTTCTGGGGTGGGGTTGGCGCGCGTTGTGGCCTCCGCGGGCGGCCCGTGGCGCCGCCCGCCCGGAGCCGCGCATGACCCGCTGGGGCGTCGCCGCCACGGTCGCCGAGCCGCCCGCGCTCCTGGCCGGTTTCGTGGCGCATTACCTCTCGCTCGGCGCGAGCTCCGTGCGGCTCTACCTCGACCGCCCCGCGCCCGAGGCCGAGGCGCTCCTGTCCGACCTTCCGGGCGTCGAGCTGATCCGCGCGGACGCGGAGTTCTATCTCCGCACCCTCGGACGCCGGCGGCGGCCCGACCACCTCAACCGGCGGCAGCGGATGAACATCGACCACGCCTATGCCACGCTGCCGGTCGACTGGCTCCTGCACGTCGATGCCGATGAGTTCCTGGCCGCGCCGGAGTTCGCCGCGCGGCTCGCCGCCCAGCCGCCCGAGGTCGACAGCCTGCGCATCGCCAACGGCGAACGCGCCTGGCTCGCGGGACCGCCGCCGCGCACCATCTTCGAGGGCGTGTTGCGCTGGCAGGTGCCGGGACCGCGGCCCGCCGTCCGGGCGCGGCTCGGCCCCGAGGTCATGCGCTTCACCGACCGGGGGTTCTGCGGCCATGCGCTGGGCAAGAGCGTGACGCGCACCGGGCGCGGGCTGCGGCTCGGGCTGCACGCGCCGCGCCGCGAGCCCGTGGCGCGGATCACGGAGATGTCTGACGCGCGGATCGTGCATTTCGACGGGCTCACCCGGGCGCATTGGAGCGCCAAGCTGATGCGCTACGCGGAGCAGGGGCTCTATGACGCTGCGCGCCCGGCGCAGCGGTTCCGCGCGGCGCAGATCGCCCATGTGACCGAGGCGGGCGGGCGTGCCGCGGCGGGGGCACTGCACGACCGGCTGCGGGTCCTGGGCGCGGCGGAGGCCGAGGCTCTGCGGTCCGAAGGTCTGCTCGAACCCATGCCCTGCGACCCGGCAGGCGCCGCGCGGGCGCTGTTCGGAGAGGGCTTCGATCTGTCGCCCGAGGGCTTCGACCGGGCGCTGGGGCTCGCCTGACGGAAGGCGCGTCGGGACGCCCCGTCGCCCAAGAGAACCGGACGCCCATCGCAAAAAAAGAAAACCAACCGCCCAAAAGAAAAGGGGCCGCCCGCGGCAGCCCCTTCTCCGAAGTCTCTAAGCCAGATCGCTCAGGCCAGGGTCTCGTCGATGCCCTTGCAGGCGTCCACCAGGCCCTTCACCGCGTTGACCGAGCTGTCGAACATGGACTTCTCGTCCTTGTTCATCTCGATCTCGACGATGCGCTCGACGCCGCCGTCGCCGATCACGGTCGGCACGCCGACATACATGCCCTTCAGGCCGAACTCGCCGTCGCACCATGCCGCGCAGGGCAGGACGCGCTTCTGGTCCTTCAGGTAGGCTTCCGCCATCTCGATCGCCGCGGTGGCGGGCGCGTAGAAGGCCGAGCCGGTCTTCAGGAGGCCCACAATCTCGGCGCCGCCGTCACGGGTGCGCTGCACGATCGCGTCGAGCTTGTCCTGGGTGGTCCAGCCCATCTTCACCAGGTCCGGCAGCGGCACGCCGGCGACGGTGGAATAGCGGGTCAGCGGCACCATGGTGTCGCCGTGGCCGCCCAGCACGAAGGCCGAGACGTCCTTCATCGAGACGCCGAACTCCAGCGACAGGAAGTGGCGGAAGCGCGCGCTGTCCAGCACGCCGGCCATGCCGCAGACCTTGGCGTGGGGCAGGCCCGAGAACTCGCGCAGCGCCCAGACCATGGCGTCCAGCGGGTTGGTGATGCAGATCACGAAGGCGTCCGGCGCGTTGTCGCGGATGCCTTCGCCCACGGCCTTCATGACCTTGAGGTTGATGCCCAGCAGGTCGTCGCGGCTCATGCCCGGCTTGCGCGGGACACCGGCGGTCACGATGCAGACATCCGCACCGGCGATGTCGGCATAGTCCGAGGTGCCCTTGAGATGCGCGTCGAAGCCCTCGGCGGGGCCGGATTCCGCGATGTCGAGCGCCTTGCCCTCGGGCGTGCCCTCGGCAATGTCGAAGAGCACGACGTCGCCGAGTTCCTTGAGCGCGGCGAGATGCGCGAGCGTGCCGCCGATCTGCCCCGCACCGATCAGCGCGATCTTGGGTCTGGCCATGGAAAGTTCTCCGGTTGGGTCAAATGTCGCCCGCTGGCGTAAGCAATGAAATCCCCGCGCGCAAGCCTGCCCCTCGGGCCGTGGTGCCCCCGGAGCCCCGGGTGCGGGGCTGTTCACCGCCGCACGCCGCCGCTAACACTGGCCCGACGCTGTTGATTTCAGGACCGTTTTCACATGGAGATTCTAAGCTGGCCGGTCTTTGCCCTGGCCGTGCCCGCGGTGATCTTCGCGGGCATCTCGAAGGGCGGATTCGGCTCCGGGGCGGCCTTTGCCTCGGCCTCGATTCTGGCGCTGGTACTCGAACCCGGCGCGGCGCTGGGGCTGATGCTGCCGCTTCTGATGGTGATCGACGTGGTCAGCCTGCCGGCCTACTGGCGGCGCTGGAGCTGGCCCGAATCGCGGCTCCTGATCTACGCGGGACTGCCCGGCGTGGGGCTCGGGGCGCTGTTCTACCAATGGACCAGCGCCGATGCGATCCGGCTGGTGATCGGGCTGGTCTGCCTGCTCTTCATCGGCTGGGCCTGGGCGCAGAAGTCCGGGCTGGTGCGGATCGAGCGCGCCATGGGGCGCCGCGCGGGCGTGCTGGCGGGGGTGACGCTGGGCTTCACCTCCTTCGTGAGCCATGCCGGCGGGCCGGCGGCGGCGGTCTACCTGCTGGGCCGGAAGCTCGACAAGACGGCCTTCCAGGCCTCCACCGTGCTGGTCTTCTGGGCGATCAACCTCTCCAAGGTCGGGATCTACGGGGCGATGGGCATCTTCAGCCGCGAGACGCTGCTGCTCGGGCTGGCGCTGGTGCCCGCAGCGCTATTGGGCACCTGGCTCGGCATCCGCGCGCATCGGCTGGTGCCCGAGCGGGTCTTCTTCGGGGTGACGTATGTCCTGCTGGCGGTGACCGGGAGCAAGCTGATCTTCGACGCGCTGACGTGAGGGGTGTGGAGCCGCGCAGCGCCGGGCCGGGGCGCGGCGATCCGACGGTCGGGCGGCGGCGCTTTATAGCAGCTATGTTTGGAAGAGGGTCTGGCGGCGTGCCTCGCTCCACCAAATCGCCGTGCCGTCCGGCCGGCCCGGCGATGCGCGGCGGCCTGCGGCCGGCTATTCCGCGCGGGAAGGGGGGCGGGCTTGGGTGGTTGAGGTGAGAAGTGGGCCGCATCACGCCTTTCAATGACGTGCCGTCTGCTCCGCAAAAAGCGCGCCCTTCACCGCCCCCAACCGACCACCCCCGCCCACCTCTCTGCACCGCGGCAATTTCTCCTTGAATGTTTCGTCAAAAACTGGCTGTCTCCGCGCAACATTATTTCGCGCGCAATCCAGAGAGGCCCCGCCATGATGACCCGTCCGCTTCGATCGGTGCTGTATATTCCCGGCTCCAAACCCCGGGCGATCGAGAAGGCGCGGGGCCTCGCGGTGGATGCGATCATCTTCGACCTCGAGGACGCGGTCTCGCCCGAGGAGAAGGCTGCCGCCCGCGCGACGCTCGCCGAGGAGCTGGAGAAAGGCGGCTTTGGCCTGCGCCTGAAGCTCGTGCGGATCAACGGGCTCGAGACCGACTGGGGCGCAGACGACGCCCGCGCGGCTGCCGGGATGCAGGCCGACGCGGTGCTCCTGCCCAAGGTCGAAAGCACGGCCCAGCTCGATGCGCTGGCGCGGATCACCGGCGAGGCGCGGCTCTGGGCGATGATGGAGACCCCGCGCGGCATCCTGAACGCCGGCGAGATCGCGGCCCATCCGCTGATGGACGGCTTCGTCATGGGCACCAACGACCTGGTGAAGGAGTTGGGTGCCCGGGCCACGCCCGACCGGCTCGCCATGCTGCCGGCGCTGGGCCAGTGCCTGCTCGCCGCCCGTGCCTATGGCATCGCGGCGGTCGATGGTGTCTACAACGCCTTCAAGGACACCGAAGGGCTCGCGGCCGAATGCCGCCAGGGCCGCGACATGGGCTTCGACGGCAAGACGCTGATCCATCCCGCCCAGGTCGAGACCGCCAATGCCGCCTTTGGACCTTCGGAAGATGACCTCGACCTCGCCCGCCGCCAGATCGCCGCCTATGAGGCCGCCAAGGCCGAAGGGCAGGGGGTCGCGGTGGTCGACGGCAAGATCGTGGAGAATCTGCACGTAGACACGGCCCGCAAACTCTTGGCACAAGCAGAGGCAATCGACGCCATCGAAAAAGGGTGATCCCCATGGTTCTGCTTGTCCTCGGCATCCTCCTCTGGAGCGCGGCCCATCTGTTCAAACGCGCCGCGCCCACGGCCTTCGAAGGGCTGGGCGGCGCCGGCAAGGGGCTGGTCGCCGCGGGCGTCTTCGCGGGGCTCGCGCTGATCGTCCTGGGCTACCGGGGCGCGGCCTTCATCCCGGTCTGGAGCCCGCCGGCCTTCATGGTCCACATCAACAACCTGCTGATGCTGGGGGCGGTCTTCCTCTTCGGGATGAGCGCCACCAAGGGCCGGCTGCGCGGCAAGATGCGGCATCCGCAGCTCACCGCCGTGAAGGTCTGGGCAGTGGCGCATCTGCTGGTCAACGGCGACCTGGCCTCGATCCTGCTCTTCGGCTCGATGCTGGCCTGGGCCGTGGCCGAGGTCGTGGTGATCAACCGCAGCACCACCTGGGACCGCCCCGAACCGGGCCCCGCCAAGAAGGACGTCACCCTGGTGATCGTGACGCTCGTGGTCTTCACGGTGATCACCGGCGTGCACGCCTGGCTGGGCGTCTGGCCCTTCCCCTCCTGACAATCTCCGAGGTGAGACCATGAAACTCTACCGCTTCCTCAGCGAGGACGACACCTCCGCCTTCTGCCACAAGGTCTCCGAGGCCCTGTCCAAGGGCTGGGAGCTTTACGGCGATCCGACCTATGCCTTCGACGCGGCCAACGGCGTGATGCGCTGCGGCCAGGCGGTGGTGAAGGAGGCGCCGGGCGACTACCACCCCGAGATGAAGCTGGGCGCGCAATGAGCGAGCCCAAGAGCAAGACCAACGCGGGCCGCTTCTTCGAGGATTACCGCGTCGGCCAGGTGATCGACCACGCGGTGCCGCGCACCGTCGGCGCGGGCGAGCGGGCGCTTTATCACGCGCTTTATCCCGACCGGCACGCGCTCTGCTCCTCGGATGCCTTCGCCCGCGCCTCGGGGCTGGCGCAAAGCCCGATCGACCCGCTGGTCGCCTTCCACGTGGTCTTCGGCAAGACCGTGCCGGACATCTCGCTGAACGCCCGGGCCAACCTGGGCTACGCCGAGGGGCGCTGGCACCAGCCGGTCTTCGAGGGCGACACCCTGCGCGCCCGCTCCGAGGTGATCGGGCTGAAGGAGAACTCCAACGGCCGCACCGGCATCGTCTGGGTCCGCAGCGAAGGGCTGAACCAGGACGGCGCGCGAGTGATGAGCTACGTCCGCTGGGTCATGGTGAACAAGCGCGACCCCGTCGCGCCCGCGCCCGAGCCGCATGTGCCCGAGCTGGCGCCCGCGCTCTCGGCCGCTGACCTCGCGGTGCCGCCGGGGCTCGATTTCACCGGCTACGACTTTTCGCTGGCCGGAGAGCCGCACCGGCTGGGCGACTACCGCCCCGGCGAGGTGATCGACCATGTCGACGGCGTCACCGTCGAGGAGGCCGAGCACATGATCGCCACCCGGCTCTGGCAGAACACCGCCAAGGTGCATTTCGACGCCACCCAGCGCGAGGACGGCAAGCGGCTGATCTACGGCGGGCATGTGATCTCCATGGCGCGGGCGCTCTCCTTCAACGGGCTCGCCAATGCGCAGCTCGTCGCGGGGCTGAACGCGGGCAGCCATGCCAACCCCTGTTTCGCCGGCGACACGCTGCGCGCCTGGTCCGAGGTGCTGGACACCGCCGAGACCGAAGCGCCGGGCGTCGGCGCGATCCGGCTGCGGCTTGTGGCGACCAAGGAAGCGGCGCCGGGCGACCTCAAGGATGCCTCGGGGCGCTACCTGCCGGGGGTGCTTCTCGACCTCGATTACTGGGCGCTGATGCCGGTCTGAGACCGGGCCCGGAAGCCCCCGCGCGCCCCCGTCCGAGGGGGCGCGGACTGTTAACGCCAACGGATTCGCGGGGATTTCCGTCAGGGGCGTTTTCTGTGATCACACGTATCGGCCTTGTGATCACTAAGCCGGAAACCCGGCCTGAAACCGCGTCAAACCGGCTCAATTTTCCCGATGAGCGCGTGACAGCGCGGCAATTTCGATTAGAACCCCGAGCAAGGGAACCGAAAGGACTAGTCCATGGCCGACGTGAATCGGGGCAACCGGCCCCTCTCGCCGCATCTGCAGGTCTACCGCCCGCAGCTCACCTCCGTCACCTCGATCCTGACCCGCATCACCGGCAATGCGCTGATCGTCGCGATCCTGATGATCGTCTGGTGGTTCATCGCCGCCGCCTCGGGCCCCGAGGCCTTTGCAACGGCCGACGGTTTCGTGACCAGCTGGTTCGGTGACCTGGTGATGTTCCTGTCGCTCTGGGCGCTTTGGTATCACTTCCTCGCCGGGATCCGGCACCTGGTCTGGGACAGCGCGCGGATGCTCGAGCTGGAGACCGCCGAGAAGCTGGGCTGGGCCGTCGTCGGCGGATCGGTCGTGCTGACCGTCCTGACCGCCCTGATCGTCTGAAGGAGGCGCGAGACATGGCTTATATGACCGACCGCAAGCGCGCCGAGAACTGGGGCAGCGCGAAATCCGGCACCGCGCATTTCTGGCGCATGAAGGTGCAATCCGTGGGTCTGCTGATCCTGGTGCCGCTGTTCGTCTTCACCTTCGGCCCGACGCTCGGCGGCAGCTACGAAGAGGTGACGGCCTATTTCGCCCGGCCCTTCCCGGCGATCGTGGCTGCGTTGACGATCCTCGTCACCTGCCTGCACTTCAAGGACGGCTTCCAGACCCTGGTCGAGGACTACGTCCACGGGATCTGGGAGAAGGTCCTGATCCTCGGCATGACCTGCCTGATGTATGCGCTCGCCGCGACCGGCCTCTTCGCCGTCGCGCGCCTGGCGCTCTGAATTCGCGGAGTTTCACAGAGACATGGCTGAATACGAATACGAGACGCATGATTATGACGTCGTGGTCGTGGGCGCCGGGGGCTCGGGCCTCCGGGCGACCCTGGGCATGGCCGAACAGGGCCTGAAGACCGCCTGCGTCACCAAGGTCTTCCCGACCCGCTCGCACACGGTGGCGGCGCAGGGCGGCATCGCCGCCTCGCTGTCGAACATGGGCCCCGACCACTGGCAGTGGCACATGTATGACACGGTGAAGGGCTCGGACTGGCTGGGCGACACCGACGCGATGGAATACCTCGCGCGGAACGCCCCGGCGGCGGTCTACGAGCTCGAGCACTACGGCGTGCCCTTCTCGCGCACCGAGGAAGGCAAGATCTACCAGCGCCCCTTCGGCGGCCATACCACCGAGTTCGGCGAAGGCCCCCCGGTGCAGCGCACCTGCGCCGCCGCCGACCGCACCGGCCACGCGATCCTGCACACGCTTTACGGCCAGTCGCTGAAGAACAACGCCGAGTTCTACATCGAGTATTTCGCCATCGACCTTCTGATGGACGATGACGGCACCTGCACCGGCGTGGTCTGCTGGAAGCTCGACGACGGCACCATCCACGTCTTCAACGCCAAGATGGTCGTGCTGGCGACCGGCGGCTACGGCCGCGCCTATTTCTCGGCGACCTCGGCGCATACCTGCACCGGCGACGGCGGCGGCATGGTGGCCCGCGCGGGCCTGCCGCTCCAGGACATGGAGTTCGTGCAGTTCCACCCCACCGGCATCTACGGTGCGGGCTGCCTCATCACCGAGGGCGCCCGCGGCGAGGGCGGCTATCTCACCAACTCCGAAGGGGAGCGCTTCATGGAGCGCTACGCCCCCAACTACAAGGACCTGGCGCCGCGCGACTACGTCTCGCGCTGCATGACCATGGAGATCCGCGAAGGCCGGGGCGTCGGCAAGAACGGCGACCACATCCACCTCAACCTCTCGCATCTGCCGAAGGAGGCGCTGCAGCTGCGCCTGCCCGGCATCTCCGAGAGCGCCCGGATCTTCGCCGGCGTCGATGTCACCAAGGAGCCGATCCCGGTCATCCCGACGGTGCATTACAACATGGGCGGCATCCCGACGAACTACTGGGGCGAGGTGCTGAACCCGACCCAGGACGACCCCAACAAGGTGGTCCCCGGCCTGATGGCCGTGGGCGAGGCGGGCTGCGCCTCGGTGCATGGCGCCAACCGCCTGGGTTCGAACTCGCTGATCGACCTGGTGGTCTTCGGCCGCGCCGCGGCGATCCGGGCGGGCGATGTCGTCGACCGCGCCGCCTCGCCCCGTGCGGTGAACAAGGGCCAGGTGGACAAGGCGCTCGACCGCTTCGACGGGCTGCGCCACGCCCAGGGCGCCACGCCCACCGCCGAGCTGCGCCTCGACATGCAGACCACCATGCAGGAGGACGCCGCCGTCTTCCGCACCGGCGAGACCATGGGCAATGGCGTCAAGCGCATGACCGAGATCGCCGGCCGCATGTCGGACATCCAGGTCACCGACCGCAGCCTGGTCTGGAACTCCGACCTGATGGAGACGCTCGAGCTGACCAACCTCATGCCCAACGCCCTGGCGACCATCGTCTCGGCCGAGGCCCGGACCGAGAGCCGCGGCGCGCATGCCCATGAGGACCACCCCGAACGTGACGACAGCACCTGGCGCGTGCACACGATCAGCCGCATCGCCGAGGCCAAGGTCGACCTCGAGTACCGCCCGGTGATCACCGACCCGCTGACCCAGGAACAGCAGGGCGGCATCGAGCTGCAGAAGATCGCGCCCAAGGCGCGGACCTTCTGATGCGTCTGGCGCTGCTTGCTCTCCTGGTGCCCCTGCTTTCGGCCTGCACGGTCGAGAGCCAGGACCAGCTCGCGCGGGCGGCGGCGAAATCCACGGTGAACCGGGTGGTGCTGGCGCGCTACCCGGAGCTGCCGCTGGAGCCCGCGATCAACTGCGTGATCGACAACGCCTCCTCCGAGCAGCTCCTCTCGCTCGCCGCCGACAGCGTGACCGGCCCGACCGAGAGCAGCGCCGAGGTGGTGACCGCCATCCTGCGCCGCCCGACGACCGTGCAATGCCTCGGCGCCGCCACCCTGGCCGGGCTCGGGGGGTGAGGTGATGACGGCCCGCGCAACCCATCGGGATCTTTGCCGCTGCCCGGACCGCGCGTCCGGCGCGCCGGGGCGGGCTGCGGGAGGCCGGCCATGAGTGCCGACCTGTCTCAGCTCGACGCGCGCCCCGTGGCCCCCGAGGGCCCCTTTGAGGGTGAGACGCCCTTCGCGGTGCTCACGCTGATGACCGATGCCGCGGCCTATGCCGAGATGGTCGAGAGCTTCCGTTCGCGGGGCTTCGATGCGGCGCGCTGCGCGTTCCTCTATGGCGACAACCGCGCGGGCAATGCCTTCGATGGCTACTCCGGGCTGACCCGGATGATCGCCGCGGCGCGGGCGCGTTACGTGATCCTCGCGCATCAGGACGTGCGCGCCGAGTTCGACGATGCCGACACGCTCCTGGCCCGGCTCGAGGCGCTCGAGGCCGCGCATCCCGACTGGGCGGTCGCGGGCAACGCCGGGCGGCAGGGCGAGGACTATCACCTGCATATCTCGGACCCCGTCGGCGAGGATCGCCGCATGGGCCGCCTGCCGCATCCCGTCGAGGCGCTCGACGAGAACTTCCTGGTCCTCAAGCGCGAGAGCCTCGTCGCCCCCTCGGTGGATCTTCAGGGTTTCCACCTCTACGGTCTGGACCTGGTCCAGAACGCGCGGGCGCGGGGTTACGGCGCCTATGCCATCGACTTCCACCTCCGGCATCTCAGCCGGGGGACGATCGACCGCAGTTACCTGGCCGCGGTTGACGCATATGAACGCAAGCACGCGCGGCTGATGCGTCCGCGGATGCTGCGGTCCCTGAATTCGCCCGTCTACCTGACGCCGAACCGGGTCGGGCGGCTGCGCTGGCTGCGCACCATGCTTGGCCACCGCAAGCACCTTCGCTGGCAGCTCGAACAAAGCGCCGCCCAGACCACCCTCGAAGCGACACATCCGGAGTAACAGACATGGTCCAACTGACGCTTCCCAAGAACTCCACCATCCGCACCGGCAAGACCTGGCCGAAGCCGGAGGGGGCGACCCGTCTCAAGACCTTCAAGATCTACCGCTGGTCGCCGGACGACGGGGAAAACCCGCGCGTGGACACCTATTTCCTCGATCTCGACGCCTGCGGCCCGATGGTTCTGGACGCGCTGATCAAGATCAAGAACGAGATTGACCCGACGCTGACCTTCCGCCGCTCCTGCCGCGAGGGCATCTGCGGCTCCTGCGCGATGAACATTGACGGGATCAACACGCTGGCCTGCATCTACGGCATCGACGAGGTGAAGGGCGACGTGAAGATCTACCCGCTGCCGCATATGCCGGTGGTCAAGGACCTCATTCCGGACCTGACGCATTTCTACGCGCAGCACGCCTCGATCATGCCCTGGCTCGAGACCAAGACGAACCGCCCCGCGAAGGAATGGCGGCAGTCGATCGAGGACCGCGAGAAGCTCGACGGTCTCTATGAATGCGTGATGTGCGCCTCCTGTTCGACGGCCTGCCCGTCCTACTGGTGGAACGGCGACCGCTACCTCGGGCCCGCGGCGCTCCTGCACGCCTACCGCTGGATCATCGATTCGCGCGACGAGGCGACCGGTGAGCGGCTGGACGACCTGGAGGATCCCTTCAAGCTCTACCGCTGCCACACCATCATGAACTGCGCGAAGACCTGCCCGAAGGGTCTGAACCCGGCCAAGGCCATCGCGGAGATCAAGAAGATGATGGTCGAGCGCGCGATCTGATCGCGGTGTTGCGGGCCGAGGCGGCTGCCTTTGGGGTGGTGGCCTTGGTCTGCGGTGGGGTGGATCACTGAGATGGGCTGTTCCGGCGGACGGTTGGTCTAGGTCGCCTAGCCGTCGGACATGCTCGCCG
This sequence comes from Roseivivax sp. GX 12232, assembly GCF_021272185.1. Lineage (GTDB taxonomy): Bacteria > Pseudomonadota > Alphaproteobacteria > Rhodobacterales > Rhodobacteraceae > Roseivivax. Next base: position 217,233 of record NZ_JAJSEC010000004.1, read on the forward strand.
CTGGATCCGCACCCCGCCCCAGAGGCCCCGCATCTGGCGCGCCGCTGAAGCAAGGGCGCGCGCCGGACCGGGGACCGGCGCTGCTTCACTCTGAGTGGCGCACTTTATCCCAGCAATGTCAGGGCTCGTGTCGATCTACGCACGCCACCCCCAAGAGCGCCGGCCCAAGGGGCCGGTCCGGCGCGCGCCCGGCACCTTCGGTGCTATTCGGGCGCAAGGGGGCGAGCTGGACCGGCTCGCTTTATATCGCAGGGGCGGGCTGGACTTTGTGCCGTCCACCCCAAGTGCTGACGTCTTGGGCAAAGAACTGACCATTTCACCGGCACACGACTCTCCGGCAACCGCGCGTCGGATTGCCTGCATCGAGGCTCTCACCGGCCCACGAATCTTCGGGCATCCACCCGCCGCAATGCCAGCATGCGAGGCGCATCGGCGCATCGGCTTTTCTATGCATCGGCCCTCAACCTGCTTGCCCCAGACCCACCATCCGCCGCCTTGAACACAGCTCATGCCGCCCATGCGCCCGGCGCGATTGTGGCCCCCGGGCCCCGGGCATAGGTCAGTCTCACGCAAAGGGAGGTCGGATCAGCAGAAAGAGGTCTGACATGACCACCACCGCAGCCAAGCACAGCCCGCAGGACGCCCTGAGCCTTCTCGAAGACGCGCTGGCCTATTACGACCCGAGCGATCTCGGCACCGAGGCCGATGCGCGCGCCGCCAACCTGGCCTCCGCTCCGGGCGAGGACACCGACCGCGAGGCGGCCTGAGACGGCGCCATCGCTCCGGCGCGGGCCAAGGCTGCGCGCTGGGGCGGTGATCTCCAGACAGTGGGCCTTCGATCGCACCGTCGCTTGTTGCGCCAACGAACGGCACGCGCTCACCACAGCGCTGGCAGCAGCGTTTGCGGCGCTAGGCGGAGCCATATGATCAATTTGGCCTGCCCGCCCCAATAGGTGCGAGACGGCCAAAACGCGCCGAGCGGTGTCCGGTCACCTCACCACGCCGACCCCCAACCCCACCCCCTCACGCGGCGTCAACCGCCCTGCCGGCTTGGCAGTGAAGCGGCCCTCCGCCTAGCCTGCACCGGTGTTTCGCGTGACCAGTTGGGAGGCAGTTCATGCATGATGTCATCGTCGTCGGGGCCGGTCTGGCCGGCCTCACCGCCGCAACCGAGGCCGCCGATCGCGGGCGGCGGGTGCTGATCGTCGACCAGGAGGGGCCGCAGAGCCTCGGCGGGCAGGCCTTCTGGTCGCTGGGCGGGCTCTTCATGGTCGACACCCCCGAACAGCGCCGCATGGGCATCCGCGACAGCCACGCGCTGGCGCGCTCGGACTGGATGGGCAGCGCGGGCTTCCACCGTCCCGAGGACGAGATGCCCGCCCGGGTCGCCGAAGCCTATCTCGACTTCGCCTCGGGCGAGATGCGCTCCTGGCTGCGCGGCATGGGCATGCGCTGGTTTCCGGTGGTCGGCTGGGCCGAACGCGGCGGCGGGCTGGCGCAGGGGCACGGCAACTCGGTGCCGCGCTTCCACCTGACCTGGGGCACCGGCCCGGGCGTCCTCGCCCCCTTCGAGCGCCGCGCCCGCGCCCATGAGGAGGCCGGCCGCATCACCTTCGCCTTCCGCCACCGCGTCACCGACCTGATCGTCGAGGGCGGCGCGGTGAAGGGCGTCGCGGGTGCGGTCCTCGCCCCCGACGCGGCCCGCCGCGGCGCGCCGAGCAGCCGCCAGGTGGTGGATGACTTCGAGCACAACGCCGAGGCCGTGGTGCTGACCAGCGGCGGCATCGGCGGCAATCTCGAGCTGGTGCGCCGCCGCTGGCCCAAGGACCTGGGCGCACCGCCCAGGAGCCTCGTCGCGGGCGTGCCCGATTACGTCGACGGGCAGATGGGTGAGGCCGCCAAGGGCGCCGGCGCCCGGGCGATCAACGAGGACCGGATGTGGCATTACACCGAGGGGCTGAGGAACTGGGACCCGATCTGGCCCGACCACGGCATCCGCATCCTGCCCGGGCCCTCCTCGATGTGGTTCGACGCGCTGGGCAACCGGCTCGAGGCGCCCTGCCTGCCGGGCTTCGACACCCGTGCGACCTTGCGGCGCATCCTTGAAACCGGACATGCCCACAGCTGGTTCATCCTCACACAGTCGATCATCAAGAAGGAGTTCGCCCTGTCCGGCTCCGAACAGAACCCTGACCTGACCTCCGGCCGCTGGACCGAAGTGCTGCGCGCGCGGCTCGGCGCCAAGGGCGCGCCGCCGCCGGTCGAGGCCTTCAAACAGCACGGCGCGGATTTCGTCGTGGAGCGGGACTTCGGCGACCTCGTGCACGGGATGAACGCGCTGACCCCCGAGGCGCCGCTCGATCCCGCGCGGCTCCGGGCCCAGATCGAGGCGCGCGACGCCCAGATCGACAATCCCTTCTGCAAGGACGCCCAGGTCACCGCGCTGCGCCAGGCGCGGGCCTATCGCGGCGACCGGCTGATCCGCACCGCCAGGCCGCACCGCATCCTCGACCCCGCGCATGGGCCGCTGATCGCCGTCAGGCTCAACATCCTGACGCGCAAGTCGCTGGGCGGGCTGATGACCGACCTCGAGGGCCATGTGCAGCACCGGGACGGCGGCTGGTTCGAGGGGCTCTTCGCCGCGGGCGAGGTCGCGGGCTTCGGCGGCGGCGGCTACCACGGCGAGAACGCGCTCGAGGGCAGCTTCCTCGGCGGCTGCCTGTTCTCGGGCCGCGCGGTGGGGCGCACGGTCTGATGGTCATCGTCGTTGGCCTCATCCTCGCCTTCGTGCTGATCGCGATCTTCGCCAACCGCGAGACCCGGTCCTGCCGCTGGCGCGAGTATCGCCAGTCCGAAGGCGAGAGCATCTGGCGCTGCGTGCAATGCGGCGCCGCGACCGAGGGCCAAAGCGGCAAGCCGCCCCAGATCTGCCTGAAAAGCGACGATTGACCCGCGCGGCGACCCCCCGAATTTGATCAAACTCTTCAAGGGGATATCGCGCGCCCGGCCGCGGCGTGACAGGGCGGAAAAATTCCGCCGGCGGGGGCAAAATTTCTCTTGAAACGACTCGGGCAAGGCCCGATATGCGCCTCACCAGACGCCAACGCACGCGCCTCTGTCCCATGGGTCCGCCCCACGGTTACGTAGCGACGGTAACGTCTCTGACAGAACTGAGCGGTCATATATGGCCGGGTCTATTGGAGATGGACATGAACGCATACGTTGCCGATTTCTCGGCTTACTCCGCTATTGAAACCTCCCGCGTCGAGCGTTTCATCTTCGACACCCACTTCGACCGTCCGACCCTCGTGATCGACCGCGAGGCGGTGGCCCGCCAGTTCCGCGCCCTGCGCGACGGGCTGGGCCGCGCCTCGATCCATTACGCGGTCAAGGCCAACCCGGCCCGCGAGATCATCGAGACGCTGGTCGGCCTCGGCTCGCATTTCGACGCCGCCTCGCGCGGCGAGATCGAGCTCTGCCTGGCCCAGGGCGCCGCGCCCTCGGAGATCTCCTTCGGCAACACCATCAAGCGCGCCTCGGACATCGCCTGGGCGCATGGCGTGGGCATCACGCTCTTTGCCGCCGACGCCGAGGAAGAGCTCGAGAAGATCGCCGAGCACGCCCCCGGCGCGCGGGTCTACATCCGCCTGATCGTCGACGCCTGCGAGGCCGACTGGCCGCTGACCCGCAAGTTCGGCTGCGGCCGCGACAAGGCGGTGTCGTTGATCGCGCGCGCTGCCGAGCTGGGCCTCGATCCGGTCGGCCTGTCCTTCCACGTCGGCTCGCAGACCAAGCGCGCGGCGGCCTGGGCACCGATCCTCGACCAGGTCAAATCGGTCTGGGACGCGGCAGAGGACGCCGGCTTCCCGCTGTCGCTCCTGAACATCGGCGGCGGCTTCCCGGCCTTCTACACCGACGCGGTGCAGGGCCCGACGCCCTATGCCGCCGAGGTCATGGCCCAGGTCGAGGCGCGCTTCGGCACCGAGATCGAGATCATGGCCGAGCCCGGCCGCGGCATGGTCGCCGAAGCCGGCGCCATCGCCGCCGAGGTGGTGCTGGTCTCGAAGAAGTCCGACAGCGACCTGCACCGCTGGGTCTACCTCGACATCGGCCGCTTCTCGGGCCTGGCCGAGACCGAGGGCGAGGCGATCCGCTACCAGTTCGCCACCCAGCGCGAGCACGAGGCGAAGGGCCCCTGCGTCATGGCCGGCCCCTCCTGCGACAGCGCCGACGTGCTCTACGAGAAGCGCCCGGTCGAGCTGCCGCTGGGGCTGCGCGCCGGCGACAAGGTCGCGATCCGCTCCTGCGGGGCCTATACCTCGACCTATTCCTCGGTCGGGTTCAACGGCTTCCCGCCGCTCGACGTGGTGGTGATCTGAGCGCGGGACGCTTGGGCGTCTAGGGCGGGTGAGCGTGCAGCGCTGCCGCGCGGAGGCCCCCGACGGACCGCAGAGACGACCCTTCAGGGGCCGGGCACTTGCCCGGCCCTTTTGCTTTGTGCTCTGGGGGCCTTGAGGATTTGACCAAGGAGACGCCGCCATGCCCCAGCCCGATGCCGAGGAACAGGCCGCCCGCCGCGCCGTGCCGCCGGTGATCTGCTATCCGCCCGAGACCCTGCCGGAGCTGCCGCTGACCCGCTACGCCGAGGCGCTGGAGGGCGCGAAGCTCGTCGACAGCGTCACCGTGCCCCCGCGCGAGGCGCTGACCTTCGACGTGCCGGCGGGGCATTTCTTCCGCATCGTCTCGGTCGAGGGGCCGCAGGTGGGCGATCTGAACCTCTGGAACGCCGCCGACCTCTCCGAGCGGTTCTATTCCGGCAAGACCCGGGCGCTGCACGGCACCCATGTCAGCACCGGAGACCGGCTCTGGTCGGCCTTCCCGCATCTGCGGCCCTTGGCCAGCGTGGTCGCGGATACGCTCGACTGGTATGGCATCGACGCCCACGGCGGCTCGGTGCACGACGTGATCGGCACGCGTTGCGATCCCTATACCGCGCATCTCTTGTCCGGGCAGGATTACCACCACTGCTGCCATTCGAACCTGACCCGGGCGCTGGCCGACCGGCTGGGCCTGCCGCTCGCCGAGGCCGAGCCGCATGTGCACGACGTGCTCAACGTCTTCATGTGCACCGGCTTCACCCGCGACACCGGGCAGTACTTCATGAAGGCAAGCCCGGTGCGCCCCGGCGATGCGCTGACCTGCCTGGCCGAGGTTGATCTCCTGGGCGCGCTCTCGGCCTGTCCGGGCGGCGACTGCGGGTCCGAGCATTCCTCGGACAGCGCCCCCTGCTATCCGCTGCGGGTGGAGATCCTGGCCCCCGAGGCGGGCGCGCTGGGCGAGTGGCAGAGCCCCGCGCGGGCGGGCTATGACCGCAGCCACGGGCGGTAGGGCCGGGGGGCCTTGGGCGCTTCCTTTGGGGGCGCGGGCGGTCCGACCCACGGGGGCAGGGGGCCACAAGGGGGCGCCCCTGTCCGGCCCTCGGGCCCCGACCAAGGCGTGCGCCTCCCGGCACACCCCCACCCAAAAAAGAAAATGCGCCGGCCCGGGAATAACCCGGCCGGCGCATTTCAATTCTCGCAATAGCCTTTCCCGGCCTTTGCCCCGCGCTTAGGGGAAGGCGGCTTCCAGCGCGATCTCGACCATTTCGCCGAAGCTCTTTTCGCGATCCTCCGACGGCAGCGCCTCATGGGTGATGAGGTGGTCGCTGACGGTCAGCACGCAAAGCGCCCGGATGCCGTGGCGCGCGGCGAGATTGTAAAGCTCGGCGGCCTCCATCTCGACGCCCAGAATACCGTGGCGGGTCATCTGTTCGTTCAGGTCCGGGCGTTCGTCATAGAAGACATCCGCCGAATAGATCCCGCCGACATGCACCCGCGATCCTTTCGCCTCGGCCGAGGTGACCGCGTTGCGCAACAGCTCCCAATCGGCCGGGGGCGCGAAGTTGAATTCGCGGAAAATGCCGCGCGACGGGGTGGAAATGGAAGAGGCGGTCATCGCGACGATCACATCGCGAATGGCCACCTTCTCCTGCATTCCGCCGCAAGAGCCGATGCGGATCAGGGTTTTCGCGCCGTAGTCGCGGATCAGTTCATTCGCGTAGATCGACAGCGAGGGCATTCCCATGCCGCTGCCGTGAATGGTGACGGGATGACCCTTCCAGGTGCCGGTATAGCCCAGCATCCCCCGCACTTCGTTCACCAGCCGGGGGTTTTCGAGATAGGTTTCCGCCGCCCAGCGGGCCCGATAGGGATCGCCGGGCATGAGCACGGTTTCGGCGATATCGCCGGGTTTCGCACCAATATGAATCGACATCAGATCTTCATGTCGTCCAGTGACTTGCCGGCGGCCAGCGCCTCGTTCAGCCATTTCGGCTTGCGGCCCCGGCCGGTCCAGGTCTGGCTGGCATCGGCGGGATTGGCGTATTTCGGAACGCCCTTCGAGGCCTTGGGGGCATTTGCGCCGTAGAGTTCCTCGAGCGAGAAGCCGAATTCGCGGGCGGCGTGATCCGCGGCGCGTTTCGCTTCGGCCTTGCGGCGGGCGTCGACGGATTTCAGCGCCTTATCCACGTCTTTTTTCAACTGTTCGAGGTCCTCGCGGGAAAGTTTCTCGAGATCGATATCCATTTGATCGCTCCTAAAAAGGGGTATGCCTTCTTTTAACAGGAATTCCTGAATGACAAGTCATTAAAAACCCCGAGTCACAAAAAAGAAAAACCCCGCACGCCTTAATGGCGACGTGCGGGGCGGAAATTCGTGAAAAGGATGAGTTGTTATTCCGCCGCGACCGCTTCGGGGTCGGCGAGGGTCACGATATCGCGCATGATTCCGTTCAGCGCGAAGTCCTTGGGCGTATAGACCCGGGCGACGCCCATGGCCCGGAGCCGGCGGGCGTCTTCCTCGGGAATGATTCCGCCGACGATCAGCGGCAGATCCCCGAGCCCCTCGGCGCGCAGCCGCGCCAGCGTATCCTCGACCAGCGGCAGGTGGCTGCCCGAGAGGATCGACAGGCCGATCACATGGGCGCGGCCCTCGCGGGCGGCGGCGACGATCTGCTCCGGGGTGAGGCGGATGCCCTCGTAATCGATCTCCATCCCGCAATCGCGGGCGCGCACGGCGATCTGCTCGGCGCCGTTGGAATGGCCGTCGAGCCCGGGCTTGCCGATCAGCAGCTTCAGCCGCCGGCCGAGCTTGTCCGAGACCGCGTCGACCGCGGCGCGCAGGTCCTTGAGCCCCTCGGTGCGGTTCGAGGCCGAGGGCGAGACCCCGGTCGGCCCGCGGTATTCGCCATGGGCGGCGCGCATCTCGGCGGCCCATTCTCCGGTGGTCACCCCGGCGCGGGCGGCGGCGATGGAGGCGGGCATGACATTCTGCCCCTCGCGCGCGGCGGCGCGCAGATCGGCCAGCGCCCGGGCCACCGCCTCGGCGTCGCGCGCCTCGCGCCAGGCCGTCAGCCGGGCGATCTGGTCGGCCTCGACCGCCGGGTCGACGGTCATGATGCCGCCGTCCTCGCCCAGAAGCGGCGAGGGCTCGCTCTCGGTCCAGCGGTTGACGCCGACGACCACGGTTTCGCCGGCCTCGACGCGGGCCACGCGGTCGGCGTTGCTCTCCACGAGGCGCGACTTCATGTAGTCGATGGCCTCGATCGCGCCGCCCATGGCGTCGAGATTGGCCAGCTCCGCCCGCGCGCCGTCCTTCAGCGCCGCGACCTTGCGCTCGACCGCGGGGTTCTCGTCGAAGAGGTCGTCGAACTCCAGAAGGTCGGTCTCATAGGCCATGATCTGCTGCATCCGCATCGACCATTGCTGGTCCCAGGGGCGCGGCAGGCCAAGCGCCTCGTTCCATGCGGGCAGCTGCACCGCCCGGGCGCGGGCCTTCTTCGACAGCGTGACCGCCAGCATCTCGATCAGGATGCGGTAGACGTTGTTCTCGGGCTGCTGTTCGGTCAGCCCCAGCGAGTTGACCTGCACCCCGTAGCGGAAGCGGCGGTAGCGCGCGTCCTCGATGCCGTAGCGCTCGCGCAGGAGCTCGTCCCAGAGGTCGACGAAGGCGCGCATCTTGCACATCTCGGTGACGAAGCGGATGCCCGCGTTCACGAAGAAGGAGATCCGCCCGGCGAGCACCGGGAAGTCTTCCTCGGGCACGCGCGGCTTCAGCTCGTCGAGCACCGCGATGGCGGTGGCCAGCGCATAGGCCAGCTCCTGTTCCGGCGTCGCGCCGGCCTCCTGCAGGTGGTAGGAGCAGACGTTCATCGGGTTCCACTTGGGGATGTTCCGGTAACAATATTCCGCCACGTCCCCGATCATCTTGAGCGAGGGTTTCGGCGGGCAGATATAGGTGCCCCGGCTGAGGTATTCCTTGATCAGGTCGTTCTGCACCGTTCCCTGCAGCTTGGCGGGATCCGCGCCCTGTTCCTCGGCCACCGCGACGTAAAGCGCCAGGAGCCAGGGCGCGGTCGCGTTGATCGTCATCGAGGTGTTCATCTGCTCGAGCGGGATCTGGTTGAAGAGCGTGCGCATGTCGCCCAGGTGGCAGATCGGCACGCCGACCTTGCCGACCTCGCCGCGCGCCAGAAGGTGGTCGCTGTCGTAGCCGGTCTGGGTCGGCAGGTCGAAGGCCACCGACAGCCCGGTCTGCCCCTTGGCGAGATTGCCGCGATAGAGCGCGTTGGACGCCTCGGCGGTGCTGTGGCCCGCGTAGGTGCGGATCAGCCAGGGCTTGTTTTTCTGCGGCGCCGCTTCGGCGGCGGCGGGTGGGGTCTGGGTCATGGCTCCTCGCAAACGAGTCGGAACGGTAATAAAATTGCGCTAGGGCACAGGTAGGCGAAAGAATGTGGCGGTGTCAATTCGCTGCGTTGCGGCAGAGCGCGAAACGCTGCGGCGCAGCCATGGGGCAGGGCGGGCCGGGGGGCCTTCCCCGACAAGGCCGGGGCGGTCCGGCCCCGGCGCGCGCCGTCCCGTCCGTCTCTCAACCCCAGTGCCCACCGCGCGACATCCTCACGCGCCCCCGCGCGCGCCGTTCGGCGCAACTCGCGGGTGGAGCGTGGAGACATGACCTGCTTATCTGAGCCCATGACCGGCACCGTAACGCTTCCTGTCTGGCTCTTCGCGCTGATTCTCGCCTTCGCCGGCGTGACCTTCGCCTCGCATTTCCTGTTCCCCTCGGTGCGCTGGTTCTTCCGCCGCCGGGCCGAGCGCATCGTGGCGCGGCTGAACCAGCGGCTCGAGCGCCCGATCCAGCCCTTCAAGCTCGCGCGCCGCTACGACCTGATCCAGCGGCTGATCTACGACCCCGAGGTCACCGAGGCGGTCCTGGCCCATGCCCGCGAGAACGGGCTGCGCGAGGATGTCGCCTTCGAGGACGCCCGCCGCTACGCCCGCGAGATCGTGCCGGCCTTCTCGGCCTCGGCCTATTTCGGCTTCGCGATCCGCGCCGCGCGCTGGCTCTCGAACGAGCTTTACCGCGTCGATGTGGACGAAAGCGGCGCGGGGCCGCTGGCGCAGGTCGACCGCGACGCGACCGTGGTCTTCGTGATGAACCACCGCTCGAACATGGATTACGTGCTGGTCACTTACCTCGCCGCGCAGCGCTCGGCGCTGTCCTACGCGGTGGGCGAATGGGCGCGCGTCTGGCCGCTCTCGGCGCTGATCCGGGCCATGGGGGCCTATTTCATCCGGCGCCGCTCGCGCACGGCGCTCTATCGCAAGGTGCTGGAGAAATACGTGCAGATGGCGACCCGGGGCGGGGTGGCCCAGGCGATCTTCCCCGAGGGCGGGCTGTCGCTCGACGGCGGGCTGAAGACGCCCAAGGTCGGGCTGATCAAATACCTCGCCGAGGGCGCCAACCTCGAGGCCCGCGACCTGGTCTTCGTGCCGGTGGCGCTGAACTACGAGCGCGTGCTCGAGGACCGGATCCTGATCGACGCCGACCGGCGCGGCGAACGAAAGTTTCGCGCCTCGGTGGTCTCGGCGATCTTCAACGCGCTGGCGCTTCTCTGGCGGCGGGCGACCGGGCGCTTCCGGCGCTTCGGCAGCACCGCCGTGCGGATCGGCGCGCCCTTGTCGCTGCGCGAGAACCCCGGCCTCGCCGCCACCCCCGAGGCGCTCGGCCGCGAGATCATGTCCCGCATCGCCGAGGCCGTGCCGGTGCTGCCGGTGCCGCTGGTGGCGCATCTCCTGCTCTGCCGTGGCCCGATGCGCCGCGAGGCGCTGATCGAGGCGGTGGAGACCACGGGGCAGGGGCTGGGCGAGCGGCTGGTCCTGCCGCGCGGCACCGCCGAGGCGGCGGTTGATCACGCGCTCGAACGGCTGGGCGCGCGCGGGCTTCTGAGCGTGGCCGACGGACTGCACGGCCCCACCGAGGAGGCCGAGCCGATCCTGCGCTTCTACGCCAACTCGGTGCGCCACCTGCTGCCGGATTGTGCAGGTGCAGCGTAACTTTCTGCAGGCGCTCGGTCATAAAATTACAAACTGGGCGTAAATATGATTGAATAGTTGCGTGGCCCCTTATATCCCGTGGGAACACATCGAATCCACGCCGCGATGCGGCGCCGCCCGAGATTTACCTGAGGAGGCAGTCATGGCTCTCGACCAGCAACCCGGCATCGCGCAATACGATGCGCCCGAGAAGGACCTCTACGAGATCGGGGAAATGCCCCCGATGGGCTATGTGCCGAAGTCGATGTATGCCTGGGCGATCCGCCGCGAGCGCCACGGCCTGCCCGACAGCTCCTTCCAGGTCGAGGTGGTCGACGTCCCCAAGCCCGACAGCCATGACGTGCTGGTCCTGGTGATGGCCGCGGGGGTCAACTACAACGGCGTCTGGGCCGGCCTCGGCCAGCCGATCTCGCCTTTCGACGTGCACAAGGCGCCCTTCCATATCGCCGGCTCCGACGCCTCGGGCATCGTCTGGGCGGTGGGCGACAAGGTGCGCAACTGGAAGGTCGGCGACGAGGTGGTGATCCACTGCAACCAGGACGACGGCGACGACGAGGAGTGCAACGGCGGCGATCCGATGTTCTCGCCGACGCAGCGGATCTGGGGCTACGAGACGCCCGACGGCTCCTTCGCGCAGTTCACCTGCGTGCAGGCCCAGCAGCTCATGCCGCGTCCGCGCCATCTGACCTGGGAGGAATCGGCCTGCTACACGCTGACCCTGGCCACCGCCTACCGGATGCTCTTCGGGCACCACCCGCACGAGCTGAAGCCGGGCCAGAACGTCCTGGTCTGGGGCGCCTCGGGGGGCCTTGGCTCCTACGCGATCCAGCTCGCCAATACCGCCGGGGCCAATGCCATCGGCGTCATCTCCGAGGAGGACAAGCGCGACTTCGTCATGTCGCTTGGCGCCAAGGGGGTGATCAACCGCAAGGACTTCAACTGCTGGGGCCAGCTGCCGACGGTCAATTCGCCGGAATACAACGAGTGGCTGAAGGAGGCCCGGCGCTTCGGCAAGGCAATCTGGGAGATCACCGGCAAGGGCGTCAGCGTCGACATGGTCTTCGAGCACCCCGGCGAGTCGACCTTCCCGGTCTCCACGCTGGTGGTGAAGAAGGGGGGCATGGTGGTGATCTGCGCCGGCACGACCGGCTACAACACGACCTTCGACGTGCGCTACATGTGGATGCACCAGAAGCGGCTGCAGGGCTCGCATTTCGCCCATCTCAAGCAGGCTGCGGCGGCCAACAAGCTGATGATGGAGCGCCGGCTCGATCCCTGCATGTCCGAGGTCTTCCCCTGGGCCGAGATCCCCGAGGCGCACATGAAGATGTACCGCAACGAGCATAAGCCTGGGAACATGTCGGTCCTGGTGCAGGCGCCGCGCACCGGGCTGCGGACGCTCGAGGACGCGCTCGAGGCGCGCTGATCCCTCCGGGCGCGGGTTTCCCTGCCGCGCCCGACCTCGGGGCGGCAGGTGGTCTGCCGCCCCAATCTGGGCCTTTGGGCGGGTTTGTGCCCGTCCCCGGCCCGGCGCATGCCCCGCGCCCGACCCACGGCCCGCGTCCCGCCCGATCGGACGCGGGCCGTGGTGGTTTTTGGGGGGGGCGGAGGATCTCGGAGGCGGAGGCAGGCGCGGCGGTGGCGGTCGGGCCGTGTGGCAGACGGGCACTATTGTGCGTGCAGTCTCTCGTGCGTCATCCCTCTCAGCGACATCCCAGCGTCCGTCCCCAAGTCACGACCGTTGGTGAAGCCCTCTCCCCTATCAACACACCCCAACAGAGGGCGCGCACCGGACCGGGGGCCGGCGCTGCCGACCTCTGAGCTAAACGCTTTATCCCAGCAAGGTCAGGACTGGCTGTGAGCTAATCACGCCACCCCAAGGAGCGCCGGCCCAAGGGGCCGGTCCGGCGCGCGCCCGGCATCTTCGATGCTGTTCGGGCGCAAGAGGGTCAATCTTCACCGTTGGCCCCTTAATCCGGCCTAGCCATCGGAGCACCTCATCGCAGCGCCACATCACCGCAGCACCGCAGCACCGCAGCACCGCAGCGCCCCCGACCCTTCGCTCTCTCTGGCGCCTCCCGCGCACGCCCGGTAGGGTCCGCGGCATGACCCTGCCCGCGCTGACCTTCTCCGACGACCAGGCCGAGGCCTTCGACCGCGTCTCCGCCATGATGAAGGAGGCCGGCGTCGACCTCGACGGGGGCTATGCCCAACCCGCCCGCGACGGCGGCTCCCGCGTTATGGCGCTGATCGGCAAGGCGGGCTCGGGCAAGACCATGCTGCTAGCGGCACTCGCCAAGGCGCTGGACGACGCGGGCGTCGAAACCGTCTCGGGCGACTACGAGGGCCGCAAGCGCAAGGAGCGCCGCACGCTGGCGATCCTCGCGCCGACCAACAAGGCGGCCAGCGTCCTGCGCAACCGCGGCGTGCCGGCGACCACCATTCACCGCATCCTCTACACCCCGGTCTACGACCCGGAATACGAGAAGATCGCCGAATGGCTCATGGGCAACGGAGAGAAACCCGAGATCGAGGGGCTCACCCCCGAGGCGCTCGACCGCGCGCAGGGCTCTTTCGCGACCCACAAGTCGGTGCCCGCGGCGCTGGCGGCGGCGGGCCTGCGCGGGTCGGATTTCATCACCGGCTGGAAGCGCCGCGAGGAGCCGCTTGACATCGGCTTCGTCGACGAGGCCTCGATGCTCGACGCCCGCCAGTTCGAGGACCTGCAGGAGATCTTCCCCAACCTCATCCTCTTCGGCGACCCCGCGCAGCTCGCCCCGGTGAACCAGTCCGGCGCCATGGTCTTCGACGGCATGCGCGAGGAGCAGAAGCTCGAACTGGCCCGCGTGCACCGGCAGGAGGCCGACAACCCGATCCTCGATCTGGCCCATGCGCTGGCCGACCCGGCGCTGCGCTTCGAGGATTTCGAGCGCATGGTCGAAGAGACCGCCCGCCGCGACGACCGCGTGGTCTGGGGCCAGCGCGTCGAGGTCGACCTCATGGCACGCTCGCCGGTTCTGGTCTGGCGCAACGCCACGCGGATCCGGCTGATCAACGCCTTCCGCGCGGTCTACGGCGCGCCCGAGACCGAGCTTCTGGAAGGCGAGCCGCTGATCTGCGACGGCATCGAGCTGCCGCTCAAGCACCGCAAGAAGCGGCTCGACCTCGAGGCCCGGGGGCTGATCAAGGGCGCGCAGGTGGTCTACCTCGGGCCCGGGCGCAAGCCGGGCTTCTCGCGGCTGCACGTCATGGGCGCGCCCGATCCGCGTATCTCGGCGGCCTCGATCGTGAAGATCGAGAAGCCCGACGAGGAGGAGCCCTTCATCCCCTATGCCGCGCGCATGGGGGCGACCTTCCTGCATGGTGCGGCGGTGACCATCCACAAGGCGCAGGGCTCGCAATGGGACGCGGTGCAGGTCTTCGCGCCCGACCTCTACGCCGCCGCGCGGGCCGGGCGCACCGAGGCGGGCCAGCCGCTCTGGAAGCGGCTTGCCTATGTGGCGATCACCCGGGCGCAGGAGCGGCTGATCTGGGTGGTGCGCAACCGGCTGGCCAAGCCCAGCCAACCCCTGACGGTCGCGGATCTGCGCGCCGAGGCTCCGGCGCCCGCGCTCGAACTGACCAGCGGAGAGGAGGAGCAATGAAATCCATCCTGATCACCGGGGCGAGCTCCGGCATCGGCGCGGCGGTGGCCCGCGATTTCCTAGACGCGGGCTGGCAGGTGGGGCTTCTCGCCCGCCGCGCCGAGGCGCTCGAGGAGGTGGCCGCGGGCCGCGAGGGTGCCGTGGTGCTGCCCGCCGATGTGACCGACCCCGAGGCGGTCGAAGGGGCCTTCGCCACCTTCCACCGCGCCGCCGGGCGGCTCGACGTGCTGTTCAACAACGCCGGGGCCTTCGGGCCCGCCGCCACCATCGACGAGGTTCCCGTCGAGGACTGGCTGAAGGTCGTGAACGTGAACCTCACCGGCATGTTCCTCTGCGCCCGCGCGGCCTTCGCGCAGATGCGCGCGCAGGAGCCGCAGGGCGGGCGGATCGTGAACAACGGCTCGATCTCGGCCTATGTCCCGCGCGAGACCTCGGTCTGCTACACCACGACGAAACACGCGATCACCGGGCTGACGCGCTCGCTCAGCCTCGACGGGCGGGGCTTCGGCATCGCCTGCGGGCAGATCGACCTCGGCAATGCCAAGACCGAGCTTCTGGAAGGCATCATCGAGAGCAACCGCGCCAAGGGCCAGCCGGAGCCGCCGGTGATGGATGTGGCCGAGGCGGTGCGCTCGGTGCGGCTCATGGCGGAGATGCCGCCCGAGGCCAACGTGCAGTTCATGACGGTGATGGCGACGACCATGCCGTATATCGGGCGGGGCTAGGCAGCGTCTCAGGAGGGGGGGCAGTTCGCAGCCGGAGCGGGATGCCACAGGGTTTACCGTGCCCTGAGCATGAATACGCCCTGCGCAGACAACGCGAAGCCCCCCGCAATAAAAACGCGGCCCGGAACGCTGCCGGGCCGCGCCACATTCACTGAAAAAATCGCCAAGCACGGGCAACCCCGGGAGGGAAAGCCCCCAGCACCGCCCGCGCCCGGCACCTCAGATCTTCACCACCTGCTTGCCGGTGTTGCCGCCCTTCAGCATGTTCAGGAAGGCTTCGGGGGCGTTTTCCAGCCCTTCGGCCACATCCTCGAGATAGGCGATCTCGCCCTGGCCGACGCGCGGGCCCACGTCCTTCAGGAATGCCGGGTAGTGATCCCAGTGGTCGAAGATGATGAACCCGTCGACCGAGAGCCGCTTGGTCAGGATCGAGCGCCAGGCCATCGGCAGCAGGTTCGCCTCGCCGACCTCGCCGCTGTACCAGGCCACCGCGCCGCAAAGCGGGATGCGGCCATGGGTGTTCATCAGCGGCAGCACGGCCTCGAGGAGGTTGCCGCCGACGTTCTCCCAGTAGATGTCGACGCCGTCGGGAGCCGCCTCGGAGAGCGCCGCGCGCAGGCTCTTGGCATCGCCGTGGGCGCGGTGGTCGATGGCCGCGTCGAAGCCGAAGGTCTCGGTGGCGATGCGGCACTTCTCCGCGCCGCCGGCGACGGCGACGGTGCGCAGGCCCATGGACTTGGCGAGCTGGCCGACCATGGAGCCGACCGGCCCGGTGGCGGCGCCGACGACCAGGGTCTCGCCCTTCTTCGGGCGGCCGTATTCGTGCAGGCCGCGCCAGCCGGTGAAGCCCGGCATGCCGAGGACGCCCAGCACCGCCGAGGGCGGCGTGCCTTCGTCGAGCTTGCGGATCTCGCCGGCCTTCAGGACCGCGTGCTCGGCCCAGCCGGTCATCCCGGTGACGCGGTCGCCCTCGGCGAAGCCCTCGGCCTTGGAGGCGATGACCCGGCCGACGCCCTGGGCGGTCATCGTGCCGCCGATCTCGACCGGCTCGGCATAGCTCTTGGCGTCATCCATCCGCCCGCGCATGTAGGGATCGAGGGACATCCACTCGACGGCGACCAGGACCTCGCCGTCCTGGGGGGTCGGCATGGGATCGGTCTCGAGCGAGAAATCCTCGAGGACGGCGGCGCCCTGGGGACGGCGGGCGAGCGCGATGCGGCGATAGGTATCGGACATGAAATGCCTTTTCGTTACGTCGTCTGGCTTATTGGTTGCGGAAGCGCGGCTGGCTTCGCACAGTGAGGTGGTGTTCTGACGCGCAGACGGCAAGGGAGGGCCAGATGCACGGAATGATGATGACCCAGCCGCTCTCGATCATCGAGATCCTGCGATACGCGGCGGGGGCGCATCCCGGCGGCGAGATCGTATCGGTGCGGACCGAGGGCGACATCCACCGCGAAACCTATGCAGAGGCCTTCGGCCGCGCCGCGCAGCTCGCCCATGGGCTCGAGGGGCTCGGCGTCGGCGAGGGCGACCGCGTGGCGACGCTGGCCTGGAACGGCTACCGCCACTTCGAACTTTATTACGGCGTCTCGGGCATGGGGGCGGTCTGCCACACCATCAATCCGCGGCTCTCGGCCGAGCAGATGCTCTATATCATCCGCCACGCCGACGACCGGGTGCTCTGCTTCGACGTTACCTTCACCCCGCTGATCGAGGGGCTGGCCGAACATCTGCCCGAAGACCTGGTGCTGGTCGCCATGACCGACCGGGCGCATATGCCCGACAGCAAGCTCGAGCTTCTGTGCTACGAGGAGCTGCTGGAGGGCCAGCCCGATACCTACGACTGGCCCGAGCTCGACGAGGAGGCCGCCGCGGCGCTCTGCTACACCTCGGGCACAACCGGCAATCCCAAGGGCGCGCTTTATTCCCACCGCTCGACCGTGCTGCACGCCTTCTCGGTCGCCGTGGCCCTGTCGAAATCCCTGAAGGAGGGCGGGCGCGTCCTGCCGGTGGTGCCGCTTTTCCACGTCAACGCCTGGGGGCTGCCCTATGCGGCGCCGCTGACCGGGGCCTCGCTGATCATGCCGGGGCCGAAGCTCGACGGGCCCTCGCTCTTCGAGCTGATGGACGGCGAAAAGGTCACCTCGGCCTGGGGCGTGCCCACGGTCTGGCTGGGCCTGCGCGCCGAGATCGATGCCCGCGGCCGCAACCCCGAGGGCTTCGGGCACGTGGTGGTCGGCGGCTCCGCCGCGCCGCGCTCGATGATCGAGGGGTTCGAGAAAAGCGGCGTCGACGTCTGCCACGCCTGGGGCATGACCGAGATGAGCCCGGTCGGCACCCATGGCCTGCTCTCCGAGCCGATGCGCGAGCTGCCCTTCGACGCGCAGATCGACCTGAAGTCGAAACAGGGCCGGCGGCTCTTCGGGGTCGAGTTGAAGATCGTCGACGAGGGTGGCCAGCCGCTGCCGCACGACGGCCGCGCGGCGGGCGAGTTGTTCGTGCGCGGCAATGGCGTGATCTCGGGGTATTTCAACAACGCCGAGGCCAGCGCCGCCGCCTTCGACGACGAGGGCTGGTTCGGCACCGGCGATGTCGCCTCGATCGACGACAAGGGCTTCCTGGTGATCCAGGACCGCACCAAGGACCTGATCAAGTCGGGCGGCGAATGGATTTCCTCGATCGACCTCGAGAACATCGTGATCGCCCATCCCAAGGTGGCAAGCTGCGCGGTGATCGCGGTGCCGCATCCGAAATGGGACGAACGCCCGCTCCTGGTGGTCGTGCCCGAGGGCGGCGAGAAGCCGACCCTGCCCGAGGTGCACGAGATGCTGCTCGAGCATGTGGCGCGCTGGCAGCTGCCCGACGACATGGTCTTCGTCGAGGAGCTGCCGCTGACCGCCACCGGCAAGGTCTCCAAGCTGACCCTGCGCGACCGCTTCGGCGATCACGCCCTGCCCGATGTGGGCTGAGAGCCTGCGCAGCCTCGGACCAAGCGCCTCGCGCTGGTACGAGGTCACGCCCGACCAGGTGCGGGCCTTCGCCGGTGCCAGCCTCGACTGGCAGGGCATCCACCTGGAGGACGAGGCGGCGCGGGCGGCGGGCTTCCCGGGGCCGGTGGCCCATGGGTTCCTGGCGCTCTCGCTCCTGTCGACCATGCTTTACGACGTGCTGCCCGAGCTGCCGGGCGGGGCCTGGTCGGTGAACTACGGCTTCGACCGCGTGCGCTTCCTCGCGCCCATCGCGGTCGGCACAAGGCTGCGCGGCCAGTTCCAGATGTCCGAGATGCGCCCCCGCGAGGGCGGCGGCATGTTGCTGCGCTGGGACGTGACGGTCGAACGCGAGGGCGAAGAGAAACCGGCGCTGGCGGCCGATTGGCTGACGCTGGTCAACTGGACGGAGGACGAGAGCTGATGGATCTGGGTGTCACGGAGCGGGTGCGCCCGCTGATCGAGGCGGTGCGCGAGATGGTCACGGACGAGATCGCGCCGCTCGACCGGGAGTTTCACGCCGAGGTCGGCAAGCACCCCAAGGGCCGGTTCTTCCACACCGACCGCCAGCTCGAGATCCTGAACGGGCTGAAGGAGATGGCCCGGGCGCGCGGGCTCTGGAACTTCTGGCTGACCGACAGCGAGCGCGGCTACGGGCTGACCACCGTCGAATACGCCTATCTCGCCGAGGAGATGGGCAAGGTGCCGCTCGCCGCCGAGGTCTTCAACTGCAACGCCCCGGACACCGGCAACATGGAGGTGCTCGAGCGCTACGGCGAGGACTGGATGAAGACCC
Organism: Roseivivax sp. GX 12232; assembly: GCF_021272185.1. GTDB lineage: Bacteria > Pseudomonadota > Alphaproteobacteria > Rhodobacterales > Rhodobacteraceae > Roseivivax. Next base: position 235,820 of record NZ_JAJSEC010000004.1, read on the forward strand.
GCTGGCTGACGCCGCTCCTGAACGGAGAGATCCGCTCGGCTTATGTGATGACCGAGCCCGAGGTGGCCTCCTCGGATGCCGCGCAGCTCGCCTTCGAGGCCCGGCGCGAGGGCGACCACTACGTGTTGAACGGCGAGAAATGGTGGATCTCGGGGGCGGGCGATCCGCGCTGCGGGCTTTATATCCTCATGGCCTGCACCGATCCCGAGGCGCCCAAGCACCAGCGCCACACGATGTTCGTCCTCGACCCCGACCTGCCCGGCATTGAGGTGCTGCGCCCGATGACCGTCTTCGGGGCCGACGACGCGCCGCACGGGCATATGCACATCCGCTTCACCGACGTGAAGGTCCCGGTCGAGAACGTCGTCCTCGGCCCCGGGCGCGGCTTCGAGGTGGCCCAGGGGCGGCTCGGCCCCGGGCGCATCCACCACTGCATGCGCGCCATCGGCCAGGCCGAGAAGGCGCTCGAGATGATGTGCCGCCGCGGGCTCGACCGCGAGGCCTTCGGCAAACCGCTGGTCGAACTGGGCGCGAATTACGACATCATCGCCAACGCCCGGATGGAGATCGAGATGGCGCGGCTCCTCTGCCTCAAGGCGGCCTGGATGATGGACACCAAAGGGGTGCGGGCGGCCCAGCCCTGGATCTCCAAGATCAAGGTGATCGCGCCGCTCATGGCAGGCCGGGTGCTGGACGAGGCCATGCAGATGTTCGGCGCCGCCGGCATCAGCCAGGACACCGAGCTGGCGCATATGTGGACCCATCTGCGCACCCTGCGCTTCGCCGACGGGCCCGACGCGGTGCACCGCCGCCAGGTCGCCCGCGCCGAGCTGCGCAAGCTGAGCCAGCGGGAGGCGGGATGAGCGAGCTCGACCGGCAGGCCGTCGCCGCCTGGATGGAGGACAACATCCCGGGCTACGCGGGCCCGCTTTCGGTGACCAAGTTCGAGATCGGCCAGTCGAACCCGACCTACCGGCTGAACGCCGGATCGGGCTCCTACGTGCTGCGCCGCAAGCCCGAGGGGGCGCTTCTGAAATCCGCCCATGCGGTCGACCGGGAGTTCCGCGTCCAGCGGGCGCTCTGGGACAGCGACGTGCCGGTGCCCCGCGTCATCGCGCTTTGCGAGGACGAGAGCGTCATCGGCTCGATGTTCTACGTGATGGAGCATGTCTCGGGCCGCAGCCTCGACGAGCCCGCCATGCCCGGCCTGGTGCCCGGCGAACGCGCCGACATCATGGCCGAGATGGCCCGGGTGCTGGCGGCGATCCACGAGGTCGACCTCGAGGCCGTGGGCCTCTCGGACTACGGCCCGCCGGGGCATTACTACGCCCGGCAGCTCAAGCGTTGGGCCGGGCAATATGCCGCCAGCGAAACCGAGAGCCTGCCCGCCATGGACCGGCTGATCGCCCGGCTCGGCGAGGAGATGCCCGAGGACGACGGCACCCGCACGCTGGTGCATGGCGACTACCGGATCGATAACATGCTTTTCGAGACCGAGGGCGCGCGGGCGACCGCGGTCCTCGACTGGGAGCTCTCGACCCTGGGCCATCCTTTCGCCGATCTCGCCGGCGTGGTGATGCAATGGCAGATGCCCCCCGGCGCCGAGGGCCGGGGGCTCGCGGGGCTCGACCGCAGGGTGCTGGGGCTGCCTACGGACGAAGAGTTCGTCGGAGCCTATTGCGCCGCCCGCGGCATCGCCCGTCCCGCGCGCTTCGGCTATTACGTGGCCTTCGCCTTCTTCCGCATGGGCGCGATCCTGCAGGGGGTGAAGAAGCGCGCGCTCGACGGCAATGCCTCGAACCCCGAAAGCGCGCTGCGCCTCGGCGCCTATGTGCCCCGCTTCGCGGAGATGGGGCTGGAGTGGCTCGACCGGTAGGGGTTGTCTCTTGGGCATCTTTGGTGGGGTCCGGGCCGCCTGCGGCGCCCCGGACCCGGGCAGGGGGCTCTGCCCCCTCTGCGGGCGTGCCGCCCGCATTCACCCCCGAGGTATTTGGACAAGCTGAAGCATGTGGGGTGGTGCTGGCTGCTGCGGAGGCGCGCCGGGTTGGGGTGTGGTGTTTGCTGGTGGGTGAGAGGCCTGTGGTGCGGGGCGCGCTTGGGGCCGGGCGTGGCGCGGGTTTTGGGTTGGGCCGGATGGTGTGGTGGATTGCTGGTGTGGTGGCGGCGGTGATGTGAGTGGCGCTTGGACTGTCCAAGCGGTGAATGGCGGACGGAGTGGCGGGCTGGAGGTTATAGGAGCCCGGCGCCCGGGTGGCCGAGCGGCGCGCGCCTCTTATGCCGCTCAGAGGTCCAGCGTCTCGGCGGCGAGATAGGCGGGGGCGAGCAGGGCGCGGCGGAAGCGGCCGAGCGGGAAGCGGCGCGGCGGCGCGGCGACGGCGCGGGGCAGGGCGGTCTCGGGGGAGAGGATCTTCCGCGCGACCTCTCCGCCGAGGTGGCTCGCCATGGCGACGCCGTTGCCGTGGTAGCCCAGCGCGGCGAAGAGGCCGGGATGGCCCGGCACCGGGCCCGCGAATGGCGTCAGGTTGGCCATCAGGCAAACGAGCCCGGACCATTCGTGGGTGATCTCGACCTCGGACCAGGCGGGGAAGAGCCGCGCGAAGTCGCCACGGATTTTCCGCGCGATCCGCGCCTGGGCGCGGGGCGTCGCATGCAGCCCGCCGCGCATCCCGAAGAGGAAGCGCCCGTCCGGCAGGCGGCGGAAGTAATGCAGAAGCTCGCGGCTGTCGTAGCACATTTGCTCCGAGTGCCAGCCCTGGGCCTCGGCCTCGGCGGCCTCGAGCGGGCGGGTGAGGATGATCGAGCTTTGCACCGGCAGCGTGCGGCCCGCGAGCCAGTCCGGCAGGTCCTCGGAGGAATAGCCGTTGGTGGCGATCAGCACTGCCTTGGCCCGGACCCGGCCCCGGGGTGTGTCGAGCCGCCAGCCCGCGCCGTCGCGGCTGAGCGCGATGACCGGGCTGGACCCGAAGGCGCGCAGGCCCGCCTCTGTCGCGGCGCGGGCCAGGCCGTGGTGGTATTTCCTTGGGTGCAGCGCGAAGCCGAGCGGCGTGGTCAGCGCGCCGTGGAAGCCGCCGCCGAGGCCCGCGCCGGGCAGCGCCTCGGCGGGCAGGATCTCGGGCGTCACGCCATAGGCGGCCTCCGTGGCGCGGGCCTCGGCCTCGAAACCCCGGGCGGCGCGCGGGTTGTGGGCGAGCTGCGTCTCGCCGCGCGAATGGGTGTCGCAGGCGATGCCGTGGCGCGCGATCAGCCCGGCCACGGTCTCGATCGAGGCGACCTGGGTGGCATGCCATTCGGCCAGCCCCTCGGCTCCGAAGCGGCGGCGCAGGAGCGCCTCGGGCGCCTTGGCGCCGCCGAGGCAGCAGAAGCCGCCGTTCCGCCCCGAGGCGCCCCAGCCCGGGGCCTCGGCCTCGAGGAGGAGGCAGTCGGTGCCCGCCTCGGCCAGGGTGAGCCCGGCGGTGAGCCCGGTGTAGCCGCCGCCGATCACCGCGACGTCGGTCTGATGCGCGCCCGCAAGCTCCGGCCAGTCGGGCGGCGTGACCCCCTCGGCCCAGAAGCAGCCGGGGGCGGGCCCGTAGGCCGCGGGCTCGTAGAGCCGCCTCATGCGGTGGCGCGGGCCGCGGCCTGTTCGTCGCGGGCCTGGGCGACGGCGGCGCGCTTGGAGATCAGCGAGGCGGTGATCACCCCGACCGTCACGATGGCGATCATCAGCGTCGACAGCGCGTTGATCTGCGGGCTGACGCCCAGCCTGACCGCCGAGAAGATCTTGATCGGCAGCGTCGTGGCCGAGGGCCCGGTGGTGAAGCTCGCGATCACCAGGTCGTCGAGCGAGAGGGTGAAGGCCAGGAGCCAGCCCGAGATCACCGCCGGCGCGATGATCGGCAGGGTCACCAGCCGGAAGGCCTGGAAATGCGAGCAGCCGAGGTCCAGCGCCGCCTCCTCGAGCGCGCGGTCGAAGGTGGCGAGCCGCGAGGAGACCACCACCGAGACGTAGCACATCGAGAAGGTCGTATGCGCCAGCACGATGGTGAAGATCCCCCGGTCGAGCCCGATGCCGATGAACAGCAGGAGCAGCGACAGGCCGGTGATCACCTCGGGCATGACCAGCGGCGCGTAGATCATCCCGGAGAAGAGCGTCCGCCCGGCGAAGCGCCCGGCGCGCACCATGACCGTGGCCGCCATGGTGCCCAGCACCGTGGCGATGGTCGAGGAGAAGACCGCGACGCGGATCGTCACCCAGGCGGCGTCGAGGAACTCCTGGTCGGCGAAAAGCTCGCCATACCAGCGGGTCGAGAACCCCGCCCAGACGGTGACCAGCTTCGAGGCGTTGAAGCTGTAGATCACCAGAAGGATCATCGGCAGGTAGAGGAAGGTGAAGCCCAGCGTCAGCGAGGTCGCGTTGAACCAGGAAAAGCGTCTCATCCCTCGGCCTCCCGCGCCTTCTGCTCGTTGCGCTGGAACAGCACGATCGGCACGATCAGGATCATCAGCAGGATGATCGCCACGGCGCTGGCCACCGGCCAGTCGCGGTTGGAGAAGAACTCCTCCCAGAGGACCTTGCCGATCATCAGCGTGTCCGAGCCGCCCAGGAGCGAGGGGATCACGAATTCCCCGATGGTCGGGATGAAGACCAGGAAGCAGCCGGCGATGATGCCGCCCTTCGACAGCGGGATGGTCACCAGCCAGAAGGCCTCGAGCCGGGAGCAGCCCAGGTCCTCGGCGGCCTCGAGCAGGGAGTCGTCCATCTTCTCCAGCGTCGCGTAGATCGGCAGGATCATGAAGGGCAGATAGGTGTAGACGATGCCGATATAGACCGCGGTATTGGTCGAAAGGATCTGCAGCGGCGTGTCGATCAGCCCCAGCGCCATGAGGAACTGGTTCAGCACCCCTTCGGAAGACAGGATCCCCATCCAGGAGTAGACCCGGATCAGGAAGGAGGTCCAGAACGGCAGGATCACCAGCATCAGGAGCGTCGGCCGCCATTCGGGCGCGGCCCGGGCCATGGCATAGGCGATCGGATAGCCGATCAGGAGCGTGATCACCGTGGCCACCGCCGCGATCTTCAAGGACGAGAGATAGGCCCGCCAGTAAAGGTCATCGGTGGTCAGGAAAACGAAGTTCTCGAAGTCGAGCCCCGAGAGGAAGGCGCGGATGCCGGCCCAGCCTTCGGAGAGGTCGAGCGTCGGCGTGTAAGGCGGGATCGCCAGCGCGATATCCGAAAGCGCGATCTTCAGCACGATGGCGAAGGGCACCAGGAACAGCGCCAGAAGCCAGATGTAGGGCACGGCGATGAGGAACAGGCGGCGCATGGCTCAGTGCTCCAGCAGGATGCCGGCGGTTTCGGTGAAGGAGAGCCAGACCCGGTCCTCCCAGGTGATGTCGCGATTGGCGAGCCGCCGGGTGTTGGCGGTCTGGGCCTTCATCATCTGCCCGTTGGCGAGCTGGACGTGATAGGTCGAGATATTGCCGAGATAGGCGATGTCGACGACCTCGCCTTCGAGCATGTTGCGCCGGTCGGCGGGCTTTTCCTTGGAGATCGAGACCTTCTCGGGGCGGATCGCGAAATAGACCGCCCGGTCGGTCGAGAGCGCGCCGCGCGGGGTGCCCCAGATCGGCGGCTGGCCCTCGGCCCAGTCGAGCCGGATTCGCTCGCCCTCGCGGGTGCCGCGGCCCTCGACGATGTTCACGTCGCCGATGAAATCGGCCACATAGACCGAAGAGGGCGCCTCGTAGATCACGTCCGGCGTGGCGACCTGGATCAGCTTGCCCTCGTCCATGACCGCGACGCGGCTGGCCACGGTCATCGCCTCTTCCTGGTCGTGGGTCACGATGACGAAAGTGGTGCCGGTCTTCTCCTGGATGTCCATCAGCTCGAACTGGGTCTGTTCGCGCAGCTTCTTGTCGAGCGCGCCGAGCGGTTCGTCCAGAAGCAGGAGCTTCGGCGCCTTGGCGAGGCTGCGGGCCAGGGCCACGCGCTGGCGCTGGCCGCCGGAAATCTGGTGCGGCTTGCGCTTGGCGAACTTGGTCAGCCGGGTGAGGCGCAGCATTTCCTCGACGCGGGCGGCGATGGCCTCGCGGTCCTGGGATTCGCGCTTCAGCCCGAAGGCGATGTTCTCCCAGACCGAAAGATGCGGAAAGAGCGCGTAGCTCTGGAACATCATGTTCACCGCGCGGCGGTTCGGCGGGATCGGCGCGATGTCCTGGCCGGACAGCAGGATGGTGCCGTCGCTCGGCGCCTCGAAGCCCGCCAGCATCCGCATCATCGTGGTCTTGCCGCAGCCCGAGGGGCCCAGCAGCGCGAAGAACTCGCGGGTGTAGATGTCGAGCGTCAGATCGTCGATGGCGGTGAAATCGCCGAACCGCTTGGTCACGTTGCGGAACCGGATCAGCGGCTCTTCCTCCGGGTTTTCCCAGGGGGCGAAGACGGTCTGGCTCATGTAGCTATCCTGATTGTCGGACAAGACGGGGCCCGCGCCGCCGGGATGGGGCGCGGGCCGGAGGCTGGGCTCAGACGCCCGATTTGATCTCGGTCCAGAGCCGGGTCACCGTGCGCTGCACGCGCGGCGGATAGGGCGTCGTGGTGAAGAGATTGTCCAGCGCCGCCTCGGAGGGATAGATCGCCGGATCGCCGATCACGTCCTCGTTCAGATGCGCCTGGGCGGCCTTGTTGCCGTTGGCGTAGTAGACGTAGTTCGAGGCCTGCGCCATGTTCTCGGCCTCCATGATGAAGTTCAGGAAGGTATGGGCCGCCTCGGGGTTGGGCGCATCGGTGGGGATCGCCATCTGGTCGAACCACATCTGCGCGCCCTCGTCCGGCGCGTTATAGGCGATCTCGACGCCGTTCCCGGCCTCGGCGGCGCGGTCGCGGGCCTGCAGGATGTCGCCGGACCAGCCGACCGCCACGCAGATGTCGCCGTTGGCCAGCGCGTTGATGTATTCCGAGGAATGGAACTTCTGGATGTGCGGGCGGACCTTCTCGAAGACGTCGCCGGCCTTGGCGATGACATCGGGGTCATGGCTGTCGGGGTTCTCGCCGATGTAGTTCAGCGCCGCGGGGATCATCTCGGCGGGGGCGTCGAGGAAATGCACGCCGCAGCTTGCCAGCTTCTCCATGTTGGCGGGGTCGAAGACCAGGTCCCAGGAGGAGATCGGGGCGTCCTCGCCCAGAAGCTCCTGCACCTTGCCGACGTTCACGCCGATGCCGGTGGTGCCCCACATGTAGTTGATCGAATACTCGTTGCCCGGGTCGTAGGTGGCGGTGCGCTCGGCGACCACATCCCACATGTTGTCGAGGTTGGGCAGCTTCGACTTGTCGAGCTTCTGGAAGGCGCCGGCCTGGATCTGGCGCTGCAGGAAGGTGCCCGAGGGAACCACCACGTCATAGCCCGAGGAGCCCGCCAGCATCTTGGTCTCGAGCACCTCGTTCGAATCGAAGACGTCGTAGATCAGGTCGATCCCGGTTTCTTCCTCGAACTCGGTCAGGAGATCCTCGTCGATGTAGTCGGACCAGTTGTAGACCCGGACCTCCTGCGCGAGCGCGGATCCGGCGACAAGCGCAAGCGCCGCGGCGCCGGTCATCAGTTTCGCAGTCATTCTTCATTCTCCCATCATGCCGAGGCGGTCTGTCCGCTCTGACCGTTTTATTTTGATCAAATTCGGCGGCACCTCGCAACATTGGGATGTTTTCACCAGTGCGGCGCCCGTGCAAGATGGGCCGCATTGCCCGGCAAGCGGGCATCACGGCAGGATGAGGGCGGAGATGAAGACTTCGGCAGATCAGGCGGAGACCCCGGGCGCGGCGCGGCTGCCGGTGCACGAACAGGTCTACCGCCAGCTGCGCGACATGATTCTGTTCGGCGAGCTGGCGCCGGGGCAGGCGGTGACCATCCAGGGGCTGACCGAGGTCCTGGACGCTGGCATGACGCCGGTGCGCGAGGCGCTGCGCCGGCTCACCGCCGAAGGGGCGCTGGATTTCCGCGGCAACCGGCGCATCGCGGTGCCCGAGCTCGACGCCGAGGCGCTGGAGGAGCTGACCGTGGCGCGCCGGGCGCTGGAGCCCGAGCTTGCCCGCCGCGCCACCGCCCGGATCGACGCCGCGGGCATCACCCGCCTGCGCGAGATCGACGCCGCGCTCGACGCCGCCATCGCCCGGGGCGACGTCGGCGGCTATCTGACCGGGAACCACCATTTCCACGCGACGCTGAACGGGTTCGCCGGTGCGGCGATCCTCACCGGGCTGGTCGACGGGCTCTGGCTGCGCTTCGGCCCCTCGCTGCGGGTGGTCTGCGGGCGTTTCGGCACCGAGGGGCTGCCCGACCGCCACAAGGAGCTGATCGCCGCGCTCGAGGCCGGCGCCCCCGAGGCCGCCGCACGGGCCATGGACGAGGACGTGCTGCAGGGCATGGAGCAGATCGCCGAGGGGCTCGGGCCCCGGGCCGTCCCGCCTGCGTGCGGCTGACCGCGGGAGGGACCGGGCGGCTGACTGCGGGAGTGACCGCGCGGCTGACCGCGTGGCTGACTGCGCGAGTGCCCGCGCGATTGCCCGCAAGATTGACAGCGCGGAATTTGATCATATTTTGGGCGCACTCCCCTGAGACCAGAGAGGCGCGCCCATGGCCCAGCTCACCAACACCGTTCCCACCGCCGAGCTTCAGGCGCTCGACGCGGCGCATCACATGCATCCCTTCACCCATGGGGCCGAGCTTGGCCGCAAGGGCGCGCGGATCATCACCTCGGCCGAGGGCTGCTGGCTGACCGATAGCGAGGGCAACCGCATCCTCGACGGCATGGCCGGGCTCTGGTGCGTGAACATCGGCTACGGCCGGCAGGAGCTGGTCGATGCCGCCGCCCGGCAGATGGCCGAGCTGCCCTTCTACAACACCTTCTTCCAGACCAGCCACGTGCCCGCGATCCGGCTCGCCGAGAAACTTGCGGAACTGGCGCCGGGCGATCTGAACCACGTCTTCTTCGCGGGCTCGGGCTCCGAGGCCAATGACACCAACATCCGCATGGTGCGCACCTACTGGGAGATGAAGGGAGAGCCGCAGAAAAAGGCGATCATCTCGCGCTGGAACGCCTATCACGGCTCTTCCGTGGGCTCCGGCTCGCTGGGTGGCATGAAGGGCATGCACGCCCAGGGCGGCCTGCCGATCCCTGATGTGCACCACATCGACCAGCCCAACTGGTGGGCCGAGGGCGGCGAGATGAGCCCCGAGGAGTTCGGCCTCGCCCGCGCCCGCCAGCTCGAGGAGAAGATCCTCGAGCTCGGCCCCGAGAACGTCGCGGCCTTCATCGCCGAGCCGGTGCAGGGCGCCGGCGGGGTGATCGTCGCGCCCGAGACCTATTGGCCCGAGGTCTCGCGCATCGTGAAGCACTACGGCATCCTGCTGATCGCCGACGAGGTGATCTGCGGCTTCGGGCGCACCGGCAACTGGTTCGGCTCGCAGACGCTGGACCTCGCGCCCGACATCATGACCGTGGCCAAGGGGCTCTCTTCGGGCTACCAGCCGATCGGCGGATCGATCGTCTCCTCCGAGGTGGCCTCGGTCATCGGCGGCGGCGAGTTCAACCACGGCTACACCTATTCCGGCCATCCCGTGGCCGCCGCCGTGGCGCTGGAGAACCTGCGCCTCCTCGACGAGGAAGGCGTGGTGACCCGCGTCCGCGAGGACACCGGCCCCTACCTCAAGGAGCGCTTCGAGAGCCTGGGCGAGCATCCCATGGTGGGCGAGGCGAAGATCGTCGGCATGATGGGCTCGCTGGCGCTGACGCCCGACAAGAGCGCGCGCGCCGCCTTCAAGGGCGAGGGCGGCACCGTCGGCTACCTCTGCCGCGAGCGCTGCTTCGCCAACAACCTGGTGATGCGCCACGTCGGCGACCGGATGATCATCTCGCCGCCCCTGGTGATCTCCCGCGAGGAGATCGACGCGCTGATCGCCCGCGCCTGGAAGAGCCTCGACGAGGCCATGGCGGAAGCCAAGGCGCAGGGGCTCTTCGCCCCGGCGTGATGGGGGGTGTCCTAGTGTTGAGCCGGTGAGCCGGCGGTCCCCGCGCCTTTGAGGCGCGGGGGCATGTCTGGCCCGCGGCGCTTTGTGAAAGCGCCTTGGGCGGGTCCCGGGGGCTTGTGGCCCCCCGGACCGGTTGAGGGGGCGCTGCCCCCTCTGCGGGCCTGTGCGGCCCGCATTCACCCCCGAGGTATTTTGGCCAAGCTGAAGGGGCTGATCGTGGCGCGGGCTTTTGTGGGCGCGCCCGGGTGGTGGGTGTTTTTACTATTGGTGATGGCGGGGATTTGCGGCTTTTGGGTCTGCGCATTCAAGAATACGCAAATAAATAATTGCATGGAATTACCACTCTAATTCAAGAATTGTTTTATATTGATATTCGCATAAACGATTGTTTTTATTGCGGATATGCAATTCCGGGCAATTGAAAAATTCAAATGCACCGGGGTTTACACTCTACTTTCGCTTGTGGTTCTTTGCCATTGCTCGGGCTCACCGGGCGCGTCGGAAAGAAAGCGGGATTTCCAGAACAATAAAGAAAACCCCGCTCCGGAATTGATCCGGAGGCACGATGTTTTGTGCCATGCGACCGGCGTTATTCAAGCAACGTGAACGAGGAATACATGCGAGTTCTTATTCTGGGCGCTTCCGCTCTCTCTCTTCTTGCGGCCTGCAGCACCGGTGGCGGGAGCAGCTCCGATAGCCCCGCAGTCCTGCCCGAACAGCCGGCATTCAAGTCCTTCCAGGCCTCCCAGGAAGACGGCGGCACCTATCGCGCCGCGGGCCAGGTGACCTCGGCGGACTTCGCCGCGGACGAGAACGGCGACGTGGAAGTGACCCGTGAGCCGGAAACCGAAAACCGCGCCGTTATCGACGTCACCTGGGACGCGGAAACCGGCGAAGCCACCAAGATCTGGGTCCGCAACTCCAAGAGCAACTTCGTTGTCGACACGGCAGACGGCGGCGAGATCACCACCGACGGTGACACCATCGTGGCGATCGACGAAGATCGCGGCGTCGCAGCGGTCTTCGCCGATCCCGAAGGGCAGGGCCTCGAGTACCAGAGCTTCGGCGCATGGCAGACCGGTGTGGATGGCCTGTCGGGTTCGGCCGGCGTCGGCTCCTTCGGCTCCTACACCATGGCGAGCCAGCTGCCGGACGATGACGCTTCGGCGACCTACAACGGCCAGAGCTATGGTCAGACCGCTGACGCGGACGGCAATGTCTTCGAGACCACCTCGGACATCGAAGTGACGACCGATTTCTCGGCGATCACCGTGAACAGCAGCAACACCAGCGCGGGCACCACCTCGCTCAGCGACCTCGACTTCACCGCCACCGGTCAGCTGAACCGGGCAAGCTTCGAGGCCACGTCCCAGGGCGACGTCTCGGGCACCGTCACCGGCCGCTTCTACGGCCCCGAGGCGGAAGAAGTCGGCGGCACCTTCGTGATGGACGCGAACGACAACGGCTACATCGGCGCCTTCGGCGGGGTTCAGCAGCCGTGAACGCCCTGCGCATTCTGACAGCGGCCGCCCTGGCGGCCGCTGTTTTCACGACCGCCCTGCCGATGCGGGCGGAGGCCCAGACCGGTGCCGCCACGCCCGCTCGGGCGCCGGGGCAGATGGAGGCCGAGTTCCAGGGCGCGCTGCGCGCCATGGCAGAGGGCAGGCCCCAAAGCGCCGCGCGGCGGCTCCGGGCGCTCCTGGCCGAGGACCCGAGCCTTGTCCGCGTGCGTCTCGAACTGGCGCGGGCGCTTTTCGAGGCCGGGCGGTTCGGCCAGGCCCGCGACGAGTTCCGCCTGGTGCTTTCGGGCGGCGGGCTGCCCGATCCGGTTCGCACACGCGTGTTGCGCTACATCCGCGAGATCGACGACCGCCGCGGCTGGCGGCTGGATTTCACCCTGGGCCTCGAGGCGCCGCCGGGTGCCGGGCGCGCCTATGACACCGACGAGATCGAGGTGACCTTCGGCGGCCAGACCCTGGTCTTCGAGATGGACCGCGAAGCCCCGCCCGACACCGGGCTGGCGCTCGAGGGCGGGCTGCGCCGGCAATGGGCGCTAGAGCTCGCGCCGGGCGACGCCGGGGCCGCGGCCTATGCGCAGATCGAAGGCGACCTCTACCAGACCGAAGGCGAGGCCTACGACCGCGAGAGCGGCGACCTGGCGCTGGGGCTGCAGTTCACCTGGCCGCAACGCACGGTCTTCGTCGAGGCCACGGCGGGACGCTCCTGGGCTGGGCATGACCTCTCCGAGACCCGCGTGGGGATGCGCAGCGGCGTCAGCTTCCAGCGCGCCAGCGGGCTGCGGACCACGCTCGAGGCCGGGCTACAGGAGGTGCGCTTCGGTCGCGAGGGCGACCAGGAGGCCACGCGCGGACAGATCGCGCTGGAGGTGGCCCGGCCGCTCGAGGGCCGCGCGCAGCTTTCGCTCGAAGGCAGCTACCAGCGCCAGAACGCCGAGGACCCGAGCCAGGCCTATGATTTCGCCGAGCTGCGGCTGGGCTACAGCAAGGAGTTCGCCGGCGGCTGGCGCATCGCGCCCGAGGTCTACCTGCAGGGCTTCCGCCAGGAAGAGCCCACGGCGGGGCTGTCCGAGCGGCGCATCGAGACCGAATACGGGGTGGAGATGCGCATCGAGAAGACCGAAGTGGTGCTGCTCGGGCGGTTTTCGCCTTACGTCGACCTGGGCGCGGCCCGGCGGGAAAGCTCGATCGAGGCCTATGGCTATCGCGACCTGAGCATTGGGGCGGGGCTGACCAATGCGTTTTGAGCGCGGGGTCGGGCCGGTTTTTTGATCCGGCGGTCCCCGCGCCTTTGGGGCGCGGGGGCATGTCTGGCCCGCGGCGCTTTGTGAAAGCGCCTTGGGCGGGTCCTGGGGGGCCTGTGGCCCCCCCGGACCGGTTGAGGGGGCGCTGCCCCCTCTGCGGGCCTGTGCGGCCCGCATTCACCCCCGAGGTATTTTGGCCAAGCTGAAGGGGCTGGGGGTGGCGCCTTGGTGGGCGCGGTGCGCTTTTGATTGGCTGGGTGGTGGCGGTTTGGCGCTTGGGGGTTTGACCTGTGGTGCGGGCGAGTGCCTCTCCGCCCACCTCCGCCCCGCCGCTCACCAGCGGGTCAGCGCGTCCTCGTCCTCGTCTTTCGCCTCGACCCAGGCGGCGCCTTCGGCGAAGTGTTCCTTCTTCCAGAACGGCGCGCGGGACTTCAGGTAGTCCATCAGGAATTCCGCGGCCTCGAAGGCGTCGCGGCGGTGGCGGGCGGCGGTGGCGACCATCATGATGCGCTCGCCGGGCAGCAGTCGGCCGTGGCGATGGATCACCAGCACCTCGCCGAGCGACCAGCGGCTGCGGGCCTCCTCGGCGATGCCGCGCAGGGCTTTCTCGGTCATGCCGGGGTAGTGCTCGATCTCCATCCGCGCGAGCCCGCCGCTGTCGCGGACCTGGCCGGTGAAGGTCACCACGGCGCCGAGATCGGCGCGGCCCTTGGCGAAAGCCTCGGCCTCGGCTGCGAAGTCGAAGGGGCTCTCCTGCACCAGGATCCGCATCAGCCGCCCGTCATCGGCGGGAAGAAGGCGACCTCGCGCACGCCCGCGAGCGGGGCGTCGAAATCGGCGAGCTCCTGGTCGAGCGCCACGCGCAGCGCGGAGAGATCGGCGAAGGCCAGGGCGTAGCGCTCCTCGCGGGCGCGCAGCTCCTCCACCAGCTCGTTGACCGTGGCGGCCTCGGTCTCGATCCGGTCCTTGGGCGCGCCGATGCGTTCGCGCAGCCAGGCGAAATAGAGCACATCCATCAGCGGTCCTCCGTCAGGTGGGGCAGGGCCTTGCGGAAATAATCGAGCCCGGTGATCGCGGTCAGCACCGCCGCGACCCAGAGGAGCAGCAGCCCCAGGTTGCCGGTCCAGATCATGCCGGTTTCCTTCCAGCCGAGGCCCAGCTCGTCCGGGGTTTCGCCCGCGAGGATCGACTGCACCAGCGCCTGGTCCATGCCGTAGGTCGAGGCGACGAGGTAATGCTCGAAGATGCCCTGGGCGAAGAGCACTGCGATGGCGACCATCTGCAGCGTCGTCTTCCACTTGGCGAGCCGGGTCACCTTCAGCGTGCCAGCGGTGTCGCCGAGGTATTCCCTCAGCCCCGAGACGAAGACCTCGCGGAAGAGGATCACGGTGGCCGGCAGCACCAGCCAGGGCGAATAGGAGGAATAGCCCACGATCACCATGAGCGCGATCACCACCATGGCCTTGTCGGCGATCGGGTCGAGCATGGCCCCGAGCTTGGTCTCCGCGCCCCAGGCGCGGGCCAGGTAGCCGTCGAACCAATCGGTGATCGCCGCCCCCATGAAGAGAATCAGCGCGCACCAATCGGCGAAGGGGCGGGCGAAATAGAGAAACATCACCGCGACGCCGGGCGCGGCGGCGAGGCGCAGAACGGTGAGGATATTCGGCAGGGTCCAACGCATGTGCCTGTCCTATCCTGCCTTGGGGCCGTGGAAAAGCGGCATGTCAGTCCGTCTCTCGGGCGCGGCGCGCCAGCCGGTCGAGAAAGAGCGCCCGCGCGGGCGGCAGGGGCTTCTCGCCGAGCGAGGGCGCCAGGTGATGGGCCAGGAAATGCCCGGTGGTGTCAAGCGCGGTCAGCACCTCGGCGTCATCGCCGGGGCCGGCGCCCAGCATGACCTCGGGCAGGGGCAGGAGACGCGGCGCCCAGTCGCCCGCGCCCGAGCGCGAGACCGCCCGCCCGGTCTTCGGCGAGACATAGGCCAGGTCGTTGGCGCGCCCGGTGGCGGCGCATTGGCTGAGGTCGAGGCCGAAGCCCATCTCTTCGAGCAGCGCCATCTCCCAGCGCAGGTAGGCCAGCGGCCAGAGCTCGGGCTGGGCCAGCAGTTCGAGCAGCGTGCCGGTGCGGGTGTAGAGGTCGGGATGGGCCTCGCGTTCGGGCAGGGTGAAGGAGAGAAGCGCGGTCAGCGCATTCAGCCCCGCGAGCGCCAGCGGGTCGCCCATGGCCACCGCCGCGCGCGAGCGGTTCAGCTCGACGGTATAGGTGCCGATGTGGTCCTCGAGCCGGGCGCGCCAGGCGAGGTCGAGCTCGGCCCCGGGCTGGCGGGCGGCGGCGAGCCGGCGCGAGCTGGCGCCGCGCAGGACACCTATGTGGCGGCCATGCGCGCGGGTGAAGACCTCGAGGATCGCCGAGGTCTCGCCGTGGCGGCGGGCGGAAAGAAGGATGCCGGTGTCGCGCCAGTCCATGAGGGCAAGGTCGGATGCGCCGGGCCCGGGCGCAAGGGGGGATCGGCGGCGGGGCGCTGTGGCGGATTTGGTGGTTGCGAGGCTTTGGGCTTTTGGCGGGCGGGCGCCTTGGCGCTCTGCTTGCCGGGAGGCTTTGGGCTTTGCGGGCAGGAGTTTGGGGACTCTGGTTGCTGGGAGGCGTGGTGCTCAGGCGGGCGTCGGGAGTGACGCGCGGCAGAGGCGACTGCTGGAGCGGCGCGCTGGCTCCGAAGATCGGCCCGGTCGGACCGGAGGCGCGCGAAGGCGCTGTGACGTCCTGGCCTGCGGGCGAGGCGACGCCGGCCCGTGACCCGCCGCCGACCCCTCAGCCCAGCCCCTCGGCGTCGAGCTGGTGGCGGCCTTCGCGGTCTTCGACCTCGATCACCCAGAGGTCCGGGTCGAAACCGCGCTGGCGCGAGATCGCGGCGTCGACCTCGCCCTCGGGGCCGGCGGTCAGCTCAGTCCAGATGCGCGCGCCGGTCTCAAGGTCGAAGGTCCGGGTGAAGGCCCGCGCCCGCCCGTCGAGGGTGGAGAGCTTCACCAGCACCGCGCCCGCGGTGTCGTCGCCATGGGCGACCACGAAACAGGGGATGTCCATCAGCGCCAGCCGCCGCCGGTAGGCATCGACCCAGAAGCGCGCCGTCAGCCGGGGTTCAGCCATCGCCGTCGCGGAAGTCGAGACCCATCTCGGAATAGCGCTCGGCCTCTTCGAGCCACTTCTCGCGCACCTTGATCTGCACGAAAAGATGCACCCGGCGGCCCAGGAACTCTTCGAGCTCCTCGCGCGCGGCCTTGGAGATCGCCTTCACCGTCTCGCCCCGGTGGCCCAGCACGATGCCCTTGTGGCCGTCGCGGCTGACGTAGATCACCTGGTCGATGCGGGCCGAGCCGTCCTTGCGCTCCTGCCAGCTCTCGGTCTCCACGGTGAGCTGGTAGGGCAGCTCCTGGTGCAGCCGCAGGGTCAGCTTCTCGCGGGTCATCTCGGCGGCGATCATGCGCATCGGCAGATCGGCGATCTGGTCCTCGGGATAGAGCCAGGGGCCCTCGGGCAGGGTCTGGCCGAGCCAGGTCCGCAGGTCGTCGACGCCGTAGCCCTTCTCGGCCGAGATCATGAAGGTCTCGGCGAAGGTGAAGCGGTCGTTCAGCGCCTTGGAGAGCGCCAGCAGGGTCTCGGCCTTCACCCGGTCGATCTTGTTGATCGCCAGCGCCACGGGGCGGCCGTGGCCGACGGTGTCGAGCTCCTCGAGGATCGCCTCGACGCCCTCGGTCACGCCGCGGTGCGCCTCGACCAGCAGCACCACGATGTCGGCATCGGCGGCCCCGCCCCAGGCGGCGGCGACCATGGCGCGGTCGAGCCGGCGGCGCGGCTTGAAGAGGCCGGGGGTGTCGACAAAGATCAACTGGGCGTCGTCCTCGATGGCGACGCCGCGGATGCGCGTGCGGGTGGTCTGCACCTTGTGGGTGACGATCGACACCTTGGCGCCCACCATGCGGTTGGTCAGCGTCGACTTGCCCGCATTGGGCTCGCCGATGAGGGCGATGAAACCGGCGCGGGTGGTCATGGGCAGTCTCCTGAAACTCAAGATGTGCCTTCTAGCGGAAGCCAATGTCGCTGGCCAGAGGCCCCGGTGTCGCGAAAGGCGGGATTTCCGCGCGCGAAGCGGTTAGACTGGGGCCATGCCACGGGACATGATCTCTGCCTATCACGCGCGCCTCGCCCCCGGCGACCAGGCGATCTGCGCGGTGCTGCGCGAGACGATCTCCGAGGTGCTGCCCGAGGCCCAGGGGCGGATCTGGCACGCCCATCCGGTCTGGTTCCTCGCCGACAACCCGGTGGTGGGCTACAGCCGCCTGCGCGACGCGCTGCGGCTGATGTTCTGGAGCGGCCAGGGCTTCGAGACGCCGGGGCTGGCGCCGACCGGCAACTTCAAGGCCGCCGAGCGGCGCTACACCGCGGTGGGCGAGATCGACCTCGGGGCCCTGAAGGCCTGGCTCGCCGAGGCGCGGGCGGTGCAATGGGACTACAAGAACATCGTCGCCCGGAAGGGGCGGTTGGAGCGGCTGAGCTAAGGCGCGGCCGGTCGCGGTTGGAGCAGGTCAGCGAGGGCGCGCGGCGCCGGGCCCGGAAGGGCGGCTGGATCGGCGCGCGGGGCAAGGTCGTGACGGGCGGTTGGAACCGCTTGGCCAGAGCCCGCAGCGCGGGGCCGGACGGCCCGACCCGATCGACTCAGCTCGAGCGTGCGGCGCGGGCGGCCCGCGCGGCCCGGTCCGAGCGCCAGAGCGTGAAGAGCCCCGAGCCCACGATCAGCGCCGCCCCGGCCAGCATCGGCAAGTCCGGCGTCTCGGCGAAGACCAGGACCGCGATGACCAGCGCGAAAAGCAGCCGGGAATAGCGGAAAGGCGCCACCACCGCGACATCGCCGCTGCGCATCGCCCGGGTCAGCGCGGTATAGGCGCAGACCCCAGTGACCCCGGTCGCCAGGATCAGCAGCGCCGAGGAGCCCGTGGGCAGCGACGGCGCGCCGGGCTCGAAGGCCAGGATCACCAGCCCCGCCGCCGTCACCGTCAGGAAGCCCGGAATGCCGAGCTGCATCGCCGAGATCTCCGGCGGACTGGCGCGGGTGGCGAGATCCCGGCAGGCGAAGCCGATCATCGCCAGCACCGCAAAAAGCGCGCTGGCCTCGAAGCCCGCGGGTGTCGGGCGCAAGATCAGAAGCACGCCCGCGAAGCCCACCGCCATGGCCGTCCAGCGCATCGGCCCGACCTTTTCGCCCAGGACCAGCGCCGCGCCCAGCGTCACCACCAGGGGCGCCGCCTGCAGGATCGCCGAGGTCACCGAGAGGGGTGCGAAGGCCAGCGCCAGCGCGAAGAAGAGCCGGCCCATGACCTCGAAGCCCGAGCGCACCAGCAGGGTTTTCGACAGATAGGCGCGGGTCCAGACCCGCTCGCCCGCGCGGCGCAGGAGGCCCGCGTAGATCATCAGGCCGATCAAACCGAAGAAGAAGGTGCCGAGCCCCGGCGAGATGCCCGCCACCGCGGCCTTGAACAGCGCGTCCTCGATGGCGAAGCCCAGCATGGCCGCCACCATGAAGAGGCTGCCTTGCAGGTTGGGGCTCATGCCCCGCCTTCGAGCGCGTCCAGAAGGGCCTTGGCCGCGCTCTGCTCGGCCTGGCGTTTCGATCCGGCGCTGGCCTCGGCGGTCTCGCCGCTTTCGAGCCGCGCCTCGATGGTGAAGATCGGCTGGTGGTCGGGGCCCGAGCGCGCGGTCTCGACATAGGCCGGCGGCGGCAGCCCGCGGGCCTGGGCCCATTCCTGCAGCGCGGTCTTGGGGTCGCGGGCGTCGGTCTCGACGCTGTCGATACGCTGGCCCCAGAGCCGCAGCACGAAGTCCTTGGCGGTCTCGAAGCCCTGGTCGATGTAGACCGCGGCGATCACCGCCTCCATGGCGTCGCCGAGAAGCGCCATCTTCCGCCGCCCGCCCGAGAGCCGCTCCGAGCGGCCGAGCTTCAGCGCGTCGCCGATGCCGAACTCGCGGGCCACCTCGGCACAGGTCTCCTTGCGCACCAGCGCGTTGTAGCGCGGGGCGAGCTGGCCTTCGGCGGCGGCGCGGTCACGTTCGAGAAGCGCCTCGGCCATGACCAGGCCCAGCACCCGGTCGCCGAGGAATTCCAGCCGCTGGTTGTCGTCGCGCCCGGGGCTCGAGGCCGAGCCATGGGTCAGCGCCTCGCGCAGAAGGTCCACCCGGTCGAAGCGCAGCCCGATCCGGCCCTCGAGCTCGGAGAGTTCCGCCGATCGGCTCACTCGAGCGCCTCGAAGAAGCGGTCGCCGCGCCAGGTCCAGAAGAACAGCATCGAGCTGCCCGCCGAGGAGAAGATCACCCGGTCGGCCCGGCCCACGAGGTTCTCATGCGGCACGAAGCCGACGCCGCCGGCGACATTCGGCACCCGGCTGTCGGCCGAGTTGTCGCGGTTGTCGCCCATGAAGAAGTAATGGCCCTCGGGGACGGTATAGACCGGCGTGTCGTCCGACCCCTGGTCGGTGATGTTCAGCACCGAATGGCTGAGCCCGCCCGGCAGGGTCTCGGTGAACTTCTCTTTCACGCAGGTGCCGCCGTCGCCCACGGGGCCGTTGGCGCAGCGCGGGCGCACGCGGTTCGGGCCCTGGGGCTCGGCCAGCTCCTCGAAGCTGCCGTTGCGCTCGAGCGGGACCGCCTCGCCGTTGAGGTAGACCTGGCCGTCGCGGAGCTGCACCCGGTCGCCGGGCAGGCCGATCAGCCGCTTGATGAAGTCCGAGCCGTTGACCGGGTGGCGGAAGACCACGATGTCGCCGCGCTCGGGCGCGGAGCCCAGGAACCGGCCGTTGTCGCCGTCGAAGATGCCGCAGATGTCCTTTGCGTCGATGTCGATGCCCACCGAGGGCAGCCGCACTGAGGGACAGGAGGCGTAGGAATAACCGTAGGCCATCTTGTTCACGAAGAGGAAGTCGCCGATCAGAAGCGTGTCCTTCATCGAGCCCGAGGGAATCCAGAACGGCTGGAAGAACAGCGTGCGGAACACGCCGGCGATCAAGAGCGCGTAGACCACCGTTTTCACGGTTTCCCACAAGCCGCCCGAAGACGCGTCCTTTGCCATGCTCTGCCCCTTTGCCTCTTGCGCGGGTTAAGTGCCGCCCGGGCCCACGGGAGTCAAGCGCGGGTCGGGCGGGCCTCGATCACGACGAAGGCCTGTGCCCAGGGGTGATCGTCGGTCAGTGTCACATGGATGATCGCCTCGTGGCCCTCGGGGGTCATCTCGGCCAGGCGGTCCTTGGCCCAGCCGGTGACCTGCATGACCGGCTGGCCGGTGCGCAGGTTGGTGACCGCCATGTCCTTCCAGGCGATGCCCATGCGCAAGCCGGTGCCGAGCGCCTTGGAGCAGGCCTCCTTGGCGGCCCAGCGCTTGGCGTAGGTGCCGGCCACATCGGCGCGGCGCTCGGCCTTCTTCTGCTCGATCTCGGTGAAGACCCGGTTGCGGAACCGGTCACCGAACCGGTCGAGCGTGCCCTGGATCCGGTCGATGTTGCAGAGGTCCGTGCCGACGCCGAGGATCATCGCGCCGCCCCGTAGATGTCGCGCAGCTCCTCGAGCCGCAGGCCGCCGGCCCAGTCGAAGGCGCCGCCCGAGGCGCGGGCGAAATCGGCGAGCCCGAGCGCGGGGAACTGGAAGAAGTCCGGCGCCGCCTCCTGGGTCATGGCGAAGACCAGCCGGTCGATGCCGGCCCAGCGCATCGCCGCGAGGCACATCTCGCAGGGCTGCATGGAGGCCACCAGCGTCGCCCCCGACAGATCCGTGCCGCCGAGCGCCGCGGCGGCGCGGCCAAGCGCGACGATCTCGGCGTGGCGCGAGGGGTCGCAGCTGTCGGAGACCTCGTTGCGGTCGAGCGTGACGGTCTGGCCGTCCTTGACCACCGCGGCGGTGAAGACCGGCCCCTGGCCTCCGCGCGCCTCATAAAGCGCGCGCGCCTCGGCGATCACTTGGTCGAGCGCCGCCAGTTCGCTCTCGGTGGGCGTCAGGGCCATGCCGCCCCTGCCCTGCATCGCGCCCCGGCAGCCATCAGGCCCGCGCCGAGCGCATCAGCGCGCGCATCTCGGAGATCGCGCCGTCGAGCCCGGCAAAGACCGACTCGGAGATCAGGAAATGGCCGATGTTCAGCTCGCGCACCTCGGGGAAGGCCGCGACCGGCGTCACGGTGTCGAAGGTCAGCCCGTGGCCCGCGTGCACCTCGAGCCCAAGGCTATGCGCCAGCCGCGCCATCTCGCCCAGGCGCGCCAGTTCCTCGT
Source organism: Roseivivax sp. GX 12232 (assembly GCF_021272185.1). Lineage (GTDB taxonomy): Bacteria > Pseudomonadota > Alphaproteobacteria > Rhodobacterales > Rhodobacteraceae > Roseivivax. The sequence continues at coordinate 256,879 of NZ_JAJSEC010000004.1, forward strand.
CGCGTTCGGCGAAGCGGCCTTCGTAGTGGTAGTCGCAATAGGCCCCGGTGTGCAGCTCGACCACCGCCGCGCCGATCTCGGCGGCCGCGGAGATCTGGTCGCGGTCGGCGGCCACGAAAAGCGACACCCGGCAGCCGACGGCGGCCAGCGGCTCGATGAATTCGGCCAGACGCGCCTTGTCGCCCGCCACCTCGAGCCCGCCCTCGGTCGTGCGCTCCTCGCGCTTCTCGGGCACGATGCAGACCGCATGCGGGCGGTGCCGCAGGGCGATCTCCTGCATTTCGACCGTGGCGGCCATCTCGAAGTTCAGAGGCACCGCCAGCGCGGCCATGAGCGCGTCGATGTCGGCGTCGCGGATGTGGCGGCGGTCCTCGCGCAGATGCGCGGTGATGCCGTCGGCGCCGGCGGCCTCGGCCAGTTTCGCGGCGCGCACCGGGTCGGGGTAGGCCCCGCCGCGGGCGTTGCGCAGGGTGGCCACGTGGTCGATGTTCACGCCCAGCCGCAATGTCGTCTCGTCGCTGCCCATGGGTTCTGCCCTCTCCAGCCGGCCTCGGACGGCAAGCTAGTCCGCCGAGGCGTTGCCGTCAGCCTGTTTCTGCTTTTTCGCCTTCAGCGTCGCGAGCTTGGCGGCGATCACCCCGCTGCGGCGGTTCTGGTAGGCCCGGATCAGCGGCAGCGAGATGTAGTAGCAGATCAGCCCGGCAATGATGCCCGGGATCACCCCGCCCACGAGATAGGGGAAGAAGACGTCGTCGTAGAAGAGCGACAGGTCCGCCCAGTCGGCCTTCTCGGGCGTGAAGATCGCCAGGAAATTGTCCCAGAGGTCGCGCCCGGCGGCGGCGAACTTCTGGCCGATGCCGCGATGGTCCTCGGGGTCGCTTTCGATGCCGAGGATCCAGTTGCCGGTCTGCATCGAGACCACCGCGATCGGCACATAGGTCAGCGGGTTGCCGAAGAAGGTGCCCATGAGCCCGGCCAGCACGTTGCCGCGCAGCACCCAGGCCAGGAGCGCGGCCAGGAAGAAATGCAGCCCGTAAAGCGGGGTGAAGGTCATGAAGACGCCCGCGAAGATGCCGCGGCCGATCTTGTCGGGCGGGTCGGGCAGGCGGGTTAGACGGTGGCGGATATACAGCGCCGCACGTCCCCATCCACCCTGCGGCCAGAGCGCGCGCAGGGCCCGTTTCCACACCGGTGGCTGTTCGCGTCGCCTGAAGACCAAAGGCGGGCTACCCCCAAAGCTACTCTGCGGCCGTCCGGGCCTGGTCTATCCGGTCGGTGTCCCGTTTGCGCTCCACCTGGGCGACATCGCTTTCCGCCTCCAGCGCCGAGATCACCGAGTGCATGTGTTCGGCATCGCTGAGTTCGAGGTTGATGTCGAGCCGGTAGAAATCGGGTTTCCGGTCCCGGAACTGCAGGTTGGAGATATTGGCCTTGCGCTCTCCGATCAACGTGCAAATCCGTCCCAGGACACCGGCGTCGTTGCCGATCGTGAGGTCGAGCGTCACATCGTAGACCGCCGGGTGCCGCCCCTCGGCCCACTGGATGTCGAGCCAGCGGTCCGGCTCGTCCTCGACCTCGACGAGATTCGGGCAGTCGATGGCATGCACGATCACCCCCTGGCCGCGGCGGACGATGCCGACGATGCGCTCGCCGGGCAGCGGCTGGCAGCAATCGGCGCGGGAAAACGCCTGGTCATGCGCGAGGCCGATGACCGCGCGGGCGGTGTCGACCTCGGAATGGGGCCGGGGCGAGAGGTCGGGATAGACCGCCGCCACCACGTCGCGGGCGGAAATCTCGGCCGAGCCCAGCCGCGCCAGGAGCGCCTCGCCATCGGCCAGGCGCAGGGTCTTGGCGGCCTTCTCCAGCACCTTGTCCGAGGCTTTCTTGCCGACATGTTCGAAGGCCGAGCGGGCGATCTCGCGGCCGAGCTTCACGAAGCGGCCCTTGCGGGCCTCGCGCAGCGAGCGGCGGATCGCGGACTTGGCCTTGCCGGTCTTGGCGATGTCGAGCCAGGTCGCCTGCGGGGTCTGGCCGTCGGCGGTGATGATCTGCACCGACTGGCCGTTCTTCAGCCGGGTCCAGAGCGGCACGCGGATGCCGTCGACCTTGGCCCCGACGCAGGCCGAGCCGATGCGGGTGTGAATCGCATAGCCAAAATCGAGCGGCGTCGCGCCTTTCGGCAGTTTCACCACCTCGCCCTTGGGGGTGAAGCAGAAGACCTGGTCGGAATACATCTCGAGCTTCACCGCCTCGAGGAACTCGTCGTGGTCCTCCTCGGCGGTGAACTGCTCGGTCAGCGAGGCGATCCACTTGGCCGGATCGACCGCGAAGGGGTTCTGCGCCCGCACGCCGTCGCGGTAGGACCAATGCGCGGCCACGCCGGTCTCGGCGACCTCGTGCATCTGGCGGGTGCGGATCTGCACCTCGACGCGCTTGCCGTCGCGGCCCGAGACGGTGGTGTGGATCGAGCGGTAGCCATTCGACTTGGGCTGGCTCACGTAGTCCTTGAAGCGCCCCGGCACCGCCCGCCAGCGCCGGTGGATGGTGCCGAGCGCGCGGTAGCAGTCCATCTCCGAGCGGGTGATGATGCGGAAGCCGTAGATGTCCGAGAGCCGCGAAAAGGAGAGCTCCTTCTCCTGCATCTTGCGCCAGATCGAATAGGGTTTCTTGGCGCGGCCGAAGACCTCGGCCTCGATGCCCACGGCGTCCAGCTCGTGGCGCATGTCGTTGGTGATCCGCGGGATCACGTCGCCGGCCTCGCGCTGCAGCGTGATGAAGCGGCGGATGATCGAGACCCGGGCCTCGGGGTTGATCACCCGGAAGGCCAGGTCCTCGAGCTCCTCGCGCATCCACTGCATGCCCATGCGGCCGGCGAGCGGCGCATAGATGTCCATGGTCTCGCGCGCCTTCTGGAGCTGCTTTTCCTCGCGCATGGCCTTGATGGTGCGCATGTTGTGCAGCCGGTCGGCGAGCTTGACCAGGATCACCCGCAGGTCCTTAGACATCGCCATGAAGAGCTTGCGGAAGTTCTCGGCCTGCTTGGTCTCGGTCGAGGAGAGCTGCAGGTTGGTCAGCTTGGTGACCCCGTCGACCAGCATCGCGACCTCTTCGCCGAATCGCTCGGAGATCTCGAGGTAGGTCGACTTGGTGTCCTCGATCGTGTCGTGCAGGAGCGCGGTCACGATCGTGGCGTCGTCGAGCTGCTGTTCGGTGAGGATCGCGGCGACGGCCACGGGGTGGGTGAAATAGGGATCACCCGACTGCCGCGTCTGGCCGTCGTGCATCGCCTCGCCATAGGCGAAGGCCGCGCGGATCAGCGCCTCGTTGGTCTTCGGATTGTAGTTGCGAACGAGCGCAATGAGGTCATCGGCGGCAATCATGCGCCTTCATCCTTTCGGCGCTCGCCCGCGGGGGGCGAGCCTCAGCTTTCGCCCTGCGCCTCCATCAGCGCGCGCAGGAGCTTCTCTTCGGACATGTCGTCCTCCTGCGGCTTGTCGGCCGGCTCCGAGCCCATGAGCAGCGCCATGGCGTCATCCTCGGGCTCGTCCACCTCGATCTGGGTCTGCTTGGACTCGATCAGACGCTCGCGCAGCTCGTCGGAGGACTGGGTTTCCTCGGCGATTTCGCGCAGGGCCACGACGGGGTTCTTGTCGTTGTCCCGGTCCAGCGTGATCGCCGCCCCGGACGAAATCTCGCGGGCGCGATGGGCGGACAGGAGCACCAGCTCGAAGCGGTTCGGAACCTTGTCGACGCAATCTTCAACCGTCACGCGGGCCATGTTTGTCTCCAGTCTTCGGGTCTGACGTCAGAAGAGTGTTATCTAACGCGGCACAAGCCTATTGACAAGCGGGCTTCACGTTACATTGCACGGATTTCGGCGCGCGCTTCGGCGGGCAGGGCGGCGCGCATTTCCGCCAGGCTGCGCCCTTCGACCGGGTGGCGCCAGTCCGGCGCCACATCGGCCAGGGGCACGATCACGAAGGCTCGGTCGGCCAGGCGCGGATGCGGCAGGATCAGCTCTTCGGGGGCGAGCCGCGCCTGTTCCGAGGGCGGCAGGTCGCGCCAGGCGGCCCATCCGGCGCGGTCGGGCAGGAGGCTTTGGCCCACGGCGATCAGGTCCAGATCGAGCGTGCGCATGCCCCAGCGGGTCTCGCGGTGACGCCCGAAGAGCGCCTCGATCCGGTGCAGCTCGGCCAGGATTTCGGCGGGCGCGAGCGCCTCCGGCGCGGCGAGCCGCACCGCGCCGTTGACGTAGTCGGGCCCGGCGCCGGCGGGGAAACAGGGCGTGCGGTAGAAGCGCGCCAGCGCCCTGAGCCGCAGCGGCCCGCCCGCCAGAACGGTGAGCGCCCGGGAGAGCGTCACCTCGGGCGGCGCCCCCTGCCAAGGCAGGTTCGCGCCCAGGGCCACCAGCACGTCTTGCCGCGAATCCATGTGTTTTCTATCCTTTCGGGTAGGGGTTCATCCTTAGTTGCCGCAGCCCCACGCTTGCGGGAACGATATTTAAAAGTATTTGTAGTGTGTTCTGCGCTCGGGTGGCTGCAACGGTTCACTCCCGTTCTATTCGACGCAGACGTTATTGAGAGGAAATCATGTTTTACAAAGACGAACGGCTCGCGCTGTTCATAGATGGCTCCAACCTGTATGCCGCGGCCAAATCGCTTGGTTTCGACATCGATTACAAGCTCCTGCGGCAGGAATTCCTGCGCCGCGGACGGATGATCCGGGCCTTCTACTACACCGCGCTCCTCGAGAACGAGGAATATTCTCCGATCCGCCCGCTTGTGGACTGGCTGCACTACAACGGCTTCGCCATGGTGACCAAGCCCGCCAAGGAATACACCGACAGCCAGGGCCGCCGGAAGGTCAAGGGCAACATGGACATCGAGCTGACCGTCGATGCCATGGAGCTGGCGCCGCGCGTCGACCACATCGTGCTGTTCTCGGGTGACGGCGACTTCAAGCCGCTGGTCGAGAGCCTGCAGCGCCAGGGCGTGCGGGTCTCGGTGGTCTCGACGATCCGCTCACAGCCGCCGATGATCGCCGACGAGCTGCGCCGCCAGGCCGACAACTTCATCGAGCTCGACGAGCTGCGCCAGGTCATCGGCCGGCCCCCGCGCGAGAGCGACGACAGCGCCAATACCGCCGCCAGCTCCGCCTGAGGGCGGGATGACTGCGGGGGCTTTCGGGCTGATGGGCCTGTTCCTCGCCGCCTTCGGGGCGGCGACGATTTTGCCGTTCCAGAGCGAGGTGGTCTTCGTCGCGATGCAGCTCGACGGGCGCTGGCCGGTCTGGCTGATCGTGGCGGTGGCGAGTGTCGGCAACGTGCTGGGCGCGGTGGTGAACTACGCGCTGGGCCTCGGCGCCGAGCGCTTCCGGCACCGCCGTTGGTTCCCCGCCTCCGAGCGCCAGCTCGACCGCGCCCAGAGGTTCTGGCAGCGCTACGGCCTCTGGACCCTGCTGCTGAGCTGGGCGCCCCTGGGTGACGCCTTCACGGTGATCGCCGGCGTGATGCGGGTGGCGGCCTGGAAGTTCCTGGTGCTGGTGAGCCTCGCGAAGACCGGTCGCTACCTGGCGCTCGCCTGGGCCACCGCCGCGGCGGCGGGGTAGGGGGCTTGCGCCCTCCTTGCGCCCGAATAGCACCGAAGGTGCCGGGCGCGCGCCGGACCGGCCCGATGGGCCGGCGCTCCTTGGGGTGGCGTGCGTAGCTCATCGCTAGCCCTGACCTTGCTGGGATAAAGCGCTTAGCCCAGAGGTCAGCAGCGCCGGCCCCCGGCCCGGCGCGTGCCCTCTGTTCCGAGGGGCGTCGACCGAAGTGGGGCGCTGATGGGCAGCCGTGGTCGTGGAAAGGGTGGGGGCGTGCGTTCTGCGCGGAAGTGCCGTTTCCGAAAAACGTCTCGATCGCTCCACCCCAATCATAGAGCAGTCCACATCAGCGTCTCCCCGTCTTACGCCCGAATAGCATCGAAGATGCCGGGCGCGCGCCGGACCGGCCCCTTGGGCCGGCGCGCGCCCTCGGGTGGGGCTTGTGGCGAGGGCGGCCGACCGGTGTGCGGTGCGAGAGGGGGTGTTCTCTGAGCCGCCTTGAGGTTTCGTGTCTCAGCGGGAAGCGGGAAGCGGGAAGCGGGAAGCGGGAAGCGGGAAGCGGGAAGCGGGAAGCGGGAAGCGGGAAGCGGGAAGCGGGAAGCGGGAAGCGGGAAGCGCGGACCTTCGCGCCACACAAACCGCCCCAAACCCAAACCACCCCGCTACATCACCACCCCCACGAACAGGCACAGCACCACCAGCGCCGTCAGCAGCCCGCGCAGCGCCATCCACCACGACGGCGCCAGCCCCCATTTCCAAAAGGCGAAATCCAGGATCAGCAGGCCGAGGAACCCGGTGATCAGGTTCACCCCCGCCGAGGTCGGCCCGCCGCCGGTCATGAAGAAGGCCCAGAGCGCCGGGATCACCGAGAGCCCGTAGCCCAGCCCGGCGCGGCGCCCCGAGGCCTTGGTCGCGAAGCCCCAGAGCACGCCGGACATGAAGGACAGGATCACCGCGCCGTAGAAGAGTTGCACGTAAGGTCCGATGAACCGCGGCCCGAGCTGCGCCTGGCCCCAGGCGGCGAGGCCGGGCAGATAGGCCGTCAGCGCGCCCCAGGCGAAGGGGATCACCCCGGCGAGGCCGAGGATCAGGGCGGAACGGGGGATCGCGGTCATCTCACTCTCCTGCAGCGGTCAGCCGGGAGCTAGCCCGGCCCGCGCCGCGCTTCAACTCCCGGGGAACTGCGGGTTGGGCGTTGCAATGCCGCCGTCCTGGAGATTGCAAGACCGCCGCCCTGAAAACCGCGTCATGTCGGAAATCGCGCGCCCGAAATCGAAGCGCTCACTGTCCCCCGGCCTCACGCCCCCGGCGCATCACGGCGCCGCCACGGCAGTGCTCGAGCGGCTGCCTCATGCCGCCACGGCGGGCCCAAGGACCCGCCTCAAGCCGCCACGGCAGGGCCCCAGCGCCCGCCTCACGCCACCAAGGCAGCGCCCGAACGCCCGCCTCACGCCGGGACGCGCAGCACCCTTGGGACCTTGAACTCGACGTTCTCCACGGCGGTGGTCACCGTCTCGACCTGCAGGTCGTAGCGGGCGCGGAAGGCCTCGATGACCTCCTCGATCAGCACGTCGGGGGCCGAGGCCCCGGCGGTCAGCCCGATCGAGCGGATGCCCTCGAGCGCGCGCCAGTCGATGTCGCCTGCGCGCTGGACCAGCTGGGCGTAGCGGCAACCGGCCTTGGCGCCGACCTCGACCAGCCGCTTGGAGTTGGAGCTGTTGGGCGCCCCCACGACCAGCAGCGCGTCGCAGTCGGGCGCCATGGCCTTGACCGCCTCCTGCCGGTTGGTGGTGGCGTAGCAGATGTCTTCCTTGTGCGGCCCGACGATCTGCGGGAAGCGCGTCTTGAGCGCGGAGACGATCTCGGAGGTGTCGTCGAGCGACAGCGTCGTCTGGGTGACGAAGGCCAGCTTCTCGGGGTCGCGCACCTCGAGATGCGCCACGTCCTCGGGGGTCTCGACCAGCAAGACCTCGCCCTCGGGCAATTGGCCCATGGTGCCCACGGTCTCGGGGTGGCCGGCATGGCCGATCATCACCATCTGCAGGCCGTTCTCGTGGTGCCGCGCGGCCTCGATATGCACCTTGGAGACCAAGGGGCAGGTGGCGTCGACATAGATCATCTCGCGCCGGGCGGCCTCGGCGGGCACGGCCTTGGGGACGCCATGGGCGGAGAAGATGACGGGCCGGTCCTCGGGGCAGTCGTCGAGCTCCTCGACGAAGACCGCGCCCTTCTCGCGCAGCCCGTCGACGACGAACTTGTTGTGCACGATCTCGTGGCGCACGTAGACCGGCGCGCCCCATTTCTCGAGCGCCATCTCGACGATCTTGATGGCCCGGTCGACACCGGCGCAGAAGCCGCGCGGGGCGGCGAGATAGAGCGTGAGGGGCGGCATGGCCATGCGGGTCTCTCCGTCGGCTTTCTGGCTCACACCTAAGCGATGGCAGGCGGTGAATCCACCCCGGGCGGGGTGTCGGATGTGGAGGCGTAGCCTTGGCGGCGGGTGGCGCGGGTGCGGCTTGGGGAGCGGAGCGGAGCGGCGCCGGGCGTGGCGGCGTGGAGGGGTTGGGAGCTTTCGTGGATCAAGCGTGGCCCCATGCGGGCCGTAGAGCGACATGGGTGGCGCACCTCTTGCCGCTCAGGCCGACAGAGCGTCTCGCACCGCTCACCCGCTCACCCGCTCACCCGCTCACCCGCTCACCCGCTCACCCGCCGCGACATCACCCCTCAGCCAAAGCCTTGCCCTTCACCCGCCTAGTGCGCCGAACCCGACGCCCCCGGCCCCGTCACTCCCGGGCCAGCAGCACCGCTTCGACCCGGCGGTTGAGCGCCCGTCCGTCCTCATCGAGGTTCGAGGCCCGGGGCGCGAGGAATCCCACGCCGCGCGCGCCGACCTGGCCCTCGGGCAGGCCGGCCGCGCGCAGATAGGCCGCCGCCGCCTCGGCGCGGCGCAGCGACAGCGCGCGGTTGGCCTCGAGCGAGCCCACCGCGTCGGTATGGCCGACGAAGAGCACCCGGCGGTCCGGCGCCTCGCGCAGGAAGGCGGCGATGGCCTCGAGCGAGGCCACCTCGCCGCCGTTCAGCTCCGCCGCACCGCTGCCGAAATCGAGATCCTCGAGCACCACGTGCCCCTCGGCCCGGAGCCGCGCCAGAAGGCCCTCGGGGTCGTCGGGCTCCGCGGCCCCGGCGCGGGGCGCGGGATCGGGCGCGCGGGTGGTCACGATGCCGCCCCGCGCCGCCTCGCCGCCCGCGCGGATCACCTGCAAAAAGCCCGCGCTGTCCGAGCGGCTGACGATCAGCGAGACCGCCCCGCCATCGGGCCCGATGCCCGAGAGAAAGCGGAAATCGGTGAGATCCACATACATCGCGGGCGCCGGCAGGACCCGCGTGGCGAAGCGGAAGTCGAAGCCGCCGCAGCGCGCCGCGGCGCAGTCCAGAAGCACCTCGTAGCCCGCCTCTTCCAGCGCGGCGCGCAGGGGCGCGATCATCTGCGCCGGGGTCAGGCCGCCGCCGGGCAGCCGGTAGGCGCTGGCCTCGAAGGTGCCCTCGATCCGGCGCACCGGCAGCCCGCCCTCGGGCCGCCAAGGGCCGGTCGGCAGGGCATAGCCCGCGCCGGGTTCGCTGAGCTCCTCGGTCAGCTCCGCGCCGGCGGGCAGGGGCAGCTCCTGCGCGGCGGCGGGGGCGCCGAGAAGCGCCAGCGCGAGGCTAGCGCGCCTGAGAATGATAGGCCTCATTCGGGCGCATGTCGGTCGCGCTGGCGACCCGGTTGGTCATGTTGAAGAACCCCGCGACGTTCACGATGTCCCAGATGTCGCGGTCCGAGAAACCGACCGAGCGGAGGGCCTCGCGGTCGGCCTCCACCACCTCGGCGGAGGTCTTGGTGACCTTTTCGGTGAAGGCCAGCATGGCGTGGTGGCGCGGCGAGAGATCGGCCACGCGCCAGTTCATCACCAGCATCTCGCCGAGCTGCGGATCCCCCGAGAGCGCGCGCACCGCGGCGCCATGGGCGGTCAGGCAGTAGAAACAGCGGTTCACGGCCGAAACGCAGACCGCGATCATCTCGCGTTCGAGCTTCGACAGGCCCGAGTCCGCCAGCATCAGCTCGTTGTAAAGCGCGGTGAAGGCGTCGAGCTTGGCCACGTCGAAGGCATGGGCGCGCAGCACGTTCGGCACCATGCCGAGCTTTTCCTCGCAGATGTCGAAATAGCGCTGCGTGGCCTCGGGCAGCGGGTCCACCGGCGGCAGATCCAGCGCGGTCGGCAGGGGTCTTTCGGTCACGTCTCCTCCTCGGGATGCATGCGGTAGTGGTACTCTCCCACCTCCGTCATCCCAAGGGAAGCATAGAGCGCATTGGCCGCGTGATTGGCGCGGGTGACGAGGATGGCGATCCGCTCGGCGCCCTCGGCGCGGGCCCATTTCGCCGCCGCCCGCATCATCCAGAGGCCCAGCCCGTTGCGGCGAAGCGCCGGGACCACCTCGACCGCATGGACCATGGCGGTGCCCTGCGAGACGGCGGCGAAGGCGCAGCCGGCGGGCTTGTCCTGGACGCGCCCGAAGATCGTCGTGGCCGGCCCCTCGGCCCGGGTCATGACCGCGAGCCGCGCCGGCCCGATGCCGCCCCGGGCCCAGATCTCGCGCATGATCGCGAGGGGCTCGGGCACCGCGAAGGCGGTCACCGGCGGGATCGGACGGTCGTCGAGCGCGGCGATGGGCGCGCTCAGGATCACCACCGGGTCGACCAAGTGATAGCCGCGGTCGGCCAGCGCCATGTCGAGCCGCTCCTCGCCCGGCTTCAGCATGAAGAGCGGCCGCTGGCCCAGGCCGAACATGCCGGTCTCGGCCTCGCGGATATGGGCGTCCTGCCAGCCCGGCAGCGGGGTGGCCGCCGAGACCCGCTTGCCGCCGCCCGCGCCGTCGCGCAGCACGAAGCCCGGCACCTCGAAGCGTTGCGCCGGAGGCCAGGTGGCCTCGGCGATGTCGAACAGATCGCTCACGCGGAAAAGGTCTCGGCCAGCCGCGTCATCGCCGCATCGACCCGCGCCCCGTCGGTGCCGCGCACCACCACATGGGCGCCGTAGATGCCGTTTTCGTGGAACGGGTAGGAGCCGAAATCGAGGTCCGAGAACTCGTCGGCCAGGGCGCGCAGGGGCTGGGCGATGTCGCCCTCGCCGCGCTCGACCCGGATCGACTGGGACAGGAGCGGCGCGCCGCCGGTCAGCCCGGGCAAGACGCTGGCCACCATGGCCTGGAAGACCTGCGGCACCCCGGCCATGACGTGCACGTTGCCGAGGATGAAGCCCGGCGCAGCCGAGACCGGGTTCTCGATGAGGTGGGCGCCCTCGGGGATGCGGGCCATGCGCAGCCGCGCCTCGTTCAGCTCCTTGCCGGTGCGCTCGTAATGCGCGGCGAGGATGGCGCGGGCGTCGTCGCGGACGTCGATGGGCACGCCGAAGGCTTCCGCCACGCAGTCGGCGGTGATGTCGTCATGGGTCGGCCCGATCCCGCCCGAGGTCACCACCAGGTCGAAATCCGCCTTCAGCGACCGCAGCGCCGCGACGATCGCCGCGCGGTTGTCCGAGACCACCCGCACTTCGGCGAGGTCGATGCCGCGCTTGGTGAACTCGCCGGCCAAGAAATGCATGTTCGCGTCGCGGGTCCGGCCCGAGAGGATCTCGTTGCCGATCACCAGCATGGCGGCACGGGGGTTGGGCATCGTCCTGCTCCTTGGCCTTGGCGTGTCCGACAGCTATAGGCCCCCGCCATGCGCTTTCAAACCCCTCTGGTCCGGGCGGAGCTGATCCGCCGCTACAAACGCTTCCTCGCCGACTGCCGGCTGCCTGACGGGCGCGAGGTCACCGCGCATTGCGCCAACCCGGGCTCGATGATGGGGCTGGCGGAGCCCGGCACGGCGGTCTGGCTCGAGCCCAACGACGACCCGAAGAAGAAGCTCAAATGGAGCTGGAAGCTCGCCGAGACGGAGGCGGGCGGCTTTGTCGTGATCGACACCGGCATGGCCAACCGCGTGGTCCGCGAGGCGCTGGAGGCCGGCTCGGTGCCGGGGCTCGCGCCCTATGGCCAGGTGCGGCCCGAGCAGAAATACGGCACCGGCAGCCGGATCGATTTCCTCCTGCAGGAGGCGGGCCTGCCCGATCTCTACCTCGAGGTGAAATCGGTGACCCTGTCGCGCAGCGCCGGGCTGGCCGAGTTTCCCGACAGCGTGACGGCGCGCGGCGCCAAGCACCTGGCCGAACTGTCGCACGTGGCGCAGTCCGGGGCGCGGGCGATGATGCTCTATCTCGTCAGCCGCGACGACGCCCGGCGCGTGAGCCTCGCGGGCGACATCGACCCGGCCTATCTGGCGGCCTTCGAGGCGGCCCGCGATTCGGGGGTCGAGGCCCTGGCACTGGGCTGCGAGATCACCCCCGAGGGCGTCTTTCCGGGCGCGCCTCTGCCCTTCGAGGCCCCCTGAAAGCGGCCCAAGGCGCGGATTGTCGGGCCCCGGCCTCTCCGCATCGCAGCAATCGGGTGGCAAACCGGGACCAAGGGGGCTAAATATGTTGTCAATAGCCTATCTGAGCCACGGCTCGCCACATTCACACCGAACCGGAGCAACGGCTTGAACAAAGTGCCCCGAGGACGTCTGACACGAGACGGCATCCGCATCTACGAACCCGGCGATTTCGCCGGAATGCACGCGGCTGGCCGCCTGGCGGCGCAGCTTCTCGACGAGGTCGCCGAGCTGGTGAAACCCGGCCAGACGACCGCGGCGCTGGACGACTACATCCGCGCCCGCATCGAGGAGGAAGGCGCCACCTCCGCCACGATCGGCTACAAGGGTTACCAGCACGCCACCTGCATCAGCGTGAACCATGTGGTCTGCCACGGCATTCCCGGCGACAAGAAGCTGAAGGACGGCGACATCCTGAACATCGACGTCACGGTGATCGTCGACGGATGGTATGGCGACACCAGCCGCATGTATGTGGCAGGCCGCCTGCCGCGGAAGGCCGAGCGGCTGATCCAGGTCACCTATGACGCCCTGATGATGGGCATCGAGTCGGTGAAGCCCGGCAATACCTTCGGCGACATCGGCCATGCCATCCAGCAATACGTGGAAAGCCAGCGCATGTCCGTCGTGCGCGACTTCTGCGGCCACGGGCTGGGGCGGGTCTTCCACGCGCCGCCGAACGTGCTGCACTACGGCCGCGCCGGGACCGGGCCGGTCCTCGAGGAAGGCATGTTCTTCACCATCGAGCCGATGGTGAACCTCGGCCGCCACGAGACCAAGGTCCTGGCCGACGACTGGACCGCGGTGACCCGCGACAAGTCGCTGTCGGCGCAGTTCGAACATTCGGTCGGCGTGACCGCCGAGGGTGTCGAGATCTTCACCAATTCGCCCGCGGGCCGGTTCCACCCCACCTATGGGTGACGCCGCCGCGCGGCGGGTGATCGCCGTGCTCTCCGCGTCGAACTTCGTGATCGGCATGGCCGCCTTCGTGGTGATCGGCCTGCTCGACCCGCTGGCGGGCTCTCTGGGCCTGTCGCGCGGCGGCGCGGGCTGGGTGATGACGGTCTACGCCATCTCCTATGCGCTGATGTCGCCGATTCTGGTGTCGCTGACCGGCCGCTTCGGGCGCCGCAAGGTGCTGGCGCTGGGCATGGCGCTTGTCGGCATCGGCATGGGGCTCGGCGCCCTGGCCGAGAGCCTGCCGCTCCTGCTCGCGGCGCGGACGCTGGCGGCGGCGGGCGCGGGCATGTTCACCCCGGTCTCCGTCGCCGTGGCCGCGGCGCTTTCGTCGGAGCGCAACCGCGGCGTGGTGCTCGCCGCCGTGGTCTTCGGGCTGACGCTGGCGCAGGTCGCGGGCGTGCCGCTGGGGAGCTTCATCGCCTATACCTACGGCTGGCGGGCCGCCTTCGCGCTGGTCTCGGCACTGGCGCTGGTCGGGCTGGTGCTGGTCTGGTTCGGCGTGCCCCGGGGCCTGCGGCTGACGCCGGTGTCGCTGCGCGATCTCGCGCGGGTCATGCGCGACGGCGTGGCCATGGGGGCGGTGCTTTACACCGCGTCCTTCCTGGGAGCGATCTTCGTCCTCTACACCTATGTCGCGCCGCTTCTGACCGAGACCATGGGCTTCGGCCGGGACGAGATCACCCTGACGCTGGTGATCTTCGGCGTGGGCGCGGTCCTGGGCAACATGCTGGGCGGCTGGATGGCCGACAACCTGGGCTTCCTGCGCACGCTCCTGCTGCTGGTCGGCGGGCAGATCGTGACCATGCCGCTGTTTGCCGGGCTGCCCTATCCCGAATGGGCGCTTTTCGCGCTGGTCTTCCTGTGGTCGGTGCTGGGCTGGTCCTTCATGGCGGCGCAGCAGATCCGTCTGCTGGGCCTCGCCCCTGAGGAAGCCAGCGTGATCCTCGCGCTGAACGCGGCGGCGATCTACGTGGGCACGGCGGGCGGCTCGGCGCTGGGCGGGCTGGTGCTCGAGGCGGCGGGGCTGACCGCGCTGGGCCTCGGCGCGGGCGTCGCGGCGCTCTGGGCGCTGACGCATCTGCTCTGGTCGCATCGCGCGGCGAAGCAGGCGGGGCGCGAGGGGTAGGCGGGCGGCGTTGGTCGAGCTGCGCTGACAGGGCGTGGGCGTCTGCGCGAGGGCCGCGACGGTGCGGTGAGGGCCGGGACGCATCCCGCCCGCCAAAACGCCCTCCGCAAGGCCCTAGGCCATCACCCCAAGCCTAAACCGCATCCAGCAGCGTCACATGGCTGTCGCCATAGCGCCGGCTCTCGCGCGCCACGAAGCCCTCGGGCGGCGCCTGCGCGGCGCTTTCCTCCCAGACCACCAGCGCGCCCGGCGCGATCCAGCCCTGGGCGCGCGCCGCGCTCAGCGCCCGGGCGCCCAGCCCCTTGCCGTAGGGCGGATCGAGGAACACCAGGCTGGCCGCCGCCTCGGCCGCGGGCAGCCGCGTCGCGTCGCAGCCCATGACCCGGGCCGCCTCGGCGCAGCCCAGGAGCTTGATGTTCTTGCGCAGAAGCCCCAGCGCCTTGCGGCCGTCGTCGACGAAGGTGACCCGCGCCGCGCCGCGCGACAGCGCCTCGAGCCCCAGCGCCCCGGTGCCCGCGAAGAGGTCCAGCACCTCGGCGCCCTCGAAGGGATCGCCGAAACGCCCGCCCGCCAGCATGTTGAAGAGGCTCTCGCGCACCCGGTCGGTGGTCGGGCGCAGATGCGCGCCCGGGTCGCCCTTGCCGACCGAGGTCAGCGCCCGCCCGCGATATGCCCCCGCGATGATCCTCACGCTTTCAGAAGCGCCTTGAGGTCGGTCTCGGGGTCTGCCACCGCCTCGGGGGCGGGGCTCTTGCCGCTTTCGATCAGCCGCTTGGCCACCATGTAGGCGCGGGCGTCGTTCATCGCGTCGACCGCGATCAGCCGCTCGCCGGCGTAATACCAGAAGGACCGTGCGCCCTCGGAGCCCGGCCGGGTGACCACCCGGTCATGCCCGGTCGACAGCCCGGCGATCTGCAGCTTGCAGTCGAACTGATCGGACCAGAACCAGGGCTTGGCTTCATAGGGGCGCAGGCTCTCGCCCGCGATGTTGTCGGCCACGCATTCGGCCTGGTCGATGGCGTTGCCGACGCTCTCGAGCCGGATCCGGGTGCCGCCATGCGGGAAGGAGGCGCAGTCGCCCGCCGCCCAGATCGCCGCGTCCGAGCTGCGCCCGTGCTCGTCGGTACGGATGCCGTTGTCGAGAACCAGGCCCGCGCTTTCAGCCAGCCGGGTGTCGGGCGTGATGCCGACGCCGACGATGACGAAATCGACCGGGATCTCGCGCCCGTCGGAGAGCCGCGCGCCGCTGACATGGCCGTCGGTGCCGATCAGCTCGGTCAGCCCGGTGCCCTCGCGCAGCTCGACCCCGTGGGCGCGGTGCAGCTCGCGGAAATACTCCGAGGTCTCGGGCGCCGCGACGCGGGCGAGGATGCGCTCGGCCATCTCGACCAGCGTGACCTTCAGCCCGCGCTTGGCCGCCACCGCCGCCGCCTCGAGCCCGATGTAGCCGCCGCCGACGATCAGCACCCGCGCCCCTTCGGTGAAGCGCGGCGCCATGGCGTCGACATCGGCCACGGTGCGCACGGTCAGCACGCCCTCGAGCGCGCCGCCGATCGCCTCGGGCAGGCGGCGCGGCATGGAGCCCGTCGCCAGCACCAGCTCGTCATACCCCAGCGTCTCGTCGCCCAGCGAGATCTCGCGCCGCTCCGGGTCGATGGCGGTCACCTCGGCGCCGAGCCGCAGGGTGATGTCGTTCTCGGCGTAGAAGCTCTCGGGCCGCAGGTAGAGCCGCTCGAGCGGCATCTCGCCCAAAAGATAGGCCTTGGAGAGCGGCGGCCGCTGGTAGGGCGGCACGCTTTCCTCGCCGATCAGCGTGATCTTCCCTTCGAAGCCGGACTTCCTGAGCCGGGCCACGCAGGCCGCCCCGGCCTGGCCTGCTCCGATCACGACGACATGGCGCATCTGGCGTGTCCCCCCTTCGGGATTGGTTTTCCTTTTCGGCCCAGCCCTATATCTGCTGAGCGGCGAAACGGAAAGGTTAAGGAGGGTGTCATGCCGATTTCCGTAGGAGACAAGCTGCCGGAGGCCACGCTGGCGCGCCTCGGCGCCGAGGGCCCCGAGCAGGTGGAGCTGTCCGAGAAGACCGACGGGCGGAAGGTGGTGATCTTCGCGCTGCCCGGCGCCTTCACCCCGACCTGCCATTCGGCGCATATGCCGAGCTTCCTGCGCACCCGCGAGGGCTTTGCCGAGAAGGGCGTCGACGAGGTGATCTGCATCGCCGTCAACGATCCCTTCGTGCTGGCCGCCTGGGACGAGGCCACCGGCGCGGGCGCGGGCGGCGTCACGGTGCTGAGCGACCCCGAGGCCGCTTTCACCAAGGCCGTCGGCATGGAGTTCTCGGCCCCGCCGGTGGGCTTCCTCGACCGCTCGAAGCGCTACGCCATGCTGGTCGAGGACGGCGTGGTCCGGGTCCTGCACGAGGAAGAGGGCCGCGGCACCTGCGAGATTTCCGGCGGCGAGGCGATGCTGGCGGCGATCTGAGCGCCTCGGCTCCGGGGGCGGGGCGCTTCGGCGCCGTCCCCGGGGGCCGTCACATTGCGGAGGGGGCTTGCCCAGGCCCCCGCCTTGCGGTTTTACCCCCGCCCATGATCCGGCGCAGCCATGATACCGGGGAGACCCGCTCCGAGGCCCTCTATTCCCCCTGCGAGCGCTACCGCTACGGGCTCGCCCGGCGCTGGTCCGAGGCGCCGCCGGTGCTTTTCGTGATGCTCAACCCCTCGACCGCGACCGAGCTGCGCAACGATCCCACGATCCAGCGCTGCGAGACCCGTGCGCGCGCCATGGGCGCGGGCGGCGTGCGGATCGCCAATCTCTTCGCCTTCCGCGCCACCCGGCCCGCCGATCTGAAGGCCGCCGAGGATCCTGTCGGCCCCGAGAACGACGCGCTGCTGGCCGATTGGGCACAGGCTTCCTCGATGACCGTGGCCGCCTGGGGCGTGCATGGCGCGCATCTGAACCGCGCCGAGGCGGTCCGCGCGCGGCTCGGCGCGCTCTGGCACCTGGGGCTGACCAAGGCCGGGCACCCGCGCCATCCGCTTTACGTGCCTTACACGGTGACGCCCCGGCGCTGGCTGCCCGCGGAAAGCACTCCTTAACCATAAGATACGGGAAGCTTTGGCGATTTCGCCGCGCGGGTCCATGATCTGCGCGGTTGCTGACGGGAGTCCCGCATCGTGATGTTTCTTGCCGGTCTGATGGGGCTCATGGTCGTGGGCTCGGTGGCGATCCTCTCCAGCGTCCCCGGCGACGACGACGGGGAGGAGCTGGAGGAGGATTTCGCCGCCGATGAGGCCCCGCCCGAGGAAATGCCCAGCGGCGGCGGGCTGGGCGGAGTTGCAGGGTTGGCGGATACAGAGCCGTCGGATGCCGGTGCCCCCGGTGCCGCGCAGTCTTCGGGCGCCAACCCCCTCGCGGTCGCCGCGCAAAGCCTGACGCTGACCGATGAAGGCGGGTTGATCTCCGCGGGTTCGGATGACGCCGACGCGCTGACCGGCACGGAATTCACGGATCACCTCGGCGGCGGCACCGGGCAGGACACGCTCCTGGGCCTCGGTGGCGACGACGTGCTGCAGGGTGAGGCGGATGCCGATCAGATCGAGGGCGGCGCGGGCCAGGACACCCTGCATGGCGGCGCGGGTAGCGACCTCCTCAGCGGCGGCTCCGGCGATGACGCGCTCTTCGGCCACGACGGGCAGGACACGCTCGAGGGCGGCGCGGGCGCGGACGAGCTGCAGGGCGGGCTCGGCGACGACCTCCTCAGCGGCGGATCGGGCGATGACGCGCTGCACGGCCGCGAGGGCGCCGATGTCCTCTCGGGCGGGCAGGGCGCCGACACGCTTTTCGGCGGCGCCGGCGACGATTTGCTGGCGGGCGTGGATCTGGCGGGCGCGGCGGGTGGTGCGCCGACGTCGGGCGGCGGGATGTCCGGCGCTGCCGGCCCGGGCACCGGCATGAGCGCCGACAGTATGGGCGCTGACAGCGGCGAGGGTGGGATCGGCGGCGCTTTGGCGCAGGATCCCGCAGGCCCAACAGCCGCAAACGCCGCCGCGGCCCCCGACGCCGACTTCCTGAACGGCGGCGATGGCGCGGATACCCTGGTGCTTGGCGATGGCGACACCGGCGATGGAGGCGCCGGGGCGGACACCTTCCTGACCGGCCACTGGATGACCGGCGGCGGCGCCACGGTGATCGACTTCGACATGCGCGAGGATCGCATGGTGGTGGTCTTCGACGACGCCGCCGGCGCGCCTGAGGACATCGGCTACAGCCCCGACCCCGAAAGCGGCGACCGCCTGCTTCTCATGTCCGGCGAGGTGATCCTCGCCAAACTTCCCGCCGACGAGGCCCCGCCCATCGGCGACATCGTCCTGATGGCCGCGAGCGAAGCGGTGACGCTGGCGGTGTGAGCGCGGGCTGGCGGCATGGCGTGGCGCTGGCGGTGTGTCGTGTGCTGTCGGGGGAGGCTGGCCAAATGCGCGGCGGAGGCAGGGCGTATGGCCTGCCACGATCTGGCGGTTTGAGACGGACGGTCAGGGGAGACGGGTCGCAGGCGGTGCGGTTGGACGCGGCCCGCTAGACGCGGGCTGTTTTCGGCGAATGGCACCCGTGCGCGTGCTCTGTCATTCGAGGCCTGACGCGCGGCACGCGCCACCCGCAAGCCACTTGCCCCGCGACAGCCCGCCCCCTCTCCTTGCCCCGCGGCAACCCGCCCGCGTCCCTTGCCCCACGCCAGCCCGCCCCCACCCCTCGCCCCCACCCAGCGATTTCCGCTTTTCAAGCCCGCTGAATCGCCCTATACGCCGCGGGTCCCGGGCATCCGGTCCGGGGCAACTCCATCGGCCTTGCTGGACGACATCCCGGCTCGCGCCGCCACACGAACCTGACAAGGAGACCCCGATGTCGATCACGCAGGAAGAAAAGCAGAAGATCATTAAGGAATACGCAACCGTCGAAGGCGACACCGGTTCGCCCGAGGTCCAGGTCGCGATCCTGACCACCCGCATCACCGCGCTGACCGAGCACTTCAAGACCCACGCGAAGGACAACCACTCGCGTCGCGGCCTGCTGAAGCTCGTCGCACAGCGCCGGAAGCTGCTGGACTACCTCAATGCCAACGACCATCAGCGCTACAAGACGCTGATCGGTAAGCTCGGCATCCGCCGCTAAGCCGGCCCCCGGCGGGGGCGGCCCGCGCCGCGCGCCCCGCCATTGCCATCTCGGCACGCCCTCGCAGCCCACCTGCGGGGGCGTTGTCGTTTGAAGGCCCGCGCCCCCCGCTTCCTTGAGGCCGCGCCCGGCCCACGCCCGCCACGCCCCTTCCCGCCACCGCCAGAGCAGGCTAGACCGCCCCCATGTCCTCAGACCCGCTCGAGATATTCCTGGTCACCGCCCCCGGGCTCGAACACTTCCTGGGCGAGGAGGCGCGCGCCGCGGGCTTCACCGTCACCGCCAATGTCGCGGGCGGCGTCACGCTCAAGGGCGGCTGGGCCGAGGTCCGCCGCGCCAACCGAGAGCTGCGCGGCGCGACCCGTGTACTGGTGCGGCTGGCACGCTTCCCCGCCGCCCATCCCGCCCAGCTCGACAAGCGGCTGCGCCGGCTGCCCTGGTCGGACTGGCTGCGCGCCGATGTGCCGGTCCGGGTCGAGGCGACCTGCCGGAACTCGAAGATCTATCACCAGGGCGCGGCGAAATCCCGCATCGAGCGCGCCATCGCCGAGACGCTGGGCGCCGAGGTCGGCCCCGGCGCGCCGGTGGCGATCAAGGCCCGGATCGAGGCGGATGTCTGCACCCTCTCGGTCGACACCTCGGGCGAGCCGCTGCACAAGCGCGGGCTGAAGGAGCAGGTCAACAAGGCCCCCATGCGCGAGACCATGGCAGCGCTCTTCCTGCGCGCGGCAGGCTACGACGGGCGCGAACCGGTGCTCGACCCGATGTGCGGCTCGG
Organism: Roseivivax sp. GX 12232; assembly: GCF_021272185.1. Classification (GTDB taxonomy): domain Bacteria; phylum Pseudomonadota; class Alphaproteobacteria; order Rhodobacterales; family Rhodobacteraceae; genus Roseivivax. The sequence continues at coordinate 276,996 of NZ_JAJSEC010000004.1, forward strand.
GCACCTTCGTGCTCGAGGCCGCCGACCGGGCGCTGGGCCTTTCGCCCGGCCGCGCGCGCAGCTTCGCCTTCGAGCTGCTCGCCGGGGAGGCCAGCGACGAGGACGCAGCACCCGCCCCCACCGCCCCCCCGGAAATCCAGCACAAATTCACCGGCTTCGACCGCGACGCCGGGGCCGTCGCCATGGCCGAGGCCAATGCCGCCCGCGCCGGGCTCGGGGACCATTGCCGCTTCGCCTGCCAGCCGATCTCCGAGGCGCAACCGCCCGAGGGGCCGCCGGGCCTGGTCATCGTGAACCCGCCCTACGGCGGGCGGATCGGGGCGAAATCGCCGCTTTTCCCGCTCTACGCCGCCTTCGGACGGCGCATGACCGAGGCCTTCGCGGGCTGGCGCGTGGCGCTCGTGACCTCGGAGGCGCCGCTCGCCAAGGCCACCGGCCTGCCCTTCGCCAAACCCGGCCCCTACGTCGATCACGGCGGGACCAAGGTGCGGCTCTGGCAGACCCGCGCGCTGTGACAGCGCGCTCTCTTTCCAAACGCTGCAAAACACTGTAGGGGCGGGCTATCTGAGACGTGACGCCCTGAGCCCCCGGGCCATGCGACAGGATAGGGGGCGGCGGCAATGGGGCCGCCAATCAAACGGGAGACCCGGGATACGCCCGGGAGGGCTCCCTGATAGGATACGATGATGTTCAACACGACGAAGAAAACCATGCAGTGGGGCGAGGAAACGCTCACGCTGGAAACGGGCAAGGTGGCCCGTCAGGCCGACGGTTCGGTGATCGCCACGCTGGGCGAGACCTCCGTGATGGCCAATGTGACCTTCGCCAAGGAGCCGAAGGAAGGCCAGAGCTTCTTCCCGCTCACGGTCCACTACCAGGAAAAATACTACGCCGCGGGCAAGGTGCCCGGCGGCTTCTTCAAGCGCGAGGCGCGTCCGACCGAGAAAGAGACGCTGACCGCGCGCCTGATCGACCGTCCGATCCGTCCGCTGTTCGTGCCGGGCTTCAAGAACGAAGTCCTGGTGATGTGCACGGTGCTGAGCCATGACCTCGTCAACGATCCCGACATCGTGGCGATGATCGCGGCCTCGGCGGCGCTGACCATCTCGGGCGCGCCCTTCATGGGCCCGATCGCGGGCTGCCGCGTCGGCTACGAGGATGGCGAATACGTCCTCAACCCCGATGTCGAGGACATGCAGAACCTGCGCAACAACCCCGACCAGCGGCTCGACCTGGTGGTCGCCGGCACCCGCGACGCGGTGATGATGGTCGAATCCGAGGCCTACGAGCTGACCGAGGACGAGATGCTGGGCGCGGTGACCTTCGCGCATGAGCAGCTCAAGCCGGTCGTCGACCTGATCGTCGACCTCGCCGAGGATTGCGCCAAGGAACCCTTCGACTTCCAGCCGCCGGATTACTCCGCGCTCTACGAGAAGGTGAAGGGTCTGGGCGAGACGCAGATGCGCGACGCCTATGCGATCACCGACAAGCAGGAGCGCCAGGCCGCCGTCGCCGCCGCCAAGGAGGCGATCAAGGCCGAGCTTTCCGAAGAGGAACTCGAGGACGCCAACCTCGGCTCCGCGCTGAAGAAGCTTGAATCGGTCGTACTGCGCGCCGACGTGGTGAAAAGCTCGCGCCGCATCGACGGCCGCGCGCTCGACCAGGTGCGCCAGATCGAGGCCGAGACCAAGGTCCTGCCGCGCACCCACGGTTCCTCGCTCTTCACCCGCGGCGAGACCCAGGCGCTGGTCGTGACCACGTTGGGCACCGGCGACGACGAGCAGATCATCGACGCGCTGCACGGGAACTTCCGCTCGAACTTCCTGCTGCACTACAACTTCCCGCCCTATTCGGTCGGTGAAGCGGGCCGCGTGGGCCCTCCGGGCCGCCGCGAGATCGGCCACGGCAAGCTCGCATGGCGCGCGCTGCAGGCGGTCCTGCCGCCGGCGACCGAGTTCCCCTACACGATCCGCGTGGTCTCCGAGATCACCGAATCGAACGGCTCCTCCTCCATGGCTTCGGTCTGTGGCGGGTCGCTGTCGATGATGGACGCGGGCGTGCCGCTGAAGTCCGCGGTCGCGGGCGTGGCCATGGGCCTGGTGCTGGAAGATGACGGCGAGTTCGCCGTTCTGACCGACATCCTGGGCGACGAGGACCACCTCGGCGACATGGACTTCAAGGTCGCGGGCACCGCAGACGGCATCACCTCGCTGCAGATGGACATCAAGGTCCAGGGCATCACGCCCGAGATCATGAAGCAGGCCCTGGCCCAGGCCAAGGACGGCCGGATGCACATCCTCGGCGAGATGAACAAGGCGCTCTCCGAGGCCGGTTCCTTCTCGGAGCATGCCCCGCGCATCGAGACCATGCAGATCCCGACCGACAAGATCCGCGAAGTGATCGGCTCGGGCGGCAAGGTGATCCGCGAGATCGTGGAGACCTCGGGCGCCAAGGTCGACATCAACGACGAGGGCATCATCAAGATCGCATCGCCGAACGGCGAGGCCATCCAGAAGGCCTACGACATGATCTACTCGATCGTGGCCGAGCCCGAGGAAGGCAAGATCTACAAGGGCAAGGTCGTGAAGATCGTCGACTTCGGCGCCTTCGTGAACTTCTTCGGCAAGCGCGACGGCCTCGTGCACGTCAGCCAGATCGTGCCGAAGCGCCTGAACCACCCCTCCGACATCCTGAAGGAGGGCCAGGAGGTCTTCGTGAAGCTGCTGGGCTTCGACGACCGCGGCAAGGTGCGCCTGTCGATGAAGGTCGTGGACCAGGAGACCGGCGAAGAAGCCGACCCCAACAAGGAGCACCAGGACGCCGAGTGATCTCGACGCCCTGATGCGAACGACAGGACGGCCCCGGGGGAGACCTCGGGGCCGTTTTCTTTTTGCGGGTGGAGGCTTCGGTGAGTGCGGCGCTCAGCCCGCCTGCGCCACCCGGTCGAAGACCACGTAGAGCCGCCGCCAGATGATCCGGCGCAAGCGCACCTCGGCGGGGGTCGCAAGCGCGCGCCCGGCGATCAGCCCCAGGCTCAGGTCGTAGCGTGGCGGCGCGCCGGGGGGATGGGTGGCGATCCCCTCGCGGGCATAGATCACCGGCATGGTCGCGAGCGCCCCGGTGCCGCAGCGCACCTCGAGGTAGCCGCCGGGCGCCGAGGACCAGAGGATGCGCAGGTAGACCCGCCGCCAGGTGCCGAAACTCGCGGGCCCGACGCAGCGGCGGTTCTCGACCAGGAGACCGTGCCGCGCGTCGAGCGTCATCTCCAGCAGCACCGGCCCTTCGGGCCCCGCCTGCCAGCGCGCCAGCGTCAGCGGCGCCTGGCGCGGCAGGGTCGCGGGCTCGATCAGGACCTCGAAGCCGAACATATTGCGGTGCCCGGGCTGCCAGGTCTCCCCCATGCGCAGCGCCACCCGCGCGCCGGGCCGCGCCCGGGCGGGCAGGGCGAAGCGCAGCGCCCCCGCCTCGGGCTGCGGCGGCGCGATGTTGCGCGGGTCGGCGGTGAAGCGCGGGGGCAGGAAGGCGGTGAGCGCCGGGGCGGGCGTCGCCCCGGCGACCCGTTGCGTGACCCTTGCGGGTTGGGGAGGTCCGCCGGTGGCAGGCCCGCCCGCTGCCACTCCGGGCGCGGGGGCCGGGGCCGGGGGCGCTCTGGCGTCCCGTTGTGCGACGCCAGTGGCCTGCGGGGACTCTCCCGCGGCGGACCCGACCACCCCCGCCCCCGGCCCCTCCAGCGGCGCGCAACTCAGAAGGGCCAGCACGGCCCCGGCCCCGATCAGGGCGCAGGCGCTATGCGGCCGGCACGCCGGCAACGTCCCGCCCTCGGCGGGGGAAGGGCACCATGCGCCCGGCCTCGGTGTCGTAGAGCTTCCAGCGCAGGCACATGAGCCCCTCGATCAGCCCGATGCGCTTGGACTGGATCAGCCCCCGGCGTTCGAGCTCCTCATGGGCGGCCTTGAGCTTGTAGCCGGGGATCTTGGCGTTCAGGTGGTGCAGGTCGTGATAGGCGATGTTCATCATCGCCAGGTCGAAGAGCCACCCCCAGTCGAGGACCGAAGAGCCCTCGAGCGCGGCGGTCTCGAAGTCCAGCTCGGGTTTCACGCCCCAATGCACCTGTTCGAAGTTGTGCAGCACATAGGGGATCAGCCCGCCGCAGAGCGTGGCGATATAGACGATGCCGTAGAACACACCGATGCCCGCCCAGCCCGCCGCCAGGTAGACCGCTCCGAGGCAGCCCAGCAGCAGCGCGTTGTGCAGGACCAGGTCCCAGACCCCGGTCTTCAGCCCGTAAAGCGGGAAGCGCCGCAGCACCGCGTAGAGGAGGAAAGGCCCCACCACCACGAGGATCAGGGGCGAGCGATAGAGCCGGTAGCGCAGCCGCTCGGCCAGGGGCGCGCGCTCCCACTCCTCGACGGTCATTACGTAGATCTCGAAGGTGTCGCGCCGGTCGAGGTCGCTGACATGGGCGTGGTGCTGGTTATGTTTCCAGCGCGTCGCCTGGTAGGGCGTCATGGCGATCGGCGAGAGCAGCGTGCCCACCGCGTCGTTCAGCGCCCGGCTGGTGAAGAAGGACCGGTGCAGGCAATCGTGCTGGATCATGTAGAGCCTGAGCCCCGCCGCCGCGGCGATGACCATCGCGGGCAGCATGAGCCACCAGCTGCCGATCGCCTGCAGCGCCAGCACAACCGCGGCGAGGTAGATCAGGAAGGTCGCCCCGAGTTCCCGCCAGGCGCGGGCGTTGTCGGCGCTGGCATAGGTCCGTGACACCGAGCGAATCGTGTCCATGGCATGTCCCTCGTTCTTGGTCTCGCGCCTGCGGGTGGGGATTGGGCCGCGGGCTTTCGGGAAAATGGCTTCTGGTCAAAGGCGCGCGCGGGCCGGGAAGGGCCCCGGCGCGGGTGCGGGAAATGTGGATAAGTATTCTACGCCTGCGGCATTCCGTCCAGTATCAAGGCCGGTCAGGTCGTCCGAAGTGACGGCCTCAGAGCCGCACATAGCGGCGTCTGCGCCCCGTGCGGCACCCCCGCGAGGCGCGCCGCCCCGAGGCAACCCCCGACAGCCAAACAAAAAAAGGCCCGGGCGCGAGGCCCGGGCCAGTCCAACAGGGAGGGTGCATGTGATCACCCGCACATGCGACGGGCCGGAGAGGAAACACGCGGCGGACCGCTCGGTTCCCCTCAAACCTTCGGGGTCACGACATCAGCCGATATCCGCCGCTTTCGGTCACCAGGAGCCGCGCGTTCGAGGGATCGGGTTCGATCTTCTGGCGCAGCCGGTAGATATGCGTCTCGAGCGTATGCGTCGTCACGCCCGCGTTGTAGCCCCAGACCTCGTGCAGGAGCACGTCGCGCGGCACCACGCCGTCGGGCGCGCGATAGAGGAACTTGAGGATGTTGGTCTCCTTCTCGGTGAGCCGGATCTTCTTCTCGGCCTCGTCGACCAGCATCTTCATCGCCGGCCGGAAGGAATAGGGCCCGAGCTGGAAGACCGCGTCCTCGGACTGCTCGTGCTGGCGCAGCTGGGCGCGGATGCGGGCCAGGAGCACCGGGAACTTGAAGGGCTTGGTCACGTAGTCGTTCGCGCCCGCGTCGAGCCCCAGGATCGTGTCGGCGTCGGAGTCATGCCCGGTCAGCATCAGGATCGGCGCCTTGAGCCCCTGCTTGCGCATCAGCTTGCACAATTCGCGGCCATCGGTATCAGGCAGACCGACGTCCAGAATGACGAGGTCGTGGTGCTGTTCCTTCACCTTCTGCATCGCCTGCGCGCCATCCTCGGCCTCGAAGACCTCGAAGTCTTCGGTCAGAACAAGCTGTTCGGCCAGCGCCTCGCGCAGGTCCTCGTCGTCGTCGACGAGCAGGATGTTCTTGAGTTGCGCCATATCGCGTCCTCCGTTTCTCGTGACAGAAATGTGAGCGGGCGCGATCAGGGGCAAGTTTTGCTGCAAATCTCTCACGGCGTCGTGTAGACGGTGCAGGATTATTACAGGATTGTAAGGACATGACGCCCGAGCCCGCCTTCTCTCCCGATCTGACCGAGACTCTCGCGCGGGCGCGGGGCGACCTGCGCATGGGTGTGCCGGTGGTTCTCAGCGGCGCCTCGGGCGCGGCGCTGGTGCTGGCGGCCGAGACGCTGAGCGCCGCGCGGCTCGCCGCGGTGCAGGCGCTGGGCCGGCCCGCGGACCTCGCGCTGACCGGGCGGCGGGCGGCGACGCTGCGGGCGCGGGCCTATGACGGCGATCTCGCGCGGATCGCGCTCCCGGGCGACGCGGGGCTCGACTGGGTGCAGGCGCTGGCCGATCCCGCCGACGACCTCGCGCATCCGATGAAGGGGCCCTTCACCTCGCGCCGCGAGGGCGACGCCGCGCTGCACCGGCTGGCGCTGGTCCTGGCGAAATCCGCCCGGCTCCTGCCCGCCGCGCTGGTGGTGCCGCTGGGCGCCGAGGCCCCCGCCGGGCTGACCCGGATCGACGCCGATGTCGCGGCGCCGCATCTCCTGCGGCTCTCGCCCCTCGAACATGTGGTCAGCGCCCAGGTGCCCTTGCGCCATGCCGAACGCGCCCGGCTGCACATCTTCCGCCCCGAGGACGGCTCCGAAGAGCATTACGCCGTCGAGATCGGCCGCCCGGACCGCGAGACCCCGGTGCTGGCGCGGCTGCATTCGGCCTGTTTCACCGGCGATCTGCTGGGCTCTCTGAAGTGCGACTGCGGCCCGCAGCTCAACGCCGCGCTGGCGCAGATGGGCGGCGCGGGCGAGGGCGTGCTGCTCTATCTCAACCAGGAGGGCCGGGGCATTGGCCTCGCGAACAAGATGCGCGCCTATGCGCTGCAGGACCAGGGCTTCGACACGGTGGAGGCCAACCACCGGCTGGGCTTCGAGGACGACGAGCGCGACTTCCGCCTCGGGGCGCAGATCCTGACCGAGCTGGGCTTCGGCGCGGTGCGGCTTCTGACCAACAACCCCGCCAAGATCGCCCGGATGCAGGCCGAGGGCATCGACGTCACCGAGCGCGTGCCGCTCAAGGTCGGCGAGACGCGGTTCAACCATCATTACCTGGCGACCAAGGCGAAGAAGTCGGGGCATCTGCTTTAGGCCGGCGGCGCGGGGCGCGGTGAGGCGCGCTCGCGGTGGTCGGTCGGACGTGCGCGGGCGGGACGCCGGTGAGCGGGGCTCACCCTCCACTGTCGCGCGCCGCGACGGACGCAGACGGCTTCGGCTCTGTAGGCACCGGGTCGCGGCCACCACACGGCAAGCCACGTGCCCGCCCCACGCGGACGCTTCACCCCGGCCCCTTGGCCTCGCCGCGCCGGCACGGCAGGATTGCCGCATCGCCCCCTTTGAACCGATCGGTTCACTTCTTAGGTCGGAAGAGGAACAGGAGACACCCATGCGCTATTCCCTTCTCGATCTCGCCCCCGTGCCCGAGGGCTCCGACACCGCCACCGCGCTCAGGAACATGGGCGAGCTGGCGGAAAAGGCCGAGGGCTGGGGCTACCACCGCTACTGGCTGGCCGAACACCACAACATGCCCGGCATCGCCTCGGCGGCCACCGCCGTGCTGATCGGCCATGTCGCGCAGCGCACCCGCGAGATGCGCGTCGGCGCGGGCGGCATCATGCTGCCGAACCATGCGCCCCTCGCTGTGGCCGAGGCCTTCGGCACGCTGGCGACGCTTTACGGCGACCGGATCGACCTGGGTCTCGGGCGGGCGCCGGGCGGCGACCAGGCGGTGATGCAGGCCCTCGGCGTGAACCACGCCCGGGCCGAGCGCTTCCCCGAGGAGGTCTCGGAACTGCTGCGGCTCTTCGGTCCCGCCGATCCCGCCGCCCCGGTCAGCGCCCATCCCGGCGCGGGCACCGGCGTGCCGCTCTGGATCCTCGGCTCCTCGCTTTACGGCGCGCAGGTCGCGGCGCATTTCGGGCTGCCCTATGCCTTCGCCTCGCATTTCGCCCCGCAGGCGCTGGAACAGGCCATGGAGGTCTACCGCCGCCACTTCCGGCCCGCCGAGGGCCGCGCCCGGCCGCATGCCATGCTGGCGGTGAACGTCTTCGCCGCCGAGACCGAGGGTGAGGCACTGCGGCTCAAGACCTCGATGCAGCAGGCCTTCTACCGGCTGCGGCTCGGGCGGCCGGGCAAGATGCCCGCGCCGGTCGATGACATCGACGCGGTGATCCCGGCGGGCGCGCGGGCGCAGGTCGACGCGGCGCTCAGCGTCTCGGCCACCGGCACGCCCGCGCAGGTCGAGGCGCAGCTCTCCGAGCTGATCGCCCGGCACCAGCCCGACGAGGTGATCCTGACAGGCCAGATCCACGACCACGGCGCGCGGCTGCGCTCCTTCGAGATCGCCGCCGAGGCCATGTCGCGGATCACCCGCGAGGCGGCGGCGTGACCCCGCGCCCCGAAGACCTGGTGGTCACGCCCCGGGGCCTGCGCTTCTTCGGGCGGCAGATCCCCTGCGCGCTCGGCCGCGGCGGGGTGACCCGCGACAAGCGCGAGGGCGACGGGGCGACGCCCGCGGGGGTGCACCGGATCGTCGGCATGCTCTACCGCGCCGACCGCATCGCCCCGCCCGCCGATTGGGCGCTGCCGATCGGGCCGGGCGACCTCTGGTCCGACGACGCCAGGGACGAGGACTACAACACCATGGTGCGGGCGCCCTATGCGGTCAGCCACGAGCGGCTGGCGCGGGCCGATCCGCTCTATGACACGGTGATCCTGACCGACTGGAACTGGCCCCGCGCCGAGGCCGGGCGCGGCTCGGCGATCTTCCTGCACCAGTGGCGCCGCCCGGGCTATCCGACCGAGGGTTGCGTCGCCGTCTCGCGCGCAGACCTGCGCTGGATCGCGGGACGGATCACCTATGCCACCCGGCTGGTGGTGCCCGGGGCGCTGGCGGGATGAGCCTCGCCGAGGAGATCCGCGCCTGCCGCATCTGCGCGCCGCGGTTCGCCGAGACGGAGACCGCCCATGCCCCGCGCCCGGTCGCCTGGTTCGCGCCTTCGGCCCGGGTCCTGATCGCCGGGCAGGCGCCGGGGCTGCGGGTGCACAAGTCGGGCAAGCCTTTCGACGACCCCTCGGGCGACCGGCTGCGCGACTGGCTGGGGATCGGGCCCGAGACCTTCTACGACACCCGCCGGATTGCCGTGGTGCCCATGGCCTTCTGCTTTCCGGGCTACGACGCCAAGGGCGCGGACCTGCCGCCGCCGAAGGTCTGCGGCGAGACCTGGCACGATAGGGTCATGGCGGAGCTGTCGCAGGTGCGGCTCAGGGTGCTGGTCGGGGGCTATGCGCACCGCTACCACCTTGGTGTGCGGAGCGGCGTGACCGAGACGGTGCGCAACTGGCGCGCCCATGCGCCGGGCACCTTCGTGCTGCCGCATCCCTCCTGGCGCAACACCGCCTGGCTGAAGAAGAACCCCTGGTTCGAAGCCGAGGTGCTGCCCGCCCTGCGCGCCGCCATGGGTGAAGCGCTGCGCTGAGGGGGCGGGGCTCGGCGGGGTGCATCGCTCGGTGACGCCCTCGGGTCTTCGCGCTACAGGCCCTCCCCGGCACGCCCTTTCCTTGCCTGTGGGCGCCGCCCAAGGCTCTCCCCGCCACGCCCATACCTTGCCTGTGGGCGCCGCCCCAGGCCCTCCCCGCCACGCCTTCGCCTTGCCTGCGGGCCCCGCGCCCTCTACCTCGGCGGCATGGATACAGACACCCCGCTTGATACCGCCTACCGGGCGATGGAGGCCGCGCCCGAGGATGACGCCGCGCGGCTGCGCTTCTACGAGCGGCTCGCCGATACCGAGCTGCTCCTGCTGCTGAGCCGCGAGCCCGAGGGCGAGACGCTCGACCCGGAGGTCTTCGAGGTCGAGGGCATCTCTTACCTCCTGGTCTTCGACAGCGACGCGCGGCTCGCGGCCTTCCTGGGCAAGCCCGCGCCTTATGCGGCGCTGCCGGGGCGGGTGATCGCGGGGATGCTCGCGGGGCAGGGCGCGGGTCTGGGGCTGAACCTCGACGTGGCGCCCTCGGCCTATCTGATCCCGCCCGACGCGGTGGCCTGGCTGGCCGAGACGCTGGGGCAGGGGCCCGCAGAGGCCAGCGCCCGGCCCGAGGAGCTCCTGGCGCCGGGCAATGTGCCCGAGGCGCTGCTGACCGCGCTCGACGGCAAGCTTGGCCGGGCGGCAGGGCTGGCGCGGCGCGCCTACCTGGCCGCGGTGCGCTACGACGACGGCAGCCACGGGCACATGCTGGGCATCACCGGCGCGCGCGAGGGTGCCGAGGGGCCGCTGGCGCGCGCGGTGAACGAGGCGCTGGTCTTCTCGGGCATCGAGGCGGGGGCGCTGGACGTGGTCTTCCTTGACGATGCGGATGCCTTCACCGCCCGGCTGGCGCGGGTCGGGCTGCGCTTCGACCTGCCCGAGCCGGAAGCGGAGGAGACCCGCGCCGAGGTGCAGGCCCCGGGCTCGGACCCGGAGAAGCCGCCGAAGCTGCGCTAGGCGCGGGGGGGGGCTCAGGGGCGCGGTCCGGTCGATCCGCCGGCGCGGCACCGATCAGGCTGTCGCGCCCCGTCCCGAGCCGCCCCAGACCCCGGTCTCACACCTCGATGTTGTCGATCAGCCGCACGCCGCCGATCCAGGCGGCGGCGAAAAGCCGCGCGGGCGCCTCGGGGCGCTCCATCAGCCGCAGATCGCCGCTGGCGCGCAGCTCGAGATATTCCACCTCCGCGAAGCCCGCCGCGGCAAGATCCGCCCGCGCCGCCGCCCCGGCCACGCTCGCGGTATCGCCATCGCGCAGCGCCGCGGCCATGGCCCCCATGGTGTGGGGCAGGGCGGCCGCCGCGGCCCGCGCCGCCGCGTCGAGTCTGAGGTTCCGCGAGGACATCGCCAGCCCGTCGGGCTCGCGCACGGTGGGGCAGCCCTTAACCTCGATTGGCAGGTCGAGGTCGGCGGCCATCCGGCGCACCACCTGCAGCTGCTGGTAGTCCTTTTCCCCGAAGAAGGCGCGGTCGGCGCCGCTTTGCAGGAAGAGCTTCGAGACCACCGTGGCGACCCCGTCGAAATGCCCGGGCCGATGCGCGCCGCAGAGCACATCCGTCAGCCCCGCGACCGAGACTGTGGTGGCGAAACCCTCGGGGTAGATCTCGCCCGGCTCGGGCACATAGAGCGCATCGACGCCGTAGGGCGCCAGGGCCTCGGCGTCGGCCTCCTCGGTGCGGGGGTATTTCGCCAGGTCGCTGGCGTTGTTGAACTGCCGGGGATTGACGAAGATCGTCACGATCACCCGGTCGCAGGCGGATTTCGCGGCGGCGACCAGGCTCAGGTGCCCCTCGTGCAGGGCGCCCATGGTCGGCACCACGCCGATGCTTTCGCCGGCCTGGCGCCAGCCCGCCACGGCGGCGCGCAGCTCGGCCTTGCGGCGCAGGATCGCTGCCGCCATCAGCCGCGCTCCGGGGCGTCGTCGCCGAAGACATGCTCGGGGCCGGGGAAGCTGCGGGCGCGGACCTCGGCGGCATAGGCGGCGATGGCGGCCTCGCCGTCCTCGCCGAGCGTGGCGAAGCGTTTCACGAACTTCGGCTTGAAGGCGGTGAAGAGCCCCAGCATGTCGTCGACCACCAGCACCTGCCCGTCGCAGCCCGCCGAGGCGCCGATGCCGATGGTCGGGATCGCGACCTCGGCGGTGATCCGGTCGGCGAGGCTCTGCGGCACCTTCTCGAGGACCACCGCAAAGGCCCCGGCAGCGGCCACGGCGCGGGCGTCCGACAGCAGCCCGTCGCCGGCCTGGCCCCGGCCCTGCACCTTGTAGCCGCCCAGCGTGTTCATCGACTGCGGCGTCAGCCCGATATGGGCCATGACCGGCACCCCGCGCGCCACGAGGAAGCGGATCGTCTCGGCCATCTCGGTGCCGCCCTCGAGCTTCACCGCGCCCGCGCCGGTTTCGGCCATGAGCCGCCGGGCGTTGCGGAAGGCCTGCTCGGGGCTTTCCTCGTAGGAGCCGAAGGGCATGTCGATGACCATCATCGCGCGCTCGAGCCCGCGGCGCACCGCCTGGCCGTGCAGGATCATCATCTCCATCGTCACCCCCAGCGTCGAGGGCAGCCCGTGCAGCACCATGCCGACGCTGTCGCCGACCAGCACGAGGTCGCAATGGGCGTCCATCATCCGGGCCATGGGCGTGGTATAGGCGGTCAGGCTGACGATCGGATCCGAGCCCTTCATGGCGCGGATGTCGTCGGGCAGCGGGGCGGTCTTCCGTCCGGTGGCGCTCAACCTCGTCTCCTTTCGGGGTAAAGCCGTGTCGCGACGCGCCTTATCACCTGGTGTCCCGAACGCCTAGGCGGCATTGCGATCTCGGCGCTTGATCGTCGCGTCGAATGGCTGAAACATGGGGGCCATCCGTCACGGCAAGGAGGTTGCCCCCATGTTCCGTCGCACCCTGACCGCGCTTGCGTTCGTCGCGACGCCGGCTCTCGCGCAGCAGAGCGATCTGACGCTGGCGATCCAGCTCGAGCCGCCGCATCTCGATCCGACCTCCGCCGCGGCCGGGGCCATCGACAGCGTGCTTTATTCCAACGTCTTCGAAGGGCTGACCCGCTTTGCCGCCGACGGCTCGGTCGAGCCGGCGCTGGCCGAAAGCTGGGAGATTTCCGAGGACGGGACGACCTATACCTTCACCCTGCGCGAGGGCGTGCGCTTCCACGACGGCAGCGCCTTCGACGCCGAGGACGTGAAGTTCTCGCTCGACCGGGCCCGCGCCGAGGACAGCGTGAACGCCCAGAAGGCGCTGTTCGAGGGCATCTCCGAGGTCAGCGTGGTCGATCCGGCCACGGTCGAGATCACCCTGGCCCAGCCCGACGGCAGCTTCCTGTTCAACCTGGCCTGGGGCGACGCGGTGATCGTGGCGCCCGAGACCATCGAAGGCATCAAGCAGAGCCCCGTGGGCACCGGGCCCTTCGCCTTCTCCGAATGGGTGCAGGGCGACCGGGTGGAGCTGACCCGCTACGCGGACTACTGGGGCCCGGCCCCGGCGCTGGAGGCCGCGACCTTCAAGTTCATCTCCGATCCGACCGCGGCCTTCGCGGCGATGATGGCCCAGGACATCGACGCCTTCGCGGGCTTCCCCGCGCCCGAGAACATCGCCCAGTTCGAGGTCGATCCGCGCTTCCAGGTGCTCATGGGCTCGACCGAGGGCGAGACGATCCTGGCGATGAACAACGGCCAGGAGCCCTTCGACGACCCCGCCGTGCGCGAGGCCGTGGCCCATGCCATCGACCGCCAGGCGATCATCGACGGCGCGATGTTCGGCCAGGGCACGCCGATCGGCACGCATTTCGCGCCGCATCACCCCGATTACGTCGATCTGACCGACCTCTCGCCGCATGACCCCGAGGTGGCGCGGCAGATGCTGGCGGACGCGGGCTACGGCGAGGGCTTCTCGACCACGCTGAAGCTGCCGCCGCCCTCCTACGCGCGGCGCGGCGGCGAGATCATCGCCGCGCAGCTGCGCGAGGTCGGCATCGAGACCGAGATCACCAATCTCGAATGGGCGCAATGGCTCGAGGAGGTCTTCCGCGGCAAGGATTACGGGCTCACCATCGTCAGCCACACCGAGCCCATGGACATCGGCATCTACGCCCGGCCGGATTACTACTTCCAGTATGACAACCCCGACTTCCAGGCGCTGATGACCGAGCTGACCGGGACCACCGACGCGGGCGACCGCTCGGACCTCCTGGCCGAGGCGCAGCGCATGATCGCCGAGGATCACGTCAACGGCTACCTCTTCCAGCTCGCCTTCCCGACCGTCGCCGACGCGCGGCTGAAGGGGCTCTGGCAGAACCAGCCGACCCAGGCCAATCCGCTGGCCGGGGTCAGCTGGGCCGAGTGATCGGCCCGGCCCGCGCGCCGCTGGACCCTCGGGTCCGGCGGCCCTAACCTGCCCCCCATGCTGGCATATGCCCTTCGCCGCCTGGTCTCGCTCGGCCTGTCGCTTGTCGTCGCCTCGCTGGTCATCTTCCTGGTGGTCGAGGTGGCGCCCGGCGATCCGGCCAGCTTCATGCTGGGCATCAACGCCCAGCCCGACACGGTGGCGGCGCTGCGCGCCGAGCTGGGGCTCGACCTGCCGAAATGGCAACGCTACCTGGCCTGGGTCGGCGGCATGGTGACCGGCGATTTCGGCATGTCCTACACCTATCGCACGCCGGTCTCGGAGATGGTCATGGACCGGCTCTGGATCTCGCTGCCGCTGGCGCTCTACGCGCTGGTGCTGTCGACCGCGCTGGCCTTTCCGGCGGCGCTCCTGGCGGCCTCGCGGCGCGGCGAGGCGGGGGATTTCGCGGTCATGGGGGCGACGCAGCTCGGCATCGCGGTGCCGAACTTCTGGTTCGCCATGCTGCTTGTGCTGCTCTTCGCGATCAACCTCGGCTGGTTCTCCGCCGGCGGCTTCCCGGGCTGGGAGGATCCCGGCGCCGCCCTCAAGGCGCTGACCCTGCCGGCGGTGGCGCTGGCGCTGCCGCAGGCGGCGATCCTCGCGCGGGTCATGCGCTCGGCGCTGATCGACATCCTGGCCGAGGACTTCATGCGCACCGCGCGGGCCAAGGGGCTGACCCGCGCCCAGGCGCTCTGGCGGCACGGGGTGCGCAACGCGCTGATCCCGGTGCTGACGATCCTCGGCCTGCAGTTCTCCTTCCTGCTGGCCGGCGCGATCATCATCGAGCAGGTCTTCTTCCTGCCGGGCCTCGGGCGGCTGATCTTCCAGGCGATCTCGCAGCGCGACCTGATCGTCGTGGAGAGCGTGGTCATGCTCCTGGTCTTCGCGGTGATCCTGGTGACCTTCCTGACCGACATGGCCTATGCCGCCGTCGACCCGCGGCTGAGGCGGCGGGCATGATCCGCAGGCTGGCCCCCGGGGCGGCGCTGAGCCTCGTCTTCGTGGTCGCGGCCCTTCTGTCCTATCTCTGGACGCCCTATGCGGTCGACGGCATGGCCATCGCCGACCGGCTGAAGGCGCCGAGCGGGGCGCATCTGCTGGGCACTGACCACTTCGGGCGGGACATCCTGTCGATGCTCATGGTCGGCGCGCGGACCTCGCTGGCGGTGGCGCTGGTCGCGGTGGGGATCGGCATGGGACTCGGCGTGCCCCTGGGCCTCGCCGCCGCCGCGCGGCACGGCGGCTGGCTCGACGAGGTCATCATGCGCGGCAACGACCTTGTCTTCGCCTTCCCGAGCCTGGTCATCGCGATCCTGATCACCGCCATCGCCGGGCCCTCGGCGCTGAACGCGATCATCGCCATCGGCATTTTCAACGTGCCGGTCTTCGCGCGGCTGACGCGCGGCGCGGCGCTGGCGCTCTGGGCGCGGGAGTTCATCATGGCCGCGCGCGTCGCGGGCAAGGGGCGGGTGCGGATCTCCGTCGAACATATCCTGCCCAATGTCACCAACCTCCTGATCGTGCAGGGCACCATCCAGTTCTCGCTGGGCATCCTGGCCGAGGCGGGGCTCTCCTACGTGGGGCTCGGCGCGCAGCCGCCGGTGCCCTCCTGGGGGCGGATGCTGGCCGATGCGCAGACCATGGTGGCGCTGGCGCCGCATGTGGCGCTGATGCCGGGGCTCGCCATCGTCTTCAGCGTGCTCGGGCTGAACCTCCTGGGCGACGGGCTGCGCGATGCGCTCGACCCGAAGCTGCGCGAGGTGCGGGCATGAGCGTCCTGTCGATCGAAGAGCTCTCGGTGGCCATCGGCGGGCCGATCCTGCGCGATGTCTCGCTCGAGATCGCGCCCGGAGAGATCCTTGCCCTGACCGGCGAGAGCGGCTCGGGCAAGTCGATGACGGCGCTGGCGGTCATGGGGCTCCTGCCCCGGGTGGCGGGGGTGACCGGGCGCATCTCGGTCGACGGGGCCGAGGTCACGGGGCGCTCGGAAAAGGCGCTCTGCGCGCTGCGCGGCGCGACCATGGGCATGGTCTTCCAGGAGCCGATGACCGCGCTGAACCCGGTCCAGCCCATCGGGCGGCAGGTGGCCGAGACCGCGCGGCTGCACCGCCCGCTTGGGCGCGGCGAGGCCGAGACCCTGGCGCGCGCCGCGCTCGACCGGGTGGGGCTGTCCGAGATCCCGCTGTCGCGCTTCCCGCACGAGCTTTCCGGCGGGCAGCGCCAGCGCGTGGTGATCGCCATGGCGACCGTGCTGCGCCCCAAGCTCCTGATCGCCGACGAGCCGACGACCGCGCTGGACGTGACGACCCAGGCGCGCATCCTCGAGTTGTTGCGCCGGCTCGCCCGGGAGGAGGGCATGGGCCTTCTGCTCATCACCCACGACCTGGCGGTTGTGCACGGGCTGGCCGACCGGATCGCGGTGATGAACCGCGGCGAGATCGTCGAGACCGGGCCCACCGGCGAGGTCTTCGCCGCGCAGCGCCACGCCTATACCCGGGCGCTCTTCGCGGCCTCCCGGCACCGCGCGGCACTGGCGCCGCGCCCGCCCGGCCCGCCGCTTCTCGAGGTCTCGAAGCTCTCGCAGTCCTACGCGCTGCCGCGCAAGAGGCTCTTCGCACCACGCCCGCGCTTCCGGGCGCTTTCCGAGGTGGGCTTCGGCATCCGCGCCGGCGAGCGGGTGGGGCTCGTGGGCGAATCGGGCTCGGGGAAGTCGACGCTGACCCGGGCGCTCCTGGGGCTCGAGGCACCCGAGGCGGGCGGCGTCACCCTGGGCGGCGTGCCGGTCTCGGCCCGCGCCACCCCGCCCGAGACCCGGGCGCAGATGCAGGTGGTCTTCCAGGACCCCTACGGCAGCTTCAACCCGCGCCACCGCGTCGGTCGGCTGGTGGCCGAGCCCTTCCACCTGATGCCCGGCGCGCCCAAAGGGCCCGAGCGCGAGGCCGCCGTGGCCGAGGCGCTGGAAGCCGTGGGCCTCTCGGGCCGGGACGCCGCGCGGCACATCCACGAGTTCTCGGGCGGGCAGCGCCAGCGCATCGCCATCGCCCGGGCGCTGATCACGCGGCCGCGCTTCATCGTCTTCGACGAGGCGGTCTCGGCGCTCGACGTGCGGGTGCGGGCGCGCATCCTCGACCTGATCGCCCGGCTCTCCGAGGACTACGGGCTTGCCTACCTCTTCATCTCGCACGACCTTTCGGTGGTGCGCGGGATCACCACCCGCGTCCTGGTCCTGCGGCGCGGCGAGATCGTCGAGGAAGGGCCCACCGAGGAGGTCCTGGCGCGCCCGCGCCACGCCTATACCCAGGAGCTGATTGCCGCCGCGCCGGTCTTGCCCGCGGATCTGGCGGCAGGAGAGGAGATCCATGCGACTTGAGGGAAAACGCGCCATCGTGACCGGCGGCGGCTCGGGTTTCGGCGCGGGCATCGCCCGGCGCTTCGCCGCCGAGGGCGCGAGGGTCATGGTCGCCGACATCAACGAGGAGGCCGCCCGCGCCGTCGCCGAGGAGATCGGCGGGCTGGCCGCCCGCGCCGACGTGGGCTCGGGCCCCTCGGTCGAGGCCATGGCCCGCCGCGCCCAGGAGGTCATGGGCGGGGTCGACCTCCTGGTGAACAACGCCGGGGTGACGCATATGCCGACCCCGCTCGAGGAGGTCTCCGAGGCCGAGTTCGACCGGGTCTTCGCGGTCAACTGCAAGTCGGTCTATCTGACCGCCCGGGCGCTGGTGCCCGCGATGAAGGCGGCGGGCCGGGGCGCCATCGTGAACGTCGCCTCGACCGCGGGGCTCTCGCCGCGCCCGAAGCTCAACTGGTACAACGCCTCGAAGGGCTGGATGGTGACCGCGACCAAGACCATGGCGGTGGAGCTGGCGCCCTTCGGGGTGCGGGTGAACGCGCTCTGCCCGGTCGCGGGCGAGACGCCGCTTCTGGCCTCCTTCCTCGGCGAGGACACGCCGGAGATGCGCGCGAAGTTCCTCGCGACCATCCCGCTGGGGCGCTTCTCGACGCCGGGCGACCTGGCCAATGCGGCGCTTTTCCTGGCCTCGGACGAGGCCGCGATGATCACCGGAACCGCGCTGGAGGTGGATGGTGGCCGCTGTATCTGACCCCCGCCCGGGGCCCCGCAACCTGATCACCGACATCCAGGGGCTGAGGGTCGGCAACGCCGGCGACGCGCGGTTGAAATCGGGGGTCACGGTGCTGACCGGGGATGAGCCCTTCACCGCCTCGGTCTCCGTCCAGGGCGGCGCGCCCGGCACCCGCGAGACCGACCTTCTGGCCCCCGACAAGACCGCGCCCGGGGCCGATGCGCTGGTGCTCTCGGGCGGCTCGGCCTTCGGGCTCGCCGCCGCACAGGGGGTGATGGACGCCCTGGCCGAGGCCGGCCGCGGCTTCCCGGTGCTCTCGGCGCGGGTGCCCATCGTGCCCGCGGCGATCCTTTTCGACCTGCTGAATGGCGGCGACAAGGCCTGGGGCGAGAACCCCTATCCTGCGCTCGGCCGCGCGGCGCTGGAGGCGGCGGGGGCGGAGTTTGCGCTCGGCAGCCAGGGCGCGGGCATGGGCGCGCAGACCGCGCAGGTGAAAGGCGGGCTCGGCTCGGCCTCGTTGGTCCTGGAGAACGGCGTGACGGTGGCGGCACTGGTCGCGGTGAACCCCATGGGCTGCGTGACCACCGCCTCGGGCCGGCATTTCCACGCCGCCCCCTTCGAGATCGGCGCGGAGTTCGGCGGGCTCGGGCCGGACCCGGCGCAAGGCTACCGGCCGCCGCCACCCTCGAAGAAGCTCGCCGCCATGGCGGGGCTTTCCAACACCACCATCGGCGTGGTGGCGACCGATGCCGCGCTCGACAAGGCGCAGTGCCACCGGTTGGCGGTCGCGGCCCACGACGGGCTCGCCCGCGCGATCCAGCCCGCGCATTCGCCCATGGACGGCGACCTGGTCTTCGCCGCGGCGACCGGCGCGCGGGCGCTCTCCGACCCGGCGCTGGAGCTCTCGGCGCTGGGCCACGCGGGCGCGGTGGTCATGGCGCGGGCGATCGCGCGGGGGGTCTGGGAGGCCGAGGGTTCTGACGGGGACCTCTTGCCGACGTTCCGCGATAGTCTTGCGTAAGGGGCTGGTGGCGCGGGCGGGAGCGAGGGGCCAGCCCCTCGCGCTCCCCGAGGTATTTTTGCCAAGCTGAAGCAGGGGGGGGTGGTGCTTGTTTGGGCTTGGTTCAGGCGTTGGTTGCTGGTGTCGGGTCCGGGGCGTTGAAGGACGGCACGCCGGGGGAGGGTGTGGTGTGGGGGCCTTGGGTCGGGAGCAGGCAGGGCGCTTGAGGAAGGGATCGGGGAGGCGCTTGGTGGTCTGGGCCTCTGGGAGGGCGGCGCGGCACTCAAGGGACGCCGCGCCATGTGAGGATTGGAGACGGAGCCGGGCGCGGCTTTGCGGGGCTTTCGTTGGCGTCATGCGTGGCGCGTCGCGCGAGGCGCCCGGCGGCGCGGGCGCCTTATGGCGACTGGAGGCGGCGCCGGGCGCGGACTTAGATCCGGTCGCGGGCGCCTTCACCCGGCGCGGTCAGCCGGGCAGCAGCAGTTTCTGCATCACCCGGGCCATGACGCGGGCGCTGTCGAGCATGTCGGTCACGCCGATCCATTCGTCGGGCTTATGGGCCAGCTCGAGGATGCCCGGACCATAGGCCACGCAGTTCTTCAGCCGCCCGATCCGGTCGATGTGCTTCTGGTCGTAGCTGCCGGGCGAGGCGACGTGCTGGGCGGGGCCGCCGAGGGTCTCGGCGATGGCGGCCTCGAGAGTGGTGACCACCGGCGCCTCGGGCGCGGTCATCGAGGGCAGCACGCGGTTGATCTCGCGCAGGTCGTAGTCGAAGCGCGGGCGCTCGGCCTTCAGCCCCTCAAGGAGGCCGCGCATCTCGGCCTCGACCGCCTCCACGCCCTCTTCGATCAGGAAGCGGCGGTCGACGGTGATCCGGCAGCTGTCGGGCACGCAGTGCACCGGCAGCGCGGTGCTGCCTTCGGGCTCCTCGGGCTGGCCGCCGTGGATCGCGTTGATGTTCATGGTGGAATTGCGCGCCCCGTCGGGGATCACCGGCATCTCGGTGCGGCGCGCGGCGAGGGCAGGGAAGAGGTCGCGCTCGAAGGCGTCCAGCACCGCGCCCATGTGGCGCACCGCGCAATCGCCGAGGAAGGGCATGGAGCCATGGGCGATCTCGCCCTTGGTCTCGATCTCGGCCCACCAGCCGCCGCGGTGGCCGAGGCAGATCCGGTCCTTGCCGAGCGGCTCGGGGATGATGACATGCTGCACCCGCGCGGGGTTGAACCAGCCTTCGCGCGCGAGATGCGCGACGCCGCCGTAGCCGCCCGATTCCTCGTCGCCGGTGGCGGAGATCTCGATGGCCCCGGCGAAATCGGGGTGTTCCTCGAGGAAGGCCTCGACCGCGATGATCGAGGCGGCGAGCCCGCCCTTCATGTCGCAGGCGCCGCGGCCGTAGATCCGGTCGCCCTCCAGTTCCGCGCCGAAGGGGTCGCGGGTCCAGCCATGGCCGACCTCGACCACGTCGATATGCGAGTTGAAATGCAGGCAGTCGCCGGGGCGCGTGCCCTCGCGGCGGGCCAGCATGTTCCAGCGCGGATAGGCGTCGCTGTCGCCCGGGGCGCCCTCGGCGCGGATCATCTGCACCGTGAAGCCGCGCGGCTCGAGCCGTCGGGCGATGTCCTCGCAGATGTCGCGGTAATGCGCGCCGGGCGGGTTCAGCGTCGGCACGCGCAGAAGCGCCTGGGTGAGGGCGATGATCTCGTCGCGCTCTTGCGCGATGCGCTGGGCCAAACTGTCGCTCATGGGCCCCACTCTCGGGCGCGGGGCGGGGCATGGCAAGAGGGGCGGCGGGCTCGGCCGCCGCGACCCGGGGTCAGGCGGCGGCGCCGTCGGGGCGGTGGTTCGCCACGGTGCCGCCCCAGCGCCGCCCCGGCGCTCAGGAGCGGGGCAGGGCGGGCAGCCGTCCGAGCGGCAGCGGGCCGAGCTTGACCTGGCCCTTGTCGATGTCGAGCGGCAGGCTCAGCGTCGTGCCGCCGCCCTGGAAGGCCGCCACGCCCGAAAGCAGGTTCTCGGTCAGCGACAGCGCCGCGGGCGGCAGCGCGCCCTCGCGGCGGGCGCCCTCGATCAGCGCGGGCCAGCCCTCGGCAGTCAGTGTCAGCGCGCCCTCGGCGCGGCCCTTGCCGTCGAACTCGAGCGGGCCCGAGAGCATCAGCTCGCCCTCGGCATCGCCATAGGCCAGCCGCGAGAGCTCCAGCGCGGTGAGCCGGTGCGGCGCGGGCAGACCCTCGGCGGAGAGCCGCAGGTCGGCGCTGAGCCGGGCCGCGCCGGGGGCGGCCTCGGGGCCGGAGACGGGGCTCGCCTGCAGCGCGGCCTGCCAGTCGCTCGGGCCCTGGCGCAGCGCGCCGGTCAGATCGGCGAGATGCAGCGCGCCGAGGTCGGCGCGGGTCAGGCTCAGCCGCCCGGCCTCGAGGTTGGCGCGGTCGAGCGCGCCCTCCTGCCAGACCAGGCTGGCGCGCAGGCCCTCGCTGGCAAGCTGATAGACCGTGTCGCCTTGCGAGATGCGCTGCTCGCCGCGGGCGGCGAGGATCACATGGCCGGGGTTGTAGACCAGCTGCATGACCTGCAGCTCCGGCACCTCCCAGAGCGGGCCCTCGGGCGGCGCCAGCGCCAGGTCGGTGAATCGCGCGTCGAGCCGGTTCGGGAAGCCGCGCAGGGCGATCTCCTCGGCCCCGGCGGTCCAGCCCTCGGCGCGCAGCGCCGCCAGCCGGTCGTCGATCTCGGCCCTAAGCGCCCGCGCCTGCCAGAGCCAGACCCCGGACCAGGCCAGCGCCAGGAGCAGAACCAGTATTGTCAGTCGTTTCACGCGCAACCACCTTTCCCGCAAAGTCGATCCGTGTTTAGAGCCGGTGAAGGAAAAGGACCAGAAACCATGACGCTTTGGGTCTTCGGTTACGGATCACTTCTGTGGAATCCGGGCTTTGAAGTGAGCGAAACCGTGCCGGCGCGGCTCGATGGCTACCGGCGCAGCTTCTGCATGCGCTCGATCCATCACCGCGGCACCCCCGAGGACCCGGGGCTGGTGCTGGCGCTCGACGAGGAACACGGCAGCTATTGCGACGGGCTGGCCCTGGCCGCCGCCCCCGGGCAGAGCGAAGAGGTCCTGGCCTACCTGCGCGAACGCGAGCTGGTCTCGGCGGCCTATCTCGAACGGCTCTTGCCGCTGAAGCTCGTCGACGGGCGCGAGGTCACCGCGCTGGTCTATGTGATCGACCCCGACCACGGGCAATATTGCGAGCTGCCGCTCGAGGAACAGGCCGGGATCATCGCCGGGGCCCATGGCGGGCGCGGGCCGAACACCGAGTATCTGTTCAACACCGCCGCGCATCTGCGCGAGCTGGGCATTCCCGATGCAGAGCTGCAATGGCTCGACCAGCGGGTGCGCGAGCTGGTGGCATAGAACTTGGCTTGATCCGGGCAAGGGTCTAGGGTCCGGGCGAAACAACCAGCGTCAGGAGCGATCCCCTTGGATCAACCGGACCTCGAGGCCGAGCCGCATTTCTCCCAACCGCTGCGTCAGGTGGTCCTGATGCTGGCGGTGCTGGGCCTGTCGGCCTTCGGCGCGGTCATGGCGCTGCCCTCGGTGCTGCCGGTCTTCACCGCCAACCCCTATCTCAACGCTTTCATCCTTTTTGTCTTCATCCTCGGCGTGCTGGCCTGCTTCTGGCAGGTGGCGCAGCTGATGTATTCGGTGCGCTGGATCGAGAATTTCGCCCGGGGCGGGGCGCATTCGGGCCGGGCGCCGCAGCTTCTGGCGCCGCTGGCGCAGCTCATGCGGGCGCGCGGGCGGCGGATGAAGATCACCACCACCTCGACCCGGTCGATCCTCGATTCCGTCGCCCAGCGGATCGACGAGGCGCGCGAGATCACCCGCTACATCGTCTCGCTGCTGATCTTCCTGGGGCTCCTCGGCACCTTCTGGGGGCTCGCCACCACGGTGCCGGCGCTGGTCGAGACGATCCGCGGGCTGGCCCCGCAGGAGGGCGAGACCGGGGTCGATGTCTTCTCGCGGCTGATGAACGGGCTCGAGGGGCAGCTCGGCGGCATGGGCATCGCCTTCGCCTCCTCGCTCCTGGGGCTCGCCGGATCGCTGATCGTGGGGCTGCTGGAGCTTTTCGCGGGCCACGGGCAGAACCGCTTTTACCGCGAGCTCGAGGAATGGCTCTCCTCGATCACCCGCATCGGGGTCTCGGCCAGCGACGGCGAGGGCGCGGGCGAGATGTCGGGCGCGGCGGTGGCGCTGGAACAGGTGGCCGACCAGCTCGACACCATGCGCCAGCTCTACCTGCGCTCCGAGGACAACCGCAGCGATGTCGAGACCCGGCTGGCGCAGCTTGCCGACAGCGTCGAGCGGATGACCGAGCGGATCGAGGCTTCCTCGCCCTCGGCGGCGACCTTCGCGCGGCTGGCCGAGGGCCAGGAGCGGCTGATCGAGGCGCTGTCGCACCAGGAAGAGACCGGGCTCGACGCGGAAAGCCGGATGCGGCTGCGCTCGATCGACGTGCAGATGCTGCGCATCCTCGAGGAAATGTCCGCCGGCCGGCAGGAAAGCATGGCCGAGATCCGCACCGACCTGGCCGCGCTGAGCCGGGTGATCGGCCAGATGAGCCGCCAGTCCGCGCCCGCCCCGGGCGGCGAGACGCCGGTGCGCCCCCAGCGCGTGACCCGCCGGCAGGAGGGCTGAGCCATGGCGCTGTCGCGGCGCACGGGTCAGCGGTTCCAGGCCTCGATCTGGCCGGGCTTCGTGGACGCGATGACCGGGCTGCTGCTGGTCCTGATGTTCGTCCTGACGATCTTCCTGGTGATCCAGGCGGTCCTGCGCGAGACGATCACCGGGCAGGAGACGCGGCTGTCCTCGCTGAGCGAGCAGATCGCCGCGCTTTCCGATGAACTGGGCATGGCGGAACGGCGCAACAGCTCGCTCGAGACCCGGCTGGGCGAGTTGGAATCGACGCTGGACGACCGCGACACACGCATCGTCGAACAGGAAAGCATCATCGCGGCGCTGTCGGCGGAACGGGCGCGGCAGGACGCGGCCCTGGCCGAGGCGCAGGGCCGGATCGGCGATTTCGAGGACCGCGTGGCGGCGCTTCTGTCTGAGCAGGAGGACGCCGAGGGCCGGATCGCCGAGCTGCTGGCGACCCGCGAGGAGCTGGAGACCGCGCGCGAGGAGCTCCTGAGCGAACAGGAGGCGCTGAACCTCGCGCTGGCCGAGGCCCGCGACGAGATCGACGCCGGAGCCGAGGCGGCGCGGCTCGCCGCCGCCCGGCGCGAGGCGCTCGAGGCGCTGGTGGCCGATCTGCGCGACAAGAACGCCGATGCGGATGCCCAGGTGGCGCGGCTCGCGGGCGAGGTCGAGGAGCTGGACCAGGCGCTGAGCGAGGAAGAGGCCGCGCGGCTCGCCGAGGCCGAGGCCGCCCGGGCGCTGCGTGCACGGCTCGAATCCGCCGATGCCGAGCTGACCGCCATGACCCTGCGCCTCGAAGAGCGCCGCCGCGAGGCCGAGGAGACGCTGACGCTTCTGGCCGCCGCCCGCGCCGCCGAGGAGGAGCTGAACCAGCGGCTCGCCGCCGCGCTCTCGGGCGAGGAGGCCGCGGGCCGGACCGCCGAGGAGCTGCGCGAGGACCTGGCCCAGGCGCTCGCCGCCCAGGTCGCCGCCGCCTCGGAGGCCGAAGAGGCCATGAGCGAGGCCGAGCGCCAGCAGGTGCTTCTGGCCGCCGCCCGCGAAAGGCTCTCGGAGGAGCAGGACCGCGCCAGCAGCGCCGAGCGCGAGACCGAGGTGATGAACCAGCAGGTCGCCGCCCTGCGCCGGCAGCTGGCATCGCTGCAGGCGACGCTGGATGCCGCCGAGGTGGCCGACGCCGAGGCGCAGGTGCAGATCGACAACCTCGGCTCGCGGCTCAACGCCGCGCTGGCCCGCGCCGCCGCCGAGGAACGCGCCCGGCGGCAGGCCGAGGAAGAGGCCCGGCGGCTCGAAGAGGAGCGCGCGGCCCGGCTCGAGGCCGAGAACCAGGACCTCGCGCGTTATCGCTCGGAGTTCTTCGCCGAGCTGCGCGACCTCCTGGCCGACCGCGAGGGCGTGCGCATCGAGGGCGACCGCTTCGTCTTCTCCTCCGAGGTGCTTTTTGCGCCCGGCTCGGCCGATCTCTCGGCCCTGGGGCGGCGCGAGATCGCCGGGGTGGCCGACATCCTGCGCGAAATCTCGGACATCATCCCCGAGCAGATCGACTGGGTGATCCGCGTCGACGGGCATACCGACGATCGCCCGCTGCTGCCCGGGGCGGAGTTCGCCGACAACTGGGAGCTGAGCCAGGCGCGGGCGCTGTCGGTGGTGCGCTTCCTCTCCGAGGCGCAGGGCATCGCGCCGGGGCGGCTTTCGGCCAATGGCTTCGGGGAATACCAGCCGATCGACCGGGCCGACACGCCCGAGGCGCGGGCCCGCAACCGCCGGATCGAGCTCAAGCTGACCGAGAAGTGAGGTGGCCTAGCGCACCGTCACGAAGGCCTGGCGGACCGCCAGGACGCTCTCGCCGCGCATGAGCCGCACCTCACCCCGGTAGCCCCCCGAGGGCCAGCCCATGGCCGGCGCGCGCCGTCCGTAGGCGCGGAAGAGCTGCCGCTCGGGCGCATCCAGCAGCACCGACTGGGCGAAGACCGCGCCCTGCGGGCCCCTCGCGTGGATCAGGAGCGTGTCGCCCGGTTTGGCCAGGAAGACATGGCCGTAAAGCACCAGCGCGGCATCGGGGGGCAGGGTCGCGCGCCGGGCCGAGCCGTCCTGCACCGCGCGCAGGTCGGGCACCGCGTCGCTGAAGCCCGCGGTGTAAAGCCCCGCAGGGTCGTAGCCGGGCGGCTCCTGCCAAAGAGAGGGGCCGTCTATGCCACAGCGCTCCTCGGCCTCGGGGGCGAAGGGGTCGATGGCGCGGCCCTCGTCCAGAACGGTGAAATGCAGATGCGGGAAGTTCGTCAGCCCCGACATGCCGATCTGGCCCAGCACCGCGCCGCGCGTGACGCGTTGGCCGGGCGAAACCGCGACCGAGCCCGCGCGCAGGTGGCAATAAAGCGTCTCGAGCCCGCCGCCGTGGTCGATGCGGACGCCGTTGCCACATTCCACCTCGGCCACCTGGCGCCGGTCGGTGAGCCGCCGGTCGGCCAGCCCCTCGCGCACCGCCGCCACCCGGCCCGGCGCGGCGGCGAGGACCGCGACGCCCGCCTGCATCTGCGCCTCGGTCAGAAGCGCGATGTCGGTGCCGGAATGGCCGTCGCGGCTTTTCACCCCGCAGGTGTAATCCTGCTGGCCGGGGCCCGGGTCGGCGTCGACGTAATCCTCGATCACGCAGCTTTCGCCGAGGGCGCAATCCACCGGCCAGGACAAAAAAACCTCCGCCGCGACGGGCGCGGCGGAGGTCGTCAGGATCAGGGCCGCAAGCGCGGCGCGCATCACTCGGCGGTCAGAAGCGGCGGCTTCTTCGAGGACAGGCGCCGTTTCTCGGGGCCGTCGAGCTGCAGGTCCAGCTCGCCGTCCTTGACCGCGACGCGGACCACGCCGCCCTTGGCGAGCTTGCCGAACAGAAGCTCCTCGGCCAGCGGCTTCTTGATGTGCTCCTGGATCACGCGGCCCAAGGGGCGCGCGCCCATCTTGTCGTCGTAGCCCCGTTCGGCCAGCCATTCGGCGGCGGGCTTGGTGAGCTCGATGGTGACATTGCGGTCCAGGAGCTGCGCCTCGAGCTGCAGGACGAACTTCTCGACCACCTGCAGGATCGTCGACTTGGGCAGCGGCTGGAAGCTGATCACCGCGTCCAGGCGGTTGCGGAACTCCGGCGTGAAGGTCCGCTCGATCGCCGCCGTGTCCTCGCCCTCGCGGCGGTCGCGGCCGAAGCCGATGGCCGCCTTGGCCTGTTCGGTGGCGCCCGCGTTCGAGGTCATGATCAGGATCACGTTGCGGAAGTCGACCGTCCGGCCGTTGTGGTCGGTCAGCGTGCCATGGTCCATCACCTGCAACAGGATGTTGTAGACATCCGGGTGCGCCTTCTCGATCTCGTCGAGCAGGAGCACGCAGTGCGGATGCTGGTCCACCCCGTCGGTGAGCTGGCCGCCCTGGTCGAAGCCGACATAGCCCGGAGGCGCGCCGATCAGGCGGGAGACCGCGTGTTTCTCCATGTATTCCGACATGTCGAAGCGCAGGAGTTCCACCCCGAGGCTGTCCGAGAGCTGCTTGGCGACCTCGGTCTTGCCGACGCCGGTGGGGCCGGCGAAGAGGTAGTTGCCGATCGGCTTGTCGGGCTCGCGCAGGCCTGCCCGGGCCAGCTTGATCGCCGAGGACAGCGCCTCGATGGCCTGGTCCTGCCCGAAGACCACGCGCTTCAGCGTCGCCTCGAGGTCCTTCAGCACCTCGGCATCGTTCTTCGAGACGTTCTTCGGCGGGATCCGCGCGATCTTGGCGACGACGGCCTCGATCTCCTTGGTGCCGATCGACTTGCGCCGCTTGCTCTCGGCCAGCAGATGCTGCGCCGCGCCGGCCTCGTCGATCACGTCGATCGCCTTGTCGGGCAGCTTGCGGTCGTTGATGTAGCGCGCCGAAAGCTCGACGGCGGTCTTGATCGCGTCGTTGGTGTATTTGATCGCGTGGTGTTCCTCGAAGTAGGGCTTGAGGCCCTTGAGGATCTTCACGCTGTCCTCGACCGTCGGCTCGTTCACGTCGATCTTCTGGAACCGGCGGCTCAGCGCGCGGTCCTTCTCGAAGTGCTGGCGGAACTCCTTGTAGGTGGTGGAGCCCATGGTGCGCAGCTTGCCGCCCTGAAGCGCGGGCTTCAGCAGGTTGGAGGCATCCATGGCCCCGCCCGAGGTGGCGCCGGCGCCGATCACGGTGTGGATCTCGTCGATGAAGAGCACCGCGTCGGGGTGTTCCTCGAGCTCGGTGACGACGGCCTTCAGCCGCTCCTCGAAGTCGCCGCGGTAGCGGGTGCCTGCGAGCAGCGCGCCCATGTCGAGCGAGAAGATCGTGGTCTTGGACAGCACCTCGGGGGTCTGGCCGTTGACGATCTTGCGCGCCAGGCCCTCGGCGATGGCGGTCTTGCCGACGCCCGGGTCACCCACCAGGAGCGGGTTGTTCTTGCGGCGGCGGCAGAGCACCTGGATGCAGCGCTCGACCTCGCTTTCGCGGCCGATCAGCGGATCGACGTCGCCCTTGCGGGACTTGGCGTTGAGGTCGACGCAGTATTTCGCCAGCGCCGATTCCTTGCCGTCGTCGGCGGGGCCGCCGGCATCGGTGGCCTGGGCCTCTTCCTCTTCGGTGGCGCCCTGCACCGGGCGGCTTTCGCCGTAGGCGGGGTTCTTCGCCACGCCGTGGGCGATGAAGTTCACCGCGTCGTAGCGGGTCATGTCCTGCTCCTGCAGGAAGTAGGCGGCATTGGACTCGCGCTCGGCGAAGATCGCCACCAGCACGTTGGCGCCGGTGACCTCGGTCCGGCCCGAGGACTGCACGTGAATCGCGGCGCGCTGGATCACCCGCTGGAAGGCGGCGGTCGGCACGGCCTCGGAGCCCTCGATGTCGGTCACGAGGTTCGACAGGTCGTCGTCGATGAATTCCACCAGCGTGGTGCGCAGCTCCTCGGTGTCGACGTCGCAGGCCTTCATCACGCGGGCCGCGTCGGGCTCGTCGATGAGCGCCAGGAGGAGGTGTTCAAGCGTCGCGAACTCGTGGCTGCGCGAGTTCGCGAGCGCCAGGGCTGCATGGATGGCCTGCTCAAGGGAGTTCGAGAATGAAGGCACCGGCGATGCTCCTCTTATTGACGCCGGGGCGTGCCGCCTCGGCTTTGCCTCTTGAAGTCAAGGTTCGGTCGATTGACCCATTGCTTCAAGCGTTTTCTAGGTCGAGCCCGGTCAACTCCGGGGAAGCGTAGCGTGATCGCCGCGGTCGCGGGCAGATCAGAACGCATCCTTGCGTCGCCGGATCTCTGCGAAGACTTCCGCTGCGGGTGCATCCGTCATTCCGAGGGCCTCTCGGACCGGGGCATCACCCGCCCGCAGGAAGGGGTTGGTTGCCAGTTCATCGCTCAGACGCGACGGGACCGTCGGCTCGCCCTTCGCCCGCGCCTCGGCCACCGCCTCTATACGAGAAATAAGCGCCTTGTTCTCCGGTTCAATGGTGATCGCGAAGCGGCCGTTGGCGGTGGTGTATTCATGGCCCGAGCAGATCACCGTCTCGGCGGGCAGCCGGGCCAGTTTCGACAGGCTCTCCCACATCTGCTCCATGGTGCCCTCGAAGACCCGCCCGCAGCCAAGCGCCATCAGGCTGTCGGCGGTGAAGGCGAGCCCGCTTTGCGGCAGGTGGAAGGCGATATGGCCCACCGTATGGCCCGAGACGTCCATGACGTGGACCGCCTCGCCGGCGAAGTCGAAGCTCTCGCCCTCGCCGACGCGGCGGTCGAGGGGCGGCAGGCGGCTGGCATCGGCGCCGCAGCCGGTCACGGTGACCTCACGGCCCTTCAGAAGTTCGTCGAGCCCTTGGACGTGGTCGGCGTGGTGGTGGGTGATCCAGACCTCCGAGAGCTGCCAGCCGCGCGCCTCGAGCGCCGCGGCGATCGGCGCCGCCTCGGGCACGTCCACCACGGCGGTGGCGCCGCTTTCGGCGTCATGGATCAGGTAGGCGTAGTTGTCCGAGAGGCAGGGCACGGTGACGAGATCGAGAGGCATGGCCTTTTGGCTCCGTCTTTGTCAGGGTTTTGACTAAGGCTAGGACGGCGGCAGGGGCCCGGCAATGCATCTCGACGTGCGCGACCTGCGCAACTTCTACTACCGCAACGCCCTGGGCCGCGCGGCGCAGAAGATCATCCGCGACGAGGTGCGCGCAACCTGGCCCGACACCCATGGCCATACGGTGGTGGGCTACGGCTTCGCCGCGCCGCTCCTGCGGCCCTTTCTCGGTGACAGCCGCCGGGTGGTGGCGCTGATGCCGGGACCGCAGGGGGTGATCCCCTGGCCCGCGGGCCTGCCCAATGTCTCGGTTCTTTGCGACGAGACGCAATGGCCGCTCGAGACCGGGCATGTCGACCGGCTGGTGGTCATGCACGGGCTCGAGACCTCCGAGGACGCCTCGGCGCTGCTCGACGAATGTTACCGGGTGCTGGGGCCGGGGGGCGAGGCGCTCTTCATCGTGCCGAACCGCACCGGGCTCTGGGCGCGGTCGGACCGGACGCCCTTCGGCTACGGGCGGCCCTATTCGGCCAGCCAGCTCGAGAACCTCTTGTCCTGGCACGACTTCCTGCCCGAGGATCACATCTCGCTTCTGTATCAGCCGCCCTCGACCCGGCGTTTCTGGATGAAGACCGGACCTTTCTGGGAGCGCATCGGCCGGGCTGTCCCGGCGATCATGGCGGGCGGCGTCATGGTGGTGCGCGCCAAGAAGCGCTACCCGCCCCGGCCGCGCGGCGTCGGAGAGCGGGCGCCCTCGCCGATGGGGGCCCTGGCGCCCAAGCCGGTGGCAAAACCCGCCTGAGCGGCGCGCGGCACCCGCAGGCCGGGCCCGCCCGGAGGGAATCGCGCGCTTTTCCTCGAAAAAATGTTACCCAACAGGGGCTTCCCGGGGCGGATTGCTTGGCGCAGAAGGTCGCACCCGCGGTGCTTTGCCGATAAGCTATTGATTTTCTTGACCCCGGCCCAAGCCCTTAAATCCGGCCTAGCATGTTGCGGGGTTGGGGTTGCTCTGCTACATCCGCGCTGATTTCAGGGCCCTGGCTCCCCGCCAGGAGACAAAAACGCCTCCGGATCCGCCTCGCGGCTGGGTCACGGAGGCTTGATAGCGGAAGGATGGACGTGTCTGAACCAGCTTCGATTTCCTCCGGCATCGCAGAGCGCTACGCAGCGGCCGTCTTCGACCTCGCCCAGGAGGCAAACGCGCTCGACACGCTCGAAGCCAACATCGACGATCTCGCACAGGCGCTGGTGGACAGCACCGACCTGCGCGATCTGATTCATTCCCCGGTCTACAGCCGCGACACCCAGGAAAAGGCGATCACCGCGATCGCTTCCAAGATGGGGCTGATGGACGTGCTGAAGAACACGCTGGGCCTCATGGCGTCGAAGCGCCGCCTGTTCGTGCTGCCGGCGCTGATCGCCCAGCTCCGCGAGCGCATCGCGGGAGCCAAGGGCGTCGTCACCGCCGAGGTGACCACGGCGACCGAGCTTTCGAGCGAACAGTCCGCAAAGCTCGCCCAGACGCTCAAGGCCCAGGTGGGCCGTGATGTCGAGATCAAGACGACCGTCGACGAAAGCCTCATCGGCGGTCTTGTTGTTAAGGTGGGCTCGAAGATGATCGATACCTCGATCCGCTCGAAGCTCCATTCCCTCCAGAATGCAATGAAAGAGGTCGGATAAATGGGTATCCAAGCAGCCGAAATTTCTGCGATCCTGAAGGAGCAGATCAAGAACTTCGGTCAGGAGGCCGAAGTCGCCGAGGTGGGTCGCGTTCTGTCGGTCGGTGACGGGATCGCCCGTGTGCACGGCCTCGACAAGGTCCAGGCCGGCGAGATGGTCGAGTTCCCGGGTGGCATCCGCGGCATGGCGCTGAACCTCGAGGTCGACAACGTCGGCGTCGTGATCTTCGGCTCGGACCGCGACATCAAGGAAGGCGACACCGTCAAGCGCACCAACGCGATCGTGGACGTGCCGGTCGGCGACGCCCTGCTCGGCCGCGTGGTCGACGGTCTCGGCAACCCGCTGGACGGCAAGGGCCCGATCGAATCCGCCGAGCGCCGCCTGGCGGACGTGAAGGCCCCCGGCATCATGCCGCGGAAGTCGGTCCACGAGCCCATGGCGACCGGCCTCAAGGCCATCGACGCGATGATCCCGATCGGCCGCGGCCAGCGCGAGCTGATCATTGGCGACCGCCAGACCGGCAAGACCGCCGTGGCGCTCGACGCCATGCTCAACCAGAAGAGCTACAACGAAGCCGCGGGCGACGACGAGAGCCAGAAGCTCTACTGCGTCTACGTGGCCGTCGGCCAGAAGCGCTCGACCGTGGCGCAGCTGGTGAAGAAGCTCGAGGAAACCGGCGCCATCGAATATTCGATCGTCGTCGCCGCGACCGCCTCGGACCCCGCGCCGATGCAGTATCTCGCGCCCTACACCGCGACCGCGATGGGTGAATACTTCCGCGACAACGGCCGCCACGCGCTGATGGTCTATGACGACCTCTCCAAGCAGGCCGTCTCCTACCGTCAGATGTCGCTGCTGCTGCGCCGCCCGCCGGGCCGCGAAGCCTACCCGGGCGACGTCTTCTACCTGCACTCCCGCCTGCTGGAGCGCTCGGCGAAGATGAACGAGGAGAACGGCGCGGGCTCGCTGACCGCCCTGCCGATCATCGAAACCCAGGGCGGCGACGTCTCGGCCTTCATTCCGACCAACGTGATCTCGATCACCGACGGCCAGATCTTCCTCGAGACCGAACTGTTCTACCAGGGCATCCGCCCGGCGGTGAACACCGGTCTGTCGGTGTCGCGCGTCGGCTCCTCGGCCCAGACCTCGGCGATGAAGTCGGTCGCGGGCCCGGTGAAGCTGGAACTGGCGCAGTACCGCGAGATGGCGGCCTTCGCGCAGTTCGGCTCCGACCTCGACGCCGCGACCCAGCGCCAGCTGAACCGCGGTGAGCGTCTCACCGAGCTGATGAAGCAGCCGCAGTATTCGCCGCTGACCAACGCCGAGATCGTCTGCGTCATCTTCGCCGGCACCAATGGCTACCTCGACAAGATCCCGACCCGCGAGGTCGGGCGCTTCGAGCAGGGCCTGCTCCAGCATCTGCGTGGCAAGCACAAGGACCTGCTGGACTGGATCACCAAGGAAGATCCCAAGGTGAAGGGCGAGGCGGCCGACAAGATCAAGGCCGTGCTGGACGAATACGCCGCCGACTTCGCGTAAGGAGACTGCCTCGTGGCAAATCTCAAGGACCTCAAGAACCGGATCTCCTCGGTCAAATCGACCCGGAAGATCACCAAGGCCATGCAGATGGTCGCGGCGGCCAAGCTCCGCCGCGCCCAGGACGCCGCGGAAAGCGCGCGCCCCTATGCCGAGCGGTTCAACGCCGTCATGGGGTCGCTCGCGGCCTCGGTCGGTGACAGCGACAGCGCCCCGCGCCTCCTGCGCGGGACGGGCAGCGACCAGAAACAGCTTCTGGTCGTGATGACCGCCGAGCGCGGTCTGTGCGGCGGCTTCAACACGAACATCGTGAAGCTGGCGCGCACGCATGCGAAGAAGCTCAAGGCCGAGGGCAAGGACGTGAAGGTCCTGACCGTCGGCCGCAAGGGCCGCGATCAGCTCAAGCGCGACATGGGCGACGCGCTGATCGGCCACGTCGATCTGTCCGAGGTGAAGCGCCTGTCCTACCCGGACGCGCAGAACATCGCCAAGGACCTTCTCGCGCGTTTCGACGCCGAGGAGTTCGACGTCGCGACGATCTTCTATTCGAAGTTCCAGAACGTGGTGAGCCAGGTGCCGACGGCGCAGCAGGTGATCCCGGCGGATTACGACACCGAGGGTGGCGACGAGCAGGGTTCCGGCCCGCTCTACGACTACGAGCCTTCGGAAGAGGAAATCCTCGCCGATCTTCTGCCGCGCGGCGTGGCGACGCAGATCTTCGCGGCGCTTCTCGAGAACGCGGCCTCCGAGCAGGGCGCGCGGATGAGCGCGATGGACAACGCGACGCGCAACGCCGGCGAGATGATCGACGACCTGACGATCGAGTATAACCGCACCCGTCAGGCGGTCATCACCAACGAACTGATCGAAATTATCTCGGGCGCCGAAGCCCTTTAAGAACCGGAGACAGAACATGGCAAACGCGAAAGGCAAAGTGACTCAGGTCATCGGCGCCGTCGTCGACGTTCAGTTCGACGACCACCTGCCCGCGATCCTGAACGCGCTTGAGACCGACAACAACGGCAAGCGCCTTGTCCTCGAAGTGGCGCAGCACCTGGGCGAAAGCACCGTGCGCACCATCGCGATGGACGCCACCGAGGGCCTCGTGCGCGGCCAGGAAGTGACCGACACCGACGGCCCGATCACCGTGCCGGTCGGCAACGCCACCTTGGGCCGGATCCTCAACGTCGTCGGCGAGCCGGTCGACGAGGGCGAGGCGATCACCTCGGACGAATACCGTCCGATCCACGCCGAGGCGCCGGTCTTCAACGAGCAGTCGACCGAATCCGAGGTGCTGGTCACCGGCATCAAGGTCATCGACCTGCTGGCGCCCTACGCCAAGGGCGGCAAGATCGGCCTCTTCGGCGGCGCCGGCGTCGGCAAGACGGTTCTGATCATGGAACTGATCAACAACATCGCCAAGGTGCACTCGGGCTTCTCGGTCTTCGCCGGTGTCGGCGAGCGGACCCGCGAGGGCAACGACCTCTATCACGAGATGGTCGAGTCCAACGTGATCAAGCCGGACAACCTGCCGGAAAGCCAGGTGGCCCTGGTCTACGGTCAGATGAACGAGCCTCCGGGGGCGCGTGCCCGCGTGGCGCTGACCGGCCTGACCCTGGCCGAGCAGTTCCGCGACCAGTCCGGCACCGACGTGCTGTTCTTCGTCGACAACATCTTCCGCTTCACCCAGGCGGGCTCCGAGGTGTCGGCGCTTCTGGGCCGCATCCCCTCCGCGGTGGGCTACCAGCCGACCCTGGCGACCGACATGGGCGCCATGCAGGAGCGGATCACCTCGACCAAGTCGGGCTCGATCACCTCGATCCAGGCGGTCTACGTGCCCGCGGACGACCTGACCGACCCGGCGCCGGCGACCACCTTCGCCCACCTCGACGCGACCACGGTTCTTAACCGCGCGATCTCCGAGCTCGGCATCTACCCCGCGGTGGACCCGCTCGACTCGACCTCGCGCCTGATGGATCCGGGCATCGTCGGCGAAGAGCACTACAACGTCGCCCGCGAAGTGCAGGGGATCCTCCAGCGCTACAAGTCGCTGCAGGACATCATCGCGATCCTCGGCATGGACGAGCTCTCGGAAGAGGACAAGCTGACCGTGGCCCGGGCCCGGAAGATCCAGCGTTTCCTCTCGCAGCCCTTCGACGTGGCGAAGGTCTTCACCGGTTCGGACGGCGTCCAGGTGCCGCTCGAGGACACGATCTCGTCCTTCAAGGCGGTCGTGGCCGGCGAATACGACCACCTGCCCGAGGGCGCCTTCTACATGGTCGGCGGCATCGAAGAGGTGAAGGCCAAGGCCGAGAAGATGGCGTCGGAAGCCGCCTGATCATCTGATGCGTAGGGTGGGCCCGGCCCACCCTGCCTGCCACCGAGGAGAGCCACATGGCAGAAACGATGCAGTTCGACCTGGTGAGCCCGGAACGGCGGCTCATGCAGGAAGAGGTCGTGTCGGTCCAGATCCCGGGCGCCGATGGCGACATGACGGCGATGCCGAACCATGCGCCGCTGATCACCACCCTGCGCCCCGGCGTGCTGGTGGTCGAGACCCAGAAGGGCACCCAGGAGTTCGTCGTCACCGGCGGTTTCGCCGAGCTGGGCGAGGGCCTCTCGGTCCTGGCCGAGCGCGCGCTGCCCAAGGCCGACGTCGACCAGGAGACCTACGAGACGCTCGTGGAAGAGGCCGAGGCGGAATACCGCAAGGCCAAGGAAGTCTTCGTCAACGAGCCCGGCCCGGTCGATGACGCGGCCAAGCTCCTGGCCGACATGGTCGCCGTGGGCACCCATATCGGCCTGTCGACGCGGCAGCCGAACCTCTGATCCAGAGGCCGGTTTGGAAGATTGCGGAAGGCGCGTCCCTCGGGGCGCGCCTTTTGCGTTTTTGGGGTGGGGCGGAAGCGGGACGCTTGGGGCGTTGAGGCTGGTTGAGGCTGGTTGAGGCTGCGGCGGGCTGTGGGGCGGGGCAAGGCGCGTGGGGCGTTGAGGCTGGTTGAGGCGCGGCGGGCTGTGCGGCGGGGCAGGGCGCGCGCACGGGTCGATTGAGGACGCGGCGAGCGGTGCTGCTGCGGGGTAGGGACGCGCGCACGGGCCGATTGAGGACGCGGCGAGCGGTGCTGCTGCGGGGTAGGGACGCGCGCACGGGCCGGTTGAGGACGCGGCGAACGGTGCTGCGGCGGGGCAGGGCGGTTACCTGCCATGTCGGTGCGGCACGCGTGGCTCCGGGTGACGTGGGACGACCGGTTGGGCTATCGGAGCCGGTGCGGCTTGGCTCTTTGGCGCGGCGGGTAGGGCTCCACGCCAAGCGCAGGGCGGGCGCGCGCCGCATCTGCGGCAGGTGGGCCGTCTTTGGCAGCGAACCGACCACGCTCTGTTGCAAAAGGTTAACGCCTGACCGGCCCGCCTCGGGGCGAGCTCTTCCCTCCGGCCCCCGCGTCCCTATGCTGCCCGGGCGGCAAGGACAGGGGTGACATGCGCAGGCTCAATTCCAACGTCATCGGCATCGACCAGGGCGAGGTCGAGGTCTTCTCGGATTTCGCCAGCGGCGGCGAGATGTGGACCGGCGAGGGCGCCCGCGAGCGCCGCAAGCGGGTGCGCTTCTCCGAGCCCTTCCGCGGCAGCCCGGCGGTGCAGGTCGGCCTGTCGCTCTGGGACATCGACAGCGAGGCCAACATCCGCGCCGACCTCGCCGCCGACCGGATCGGCCCCGAGGGCTTCGACCTGGTCTTCCGCACCTGGGGCGACAGCCGCGTCGCCCGCGTCCGCATGACCTGGACCGCCATCGGGGAGCTGAAAGGCGAGGACGACTGGGATTTGTATTGAAGCGGTGGGGTGGTGAGGGTTCGGGTCTAGGCACTGGGCGCTAGGCGCTAGGCACTGGGCACTGGGCACAAGGCACTGACGCTAGCCACGAGCCGCTAGCCAGTCCCTGAACGCGACTTCGAACTGATTCCAGACGGGCGTCTCAGCGTGTGAGTTGCCTGCACCGGCGAACATCTAACAACCTCAGCGGTGCACCAAGGTCACTCCGGTTTGGTCCAGCCTGTGCGCCGGGTCATCCGCACCCTAGTCAAATGCCCAACGCAACTCTCACCGCCCAAACCCACGGTCGGGCCGAAACCCAACGCCTCTTTCTTGCGCCCGAACAGCACCGAAGGTGCCGGGCGCGCGCCGGACCGGCCCGATGGGCCGGCGCTCCTTGGGATGGCGCGCATAACTATCTTTTAGTCCTGACCTTGCTGCCATAAAGCGCCTCGCTCGAAGTTCAGAAGCGCCGGCCCCCGGTCCGCCGCGCGCCCTCTGGTGGTGCTGGTGGAGAGGGGTGCTGGCGGAGCGGGCGCGCTGGTGCCCAGGGGGCGTTGGCGGAGAAGGGGGCTGGCGAAAAGCCGGATGCCGTAGGACAGGGACCGCCGCCCCTACCACTGCACCCCCCCCCAAAAAAAAACCTCACCACCCACACGTCACCCTGCCCGGTAGACCACCCGTCCGCCGACCAGCGTCATCAGCACCCGGCCTTGCAGGCGGGCGTTGTCGAAGGGGGTATTCTTCGACTTCGACAGAAGCTTGAACCGGTCCAGAATGAACGGCTTGTCGGGATCGAAGAGCATCAGGTCCGCGGGCGCGCCCTTGGCCATGCGGCCGGCCTCGAGCCCCAGCCGCCGGGCGGGGTTCAGCGACAGCGCGCGGAACAGCGCCGGCAGCTCCAGCTCGCCCGAATGGTAGAGCCGCAGCAGCACCGGCAGCATGGTCTCGAGACCCACCGCCCCCGAGGCGGCCTCCTCGAAGGGCAGGCGCTTGCTCTCCTCGTCCTGCGGCGTGTGCATCGAGGAGATCGTGTCGATCAGCCCGCTGCGCACCGCCTCGATCACCGCCTGGCGGTCCTCCTCGGAGCGCAGCGGCGGCTTGACCTTGAAGAAGGTGCGGTAATCCGCGAGGTCCAGCTCGTTCAGCGTCAGGTGGTGGATCGAGGTGCCCGCGGTCACGTCGAAGCCGTTGCGCTTGGCGCGCTCCAGCGCGGGCAGGGCGCGGATCGTGGTGATCTGGTCGGCGTGGTAGCGCACGCCGGTCATCTCGACCAGGGCGATGTCGCGATCGAGACCCATGCGCTCGGCCATGGGCGAGACCGCAGGCAGCCCGCGCAGCGAGGCGAACTTGCCCGAGGTCGCCGCCGCGCCGCGCGACAGACCCGGCTCCTGCGGGTGGCCGATGACCAGCGCGCCCAGGCCCTGCGCATAGGTCAGCGCCCGGGTCAGCACCCGCGTGTCCGCGATCACCCGGTCGCAATCGGTGAAGGCCACGGCGCCGGCATCCAGGAGAAAGCCGAGCTCGGTCATCTCGGTGCCCGCGCGGCCCTTGGTCAGCGCCGCCATGGGCAGGACGCGCACCGGCGCGGCCTCCTGTCCGCGGCGGCGGATGAACTCCAGCGCCTCGGGGGTGTCGATCACCGGGTCGGTGTCGGGCCGGGTGACCAGCGTGGTCACGCCGCCCGCGGCCGCCGCCGCCCCGGCGGTCTTGTAGCTTTCCTTGTGCCGCTCACCCGGCTCGCAGACCTTCACGCCGATGTCGACGATGCCCGGGGCGAGCATCTTGCCGCCCGCCTCGACGCGGTTCTCGGGCGCGACGCGCTCGGTCAACCGCGGGCCGATCTCCGAGGTGATCTCGGAGATGCGCCCGTCCTCGATGAGCACATGGCCGTCCTCGACGGTGCCGGCCTCGGGGTCGACGATCCGCGCGCCGGTGATCAGGAGGTCCGCGCCCGCCATCAGCGCACCACCAGGAAGGCCAGGGCGCCGAGCAGCATCGCGCCGACCACGATGATCAGCGCCCGCAGAAGCGGCGAGCTGCCCCGCGCCAGCGGGTCGTCCGGCCCCTCGGAGCGCGGCGCCATGCCCTTGGTGCTCTCGGTCTTGATCGGCTCGGCGCGGGTCTCGGGGGCATGTTCGGAGAAGGTGCCGACCCAGTTGAGCGGGCTCGAGACGGTCAGCGTCTGGCCGGTGGCGCCGAAGGCCTGGCTCGGCAGGATCACCACATGGCCCTTGAGCCCGTCGATGCGGCCGCGCATCTGAGCGAACTCCGGCCCGGTGACGCCATGGGCCTCGGCCAGATAGGCCGAAAGCGGCATCTTGCCGAGGTCGCGGATCGCCACCACGTCAACGAGGCTCGGGCGCAGCCTGGTCGCGCCAAGCGCGTAGGACAGCGGATATTCCCCGGTGCCGGCCTGTGTGGTGAAGCGGTCGACCGCCTCGGGCGGCAGGTCGAGATGGAAGAGCCGCGTCACCCCGGTCTCGGAGGCGCGGATCTGCATCTTGGTCATGCGGTCAGCTCCGTCGGTCGGGCGCGCAGGTTGCGCGCCAGTAGGTCCAGCGCCGCCATGCGCACGGCCACGCCCATCTCCACCTGTTCCTGGATCACCGAGCGGTTGATGTCGTCGGCGATGGTGCCGTCGATCTCGACCCCGCGGTTCATCGGGCCGGGATGCATGACGATGGCATCGGGCTTGGCGACCGAGAGCTTCTCGGCATCGAGCCCGTAGCGGTAGAAATATTCGCGCTCGGAGGGGATGAAGCCGCCGTCCATGCGCTCGCGCTGAAGGCGCAGCATCATCACCACGTCGGCGTCGCGCAGGCCCTCTTCCATGTCGTGGTAGACCTCGACGCCGAAGTCCTCGATGCCCGCGGGCATGAGCGTCGGCGGGCCGACGAGCCGCACGCGGTTCTCCATCTTGTGCAAAAGCAGCAGGTTCGAGCGCGCCACCCGGCTGTGCGCGATGTCGCCGCAGATCGCCACGGTCAGCCGGTGCAGCCTCCCCTTGGCGCGGCGGATGGTCAGCGCGTCGAGCAGCGCCTGGGTCGGATGCTCGTGGCGCCCGTCGCCGGCGTTGACCACCGCGCAGTTGACCTTCTGGGCCAGAAGGTCGACCGCGCCCGAGTTCGGGTGGCGCACCACCAGGAGGTCGGGATGCATGGCGTTCAGCGTCAGCGCCGTGTCGATCAGCGTCTCGCCCTTCTTGATCGAGGAGGCGCCCATGGCCATGGACATCACATCCGCCCCGAGCCGCTTACCGGCCAGCTCGAAGCTTGCCTGGGTGCGCGTCGAGTTCTCGAAGAACATGTTGATCTGGGTCAGCCCCGAGAGGATCCCCGAGCGCTTCTGCCGCGAGCGGTTCAGCGTGGCGTAGCGATCCGCCAGGTCGAGCAGCGTGGTGATCTCGTCGGGCCGCAGGGACTCGATGCCAAGAAGGTGGCGCTGGTCGAAACGCATCGGCGGGGGGTGCTCCCTTCGGGGATTGTCGCAGCGTTATAGGAATGCCCCCCGGTCACAGCAAGGGGGGCTTGGCGTCATCGGTGGTCGCCCGCCTTTCCTCCGGGCGCGTGGCGGGGATAAGGTCGCCGGTGATGGATTCGCTCGATTGGCATAGCGCGCAGGCGATGCTGGCCTGGCAGCACGAGATGGGCGTGACCGAGACGATCTCGGAAGCGCCCGTCGACCGCTTCGCCGCGGCCGAGGCGGCGCTGGCGGAGACCGCCGCGCAGGCCTCTGTGGCCGTGGCCGGCGCCAGCCGCGCCGTGGCCCAGGAGGACCCGGTGGCCGAGGCCGAGGCCGCCGCCAAATCCGCCCCTGACCTCGCGGCGCTGCGCGAGGCCATGGCCGGTTTCGAGCATTGCGAGCTGAAGCGCGGGGCGCGCAACCTGGTCTTCGCCGACGGCCGCCCCGAGGCCCGCGTCATGGTGATCGGCGAGGCCCCGGGCCGCGACGAGGACCGCCAGGGCAAGCCCTTTGTCGGCTCTGCCGGGCGTCTTCTCGACCGGATGTTCGCGGCGATCGGCCTCGACCGCGCGAGCGAGGGGCCGGGGGGCCTCTACATCACCAACGTGCTGCCCTGGCGGCCGCCGCAGAACCGCGAGCCCACCGAGGAGGAGATCGCCATGATGCATCCCTTCCTCGCGCGCCATGTCGCGCTGGCTGCCCCCGAGGTGCTGGTGATCATGGGCAATATCTCGGCCTCGGCGGTGCTGGGCAAACGCGGCATCACGCGGCTCCGCGGCCGCTGGACCGAGGCGCTCGGCCTGCCGGTCATGCCGATGTTCCACCCCGCCTATCTCCTGCGCAATCCGCAGATGAAGCGCGAAAGCTGGGCGGATCTTCTGGACCTGCAGGCCAAGCTCGAGGAGACCCGCAGATGAGCCGCATCGACGAGAGCCGCGAGTTCCTGCCGGTCCGCATCGCGGTCCTGACCGTCTCGGACACCCGCAGCCCCGAGGACGACCGCTCGGGCGACGTGCTGGCCGCGCGGATCGCCGAGGCGGGCCATGTGCTCGCCGCCCGCGAGATCCTGCGCGACGATCGGGAGGCCATCGCCGAGCGGCTGCGGTCCTGGTGCGCCGATCCCGGCATCGACGTTGTGATCTCCACCGGCGGCACCGGGCTGACCGGGCGCGACGTCACCGTCGAGGCGCATCGCGACGTCTACGAGAAGGAGATCGACGCCTTCGGGGTGGTCTTCACCCATGTCTCCATGGCCAAGATCGGCACCTCGGCGGTGCAGAGCCGGGCCACCGGCGGCGTGGCCGCGGGCACCTATCTCTTCGCGCTGCCCGGCAGCCCCGGCGCCTGCAAGGACGCCTGGGACGAGATCCTGAAGCTTCAGCTCGACTACCGGCACCGCCCCTGCAACTTCGTGGAGATCATGCCGCGGCTCGACGAGCATCTGCGGCGGAAGTGAGGGTTTTGGGACGTCTGAGCCGAGGGCGCGCGCCGGACCGGGGGCCGGCGCTGCTGACCTCCGAGCGGGGCGCTTTATGGCTGCAAGGTCAGGGCTAGGGGCGAGTTAGGCGCACCATCCCAAGGAGCGCCGGCCCATCGGGCCGGTCCGGCGCGCGCCCGGCACCTTCGGTGCTATTCGGGCGCAAGTGGGGGCGGGATTGGGCACGGTTGGCAAAAGGGGATGGGGGGAGACTGTTTGATGGCTGGGGAGCGCCGCACTTCAGCGCGCGGTCAGCCCCAAGACCGACGGTCAGTCCTCAACCAGCCTGCGGAGGCGCGTCGCCCCAAACGGCAAGCCCGAAGACCATCGGCCATCCCTCGGACAGCCTACCGCAAGGGGCGCCTCTTCACCGAAGCGCCCCCTCTCACCCCCTACTCTTAAAGGATCCCCTCGTAGATCGGCCCCAGCGTCTCCAGCTCGAAGAGCGAGGACACCGAGGTGCCGTTCCAGATGTTCAGGATCGCCTGCGCGAAGAGCGGCGCGGTGGGCACCACGCGGATGTTCGGCGCGCCCTTGGCCTCGGGCGTGGCGGCGATCGAATCGGTCACCACCAGCGATTTCATCACGCTGGCCGAGATTCGCTCCACCGCGGGGCCGGAGAGCACGCCATGGGTGATATAGGCATGCACCTCGGTGGCGCCGTGGTCCATCAGCACCTCGGCCGCCTTGCAGAGCGTCCCGGCGGTGTCGCAGATGTCGTCCACGATGATGCACTTCTTGCCCGAGACATCACCGATCACGGTCATCTCGGCGACCTCGCCGGCCTTCTCCCGGCGCTTGTCGACGATCGAGAGCGGCGCGTTGATGCGCTTGGCGAGCTCCCGCGCCCGCGCCACGCCGCCGACGTCGGGCGAGACCACCATCAGGTCGTCCATCGAATCCTTGAACTGCGACTGCACGTCGAGCGCGAAGATCGGCGAGGCGTAGAGGTTGTCCACCGGGATGTCGAAGAAGCCCTGGATCTGGGCCGCGTGCAGATCCATGGTCAGCACCCGCTCGATCCCCGCCGAGACCATCATGTTGGCCACCAGCTTGGCGGTGATCGGGGTCCGCGCCTTGGTGCGGCGGTCCTGGCGGGCATAGCCGAAATAGGGGATCACCGCGGTGATCCGCGCCGCCGAGGAGCGCCGCAGCGCATCGGCCATGATCAAGAGTTCCATCAGGTTGTCGTTCGCCGGGTTCGAGGTCGGCTGGATGATGAACATGTCCTCGCCGCGGACATTTTCGTAGACCTCGACGAAGATCTCGGCGTCGTTGAACCTCTCGATCCGCGCGTCGACGAGGCCCACTGACATGCCCCGGTAAAGCGACATGCGGCGCGCGATGGATTTCGCGAGGTCGAGGTTGGCGTTCCCGGAGATGAGCTTGGGTTCGATGACGGTGGGCATGTGTCGCGCGGTCCATTTGGATTCGATATTGCCGCGCCCTTAGCATGGGCTAGGCTCGGCGGGAAAGCGCGACACCTCCAGGACCTTGAATATGCCGCATATCGACTACTATTTCGCGACCATTTCCCCCTTCACCTATCTCGCAGGGCGACGGCTCGAGGAGATGGCCGAGGCCCATGGCGCCTCGATCACCTACAAGCCGCTCGACATCGTGACGCTGTTTTCCCGCACCGGGGGCACCCCGCCCAAGGACCGGCACCCCTCGCGGCAGGAGTATCGCGCCCAGGACCTGCCGCGGCAGGCCAAGAAGGCGGGGCTGCCCTTTAACCTCAAGCCCGCGCATTGGCCGACC
Source organism: Roseivivax sp. GX 12232 (assembly GCF_021272185.1). Taxonomy (GTDB): domain Bacteria; phylum Pseudomonadota; class Alphaproteobacteria; order Rhodobacterales; family Rhodobacteraceae; genus Roseivivax. Next base: position 320,398 of record NZ_JAJSEC010000004.1, read on the forward strand.
AACGCGGCGCCTTCCTCCTACGCGGTGATCGCCGCGCAGAAGGCCGGCGGCGGCGACATGGGCGCGCTGGTGCACGCTCTCCTGCGGGCCTGCTGGGCCGAGGAGAGGGACGTGGCCGAGGACGACGTGATCAAGGCCTGCCTCAGCGAAGCGGGCTTCGACCCGGGGCTTGCCGACAGCGGCCTTCTGGCCGGGGCCGAGACCTACGAGCGCAATCTCGAGGAGGCGGTGGCCAGCGGCGTCTTCGGCGCGCCCTTCTACGTCGTCGACAGCGGTGAGCGCTTCTGGGGGCAGGACCGGCTGTCCGACCTGGAGGACCACCTGGCGGGCCGGCTCTGATGCCGCGCGACGCCGAGACCGGAGGCGGGGCCGGGGCCGACGGCAAGACCGGCGCCGTGCATCGCATCACGCTGGGTGCACCGCGCGGGCAGGGCGCCCCGGCGCTGGCGCTGCATTGCGCGCTGGCCCATTCCGGCGCCTGGGGCGGGCTGGCCGAGCGGCTGGGCGACCGGCTTGCGATCACCGCGCCCGACATGCCCGGCCATGGCCGCAGCGCCCCTTGGACGGGCCCCGGCCCCGAGAGCTTCCACGACCAGGTGACCGCCATCGGCGCCGAGCACCTGGAGCCGGGCCTCACGCTTCTCGGCCATTCCTTCGGCGCCACCGTGGCGCTGCGCCTGGCCGAGGATCACCCCGACAAGATCCGCCGCATGGTGCTGGTCGAGCCGGTGCTTTTCGCCGCCGCGCGGGCGCGGGCGCCGGAGCTCTTCGAGGCGCGCCGCGCCGCGGGCCGCCCGATGATCGAGGCGGTCGAGGCCGATGACCTCGACCGCGCGGGACGGGTCTTCACCGCGACCTGGGGCGCGGGCCGTCCCTGGGACGAGATGGGCCCCCGCGCCCGGGCGCAGATCGGCCGGCAGATGCGGATCGTGGGCGAGACCCAGGCGACGCTGAACGAGGATGCGGCGGGGCTCCTGGCGCCGGGACGGCTCGAGACCTGCGCCCTGCCGGTGCTTCTGGTGCGGGGGGAGACGACCGAGCCGATCCTCGCGGAGATCCATGCCGAGCTTCTCGCCCGGCTGCCCGAGGCGCGTGAGGTGGTGATCCCCGGCGCGGGTCACATGGCGCCGATCACCCATCCCGAGGAGGTGGCCGCCGAGGTCCGGGCCTTCCTCGACGCGACCTGAAGAGTGCCTGCGGGCGTCCGCCCTGGCGGGAGGACGCTCCCGGCAGCCGCCTAGCTCTTCTGCCCGATCTTCGGCTCGGTCCCGGCTTTCAGCCGCGCAATATTCGTCCGGTGCCGCCAGTAGATCAGCAGCGTCAGCACCGCGCCGAGGAACAGCGCCTCGGGCCGGGCCAGCAGCACCATCCAGATCGTGGCGCTGGCCGCCGCGACCAAGGCGCCGAGCGAGGAGATCCGCGTCAGCGCCACGCCCGCGATCCACATCGCGCAGGCCAGCCCGCCCACGACCCAGTCGAGCGCCAGCAGGATGCCGAGGAAGGTCGCCACCCCCTTGCCGCCGCGAAAGCCCAGCCAGACCGGGTAGCAATGCCCCAGGAAGGCCGCGAGCGCCGCGATCTGCGCCGCGTCCTCGCCCGCGAGCGCGCGCGCCAGCAGCACCGCGGCCGAGCCCTTGGCCCCGTCGAGCAGCAGCGTCGCCGCCCCCGCCGCCTTGGAGCCGGTGCGCAAGACGTTTGTCGCCCCGATGTTGCCCGAGCCGATGCCGCGCGGATCGGCAAGCCCCATGCCACGCGTGACGATCAGGCCGAAGGGGATCGAACCCAGGAGGTAGCCGATCACGGCCCAGATCAGAAGAAGGGTCGGCGCGGTGTCGAGAGGCGGCATGGCGGCTCCGGGGTCGTGGGGGCAATTGCCGGCGACATTACAGCCGGAGGGGGATTGGTCAATCGGCGGGGCTCCGGGGGAGGGGCGGTGTGGCCCGCGGGTTTGGGGGGGCTGGCTCGTTCCGCGCACCGACACCCAAAAAATTCCGCCGCCCCGCGACGGATCCCGGGCCCGCCCACGTAACACTCCGGTGAGAGCCGCCTGCGGCGCTTTGGAAATTTCTCCCATCCGGCTATCTCGCGCTATGATGGAAACACTTGGCCGCGCCTCTGCGGCGCTGGCGAACGAGGTGGAATGCGCTTTCTCCGACGCTCCCTGACGGGTCTCTTCCTCCTGGCGGCGACGCTGGGGCTCCTGGTCTATGCCGGCACGCTGATCCAGGGCGCCGTGGCGACCCGCATGGCCGACGAGCCGCGCATGCCCGAGGGCCGCGAGCGGGTCTTCGCGGTCAATGTCGTGACCGCCAACCCGGGCACCGAGGTGCCGGTCCTGACCGCCTATGGCGCGGTGGAAAGCCGCCGCACGCTGGAGATCCGCACCGAGGCAGCGGGGCGTATCGTCGAGCTCTCCGAGGATTTCGACGCCGGCGGCGAGGTCACCGAGGGCCAGCTTCTCGCGCGCATCGACCCCGCCGATGCCGAGGCGGCGCTGGCGCGCGCCCGCTCGGCGCTGACCGACGCCCGGGCCGAGGCCCGCGACGCCCGCCGCGCGGTGGAACTGGCCGGGGCCAACCTCGAGGCCGCCGAGGAACAGGTGGCGCTTTATGAACGCGCCTTCGCCCGGCAGGAGGACCTGCGCGAGCGCGGCGTCGGCAGCGCCACGGCGGTGGAGACCGCCGAGCTGCAGGCCTCGGCGGCGCGCGCCACGGTGATCCAGCGCCGCCAGGCCCTGGCCGATGCCGAGGCCCGGGTGGCCCAGGCCGAGACCGTGATCGCCCGCAGCGAACTGGACGTGGCCGAGGCCGAGCGCCGCCTGTCCGAGACCGAGATCCGCGCGGGCTTCGCGGGCGTGCTGGCCGATGTGACGGTGGTCGAGGGGCGGCTCGTCTCGGCCAACGAACAGATCGCCACGCTGATCGACCCCGATGCGCTGGAGGTGGCCTTCCGGGTCTCGACCCAGGGCTTCGCGCGGCTCCTGAGCGATGACGGCCGGGTCCGGCGCGCCCCGGTCAGCGCGACGCTGGATGTCTTCGGCACCGACCTGGTGGCCGAGGGGGTGATCGACCGCGCCAGCCCGCAGGTCGCCGAGGGCGAGACCGGGCGGCTGATCTACGCGCGGCTGACCTCGGCGGCGGGCTTCCAGCCGGGTGACTTCGTGACCGTCCGGGTCGAGGAGCCGCCGCTCTCGCAGGTCGTGCGCCTGCCCGCCACCGCGCTCGGCAGCAACGGCCGGGTGCTGCTGGTCGGCGCCGAGGACCGGCTCGAAGAGGCGGATGTGACGCTCCTGCGGCGCCAGGGCGACGCGGTGCTGGTTGCGGGCGAGGCCCTCGCCGGGCGGCAGGTCGTGGCGCAGCGCACGCCGCTTCTCGGGCCGGGCATCAAGGTGCGGACCCGCGACCTCGACGCCGGGGCGGCCGAGGAGGCGGCCCCCGCGGGCGATGAGTTGATGGAGCTCTCCGAGGCCCGCCGCGAGAAGCTGCGCGCCTTCGTCGAAGGCAATGCCCGGATGCCCGAGGACGCCAAGGAGCGCATCCTCGCCCAGCTCAGCGAACCGCGCGTGCCCGCGGCCATGGTGGCCCGGCTCGAAGCGCGGATCGGGGGCTAGGGCATGGGCGGTCGGACGAGCGCGCTTTTCGGACTGTTTTCCTATTTCACCCGGCACCGGACGCTGGCGAACCTGCTGTTCGTGGTGATGCTGGCCGCCGGGGCCTTCGCCGTGCCGAACATGCGCGCGCAGTTCTTCCCCGACGTGGTGATCGACGAGATCGACGTCACCGTCACCTGGGAGGGCGCGGGCGCCGAGGATGTCGACCAGGGCATCGTGCAGCTTCTCGAACCGGCGCTTCTCTCGGTCGACGGGGTCGAATCGAGCCGCGCCCGCTCGCGCGAGGGGGTGGCGGCGATCGAGCTGGAGTTCGAGCCCGGCTGGGACATGGGCCGCGCCACCAACGACGTGCGCCAGGCCGTCGACAGCGTGACCCAGCTGCCCGAGGACGCCGAGGAGCCCGAGATCGGCCGCTCGACCTGGTTCGACCGGGTGACCGACGTGGTGATCCAGGGGCCCATCGCGCCCGAGCAGCTGGCCAATTACGCCGATATCTTCGTGAACCGGCTTTTCGCCGAAGGGGTGACCAACACCACGATCCGCGGCCTCTCGGCGCCCGAGACGGTGGTCGAGGTCTCCTCGACCAGCCTGATCGCCCATGACGTGACCCTGCGCGAGATCGCCGCGGCGATCGGCGGCGAGGTCGACGCCGACCCGGCGGGCGAGGTCGAGGGCGCCAACGCCCGGGTCCGCACCGGCACCGAGAAACGCGCCGCCGACGAGATCGAGACCATCGTTCTGCGCTCCAACCCCGACGGCACCAAGCTGACCGTCGGCGACGTCGCCAGCATCCGCGTCGAGGGCGTGACCCGCGAGCGCAGCTATTACGTCGGCGAGAACCCCGCCATCTCGATCCGGGTCGACCGCACCGCGCGGGGCGACGCCATCGCCATCCAGCGCGAGGTCGAGGAGGTCGCCGCCGAGCTCGAGGCCGAGATGCCCGAGGGCGCCTCGATCGACCTGATCCGCAAGCGGGCCGACATGATCTCGGGGCGGCTCGACATCCTGGTCGACAACGGGCTGATGGGGCTCGGGCTGGTGGTCTGCCTGTTGTTTCTGTTCCTCAACGCCCGGATCGCCTTCTGGGTGGCCGCGGGCATCCCGACCGCCATGCTGGCGGCCATCGGGCTCATGTATCTGGCCGGGCTCACGATCAACATGATCTCGCTTTTCGCGCTGATCATCACGCTGGGGATCGTGGTCGACGACGCCATCGTCGTGGGTGAACATTCCGACCACCTCGCCCGGCGCGGGCTCGGGCCCGCCGCGGCGGCCGAGACCGCGGCGGCGCGCATGGCGCTGCCGGTCTTCTGCGCCACGCTGACCACGGTGATCGCCTTCTTCGGGCTGGTGCTGATCGGCGGGCGCTTCGGCTCGCTGATCGCCGACATCCCCTTCACCGTGATCGCGGTGCTGATCGCGAGCCTCGTCGAGTGCTTCCTGATCCTGCCCAACCACATGCGGCACGCGCTCAGCCATGCCGACAAGCGGCATTGGTACGACGCGCCCTCGCGTGTGGTGAACCGGGGCTTCCGCTGGGCCCGCGAGCGGCTCTTCCGCCCGCTCATGGGCTGGGTGATCGCGGGCCGCTACGTGGTGCTGGCGGGCACGGTGGTGCTGCTGGCCGGGCAGACCGCGCTCTTGATCAAGGGTGATGTGCCCTGGCGCTTCTTCAACGCGCCGGAACAGGATTCGGTGACCGGCAATTTCGCCATGGCGCCGGGCGCCGACCGCGCCGACAGTTTCGAGCAGATGCGCGCCATGCAGCGCGCGGTCGAGGAGCTGGCCGCCGAATACGAGGAGCGCCACGGCGCCAACCCGGTGGAATACGTCCTCTCCGAGATCGGCGGCAACACCGGGCGCGGGCTCTCGGGCACCGAGAACAAGGAGCCCGACCAGCTGGGCTCCATCGCGATCGAGCTGATCTCCGCCGACCTGCGGCCCTATTCCTCCTTCCAGTTCGTCGGCGAGCTGCAGGAGCGGGTCGAGCGGCACCCGCTCTCCGAGACGGTGAGCTTCCGGGGCTGGCGCTCGGGGCCGGGGGGCGACGCGCTCGACGTGCAGTTCTTCGGCGCCGATGCGAGCACGCTGAAGGCCGCCGCCGAGGACCTGAAGACCGAGCTGTCGCAGTTCCCCGAGGTCTCGGCGCTGGAGGATGACCTCTCCTACGACAAGGAAGAGCTGATCCTCGATCTGACCGCGCGCGGCCAGGCGCTGGGCTTCGACATCGACACGCTGGGCCAGACCCTGCGGGCGCGGCTCGGCGGCGTCGAGGCCGCGACCTACCCGGTGGGCCCGCGCTCGGCGGCGATCCGGGTGGAGCTGCCCGAGGGCGAGCAGACCGCCGATTTCCTCGAACGCATGCAGCTGCGCACCCCCGAGGGGGCTTACGTGGCGCTGGCCGACATCGTGCAGGTCGAGCGGCAGGCGGGCTTTTCCACGGTCCGCCGCGAGAACGGCGTGCGGCTGATCTCGGTGAACGGCGATCTTTCCGAGGACGACCCCGCCCGCGCCGCCGAGGTCATGCAGGCGCTCGAGGACGAGATCCTGCCCGGCATCGCCGCCGAGCGGCAGGTCGACTATCGGCTCTCGGGGCTCTCCGAACAGGAGGACGAGTTCATGGCCGACGCGCTGGCGGCGCTGGTCATGGTGCTCCTGGGGATCTTCCTGGTGCTCGCCTGGGTCTTCGAGAGCTGGTCGCGGCCCCTGGTGGTCATGGCGATCATCCCCTTCGGCCTGGTCGGCACGATCCTCGGGCATTGGCACTGGGACGTGCCGATGTCGATGTTCACGGTGGTGGGGCTCCTGGGCATGACCGGGATCATCATCAACGACAGCATCGTCCTGGTGACCACGATCGACGAATATGCCGCCGAGCGGGGCATCCTGCCGGCCATCGTTGACGGCGCCGCGGACCGGCTGCGGCCGGTGCTGCTGACCACGCTGACGACGGTGCTGGGGCTGGCGCCTTTGTTGTACGAGGGGTCCTCGCAGGCCGAGTTCCTGAAGCCCACGGTGATCACGCTGGTCTACGGGCTGGGCTTCGGGATGCTGCTGGTGCTGCTGGTGGTGCCCGCGCTGATCGCCATCGGAGAGGATTTCGCCCGGGCCAAGGCCAGCGTGCGGCGCGGGCTGCGCTTCCGCCGCCGCGGGGCGCGGCTGGGCTATCTCGCCGGGTTTTTTGCGGTGCTGGGCTGGCTGGCGCTGACCATGGGCTGGCAGATCGTCACCGGCGCGCTGGCGGGGGTCTTGGCTGGGGTGATGCCGGTGGAGGGCACCCTCGGCGCGCTCCTGCTGTTCCTGGTGGGCACCGCGCTGGCGCTGGTGCTGGCCTATGTGCTGCTGGCCGGCCGGATGGCGCTGGCTGGGCGGCGGCGGGTGTGAGGTGGGTTTGGTGGTCGGGGCTGGGTGGTTCTGGCTTGAGGGTTAGGGGCCGAAGTGTCTCGCCCGCAGCGGACCGATTAACGGGCGCGCCGGCCGAGCGGTGAGGGTTCGCCCTGGCCGAGAGGGGGCGTGCTGGCCGAGAGGGCGCGCGCGCTGTCCGAGATGCGAGGGCGGACTCTGGCTGCGAGGTCAGGGATTGCGCAGGCCGAGACGTGAAGCTCACGCCGAACGACAGGCTTGGCGTGCCCCCCATAAACCAGCGTTCCCGACCCAAGGCGCTCCGACCAACTTGTCACCCCGGGCTTCCCTTCCACCCTCTCACCCCGCGCCTCCCCGAAAGGCAAAGGGCGCGCGCCGGACCGGGGGCCGGCGCTGCCACCCTCTGGGCTTTGCGCTTTATCCCCACAAGGTCAGGACTAGAGAAAAGCTAAGCACGCCACCCCAAGGAGCGCCGGCCCAAGGGGCCGGTCCGGCGCGCGCCCGGCGCCTGCGGCGCTGTTCGGGCGCAAGACGCGCGTGTTGCGAGCGTGGTTCTTGATGACAGACTGATTGGCTTGCATCAGAAGAAGGCCGGGCCCGGTGGCTGTGGTGCTATTCGGGCGCAAGGGTTCGCTAACGGTGGGCAGCGTGCCTAAGGGCCGAAAGCAGGCCCTCACCGGCCAGCCCAAACACCACCCCTCATCCCTTCGTCAGCCGGTCCGCCTTCTTTCGCACTAGCACCGTGCGCAGGTCGTGCATCGCCAAGAGCAGCGCGTCGGTCACCTCGTCGAGCTGCGCGTCGCTGGCGCGGCTCTGGGCCCATTGCGTCGTCAGGTTCATGTGGTCGATCGCCCGGTGGATGTCGTCGATGTCGCGCAGCGCCAGGAGCGCCTTGCGCTTGTCCATCCAGTCGCGGATCTCGGCCAGGTCCTCGTCCGACAAGACCCGGTCGCCCTGCGGCTTGATCTCGCCGTTGCGGATATTGGCCACCGCGATCGGGTCCATGTCGATCCGCCTCTGGCGGTTCTCGGTGTCGATCCGAAAGACCAGCGCGCCGTTCTCGCGGATGCGGAAGTAATACTCGGGAAGATCGCCCGCCATGGCTGGCCCTCACTTCAATCCTGCGCAGAACCGGCGAATCCGCTCACACGCCTGGGTAAGCGCCTCGTCCGAGGTTGCATAGCTGATCCGGAAGTGCGGCGACAGTCCGAAGGCGGCGCCGAAGACCACCGCGACGCCCTCTTCCTCGAGAAGCGCCCGCGCGAAGGTCTCGTCGTCACCGATATGGGTGCCCGCGGCGCTGGTCTTCCCGATCGCCCCCGCGCAGGAGGGATAGACGTAGAAGGCGCCCTCGGGCGTCGGGCAGCTCAGATGCGGCGTGTCGTTCAGCGCGGCGACCACCAGGTCGCGCCGCCGCCGGAAGGCCTCCGCGCGTTCCGCCAAGAAGTCCTGCGGTCCCTCGAGCGCTTCGACCGCGGCCCATTGGCTGATCGAACAAGGGTTGGTGGTGGATTGCGACTGCACCTTGCGCATCGCCGCGATCAGCGGCTCGGGGCCCGCGGCATAGCCGATGCGCCAGCCGGTCATCGCATAGGCCTTGGAGACGCCGTTGACCGTCAGCGTGCGGTCGTAGAGCCGGGGCTCGACCTCGGCCGGCGTGCAGAAGGTGAACCCGTCATAGGCCAGGTGCTCGTATATGTCGTCGGTCAGCACCCAGACCTGCGGGTGCCGCATCAGCACGTCGGTCAGCGCCTTCAGCTCGGCGCGCGAATAGCCCGCGCCAGTGGGATTGCTGGGCGAGTTGAAGATGAACCACTTGGTGCGGGGCGTGATCGCCGCCTCCAGCGCCTCGGGGGTCAGCTTGAAGCCGGTCTCGAGGCCCGCGGGCACCACGACCGGCTCGGCGCCGCCGATCCGCACGATGTCGGGGTAGCTGACCCAGTAGGGCGCGGGGATCACCACCTCGTCGCCGGGGTTCAAGGTCGCCAGGAGCGCGTTAAACAGCACCTGCTTGCCGCCGGTCGAGACCGAGACCTGCGCGGGGCTGTACTCCAGCCCGTTCTCGCGGCGGAACTTGGCGCAGATCGCCGCCTTCAGTTCTGGAATTCCGTCCGGTGCGGTATATTTCGTTTTTCCAGCATGAATCGCCGCAATGGCTGCTGACTTGATGTTGTCCGGCGTGTCAAAGTCGGGCTCGCCGGCCCCCAGACCGATGACATCCCGCCCCTCGGCCGCCAGATCGCGGGCCAGCTGGGTCACCGCGACCGTCGGAGAGGGGGCGACACGGGAAAGCGTGTGAGAGTAGAAGGACATCTGCGCGCCAGTCATTTTTCCAAGTGTCCCATGGTTTTACGGGGGCGGAGACCACGGCGCAAGGCGCGCCCTGCCACGGTGAGGAGAACAGGATTGATGAGCGATTTCGATTGGTACGGCCCCGATGCCGCGACCTTCGGAGACCGGATCGCCGGGGCCCGCGAGGCCGCCGGCATGACGCCTGAACAGCTGTCGCGGCGGCTGGGGGTGAAGCTGAAGACGCTGCAGAACTGGGAGAACGACCTCTCCGAGCCGCGCGCCAACAAGCTGTCGATGATCTCGGGGCTGCTAAACGTCTCGATCATCTGGCTTTTGACCGGCGAGGGCGAGGGCGTCTCGCCGCCGGGCGAGGAGCCCGCCGGCAGCCAGGACCTGCGCGAGGCCATCGCCGAGCTGCGCGCGATCCGCGTCGAGATGCAGGCGCTGGCCGACCGCTCCGCGCGGCTCGAGAAGCGCCTGCGCGCCACCGGCCAGACGGAGCCCGCATGATCAAGGAAACACCCCGCACCGGAGAGCCCCGCGCCGAGCGGATCAAGCGGCTGCGCATGCGCTCGATGCGGCGCGGCATCAAGGAGATGGACCTGATCCTCTCGCGCTTTGCCGAGAGCCGGCTGGCCGATCTCGACGCGGCCGGCCTCGCGGCCTATGACGCGCTGCTCTCCGAGAACGACCAGGACCTCTACCAGTGGGTGACCGGCCAGGTCGCGCCGCCCGAGGAGCACGCCCCGATCGTGGCCGAGATCTCGGGCGCCATCGCCGCCCATCCCTCGGGCGCCGGGGGCTGAGGCCGGGGTAGGGCCGGAGGAGGGCCGGGGGCTCGTCCGGCTTAACCCTTCCTTGGGGGTTTTGCGTTTTCCTGCCGCCAATCGCGCAATTGCGGAGGCGGCGGATGAGCATCATTTCCAGTGTCGGGCGGGCCCAGGGTCCGGGTCAGATGACCTCCTATCTCGACACGCTCGCCATGGTCGAGCGGCTGCACCGGCTGCTTCTCGACGTGATCAAGGACGAGTTCGAACGCACCGGCCTGCTCGAGATCAACGCCGTGCAGGCGCTCCTGCTGTTCAACATCGGCGACAACGAGGTCACCGCCGGCGAGCTGAAATCGCGCGGCTACTACCAGGGCAGCAACGTCAGCTACAATCTGAAGAAACTGGTGGAGGCAGGCTACATGCACCACCAGCGCTCCGAGGTGGACCGCCGCTCGGTCCGGGTGCGGCTGACCCGCAAGGGTCACGACGTGCGCCAGTTGATGGAAGCGCTCTTCGCCCGCCACGCCGAAGGCATGACCCGCACCGGCGTCGTCGGGCCCGAGGGTTTCTCCGACGTGCTGCACACCCTGCGCCGCGTGGAGCGGTATTGGACGGACCAGATCCGGTATATTTATTGAAGGTGGGGCGGCACGGGGTGCATCGCGGGAGAGGGTTGTGATGTGCCGGGCCAATACGCTGTGAGGCTCTCCTGAAAGCGTTGAGATTGGGCGTTTTGGCTAGGGTGACGTGCGTAGCTTGGGCTAGGCTTCAGGTCGGACGGCGGGCCATGCGACGGGCCCCTCCTGCCTCTGCGGGCCGCTCCAGGCTGTGCACCTACCCGCTAACCAACCTTCCCAACAGAGGGCGCGCGCCGGACCGGGGGACGGCGCTTCTGACCCCAGAGCGAGGCGCTTTATCCCAGCAAGGTCAGGACGAACGACACGCTAAGCGCGCCATCCCAAGGAGCGCCGGCCCAAGGGGCCGGTCCGGCGCGCGCCCGGCATCTTCGATGCTATTCGGGCGCAAGAAGCGCGCTATAGTCATCCGGTTGGCACAGGATGACGATGAATAGTCGTCGCGACGGATAATGCCGCTTCGCTGCTGCCTATTCCGCGGGGCGACAATCCTTCATGGCAACTCAGGGCGCCGCACTGCAACGCACCGGACTGAACTGCAGCGCACTGCGCTGCACTGCAACGCACCGAACTGCAGCGCACTGGACCGCACTACAACGCGCCGGACTGAAGTGCAGCGCATCGTGTATCACTGTGACACCTGCAGCCGCGCCGAACCGCAGCCCTCAACCGCGCGATGCCTCCCGGCCTATCACAGCCACCAGACCGGCCGATCCATCCCCCGGACCCTCCCATCCGGCACCGCAGCCACACCTTCCAGCCAATCACCTAACCACCCCGCCCCAATGTCGCTTTCCCCACATGACAAGTCGGGCGCCGCGTAAGCCCTCTTCGGCTGCCGCGTTAGGACGAGCGGGACAGGACAGGGAAGAAATGCCGATGAAAACCCATGTGAAAGCCCTCGTGGTCGGCGGCGGCGCCGTCGGCACCTCCATCGCCTATCACCTCGCCCGGCACGGCTGGGACGAGGTGATGCTGCTCGAACGCGACGAGCTGACGAGCGGCTCGACCTGGCATGCGGCGGGGCTCCTGCCCTATTTCAACATGTCCTACGCGACGACCCATATCCACGACTACTCGATCCGGTTCTACAAGACCCTGGAGGCGGAGACCGGCCTCAACGCCGGCTTCTCGGTGGTGGGCAACCTGCGCATGGCGCAGTCGAAGGCGCGCATGGACGAATACTTGCTCTATGCCACCACCGCCGAGACCTGCGACGTGCCTTTCGAGTGGCTCACGCCCTCGGAGATCAAGGCGCGCTGGCCGCTCCTGCGGACCGAGGACCTCGAAGGGGCGATCTACCACCCGACGGACGGCTACATTAACCCCGCCGACGTCACCATGGCCATGGCCAAGGGCGCGCGCCAGCGCGGCGTCACGATCGAGCGCAAATGGCAGGTCGACGGCTACGAGTGGACCGGCGCGGAATGGCGGGTCTCGGTCTCGAAGATGGTCGAGAAGGGCGGCAACCTGGTGCCCTCCGAGGAGACCGCGGTGATCACCGCCGAACACGTGGTGACCGCCACCGGCAACCACGCGCAGCGCACCGCGCGGATGCTCGGCATCAAGATCCCCGCGATCCCGGTCGAGCACCAGTATATCGTCACCGAACCCGACCCGGCGCTGGTCGCCTACCGCCGCGAGGGCGGCGGCGAACACCCCGTGCTGCGCGACGCCGACGCCAAGTGGTACGTCCGCGAGGAGCGCGGCGGCTGGATCCTCGGCCCCTACGAGCGCAACGCCCCCGCGCGCTTCGAATACGGCGTACCCGACAGCTTCCGCGCCGATCTCTTCCCGCTCGACCTCGAGCGCATAGAGGAAGAGTACATGTCGATGATCCACCGCATTCCGTCGTCCGAGGAGGTCGGCCTCAAGGACGATTACAACGGCCCGATCTGCTACACCCCCGATGGCAACCCGCTGATCGGCCCGGCGCCGGGGCTGCGCAACATGTGGCTGGCCGAGGGCTTTTCCTTCGGGATCACCGCCGCGGGCGGGGCGGGGGAATACCTCGCGCAGATGATGGTCGCCGGCGAGGCCGAGATCGACATGGCCTCGCTCGATCCCAAGCGCTACGGCGACTGGATGACGACGGACTACGCCGCCCGCAAGAACGAGGAGGCCTACGAGCACGTCTACATCCTGCACCACCCCGACGAGGAACGCCCGGCCTGCCGGCCGCTGCGCACCGCGCCGGTCTACGACCGCCAGAAGGCCCGGGGCGCGCAGTTCGGCCAGGTCAATGGCTGGGAGCGGCCGAACTACTACGGCTCCGCCGAGGCCGAGGAGGATTTCGACCACGCCGCCCGCAGCTTCCGGCGCGGCGGCTGGTGGGACTACGCCCGCACCGAGGCCGAGGCGATCCGCAACGGCGTCGGGCTGATAGACGCCACGGCCTTCACCAAGCACCTGGTCAAGGGGCCGGGGGCCGCGGCCTTCATGGATTGGTTCACCTGCAACCGCCTGCCCAAGACCGGCCGCATCAACCTGACCTATGCGCTGACCGGGGCGGGCACCACGCGCACCGAATACACCGTGGTGCGTCTGGCCGAGGACAGCTTCTACCTGGTCTCGGCGGGCGCCTGGACGGGTTATGACGGCGACTACCTGCGCAAGGCCGCCGAGGACCGCCGCGAAGAGCTGGGCTGGATCGAGGTGCAGGACGTGACCACCCAATGGGGCGTCTTCGCCGTCGCGGGCCCGAAGTCGCGCGACCTCCTCGGCGCGCTGGTCAAGGACGCCGATCCGGCGACAGTGCTGTCGAACAAGCGCTTCCCCTGGCTGTCCTGCCGCGACATCGAGTTGGGCATGGTGCCGGTGCGCGCCATCCGTGTCGCCTACACCGGCGAGCTCGGCTGGGAGCTGCACCACCCGATCGAGATGCAGACCCACCTCTGGGACCGGCTGATGGAGGCGGGCGAGCCGCTGGGCCTGAAGCTCGTGGGCGCGCGGGCGCAGAACTGGCTGCGCCAGGAAAAGAGCTACCGCGCCTTCGGCCATGAGCTCGGCCGCGACGCGACCCCGCTCGAGGCCGATCTGCCGCGCTTCGTCGACCTCTCGAAGGAGTTTCACGGCAAGGCGGAGATGCAGGCCAAGGGCATCCGCTCGCGCTGCGTCACGGTGCTGATTGACGGGCCTTCGGACGCCGATCCCTGGGGCCGCGAGGCGCTCTATCTGGGTGACGGTACCCGAGTCGGGCGGCTGACCTCGGGCGGCTATTCGGTGGCCTTCGGCAAATCCATCGGCATGGGCTACGTGCGCCCGGATCTCGCCAAGGCGGGGCAGGCGCTGCAGGTGCGGATGCTGGGCCAGCTCTGGGACGCGGTGGTGACCGAGGACAGCCCCTACGACCCGGAGAACGCGCGGATCCGCCAGGACGGCTAGGCGCGCGGGTCTCGCCGCGACCAGCACAAAAAAAGGCCCCGTGCAGCGCGCGCGGGGCCTTCTCACTTGATCGGGGAGGCGGGCGCGGCAGGCGCCCCCTCGGACGTCAGGCCGCGAGGCCCTTCGAGCCCATCTCCAGGAACTTCTTGCGGCGCGCGGCGACCAGCTCCTCGGGGGAAGCCTTGTGGAACTCGCCCAGCATGGCCTCGATCGCCTCGCCCACGGCGGCGATGGCGGCATGGCCGTCGCGATGGGCGCCGCCCAGGGGCTCGGGGATGATCCGGTCGCAGATGCCCAGCTTCTTGAGGTCCTGCGCGGTCAGGCGCAGCGCCTCGGCGGCCTCGCGCATCTTCTCGGCGTTCTTCCACAGGATCGAGGCGCAGCCCTCGGGCGAGATCACCGAATAGACCGAATGCTCGAGCATCGCGATGCGGTTGGCGCTGGCGAAGGCCACCGCGCCGCCCGAGCCGCCCTCGCCGATGATCACCGACAGGAGCGGCACGCCGATCTGCAGGCATTTCTCGGTCGAGCGCGCGATGGCCTCGGACTGGCCGCGCTCCTCGGCGCCCTTGCCGGGGTAGGCGCCGGGGGTGTCGACCAGGGTGATGACCGGCAGGCCGAAGCGGTCGGCCATGTCCATCAGGCGGATCGCCTTGCGGTAGCCCTCGGGGCGGGCCATGCCGAAGTTGTGGGTCAGCCGCGACTGGGTGTCGTTGCCCTTCTCGTGGCCGATCACCACGACGGGCCGGTCGTTGAACCGCGCGAGCCCGCCCATCACCGCGTGGTCGTCGCCGAAGGCGCGGTCGCCCGCAAGCGGCGTGTACTCGGTGAAGAGCGCGTCGATGTAGTCGCGGCAATGCGGCCGGTCGGGGTGCCGGGCGACCTGGCACTTCCGCCAGGGCGTCAGCTTGGCGTAGAGATCCTTGAGAAGGTTCGTGGCCTTCTTGTCGAGCGCCCGGGCCTCGGCCTCGATATCCATGCCCTCGCTCGACCGCGCCATGGCGCGCAGCTCTTCGGACTTGCCTTCGATCTCGGCGAGCGGCTTTTCGAAGTCGAGATAATGCGTCATCGCGTATTCCCTTTGACCTCGGGCCGATATGCCGCGCGACGCCCTGTTTTGCAACCGGATGCGGGCGCGCTCAGCGCAGGATCACCGGGATCAGCGAGGCTACGAGCAGCCCGGCCATGGTCCAGTTGAAGACCCGCAGCCGCGCGGGCTGCTGCAGGAAGCGCCTGAGCTGGGTGCCAAGCGCCGTCCAGCCGGTGGTCGAGATCGCCGAACAGGCCACATAGGCGGCCACCACCCAGAGCACCGCGCCGAGGCTGCGCCCCGAGGCGTAGAGCGTGATCGCCGAGAGCGCCATGGACCAGGCCTTGGGGTTCACCCATTGGAACGAGGCCGCCTCGAAGAACGACAGGGGCTTGCCGGTGGCGGGGCCCTGGCCGCCCTTCTCGGGGGCGGCGGCATTGGCGATCTTCCAGGCCAGGAACAGCATGTAGCCGACCGAGAGCACCGTCAGGATGGTGTAGAGCGGCGGCCAGAGGTCGAAGAGCCGCATCACCCCGAGCCCGACGCAGAAGCACATCGCCGGAAAGCCCAGCCCGATGCCCAGCATATGCGGCACCGTGCGGCGGAAACCGAAGTTCGCGCCCGAGGCCATCAGCATGAAGTTGTTCGGCCCCGGCGTGATGACGGTGACGAAGGCGAAGGCCAGGAGGGCGGGCAGGAGCTCGGGTATCATGCGGCGCAGAATCCGCGAAACGGCGGATGATGCAATCGGCTTTTTGCGCCGTGGGGGCGCGGGGCGGCGAACCGGTCCAAAGGAATTTCGGCCGTTGCGGTGCGGCGCCCGAACCAATCCCCGGGAAATTGCGTGGCCGGGGTGTGGCACCCGAACCGGCCCCGGGGATATGCGCTGCTGGGGTGTGGCTCCCGAACTGGCCCCCTGAGAAATTCCGCCGCCCGAGCGCCACCCTCGAACCGGCCCCCGGAACCGCGCCCCGGCCTTGCCGGCGCGGGCCGGGCGCGATAGCCCGGCGGGGCACGGCAGCAAGCGGAGGCAAGCGATGCGCGCGGATTATGACGAGCTGGCCAAGACCATCGGCGCCCTGACCGAGGGCGAGACCGACAGCGTGGCGCTCATGGCGACGCTGGTCTGCGAGCTGCACCACGCCGACGACCGCTTCGACTGGACCGGCTTCTACCGCGTCACCGCGCCCGAGCTTCTGAAGATCGGCCCCTACCAGGGCGGCCACGGCTGCCTGGTGATCCCCTTCGACCGGGGCGTCTGCGGCGCCGCCGCGCGCACCGGCGAGACCCAGCTCGTTGACGACGTCGAGGCCTTCCCGGGCCATATCGCCTGTTCCAGCTCCACCCGTTCCGAGATCGTGCTGCCGGTCTGGACCGGGGCGGGGCGTCTCCTGGGCGTCCTCGACATCGACAGCGACTTGCCCGGCGCCTTCGACGCAACCGACGCCAAGGCGCTGGCGGCGATCCTCAAGACCACCTTCGAGCGGGCGGAATGAGCCCAGCGGACTGGCTCGTCTTCGCGGGCTTCTGGGTGATCTTCGTCACCTCGCCGGGGCCGAACGCGGTCAACTGCATCCAGAACGGCATGAGCCACGGCTTTCTGCGCGCGCTCTGGGGCGTTGCGGCGATCCTGACCCAGGCGGCGCTGTTTCTCGGGCTCTCGGCGCTGGGCATCACCGCGCTTCTGACCAAGGCCCCGGCGCTGTTCCTCGCGGCCAAGGTGGCCGGGGCGGCGGTGCTGATCTGGCTGGGCCTGCGCGGCTGGCGGCGCGCGGCACAGCCTCTGGCCGCCGAGCCCTCGGAGCGCGGGCGGATCTACGGCCGCGCCTTCGCGGTCGCCACGATCAACCCCAAGAGCGTCGCGGGCTACCTCGCCGCCTTCTCGCAGTTCGTCGCCCCCGACGTGCCGATCGGCCAGCAGATGTGGGTCATCGTGCCGACCGCGCTGAGCATCACCGCGGCGAGCTACGCCAGCTACACCGCGCTCGGCGCCTGGATCGGGCAGGCCGCGCTCGGGGCGGTTGCGAACCGGGTCGTGAGGCGTATCCTCGCGGCCTGTTTCATCTTCTACGGGCTGGCGCTGGGGGCCACGATCTTTGTCTGAGCACCACATTCTCACCCGCGCGGGGCGGCCATGATCGCCCTGCCCGAGACCGCGACGCTCCTGGCCTTCCTGGGCGCAGGGCTGGCGGTGAACCTCACCCCCGGGGCGGATGTGATGTTCGCCCTGGCCTCGGGGGCGCGCGGCGGCCCGCGGGCGGGGCTCGCGGCGGCGGCGGGCGTCAGCATCGGCTGCCTGGGCCATGTGCTCCTGGTGGCCTTCGGCGTGGCGGCGGCGCTCAGGGCGCTGCCCGGCGCCTTCGAGGTCATCCGCTGGGCCGGAGCGGGCTACCTTCTGTTCCTGGCCTGGCGGGCCTGGCGCGCGCCGCCGGGGGTGACGGGCGAGGGCAGCACCGGGCTGGCCCAGGCCTTCCGGCGCGGGGTGATCACCAACCTTCTCAACCCCAAGGTGGCGCTGTTTATCCTGGCCTTCCTGCCGCAATTCGCCGACCCCGCGCGCGGGCCGGTCTGGTCGCAGCTCCTGAGCCTCGGGGCGCTTTTCGTGGCCACGGCCTTCGTCGTGACCGGCGCCTATGGCGCGGCGGGCGGGGCGCTGCGGCACGTGCTGGCGGCGCGGGGCCGGCTCTTGAACCGGATCGCGGCGCTGGTCTTCGGCGGGCTGGCGGTTAGGTTGGCCTGGGGATAGACCCCGTGGGAGAGACGTGTCGTGCGGAGCCTTGGGGCCATCGGCTTGGGCCGGGTCCGAGGAGCCGGACGCGACAGGACCGAGGGCCCGGGGCCTCCAAAAGGGCCCCAAGCGGGGCGCACCCCCGGAACCACCAAGACCCGGCGGAACCACCCGCCGGAGACGCACAGACCGGGCCACCCCCGGTCACGCCAGGAGACGAAAGGAGCGGGCATGGCCAAGATCACATTGCTGGATGGCGGGCTCGGACAGGAGCTGATCCGCCGCTCGGGCGAGGCGCCGACCCCGCTCTGGGCGACGCAGGTGATGATCGACCGGCCCGGGCTGGTGCAGCAGGTGCACGAGGATTTCTTCCGCGCCGGGGCCAGCGTCGCCATGGCCAACACCTATGCGATCCTGCCCGACCGGCTCGAACGCGCGGGCCTCTCGGACCGCATCGAGGAGTTCCGCGCCGCCGCCCTGGCCGAGGCCGAATGGGCCCGCGACGCTCATGGCAAGGGCCGGATCGCCGGCTGCATCGGGCCGCTCGGCGCCTCCTACCGCACCGATGTCTTCCCGGGCATGGAAACCGCGGTCGCCACCTATTCCGAGATCGTCCGCCGCATGGCCCCAGAGGTCGACGTGATCGTCTTCGAGACCCAGGCCACGCTCGAGAACCTCGAGGCGGCGCTGCGCGCGGGCCGCGAGAGCAGCCGCCCGGTCTGGGTGGCGATCACCGTCGACGACGCGGACGGCAGCAAGCTGCGCTCGGGCGAGCCCGTCTCCGAGGCCGTGGCGCTGGCCGAGAAGGGCGGCTGCCAGGCGATCCTCGCCAATTGCTCGGCGCCCGAGGCCATGGGCCCGGCGCTCGACATCCTGGCCCGCTCCGAGCTGCCCTTCGGCGCCTATGCCAACGCCTTCTCGGGGCTGACCAAGGAGTTCCTGACGCCCGACCCGACGGTCGACGCGCTTTCCACCCGGCGCGACATGGGGCCGGAACGCTACGCGGGCTTCGCGCTCGACTGGGTGCGCCGCGGGGCGACCATCGTCGGCGGCTGCTGCGAGACCGGGCCGGACCACATCCGCGCCATCGCCGAGGCGCTGCGCAACGACGGCCACGAGATTGTCTGAGACCCGCGCCGACTACGACCCCCCGCAAGGAGAGATCCCCGTCCTGCACGCCGATCACGAGATCCTCGTGGTCGACAAGCCGGCCGGGCTTCTGTCGGTGCCCGGCAAGGGGCCGGAGCTGGCCGACTGCCTGATCGCCCGGCTCTCGGTGGCCTTCCCCGAGGTGCTCCTGGTGCACCGGCTCGACCGCGACACCTCGGGCGTGATGGTCTTCGCGCTGACCCCGCATGCGCAGCGCCACCTCGGGCTGCAGTTCGAGAAGCGGCAGGTGAAGAAGACCTATGTCGCCCGGGTGACCGGCGAGATGACCGAGCCCCGGGGCGAGATCGACCTGCCGATCGCCGTCGACTGGCCGAACCGCCCGCGCCAGAAGATCGACCACGCCGAGGGCCGCCCCGCCTTCACCGCCTGGAAGCTGCAACGCAAGGGCGCGGGCGAAAGCCGGGTGCGGCTCTTCCCGAAGACCGGGCGCTCGCACCAGCTGCGGGTGCACATGCTGGCGCTCGGCCACCCGATCCTGGGCGATCCGCTCTACGCCGGAGAGGCGGCGGGCGAGCACCCCCGGATGATGCTGCACGCAGAGGAGCTGCGCCTGCGCCACCCCGACGGCGGGCGCGGCATGCAGTTCCGCGCCAAGCCGCCGTTCTAGGGCGCTTTTGAGGTGCTGCGCTGGCTGTGAGGCCGGGGGGCCAGCCCCCCGGACCCCCCGAGGTAATTTTGCCAAGCTGAAGGGCGGGGCGGGGGGGCTGGTTGTGGGTCTTGGCGCGCCGGTTTGGAGCGTGGGTTTCGTGGCGCCTGCGGGACCGGGGGCCCGCCCCCGGACCCCCGAGGTATTTTTGCCAAGCTGAAGAGCGGGGCGGGGCGCTGGTTGAGGGGCGCGGCGCGCTGTTCTGGCGGGTGGGTCTCGTGGGGCCTGCGGGACCGGGAGCCAGCCCCCCGGACCCCGAAGAGTGTTCGCCAAGGTGAGGAGCGGAAGCGGGCGCGCGGTTTCACACGCGGGCCGCTTCGCCCCTACCGCACGCATCCGCGCGCGTCTTCGCCCCTAGCGCGCGAAGACGCGCGCGGGGTGCAACTGACCCGCCTTGAACCGGCCGACGGCCACGGCGCGGCCTTCGCAGGAGGCCCAGCATTCCTCGCCGTAGTCGATGTCCTGGGCGAGCACCATGCCGGGGTTGCCGTTGCGGATCTTCTGGGCTTCCTCGGGGCTGCAACGGGTCTCGGGCAGCTCGGTCAGGCCGTGCTCCAGCGGCAGCAGATGGGCGTCGAGCGCGGGATCCTTGGCCAGCCGTTCGACCTCTTCGAGGCTCAGGCCCTGGGCGGCCTCGAAGGGGCCCGACCAGGTGCGGCGCAGTTCGCGGACATGGCCGAGGCAGCCCAGCCGCTCGCCGAGGTCGCGCGCCACGCTGCGCACGTAGCCGCCCTTGCCGCAGACCATCTCGAGGGTGACGTGATCGGCGTCGGGACGGTCGATCAGGGTCAGCTCCTCGACCCAGAGCGGGCGGGCGGCGATCTCCATCTCCTCGCCGTCGCGGGCGCGCTTGTAGGCGCGTTCGCCGTCGATCTTCACCGCCGAGAACTGCGGCGGAACCTGCATGATCTCGCCCACGAAACCGTTGAGCGCCTCCTTGATCTCGGCGTCCTCGGGGCGCGCCTCGGAGGTGGCGATCACCTCGCCCTCGGCATCGTCGGTGTTGGTGGCCGCACCCAGGCGCACGGTGAAGCGATAGGCCTTCAGCGCGTCGGTGACATAGGGCACGGTCTTGGTCGCCTCGCCCAGGGCCACGGCCAGGACGCCCGTCGCCTCGGGATCGAGCGTGCCCGCATGGCCCGCCTTCTTCGCGGTGAGCGCCCAGCGCACCTTGTTGACCACCGCGGTCGAGGTGACCCCCGCGGGTTTGTCGATCACCAGCCAGCCGGAAATGTCACGACCCTTGCGCGCGCGTCCCATGAGACCTCCTTCGGAACAGAGGCGCGGGGCGTAGCCCAGGGCCGCGGGGCTGTCAATTCCGCTTGGGGAAAGGGGGGGGGGCGGGAGCGGCGCTCAGGCCGGGTCGTCGAGCACCCGCGCCTCGGCGCGCAGCATGACCGGAATGCCGTCGCGGATCGGATAGGCGAGATTGGCGGTCTCGCTGACCAGCTCCTGGCGCTCGGCGTCGTAGCGCAGGGTGCCCTGGCTTTCGGGGCAGATCAGCCCGTCGAGCATGCGGCGGTCGAACCCGGGGCCCTCGGTCATTGCATCAGGTCTCCGTGATCGTCGCCCGAGCGCAGCGCGTATTCCAGAAGCGTCACCAGCGTCTCGCGCCGGGTCGAGAGGCAGGGCGCCTCGAGCAGGGCCTGCTTCTCCTCGGGGTCGAAGTCGAGCAGCATGGCCAGGGAGTTGATCAGCAGCTCGTCGTCGGCCTCTTTCAGGCTCTCCCAGTCGGCGGAGAGCTCGCGGGCCGAGAAGAACCGGTCGAGGATCGACAGGAAGCGGCGGCGGTCGAAGCTGCCGTCCTCCTCGGTGGCGCCGCGGTCGGCCTCGAAGCCGGCCCAGTCGACCCGGGCGCGGCGGTAGGGGGTGAAACCGTCCACTTCCTCGATCAGCCGGTAGCGCGAGATGCCGGTGAGGGTGACCATGTAGCGCCCGTCTTCGGTCTCGGAGAACTGCGTCACCCGGCCGGCGCAGCCGATCCGGTGCAGGGCCTTGTCGTTGCCCGGCACCGGGTTCGGCTGGACCATGCCGATGAGCCGCGCGTCGGTCTTCAGCATGTCGTCGAACATCTGCAGGTAGCGCGGCTCGAAGAGGTGCAACGGCAGATGCGCCCGCGGCAGCAGGAGCGCGCCGGGCAACGGGAAGAGCGCGATTGTCTCGGGTAGATCCGCGAGCCTTGACATGAGGGTTCAGCTAGCGTCCCGGGCGCCTCAGGCAAATATCATCGAGGTGAGTTTCCGGCGGCCGTTCAGAACGATCGGATCGCTGGGCTTGAGCGCGTCGAAGATGGTGAAGAGCTGCTGCTTCGCGGCGCCCTCGTTCCATTCGCGGTCGCGGCGGAACAGCTCGAGAAGCTGGTCCACCGCCTCTTCGGTGCGCCCGCCCGCGTGCAGCGCCTGGGCGAGGTCGAAGCGCGCCTGGTGATCGGCGGGATCCGCGGCGACCTTGGCCTCGAGCTCGGCGATCGGCCCGGCCTGTTCGGCCTGGCGCGCCAGTTCGATCTGGGCGCGGGCGGCCTCGAGCTCGGCGGCCTCGGAAATCTCGGCCGGGGCGCCGTTCAGGATCGCCTCGGCCTGGTCGGGATCCCCCGCCGCCAGCGCGATGCGCGCCAGCCCGCCGTAGGCCGCGGCGTTGTTCGGGTCCTCGCCGATCACCGCCTGGAAGATCTGCTGGGCGTCCTCGAGCTGGCCGGCCTCGATCATCTCGTCGGCCGCGGCGAGCGCGTCATCTAGCCCGCCCGAAGTGTCGCCGCCGCCCATCTTGGCGAGCTGTTCGACGAACTGCTTCACCTGGCTTTCGGGCACCGCGCCCTGGAAGCCGTCGACCGGCTGGCCCTTGTGGAAGGCATAGACCGTCGGAATCGACTGGATGCGCAGCTGGCCGGCGATCTGCTGAGCCTCGTCGACATTGACCTTGGCCATCTTGACCGCGCCGCGCTGCGCGCGCACCGCCGCCTCGATCTGCGGGCCGAGGGTCTTGCAGGGGCCGCACCAGGGCGCCCAGAAGTCGACGATGACCGGCACCTCCTGGCTGGCCTCGATGACCTCTTTCATGAAGTCCTGTTCGGCGACGTCCTTGATGATGTCGGCGTCGTTCTGGGCGGTCGTTCCGAGCTCGATCATGGGGCGTTGCTCCCTCTTCGTCGGCGGTGAATCCAATGGCAGCTAGATGGCGCTCGCGGCGCCGTGATGCAAGGGCGGGTCTGCGCGCGTCTCTCAGAGGTCGAAGCTGGCGAAGACCGGCGCGTGGTCCGAGGGCTGCTCCCAGCCGCGCACCGGGCGCAGGATGCGGCTGCCATGGGCGGCCCCGGCGATGTCCGGCGTGGCCCAGATGTGGTCGAGCCTCCGGCCCTTGTCGGCGGCGTCCCAGTCGGGCGAGCGGTAGGACCACCAGGAGTAGAGCTGCCCCTCGGGGATGTCGGCGCGGGTGACGTCGACCCAGCCGCCGGCCTCCTGGGCGGCGCCCAGGTGCTCGACCTCGACGGGAGTGTGCGAGACCACCTTGACCATCTTCTTGTGGGACCAGACGTCGTCTTCGCGGGGGGCGATGTTCAGATCGCCCACCAGGATCGCGCGCTCGGGGCGCTCCGCGTGGAACCAGTCGCGCATCTCGGTGAGGTAGTCGAGCTTCTGGCCGAACTTCTCGTTCACCGCGCGGTCGGGTTTGTCGCCGCCCGCGGGGACGTAGAAATTGTGGATGGTTGTGCCGTCCTCGAGCCGCCCGGCGACGTGGCGAGCGTGGCCGAGGGCGGCGAAATCCTTGTCCCCGGCATCCTCGATCGGCAGTTTCGACAGGATCGCGACGCCGTTGTAGCCCTTCTGCCCGCGGGCGACCATGTGCCGGTAGCCGAGCTCGCGGAAGCGCTCCATGGGGATCTTCTCGACCGGGCTCTTGCACTCTTGCAGGCAGAGGATGTCGGGGGCCTCCTCGGTCAGGAGCCGCGCGACGAGGCCCTCGCGCAAGCGCACGGAGTTGATGTTCCAGGTGGCGAGCGTGAAGGGCATAGGGTCTCTCTCCTGTCGGGCGGGCCCGGTCTGGCGCATCGCCGGGGCCATGGCAAGGGGCGGGGGGCGGTGTGGTCTGCCTGCGGCCAGCGGTTGGGCCGCGGTCGGGGGCGGTGTTGGATTGTCCGGCGGGGGGTGTTCGCCGCGCAGCGTGTGGCGTGTTGTCGGTCGGATCAGGCGCTGCGGCTGGCGGCGTGCCGTCGGCCGGGGCGCGGCGGCCCTTTGCGCCCCACGCGGTGTCAGATGATCTCGTCCTCGTCGTAGAGCGCCGGCACGTCGAGGTGGTCGGCCATGGCGTCGGGCTCCACCGGGCGGGCCGGGGTGGCGACGTGGAAGCAGGCGTCGCCCTCGTTCACCACCGGCAGGTTGGTGCGCCCGATCACCACGCCGCTGGCGGGCGCCGGGATCTCGGCGTCGACATGGCCGAAGGGGTCCGAGATGATGCCGATGGTCTCGCCGTCCTCGACCCAGTCGCCCGCCGCCTTCAGCGTCCTGAGAAGCCCGCCCGAGGGCGCCCGCGCCCAGGTCGAGGCCTTGCAGAAGACCGAGGCGCCGCGCGCCTTCGGCACCCCGCGGGCCGAGATCATGCCCAGGTGGTTCAGCACCCGCAGGATGCCCGCGACGCCCGCCCGCGCGGCGGTCTCGTCAAAGCGCAGCCCTTCGCCCGCCTCATAGAGGAGGACGTCGACCCCGGCCTCGTCGGCGGCCTCGCGGAGCGAGCCCTCGCGCACCCGGGAGGTCATGGTGACCGGCGCGGCGAAAGCCTGGCCCAGCTCGGCCAGCCGGGGGTCGTTGGGGGTCAGGCGGATCTGCGGCAGGTTGGTGCGCCCGACGGCGGCGGAATGCAGGTCGATGCCGACGTCGCAGCGGGTGACGATCTCCGTCAGGAAGATGTCTGCGAGCCGCGCGGCCAGCGAGCCCTCGGCATGGCCCGGGAAGGAGCGGTTCAGGTCGCGGCGGTCGGGCAGGTAGCGCGACTGGTTCAGGAAGCCGAAGGTATTGACCACCGGCACCGCGATCAGCGTGCCCGCGAGCCGCGACAGCGGCTGGGCGCGCAACAGGCGGCGGACGATCTCCACGCCGATCACCTCGTCGCCGTGGATCGCGGCGGAGACGAAGACCGTGGGGCCGGGGCGGCGGCCGTGGATCACCTCGGCCGAGAGCGTCACCGGCGTGTGGTCGGAGAGGACCGAGACCGGCAGGTTCACCGTGGCGCGGCTGCCGGGGGCGACGCGGGTCTCGCCGATGACGAAGTCCTGGGTCATGCTGCTCTCGCTTGCTTGGGCGGCTCGCGCCCCGCGATACGCTGCGGGACGGGCCTGGGCAACCGCCGCTCAGGCGCGGCGGCGCTGGTAGAGGCCCCAGCCTTCGGCATAGGCGGCCAGCGTCAGCGCGATCACGCCCAGGACCGCGAAGCCCGCGAACATCGGCAGCACCGTGCCGTCATAGAGAAGCCCCAGGCAGGCGCCGATGATGCCGCCGCCCAGCGTCTGGATCGTGCCCAGCACCGCCGAGGCGGTGCCCGCGACCTGGCCCAGCTCTTCCATGGCGAGCGCGTTGAAGTTCGCCGGGATGAAGCCGAAGAAGCAGAACTGCGGGATCAAGAGCACCAGGAACAGCGCGAAAGGCGTGGCGCCGCCCCAGCTCCAGGCCAGGACGAAGTGCAGCGCGCCCAGCGCGGCGAAGCCGGTCAGCGCGCCGTGGCTCAGCCGGCGGGTGCCGAAGATCCGCACCAGCCGCGAGTTGGCGAAGCTCGAGACCGCCATGAAACAGGCGACCAGCGCGAAGTAGACCGTGAACTCCGGCCCGATCTCGTAGACCTCGGTGTAGATCTGCTCGGCCTGGCTGACGAAGGAGAAAAGCACCCCGAAGAAGGCGCCGGTGGCCAGCGTGTAGCCGAAGGCGCGGCGGTTGGTGAAGATCAGGCGGAAGGCCTCGAAGACGCGGCGGCCGGTCAGCTCGCGGCGGTCCTCCTCGCGCAGGGTCTCGGGCAGGCGGAACCAGGTCCAGACCAGCGCCGCGAAGCCGAAGAGGAACATCGCCAGCGCCAGCACCCGCCAGCTGCCGAAAAGCAGGATGCCCGAGCCGAGGTTGGGCGCCAGGACCGGCATGACCATGAAGACCATCATCACCAGCGACATGACCGAGGCCATGGCCTCGCCCTTGAAGCGGTCGCGCACCACCGAAAGCGCCACCACCCGCGTCGAGGCCGCCCCGAGCCCCTGCACGAAGCGCAGCGCCAGAAGCGCGCCGAAGGTGGGCGCGAAGGCGGCCAGAACCGCGGCGACGCAGTAGATCCCGAGGCCCGTGAACAAGACGGGGCGTCGCCCGAAGCGGTCCGAGAGCGGGCCGTAGATCATCTGCGCCCCGCCGAAGCCCACCACATAGGCGCCGATCACCAGCTGGCGGGCGTTCTCGCTCTCGACGTTCAGCGCCGCGCCGATCTCGGAGAGGCCGGGGATGTAGATGTCGATCGCGGCGGCGTTCAGCGCCATGAGGAAGGCGACCATGGCCACGAACTCCCAGTAGGGAATCCGCTCCGCCGCCGAGGTCGGGCGGCGGTTGTGCGGGGTGGTCGCGGCCGAGGGCGAAACAGCGGGATGGGGCATCAGGGACAAACCAAAGGTCGGATCAGAAAAGCAAAGGGCCCGGCGTGGCATCCACACCGGGCCCGTCTGCCTTATCTATGCCGAACCTCAGCGGTTCAATGCCGCGAAGAGCGCGCCTGCGCAGACCGGCCCCGGTCTGAGCGCACATCCGGCGCGCAGGATCACTCGGGCAGCTTGGCCATCCGCAGGTAGGGCAGCACGGTCTGATACTGGCCGAAGCGCTCGCGGGCGTCCTCGTCGCTGACGGTCGCGGGGATCACCACGTCCTCGCCCACCGACCAGTTGGCCGGGGTCGCGACGGTATGGGTCGCGGCGGTCTGCAACCCGTCGAGGGCGCGCAGCACCTCGGCGAAGTTGCGGCCGACGTTCATCGGGTAGGTCATCGACAGCTTCAGCTGCTTGTCCGGCCCGATGATGAAGACCGCGCGCACGGTGGCGGTGTCGTTGGGGGTGCGGCCGTCGGGCAGATAGGCCTCGGCGGGCAGCATGCCGAAGGCCTTGGAGACCTCGAGCCCGCTGTCGGCGATGATCGGGAAGGCGGGGTCGGCGCCGCCGGCCTTCTCGATGTCCTTCTTCCAGGACTTGTGCTCCTCGACGCCGTCGACGGAGACGCCGATCACCTTGACGCCGCGCTTGTCCCATTCGTCCTTGAGCTGGGCCACGGCGCCGAACTCGGTGGTGCAGACGGGGGTGAAGTCCTTGGGGTGCGAGAAGAGGATCGCCCAGCTGTCGCCGACCCACTCGTGCAGGCTGAAGGAGCCGAGGTCGGTCTCGACGGTGAGATCGGGGATCGTTTCGTTGATGCGCAGGGACATGAGGACCTCCTATCGGGGTGTGACGCCTTCTACCTAATGGGAAGCGCGGGCCATTGCATCCCCTCGGGCGCGGTATCATTCTCATGCGGAAGATGATCAAATTTCGCGCCGCCCCCGGGGGCGGCCCGAGCCGGGGGAAAGACCATGATCGACAAGCGCGAGTTCTACATCGACGGGGCCTGGATGGCGCCGAAAGAGGGGCGCGACCACGCGGTGGTCGACCCCGCCACCGAAGAGCCCTTTGCCACCATCTCGCTGGGCGGCCAGGCCGACACCGATGCCGCCGTGGCCGCCGCGCGGGCGGCGCTGCCGGGCTGGATGGCGACCCCGCCGGCCGAGCGCATCGCCGCGGTCGAGCGGCTCGCCGCCGCCTACCAGGAGCGCACCGAGGACCTCGCCCAGGCGATGAGCCGCGAGATGGGCGCCCCGATCGACCTGGCGCGCAAGAGCCAGGCCATGGCCGGGGCCTTCCACCTGAAGAACTTCATCCGCGCCGCCAAGGACTTCGCCTGGGAGGCGCCGCTCGGCGATCACGCGCCGAACGACCGGATCATCCACGAGGCGGTGGGCGTCTGCGCGCTGATCACGCCCTGGAACTGGCCGATGAACCAGATCACCCTGAAGGTCGGCGCGGCGGCGGTCGCGGGCAACACCATGGTGCTGAAGCCCTCCGAGGAAAGCCCGCTCTCGGCGATGATCTTCGCCGAATGCATCGAGGCGGCGGGCTTCCCCGAGGGTGTCTTCAACCTGGTCAACGGCGACGGCGCGGGCGTGGGCTCGCAGCTCTCGGCGCATCCCGATGTCGACATGGTCAGCTTCACAGGCTCGACCCGCGCCGGGCGGCTCATTTCCATCGCCGCGGCGGACACGCTGAAGCGCGTGCACCTCGAGCTCGGCGGCAAGGGCGCGAACCTGATCTTCTCCGATGCCGACGACAAGGCGGTGAAGCGCGGCGTGTTGCACATGATGCAGAACACCGGCCAGAGCTGTAACGCGCCCTCGCGGATGATGGTCGAGGCGGGCATCTACGACCGTGTCGTCGAAGAGGCCGCCGAGGTCGCGGGCAAGGTCACGGTCGGGCCCTCCTCCGAGGAGGGGCGGCACATCGGCCCGGTGGTGAACCGCACCCAGTGGGACAAGATCCAGGGCCTGATCCAGACCGGCATCGACGAGGGCGCGCGGCTGGTCGCCGGGGGCCCCGGCCTGCCCGAGGGCGTGAACAAGGGCTACTACGTGCGCCCGACGGTCTTCGCCGATGTCACCCCTGAAATGACCATCGCCCAGGAGGAGATCTTCGGTCCGGTCCTGTCGATCATGCGCTTCGAGGACGAGGCCGAGGCGCTGCGGATCGCCAATGACACGCCCTACGGGCTGACCAACTACGTGCAGACCCAGGACGGCGCGCGGCGCAACCGGCTGGCGCGCGGGCTGCGCTCGGGCATGGTCGAGATGAACGGCGAAAGCCGCGGGCCCGGTTCGCCCTTCGGCGGCATGAAGATGTCCGGCAACGGCCGCGAGGGCGGGCCCTGGGGCATCCATGACTTCGTGGAGGTGAAGGCCGTGGCCGGCTGGGATCCCGAGGCGGCCTGAGCCGTTGCAGCAGTCGAAATGAAGAACCCCCGGCAACACCGCCGGGGGTTTTTTGTTTTGCGAGAGGCGCGCAGGCCCCGCTCGGCGGGTTCACGTCTGGACAGCCGCCCGCTCAGGCGACCAGCATCTTCAGCCCCTGCGTCACGTCCGAGCGCACCGCGAGCCGCAGCGAGGGCTCGTCGCCCGCCTTCAGCGCCGCGATGATCAACCGGTGGTATTGCGGCGCCTCGGTGCGCCTGAGCCGCGCGTAAAGCGCCCGCATCGTCGGCCCGAGCTGCAGCCAGACGGTCTCGGCCATGGCCAGCATGGCCGGCGCCTGGGCGCGCAGGTAGAGCGTGCGGTGAAACTCGAGGTTGGTGCGGATGTAGCCCACCGCGTCGCGGTTCGAGACCACGTCCGAGATCGCGCTGTTGATGGTCTGGAGCCGGTCGATCAGCGCGATATGCGCGCGGGGCAGGGCGCGGGAGGCGAGCTCGACCTCGATCAGCGCGCGCAGGGCGGCCAGCTCCTCGATCCGCTCCGAGGTCAGCTCGGGCGTGCCGATCCGCCCCGAGGCCGACATCGAGAGCGCGCCTTCCGCGACCAGCCGGTTCACCGCCTCGCGGGCGGGCGTCATGGAGACGCCGAACTCGCGCCCGATGCCGCGCAGGGTCAGGGGCTCGCCCGGGGCCATCTGGCCGAACATGATGCGCGAGCGCAGCCCGCGGTAGACGCGGTCATGCGCCGAAGGCGCGGCCTCGGCGACGCGGGGGGCGGTCACGGGCCCGGGGCGGGGTGTCGATAACATGGGCCAGATGTGTGATCACAAATGCCGCCGCGGTCAATCGGGAAAGCGTCTGGCGGGGTGGTGAAGGGCAGGTGCAAAGAGGAGGAGCGGGGAGCGTATTGTGCCGCTCCCCTTGGGAGCGCGTGGCCTGTGCGCTACGGACGGCCCTCCGCGTTAAGCTACCGAAGCTACCGAAGCTACCGGGCCCCGGCGTGTCTCAGCCGCCCCGTCAGTGCAACGCACTCCGCGCCGCCTCGCCAGGACGGCCACCCGACCTTCACTCCGCGTCCCCCGCCTCGAAGCGGTAGCGGTGCAGACCCGTCCCGTGCCGGCGCAGCCAATCGCGCGGGGCCGACCAATCGCCGTAGAGCCGCGTGACCAGCGCCCAGAAGCGCCGCGAATG
Organism: Roseivivax sp. GX 12232; assembly: GCF_021272185.1. GTDB lineage: Bacteria > Pseudomonadota > Alphaproteobacteria > Rhodobacterales > Rhodobacteraceae > Roseivivax. The sequence goes on from NZ_JAJSEC010000004.1 coordinate 350,216, forward strand.
GTTCATCTCCTGCAGATGCGCCACCTCGTGGGCGGCCACGTAGTCCAGCACCTCGGGCGGCGCGAGGATCAGCCGCCAGGAATAGGACAGCGCCCCCTCCGAGGAGCAGGACCCCCAGCGCGAGCGCGTGTCCCTCAGCGTGATCCGGCTGTAGTCCCGCCCGAGGCTGCGCGCGTGCCGGTCCGAGGCCTCGGCCAGCCGCTCGCGCGCCAGGGTCTTCAGGAAGCCCAGCGCGCGCGGAGCGATTCGCGCCTCGGGTCCGGGCACCAGCAGCGCGCCCTCGTGCAAAGTGACCCGCCGCCCGGTGCCGGGAGTGATGAGACGCGGGCGTCCCTCGATCGGCAGTTCGGCCCCGGGGCCGATCGCCACGGGCGCCTCCTGCTGGGCCAGGTGGCCGCGCAGCCAGCCCTCCTTTTCGCGCAGGAAGGCCAGCCCCTCGCGCTCGGGCACGCGCGCGGGCAGGGTCAGCGTCACCCGCCCGTCGATGCCCGACATCCTGAGCGAGATCCGCCGCGCGCGCTTGGAGCGGCGCAGCGTGACCGCGATGGGCGGGTTGCCGGCAAGTTCGATCACACCCATATGGGCCTCTGACAGATGCAGCGGGGCGCGCGTGTCAAAGCCTTTGACACCGCCCGGGCCTTATGGCAGGTGCCCCGAATTGTCCGCAAGAACGACGAGATTGAAAGGGACTTCGCATGGCGAAGGAAGAATGGGGCGTCAAACGGGTCTGCCCGACGACCGGCAAGCGGTTCTACGACCTGAACCAGGATCCGGTGATCAGCCCTTACACGGGTGAGGTCGTCGAGGTCGAGACCGGCAAGCGCAGCATGATCGCCGCGGATTCCGCCGATGGTGCGAGCCGCAAGTCCAAGTCGAAGAAATCCGAAGAGACCGAGTCGACCGAGGACGATGATGTCGATGTCGACCTGGGCGACGACGACGTTCTGGACGACGACGAGGACGACGACAACGTCTCGCTGGACGAGATCGCGGACGTCTCCGAGAACGACGACGACTGATCCGGGCGGGCCTTGGCGAAAAGGGAAATTTTCCCCTTGAACCCCCAGGGCCCACTCGATATCTGACGCGACACACGGCCTCGAGGGGCCGCGTCAGGAACGGGGCCTTAGCTCAGCTGGGAGAGCGCCTGCATGGCATGCAGGAGGTCAGGGGTTCGATCCCCCTAGGCTCCACCAACCTCCTCTTGCGGGAGGGATGGGAACCGCCCTTGGGGGCGGTTTTTTGTTTTTGGGGTTGGTGGTTTGGAGCGCGAATGGCGCGGGGTCGTAGTGCGGCGCACCGCTCCGCTCAGTTCCGGGATCAACGCGTAATCTTTCGCCGTCTCCCACCTCTCCACGACCTCCCACCGTCAGCCACCCAAAGCCCCTCCTTTGCGCCCGAACAGCACCGAAGGTGCCACGCAGAGGCCCAAGCGGCCTCTTGTGTCCGAAGGGCACCTAAGCGGCCACGCTGAGTCCAAAGCCCCTCCTTGCGTCCGAACAGTTCCGAAGGTGGCCCGCAGGGGCCCAAGCGACGTCTTGCGTCCGAAGGGCACCGAAGATGCCACGCTGGGTCCAAAGCCGCTTCTTGCGCCCGAATAGCACCGAAGGTGCCGGGCGCGCGCCGGACCGGCCCCTTGGGCCGGCGCTCCTTGGAGTGGTGCGCTTAGCTTGTCGTTTGTCCTGACCTTGCTGGGATAAAGCGCATAGCTCAGAGGGCAGCAGCGCCGGCCCCCGGTCCGGCGCGCGCCCTCTGGTGCGCAGGGTTGAGAGGGCAGAGGGGCGGTGCGTTTCGGCGACGGGGTGGGGGCTGCCGTCCCGGGGGTGTGGGGCGCCGGGAGAGTGGAGCGATTGGCCCGCATTGCTGAGCGCAGTGTGGTCATCGGTTCCGAACCAGCCGCCTCTGCTTTTGAGCCCACCGTTCCCGCTCGGAATCACCCGATCCCGCTTCCAACCACCCGAGCCGCTCCGATGCACCGGCCTTCACGCCACGCGAGCCCGCGTCGACGCGCTGGCCTTCACGCCACCCCAGCCCGCTCCGATGCGCCGGCCGTCACGGCACGCCACGCCGCTCCAATCCGCCGGCCTTCACGCCACCCCAGCCCGCTCCGATCTGCCGACCTTCGCTCCACGCCACCCCAGGCGCTCCGAGCCAAGGGACCGGCTCCAAACGACGCACCCCACACCGAAATCCCACTGCTCTCAACCCAATCCCCGACGCCACCACAGGCGTTCCAAGCCAAGGGACCACACCCAAATCCCACCGCCCGCAACCCACTCCCCCGTGAACACCCCGGGAACACAACCGACTACTTGGTTGTTATGGGCCAAACCTTGCGCGATACCATCCCCTCGGCGGCCCCGGCCTTCGGGGCCGTTTTGCCGTCGTAAGGACCAGTAACGAGGGACCGTCGATGACCCGAAGCATCTTTGCCACGCTCGCCCGCCGGGTGCTGCCGCTGCAGCTCCTGGCGCTGAGCTTCCTGGCCTTTGTCGTGGCCGTCACCCCCGCCGAGGCGCCTGCGCAGGACGGCGCCGCCTCCGGCCAGACCGCCGAGGGCGCCGAAACCGAAGGAGCCGAAGGAGCCGCCGCCGAGGCGCCCTTTGCCATCGAGGCGCTCCTGCAGGTGCTGACCGACGAGGAGGCCCGCCAGACCCTGATCGCCGAGCTCGAGCGCATCGTCTCGGGCGAGGCCAGCCTCGAGACCGGGACGGAAACCGCCGCCGCGGAGACCACCGAGGAAGCGGCCCCCAGCGCCTCGATCGGCGCCCGGGTGGCCGAGTTCACCCAGGACGCCGCCCAGGGCATCGCCGGCAACGTGCTGGGGCTCTACGAGCGCGTCACCAGCGGCGAGACGGTGCTCGACGGGCTCTCGGGAGACGAGATCGCGGTGCTGCTGGAAGCCTTCCAGGCGCTGATCCTGGTCATCGTCGTCACGGTTGCGGTCTACCTGCTGCTCCGGCGGATGCTGGTGCCGCTCTACTCGCGGATGGGCCAGCGCGCCGAAGAGGCCAATGCGCTCCGCACGGTCTTCATCTTCATCGAGTCGCTGCTTCTGGACATCCTGACGGTCATCGCGGCCTGGGGCATCGGCTATGTCATCGCCGTCACGCTCCTGGGCGACGCGGGCCAGGTCGGCTTCCGCCAGGCGCTCTATCTCAACGCCTTCCTGCTGGTCGAACTGGTCAAGGTCGCGGTCCGGGCGATCATCTCGCCGGCCAGCGGCGGTCTGCGGCTCGTCAATGTCGCCAACCGCGCGGCGGTCTCGCTCAACCGGCATGTGAACCTCGTGGTCAGCGTGCTGGGCTACGGGCAGCTCCTGATCGTGCCGATCGTGAACCGCAACGCCTCGCTGGCGGCGGGCACGGCGGTCTCGGCGATCCTGTCGATCGTGGTGCTGGCCTATCTCGTGGTGGTGGTGATCCGCAGCCGCGACGGCGTGGCCAACTGGATCGCGCGCCGGATCATGGCGCAGGACGCCGCCCCCGAGGAAGACGAGGACCCGCGCGCGCCGAAGCAGCGGCTGGGCGGCACGCTCGGCACGCTGACGCGCACCTGGCACTGGTTCGTGCTGGCCTACCTGGCCTTCATGGTCGCGGTGGTGCTGTCGCAGCCCAACGAGGTGGTCTTCGACTACATCCTGGGCTCGGCCAAGGTCTTCGCCGCGGTGCTCGTGGGCTCGGTCATCGTCGGTGCCATCGGCGGCTGGCTGCGCGAGGGCATCCACCTGCCCTCGGACCTGAGCAGCCGCCTGCCGCTTCTCGAGGACCGGCTGAACCGCATCGTGCCGAAGCTGCTGATCGGGCTGCGCGTCGTCGTCGCCCTCGCGGTGGTGCTCTACGCGGTGGACGCCATCGGGCTTCTGAACATCGGCGGCTGGCTGTCGAGCGACCTGGGCATCGAGGCTTCGGGGCGTCTTGTCTCGGTGGTGCTGATCCTGGCCGTGGCGGGGCTGATCTGGCTCGCCATGAACTCCTGGGTCGACTACCGGCTCAGCCCGGACACCGGCAAGGTGCCGACCTCGCGCGAGACGACGCTGCTGACGCTGATGCGCAACGCGGCCACCATCGTGCTGATCGTGCTGACGCTGATGTTCGCCCTGGCCGAGATCGGCATCAACATCGGGCCGCTCTTGGCCTCGGCCGGTGTCCTTGGCCTGGCCATCGGTTTCGGTGCGCAGAAGATGGTGCAGGACATCATCACCGGCGTCTTCATCCAGTTCGAGAACGCGATGAACGTCGGCGACGTGGTGACCGTGGGCGGGACCACCGGCGTGGTCGAGAAGCTGACCGTGCGCTCGGTCAGCCTGCGCGACCTGCAGGGGACCTATCACATCATCCCCTTCTCCTCGGTCGACATGGTGTCGAACTTCATGCGCGATTTCTCCTACTTCGTCTGCGACATGGGCATCGCCTACCGCGAGGACATCGAAGAGGCGAAACAGGCGATGTTCGACGGCTTCGCCGAGCTGCGCGAGGATCCCGACCAGAACGCGCTGATCCTCGGCGACCTGGAGTGGTTCGGCCTGAACTCCTTCGGCGACAGCGCCGTGGTGCTGCGGGCGCGGATCAAGACCGTGCCGGGCAGCCAGTGGGGCGTCGGCCGGGCCTACAACGGCATCCTCAAGCGGATCTTCGACGAGCGCGGGATCGAGATTCCCTTCCCGCACCAGACGATCTTCTTCGGCGAGGCCAAGGACGGGCGCACCCAGGCGCTGCGCCTGCGCAAGGCCGGCGACGAGGAGATCGAGGGCAGCGTTCAGGAAGAGCCGACCCCGGCCGAGAGCGCGGAGAGCGGCAAGCGTCCGACCCAGGACGCGCCGCCGGACGAGGAAGGCCCGGAGGGCGAACCGGGCCGCTGAGCCGGTCACAGGCTCTTGCCCGTGGAGAGATCAGGCGCCGCCCCTCGGGGCGGCGTCTGGCGTTTGAGGGGGTGGGCAATCGGTGCGGTGCCCCTCGCGCGACGTGCCGGCAGGGGGCCGCACCCGCGGGGCTGTGACTTCCATATAGAACAAAATAGGAACATAATGCCCTGTCGAAAGTGAGTCGCCCCCCGATGTCCGTCGAACTGAGCATCACCTCGAACTTCACCTTCCTGACCGGCGCCTCCCACCCGGAGGAATACATGGAGCGCGCCGCCCTCGAAGGGCTGGAGGCCATCGCCCTGGCCGATGAGAACTCGGTCGCGGGCATCGTGCGCGCCTTCCAGCGCCGCCGCGAGATCGCCCGCATCCAGGCCGAACGCGCCGAGGCCGAGGCGCGCGACGGCCCGATCGGCCCGCCCGCGCCGCCGGGCGCGCCCGCCGCGCCCTCGCTGTCGCTGACAAACCTGCCGCGGCTCATTCCCGCCGCCCGGCTGGTCTTCTCGGACGGGGTGGAGCTGACCGCGCTGGCCGCCAGCCGCGCGGGCTGGGCGCGGCTCTGCCGGCTGATCTCGAAGGGGCGGCTCCGGGCGGTGAAGGGCGCCTGCGAGCTGCGCCTGACCGACCTGATGGAGGGCGCCGAGGGGCTCGAGCTCTTGCTCTCGGGGCCCGAGCCCGCCGAGGAGCCGCGCTGGCGCCCGCTGGCCCGCCGGCTCGCCGCGCGCTTTCCCGACCGGCTGCACCTGGTCCTGGCGCCGCGCTACGACGGGCGCGACGCGGCGCGTTTCGACCGGCTGGCGGGGCTCGCGGCGGAGCTGGCGCTGCCGACCCTGGCCAGCGCCCGGCCGATCATGCACCACGGCCGCCGCCGCAAGCTCGCCGATGTGCTGACCGCGGTGCGCCAGGGCGTGCGGGTCGACGACCTGGGCCGCATGGCGCTGGCCAACGGCGAGCAGCGCCTGCGCTCGGAGCCCGAGATGCGCCGGCTGCTGGGCGCCCATGGGCCCGCGCTCGACCGCGCGGCGGAGCTGGCCCGGCGCTGCGACTTCGACCTCGGCACGCTGCGCTACGAATATCCCTCGGAGATCGCCGAGGGCGAGACCGCCGACGCGCGGCTGGCGCGGCTGGCGCGCGCGGGCCTGGCCTGGCGCTACCCCGGCGGCGCGCCCCAGCGGGTGCGTGACCTTCTCGAGCACGAGCTGGCGCTGATCCGGCAGTTGGCCTATGCGCCCTATTTCCTGACCGTGCGCGACATCGTGGCCTTCGCCCGCTCGCGCGACATCCTCTGCCAGGGGCGCGGCTCGGCGGCCAATTCGGTGGTCTGCTACTGCCTCGGCGTGACCTCGGTCAGCCCCGAGATCGGCACCATGGTCTTCGAGCGCTTCGTCTCCGAGGCCCGCGACGAGCCGCCCGACATCGACGTCGACTTCGAGCACGAGCGCCGCGAGGAGGTGATCCAGCACATCTACGAGCGCTACGGCCGCCACCGCGCGGGCCTTTGCGCCACGGTGATCCACTACCGCGGCAAGCGCGCCATCCGCGAGGTCGGCGCCGCCATGGGGCTCAGCCAGGACACCATCGGGGCGCTCTCCTCGCAGCTCTGGGGGTTCTTCTCGACCAGCGGCATGGAGGAGGCGCGGATGCGCGAGATCGGGCTCGACCCGGCGGATCCGCGGCTGCGGCTGACGCTCGAGCTGATCCAGGAGATCATCGGCTTCCCCCGCCACCTCAGCCAGCACGTCGGCGGTTTCGTGATCACCGAGGGACGGCTCGACGAGCTGGTCCCGGTGGAGAACGCCAGCATGGAGGACCGCACGGTTATCTGCTGGGACAAGGACGACATCGACGCGCTGGGCATCCTCAAGGTCGACGTGCTGTCGCTGGGCATGCTGACCTGCATCCGCAAGGCCTTCGACCTGGTGGCGCGGCACCACGGCGCCCGGCACAGCCTGGCGACCCTGCCGCCCGAGGACCCCAAGGTCTATGATATGCTCTGCCGGGCCGATTCCGTCGGGGTCTTCCAGGTCGAGAGCCGGGCGCAGATGAACTTCCTGCCGCGGATGAAGCCGCGCTGCTTCTACGACCTGGTGATCGAAGTGGCGATCATCCGCCCCGGGCCGATCCAGGGCGACATGGTGCATCCCTACATCCGCCGCCGCAACGGCGAGGAGCAGGTGAGCTTTCCCTCGGACGCCCTGGGCGAGGTGCTGGGCAAGACCCTGGGGGTGCCGCTCTTCCAGGAGCAGGCCATGCAGATCGCCATCATCGGCGCGGGCTTCACGCCTTCGGAGGCCGACCGCCTGCGCCGGGCGCTCGCCACCTTCAAGAAGCTCGGCCACGTGGGCGACTTCCGCGAGCGCTTCCTGCGCGGCATGGCGCGGAACGGCTACGCGCGGGAGTTCGCGGAGCGCTGCTTCAGCCAGATCGAGGGCTTCGGCTCCTACGGCTTTCCCGAAAGCCATGCGGCGAGCTTCGCGCTCCTGGTCTATGCCTCGGCCTGGCTGAAGTGCCACCACCCCGGGATCTTCGCCTGCGCGCTGCTGAACGCCCAGCCCATGGGTTTCTACGCCCCCGCCCAGATCGTCCGCGACGCCCGCGAACACGGCGTCGAGGTGCGCCCGGTGGCGATCAACGAGAGCTACTGGGACAACGTCATGGAGCCCGACGGCCAGGGCGGGCTGGCGCTGCGGCTGGGGTTCCGCCAGATCAAGGGCCTGGCCGAGGAGGACGCGGTCTGGCTGACCGCCGCGCGCGGCAACGGCTACCGCTCGGTGCGCGACGTCTGGCGCCGGGCCGGGCTGGGCGCGCGGGTGCTGACCCGGCTCGCCGAGGCGGATGTCTTCGCCGGGCTGGCGCTCAGCCGCCGCGACGCGCTCTGGGAGGCGCGGGCGCTGTCCGAGACCGGCGAGCTGCCGCTTTTTGCCGGCGACATGGAGGGCGAGGCGATCCGCGAGCCCGCCGCGGTCCTGCCCGCGATGACCGAGGGCGAGGAGGTGGTCGAGGATTACGTCGCCATGCGCCTCACCCTGCGCCGCCACCCGGTGGCGCTCCTGCGCCATATCCTGACGCCGGGGCGGGCGGCGTGAGTTTGGCGCGGGGGGATCGCCCGGGCCCGGCATCGAGCCGGCCCCGGCCGACCGAGAGGCGCTGCCTCTCGGGCTCTCCGGAGTATTTCCGGCCCGGTCATGCAGGAAGCGGGGTGGGGTGCGGGGTGGTGTTTGTGGCGCGTCATGCCCGATGGGGGAGGGGCGTTTTGCCCGGGGCGCGGTTGCGGTAGGAGGGCGCGCGAGGAGGAGGACGCCATGATCGCCATCATTTTCGAAGTCATCCCGGCCGAGGGGCGCCGGGCGGAGTATCTCGACATCGCGGCCGAGATGCGGCCCATGGTCGAGGAGGTGGAGGGCTTCCTCTCGGTCGAGCGCTTCCAGAGCCTGACCAACCCCGAGAAGCTTCTGTCGATCTCCTTTTTCGAGGACGAGGCGGCGGTGGCGCGCTGGCGCCGGCTGGCGGCGCATCGCGGCGCCCAGGGCAAGGGGCGCGCGGGGGTCTTCTCGGACTACCGGCTGCGGGTGGCGCATGTGCTGCGCGACTACGGGATGTTCGACCGGGACGAGGCGCCGGAGGACAGCCGGGAGGTCTTCGCGGCGGAGGGCCCGGAGGGCTCGGCGGCGCGGTGAGGCTCGGGCCGGGCCTTGGCCGCGCCCGGCGGGCCGCGTCAGCTGTAGGCGTAGACCAGGAGGCCCGCGCCGAGGATCACCCGGTAGATCACGTAGGGGGTAAAGCTCAGCGTGTTCAGAAGCCGCATCATCAGCGCCAGGGCCGCCAGCGCGGCGAGGAAGGCCAGGAGCGCCGCGAGCCCCGCGTCGCCCCAGGGGAAGGCGCCGGGGGCGACCAGGGCCTCGATCCCCAGAAGCCCGCCCGAGGCCAGGATCGTCGGGATCGACATCAGCATCGCCAGCCGCGCCGCGTCGTGGCGGGCGTAGCCGAGCTGCCGGGCGCCGGTGATGGTGATGCCCGCCCGCGAGGTGCCGGGGATCAGCGCCAGCACCTGCCAGAGGCCCAGGATCACCGCGTGGCGCAGGGTCCAGGCCTCGGCGGCGCGGGTCTCGGGGCCGGTGCGGTCGGCCCAGTAGAGCACCAGCCCGAAGCCCAGCATCGCCCAGCCGATCACCGCGACCGAGCGCAGCGCCGCGTCGAGCCCGGTGGCATGCAGCACCAGGCCCACCAGCATCACCGGCAGGGTGGCGACCAGCAGGCAGAGCGCCAGGAAGGCACCGCGGGTGTCGATCCGCCCGCGCAGGAGCCGGAGCGTGCCCGCGAGCGCCACCCGCACATCGGCCCAGAAATAGAGGATCACCGCCCCGAGCGTGCCGACATGCACCGCGACGTCGAGCGCGAGCCCCTGATCCTCGGCCCCGGTGAGGCCGGGCAGGAGGATCAGATGGCCCGAGGAGGAGATCGGCAGGAACTCGGTGATGCCCTGAATCAGGGCCAGAATGACAAGGTGAAACAGCGACATGGGGCGGAAATCCAAGAAGAAATAGGTCGTGAGATCCTGCTACCGCGCGGGGATCGTCCAAGGAAGCCGGAAAATATGTCGCAAAACGGACCTAATTTTGTGCCGCAAGGCCAGGCGCTTTTGCGGATGCGACGAAACTTTTGCGATATAGGTCAGCATGTGTTACTTTTCTTTTCCCGAGGCTGGCTATATGAGACCGCCAAGAGGGAATCCGAGGATATTGTCATGGCGAAGCAGCCGATGCTGAAATTCGTGTCCGTGGGGCGGGACATGCCCCAGAAGCGCACCGCCGAGGAGCGCGCCCGCGACTTTCAGGAGATCTACGCGGAATTTGCCGAGCGGAAGGCCGAGGAACAGGCCGGGCGCTGTTCGCAGTGCGGCGTGCCCTACTGCCAGTCGCATTGCCCGCTGCACAACAACATCCCCGACTGGCTCCGGCTGACCGCCGAGGGCCGCCTGCAGGAGGCCTACGAGATCTCCCAGGCCACCAATACCTTCCCCGAGATCTGCGGCCGCATCTGCCCGCAGGACCGGCTCTGCGAAGGCAATTGCGTGATCGAACAGTCGGGCCACGGCACCGTGACCATCGGCGCGGTGGAAAAGCACATCACCGACACCGCCTGGGAAGAGGGCTGGGTGCAGCCGATCGCGCCCGCCTCTGAGCGGCCCGAGAGCGTCGGCATCATCGGCGCGGGCCCGGGCGGCCTCGCGGCGGCGGACGTGCTGCGCCGCGCCGGCGTGCAGGTCACCGTCTACGACCGCCACGACCGCGCGGGCGGGCTGATGACCTATGGCATCCCGGGCTTCAAGCTCGAGAAGGAAGTGGTCATGCGCCGCAACGTGCAGCTCGAAGAGGGCGGCGTGACCTTCCAGCTCAACTGCGCGGTGGGCGAGGACATCACCTTCGCCGAGATCCGCGAGAAACATGACGCGGTGATCATCGCGACCGGCGTCTACAAGAGCCGCGAGCTGCAGGGGCCGGGCGCCGGCGCGCCGGGCATCGTGCGCGCCATCGACTTCCTGACCGCCTCGAACCGGGCGGTGAACTTCGGCGACGACGTGCCGGAGTTCGAGAGCGGCGAGCTCAATGCCAAGGGCAAGCGCGTGGTGGTCATCGGCGGCGGCGACACCGCCATGGACTGCGTGCGCACCTCGATCCGGCAGGGCGCGACCAGCGTGAAGTGCCTCTACCGCCGCGACCGGCAGAACATGCCCGGCTCGCAGCGCGAGGTCGCCAACGCCGAGGAAGAGGGCGTCCAGTTCGAATGGCTGACCGCGCCCAAGGGCTTCAAGGGCGAGCCGGTCAGTGCCGTGGTGGTGCAGAAGATGCGCCTCGGCGCGCCCGATGCCACCGGCCGCCAGAGCCCCGAGATCATCGAGGGCTCGGACTACGACGAGCCCGCCGACCTGGTGATCAAGGCGCTGGGCTTCGAGGCCGAGGCGCTGCCGACCCTCTGGGACACGCCCGAGCTGGAGGTGACCCGCTGGGGCACCGTGAAGGCCGAGTTCACCACCGGCGCGACCGCGCTGCCCGGCGTCTATGCCGTGGGCGACATCGTGCGCGGCGCGAGCCTGGTGGTCTGGGCGATCCGCGACGGCCGCGACTGCGCCGAGGCGGTGCTGCGCCAGTTCGACGGCGCCGCGGCGGTGGCGGCCGAGTGAGCATCGAGGCCCAGGCCGGCACGACGTCCACCGCGCTGGTCGGGCGGTGCCTCTGCGGCGCGGTGACGATCCGCGTGGCAGAGCATGACCCGGAGCTGCGGGTCTGCCACTGCGCCATGTGCCGCCGCTGGACCGGCAGCCTCTACGCGATGTTCGCCGCCGGCCCCGAGGGGCTCGAGATCGACGGGCCGGTGACGCGCTACCGCAGCTCGGCCTTCTCGGAGCGGGCCTTCTGCGGGAGCTGCGGCAGCCATCTCTGGCTGCGCGACGACGGCGACGAGGCTTATGAACTGATGCCGGGGCTTTTCGAGGCGGCGCGCGCCTTCCCCCTGGTGTCCGAGATTTACACGGACCGCGCCATCGCCGCCCTGCGGCTGCCCGGCGAGCACACCCGCCACACGCGGTCCGAATACGAAGCATGTAACCCCTTCGTGTCAGAGGAGGATCTGCCATGACCAAATACGACGCAAACTGGGCCGCCGAAATGGAGGCCAAGCGCAAGTGGCTGGCCGAGAACGGTCTCTATTCCGAGGCCGAGGAACATTCCTCCTGCGGGGTGGGGCTGGTTGTCTCGCTCGACGGGACGCCCTCGCGGAAGGTGGTGGAATCCGGCATCTCGGCGCTCAAGGCGATCTGGCACCGGGGTGCCGTGGACGCCGACGGCAAGACCGGCGACGGCGCGGGCATCCACGTGCAGATCCCCGTCTCCTTCTTCTACGACCAGATCGAGCGCACCGGCCACACGCCGCGCAAGGACCAGCTCATGGCCGTCGGCCAGGTCTTCCTGCCGCGCACCGATTTCGGCGCCCAGGAAACCTGCCGGACCATCGTGGAGACCGAGGTCCTGCGCATGGGCTACTACATCTACGGCTGGCGCCACGTGCCGGTGAACGTCGACTGCCTGGGCGAGAAGGCCAATGCCACCCGCCCGGAGATCGAGCAGATCCTGATCTCCAACGCCCGCGGCGTGGACGAGGAGACCTTCGAGCGCGAGCTCTACGTCATCCGCCGCCGCATCGAGAAGGCCGCGGCGGCCGCCGGGGTGAACCAGCTCTACATCGCCTCGCTGTCCTGCCGGTCGATCATCTACAAGGGCATGATGCTCGCCCAGGACGTGGCCGAGTTCTATCCCGACCTCCAGGACGACCGCTTCGAAAGCGCCTTCGCGATCTACCACCAGCGTTATTCGACCAACACCTTCCCGCAGTGGTGGCTGGCCCAGCCCTTCCGCATGCTCGCCCATAACGGCGAGATCAACACGCTGAAGGGCAACACCAACTGGATGAAGAGCCACGAGATCCGCATGGCCTCGGCGACCTTCGGAGAGATGGCGGGCGACATCAAACCGATCATCGCCAACGGCGCCTCGGATTCGGCCGCGCTCGACGCGGTCTTCGAGGTGCTGGTGCGCGCGGGCCGCAACGCGCCCATGGCCAAGACCATGCTGGTGCCGGAGAGCTGGTCCAAGCAGGCCGAGGAGCTGCCCCAGGCCTGGCGCGACATGTATTCCTACTGCAACTCGGTCATGGAGCCCTGGGACGGCCCGGCGGCGCTCGCCATGACCGACGGCCGCTGGGTCTGCGGCGGGCTCGACCGCAACGGCCTGCGCCCGATGCGCTACGTGGTGACTGGCGACGACCTGCTGATCGCGGGCTCCGAGGCGGGCATGGTGCCCACCGACGAGGCCACCGTGAAGGAGAAGGGCGCGCTTGGCCCCGGCCAGATGATCGCCGTGGACATGGCCGAGAAGAAGCTCTTCCACGACGTCGAGATCAAGAACAAGCTCGCCGCCGCCCAGCCCTTCGGCGATTGGGTCGGCAAGATCACCGAGCTCGACGAGCCGCTGAGCGGCGTGCAGGAGACGCCGCTGTTTGACGCAGGCGAGCTGCGCCGCCGCCAGATCGCCGCGGGCTACACCATCGAGGAGATCGAACAGATCCTCGTGCCCATGGCCGAGGACGGCAAGGAAAGCGTGGCTTCGATGGGCGACGACACGCCCTCGGCGGTGCTGTCCAAGCGCTACCGCCCGCTGTCGCATTACTTCCGGCAGAACTTCAGCCAGGTGACCAACCCGCCGATCGACAGCCTGCGCGAGTTCCGCGTGATGTCGCTGAAGACGCGCTTCGGCAACCTCAAGAACGTGCTCGACGAAAGCTCGTCGCAGACCGAGATCCTGGTGCTCGACACGCCCTTCGTCGGCAATGCCCAGTTCGAGGAGCTGAAGACGCATTTCAACGCCGAGATGGTCGAGATCGACTGCACCTTCCCGACCGGCGGTGGGCGCGACACCCTGAAGGAGAACCTCGAGCGCATCCGCGCCGAGGCCGAGGACGCGGTGCGCTCGGGCGCGGGGCATATCACCCTGACCGATCACCGCGCCGACGAGGACAAGGTCGCCATGCCGATGATCCTCGCGACCAGCGCCGTGCACAGCCATCTGACCCGCAAGGGCCTGCGCACCTTCTGCTCGCTGAACGTGCGCTCGGCGGAATGCATCGACCCGCATTACTTCGCGGTGCTGATCGGCGCCGGCGCGACGGTGGTGAACCCCTATCTCGCCGAGGACACGATCGCCGACCGCATCCGCCGCGAGCTGCTCGACGGCACGCTGACCGAGGCGATGCGCCGCTACCGCGACGCCATCGACCTGGGCGTGCTGAAGATCATGTCGAAGATGGGCATCTCGGTGGTCTCTTCCTACCGGGGCGGGCTCAACTTCGAGGCGGTGGGCCTCAGCCGCGCCATGTGCGCCGAGTATTTCCCCGGCATGATCAGCCGGATCTCGGGCATCGGCGTCTCGGGCATCCAGAAGAAGGTCGAGGAAATCCACGCGCTGGGCTTCCGCGGCGGCCGCGACGTCATGCCGATCGGCGGTTTCTACAAGGCCCGCAAATCCGGCGAGACCCACGCCTGGGGCGCGCAGACCATGCACCTCATGCAGGCGGCCTGCGACCGGGCCTCCTACGAGCTTTGGTCGCAGTTCTCCAAGGCGATGCGGGCCAACCCGCCGATCCACCTGCGCGACCTTCTGGACATCAAGCCGCTCGGCAAGCCGGTGCCCATCGAGGAGGTGGAAAGCATCACCTCGATCCGCAAGCGCTTCGTGACGCCGGGCATGTCGCTGGGGGCGCTGTCGCCCGAGGCGCACCGGACGCTCTCGATCGCGATGAACCGCATCGGCGCGAAGTCCGACAGCGGTGAGGGCGGCGAGGATCCCAAGGATTTCACCCCCGACACCAATGGCGACAACCGCTCGGCCAAGATCAAGCAGGTGGCCTCTGGCCGCTTCGGGGTCACGGCGGAATACCTGCTGAACTGCGAGGAGCTCGAGATCAAGGTGGCCCAGGGCGCCAAGCCCGGCGAGGGCGGCCAGCTTCCGGGCATGAAGGTCACCCAGCTGATCGCCAAGCTGCGCCATTCGACGCCCGGCGTGACGCTGATCTCGCCGCCGCCGCACCACGACATCTACTCGATCGAGGACCTGGCGCAGCTGATCTACGACCTCAAGCAGATCAACCCGCGCGCCAAGGTGACGGTGAAGCTGGTGGCCTCCTCCGGGGTCGGCACGATCGCCGCGGGCGTGGCCAAGGCCAAGGCCGACGTGATCCTGATCTCGGGTCACAACGGCGGCACCGGCGCCTCGCCGGCGACCTCGATCAAATACGCGGGCCTGCCCTGGGAGATGGGCCTGACCGAGGCGCACCAGGTGCTGTCGATGAACAACCTGCGCAGCCGCGTCACCCTGCGGACCGACGGCGGTCTGCGCACGGGCCGCGACATCGTCATGGCGGCAATGATGGGCGCCGAGGAATACGGCATCGGCACCGCCGCGCTGATTGCCATGGGCTGCATCATGGTCCGCCAGTGCCAGTCGAACACCTGCCCGGTGGGCGTCTGCACCCAGGACGATGACCTGCGCGAGAAGTTCACCGGCAATGCCGACAAGGTGGTGAACCTCATCACCTTCTACGCCCAGGAGGTGCGCGAGCTTCTGGCCCAGATCGGCGCGCGGTCGCTCGACGAGGTGATCGGCCGGGCCGACCTTCTGAGCCAGGTGAGCCGCGGGTCGGACCACCTCGACGACCTGGACCTGAACCCGCTTCTGATCCGGGTCGACGGCGCCGACGACGTGATCTTCGACCGCAACGGCCCGCGCAACGAGGTCGACGACACGCTCGACGCCGAGATCGTGAAGGACGCCGCGCGCTTCCTGAACGACGGCGAGAAGATGCAGCTCTCCTACGCGGTGCAGAACACGCATCGGACCGTGGGCACGCGCACCTCGAGCCACATCGTCGAGCGCTTCGGCATGCGCAATTCGCTGCAGCCGAACCACCTGACGGTGAAGCTGACCGGTTCGGCCGGGCAGTCGCTGGGGGCCTTCGCGGCGCCGGGGCTGAAGATCGAGGTCTCGGGCGATGCCAACGACTATGTCGGCAAGGGGCTCTCGGGCGGCACCGTGGTGGTGCGTCCGCCCATGGCCTCGCCCCTGGTGGCCGCCGACAACACGATCATCGGCAACACCGTGCTTTACGGCGCGACGGCGGGCTACCTCTTCGCCGCGGGCCGGGCGGGCGAGCGCTTCGCCGTGCGGAACTCCGGCGCGCATGTGGTGGTCGAGGGCTGCGGCTCGAACGGCTGCGAATACATGACCGGCGGGGTCGCGGTGATCCTGGGCTCGATCGGCGCCAACTTCGGCGCGGGCATGACCGGCGGCATGGCTTATCTCTACGATCCCGAGGGCCGCGCGCCCGAGCTGATCAACATGGAGAGCCTGGTCGCCTGCCCGGTAAACACCGCCCATTGGGAGGCCGAGCTGAAAGGGCTGATCCAGCGACACCAGGAAGAGACCGGCAGCCGCAAGGCCGCCGAGATCCTGCAGCACTGGGACGAGGAGAAGGCCCGCTTCCTGCAGGTCTGCCCGAAGGAAATGCTGGACAAGATCGAGCATCCGCTGGGCATCGAGGACCACGCCGTCCCGGCGGAGTGATCCGCGGGCGCGCCCTTGCGGGCGTGCGGTGAATTCAGCAAAGGGCCGCCTCGCTTTGGGGCGGCCCTTTTCGCTGGCGGGCCGGTTTCTGCCCGGCGACCCGAGGTCCTGGCCCGCGGTCCCGCGCCTTTTGCTTTGCCGCCCCCCGGCCCGCCCGGCTATGAGAGAGCCATGGCCAAGAAATCGAGCAAACCCAAAACCAAGACCAAGCCCGCCCGCCTGCGCCCCGGCCGGCTATTGCTGCGCTGGGGCCTGCGCGGGGTGCTCGCCCTGGCGGTGATCCTGGCGCTCGCCGTGGGGCTCTATCGAATCGTGCCGCCGCCGACGACGCCCTACATCATCGCCGAGGCCCGACGGCTCGACGGCGTGGCCCGCGACTGGGTCCCGGCCGAGCGCATCGCCCCGGTCATGCTGCGCGCCGCGGTCGCCGCCGAGGACGCGAATTTCTGCCGCCACTGGGGCTTCGACATGACCGCGATCCGGGACGCCATCGAGGAGGGCGGCAACCGCGGCGCCTCGACCATTTCCCAGCAGGTAGTGAAGAACGTCTACCTCTGGCACGGACGGAGTTGGTCGCGGAAGGCGCTCGAGGCGGTGATCACCCCGGCGATCGAGGCGGTCTGGCCCAAGCGCCGCATCCTCGAGGTCTATCTGAACATCGCCGAGTTCGACGAGGGCGTCTTCGGCGTCGAGGCCGCCGCCCGGCATTACTTCAGCGTCAGCGCCGCCGATCTGAGCCCGACCCAGGCCGCGCGGCTCGCCGCGATCCTGCCCGACCCCAAGGGCCGCTCCGCCGCCGACCCCTCGGGCGCGGTGCGCCGGCGCGCGGCCTCGATCCTCGACGGGGCCGCCACCATCGAGCGCGACGGCCGCGCGGCCTGTTTCGGGGCGGCGTAACCCCGCCCCGCGGTGCCTTGCGGGGCCTTGGATGGTTGAACAGCTTGGCCCGCAGGCGCTAGAGACAAGACGGATTTCAGGAAGCGTTTCGGACCCCTTCATGGCAAAGCTCTACCACGTGCCGCTGTCGCCCTTCTGCCGCAAGGTGCGGCTCAGCCTCGCCGAGAAACGGATCGAGGTCGAGCTGATCGAAGAGCGCTACTGGGAGAAGGATCCCGATTTCCTGCGCCGGAACCCGGCGGCCAAGGTGCCGATCCTGAAGATCGACGGCAAGACCATGGCCGAGAGCGCGGCGATCTGCGAGTGGATCGAGGAGAAGCACCCCGAGCCCGCGCTACTGCCCCGCGGTGCGGACGCGCGCTACGAGGTGCGCCGGCTGGTCGGCTGGTTCGACGACAAGTTCCACAACGAGGTCACCTCCAAGCTGCTCTACGAGCGGGTGAACAAGAAGGTGATGAAGGCGGGCTTCCCGGACAGCTCCAACGTCAAGGCCGGGGCCAAGGCGATCAAGTATCATCTCGACTACATGGCCTGGCTGCTCGACCACCGCCGCTGGCTGGCGGGCGACGTGATGACACTGGCCGATTTTGCCGCCGCCGCGCATCTCTCGGCGCTGGATTACATCTCGGACGTCGACTGGAACCGGCAGGCGGCGGTGAAGGACTGGTACGCGAAGATCAAGTCGCGGCCCGCCTTCCGCTCGATCCTCGCCGACCAGCTGCCCGGCTTCCCGCAGCCGCCGCATTATGCCGACCTCGATTTCTGATCCTGGTCCCTGCGCGGTTTTGGCGTGGGGTTTTGGTGGTTGGGTCTGTCCTCCTGGCTATGGTTTTGGTTGCGCCCCACGCCTTCGGCGCGGGTCGCCCGAGCGGGGGCTCCGCCCCCGCACCCCCGGAGTATTTTTGGCCCGATCATGCCCGGGGGTGGGCGTGGATCTGGGGCGGCGTGACTTTGGGACTGCGCCGGATCGCCGTATCGATTTGGCCGAGCGCTTCTCCGCTGCTCTGGGCGCGCGCTTGTCCGCTGATTTGACAGCGCGCTTCTTCACCGCTCTGGTCGCGCGCCCATCAGATCACGCCACGGGGTGGGCATCGGATCGAACGGAACGCTCCTCCGATCACGCCAAGGGATACGCGTTGGATCGACCCGAGCGCACCTCCGATCACGCCAAGGGGTGCGTGTTGGATCGCCCCGAACGCTCCCCCGATCGCACCATTGGGTGCGCAGTGGATCGCCCCGAGCGCCTCCTCGATCACGCCAGAGGGACCGCATGGATCTGACGACCCGCCTCAAGGAAGAGGCCCGCGCGCAGGGCTTCACCCTTTGCCGGATCTGCGGACCCGACGACATTCCAGAGGTGCCCGAACGCCTGCGCGCCTTTCTCGCAGCAGGGCGGCATGGACAGATGTCCTGGCTCGAGGATCGTGCCTCCTGGCGCGGGGACCCGCGCGTCCTCTGGCCCGAGGCACAATCCATCATCATGTTGGGCGAGAGCTACACGCCCGGGCATGACCCGCTGGAGGTGCTGGGCCAACCCGACCGCGCGGCGATCTCGGTTTATGCTCAGAATCGAGACTACCATGACGTTGTTAAGAAACGGTTGAAGCGCCTGGGCCGCTGGCTGATCGAGGCCGCCGAGGGCGCGCCCGAGATCAAGGTCTTCGTCGACACCGCCCCGGTCGCGGAAAAGCCCTTAGGCCAGGCGGCGGGCCTGGGCTGGCAGGGCAAGCACACCAACCTGGTCAGCCGGGAGATGGGCTCTTGGTTCTTCATCGGCGCGATCTTCACCACGCTCGATCTGGACCGCGACGCTCCCGAGAGCGATCACTGCGGCAGTTGCCGCGCCTGCCTCGACGTCTGCCCGACGGATGCCTTCCCGGCACCCTACCAGCTCGATGCGCGGCGCTGCATTTCCTACCTCACGATCGAGCACAAGGGCCCGGTCGACGAGGCGCTGCGCCCCGGGCTCGGCAACCGGATCTACGGCTGCGACGATTGCCTCGCGGTTTGCCCCTGGAACAAATTCGCGGCCGAGGCCCAAGAGGCCAAATACCAGGCCCGCGACGACCTTCTGGCGCCGCCCTTGGCCGAGCTGGCCATGCTCGACGACGCCGGGTTCCGTGCGCGGTTTTCCGGCTCTCCGATAAAGCGGATCGGCCGCGACCGCTTCGTGCGGAACGTGGCTTATGCCATCGGGAACTCCGGCGATGCGGCGCTGCGCGAGGTGGCGCGCGCCTTGACGGAGGATGCCGACCCCACGGTGCGCGACGCGGCGCGCTGGGCCTTGGCGCGGCTGCCGGAAGAGGGGTGAACGTCGAGGGCAGTGCGCGCGTGTGGCTTGGAAGCAAAATTCGCGCCTCGCGTTGAGCCGCCTGGGAATGCGAGGCAGAGAGCGCACGCAAACCATTAAATTCACTGTGTCTTTGCGACTGGCTTGATGCCCGCCGTGGCCAAATGGGCCTTGGATGTCCGGCCCCCGCGCGGGGAAGACGCGGGGGCCGGTGCGCGTCAGGCGCGATCGTCGATCAGCAGCTCCACGGTGCCCGCGCTGCCCGCGAAGACGCCGATCACGTCCTCGGGAGCGTAGCCTTCGGCCTCCAGAGCGTCGCTGAGCGCGGCATTGCCGGCCACGGCATCCTGGATCTCGGTCAGCTCGCCCTCGGCATCAGCCAGCGCGAGGTCGAGGCGTTCCGCCTCGCCCGGGGCCGCGCCCGGAAAGTCGGAGATCGCCATGGTTTCGATCGCCGCGTCGGCGGGCAGGTCGGAGACCTCGGCCATGGGCGGCAGCCCGTCCTCATAGGCCGTCACCAGCGCGTCCAGCGTCTCGGGTGCGCCGCCAGCCGCGCGCGGGGCCTCCATGCCGAGCGGGCTCGTTTGGCTGCTGGCCTCGGGCGCCGACAGGCTGCTGTCGGGTGCGGTCTGGGCCTGCACCCCGGCGGCAAGCGCTGTGGAGGCAAGAAGGGCGGTGACGCCCAGGGTCTTGCTGCGGATGGTCATAGCAATACTCCTTTGCTCTGCTCGGCCCCGTTGCCGAGGATCGGCGCCGGGGCTGGGCAAGACATGGGCGCTTGGCCGAGGCCTGTCGCCACCTCGCTGCGCGACACCGCATTTTGAGCGCTGGCCCGCCCGCGGCGCGGGCTTGGGTGGTGCGACTCCTTGCCGGTTCCCGGGCTTGCCGCGTCGATGGCGCCCGGTCGCCGAGAGGGTTGGCATCTCACGGCGGGCTGGCGCCGAAGATCCCCCCCGTTGCGTTCGCGCTGCAGGGCCCCATCTTGAACCCAAAGGACCACTGACCAGGAGGGGCCCATGGCCGACTACCGCAAAGACCCCGACATCGTCGCGGCGCTCGACCCCGAGAGCTACCGTGTCACCCAGGAGAACGGCACCGAGCGGCCGGGCACGGGGCGCTATCTGCAGAACAAGGAGCCGGGCATCTACGTCGACATCGTTTCCGGTGAACCGCTCTTTGCCTCCTCTTCCAAGTATGAGTCGGGCTGCGGTTGGCCCAGCTTCGTGAAACCGATCGAGCCCGCGAATATTGCGGAACTGCGTGATACCACCCACGGCATGATCCGGACCGAGGTGCGCTCCAAGCACGGCGACAGCCATCTGGGCCATGTATTTCCGGACGGTCCGGCCGACCGAGGCGGGCTGCGCTACTGCATCAATTCGGCGGCCTTGCGGTTCGTGCATCGCGACGACATGGAGGCTGAGGGCTACGGCCAATATCTTGACCAGGTGGAGGAAAGAGCATGAGCGAACATCAACGCGCGGTCCTGGCCGGAGGCTGCTTCTGGGGCATGCAGGACCTCATCCGCAAGCTCGACGGCGTCGAGGGCACCCGGGTCGGCTATACCGGCGGCGACGTCCCGAATGCGACCTACCGCAATCACGGCACCCATGCCGAGGGCATCGAGATCATCTTCGACCCTGCGCGCATCTCCTACCGGCGGCTCCTGGAGGTCTTCTTCCAGATCCACGATCCGACCACGCTCAATCGTCAGGGCAATGACATCGGTCTCTCCTATCGGTCGGCGATCTACTATGTCGACGAGGCGCAGAAACAGACGGCGCTCGACACGATCGCGGATGTCGAGGCGTCCGGCCTCTGGCCGGGCAAGGTGGTCACCGAGGTCGAACCTGTCGGCGACTTCTGGGAAGCCGAGCCGGAGCACCAGGACTACCTGGAGCGGATCCCGAACGGCTACACCTGCCACTTCCCGCGTCCCGACTGGGTTCTGCCGCGGCGCGACGCGGCGGAGTGACCCGAGCTTTCCCCGCGGCCTGGTCAGGGCCGCGGGGGCGCGTTTTGGGGAAACGAGCGCTTGGGGGACCCTGAATGCCGGGTCTGCCGCTAGAATTCCCCGAAAGGTGTGAAGAAAGGGTTAAGAGGCTGCAAAAATATTCTGCAGCGCCGTTAATCCCGCTTTAACCCGCCGCGCGGCAGCCTGCGGGTATGTTCATACGCGGATTTTCAGAAGCGCAGGGCCAGCTGTTCGACACCCCGTCGCGGGATGCGGGCGGCCCGGTTTTGCCCTCTTACCTGCGCGACCACCGGCAACGGTTGCGCGACCGCTTCCTCTCGGGCGGGGCCGAGGCGGTGCCGGATTACGAGCTTCTTGAGCTGGTCCTATTCCGGGCGATTCCGCGCCGCGATGTGAAACCTCTTGCGCGCCGCCTGATCGAGACGTTCGGAGACTACGGCCAGGTCCTGGCGGCCCCCGCGACCCGCCTGGCCGAGGTCGAGGGCGTCGGCCCCGCCGTGATCTGCGAGCTCAAGGTCATCGAGGCCGCAGCGCAGCGCCTGGCCCGCGCGCGGGTGATCAACCGGCCGGTGGTCTCGAGCTGGCAGGCGCTTTTGGACTATTGCCGGACCGCGCTCGCCAACCGCGAGGTCGAGGAGTTTCGCCTGCTGTTCCTCGACCGCAAGAACGTATTGATCGCCGACGAAGCCCAGGCGCGCGGCACGGTCGACCATGTGCCGGTCTACCCGCGTGAGGTGATCAAACGCGCGCTGGAGCTGAACGCCTCGGCCCTGATCCTGGTGCACAACCATCCATCCGGCGACGCCGCGCCGTCCGAGGCCGACATCGCGATGACACAGCAGGTTGCCGCGGTGGCCGAGGTCATGGGCGTGGTCCTGCATGACCACCTGGTGATCGGCAAGAAGGGGGCGCTCAGCTTCCGGGCGGAGGGGCTGATCTAATGCAGCCAGACCTCGACCCGCCGATTCGCACCACGGCCCCATTGGGTGTCGTCGCAGGCCATGGGCATGGCCTCGCCGAAGGCTTCGGTGGCGATCTCGATCCGTTCCAGCTCGGCGGCATCCGCCTCGGCCAGCACCGCGTCGCGGACCGCCTCGGCGCGCTTGCGCGCGATGGCAAGGTTGGCGGCAGCCGGGCCGGCGCCATCGGAAAAGCCCGCAAAAAGCAGACGGCGGTTGTCGAAGACCCCGGCCTCGATGTCGGCGGCGAGGTTTTGCACGTTGGCGCGGCTTTGCGCGTCGAGACGCGCAGACCCGGGCTCAAAACGAAAGGATGTGGTCAATCGATTGAGCGGAGCAAGTTCCGCCTGAAGCCGCTTCAAGGCAGAAAGGCCTTCGGGCCCTTCAGCCACAGCTATTGCATTTGCGAGACGCGCGCCCTGGTCCGAGATCGGCACTTCCTCGGGGGCCTGGTCGGTGAAGCCGACTCGCCGGATCACGTTCTGGGCCGGGGCCGAGGCGGTATAGGCGATGAAATCCCGTCCGATCTTCGGCAGGCGCCTGGCCGGCAGATACAGGAAGAGCGGCGCGGTCAGGGGCCAGTCCTCGGTCTTGATGGTGCGCCGCCCGGCGTCGAGGGTGAAGCCGCAAGGGCCGGTCAGGGCGAGGCGCTTGGCGAGACCCGTCTCGGAATGGCTGGCGATACCGAGACCGAACGGATCGACGGCCAGGGCGGCGGCCAGCGCATCTTGGCTCTCGTGGCGGATGACCGCGCCATCGGAAGCCTCGGGCAGAGGGCGACCAAGGCGCGCCTCGATCGATTGGGCCAGCCCCGATCGGGGTGCGGGCAGATGCAACACGACCGGCGCGTCCGGTCCGCCAAGTGCCGTCCAATTGGCGATCTTGCCGGACAGGACCGCGCTCAGGCCCGACAGCGAAATCTGATCGACCGGGTTGCCCGGGGCGACCACGGGCACCATGGCGTCGAGCGCGAGCACGCGGGACCATTTCGCCTGGGTCAGATCGCCCAGGCCTGCCTCGCGCGCCTGGGCCGCTTCGCGCGGGGTGATCTCGCGCAGCGCCATGACCATGTCGGCTTCATCCGCCAGAAGATCCGCGAAGCCCTCGTCCGTGTAGGTGCTGTAGATGCGGAAACGTGCGGCGGGGGCGCCGCTGGTCTCGTCGATGAGGCGGTAGAGGGTCACACGGGGCCCCAGGGCCGCGCGCTCCGTGCGGTAGCCTTCGCGCAGGGCGAATCCTTCGATCAGGGCGGGCAGCAACACGCGGCCAATGGTGGCGGAGCCGGAGAAACGCAGCTCGGCGACGAAGTTCGTGAGGGATGGGCAAGCGATCCCGTCGCAGGAGACGCCGGAGGCATCGACGGTCAACTCGCCGTATTCCGAGCGGATTCGGTAGTATTCGCCGTCAAAGCCCAGAAGCGTGCCGGACAGCGAGACGCCGCCGTCCTGCGAGCGCAGGGTCACATCTTCGGCGCTGGCTTGAGACACGGCCAGCAGCAGGGCCGCGGCCATCAGGGCGGCGCGGGTAGCGCATCGGGCGGCAAGTCTGCGGATGAGAAAAATGGTGCCCCCCAAGGTCGCCAGGATTTGCCCGCGCGACTTTTCCCGGAGGACCGCGGAATTTCAATAGGCGCCGATGGCGGGATCAGCGGGCCGCGACCTCGATGTCGCGAACCAGCGCGTCGAGTACCAGGAAATCGCCGACAGCATCGCAGGCCGGAACGGACAGCCGCAGGTCACGGACCGAGAGCTCCGCCCCGACGCGGCGTTCCAGGGTCTGGGCTTCCACATCGGCGCTGCAGTTGTTGGTGGTGACCTCGGCCTCGACGGAAATGGCCACATCGGCGGGCTCGCGCACCATGCCGGCGGGGAAGGAATAGATCTCGGCGAGAAGTGGCTCGGGGGCTCCCGCATCGCCCAGCCGGACGAGGAAACCGCCTTCGCCGCGGGCGGCGGTGGCGACCTCGCCGGGCGCGCCGCTCCAGATGTGGCCGGGGGCGAAATATTCGGCCCCGCCTTCACGGGCGTGCAGGCCCAGGCCCGCATCGCCGCGCCACTGCAGGGCGACGCGGTCGTAGAAGCTCAGGGAGGAGACCTCGGTCTGCGCGACGGCCCCGGCGCCACCCGCGAAGGAGAAGATGAAGACCGCGGTCTCGGACAGCGCGGGCACCTCGAGCGACAGGCTGCCGTCGGGCTTGGTGGTGGCGGTGAACATGAGGCCGCTGTGGTGCAGGGTGACGCGTTCGGCGCCGTGGCAGGGAGCCTCGAGTGTGAGGGAGACCATGGCGGCGGCGCTGGTCTCGGCGCGGGCCTGGATGGCGCATTCGGCGCCGTCCCTGGTGCCATTGCCGGTCGCGGAGGCGGCGCCGACGGTGGCGCTTCGCTCGGAGCCAAGCGCGGGCGACGCCGCGCTGTCGCGGGGCAGGAGGCGGCCTTCGAAGTTGGGCTGCGCGTTGGAGGCGAGTGTGGTCTCGCCGGCTGCGGTCGCGCTTGTGGCGGTGGGGTCTGGCTGGGCGCCCTTGGCGGTGAAGCCCGCGTTGGCGCCGGTTGCGGCGGGGGCGCCGAGAGCAACGAGCGTGTCGGGGGATGCCTTGAGTGTGTCCTGGGATGCTTGAAGCGGGCCGCCTGACGCGTTGACCCCACGGTCGGATGCCGCGAGCGAGTTGCCAGGCGCGCCGGGGGCCACGAGCGAGGCCCCTGCAGTTCCGCCGCCGCCAGAGCCGGTGAGCAGCGAGGAGCCGGATGTGCCAAAACCGGTCGCGGAGGCGCCGGCGGGGGCGGCGGTGTCGGTGATGCCGCTGACCGCGATGGGGTCGGAGGAGGTGCCGAGGCCGGGAAGGCCGAATTGCATCACGTAGCCGATGGCGAAGGCCGAGGCGACAGTGCCGGCTGCGAGCGCATAGGTTTTTGAAAGGGCCATGGAAGCCTCCGTCACGCGGGTTGTGTCAGGCAAAATCCTGGTGGGCAAAGGTGTCAACCTTGGGGCGCAGGCTGGGTGAGGCTTGGGCGTTTCCGGGGCGGCGACAATGGCGTGGAGGTTGGAAACGATGGCGGGGAGGAATGTCTAATTGGGGCTTGATTGGGCTCTAGCCCTGGCAAAGCGTGGGATGGGCAGGCGGTTGGCTGGGTGCCCGCTTGGGCGGCGTGACGGAGTTCTGGGCGCGCTCGGGTGGCCGCTGAAATCGGGGTGTCGACCCGGCCGGGCGCCCTTCAGGGCTTCCATTCTTCGAGTCGCTCGACCCCAAGCTGCTCGTCCCAAGCGCCGCGCCAGCTTGTCGAAACAGGGTTTGAGTTGCGGCCCCCTTGTTGGATCAACGTCCGGATGCATTTTCGGAGACCGGAGACCGGAGACCGGAGACCGGAGACCGGAGACCGGAGACCGGAGACCGGAGACCGGAGACCGGAGACCGGAGACCGGAGACCGGAGACCGGAGACCGGAGACCGGAGACCGGAGACCGAAGCCTGCGGTCTTATGTCGATAGCCTGCCGAGCGCCCTGTGCCACGGGACTTGCCTGCCTCGGGGCCATCCCTCGGGTCAACTGTCGTGCAAGAGATCAGCCCTTGGACGAGCTCTCTGCGATCCCAGCCCCCGGACCATGCCCTGCCGGTGAGGTCAAACCTCGGGCCAATCACGCCTTGAGAGCCCAACCTTTGTCCCTAGTCGACGCCAAAGGACCGCAAGGGACGGGCAGCAATACTAGCGCCTCCCAGTACTCAGCCCTCAGAGCAGACGCTGAGCATTGAGCCCCTTCAGACCAGCCGCTGAGTGCTGAGTCTCTTCAGGCCAGCCGCAGAGTGTTGAGTCCCTTCAGACCAGCCGCTGAGTCCGAGCCCCCCTCAGGCCAATCCCGGAGCGCCCGGCATCCAGACCAGCCGCCGAGCCCGAGCCCGTCAGGCCAGTCCCGGAGCACCCAGCCGCCAGACCAGCCACCGAGCACCCAGCTCACAGACCGGCCCCGAGACCAATCCCCCAAGCCAGCCCCGCCAAACACCCAGCCCTCAGGCCAGCCGCCCGTGGCAGTGCTTGAACTTCTGCCCGGAGCCGCAGGGGCAGGGGGCGTTGCGGCCGGGGTTGCCCCAGGTGCTCTCGTCGGTCTCGTCGAAGCCCTCGACCAGCGGTTCGCGGGCGGCGACGGCGGGGCCGGCGGCCTCGCTTTCGGGGTTGGTCGCACCCGCCGGCGCCTGGGCCGCGGCGGCCTGGGCCTGGGACTGCTGGCGGCGCAGCTGTTCGACCAGCTGCTGGCGCTGCTCCTCGCTCATCGGCTGGATCTGGCAGAGCTTTTGGGTCACATCCGCGCGCAGGCTCTCGAGCATCGACTCGAAGAGCTGGAAGGCCTCGGTCTTGTATTCGTTCAGCGGGTCGCGCTGGGCGTAGCCGCGGAACCCCACCACCGAGCGCAGATGCTCCAGCGTCAGGAGATGCTCGCGCCACTTGGCGTCTATGGTCTGCAGCAGCACCTGCTTCTCGATCTGGCGCAGCGCGTCGGAGCCGAAGGCCTCGGCCTTCTCGGCCATGAGCTTGTCGGAGGCCTCGGCGATGCGCTCGCGCAGGATTTCCTGGTCGACGCCGTCCTCCTCGGCCCAGTCGGCGACCGGCAGGGCGATGTTGAGCGAGGATTTGATCGCGGCGTCGAGCCCCTCGACGTTCCACTGGTCGGCGTAGCTCTTGGGCGGGGCATAGGTGTCGACGAGATCGTCGATGACCTCCTCGCGCATGTCCTCGGTGACCTCGGTCAGGTCATCGGCTTCCATGATCTCGCGGCGCTGGCCGAAGATCACCTTGCGCTGGTCGTTCATCACGTCGTCGAACTTCAACAGCTGCTTGCGGATGTCGAAGTTGCGGCCCTCGACCTTGGACTGGGCGCGTTCCAGCGACTTGTTCACCCAAGGGTGCACGATCGCCTCGCCTTCCTTCATGCCCAGCGAGGACAGCACCTTGTCGAGCCGCTCGGAGCCGAAGATCCGCATCAGGTCGTCGTCGAGCGACAGGAAGAAGGAAGAGCGCCCCGGGTCGCCCTGGCGGCCCGACCGGCCGCGCAGCTGGTTGTCGATGCGGCGGCTCTCGTGGCGCTCGGTGGCCAGCACAAACAGACCGCCGGCCTCCTTCACCCGGGCCTCGGCCTCGGATTGCGCCGCCTCGATGCGGGCGCGGATTTCCTCGGGGTTGCCGTTGGGCTCGGCGTCGAGCGCCTGCTGCACCTTCATCTCGAAGTTGCCGCCCAGTTTGATGTCGGTGCCGCGGCCGGCCATGTTGGTGGCGATGGTCACCGCGCCGGGCAGGCCGGCGTCGCCGACGATCTGGGCTTCCTGCTCGTGCTGGCGGGCGTTCAGCACGTTGTGCTTCAGCCCGGCCTTCTCGAGCAGCGAAGACAGCATCTCGGACTTGTCGATCGAGGTGGTGCCGACGAGGACCGGCTGGCCCTTCTCGTGGGCGAGGCGGATCTCCTCGACGATGGCGGCGAATTTCTCCTCGGCGGTGCGATAGACCTTGTCGTCCTCGTCGACGCGCGCGATCGGCTTGTTGGTCGGCACTTCGACCACGCCCAGGCCGTAGATCTCGGCAAATTCCTCGGCCTCGGTGGAGGCCGTGCCGGTCATGCCCGAGAGCTTTTCGTAAAGCCGGAAGTAGTTCTGGAAGGTGACCGAGGCGAGGGTCACGTTCTCGGGCTGGATCTGGCAGCCCTCCTTGGCCTCGATGGCCTGGTGCAGACCCTCGGAGAGACGCCGCCCGGGCATCATCCGGCCGGTGAACTCGTCGATCAGCACGACCTCGCCGTCGCGGACGATGTATTCCTTGTCCTTCTGGTAGAGCTTGTGCGCGCGCAGGCCCTGGCTCAGATGGTGCACCACGGTGGTGCTTTCGGGGTCGTAAAGCGTCTGGCCCTCGGGCAGGAGGCCCGCCTCGACCAGCCGGCTTTCCAGGAACTCGTTGCCCGCGTCGGTGAAGGAGACGCTGCGGGTCTTCTCGTCGAGCTCGAAGTGTTCCTCGGTCAGCTCGGGGATCAGCACGTCGATGCCCTGGTAGAGGTTCGAGCGGTCATCCGCGGGGCCCGAGATGATCAGCGGCGTGCGCGCTTCGTCGATCAGGATCGAGTCCACCTCGTCGACGATCGCGAAGTAATGGCCGCGCTGATACATCTGGTTCAGCTCGGACTTCATGTTGTCGCGCAGGTAGTCGAAGCCCAGCTCGTTGTTCGTGGCGTAGGTGATGTCGCACTGGTAGGCGTCGCGCTTCTCGTCCTCGGGCTGGCGCGGGTAGACCACGCCGGTGGTCAGGCCGAGCGCCCCGTAGACCTTGCCCATCCAGTCCGCGTCGCGGCGGGCGAGGTAGTCGTTCACGGTGACGATATGCACGCCCTTGCCGGTCAGCGCGTTGAGATAGGCCGGGAAGGTCGCGACCAGGGTCTTGCCCTCGCCGGTCTTCATTTCCGAGATGTTGCCCTGGTGCAGGAAGATCCCGCCCATGAGCTGCACGTCGAAGGCGCGCAGGCCCAGCGTGCGCTTGGCCGCCTCGCGGCAGTTGGCGAAGGCCTCGGGCAGGATCGCGTCGAGGCTCTCGCCCTCGCTGATGCGGCTTTTCAGCTCTTCGGTCTTGGCCTTGAGGCCGGCGTCGTCCAGGGCCTCGAACTCGGGCTCGAGCGCGTTGATCCTCTCGACCGCAGGGCGGGTCGCCTTGATCTTCCGGTCGTTCGGCGTTCCGAAGACCTTTTTCGCGAGTGTTCCGAACCCCAGCATACGCTCTCTTCCGCCTGTCACCATCTCGTGTGCCGGCATCTGCTTGCCCGTCCTGCACCGAGCCCATAGACAAACGGGGGAAAGACCGGCTGCACAGAGCCACGAGGCGATGTAAGGGTCGGCCAACAGAGTGTCAACGCTGCCCGCCCGTGGTGGCAGAAAGAGGTCCCTATGCCCCGACTGAGCCTGAAACTCACCGCTGCCGCGCTGGCGCTCTGCGCCGCGGGTCCGGCATGGTCGCAAGAGGACGGCGCAGCCAGTGAAACCCCGGCCGAGAGCGGCGCCGCCGCGCTGCCCGACGGCGGTCTGTCGACCGTGGTCGCCTCGGTCAACGGCACCGAGATCACGTTGGGTCACATGCTGATGGTGCGCGCGGGTCTGCCCGAGCAGTACCAGCAGCTGCCGGCCAATGTGCTCTTCGAAGGCATCCTCGACCAGCTCGTGCAGCAGGAGGTTCTGGCCCAGTCCGACGCCGCCCGCGAGACCGAGGGCGCGCGCATCACGCTCGAGAACGAGCGCCGGGCGCTCCTGGCCTCCGAGGCGGTCGCGGCGCTGTCGCAGGACGCGGTTTCCGACGAGGACCTGCGCGCCGCCTATGACGAGCGTTTCGCCGAATTCGAAGGCGAGACCCAGTACAACGCCGCGCATATCCTGGTCGAGACCGAGGAAGAGGCCCAGGCGGTCAAGGACGAGCTCGACGGCGGCGCAGATTTCGCGACGCTGGCGCAGGAACGCTCCACCGGGCCCTCGGGCTCGAACGGCGGCGATCTCGGCTGGTTCTCCGCCGGGCAGATGGTCGCCCCCTTCCAGGAAGCGGTCGAGACGCTCGAGCCCGGCGCGGTCTCCGGCCCCGTCGAGACCCAGTTCGGCTGGCATATCGTCAAGCTGAACGAGACCCGCCAGCAGGAGGCGCCGAGCTTCGAGGAAGCCCGCCCGCAGCTCCAGCAGCAGCTCAGCCAGCAGGCCGTGGAAGCCGCGATCCAGGGCCTCGTCGACGAGGCCGAGGTCGCCCGTCCGGGTGCCGATCTCGACCCCTCCGTCCTTGACCGGACGGACCTCCTGACGGAGGGCTGACATGGCCAAGATCACCGGCCGCTCGCCGCTTGCCCCCGAGGCCTTTCCGGCGCTGCCGGTGATCAAGGGCGTCCGCTTCGCCACCACGGCGGCGGGCGTCCGCTACGCCGGGCGCGTGGACGTCATGCTGGCGCATCTCGCCCCCGGCTCGACGCTCGCCGGCGTCTTCACCCGCTCGGCCACCCGCGCCGCGCCGGTGCTGGATGGTCAGGCCAAGATCGGCCTCGACCCCAAAGAGGGCGACGGTGCCGCGATCCTGGTCAATTCCGGCAATGCCAATGCCTTCACCGGCCGCGCCGGCATCGAGGCGGTCCGCGCCGTGACCGAGGCGGTCTCGGGCGCTATGGACCTGCCCGAGGCGCGGGTCTTCATGTCCTCGACCGGGGTCATCGGCGAGCCGCTGCCGCACGCCCGGATCACCGCCAAGATCGAGGAACTGGTCTGCGGGCTCTCCGAGGAGGGCATCGCCGAGGCCGCCGAGGCGATCCGCACCACCGACACCTTCCCAAAAGGCGCCTCGGCCGAGATCGAGATCGACGGCCGCCCGGTGCGCATCGCCGGCATCGCCAAGGGCTCGGGCATGATTGCGCCCGACATGGCGACCATGCTGGTCTATATCTTCACCGACGCCGCGATCGACCGCGAGGACCTTCAGGCGCTGGTCTCGGGCATCAACGCGCGGACCTTCAACAACATCACCGTGGACAGCGACACCTCGACCTCGGACACGCTTTTGATGGGCGCGACCGGGGCCTCGGGCGTGCGCGTGGACCGCGGCACCGGAGCTTTCGCCGAGGCGCTCGAGGGCGTCTTCCTCGACCTCGCGCATCAGGTCGTGCGGGACGGCGAGGGGGCGACGAAATTTGTCACCGTCTCGGTCACCGGGGCGGCCTCGGAGGCGGATGCCCGCACCCATGCGCTGGCCATCGCCAATTCGCCCTTGGTGAAGACCGCCATCGCCGGCGAGGACCCGAACTGGGGCCGGGTGGTCATGGCGATCGGCAAGTCCGGCGCCGCCGCCGACCGCGACCTCCTGTCGATCCGCTTCGGCGAGGTGCGCGTCGCCGAGAAGGGCTGGGTCAGCCCCGACTACCGCGAGGAGATGGGCGCCGCCGTGATGAAGGAGCCGGAAATCGAGATCGGCGTGGACCTGGGCCTCGGCGAGGGAAGCGCCACGGTCTGGACCTGCGACCTGACCCACGGCTACATCTCGATCAACGCCGATTACCGGTCGTGAGCGTGGCGCTTCGCGATACGGCCCCGGCGCTGCCGGTGGGACTGGGCTTGGGCAAAGGCCGGGGGCGCGCATGAAGACCGTGCTTGTCTCCGCCGTCGCCCTGATCGACCCCGAGGGCCGGGTGCTCCTGGCCCAGCGGCCCGAGGGCAAGTCCATGGCCGGTCTCTGGGAGTTTCCCGGCGGCAAGGTCGAGCCGGGCGAGACCCCCGAGGCCGCGCTGATCCGCGAGCTGCACGAGGAGCTGGGCATCGACACCTGGGAAAGCTGCCTCGCGCCGCTGACCTTCGCCTCGCACAGCTACGAGAGCTTCCACCTGCTGATGCCGCTCTTCGCCTGCCGCAAGTGGCAGGGCATCCCGACCCCGCGCGAGGGGCAGGTGCTGAAATGGGCCCATGCGCGGGATCTTTCGAACTATCCGATGCCGCCCGCCGACGTGCCGATCATCCCGATCCTGCGCGACTGGCTCTGAGCGCGGACGGTCGGGGCGATCCCGGTTTCCGGGAGTGCGAAGGCGCATTTGCGTATTTGGGGTGATTCTTTTTCGGGAAAGGCCGGATTTGGCCGCCGGTCGCGAAAGCGAATTTTTCTTTTACGCCGCATCAGTGGGTTAGGCGGTTTCTTCGCCGAACTCTCGCGGAATCTCACGTCACATTTGGAACTTTTTTCGCGTTTTTGCGTGCACGCATCCCGGTGCCTGAACCCGGTCAAATCACCAATTTGTTGAGCCGCTGATTCCGTCGACTCGCCAATAGCTTGCATGGATTGTGGCGAAGGTTGGGCGAAATTGCCCAAAAATCGTAATTCTGCCTCGCCCTCATTCTCCCGCGCCCCGGAGGCGCGTGCATTGAATGGAGGCTTTCATGAACTTCACTCGAATTTCTTCTCTGGCACTGGCCGCGGCCCTCGCGGCGACGCCCGCGCTCGCCACGGATATCTCGGCCTCGGTGGGCCTCGGCGGGGATGACGGCATCTCGGCCGATGTCGACGCCTCGATCGGCGGCGGCTCCGGCGTGGACGCCGATGCCGATGTCTCGGTCGGCGGCAGTTCGGGCGCGGATGCGGATGCCGATGTCTCCGTGGGCGGAGGCTCGGGCGTGGATGCGGACGCCGATGTCTCGGTCGGCGGCGGCTCGGGCGTGGATGCGGATGCCGACGTCTCGGTCGGCGGATCGAGCGGCGGCGGCTCCGGTGGCGGCTCTGGCGGGGGATCCGGTGGGGGCTCGGGTGGTTCCGGCGGCTCCGGTGGCGGTTCTGGCGGCGGCTCCGGTGGTGGCACCGGGGGCTCTGGTGGCGGCTCCGGCGGGGGCACGGGGGGCTCCGGCGGTGGCACCGGCACGGGCGGCACGGACGACGGCACCGGCCCCGGCGGACAGACCGACCAGTCGGCCGCGGCCAATGCCAACAGCGGCGCGGGCGCCTTCGGGGGCGGCGGAGACGAGCCGCCGACGCGGCAGATCCTCGGCACCCAGCTCTTCT
Organism: Roseivivax sp. GX 12232; assembly: GCF_021272185.1. GTDB lineage: Bacteria > Pseudomonadota > Alphaproteobacteria > Rhodobacterales > Rhodobacteraceae > Roseivivax. Next base: position 382,892 of record NZ_JAJSEC010000004.1, read on the forward strand.
CCTCGGACGGGGAGCGGATCGGCACCGTGGTCTCGCTTCAGGAGCGCACCGAAGAGGGCCTCCTGATCCGGGTCGAGCTGAACCCCGGGCTCGGGGTCGATCGCAACAGCGTGCTGTTCCGCATGGGCCGCAACGCGCAATGGGGCCGCGACATCACGCTCGACATGACCGCCTTCCGCTTCCTGCGGGCGATCCAGTCGTAACCGCCCGACAAAGAAAAACCCCGGCCGGTCGCAGGGACCGGCCGGGGCTTTGACTGTCGCATCCCGAAAGGGACGTCAGAGCGAGCGCTCGACCTCTTCGCGGGTGAAGATCTCGATCACGTCGTTCTTGCGGATGTCGTCGTAGTTCTCGAAGGCCATGCCGCACTCCTGGCCGGATTGCACCTCGGCAACCTCGTCCTTGAAGCGCTTCAGCGTCTTCAGCGTGCCCTCGTGGATCACCACGTCGTCGCGCAGGAGGCGCACCCCTGCGGACCGGCGGGCGATGCCCTCGGTCACGAGGCAGCCGGCGACAGTGCCGACACCCGAGACGCGGAAGGTCTCGAGGATCTGCGCGTAGCCGATGAAGTTCTCGCGGATCTCGTTCGACAAGAGGCCCGAGGCCGCCGCCTTCACGTCGTCCACGAGGTCGTAGATCACGCTGTAGTAGCGCAGCTCCACGCCCTTCTGGTTGGCGCTGTTGCGGGCCGAGGTATTGGCCCGGACGTTGAAGCCCAGGATCGGCGCGTTCGAGGCTTCCGCGAGACCCACGTCGGTCTCGGTGATGGCGCCCACACCGTAGTGCAGCACGCGCACGCGCACCTCGTCGTTGCCGACCTTCTCGAGCGCCTGGACGATGGCCTCGGCAGAGCCCTGCACGTCGGCCTTCACCAGCACCGGCAGCTCGGAGACGTTCTCGTCGTCCTTGGCCTTCTGCATCAGCGCCTCGAGGGTGGTCGCGGCACCGGCTGCGGCGCGCTTGTCCTTCGAGACCTGCTGGCGGTACTCGGCGATCTCGCGGGCCTGCGCCTCGGTCGAGACGACGTTCAACACGTCGCCCGCCTCGGGCGTGCCGTTGAGGCCCAGGACCTCGACCGGAACCGAGGGCCCGGCTTCCTTCACGCGCTTGCCCTGATCGTTCTCCATGGCGCGCACCTTGCCCCACTGCTCGCCGACGACGAAGATGTCGCCTTGGCGCAGGGTGCCGGTCTGCACGAGCACGGTGGCCACGGGGCCGCGGCCCACGTCGAGCTGTGCCTCGATCACCGCGCCCATGGCGGGACGATCGGGGTTGGCGTTCAGCTCGAGCAGTTCGGACTGCAGCGCGATGGCCTCGAGCAGGTTGTCGAGCCCGGCGCCGGAGATCGCGGAGACCTCCACGTCCTGCACCTCGCCCGACATCTCCTCGACGATGACCTCGTGCTGAAGCAGATCGGTGCGGACCTTGGTCGGGTTCGCCTCGGGCTTGTCGCACTTGTTGATCGCCACGATCATCGGGACGTTGGCCGCCTTGGCGTGATTGATCGCCTCCACGGTCTGCGGCATCACCGCGTCATCCGCGGCCACGACCAGCACCACGATGTCGGTCACCTGCGCGCCACGCGAGCGCATCGAGGTGAAGGCCGCGTGGCCCGGGGTGTCGAGGAAGGTCAGCGTGCGGCCCGTCGAGGGATCGTCCACCTGGTAGGCACCGATGTGCTGGGTGATGCCGCCGGCCTCGCCCGACACGACCTTGGTCTTCCGAATCGCGTCCAGAAGCGAGGTCTTGCCGTGGTCGACGTGACCCATGATCGTGATGATCGGGGCGCGCGGCTGCAGGTCCTCGGGCTTGTCGTCGGTCTGTTCGAGCACCTGTTCGACGTCCGAGTCGGAGACCCGGGTGACGCTGTGGCCGAACTCTTCGATGATGAGCTCCGCGGTATCGGCGTCGATCGACTGGTTCTGCGTCGCCATGACGCCGTTCTGCATCAGCGCCTTGACCACGTCGCCCACGCGCTCGGACATGCGGTTCGCCAGTTCGGCGACGGTGATCGCCTCGGGCAGCTGCACGTCGCGCATGACCTTCTCGCGCGGCTGGGGCTGGCCCATCGCCTTCTGGCGGGCCCGCTCCTGCTTGCGCTTCATCGCGGCCATGGACTTCTGACGGCCGCCTTCGCCACCGGCCAGCGCCTGGTTGACGGTCAGCTTGCCGGAGCGGCGGCCGCCGTCACGCGCCTTGGGCGCGCGGCCACGGTCGTCGTCGCGGCCCGCGGGACGGCGCGTTTCCTTGCCCTGGGGCTTGCCGCCGCCACGGTTGGGCTGGGCCGCCTCGGCTGCCGCCGGGGCCTGGGGCGCGGATTTCGCACGTTCGGCCGCCTCGGCGTCCTCGCGCTTCTTGCGCTCCTCGTCCTCGGCCTTCTGGCGGGCCCGTTCCTCGGCCTCGCGCTGTTCGCGCTCTTTCTGTTCCTTCTCGGCGCGCAGGCGCTCGCGCTCTTCGGCGCGGGCCTTTTCCTCGGCCTCGCGCTTGGCGGTCTCTTCCGCCTCGCGTGCCTTGGCGGCCTGCAGCGCCTTCAGGCGGCGCTCCATTTCCGCGTCGGAGATGCCGGCAGGACGCTTCGCCGAAGCGGCGGCCTTCTGCGCGGCCGTTTTCTCGCCGCCGCCGGAGGATTTCGACGCAGAGGCGCCGCCGCCGGATTTCGGCACCACGACGCGCTTGCGCTTGGTCTCCACCACGACGTTCTTGGTGCGTCCGTGGCTGAAGCTCTGCTTCACAGATCCCGAACGGGGACCGCCGCGTACACCCAAAGTCTTCTTGCCGTCGTTTTCGCTCATGAAGCTCTCTTATCCTTTCCGGCGGCCCCTGCCGCCGCGTCCTGCGCCACGCCCATGGCGCGCATACCCTTCAAACGTCGGGCATCCTCTACAACACGATTCGTGAGACCGCCAGCGCCCAGCGCGGCGTGTATCACTTTATCACGGCCGAAGGCCCGACCCAGTTCGGAGGCAGCGAGCCATCCGATATAGGTCCCGTAGTGCGGGGTCGAGAGTTTCGACTTGCCCCGCTGAGAGCCGTCCTCGGCCTGGATCAGGACCTCGGCTTCTTCCTTTTGAAGCAGGTCCTTGACCTTTTCGTAGCCGGCGACCGCCAGGCCCGATTTCCGCGCCAGGCTGACCAGGTTGATCACCCGGTCGGCCAGGAGAGACTCGACCTGATCGGCCAGATCCGCGGGCACGGATACCTTGGCCTTGGCGGCGCGGGCAAAGAGATTCTTGCCCGTCGCCTTCTCGATCGCCGCGCGGCTGGCCGTCACCCAGATGCCGCGGCCCGGCAGTTTGCCGGCGATATCCGGCACGATCTGGGCCTCGGGACCGACCACGAAGCGGATCAGCCCTTCGGCGGGGCGCACCTCGCCCGAGGCGATGCAGCGCCGGTCCGGCCCGGTCTCACGGTCCTTTATGCGGCCTCCGCGCGTCACGTGTGGCTCATGCCTCCTCGGTCACTTGCGGGTCGTCGCCGGCCTCGCCGTCGTCACCGCCCTCGGCGTCCTCGCCTTCGGCGGTCTCGTCTTCCTCGAGCTCGGTCGGGTCGACCCAGCCGAGCAGGACGCGCGCGGTCATCACCATGTTCTGCGCTTCCTCGAGGCTCACCTCGAAGGGCTCCAGCAGGCCGTCGTCCTTGACGCGCTGGCCGTCGACGGTGGTCCAGCCCCCGGCCAGCTCCCAGTCGGCGCAGGTGGCGAAATCCTCGAGCGTCTTGATGTCGTCCTTGGCGAGCGCCTCGACCATCTGGGGTGTCAGGCCCTCGAATTCAATGAGGCTCTCCTCGGCACCGAGCGCCTTGGCGCGCTCCAGCGCCTCGGCGGCCTGCGCCTCGAGCACGTCGCGGGCACGGGCCTGCAGCTCCTCGGCGGTCTCCTCGTCGACGCCGTCGATCACCGTCAGCTCGTCGAGGTCGACATAGGCCACCTCCTCGAGGTTGGTGAAGCCTTCCGAGACCAGGAGCTGGGCGAAGAACTCGTCGAGGTCCAGCGTGTCCACGAAGAGCTTGGTGCGCTCCTCGAATTCCTTCTGGCGGCGCGCCGATTCCTCTTCCTCGGTCATGATGTCGATGTCGAGGGCGGTCAGCTGCGAGGCGAGGCGCACGTTCTGGCCGCGCCGGCCGATGGCCAGGCTGAGCTGCTCGTCGGGCACCACGACCTCGATGCGCTCGGCGTCCTCGTCGAGGACCACCTTGGAGACCTCGGCGGGCTGCAGCGCGTTGACGAGGAAGGTCGGGACATCCTCGTTCCACGGGATGATGTCGATCTTCTCGCCCTGCAGCTCGTTCACCACGGCCTGCACGCGGGAGCCCCGCATGCCGACGCAGGCGCCGACCGGGTCGATCGAACCGTCATAGGAGATCACGGCGATCTTGGCGCGGCTGCCCGGGTCGCGGGCCACGGCCTTGATCTCGATGATGCCGTCGTAGATTTCCGGCACTTCCATCTTGAAGAGCTCGGCCATGAACTCGGGCGCGGTGCGCGACAGGAAGATCTGCGGGCCGCGGGTCTCGCGGCGCACGTCCTTGATGTAGCAGCGGATGCGGTCGTTCGGGCGGTAGGCCTCGCGGCCGATCTTCTCGTTGCGGCGCAGGATGCCCTCGCCGCGGCCGATGTCGACGATGACGTTGCCGTATTCCTCGCGCTTGACGACACCGTTGATGATGGTGCCGGCGCGATCCTTGAACTCCTCGAACTGGCGGTCGCGCTCGGCCTCGCGGACCTTCTGCAGGATCACCTGCTTGGCCGATTGCGCGGCGATCCGGCCCAGTTCGACCGGCGGGACTTCCTCGACGAACTGGTCGCCGATCTTGGGGTCCTCGAGATACTGCTTGGCCTGTTCGACGGTGAACTCGGCCTGGTAGTTCTCGAGCTCTTCCTCCTCGACCACGGTGCGCACGCGGGTGAAGGTCGCCCGGCCGGTGCGGCGGTCGATCTTGACGCGGATGTCCATCTCGGCGCCGTAGCGCGACTTCGCGGCCCGGGCGAGGCTTTCCTCCATCGCCTCGACCACGAGCGCGGGGTCGATCATCTTCTCGCGCGCCACCGCTTCGGCGGTCTGCAGAAGCTCGAGCTGGTTGGCGGATGTGATGGCCATCTCTTGTTACTCCTCGCTTTGGCCGTCCTCGGCCTCGATATCGTCGTATTGGGTTTCGTCGAGGCCTTGCGCCTTGCGGGCCTTCAGCATCTCGCGGATCAGCTCGTCGGTCAGCACCAGCTTGGCGTCGGCGAGCCAGTCGAACTCGAGCCCCACGGTGCCCTCGTCGATATTGACCAGCACCTCGGAGCCCTCGACCCCGGCCAGGACGCCCTTGAAGCGCTTGCGGCCGTCGATCAGCTCATGGGTCTCGAGCTTGGCCTCGTAGCCCTCGAAGGTCTCGAAGTCCTTCAGACGGGTCAGCGGCCGGTCGATGCCGGGCGAGGAGACCTCGAGCGTATAGGCATCGAGGATCGGGTCCTCGACGTCGAAGACCGCCGAGAGCGCGGTCGAGATCTCGGCGCATTCGTCGACCTCGATGCCGCCCTCGGCGCGTTCGGCCATGACCTGCAGGAGCGGGGACTTGCCCCCCTGCAGGCGCACGCGGACAAGTTCGAATCCCATGTCCTCGATCACCGGGCGGGCGATCTCGGCGATGCGCTGGTCCATGGATGTCTTTGCGATCAGGTCGGTCATGTGACCCCAAGGCTGTGCGGTTGTCTGTGGCGGAAACAAAAAAACGGGCCCGCGGCCCGTCACTTGGTTCCGGTGGAGCACCGGGTGTGGACCCCAGCGCGCCGCTGTTGAAAGGCATATACGCAGCGCGGCGTGAGTCTGCAAGTGCTTTGCGCGTGGCGGGAGGGGGAGGTGTGAGGCTGGAGGTGCGTTGCGATTGGGGACTTCACCCCGTCTCTGGTCCGGGTTTCATGCGACCTTCCGGGCGCGTGGACTTCACCCCGCACCCACGCAGGCTCCCACCGACTCCTCACGCCAATAACCCCGCGCACTCCCTTGCGCCCGAACAGCACCGAAGGTGCCGGGCGCGCGCCGGACCGGCCCTATGGGCCGGCGCTCCTTGGGCTGGCGTGATTAGCTCACGGCGAGCAATGACCTTGCTGGGATAAAGCGCATAGCCCGGATGTCAGCAGCGCCGGCCCCCGGTCCGGCGCGCGCCCTCTGGCGTGAGGGGTGTCGATGGGGGCGGTCGCTCTTTGGTGAGTGAGGGGAGAAATCGGCAGCAGCGTCTGCGGCTTCATTGAAGGCACCGGGTCTAAAACTCTCACTGACATTCGTGGTCCCGCTTCCCGTCCCTCGCCCCTCTCGCACCCCCTTGCGCCCGAATAGCATCGAAGATGCCGGGCGCGCGCCGGACCGGCCCCTTGGGCCGGCGCTCCTTGGGATGGCGTGCCTAGCTCACAGTGCGCCCTGACCTTGCTGCCATAAAGTGCGCAGCCCAGAGATCAGCAGCGCCGGCCCCCGGTCCGGCGCGCCCTCTGATGTGAGGGGTGGAGATGTTGGCGGGCACTCTTGGGTGAGGGCGGGGGCGCCTTGGTGAGGGCCAGGGGGCGCCCGGCCCCACCTCGTGCCAGTCCACCGGGGGGTGCCGACGCACCGGGAGGGTCTTGCCGTGCCTCATCCGCCTCACCGCCCACCCGGGCGGTGCAATCCAGCCGGAGCCACGTCCGCCGTCCCCCCCACCCATCACCCTTCAGTCACGTCAGCGCGATGGGCATGGAAACATCCCGCCGGGTCCGCGTTCCTGCCTCTCCTTCGAACGACGCAACAAGAGCAGAGGACGCCATGAGCCGCGACATCGTGACCATCAACCCCGCCACCGAGGAAGAGATCGCCAGCTACGCCTATATGTCCGACGCCGAGGTCGAGACCGCGGTCGCGGCCTGCCACGAGGCCTTTCTCGACTGGCGCACGCGGCCGCTCGCCGACCGCGCCGAGATCGTCAACGCCATCGCCCAGGCGCTGCGCGACAACAAGGAGGACTTCGCCCGGCTCATGACCCGCGAGATGGGCAAGCTCCTGCAGGCGAGCCGCGACGAGATCGACGCCTGCGCGGCGATCTGCGACTTCACCGCCCAGCACGGCCCCGAGGAGCTCGCCGACGAGACCCGCGACATCCCGCAGGGCACCGGCCTCGTGCGCTACGCGCCGCTTGGCGTGATCTACGGCATCCAGCCCTGGAACTTCCCCTGCTACCAGGTGATCCGCTACGCCATCGCCAACCTCATGGCGGGCAACGGGGTGCTTCTGAAGCATGCCGAGAACACCACCGGCTCGGGCCTCTTCCTGCGCGACCTGATGGAGAAGGCGGGGCTGCCGAAGCATCTCTTCACCGTGCTCCTGATCGACCACGACCAGTCCGACCGGGTGATCGAGAACGACCTGGTGCGCGGCGTGACGCTGACCGGCTCGGACGTGGCGGGCCGCAAGGTCGGCCAGAAGGCCGCCGAGCAGATCAAGAAATCGGTGCTGGAGCTGGGTTCGAACGACGCCTACCTGGTGCTCGACGAGGCCGACCTCGATCTCGCGGTGAAGACCTGCGTGGTGGGCCGGACCTACAACAACGGCCAGACCTGCGTGAACGCCAAGCGCTTCATCGTGACCGAGAAGAACTACGACGCCTTTGTCGAGAAGTTCGCCGAGAAGATGGGCCGGCTCGAGATGGGCGACCCGACCGAGGAGGGCACGCGGCTTGGTCCGCTCGCCCGCGAGGACCTGCGCGACACGCTGGCCTCCCAGGTCGACAAGAGCGTCGAGAAGGGCGCCCGCGTGCTGGTCGGCGGCGAGACCCCCGAGGGCAAGGGCGCCTTCTACCCTGCCACCGTGCTGGTCGACGTGAAGCCCGGCCAGCCGGCCTATGACGACGAGCTCTTCGGCCCGGTCGCCTCGGTCATCAAGGCGCGCGACGACGAGGACGCCATGCGGATCGCCAACGACAGCCGTTACGGCCTTGGCGGCGGCATCTTCTGCAAGGATGAGGCGCATGCCCGCGAGCTGGCCGCGACGCATTTCGACACCGGCATGGTCTGCGTGAACGGCTTCAACGCCGCGGTGCCGAACATGCCCTTCGGTGGGGTGAAGAACTCCGGCTACGGCCGCGAGCACGGCGGCTTCGGGATGAAGGAATTCGTCAATATCAAGTCGGTCTACGTGCACCAGCAGTGAGGCTGGATTTGCCGCTCCCGGGGCTCCGGGGGCGGCTTTTTTGTGAGTGACGGGTGCTTTGAAGTGATGATCTGTTTGTGCCGATGTCCCGGCAGGACCTGCTGCGAGGAGGCGGCTGAGTAAGAAGTGCGAGCCGAGCGTATTGCGCGGATGCGGGTGTGTTGGTGGCGCGAGCCAGGCGTTTCGCGCGGACGCGGGTCTGTCAGAAGTCGGGCCGTCGGGGCTGCACGGTCGGACTTGCACGCGGCACAACCGGGTTCAATTCAGGCGCAGCACGCGAGCGCCCCCGTCCTCGGCCCCGACCGCGCTGTCGCCAAAAAGGCACGCCACCCTGCGGCTCCGCGCCAACTCCCAAAAAACAAAATCACACCCAACACCCACCCAAAACACTCCCCTCCAAACCGCCGCTTCTTGCGCCCGAATAGCACCGTAGGTGCCGGGCGCGCGCCGGACCGGCCCGATGGGCCGGCGCTCCTTGGGATCGCGTGCTTAGTTCGCCCCTAGTCCTGACCTTGCTGCCATAAAGCGCCTCGCTCAGAGGGCAGCAGCGCCGGCCCCCGGTCCGGCGCGCGCCCTCTGGTGTGCTGGAGGAGAGGGCGAAGGGGCGTGTGGCCGCGGTCAGAGCGCAACCCTTGCCTTTGGCTTGCACGCTCGACCGCCGCGACACCAGCTTTCACGGGAGACGGGAGACGGGAGACGGGAGACGGGAGACGGGAGACGGGAGACGGGAGACGGGAG
>NZ_JAJSEC010000005.1 GCF_021272185.1 Roseivivax sp. GX 12232
CCGGACCCCACCAAACATGCCGCTAAACCCGCAAAAACCGCCTCAGAAGTCCACCACGTCCATGATCCCCGAGAGCGACTTGATCGCCCCCTTGATCTCGGGCGTCACCGGGAATTGCTCCTCGAGGCCGATCTCCACCTCGCCGGGCAGCCCGTCGTGGGCGAGGCAGAGGTGCACCGGCCCGCGCCCGGCCTTGGGCAGCTGCTCCGAGGCGCGGCTCAGGACCGAGGCGATCTGCGCGATGGCGCCCTGGTCCTCGATGTAGATCCGCAGCCCCGAGGTTCCGGCGTCGGCCACCGCCACGTCGACCGGCGCGACCGAGCGGCCGAGCAGCTTCAGCTGGTCGCTCTCCATGGTGGCCTCGACGGTGATCACCACCTTGGCGCCGGTCTCGAGGTGTTCGCGCGACTTCTCCAGCGTCTCGGAGAACAGCGTCACCTCGTAGGCGCCGGTCGGATCGGAGAGCTGACAGAAGGCGAAGCGGTTGCCGCGGGCGGACTTGCGCTCCTGCCGGCCGGCGACGCTGCCGGCGAGCTTGGCGACCAGCGCGCCGCCCTCGGCCTTGCGGGTGACCTCTTCGAGGGTCAGCACCCCCTTGCGCTTCAGCGCCGCGAGGTAGTCGTCGAGCGGGTGGCCCGAGAGGTAGAAGCCGATGGCCTTGAACTCCTCGGCCAGCCGTTCGGCGGGCAGCCAGTCGTTGACCGGCGCGAGCCGCGGCTCGGGCAGGTCGTCGCCCGCCTCGCCGAAGAGCGACACCTGGTTGGAGTTCTTCTGCTCGTGCACCGCCGCCGAATAGGCGACCAGCGCGTCGAGGCTGTCGAAGACCCGGCGACGGTTCTTGTCGAGCACGTCGAAGGCCCCGGCGCGGGCCATCATCTCGAGCGGGCGCTTGCCAACGCGCTTGAGGTCCACCCGCCGCGCCAGGTCGTAGAGCGTGGCGAAGGGCTTGTCGCGGCCGTTCTCATCCAGGCGTGCCTCGACCACCAGGCGCATCGCCTCGAGGCCGACGTTCTTCAGCGCGCCGAGGGCGTAGATCAGCTTGCCGTCCTGCACGTCGAAGGCGGCCTGGCTGCGGTTCACGCAGGGCGGCACCCAGGGCAGTTCGAGGCCCTTCTTCACCTCCTCGAAGTAGATCGCCAGCTTGTCGGTGAGATGGATGTCGCAGTTCATCACCCCGGCCATGAACTCCACCGGGTGGTTCGCCTTGAGCCAGGCGGTCTGGTAGCTGACCACCGCATAGGCCGCCGCGTGCGACTTGTTGAAGCCGTAGTTGGCGAACTTGTCGAGCAGGTTCCAGACCTCGACCGCCTTGTCGTCGTCGACGCCGTTCTTCTTGGCGCCCTCGATGAACTTGGGCTTCTCGGCGTCCATCGCCTCCTGGATCTTCTTGCCCATGGCGCGGCGCAACAGGTCGGCGCCGCCAAGCGAATAGCCCGCCATCTCCTGGGCGATCTGCATCACCTGTTCCTGGTAGACGATGATGCCCTGGGTCTCGTCGAGGATATGGTCGATCGAGGGGTGAATGCCGGCGCGCTCGCGCTGGCCGTTCTTGACCTCGCAGTAGACCGGGATGTTCTCCATCGGGCCGGGCCGATACAGCGCCACCAGCGCCACGATGTCCTCGATGCAGGTGGGCTTCATGCGCTTCAGCGCATCCATCATGCCCGAGCTTTCCACCTGGAAGACCGCGACCGTCTTGGCGCGGGAATAGAGCCGGTAGGTCACCTCGTCGTCGAGCGGGATCTGCCCGATGTCGTTCTCGGCGCCCTCGAAGGGCTCGTAGATGGTGGCGCCGTCGGCGCCGATGTGCAGGTCGCGGCCGGACTTGTGGATCAGGTCCACCGCGTTCTGGATCACCGTCAGCGTCTTCAGGCCGAGGAAGTCGAACTTCACCAGGCCCGCCTGTTCCACCCATTTCATGTTGAACTGGGTCGCCGGCATGTCCGAGCGCGGATCCTGGTATAGCGGCACCAGGTGATCGAGCGGGCGGTCGCCGATCACCACGCCCGCCGCGTGGGTGGAGGCGTTCCTGAGCAGCCCCTCGACCTGCTGGCCGTAGGTCAGGAGCCGGTCGACGACCTCCTCGGCGCGGGCCTCCTCGCGCAGGCGCGGCTCGTCGGTCAGCGCCTTCTCGATGGAGACGGGCTTCACCCCTTCGACCGGGATCATCTTCGACAGCCGGTCGACCTGGCCGTAGGGCATCTGCAGGACCCGGCCCACGTCGCGCACCGCGGCCTTCGACAGGAGCGCACCGAAGGTGATGATCTGGCCCACCTTGTCGCGGCCATACTTCTCCTGGACGTAGCGGATCACCTCCTCGCGGCGGTCCATGCAGAAGTCGATGTCGAAGTCGGGCATGGAGACCCGCTCGGGGTTGAGGAAGCGCTCGAAGAGGAGCTTGTAGCGCAGCGGGTCGAGGTCGGTGATGGTCAGCGCATAGGCCACGAGCGAGCCCGCGCCCGAGCCCCGCCCCGGCCCGACCGGAATGTCGTGGTCCTTGGCCCATTTGATGAAGTCGGCCACGATCAGGAAGTAGCCCGGGAAGCCCATGCCCTCGATGATGCCCAGCTCGAAATCGAGCCGCTCCTGGTAGGCCTCGACGCTGTCGGCATGGGGGATCACCGCGAGGCGCTTCTGCAGGCCCTCGTTGGCTTGGCGGCGCAGTTCCTCGACCTCGTCGTCGGCGAAGCGCGGCAGGATCGGGGCGCGCTTCTCGGCCTTGAAGGCGCAGCGCTTGGCGATTTCGACGGTGTTCTCGATCGCCTCGGGCAGATCGGCGAACAGCGTCACCATCTCCTGCGGCGACTTGAAGTAATGCTGCGGGGTCAGCCGGCGGCGCGGCTCCTGCTGGTCGACATAGGCGCCGTCGGCGATGCAGATCAGCGCGTCATGCGCCTCGTACATCTCGGACTTGGGGAAATAGACGTCGTTGGTGGCGACCAGAGGCACGCCCATCTCGTAGGCCATCTCGACGAAGCCGCGTTCGGTCATGCGCTCGGCCTCGGGGGCGCCCTCCTCGCCGGGGTGGCGCTGCAGCTCGACGTAGAGCCTGTCGCCGAAGATCGCGTGCATCCGCACCAGCAGCGCCTGGGCCGCGCCGCGGCTGCCCTGCCTGAGCAACATGCCCACCGGCCCGTCCGGCCCGCCGGTCAGGCAGATCACCCCCTCGGAATGGGCCTCGAGCTCTTCCACGGTGACATGCGCCAGCTCCCCGTCGCCCCGAAGGTAGAGACAGGAGTTGAGCTTCATCAGGTTCTCGTAGCCCACCTCGGATTGCGCCAGCAGCACCACCGGCGCGGGATCCTTCGGACGCTCGCCGGTGCCCGGCTCGACGTAGCGCAGATCGACCTGGCAGCCGATGATCGGCTGGATGCCCGCCCCCGAGGCCGTCACCGAGAACTCCAGCGCGGCAAACAGGTTGTTGGTGTCGGTCACGGCGACCGCGGGCATCTCCATGCCGGCGCAGAGCCCGGGCAGCTTCTTCAGCCGCACGGCCCCTTCGAGCAGGGAATATTCGGTGTGAACGCGGAGGTGGATGAATCGGGGATCGGCCATGTCCCCCACACTATGTTGCGTGGGCCCGGCCCGAAAGCCACGAAAGAGGACAATCCGCCCAAGGCGGATCCCAAGCGCCCCTTGCCGCGTTATCCGACCGCAACTGGAAGGAAAGGTGGCCTGCCATGTCCCGTCTGATCGGTCTTGTCGTCCTGGTCGCGATCGTCATCGCGGTGCTTCTCTATTTCGGCTTCATCGAGCTCAGCCCCGAGGGCGAAGCCGCGCTCGAGGAGACCCAGGACAACGTCGGCACCGCGATCGAGAACACCGGCGAGGCGCTGCAGAACAGCGGCAACTGAGCGCCGCAGCTTCGGGCGGCAGGCCCCCGCGTCTCGGCGCGGGGCACGATTTTTCTTGCCAAGACCTCGCCCGCGCCCCTAGCCTCCGGGGTCGAAGACACGACCCGGCCCGCCGCCTTCTACGCCGCATCGAGGGCGCGCATTCCACGGGCGCGAAGTAACGCGGCGCGAGTTTCACCATGAATATCCGCTTTCTTCTGAATGGAGAGAGTGTCGAGCTGAGGGACGTGGACCCGACGGTCACGCTGCTCGACTGGCTGCGCGAAGAGCGCGGCCTCACCGGCACGAAAGAGGGATGCAACGAAGGCGACTGCGGCGCCTGCACGGTGATGGTCACCGACGACCGCTCCGGCGCGCGGGCGCTGAACGCCTGCATTCTCTTCCTGCCCCAGCTCAACGGCCGCGCGGTGCGCACCGTCGAGGGCATCTCCGGCCCCGATGGCGCGCTGCACCCGGTGCAGCAGGCGATGATCGACCACCACGGCTCGCAGTGCGGATTCTGCACGCCGGGCTTCGTGGTCTCCATGGCGGTGGCCCATGCCAAGGGCGCCAGCGATTACGACGACGCACTGGCGGGCAACCTCTGCCGCTGCACCGGCTACGCGCCGATCGTGCGCGCCGCCGAGGCCGCGGCCAGCGCCCCGGTGCCCGACTGGATGACCGAGGCGCTGCCCGCCCCGGGCGGCGCGGGCGTCGAGCCCGGCGCCGAGAGCGGTCGCGTCTTCGCGCCGGAGACCGCCGACGAGCTGGCCGCCACCTATGCCCGCCACCCCGAGGCGACGCTGATCGCCGGGGCAACCGACGTGGGCCTCTGGGTGACCAAGGACCTGCGCGAGCTTGAAGAGGTGATCTTCCTCAACCGCTGCGCCGACCTCGCCGAGATCGAGGAGAGCGACAGCCACTTCCGCATCGGCGCGGGCGTCAGCATGGACCGCGTGATGCAGGCCGTGGCGCCGAGCCTGCCCTCCTACGCCGAGATGATCCGCCGCTACGGCTCGGCGCAGGTGCGCGCCGCGGCGACCATCGGCGGCAATATCGCCAATGGCTCGCCCATCGGGGACAACCCGCCGGCGCTGATCGCGCTTGGCGCCACGCTGCACCTGCGCGCCGGCGACAACCGCCGCGAGATGCCGCTCGAGGAGTTCTTCCTCGACTACGGCAAGCAGGACCGCGCCCGCGGCGAATTCGTGGAGGCGGTGAGCTTCCCGAAGACGGCGCCGGACTTCCGGGTCTACAAGCTCTCGAAGCGCTTCGACCAGGACATCTCGGCGGTCTGCGGCGCCTTCGACGTGACCGTGTCCGAGGGCAGCGTCAGCGCCGCCCGCGTGGCCTTCGGCGGCATGGCCGGCGTGCCGAAGCGCGCCGCCGCGGTCGAGGAGGCGCTCATCGGTGCGGAATGGAGCGAGGCGGGCATCGCCCCCGCGCTCGAAGCCTTCGAGACGGATTTCACCCCGATGAGCGACATGCGCGCCTCGGCCGACTACCGGCTCGAGGCCGCGCGCAACATGCTGCGCCGCTACCTGGCCGAGACCAAGGGCCAGCCGGTGTCGGTGCTGGAGGTGACGGCATGAGCGTTGCAAAACCCCTGCCCCATGACGCCGCGGCCCTGCATGTGACCGGCGCCGCGCGCTACATCGACGACATCCCCCTGCCCGCGAACACGCTGCATTTGGCCTTCGGGCTGGCGCCCATCGCCCGCGGGCGGATCACCGCGCTTGACCTCGGGCCGGTGCGGCAAAGCCCGGGCGTCGCGCTGGTCCTCGAGGCCTCCGACCTCGACCGGCCCGCCGATTGCTCGCCCTCGGCGCATGACGAGCCGCTCCTCTCGGGCCATTCGCTGCGCTACTTCGGCCAGCCGGTCTTCGTGGTGGCCGCCGACAGCCATCTGAACGCCCGCAAGGCGGCGCGCCGCGCGGTCTTCAAGACCGAGAAGCGCGACGCGATCTTCACCGTCGACGAGGCGCTGGAGGGTGACAGCCGCTTCGAGGAAGGCCCAAGGGTCTGGGAAAAGGGCGACGCCGGCGAGGCCATCGACGCCGCCCCGCATCAGGTCTCGGGCGAGATCGAGATCGGCGGGCAGGAGCATTTCTACCTCGAGGGCCAGGCCGCCCTGGCGCTGCCGCAGGAAGGTGGCGACATGGTGGTGCATGCCTCGACCCAGCATCCCACCGAGATCCAGCACAAGGTGGCCGACGCGCTTGGCCTGCCGATGCATGCGGTCCGCATCGAGACCCGCCGCATGGGCGGCGGCTTCGGCGGCAAGGAAAGCCAGGGCAACGCGCTGGCCGTCGCCTGCGCCGTCGTGGCGGCCAAGACCGGCCGCCCGGTGAAGATGCGCTACGACCGCGACGACGACATGACGATCACCGGCAAGCGCCACGACCTGCGCATCGAATACCGTGCGGGCTATGACGCCGAGGGGCGGCTCGCGGGCGTGGAATTCACCCACCTGGTGCGCTGCGGCTGGGCGCAGGACCTGTCGCTGCCGGTCGCCGACCGGGCGATGCTGCATGCCGACAACGCCTATTTCCTGCCCACCGCGCGGATCGACAGCCACCGGCTGAAGACCAACACCCAGTCCGCCACCGCCTTCCGCGGCTTCGGCGGGCCGCAGGGCATGATGGGCATCGAGCGGGTGATGGACCAGATCGCGCATGAGCTGGGGCTCGACCCGCTCGAGGTGCGGCGGCGGAATTACTACGCCGAGAAGCCGGAGGGCGCGGTGCCGCCCGGGCCCGCCGAAGCCCAAGCCGCGAAGACCGCAGGTGAGGCCGCGCCCCGGCCCGCCGACACGCAGGCCGATCTCGCCTCGCGCGGGGCGGTCGGCAATGCCGCGCCCGGCCCCGCGCCCGCGCCGACGCCCGGGGCGCAGACCACGCCCTACGGCATGGCGGTCGAGGATTTCGTCCTGGGCGCCATGACCCGGCGGCTCGAGGAGAGCGCCAACTACGCCGCGCGCCGCGAGGCCATCGCCGCCTGGAACGCCGAGAGCCCGCATCTCAAGCGCGGCATCGCGCTGACCCCGGTGAAATTCGGCATCTCCTTCACGCTGACGCATCTCAACCAGGCGGGCGCCCTGGTGCATGTCTACCAGGACGGCAGCCTGGCCTTGAACCACGGCGGCACCGAAATGGGCCAGGGGCTCTTCCAGAAGGTCGCACAGGTCACCGCCGAGACCTTCGGGCTCGACGCCCGGGCGGTGAAGATCACCGCAACGGATACCTCCAAGGTGCCGAACACCTCGGCCACGGCGGCCTCCTCGGGCTCGGACCTGAACGGCATGGCGGCGCGGGCCGCCGCCGAGACCATCCGCGACCGCATGGCGGCCTTCCTGGCCGAGCGCAACCAGGCCGAACCGGGCGACGTGCGCTTCGAAGGCGGCCAGGTCACGGTCGGCGGCGAGACGCTGGACTTCGCCGAGGCCGCGAAGCTCTGTTACGAGGGGCGGGTAAGCCTCTCTTCGACCGGCTACTACAAGACGCCGGGCCTTGCCTGGGACCGGATCAAGGGCCAGGGCAAGCCGTTCTTCTACTTCGCCCATGGCGCGGCCTGCTCCGAGGTGGTGATCGATACGCTGACCGGCGAGCACCGGATCCTGCGCACGGACATCCTGCACGACTGCGGACGCTCGCTGAACCCGGCCATCGACATGGGCCAGATCGAGGGCGGCTTCGTCCAGGGCGCGGGCTGGCTGACCACCGAGGAGCTGGTCTGGGACGAAGAGGGCCGGCTGCGCACCCATGCGCCCTCGACCTACAAGATCCCCGCCTGTTCCGACCGCCCCGACGTCTTCAACGTGGCACTCTGGGACGAGGAGAACCCCGCCCAGACCATCTACCGCTCCAAGGCGGTGGGCGAGCCGCCCTTCATGCTGGGCATGTCGGTCTTCTTCGCGCTCTCCGACGCGGTGGCGGCGGCCGGGCCGAACTATCCCGCGCTCGACGCGCCCGCGACGCCCGAGCGGGTGCTCGCGGCGGTGCGGAGGGCCCGGGGGTGAGCTTCGCGCGCGCCGATCTTGCCCGCCTGGTGGCCGAGAAGGGGCGCATCGCCCGGGTCGTGGTGGCCGAGACCGCCGGATCGGCCCCGCGCGAGGCCGGCGCCGCCATGCTGGTCTGGCCCGAGGGCCAGGCGGGCACCATCGGCGGCGGCACGCTCGAATACGAGGCCGCCCGCGCCGCCCGCGCGGGCCGCTCCGGGCTCAGCCGTCACGCGCTCGGCCCCGACATGGGCCAGTGCTGCGGCGGGCGGGTCACGCTTCTGACCGAACATTTCGACGCCGAGAACCTCGCCGAAGTGCCCGAAGAGGGCCTGTTCGCCCGCGGTGCCGAGCCCATGCCGCTTGCCGTCCGGCGCGCGCTCTCCGAGATCCGCGCCGGGCGCGCCGCGCCAACGCCCCGGCTGGTCGAGGGCTGGATGCTCGAGCCCGTGACCGAGGCCCGCCGCCCGCTCTGGATCTGGGGCGCGGGCCATGTCGGGCGGGCGCTGGTCTCTGTCCTGGCGCCCCTGCCCGAGTTCGCGATCTTCTGGGCCGACACCGGGCCCGAACGTTTTCCCGACGACATCCCCCCGGGCGTGACACCCCTGCCCGCCGCCGATCTGCCGCGGCTTGCAGCCAATGCCCCGCGCGAGGCCGCGCATCTGATCCTGACCTACAGCCACGAGATCGACCTGGCGCTCTGCCACGCGCTTCTGCAGCGCGGCTTCGACAGCGCCGGGCTGATCGGCTCGGCCACCAAGAAGGCGCGCTTCCGCAAGCGGCTCTCCGGTCTGGGCCACGGCGACGGTGAAATCGCGCGCATCCGCTGCCCGATCGGGCAGAAATCCTTGGGCAAGCACCCTCAGGCCATTGCGCTCGGCGTCGCCGCGGAGCTACTTCACACTGAAAAGACAGGGAAACATGTCGATTGGGACAGCCACTTCTCAGCCTCCGGGGCCTGACCAAGGCCTATCCCGGCGTCGTCGCCAATGACGACGTCTCCTTCGAGATCGGCCGTGGCGAGATTCACGCGCTGCTCGGCGAAAACGGCGCCGGCAAATCGACCCTGGTGAAGATGATCTACGGGCTGGTGAAGCCCGACGCCGGGCAGATGGAGATGGCCGGCAGCGCCTTCGCCCCCTCCGAGCCCGCCGAGGCGCGCCGCGCCGGCGTCGCCATGGTCTTCCAGCACTTCTCGCTTTTCGACGCGCTCTCGGTGGCCGAGAACGTCGCGCTCGGCATGGAGACCCCGGCCAAGACCCGCGACCTGGCCCGGCAGATTCGCGAGGTCTCGGAGGCCTACGGGCTGCCGCTCGATCCCTATCGCACCGTCGGCACGCTGTCGGCGGGCGAGCGCCAGCGGGTCGAGATCATCCGCTGCCTCCTGCAGGACCCGCGCCTCCTGATCATGGACGAGCCCACGAGCGTCCTGACCCCGCAGGAGGTCGAGATCCTCTTCGAGACCCTGCGCAAGCTGCGCTCCGAAGGGACCTCGATCCTCTACATCAGCCACAAGCTCGAGGAAATCCGCGCGCTCTGCGACACCGCGACGATCCTGCGGCTCGGCCAGAAGGTCGCCACCTGCACGCCGGCCGAGACCACCGCGCGGGAGCTGGCCGAGATGATGGTCGGCTCGAGCTTCGCCACGCCCGCCGCCAAGACCACCACGCCCGGCGAGGTGCTGCTCGAGACCCGGCAGCTCAGCCTGCCCGCCCCCGACGCCTTCGCCACGCCGCTGCGCGCGGTCTCGCTGTCGCTGCGCGCGGGCGAGGTGCTGGGCATCGGCGGGGTCGCGGGCAACGGCCAGGACGAGCTGCTGGCCGCGCTCTCGGGCGAACGGCTGGCGCCGCGCGGCACGATCTTCTTCAAGGGCGGCGACGTCAGCCGCATGGGCCCGGTGGTGCGCCGCGACGCGGGCCTGCTGTCGGGCCCCGAAGAGCGGCTCGGCCATGCCGCCGCGCCGAACATGAGCCTTGTCGAGAACGGCGTCCTGACCGCCGCCCGCCGCGAGGGGCTGGTGCGCAACGGCTTCATCGACTGGAGCGGCGCCGCGCGCTTTTCCGAACGGGTGATCGAACGTTTCGACGTGCGCACCCCCTCGGCGCAGACCGCCGCCCGGGCGCTTTCGGGCGGCAACCTGCAGAAATACGTGATCGGCCGCGAGATCCTGCAAAACCCCGAGGTTCTCGTGGTCAACCAGCCGACCTGGGGCGTCGATGCCGCCGCCGCCGCCGCGATCCGCCAGGCGCTGCTCGACCTCGCCGCCCAGGGCGCGGGCATCCTGGTGATCAGCCAGGACCTCGACGAGCTTCTGGAAATCTCCGACCGCTTCGCCGCGCTGAACGAGGGCCGGCTGAGCGAGGCCCGCCCGGTCGCCGAGCTGACCATCGAAAAGATCGGCCTGATGATGGGCGGCGCCCATGACATGGAGGTGGCCGATGCGCAGCCCTGAGTCCCTGCCCCCGCACCGGGCCGCCCCGCGCGCCCCCCGGCCCGCCCTGACCCAAGCCGCCACGGAGGCCCGCGCATGATCCGGCTCGAGAAACGCCCCCAGCCCTCGCGGCTCTGGACGCTCCTGTCGCCGATCCTGGCGGTCCTGCTGACCATGGTGGTCGGCGGCTTCCTCTTCGCGGTGCTCGGCGCCGATCCCTTCGAGGCGATCCGCACGATCTTCTGGGACCCGCTCTTCAATCCGCAGTTCGCCGCCTATTCGCGCCCGCAGCTCCTGGTGAAGGCCGGGCCGCTGATCCTCATCGCCATCGGCCTGTCGATCGGCTTCCGGGCGGGGATCTGGAACATCGGCGCCGAGGGGCAATACATCATGGGCGCGGTCGCGGGCGCCGCCGCGGGCCTCGCGCTCTATCCGTCGGAAAGCCCGCTGATCTTCCCGCTCATGGTGCTGGCCGGCGCGCTCGGCGGCTGGGCCTGGGCGATGATCCCGGCGATCCTGAAAACCCGTTTCGGCACCAACGAGATCCTGGTCTCCCTGATGCTGGTCTATGTGGCGGAATCGATCCTCGCCTCGGTCTCCTCGGGCCTTCTGCGCAACCCCGAGGGCATGGGCTTTCCGGGCAGCCGCAACTTCCGCGAATGGGAGGCGGCGGCCAACCTCGAGATCTTCGCCGACACCGGCATGCACTGGGGCGTGGTCGCGGCCTTCATCGCGGTGATCGGCGCCTACGTCCTGATGGCGCGCCACATCCAGGGCTTCAACATCCGCCTTTCGGGCGAGGCCCCGCGCGCGGCGCGCTTCTCGGGGGTGAACCCCGCGCGGGTGGTGATCTTCTGCCTCGGCACCGCGGGCGCCCTGGCGGGCCTCGCCGGCCTCTTCGAGGTCACCGGCCCCGCCGGGCAGATCTCCATCGACTTCAACTCGGGCTACGGCTTCACCGCGATCATCGTGGCCTTCCTCGGGCGGCTGCACCCGGTGGGCATCCTGCTCGCGGGGCTCCTGATGGCGCTGACCTATATCGGCGGCGAGCTGGCGCAGCTCATGCTGGGGGTGCCCGGCGCCTCGATCCAGCTCTTCCAGGGGATGCTGCTGTTCTTCCTCCTGGGCGTCGACGTCTTCACCAATTACCGTATCCGCATCGGCCAGGGAGTGGCAGCCTGATGGACCTTTCCTCGATCTCGCCCGTCCTGCTGCTCGCCTCGGTCATGGTCTCGGCCACGCCGATCCTGCTGGCCGCCATCGGCGAACTGGTGGTGGAGAAATCCGGCGTGCTGAACCTCGGCGTCGAGGGCATGATGATCACCGGCGCGGTGGTGGGCTTCGCCGTGGCGGTGAACACCGGCTCGCCGGTGCCGGGCTTCCTGGCCGCGGCGCTGGCCTCGGCCATCCTGTCGCTGAGCTTCGGTCTCCTGACCCAGGTCTTCCTGTCGAACCAGGTGGCGACCGGGCTGGGGCTGACGCTGGTCGGCCTCGGGCTCTCCTCGCTGATCGGCAAACCCTACGAGGGGATGAAATCCCCGACCCTGCCCCGGCTCGACCTCGGGCCGCTCTCGGACCTGCCGGTCCTGGGGCGCATGGTCTTCTCGCATGACATCATGGTCTATCTCTCGCTGGCGCTGGTGGCGGCGGTCTGGGCCTTCCTGAAATACACCCGCGCCGGGCTGATCCTGCGGGCGGTGGGCGAAAGCCACGACGCCGCCCATGCGCTGGGCTACAAGGTGGTGCGCGTGCGGCTCATGGCGATCGCCTTCGGCGGCGCCTGCGCCGGGCTCGGCGGCGCCTACCTGAGCCTCGTGCGCGTGCCGCAATGGACCGAGGGCATGACCGCCGGCGCCGGCTGGATCGCGCTGGCCATCGTGGTCTTCGCCTCCTGGCGCGCGGGCCGGGTGCTGATCGGCGCCTACCTTTTCGGCGGCGTGACGGTGCTGCAGCTGAACCTGCAGGCCGCCGGCGCCGCGGTGCCGGTCGCGCTCTTGTCCGCCTCCCCCTACCTGATAACCATTCTCGTGCTCGTGATCATCTCGGCGCGGGGAGCCCATGGCGCGCCCGCCTCGCTGGGACGCCCCTTCCACGCCTCGGCCTGATACGCCCGGGGCGAGATCCAACCACAACAGGGAGACCAAAAATGTATCGCAGAACCCTTCTGGCCTCGGCCGCGGCGCTCGCCATGAGCGCGGGCGCTGGCTTCGCCCAGGACGACCCGGTCAAGGTCGGCTTCATCTACGTCGGCCCGATCGGCGACGGCGGCTGGACCTATGAGCACAACGAGGGCCGCCTCGCCGTCGAGGAGCACTTCGGCGACCAGGTCGAGACCGTCTACCAGGAAAGCGTGCCCGAGGGCGCCGACGCCGAGCGCGCGATCACCCAGATGGCGCTCTCCGGTGCGGACCTGATCTTCACCACCTCCTTCGGCTACATGGATCCGACCATGGCGGTGGCCGAGAAGTTCCCGGACGTGAAGTTCGAACATGCCACCGGCTACAAGCGCGCCGACAACGTCTCGACCTATTCCGCGCGCTTCTACGAGGGCCGGGCGATCCAGGGCCATATCGCGGGCTCGATGACCGAGACCAACAAGATCGGCTACATCGCCTCCTTCCCGATCCCCGAGGTGATCCGCGGCATCAACGCGGCCTATCTGCACGCCAAGAAGGTGAACCCCGAGGTCGAATTCTCGATCGTCTGGGCCTACACCTGGTTCGACCCGGCGAAAGAGGCCGACGCGGCCCGCGCGCTGATCGAGAACGGCGCCGACGTGATCCTGCAGCACACCGATTCCACCGCGCCGCAGGCGGCCGCGCAGGAAGCCGGCGGGGTGATCACCTTCGGCCAGGCCTCGGACATGGCCGAATTCGGCCCCGAGCCGCGGGTCTCCTCGATCATCGACAACTGGGCGCCTTATTACATCGACCGGGTGCAGGCGGTGATCGACGGCAGCTGGGAATCGGTCGACACCTGGGACGGCATCGCGCCCGGCATGGTCGAGATCGGCGAGATCTCCGACGCCGTGCCCGCCGAGGTCAAGGAAGAGGCCCTGGCGCTGAAGGAAAGCATCGCCTCGGGCGAGTACCACCCCTTCACCGGCCCGATCAACAAGCAGGACGGCTCGGTCTGGCTCGCCGAGGGCGAGACCGCAGACGACGGCACGCTCCTGGGCATGGACTTCTACGTCGAAGGCCTGACCGGCGAGATCCCGAACTGAGGGTGACCGCCTGACCGAAAGGCCGGGGCCTCGCCCCGGCGCATCGAGGCCCCGCGTGCCCCACCCGGCGCGCGGGGCTTTTTTGTGCCGGGCGCGCGGCAGCCCACTCGGCCGCCCGCGCGCTCGCCCGCGCCCGCGGCACCTACCTAAACCACCCGCAAGCCACGGCGCTCCCGATCCACCCGCAGCCCCGGCTCCCGCGACCGCGCGCCACCCAAAAACCATCACCCGACACTACCGCCCCCAAAGCTGCGCGCCCCGCCGAACTGGCCCACGCGTCCCCCTCTCCACCTCCAGACCGGCACCCCCACCGAACCGCCGCCCGCAACAAGCCCCCTCTTGCGCATGGCCGGGCCGGAAATACTCCGGGGGTCCGGGGGCAGAGCCCCCGCCGCGGCCCGAAAGGGCCGCGCTTCGCAACTCAGCAACACACCCAAACGCCCCCAAAGCAGCGCGCCCCGCCAAACTGGCCCACGCGCGCCCCTCTCCACCACCAGACCGGCACCCCCACCGAACCGCCGCCCGCAACACGCCCCCTCTTGCGCATGGCCGGGCCGGAAATACTCCGGGGGTCCGGGGGCAGAGCCCCCGCCGCGGCCCGAAAGGGCCGCGCTCCCCGGGCCACCACTCCAAAAAACCAAACCGATGATTTCCCCACCCGCCGCGCTATCATGCCCCGAGCAGGACAACCGAGGAGAGCCCCCATGCGCAAGCTCCAGGCACAGGGCGTGCATCACATCACCCTGACCGGCGCGGACCGGCAGAGCTCGATCGACTTCTGGGAGGGCGTCCTCGGCATGCCCTTCATCTTCGACCAGCCCAATCTCGACAATCCCGACGAGGGTCATCTCTACTTCGATCCCGGCGACGGGCGGCTGATCACCATCTTCACCAACGAGAAGCGCAAGGCCCAGCATGCGCGCACGCCGACCGATGCGGGCTGCGTGCATCACATCGCCTTCAACGTCTCCAAGGCGGTCTGGTCGCAGGTGGTCGAGCGGCTCGACGAGCGCGGCATCACCCATTCGGGCCCCAAGGACCGGGGCTTCATGGATTCGATCTACTTCAAGGACCCGCTGGGGCTGTTGATCGAGCTGGCCTGCTATCGCTTCGAGCCGCCGATGGGCTGTTCGCATGCCGACGTGATGATCGAGGCGCATCGCATCCGGGTGGCGCGGGGCGATTACAACATCGCCGAGGTCCATCTCGCCGATGCGATCGAGGCGCTGGTCTCGCGCCGCCAGCAGAGCCTCTCCGAGGACCGCGGCCCGAGGGATCCTTACGGGGGCTGAGGCGGTTGGGCCAGGAGAGGGGGGCTGCTGAAGCGGAGGGTGGTGCTGCGGACCTATGGGGTTTGGCGCTTCATCCCGGCCAGGTCAGGGCAAACCTTGAGCCCAACGCGCCACGCACAAGAGCGCTTGTCCAACGTGCCGGTCCGGGGTGCTTCATGGCTATCCTGCGCCCTCCCCCTATCAACCCACACCACCAGAGGGCGCGCGCCGGACCGGGGGCCGGCGCCGCCAACCTCGGAGCTAAGCGCTTTATCCCGGCCAGGTCAGGACTAGAGACGAACTAGGCACACCGCCCACAAGAGCGCCGGCCCAAGGGGCCGGTCCGGCGCGCGCCCGGCATCTTCGATGCTGTTCGGGCGCAAGGGGCGCGGGGATTTTACGGTGTGCGTAAAATATCCGGTGTCGCGGCTGGGCCGGGTGATCGGGCGATTGTGCGCGGTGCGATTGGGGGCGATTAGTTGATGCGCCCCTTGAGCGACGGCACAAGCTGCGAAACCCTCCCCAGCCCCCCCAAAACCCAAAAAATCTCCCCCCAATCCCCCCGCACCGCTTTCCCTCACCGACCTCCCGGCCCAGATATCTCTCCCATGACCGACCTCCCCGCCCCGCTCCAAACCTGGTTCGACGCCCAGGGCTGGCAGATGCACCCGCACCAGCGCGCCATGCTCGACCGGGCCAGCGCGCCCGCGCTCCTGCTCATCGCGCCGACCGGCGGGGGCAAGACGCTGGCGGGTTTCCTGCCGAGCCTCGCCGAGCTCGGAGAAACACCCGGCCCGGGGCTGCACACGCTCTACGTCAGCCCGCTCAAGGCCCTGGCCTCGGACATCAAGCGCAACCTGCGCCGCCCGGTCGAGGAGGCCGGCCTCGAGATCCGCATCGAGGACCGCACCGGCGACACCTCGTCCCACGCCAAGAAGCGCCAGCGCGCCGACCCGCCGCATATCCTGCTGACCACGCCCGAGAGCCTCGCCCTCCTGACCTCCTACGAGGACGCCGCGCGCACCTTCGCGGGGCTCCAGCGGGTGGTCATCGACGAGGTCCATGCCCTGGCGGAATCGAAACGCGGCGACCAGCTCATGCTGGCGCTGGCGCGGCTGCAGCGGCTGGCGCCGGGGCTCCGGCGCGTCGGGCTCTCGGCCACGGTGGACGACCCCGAGGCCATCGCGAAACTGGTCGCGCGCCACCCCGACCCCTGCGAGATCCTCGAGGCCGACCCGGGCCCCGAGCCCGACATCTCCATGCTGCGCACCGAGGAGGCCCCGCCCTGGTCCGGCGGCGGCGCGAAATACGCCATCCCCGCGGTCCTCGAGGCGGTGCGGCAGCACCGCACCACGCTGATCTTCCACAACACCCGCGCGCAGGCCGAGATCTTCTTCCACCACCTGTGGCTCGCCAACGAGGACAGCCTGCCGATCGGCATCCACCACGGCAGCCTCGACCGCGCCCAGCGCGAAAGGGTGGAGGCCGCCATGGTCGCGGGCCAGCTGCGCGCCATCGTCTGCACCGGCAGCCTCGATCTCGGCATCGACTGGGGCGATGTGGACCTGGTGATCCAGGTCGGTGCGCCGAAGAACGTCAAGCGGCTGGTGCAGCGAATCGGCCGGGCGAACCACCGCTACAACGCGCCCTCGAAGGCGCTCTTGGTGCCCGCCAACCGCTTCGAGGTGGTGGAATGCCTGGCCGCGCTCGAGGCGGTGCGGGCCCGCGACCTCGACGGCGAGCCGCGCGGGCCGGGGCCGCGCGATGTCCTCTGCCAGCACATCCTGATCGCCGCCGCCGCGGGGCCCTTCGACGCCGACATGCTCTTTGCCGAGATGTCGGCGGCCGGGCCCTACGCGGGGCTGACCCGGGCCGAATTCGACGCCTGCCTCGATTTCTGCGCCACCGGCGGCTACGCGCTCCGGGCCTACGACCAGTGGCGGCGCATCCGGCAGCGCGACGACGGCCTCTGGGAGCTGCGCGACCCGCGCTCAGCGGCGCGGATCCGGCAGAACATCGGCACCATCCAGGACACCGACACGCTGAAGGTGCGGATGCGCGGGCGCGGCGGCAAGCCGCTCGGCGAGATCGAGGAAGGCTTCGCCGCCTCGCTCACGCCCGGCGACACCTTCCTGATCGGCGGGCAGATCGTGCGCTACGAGGGCCTGCGCGAGATGGTCGTAGAGGTCAGCCGCGACGCCGCGCGCAAGCCCAAGATCGCCACCTTCATGGGCACCAAGTTCGCCACCTCGACGCAGCTCTCCGAGCGCATCCTGCGGATGTTCCGCGAGAAGGACTGGGCCGCCCTGCCCGATCACACCGCCGACTGGCTGCGCCTGCAGTCCGAGGTCTCGCGGCTGCCGGAACCCGGGCGGCTCCTGATCGAGAGTTTCCCGCACGACGGGCGCGAGCAGCTGGTGGTCTACGGCTTCGCCGGGCGCAACGCCATGCAGACGCTGGGGCTTCTGCTGACCAAGCGCATGGAGGAAGAGGGCCTCGCGCCCATGGGCTTCGTCGCCACCGATTACGCCACGCTGATCTGGGGGCTCGACGCGGTGACCGACCCGCGGCCGCTGTTTGACATCGCGCGGCTGGAGGCGGGGCTCGAGACCTGGCTGACCGGTAACGCGGTGATGAAGCGCACCTTCCGCGCCTCGGCCAATATCGCGGGGCTGATCGAGCGGCAGGTCGGCGGGCAGCGCAAGTCCGGGCGGCAGGCGACCATGTCCTCGGACATCCTCTACGACACGCTGGTGAAATACGACCCCGGCCACCTGATGCTGCAGATCACCCGCGAAGAGGCCATGCGCGGGCTCGTCGATTTCGCCCGCATCCGCGAGATGTGTCACCGGGTCGGCGACCGGATCGACCTGCACCGGCTGAGCCGGGTGACGCCGCTGGCGGCGCCGCTCTTCCTCGAGCCCGGGCGGGTGCCGATCCGGGGCAGCGCCGACGACCGGCTGATCGAGGAGGAGGTGACGCGGCTTCTCGACCAGTCGGGCCTGGCCGAGGTCGACGCCTCGGCCAAGCCGGCCTGGCGGGTGCCCTGGTAGCCTGGGGCGGGAGGGCGCTGATGAGGCAAGGCGTGTCGAAGTGCCCGGCGCGGGATCGTCCAGCGCAGCCGTTGCACCGCACCGGCAGGGGTGAAGCACTGCCCCACCGCCGCGCCGCGCCGCGCGTCGCAGCCCCGTCGCGCCGTGCATCGCAGCCCCTCTGCACCCATCGCCGCCCCGCCGCGCCACCCGGCGCCTGCGCCCGACCGGTCCCACAGTGACGCCGCGCGCGGGGTTGCGCCTGCCGGCATCGCGGGCCTAAGAACAGGCCATGAACACCCATGGTTTCACCTTCCGCGGCGCGCGGCTCGCGGCTCTACCCTCCGGGGCGCTCTACTGGGCCGATGAGGACCTGCTGGTCGTCTCCGACCTGCATCTCGGCAAATGCGCGCGGCTGGTGTCACAGGGCGGGGCCATGCTGCCGCCCTACGACGGGCTCGAGACGCTGGGCCGGCTCGACGCCGACCTCGCCGCGACCGGCGCGCGCGAGGTGATCTGCCTTGGCGACAGTTTCGACGACGCGGGCGCCAGCGCCGCCCTGCCCGAGGACCAGCAGCTCTGGATCGCGCGGCTGCAGGCCGGGCGGCGCTGGCTCTGGATCGAGGGCAACCACGACCCGGGCCCCGTCGCGGTGGGCGGCACCCATGCCGCCGAGGCCCGGCGCGGCCCGCTCACCTTCCGCCATATCGCCACGCCCGAGGGCGCGGGCGAGGTCTCGGGCCACTACCACCCCAAGGCGCGCATGGCGCTGCGCGGGCGGTCGATCACGCGGGCCTGTTTCCTGGTCGATGCGGCGCGTCTGATCCTGCCGGCCTACGGCGCCTATACCGGGGGGCTCTGGTCCTCGCATGCCGCGCTCACCGGGCTTATGGCGCGGGATGCCCAGGCGATCCTGACCGGGCCGCGCCCGCTGGCGATCCCGATGCCGCGCTAGGGGCTTGCGGGCGCGCGCGCCCCATGCCTTGATGCGCGCCATGCAGGACCGCATCCAATCCTCCTTCGACCGGCAAAGCCTGATGGCGACGCTCGGCGCGCGGCTCGCGCGGGTCGCTCCGGGCGCGGTGGAGATCACCGTGCCGCTCGCGCCGCATGTGCTGCAGCAGCAGGGGCTGGCGCACGGCGGGCTGACCTTCTCGATCGGCGACAGCGCGGCGGGTTATTCGGCGCTGACCACGCTGTCCGAGGAGATGGAGGTGGTGACCTCGGAGATGAAGATCCACTACCTCGCCGCGCCGAAGGGCGTGACGCTGATCGCTCGCGGGCGGGTGGTGAAACCCGGGCGGCGGCTGATCGTGGTGGCAGCCGATGTGCACGCGGTCGACGCCGAGGGCGCGGAGCGGCATGTGGCGCTTCTGACCGGGACGATGATCCCGGTGCCAACGGGCTGAGGCGCGGGCCGGCCCCGAGGCGAGATTTCCATTTTCTGAGAATGGCGCTGCAAGCTGGACCGCGCGCGCGGCCCGAGGCCCTGCCCTGCACCGCGCGCCGCCGCCCCCTAGCGGCTGAGCCCCATGGTCAGCGCCCGGAGCCGGGCGCTCAACTCGCGGCCCTCGGGGGCCAGCTCGGCGATCTCCTCGGGCCCGAGCGGCGCGCCGACGATCGGCGCCTGGGGGCGCCCGCAGGCCGCCACCACCTCGTGGATCAGGAGCCCCTGGCGCAGCGTCGCGGAGAGCCGGTTGGCCACCTGGTAGGCCCGCGAGTTCTGCCCCGAGAAGCGGATCGGCACCACCGTCGCGCCCGAGCGCAGCACCATCTTGGCGGTGAAGGGGTTCCAGTCGCGCTCGATCACCGGCCCGAAGGCGCTGTCGGAGGAGGCCACCACGCCCGAGGGAAACAGCACGATCACCCCGCCCGCCGCCAGGTGATCCATCGCCTCGCGGCGCATCTTCAGGCTTTGCTGGCGCGCGTCAGGCTCATGCGGGAAGGGCACCGGGATCATGAAGCGCTGAACCTCGTCGACCCCGGTCAGCAGCGACCGGGTGAGGATCTTGTAGTCGTCGCGCACCCGGCCGATCAGCTCGGCCAGGACCATGCCGTCGACCAGCCCGTGAGGGTGGTTGGCGACCACGATCACCGGGCCCTTGGCGGGGATGCGGGCGATTTCCTCGGATGGGGTCTCGAGCGCGATGCCCATGATGTCGAGCGCGCGCTGCCAGAAGGCCTGGCCCTCGACGAGGCCCATGCGTTCGAAGCGGCGGACCATGCGCAAAAGCGTCAGCTTGCCGGTCAGCCATTCCAGCGCGCGGATCGTGCCGCGCTTCCAGGGGCTCGCGAAGGTATTGGCGTAGCTCAGCTTGCGCTTGTCGTAGGGGGCCTGGACGGGCGTGACCTCGACCGGGGGCTCGGGCGGATCGCCGGTGCGCCCCGGCGCCTCGAAGAGGTCGGGGCGCATGTCAGTTGCCCTCGCCGAACCGGTCCGAGACCAGCGCCTCGATGGCGTCGGCCAGGGGCGCCGCGTCGGGCCCCGAGGTCTCGACGTTGATCGTGGCGCCCTTGGCGGCGGCCAGCATCAACAGCCCCATGATGCTGTCGCCGGCGGCCGACATGCCGTCGCGGCTGACCTCGGCGCGGGCGTCGAAGCCCTCGACCACCTCGACCAGCTTGGCCGAGGCCCGCGCATGCAGGCCCTTTTCGTTCACGATCTTCATCTCGCGGCGCACGCTGTCGGTCATCGGCCCTGCCCTGGCTTTTGTCTCAGGCCGTCTTGGCGGGCGCCACGCCCCCCGGCCCGATGTTCTGGCTGTCGATATACTTGCGCCCGGCCTCGAGCGCGATGCGCACCGCATCCGGCACCGCCAGATGGCGGGACTTCGCCAGCTTGATCAGCATCGGCAGATTGGCCCCGTAGAGGATCCGCCGGTTGTCGGGCTGGCAGGCCAGGAGCGACAGGTTCGAGGGCGAGCCGCCGAACATGTCGGTGACGATCACCACGCCCTGGCCCTGGTCGACCACATCGGCGGCGTCGCAAATCTCGGATTGCTTGGCGGAGCGGTCATGGTCGGCCTCGATCGCGATGGCCCGGATGCCCGGCTGTTCGCCCACGACATGCACGATCGCCGCGAGATACTCCCGCGCCAATCCGCCATGCGCCACGATGACGATTCCGATCAAGGCTGGCTTCCATCCTTTCCGCCGTCGGCGAGCCTGTCGCGGCCCGGGGTGAGGATGCCCCGGCGCTCCAGCTCACGGTGACTAATTGACACCTGCCACCCGCTCTCTGCAAGAGCGCCGGCCAGGCTTTCTGTTACGGCAACCGAGCGGTGTTGCCCCCCGGTACACCCGATCCCCACGGTGACATGGGTCTTGCCCTCCTCGCGATGGGCCGGGAGCAGGAAGCGCAGAAGCCCCCCGATGCGTTCCAGGAAGGGCGCGAGGCGGGCGTCCTCGGCGATGTAGTCCTGCACCTGGGCCGAGAGCCCGGTGGCCGAGCGCAGCGCCGTGTCCCAGTGCGGATTGCGCAGGAAGCGGCAGTCGAAGATCATGTCGGCGCCCTGCGGCAGCCCGCGCTTGTAGGAGAAGGAGACCAGCGACACGGTCAGCCGCGCCTCCTCGGGGGCGGTGAAGCGGCGGGCCACCTCGGCGCGCAGGTCATGCGGGCTGGTGGCGCTGGTGTCGATCAGGCTGTCGGCGGCGGCGCGCACCGGGTCGAGCAGCGCGAGCTCCTCGTCGATGCCCTCCTCGGGCGAGGCGTCCGGCGAGAGCGGATGGCGCCGCCGGGTCTCGGAGAAGCGCCGGATCAGCACCTCGCGGCTGCAATCGACGAAGAGCAGCTCGAGCCGCACGTCTTCCCGCGCCCGGAGCGCCGCCACGAGGTCGAGGAGCGCGGGCACCGCGAAGTCGCGGTTCCGCACGTCCACGCCCAGCGCGATGCCGCCCGCCCCGATCGGGGCCTCGAGAAGCCGGGGGATCAGCGAGAGCGGGATGTTGTCGATCGCCTCGACGCCGAAATCCTCGAGCGCGTTGATGGCGGTGGTGCGCCCGGCGCCCGAAGGGCCGGTCAAAAGGATCACGCGCGGGGTCTGGCTGTCGTCGGTCATCGGGGATCAGTGCTTTCTGCCATGCAGCATATATTGCCGGATCGCCGCTGCGAAAACCGCGCGCGAGATGTTGTGAAGGCAGGGCAGCGTGACGCCCGCGATGTGGCGCTCGCGGAAGGGCGGCAGGCGGTCGGTCTCGGGCGTGCCGAGGTCGACCACCAGCGCCAGGGCCGCGGGCGGCGCGGCGGGGGCGTTCAAGAGGCCGACGCCCCGCGCCTCGATCAGCCCTGCGATGGCCGCGGGCGCCTCGGCTCGAAGCGCGTGGCCGTCGCGGCGCAGGATCACCCGGTCGTCGGCGATGAGCCCCGCGCCCAGCGCCAAGAGCTCCAGCGCCAGGGCCGACTTGCCGCTGCCCGAGGGGCCGAGGATCAGGCAGGCCCGCCCGTCGAAAGCGACGGCCGAGCCATGCACCACCTGAGCGGCGTCGCCTTGGTCCGGGGCGCCCGGGGTCGGGCTGGCGCACATGGCGACCTCCTCAGATCGGCAGGCCGACCACGAAGCGCGCCCCCAGGGGTTCGGAGCTGATGTCGGCCTCGGTCGGGCGAATGTTCTCGGCCCAGATCACGCCGCCATGGGCCTCTACGATCTGCTTGGAGATCGCGAGCCCGAGGCCCGAGTTGTTGCCGAAGTCGCCTTCGGGGCGCTGCGAGTAGAAGCGCTTGAAGATCTTCGAGAGCGCCTGGTCGGGGATGCCCGGCCCGGTGTCCTCGACCACGACCAGCACGCGGTTGTCACGCTTGCGGGCCCAGACACGGATCGCGTCGCCATCCTCGCAGAAGGAGATCGCATTGGTGATCAGGTTCACGAAGACCTGCGCCAGCCGCGCCTCGAGCCCGTGAATCGCGATGGGCCGCGGCGGCAGGTCTGTGATGAACTCGATCCCCTTCCGGCGCGCGTCCTCGCCCAGGTATTGGGTCAAGTTGCCGACCATCTCCAGGAGGTCGAACTGCTGCTCTTCCTCTTTCACCAGCTCGCTGTCGAGCCGCGAGGCGTTGGAGATGTCCGAGACCAGCCGGTCGAGGCGGCGCACGTCATGCTCGATCACGTCGAGCAGCTTGTCGCGGTGTTCGTCCTTCTTGACGATGCGGAGCGAGCCGATGGCCGAGCGCAGCGAGGCGAGCGGGTTCTTGATCTCGTGGGCGACGTCGGCGGCGAATTGTTCGTTGCTGTCGATCCGGTCGTAGAGCGCGCCGACCATGCCGCGCAGCGCGCCCGAGAGCCGCCCGATCTCGTCGGGACGGGCGGTCAGGTCGGGAATGCGGATGCGGCCCGGCTGGGCGCTGCGGCGGTTGCGGTCGCGGCCGATCTCGGCGGCGGCGGCAAGGTCCGAGATCGGGTTGGCGATGGTCGAGGCCAGCACCAGGCTGAGCCCGATCGAGACCAGCGTGGCGATCACGAACATCTGCAGCACGCGGTCGCGTTCGAGCCGCACCGCGGTGTCGATCTCCTGCGCGGTGGACACGAGGCCCAAAGTGCCGATCACCTGCCCGCCGCTCTGGATCGGGGTCAGCGCGGTAAAGAGCGTCTCGCCCTGCGCCGAGGTGGTCTGCACCACATGGGTGCCGTCCTGGCCGCGCGCCTCGATGAGCTGGCGGACGCGGTCCTCCTCGGTGATGGCGGGATCGCCCGAGAGGATGTTGAAGACCCCGGCCATGGCCTGCCAGACCCGGCCCAGGAAATCCGAGATCACCGTGGGCTTTTCCTGCGCGCTTTCGGCGGCCAGCGCGTTGCTGAGCGGCAGGCTGCCCTGCGCCTCGCCGATCAGGAAGCGTTCGGTGTCGAAGACGAAGAGCCGCGCGCCCTCGCGCAGGTCGAGCCCGGCGAGCGTGTCGGAGACGTCGATGCCCGGCGCCTCTGCGCCGTCGGTGCCTGTGGCGGCGAGCTGCACCTCGAAGACATCGGCGACCAGCTCGACCTCGGATTCCATCGCCGAGGCGCGCTGGATCGCCAGCGTGTCGCGCGAGGAATTGAGATAGAGGATGCCCGCGACGAGGATGTTCAACGCGATCAGGTTGAAGATGATGATCTTCCGCGTCAGGGGCGACCGGTTCAGCGCGAAAAGGCCGCGGCGCGCGCGGCTTTCCTGCAGCTCCTTCTCGACGTTGGCGTCGGGCGCAACCCAGTCGTCGCCCAGCACGACTTCATCGTCGTGCCGGCCCTGGTCGCGCGACTCCTCGTCCGCATTTATACGCTCGGCAAGCGCCATAAGGCGTCACTCTTCGTTGTAGCGGTATCCGATACCATAGAGCGTTTCGATCGCGGAGAAATCATCGTCGACCGAGCGCATCTTCTTTCTGAGCCGCTTGATGTGGCTGTCGATGGTGCGGTCGTCGACATAGACCTGGTCGTCATAGGCCACGTCCATCAGCTGGTCGCGCGACTTCACGAAGCCCGGACGCTGCGCCAGCGCCTGCAGCAGCAGGAACTCGGTCACGGTCAGCGAGACGTCGCGGTCCTTCCAGGTCACCGAGTGGCGCAGCGGGTCCATGGTCAGCGACCCGCGGGTCATCAGCTTGGTTTCCTCGGTCTCGCCGACGGTGTTGGTGGCCAGCGCCTCCTGGCGGCGCAGGAGCGCGCGGATGCGCTCGACCAGCAGCCGTTGCGAGAAGGGCTTCTTCACGTAGTCGTCCGCGCCCATGCGCAGGCCCAGCACCTCGTCGATCTCGTCGTCCTTGGAGGTCAGGAAGATGACCGGCATCTTGGACTTCTGGCGCACCCGCTGCAGCAGGTCCATGCCGTCCATGCGGGGCATCTTGATGTCGAAGACGGCCATGTCGGGCATCTTCTTGTTGAATGCGTCGAGCGCCTGCTGCCCGTCGTTGTAGGTTTCGACCTCGAACCCCTCGGCCTCGAGCGTCATCGACACCGAGGTCAGGATGTTGCGGTCGTCGTCCACAAGAGCGATCTTGTTCATCGGAGACATCCTTGTACTGCTCACGTTTTTTCTGCGCATTATGCGCACCGCCGGTCGGCGGAACAATTCCAATCTGCGAATCACCCCGGGCACCGTCACAATTTCACCGCAATTTTCGTAACGCGCGGCTTAATGGCCACGGTTTGCCAGGATGGGTGGATGGCCGCGCAAGATGATTGCGCTAAACCGCTTTTGGTTGCGCTAACGGACACTTTGGCACCTTTCCGGCCCGGAAAACCGCGTGTTATGCGATCTGTACCGGGCGCTCCGACGTCCGGCTGCGCGCCGCTGCCGGCGCGCCTCGCCATGCATCACGCAGCAGATGGCCGGAGGAGCCAAGCCATGACATCTGGACGGGTCAACCCGAACTTTCGCCTCGAGGACCAGGGGATCGAAGGTCTCGGCAACGTCTA
This sequence comes from Roseivivax sp. GX 12232, assembly GCF_021272185.1. Taxonomy (GTDB): domain Bacteria; phylum Pseudomonadota; class Alphaproteobacteria; order Rhodobacterales; family Rhodobacteraceae; genus Roseivivax. Next base: position 25,173 of record NZ_JAJSEC010000005.1, read on the forward strand.
TTACAACCAGCTCGAGCCCGCCCTGATCGACGCCGCGCTGCGCCGTGGCGAGGGCACCCTGGGCCGCGGCGGCGCCTTCCTGGTCACCACCGGCAAGTTCACCGGCCGCTCGCCCAAGGACAAGCACGTGGTGCGCACGCCCTCGGTCGAGGACGCGATCTGGTGGGAGAACAACGCCGCCATGTCGCCCGAGGGCTTCGACGCGCTCTACGACGACATGATCGCCCACATGAAGGACGGCGAATACTTCGTGCAGGACCTCTTCGGCGGCGCCGATCCGACGCATCAGCTCAACGTGCGGGTGGTCACCGAACTGGCCTGGCACGGGCTGTTCATCCGCCACATGCTGCGCCGTCCCGACGCCGAGAGCCTCGACGATTTCACCGCCGATTTCACCATCATCAACTGCCCGAGCTTCAAGGCCGACCCGAAGAAACACGGCTGCCGCTCCGAGACGGTGATCGCGCTGAACTTCGACCGCAAGCTGATCCTGATCGCCAACACCGAATACGCCGGCGAGAACAAGAAGTCGGTCTTCACCCTGCTCAACCACCTGCTGCCCGAGAAGGGCGTGATGCCGATGCATTGCTCGGCCAACCACGCCAAGGGCAACCCGGTGGACACGGCGATCTTCTTCGGGCTTTCGGGCACCGGCAAGACCACGCTCTCGGCCGACCCCGACCGCATCCTGATCGGCGACGACGAACACGGCTGGTCCGAGCGCGGCACCTTCAACTTCGAGGGCGGCTGCTACGCCAAGACGATCAACCTCTCGGCCGAGGCCGAGCCCGAGATCTACGCCACCACCACCAAGTTCGGCACCGTGATCGAGAACATGATCCACGATCCCGAGACGCTGGAGCTGGATTTCGACGACGACAGCCTGACCGCCAACATGCGCTGCGCCTACCCGCTGGAGTATATCTCCAACGCCTCGAGCTCGGCGCTTGGCGGGCATCCGAAGAACATCATCATGCTGACCTGCGACGCCTTCGGGGTGCTGCCGCCGATCGCGCGGCTGACGCCGGCGCAGGCGATGTATCACTTCCTGTCGGGCTTCACCGCCAAGGTCGCCGGCACCGAGCGGGGTGTGACCGAGCCGCAGCCGACCTTCTCGACCTGCTTCGGCGCGCCCTTCATGCCGCGCCGCCCCGAGGTCTACGGCAACCTCCTGCGCGACAAGATCGCCAAGCACGGCGCCACCTGCTGGCTGGTCAACACCGGCTGGACCGGCGGCGCCTACGGCCAGGGCTCGCGGATGCCGATCAAGGCGACCCGGTCGCTGCTGTCGGCCGCGCTCGAGGGGCGACTCTCCTCGGCCGAATACCGCAAGGATCCGAACTTCGGCTTCGAGGTCCCGGTCAAGGTCGAGGGCGTGGCCGAGCTCCTGCTCGACCCGCGCCGCACCTGGGACGACAAGGCCGCCTATGACGCCCAGGCCGAGAAGCTGGTGCAGATGTTCGCCGACAACTTCGCGCAATACCTGCCCTACATCGACGACGACGTGAAAGCCGTGGCGATCGGCTGAGGCCCACGTCTCTCGACGGATCCCAGGCACCCCGGCGGCCCCCGCCGGGGTGTCGCGCTTTTGAGCCCCCGGGCAATTGACAGCCCCGCCGCGCGCCGCACCATTACTGCCATGCGCCCCGCCCTTCTCTGCCTCTGCCTTGCGCCCCTGCCCGCGCCCCTCGCGGCCGAGGTGGCCTATGACCCCGCGCGCTTTGCCATCGAACAGGGCGTCTTCTGCGACGTGCCTTCGGTCGGAGAGGTGGCCGCACCCGGCACCGCCGCGGGCAAGATCGAGCTTTTCGACGTCATGCCCGAGTTCCAGTGGCGGACCGACGTCGTGCCCGCCGTGCCGGACGTGAGCTTCGGGGTGAAAAGCAGCGCGATCGACGGGCAGCTTTACGACGGGGTGATCCTGTCGCTCGAACATCCGCCCTTCCGCGAAAGCGGCCATACCCGCCAGGCCTATGTGACCGAGCTTGGCGGCAGCGGCACCTCGATCAACGCCTATACCTTCGATCTGCCCGAGGAGCGGGTGCCCGGCCTCTGGATCATCCGCGCCGAACGGGAGGGAGAGCTGCTCTACGAGGCGCGCTTCCAGGTGGTCCCGGCGGATCTGGCGCCCGAAATCGCGGCGGTCTGCGGCGGGCTGCCTCTGTCCTGAGCGCGCGAGAGGTTGCAGGGGCGGCCCCGACCGGCCTGCCTCAGGCGAAGAACGCCCGGCGCAACAGGTTCAGCCCCGCGATCAGCAGCACCCAGAGCGTCGCCCGGCGGAACAGCCGCTGGTCGAACCGGTCCTGCACCCGCCCGCCGAGCCACATGCCCGCCACCGCCGCCGGGATCATCGCCAGCGACAGCCAGACGGTCTGTGCGTTCAAGACGCCCGAGCCCATATGCGCCACGGTCAGCAGCACCGCGCCCAGCCCGTAGATCACGCCCTGCACGCGGATCTGTTCGGTCTTCTCGGTGTTGAGCGCCATGAGATAGGCCACCGTCGGCGGCCCCCAGACCCCCGAGAACCCGCCGATGAAGCCCGCGAAGGCGCCGATGCCCACCTCGAAGCGGCGCGAGGGCCCGGCGGGCAGCCGCCCGTCCCAGCCCGCGATCTGCGCCAGCGCGAAGGCCACGATGGGCACCCCGATCAGCGCCAGCATCAGCGCCACCGGCATCACCGTCACCAGCTGCGCCGAGGCCACCAGCATCACCCCGCCCACGATCAGGAAGATGCGGAACTTCCGGGTCGACTGCCAGGCCGCCGCGGGACCCTGCCGCAGCGCCTGCATGCCGTTCGACACCAAGGTCGGCAGGATCAGCGCCGCCAGCGCCAGCTCGGGCGCCAGGACCGAGCCGAGGCCCGAGATCATGATCATCGGCATGGCGAATCCGACCACGCCTTTGACGAATCCGGCGAACAGGGTGACGGCCAGCGCGCCCGCCCAGGCCAGGGGTGACAAAAGGTCCACGAAGCTCTCCATGGGCCCTGTGTTACCAGAGAGGCGCGCGGCAACCAGCGGAATCGGCTGCGCAACATTTGAACAACTTGCGGTATCCCCGTGTATCTTTGTTGCGCTGCACCTGCGAAGAGGTTATGCCGGGGGCCGAAGTCAGAAAGGGATGCGCAGCATGGCACATGACGGTCAGGATCCGACACTCTCCGCGGGCAGCACCCTGCCCGATCTTCTCGCGCTGACCGGCGCCGCCCTGGCGCCCGCCGAGGAGGTGCTGGGCCTGGCCACCGAGCGGCTGCGCGCGCTTGTCACCGAGGGCGAGCGTGTCTCCGGCGCGCGGATCGAGGCACACCAGACCGCCGCCCATGGGCTCGCCTGGCTCGCCACCTACGTCGAGGCGCTGCGCCAGATGCAGGCCTGGGCCGAGAAGCTCGACGCCGAGGGCGCCTTCGGCGAGGTCGAGGCGCTGATCCACCAGATCGCCTTCGGCGAATACCTCTGGCAGATCTACGGTGGCATCCAGATGAACCAGGGCGAGGTGGTGCGCCTGCAGGACATCGGGCTGTCGCAAGAGGACATGCGCGTCCTCATGGCAGAGCCGGTCATGGCGCTGACCCAGGGCGGCAACACCCAGGCCGCGCGCGAGCGGCTGGTGCAGCTCATGCGCGAGCGCAACGCCGAGATCACCGTGGGCAAGACCGGGCTCGACGAGGAGCTCGAGATGATCCGCGAGCAGTTCCGCCGCTACACGCTCGACAAGATCGCGCCTCATGCCCACGACTGGCACCTCAAGGACGCGCTGATCCCGATGGAGGTGATCGAGGAGCTCTCCGAGATGGGCGTCTTCGGGCTCACCATCCCCGAGGAGTTCGGCGGGCTGGGCCTCTCCAAGGCCTCGATGTGCGTGGTCTCCGAAGAGCTGTCGCGCGGCTATATCGGCGTGGGCTCGCTCGGCACCCGCTCGGAGATCGCCGCCGAGCTGGTGATCGCCGGGGGCACGCCCGCGCAGAAGGAGAAATGGCTGCCGGGCCTCGCCTCGGGCGAGATCCTGCCCACCGCGGTCTTCACCGAGCCCAACACCGGCTCCGACCTCGGCAGCCTGCGCACCAAGGCGCAGAAGGACGACAAGGGCGACTGGGTGCTGAACGGCAACAAGACCTGGATCACCCATGCCGCCCGCACCCATGTGATGACCGTGCTGGCGCGTTCGGTCCCGGGCACCGACGATTACCGCGGCCTGTCGATGTTCCTGGCCGAGAAGACCCCCGGCACCGACGAGGCGCCCTTTGTCGATCCGGGCATCTCGGGCGGCGAGATCGAGGTGCTCGGCTACCGCGGCATGAAGGAATACACCGTCAACTTCGACGACTTCCGCGTGGCCGGAGAGAACCTTCTCGGCGGCGAGGAGGGCCGCGGCTTCAAGCAGCTCATGGAGACCTTCGAGAGCGCCCGCATCCAGACCGCCGCCCGCGCCATCGGCGTGGCGCAATCGGCGCTCGACGAGGGCATGGGCTACGCCGAGGACCGCAAGCAGTTCGGCAAGCCGCTGGTGGCCTTCCCGCGCGTCGCCTCGAAGCTCGCGATGATGGCGGTGGAGATCATGGTGGCGCGGCAGCTGACCTATTTCTCCGCGCGGGAAAAGGACGAGGGCCGGCGCTGCGACCTCGAGGCCGGCATGGCGAAGCTCCTCGGCGCGCGGGTCGCCTGGGCGGCGGCCGACAACGCGCTGCAGATCCACGGCGGCAACGGCTTCGCGCTGGAATACGCGATCAGCCGCATCCTCTGCGACGCGCGGATCCTGAACATCTTCGAAGGCGCGGCGGAGATCCAGGCCCAGGTCATCGCGCGGCGGTTGCTGGCGTAAGGGGTTGGGGCGCGTTTGGGGGTGGTCGGTGCGCTCAGCTGGGGGCATCAGCTGGCGCATCGGCTGAGGTTCGCAGCGGACATCGGCTGAGTTTTGCTGCGGGCATCGGCTGAGGTTCGACTTCCTAGCTCAGGTCTCCTGGTTCCTGAACGAGCCACCCGCTGGCGCGCCGCAACTGGCCCGGTGTCGGTGCTTCCGAGATCGCGGACCCCTGCCGCTGTGCCGCCCTCTCACCCCTCCCGAACCCAGGGCGCGCGCCGGACCGGGGGCCGGCGCTGCCGACCTCAGAGCTGCGCGCTTTATCCACGCAAAGTCAGGACGAGAGGATAGCTGAGCACGCCGTCCCAAGGAGCGCCGGCCCATCGGGCCGGTCCGGCGCGCGCCCGGCACCTTCGGTGCTATTCGGGCGCAAGAAGGGCGCTTTGGGGAAGGTTGCGCTCTATTCGGAGGTAGAATGGGTTCGGGCAAGGGGTCTTTGTGTGCCCCGCACGATGCTTCTGTTTCGGCGTCCTTAGTCAGCCTTGGCCAGTGTCTCTACCCAATGCCTTCACGCGGCCGCTACTCAAAGCCACAGCGCAGACGCCACATAAAGACATCACGTAGCCAGCCAGCGCCCCTTTCCCGGACCCCTCAGCTCGCCCCAAGCTCCTTCCCCATCGCTCGTAACCAAGCACTCCTCAAACCACGCTCCCAACCTCCCCCCGCGTCACTTTCCCACGCCGCGCGCCCTTGCCGCGCCCCCTCCCAACCCCAGCTTGCCCTGCGACACATAGCCAGATGTGATCGCTGAGCCGGGTCCCGAGGCTGGAAGCCCGGAGCCCGCGCCGATAGGCTTCGGGACGATTCCGGGCCAGACCGGCCCAGAGGGGGAGAGTGCTCTTGGTGCAGGATTGGGTGAAACGCGCCGCGGTCTCGGGGCTGGGGCTGATGCTCTGGACGCTGCCGGCGGCGGCGCTCGAGGAGGTCGAGATCCGCGTCGAGGGCCCCTCAGAGGAGGTCGAGACCCGGATCGAGACGGCGATCTCCAACCTCTCGCGCCTGACCGTCGCGGTCTCCGAAGGCATCGAGGCGCCCCAGGACGTGGCCGCCGCGGCGCTGGCCGATTACAGCACCGCCGTGCAGGCGCTCTACGACGCGGGCTATTACAGCGGCACCGTGGGCATCGCGCTCGACGGCCAGGAGGCCTCGGAGCTGGCGCTCCTGAACCTGCCGCAGGGCTTCTCGCGGGCGGTGATCCGCATCGACACCGGCCCGCAGTTCCGCTTCCGCGAGGCAGAGATCAGCCCGACCAACAGCCGCACCGAGCTGCCCGAGGGCTTCGCGCCCGGCCAGCCCGCCGAGACCGGCGTCATCCGCGAGGCGGTCTCGGCCACGATCGAAAGCTGGCGCCAGCGCGGCCACGCCAAGGCGCGGACCGAAAGCCAGCGCGCGGTGGCCTTCCACGACATCGCCCGGCTCGACGTGGCGGTGGGCATCGACCCCGGCCCGCGGCTCAACTTCGGGCGGATGGTCGTCACCACCGACAGCAACGTGCGCCAGGCCGCGATCCGGCGCATCGCGGGCTTCCCCGAGGGCGCGCGCTTCGATCCCGACGACGTCGAGCGGGTGGTCAACCGGCTGCGCCGCACCGGGGCCTTCTCCTCGGTCACCATGACCGAGGCCGAGACGCCCGGCGCCGACGGCAGGCTCGACATGCGGCTCGCGGTCAGCGACCGCAAACCCCGCCGCATCGGCTTCGGCGCCGAGCTCTCGACCCAGGAGGGCGGCGCGCTCACCGCCTTCTGGCTGCACCGCAACATCTTCGGCGGCGCCGAGCGGCTGCGCTTCGACGGCGACATTTCCAACATCGGCAGCGCCGAAAGCGGGCTCGACTATTCCATCGCCGGGCGGCTCGACATCCCGGCGGTCTACGGCGCCGAGACCGACGGCTACATCCGCGCCTCGCTGTCGCGCGAGGACGAGCCGACCTATCTCTCCAACCGCGCCGAGTTCGGCGTCGGCGCGACCCGGCGGCTGTCGGACCGGCTGACCTCGGAACTGGGCCTGGGGCTTCGCTACTCCGAGACCGAGGACGACCTCGGCACCCGCGAGTTCCTGCTGCTGACCCTGCCCGGGACGCTGACCTATGACACCCGCTCGAACGAGCTGAACCCCAAGAGCGGCTATTACGTCACCGCCTCGGCGACGCCCTTCCTGGGGCTGAACAGCACCGACAACGGCGTGAAGTTCGACATCGACGCCCGCGGCTACTGGGGCTTCGGCGAAGACGACCCCAATGTCGCGGCGCTGCGCATCCAGCTCGGCTCGGTGGTCGGGCCCGAGCTGACCGACGCGCCGCCGGACTTCCTCTATACCTCGGGCGGCGGCGGCACCGTGCGCGGCCAGCCCTTCCGCTCGCTGACCGTGGACCTTGGCGGCGGCGACGAGATCGGCGGGCGCAGCTTCCTCGGCCTCTCGGCCGAATACCGCCGCGACGTGACCGAGAACCTCGGCCTCGTGGGCTTCTACGACACCGGCTACATCGGCGCGGAAAGCGCCTATGACGGCTCGGGCCAATGGCACGCGGGCGCCGGCATCGGCGTGCGCTACCAGACCGGGATCGGCCCGATCCGCTTCGACGTGGCCGGCCCCGCCGGCGGAGAGACCGGCGACGGCGTGCAATTCTACATCGGGATCGGACAAGCCTTTTGAGACATCTGACCGCCCTCACCCTTGCCACAGCGACGGGCTTCGGCCTGGCCGCCCCTGCCCCGCTCATGGCCCAGGGCTCCGACGACCGCGGACGCCTCGAGGCGCTGATCGAGGACAACCTCTCGGGCGAAGGCTTCAACGTCGACATCGTGGGCTTCGAGGGGGCGCTCTCCTCGGTGGCCTCGCTGGAAGAGCTGATCATCTCGGACGCCCAGGGCCCCTGGCTGACCCTGCGCGGGGTCGAGCTGGACTGGAACCGCGCGGCACTTCTGCGCGGGCGGGTCTCGGTCGAGGAGCTGGTGGCCGAGGAAATCCTCATGCCGCGCCTGCCCCAGGGCGGCGAGGCGGCCGAAGAGCTGCCCGAGGCCGAGGCCAAGCCCTTTTCCCTGCCCGAGCTGCCCGTCTCGGTCGAGATCGGACGGATCGCCGCCGAGCGGGTCGAACTCGGCGCGGAGGTCATGGGCACCGCGGCGGTCATCGCGCTCGAGGGCTCGGCAAGCCTCGCGGGCGGCGAAGGCGAGGTGGCGCTCTCGGTCGATAGGCTCGACCGCGGGGGCGAGATCTCCCTCGAGGGCTCCTACGCCAACGAGAGCAACACCCTCTCGGTCGACCTCGCGCTGGACGAGCCCGAAGGCGGCATCGTCGCCGGGCTGATCGGCTTGCCGGGCGAGCCCGCGCTGGCGCTTTCGGTCGAGGGCGAAGGCCCGCTGTCGGATTTCGCCGCCGACCTGCAGCTTGCCACCGAAGGCCAGGACCGGCTCTCGGGTCGGGTCGCGGTGCGCGCGCTCGAGGGCGAGGCCCCGGGCACCGGCTTCACCGTCGATCTGGCCGGCGACATCCGCCCGCTCCTGACGCCCGAGAACCGCGCCTTCTTCGGCGCCGACCTCAGCCTCGCGGTGGCGGGCGAGAGCTTGGAAAGCGGCGCGCTCAACATCGACACGCTGTCGCTGGCCTCCGAGGCGATCAACATCGACGGGCAGATCGCGCTGGGTCCCGACAAATGGCCCCGCCTGATCGACCTGACCGGCGACATCGCCGGGCGCGACGGCCAGCCGATCCAGCTGCCGATCCCCGGCGAGGTCACCCGCGTCGACCGCGCCGAGCTGAACGTGCAATACGACGCCGAGGCGGGCGAAAGCTGGCGCGCCGACATCCAGGTCGCGGGACTCGACCGCCCGACGCTGGCCGCGGAGGCCCTGCGCCTTGACGGCGACGGCACGCTGGCGCGCGGCGACGGCAGCGCCATCGGCCGGGTCGAGGGGCGCTTCGACCTGGGCGCCGAGGCGCTGGCCTTCGCCGATCCCTCGCTGGCCGAGGCCGTGGGCAGTACGCTCTCGGGGCTGGTGCGCTTCTCCTACCAGGAGAACGAGCCCCTGCGGCTGACCGAGATCGACCTCGACGGCGCCGGGCTGGCGCTGGCGGGCGCGCTCGACATCTCGGGGCTGACCGACGATCTGAACATCGCCATCGAAGGCGCGCTCGACGTCGAGACCGACGATATCGCGCGCTTCTCCGCGCTGGCCGGGCGCGAGCTGTCGGGCGGCGCGCGGGCCAGCGTCGAAGGCCGGGTCGAGCCGATCTCGGGCGCTTTCGACGCCGATCTCGACGCCCGGGTCACCGACCTCGTGACCGGCATCCCCGAGGCCGACCGGCTGCTTGACGGGGAGACCGCGCTCAGCCTCAGCGCCCGGCGCGACGAGGCGGGCATCCTGATCCGCGCGCTGGACCTTTCGGCGCCCGAGGCCAGCCTCGAGGCCAACGGGCGGCTCGGCGGCGCGACCGGCAACGCCGAGCTGGCGCTGCGCATCGCCGAGATTTCCGAGATCCTGCCCGAGCTGAGCGGTCCGCTGGAATTCGACGGCACCGCGCGCAACGCCGGCGAGGACTGGCAGATCAGCGGCGACCTCGCGGGGCCCGGCGGCGCCGAGGCGGTCGTCGACGCGGCGCTGAAGCTGGTCGAGGGGCAGCTCACCACGCTGGGCGGCAGCCTGACCGCCGATGTGGACGACCTTTCGGCCTATTCCCGGATCGCCGGGCGCGAGCTGGGCGGCGCCGCGGAGCTGACCGCCGAGGGCAGCGCCGATCTGACCGAGACGGTCTTCAGCCTCAACGCCTCGGGCGCGGTGACCGACCCGCTGACCGGCGTGGCCGAGGCCGACCGGCTGCTCGAAGGGCGCACGCGCTTCAGCGTCGACGGCACCTATTCCGAGGCGGCGATCCTTCTGCGGGAGCTGCGCATCGCGGGCGAGCGCATCACCGCCAGCGCCGAGGGCGCCTACCGCGAGAGCGACAGTGCCTTCGACCTCGACCTGCGGCTGAGCGAGCTGGGCGACGTGCTGCCCGCCATGTCCGGCGCCGCGACCCTGCGCGGCAGCGCGCGGCAGCGGGGCGAGGACTGGGACCTCACGCTCGACGCCGACGGGCCGGGCGGGCTTGTGGCCGATCTCGACGGCACCGCGCGGGTCGAGGACCTGGTGCCGCAGTCGGTCATGGGCGAGCTGGCGCTGCGGGTGAACACGCTGCGCCCCTATGCGGGGCTGACCGGGCAGGCACTGTCCGGCGCGATCGAGGCGCAGGCCTCGGGGAGTTACGACCTCACGACCGGGGCCGCCGATCTGACGCTCGACGCCGATGCGACGAGCCTCGCCACCGGCATCGCGCCGGTCGACCAGCTCCTGCGCGGCGGGGTGACGGATCTGTCCTTCACCGGCGGGCGCACCGCCGAGGGCAACTTCCGCATCGAGCGGCTGGATCTCGACACGCCGCAGCTCGAGGCCAATGCCAGCGGCACCTATGGCGCCGATGGCGGGCGCATCGACTACGACCTGGCGCTGGCGAACCTCGGCCTCTTCGTGCCCGATTTCACCGGCCCGGCCACCGCGCGCGGCAGCGCCGAGACCTCGGGCGGCGACTGGCGCGTGGACGCGGCGCTGACCGCGCCGGGCGACACGCGGGCCAATGTCTCGGGCAGCCTGGCGCCCGATGCCTCGCGGGTCGACCTGGACGTGACCGGGGCCGCGCCGCTGGGGCTGGCCAATCCCTTCCTCGCGCCGAACCTCGTGGGCGGCACCGCCAATTTCGACCTCAGCGTGAACGGCGCACCGGGGCTCGAGGCCGTCTCGGGCCTTGTCAGCACCCGCGGCGCGCAGTTCACCGTGCCCGCGCAGAACCTCGCGCTCGAGGACATCAACGCCGACATCCGCCTGGGCGGCGGCCGGGCCGAGATTGACCTTCGGAGCGATGTTTCCTCGGGTGGCGATATCCGGGTGACCGGCCCGGTGACGCTCTCGGCGCCCTTCAACGGCGATCTGAGCGTCATCCTCGACGACGTGGTGGCCGCCGATCCGGGCCTCTACCAGACCGACCTCGACGGCAGGCTGCGCCTGAGCGGTCCGCTGGCCTCGACCGCGACGCTCTCGGGCCGGGTGGAGCTGGACCAGACCGAGGTGCGCATCCCCTCGGGCGGCGGCATCCAGACGCTCGACTTCCCGATCGAGCACCGCAACGCCAACCCCGAGGTGCGCCGCACGCTGGAACGCGCGGGCCTCGTGGAACGCCCCGAGGAACAGACCCAGAGCGGCGGCGGGCTGAACTACGGGCTCGACCTGGTGATCTCGGCCCCGAGCCGGATCTTCATCCGTGGCCGCGGGCTCGACGCCGAGGTCGGCGGCGAGCTGCGCGTCGGCGGCACCACGCAAAACGTCGTGCCGCAGGGCCGCTTCGAGCTGATCCGCGGGCGGCTCGACATCCTGGGCCAGCGCATCGAGCTGGACGAGGCGACGGTCTCGCTCGAGGGCGACTTCAATCCCTTCGTGCGGGTTGTGGCGCTGACCCAGAGCGGCGACACCCAGATCAGCGTGACGATCGAGGGCGCGGCCTCGGACCCCGAAGTCAGCTTCGCCTCGACGCCCGACCGCCCGCAGGAAGAGGTGCTGGCGCTGCTGCTCTTCGGCCGCGACCTGTCCGAGATTTCGGCCTTCCAGGCCCTGCGCATCGCCGCGGCGATCAACACGCTTTCGGGCGGGGGCCCCGGCATCACCGAGACGCTGCGGGCCAATACCGGGCTCGACAACCTCGACCTGCAGACCTCCGAGGACGGCTCCACCGCGGTCAGCGTCGGGAAATACATTGGCGAGAACGCCTATACCGACGTGACGGTGAACAGCACCGGGGAGACCGAGGTGAACCTGAACCTCGAGATCACCGACTCGGTGACCGCGCGGGGGACGGTGTCCTCGACCGGGAACACCGGCGTGGGGCTGTATTACGAGCGGGATTATTGAGGGGGCTGGGGTTGGTTTGGACTGGTCGGGGTGAGGGCCGGAAGCAGACTGAATAGCGGGAGCGATAGGCCGGACTTGCACGGCCCGCCGCCTACCCGATCTGCCAGACCTGCGCGGCCTGCTCCCTCCCCCCTGCCCGTCCCGGGAAGACCCTAACCCTGCGCCCGAAGGCCGTCACCTTGCGCCCAAAGGAGCGGAAACGACCCGCGGCAGACAGCACCACCCGCTCGGCCCTTCTTAAATCCAGCAACCACCCACGCCACTCTTGCGCCCGAATAGCATCGCAGATGCCGGGCGCGCGCCGGACCGGCACCTTGGGCCGGCGCTCCTGGGGATGGCGCGCATAGCGGTTCTCTAGCCCTGATCTTGCGTGGATAAAGCGCATAGCTCGGAGGTCGGCAGCGCCGGCCCCCGGTCCGGCGCGCGCCCTCCGCGCTTGGGTGGTTGCCGTTGTTCGATGGGGTGGTCGCGCACAAGGGGGGTGGTCGCGCAAAAGGAGCTCGAAGCCTCGCGGTGCTCGCATGATGCGGCGGGCATTCTCGGCGCGCATCCTCTGCGCTCAGCTATCAGAGATTGGTTTGATGTTCGGCTGTGTGGCTTGCGGCGTCAGCGCGCAGCGATACGCGGCCTGTCAGCGGCAAAGCTCCCCCTGCCCGCTCAGCGCCCCGCAGCGGCCCACCGCAAACCCCTCAGCTATTCGCGATCTTCCGCCGCGCCGGCGCGGTGTCGTGCCGGGCGATCTCGCCCATGGCCAGCACCGGCGAGGCGTCGTATTCGCCGTCGTCCAGCATGTTCGCCACGCGCTCCAGCACCGAGACGATCATCGACTGCTCCCAGTCGGGCATCGCCTCGAACTTCTGCACGTAGCGCTGCTGCAGCGCGTCCGGCGCGGAGGTCAGCCGCTCGGCGCCCTCGGGCGTCACCGTCAGGTCGATCTGGCGGCGGTCGCCGACCGACTGGTGCCGGGCCAGGACGCCCAGCGCCTCGAGCTTCTTGATGATGACCGAGATCGTCGCCTGGCTGACGCCCATGCGCGTGGCGATCTCGGAGGGATGGCAATTGCCCTTCTCGGCGACAATCTGCAGGACCCTGAGCTGCACCGCGGTCAGCCCCACGTCGCGCGCGAGGTCGCGACCGTAAAGCTCGGTCGCACGCAGAATGCGCCTGAGAGCAACGAGACTCGTGTCGGTGCGGTCCATCGTCAGTTCCGTCTTCGTCCCGCGGCCCCTGTCCTTGCGTCCAAGCAAGGTGCAGCGCCCCGCGATAGTTTGCATTGCCGGTTCATCGAACATGACAATTAGTTAGGCTTACTATGCTTTGCCACAAGATGATTTCGCCGACAATCTTTGAAAAAACCTATTATCACGGGTTTGTGATCGCTCCGCGGGCGCTTTTTAGCTCGATTTTTTGCTGCCCTACGCCAGCTTTGGCCTGTCCGACAGGGGTGCGCAGCGCCCTCCGAAGAAAATTACTTAGCAGGTTGAAGTATGAGGCAGGCCCTCTATATTTAGCCACACTAAGCAAATGACGAAAGACCAGAGGGCCAGACCCGTGCAGAGACTGCAAGACACCGAGACCAAGGGCACCGTGACCTTCCGCAAGCCCGTCCGCGAGGACGGCGCCGCGATATGGGAGCTCATCCGCGAGTGCAAGCCGCTCGACGAGAACTCGATGTATGCCAACCTCCTGCAGGCAGACCACTTCCGTGACACCTGCGTGGTGGCCGAGCTGGACGGCGACATCGTCGGCTGGATCTCCGCCTATATCACCCCGCAGGACCCGGATTCGATGTTCGTCTGGCAGGTCGCGGTCTCCGCGAAGGCCCGTGGCATCGGGCTCGGCACGCGGATGCTCTCGGCGCTGATGGCGCGCGAGGAAGCCTCCGACTGCAAGCGGATGAAGACCACCATCACGCTCGACAACGAGGCGTCCTGGGCCCTCTTCACCAAGTTCGCGAACAAGAACAACGCGATCCTCGAATCCGAGGCGCATTTCACCCGCGACACCCACTTCAACGGTGAGCACGCGACCGAACACATGGTCACGATCACCTTCCGCGAGGCGATCACGCAGAACGCGGCCTGAACCGCGCGCATCCTCGCGACCGAACTGACTCTCTCCCAAGCGAAAGGACGAGCTATGTCCACCCCGAAGAAAGACATCTTCGCACGCCGCGAATCCGAGGCGCGCTCCTACTGCCGCAACTTCGACACGGTCTTCACCAAGGCCGTGGGCTCGGAAATGACCGACACCGAAGGCAAGACCTACATCGACTTCCTCGCCGGCTGTTCCTCGCTGAACTACGGCCACAACGACCCCGACATGAAAGAGGCGCTCGTCGCGCATATCGCCGATGACGGTATCGCGCATGGCCTCGACATGTATTCGGTCGAGAAGGCCAAGTGGCTCGAGGCCTACGAGGACCTGATCCTCAAGCCGCGCGGCATGGACGACTACAAGATCATGATGACCGGCCCGACCGGCACCAACGCCGTCGAGGCGGCGATGAAGCTGGCCCGCAAGGTCACCGGCCGCCGCAACATCATCTCCTTCACCAACGGCTTCCACGGCATGACCATGGGCGCGCTCTCGCTGACCGGCAACGCCGGCAAGCGCGCCGGCGCGGGCAACTCCTGCGGCGGCCTCTGCGGCGTGACGCATCTGCCCTACGACGGTGCCTTCGGCGACGACGTCGACACGCTCAGCCAGATCGAGATGATGCTGAACAACACCTCCTCGGGCGTCGACAAGCCCGCGGCCTTCATCTTCGAGCCGATCCAGGGCGAAGGCGGCCTGAACGCCGCCTCCAAGGAATGGATCGAGGGCATCGCCCGTCTCGCCCGCGAGCATGGCGCGATGATCATCATCGACGACATCCAGTCCGGCTGCGGCCGTTCGGGCACCTATTTCTCCTTCGAGGGAATGGACATCGAGCCCGACATGATCACCCAGGCGAAATCGCTCTCGGGCTTCGGCCTGCCCTTCGCCTGCCTCTTGATCAAGTCGGCGCATGACATCTGGAAGCCGGCCGAGCACAACGGCACTTTCCGCGGCAACACCCATGCCTTCGTGACCGGCCGGGTGGCGCTCGAGAAGTACTGGAAAGACGACGCCTTCCAGTCGGAGATCCAGGAAAAGGCCCTGCTGCTGACCAGCGGTCTGCAGGCCGTGGCCGACCTGATCCCGGGTGCGCGCCTCAAGGGCCGCGGCATGATGCAGGGTGTCGACGTGGGCGGCGGCGAGCTGGCCTCGGACATCTGCGCCCGCGCCTTCGAGAAAGGCCTCATCATCGAGACCTCCGGCGCCGACGACGAGGTCGTGAAGGTGCTGGTCGCGCTCAACGTGCCGAACGAGACCCTGCAGAAAGGGCTCGACATCCTGCTCGAGGCCGCGCGCGACGCGGCGGGCGAAACCAAGATCGCAGCGGAGTAACCAGTATGATCATTCGCGACGAAAACAAGCTCTTCGGCACCGACCGCGCGGTGTCCGACGCCCAGTGGACCTCGGTCCGGATGCTGCTGGCGGACGACCAGATGGGGTTCTCCTTCCACATCACCCACATCAAGGCCGGCTCGGAGCACACGTTCCACTACAAGAACCACTTCGAGAGCGTCTACTGCATCAAGGGCAAGGGCACGATCGAGGATCTCGCCACCGGCGAGGTCCACGAGATCTCCCCGGGCGTGATGTACGCGCTGGACAAGCACGACAAGCACACCCTGCGCTGCGAAGAGGATTTCGCCTTCGCCTGCTGTTTCAACCCGCCGGTGACGGGCAAGGAGGTTCATCGCGAGGATGGCTCCTACGCCGCGCCGGACGAGGTGGCCTAAACCATTTCGAGGCATCAGATGACTTCCATCGATTTCAAGAACCACACGGTCGAGAAGATCGGCGGCACCTCCATGTCGCGGATCGACGAGCTCCTGCAGCCGCTGTTCAAGGTGGATGCGCCGGATTACGGCCGGATCTTCGTGGTCTCGGCCTTCGGCGGGATCACCAACCAGCTGCTCGAGCACAAGAAGACCGGCGAGGCGGGCGTCTACGCCCAGTTCGCCGAGAACACCGAGGAGCACGGCTGGATGGGCGCGCTCTCCAAGGTGGACCGTGCGATGCGCGAGGCGCATGACGCGCTGCTCGACCACGCCGCCGACAAGAGCGACGCCAACGATTTCGTCCGCGAGCGGATCGAGGGCGCGCGCAACTGCCTGATCGACCTGCACCGGCTGTGCTCCTACGGGCATTTCCGCCTGTCGCAGCACATGCAGGTGACGCGCGAGCTGCTTTCGGGGCTGGGTGAGGCGCATTCCGCCTATGTCACCTCGCTCCTGCTGCGCCGCCACGGCATCAACGCGCGTTTCGTGGACCTCTCGGGCTGGCGCGACGAGCGCGAGATGACGCTCGACGAGCGCATCCTCGACGGGCTGACCGATGTGGACGTGGACAGCGAGATGCCGATCGTGACCGGCTACGCGCAATGCGCCGAAGGGCTGATGAACAAGTTCGACCGCGGCTATTCCGAGGTGACCTTCAGCCAGATCGCGGCGCTGACCAAGGCGCGCGAGGCGATCATCCACAAGGAGTTCCACCTCTCCTCCGCCGACCCCAAGCTCGTCGGCGAGGACAACGTGCGCAAGCTCGGTCACACCAACTACGACGTGGCCGACCAGCTCTCGAACATGGGCATGGAGGCAATCCATCCGACCGCCGCCAAGGCGCTGCGCCAGGCCGAGGTGCCGCTGCGCGTGACCAATGCCTTCGAGCCGCATGACCCCGGCACGCTGATCGACGAGGCCGAAGCCGAGAAGGGCGTGGCCGAGATCGTCTGCGGCGTCGATGTCTTCGCGCTCGAGCTCTTCGAGCAGGACATGGTCGGCGTGAAGGGCTACGACGCCAAGACGCTGCAGGTGCTGACCAAGCACGGGCTGCGGATCGTGTCGAAAACCTCGAACGCCAATACCATCACGCACTACGTGGACGCGCCCCTGAGCGCCATGCGCTCGGTCGAGAACGAGCTGTCGGAGGCCTATCCGAACTCCGACATCAACATCCGCTCGACCGCCATCGCCTCGGTGATCGGCCGGGACCTGCGCGGGCTGCACGTACTGGAACGCGGCCTCGCCGCGCTGCGCGAGGGCAAGATCGACGTCATCTCGGCGCATCAGACCACGCGCACGGTGGACGCCCAGTTCGTCGTCGACCGCGAGGACCGCGACGCCTGCGTGAAGATCCTGCACGACACCTTCATGGGAAAGGGCCAGGAAGCCCCGAAGCTGGTGGCCTGAGACATGGTTAGGGCGTCTTCGCGGCACAGGCCGCGGGGCCGCCCGACCGCAAGTCCGCCCGAGGGGCGCGGGCGTCAAGATCGCAAACCGCCGGAGCCGGCGGGAGCCGCCCCACACTTGGACTGAGAGCCCCCCGTGGTGAGAACCGCGGGGGTTTTTTCTTTTGAGTGGCGCCCTCTCCTTGGCCCGAATAGCACCGAAGGTGCCGGGCCCGCGCCGGTCCGGCCCGCCCGGACTGGCGCTCTTTCAACGCTGGAGCGAGGGGGCGAGGTCTTCCCGACCTTGCAAGATAAACCGCAGACCCCAAACCGAGCAGCGCCAGCCCGCCGGACCGGCGCGGGCCCTCGGTTGGCTTTTCGTGGAATCGAAGGGCAAGGCAGCCCGACGGATGCTCAAAGCCCTCAAGTCACCCTGACATATCAGTCCCTGGAACAGTTCGGGTGACACTCCAAGAGCACCCCGCCCAGTCAGCCCACAGACCGCCCCGCGCCCGCCATCACAGCCCAACGCCCCCTTCTTGGCCCGAACAGCACCGAAGGTGCCGGGCCCGCGCCGGTCCGGCCCCGTCGGACTGGCGCTCTTTCAACGCTGGAGCGAGGGGTCGAACTCGTCCTGACCTTGCAAGATAAACCGCGGACCTCAGACCGAGCAGCGCCAGCCCGCCGGACCGGCGCGGGCCCTCTGTGGCGCTTCCTGAGGCAGAAGCCCTAGCGTCCCCTACCCCGCCTTCTTCGCCCGGGCGAGTTGCACGGCCAGGATGCCCCCGGCGATCACCACCACGCCCAGCGCATCCCAGAGCGTCAGCGCCTCGTTCAGGAGCGCCCAGGCGATGACCACGCCGAAGAAGGGGTTGAGGAAGTGGAAGGTCGCCGCCTTGGTCGCGCCGATCCGGTCGACCAGCAGGAACCAGACCAGCGTCGCCAGCACCCCCGGCACCAGCACCGTGTACCAGAAGGCCACCACCAGCGCCGGGGACCAGGTGACCTCCCAGGTCTCGAGCCAGGCCGCCGGCAGCACCAGCGCGCCCGCGCCCACGAACATCTGCAGGCCGACCACCATGAGCACATTGCCGCGCGAGGTGGCGTTGCGCACCATGAGCGTCGCCACGGCGAGCGACAGCGCCGCCAGCACGCAGAGCGCCACGCCGAAAAGATCCGCCCCGCCCGAGAGCCGCGCGCCCATGATCAGCGTCACACCAAAGACCCCCGCGACGAGCCCCGCGATGCCCAGCGCCGGCAGCCGCTCGCGCAGCACCGCCCAGGAGAGCAGCGCCACGATCAGCGGCATGGCCGAGGCGATGATCGCCGCCAGCGAAGCCTGGACTTCCTGCATGGCGACGAAGTTGAGGCCCAGGTAGATGGCGTTCTGGCAGAGCCCGAAGACCAGGACCGCGCGCCATTGCACCGCGGTCAGCCGCCAGCTCTGGCCCAGCGCCCGGGCGATGCCCACGGCGATGATCCCGGAGATCAGGAAGCGCAGCGCCAGCGTCGTCAGCGGCGGCGCCGCCTGCACGATGACCCGCGCCGAGGTGAAGGCCGAGGACCACATCGCCGCGAAGGCGAGCCCCATGAGAATGCCGCGAATGTCCATGCCCGCTCCTTTCCGGGCCGACCAGAACGCGGGGGCGCGGGAAGGGCAAGGCGAAACCGGGGTTGCGCGGGGTGCAAGGCTGTGGCCGGGCGCTGTGGCCAGGGCCCGAGCCCAGCCCCTTCACCCGAGAACCAAAAAGCCCCGCCGGCACGAAGGCGGGCGGGGTCAGTGGCCCGCCGCGCCAGGCACGACGGGCAGGCGGTAAGCCATTCGGTGAACCGGTGCGGCGGGCATCGGCGGCCTCGACCGCCGGTTAGCCGCCCGCCGAGGGGCCTCAGCCCTTCTCGGCCATCTCCGCGCGGATCTGCTGGCGCAGGACGTCGATGGGCACGGTCTTGCCGTCCTTCTTGAAGTGCCAGTAGGTCCAGCCGTTGCAGGAGGGCGCGCCCTCGAGATGGGCGCCGACCTGGTGGATCGAGCCCTTCACGTCGAGCCCGACCAGCGTCCCGTCGGCGCGCACCCGGGCGCTCTTGCCCGAGGGCGAGACCAGCGTCTCGCCGGGGCGCAACAGCCCGCGCTCCACGATGGTGCCGAAGGGCACGCGCGGCTCGGCGCGCTTGGCCCGCGTCGTCTCGAGCGCCGCCTTGTCGTATTTCCGCACCGAGGCGATGCGCGCCTCGGCGACCTCGCGGTAGGCGGCCTCGCGCTCGATGCCGATCCAGTCGCGGCCGAGCATCTTGGCCACCGCGCCGGTCGTCCCGGTGCCGAAGAAGGGGTCGAGCACCACGTCGCCGGGGTTCGTCGCCCCGACCAGCACCCGGTGCAGGAGCGACTCCGGCTTCTGCGTCGGATGCGCCTTCTCGCCCGAGGCGGTCTTCAGCCGCTCGCCGCCCGAGCAGATCGGCAGCACCCAGTCCGAGCGCATCTGCACGCCGTCGTTCAGGGCCTTCAGCGCCTCGTAGTTGAAGGTGTATTTCGCGCCTTCACCCTTCGAGGCCCAGATCATCGTCTCATGGGCATTGGTGAAGCGCTTGCCGCGGAAGTTCGGCATCGGGTTGGCCTTGCGCCAGACCACGTCGTTCAGGATCCAGTAGCCCTCGTCCTGCAGCGCCGCGCCGACGCGGAAGATGTTGTGGTAGGAGCCGATCACCCAGATCGCGCCGTTGGGCTTCAGAAGCCGCCGCGCGGCCTTCAGCCAGGCGCGGGTGAAGGCGTCATAGGCCTGGAAGCTCTGGAACTGGTCCCAATGGTCGTCGACCGCGTCGACGCGGCTGTTGTCGGGACGGTGCAGCTCGCCGCGGAGCTGCAGGTTGTACGGCGGGTCGGCGAAGATCAGATCGACCGAGGCCTCGGGCAGGCTTTGCATCCTCTCAATGCAATCGCCGTCCAGAATCGTGTTGAGAGGGAGCGCCGGGGCGCTCTTCAGATCGGTCATCTTCGTCATTTTCTCTGCCCCAATAAACCGGCGCTTAGGCGCTCTCAAATGGATGGACAAAGACTGATTCAAACCCGATTCGCGGTCAATTTCTTTTTTGAATCAGAGGCTTGCCTTTTTGCCTTGCCACAAGATCTTGTGGACCGGCGCGAAGGACTTCCTATGGTGTGGGGTCACACCGAGATTTTGCAGCGCCGCCTTGTGGCTTTTCGACGGGTAGCCCGCGTTGGTCTCCCAGCCGTAGCCCGGAAACTGTTGCGCCAAATCCCGCATGAGCGCGTCGCGCGCGGATTTCGCCAGGATCGAGGCGGCGGCGATGCTGACCGAGCGGGCGTCGCCCTTGACGATGGCCCGGGCCGGATGCGGGCAGCCCTCGGGGATCATGTTGCCGTCGATCAGCAGCGCCTCGGGCGGCGCGGGCAGCGCCGCGACGGCGCGCAGCATGGCCAGATGCGAGGCGCGCAGGATGTTGATCTCGTCGATCTCGTCGACGCTCGCCATGCCGATGCCGAGCTCGGCGGTCTCGCGCAGGGCCAGCGCCAGGGCCTCGCGGCGCTTGGCGGTGAGCCGCTTGCTGTCGGCGAGCCCCTCCGGCAGCCGCGCGGGGTCGAAGACCACCGCCGCCGCGACCACCGGGCCCGCGAGCGGCCCCCGGCCCACTTCGTCCACCCCCGCCACGCGCTTTGCACCGGCGGCGAGCGCCTCCTGCTCGAATGTGTCGTCCGCTTGATCCATGCGGGTGTCTCTAGCCGCGCGGGAGTGGGCGGGGCCAGTGGAAAAGGTGGGGGGTTGGGGGCACGGATGATCGTGAACCGGAGAGGTATCGCTCTGGGCGCGCGGCTGCCGAGTAACAGGCGACATGACCTTGCAGGAAGTCAGACCAAATGACCTTGCAGGACGAAGGTTTGACCAAGCGCGCGAAGCTGCCGGATCTCATACAGTCCTGCGACGCACCGTGTCTTGGCCAAGCCCACGAGACCGCCGGAAATCAGCCCCCCGATCCCAAGGCGCGGCAAACACCATCTAACCAGCGCAGGCCCCTCCCCTTCCACGTCCCGCCTCCTTGCGCCCGAATAGCACCGAAGGTGCCGGGCGCGCGCCGGACCGGCCCCTTGGGCCGGCGCTCTTGTGGGTGGTGTGCACCGATCATCGCTAGCCCTGACCTTGCTGCCATAAAGCGCCTCGCTCGGAGGTCAGCAGCGCCGGCCCCCGGTCCGGCGCGCGCCCTCTGGTGCGAGGGGTGAGAGGGCGGAGGGGCGTGGGGGCTGGGTCTGGGCGGTGTGTTTTGCCGTTGGGCTTGGCTTGTGCCTCGCCGGGGGCCCCGCGTTCGGGCGCTAGGACGTGCCCAAGCGCGCGGAAGGCCCCAAAAGCAAACCGCCCGCGCGAAGGACCGCCCCCGGACAAAACGCCCGCCCACGCAGTCCCCCTCCTCCCCCCAAGCGACCCCACGCCGCACCCCGCCTTCGCCCCTCTCGCCCACCCTGCCTTGCGCCCTACCTCCCGCGCCATGAGCGAGCGTGATCCCCGCGCGGTCCCGGTGCCCTCGGGCCGCCTGGCCCGGATGGGCCGCATGGGCCGGCTGGCGACGGGGGTCCTCTCCCGCGCGGCCGCCGATGGCGCGCGGGCCTATGCCAGCGGGCAGCGGCCGGGCCTTTCGGACCTCGTGCTCAGCCCCGCCAATGCGACGCGGCTGGCCGAGGAGCTCTCCAAGATGCGCGGCGCGGCGATGAAGCTGGGCCAGCTCCTCTCCATGGAGGCGGGCGAAGTGCTCCCGCCCGAGCTTGCCGAGATCCTCGCCCGGCTCCGGGCCGAGGCGCATTACATGCCGCCCGCCCAGCTCAAGCAGGTCCTGACCGAGAACTGGGGCGCCGACTTCCAGCGCCGCTTCCGGCGCTTCGACGTGCGCCCGATCGCCGCCGCCTCGATCGGCCAGGTGCACCGCGCCGAGACCCGCGCGGGCCGCCGGTTGGCGATCAAGGTGCAATACCCCGGCATCCGCGCCTCGATCGACAGCGACATCCGCAACCTCGGCAGCCTCTTGCGCTGGTCGGGGCTGCTGCCGCGCGGCCTCGACCTGTCGCCGCTTCTCGAAGAGGCGCGCCAGCAGCTGCACGAGGAGGCCGATTACACCCGCGAGGCCCGGGCGCTCGCCCGCTTCGGTGATTGGCTCGCGGAGGAACCGGGGCTGCGGGTCCCGGGGCTCGAGGAGGCCTTCTGCACCACGGACATCCTCGCCATGGACGACGTCGGCGGCTGGCCGATAGAGAGCGCCTTCGAGGCCGACCAGGCGACCCGCGACGGGCTCGCCGCGCGGCTCCTGACCCTGGCGCTGCGCGAGCTCTTCGAGCTGGGCGCCATGCAGACCGACCCGAACTTCGGCAACTACCGCTACGACCCGGAAACGGGCGAGATCCTGCTTCTGGACTTCGGCGCGGTGCGGGATTTCGCGCCCGAGCGCATCGCGGATTTCCGCGCGCTTCTGACCGCGGTGCTTTCGGGCGGGCGCGCGGAGATGCGGCAGGCGGCGGTGCGGGTGGGCTACCTCAGCGCCGACACCGAAGAGACGCAGACCGCGCAGGTGCTCGACCTCATGGAGATCGCCGCCGCGCCGCTGCGCGCGCCTGGACCCTTCGACTTCCGCTCCGAACGGCTGGCGGCGCGGCTCGCCGAGGCGGGCGAGGCGCTGGCCCGCGACCGCGATTTCGCGGTGATCCCGCCGGTCGACGCGCTGTTTCTCCAGCGCAAGGCCATGGGGCTCTACCTCCTGTCAGCGCGGCTCGGCGCGCGGCTCGACCTCGTGGCGCTCCTGGCGCCCTTCGCGGAAGCCTTGGCAAATTCGCACAAATCCTCTGCCTGAAACGGCCTGTTCGGCGTGGGCGCCCGAGGCTTAGCTTGGAAGGGCAAGCCCGCGAAGGAGAGCCCCAATGTCCAGCGCCCCGCCCGACACCCGCATCGGCCATGTCCACCTGAAGGTCTCGGACCTGGCACGGTCCGTCGCCTTCTACCGGGCGGTGATCGGGCTCGAGGTCACGCAGTATTTCGGCGATGAGGCGGCCTTTCTCTCGGCCGGGGGCTATCACCACCACCTCGGGCTCAACACCTGGATGAGCCGCGGCACCACGCCGGGGCCGAAGCGCCAGCCGGGGCTGTTCCACACCGCCTTCCTCTTTCCCGACCGCGCGAGCCTGGGCGCGGCGCTGAAGCGCGCCCACGCGTATGGCGTCGAGATCGAAGGGGCCGCCGATCACGGGGTCTCCGAGGCGGTCTATTTCTCCGATCCCGACGGCAACGGCATCGAGATCTACCGCGACCGCGCGCCCGAGGACTGGCCGCGCGACGGCGACGGGGGGCTGGCCATGGTGAACGCGCCGCTCGACCTCGAGGCGCTCCTGGCCGAGGCGGGCTGAGCGGCTCGGCGGAACGGGCGGTCTTGGTGGGTGCGATATGAGGCCCGCAACCGGGCCCGCCCCGACCGTCTGGCCTTTCCCCCGCCCCGGCGTTATCGACGGGACCAGCCGACCGAGACGCGACGAAGGAGACCGCCATGGCGACGGGCCGCAACATCCGCACCTATTTCAACGGCACTTGGCAGCAGGGCGATGTCGCGGTGATGCGCGCCGCCGACCACGGCGCCTGGCTGGGCTCCACCGTCTTCGACGGGGCGCGCTTCGTCGACGGCATGGCGCCGGACCTCGACAAGCACTGCGCGCGGATCAACCATTCCGCCCGGGCGCTGATGATCGAGCCGACCCACAGCGACGCCGAGATCCTCGAGATCGCCCGCGAGGGGCTGAAGGCCTTCCCGCGCGAGGCGCAGGTCTACATCCGCCCGATGTACTGGTCGCTGAACTCCGAGCCCTCGGCGATCATGCCGAAGATCGGCAAGGCCGAGACCGGCTTCGCGCTCTGCCTCGAGGAGTTCCCGATGCTCGGCCGCGACGAGACGGTGACGCTCGGGCGCACCCGCTTCCGCCGCCCGGTGCTCGAGGACAACGTGGTCAACGCCAAGGCGGGCTGCCTTTACCCCAACAACTCGCGGATGCTGGCCGAGGTCAACGCGCGCGGCTTCACCAATGCGCTGGTGGGCGACGCCATGGGCAATGTCGCCGAGACCGCGACCTCCAATGTCTTCATGGTCAAGGACGGGGTGGTCTTCACGCCGATCCCGAACGGCACCTTCCTGTCGGGCATCACTCGCGCGCGCCACATCGAGAACCTGCGCGCCGATGGCGTCGAGGTCGTAGAGACGGTGCTGAGCTTCGCCGATTTCGAGGCCGCCGACGAGGTCTTCCTGACCGGCAACCTCAACAAGGTGACCCCGGTCTCGGCCTTCGAGGACGTGCAATACGAGTTCGGCCCGGTGACCCGGCGCGCGCGCGACATCTACTGGGACTGGGCGGCCTCGGCTGGGGTGTGAGGCTGGGTCTTCGTGAGGGGCTGAGGGGCCTTTGAGGCCGCGGCCTTTCTGAGGAGAGGCGCGGCGGCTTTCGGGCAGGATCGGCGGCAGGCTTTGCCGCCGTCTCGACTAAAGGCACGCGCCCCCAGCGCCCTGCCCAGACACCCGCCCGCCTGCCCTGCCACAACCCTGAGGGCATCCTTTCCGCCCGCGCTTGCCCCGCCTGCGCCCCCCTGCCATGATCCCGGCGAAGGGGGGAGATCGCGATGCGCAAGTTCCTGGTCGTGCTCGACGACAGCCGCGAATGCCTCAACGCCATGCGCTTCGCCGCCATGCGCGCCGCGCACACCGGCGGCGGGGTGACGATCCTCTCGGTGATCACGCCCGAGGACTTCTCGCATTGGGTCGGCGTCGGCGACATCATGCGCGAGGAGGCCCGCGAGCGCATCGAGGCGCATTTCGAGGTCTTCGCCAAGTGGATGCGCGACCGCCAGGGCATCGAGCCCGAACTGGTGATCCGCGAGGGCGAGCCGGTGCCGCAGATCATCGCCCAGGTGCAGGACGACCCGCAGATCGGCGTGCTGGTGCTGGGGGCGGGCTCCGGCAAGGGCGGGCCCGGGCCGCTGGTGACCCAGCTCACCCGCAACTCCGGCAGCCTGCCGGTGCCGATCACCATCGTGCCGGGGGACCTCTCGAAGGAGGAGCTGGAGGGGATTACTTGAGGGGCGGCGCGGGCCGGGCTTGGGCGGTTTGTGGGGTATTGGCCGCGGAGGCCGCGCGGGTGGTGGGCCTATGGGCTCAGAGCCTGCGCGAGCGGGACCTTAAAACCTGCGCAAGCCGGATCATAGAAAACGCGCCGCGCAATCAACCGGGCACCTTCCACTCATTCTATTCCAATCCACCGTTCTTAATCCAATTCACCCGAAGACCACATCCTGCGCCGCAAAAGGCCCGGACCTGAGACCCGCCGCACCCCGGCCCCGACAAGCGCCCTCCTGCGCCCGAATAGCACCGAAGGTGCCGGGCGCGCGCCGGACCGGCCCCTTGGGCCGGCGCTCCTACGAGTGGCGCGCATAGATCGCCCCTAGTCCTGACCTTGCATGGATAAAGCGCCTCGCTCGAAGGGCAGCAGCGCCGGCCCCCGGTCCGGTGCGCGCCCTCTGGTGCGAGGGGTGAGAGGGGGCTTGTGGCGGGTGGGGCGCTATGCAGGAGGATTGTGGGCGTGTTTCGAGGTGGTGTTGGCGCGGCCGCGCCCTGGAGTGTGCACCTGGCTGGCTTGGTCCGGGCGGTGCCCGGGCCTCCCGGGCGATCCAAGCGGCATCTGCCCACCCCACCCCCAACTTTAGAACCGTTCCAAACCTTGACCCTCGCGCGGCCAATCCGCATATAGAAGGTCAACTCGAACGAAAGGCTCCGCCCATGTTCATCCAGACCGAATCGACCCCGAATCCCGCGACGCTCAAGTTCCTGCCGGGCCAGACCGTGCTCGAGGCCGGCACCGCGGATTTCCCCTCGCCCGAGGGCGCGGGCGACAGCCCGCTGGCCAGCCGCCTCTTCGGCGTGGACGGCGTCAAGGGCGTGTTCTTCGGCAATGATTTCGTCACCGTGACCAAGGGCGACGCGGTCGAATGGGACCACATCAAGCCCGCCGTGCTCGGCGCCATCATGGAGCATTTCCAGTCCGGCCAGCCGGTCCTCAAGGACGAGGCCATGCAGCAGGGCTCCGGCCATGCCGAGCATGACGGCGAGGACGCCGAGATCGTCGGCCAGATCAAGGACCTGCTCGACACCCGCGTGCGCCCGGCCGTGGCCCAGGACGGTGGCGACATCACCTTCCACGGCTTCGAGCGCGGCGTCGTCTACCTGCACATGCAGGGCGCCTGCGCCGGCTGCCCCTCCTCGACGCTCACCCTGAAGATGGGCATCGAGAACCTGCTGCGGCACTACATCCCCGAGGTCACCGAGGTGCGCCCCGTTGGGGTCTGACCCGACCCTCCTTGCCTTCGACACATCGGCCGCGCATTGCGCGGCCGCTTTGCTGTCGGGCGGTCAGATCCGGGCCATGGCCTTCGATGAGATGGCCCGCGGCCAGGCCGAACGGCTGATGCCGCTGCTCGAAGAAGTGCTGACCGAGGCGGGCCTCGGCTGGGGCGACCTCGACGCGCTGGGGGTCGGCACCGGGCCGGGCAATTTCACCGGCATCCGCATTTCCGTCGCCGCCGCGCGCGGGCTGGCGCTGGCGCGCGGGATCGACGCGATCGGGGTTTCGGGCTTCGACGTCTTGCGCGGGCTGGCCGGGGCGCCCGAGATGGGCGCTCTGGCGGTGCATCTGCCGGGCCCCCGCGACGGACGCTACTGGCAGGATTACCGCAACGGTCTGCCCGAGGGCGCGCCGCTCTATGAGCGCGAGGGCCGGGCGCCGCCCGAACCCGGTGCGACGCTGCTCGGCCCCGAGGCGGAGCCCCTCGCCCGCGCCTGGGGCGCGGGCCACGCGGCCCATGACGCGCAGCTGACATGGCCCGAAGCCATCGCCGAGCTCGCCCGGATCGCCGCGCAGCGCGCCGCGACGGGCGCGCCGGGCCCGCGGGCAGCCCCGCTCTACGTCCGCCCCGCCGATGCGGCGCCTTCGCGCGAGGCGGGCCCCGTCATCCTGACATGACGCCCGAGCGGCTCGCGCAGATCATGGCGGCGGCCTACCGCCACCAGGCCCCCTGGCGCGCCGACCAGATCGCGGCGAGCTGCGAGAGCCCCGGCGCGCTTCTGGTGACGCCGAGCGACGCGGCCCCCGGCTTCCTCCTGGCGCGCGCGCTGGCCGGAGAGGCCGAGATCCTGGCGCTGGCCGTCGCGCCCGAGGCCCAGCGGCAGGGCCTCGCCGGTGCACTCCTCAAGGACTTCCACGCCCGCGCCGAGGCCCGGGGCTGCACCCGCGCCTTCCTCGAGGTCGCCGCCCCCAACGCCCCGGCGCGCGCCTTCTACGCCCGGGGCGGCTATGCCGAGGCCGGGCTCAGACGCGGCTATTACCACCTGCCCGACGGCAGCACGGCGGATGCCGTGGTCATGGCGCGCGACCTCGCGCCGGGCCCTGATATGTGACGTTGCGCGATCCCCCGAAGCGCCACGGAAAAGCGGTTGACGCCCGTTCCCACCTTCGGCCTACTTGCAGCGATCATCTCGATCCAACGGCGCGCGGACCCCGCGGGGCAAAGAAGCGCGCCGCGCCACAACTGGGAGAGCTACATGACCCTGATGAAATCCATTCTCGGCAGCGCCGCCGCGCTGGCCCTGACGGCCGGTGCCGCGCTGGCCGATCCGGCGCTGATCTACGACCTCGGCGGCAAGTTCGACAAGTCGTTCAACGAGGCCGGCTACAACGGCGCCGAACGCTGGGCCGAAGAGACCGGCGGCTCCTATCGGGACATCGAGCTGCAGTCCGAGGCACAGCGTGAACAGGCGCTGCGGCGCTTCGCCGAGGCCGGCTTCAACCCGATCGTGACCACCGGCTTCTCGATGTCGACGCCGATCTCCAACGTGGCCGGCGACTACCCCGACACCAAGTTCGTGACCATCGACGGCTTCGTCGACCCCGAGGCCTTCCCGAACGTGAAGTCGATCCTCTTCGCCGAGCACCAGGGCTCCTACCTGGTCGGCATGCTGGCGGCCATGGCCTCGGAGACGGGCACGGTCAGCTTCGTCGGCGGCATGGACATCCCGCTGATCCGCAAGTTCGCCTGCGGCTACGCCCAGGGCGTGAAGGCGGTGAACCCCGACGCCACCGTGATCTCGAACATGACCGGCACGACGCCGGCGGCCTGGAACGACCCGGTGAAGGGCTCCGAGCTGACCCAGGCGCAGATCAGCCAGGGCTCCGACGTGGTCTTCGCCGCGGCCGGCGGCACCGGCCTCGGCGTGCTGCAGACCGCCGCCGACGAGGGCATCCTGTCGATCGGCGTGGACAGCAACCAGAACTACCTGCACCCCGGCGAAGTGCTGACCTCGATGCTCAAGCGCGTCGACGTGGCGGTCTTCGAATCCATGGAAGCCGGCCCCGAGCTCGAGACCGGCGTCGAGGTCCTGACGCTGGCCGAGGACGGCGTGGGCTACGCCATGGACGAGAACAACGCCGAGCTGATCACCGAGGACATGCAGGCCGCGGTCGAAGAGGCCAAGGCGCAGATCATCGCCGGCGATCTCTCGGTGCATGACTACACCTCGGACGACAGCTGCCCGGCGCTCGAATTCTGAGCCCACCGACGCGACCTGTGGGCGGCTGACCGCCGCTTTTTGCCCAGGGGCCGCCCAGCGCGGCCCCTGATCCCTTCCGAAAGACCAGACCGGGGCTTGCCCTAAATGTCCGACACCGCTCCCGCCATCGAGCTGAAAGGCATCTCCAAGGCCTTCGGCCCCGTCCAGGCCAACAAGGATATCTCGATCCGGGTGATGCCGGGCACGATCCACGGCATCATCGGCGAAAACGGCGCCGGGAAATCGACGCTGATGTCGATCCTCTACGGCTTCTACAAGGCCGACCGCGGCGAGATCTTCGTCAAGGGCCAAAAAACCGAGATCCCCGACAGCCAGGCGGCCATCGCTGCGGGCATCGGCATGGTCTTCCAGCACTTCAAGCTGGTGCAGAATTTCACCGTCCTGGAAAACGTCATCCTCGGCGCCGAGGACGGCGGGCTCCTGAAGCCCTCGCTGTCGAAGGCGCGCGGCGTGCTCAAGCGCCTCTCCGAGGAATACGGCCTCTCGGTCGATCCCGACATGCCGGTCGAGTCGCTCTCGGTCGGCCACCAGCAGCGGGTCGAGATCCTGAAGGCGCTCTACCGCCAGGCCGACATCCTGATCCTCGACGAGCCCACCGGCGTGCTGACGCCGGCCGAGGCCGACCACCTCTTCCGCATCCTCGACAACCTGCGCGCTGAGGGGAAGACGATCATCCTGATCACCCACAAGCTGCGCGAAATCATGGAGGTCACCGACACCGTGTCGGTGATGCGCCGCGGCGAGATGACCGCGACCGTGAAGACCGCCGAGACCAACCCCCAGGAGCTGGCCGAGCTGATGGTCGGCCGCAAGGTGCTGCTACGGGTCGACAAGGCCCCGGCCCAGCCCAAGGAGGCGGTCCTTTCGGTCAAGAACCTGCGCCACGTCGACGCCGACGGGGTGGAGCGGCTGCGCGGCATCTCCCTCGATCTGCGCGCGGGCGAGATCCTCGGCATCGCGGGCGTCGCCGGCAACGGCCAGTCGGAGCTTCTCGAGGTGCTCGGCGGCTACCGCGAGGGCGAGGGCGAGGTGCTGCTGAACGGCGCGCCGCTGCCGCTCCGGGGCCCCGGCTCCGACGGGCGCGCGCGCCGGGCGGCGGGCATCGGCCATGTCCCCGAGGACCGCCAGCGCGAAGGGCTGATCATGCCCTATACCGCCTGGGAGAACACCGTCTTCGGCTATCACCACGACCCGGCGATCCAGAACGGCGCCTTGATGAACAATGCCGCGATCCGCGCCGAGGCCGCCGGCAAGATGGAGCGCTTCGACGTCCGCCCGCCGGACCCGAACCTCGCCGCCAAGAGCTTCTCGGGCGGCAACCAGCAGAAGATCGTCCTAGCGCGCGAGATCGAGCGCAACCCCGACGTGCTGCTGATCGGCCAGCCGACGCGCGGCGTCGACATCGGCGCGATCGAGTTCATCCACCAGGAAATCGTGCGCCTGCGCGACCTCGGCAAGGCGATCCTGCTGGTCTCGGTCGAGCTCGACGAGATCTTCGCCCTGTCGGACCGCATCGCGGTGATGTTCGACGGCCAGATCATGGGCGAACGCAGCCCCGAAGAGACCGACCAGCGCGAGCTGGGCCTGCTCATGGCGGGCGTGACCGAGGACCCGGGCGGCGATGCCATCGCCGCGGTCGACAAGAGCCTCGACGAAAAGGAACACCGCGCGGCGGGCGAATGAGAGAGACCCCGCAGCCCCTCCGCGCTTCTGAACGATCGGGAACCGAGATGAGCCTACCCTTGCGACAGAGACACCCCGCCCCTCCGGGCGTCCACGCGGGCCCGCGTGCCGCGGCCCCCGCCCAAGCCTTCCCTCTGTCACCCCGCCGCCCCGAGGCCGGAGGTGCCCGTCATGGATAGGATGCCCGCCTGGGCCGACGCGGTCCTCGTCCCGCTCTTCTCGCTCCTGCTGGCCGCGCTGCTCTCGGCGCTGGTGATCCTCGCCATCGGCGAGAACCCGGTCGAGGCCTTCAACCTCATGGTCGAAGGCGCGCTGATGCGCTCGGCGGGCTGGGGCTACACGCTCTATTACGCCACCAACTTCATCTTCACCGGGCTCGCGGTCTCGGTCGCCTTCCACGCCAAGCTCTTCAACATCGGCGGCGAGGGGCAGGCCACGGTCGGCGGGCTCGGCGTGGCGCTGATCTGCCTTTACATCCCCTGGCCGCATTGGTCGCTGGCGCTGGTGGGCGCCGCCCTTGGAGCGGCGGCCTTCGGGGCGCTCTGGGCGCTGATCCCGGCCTATCTGCAGGCCAAGCGCGGCAGCCACATCGTGATCACCACGATCATGTTCAACTTCATCGCCGCGGCGCTGCTGAACTACGTGCTGGTGAACCTTCTGAAGCCCGCGGGCCAGATGGACCCGGCCTCGCCGGTCTTCCCGCCCGCGACGCATCTGCCGACCTTCCAGGACATGTTCGCCACCGAGGCGGTGCCGCTCTTCCGCGGCGCGCCGGGCAATGTAACCTTCTTCGTGGCGATCCTCGCCTGCCTGCTGGTCTGGCTCCTGATCTGGCGCACCCGGCTCGGCTACGAGATCCGCGCGCTTGGCCATTCCGAAAGCGCTGCGCGCTACGCCGGCATCTCGCCGGTGAAGATCGTCGTGGTGGCCATGCTGATCTCGGGCGGGCTGGCCGGTCTGATGGCGGTGAACACCGCCATGGGCGAGGCCGAACGCCTGGTGATGAACGCCACCGAGGGCGCGGGCTTCATCGGCATCGCCGTGGCGCTCATGGGCCGCAACCACCCGATCGGGGTGTTCCTGGCGGCGATCCTCTTCGGCTTCCTCTACCAGGGCGGCGCGGA
The DNA here is from genome assembly GCF_021272185.1 of Roseivivax sp. GX 12232. Lineage (GTDB taxonomy): Bacteria > Pseudomonadota > Alphaproteobacteria > Rhodobacterales > Rhodobacteraceae > Roseivivax. The sequence continues at coordinate 56,678 of NZ_JAJSEC010000005.1, forward strand.
GCTGGCGCTCTGGACCAATATCCCGCGCGAGCTGATCGTGGTCATCCAGGCCCTGGTGATCCTGTTCACCGGGGCGCTCGACAACATGGTGCGGATGCCGCTTGAACGGATCTTCCTCGCCTTCCGGAAGGAGCGCGCCTGATGGATTTCGCAACCCTTCTCCAGGTCCTCGACTCGACCGTCCGCCTGGCCACGCCGCTGCTCCTGGCCTGCCTCGCGGGGCTCTTCTCGGAACGCTCGGGCGTCATCGACATCGGGCTCGAGGGCAAGATGCTGATCGCCGCCTTCTTCTCGGCCGCCATCGCCGCGCTCACCGGCTCGGTCTGGATGGGGCTCCTGGCGGGCATCGTCTCCTCGATGCTGCTCTCGGGGCTGCACGGGCTGGCCTCGATCACCTTCCGGGGCAACCAGCTGATCTCGGGCGTGGCGCTGAACTTCCTGGCGGCGGGCCTGACGGTGCTGATCGCGCAGGACTGGTTCAGCCAGGGCGGGCGCACGCCGTCGCTGATGTCGGGCGGCCGCTGGGAGGCGATCACCCTGCCCTTCGCGGAAAGCCTGCGCGCGGTGCCGGTGCTGGGGCCGATCTACGCCGAGCTGATCTCGGGCCATTCGATCCTGGTCTATGTCGCCTTCCTCTGCGTACCTGCGACCTACTGGGTGCTGTTCCGCACCCGCTTCGGGCTTCGGCTCCGCGCCGTGGGCGAGGCGCCCGAGGCGGTGGACACCGCCGGGGTCTCGGTCATCGGGCTGCGCTACGCGGCGATCGTGATCTGCGGGCTCCTCTGCGGGCTGGCGGGCTCTTACCTGGCGACCGGCCTGCAGGCGGGCTTCGTGAAGGACATGACGGCGGGGCGGGGCTACATCGCGCTGGCGGCGCTGATCTTCGCCAAGTGGCGGCCCTGGTACGCGCTCATGGCCTGCCTGCTCTTCGGGCTTCTGCAGGCGGTGGCGCTGCGTTACCAGAACATTGACCTCGGCGGGATCACCATTCCGGTTCAGGTCATGGACGCGCTGCCCTACATCCTGACGGTGGTGATCCTGGCGGGCTTCGTCGGCCGGGCGATCCCGCCGCGCGCCGGCGGCCAGCCCTACGTGAAGGAGCGCTAGGCGCCCCTGCGTCCCCTGCCCCGGACCCTTCCGGGCGCGCGGCACGACGCCCGCGCGCCCGGCCGCCCACCCTGCGGGCCAGAGGCCGCGGGCCCCGCACAAAAGCCACCCCGGCCCGCCCCGCGCCCGTTGCCAATCGCCCCGCCGCGGCACATGCTTTGCCCATGCAGCTCTACCTTCCCATCGCCGAGGTCTCGGTCAACCTGATCCTGCTTCTCGGGGTGGGCACGCTGGTGGGCATCCTGTCGGGCATGTTCGGCGTCGGCGGCGGCTTCCTGATCACGCCGCTTCTGTTCTTCATGGGCATCCCGCCCGCCGTGGCGGTGGCGACCGGCGCCAACCAGATCGTCGCCTCCTCGGTCTCGGGGGTCATGGCGCATCTCAAGCGCCGAACGGTGGATCTGAAGATGGGCACGGTGCTGCTGGCCGGCGGGCTGGTCGGCTCGGCGGCGGGCGTGGCGCTCTTCAACTACCTCAAGGAACAGGGCCAGGTCGATCTGCTGGTGCGGCTGGCCTATGTGGTCTTCCTCGGCGTGATCGGCGGGCTGATGTTCGTCGAGAGCCTGCGGGCGCTGCGCCGCTCGAAATCCGGCGCGCGGCCCAAGCGGCGGAGCCACGTCTGGGTGCACGGGCTGCCCTTCAAGATGCGCTTCCGCGCCTCGGGGCTCTATATCTCGGCCATCCCGCCGCTCCTGGTGGGCGCCGCGGTCGGCGTGCTGGCGGCGATCATGGGCGTTGGCGGCGGCTTCATCATGGTGCCCGCGATGATCTACCTGCTCGGCATGCCGACCAAGGTTGTGATCGGCACCTCGCTCTTCCAGATCATCTTCGTCACCGGCTTCACCACGCTTCTGCACGCGACGACCACCCGCACGGTCGACATCGTGCTGGCGCTGGCGCTGATCCTGGGCGGCGTCGTGGGCGCGCAGATCGGCGCGGTGATCGGCGCGCGGCTCCGGGCGGAACAGCTGCGCATCCTGCTCGCGACGCTGGTCCTCGCGGTCTGCTTCAAGCTGGCGCTCGACCTCTTCCTGACGCCCGACGAGCTTTACGTGATCGCGAGGGCGGGATGATCCGGGCGCTGCTGTCCCTCCTGTTCCTGGCCGTCGCGGCGGCCCCCGGCGCGCGGGCCGAGGAAAGCGTCGTCCTCGGCCTCAGCCGCAACGCGGTCTCGATCTCGACCAATTTCGACGGCTCCGACATCCTGGTCTACGGCGCGGTCAAGCGCGAGGTGCCGATCCCCGGCGACAGCGAGCTGGACGTGGTGATCACCGTCGAGGGCCCCTTCGTGCCGCTGACCGTCTACCGCAAGGAGCGCCGCTTCGGCATCTGGGTGAACACCCAGGCGGTCGAGGTGGACCTCGCGCCCTCGTTCTATGCCATCGCCACCTCGGGCCCTTTCCGCAGCGTGATGAGCCACGTCGAGGACCTGCGGAACCGCGTCTCCATCCCGCGCGCCATCCGCTCGGTCGGCGCGCCGATCGAGGTCGAGGACGCGCAGGTCTTCTCCGAGGCGCTGATCCGCATCCGCAGCAACACCGGCCGCTACCAGCTTCTCGAAGGCGAGGTGGCGGTGCGCGAGGAGACGCTGTTCTCCACCTCCGTGCGCCTGCCCGCCAACCTGACCGAGGGCACCTATCGCACGCGCATCTTCCTGACCCGCGACGGGCGGGTGGTCGGGCAGATCGCCCGCGACATCGAGGTGCGCAAGGTCGGGATCGAACGCTGGCTCTTCAACCTGTCGCAGAACCAGCCCTTTCTCTACGGTCTCCTGGCCCTGGTCCTGGCGCTGGCCGCCGGCTGGGTGGCCTCCACCGTCACACGTCTTCTGAGGTCCTGATGTCCCGCACGCCCCCGCCCCGCCGCGACGCCTTTCCCGCCTTCGTGCCGATGCAGACGCGCTGGAACGACAACGACGAATACGGGCATCTGAACAACGCCACCTATCTCGAGCTATTCGACACGGCGATCACCTACTGGCAGATGGACAACGGCATCGAGGTGCGCGGCCCCGACGCCTGGCGCTTCGTGGTGGTCGAGAACGGCTGCACCTATTTCCGCGAGGTCGGCTTTCCCGACCGGCTCTCGGCGGGGCTGCGGATCACCCGGCTGGGGTCGTCCTCGTATCGGATCGAGGTGGCGCTCTTCCGCGAGGGCGAGGAGGAGGCCGCGAGCCTCGGCTACTTCGTGAACGTGCTGACCGACGCCGAGGCCCGCCCGACGCCGATGCCCGAGGACCTCAAGGCGCGCTTCGCGCCGCTGGTGGTGGACTAGGCGCAGCAGAGGCGATGAGAGGCCACTGTGGTGCGGTGGGCGCTCCTGAGGGGGCCTCAGGGCGCAGCCGAGGCCGGTAGACACCCACAGGGCGCCGCAGGGCGCACGCGCGGTGGCATGGCGCCGCACATAAGCCAGCCGCCTCGACGGCGCGCCAGCCGCCCCTCACCCCTTCTCGTGGAAATGCCCGTAGATGCGCTCCGCCAGCGCCTCGCTAACCCCTTCCACGGCCTTGAGGTCCGCGAGATTCGCCCGGCTCACCGCCTTGGCCGAGCCGAAGTGGCTCAGGAGCGCGCGTTTACGCGAGGCGCCCACCCCCTGGATTTCATCCAACGGATTGCTGCCCATGGACTTCGCCCGCTTGGCCCGATGCGTGCCGATGGCGAAGCGGTGCGCCTCGTCGCGCAGGCGCTGCACGAAATACAGCACCGGGTCGTTGTGGCGGAGCGCAAAGGGCCGCTGGCCGGTGCGGTAGAACTCTTCCTTGCCGTGGTCGCGGTCGACGCCCTTGGCGACGCCGACCATGGGGATGTCCTCCACCCCCTGTTCGGCCATGATCTCATGCACCGCCGAGACCTGCCCCGCGCCGCCGTCGATCAGCAGAAGATCCGGCCACATGCCCTTGTCGCGGTCCGGGTCCTCTTTCTGGAGCCGCTTGAAGCGCCGGGTCAGCACCTCCTTCATCATCCCGAAGTCGTCGCCCGGGGTCAGCTCCTCGCCGCGGATGTTGAACTTGCGATACTGGCTTTTCAGAAAACCCTCGGGGCCCGCGACGATCATCGCGCCGACGGCATTGGTGCCCTGGATGTGCGAGTTGTCGTAGACCTCGATGCGCTCGGGCGGCCCGTCGAGGCCGAAGGCCTCGGCCAGCCCGCGCAAGAGCTTGGTCTGGGTCGCGGTCTCGGACATCTTGCGCGCCAGGCTCTCGCGGGCGTTGCGCACCGCGCCCTCGACCAGCTCGGCCTTCTCGCCCCGCTGCGGCACCGAGATCTCGACCTTGCGGCCGAGCTTCTCGGTCAAGAGCTCCTGCATCAGGTCCGGGCTTTCGATGGCATGGGACAGAAGGATGCGCCGCGGCGGCTCCTTGGTGTCGTAGAACTGCCCGACGAAGGCTTCGAGCACCTCGGCGGCATCCACGTCCTCGCCGACGCGGGGATAGAAGTCGCGGTTGCCCCAGTTCTGGTTGGCGCGGATGAAGAAGACCTGCACGCAGGCCTGGCCGTGCTCCATGTGCAGCGCGATGATGTCGGCCTCGGCGACACCCTTGGGGTTGATGCCCTGCACCGATTGCACCTGGGTCAGCGCCCGGATCCGGTCGCGCAGCGCCGCCGCGCGTTCGAACTCCATGGCCTCCGAGGCCTCCTGCATGGCGGCGGCCAGGGTCTCCTGGATCTTGGTGTCGCGCCCAGACAGGAAGCGTTCGGCGTCGCGCACGCTTTCGGCGTAATCCGCCTCGGAGATGCGGCCCACGCAGGGCGCGGAGCAGCGCTTGATCTGGTGCAGCAGGCAGGGCCGCGTGCGGCTCTCGAAGATCGAATCCGAGCAATTGCGCAGCAGGAAGACCTTCTGCAGCTGGTTCAGCGTCCGGTTCACCGCGCCCGCCGAGGCGAAGGGCCCGTAGTAAGAGCCCTTCTGCCGCTTGGCGCCCCGGTGCTTGCGGATCATCGGGTAGGCGTGATCGCCGGTCACCAGGATGTTCGGGAAGGACTTGTCGTCCCGCAGGAGCACGTTGAACTTCGGCTTGAGCTGCTTGATCAGGTTCTGCTCGAGCAGCAGCGCCTCGGTCTCGGTCCTGGTGGTCAGGAACATCATCGAGGCGGTTTCCGAGATCATCCGCGCGATGCGCCGCGAATGCCCCGAGGGCCGGGCATAGTTCGAGACCCGCGCCTTGAGGTTGCGGGCCTTGCCGACGTAAAGCACGCGGCTCTGTTCATCCAGCATCCGGTAGACGCCCGGAGAGCTGTCCAGCGTCTTCAGATAGCCCTGGATGACCTCGTGGCCGGTGGCGGGGATGTCGTTCTGGCGGTCGCTCACGTCTCTTCCGTGCCGATTCTCTGTGCCATTGCTGTGATTCTCGATTCGCCCTGTCCAAGGCAATGTAACAGCTCTGTTTCAAGCCAAATTGCATCCACGATTCCTGTGGACAAACCTTGGGAGAAATCTTGGGTTGGTCGAATTTTCCCTTTGTTTATGACGGTTTCGTTACTTCGCCTAATTTTTAGGCAACCCCAGAATCTATTGATTTAAAACGGGATTTTTATGATGTGTGCCATGGCATCCCGGAATGCCCCGCGTTGTTCACGCAACGCCGCGAATGCAGCCGCCGGTGAACAACTGTGCGCAGAGTCACTCGGTCCCGGCCACGTCGGGGGTCTGCCAGGCCAGGTGCTGGCCCCCGTCGACGCAGAGCAATTGCCCCGTGATACCGGGCGAATCATAGAAGTATGCCAGCGCGCCCGTGATGTCTTCGGGGTTGGCGCCGCGTTCCAGGATGGTCGCCCGGCGCTGCCGGTCGAAGTGTTCTGCGGACTGGCGTCCGCCCTGCAGCGTCGGCCCCGGCCCGATGGCATTGACCCGCACCTGCGGCGCCAGCGCCATGGCGGCGGTCTGGGTGAAGGCCCAGAGCCCCATCTTGGCGATCGTGTAGGACATGAACTCCGGCGTCAGCTTGCGCACCCGCTGGTCGAGCATGTTCACCACCAGCCCCTGGGCCACCGGCTCTCCGGCGGCATCCGCCGTCACTCCCGGCACCTGGCCCGCGAAGGCCTGGGTCAGCACGAAGGGCGCGCGCAGGTTGCTCTCGATATGGCGGTCCCAACTCGTGCGGTCGGCGGTCGTGATGTCGTCATGCTCGAAGATCGAGGCGTTGTTGATCAGGACCGTGAGCGGCCCGCCCAGGGCCTCGGTGGCGCGCGGCACCAGGGTCTCGACCTCATCCTCGTTCAGAAGATCGGCCTGGAGCGCCACGGCGCGGCCGCCCTGGGCGCAGATCTCCTCGCAGAGGCTCTCTGCCTCCGCGCTGGAGCTGTTGTAATGCACGCCGATCTCGAGGCCTCGGCCGGCCAGGTACAGCGCCATGGCGCGGCCCAGCCGCTTGCCGGCGCCGGTCACGAGGGCGCGGGGCTGAAGGGACATGGTCATCCTCCTTGCTGATGTCTCAGAAGAGCACGAACCCCACATAGGCCAGATAGCCCGCGGTCAATGCCAGGCCCCAGCTCCGGGTGATGTTGCGCCCCATGAAGACGAAGGGCGCGAGCAGGAGCGAGGCCCCGAGCATGACCCAGAGGTCGAAGCGCAGGAACTCGGCGTCGACCTCCATGGGGGCGATCAGGCTCGCCACGCCGATGATGGCCAGGAGGTTGAACATGTTCGAGCCGATGACATTGCCGAGCGCCACATCCGCCTGCCGCCGCAGCGCCGCCGACACCGTGGTCGCGAGCTCCGGCAGCGAGGTGCCGAGCGCCACCAGCGTCAGCCCGATCACCGTGTCCGAGACGCCGAACCGCTGGGCGATCTCGCGGGCGCTGTCGACCAGCAGGTCGGCGCCCAGCGGCAGCCCCGCGAGGCCGAGCGCGAGGTAGAGGATGACCTTCCACCAGCGCATGTCCGGGTCGGCCTCCTCCAGCGCCTCGTCGGGCGCCACAGCGGGCGCCTCGGCGCTGGCCAGGGCGCCGTTGCGCCGGTGTTTCAGGCTGTCGCGGAAGTTGTCGGCCAGGATCACCGCCAGCACCGCCAGAAGCATCGCCCCCGAGACCCAGTCGAAGACCCCGCGCATCGCCAGGAGGATGAACAGCCCCGAGGCCCCGAGCATGATCACGTAGCTCTTGCGGGTGTCGCATTCGGCGGTGTGCATCACCGCCAAGATCGCCGGCACGCCCAGCACCAGGAGCACGTTGGCGGTGTTCGAGCCCACCACGTTGCCAAGCGCGATGCCGGGCGCCCCGTCAAGCGCGGCGTTGATCGAGATCAAGAGTTCCGGCGCCGAGGTGCCGAAGGCCACGATCGTGAGCGAGACGATCAGCGCCGGCACGCCCAGCCGCAGCGCCAGGTTGACCGCGCCCTTGACCAGCGCGTCGCCGGCCAGAAGCAGGATCGCCAGACCCAGGAGAGCGGTGAGATAGACCATGGTTCAGCCCGTTCCCTTGCGGCAGGGACAGGGCCCTTTGCCGATCCGGTAGCGGCCGCAGCGGCGGCACTTGCGGTTTTCCAGAGTGCGGCGCCCCGGCATCCGGAGCTTGCCGAACATCGCCATCACGCCCATGGCGATCAGGAAGAGGAAGACGATCTTGACGATCACGTCAGAGGCCGAAGCGCGCGTAGGAGGCGCGTTCCTCGATCTCGGCCAGGGCCTGGCCGGTGAACTGCGCCCCGAGCCGTCCGATCAGGCCCTTCTTCTGGCCGTAGCGGCGGAAGCGCAGCTCCTTGCCGTAGCGCGCTTTCATCACCGCCTCGAGGTGGCCGATGCCATCGGCCAGCCCGACGTCGACGGCGCTCTGGCCCAGCCAGATCTCGCCGGTGAAAAGCTCCGGCTCCTCGGCCAGCTTGGCGCCGCGGCGGGCCTTCACATGGGCGATGAAATTGCCGTGCAGCTCTTCGAGGATGCGGTTCAGCCGGGCCACGTCCTCCTCGCTCTCGGGGCGGAAGGGATCGAGCATGGACTTCGACTTGCCGGCGGTATGCACGCGCCGCTCGATGCCCTGGCGCTGCAGGAAGACATGCGCCCCGAAGCCCGCCGAGATCACCCCGATCGAACCCAGGATCGAGCTGTCGTCGGCGTAGATCTCGTCGGCGGCGCTGGCGATCCAGTAGCCGCCCGAGGCGGCGACGTCCTCGACGAAGGCGAAGACCGGGATCTCCTTCTCCTCGGCGAGCCGCCGGATGCGCGCGCCGATCAGCGCCGATTGCACCGGCGAGCCGCCAGGCGAGTTGATCTCCAGCGCGACCGCCTTGGGCTTGCCGCGGCTGAAGGCCTTGCCGAGCATATCCGAGAGGGCGCGCTCCGACAGGCTCGACCGGCCCATGCCGATGGTGCCCTGCAGCCGCACGATGGAGACCGTGGGCGTCTTGCGGAAAAGCTGACGCAGTGACTTCATGGCTCAGGACTTAGAGGGCCGGGCATGGACAAACAAGGGGCGCCCCCCGCGCATCGCGCCGCAGCGCCCGAACGCCGCCCCTGCCGCCGCCACGTCACCCCGGCGCGCCCCCCGCGCTGCCAGGCCCAGATCCCCAGCAGAAACACCAGCCCACCCCTCACACCTTCGAGCACACCCGTAGCAAAACCGCCCACCCCCAGCCCCTTCATCTTGGCCAAAATACCTCGGGGGTGAATGCGGGCCGCACAGGCCCGCAGAGGGGGCAGCGCCCCCTACGGGTCCGGGACGCCAAAGGCGGCCCGGACCACCCTCAAAAACGCCACATCTCCCCAAACAGCCCACCACCCTCACCAAGCGCCACCCCCACTTGCGCCTGACCGGGCCCCAAATACCTCCGGGGGTGAATGCGGGCGGCATGCCCGCAGAGGGGGCAGAGCCCCCTACGGGTCCGGGGCGCCGCAGGCGGCCCGGACCCCACTGCCATGCCGCAAAGCCCTGCGAACAGCAAAAAGCCCCGCCGGATAACCGGCGGGGCTCAAGACCTTCGGGACAGAAAGCCCTCAGCGCGTCTGGCGCGCCTTGATCGGCTTCCAGATCCGCTTGTTGGTCAGGTACAGGAGCACCGACAGGATGGTCAGGAAGACCACGCCGACGAAGCCCGCCTGCTTGCGCGCCATCATCTTCGGCTCGGCGGTCCACATCAGGAAGGCGGCCACGTCCTTGGCCTCCTGCTCGAGCGTGGGTGCCACGTCGGGGTTGGCGTAGGCCACGTCATCGCCGTAGAGCGGCGGCGCCATGGAGATCCAGCCGCCGGGGAAGGCGGTGTTCTCGTAGAGCACCGTGCCCGCCTGTTCCTTCTGCTCGCCGGTGTAGCCGGTCAGCAGCGAGGCGATGTATTCCGCGCCGCCCATGCCCTTGACCAGTTGGTTGATGCCGGTGCCGTAGGGGCCGTGGAAGCCGGCGCGCGCCTTGGCCATGAGCGACAGGTCCGGCGCGCCGACGGCCTCGTTGACCGGGAAGTTGTCGGTCGGCTTGGCGTCGCGGTAGTCGTCGATCTCCTCGTCGTAGACCTGGAAGTTCTGCGCCGCATAGGCGCGCACCTGGGCGTCCGAATAGCCCGGCCCCGACTCGTCGCTGAGCGAGCGGATCGGCACGTATTGCAACCCGTGGCAGCCCGAGCAGACCTGGGTGTAGACCTGCAGACCGCGCTGCAGCTGCGCCTGGTCATAGGTGCCGAAGGGCCCCTCGAAGGAGAAGTCGTAGTCGATGACCTTGCCGTCCCCTCCGGCGGCGAATGCGCCGGAGGCGGTGAAGGTCAGAGCCGCGAGGGCCGTGATGGCGAATTTCTTGATCATCACTTGTTCCGATCCTTTCTCATTCCGCCGGAGCGACGTTGCCGTCGGAGCTGCCGGCGCCGGCCTTCGCCTTGTGGGCGTCGAAGTCGGCCTCGATGGTGTCGGGACGCGGCAGCGGTTTCTCGATCACGCCCAGAAGCGGCAGGATCACCAGGAAGTAGGCGAACCAATAGGCCGAGGCGATCAGCGAGAGCGAGGAGTAGGGCTCCTCGGCGGGCATGGCCCCGAGCCACATCAGCGCGAAGAAGTCGACCACCAGGAGCGCGAACCACCACTTGAACTGCGGGCGGTAGCGGCCCGAGCGGACGCTCGAGGTGTCGAGCCAGGGCGCCAGCGCCATGACCGCGATGGCCCCGAACATCGCCAGCACGCCGAAGAACTTCGCGTCGATGATGCCGCCGGTCACGAAGGAGGCGATCTGGACCACCCAGACCTCCGAGGTGAAGGCGCGCAGGATCGCGTAGAAGGGCAGGAAGTACCATTCCGGCACGATGTGCGCGGGCGTCGCCAGCGGGTTGGCCTCGATGTAGTTGTCGGGGTGACCGAGGTAGTTCGGCATGAAGCCGACGATGGCGAAGAAGACCGCCATGATCAGCGCCAGCGCGAAGAGGTCCTTGATCACGTAGTAGGGCCAGAACGGCACGGTGTCCTTCTCGGCCTCGGCCTTGGAGCCGCGGCGGACCTCGACGCCGGTCGGGTTGTTGTTGCCCGTGGTGTGGAAGGCCCAGATGTGCACGATCACCAGGCCCGCGATCAGGAAGGGCATGAGATAGTGCAGCGAGAAGAAGCGCGTCAGCGTGTAGTTGCCCACCGCCGGCCCGCCGAGGAGCCAGGTCTGGATGGTCTCGCCGATGAAGGGGATCGCGCCGAAGAGGCCGGTGATCACCGTGGCGCCCCAGAAGGACATCTGGCCCCAGGGCAGCACGTAGCCCATGAAGGCGGTGCCCATCATCAACAGGTAGATCAGGATGCCGATGATCCAGGTCACCTCGCGCGGGGTCTTGTAGGAGCCGTAGTAGAGGCCCCGGAAGATATGCGCGTAGACCGCCACGAAGAACAGCGAGGCGCCGTTCTGGTGCAGGTAGCGCAGGGCCCAGCCGCCGTTGACGTTGCGCATGATGTGCTCGACCGAGGCGAAGGCCAGGTCGGCGTCCGGCGTGTAGTGCATGACCAGCGTGATGCCGGTGATGATCTGCAGCGCCAGGCAGAAGGTCAGGACGATGCCCCAGATCCACATCCAGTTGAGGTTCTTGGGCGTCGGGATCATCAGCGTGTCATAGAGCAGGCCGACGATCGGGAGGCGTTTGTGAAGCCACTTCTCGCCTCGGGATTTCGGTTCGTAATGGTCGTGCGGGATACCAGCCATCTTTCTCTCCCTTAACCCAGGACGATCGTCGTTTCGTCGGCGAACTCGGCGACCGGCACCGGCAGGTTGGTCGGCGCGGGGCCGCGACGGATGCGGCCGGAGGTGTCGTAATGCGAGCCGTGGCAGGGGCAGAACCAGCCGTTGAAGTCGCCCGCGCCGTCACCCAAGGGCACGCAGCCCAGGTGCGTGCAGACGCCCATCATGACGAGCCACTTGCCCTCTTCGTCGAGCGAGCGGTTCTCGTCGGTGGCGGGCTGCTCGCCGCGCAGGTTCTCGTTGCGGGCGACCTGGTCGACCAGCTCGGAGACCTCGACCGACCGGGCCGCCTCGATTTCCTCGGCGGTGCGGTTGCGGATGAAGACCGGCTTGCCCAGCCATTGCACGGTCAGCTGCGAGCCTTCCGAGACACCGCCCACGTCGACGCGGATCGAGGCCAGCGCGCGGACATCGGCCGAGGGATTCATCTGGTTCACCAGCGGCCAGACCGCGGCGCCGGCGGCCACGGTCCCCGCGCCCGCGGTGGCGTAATAAAGGAAATCTCTACGGGTGCCTGTGTGTTCTTCTGCGTGCGACACGAGGGTCTCTCCGTTCCTGCGCCGGCATGCCGGCAAATCTCGGATGCGCCGCGGGGTGGCCCGCAGCGGTCTGGAGGGCTAATTAGCGGTAGAAAAATCGAGCGTCCAGAACACAAACCCGGGAGATTCAAAAAAGCGCCGTTGTGTCGCGGTTGTCGCAGCCCTAACGGCCCCCTAACTCCGGCTGGTTGCACAGTCTCCTCCGACCAAGGCGCAGATCCCGATGAAGACACAAATTTTCTCTGCCGCGGTATGTGCCGCGGCCCTCGCCGCGACCGCCGGCTCCGCCCAGGCGGAAACCGAGGTCTCGATCTATTCCGGCATCCAGGGGGCCGCAGGCTCCACGCTGAAGGGCGACTACCCGTCAGGCGGCAGCTATGACCGCGACGTCGCCTGGGACGGCCGCAGCGGCGAGATGCCGCCCTATTACGGCATCCGCGGCACCTGGTGGCAGTCCGAGCGCCTGGGCTTCGGCGCCGAGTTCACCCACTCCAAGGTCTATCTCGACGGCTCCGACAAGTCGGCGCTCGGTTTCGACGGCTTCCAGCTCAGCGACGGGCTGAACGTGCTGACCGCCAATGCCATGGTGCGCTTTCCCGACCAGGCGCCGGGCGTGACGCCCTATTTCGGCGGCGGCATCGGCGTGACCCTGCCGCATGTCGACGCCGAGGTCGGCAGTTCGGACACCTTCGGCTACCAGTTCGGCGGCCCCGCCGTCCGGCTGACCGCGGGCGCGAGCTACGATGTCACCGAGACGGTGGCGCTGTTCGGCGAATACCAGTTCACCGCCTCCTGGAACGATCTCGACCTCGACAACGGCGGATCGGCCAAGACCCAGATCAACACCAACGCGGTGAACCTCGGGGTGGCGCTGAAGTTCTGATCGGCGCCGTCACGGCCCTTGGAGGAGGCGGCCGTGGCGCGTTGGACAAACAAAGGGCCGCGCGGCATCGCGTGGCCCTTGTCATTTTTTTATCTAAAAAAATTCCTGCGGCCCTCGGGGGCGCTCACCCGCGCGGCGCGCGGCGGCGCAGCGTCACCAGCTTGGCCAGGACCACCGCCACATAGGCCACGCAGACCGCCACCAGGCTGATCCAGGCGTAAAGCGCCAGGAGCGCGCCCACGACCACGAAGCCCACCAGGAAGACCTTCACGTTCCGGCGCGGCACCTTGGTGGTCTTGAAGGACCAGGTTGGCACCGGGCTCACCATCAGGAAGCCGATCCCCATGACGTAAAGCGCCAGCACCGGGTCGGGCAGCACCGGACCGAGCCCGAAGGCGAAGGCCACGAACATCGGCAGCATCGCCAGCATCGCGCCCGCGGGCGAGGGCACACCGATGAAATAGGCGTCCTCGCCGCCCTTGCCGCCGACCTCCTCCTTGCGCGCCACATTGAAGCGCGCGAGCCGCAGGACGCAGCAGATCGCATAGACCAGCACCGCCAGCCAGCCGAAGCCCGGCAGGTCCTCGAGCGCCCAGAGATAGAGCAGGAAGCCCGGCGCCACCCCGAAGTTCAGGAAATCGGCGAGGCTGTCGAGCTCGGCCCCCATCGGGCTGTCCGAGCCCAGCGCCCGGGCGATGCGCCCGTCGAGCCCGTCGAGCACCGCGGCCAGCAGGATCATCTGCACCGCCAGCTCCCAGCGCCCGTCGAGCCCATAGCGCAAGGACGAGAGCCCCAGGCCGATCGCCGCCAGCGTCAGCATGTTGGGGATCAGCTGCACCAGCGTCAGCTTGTCCGAGCGGGGGCCCTCGCCGTCCTTCATGTGGTGCCGTCCGCGATCCGGGCGATCACCGTCTCGCCGGCGATCATGGTCTGGCCGAGGGCCACATCGGGTTCGGTGCCCTCGGGCAGGTAGATGTCGAGCCGCGAGCCGAAGCGGATCAAGCCGAAGCGCTCGCCCCGGCGCAGCGGCGCGCCTTCCTCGGTGAAGCAGAGGATGCGCCGCGCCACCAGCCCCGCGATCTGGGTCACGCCGAGGACCCGGCCGTCGGCCATCTCGATCATCAGGGAGTTGCGCTCGTTGTCCTCGGAGGCCTTGTCGAGCGAGGCGTTGAGGAACTTGCCGGGCTTGTAGGCCACCCGCGTCACCCGCCCCGCGACGGGCGCGCGGTTGATGTGGCAATTGAAGACCGACATGAAGACCGAGACCCGCATGAGCGGCGCGTCCGAGAGGCCGAGCTCCGGCGGCGGCACCGCGCGTTCGATCAGCGAAACGGTGCCATCGGCGGGCGAGACCACGAGGCCGGGGCGCTCGGGCGTGACGCGCTCGGGGTCGCGGAAGAAGTAGTAGCACCAGACCGTCAGCGCCGCGCCGATCCAGCCCAGCGGCGTCCAAATCGCGTAGAGCACCAGCGCCAGGGCCGCGAAGGCCGCCACGAAGCGCCGGCCCTCGGGGTGCATGGGTTTCAGGAAGGTATCGCGCATCCGCATCGGACGGCCTTTCGGATCATGTCAGTGACCCGGTTCGGTAGCGCCGCCCGCCCGGCGATGCAAGCCCGGCGGGAGGAGGCGCGGCGCTGGTGGGCGGGGTGTGGTGCCGCTGGTCGGCTGGGGTGGCGTGGTGCCTTTGGCCGGGATGGTGGCGGTGGCGTGACGCCCTTGGCCGATCCCCGGCGGCCTGCGGCAGCGGGAACCGCGTCGGGCGTTCCGGCCCCCTTTCCGATGTGGAGAGCGAAGCTGGGACGCCGGGCCAGCCCTCGGAGGATCCCTAGACCCGTGCTCACCCGTAGGAGCGCCGCCGGCCCCGCACTCGGGCCGTCGGCCCGCTCCCAAAACCCCGCGCTCAACCCTCGGGCGCGGTGGCCTGCATCGAGGGCCGCGCCGCGAAGCCCTCGAACCAGGCCGCCAGCGCCGGCCGCCCGGCGCGCCAGTTCCGCGCGTCCTGGCGCAGGTCGAGATAGCCCAGCGCGCAGCCCACCGCGATCTGGCCCGCGTCGAGCGGCCCCGCGAGGTGGCTCATCCAGCGCCCCTCGAGCGCATCGAGCGCGCGGGTGACCTTGAGCCACTGCGCCTCGACCCAGTCGGTGGAATATTGCGCCTCGGTCCGGTGCCGGCCCTCGTAGGTCATCAGGAGCGTCGCATCGAGCATGCCGTCGCCGGTGGCCTCGAGGGTCAGCACCTCCCAGATCCGCGCCTCGGGATAGAGCCCCGCCCCCGCCTTGGCGTCGAGGTAGCGGCAGATCACCCGGCTGTCGTAGAGCGTCGCCCCGTCCTCGCGCACCAGCGCCGGGATCTTGCCGAGCGGCGCCAGCGCCACGAGGTCGGGATCGGGGTCCATCGGCGAGACCGGCCCCTCCACGGTCTCGACCGCATCGGCCATGCCGGTCTCCTCGAGCACCACCCGCACCTTGCGGACATACGGCGAGGGGCTGAGCTTGTAGAGCTTCATCATGGCGGCCTTCCCGGTCAGTTGTCAGTCGCGCCGAGCCTAGCGGCGGGACCGGGGGCTGCAAGGGGGGATCGGGGGGGGGGAAGGTTGGACGCCGCTGGCAACGGACCGGCGGGCGGTGCACTGCAACGGGGCAACAAGAAAGCCGAGAGGCGCGACCCCATCCGCGCGCCGCTCCGTGCAAACAGCTCCACAAACAGCCGCCATCAACAAGCGCCAACAGAGGGCGCGCGCCGGACCGGGGGCCGGCGCTGCTGCCCTCCGAGCGAGGCGCTTTATCCAGGCAAGGTCAGGGCCAGCGACGATCTAAGCACGCCGCCCCAAGGAGCGCCGGCCCAAGGGGCCGGTCCGGCGCGCGCCCGGCACCTTCGGTGCTATTCGGGCGCAAGAGGGCGCCACCCCCCCTACCCCTTCGCCTTCGGATGCGCGGCGGCATAGACCTTCATCAGGTGCACCTCGTCGACCGAGGTATAGGCCTGGGTCGTCGAGAGCGAGGCATGGCCCAGCAGTTCCTGGATCGCCCGCAGGTCCCCCCCGGCGGCCAGGAGATGCGTCGCGAAACTGTGGCGCATGGCGTGCGGCGTGGCGGAGGCGGGCAGGCCGAGCTGCATCCGGGAGGCCTCGGTCACCTGCTGGACGACGCGCGGGCTGAGCGGCCCGCCGCGGGCACCGCGGAAGACGGCTTCGCCGGCGCCGATCTCGAACGGACAGAGCTCTACATACCGTGCGACGGCACTCCGGGCGACGGGCAGGACGGGCACCACCCGCTCCTTGCCGCCCTTGCCGGTGATCCGCAGCCCCTCGCCCAGGGGCACATCGCGGCCCGTGAGCCCCAGCGCCTCGGAGATCCGCAGCCCCGAGCCGTAGAGCAGCGTCACCACCGCCACGTCGCGCGCGCCGATCCAGTCGGCCCGGCCCTGTTCGCCGACCTGCGCAAGCATCGCCCGCGCCGCCGGCGCATCCAGCGGACGCGGCAGCTTCTTCTGGAACTTCGGCGCCCGCGCGGAAAGCACCGCCGTCGGCTCGAAGCCCTCGCGCTCGGCAAGCCAGCGGTAGAAGGACTTCACCGCTGAGAGCTTGCGCGCCATGGAGCGCGCCCCCGCCCCGCCCTCGCGCAGATGCGCCATCCAGGCGCGCATCTCGCTGACCGTGATCTCGGAGAGCGCCCCCAGGCCCTGCGGGCCGCCGCGATGCGCGGTCATGAAGGCGATGAAATCCACCACGTCGGCGCGATAGGCGGTCTGGGTATGCGCCGCCTGGCCCTTGAGGGCCCGGGCGGTCTCGAGCCAGGTCTGAAGCGCCTCGCGCGCCTGCGCCGAAAGCGCGAGGCTCACTGCAGCCAGCGCCGCATCGACCTCTCGAAGACCCCGGCGAAGAAGGCCAGGAGGTCGGTGCCGTGCTGCGGCGTGAACTGATGCGGATCCTCGGCGCCCATGATCAAGAGGCCCGGCAGGCGGCCCTCGCCGAAGTCGAGCTTCAGGCAGGCCTCGGAGCGGATCCAGTCGGAGAGCTCGCCGTAGAGGTCCGGGGCGCCGGCCTCGAGCTGGCGCAGGGTGACCTGGCGGATCGGCGCGCCGCGGCCCTCGCCGATATAGGCGTCGATGAAGCCCGGCCGCGCCACGGTCAACACGCCGCCGAGCCGCGCGATGGCCGGGTCGTCGTCGACCGGCTCGGGGCTTTCCAGCACCAGCTTCATGCAGTCGACGCGCAGGATGTCCGCCACCTCGCCGCCGAGATCGCGCAGGAAGGGCTCGAAATCGGTGGGATCCAGAAGCCGCAGGATCGCCCGGTGGATCTGGTTGGTGCCGGCGAGGTTCTCGTAGGCCGCGGCGATGACCGACCGATGGGTCTCCTCGAGCCGGTCGAGGCGCGCCTCGAGCCGCTCCATGGCGATGCCGCGCAGGTCGACGATGTTCGACCCCATGGCGCGCTCGTTGGCGGAGACCAGCGCGCGCATCAAATCCTGGTCTTCCAGAAGGAGGTCGGGACGCTCCAGCAGGGTGCTGCGGAGCGTCGGGTCGATCTTGGCCTGGCTCGTCATATCGCCTCTGTGATGTTGCGGTTCCTTGTGGCCGGAACCTGGGCAATCTTTTCCTCCGAAGGGGTCATTTCTGTCAACGCGGGATCGCCCGCTCGGGGCAGCTTTCGGCGGGGCGGGACTTTGAGGTCACGCCCCCCGGGGACCGAGGTAGGCGCTGAGGCTCTGAGGCGGATCGGCGAAAAGCGCGCCGGTCTCGCGCGGCGGGAAGGCCTGGCCCTCGGCCACGAGGATCGTCGCCTCGGCGAAGCGGCGGGCGTCCTCGGGGGCGTGGCTCACCAAGAGCGTCAGCGCCGCGAGCCGGGCCGCGACCGCGCCCACCCGGTCGAGCATCTCTGCCTTGAGCGCCGGACCGAGCGCCGCGAAAGGCTCGTCGAGAAGCAGGATCGGCCGGGCCTGCAGGAGCACCCGCGCCAGCGCCGCGCGCCCCGCCTGCCCGCCCGAGAGCTCTCCGGGCCGGCGGGCGGCGAAGCCCGCGAGGCCGACCTCGCGCAGCGCCTCGGCGACGCGGTCGCGCGCCTCGGACGAGAGCCGCCCGCCGCCCGGCGCCAGGGCCAGCCCGAGGTTCCGCTCAAGGCTGAGATGCGGGAAGAGGTTCTGATCCTGAAAGAGCGTCGCCACCGGCCGCCGCGCCGGCGGGGCCTCGGTGATGTCGCCGCCCTGCCAGAGGATGCGGCCCGCCTGGGGCGCCCGGAACCCCGCGATCAGATCGAGCAGCGTGGACTTGCCCGCGCCCGAGGGCCCAATGACCGCGACCCGCGCGCCGGGCTCGAGGCTGAGCGAGGCCCGCAGGCGGTAGCCGCCCTCGCGGTAATCGAGATCCCGCAGCTCAAGCATAGACGCGCCCTCCTCGGTCGAAGAGCCAGAAGATGGCGAGGCTCGCGCCCAGCAGCAAGAGCGCCGCGCCCTGGGCGGCCTGCATCTGGTAGCTGCCCATGAGCCGGTAGACATGCAGGGGCAGCGTCGCCCGCTCGGGGTCGGCGAAAAGCGCGATCACCCCGAGATCCCCCATGGAGAGCGCCGCGCTGAGACCCGCGGCGAAGCCCAGGGGCCGGCGCAGGCGCGGCAGGAAGACCCAGCGCAGCCAGGCCCAGGGCGTCAGCCCCAGCGCGGCGGAGAGCCGGCCGAAATCGGCGCGGATGGCCTCGGCCTCGGGGCGCAGGATGCGCAGCGCGAAGGGCAGGCTGACCAGCGCGTTGATCAGCGCGGTGACCGGCAGCGCCAGGGTGAAGGGGTTCACGACGGGCCGCAGCAGCAGGAAAAGCCCGGTGCCCAGAACCAGGGGCGAGATGGCGATGCCCAGAAGGCCCAGCGCCTCGCCGCGCCGGGTGGCGAGCGGCAGCGCCCAGGCCAGGCACAGCGCGGTCGAGGCCAGCGCGACGCTCAGCGAATGGCCGGCGGCGACCCAGGTCTCGGGACCGAGAAGCGCCAGCCCCGGCAGCCCGCGCAGCGCCACCAGCGACAGCGGCGTCAGCAGGAACAGCGCCACCACGCCGATCGCCAGCGCGTCGAGCGCGCGCTGCCCCCGGCCCTGCCCGTCCCAGCGCGGCACCACCCGGTCGAGCCCCGCGCCGAAGCCCGTCCCGCCCGAGAGCTTCAGCGCCACGAGCCCCGCGGCCGTCGCCAGCGCCAGCTGCAGCAGCGAGAGCGCCGCCGCCCGGCCCAGGTCGAAGTCGAAGCGCATGGCCTGGTAGATCGCCAGCTCCACGGTCGTGGCGCGCGGCCCGCCGCCGAGCGTCAGCGCCACCGCGAAGGAGGACAGGCAGATCACGAAGATCACCGCGAAGGCGCCGGGCAGGATGCGCGCCAGCATCGGCGCCTCGATGGTGCGGAAGACCGCCCAGGGCGTCAGCCCCAGCGCCGCGGCCAGGCGCAGGCGCTCGGCCGGCACCGCGAGCCAGCCCTGCAGCAGGAGCCTCGTGGCCAGCGGCAGGTTGAAGAAGACATGCGCCAGCACCACCCCGTGCAGCCCGTAGATCGTGACCTCCGGCAGGCCCAGCGCGGCGAGCCCGCGGTTGACCAGCCCGTTGGCCCCGAAGGTCGCGATTAGACCCAGGACCGCCACGATCACCGGCAGGATGAAGGGCGCGCCCAGAAGCGCCACCAGGAGCCCGCGCCCGGCAAAGCGCCGCCGCGCCAGCGCGCGCGCCACCGGCACCGCCGCCAGGACCGAGAACAGGCCCGACAGGAACGCCTGCAGGAGCGTGAAGCGCAGCGCCTGGCCGTCGCCGGGCGCGAAGCCGGAAAAGCCCCCCGCCCGCAGGGTCACCGCGCCGATGGGCACCAGCGTGAGCGCCAGCACCAGCGCGGCGGCGATCAGCGCGAGAGACCGGCGCGCCATGCCTCGACCGCGTCATCCTTGAGCGCGGCGGCCTCGTCCTCGGAGTAGAACAGCACCGTCTCGGGCAGCTCCAGCGCCTGGAAACCCTCGGGCCATCCCTGGCGCTCGAGCGCGGCGGGGATCGACCAGTTGCCGGTGGCGATCATCTCCTGGAAGTCCTCGGAGAGGGTGAATTCCAGGAAGTCCCGCGCCAGTTCGGGCTCCTCGGTGACCGAGGTGACGGCCGAGAGCTCGACCATGAAGTAATGGCCCTCGGGGAAGATCGCCGCGGCGACGCTGTCGTCCTCTTCGGCGATCATGTGGTAGGCCGGCGAGGTGGTGTAGGAGAGCACCATGTCGGCCTCTCCGTCGGTGAAGAGCCCGTAGCTTTCCGACCAGCCCTTGGTCACGGTCAGCACGCTGTCCGAGAGCCGCGCCCAGGCCTCTTCGGCCTCATCGCCGTAGACCGACTGCACCCAGAGCGCCATTGCCAGCCCCGAGATCGAGGAGCGCGGGTCCTGGATCACCAGCGACAGATCCTCATCGGCGTCGAGCAGCGCCTCGAAGCTCTCGGGCGGGCTCTCGAGCCGGTCGCGGTCGTAGACGAAGGCGGTGTGGCTGTAGTTGAAGGGCAGGAAGGTGTCGTCCTGCCAGTCGATCGGCAGGGTCAGCGCCGAGAGGTCCTGCCCATGCGGCGCGAAGAGCCCCGAGGCCCGCGCCCGCTGGGTCACATCGGTGTTGAGCCCGAAGACCACATCGGCATCGGTGGCCTCGCCTTCGAGCAGGAGCCGGGGCAGAAGCTCGCCGGGCTTGAACTGCAAATCGCAGCCGCAGCGCGCCTCGAACATCTCCTCGATGGCGGGTCCGGGGCCCCATTCGGAGACCACGTAGTCGCCCGCGTAGACGGTGAGCACCTTCTCCTGGGCGAGCGCCGCGCCCGCGGAAAGGGTGACCGCTGCAAAAGTCGTGAGGGCTTTCATCTTGCCGTCCTTCCATTTGCGGCGGATGGGCAAGATCGGGGGCCTTGGGCCCGGCAAACCTTCCCTCCGCCGGTGTTAACCGGGTCAGGTTCAACGGGTTCGCGCGTGGCGCATCTCAGCCCGTCCGGGCACCCCGAGGTACCCCTTGAGGTAACGCCGTGCCCCCGGGCTGACAAGGCGAAACGGCTTGTTGGGGGCGCGGGGCTTGAGTAGGACGGAGACGCGTCTGACGAGGATCCGCCCCATGAGCTTCAACACTTTCGGTCACCTTTTCCGCGTCACCACCTGGGGCGAAAGCCACGGGCCCGCGCTCGGCTGCACGGTGGACGGCTGCCCGCCGGGGGTGGCGATCGACGAGGCGGCGATCCAGCACTGGCTCGACCGGCGCAAGCCCGGCACCAGCCGCTACACCACCCAGCGCCGCGAGGCCGACGCGGTGCGCATCCTCTCGGGCGTCTTCGAGGGCCGCACCACCGGCACGCCGGTGCAGCTGATGATCGAGAACACCGACCAGCGCTCCAAGGACTACGGCGAGATCGCCGAGACCTTCCGCCCGGGCCATGCCGATATCACCTACTGGCAGAAATACGGCATCCGCGACCCGCGCGGCGGCGGGCGCTCCTCGGCGCGCGAGACCGCCGCCCGGGTGGCCGCCGGCGGGCTCGCCCGCGCCGCTCTCGCCGAGCTCGCGCCGGACATCCGCATCCGCGGCTACATGGTGCAGATGGGCCCGCATGGCATCGAGGGTGCGCGCGACATGGACGAGATCGAGAACAACCCCTTCTGGGTGCCCTCGGCGCAGACCGCCGAGAGCTGGGGCGCCTACCTCGACGAGCTGCGCAAGTCCGGCAATTCCTGCGGCGCGATGATCGAGGTCGCCGCCAGCGGCGTGCCCGCGGGCCTCGGCGCGCCGGTCTACGCGAAACTCGACACCGAGATCGCCGCCGCGCTCATGTCGATCAACGCGGTCAAGGGCGTGGAGATCGGCGAGGGCATGGGCGCCGCGGCGCTGACCGGCGAGGCCAATGCCGACGAGATCTTCCTCGGCAACGACGGCGCGCCGGTCTATTCCTCGAACCACGCCGGCGGGATCCTCGGCGGCATCTCCACCGGCCAGGAGATCACCGCGCGCTTCGCGGTGAAGCCGACCTCCTCGATCCTGAAGCCGCGCGCCTCGATCACCAAGTCGGGCCAGCCGACCGAGGTGATCACCAAGGGCCGCCACGACCCCTGCGTCGGCATCCGCGCGGTGCCGGTGGGCGAGGCCATGCTGGCCTGCGTGCTGCTCGACCACATCCTGCTCGACCGCGCCCAGACCGGCGGCGCGCGCGGGGCGATCGGCTGAGGGTGTTCCCTGCGGCACGGGGGCGTTCGGGGAAAAACGACGCGTTTTTCGGGGCTTGGTTGTGGGGTTTGGGCGTTTGCCCGGGGTGTCGGGCTGAGCCGATCGGTTGCATTGGGGGGGCTCCGCCCCCCGCCGGGCCTGCGGCCCGACTCCCCCCGAGGTATTTTTGCCAAGCTGAAGGGCTGGGCGGGGCGCCTGATTGGGGCGTGGTGCGTCGGGTGTGGGCGCTGGCTGTGGTTCCGGGGTTTGGGACCTGGGAGGGGGCCGGGCCGGTGGGCTTTTCTTGGGGATCGATGCGAAGTCGCCCTTGGGGGGGATTGCGCGCGGTTTGCGTGGGGGGCCGGAGCGCGCCGGGGGATGGCCCGGGGAGCGCCCCGGCTTCGGTCAGGCGGGCGCTTCGGCGGGGGCGCGGGCGACGGGCAGGCCGCCGATCTCGGTCAGGGCGCGGGCGACCTCCTCCACGCCTTCGGCGCGGCGCATCGCGGTGAAGAAGAACGGCCGCCCGGCGCGCATCCGCGTCGCGTCGCGCTCCATCACCTCGAGCGAGGCGCCGACATGCGGGGCGAGGTCGGTCTTGTTGATCACCAGGATGTCCGAGCGGCAGATCGCCGGGCCGCCCTTGCGCGGGATCTCCTCACCCGCGGCCACGTCGATCACGTAGATCGTCACATCGGCGAGCTCGGGCGAGAAGGTGGCCGAGAGGTTGTCGCCGCCGGATTCGATCAGCACCAGCTCGAGGTCGGGGAAGCTCGCCGTCAGCTCGGCGATGGCGGCGAGATTGATCGAGGCATCCTCGCGGATCGCGGTATGCGGACAGCCGCCGGTCTCCACCCCGCGGATCCGGTCGAGCGGCAGCACCTGGCGGCGCATCAGCTCTTCGGCGTCCTCCTGGGTGTAGATGTCATTGGTCACCACCGCCATCGAGAGGCGCGGGGCGAAATGCGCGCAGAGCGCGGCGGTCAGCGTGGTCTTGCCGGCGCCGACCGGGCCGCCGATGCCGACGCGCAGGGGGCCATTGGGAGAGGTCATGAGCGGTCCTTTCGTCAGGAGCGGAAAAGCTTGGTCTCGAGCGCCTCGTGGCGCATGGCGGCGATGTCGAGCGCGGGCGCGAAGCCGCCGATCTCGTCGAGCGTGGCGGACAGGGCGGCCCGCGCGGTGGCGGCGATCCGGGGCGTGGCGCCCGCGATGGCGGCCTGGCCTTCGCCCTGGCCCAGCGGCACGAGCCGCATGGCGGCGCCGGCATAGGTCTGGACCGCGGCCATGAGGCAGGCTTCGAGCGCCGCGCCGGGATCGAGCCGCAGGAGATGCACCGCCCGGCCCGCGGCCACCGGATAGGCCATGTCCGGCAGGTCGAGCCCCCAGACCCGCCGCGCGGTCGCGGCGAAGGCGGCACCGGTCAGCGCGGTCTCGCGGCGGCGGTGGGCGGCACCCGAGAGCGCGGCGGCCAGCTCGGCCAGCGGCGCCGGATCCGCGCCCGCGGCGGCCTGGGCAAAAAGCACCGCGTCGCTCCAGCCCGCGCCGTGGCTCAGCCAGTCGGCCAGCCAGGCCTCGAGCTCCGCGCCCGAGGTCAGCCGGGCCTCGGCGACCAGGGTCTCGAGCCCGTGGGAATAGGCGAAGCCGCCGGTCGGGAAGGCGGGCGAGAAGAGCTGGTGCAGGACCAGCCCGGCCTCAGGCATGGGCGTGATCCCCGGGGCCATGCGCGTGGGAGTGGTCGTGCCCATGGGTGCGGCCATGGCCATAGGCGCCGCCCTCGGGGGTGAAGGGTTCCTCCACCGCGCGGGTCTCGGCGCCGAGGCGGGCCAGGAGGTCGGCCATGACGTGGTCGCGCTGGATCAGCAGGCGATGGGCCTCGATCTGGCAGGGCGTGTGGCGGTTGCCGATGTGCCAGGCGAGCCGCACGAGGTCGCCGCCTCTGATCTCGAGGAGCGGCTCGGGCGCGGCGGCGATGGTGATCTCGCCCGCCTCGGTCAGAAGCACCCCGCCGGCGGCGAGCGAGGTGGTCTGCGCGAGGTCGACGAGCAGCGCCCGCCCGTCGTCGAGGCGGATCACCCGGCGACGCAGGAAGCGGCCCTCGTAATCGAGCGTGACCCGCCCGATCGGGGCGGCATGGGCGTGGTCGTGATAGGCGCGGGCGGTCAGGTCGGTCATCGGGAGGCTCGGGTTGGGGCTGGGGATTGGGTTGTGGCGGTTGGCAAACGGTGGGGATCGGTACGGGAGGGTTGGCAAACGGTGGGGGTCGGGGTGGAACAGGTGGTGTGCGGCGGGACGGGCGGTCAGGAGAAGATCAGAGCGGGGCGTCGGTGTCGGGCTCGAAGCGGGACGGCGGGTTGCGAAGGAACGGCGCGGCGGGTGGCGGATCGGAGCGGGATGGCGCGCGGTCCATCCCTCATCAGCCCCCAGCTCCCCCCCGCTCAGAACAGGAAATACCGCTGCGCCATGGGCAGCTCGGCGGCGGGCTCGCAGGTCAGGAGCTGCCCGTCGGCGCGCACCTCGTAGGTCTCGGGGTCGACCTCGATCTTCGGCGTCGCGTCGTTGAGCAGCAGGTCGGACTTGCCGATGCCGCGGGTGCCGCGCACCGCGACGACCTCCTTGGCGAGGCCCAGCGCGTCGCCCACCCCTCGGGCCTCGGCCGCCGCCGAGACGAAGGTCACCGCGGAGCGTTCCACCGACCGGCCATAGGCGCCGAACATCGGGCGGGAATGGACCGGCTGCGGCGTCGGGATCGAGGCATTGGGGTCGCCCATCTGCGCCATGGCGATGGTGCCGCCCAGAAGCACCATGTCGGGCTTCACACCGAAGAAGGCCGGCGACCAGAGGCAGAGGTCGGCGCGTTTGCCCTCCTCGATCGAGCCGATCTCGTGGCTGAGGCCATGGGCGATGGCGGGATTGATGGTGTATTTCGCCACGTAGCGGCGGACGCGCAGGTTGTCGTTCTCGCCGGTCTCTTCCGACAGGCGCCCGCGCTGCTTCTTCATCTTGTCGGCGGTCTGCCAGGTGCGGATGATCACCTCGCCGACGCGGCCCATGGCCTGGCTGTCCGAGGCGATGATCGAGAAGGCCCCCATGTCGTGCAGGATGTCCTCGGCGGCGATGGTCTCGCGGCGGATGCGGCTTTCGGCGAAGGCCACGTCCTCGGGGACGCGCTTGTCGAGGTGGTGGCAGACCATGAGCATGTCGAGATGCTCTTCCAGGGTGTTCACCGTGAAGGGCCGCGTGGGGTTGGTCGAGGAGGGCAGCACGTGCTCCTCGCCGCAGATGCGGATGATGTCGGGGGCATGGCCGCCGCCCGCGCCCTCGGTGTGGAAGGCATGGATGGTGCGGCCCTTCATGGCGGCCACGGTCTGCTCCACGAACCCCGATTCGTTCAGCGTGTCGGTGTGGATCATCACCTGGACGTCGTGATCCTCGGCGACGCTCAGGCAGGTGTCGATCGCTGCGGGCGTGGTGCCCCAGTCCTCGTGCAGCTTGAGCGCGCAGGCGCCGGCCTCGACCTGTTCGACCAGCGCGCCGGGCAGCGAGGCGTTGCCCTTGCCCGCGAAGGCGAGGTTCATCGGGAAGGCATCGGCGGCCTGCAGCATGCGCCCGATGTGCCAGGGCCCGGGCGTGCAGGTGGTGGCCAGCGTGCCATGCGCGGGCCCGGTGCCGCCGCCGAGCATGGTGGTCAGGCCCGAGTGCAGCGCGTCCTCGATCTGCTGGGGACAGATGAAATGGATGTGGCTGTCGAAGCCGCCGGCGGTCAGGATCCGGCCCTCGCCGGCGATGACCTCGGTGCCGGGGCCCACGGTGATCTGCACGCCCGGCTGGGTGTCGGGGTTGCCGGCCTTGCCGATGCGCGCGATCCGCCCGTCGCGCAGCGCCACGTCGGCCTTGTAGATGCCGCTGTGGTCGAGGATCAGCGCATTGGTGATCACCGTGTCCGGGGCGCCCTCGGCGCGACTGGCCTGGGACTGGCCCATGCCGTCGCGGATCACCTTGCCGCCGCCGAATTTCACCTCTTCGCCATGCGGGCCGGTCAGGTCGCGCTCGACCTCGATGATCAGATCGGTGTCGGCGAGCCGCAGCCGGTCGCCGGTGGTGGGACCGAACATGGCGGCGTGATCGGCGCGGGAGATGGTGGCGGGCATGGGCAGAGCCTTCCGTGAGAGACCCCGCGAGCCTTGCCCCGCGCCGGGGGGCTGTCAAACCGGAGGGCAGCTTCGCAAAGCCCCCACTGAGACGGCAAACGCCTGGCAATATTGGAAAATATCGCCAGGCGCCTGATCGGCCGGGGCACCCCGCGCGAGGCGGTGTGCCCATTTTTTCAGCAGATGCTCAGACCGGCGTCGCGTGGGTGCGGCGCGGCGGCAGGCCGGGCGGCGTCGCGGGCTGGCGGCGGCTGCCGCGGCGGCGGGCCGGGGTCAGCTCGACCAATCGGGCGCGCTCCAGCGCCTCGGCGCGGGTGGCGCATGGCGCGGTCTCTTCCGACGCCTCCTTCGGCGGCTCCTTCACCGTCGGGCGGATTCCCCAGACCGCTTCCGCCGACGAGGCCGCCATGGCATCGAACATGATCTGCGACATCTTGATCTGCTGGCTCCAGATCGCCCCCGACCAGGCGAGCCAGCTGCGTGTCGCATCCATCGCTGTGAACATCCGTCTTATCCTCCCTTTGACGGTGGTTCCCTTCGCGGGGGCGCGGATCGGCGCCCCCTGCCCCGCGCCGCCCGGGCTGGCGGCGCGCGGCGCTCCTATCCGCCGTCGAGGATTTCCCTGAGATCCTCGGTCCGGCGTTCGGTCAGCCGCGCGAGGCAGCCGAAGCGCAGAAGCGGCTGCATCGAGCCGCCGCGCGCCATGTAGCTTTCCGCCTCGCAGGCCGCGTCGCGGAAGGGGATCCAGGCGCGCTGCGCCTGGCGCATGGTCTCCTCGGCCGGGGCCGCCCCCTCGGGCAGATATTGGACCCAGCGACGTAACTCGGCGATGACAGCGCGCCAAACGCGGTTCAGCTCGGCATCGGCGGCGTCATAGGCGCGCGCGGCGCAGAGGTTCATGTCGCGCTGGGTCATGGCATTGGCGCAGTCCACCTCCTGGGCCGGGGCCCGTCCCGGCAGGAGCGCCGCGACGAACGCGGCCAGGACAAGGCCCGCGCGACGCATCTAGAGCGGCCCCATGACCTGGGCGTTGAAGCCGAAGACCCGGCGCGCACCGGCATAGGGGATCAGCCGCACCTCGCGGCGCTGGCCCGGCTCGAAGCGCACCGCGGTGCCCGCGGCGATGTCGAGCCTGTGGCCGCGCGCGGCGGCGCGGTCGAAGTCGAGCGCGGGATTGGCCTCGGCGAAATGGTAATGCGAGCCCACCTGCACCGGCCGGTCGCCGGTGTTGGCGACCATGAGGGTGATCGGCACGCGGCCCTCGTTCAGCGTCAGATCGCCGGGGGCGGTGAGGATCTCTCCGGGGATCATGGCCGCCCCCGGTACCGGCGCGCGTCGCGGCGCGGCAGGCGCAGCTCACCCCGGGCGAGCACCCCGGCCAGGGCCAGGACCGCCAGCGCGGCGGTCACCGCAAGCCAGCCCGCGCCGTCGTGAGGGTGCAGATGCGCGCCCTCGTGGGCAAAGGCGGGACCGGCCAGAAGGGCCGCGGCGGGGATCAGAAGGTGGCGCATCGTGGTGCTCCTTGCAGGCATACTAGCGGATCGGGTTGTGAACGGTGACAAGTTTTGTGCCGTCGGGGAAAGTTGCCTCGACCTGCACCTCGTGGATCATCTCGGGCACGCCCGCCATGCATTGCTCGGCGGTCAGGACCTCGGCGCCGGCCTGCATCATCTCGGCGACGCTGCGGCCGTCGCGGGCGCCCTCGACCACCGCGTCGGTGATGAGCGCGATGGCCTCGGGGTGGTTGAGTTTCACGCCGCGCGCGAGGCGGCGGCGGGCCACCTCGGCGGCCATGGAGACAAGCAGCTTGTCCTTTTCGCGGGGGGTCAGATTCATCGTCTCACAGCATCCAGGGTCGGGGAAGATCGGCCGCGCAGGCGTCGCGCAGCAAGGGCAGAAGCGTGTGGCGCAGCTCGAAGCCGTCGGGGGCCAGAACGCGCGCGACCACCAGTCCAGGCAGGGGGGAGGAGATCCCCGCCGTGACCGGCAGCCGCGCCCGGAGCGCCGGGAGTTGCCCCTCGGCGCCCGGTGCCGCGATGACCAGGGTGGCCATCGCACGGGCTCCGTCGGCGACGCCGGGCCGGGCCAGGGCTGCGGCGGCATCGCCACTCAGCGCCAGGCGGTCGGCATGGATCAGCGCGCCGCCGCGGCGAATGTCGATGCGGTCGCGCAGGGCCAGGCGGCGGACCTCCTCGCCCATGGCCGCGCGTCCGAAGATCAGCGTCTCGACCCCGAGGAAGCGCGCGTCCTCGGCCATCTCGACGCTCAGGCGCCGGTCGAGCGCGGCGCCGTCGAAGAGGATCGTCTCCTGCGGCAGCCAGTCGAGCCGCGCGCCGGGCGCCAGCGTCAGCCGCGTCTCGACCCGGCCCGGCGCGGGGCCCTGCGCGCGGTAGATCCGCTCCGCCGCCTGGCTGGTCAGCGTCAGATGCGCGCCCGCCTCGGCCCCGGCCTCGAGCGTGAAGGCGTCGCCCCCGGTGATCCCGCCCGCGGTGTTGAGCCAGGTCGCCGAAAGCGCCCCGCCCGCCCCATGCGGGAAGAGCAGCCGCAGCGACCCCTCCTGCCGAAGCGCGGCGATCCGGCTGGCCCCGGCGCGCAGCCGCGCGGTGATCCGCGCCCGGCCACGGGCCCGCTGCCGGGCCGGTCCCGGGGCGTCATCTGCCAGATCGTAGGGAATCGTCACGCTCCAAAAGTCACCCCGAAAGCTGAGCGCGCCCGGCGCGGCGGTTGCAAGCGCGGGCACCCCGCCCGGGGGGCCTGTGGCAAATTCACAAGGACGCTGCACAAAAAACAGTCAGAGCGGGGGGACCGGTGGGGCGCGGGCGGGCGGTGCCGCGCGCGGGGTTCAGCCCTCCACGCCGGGTTTCGGCGGCGCGGGCGGGCTGTAGGCGCAGGCCTCGGGCTTGATGTCGAGAAGCGGCGTGCCGTCGATGCAATCGAGCCCGCGGACCAGCAGCGCCGCGCCCTCGCGGCCCACCAGCCGCACCCGCGACAGGCCGATCGGATTGGGCCGCACCGGCGAGCGCAGCGAGAAGGTGCCGCGCAGCGCCCCGTCCGATTTCGGGCTTTGCGTGACCAGGTCGCGGCGCGAGCGATCGAGCCAGTAAAGCACGTCGAGGGCTTGATAATTCTCCAAACCGTCAAGCGCCGGGACCCAGGCCTCGTCGAGCTCGAGCCGGCAGAGCGGCCCGTCGGGCACGCCCTGGCGCGGACAGTCGGCGCGGGTGGCAAAGGGCGTGCGGCAGCGCCCGATGAAATAGAGCCCCGCCGAGGGCACCTCGGGCAGCTCCGCGGTGGTTTCGCCGGGCCGGATCTCGGTCATCTCAGCGCCTTTTTTCTGCCATCTGTCCTGTCTAGCGTGATCGAAACGCCCCGGTCCATCCAGGATCGGACCGGCACCTGATCCGGACTCACAGTCCGAGCCCCGCGGCTAGATCAATTTCCGCGAATATGTCCTTGCATTTAAATACATTGACCTAACGGCAGCGCATCGGCTTGCTGCGCGCGATATCGGCGCATCAGGTTTCTTAGTGCCTTTGGTTAACGAGTTTCCCCCTTCCCTCCGCAGCGGGGGGAAGGGGGCATATCACAGACCCCTGCCCGCTTGCTCCGCGCCCCCCGCCGCCGCATAGTCCGCCCCGGAGCGATCAGGGGGATAGCGGCTCGGATGCCCGAATTTCTGACGGTGCGGGAACTCGCCGAACTACTGCGGATCAAGGAGCGGAAGGTCTACGACCTGGCCGCCTCGGGGGCCGTGCCCTGCGCCAAGGTCACCGGCAAGCTGCTGTTTCCCGAGGACGAAGTGCGCGCCTGGATCGCCGGGGGCCGCTCGGGTCCCGCGCCCGAACGCCCGGCGCCGCCGCCGGTCTTCCTTGGCAGCCACGACCCGCTTCTGGAATGGGCGCTGCGGCAGTCGGGCGCGGGGCTCGCGACGCTTTTCGACGGTTCGGGCGCGGGGCTCCGGCGCTTCCTGCGCGGCGAGGGCCTGGCCGCGGGGCTGCATCTGCCGGGCCCCGGGGGCCGCTGGAACATCCCCGCTGTCGAGGCCGAGGCCGCCCGCACCGACGCCGTGCTGATCGCCTTCGCGCGCCGCCAGCGCGGGCTGATCCTGCGCCCCGGCATGGCGAAGGGAACGCGCGGGCTCGAGGCCCTGCCCGACCTCTGGATCGCGCCGCGCCCCGAGACCACCGGCAGCGAGAAGCTCTTTGCCACGCTCCTGGCCGAGGCCGGCCTCGACCCCGCCCGGCTGATGCGCACCGGCACCGCCCAGAGCGAGGAGGACGCCGTCTTCGCGGTGAAACACGAAGAGGCCGACACGACCTTCGGCCTCGAGGCGCTGGCACGGACGCATGGGCTCGATTTCCTGCCGCTGGCCGAGGAACGCTTCGACCTGCTGGTCGACCGCCGCGCCGCCTTCGAGCCGCCGCTGCAGGCGCTGTTCGAGGTGATGCGCTCCGAAGCCTTCCGCGCCCACGCCGCGCAGCTCGCGGGCTACGACGTCCGCGAGGCTGGCACGGTGCGCTGGAACGCGTGAGGGTGGGGGGCGGAAGTCAGTGCTAGGGCGTAAGCCCTTGATTTAAAGCCGGACCTCAGGCTCTCCCGCCACCCTCTGGGCTTGCTTTCAAAACAGCCATCAACGCCAGATCCCCCGCCCCCTCACACAGCCAGGTGCCGCGCCGTGACCTCGGGGGCGGCATCGAGCTCCGCGAAGCTGCCCTCGAAGACCACCCGGCCGTGGTCGATCACCGCCACGCGGTCGGCCACGGCGCGGGCGAAGGGCAGCGACTGTTCGGACAGAAGGATGCTCAGCCCCGCCCGCTTCAGCCGCAGGATCGCGCGGGCCATCTCGGTCACGATCACCGGGGCGATGCCCTCGGAGGGCTCGTCGAGCAAGAGGCAGGCGGGGTTGCCCATCAGCGTCCGGGCGATGGTCAGCATCTGCTGCTCCCCACCCGACAGCGCCTTGCCGCGCGCCTCGGCGCGTTCGGCGAGGTTCGGGAACAGCTCGAAGAGCGCCTCTTCCTGCCAGTGCGGCAGCCCCTCGCGCGGCTTCTGGCGCCCGGTCTCGAGGTTCTCGCGCACGGTGAGCTGGGTGAAGATGCGCCGCTCCTCGGGGACATAGCCGAGCCCGGCGCGGGCGACGCGATAGGCGGGCCAGCCGGTGATCTCCTGCCCGTTGAGCCTCACCGAACCGCGCGCCAAGGGCAGCATCTGCATCGCCGCCTTGAGCGTCGTGGTCTTGCCCGCGCCATTGCGCCCCAGAAGCGCCACCACCTCGCCGCGGCCGAGCCGCAGGGACAGGCCCTGCAGCACCTGCGCCTTGCCGTAGAAGACCTCTGCGCCCGCGATCTCAAGCATCGGCCAGCGCCTCCGGGTCGAGCCCCCCGCCCAGGTAGACCTCGCGGACGCGCGGATCGGCGCGCACCGCCTCGGGCGCGCCTTCGGCGATCAGCGCGCCGCGGTCGAGCACCATGATCCGCTCGGCATGGCCGAAGACCACGTCCATGTCGTGTTCGGTGAAAAGGATCGTCATGCCGGTCTCGCGGGCGATGCGGGTCACCGTCTGCATGAGCTCGCCGCGCTCGCCCGCGGCCATGCCCGCAGTGGGCTCGTCCATGAGCAGGAGCCGCGGTTCCAGCGCCAGCGCGATGGCCAGCTCCAGCCGCTTCAGATCGCCATAGGCCAGAATCGCGGCGGGCCGCTCGGCGACCTCGGCCAGGCCCACCGTCTCGAGCAGCGCCTGCGCCTCGGCGCGGTAGAGCCGGGTGGCGAAGCCGCGCAGGCTCAGCCCCCGGCGGCGATGCGCCAGAAGCGCGGTCTGCACGTTCTCGATCACCCGCATCGAGGCCCAGGTGCCGGTGATCTGGAAGGTCCGCCCGACGCCCCACCGGGCGATGCGCGCCGGGCTCAGCCCGGTGATCCGCCGCCCGTCGAAACGCGCCTCGCCTTCGGTGGGGCGGGTCTCGCCCATGAGCATGCGGAAGAGCGTCGACTTGCCCGCCCCGTTGGGCCCGATCAGCGCCTGGATGTCGCCGGGCGCGAGGGCGAAGCTCACCCCGTCGACCGCGCGCAGGGCGCCGTAGTGGCGCGACAGGCCCCGGACCTCGAGCAGCGCGCTCATGGCCGCACCCGCGCCCAGAGCGCCCGCGCGGTGCCGACCAGCCCCTGCGGCGCCAGCGTCACGATGAAGAGCACCACCAGCCCCAGCGCCAGGCGCCAGTAGTCGAAGCGGGTCAGCC
This sequence comes from Roseivivax sp. GX 12232, assembly GCF_021272185.1. Taxonomy (GTDB): domain Bacteria; phylum Pseudomonadota; class Alphaproteobacteria; order Rhodobacterales; family Rhodobacteraceae; genus Roseivivax. The sequence goes on from NZ_JAJSEC010000005.1 coordinate 88,880, forward strand.
AGTCGACGCCGGCCTCGAAGACCGCGCCGCCGACCCAGCCGCCCGAGAGCGTCTTCACCCCGCCCAGGAACACCACGATCAGCGCGTCGAAGCTGCGGGCGATCTCGAGCTCGTTGGGAAAGACCGAGCCCTTGGCGAAGACGAAGAGCCCGCCGGCGAGCCCGGCCATGGCGCCCGCGAAGGTGAAGGCCGCCCATTGCAGCGCGCGGGTGTCGAAGCCGGTGGCCGCCGCCCGGGGGGCGTTGTCGCGGGCCGCGCGCAGCGCGTAGCCGAAGGGCGCATGGGCGGCGTGGCGCAGCGTCAGGATGCCGCCGACCGAAAGCGCGAAGGACAGCAGGTAGAAGACCGTGTTGCTGTCGGCCCAGCGCGCGGGCCAGATGCCGATCAGCCCGTCCGAGCCGCCGGTCACCCCGGCCCATTGCCAGACCAGCGACCAGAGGAGCTGCGCGAAGGCCAGCGTCAGCATGGCGAAATAGACCCCGCTGGCGCGGAGCGCGACAAAGCCGATGCCCAGCGCCAGCCCGCCCGCGATCAGCGGCGCGAGCAGGAGCGCCAGCTCCATCGGCGCACCTGCGTGCCGCACCAGGAGCGCCGCGGCATAGGCCCCGCCGCCGTAGAAGGCCGCGTGGCCGAAGCTCACCAGCCCCGCCTGGCCCAAGAGGAAGTGCAGCGAGGCGGCGAAGAGGCAGAAGATCGCGATGTCGGTGGCCAGGACCAGCGCGAAGGGCGAGCCGTAGACCGGCAGCGCCGCCAGCGCGGCGAGCGCCATCCCGACCAGGAGGCGCATCCTGGCCGAGGCCGGGGCGATCGGGTCCTCAGGCGGGCCGACCTGGCCCAGCTCTCCGGCCACCTCCTCGCGGCCCAGAAGCCCGAAGGGCCGCCACATCAAGACCGCGACCATGACCACGAAGGTCAGCGCCAGGGTCGATTGCGGCAGGTAGCTGACCCCGAAGACCCCGACCACCGAGATCAGCACCGAGGCCAGGTAGGCCCCGGGCAGCGAGCCCATGCCGCCCACCACCACGACCACGAAGACCGAGGTCAGGATGGTGAAATCCATCAGGAGGTCCGCCCCGCCCCTGGGCAGCTGCAGCGCGCCGCCGAGGCCCGCCAGCGCGCAGCCCAGCGCGAAGGTCGCGGTGAAGAGCCAGCGCTGGTTCACGCCCAGCGCGCCGACCATCTCGCGGTCCTGGGTGGCGGCGCGCACCAGGATGCCGAAGCGCGTGCGGGTGATCAGCGCCCAGAGCGCCAGCGCCACCAGCGGCGTCAGCGCGATCAGCGCGAGGTCGTATTTCGGCACCGGCTCGCCGAGGATGCGGACCACCCCGCGCAGCCCCGGGGCGCGCGGGCCCAGAAGGTCCTCGGGGCCCCAGATCATCAGCGCCAGGTCCTGCACGATCAGGATCACCCCGAAGGTGGCGACCAGCTGGAAGAGCTCGGGCGCGGCATAGACCCGGCGCAGGATCACGATCTCGACCAGCGCGCCGATCAGCCCGACGCCGAGCCACGCCAGCAGGATCGCCCCCCAGAAGCCGAAGCTGCCCGGCAGCACCTGCATCAGGCTCCAGCCCAGGTAGGCCCCGAGCATGTAGAAGGAGCCATGGGCGAAGTTCACGATCCGGGTGACGCCGAAGATCAGCGACAGGCCCGAGGCGACCATGAAGAGCGCCCCGGCATTGGCAAGCCCGGTCAGGATCTGCGCGAGGATCAGGCCCATCGGGGGGTGTCCCTTCGGCCAGGAGGCGGGGGGTTACTCGGCGGCGCGGCGGGTCTTCACCTCGGCGTCCTCGGGCAGATAGGCCGCGCCGTCGCGGTAGGCCCAATCGACCATGACGCCCGCGCCCTCTTCAACCGCCGTGGTGCCGACGAAGGCGCCCATGGTTGACTGGTTGTCGATCTCGCGGTAGGTGACCTCGCCCACCGGGCCGGTGACGCTCAGACCTTCGAAGGCGGCGCGGATGGCCTCGGGCGCGAAGCTCTCGGCGCGCTCGAGCGCGGCGGCGACCGAGAGGCCGGTCATATAGCCCACCAGCGAGCCGTTCTTCGGGCTTTCCTCCCAGCGGGCGGTGTAATCCGCGACGAATTCCGCGTTGGCGTCACCCTCGAAGGCATACCAGGGGTAGCCGGTGACGACCCAGCCTTCGGGGGCCTCGGCGCCCAGGGGCTCGAGGTATTCCGGCTCGCCCGAGAGCAGACCGAAGACCGCGCGGTCCTCGAAGAGGCCCCGGTCGGCGCCTTCGCGGACGAACTTGGCCAGGTCCGGGCCGAAGGTGACGTTGTAGATCGCGTCGGGCTTGGCGCGTTCCAGCGCCTGCACCTCGGCGCCGGCGTCGATCTGGAAGAGCTGCGGCCATTGCTCGCCGACGAATTCGACCTCGGGCTTGAGCGCGGTCAGCACCTCCTTGAAGGCCGCGACCGCGTCCTTGCCGTAGGCGTAGTTCGGCGCGATGGTCGCGAAGCGCGTGGCCTCGGTCTTGGCGGCCTCCTCGGCGAGCATCGCCGCCTGCATGTAGGTCGAGGCGCGCAGCCGGAAGGTCCAGGGGTTGCCCTCGGACCAGACCAGCGCGTCGGCCAGGGGCTCGGAGGCCAGGTAGACCCAGCCCTTGCGGTCGGCGAGCGAGGAAATCGCCAGCCCGACGTTCGACAGGATCGAGCCGGTGAGCATCACCGCGCCCTCGCGGGTCATCAGCTCCTCGGCGATGCGGATCGCCTCGCCGGGCTCGCCCTGGTCGTCGCGGTAGATCACCGCGATCTCGCGCCCGGCGATGCCGCCCGCCGCGTTGACCTCCTCGATGGCCATCTCGTAGCCCTTGCGATAGGGCTCGGCGAAAGCGGCCATGCGCTTGAAATGGTTGATCTCGCCGATCACGATCGGACCGTCCTCCTGGGCGGCGGCGGGCAGTGCGAATGCGGCCAGCACGGCTGCGGACAGGGCGGTGAAGGTTCTGCGGAACACGGGGCGGTTCTCCTCTGGGGCCTCGGGCTGGATCGGTGGCCCGTGTTTACGGCGGTCATCGGCCCGGATGTAAAGCCCCAAAACGGCGTCAATTGCCCGCACGGGCTTTCCAAAAGGCGGCAGGGCTGCTTGTTTCGGAGCCATTGCACCCCGAGGAGACCCCCAGTGACCGCATCGACGCAGAAACTCGCCGACACGCCCGAGGGCCCCTTCTGGTGCATCGACATCGGCGCCGGGGCGCTCTCCGCGCGGATCGTGAACCGCGGCGCGGCGCTGACCGACCTGCGGCATGCGGGCGTCGCGCGGCCGCTGGTCCTGGGGCTCGCCGATCCCCTGACCTATCTCACCGACCGCGAGTTCCTGGGCGCGGTGGTCGGCCGGGTCGCCAACCGCATCGCGGGCGCACATGTGAGGCTCGGGGACCGCGACTATCCGCTGGTGCCGAACGAGGGGCCCAACATGCTGCACGGCGGGCCGGGCGGCACCTGGGGGCGGATCTGGCAGCTCGAGGAGGCCTCGGCCGAGGCGGTGACCCTGTCGCTTGTGCTCGAGGACGGCGACATGGGCTTTCCCGGGCGGCTGCATCTCGAGGCGCGCTATTCCTGCGCCGGCGAGCGGCTGAGCCTGGAGCTCACCGGCCGCGCCGAGGCGCCGACCTTCTGCAACCTGGCGAGCCATCTCTACTACCTGCGCCCGCCCGGCACCCGGCTGCAGGTGCCCGCCGAACACTACCAGGCGGTCTCCGAGGGCATCCCCGAGGGCGACCCCGTGCCGGTCGAGGGCGGTTTCGACTTCCGCACCCCGGTGCCGCTCAGCGATCCGATCGACCACAACCTGTGCCTCGCCCGCCATCGAGCCCCCTGCCGCGAGGTCGCCCGTCTCCTGACGCCCGACGCCCGGCTGGTGCTCTCCTCGACCGAGCCGGGGCTGCAGGTCTACGACGGCCGTCACCTCGACCTGCCCGGCGGCCACGCCGGCGCGCGCTACCGCGCGGGCGACGCCGTGGCGCTCGAGCCCCAGGCCTGGGTCGACGCCCCGAACCGCGCCTGGGCCGACCAGGTGCGCCTGGAGCCGGGCGAGAGGTATCGGCAGGAGACGGTGGTGGAAGTGCTGCCGGGCGGGTGAGTTTTGGGGACCTTGGCTGTTGGCTGGGTTGATGTGGTTGGAAGCTACGCAGCTTGCCCCGTCGCTCCGACCACGCCTAGAGCCCAAAGCCTCCCCCAACACCCTCACACCCCATCCCATCAGAGGGCGCGCGCCGGACCGGGGGCCGGCGCTGCCGACCTCTGATCGAGGCGCTTAATCCCCGCAAGGTCAGGGCTAGTGGCGAGCTAGGCGGGCCACCCACAAGAGCGCCGGCCCATCGGGCCGGTCCGGCGCGCGCCCGGCACCTTCGGTGCTATTCGGGCGCAAGGAGGGGCAAGGGTGGTTGTCGGGGCGCCTAGTCACCAGCGGGCTGCACGGGAAGCGCTGCGTGAGGGGCGACGTCGCAATACTGCGGGCATCCGACAAAATCCCGCTACAGCCGGGCCCTTCTGCGCCAAGCGCGCCCGAACGCGACCGCGCAAACCAGCCAACACAGCCCACCTCAGCCCCCGTCACACCTCCACAATCTTCCCCGGGTTCATCAAATTCAACGGATCCAGCGCCCGCTTGATGTCCGCCATCACGTCCAGCGCGTCGCCGTGTTCGTCGCGCATGTAGCGCATCTTGCCGCTGCCGATGCCGTGTTCGCCGGTCACCGTCCCGCCGAGCTCCAGCGCGATATGGCTGACCTTGGAGGCCAGGGCCCGGGCGGCGGCGAGCTCCTCGGCGTCCTCGGGGTCGACCAGGATCGAGAGGTGGAAGTTGCCGTCCCCGACATGGCCCACCAGCGGCGCCACGAGGCCCGCCTCGGCGATCAGCGCCTTGGTCCGGGCGATGGCCTCGGCCAGCGCAGAGATCGGCACGCAGCTGTCGGTGACCACGCCCTGCGCGCCCGGGCGCAGCGAGCGGGCGGCGTAATAGGCGGTGTGGCGCGCCTCCCAGAGGCGGGTGCGCTCCTCGGTGCGGGTCGCCCATTGGAAATTCGCCGCCCCGTAGTCGGTGGCGATCTCGCGGAAGCTCTCGACCTGTTCGGCGACGCCCGCCTCGGTGCCGTGGAACTCGAGGAACAGATGCGGCCGCTCGGGCAGGCCCAGGTCGGGGTTGTAGAGCGCCATGCCGCGCATCTGCACCTCGTCCAGCAGCTCGATCCGCGCCATCGGCAGGCCCGACTGGATCGCCAGGATCACCGTGTCCACCGCCGCGGCGATGTCGGGGAAGTCGCAGGTCGCCGCCGAGATCCGCTCGGGCTGGCCCACGAGCCGCAGGGTCAGCTTGGTGATGATCCCGAGCGTGCCCTCGGAGCCCACGAAAAGATGCGTCAGGTCATAACCCGCCGAGGATTTCCGCGCCCGGGTGCCGGTCTCGATCACCCGCCCGTCGGCCAGCACCACCTCGAGCGCCAGGACGTTCTCGCGCATGGTGCCGTAACGCACCGCGTTGGTGCCCGAGGCCCGGGTCGCGGCCATGCCGCCGAGCGTGGCATTGGCGCCGGGATCGACGGTGAACATCAGCCCCGTCGCGCGCAGCGCCTCGTTCAGCTCCTTGCGGGTGAGGCCGGGCTCGACCACCACGTCGAGGTCCTCTTCGTGGACCTCGAGGATGCGGGTCATGCGGCTGGTGTCGATCGAGATCCCGCCTTTCACCGGCACCACGTGGCCCTCGAGCGAGGAGCCGATGCCGAAGGGCACCACCGGGCAGCGGTGGGCATGGCAGGCGGCCATGATCCGGCTCACCTCCTCGGTGGTCTCGGGGAAAGCCACGGCGTCGGGCAGATGCGGGGTGGCATAGGCCTCGTCGCGGCTGTGCAGCTCGCGCACCGACTGCCCGGTCGAGAGCCGCTCTCCGAGCAGCTCCGACAGCTCCGCGATGAGCGCGCCCCAGGCGCCGCCCTGTCCGTCCATCATATCCGGTCCTCCCTCTGCGATCTCGGCGCAGAGCCTAGCAGCGCGGGGAGGTGAGGGAAACGGGGCCTCAGAGCCGGCGCAGGTAGCTCTGCGAGACGTAGCCCGTCATCTCCGGCGTGCGCTCGAGCGCCACGCGGCACCAGCGCACCCCGCCCTGCTGGTCGCAGTCGCGCACCTGCACCAGCGTGCCGTTCGGCAGGCCGGTATAGACGTCGAAGCCGGTGCCCGGCCCGGCGCGCAGCTTCAGCATGTCGCCCTCCTCGACGCCGTAGACCACGGAGAGCCCGCGCTCGCCCGCCAGGCCCGTGCCCGGCGCCTGGCAACCCGCGAGGGCGGTGAGCGCGAGGGCGCTGAGGATGAGATTGCGCATGGGGTGGGTCTCCTGCTCTTTGCCGTCTTTTCCTTGGTGTAGCGGGTTGGTCGGCGGAACGGAACATGGGGTGAGGGGGGGGCCGGGCGCGCGGGCGGTGGCGCGGGCGAATTTGTGCCCGGGAGGTGGGGTGCGGTGAGGGGCATCCGGCGCGGATGTGGGCCGGGAATGACGGTCTGTTTCCCTCGGGCAGCTTGGCGCGCCTTTGACCCGCTCTCACCCCCGCCCCAGCTCCACCCCAACCGCAGGCGCGGCAGAAAGGACAACACCCCGCGCCCAAGCGCCCTGCCCCCTTGCAGCGCGCTTTTGCAAAGCCCCGCGCCGCGGCTATACTTTCCGTGATTTTTCAAGGGCCGGGCCGTGAGAGGCCCCGCTTGGACCAGTGCGGAGCCCGGCGCGACGCGCGCATCGTCCCGGTGGATGCCGGGCGACAAGGGAAGCAGGTGCCGCATGGCTCGCACGAACAGCCCCTTCGACACGGTGAAACCCGACGCCGATTACGCCCGCCCGCGGCTGAAGTCGGGCGTGCGCCGCGCCGCCGATGCGCCACCCCGTGGCCTTGCGCGTGGCGCGCGGGAGCCCGCGCTGGCGCTGCGCAACCCCGAGACCGGGCGCAGCATCCGGCTGAGCGGCCCCGAGGCGGCGCTGCTCGAACAGGCCGACGGCAGCCGCGACCTCGCCGCGCTGCACGCCTGCCAGCCCGAGGAGGGCGCGCTCGACCCCGAGGGGGTCATGGCCTTCTTCCGGCGGCTGAGCATCATGGGCTTCCTGGCCTCCGAGGCCGAGCGCGAGAGCCCCGAGCCACCCGCGCGGCCGCTCCGCGAGCGCGGCGCCGCGCTGCGCGGTCGGGCGCCGCGAGCTGGTGCGGGCGCGCGGGCCGCGCGGACCGGGTCGGGCGGGACGACCTCTGGGGCCGGGGCTGCCGAGGCCGGCGGCTCTGGTCCGTCCGAAGCGGCTGGCACCGGGAGCCGTCCGGCGCGACTTGAGACCGCCAAGGCCAAGGCGCAGAAGACCATGGAGGCGCGCCGCCGCCACCAGGCGCAGAAGCAGGCGGAGGAAGAGGCGGCTTCGGGGGCCAAGCCTGCGGAGGACGATCAGCGGGCGGAGGTGCCGAGCGCGGAGCGCGGGACGTCTGGGGAGACGGCCCCGGTGACAGATGCGGCGTCTGAGGCGAAGGAACCCGCGCAGGCGAAAAAGGGGTCTGAGGGCGCGGTTAAAGCGGCAAAGACCGGCGATGGAAAGACGGCGCAGAACGCTGGCGTGACGTCGCTGGATGAGGCTCCGCGCCCGACACCGGACGAGACAAGCGCCGCCTCCGAGACCAGTGACTCCACCCCGGCCAAACCGCCGCGCGGGCGCGGGGGAGCGCGGTTGCGCGCGGTGCCGACCTCGCCGCGGCAGGAGAAGACCGAGGGGACGGGACGTGAGGCAGCGGCGCAGCAGGCATCTGCCGAGACAATGCGATCGGCGTCGCCAGTTGCACCCGTGGCCGGAACGGAAGAGTCCGAAGCCCCGGCCGAACGACCCCAAGGATCGGGCCGCAATCGGACGAGCGGCGCGGCGAAAAACACGGGCGGCCCGTCGCGCGGCGCGGGCAGTGCCCGAGGCGCTGGCGCGCGCGGAACCGGCATCGACGGACCGCGAGCCTCTGGCGTTGGCCCACGCCAGACCATCATCGACGGTTCGAAGGCCACCGGCGCCGAGGCGCGTGGCACAGACGGCCCGAAAGCGACCGGCACGGCCCAAGAGGCTCCCGCGCTTGATCCGCTTGCGACAGTGACCGCCACGCTGCGACCGGCGAGCGCTGCCGAGGCGGCGGAAGACATCGAGGCGGATGTCGACGCGCTCACCGCGGAGCTGGCCAATGACTTCGGCATGGATTTTGTCGGGCGGCCCGGCGAAGGCGCCGGCGGAGAGCCCGCCGGGAGCCGGATGGGTGGCGAGGGGCAGCGGCTCCGCGCGCTCCTGGCGGCGCGGCAGGGCCAGGGCGGCATGGGCGGCGGCTTTGGCGGCGGCATGGGCGCTGGTCTCGGCGGCATGGGTGCGGGCATGGGCGGCGGCTTCGGCGGCGGCATGGGTGCGCGCGGCGGGCTTGGCGCGGGCATGGGCGGCATGGGCGGCGGGCTCGGTGCCATGGGCGGCCTCGGGGCCGGCATGGGCGCGGGCATGGGCGGCGGCTTCGGCGGCATGGGCGGCATGGCCGCCCAGCAGCCGGGCCCCGAGGAAGGCCCCGCGCGGCTGCCGCTCTTCAACCCGCAGGCGCTTCTGAAACTGCTCTACATCGCCTTCTACCCTGCCAAGTTCCTGTTCTGGGCCCTGGTGCCGCTGGTGCTGATCGCCGGCATGACGATCTTCCAGAACTGGGAGCCGCTGATCGCCGACATCTACGCCGCCCTCGGGCAGGTCTCGCGGCTCTGGGTGCTGATCGGCGCGGCGGGCATCGTGAACCTGGTCTCGCGGCTCGCCCAGGGGGTGGCCATCGTCGCCCATGGCGGGCGGGTCTCGCGGCTGGGGGTGACGCTGATGCTCGGCATCCTGCCGCGCTTCTACGTCGACACCAGCGCGGTGCGGATGCTCGACCGGCGCGGCCAACTCTGGGCCCATGGCGCGCCGCTCCTGGCGCGGCTCGCGACCTTCGGCTTCGGCATGCTCTTCTGGGCGGTGACCCGTGACAGCGGCACCTGGTTCGCCGACATGAGCCTGATCGCCGCCAAGATCGGCCTGATCGTCTTCGTGCTCTCGGCCTTGCCGCTGATCCCCGCCGAGGGCCAGCGCTGGATGGCGGTCTATTTCAACGACCCGCGGCTGATGCCGAAGACGCTGGCCGCGCTGCGCCATGTCTTCTTCCGCCGCCCGCTGCCGCCCTTCGTCGGGCGCGCCGACCTCGGCCCGCTGATCTTCTTCGGGCTGGCCACGGTGATCACCTCGGTCGCGGGGCTGACGGCGCTGGCGATCTATGCCGCCATCGCGCTCGAGCGCGAGCTCGGCGGCATGGGGGTGTCGATCTTCTTCGGCCTGGTCCTGGCCTTCGTGATCTGGCTCCTGGCGGTCAAGGCGACGCTCGGGCGGCGGATGGCGCAGATGAGCCCGCAGATGGCGGCCATGGCCGCCGAGACCGGCCCGCGGCCGCATCCCCTGGAAGCGACGACCGGGGCCCAGGCCTCGGGCGCGGCCAAGGTGGTCTGGGCGCTGATCGGCGCGGGCCTCCTGGCGGTGGCCTTCCTGCCCTATACCTACGAGGCCGGCGGCCAGGTCGAGATCCTGCCCGCCTCGCGCGCCAAGGCGATTGCCCGGACCGAGGGCGAGGTGATCGAGCTCTTCGTGACCAAGGGCGAGCTGGTGGCGCCCGGCCAGCCGCTGGCGCAGCTCTCGAACTGGGAACAGCTCAGCCAGCGCGACGTGACCGCGACCGAACTGGCCGCCGCCGAGGCGAAGCTGCAGCGCCTGCGCGCCGGGGCCAAGCCCGAGGAGGTCCGCGTGGCCGAGACCCGGCTCGACAGCGCCCGGGCGGCGCTGGCCTTCTCGGAGGCGGAGCTGGCGCGGTCCGAGGACCTGGCGGCGAAAGGCACGATCAGCGGCAAGGACCTCGAGAAGGCCCGCGCGGCGCATCAGAACGACCTGAGCGCGCTGGCCTCGGCCGAGGCGAACCTGGCGCTCGTCGAAAGCGGCGCCACCGCCGAGGAGCTGGCGATTGCCGAGGCCGACGTGCAGCGGCTGCGCATCCAGCTGGCCTTCCACGAGGCCGAGGTCACCCGCACCCGGGTCGAGGCCCCGATGGCGGGCCGGGTGATCACCTCGGACCTGGAGCTGCAGATCGGCAGCTTCCTGCGGGTCGGCGACCCTCTGTTGGAGATCGAGCGGACCGAGCGGATCTCGGCGGCGATCGACGTGCCGGAGTTCGACATCACCCTGATCGCCCCCGGCGACGCGGTGCGGATGAAGGTGCGCGGCTACCAGGAAGACGAGATCGAGGGCCGGGTCGCCGCCATCGCGCCGACCGCCGAGGACAAGGGCTACGGCCGGGTGGTGCGCGTCGACGCGGTCTTCGAGAACCCCGACGACTTCCTGCGCTCGGGCACCACGGGATACGCCAAGATCGAGGGCACCGAGATGCGCGTCTGGGAGGCCTACCTGCGCAGCATCCAGCGGTTCTTCCAGATCGAGTTCTGGTCCTGGATCCCGTGAGGCGGGCGCGGGTGCCGGGCGGGCCGGGCTGACGGTCCGGCCCTCGCGCGACGCTCTGGCACATGGAGGCGAGACTCGACGGCGGCCTTCCGCAAGCGCGCCCTCGGCCCATCATCCCCCTCTTCGGTCAAAGCCGCGCCGACCAGCGAGTCCGGCCTTCGGTCAGGGGCAGGCCGCCCCGTACTACCGGGCCTCGGCAAGGGGCACACCGCCCCGCATTGTCGGGCCTCGGTCGCGGTCGCGCCGTCCCGCATTGCCGGGCCTCGGTCAGGGTCGCGCCGTCCCTCAGAGGCGGTCTTCGACCATCGCCCCCCACCGAAACGAAAAAGGCCCCGGCGCAACGCCGAGGCCCCAAGTCTCGCGAGCTCCGCGCCTTCAGACCGCCTGCAGCTCCTCGTGCAGGAAGGCGGCCACGTCCTTCACCGCCACGTCGTCCACATAGGCGCCGTCCTTGATGAAGAGCTTCTCGAAGGGCAGCCCCTTGCGGTCGAGCTTCTGCTCCAGCGCCACGCAAAGCTGCACCACGTCGATCGACTCGAACTCCAGGTCCTCGATCAGCGTGGTCTCGGGCTGGATGCCGCCCTCGATCTCGAGGCCCCAGTCCTCGACGGTGGTTTCAAGAACCGATGTGACGGTGCTCTCCAGCGCCTTCTGCGACGTGTCGGTCATGTGCAAATCCCTTGTCTGTCAATCTCCGGTCCCTGGGACGGGGCCGGTTCCGCTTCCCCAACGGCTCTTCAGCCGGCCTTCTTCGCCGTGACCTCAAGCCAATTGCGCGGAACTTCGGAGATCTCCAGGTTGGCGAAGGCGCGCGCAACACCGGCCTGCATGCACTCGCTTGCGATGTCGACAGGGTATCCACTCATCAATACCTCCGCGAGTCCACCATAGCCGCCGACAAGCTCCAGCCCGCGCTGCGAGATGGCAACAGGTGTCTGCCGCGACATGGTCACCGTGAGCCCATGCGCCTCGACCGCCTCGGCCCAGCCGGCTTCAGAGACCCATTCGGTCTGCTGGAAGGCGCGCTTCACGGTGCCGCGCTTGCGGGGCACCGGCGGCTCGCCGCGCGTCTTGCGCTCGGCATTGAGCTCGTTCATCGCCAGCACCGCCTCTTTCATCATCTCGGTGAAGACCATCTCGGTGCCCTCGACGAAGGTGCCGGCGTAGAAAACCGAGTTGAAGACGAACTGCCCGCCGGGGCGCAGCACCCGGGCGACCTCGGCCAGGAAGGCCGGGCGGTCGGGCATCATGTGGATCGCGTTGCCGATCACCACGAGGTCGATCTCGCCATCGGCGAAGGGCAGCTCCATGGCGCTGTCGACGCGGAGGTGCACCCCGCCCTGCCCGGCCTCGGCGGCGGCGCGCCATTCCTCGAGGCTCTCGTGGAAGCGGGCGCCGTCCTCTTCGAGGCCGCGGCGCGACAGCTCGATCTGCACCGGGTCGAGGTCGATGCCGCAGACCGCCAGCCCGGGCTTCCGCTCGAGCAGCATCCGCGACAGCAGCCCGGTGCCGCAGGCCAGGTCGGCGACCCGCGAGACCGCGCCGAGGTCCACCTCGGAGACAAGCTGACGGTTCACCGAGACGTAATGATTGTCCTGCGCGTAGGACTCGTAGGTCGTATCCACTTTCGTCATCAAATCCACCTCGTTCAGATTGAAGCCTTCCCCGTCGCCGCGAGCCTGTCGCGGTCGACATACCACATCACCGTGCGTGCGATCAGATCCTGCAGCGTTCCAGTGCGGAAATGCCGGGGGTCGCCGTCGAGCTGCCGGTGCCCCGCCCCTTCCAGCACCACGAGCCAGAGATCGGCGCCCGCCGCCCCGCCGTCCCAGAAGCTGATCCGCGCGTCGTGCCGTCCGACCCGGGCGCGGCTGCGCCGGGGCGGGGCCGTTATCCGGTTGCGGCGCTTCCAGAAGTCCACCGTCGCCTCGACGCCCAGGAGCCGGCCCGCGACCGAGAAACCGGCGATGTCGGGCACCTCGCCGCCCTCCCAGGGGATCAGCGGGTCATCCGTGGCCTGGATCAGCATCATCGGCACCGGCGGGCCGGGCGGCGCGCTCTGCGCCAGGGCCTCGGGCAGGGCCGAGACCACGGCGACGCCGATCGCCGGCGGCTCGGAGAGCGCGCAGCAGAGCCTTTGGCAAAACATCCCGCCGTTCGACACGCCGATCAGCGCGAGCGGCACCTCGGCGCGGTTCAGCGCCTCTTTCTGGCGGGCGTGGATCACCTCGATGAAGCCGCGGTCGCCGGGCCAGCGGTCCTCGAGCGGGGGGCGGCCGTCGGACCAATGCCGCAGCGCCTGCGGGAAGGCGATGTCGTGACCGTAGCTCTGCAGCGCCTCGGCCAGGCCCGAGCGCAGCACGAAGCCCTGGGCGGTGCCGTTGCCGCCGTGCAGCGCCAGCACCGTGGAACAGGTCGGCGCGGTCTCGACCGGCATCTCGGGCAGCAGGAGCGCCCGGGCGCCCCAGCGGGTCTTGATGGAGACGCTGCGCGCGGCCCGGACCGGAGCGCCGGGGCTGCCGCCCCTTTTGCCGCGCGCCGCCACGGCCCTATCCCGCCCGGTCCACGGCAGGCCCCTGCCCGCGCCAGACCTCGAGCCCGCCCAGCGGGTTGTCCTCGTAGCGCCAGCCCTCGGGCGTGCCGTCCGGCACCGCCACGCGCGGGCCGAAGACATTGGCGGTGCCGACGAAGAGCCCCTCGGGCGTGGAGACCAGGTTCCGCACCCCCCAGTTGTAGGGATTGCCGAGCCCGCGCCGGGTGACCGGCAGCCAGTTCTCGCCGTCGGCGCTGCGCCACATGTCGGCGCCGCCGTCGTTCTCGATGATGCGCTCGGGGCTGACATGGGTCAGCAGCTCGCGCACCAGCCGCGGCGCCCCGTCGAGCTTGGCCCAGCGCAGGGTCACCGCCCAGTCGTAGGTGCCGCAGTAGAGCCAGCCGTCATGTTCGGCGAGCGACCAGATGTAGCCGTTGAAGAAATGCCCGAACCCCGCCTTCAGCCCGGAGAGCGGCGCGCGCCCGTCGCCGTCGCGGTCGCCGACCACCACCTCCCAGCTGTCGTCGGGATGGATGCGCAGGATCTCGGCCGCGGCGGGGCCGATGCCGTTGACCCGGTCGAGCCCGCCGCCCTGGATGCCGGTGCCGACGTAGAGCGCCCCCTTGAAGGCGGTCATGCTGGCCACCGCCTGGTTCAGCGGCCCGCGCCCGGCGCCATGGCTCATCACCTTGCGCCAGCGGTAGGGGAAGGGCCCGGCCTTGGGGTCGGCGGGGCTGCCGTCGGTCGCCCAGACCTGCAGCCCCTCGAGGTTCAGCGTCCCGGCGTAGAGCGTGTCGCCCGCCACCGCGAGGCTGAAGATCCCCATGTTGCCCGCGTCCTCGAAGCCCGGCGGGTTCACCGGCTGCCAGTCGCCGGCCTCGGGCGTGGCGGAGGCGAAGATCAGCGGCAGGCCGGCCGAGTTCTGCTGCCCGCCGTCGCTGCCGCGCCGCGCGGTCGGGGCGAAATGCATCCGCCCCTTGAAGGTGGTCAGGCTGCGGGTCACCGAGAAGGGCGGATCGGTGATGCCGTAAGGCGTGATCGGCTCGAACCCCTGCCCGTCTGTCGAGCGCAGGATCAGCCCGCCCGGCGCCCGCCCCGGCGCCCAGGCCGAAACGTAGAGCGCCGGTTCGGTATCGCCCGGACCCTGGTAGACCTCCATCGAGCGGTAGCCGATCTCGCGCGGGACGGGACGGCCGTCGAGCCCCTCGACCATGGGCGCGCGGAAGACCATCTCCCATTGGTCGGTGAGCGGATCATAGGCCCAGATCTGCGAGCGCCGGTCGAGCTCGTAGAGCCCGTCGAGCGTCTCGGGGCATTCCACCGGCCAGACCTTCAAGGGCAGCGCCTTGAAGGCCGACTGGAAGCGCAGCATGCAGAGGTTCGACCGGGTGGTGCCGAGGTAGAGCCGCCCGCGGAACCAGGCCATGGAATGGGCATAGTTGTTGTGCCCGTCGCCCAGCCCGCCGACCCCGACGCGGGTGAAGTCCCGGGCGTTGAGCCCGCGGTTCGGGAAGGGATCGGGCAGCGGCATGGTCATCGCGCTCAGGCCCCCTTGCCGCGTTTTCGGCGCTGCGGCACCGGGGCCACGACGGAGTTGAACAGGAACATCTCGCGCGGAAGCCGCACCAGGTAGTCGACGTATTCGGCGACGTGATCGGCGGACAGCATGGCGCGCGGCTTGAGCGCGGCGGTGCCCGACTGCGACCAGAGCCCGGTGTCCACCGCGTCGGGCAGCACAGTCTGCACCCGAACGCCCTCGCGCTGGACCTCTTCGGCGAGGCTTTCCGACAGGCCCAGGATGCCGAACTTCGAGCTCGCGTAGGGCCCGTCGAAGGCCCGGCCCTGCTTGCCCGAGACCGAGGAGATATTGACGATGTCGCCTTCCTTCTGGGCCAGCATGGCCGCCAGGACCGCGCGGTTCGACAGGAAGGTGCCGGTCAGGTTCACGTCGATGACGGTCTTCCATTCCTCGAAGCTGGTGTCGGCCACGGATTTCAGCGTGCCGCCGACCCGCAGGATGCCCGCCGCGGCGACAAGGATGTCGATCCGGCCGGTGGGCTCGAGCGCCAGCTCGGCCATGCGCGCCATGTCCGCCTCCGAGGTGATGTCGGCGGGGAAGACCCGCGCCGCCGCGCCGATCTCCGCGGCCACCGCGGCGAGCCCCTCGGCGTTGCGGTCGACCAGCAGGACCTGCGCGCCCCCCGCCGCGAGGCGGCGCGCCACGGCGGCGCCGATGCCGCCCGCGGCGCCGGTGACGATGGCGGATTTGCCGGTCAGGGGGATGCTCATGCGGAACCTCGCGCTTTGTGCCGCTGACGGCCCCGGCGGGGCATCGGCAGAAGATGGGGATCGGGGCAGGCCATGCGGCGCCCAAGCTCGGTCAGATCGGCCAGCGCCCGGGCGAAGCCCTCGGGGGTCATGCGCCCGCCGAAGGGCCCGTCGAGCAGCGTATCGGCGATCAGCGGCGTGTCGACGGAGCCCGGGAAGACCGTGCGGACGCGGATGCCCTCGGGGCCGAGCGCCTCGGCCAGCTCGCGGCCCAGGGCGGCGAGGGCGAATTTCGTCGCGCAATAGGCCGGGGCGAGCGGCGTGCCGCGCAGCCCCTGCGGCGTGGTGGAAGAGCCGATGTGCAGGATGTCGCCCTCGCCCGCCTTGCGCATCAGCGGCAGCACCGCCTGGTCGGCCAGGAAGACCCCGTGCAGGTTCACGTCGATGGCGCGCTGCCAGTCGGCGAGCGGCAGGTCGCGGGTGCGGGGCGGCGCGCCCGCCTCGGGGTCGCGGCCGACCACCGCCGAACAGACCAGCAGGTCGGCCCGCCCGATCTCGGTCAGCCGCGCGGCGAGCTGCCCCATCTGGTCCGCGTCGCCCACGTCGAGGCCCAGCGCCTCGTGGCCCGCGCCCGGCGCGATCTCTTCCAGCTCGGACAGAAGTTCCGCCCGCCGCGCCTCGGCGCGGCCGAGCCCGATGATCCGATGCCCGCGCCGGGCGTATTCCAGCGCCAGGGCCCGGCCGATGCCGCTGGTGGCCCCGGTCAGCACGGCGACCGGCGCGCTCATCGCCAGCCCCTCCGGCGGATGGTGGCGCGCAGCGGCCGCTGGCGGCGCTTGGCAGCGGCGCGCAGGCGCAGCGCGGCGGGCTGGTCGCTGCCGCCGATGAAGGCCTGCAGCGCCATGGCGAAGACTCGCGGCTTCACGATCGGGAAGAAATGCCCCGCGCCGGGCACCACCACCCGGCGCGCGCCGGGCAGATGATCGAGCAGGTATTCCGAGGTCGGCAGGCAGTGCGACTTGGCCCCATAGGCCAGAAGCACCGGCATCGGCAGTTCGGGCAGCGCGGGCACGTCGATCTGGGTCTCGTCCTGCATCTCGTCGCGGGCGGTGGTGGTCTCCAGGAGGGCCTGCCAGCGCTGCGCGCCGCGCGCGCCCATCTGCCGCGAACGCAAGTTGATGCCGCGCCGCCGCGCCGGCCCCGCCCGCGCGGGCAACTCGCCCGTGGCCAGCGCCGAGCCGCCGCGCTGGCCCAGTTCGGCCAGGAGCGTGAAGTCGATCTCGGCCTCCTCGGGCGGGAAGCGGGTCACCCCCTGCTCGGCGAGCTGCGCGCGCCACTCGGGCCAATGCGGCCAGTCGCAAAGCCGCATCGGCGGCTGGATCGCGCGCAGCTGGGTGTCGGCCACGGTCAGGCT
The DNA here is from genome assembly GCF_021272185.1 of Roseivivax sp. GX 12232. Lineage (GTDB taxonomy): Bacteria > Pseudomonadota > Alphaproteobacteria > Rhodobacterales > Rhodobacteraceae > Roseivivax. The sequence continues at coordinate 105,596 of NZ_JAJSEC010000005.1, forward strand.
GGCGAAGCGCTCGGGATGGCGCTGCGCGAGGACCAGCGCCACCCGGGCGCCATGGCTGTGGCCCACCAGATGCGCCTGGCCGATGCCCGCCGCATCCATGACCGCCAGCATGTCGGCGGCCATGCGGTCGAGCCGGTAGCCCTCGGGCGGCATGGAGCTGGCCCCGTGGCCGCGCAGGTCCGGCAAGAGCAGCGCCCGCTCCTGGCCAAGGTAGCGCACCGCGCCGAGGAACCAGAAGGACAGGTTCGCCCCAAGCCCGTGGATCATCACCAGGGGCACCGGACCGGCCTCCGGGTCCGCACCGAGAAGCTGGTAGTTCAGCTTGACGTCGGGAAGCGTCAGGGCCGTCATCGGGCGCGTGCCTCAATCCATGTAGCCGAGCTTCTTCATCTGCCGGAGCAGGACCTCGCGCTCCTCGGCGCTGGGTTCCGGGCGCTCCTCGGCGGGTTGGGAGGCGGCACTCCGGGCCTGGCCCGCCTTGGTGGCGGTGATGCCCGGGACCAGGGCCTCCTGCGGCACCCGCCCCTCGAGGTTCTTCGGCACCGGCAGCCCCAGTAGCGTCAGCATCAGGGGCGCGATGTCCAGAAGATTCAGCGGATCGACCTGTTCGTCCTGCCGGAAGGCGGGGCCCGCGCCGATGAAGATGCCCTCGGGACGGTGGGTGCCGTCGGCCAGGGCGCGCGGCTTGACCACGGCGTCCGAGGAGATGATCGAGACGAAGCCGCCGTCGCGCAGCTTCAGGGTGATGTCCGGGCAGGGCTCGATGAAGGCGCGGCCGCGCATCTTGTTCATGTCGAGCCCGGCCAGCACCTTCTCGCCCTGGTCGTCGGTCCAGGCCAGAAGCTCCTCGCGCAGCTTCAGCGCAAACTCCATGTAGCGGTCGGGCGAAATGCCCGAGCCGTCGCCCGGGTCGGGCTTGATGAAAATCGCGTTCGAGGACGGCGTCGGGCAGAAGGCCACCGTGCGCTTCCAGTCGATCATCGCCTGGTGGTCCTTGAGCTTGTCGGCGGCGAGCTGCGCCCGCCCGTCGCCCGCGCCGTCCTCGCGCCAGTGCAGGTAGCCGCGATCGGCGAGCCACTGGTTGATGTAGACGATCTCGGTCGTGGGCCCGAAGCCGTGGTCCGAGGTGATCAGCACGTTGGTCCCGGGGCCCGCGGCCTCGACCATGCGGCGGATGTTATCGTCCATCCGGGCGTAGAACTCGGTCACCAGTCGGGTGATCTTCTCGGTCTGTTCTCCCGGTTCGCCGGCGTGGCACTCGGGGTCGAGGTAGCGCCAGAAGAGGTGCTGGATCTTGTCCGGCCCGTCCAGCACGATGGCCGCGAGGTCGGTCGGGTCCTCTTCCAGCAACCGGCACATGACGTCGGTCCAGGCCTTGTCGCGGACGTTCTGCAGCTCGATCCATTCCTCGTGCTCGTCGGCCTCGAGGCCCTGGACCACCTTCTTCTCCTCGCCGATGTCCATGCCGAGGTCGCGGTAGTCGAAATCCTCCGAGGCGCGCAGCCTGTCGAACAGCGCCGGTGGGTGAATGCCGCCGCGCAGGTGCTTCCAGGGCACGAAGCCCGAGGCCACGTGGCCGTCGAGCTCGGGCGCGGGGTAGAAACCGAAGAAGTTCAGCACCGTCGCGCGCTTGCCGCCGCGGTTGGCGATGGAAAACACCGTTTCCGCGTGATTGTCGCGGCGGTCGTTGATCTTCAGGAAAACGCCGCCATCTTCGAGGAAGGCCGGGCGCAGGAAGTCGTAGATGCCATGCGCCTCGGGGCTGACCCCGGTGGTCATCGAGGTCCAGGCCGGCGGCGTCAGCGGGTTCCGCGTCGACATCAGCTGGGCGATGGTGCCGGATTTGATCAACCCGGTCAGGAAGGGCAGATGGCCTTGCCGGGACAGAGGAGAGAGCAGGCTGAAAGTGGCCCCGTCGAGGCCGATCATCAAAACACGGTCAGACAAATAAACTTACTCCGAATACTGCCCCCTGCCGCCGATGCTGCGCGGCAACGCCCTGAAATTTAAAATCGGATCTCGGTCTTGGCGCAACCCTCTTTGAATGCAACTTCTTGCCTTCGGGCGCAGGACTTCGTAGCGCTCGGGGGCAACCTGGACAGCGCCACGCCATGACCGACACGGCCAAATCGCGGGACGACAGCGGCACCGACAAGGGCCTGAAGGACCTGTTGCGCGACCAGCAGGAGCGCCAGACCCGGCTGCGCCACGTGCAGGAGTTCATCTCCACCCCGGCCTTTCTGGATCTCTCCGAACTGGCCATCGAGGTCAGCGACGACGCCGAGGCGCTGGACGGTCGCCGCCGCGACCTCGACTACCGCATCGAGGTGCTGCGCTCGGTGCTGGCGCTGCTCGAGGAAGAGCGCGCGCTGATGGACCGGGTGGAAAGCGCCTCGGGTGCAGAGGCGGAAGGTGCCGACACCCCCGGCGCCCCGGATCTGACCGGCACCCGCGGCCGCCCCTGAGGCGCGCGCGCACCACTGCTTGCCGGGGCGTCAATTTTAATTGCCAGAGCGATGAAGCGGCGGCTATCCCTTTCGGGACAGGTCGTTTGTTTGTGTCATTCATCGCGGAGCGCCCATGCCCGAGCCCATTTTCCTGATCGCGCCCGGGCGGTCCTATACCTCGCTCATCGGCGGCATGATCGGCCAGCACCCCCAGGTCTACGGCATGCCCGAGATCAGCGTCTCGCATGCGGATACCATCGGCGGGGTGCTGCAGACGTTGAAGGGGCCGTTGGAATACGGTCTGGCGGGACTACTCAGGCTCCTCGCGCAGCTGCACGACGGCGAACAGACCGAGGAGACGGTCAACGCCGCCCGGCAGTGGCTCATGCAGCGCGCGCATTGGAGCATCGCCGAGCTTTTCGCCCATATCCAGGACCAGGTCGGCGACAAGGCGCTGTTCGATAAGAGCCCTCGAACCGTTACCAATTACGACAACATGGCACGGCTTTTGCAGGTCTTTCCGAATGCCTCCTTCCTGCATCTGACGCGCCACCCGATCACCACCTGCAAGTCCGCGATGGCGCTGCGCAACAGCTTCGCGGATGCCAACAAGCCCAAGCGCCGGGCGCGCATCAACCTCGATCCCGAGAACACCTGGCGGCGCGCGCAGGACAACATCACGCGCTTCACCGCCACGCTTCCCCCGGGCCAGTGCCTGCGGGTCAAGGCCGAGATGATCCTCAGCGACCCGCCGAAATACCTCGCGCAAATCTGCGAATGGCTGGGGCTGTCCACCGAGCCCGATGCGCTCGAGGCGATGATGCACCCGGAAAACTCACCCTATGCCTCGATCGGGCCACCTTCGGCGCTTTACGGCAACGACCCGAATTTCCTGAAAAACCCGGTGCTCGACATGTCGCGGCTGCAGAATATCGCCGAGCCCTCGCTCGACAGCCACCTGCCCTGGCGCGACGATGGTGGCGCGCTGGCGCCGGAGACAATCAGGCTCGCGCGCCAGTTTGGATATGGATAAGCACATGGACGGCGATACAGACCTGCAATTCGTATCCGTCGCGCAAGGCGGGCTAGGCCACGAGGGCAGCACGCTGGCCCACGCCATGGCCTGGTTTCAGGATCACCTCTACCTCGGCACCACCGCTCCGCGCGGCGCCAGCCCGACAGACGCGGGCCGCATCCTGCGGTTCGATCCGAAGTCCGAGAGCTGGGAGACCGCCCACAGCGCCCCCGTGATCGAGACCAACGAGGAGATCCTGGCCCGGCTCGACGCGCAGAACGAAACTCTTGGGGGCAAGGATCTGGCCGGGCTAACCGGCGTCACCCATCCCACCGGATTGGCGCGAGAATACGGCATTCGCGCGCTGCAGATCTTCAAGGGCAAGAGCGACCCGCATCCCTGTCTCTACGCGGGCACCATGTCGCTTTTCGGCGGTGGCATCCTGCGGTCCGAAGACGGGGTGAGCTTTGAGCCCGTGTTGGGGACCGGACGGCACGACGACAGCATCCTGTCCTTCCGCGGTCTGGTCGAGTTCAAGGGGCGGCTCTACACCGCGCCCGCCGGAACCGCCACGCGCGACAAGGCCGACCCGAACTTCGCCCCGGAAGCCATGGTCTATGTCTCCGACGACCCCGCCAAGGGCGCCGAAAGCTGGGCGCCGGTCTGCGAACCTGCCTTTGGCGATCCGGTCAACCGCTCGGTCTTCGCGCTGGGTGTCGCGCATGGCTACCTCTACGCGGGCACCGCCTCCTGGACGCGCGGCTTCCAGCTGTGGCGCACCGACGGCAAAGGCAAAGGGCTGCACAAATGGGAGCGGGTGCTGACGGACGGCGCCTATCGGTTCAACCACAACTTCTCGGTTGCCACGCTCTGCGCCTTCGACGGCGATATGTACGTGGGCTCGGGCATCTCCGGGCTGGGCTACGACAAGGCGCATGACGTGGGCCCCGCCACTGCCGAGCTGATCCGCGTGAAGCCGGACGGGTCCTGGGATCTCTTGGTCGGGGACCTGCGCTGCACGCCCGACGGGCTCAAGGTGCCGCTCAGCGCCATGGGGCCGGGCTTCGACGATCCCTACAACTCGGTCATGTGGTCAATGACGGTGCACGAAGACGCGCTCTATGTCGGCACCCAGCAATGGGAGCCCTTCGACACGGCGTTGCACGGTGACGGATCGCCGCTGACGGGGGGGTACCAGCTCTGGAGGTCGCGCAACGGAGGCGACTGGGAAAAGGTGATCGACGCCGCGCTGGGGCGGGTCTCGGCGACCGGCCTGAGATCGATGCAATCGACGCCGGCGGGCCTGTTCCTGGGCACCAGCGTGCACCCGAAGCTCCTGCGCATCCTGAGCCGGAAATCCGGGGCGGTAACCCCCGCGCTGAATGCCGACAAGAACGGGTTCGAGGTGTTGCTGGGCAGCTAGGGGTGGTTTCGGGGATGCGGCCGCGGCTGGAGGTCCGGCAGCGGCGGCATCCCTGCTGACCCGAGACGGCCTAGGCTCGCGTTGCCGCATGGCTTGCGGACAGCCCTGCCCGCCCGCACCTCACCTATGAGACCGGCCTGCGCGCATTTGACCTCACCCCCTCACGAATACCCATACTCCCGCGCCTTCTTCGGTAGCGCGTAGCGCGGGCCGTCCTCGGCGCGGGTCAGCTCACCCAGGGGCGCGATGGGCTCGGCGAGGCTCGCGCCGTAGGGGCCGGGGCCCGCGAAGGGCGACAGCTCGGGCTGCGCCATGGCAGCGAGGTCGGCGGGCTCGGCGGCCAGGTCCAGAACCTCGGCCAGGCGCGCCAGCTCGGTCCCGGGGGACGCGATCAGATCCTCGAGCCGCACCGGAGCGACCCGGCTGCCGGGCATCGCGCCCGCCAGCGCGTCGATGGCCTCCTCGGCCTTGAGCCAGAGCCCGATGGGATCGGGCTGGCGCGGCTGGCCCGCGGCCCCGCCCGAGGCGCCCAGCAAGGTCGCCGCCGCGCCGCCGGCCTGGGCCATGACCACCCGTGCCTGGGCGCCGGGGTGACGGCGCAGGGTCACGATGTCGGCGCCCGGGTAAAGCGCCGCGATCCGATCCCGCGCGATCTCGCTGAAGAGCCCGGCGCCCAGCGGCAGGACCAGCCGGCGCGGCGCGAGCCGCTCGGCGAACCAATCGGCCAGCCGCGCGGTCGGCCAATGCATCCGCTCCAGGAGCCAGCGCCGCGCCATCTCGACCGACTGCAGGCTCTGTTCGCCCGACAGAAGCAGCGCCAGCGCCCGCAGGGTGCCGCTCAGCTGCACCATGCGCGGGCCGGTCATCTCGAAGACCAAGTCGTAGACGGTCTTCTCGGTCTCGAGGTTCAGGACCGGCAGGTCGAAGGCTTGGCTGTTGCGCCCGAGCGCCGCCGCCAGCGTGCCGTGGCCGCTGCCCGGAGAGGCCGCGACCAGGATCGGCCGCGGCCGGCTCTCGCCGCTCATAGACCGTAGCGCGCGAAGAAGGAGAGCATGGCGTCGGTCGCCGCCACCTCGCGGCTGATGTTGCCCGCGATCCGGCCACCGCCGCGGGTGCCGCCGGGCCAATTGTGGCCTGCCCCTTCGAGCACCCAGAACCGCAGCGCCGCGCCGCCCGCGCAATTGTAGGTGATGAGTTGCGCCTTGGTGCCGTCATTGGCGTCATCGCGCACCGAACCGCCCGAGCCGCCGCCGCAATTGTTGACGCGGATCCAGAACTCCTGGGTCTCGATGGCCGAAAGCACCCGCCCGCCGGTGCCGATCCCGAGGATGGCGATATTGGCGATCTCGCCGCCCTGCCAGGGCATCAGCCGGTCGTCGGTGGCCTGGAAGAAGATCATCGGCTGGGCCTGTCCCGGTGCGCAGCGCGAGGCAAGATCGGCGGGCATATTGGCGACCACGACGCCGTAGCCCCGGAAGAGATCCGGCGCCTCGCAGGCGAGCCGCTGGGTGAACATGCCGCCGTTCGAGACGCCCGCGGCGAACATCCGCCCGGTGTCGAGCCCGAAGCGTGCACGCAGGTCGGCGGCCACCGCGCGGGTGTAGCCCACGTCGTCGAAGCTCGACCGGGTGGTGGCGCGGCCGTCGTTCCACTGCTGGCCCGGGGAGTTGGGATAGACCGCCGCGAAGCCGTAGCTGCCGGCGAAGCGCGAAAGCAGCGCCGACTCCTGGGCGTTCCGCCCGTCGCCCTCGCCGCCGTGGAAGACCATGACCACGCCCCGGCCCGCGGAGACGGTCGCAGGGTCGATGTAATAGGACCGCTGGCTCCCCTGGTGCTGGATGGTGATCAGCTCGAGCCCGCTGGCGCTGGGACTGCCGCCCGCCTGCCGCTCGGCCCGGCGCTCGGCGATACGGTCGCGGATCGCCTCGCGGATCGGCCCGTCCTGCGCGGTGGCGGAGGTGGCCAGAAGCGCCATGAGCAGCGCGCCCGAGGCAAGAGTTCTGCTAACCAAGGAAATCATCGTCAGTCCCTTCTTCAAACTGGGCTGCAGTGGAAGAGAAGCGCCACGGGACGCGCCCGGGCGGTGGAAAAAGAGTAGCAAGGCCCCATGAGGCTGTCCAATGCGGCGGGGCCCGGGGGAGCCGGGTGGCGCAGGCTTGCCGGTGCGGGCGGGGGCGCCGCCGTGCCGCCCGGCCCGCGCCGTCGCTCAGAGCTCACGCGGCCGAGCCCGCATCGGCGCCCGAACGGACGCTCAGCGCCAGCGCCATGACCAGCCCGCCGCTCTGCGCCAGCCGCACGGCGACCGCGCTGCCGTCGGGCGTGCGGATCTCGGCCCGGCCGCCCGGCGCGTCGCAGGCGGTCAACACAAAGGCCCGCGGCCGTCCGGTCAGCCCTTCGCCCAGGAGTTTCGCCGCGGACTCCTTGGCGCACCAGCCCGACAGGAGCCGCGGCGCCGCCTCGGGCTGCGCGGGATCGCTGACGCCCAGAAGCGCCAGCTCGCCCGGGGCGAAGGCGCCCTCGGCCAGAAGCTCGGGCGCCAGGCCCTGGGGCGTTTCCAGGTCGACCCCGAGCGGCAGGCCCGCGGGCCCGACGGCGGCCAGCGCCGCGCCGCCCGCATGGGCCAGGCTGACCTCGGGCATGGGCCCGGTGATGCCCAGCGTGGAGGGCCGGTCGGGCGCGATCCGGGGCCGCCCCTGGGCGTCCGAGACCACGGGAATATCCGCCGGCAGCAGAAGCACCCCCTGTTCGGCGGCGAACCAGCCGCGCGCGGCCTCCTTGAGCGCGATGCGCCCCATCAGCCAGTCGCGGCGGCGCTTGCCGGTCAGCCCGGCGAATTGCGCGCGCTCCTCCTCGGAAAGGACCGTGGCGGCGAGCACCCGGGCCCAGATCCCGCCGGCATCCTCGAGAAAGCCGCGCGGGAAAGCGGGCACCGACCAGAGGCGGAGCCCCTCGGGCAGGTCGGGGAACAGCCCCGTCGCCTCCTGGCCATACCAGGCCTCGCGCGGGCGGTAGCGGGCCTCGTAGAAGCGGTGCGGCACCTCGAAGAACCGGTCGCGCCAGCCCCGCACCGAGATCAGTCGCGCACCGTCGGGCGCCAGAACGTCGAAATCCCCTTCGAGGAAGCGCGCCGCCTCGGGCGTGCCGACCGGGCGGTCGGCCTCGTCGCGGAAGCCGAGCCGGCCGCGCACCAGCGCCCCGCGGGTGGCCTCGCGGCGGGCGTCGGGCAGATCGATCCGGGCAATGCCCGAAGGGAAGGAGCTGAAATCCGTGCCCCAGCCCTGGGCGATCCAGAAGGCGGTCACATGGCCCACCTGGTCCAGAAGCGCGGGGTTGATCAGGAGGCCCTCGGGCGCCTCGTCATAGGCGAAGAAGGCATCGAGCGGCATGTCACCAAGCTCGGCGTCGAGCCCGCCCGCATCCCAGGCGGTCAGGCTCGCGACACCCTGGAAGAGCGGGCCGTGGAACATGCCCGTGGTGTAGAGCGCCTCGTCGGTCCAGACCGGCGCATGAGGCTCGGCGAGGTCCGGCAGCGGGACCGGCAGATCGGCGGGGGACAGGACCGCCTCGGCCTCGAAAAGGAGCGCCGTGCCTTTCAGGAGCCGCACCGCCACGCGGTCGCCCAGCAGGTCGGCTTCGGTGGTCAACACCGCCAGCCCCTCGTCGAAGGCCACCCAGTCGCGGGCGCGGACGTTCTCGAGCCTTGTGGCGACCTGGCCGGTCAGCACGGCGGCGGCCTCGAGCACCATCTCGAGGCTGACCGCCAGCGGCAGGACCGGCAGGCTTTGCAACTCGGGCGCGCTGTCCGAGACGTGATCGGCGTAGAAGGTGTGCTGGGCGAGGAAAGGATCGGCCTTGGGGTCGAAGGCGCTGGTGGCGCGCAGATGCGCGCCGTCGCAGTCGACCTCGTGCAGGAGCGGCGGCACCCAATCGGCGGGCTCCTCGGTCAGCGCCTCCGGCGCGGGGCGGGCGGCGACGGCGGCCTCGGTCACCGAGCCCGCGGTTTCGAGGAAGCGCTGCATGACGTTGAAATGACCGGCGAGAAGGGCCTCGGCGGCCTGGCCTGCGGGCGGGGGCGGGGCGAGCGCGCCGTTGAATGCGGCTGTTGGCGTCGCGCCGTCCTCGGGGCCCGGCGGGGCGGTCTGGAAAGGGCCATCCGCGGGGGTGACACCCGGCGGCGCGTTCGGGAAAGCCCCCATCCCCGGTGCGCCGCCCGGCGGGGCGGTCTGGAAGGGCCCATCCGCGGGGACACCGCCCGGCATCGGCGCCAAACCCTCGGCGCCCAGCGCGGCGGCGGCGTCCTGGCCGAGCGCGGCGGCGATCTCGCCCGCGACCTCCTCGGGCAGGCGCACCACGGCCAGCGTGTTGTCGATCACCCGGGGGCGGCGCTTCGGCGGGTCCTCGGAGAGGTCGAGCGGCGCTAGGTCGCGCCCGGCAAACATCGCGCCCGCGTCCAGCGCCCGTCCGGCGCACCAGATCCGGCCCAAAGCCTGCAGGAGGTGGCCTAGCCCGCCGCGCCGGCGGCTGTCGAGCGCCACGGCCTGCGCCTCGCGGCCCTTCAGCGTGTCCTCGATGAAGCCGGTGAGGTTGGACGAGGGCCCGATCTCCACGAAAAGCCGCACGCCGTCGGCGTAGAGCGCCTCGACCGTCTCGGTGAAGCGCACCCGCGCGGCCCATTGCCCGGCCGCCGCGGCGCGGATCGCGTCGGGGTCCTCGGGCATCGGCGCGGCGCTGGCGCAGGAATAGACCGGCAGGCGCGGCGGGGCGAAGTCCATCTCGGCGTAGACCCCGGCCACCTTCTCGGCGATCTCCGCGAAAAGCGGCGTGTGATAAGGCCGGTCGAAGGGCAAAAAGGCGGTCATGCCGCCCTCGGGGCGCAGCTCCTCGGCCACGGCCTCCATCCGGGCGCGGCTGCCGAAAAGCACCGCCTGGTGTTCGCAGTTGTCGAGCGCCAGATGCACCTCGGGGTCGGCCTCGGTCAGCGCCAGGAGCCGCGCGCGCGGCACGCCGCCGACGGTCAGAAGCGCCCCCTGCCCCGGCCCGCCCGCGGCCTCGATCTCCTGGTAGAGCCGGTTCAGAGAGCGGATGCGCCCGGCGAATGTCGCGCGGTCCTCCGTGCTGGCGGTCGCACCGAAGACCCCGGCGGCGGCCAGCGCCGAATGCTCGCCCGAGGAATGGCCGACCACGAGGTCCGGCGACAGCCCCAGCCGCCCGGTCACCGCCATCAGCGCCTGGGCGGCGATGAAGACGCTTTCGGAGCCGAACTCCAGCCCGAAGAGCTTGTCGGCCAGACGCGTCCTGAGCTTGTCCGAGAGCGTCGTCGGCGGCGGGAAGACCGAGGCCGAAGGCGGCGTCTCGCGCGAAGGGAACAGCCCGTCCCAGAAGTCGAACCAGGCGCGGGCCTCGGGGAAGGCGGTCAGCACCTCGCCCAGCATGCCCTGGTATTGCGCGCCCTCGCCGGGGAAGACGAAAGCCATGCGGCCCCCGAGCGGCGCGTCGGAGGCAATCACCCCGGACTTGATGCGGAAGCTGCCCTTGCCGGCCTCGAAGCGTTCGGCGGCCTTGGCGAGCTTCTCCAGAAGATCGGCGCGGCTTTCGGCGATCACCGCGAGCCGGCAGGGGCCCTCTCCGGCCTGCCCGGCCTGCGCGGCTGCATAGGCCGCGATCTGCGCCAGCGAGGCATCGTCGCGCAGGCTCACCCGCTCCGCCAGGTGCCGGGCGGCGGCCGCCAGCGCGGGCAGATCCGGGGCGGCCAGCACCACCAGCTCGCGCGCCCAGTTGGCGGGCGTCGCCCCGAAGGCGCGCAAGGGTGCCTCTTCGGGCTCGGCCTCCTCGAGGACCGCGTGGGAATTGACCCCGCCGAAGCCGAAGGCATTGACCGCGGCGCGGCGTGGCGCGCCCGGCGGCGCGATCCAGGGACGGGTCTCGGTGTTGACGTAGATCGGCGTCTCCTCGATGCCGATGCCCGCGCGCACCTTGTCGCCCAGGGTCGGCGGCAGGGTCTTGTGATAAAGCGCCAGCGCCGTCTTGATCAGGCCGGCCGCCCCGGCGGCGGGGATGCAATGGCCGATCATCGACTTCACCGAGCCGATGGCCGTGGTCGGCAACCCCGAGGGCGCCCTTGCGCCCAGCACATGCGAGAGCGCGCCGATCTCGGTGCGGTCGCCCAGCGGGATGCCGGTGCCATGCGCCTCGATCAGGCCGGGCGGCGTCTCGGCGCTGCCCGCATCCGCGATCGCGCGTTCGATGGCCAGGCGCTCGCCCTCGAGCCGGGGCGCGAGAAGGCCCGAGCCCTTGCCGTCGCTCGACTGGCCGGCGCCCTTGAGGATCGCGTAGATCCGGTCGCCCGCCGCCTCGGCCTCGGCGCGGCGCTTCAGGACCAGCAGGCCCAGCCCCTCGCCCAGAAGTGTGCCGTCCCCGCCCTCGGCAAAGGGGCGGACATGGCCCGCACCCGACAGCGCGCCGAGCTGGTTGAAGACCATGTAGACCTCGGCCGGGATCGAGGCGTTGACCCCGCCGGCGATCATCATGTCCGACCGTCCGGCGCGCAGCTCGATCATCGCGGCGTTGACCGCCAGGATCGACGAGGAACAGGCCGCATCCAGGATATAGTTCGGCCCGTTCAGGTTCAGCCGGTTGGCGATCCGCCCCGAAAGCACGTTGGGCACAAGCCCCGGCGCGATGTCGGCGTTGAAGGGCGGCAGGCGGCGGGCCATCTCGGCGCGCACCCGGTCGAGTGTCGCGGGATCGGCCCAGGGCATGAGCTGGCCCAGCAGCTCGCGGGTCTGGTCAAGCACCACCCCGTGCTGCACCACAGCCGCGTTGCCGCGGTGCAGATAGGTCGAATGGCCGACGATGACCCCGGTGCGCTCGGCGTTGATCTGCCCCTGCCGCGCGTCCTCGAGCGCCGCCTGGGCGATGCGCAGGGCGACGAACTGGTCGGGCTCGCTGCCGTCCACCGAAGAGGGCATGACCCCGAGGTCGACGGGATCGGCGGCGAAGGCCTCGCCCAGGTAGCCGCCGCGCGCGGTGGGGATCTTCGAGGGGCCCTCGGCCCCGAGGTAGCGCGCCGCCTCCCAGTCGGGGGGCGGGTCGCCGACGAAATCCAGCTTGGCGCAGATATTGGCCCAGTAGCGGTGGATGTCCCCGGCGCCCGGGAACATGCCGGCCATGCCGACGATGGCGATGTCGCCCTGCCCCTTGGCGGGCCGCGTCATTCGGCGGCCTCGGCGCGCCGGTCGCCGACCACATCCGAGAGGATCTCGCCCTTGAAGCCCGCAAAGCGCGCGAGGCCCGCGTCAGAGGTGCATTCGAAGCCCTCGGCCAGGAAGACCGGCTGGTCGTCCTCATCGGTCACCACCGCGTCGAAAAGCACCTGCGGCGCCTGCGCCTCCGGGCGCATCCGCAGCACCATCCGGGCCGGGCGCCCGGCGCCGATCGGCACCAGCCGCGCGATGGCATTGGGCAGCGCGGGCGCCTTGCGGGTGACCATGGACCAGACCCAGGCCAGCTGCGCCACGGCGTCGAGAAGCCCCGGATCGACCAGCCAGCCGGTGCCCGGGCCGAAGCTGCCCGGCGGGCTCGGGGCGACGCGGGCGGTCACGCCGCCGGTGTCGAGCCCGAGGATCTCTTTCACCCGCTGGTATTCGGAGCCGTGGAACAGCATCTCGCGGTAGGCGCCCCGGGCGGTCAGCCCCGCGGACCCGGCGCGGGTCATCAAGAGGTCATGGGCCAGCTCCTCGGCGCCCTCGAGCGGGGCGGCGCCTTTCGTCGGGCGCAGGATCGCTGAGGCGCGGTAATACCCGCGATGCGGGGCCTCGGCGGCCTTCATGTCGACCCGGGCGGCAAAGCCCGTGGGATCGCCGTGTTCCGCCGAGGTTCCGACCAGCAGCACCTCGCGGTCGGCATCCTCGTCGAGCTTCAGCCCCGAGAGCACGCGCAGGTCCGAGAGCCCCGCCACCCGCCAGTCGGGCCAGATCGCGCGGGCGGCCTCGGCGCAGGTCTCGGCGGCGCAGGCCAGCGGCACGACCGGCGTGCCGCCGATGCGATGCGCGCCGATCCAGGGGTCCTGGGCCAGCGCGAAGCGCCGGGCGATGGCGGTGCCGCCGCGCGGCGCGGGCGCGGGCCGGGGATCGGGCAGAAGCGGGAAGGCACTGTCGCGCGCGGCGCGCTGGGGTGTCGGCGTCGCGGCGGGGGGCGCGGGCTCGCCGCCCGCGCGGTCGGTCTCGTGCCGCTCCCAGGGGCCGGCGCCCAAGGTCACCTCGGAGACACCCTCGGGGGCGCGCAGGATCTCGTCGTAAAAGGCCGCGGCGCCGCCCTCGGAAGGCACCAGCGTCACGCCCTGGGCCTCGAACTTGGCGCGCACGGCCTCCGAGACCATGCCCGCGCCGAACTTCGTGGCATCCCAGGGGCCCCAGTTCACCGCCAGCGCCCGGCAGTCCGGCCAGCGCGCCGACAGCGCCGCGGCGATGCGGTTCAGAAGCTCGTTGGCGGTGGCGTAATCGGTCTGCCCGGAGTTGCCGTAGCGCCCGGCGACCGAGGCAAACAGCGCGCAGAAGGCCGGCGGCGCGGCGTCGAGCCCGGCGGCCAGCGCCAGCGCGCCCATGACCTTGGTTTCGACCACGCGGTCCCAGCTTTCGGGCGTCTTGTCCTCGATGCGGCGGTCCTCGATCACGCCGGCGCCGTGCAGCACGCCGTGGACCGGGCCGAGCTCGGCCAGGAGCGCCGCGACGGCGGCGGGATCGGCCATGTCGCAGGCGCGGTAGTCGACGGAGGCGGCCCCAAGCGCTGCGAGATCGGCGAGGTTGGCGCGGATCTCGCGGTCGCGCTGGATCACCGAGATGGCGCGGTCGATGGCGGCGGGTGTGGGTTTCTCACCCCGGGCCTTGGCCGCGCCGGCGAGGTGGCGGCGCAGCGCCCCGGCATCGGCCAGCGCCGCCAGTTCGGGCGCCTCGCGCCCCGGCGGCTCGGAGCGGCCGATCAGCACCAGCCGGGCACCGGCGCGGGCGAAGGGGCGCAGCACCTCGGCGGTGATGCCCCGCGCGCCGCCGGTGGCGAGGATCAGCGCGCCGGGCGGCAGGTCGCGGGCGGGACGGTCGGCGACCTCCTCGGGGCGGCTGCGGAAGACGTGGCGCTGCCCCTCGGGGTAGCCGACCTCGATCCGGCCCTCGGGGGCGGAGAGCTCGTCGAAGAGCCGCGCGGCCATCTCATCGGGCGCGAGCGCGGGGTCGAAGTCCACCGCCCGGGTGCGCGCATCGGGCCATTCCTCGCGCAGCGACTTGGCCAGGCCGGTGGCCCCGCCCGCGAGCATCAGCCCCCGGGCCCCACTGCGCCCGAAGTCGCCGCCCAGCGCCGAGGCGAAGACCACCCGGCCCTGCTTCAGCCCTTCCGCATGAGCCCGGACCAGCCGGTAGGCGCTTTTCTCGGAGCGCGCGAGCGCGTCGCGCCAGGCGTCGCGCCCGGCCTCGAGCACGAGCGGCGCGGCGTCGAGCGGCGCGAGATGCACGAGGCCCGCGGGGGCCCCCTCGAGCGCCTCGGGCGCGGCGGCCTCCTCGGCGGTCAGCAGCCGCGCCTTGGCCCCCGCCGCCTCGATCCGGGCGGCCAGCGCCTCGGCCACGCCGCCCGCATCGCGGGTCAGCAGGTAGAGCCCCTTCGGCAGGGGGGCCGTCGCCGGGCCCGGCTGGGCCTCGGCGGTGATGACGAACCGGGGCGGTCGGGGCGCATCCGCGCGCTCCGCATTCTCCGCCCCGGCGGGATCAAAAGGGACCGGCGCCCCTTCCTTTTCGAGATGCGCGGTCAGCGTCTCGACGATGGCGCCCAGCGTCTTCTGGGCGTTCAGCGTCTCGCCGATCGGCGCGGCCGCCGCGGATTGCGGCGCGGGCAGCGCCTTGACCAGCGCGCCCACGATCTCGAGCCGCTTGATCGAGTCGATGCCGAGGTCGGCCTCGATGCCCTGCTCGAGGTCGAGCATGTCCGAGGGGTAGCCAGTGCGGTCCTCGACGATCTCGAGAAGCAGCGCGGTGATGCCCTCGCGGTCGAGGCCGGCGCTTGCGGCGGGTGCCTCGGGCTTCGGCGCAGGTGCGGGTGCCGGCGGGGCCGAGGCGGCGGCGGGCTGCGCCGGGGGCACGGGCGCCGAGGGCTGGGCCGGCGGCGGCGCGACCGGCGCGGTGACGGCAGCGGGCGCGGGCTGCGGCGCGGGCGCCGGGGCCTGGGCCGGGGCGCTCAGCACCGCCTGGGGTGCCGCAGCCACGGGCCGGGCCATGGGCCGGGCGGGACGCGCGCTGCGCATCGGGACACCGGCCCCGAGGCTCGCGAGCATCACCCGCTCCTGGATCTCCAGGAAGCGCGTCATGGTGGACTGGAACCCGGCCATGATCGCCTCGGCCGGACTGTCGAAGGTCTGAGGATAGACCGCCTCGCTACGAGACAGGTCCTGCGGGCTCTGGTCCATGATGGTCTCCTTTCCGGGGCCAGTCGGAGCGCCCGCCATGCTGGCGGGGGCGTGGGACGCGCCGGCAGCGGGCGCGAGGGGCGGAAGCGTCACGCCGGTCAGGGGCGCGGCACCGGGGGTCTCGGGGGCGGATGCGGGGGCGGCGGCCTTGCGGGCCTCGATCTCCTCGAGGGTCAGCACCGGCAGCGGCGGGCCGTCGGCCGGGCGGGCGCCCGAGCCGTTCAGCATCCAGATGTTGCGGCCCGGGGCCTCGGGCAGCTCGATCGCGCCCTTCAGCGCCACGATCCGCGCGTCGCGGCCGCGGAAGAGCCGCGCGAGGTCGAGCGACGCGCCTTCGGACAGAAGCTGCCCCAGCGCCGCGAGGACACCCTTCAGGCCGCCCTCCTCGTCGTCGGTAACGATGGCGGCGTGATCGGCCTCGCCCAGGATCTGCCGGACCATGCCGGCATGGGCGGCCTTGGGCCCGACGCTCAGGAAGACCCGGGCACCGTCGCGGTGCATGGCCTCGACCTCGGCCACGAATTCCACCGGGCGCGAGAGCTGCCGCGCCAGCGTGCGGCGCACGGCCTTGGGTTCGGGGTCATAGGGCGCGGCGGTGGTATTGGCGTAGACCGGGAAGCGCGGCGCGGCGACCGGCAGCTTGTTCAGGAAGCCCGCCAGCCGCTTCTCGGCGGGGGCGACGATCTGCGAATGGAAGGCCGCGCCCACCGGCAGGAGCCGGACCGACAGGCCCTCCCCCTCTGCCTTGGCGCGGGCCTCCTCGATGGCGGCGCGGCTGCCCGAGAGGATGCTTTGCTCGGGCGCGTTGTGGTTGGCCACGCAGAGCCCCTCGATGCCCTCGATCAGCGCCTCGATCCGGGCCCGGGGCGCGCGCACGGCGGCCATGGTGCCAAGATCCGCGCCCTCGCCCGCCTCGACCATGAAGCGGCCGCGGGCCCGCGACAGCTTGATCAAGTCGCCGCGCGTCAGCGCGCCGGCGGCATGCAGGGCGACAAACTCGCCGTAGCTGTGCCCGGCGGCCATGTCGGCGCGCAGTCCCAGCCCCTCGAGCAGCGCCCAGAGCCCGGCCTCGACCGCGCCCAGCGCGGGCTGCGCCATGTCGGTGCGGGTCAGCGCGGCGGCAGCGGCGGCACGGGCCTCGGCGTCATAGGCGGCCTCGGGCAGGATCGCCCGGCTGAGCGGCTCGCCCAGCGCGGCGTCGGCCTCGGCCAGGCTTTCGGAGAGCTCGGGCAGCAGCGTCGCGAGATCGGCGAACATCTCGGGGTATTGGCTGCCCTGGCCGGGGAAGATCAGCGCGAGCTTGCCGCCGGAGGCCAGGCGCGGGGCCTCGGACCAGCTCGCACCCGGGGGCAGCTTGCCGCCCTCTTCCAGCGCGGCGATCAGCGCGCCCATGCGCGCCGCCAGCGTCGCGGGGTCCGAGACCACCAGCGTCGCCGTCAGCCCCGAGGCGGGCGCGGCTTCCCAGAGGCTGCGCGCGAGGTCGGCCAGCTCCGGTGCCCAGCCTTGCCCCAGCCGGTCGAGCTGGGCGCGGATCTGCTGGACCACGCCGCGCGCCGAGGCGCCGCGCCAGACCAGAAGCTCATGCGGCCAGCGCCGCCGCGCGGCGGGCCGGAGCGCCGGGATCGCGCGCTTGGCGTCGTGTTCCTCCAGCGTGACGTGGAAGTTCGTGCCGCCGAAGCCGAAGGCCGAGACCCCGGCCCGGCGCGGCAGCGCGCCCGCGTTCCAGGGCCGAGCGCGGTCGACGAGGTAGAGCGGCAGCTCTTCCTCCAGGAGCTTCTCGTTCGGCGCGCCCTCGCGGCCATGCGGCGGCAGCACGCCGTGGTGACAGGCCAAGGCCGCCTTGATCATGCCCGCGATGCCCGCTGCGGCCTTGGTATGGCCGATCTGGGTCTTGACCGAACCGATCGCCGCCGAGCGCGGCGCCGCCCCGGCCGAGGTCAGAAGCCGGGTCACGGTCTCCATCTCGGCGGTGTCGCCGACCACGGTGCCGGTGCCATGCGCCTCGAAAAGGCCCACCGTCTCGGGCCCGTAGCCCGCCATCTCGTAGGCGCGGCTGAGCGCGCGGATCTGCCCGTCGGGATGCGGGGCGGTCATCGACTTGGCCTTGCCGTCCGAGGAGCCGCCGACGCCCTTGATCACCGCGTAGACGCGGTCGCCGTCGCGCTCGGCATCGGCGAGCCGCTTCAGCGCCACCATGGCGAGCCCCTCGGAGATCGCGATGCCGTCGGCCCCGGCCTCGAAGGAGGCGCAGCGCCCGCGCGGGCTGAGCGCCCGGGTCTTGGAGAAACACAGGTAGCCGAAGGGGCCCTGCACGGTGTCGATGCCCCCGGCCAGCACCATGTCCGAGCGCCCGGTCTCAAGCTCGAGCACGCCCTGGTAGACCGCCGCGAGCGACGAGGCGCAGGCCGCGTCGACGGTGTAGTTCACCCCGCCGAAATCGAGCCGGTTGGCGGTGCGCCCGGCGGCGACGTTGAGCAGGATCCCGGCGAAGCTGTCCTCGGTCCATTCCGGCAGATAGCCCGCCGCCTCCGGGTCGATCCCGCCGAGGAAGCGCGGCATCTCGGAGCGCACGGCGTATTGCGCGCCCACGTCCCCCGCCCCGCCCGAGGCGCCGAGGATCACCGAGGTCCGCAGCCGCGGCCCCTCGATCCCGGCGGCGCCGGTCAGGCCTGCGTCGTCGAGGCAGCGCCGCGCCACCTCCAGCGTCATCAGCTGCAAGGGATCGAGCGACTTCACCGCGCGCGGCGGGATGCCATAGGCCATCGGGTCGAAGGGCATGTCCTCGAGGAAGCCGCCCCAGCGCGAATAGATCTTGTCCGGCACGCTGGGATCGGGGTCGAAGTAGATGCGCCAGTCCCAGCGGTGCGCCGGGATCTCCGAGATCGCCGCCCGCCCGTCGAGCAGGTTCTCCCAGTATTCCCGCAGGTCACGCGCGCCCGGCAGAAGCGCCGACATGCCGACGATGGCGATATCGGCGGGCTCGGGGGTCCTGGGCCGCGCGGGGCCCCGGTCCTCGGTGGCGGTGCCGGCGATCTCGCGCAGGCGGGCGGCGCCCTCCTCGCAGATGCCGCGGTGCAGGCTGCGGATGTCGGTCAGCCCGTGCCGGAGCTGGGCGACCTGGCCGATCATATACATGCCCTCGGCCTGCTGGCGGTCGACCGGCACCTCGCGCAGCGCGTCGCCCTGGCGTTCGGTCGCCTTGGAGGCGATGCGCAGCCGGCCGAGCGTCAGGCTCTCCAGCTCCTCGCGCATGTCCTCGGCACCGGTGCCCGCGGCCTCGAGCGCCCGGCGCTTGGCGGCGAATTCCTCGGCAAAGGGCGTGAGCGCGGCACGGCTGGCATGGCCCGCGCCGGTCTCCAGCGTCACCGTCTCGGAGCAGGCGAGCAGCGTGTCCTGGAAGGTCTCGGCGATGGCGCCGTCGCGCACGGCCTCTTCGGTGAAGAGGTAGGCGGTGCCGATCAGCACGCCGACCTTGACCCCGCGCGCGGCCAGCGGCGCGGCGAAGGCGCCGACGATGGCCGCCGAAGCCGCGTCATGGATGCCGCCCGCGAAAAGCACCGAAATCTCGGCGGCGGTCTTCTTGTCGGGCACCTCCTCGAGCAGGGTGCGGACCATGTTGTCCCAGAGCACCAGCGAGGACATCGGCCCAACGTGGCCGCCGCATTCGCGGCCCTCGAAGACGAACCGCCGCGCGCCCTGTTCGAGGAACATCGACAGAAGCCGGGGCGAGGGCACATGCAGGTAGGAGGGGATGCCATCGCCCTCGAGCGCGATGGCCTGGTCGGGACGCCCGCCCGCGATCAACGCGAAGGCGGGCCCGTGTTTTCGGGCCACCGCCACCTGTTCCTGGACCAGCTGCGAGGGCGCGAAGCCCAGGAGCCCGACGCCCCAGGGCTTGCCCGCGAGCCGCTGGGCCACATCCGCCAGCAGCGTATCGGCCTGGGCCGGGCGCATCAGCGCCAGCGCCACCATCGGCAGGGCGCCGCCCTCGGCCACGGATTGCGCGAAAGGCGCGGTGTCCGAGACCCGCGTCATCGGCCCCTGGACGATGGGAAACTCGGTGCCATGGTCGGCGGCCAGCGGTGTGCCTGCGCCAAGAATGTCGGTATCGGCGGCGCGGGCCACCGCTTCGGCGGAAAGCCGGTCGAGCGCCGCGCAGAGCCGTCCGAGCCCGCCGTAGCGCTGTGCGAGGTCCGGCGCGAAGGCCGCGGCCTGGCCCATGGGCGCGAGCTGGCCCGCGGCGAGGTCCCAGCCGAAGGCCACTTCGGCGCGGGTCGCCTCAGCCCCGGCGCTTTCCGCAGCGGCCAGCGCCGCGCGCAGCCCGGCGGCGGCCTGGCGGCCCGGCGCCTCGACGCCGCGCCAGCGGATGCCCGCGCGGCCCTCGATCAGCGCGGTCTCGCCGCCGGTCATCCGCGCCAGCACCGGGGCCAGCGCCTCGCCCAGCGCGCATTCGCGCAGCATCAGGCATTGATCGTCGAGCACCACGCCCGCCGCGCCCCCGGCGCGCACCGCGCCGGCCGAATGCAGCCCGATGCCGCCGCGGGCATAGACCGTCGCGGCCCCCGCCGCGCGGGCCTGTTGCAGCAGGATGAATGTGGTCGCCTCGCCGACCCGTCCGCCGGCCTCGTGGCCCTTGAGGACGACGCCCTGGGCCGCCGCCGGACCGGCAAGCCGGTCGTCCCAGGCGATGGCTTCCAGCAGGACCGTGAGCCCCGCCGCGCGCAGGGCGCCCAGCGGCTCGGGCGCCGCCAGCGCCGCCTC
Source organism: Roseivivax sp. GX 12232 (assembly GCF_021272185.1). Taxonomy (GTDB): domain Bacteria; phylum Pseudomonadota; class Alphaproteobacteria; order Rhodobacterales; family Rhodobacteraceae; genus Roseivivax. The sequence goes on from NZ_JAJSEC010000005.1 coordinate 125,689, forward strand.
GGCGGGCAGGATCACCAGCCCCAGCCCGCGCGCCTTGTAGAGCCCGGCAAGCCGCGTCGCCGCGTCGAGGTCGGTGATCTGCAGGCCCCATCCCCCGGGCGCCGCCTCGGCCAGCCGGTCGAGCCCGGCCTCGAGCGCGCCCTCGGCCAGCGGCAGTTCGGCATTGAAGACCCCGATGCGGCCCGCGCGCTGCGCCGCGATGGCCAGTGACGGATCGCCGGTCCCGGCGGGGGTCAGAACGAGAATGCCGAAGGGATGGGTCATGTCGCGTCTCCGGATGCCGCCGAGATATGGCGCTCCTGTCAGGTTTTCTTGGCCGCGGCCGGGGGCGGGGTGGTCTCCGTCACCTCCGCGTCGGGAATGTCGCTGTCCTGGGACTGGGCGCCCTCGAGTGCGTCGAGCCGGGCCTGGAGCTTGGCGATGCGCTCTTCCAGCGCCTCGCGCAGCTGGCCGGGGGCCGGAGCCGCACCGCCACCGCCCGCAGCCCCTGCGCCCGCGCCGCCGGCCTTCTCGGCCAGGAGCCGCCGGAGAAGCGGCCGGTCCTGGCCGCCGCCCGCGCCGCCGGCAGCCCCGGCACCGCCGCCCGCGAGCCGGGCCCCAAGCCCGCCGCCGAGACCGCCGCCGCCAAGCCCGGCGCCACCGCCAAGCCCGCCGCCGCCCGCCGCGCGGGCCTTCAGACGTTCACGCAGACCGCCGCCGCCGAGGCCACCGCCGCCCAGACCGCCGCCGCCAAGCGCGCCGCCGCCACCGAGGCCACCACCCGCGGCACCGCCGCCGCCGGCCTGGCGTTCGGCCAGCATCTTGCGCAGGAAGGCGCCGCGCTCTCCGCCCGGGCCCGCCGCGCCGCCGCCGCCGCCGACACCCTGGTTGTTCAGAAAGGGCCGCTGCGCCGCCCCGGGACCGCGCCGTTCGCGCAGCCGTTCCAGCGCCGCCCGGCGCTTGTCGTCGTCGTCATGTGCCATCGTTCCGCTCCCCTATGACACACCGGACGCGGCCCCGACGGGGCGACGGCCCGTGCTAATACATCACATCAAACTGGCCTTTCTCGGCCGTGCCCCCTCCACGAAGGGGACCTCGAATACCTTGTCGTGCATGACCGGCCCGTGCCCGAAATAGCCCCCTTCCCCGAAGGCCTCGCCGTGGTCGCCCATGATCATAAACCAGGTGTTGGACGGCGCCTTGTCGAAAAGCGCCCCCAGAAGTTCGTCGAGGTAGTCGACGCAGCGGATCTGCTGCTGGTGCAGACCGCGCATCACCTCGTCCGAGAAGAATTCATCAAGGCTCATCGCCTTGCCGGGACAGACCCGCCCGCCCGCGTCGCCGCCCTGCGCGAGGGTCTTGGCCACCCCGTGCAGCCCCGAGATATGCGGCAGGGCCTCGTCCTTGAGCATATAGGGGTAATGGGTCTCTCCAAGGTTCAGGAAATGGAAGCTCGGATGGTCCCGGGAAAAGCTGATTTCCTCGATCATGCCGGCGAAATCATTGTGGTTCGACATGAGCTTGTAGTCGTCAAAGGCGTTCGAGATCACCGTCTGCGGGTTCAAGACCGGCATCGAGACCCGCGCCACGGTGCGGTAGCCGTATTGCCGCAGCATGCCCGGCAGCGAGAGCTGCGGCAGGAAGGTCTCGAAGGCGAGATCGGGGATCTCGAGCCGGTCGGACCACTTGGCGAAATCCTCCTTGTAGACCTCGGAGGCATAGACCTTGGCGGGCGCGAGATGCGGCACCAGCCCCATCATGAAGGTGTAATGCGAGGGCGCCGTCCAGGAGGCATAGGCATGGCGCTGCTCGATCTCGCCCAGACGCCGCAGGTTCGGCGCCGCAGCGGCCATGACGCTGTCATACCGGCAGGAATCGTAGGTGATGAGGACGAGGTTGCGAGGCATCCCGCGCCCCTCCTCAGCCGGCGGCCGCTTCGCGGCGGGCCGCGAGCCGCGCCCGGAGCGCGTCGCGCCGGTCACCGCCCCGCTCCTGCCGGGCCGAAAGCTTCTGCGCGATGCTGTCGCGCAGAAGAACGGCATGGGCGGCGGCATCCTCGGGCACCTCGGCCTCGGCCAGGGTCTTGAGCTCGGGATGCGCCTCGCAGAGCTGCGCGGAGTTCAGGATCGCGGCGCGGTAGCAATCCACCGCGTCGCGGTTGCGCTCCATCGCCAGGTAGACGTCGCCCAGCGCCTTCTGCACGAAGCCCGAGCGCCGCGCCTTCGGGCCAAGCTTGGTCAGCATGGCCAGCGCGTCGCGGTGGCGCCCGGTCTGGGCGCGGGCCTGGGCGGCGCGGATCGTGGCGCGCAGGTTGTTGGGCTTGAGCGAGATGGCGCGGTCGAAGCTCTTGAGCGCCTGGGCGTGATCCTCGAGCTCGCTTTGCACCTGGCCCAAGGCCTGGTGCACCGGCACCCGGTCGGGCGCCAGCGCCGCGGCGCGGTCGAGCGCCTCGCGGGCGGCGGAAAGATCGCCCTCTTCGCGGTAGATCCGGCCGAGCTGGAAATGCGGCATCCAGAGGTCGGGGTTGATCTCGGAGACGCGGCGCAGCTCCTCGGCGGCGGCCGAGGTCTCGCCGGCCTTGGCGAGATGCGTCGCCAGCGCCATGCGCAGCCGGACCTCCTGGGGATTGTGCAGCACCGCGTCGCGCAGGAGCGCCAGCGCCTCTTCAGGGCGGCCCTTCTGCTGCAGCAGCCGCGACTTGCGCAGGTAGGCCGCCGAGGCGGTGGGATCGAGGTGAATGGCGGTTTCCAGCTCGGCCATGGCCTCGTCGGTGTCGCCGAGCTTGCCCAGCATGCCCGCGCTCAGGATTTGCGCCGGCACGAGGTCGGGCTTCAGCGCCTGGGCCTCCTGGAAGTGCTCGAGCGCGCGCTGGGGGTCGTCGAGCTTTTCGAAGACCCGGCCAAGGCCCAGGTGGGCGACCGCAAGATCGGGCTGCGCCTCGAGAAGGTCGGTGAAAATGTCCCGGGCGCTGTCGATGTCGCCCTCTTTCAGGGCGGCCATGCCGTCTTTCACGCGTTCGCGCAGAAGCGCCTGACTTTCCCGACCAAAACGACGGTCCGACATCATAAAAACTCCCGGCAGCAGGGGCAGCCCCTGGGTCCGCCTCGTCCAATTTCAAGAGCCGTTGACGAGGCGTAATCGGTATAAAAGCTGCCGGGTTGTCCGTCTACTCCGGTAAGCCTGACCTTGACCGGGATCCGGCCCTCGGAGAGAGCCGGAAAAACCGTGGCAGATTTGCCCAAGCCCTTGAAACATTGGTGAATGCGGTCGGTCCCGGCGGGCGGGAAGCCGTGTTCGCGCTGCAAGCAAAACGTGAATATGACACGAACTGTGACCCATGCGCCGCAGCATCTGCCGCGGAAACGGGCAGTGGTCGCGGAAACGAATCACCCCGCTGCGAGGTGACTATCGCGCGAATCAAGGCGAAGCGGCTGATTCCAGAGGGATTCGGCAGAGGATTGCCGACGGGGCGTTTTCAGCCCGCGATGGGCGGGCGCGGGGCGTGCCTCCGCCGCCCGATCGGGCGCTTCATCGGCCCCCCCAGCTCAGGTCACCCGCGCGCGGCTCTGGTATTCCTCGGCGCGCCAGAGCTCCTCGCCGATCACCTCGGCGATGACCTCGACCGCCGCGTCGATGTCGCCGGCGTCGAGGTAAAGCGGGGTGAAGCCGAAGCGCATGATGTCGGGCGCGCGGAAATCGCCGATTACCCCGCGGGCGATCAGCGCCTGCATGGCGGCGTAGCCCTCGGGGAAGCGGAAGGAGACCTGGCTGCCGCGCTGCGCCGGGTCACGCGGGCTGGCAAGCTCCAGCCCGGGGCAGCGCGCCTCGACGCCGGAGATGAAGCGCTCCATCAGCGCCACGGCCTCGGCGCGGACATCCTCCATGGAGACCGAGTCCCAGACCCGCAGCGCCTCTTCCAGCGCGGTCATCTGCAGCACCGGGGGCGTGCCGACGCGCATCCGCTCGATCCCCGGCGCGGGGCGGTAGTCGAGGTCGAAGGCGAAGGGCGCGTCATGGCCGAGCCAGCCCTGCAGCGCGGGCTGCGCCTCTTCGGCGAGATCGGGGCGCACGTAGATGAAGGCCGGGGCCCCGGGGCCGCCGTTGAGATACTTGTAGGTGCAGCCTACCGCGAACTCCGCGCCCGAGGCGGTCAGATCCACCGGCAGCGCCCCGGCGCTATGGGCGAGGTCCCAGATCATCACCGCGCCGGCGTCCTGCGCGGCGCGGGTCAGCGCCGCCATGTCGTGCCGCCGCCCGGTGCGGTAGTCGACCTCGGTCAGCATGACGGCGGCGACCTCGGGGCCCATGGCCTCGGTCACCTCCTCGGGGGCGACCACGCGCAGCTCGTGGCCCCGCCCCAGGGTCCGCAAGAGCCCCTCGGCCATGTAAAGATCGGTCGGGAAGTTGCCGCTGTCCGAGATCACCACCCGCCGGTCGGGCCGCATCGCCAGCGCCGCGGCCAGCGCCTGGTAGACCTTGATCGAGAGCGTGTCGCCCATGACCACCGAGCCCTGTGGCGCGCCGATCAGCCCCGCCACCCGGTCGCCGACGCGGGCGGGCTGGCCCATCCAGTCAGCCGCGTTCCAGCCCCGGATCAGCATCTCGCCCCATTCCTCGCGCATCATCGTCGCGGTGCGCTGCGCCACGGCGCGCGGCAGGGGGCCGAGCGAATTGCCGTCGAGATAGATCACGCCCTCGGGCAGGTGGAACATCTCCTTGCGGGTCACGGTGGGCATGTCTCAAAGTCCTCCTCGGACGCTCCAGAGCTCGGGAAAAAGCTCCACGTCCAGCATCTTGCGCAGATACACCACGCCGCTCGTCCCGCCGGTGCCGCGCTTGAAACCGATCACGCGTTCGACGGTGGTGACATGGTTGAACCGCCAGCGGCGGAAGTAATCCTCCAGGTCCACCAGCTTCTCGGCCAGCTCGTAGAGCGTCCAGTAGCGGGTGGTGTCAAGGTAGACCTCGCGCCAGGCGGCCTCGACCTCGGGCACATGGGCGTGCGGCGCGCGGCGCTGGTAGGCCGCGTCCGGCAGGCTGTGGCCGGTCGCTCCGGCCAGCGCCTCGAGCGTGACGTGGTAGAGCGAGGGCCGCGCCAGCTCGCCCTCGAGCAGCGCCAGCACGTCGGGGCGGTGGTCGTGCACCTTCATCAGGTTCAGGTTGCGGTTGCCCAGCACGTATTCGATCAGCCGGTATTGATGCGACTGGAAGCCCGAGGACTTGCCGAGGCTCTCGCGGAAGGTCGTGTAGTCGCTGGGCGTCATGGTGCGCAGCACGTCCCAGGCCGAGTTGAGCTGATCGAAGATCCGCGCCACCCGCGAGAGCACCTTGAAGGCGGGCTGGAAGGCCCCCGCCGCGATGGCCTCGCGCGCGGCGTTCAACTCGTGCAGCGCCAGCTTCATCCAGAGCTCGCTGGTCTGGTGCTGGATGATGAAGAGCATCTCGTCATGCGCCGTCGACAGGGGCGCCTGGGCGGTAAGGATGCGGTCGAGCCCGAGGTAATCGCCGTAGCTCATGTCCCGGTCGAAGGACATTTGCGCGCCGTCGTCTTCGGGGTTGTAGGGATCGGACATGGGCGGGCTCCGGGGCGGGCGTGGCGGGCGCCGCTCGGGCGCCCGGGGGCAGGATGTCGGGCCTAGGCGCGGCCGGGGCCGGACCCAGCCGGTCCGGCGGCGCGGCGCTCAGGCGGGCAGGACGGCGGTGGCCTCGATCTCGACCAGCGCCTCGTCCTCGATCAGGGCGGCGACCACGACCATGGTCATGGCCGGGAAATGATAGCCCATGACCGCGCGATAGGCCGCGCCGATCTCCTTCTGGCGGGCGAGGTATTCCGTCTTGTCGGTCACATACCAGGTCAGCCGGGTGACATGCTCCACGCTGCCGCCGGCCTCTTCGACCACGGCGGCGATGTTGCGCAGCGCCTGGGACATCTGCCCGATGAAGTCATGGGTCTCGAAGACCTGCTGGGCGTTCCAGCCGATCTGCCCGCCGACATAGAGCGTGCGGCCCTCGGCCAGGATGCCGTTGGCGTAGCCCTTGGCGGGCTTCCAGCCCTCGGGATGGATGGGGATCAGGGCCACGGCCTCACTCCTCCTTGTAGGTTTCCAGTATCGAGCGGCGCGGCTCGGGCCAGCGGCGCGAGGTCATATGGTCGAGGTCGACCAGGATCAGCGTCACCCGGGCGGTCAGCCGCGGCTCGCCCTCGGCGCTGGCCGCGATCTCGAGATCGAGGCTCGCCCCGCCGATGCGCTGCACCGTGAGGCGCCAGTCGAGCACGTCGCCCAGCCGCGAGGGGGCGTGGAAGTCGGTCTCCATCTTGCCCGCCGGCACGCCGACGCGCTCGGCCACATGCATCTGGCCGAAGGACCAGCCCACGGCCTCGGCGAAGAAGGTCTCGACCGTGGCGTTGATCATCTCGAAATAGCGCGGGTAGAAGACGATCCCCGCGGGGTCGCAATGCTGGAACATCACCGGGATGCGGTGCTCGAAGGCGGCCATGGCTCAGCTCCCTGTCGCGGCAGTTCGAAGCATCGGGCGGTCCTTTCCGGCAAAGCGCGCTAGGTCCTGCCACGCATGGGCGCGCGGATCCCGCGCGTGACCCTGTCAATGTCCCCGCCCGGGCTAAAAATTTCAAGCCTAAAGTTTTAGGCTTGAAATGATTGCCCGGGTTTGGGAGTGTCGAAGACAGTCTACTGGGAGGACAAGGCGATGAAGACCGTCTGTCTGGGCGGCGGCCCCGCCGGCCTGTATTTCGCCATCAGCCTGAAGCTGCGCCAGCCCGAGGCCGAGGTCGTGGTGATCGAGCGCAACCGCGCCGACGACACCTTCGGCTGGGGCGTGGTGCTCTCGGACGAGACCCTCGACAACCTCGAGAAGAACGACCCCAAGAGCGCCGCCGCGATCCGCGGCCATTTCGCCTATTGGGACGACATCAAGGTGGTCAAGGAAGACACGGCCATCACCTCCACCGGCCACGGTTTCTGCGGGCTCGGGCGCAAGACCATGCTGCTCCTGCTGCAGGACCGCGCCCGCGAGCTCGGCGTCGAGATGCGCTTCGAGACCGAAGTGGAGGACATCGAGGCCCTGCGCCGCGAGTATGACCTGGTGGTCGCCGCCGATGGGGTGAACTCCAAGACCCGCAAGGCCTACGAAGACGCCTTCCGCCCCGAGATCGACACCCGCGCCTGCAAGTTCGTCTGGCTCGGCACCCACGCCAAGTTCGACGACGCCTTCACCTTCATCTTCAAGAAGACCGACGCGGGCTGGATCTGGGCCCATGCCTACCAGTTCGACGCGGACACGGCGACCTTCATCGTCGAATGCGCCGAGGACACCTGGCGCGGGCTCGGCTTCGACCAGATGGACCAAGACCAGATGATCGCCCGCTGCGAGGAGATCTTCGCCGATCACCTCGGCGGCCATGCGCTGATCTCCAACATGAAGCACCTGCGCGGCTCGGCCTGGCTGAACTTCAACCGGGTGCTCTGCGAGACCTGGCACCACGAGAACGTGGTGCTTCTGGGCGACGCCTCGGCGACGGCGCATTTCTCCATCGGCTCGGGCACCAAGCTGGCGCTCGAAAGCGCCATCGCGCTGGCCGAACTGGTGACCGAGAAACCCACGCTGGAGGCCGCCTTCACCACCTACCAAGAGGACCGCCGCCTCGACGTGCTGCGCCTGCAGTCCGCCGCGCGCAACTCCACCGAATGGTTCGAGGAGGTCGAGCGCTACCTGCATCTCGACCCGGTGCAGTTCAACTATTCACTGCTGACCCGCTCGCAGCGCATCAGCCACGAGAACCTGCGCCTGCGCGACGCCAAGTGGCTGCGCGAGGCCGAGGAATGGTTCCAGGCCCAGGCCGGGGCCAACGGCGTGCACCGCGCGCCGATGTTCGCGCCGTTCCAACTGCGCGACATGCGGCTGAAAAACCGCGTCGTGGTCTCGCCCATGGCGCAATACAAGGCCAAGGACGGCTGCCCGACCGACTGGCATTTCGCCCATTACGCCGAACGCGCCAAGGGCGGTGCGGGCCTTGTCTACGTCGAGATGACCTGCGTCTCCCCCGAAGGCCGGATCACCCCGGGCTGCCCCGGCCTCTACGCGCCGGAACACGAGGCCGCCTGGCGGCGCCTGACCGGTTTCGTGCATGCCGAGACCGACGCCAAGCTCTGCATGCAGATCGGCCACTCGGGCCGGAAGGGCTCGACCCAGCTCGGTTGGGAGGAGATGGACGCGCCGCTGCCCGAGGGCAACTGGCCCACCATGTCCGCCTCGCCGATCCCCTGGGACGAGGGCCATGCCGCGCCGAAGGAGATGGACCGCGCCGACATGGACCGGGTGCGCGACGAGTTCGTCGCCGCGGCACAGATGGCCGACCGCGCCGGCTTCGACATGATCGAGCTGCACGCCGCCCATGGCTACCTGATCTCCTCCTTCATCTCGCCGATCTCCAACCGTCGCGAGGACGACTACGGCGGCTCCCTCGAGAACCGCATGCGCTACCCGCTCGAGGTCTTCCGCGCCATGCGCGCCGCCTGGCCCGAGGCCAAGCCGATGTCGGTCCGCATCTCCGCCACCGACTGGGTCGGCGACCGCGGCGTCGAGGGCGAGGAAGCCGTGGAGATCGCCGCCATGTTCCGCGATGCCGGCGTCGACATCGTCGACGTCTCGGCGGGCCAGACCAGCGTCGAGGCCAGGCCGGTCTACGGGCGGATGTTCCAGACGCCCTTCTCCGACCGCATCCGCAACGAGCGCGGCATCCCGACCATGGCGGTCGGCAACATCTACGAACCCGACCACGTCAACTCGATCCTGATGGCGGGCCGCGCCGACCTCGTCTGCCTCGCCCGCCCGCATCTCGCCGATCCCTACTGGACGCTGCATGCCGCCGCCGCCCTGCAGGACGAGGAGAGCGCCTGGCCCCTGCCCTATCTGCCCGGCCGCGACCAGATGCGTCGCCTCGCCGAGCGCGGCGAGGGCCTGGGGATCCGGGTATGAGCGATCTCAGTGGCAAGACCGCGCTGGTCACCGGCGGCGGCACCGGGCTCGGCGCCGACCTCGCCCGGCGCTTCGCCGAGGCCGGGGCCCGGGTCTGGGTCGCCGGTCGCCGCGCCGCGCCGCTCGAAGCCCTGGCCGCCAGCCACCCCGGCATCAGCGCCGTCCCCGCCGATGTGACCGACGCGGCCTCGGTCGCGGCGCTGTTCGACAGGACCGGCCCCTGCGAGATCGTCCTGGCCAATGCCGGCAGCTCGCTCAGCGCGCCCTTCACCCGCACCAGCGCCGAGGACTGGCGGCAGATGGTCGAGGTCAATCTGACCGGCGCCTTCCTGACCCTCAGCGAGGCCGCCCGCCGCCTCGGCAAAGAGGCCCCCTGGGGCCGGCTGATCGCCGTGGCCTCCTCGGCCGGGCTCAAGGGCTATCCTTATGTCTCCGCCTATGCCGCCTCGAAACACGGGGTGATCGGCATGGTGAAATCCGCCGCGCTGGAGTTCGCCCGGACCGGCGTGACGGTGAACGCGCTCTGCCCCGGCTTTCTCGACACCGAGATGACCGAGCGCTCGATCGCCAATATCACCGAGAAGACCGGCATGAGCCCCGAGGCCGCCCGCGAGAGCCTGGAGAAGATGAGCCCCCAGCGCCGCCTGATCCGCCCCGAAGAGGTCAGCCGCGCCGCCCTCTGGCTCTGCGGCCCCGGCTCCGAAGGCGTGACCGGCCAGGCCATCGCCATCGCTGGCGGCGAGGTCTGAGACCAGCCCCGCCCCGAAGCGCAACCGCCCTTCCCCCCCTCACATTCCGCGCGCCAACCGCGACCCCGGCGCGCCACCCCCAGCCCTTCAGCTGGTGCAAATACCTCGGAGAGCGCGAGAGGCAGCGCCTCTCGCCCGGCCCAGGGGGCCGGACCTAGCGCCGCGCGCGAACCGCAGAGAACCCCGCCATGGCCGCGTAGCCGCCGACGATGGCGCGGCGCTCGGCCTCGGTCAGCACCCTCTCGATGTCGCGGAACCCGGCCGGGGCCAGCTTCTCGACCACGTCGATCACCCGCTCGGGCCCGCCGGCGCGGTTGGTGCGCACGATGTCGGCGGTCTTCGGCAGGCGCTCCTTCTCGTAGTCCCAGAGCGCCGCGCGGGGGTGTTCGGCGCGGGCCAGCGCATCGGCGAGGCAGCGCGCGTCGAGCACCGCCTGGCTCGCGCCGTTGGAGCCCACGGGATACATCGGATGCGCCGCATCGCCCAGAAGCGTCACCCGCCCGAAGGTCCAGCGCGGCAGCGGGTCGCGGTCGGCCATCGGGTATTCGTAGATCGCCGGGGCGGCCTGGACGAGCGCGCCGATGTCCATGCCGGGCACCGAGAAGCGCAGCGCATGCGGCAGCACCCGCGCGAGCGGCGCCTGCCGCGACCAGTTGTCGGGCGGCGGGGTCGCCACGGCGGGATCCTTCACCCGGACGTTGACCACGAAGTTCATCAGCTGCCGGTCGCCCTCGGGCGGGGCGATCGGATAGAGCACCACCTTGCCGCCGAGCCCGCCGCCGATGGCCATGCTCTCGCCGTCCTGCCAGATCGGCCAGTCGGCGGCGCCGCGCCACATCACCACGCCCTGCCAGGAGGGCGCGCCCTCGCCCGGGTAGAAGGTCCGGCGCCCGGCGGAATGGATGCCGTCGGCGCAGATCAAGACCTCAGAGCGGGTGGTCTCGGCGGCTCCGCCCGCCACCGCGTCGGTGAACTGCGCGGTGACCCCGGCCTCGGTCTGCACGAAGCCCGAGAGCCGCCGCCCGGTGCGGACCGCCTCGGGGCCGAGGCGCTCGATCACCGCGTCGTGCAGCACCTTCTGCAGCCGTCCGCGGTGGATCGAGAACTGCGGCACCTCGTGGCCCGCGTGCATGCCGCGCAGCTCGGACCAGACCTCCTGGCCGTGTTTGGTCAGATAGGTCAGCCGCCGGGTCCGCACGCCGACCCGGTCGAGCGCGGGCAGCAGCCCCAGCGCGGCGAACTCGGCGATGGCATGGGGCAGCACGTTGATCCCGACGCCGACCTCACGGACCTCGCGGGCGGCCTCGTAGAGCACGCAGGGCACCCCGCGCGCATGCAGCATCAGCGCCGTGGTGAGCCCGCCGATGCCCGCCCCCGCGATCAGGACCCGCATGGGTTCAGTCCTCGTCGTCGGGCGGCAGGAAGTCGACCTCGTGTTCCGCCGAGACCGCGACCACATCCGCCGGGTTGGCCTCGGGGCCGAGGTTGTGCAGCGCCCAGAACAGGTCGTAGAGCCGCCGCGAGGGCGCCACCCAGAACAGCGATTTGATCGTGCTGTCGGTCTTGTTGAAGATCCCGTGCGGGATGCCGCGCGGCAGGCGGATCAGGTCGCCCGGCTCGGCATAGGCCTCGACCCCGTTCAGGAGCAGGTTGAAGCGCCCCTCGAGGACATAGATGAACTCGTCCTGCGTGGGGTGGATATGCGGCGGCACGAAGGTGCCCTTGGGCAGGGTGGCGTGCCAGCCGAAGGAGGCGGCGCTTTTCTGCTTCGGCACATAGGTCTGGCCGAGGATGTTCCAGGAGATGTCGTCGATCCCGGTATGGGAGCGGGTGACGCCGGGCAGCATGGTCATGGGTGTCTCCTTCTGGGCTCAGACATGCAAAAAGCGGTTCTTCACGTCGGGCGTGGCGAGGATGTCGGCGGTGCTGCCGGTCCAGACGATGCGGCCCTTCTCGATCACCACGTGGCGGTCGGCGAAGCGGCAAAGCGCGTCGACGTTCTTGTCGATCACCAGGATCGCCTCGCCCTCGGCCTTGAGCCGTTCGAGGCAGGCCCAGATGTCGGCGCGGATCAGCGGGGCGAGCCCCTCGGTCGCCTCGTCCAGCACCACCAGCCGGGGGTTGGTCATCAGCGCCCGGCCGATCGCCAGCATCTGCTGCTCGCCGCCCGAGAGCTGGTTGCCCATATTGCGGCGCCGCTCCTCGAGGCGCGGGAAAAGCCCGTAGATCTTGGCGAGGTCCCATTTGCCCGGCCGCGCGGTTGCGCGCAGGTTCTCCTCGACCGAGAGGGTCGGGAAGATCTGCCGCCCCTCGGGCACGAGGCCGAGGCCCGCGTGCGCAACCCGGTGCGGCTCGGCGCCGGTCAGGTCGGTGCCGTTGATGCTGATCCGGCCCGCCCGGGGCTTCAGCATGCCGAAGATCGACTTGACCGTGGTGGTCTTGCCCATGCCGTTGCGGCCCAGAAGGGTGACCACCTCGCCCTGGCCGACCGAGAGGTCGATACCGAAGAGGATGCGGCTGTCGCCATAGGCGGCTTCCAGGGCTTCGACGGTCAGCATGGGCCTCTCCTTTCCGGCAAGTGCCCGTCCGGCACGCGGCAGGGCCCCGGGCGCGAGTGCGACGCCTTGGGGGCCGCGCCGGGCCGGACGGGCCCCGCGCCGCGCGCCTTGCGGCGGGCGGCAGGGAGGCCGGGGTGCGGCGCGAGGGACGCGCGCACGGGGATGTGATGTGGCAAGGGGGGCGCCGTGGTGGCGGCGCGGTGGGCGGGGCGGCTGACAGGCCGCAACCAGGAGACGCGCGCCGGGTGCGGCATGGCCAGAACCACCCCGCGCGGCCCCCTCATGCACTCCGCACGGCTCATGCCTCCGCCTCCTCTTCCTCGCCCAGGTAGGCGGCGCGGACCTGCGGGTCGGAGCGGATCTCCTCGGGCGTGCCGGTGGCGATGATCCGGCCGTAGACCAGGACCGACACCCGGTCGGCGAGGCGGAAAACCGCGTCCATGTCGTGCTCGATCAGCAGCATGGTGAACCGCCCCTTCATCCCCATGAGCCGGGTGATGAAGGCATCCGCATCCTCGCCGCCGACGCCCGCGAGCGGCTCGTCGAGCAGCAGCGTCCTGGGATCGGTCGCCAGCGCCATAGCCAGCTCCAGCCGCCGGTGCTCGCCGTGGCTGAGCGCGCTTGCGGGCAGATCGGCGCGCTCGTCGAGCCCCGCCTCGGCCAGGGCCTTCAGCGCCGCGGTGTTCAGCGCCGTCTCGCCCGCGACCGGCGCGAAGAAGCGGAAGCTCGAGCCCTCCCGCGCCTGCACCGAGAGGGCGACGTTCTCGAGGACGGTGAAGCTCGGCAGGACCTGGGTGATCTGGAAGCTGCGCGCGAGCCCCAGGTGCACCCGCTCGGGCATGGTCGCCCGGGTGATGTCGCGCCCGTCGAGGGTGATCCGCCCGCTGTCCGGCGCGAGCTGCCCCGAGAGCTGCGCCACCAGCGTCGTCTTGCCCGCGCCGTTCGGCCCGATGATGGCGTGGATCTCGCCCGGCTCGATGGTCAGGCTCACGTCGTCGGTGACCTTGAGCGCGCCGAAGCTCTTGTCGAGATGGGTCATCTCCAGGCGGCTCATCGCTTGCGCCTCCCGATCTGTTCGACGAGCCCAGTGATGCCGCGTGGGCTGAACAGCACCATGAGCACCAGGAACAGGCCGAACCAGAGCTGCCAGTGGTCGGTGACCATGCCCAGGAACTCTTCAAGAAGCAGCGCCGCGACTGCCCCGCCGATGGCGCCGGTCAGCGTGCCGATGCCGCCCAGGACCACCATGACGATCAGCTCGCCCGAGCGGTGCCAGGACATGAAGGCGGGCGAGACGAACTCGGCCTGGTTGGCCAGGAGCACCCCCGCGACCGAGGTCATGCAGCCCGAGATCACGAAGGCGGTCAGCTGGTAGCGGAAGGGCGCGTAGCCGATCGCCTCCATCCTGGTGGCGTTCTCGCGGATGCCGGTCAGCACCCGCCCGAAGCGCGAGCTGACGATGCGGTGGCAGAGCGCAAACAGCGCAATCAGCAGCGCCAGCGTCACGTAGAAGAGCGTCACGTCGTTCTCCAGCATGTCGCTGCCGAAGATCGTCGAGCGGTTCGACAGCCCGTAGCCGTCGTCCCCGCCATAGGCCGAAAGCGAGATGAAGAAGAAGAAAGCCATCTGCCCGAAGGCCAGCGTGATCATGATGAAATAGACCCCGCGCGTGCGCAGCGAGATCGCGCCGGTCACGAAGGCGAAGACCGCCGAGACCAGGATCGCGCCCAGCATCTGCAGGAAGAGGTCGTTGACCCCGTAGCTCGACAGGATCGCCACCGCGTAGGTGCCGAAGCCCAGGTAGGCGGCATGGCCGAAGCTGACCATGGCGCCGTAGCCCAGGATCAGGTCGAGCGCGAGCGCGGCGATGGCATAGGCCAGGATGCGGGTCGCGACCAGCACCAGGAAGGGATCGCCGAGCGCGGTGACGACGGGCGGCACCAGCGCGAAAAGCACGAAGAGGACGGCGGCGGCCTTGACCCTGGGCGCGATGGCCGGGGTCCGGTGCGGGGCGGCGCTGACGGTTGTCTCGGCCATCAGGCGCGCCCTCCGAAAAGGCCCGCAGGCTTGGCGAAGAGGATCACCGCCATGAGGATGTAGACCAGCATCGGCGCCAGCATCCGGCCCGCCTGCCCGGCCGCCGCCGGGTCCAGCACCTCGCGCAGGAGGATCGGCCCGAAGACCCCGCCGAGCGTGTCGACCACGGCCACCAGGATGGCGCCGAGGAAGGCGCCCTTGATCGAGCCGATGCCGCCGATCACCACCACGACGAAGGTCAGGATCAGCACGCTTTCCCCCATGCCCGTGTCGACCGAGAGGATCGGCGCGATCAGCGCACCCGCGAGGCAGGCCAGCACCGCGCCCAGGGTGAAGACCACCGCGAAGAGCTTGCCGATGTCGATGCCCAGCGCCGAGACCATGGCCCGGTTGGTGGCGCCGGCGCGCAGGAGCATCCCGATGCGGGTGTAGTTCACCATCAGGAAGAGCCCTGCCGCGACGCCCAGCCCCGCGACGATGATCGCGATGCGGTAGACGGGATATTGCAGCGGCCCCATGAGCGGCACCGACCCAGAGAGCAGTTCGGGCATCGGCACCGAGAGCGGCGAGACGCCCCAGACGATCTTCACCGTCTCGTTGGCCATCATCACCAGCCCGAAGGTCGCCAGCACCTGGTCGAGATGCGAGCGCGTGTACAATCGCCGGATCACCACCAGTTCGAGGATCAGCCCGACCGCCACCGCTGCGGGCAGCATCAACAGGAGCCCCCACCAGAAGCTGCCGGTCCAGGCCGCGAAGGTGGCGACGAAATAGGCCCCCACCATGTAGAGCACCCCGTGGGCGAGGTTGACCACGTCCATGATCCCGAAGACCAGGGTCAGCCCCGCGGCGATCAGGAACAAAAGCACACCGAGCTGAACCCCGTTCAGGAGTTGAAGCACGAAGAGGTTCGTCATGGACGTGGTCTCCTCAGGTCAGGCCCTTGGGGCTCACTCCATGCCGCACTGGTCGGCGTAGTTGTCGACGTAATCGTCGAAGATCTTCTCGACGATCGAGGTCGCGTAGCGGCCGTCGTCGCGCTTCACCGCCTCGACCAGGTAGAAGTCCTGCACCGGGTAGTTGTTCACGCCGAAGGAGAAGTCGCCGCGCGGGCTGTCGAAGTCGGCCTCTTTCAGGGCCGCGCGCAGGGCGTCGCGGTCGGTGAGCTCACCGCCGATCTTGCCGACCGCCGAGTTGATCAGCTGCGCCGCGTCATAGGCCTGCATCGCATAGGTGCCGGGCACGTAGTCGTATTTCTCGATGAAGGCCGAGACGAAGGCCTCATTGGCGGCGTTGTCGAGATCCGGCGCCCAGTTCTGGCCGCCCAGAAGGCCGACCGCGGCGTCCTGCGTCGCGGGCAGGGTGGTCTCGTCGACGGTGAAGGCCGAGAGGAAGGGGATCGAGGAGAGCCCCGCCTGGTCGTATTGCTTCACCAGGTTCACGCCCATGCCGCCCGGCATGAAGGTGAAAAGCGCGTCGGGCTGGAAGGCCGCGATCTGCGCCAGCTCCGAGGAGAAGTCGAGCTGCCCGAGCTCGGTGAAGACCTCGCCCGCGACGCCGCCGGTGTAGGAGTTCTTGAAGCCCGCCAGGCTGTCCTTGCCGGCCTGGTAGTTCGGCGCCATCAGGAAGACGTTCTGGTAGCCCTGCTGCTCGGCATAGGCGCCCATGACCTCGTGGTTCTGGTCGTTCTGGTAGGAGGTGACGAAGAAGTTCTCGTTGCACTCCGCCCCGGCGAAATTCGAGGTGCCGGCATTGGTCGAGATCAGGATCGTGCCGGTCTCGGTCACCGGCTGGTGGATCGCCACCAGGATGTTCGAGAAGATCGGCCCGACCACGAAGTCCACGTTCTCGCGCTGGACCAGCTCGCGGGCGTCGTCGGCGGCCTTGTCGGGGCGCTGCTCGTCGTCGATCACGACGATCTCGGCCTCCATGCCGCCCAGTTCGCCGATCTGCTCGGCGCCCAGCATGAAGCCGTCGCGGGCCTGTTTGCCCAGCGCGGCGGCGGGGCCGGACAGGGTGTAGACAAGGCCGATCTTCAGCACGTCGTCCTCCGCCGAGGCGGGCACGTCCTGCGCCTGGGCCGTGGTGGCAAGCCCGGCCGCAAGCGCGGTCGTCAGAAGGAGTCTGGTCGTCAGGGTCATGGATGGTCTCCCGTGTTGGTGAGGTGGCCGCGCCGTCTGTCGGGCGTCGTGCCAAGGCTTAGTGCCGGTCCATTGAGGGCGCGATCGCCCCGTCCCGCAAGTATTTTTCCATCCGCGCCCCAGCGGTGCGGCGCAGCCCGTAGAAGTGATCCTGACCAAGGTCGATTAGTATTTCAAGCTCAAACCTTTTTTGCTTGAAATAATTTTTGCCCCTGCCTAGCCTTTGATCTGCACAGACGGCGAAGGAGGCCGGAGGCGTGACCACACCCGGGATCGACAAGCAGGCGCCGCGCGGCGGAACCGCCGAGGAGCGCGCCAAGGCGCGGCTGCGCCTCTGGCTCAGGATGCTCAAGAGCACCCGCCGCGTCGAGGCCGTCCTGCGCGACCGGCTGCGCACCGAGTTCGACACCACCCTGCCCCGCTTCGACGTCATGGCCGCGCTCGCGCGCTACGAGGAGGGCCTGAAGATGAGCGCGCTTTCGGGCGTCCTTCGGGTCTCCAACGGCAATGTCACCGGCATCGTCGACCGGCTCGCCGAGGACGGGCTGGCGGTCCGGGTGCAGGTGCCCGGCGACCGCCGCGCCTCGCTGGTGCGGCTGACCCGCAAGGGCCAGGAGGAGTTCGCCCGCCAGGCCGTCGCCCACGAGGGCTGGGTCTCCGAGCTTCTGCAGGATTTCGACACCGAAGAGGCCGACAGCCTCTCGGACCGCTTCGAGGCCGTCAGCCACCGGGAGGAGACCAGATGAGAACCGACACCAGGCATTTCCGCTGCAGCGTGGAGAACGGCGTGGCGACGCTCTGCCTCGACCGGCCCGAGCGCAAGAACCCCCTGACCTTCGACAGCTACGCCGAGCTGCGCGACTGGTTCCGCGAACTGCATTACGACGACAGCGTGCGCGCGGTGGTCTTCGGCCCGAACGGCGGCAACTTCTGCTCGGGCGGCGACGTGCATGAGATCATCGGCCCCCTGACCGAGATGTCGATGAAGGAGCTTCTGGCCTTCACCCGGATGACCGGAGACCTCGTGAAGGCGATGATCAACTGCGGCACCCCGGTGATCGCCGCGGTCGACGGCATCTGCGCGGGCGCGGGCGCAATCATCGCCATGGCCTCGGACATGCGGATCGCCACGCCCGGCGCCAAGGTCGCCTTCCTTTTCACCCGCGTCGGCCTGGCGGGCTGCGACATGGGCGCCTGCGCCATGCTGCCCCGGATCATCGGCCAGGGCCGCGCGGCGGAGCTTCTTTATACCGGCCGCGCCATGTCGGCCGAGGAAGGCCAGGCCTGGGGCTTCTGGAACCAGGTGGTGCCCGAGGGTGAGCTCTCCGAGGCGGCGCAGAAGCTGGCCGGGAAAATCGCCGCGGGGCCGAACTTCGGGCATATGATGACCAAGACCATGCTGAACCAGGAATGGTCGATGTCGCTCGACCAGGCGATCGAGGCCGAGGCCCAGGCCCAGGCGATCTGCATGCAGACCCAGGACTTCACCCGCGCCTACAAGGCCTTCGTGGCCAAGGAAAAACCCGTCTTCGAGGGCGACTGATGGCCGACCGCAGCTACCTTGACTGGCCTTTCCTCGAGCCCCGGCACAAGGCCCGGGCCGGGGCGCTCGACACCTGGATGGCAGGCTACGGGCCCATCGACCACGCCGAGACCGACGCCGCCTGCCGCGACCTCGTGGCCCGGCTCGGCGCCGACGGCTGGCTCGAGGCCACCGCCGTGGACCCTGCCGATCCGCAGCCCTTGGACGTGCGCGGGCTCTGCCTCTCGCGCGAGACGCTGGCGCGCCACGACGGGCTGGCGGATTTCGCCTTCGCCATGCAGGGGCTCGGCACCGGGGCGATCTCGCTTTTCGGCACGCCCGAGCAGCAGGCCGAGTGGCTGCCGCTCACCCGTTCGGGCAAGGCGATCTCGGCCTTCGCGCTGACCGAGCCGCAATCGGGCTCGGATGTGGCCAATTCGACCATGACCGCGCGCGATGACGGCGACGCCTGGGTGCTCGACGGCGAGAAGACCTGGATCTCGAACGGCGGCATCGCGGATGTCTACACGCTCTTCGCCCGCACCGGCGAGGGGCCGGGGGCCAAGGGCCTCTCCGCCTTCGTGGTGCCCGCCGACACGCCCGGCCTCAGCATCGCCGAGCGGCTCGACACCATCGCGCCGCATCCGCTGGCGACCCTGCGCTTCGAGGGCGCGCGGCTGCCCAAGTCGGCGCTGATCGGCCAGCCCGGCCAGGGCTTCAAGATCGCCATGTCGGTGCTCGACGTCTTCCGCACCACGGTTGCCGCGGCCGCCCTGGGCTTCGCCCGCCGGGCGCTCGACGCGGCGCTGAACCGGGTCACCACCCGCGAGGTGCAGGGCCAGCCGCTCTCCGAGCTGCAGATGGTCCAGGGGCATATCGCCGAGATGGCGCTGCGCGTCGATGCGGCGGCGCTCCTGGTCTACCGCGCCGCCTGGGCCAAGGATCAGGGCGCGCCGCGGGTCAGCCGCGAGGCGGCCATGGCCAAGCTCTATGCCACCGACGAGGCGCAGAAGGTGATCGACGCCGCGGTCCAGCTGCACGGCGGCGACGGCGTGCGCTCGGGCGAGGTGGTCGAACGGCTCTACCGCGAGATCCGCGCGCTTCGGATCTACGAGGGCGCCTCGGACGTGCAGAAGGTCATCATCGCGCGGCAGACGCTCGGCGCCGGGGCCTGAGACGGCACGACAGGGCCCCGCGGGGCCGGCACAAGGGAGGGTAGAATGGCGGCACAAACGGCGGACGAGCTTCTGGGCCCCTCGGCCCATACCGACACTTTCGCGCGGGACAACCTGCCGCCGGTCGAGCAATGGCCGGACTTCCTGCTGGCGGGCTTCGACTACCCCGAGCGCATCAACGTCGGCGTCGAGCTGACCGACGCCATGGTCGCCCAGGGCCACGGCGACCGCACGGCGCTGATCGGCAACGGGCGGCGGCGCACCTACAAGGAGCTGACCGACTGGACCAACCGCCTGGCCCATGCGCTGGTCGAGGACCTGGGCGTGAAGCCCGGCAACCGGGTGCTGATCCGCTCGGCCAACAACCCCGCCATGGTCGCGGTCTGGCTCGCGGCCACCAAGGCCGGGGCGGTGGTGGTCAACACCATGCCGATGCTGCGCGCGGGCGAGCTCGCGAAGATCGTCGACAAGGCCGAGGTGACCTTCGCGCTCTGCGACACGAGGCTGATGGACGAGATCGTCACCTGCGCCAAGACCAGCGCGCATCTGAAGACCGTGGTGGGCTTCGACGGCACCTCGAACCACGACGCCGAGCTCGACCGCCTGGCGCTTCAGAAACCGGTGCAGTTCGAGGCGGTGCCGACGGGCCGCGACGACGTGGCGCTCCTGGGCTTCACCTCGGGCACCACCGGCGCGCCCAAGGCCACCATGCATTTCCACCGCGACATCCTGGCCATCGCCGATGGCTACGCGAAAGAGGTTCTGGGCGTCACCCCCGAGGACATCTTCGTGGGCTCCCCGCCCCTGGCCTTCACCTTCGGGCTGGGCGGGCTCGCGGTCTTTCCCCTGCGCTTCGGCGCGGCGGCGACGCTCCTCGAGAACGCCTCGCCGCCGAACATGATCGAGATCATCGAGACCTACCGCGCCACGGTCTCCTTCACCGCGCCCACCGCCTACCGGGTGATGCTGCGCGCCATGGAGGACGGGGCCGACCTTTCGAGCCTGCGCGCCGCGGTCTCGGCGGGCGAGACCCTGCCCGCGCCGGTCTACGAGGACTGGATCGCCAAGACCGGCAAGCCCATGCTCGACGGCATCGGCGCCACCGAGATGCTGCATATCTTCGTCACCAACCGCTTCGACGACCACCGCCCGGCCTGCACCGGCAGGCCGGTGACGGGCTACGAGGCCAAGGTCATCGACGAGGCGGGCGCCGAGGTGCCGCGCGGCACCGTCGGGCGGCTCGCGGTGCGCGGGCCCACCGGCTGCCGCTACCTCGCCGATCCGCGCCAGACCGATTACGTCAAGGACGGCTGGAATGTCACCGGAGACGCCTTCGTCATGGACGCCGACGGCTACCTGCATTTCGCCGCGCGCAACGACGACATGATCATCTCCTCGGGTTACAACATCGCCGGGCCCGAGGTGGAGGCGGCGCTCCTGTCGCATCCCGCCGTCGCCGAATGCGCCGTTGTCGGCCAGCCCGACGAGGAGCGCGGCGCTCTCGTCGAGGCCCATGTGGTCCTGGCCGAGGGCACAAGCGGCGACGACGCTCTGGTCAAGGCCTTGCAGGACCACGTGAAAGCCGAGATCGCGCCTTACAAGTATCCCCGCCGGGTGATCTTCACCGAGGCCCTGCCCAAGACCGAGACCGGCAAGATCCAGCGCTTCCGCCTGAAGGGTTGAGGCGCTCCTGCCCGCCCCGGCCTTTGACGCGCGGGGGGAAAGCCGCTATCTGAAGGCCATTCTCAGGGCGGGGTGCAATTCCCCACCGGCGGTGACAGCCCGCGAGCGCCATCCCTCGGGATGGGTCAGCAGATCCGGTGAAACTCCGGGGCCGACGGTGACAGTCCGGATGGGAGAGAATGACGCGCGCGGCTTTGGCCGTGCGCCTCTGACGCTCTGGGATCTTGTCATGTGGAAAGGAACCAGAGCTGTGACAAAATCCCCTACTTTCGCCTTCATCCGCGCGCGCTGGCACGCAGAGATCGTCGACCGCGCGCTCGTGGGCTTCGAGGCCCGGCTGGCCGCGCTCGACCCCGAGGCCCGGGTCGAGGTCTTCGACGTGCCCGGCGCCTTCGAGATGCCGCTCCTGGCGCGGAAGCTTGCCGAGACCGGTCGCTATCAGGCCGTGGCCGCCGCCGCGCTGGTGGTCGACGGCGGGATCTACCGGCATGATTTCGTGGCCAGCACCGTGGTCTCGGGCCTGATGCAGGCGCAGATGGACACCGGCGTGCCGGTTCTGTCGGTGTCGCTGACCCCGCATCACTTCCAGCCGACGGAGGAACACGAGGGCTTCTTCTCCGAGCATTTCGTGAAGAAGGGCGCCGAGGCGGCGGAGGCCGCGGTGTCGATCACCCGCCTGCACGCGGGGCTGGAGGCGACTCCGGCGGCGACGTCCGCGGCGGCGTGAGCGTGGCGCCGTCCGCGGCAGCGTGAGTGTGGCGCGGGCTGTGGGGTGAGGCGGGGACGTCTAGCTCCGGCTCCGCTTTGATGACGGGGTGCGGCGGGACCGCCGCGCCCTGCGCGACCGGAATTAAGGCCGGTGGCAGCGCCCTTTCCCACCGCTCACCGTCTGCAGTGAACCCGTGACGCCTTCCCCGGCTGCAAGCCCGTGCACCAGAGGGCGCGGGCCGGACCGGGGGTCGGCGCTGCTGCCCTCTGAGCGAGGCGCTTTATCCCGGCAAGGTCGGGGCTAGCGAAACGCTAAGCGCGCCACCCGAAGGAGCGCCGGCCCAAGGGGCCGGTCCGGCGCGCGCCCGGCACCTTCGATGCTATTCGGGCGCAAGAGGAGAGCCGTCCATAGCGGGGGTGCCAGGGAACCGGGTCAGGCAAAGCGCCTCCTGCAAAGACAGCGCCCTGCCGCCCTGTCGGCTAACACCGACAGAGGGCGCGCGGCGGACCGGGGGCCGGCGCTGCTGCCCTCCGAGCGAGGCGCTTTATCCCGGCAAGGTCGGGGCTAGCGAAACGCTAAGCG
This sequence comes from Roseivivax sp. GX 12232, assembly GCF_021272185.1. Lineage (GTDB taxonomy): Bacteria > Pseudomonadota > Alphaproteobacteria > Rhodobacterales > Rhodobacteraceae > Roseivivax. The sequence goes on from NZ_JAJSEC010000005.1 coordinate 147,821, forward strand.
CGCCACCCGAAGGAGCGCCGGCCCATCGGGCCGGTCCGGCGCGCGCCCGGCACCTTCGGTGCTATTCGGGCGCAAGAAGGGTGCGGGTGGTGCGTAACGGTCAGGTCAGGCGCAGCGGGGCTGCTGCGAACACCTAAGGCGCCACCCCATAGCCCCACCCCCCCTCACGCCGCATACCGCCGCGCCATCTCCCGCACCGGCGTGCTGCGGATCGCGGCGGCGTGGCCGGCGGTGCCGAAGCCTGCGAAGCGGTCCTCGCAGAGCGCCCGCACCCCGGCCATGGCCGGCGCCATGTATTTCCGGGGATCGAACTCGCCCGGGGTCTCGCTCAGCGTCCGGCGCACCGCGGCGGTGATCGCCAGCCGGATGTCGGTGTCGATGTTCACCTTGCGCACCCCGTGGCGGATGCCGCGGCGGATCTCCTCGAGCGGCACCCCCCAGGTCGGGCGGATCTCGCCGCCATGGGCGTTGATCTCGGCGCAAAGGTCCTGCGGCACCGAGGACGAGCCATGCATCACCAGGTGGGTGTTCGGCAGCCGCTTGTGGATCGCCTCGATCACATCCATCGCCAGCACCTCGCCGTCGGGCGCGCGGGTGAACTTGTAGGCGCCGTGGCTGGTGCCCATGGCCACCGCCAGGGCATCCACCCCGGTGTCGGCGACGAAACGCGCCGCCTCGTCGGGGTCGGTCAGCAGCTGCTCCCGCTCGAGCTTCTCGGTCGCGCCATGGCCGTCCTCCTGGTCGCCCATCCCGGTCTCGAGCGAGCCGAGGACGCCCAGTTCCCCCTCGACCGAGACCCCGGCGGCATGGGCGATGCGCACCGCCTCGGCGGTGATCCGGGCGTTATAGGCGTAATCCGCGGGCGTCGTGCCGTCGGCCTTGAGCGAGCCGTCCATCATCACCGAGGTGAAGCCGTGCTGGATCGCGGTCACGCAGGTGGCGATGTCGTTGCCGTGGTCGAGATGCACGCAGACGGGGATATGCGGATACATCTCGGTCAGCCCGTCCAGGAGCTTCGACAGGATCAGGTCGTTGGCATAGGCGCGCGCGCCACGGCTCATCTGCAGGATCACCGGCGCGTCACAGGCATCCGCGGCGGCCATGATCGCCAGCCCCTGTTCCATGTTGGAGATGTTGAAGGCGGGCACGCCGTAGTCGTTCTCGGCGGCGTGATCGAGCAGTTGGCGCAGGGTGATGCGGGACATGAGGGTCTCCTTACTCGGTGAGATGGGCGTGCAGACGGGCAAGCTCGTCTCTCGCGCCGAAGAAAAGCGGGGTCTTGTCGTGGATCTCGGCGGGGCTGCGGTCGAGGATCGGCCCGGCACCGTCTGAGGCCGCACCCCCGGCCTGCTCCATCAGGAAGGCGATGGGGAAGGCCTCGTAGAGAAGCCGCAGGTGGCCCCGCTCATAGCCGGGGCGCGCGTCGGCGGGATAGAGGAAGACCCCGCCCTGGATCAGGATGCGGTGCAGGTCGCCCACCGCCGCCGCGATCCAGCGCATGTTCGTGTCACCCCCGCGCGGGCCCGTGACCCCGGCCCGGGCCTCATCCAGGTAGGCGCGCAGGCCGGGTGCCAGGTGACGCTCGTTCGAGGCGTTGTAGGCCAGCATCTTCGTTGTGGGCGGCACCTCGGCGCGGGAGCGGGTGAGCCGGAAGACCCCGTCGCGCGGATCGAGCGTGGCGAGGCTCACGCCGGCGCCGAGGCTCACGCCCAGGTCGGTGCTGTGCCCGAAGGAGACATAGCCCGCCGCGGCCATCTCGCGGCCCGGACGCAGGACGCTCTCGCCCTTGGGGAAGATGCCGAAGAGAAGGCCCAGCGGCGCGCCAATGCCGATGCTGCCGGAGCCGTCGATCGGGTCGATGACCACGTCCCATTCACCTGCCTCGTTGAGGGTGATCGGGGCTTCCGCCTCCTCCGAGACCACCCGCACGACGGAGGTGCGGGCAAGCGCGGCGATCATGTGGTCATGCGCGGCGAGGTCGAGCGCCTTCTGGCTGTCGCCACTGGCGTTCTGCCCGGTCTTGGCCGCCGGATCACCCGGCAGGCCCGCGAGCGCGAGGCGCAGCGCGATGGGCCGGGCGGCCTCGGCGATGGCCTGGACGATCTCGGCGAGGCCCGGCGCGCCCTGCCCTTCGAGGTGATCGGAAAGCGCGGGCGCGCGGGCCTCGGGGTCGTCGGTCGGGGTGAAGAGCGGGCCTTGGGTCATGCGGGCACCGTTTGGGGTGCTGCGGTGGTGAAGGTGGCGTGGCACGCGCAGTGCGCGCGGGTCGCTGCGGCCACGGGGGCCACGCGGAAGGCGCGGCCTTCCGGGGTCCGGCTGGGCAGCGCCCGGCGGTCAATGGGCATGGTGAGTCCCTCCTCGATCTCGGTGCAATGTTATATATCGCGTTATAAATCACAAGTTAAAATCACAAAGTCACATAAATTATGTTGCATCACACAGATTCGATGTTATCTTCAGAAACAACGCAGTAGCAGGAGGGCGCGCGGTGAAGCCTGAAGACCGCCGGCAGGAAATCGTGGAACTGCTTGTCGACCTGGGCTCGGCGAGCCTCGACGACCTGTCGCGCCAGTTCGGCGTCTCGAAGATGACCATCCACCGCGACCTCGACGAGCTCGAACAGGAGGGGCTGTTGCGCAAGATGCGCGGCGGCGCCACCATCGAGGCCTCGGGCCAGTTCGAGAGCGACTTCCGCTACCGCATGCGCAGCGCCGGCGAGGAGAAGCGCCAGATCGCCGAACGCGCGGCGCGCTTCCTCGAGCCGGGCATGAGCGTCATGGTCGACGACGGCTCGACCTCGCAGCAGATCCTTTCGGCGCTGATCGAGCTGCGCCCGCTCACGGTGATCACCAACAATCACGCCCTGATCGAGGGGCTGGCCGGCACCTCGGGCATCGAGCTGGTGGCGCTCGGCGGCACCTATTCGCGCAAGTTCAACGGCTTCTTCGGCGTGGTCACCCTGACCGCGCTGACCAACCTGCGGGCCGACGTGGCGCTTCTGTCGACCTCGGCCATCGACGGGCACACCGCCTTTCACCAGGACCAGGAGGTGCTCGAGGTCAAACGCCGGATGATCGCCTGTTCGGCGCGGAGCTACCTCATGGCCGATCACGGCAAGTTCGGGCGCACCGCGCTGCATTACGTCACCGACCTCGACGCCTTCGACGGCGTCGTCACCAGCAGCGCCCTGCCCGAGCCGCGCGCGGCGGCGCTGCGCGACCGCGGCATCGCGCTGCATTTCCACGAGGAGGGCTGAAGATGGCCGAAGCCGCAGGCCGCTGGATCGGCACGAGCTGGAAGATGAACAAGACCCTGGGCGAGGCGCTGCGCTTCGCCGAGGGGCTGCGCGGCGCGGCGCCTAACCCACGCATCCAGCGCTTCGTGATCCCGCCCTTCACCGCCCTGCGCGAGGTCAAATCGGCGCTGACCGAGACCGACGTCGCCGTCGGCGCGCAGAACATGCATTGGGACGACGCGGGTGCCTGGACCGGCGAGGTCTCGCCGCTCATGCTGACCGACTGCGGGCTCGACCTGGTGGAGCTGGGCCATTCCGAGCGCCGCACCCATTTCGGCGAGACCGACGAGACCGTCGGGCTGAAGACCGCCGCGGCACTGCGCCATGGCCTCACGCCGCTCATCTGCATCGGCGAGACCGCCGAGGAGAAAGCCGCCGGCGAGGCCGACGCGGTGCTGACCCGCCAGGTGGAAAGCTGCCTCGCCGGGCTGCCGCCCGAGCTGGCCGCGCGCCCGATCCTTCTGGCCTACGAGCCGGTCTGGGCCATCGGCGCCGGCGGCACGCCCGCGACGCCGGACTACGCCGAGGCCCGCCACGCCCATATCGCCGGGGTCGCCCGCGCCGCGCTCGGCCGCCATGTGCCCTGCCTCTACGGCGGCAGCGTGAACCCCGGCAATTGCGCCGAACTCATCGTCCGCGACCATGTCGACGGGCTCTTCATCGGGCGCTCGGCCTGGGAGGTCGAGGGCTACCTCGACATTCTCGACCGCTGCGCCCGCGTCATCTGAGGAAAGGACCCCACCATGAAACTCGCCATCGCAGGAGACAGCGCCGGCGCCCCGCTGGCCAAGGTTCTGGCCGAGCACCTGGGCGCCAAACAGGGCTTCGAGGTCGCCGAGCTTTCCGATCCGCCCGCGGGCGGCGAATATTACGCCAATCTCGCCGACCGGGTCTGCGCGCAGGTGCTCGACGGCACCTATGACCGCGCGATCCTCTGCTGCGGCACCGGGATCGGCGTCTGCCTCTCGGCCAACAAGGTGCCGGGCATCCGCGCCGCCCAGACCCATGACACCTATTCCGCCGGCAAGGCCGCGACCTCGAACAACGCGCAGGTGATCACCATGGGCTCGCGCGTCGTGGGGGCGGAACTGGCGAAGGACATCGCCGAGGCCTTCCTCGGCGCGGTCTTCGACCCCGAGGGCAAATCGGCCGGCAACGTCCAGGCGATCGACGCGCTCGACCGGAAGTATCACACGGCCTGAGCGGAGCGGCACGCGGGGCTTTGGCCGCGCGTGGCTGTCTTGGAGGAGAGTGAGAGACCCGGGGCGTTCGAGAGAGCGCCCCGGGTTTTCTTTTTTCACGTCATGGGGCGGGTTCGGAGCCTTACGTTGAGGCTTGCCGAGAGGGCTGAGCCCTAGAGCCCGCCGATCAGTCCGCCACCCGGCGCGAGCCCCCTCGTCAAAGCCGCACCCCGTGCCGCTCCTCCAACAGCCGCCGCGTCTCGGAGAGCTCGCCCTCCCGCCGTGCATCGTCCCAGCCCAGCGCCTCGCCCAGGATCCCGGCGATGGCCTCCAGGTCGCGCCCGGTGAGCCGCCCGGTGATCGCCAGCGTCGTCCGCCGCAGCACCACGTCGGCGAGGTGCACGACCTGTTCGTGCCGCGCGATCCAGTCGATCTCGCCCCGGGTGTAACCCGGGGCATCGGCCAGCGGCGCGGCCCCCGGCCCTTCGTGGCCCGCGATCCGCGCTGCCGTGGTGCCGTAGCGGTCGAGCAGCACCGCAAGGCGCGCCTCTTCGACACCGCTTTCCCGCGCGGCCTCGGCCAGCCAGGACGCCCGCGCCGCAGCGCCTTTCGGAAAGTCCCGCCCGCCGCCGATCGGCAGCTCGCGGGTGGAGCGCTCGCGCCCGCGCCCGAGGCGGGCCAGCACCGTGTCCGCGACCTCCTCCGAGAAGCCCCGGAAGGTCGTCCATTTGCCGCCCACCATGGAGAGGATCGGGAAGCGCCGCGCGCCCTCGGGTTCGGCCACCGGGGCGGAGTGATCGCGGCTGATCAGCCCCGGCGCGGTCCCGTCCGAGGCCGGCAACGGCCGGATGCCGCTGTAGCGCGCGACGATCTGACCCGCGTCGAAGCTGAGCCCCGGCAGGAGCCCCCGCAGGCTCTCGAGGAAATAGGCGGTCTCGGTCTCCTCGCAGCGCACCGCGTCGGGGTCCTCGGCGGGAATGTCGGTGGAGCCGACCAGCGCCCGCCCGAGGTAGTCGAAGACCAGGCAGATGCGCCCGTCGTCGGCCTCGAAATAGATCATCCGGCCCGCGAGCTGGCGCACCAGCTCGGGGTGGTCGAGCAGGATATGCGAGCCCTTGGTGCCGCCGATCAGCTTCGAGGGGGCGCCCATCAGCGCGTTGACCTTGTCGATCCAGGGGCCCGCGGCATTGACCACCACGCGCGGGCGGGTGGTCAGGCTGCCGCCGTCCGGCAGATCGAAGCTCAGCGCCGCGCCGTCGCCGGGGCGCAGCGCGGTGGCGTTCAGCGCCCTTGAGCGGGGGTTGGCGGCGGAGCCCTCGGCCACAAGCTCCCAGACCAGCCGCTCGGGCGCGGTCACGGAGGCGTCGTAATAGGTGCCGGCGGCGACGATCCGGGGCGTCAGCGCGGGCAGCTTCTCCAGCGCCCGGCCCCGGCGCCAGAGCGCGTGGCGCGGCATGACCCGGGCGCGACGGCCGTAGAAGTCGTAGAGCGCGAGGCCGATCTTCACCAGGAGCGCGCCCCGGCTGCGCGGCGCCTGCTTGGCCCCGAAAAAGGTCCGGAGCGCCGCGCCGATGCCGCGCGTCCAGGAGAAGATCGGGATCACCGTGGGCAGCGGATGCACCAGGTGCGGGGCGTTGCGCAGCAGCAGGTTCCGCTCCAGCGTCGATTGCGCCACCAGGCCGAACTCGCCGGTCTCGAGGTATTTCAGCCCGCCGTGGATCAGCCGCGAAGGCGCGGCGCTGCTGCCCGAGCCGAAGTCGCCCTTGTCGACCAGCAGGCAGTCGACGCCCTGGGCGCAGAGGTCGCGGTAAAGCCCCGCGCCATTCACCCCGGCCCCGAGGATCACCACCTCGTAGTCGCCTGTCTCCGGCGTCGCGCTCATGTCTTGTCCTCATGCTCGCTCAGGGCTTCGATCTTCTCCCAGACCGGGGTCAGCGCCGCTGCGGCCTCGGTGTAGAGCGCGTAGCGCGCGGCATAGGCCGCGACGCGGTCGGGGTCTGGGGTATGCGCGGTCTCCAGCGCGGAAAGGTCGCGCGGGTCGTCGAAGGGGCTCTCCCAAAGCCCCGCCGCCGCGCCCGCGCAGAGCGCCGCCCCCCAGGCCGCCGCCTCGCCGGTGGCCGAGGTCAGGACCGGCAGGCCGGTCACATCGGCCATGAGCTGGGCGAAATCGGGATTGCGCGAGACGCCGCCGGTGAGCCTCAGGCGGTCGAAGGCGAACCCCTCGCCCAGGGCGTCGATATGATGGCGGTGGTTGAAGGCGATGCCTTCGAGCACCGCGCGCAGAAGGTCGCCGCGCCCGTGCCAGCCGCGCAGGCCCAGGAACCCGCCGCTCGGCCCGCCGCCCTGCGGGCTGCCGTAGAGATAGGGATGGAAGATCGGCCCGCCGGGCGTCGGCGCCGTGGTCCGCATCTCGGCGGCCAGCGCGGCGTGATCCGGTGCGGCCTCCCCGTCGCGGCAGAGCGTCTCGGCGAACCAGTCGTAATTGGTGGTCGAGGCCGGAGAGATCGACATGGCGTTCCAGGTGCCCGGCGCGATGCCGTTGCGGCAGAACCAGCGCGCGTCCCGGTGCGGGCTGTCGCAGATCACCTGGTTGATCGAATAGGTCCCGGCGACCACATCCGCGGCGCCCGCCCGCTGCCCGCCGATGCCCAGCGCCGAGGCGGTCACGTCGTGCAGCCCCGCCGCGACCGGCGTGCCCGGACGCAATCCGCAGCGCCGGGCGGCGGCCTCGGTCACATGGCCGACCACCGCGTCGACGGGGCTCGCGGGCGGCAGCGCGGACCAGAGCGCCTCGAGCCCGTAAAGCGCCAGCGCCTCGGGGGTGTAGTCCTGGGTCTCGAGCGCGGTGAAGGCGGTGCTGGCCTCGGTCCGGTCGGTGCCGATCTCACCGGTCAGGCAGAAGCGCAGCCAGTCCTTGCAGGAGAGGATATGCCCGATGCGGGCGAAGCGGTCGGGCTCCTCCCGGGCGATCCAGGCCAGGAGCGCCGAGGGGGCCGAGGCATGCGGCACCTGCCCGGTCAGCGCCAGCGCGCGGTCGGAGATGCCCTCGGCGCGCCAGGCCGCGACCTGCGGCTCGGCGCGGCTGTCGAGGGAGAGGATCGCGGGGCCGAGCGGGGCCTTGTCGCGGTCGAGAAGGTAGAGCCCGTCGCCATGGGCGGTGGCGGCGATGGCCGCGACCTCGCCGGGGTCGATGCGGGCCTCGGCGATCACCTCCGAGATGGCCTCGGCGGTGGCCGCCCAGAGCGCGTCCATGTCGCGTTCGACGTGGCGCGGGCGCGGCACGTCGCGGGGCACGCGGCGGCGGGCGACCGCCAGCTCGCGGCCGTCATCCGAGAACAGCACCGCCTTGGTGACGGTCAGGCCGCTGTCGAGGCCGATCAGGCAGGCCATGGCGCGCCCTTTCGCGGTTGGGGGTCGGTTGGGGATCTGCGGGACGGCTCGGGACGGGCGAGCCCCACGCGGCCAGCCTCAACCGTCCTCTCGCCCCGCCCGGGCGTGGCGCGGCTCATGCCCGGCGCAGCGGGGCGACGACCACCTCGGCCCCGCCGGCGCGGATGCGCTCGAGGTGGAAGGCCGGGGTCTTCTCGTCGACGATCACCGCGTCGAAGTCGCGCAGCGCCACCAGCCCGTGCAGGGCGCGGCGCTCGAACTTGGTGTGATCGGCCAGGAGGATCCGCCGCTTGGCCGAGTCGAACATCGCGCGCTTGGTGTCGACCATCTCGGGCGACTGGTGAAAGACGATGTCGTCGATGATCGCCGAGATCGACATGAAAAGCGTATCGGCCCGAAGCCGCCCGATCTCGTTGGTGGTCATCCGCCCCATGAAGGCGTGGCACCACTTGTGAAACTGCCCACCGAGCCCCAGGAGCGTCACGTCCCGCACATCGCTGAGCTCGGTCATCAAGCGCAGCGAATTGGTGATCACCGTGAGCGGCGTCTTCGCCGCCAGCAGCGGCGCCATCTGGCCCACGGTGGTGCTGTCGTCCATGAAGATTGCCTGCCCCGGCTCCACGAACTCGAGCGCGGCGGCGGCGATGGCGGCCTTCTCCTCGGACTGGCGCACGGCGCGGTAGACGTCGCTGGCCTCGATCAGGCTGGTCGGCGCCGCCGAGACGATGCCGCGGGTCTTCCGCAGGAGCCCGCGCTCGGCCAGGTCGTCGAGGTCGCGGTGGGCGGTCATCAGGGAAATGTCGTAGCGCGCCGCAAGATCCTCGATGCGCATGGTGCCGGCCTCCATCACCGCCTCGGCGATCATCTGGCGGCGGGCGAGCTGGCGCGCCTGGCGGCTGTCGCCGGGCACCTCCTCGGCCATCAGCTGGTCGATCGCTGCGGGATCTTTTCGGTCGGTCATCACATGCTCGGGTCCAAGCGGTGCGGAGGGGGGGATCCGGCGGGCCCGGGAGAGAGGGCCCGCCGGTGCCAGCGCTAGGGCGCGCTTAGCCCGCCATGCCTTCCAGGGTGAAGGGGGCGGTGTATTGATCGACGTTGTCCGGGGTGATCAGCACGCAGTCGAAGAGCTGCTTCTCGGTGTCGACCATCGGCTCGCCGTTCTTGATGTAGTAATCGGCCTGCTTGACCGCCTCGGCGGAGAAGACCGCCACCGGCTGCAGCACCGAATAGGCCATCTCGCCGGCCTTGATCGCCTCGACCGCGTCGGGCGAGCCGTCGAAGCCGCCGACGGTGACATTCTCGAGCTTGCCGGCTTCCTTGAGCGCCGCGATCGCGCCCAGCGCCATCTCGTCGTTGCCCGAGATCACCGCGTCGATGTCGGGGTTGGCCTGCAGCATGGACTGCATCTTGTTGTAGCCCTGGGTGCGGTCCCAGTTGGCCACTTCCTCGGCCACCTTCTCGAGGTCGGGATACTGGCTCAGCACGGTCTCATAACCGTTCGAGCGGGTCGCGGCGTTGTTGTCGGCGGGGTTGCCGAAGAACTCCACGTAGGTGGCGCTGTCGCCCACCGTCTGCACCCACTGCTGCGCGCCGAGTGCGGCACCCTGGGCGTTGTTCGACACGAGCTGCGCGATGGCGATGCCGCTTTCGTTGATCTCGGCGTTGACGAGGAACACCGGGATGTCGGCGGCCACGGCCTTCTTCACCGCGCCGATCGAGCCGTCGGCATTGGCGGGATCGAGGATGATCGCCTTGGCCTGGTTGGTGATCGCCGTGTCGATCAGGTTCGACTCGGTGTTGGTGTCGCCCTTGTGGGCCGAGACATTGGCCTTGTAGCCCAGCTCTTCGGCGGTGGCCTTGGCGACCTCGCCCTCGGTGAACCAATAGGGGTTCGAGGGATCGGTGACGATGATCGAGATCAGCCCCTGGTCCTGCGCGAAGGCGGCGCCGGAGAACAGCGGGGCCGCGGCCAGGGCGGCGCCCATCAAGAGGCTCTTTCTGCGGGTAAACATGTGGTCTCACTCCCTTGGTCTTATGTGCCGGTAGGGCACGGTTGGTGCCGGGTCCCCGGCGGTGGTGAAGCTGCCGGCGGACCGGCTTCGTGGACGCGGCGCGGTGGCCGGGGGGCGGGCCTCAGGCCTTGCCCCCGGCGCGCGGCGCGCTCTTGGCGGCGGCGGGCTTCTTTTTCTTGCCGCCGCTGTACTGGATCGAGTTCAGAAGCACGGCGAGGACGATGACCGCGCCGGTGAAGACGGTCTGCCAGTAGGAAGACACGCCGATGATCACGAGCCCGTCCGAGAGGAAGCCGATCACGAAGGCCCCGAGCAGCGTGCCGCGCACGCCCCCGCGCCCGCCGGTCAGCGCCGCCCCGCCGATCACCACCGTGGCGATGGCGGTCAGCTCGTAGGTGGTGCCCGCGGTCGGCCCGGCCGAGGTGAGCTGCGAACTCAGCACGAGCCCCGCGATGGCCGCGCAGATGCCCGAGAGGACATAGACCGTGACCTGCACCCGCTTGACCGGCACGCCCGAGAGCTCCGCCGCGCGGGCGTTGCCGCCGGTCGAATAGATCCAGCGCCCCAGCGCCGAGCGGTTCAGCATCAGGCTGCAGAGGATCGCCACCAGCACCATGACGATGACGCCGATCGGCACGCCCCAGAGCCGGTTGAAGCCCAGCCAGTCGAAGCCGGTGTTGCCCAGCGCGGGCTCGCCCGCGAGGTCGTTCATGGTCAGGCCGTTGGTCAGAAGCAGCGCCACGCCGCGGGCGACGTAGAGAAGGCCCAGGGTCGCGACGAAGGCCGGCACCTTGAAGAAGGCGATCAGCACGCCGTTGATCAGCCCCACGAAGGCGCCCACCGCGCAGGTCATGATCACCACGACCCAGACCGGCGGATAGAGGATCACCCCCGCCCATTCGATGGTGATGCCCTGCATCAGGAAGCCCGCGCAGACGCCCGCGAGCGCCAGGGTCGAGCCGACCGAGAGGTCGATGCCCCCGGTCAGGATCACCAGCATCATGCCGATGCCGAGGATCCCGAAGATCGCCACGTGGCTCGACATGATCAGGAAGTTGTTGGTCGAGAAATAGACCGGCGACAGGATCGAGAAGACGATGATGATCGCCACGAGCGCGAAGAAGGCGCGGCCTTCGAGCAGGGCGCGGCCGAGGCTGAAGTCCTCTCCGAAGAGGCCGCCGCGTTTCGCCGTGGATGCGGGCATGTCGGTCATGAGGGTCGTCCCCTTGCTGGTGTCTTGCCGCCGGGCCGGGCCGGGGCGCTATGGGTCATGCGGGGGTGGCTCATCGCGGCCCCGCGCCGCCGCGCAGCGCATCGGTGATCTCGCGCGCGGTGTGTTCGTCGGTGATCAGGCCCGAGAGCATCCCGCTGGCCAGGACGGCGCGGACGGCGCCGACCTTCATGCGGCCGCCGGCCACGGCGACCACCCGCGCGCGGTCGAGATCGGCGCGCGGCAGGGTCAGGATGCGTTCGGTCAGCTCGGTCTCGACCGGGCGGCCCGCGGCGTCGAAGAAATGGCCCATGGCCTCGCCGACGGCGCCGGCCTCGGCCAGGGCGGCCATTTCCTCGGGCGTGACCATGCCGGTCTTCACCAGTTCCGCCTCGGCGTCGACGCCGCCGATGCCCACCACCAGAAGGTCCGCGGCGCGGGCCTGGTCCTGGGCGGTGGCGGCCTCCTTCTGGCCCAGAAGCACCGCGCGGTCGGCCGCGGAATTGGCCATGAAGGGCACCGGCATCAGCGTGGCGGTGCCGCCGGTCGCCTCGGCCAGTCGGTTGACCACCTGGTGGGGGTTGGCCTCGGACTGGCGGGTCAGCCCGCCCATGAGCGCCTGCACCCGGACCTCGGGCGCGGCAAGCGCGGGCAGCGCCTCGGCGCAGGCCAGGAGCGTCCGGCCGTGGCTCACCCCCAGCGACAGGTCGGGCTTGCGCCCGATCTCGCCGGCCAGGAAGGCTGCGCCCGCGGCACCCAGGGGCGCCAGCGGCAGGTCGTCCTGGTGCAGGTCGCTGACCACCTCGCAGAGGTCGAGCCCGTAGGCCTCGGCCAGGTTCTGCTCGAGGTCGACCTCGCCCGAGGCCGCCATGATCTGTTCCTTGGTGGCATCGGGGCCGAACTCGGCGGAAATCTTGCCCTTGTGCATGACGATGATGCGATGCGCGATCGACAGGCACTCGGTCACTTCCGAGGTCGAATAGATCACCGCGAGCCCGCGCTCCGCCCCTTCCGAGAGCAGCCGGAAGACCTCGGCCTTGGCGCCAATGTCGATGCCGCGCGAAGGTTCGTCGAGCAGCACCACCTCGGGCCCGGTGGCGAGCATCTTGCCGATCACCACCTTCTGCTGGTTGCCGCCCGAGAGCGAGCCGATGGCCGCGTCGCCGCCGTCGGTCTTGATGGTCACGTCGCGGATCGCCTCGTCGACCAGCGCCTTCTCGGCGCGCTTGGAGGTAAAGAGCCCGCGGGTGAAGGCCCCGATCGAGGCCAGCGAGAGGTTCTGCCCGACGCTCATGGTCTGCACCAGCCCGTCGCGCTGCCGGTCCTCGGGGGTCAGCACCAGCCCGCGCGCGATGCGCTCGGCGATGGAAAGCCCGGCCACGTCCTGGCCGTGCAGCAGGATCCGCCCGCCCGAGGGCTTCAGCCGCCCGGCGACACATTCCATGGTCTCGGTGCGGCCGGCGCCCATCAGCCCGTAAAGGCAGACGATCTCGCCCTTGCGGACGCTCAGCGACAGCCGGTCGACGAGGTCGTACCCCTTGTTGCCGGGCGCCGGCACCGAGAGGTTGTCGATCTCGAGCGCGGTCTCGCCGAAGTCGTAGCCGGTGGGCGGCGCGCCCAGGTCGAAATGGTCGCCGACCATGTGCCGCACGATCCATTCGAGGTCGATCTCGGCGCGCGGGGCGAAGGCGGTCATATTGCCGTCGCGCAGGACCACCGCGTGATCGGTGATCTCCAACGCCTCCTCGAGGTGGTGCGAGATGTAGACGATCGAGACACCGCGCGCGGTCAGGTCGCGGATCACCTTGAAGAGCACCTCGACCTCCGAGGCCGACAGCGCCGAGGTCGGCTCGTCCATGATCAGGATGCGCGAATTGACCGACAGGGCGCGGGCGATCTCGACCACCTGCTGCTGGCCCAGGCGCAGGTCCTCGACCGGGGTCAGCGGGTCGATGTCCTCTTCGAGCTCCTCCATCAGCGCGCGGGCCTGGCGGGCCTCCTCGGCATAGTCGACGCCCGCCGGGCCGATGATCTCGCGGCCCATGAAGATATTGTCGCGCACGTTCATGTTGGGCGCGAGGCTCAGCTCCTGGTGGATGATCGAGATGCCCAGGTCGCGGGCCTCGGCGGCGGAGCCGAAGCTGACCGGCTGACCGTCCAGCACGATGTCGCCCGAGGTCGGCCGGATCACCCCCGAGAGGATCTTCATCAAGGTCGACTTGCCCGCGCCGTTCTCGCCGAAGAGCGTCGTCACCTGGCCCTTGTGGACGTCGAAGTTCACGCCCTTCAGCGCGTGCACGCTGCCGTAGGACTTGGCGACGTTCTGGGCCGAGAGGACGACCGCGCCGGTCTGCGCCTCGATGGGGTCGTGGCGGGTCATTCGACCGACAGCTCCACCGGCGTGACCAGCCAGTTCTTCGGGTTGATCAGCTTGAAGGCCCCGGTGACGGTGATCGTCTTGCCGGTCAGATTGGCGGTGTCGACCCCGGCCAGGACCTCTTCCTTCATGGCGTTGTTGATCGCCGCGCCGGCGTCCTGATACTCGATCTGGTTGGTGAACTGGCCGAACTCGATGTCGCCGGTGGCGTCGCGCAGCTCGGTGCCGTTGATCGCCGGGCCGGTCTGGACGCGGATGCCCATGCCCTCGGGCAGGCCCTCGACGTCGACGGTGTAAATGCCGGATTTCGCCTCGCCCGCGGTGCCGGTGAAGGTGACCGGGACGACCGGGCCGAAGCCCTCGCCGACGCCATATTCCTGGCCCGCGGCGGTGGCGTCCTCGGCGACGGCGGCGGCCAGCTCGGGGGCCGGGACGGCGCGCTCGAGGATGCTGTCGCGGATGCGCGGGAACTGCGCCTGGCCGTAGCTGGCCGGGTCGAAGACCTCGTCCTGCACGTCCTCCTCGGAGCCGATCACCACCACCTTGGTGTCGAGCGCCATGGCGGCGAGGATCGCCACCAGCGCGGCGCCGCCGAGCAGCGTCTTGAGGGAGAGGCGGGCCGCGCCGGGGCGGCCGGGATCGGCGGGAGTGCTCATGGCTCGGACCTTTCCTCCGTCGGTCGAGGCGCGCAGGCCCGGGACAGGCCGGACCGGCGCGGAAATTCTGTTGTCAGGGGGTCTTGGCCGGCGCGACCCCTTCCGGGTGCCCGCGCGTCCTGGCGCCGATGCGGGACGCCGCCGCCTCCTCCCCCGGACCCATGGTGCCGCGCCCTCCTCGCGCCGGCATCGGGGCCCATGACCGGGGTTTCGGAGGGGATGCGCCCCACCTCGGCCCGCGGCATTGTGAGATAACAATGTTAAATTCACAGCGGCCTGTCAATTGATTCTTGTGATCGGCGGGAGGGGCTGGTGTGAAGAAGATGGGGTGGCGCGGGTTGATGAGGGCTGATGGAAGGCCGGACAAAGAGGGCTGGGCGGGCGGGAGGCATGCGCCCGAAAACCCACCCTAACCTATGTTTTTATGAGCTTTTATGGACACCCCTGAGGTTCGGACCACCCGCCCCACCCCGCACAGCGCCACAGCACCACACCCCAGGCGACCACCCACAAAAGAATCCAACCCAAGCGTTAGCCCACCTGAGAACATCACACCGCTTATGTGATTTTCTTGACCGATCCGCCCGCATGAAGTATTTTTCGTAACATGAAATTTCTTGCGACTCACCAAAGCGAGTCGCCAGGACACCACTTCGGGAGAGCCGCATGGGCGCAGAGGGACGACAGCCGGGACAGCGCAGCGCCGCCGAGCAGAGCCTCGCCGTCCGCGCCGCCTGGCTGCATTACGCCGGCGGGCTGACCCAGGCCGAGGTCGCCGCAAGGCTCGGTGTCTCTGCGGTCAAGGCGCATCGCCTCGTGCAGCTCGCCAACCAGATCGGCGCGGTGCGCGTCTCGGTCGAGGGCGACGTGGTCGAATGCCTCGAGCTCGAGGCCCAGCTCTCCGCCCGCCACGGGCTCACCGACTGCCGCGTGGTCCCGGACCTCGGCGAGGAGGGCCTGCCGCTGCGCGCCCTCGGCCCCGCCGGGGCGCAGCTTCTCGAACGGGCGGTGCATGACCCCGCGGTCGGGCTGATCGGGCTTGGCCACGGGCGCACCCTGGCCGCCGCCATCGCCGCCCTGCCCCGGCTCGAGGCGCGCGACACGCGCTTCGTCTCGCTCCTGGGCGGGCTGACCCGGAACTACGCCGCCAACCCGCATGACGTGATGCACCAGCTTTCCGCCAAGACCCGGGCCGAAGCCTATGTCATGCCGGTGCCCTTCTTCGCCAATACCCCCGCCGACCGCGAGGTGCTCATGGCGCAGCACGGCGTCGCCGAGGTGGCGGCGCTGGCGCGGCAGGCGGCGCTCTATCTCGTGGGCATCGGCACGGTCCGGGCCGACACCCAGCTTGTCGCCTCGCGCATGGTCAACCCCGAGGAGATCCACGCCGTCGCCGCGCGCGGCGGCTGCGGCGAGATGCTGGGGCATTTCTTCGACGCGACGGGCGCGGTAGTCGACACCCCGCTCAGCGCCCGCACCGTGGCGCCGCCGCTCTCCGAGCTGGGCGGCCGCCGCGTGGTCGCCATCGCCGGCGGGCCGGACAAGACCGAGGCCATCGCCGCGGTCCTGAAAAGCGGCCATCTGAGCGGGCTGATCACCGACGAGGCCAGTGCCCGCGCGCTTCTGGCCCGCGACGCGGCCTGAGGGGCCGCCAGGAGGAGGAGCACGACATGGCAGAGAGGGATCTTCTGATCGGGCTCGACGCCGGAACCTCGGTGGTCAAGGCGGTGGCCTTCGACCTCGAGGGCAGCCAGGTGGCCGATGCCTCGGTCCTGAACCACTACCGCAGCGGTGCCGACGGCGCGGCGGTGCAATCGCTCGACCAGACCTGGGCCGACGCGAGCGCCGCGCTGCGCCGCTTGGGCGAGACGGTGCCGGACCTCGCCCGCCGCTGCGCCGCGCTGGCGGTCACCGCCCAGGGCGACGGCACCTGGCTGGTCGATGCCGACAACCGCCCGGTCGATGACGCCTGGCTCTGGCTCGACGCCCGCGCCGCACCGACCGTGCGCCGGTTGGCCTCGGGCGCGGAGGACCGCGCGCGCTTCGAGGCCACGGGCACCGGGCTCAACACCTGCCAGCAGGGCGCGCAGATGGCGCATATGGACGCCAATCACCCTGCGCTTCTGGACCGCGCCGAGGTGGCGCTGCACTGCAAGGACTGGCTCTATCTCAACCTCACCGGGGTGCGGGCGACCGACCCTTCCGAGGCCAGCTTCACCTTCGGCAACTTCCGCAGCCGGGCCTATGACGACACGGTCATCGCCGCGCTGGGGCTCGGGCATAGGCGACACCTCTTGCCGGAAATCCTCGACGGGACCGAGGTGACGCATCCGCTGACCGAGGAGGCCGCGCGCGAGACCGGGCTTCTGCCCGGCACGCCGGTCAGCCTGGGTTATGTCGACATGATGATGACAGCGCTCGGCGCGGGCGTGCACACCGGCGACGCGGGCGCGGCCTGTTCGACCATCGGCTCGACCGGGGTGCACATGCGCGCGGTCACCGCCGAGGAGGTGCATCTGAACGCCGAGGGCACCGGCTACGTGATCTGCGCGCCGGTGCCGGGGCTGGTCACCCAGGTGCAGACCAACATGGCCGCCGCGCTCAACATCGACTGGGCGCTGCGCGTCGCCGCCGACCTGATGAGCGAGACCGGCCACCCGCATGACTACGCCGACCTCGTGGGCCGGATCGACGGCTGGATGGCCCGCGCCCAGCCCGGGGCGCTGATCTACCACCCCTATATCTCCGAGGCCGGCGAACGCGGCCCCTTCGTCAACGCCGAGGCGCGGGCGGGCTTCATCGGGCTCTCGGCGCATCACCGCTTCGCCGACATGATGCGCGGCGTGGTCGAGGGGCTCGGGCTCGCGGCGCGGGACTGCTATTCCGCCATGGGCGGCATGCCGCGCGAGCTGCGCCTGACCGGCGGGGCCGCGCGTTCGGCGGCGCTGCGCGGGGTGCTGGCGGCGGCCACCGAGGCGCCGGTGCGGGTCTCGGCCCGCGAAGAGGCCGGGGCCGCGGGCGCGGCGATGATGGCCGCCGTGGCGATCGGCGCCTATCCCGACATGGACGCCTGCATCGCCCGCTGGGTGACGCCGCTTCTCGGCGCGCCCGAGGCCCCCGACCCTGAGCTGGTCGAGACCTACCGCGGCATCTTCCCCGCCTATGTCGCCGCGCGCGAGACCCTGCCGCCGGTCTGGGACCGGCTGGCCGAGGCCCGCGCCGGCGCCAATGCCCCGGCCCGGGGCGAAGCCACTGACATGACGCTCGACGCGACCGCGCGGGCCACTTGACCGGAGTGAGACCATGACCCAATCCCAAGACGTCGACCTGTTCGTCATCGGCGGCGGCATCAACGGCGCGGGCATCGCCCGGGACGCCGCGGGCCGCGGCCTGAGCGTGGTGCTCTGCGAGAAGGACGACCTGGCCGAGGGCACCTCCTCGCGGTCGGGCAAGCTGGTGCACGGCGGGCTGCGCTACCTCGAGTATTACGAGTTCCGGCTGGTGCGCGAGGCGCTGATCGAACGCGAGGTGCTGATGAACGCCGCGCCGCATATCATCTGGCCGCTGCGCTTCGTGCTGCCGCATTCGCCCGACGACCGCCCGGCCTGGCTGGTGCGGCTGGGGCTCTTTCTCTACGACCACCTGGGCGGGCGGAAGAAGCTGCCCGGCACCCGCACGCTGAACCTGCGCCGCGACCCCGAGGGCGCTCCGATCCTCGACCGCTACACCCGCGGCTTCGAATATTCCGACTGCTGGGTCGACGACGCCCGGCTGGTGGTGCTGAACGCCGTCGATGCCGCCGAGCGCGGCGCGACGGTGCTGACCCGCAGCCCCTGCGTCTCGGCCCGCCGCGAGGACGGCGCCTGGACCTGCGTGACCCGCGACAGCCTGACCGGAGAGGAGCGCAGCTACCGCGCCCGCGTGGTGGTCAATGCCGCCGGCCCCTGGGTCTCGGACGTGATCCAGCGGGTCGCCGGGGCGAACTCAAGCCGCAACGTCCGGCTGGTGAAGGGCAGCCACATCATCGTGCCGAAGTTCTGGGAGGGGCCGAACTCCTACCTGGTGCAGAACCACGACAAGCGGGTGATCTTCATCAACCCCTACGAGGGCGACAAGGCGCTGATCGGCACCACGGACGTGCCCTACGAAGGCGACGCCGCCGACCCCGAGATCTCCGACGACGAGATCGAGTATCTGCTCGCCGCGGTGAACCGCTACTTCAAGGAGAAGCTGCGCCGCGAGGACATCCTCGAGACCTTCTCGGGGGTGCGGGCGCTCTTCGACGACGGCCAGGGCAACCCCTCGGCGGTGACCCGCGACTATGTCTTCGACCTCGAGGAACGCGACGGCGCGCCGCTGCTGAACGTCTTTGGCGGTAAGATCACCACCTTCCGCGAGCTCTCCGAGCACGGGCTGCAGAAGCTCGCCCATGTCTTCCCGAAGATGGGCGGAGACTGGACCCATGACGCCCCCCTGCCCGGCGGCGACATGGAGGCGGCCGATTACGATCTCTTCCGCGAACGGCTGAAGGCCGACTACCCCTGGATGCCGCGTGAGCTGCGCCAGCACTACGGGCGGCTCTACGGCACGCGCACGGCGCTGATCGCGGGGGGCGCGACGGGGCTCGAGGGGCTCGGCAGGCATTTCGGCGGCCAGCTCTACGAGGCCGAGGCGCGCTATCTCATGGTGCATGAATGGGCCCGGCGGCCCGAGGACGTGCTCTGGCGCCGGACCAAGCACCGGCTCGACCTGAGCGCCGCAGAACAGGCCGCCTTCGCCGATTGGTTCGCGGCCCAGGCGCAGGAGGCCGCCTGATGCCGCTGACGCTTTCGCTCAACACCAACCCGCTGGTGAACCGTTTCGCCGAGCCCGCCGACCTGATCGAGACCACCGCGCGCGATCTGCGGCTGCGCGACTTGCAGCTCACCCATGAGTTCATCAATCCCTCCTGGCCGGCCGCGACCCTGCGCCGGCTGACCCGCGAGATGGACCGCGCCTGCCAGCGCACCGGGGTGCGGGTGACCTCGGGGATGACCGGGCCTTACGGGCGGCTCAACCACTTCGGCCATCCCGACCCGGAGGTGCGGCGCTATTACGTCGAGTGGTTCAAGACCTTCGCCGACATCATCGGCGATCTCGGCGGTGCCTCGGTCGGCACGCAGTTCGCGATCTTCACCTTCCGCGATTACGACGATCCGGCGCGCCGCGAGGAGCTGATCCGCATCGCCATCGACTGCTGGGCCGAGGTGGCCGACCACGCGCGCGCCGCGGGACTGGACTATGTCTTCTGGGAGCCGATGAGCGTCGGCCGCGAGTTCGGCGAGACGATCGAGAGCTGCCTGGCGCTGCAGGACCGTCTGAGCGCCGCCGAGATGGCCGTGCCGATGTGGATGATGGCCGACATCGACCACGGTGATGTCACGAGCGCCAACCCCGCCGATTATGACCCCTACGCCTGGGCGCGGGCGGTGCCGAAGGTCTCGCCGATCATCCACATCAAGCAGTCGCTGATGGACAAGGGCGGGCACCGGCCCTTCACCGCGGAGTTCAACGCCAAGGGCGCGATCCAGCCCGCGCCGCTGCTCGAAGCCTTCGCCGAGGGCGGGGCCGAGGACAACGAGATCTGCCTGGAGCTCTCCTTCAAGGAGCGCGAGCCCAACGACCGCGAGGTGATCCCGCAGATCGCCGAAAGCGTGGCCTTCTGGGCGCCGCATATCGACAGCGGGGCGGGGGATTTGAAGGTGTGAGGGGGGGGGGGCTTCTGGTAGGTGGCCCTCGCACGCGGGCAGCACCTGAAGCGTTGTGCGCTAATCCTAGACGCCGGGCGCCAGTGGCGGGCAGAGAGCCCAGCCTCTGCAAACGCCCCGTCAGACCGTGAACGTGGCCCGTCACACCGCCATCTTCACTAAAGCACCCCGATGCAACCAACCCCCCGCTTGCGCCCGAATAGCATCGAAGATGCCGGGCGCGCGCCGGACCGGCCCCTTGGGCCGGCGCTCTTGTGGGCGTTGCGCTTAGTTCATCTTTTGTCCTGACCTTGCGTGGATAAAGCGCCTCGCTCGGAGGTCAGCAGCGCCGGCCCCCGGTCCGGTGCGCGCCCTCTGTTGCGCTGGTTTTCAGGTTTGAGGGTCGCAGGTGGCGAGGGGCACGCGTCGAACGCCTGGAGGCACGTTGCCCCCCAAACAAGAAAACCGGGCGGCGGACCGCCCGGCTCTCGACCGTTCGGAGGTCCCGGCCGGAGGGCGCACCCGCCGCCCGGCCGGGGACCGATCAGAACGGGCTGTCGGGGTAGTAGAAGTCTTCCGCGTTCTCCTCGGTGATCAGCACCGAGCCGATGGTGAAGGTGCCCGAGACCGGCGCGTTGGAGACCATGCCGACCGCGGTCATCTCGATCGCCGTGGCGATCATCGCGGGCGGATAGGTGACATTGGCGGGGATCATCTCGTCGCCCTCCATCACCCGCTGGACCATCTCCTTCAT
Organism: Roseivivax sp. GX 12232; assembly: GCF_021272185.1. Taxonomy (GTDB): domain Bacteria; phylum Pseudomonadota; class Alphaproteobacteria; order Rhodobacterales; family Rhodobacteraceae; genus Roseivivax. Next base: position 168,422 of record NZ_JAJSEC010000005.1, read on the forward strand.
GCCGGCGCCGCCCAGGACGAACTGCACGTCCTCGCGGCCCGCCGCCTCGATCGCGGCCAGGACACCCACGGCCATGTCGTCATCCGAGGCCCAGACCGCGTCGATCTGCTCGTGCTTCTGTAGGAAGTCCTGCATCACGTTGAAGCTGTCGTCGCGGTTCCAGTTGCCGTGTTCCATGTCGATGATGGTGATGCCGGAGCCCTCGATCGCCGCCTCGAAGCCCGCAACGCGCTCGTTGTCGATGGTGGTGGGGATGCCGCGCAGCACGACGATGTCGCCGCCCTCGGGCATCTTCTCGGCCATGTATTCCCCCGCGACGCGGCCGAAGCCGGGGTTGTCGCCGGCGACGTAAAGATCCTCGACCCCCTCGACCGAAAGGCCGCGGTCGACCACCGTGACCCAGGTGCCATTGGCCGCCACCGACTGGATCGGCGGGGTGAGCGGGTCGCTCTCGAAGGGCAGGACCACCAGCGCGTCGATGTCGCGGGTGGCGACCATGTCCTCGATGTCGTTGACCTGGGCGCCCGCGTCCGAGGCCGCCGCCAGCACGAAGTCGAGCTGCGGATAGGCCTCCTCGAGACGCTTCACCGTCTCCTGGGCGTGGAAGTTCATGCCCCCGGCCCAGCCGTGGGTCGCAGCCGGGATCGACACGCCGATCACCGTGGTGTCGTCCTGCGCCCAGGCCGGGCCCGCGAGCGCCAGCGCCGTGCATCCGGCGAGAACCGTCTTCATGTAGCTCATGTGGTTTCCTCCCTTTGGATCGGCCGGGGCTCAGCCCTTGGCCTTGGCTTCCCGCTGCAGAATGACCGCGAGAATGATGATGACCCCCTGGATGGCGCCGTTGAGATAAGGCGACACGAGGTCGGTCAGATTCAGGATGTTGTCGATCAGGCTCAGGATCAGCACGCCGATCACCGTGCCCCAGACCCGGCCGAAGCCGCCCTTGAGCACCGTGCCGCCGATGATCACCGCGGCGATGGCCTCGAGCTCCCAAAGAAGCCCGGTCGAGGCCGAGGCCGAGCCCAGGCGCGGCACATACATGATGGTCGCGATGCCCACGAGCAGGCCCAGCATGGCGTAGGTCAGAAGCCGCGTGCGGTTCACGTCGACATTGGAATAATGCGCCACATCGGCGTTGGAGCCGGTCGCCGCGCAATGCCGGCCGAAGCGCGCGCGGCTCATCAGGAGCTCGCCCAGGATCACCACCAGCGCGAAGACGATGATCGGCCAGGAGATGCCCAGGATGCCCTCGAAGTAGACCGGCCGGTAGAAGGTGCGCAGCCCGAAATCGAGGCTCAGCGTGCCGCCGTCGGCAAGCCAGGTCACGAGGCTGCGGTAGATGCCCATGGTGCCGAGCGTGACGATGAAGGCCTCGATCCCGACGGTGGTGATGAGAAAGCCGTTCAGAAGCCCCGCCGCGATGCCCGCGACGATGGCGACCGCCATGCCGAGCAGGATGATCGGCACGCCCACCCCGAGGGTCGGCAGCGCGGCGTTCATCACCAGGATCATCAGCCCCGCGATGAAGGCCGCCATGGAGCCCACCGACAGGTCGAGCCCGCCGGCGGTGATCACGAAGGTCATACCGACCGCGATGATGCCGATGAAGGCCGAGCGCGCGAGCACATTGGTGATATTCGCCGCGCCCAGGAAGTTCGAGTTCAGCGCCGCGCCGATGGCGATCAGCACGATCAGCGCGAGGATCGGGCCCAGGACGCTCATCGAGGGCAGCGTCCAGCGCGGCGCGCTATTGGTGGTTTCCGTGGTCATCAGGCGACCCTCCCTGTCTCCTCGGCCCCGAGCCCCATGGCCAGGCGCACGATCGCGTCCTCGGTGATCCGGTCCCCGGACAGCTCGCCCGCGACCCGGCCGGTGCGCATCACCAGCACCCGGTCGGCCAGGCCGATGACCTCCTGCATCTCGGAGGAGATCATCACCACGCCGTGGCCCCGCGCCGCGAAGGCGCGCAGGAAGGCGTAGATCTGCTGCTTGGTGCCGATGTCGATGCCGCGCGTCGGCTCGTCGACGATCAGGATGCGGGGCTCGGACTGCATGATCTTGGCCAGCAGGAGCTTCTGCTGGTTGCCGCCGGACAGGTTGCCCACCGCCATGTCGCGGCGTCCGGCGCGGATGTCGAACTCGGAGATCGCGCCGTCGAGCGCGCGCTCCTCGGCGGCGCGGTCGATGATCAGCCCGCCGAAGCGCGCCAGCGCCTGCAGCGTCAGGTTCACCCGCATGGTCTTTTCCAGCAGGAGCCCGCGCAGCTTGCGGTCCTCGGTCAGGTAGCAGAGCCCACGCGCCAGGGCGTCGGCGGGCCGGGTGATCGTCACGGTCTCGCCCTCGACGGTGATCTCAGTGGCGCGGGCGGGGCGCAGCCCGCAAAGGCCCTCCATGGCCTCGGTCCGGCCCGAGCCGATCAGCCCGGCGACGCCCAGGATCTCGCCGTGGCGCAGCTCGAAGCCGACGCCCTCGGCATGGCCGGGCACATCGAGGCCCGCGACCCGCAGCATGACCGCGCCGGGCTGTCCGTCCTTCTCGGGATAGAGGTCCGAGACGTCGCGCCCGACCATTGCGGTCGCCATGGCGTCCTCAGTGATCGCCTCGGCGCGGGTGTCGCGCACCACCGCGCCGTCGCGCAGCACCGTGACATGATCCGCGATCTCGGAGACCTCGCCCAGCTTGTGCGAGGTGAAGAGCACCGCCGTGCCCGCCGCGGTCATGGCGCGCACCTGCTGGAACAGGATCTCGGTCTCGGCCCCGGTCAGGACGGCGGTCGGCTCGTCCATGATCAGCACCCGCGCGTCCCGGCTGAGCGCCTTGGCGATCTCGACCATCTGCTTGTCCGAATTGGAAAGCTGCGCCACCCGCGTGTCGGGATGGGCGCGGCAGTTCACCCGGTCGAGGTATTGCCGCGTCAGCGCCCGCATCCGCGCCTTGTCGAGGAAGGGCCCGCGCCGCAGCTCGCGGCCAAGGAAGATGTTCTGCTCCACGGTGAGCTGTTCGGCGAGGTTGAACTCCTGGTGGATCATCACGATCCCCGCCTCCTCGCCGTCGTGCAGCGAGCCGAAACTGACCTCCTGCCCGTCGAGCAGGATGCGCCCGGCGCTGGCGGGCTGGTAGCCCGCGAGGATCTTCATGGTGGTCGACTTGCCCGCCCCGTTCTCGCCGATCAGCGCCAGCACCTCGCCGGCGCGCAGATCGAGGTCGACGCCGTGCAGCACCTCGACCGGGCCGAAGCTCTTGCGGACCTCGCGCAGGCTCAGGACGGGCTCGCCGGTCATAGCGCCACCCAGCCCGCGTCCTCGCGCGCCGAGGCGACGCAGGCGCGGATGAAGGCCATGCCCTCCTGCCCGGCGGCGAGGCCCGGCAGCTTGCCCATGACCTCGGCGCGGGGGGCGCCGTCCTGGACCGCACGGATCGCCCCGGCGGCCTCGGTGTAGAGATTGGCGAAGGCCTCGAGGTAGCCCTCGGGGTGGCCGGGCGGAATGCGGCTGACCGCGACCCCGGCCTCATGGGCGCCCGCGCCGTTGCGGGTGATGCGGCGGCTCGGCTCCCCATGCGGGGTGAACCAGAGGTGGTTGGGGTTCTCCTGCCCCCATTCGAGCCCGCCCGCATCGCCGAAGAGCCGCAGCCGCAGCCCGTTCTCGCAGCCCGGCGCGACCTGGCTGCACCAGAGCATGCCGCGCGCGCCGCTGGCGTAGCGCAGCATCACATGGGCGTTGTCGTCGAGCTGCCGCCCGGCGCCGAAGCTCTGCAGGTCGGCGGCGAGCCGCTCGGGCCGTTCGCCGGTCACGAAGGCGGCGAGGTTGTAGGCATGGGTGCCGATGTCGCCGATCGAACCGCCCGCGCCCGAGCGCGCCGGGTCGGTGCGCCATTCGGCCTGTTTGACGCCCTCGGTCTCGACCGCGCCGGTCATCCAGTCCTGGGGATATTCCACCTGCACCACGCGCAGCCGCCCCAGCGCGCCCTCGGCGACCATGGCCTGGGCCTGCCGGACCATCGGGTAGCCGGTGTAATTGTGGGTGAGGATGAAAAGCGCGGGGCTTGCGGCCACCGCCTCGGCCATGGCCTCGGCATCCTCGAAGGTGGCGGTCAGGGGCTTGTCGCAGATGACGTGGATGCCGCGTTCGAGAAAGGGTTTCGCCGCTGCGAAATGCAGGTGGTTCGGGGTGACGATGGCCACCGCCTCGATGCCGTCGGGGCGGGCGGCCTCGGCCTCGGCCATCTCCTCGAAACTGCCGTAGCTGCGCGCGGGGTCGAGGCCCAGCGCCTTGCCGCTGGCGCGCGCCTTCTCGGGCGTGGAGCTCAACGCCCCCGCCACCAGCGTGTAATCCCCGTCGATGCGGCTTGCGATGCGGTGCACGCCGCCGATGAATGCGTCGGCGCCGCCGCCGACCATGCCCAGTCGGATCGGTGTCATCGGTCCAGTCCCAGAAGCTTGCGGTTGGTCTCGGCGTCGACCTCGCCGCCGGCGAAATCGTCGAAGGCATGCGGGGTCACGCGGATGATCTGGTCGCGCACGAAGGCGGCCCCTTCGCGGGCGCCGTCCTCGGGGTGCTTGAGGCAGCATTCCCATTCCACGACCGCCCAGCCGTCGAAATCATTGGCCGCCATCTTCGAGAAGACCGCCCCGAAATCGACCTGCCCGTCGCCCGGCGAGCGGAAGCGCCCGGCGCGGTTCACCCAGGACTGGTAGCCGCCGTAGACGCCCTGCCGCCCGGTCGGATTGAACTCCGCGTCCTTGACGTGGAACATCTTGATGCGCTCGGCATAGATGTCGATGTTGTCGAGGTAATCGAGGCACTGCAGCACGTAGTGCGAGGGGTCGTAGAGCATGTTGCAGCGCGCGTGCCCGTCGAGCTTCTCGAGGAACATCTCGAAGCTGATGCCGTCGTGCAAATCCTCCATCGGGTGGATCTCGTAGCAGAGGTCGACGCCGCAGTCCTCGGCGTGGTCGAGGATCGGCCGCCAGCGCGCGGCGAGCTCGTCGAAGGCGGTCTCGACCAGGCCCTCGGGGCGCTGCGGGAAGGGATAGACGAAGGGCCAGGCGAGCCCGCCCGAGAAGGTCACATGCTGGCCGATGCCTAGCGCCTTCGAGGCGGTGAGCGCCTTTTTCACCCGGTCGACCGCCCAGTCGGTGCGCGCCTTGGGCTTGCCCTGCACTTCCGGGGCGGCGAAGCCGTCGACCCAGGCGTCATAGGCGGGATGCACGGCGACGAGCTGGCCGAGGATATGGCTCGAGAGGTCGCTGACCTCGACGCCATTGGCCCGCGCGGTGCCGATCCATTCGTCGCGGTAGTCCTGCGACACCGCCAGTTGGTCGAGGTCGACCAGCCGCGTGTCCCAGACCGGAACCTGCACGCCGGCATAGCCGCAATCGGCCGCCCAGCGGGTGATGCCGTCCCAGGAATTGAACGGGGCCGCATCCCCGGCGAATTGCGCCAGGAACAGGCCGGGGCCCTTGATGGTCTTCATATGTCCTCCCTTTGCCGGGCCGGCCCCGCTCCTCCGGGGTGGTCGACTCGGCGCAATGTAATCGATTACATCACCCTTGAGGCTTGCAGGCAAGCCCCCGCTTCGCCTTAACCGCCGAAAAACCCGGAGACCCCATGGCCCCGAAAACCCGCATCGCCGATGTCGCCGCCGCCGCGGGCGTCTCCACCGCCACGGTGAGCCGCGCGCTCTCGGCGCCCGGGGTGGTGGGGCCCGAGACCCTGAAGAAGGTCATGGCCGCGGTCGAGGCCACCGGCTACCGGGTCAATGCCGCCGCACGCGACCTGCGGCGGCAGCGGGCGCGCTCGATCCTGGTGCTGGCGCCGAACCTCGCCAATACCTTCTTCAGCCGCATCATCGCCGCGATCCAGGAGGTCGCGGGCCAGGCCGGGCTGGCGGTGCAGATCTCCGACAGCCGCGCCGGCCCCGAGGTGCTGCAGAGCCTTGGCCATGACGGCCGCGCCGACGGGATCATCCTGCTCGACGGGGCGCTGCCGCCCGAGGTGGTGCGCGGCTGGCGGCTGCCGGTGGTGCAGCTCTGCGAATGGAACGACGCATATGCGCTGCCCGCGCTCGGCATCGACAATGCCGCCGCGGCGGGGCTGGCGGTGACGCATCTGGCCGATCTCGGCCATGGTGCGATCCTGCATGTGGCCGGCCCGCCCGAGAACGTGTTGAGCCGCACCCGCGAGGCGGGTTTTCTTGCCGCCGCCCGGGCGCGCGGCGTCGCGGCGCGGGTGCTGCCCGGCGATTTCACCATGGCCTCGGGCGCCCAGGCGGCGCGCGACTGGCAGGCCATGGCGGACCGCCCGAGCGCGGTCTTCACGGCCTCCGACGAATGTGCCTTCGGCTTCATCTCCGAATGCGCCCGGATGGGCATCGCGGTACCAAGCGAGGTCAGCGTGGTGGGCTTCGACGACGTGGAGTTCGCGGGCCATTTCATCCCGCCGCTGACGACGATCCACCAGCCCCGCGCCAAGCTCGGCCGCGCCGCGGCGGAGCGGCTGGTGGCGGCGCTCGAGGAGGGGGTGCCGCTTAAGTCCGGGCACGAGACCATCGCGCCGCACCTGGTGGTGCGCGGGACGACGGCGGCGGCGGGGTGAGTGAGGTGGGGGGCTTTGGTGGGGCGTTGTTGGGACGCTTCGCTCAAGACTGGGCGTCAGCGCACGGTGACTGGTAGGGGGCAGTTTGAGACCAGGAGCCGCGCTGCCTCTCTGCACTGATCCTTGAAAGGGGCGCCCTAAGCCGCTCAAGCCCCCAAACCCCTCAAACGCTTCTCCCGCCGCAAAAGCCTGACCAAACACCCCTCACAACCAGCCCAACAGAGGGCGCGCACCGGACCGGGGGCCGGCGCTGCTGCCCTCCGAGCGAGGCGCTTTATCCCAACAAGGTCAGGACTAGCGGAGAGCTATGCACGCCACCCACAAGAGCGCCGGCCCATAGGGCCGGTCCGGCGCGCGCCCGGCACCTTCGGTGCTATTCGGGCGCAAGGGGCGCTGGCTGCTCCGGTGTGCTTGCGCGCAGACGCCGGTTCAAGCGCGCCCGACAAGAAGTCGAGCCCGCCGCCCTCGCAAGAAGCGAATCTGAGGACGCTGGCTGCGCCGGGGTGCCATTGTTCTTGCACCTGCTTTCTGGGTCCACCCCCACCTCACCCAGCGTAACCCCGCTCGAAATAAGGCAATTCTTTGACATTTCCTGCCCCGCGGTTGCGTCTTTTGAACCGATCGGTTCAGCTCAGGGCAAATTATCGACGGAGACGCCCATGCCCCTCCCCCGCTTCCTGACCGCCGCGCTGACGCTTGCGGCGCTGGCCGCCCCGAGCTTCGCGAGCGCCGAGACCTCCGTGGCCATGGAGGTTGTCCGCCCGGTCGCCACCGAGACCGGCGAGACCGCCTTCGAGCCGGTCGAGACCGCCCTGCCGGGCGAGCCGCTGGTCTACCGCATCGCGCTCAGCAACACCGATCCGGTGCCCGCGACATCGGTCGGGCTCTCGCTGCCGCTCGACGGCAACCTCGCCATCGACCCGGCCTCGGTCAGCGCAGAGACGCCGCTCACCGTGCGCTTCTCGGCCGACGGGGGCGCGAGCTACGCGCCCTTCTCCGAGCTCACGGTCGAGGAGAACGGCGAGACCCGGCAGGCCCAGCCGACGGACCTCACGCATCTGCAGATCGAGATCGCCGAGATCGCCGCCGAGAGCCAGGTCGCCGTGACCTATGACGCCGTCGTCCGCTAAGACGGACGCTTAGGCCATGTCCGCTGAGACGGACGCGCTGGCCTTGTCCGCTGAGGCGGACGCGCTGGCCAAATCCGCCAAGTCGAACGCCCCGGCCAAGTCCGCGAAGACGGACGCCCCGGCCCTTCATCCAACCAGGAGACAGACCATGCCCCATCGCGCCCTGCGCCGATCGCTTCTCTGCGCCCTGTCCTCGACCGCGCTGGCCGGTGCGGCCCAGGCCGCCGGCACCGCGCCCGGCACCTCGGTGTCGAGCTCGGTCAGCATTTCCTACTCGAGCGGCGGCACCACGATCACCCAGGAGGACGCCGCCAGCGTCGCCTTCGTCGTCGACCGCAAGGTCGACTTCAGCTTCCAGGGCCAGGCCGCGGGCGACGCAGTGCTGGCCGCCCAGGGCGCCGAGGGCCAGACCATGGTCTTCCGGCTCGAGAACGAGGGCAACGACGCCTCGGGCTACGACATCGACATCGCCACCTCGGGCGAGATCGGGCTCGACTTCGACGCCGCGGGCGGCGGCGCGCCGGGCAGCTACTCGGTCTACGTGGGCGACAGCCCCGAGGTCGCACCCGAAGACGCGCTCTACGATATCGCGGGCACGGCGAACCTCGGCGACCTGGCCGCCGACGCGGTGCGCTTCGTGAAGGTGGTGGCGCATATCCCCGGCAGCGCCGCCGATGGCGCCACGGATGCCTTCGACGTGACCGCAACGGCGCTCGATCCCGGCACCGACACGGTGACCACCGAAATCCGCGGCCAGGGCCTGCAGGGCATCGACACCATCCTGACCGACCCCGGCGAGGACGGGCTCGAGCTGCAAAGCGAACGCTACGTGGTCCAGGCCCCGCAGCTCTCGGCGCTGAAGGAGGCGGCGGTGATCTCGGAGAACCTCGACGGCGGTTTCGACTGCGGCAGCGATCCCGCCGATCCCGCCGCCGAGGCCGCGGTGCCCGGGGCCTGCGTGGAATACACCATCTCGGTCACCAATGCCGCCGAGGCCAGCTCGGACGCGGTCAATGTGACCATCACCGACGCCCTGCCCGAGGGCATCACTTATGCCGGCACCGCCGCCACCACCGGCTTCGACCGGGTGAACGAGGCCGGCGGCACGGTGACCGCCGAGCTTGCCGCCCTGGCGCCCGGCGCCACCGCCAGCTTCCGCATCCGCGCGGTGGTCGACTGATGCCCGCCAGAGAGACGACAGCAGCACCGGAAAGAGCCATGACCCAAGCCCGCATCCTTTCGCTGACCACCTGTTGCGCCGGGGCGCTCGCCGCGCCCATGGCCATGGCCGGGGGCCAGGCGCCCGGCACGCCGATCTCCAACGCGGTGACGGTGAGCTATGCCTCGGGCGGCGACGTGATCACCCTGCCCGAGACCCCGGCGGCCAGTTTCTCGGTCGACCAGCGGCTCTCCTTCACCTTCGCGCCGCTCGACGATCCGGCCAGCGTGAACGTGGAGCCCGGCGCCGCCACGCAGGAGATCCGCTTCCTGCTGACCAACACCGGCAATGCCGCGGCGCCCTTCGACATCGACCTCTCCGCGATCGAGGACCAGCTCGGCCTAAGCTACGACGCCGAGGCCAGCGGCGCCGAGGGCACCTATTCGGTGGTCCTGCGCTCGGCCGAAGGCGCCGAGGGCACGCCCTATGACCCGACCGGCACCCAGGCGACCCCGGCGCTTGCCGCCGACGGTTCGCTGATCGTGGTGCTGCGCGCCTCGATCCCGCGCAGCGCCAGCGACGGCCAGGTCAGCGCCTTCGAGGCCAGCGCTGTGCCGCTTGCACCGGGCGGCGGCGAACGCCAGCCCGAGGTCACCGGCCAGGGGCTCGAGGCGGTGGACATCGTCTACGGCGACCCCGGCGGCGACGGCCGCGAGGCGGGCTCGGCCAGCTACCGGGTGCTGGCCCCGCAGCTCTCGGCGGTGAAGGACGTGGTGGTCATCTCGGAGAACCGCGCCGGGGGCTTCGACTGCGCCAGCGGAGCGCCCGAGGTCGGGGCCGAGGCCTTCGTGCCCGGCGCCTGCGTGGAATACACGATCACCCTGTCGAACGCCGAGGCCGCGAGCAGCGCCGCCACGCTCCTGGCCTTCAACGACGCCCTGCCCGAGACGGTGAGCTATACTGCCATCGCCGGGAACAACGGCTTCGACGAGGTCGCGGTCCGCGACGGCGTGATCCGCGGCGAGGTCGGCAGCCTGGCGCCCGGGGCCTCGGCCACGGTGCGGGTGCGGGCGACGGTCGATTGACCGGATGCGCCGATCTGATGCGATTGCCCGCTGGCGCCGGCTCGTCCCGGCGCTGGCCCTGGCCGCCGCGGCGCCCGCGGGCGCGCAGGACCGCCTGCCCGGCGGCGCGCCGGAGCCCTCCCCCGCGGGAGAAGAGATCACCAACCGGGTGATCATCGAGTTCGGCCCCGAGGGCAGCGCCCTGCCCCCGATCGAGGCCGAGAGCACGATCACCGTCCTCGCCCCGGAGCTGCCGGGCGAGCTGACCGCCTTCCGCGTCGCGGGCCAAAGCGCCGAGGCGCTCCGGACCGAGATCGCCCCGGCGGATTACAGCGTCAGCGGCAGCCCCTCGGGGCCCTTCGACCGGGTGCCGCGCGCCGCGCCCGCGCCCATGGCCGCGCGCATCGCTCCGGCCGAACGGGTGCGCCCGGATGAAGACGTGATCTTCCTGCTCGAAGACCCGCTCGAGAACACCGACCCCGAGGTGCGCGACGCCGCGACCCTGCGGATCACCGATTCGGTCAGCGGCGACAGCGAGCTGTTGCGGATCTACGAGACCGGCAAGAACACCGCGACCTTCGCGGGAGCGATCTGCGCCTGCAGCGACAGCCCGCGCGGCCCCGACGGGGTGCTCGCGACCGAGGCCAACTCCCGGGTCATGGCCCGGGCCGCCAGCGCCCGCGCGCCCGACCGGGTCTTCGAGGACAGCGTGACCGTCGGCCCGGTCACCCCGCGCGGACGGGTCTTCGACAGCCGCAGCGGCACGCCGCTCAACGGCGCGCGGATCACCATCATCGACGCCGAGACCGGCGCCCCGGCCGAGGTCTTCGGCGAGGACCTCGAGGCCCCCTTCCCCGCCACGGTGACCAGCGGTGGCCAGGTCAGCGACGCCTCGGGCGAGACCTATGACTTCGCCCCGGGCAGCTACCGCTTTCCCTATGTCGAACCCGGCTCCTACGTCTTCGTGATGACCCCGCCCGAGGGTTACCTGGCGCCCAGCTCGCGCCGCCCCGAAGAGGTCGCGCCCCCGCCCGGCGGCGCCCCCGAGGTGACCGGCGCCTCCTATCTCAAACCCTTCGACATCTCCCCCGGCGAGGTGCTGGTCTACGACATCCCGCTGGACGGCGCGGCGCTGGTCGACGTGAGCCGCAGCGGCTCGGCCGAGCGGCTGACCGCGGGCGAGGCGATCCGCTACACCGCCACTGTCGGCGGCTCGGTGCCCGGCGAGACGCGGGTCGATGTGACCGACCTTCTGCCCGAGGGGCTGAAGCGGGTGCCGGGCTCGCTCAGGATCGACGGCGCCCGCCCCGAGGCCGAGGTCACCCGCTCCCGCGATGGCCGGCAGCTGGTGATCTCGGACATGGTCCTGCCCGAGGGCCGCCGCCGCAGCATCACCTATACCGCCCGGGTGACCGTCGCCGCGCCCGACCGCGGCACGCTGACCTCGCGCACCAGCGTCTCGGGAGAGAGCTTCAACACCGCCTCGGCGCAGCACCGGCTCGAGGTCGGCCCCGCCTTCGCGCGCGACGAAAGCGCGGTGCTGGGCGAGGTGGTCCTGGGCTGCGGCCCCGCCGCGGGCCCGCCCGAGCGCGACCTCTCGGGCATCCGCATCATGCTGGAGAACGGCCGCTTCGCCGAGACCGACGCCCGCGGGCGCTTCACCCTGCGCCGGGTGCCGCGCGGCGGCCATGTGCTGGCGCTCGACCGCTTCACCCTGCCGCGCGGGCTGGAGCCGGTGCTCTGCCGCAACAACACCCGCCGCGCCGGGGCGGCGGGCTCGGTCTTCCTCGAGACCCGCGACGGCTTCGCCCGGCGCATCCGCTTCCACCTGACCGAGGTGCCCCCGCGCGAAGCACCCGACCCCGAGGTGCCCGCGCCGCCGCGCATCACCAGCTATGACGCGGGTTGGCTCGACGCCGCGCCGCGCCGCGCGGGCCTGCATTTCCCGCCCGAGGGCTTCCTGCCGCCGGTGCGCAGCCTCTCCGCCGCGGTGGTCCGGCAGAAGGGCCAGACCGCGCGGCTGTTCCTGAACGGCACGCCGGTGCCCGAGATCTACCGCCGCCCCGCCGTCGCCGCCGAGGGCGGGGGCCGCTTCCTCGACATCTGGCGCGGGGCCGAGCTGGACTTCGGGGTCAACGACCTCCGGCTCGAGATCCGCGACGCCAGCGGCACCCTGGTCCGCCAGGAGACCCGGCAGCTGCGCTTCACCGACCGCGCCGCCCGGCTCGAGGTGCTCGAGGAGATGTCGGACCTCTCCACCGATGGCCGCGCCCGCCCGCTGGTCGTCTTTCGCGCCACCGATGCCGAGGGCACGCCGCTGCACCCCGGTGCCATCGTCGCGATCACTGTCGAGCGGCCCTTCGCCTTCGCCCCGGGCGAGCGGCTGAACGGCGCGCGCCAGGGCGCCGAGCCGATCCAGCGCACCACCGCCAGCGTCGATGCCGACGGCCGCTTCCGGATGCGTCTCGCGCCCAGCCGCCGCTCGGGCCTCGCGCGGTTCACCCTGCGCGACGGCGAGCGCGAGCTGACCGCCAGCGCGCCGATCTCGGCGGCGGACCGTGACTGGACGGCGGCGGGCCTCGTCGAGGCGCGGCTCGCCGGCCGCGATGTCGCCCGCGCGCTGAAGACCCCCGGCGACCGGCGGCTCCTGAGCTTCGGCGACGCCGCGCTCGACGGTCATGCCGCGCTCTTTCTCGAGGGCATCGCCCCGGGCGGTTGGCACCTGACCCTGCGCTACGACAGCGCCATCGACCCCGACGAACGCGACTTCTTCGCCGAGGACCCCGAGCGCGACTACCTGGTCTATGGCGACGAAAGCACCGAGGGCGACGCCGCCAGCAGCCGCTCGCCGCTTTACCTGCGGCTCGAACGCGGCGGCACCGATCTGCTCTGGGGCGATTTCGACACCGCGATCGGCCGCGAGAGGCTGGCCGAATACGACCGCCGCCTGACCGGCGCGCGGGCCAGCTTCACCGGCGAGACCCAGGCCCTGCGGCTCTTCGCCGCCGAGACGAGCCTCGCCTATGCCGAGGACCGCTTTCCCGCCGATGGCACCACCGGGCCTTTCGATCTGAAGCGCAGCGACATCCTGCCCAATTCCGAAAGCCTGACGGTCGAGACCACCGCGCGCGACGATCCCACCCGGGTCATCGCCCGCCGCGAGCTGACCGCCGGGCGCGACTACAGCATCGACTACGTGGACGGGCGGATCTTCCTGGCCCGCCCGCTGCGGGCACGCACGCCCGATCTCGACCGCAACACGCTGGTGGTCCGCTACGAGACCGAGACCGCGCGCCGGAGCGGGGTGATCCTCGGCGCCCGCTACGAGGTCGCCCCGACCGAGGACCTGAGCGCCGGGGTGACGCTGGTGCACGAGGACGACGTCGGCGGCACGACCGGGGCGGGCCAGCTCGGCGCGGTCGATGCGCGCTACCGTTTCTCCGAGACGCTGACCGCCCATGGCGAGCTGGCGCTCTCGCGGCAGGGCGCCTCGAACCTGCTTTCCGATCCGCGCGTGACCCATGCCGCCGAACTGGGCTTCCGCTTCGACGATGGCAGCACCACCGCCGAGGGCTACCTGCGCTCGCAAAGCACCGGCTTCGGCATCGCCAATCTCACCCCCGATCCCCAGCGCATCGACATCGCGCATCTCAGCGCCGACCTCCTGCTCTCCGAGGAGGTGACCGAGGCCCCGGACGGCACCGAGACCCGCCGCAGCCTGCGCTTCCAGGGCCAGGCCCGGCTCGAGCGCAACGCCGAGACCGGCGAGACGCTGGAGATGGCCGAGGCCAGCCTCATCCGCAGCCGCGACCGCCTGACCCGCAGCGCCGGGCTGCGCTACGCCGGCCGCCGGGGCGCGCCGGACCGTGACGACGGGCAGGTGCTCAAGGGTTTTCTCGGCAGCGAATATGAAAGCGCCGACGGAAGGCTGCGCCTCGCCTTCACCCAGGAGCTGACGCTCTGGAACGAGGGCGCGCGGGCCGAGGCCGACCTCGGCGCGCTCTCCGTAGATTACGCCCTGACCGAGCGGCTGCGGCTCACCGCCAGCAACGAGGTCGCCTGGGGCGAGGATTTCCGCGTCGACATCCTGGCCATCGGGGCCGAGCTGACCCTCTGGGAGGGCGCGCGGCTCTCGGGCGGGCTGGTCAATGCCTCGGGCCGGGACCAGAGCCAGACAGTGGGCCACCTGGGCTTCGACCAGGCGCTGCCCCTGACCGACCGGCTGAGCGGTTACTTCGGCCTAGAGGCCCAGGACGCGCTGGCGGGCGACCTGGCCGAGACCGGCCCCGCGGCGCGCGGCGGGCTGACCAACCCGCGGCTCTCCGAAGGCTTCGTCAGCGCCAGCGCCGGGCTCGAACACGCCGGGCCCGACTGGCGCGGCGCGGTCGACGCCGAGCTCGGCTTCACCACCGAAAGCGATCACGCAAGGCTGCAGCTCGAGGCGACGACGCCGCTCTCCGAGGCGCTGTCGCTCGGGGCCCATGCCAGCTTCTTCTGGTCCGAGGGCGCCGAGGGGGCGCTCGAACGCGACCACGAGATCAAGCTCAGCGCCGCCTGGCGCCCCTTCGATCGGCCTTTCGTGCTGCTCAACCAGTTCAGCGCCCGGCGCGAGGTCGCGGGCGAGACCGACGAGACGCGGCTGATGAACGAGCTCTTCCACACCCGCGAGCTGTCCGACCGGAGCGAGCTCTCCCTGCGCCACGGGCTGAAACATGTCTCCCAGTCGCTCGGCGGCGGCGAGACGGCAGAAGAGGTGCTGACGCTGGTCGGCGCGGAATACCGCCGCGACCTGACCGACTGGCTCGATCTGGGCCTGCACGGCGCCAGCCTCTGGGCGATGGAGGATGGCAGCCAGCAGGGCTCGGCCGGGGTCTCGCTGGGCTTCACCCCCTTCGAGAACGGCTGGATCGCGCTCGGCTACAACGTCGAGGGTTTCGCCGACCCGGACTTCAGCGAGGCGGGCTACACCGACAAGGGCGCCTTCCTGCAGTTCCGCTTCAAGATCGACCAGGACAATTTCAACGAGGTCTTCTGAGATGCGCCCCGGCCCCTTCCCCCACGCGCCCCGGGCGGCGCTGATCCCCCTGGCTTGCGCGCTAAGCCTCGCCGCGGGTGGCGCCGGGGCCGCGACCTGCGCCAGCCCCGAGGCCGAGATGCTGCTCGACTGGTCCGGGGCCGGCTGGAAATCCGGCGCCCGGAGCGCGACCCTTTCCGCCGAGCGCCGCGCCGGGCCCGAGGCGGGCCCCGCCGATGCCGTGGGCCTCGATCTCTCGGGTGCCACCACGCGCATCCGCCCGGGCTACCCCGAGGCCAGCTCGGAATTCACCGGCGGGCGCGGCGCGGGCACCGACAGCCTCGCGCTCCTGATGGATTTCGCCAACAACAGCGAGGCGCTGACCCTGCGCTTCGACTTCCCGCGCGCGGTCGAGGGCCTCTCCTTCGCGATCTTTGACATCGACTACCTGCCCTATCGGACCTCGCGCGGCCGGGTGACCCAGCGCGGCTTCCGCGACGGGGTGGAGATCACCGGCTGGACCGCCGAGGGGGCGCCCGTCACGCCGCAGCTCTCCTCGCCGCATATCCCGCCCGGCGCGCGCAGCGCCTCCGGCGCCTCGATCTACCTCGGCTCCCCCCTGACCGACCGCCAGGCGGTGGGCTATGAGCGCAACGCCGCCCCCGCCGACGACATGGGCAACCTCGAGGTGCGCTTCGCAGAGCCCGTCGCGGCGCTGAGCGTGCGCTATACCAACGGGCTCTACCCGCCCTCCTCGAACCCCCAGGCCCAGGCCATCGCGCTTTCGGACCTGAGCTATTGCGCCCCGCTCGGCGCAGAGCTCTCGGTCAGCAAGAGCCAGCGGGTGATCTCCGAGGACGGCGCGGCCTGCGCGAGCCTGCCAGCCGATGACAGCCCGGCCCCCGGCGCGCCCGGCGGCGCCGCGATCCCCGGCGCCTGCATCGAATACCGCATCGCGGTCACCAACGAGGGCGACGCCCCCGCCCGAAAAATCGCGCTCAGCGACAGGCTCGACGCGGCGCTGATCTTCCAGGCCGCCCGCGCCACGGGGTTCGCCGGCGGCACATCCGCCGAGCTTGTCAGCCACCCCGCCAAGGGCACCCGCTGCGCCGCCGGCGCCTGCACCGTGGCCCTCGACGGCGCCGAGCTCTCCGCCGGCGCCAGCGGCGCCCTCCTGATCCGCGCCAAGGTCCGCTGACCCCGGTCCCAAAGCGCGCCCCCGCACCACAAGCGCCCAGCCTCGCCACGCGAAGCCCACCACCAGCCAGGATCCCACAACCGCCGCCGCGCAAGATCCCCGCCCCGCAAAACCCGGCACACCCGCCCCGGAACCAGACAACGCCCGCAACCAATCCCCCTTCCAGGCCTGACCGGGCCCAAAATACTCCGGGGGTGAATGCGGGCCGAAAGGCCCGCAGAGGGGGCAGCGCCCCCTCCCCCGGGTCCGGGACGCCGCAGGCGGACCGGACCCCAACAAACATGCCAAAATAAACCGCGAAGCCCTACCCCGCCCAGACCTCCGCCGCCGCCGCGAGGAAGACCCGCGCCACCGGCCCGATCAGCGCGTCGGGGTAGTCGTAGTCCTGGTCGTGCAGCGCCGGGTGGTCGCTGCCCGCGCCGGTGAAGATCATCGCCAGCGGCCCGAGCCGGGCGAACTGGCCGAAGTCCTCCGAGGGGCGCCAGGGCTGGCCGCGCCCGGAATGGGTGATGCCCGAGCGGTCGAGCGCGGCGCGCAGCGGCACCACCGCGTGGGGGTCGTTGACCACCGCGTCGAAGACATCGGCGTAATCCATCTCGACCTCGAGCCCGTGGCGCGCGGCGATCTCGCGCACCAGCGCCTCGGCGCGTTCGCGCATCCGCGCCATGGCGCGGTCCTCGAGGCAGCGCAGCGTGGCGCAGACCTCGGCCTCGCCCGGCGCGATGCCGAAGGCGCGCTCGCCCATGCGGCAATGGGTGATCGTCGCCATGGCGAACTCGGGGTGATCGAGCGGATGCGCTGCGCTCAAGCCTTCGAGCGCCACCAGGATCTCGGCCAGCGCGCCGCGCGGCGAGACCCCGGTTTCGGGCTGCGAGGCATGGGCGGTGCGCCCGGTCAGCCGGATCGTCAGCCCGCAGGAGGCGCAGGCGATCGGCCCCTCGCGCAGCGCCACCTGGCCAAGCGGCAGCCCCGGCAGGTTGTGCTGGGCGAAGATCGCCGCGGGGCGCAGCTCGGCCAGCCGCGGGTCCTCGAGCATGGCGCGGGCGCCCGCGCCGGTCTCCTCGGCGGGCTGGAAGACCAGCGCCAGGCGCCCGCGTTCGGGCCGCACCCGGGACAGCGCCCGCCCGACACCCAGGAGCGTGACCATATGGCCGTCGTGGCCGCACAGATGCCCCCAGCCCGGCCGCACCGAGACATGGGCGCTTTTCCCGGTCTCGGGGATCGGAAGCGCGTCGAGCTCGGCGCGCAGCATCACCATGGGGCCCTCGGCCTTGCCCTCGATCACCCCCATGACGCCATGGCCGCCGATCCCGGTCTCGACCCGGTCGACGCCGATCTCGCGCAGGAGCCCGGCGATCCGCGCGGCGGTGCGCTCCTCCTGCCCCGAGATCTCGGGATGGCGGTGCAGGTCCCAGCGCAGGGCGGTCAGCGCGGCGATATCGTCTTCGTTGAGCTCGGGCGTCATGTCACCCGAATATCAGGTTCGGCAGCCAAAGCGCCACCTCGGGAATGAAGGTGGTGATCAAAAGCGTCGGCAGCCAGGCGAAGCCGATCATGATGAAGGTGGGCTTCAGCATCTCGGTCACCGGCGTGTCGGTCACCTTGGCGCCGAGGTACAGCAGCGGCGCGGTCGGCGGGGTGATATTGGCCATGCCGAGGTTCACGCCCAGGACGGCGGCGAAATGCACCGGGTCCATGCCCACCGACTGCACGATCGGCAGAAGCAGCGGCGCCGAAAGCAGGAGCCCCGAGATGTCGTCCATCAGCATGCCGATCAGGATCATCACCAGGTTCACCATCAGCAGGATCACCACCGGATTCTCGGAGATCGAGTAGATCAGGTCCTCGGCCATGCCGGGGATGTCCTCGAAGACCAGGAAGCGGCTGACGATGACCACCATGAAGACCATGAGCATCACAACCCCGATGGTGATGCCGGCGTAGCGCAGGGTCGGCAGGAAGTTCTCCACGGTGATGCCGCGGTAGATGAAGAAGCCCACCGGGATGGCGTAGACCACCGCGACGCCGGCGGCCTCGGTCGGGGTCATGATGCCGCCGTAGATACCCCCGAGGATGATCGCCGGCATCAGGAGCGCGGGCAGCGCGTAGCCGCCGCGCCGGGCCAGCTCGCGCGGGAGGTTGTCGGGCCGGGGCGGCAGCTTCAGCTCGGCCTTGCGCATCAGAACCGCGTTCACGAGGCACAGAAGCGCGATCAGGATCAGCCCCGGCACCACGGTCGAGAGGAAGCAGCGCAGCACCGACTGCTGGGCAACCCAGGCATAGAGGATCTGCGACGACGACGGCGGGATCAGCAGCCCCAGAGGGCAGGCGCTGACGATGATCGCCGCGGCGGGACCGCGGGGGTAATTGGCCTCTTTCAGATGCGGCATCATGATCGAGCCGATGCAGGTCAGCGTCGCCGCCGCCGAGCCCGAGATCGAGCCGAAGATGCCCGAGGCGATGACCGCCGCTCCGCTCAGCCCGCCGCGCAGCCGACCGATCAGAAGCTCGGCGATGGCGACAAGCGGCGCGGCGATGCGGCCGCGCTCCATGATCGCGCCGGCCAGGATGAAAAGCGGGATCGCCAGCAGCACGACGGAGTTCATCTTCCAGTGCCCGGTGGGCAGGAAGCCGGTCACGTCGTGCCCGCCGAAGACGCCGATGAAGACCAGCACCCCGCCGAAGGCCATGGGCACGCTGACCCCGATCACGAGGAGCGCGCAGATGATGAAGAGCGAGCCGAGAATGATCATCGCGCGGCCTCCTCGGCCTGGGCTTGCACCGGGTCGTCGCCGACCTCGGGGGAAAAGGCCTGAAGCGGCAGGCGCAGCATGATCCAGAGCCGGAGCGCGCTGTAGAAGGCCATGAGCGAGAAGCCCGCGAAGATCGCCGCGCGGGGCACCAGGAAGGGAATGCGCAGGGCGATGGTGGTCTGCCAGCGCGGGTAGTCGCCGACCTCCTCGATCATCATCAGCACCGCCCAGTAGACCAGCGCCAGAAGCACCACGAGCTCGATCGCGGTGATCGTCACCGCCCGGATGCGGCGCTTTCGCGGGTCGCTCAGCGCGAAGTTCAGCAGGTCGGCGTTGACGTGCTTGTCCTCCCAGGTGCCGAGGCCCGCGGCCAGGAAGTAGAGCCAGAAGCAGACGATCAGCAGCCATTCCTCGTAGGCGAAGAGATCCGCCTCGAAGCCGTAGCGGAACAGCACGACGAAGAAGAACGTCAGCGCCATGATCAGGCAGCCAAGACAGACGTAGATCGTCTGGAGCCGGAGCAGCCCGCGCACCAGCCGCGCGAGCCCGGGGGAGAGGTGGTCCGCTGGATCGGCCATCGGCGCCTCCTTCCTGGTCGGTTGGGAACGAAAAGGGCCGCGCGATGACGCCGCGCGGCCCCGGGATCAGCGGCTCAGTTGGTCGCCGGCATCAGCTGGTCCATGACCTCCTGGCCGACGATCTCGGCGATGCCCGGCCAGACCTCGGCGCGGACGGTCTCGGCGATGGCGCCGCGCTCGGCGTCGCTCAGCTCGACCACCTCGTAGCCGGTCTCCTCGAGCTTGGAGAGGTAGCTGGCCTCGTTCTCCTTGGCGAAGGCGAAATACTTCTCCGCGGCGTTGTCGAAGGCGGTCTGCACCACCTCGCGCTGCGCGTCGTTCATCTCTTCCCAGGTCTCGGCCGAGGCGTAGTAGGTGGTGTTCTCGACCACGGCGCCATAGGGCACGAAGACCGAGCCCACGTCCGAGGTTGCGAAGGCGGTATAGGCCAGCTGCGCGGTGCAGCAGATCGCGCCGTCCACGGTGCCCGACTGCATGGCCGCGAAGACCTCGCCCCAGTTCATCGTGGTGGCGTTGAAGCCCATGGTCTCGACGGTGCTCTTGATCACCTGGCTCGACCAGACGCGGATGTTCATGCCCTTGTCGCCGAGGCTCGCGGCGTTCTCGGGCACCTCTTCGGCGACGACGCCGATGAAGCCCTCTGGCGCATTGGCCAGGAGCTTCAGCCCGAGCATGTCGAGCCGCTCGGCGAAGATCTGGTTAAAGGCGCTGTCGGAGTTCAGGTAGGTCGCTTCCATCTCGTCGAAGGAGGAGACCAGGTAGGGCAGCGAGTTGATCTCGAGCACCGGGTCGCGCTGCGCGTAGATCACCGAATGCACCAGGTCGACGTTCCCGCGCGAGGCGTCCTCGAAAAGCTCCTCGCCCGAGCCGAGCTGGCCCGAAGGGAAGAGCGTGACCGAGAGGCCCACATCGGCGCCCTCGATCTCCTCGACGACCTCTTCGAGGATCTGGTTGCCGAAGTGCTCGGCCGGCACCACGCCGGCAAGCTTCAGGCGCATGTCGTCGGCCGATGCGGCCCCGGCGCCCATCGCGAGCAGCGCGGCGCTGGCGGCGAATGTCTTGCGAAGTTCCATCTCAGTCTCCTGTTGGCAGTGAAGGGAGCGCCCGTTCAGCGGGTTCTGTTCTTGGCGGCGGCCTGCGGCGGGCCGCCCGAATACTGGCGCCGGTTCGACCGGCCCCAGTCGCAATAGAGGTCGGCCATGATCGTGCCGCTGGCCTCCTCGACCATGGCGCGCGTCACGCGGGCGGCCCCGTCGGCGCCGAAAAGCGTGACGGTATCGCCCGGCGCGGCCTCGGGGATGTCGGTCACATCCACGGTCAGCGCGTTCATGGAAATCTTGCCGATCAGCGGCGCGAGCCGGCCGCGGACGGCGACCTGCGCGCTGTTGGCCATGCTGCGGCGGATGCCGTTGGCATAGCCGATGGACAGGTTGGCGATGCGGCTCTCGCGGCCCAGCACATGGGCGCGGTCGTAGCCGATGCTGGCGCCCTCGGGCAGGGTGTTGACGCTGGTGATCCGGGCGCAGAGCCGCATGACGTCGGTAAACTCGGCGCGCGCACCGACGATGCCCCAGAGGATCGCCCCGGCGCGCAGCATGTCGTATTCGATGCCCGCCTCGGCCAGGAGCCCCAGCGAGGAAGCCGCATGCACGGTGACCGCGTCGCGGGACAGCCCGCCCTCGGCGAGGCACCAGGCCACGTCGGCCTCGAAACGGGCGCGGCTCGCGGCCAGGTCCTCGGGGTCATGGGCCGGAAAATGCGTGGTCAGCCCGGCGATGCGCAGCCCCGGCATGGCGAGGATCTCGCGCGCGGCGGCGCGGCCGCCCTCGGCGGCGAGCTCGATGCCGTCGCGGCCCATGCCGCCGGCGTTGAGCGGCAGATGCACGGGCACCGGTGCGTCGGGGTCGGAGAGCGCCCGGGCGGCCTCGGCGCTGGTGGCCAGTTCCTCGACACCGAGCCCCGCGACATCGCGCGCCTCCGCAAGGCTCGCCCCGCGCAGCCGCATGATCCGCCCGGTGAAACCCGCCCGGCGCAGCGCCAGCGCGTCCTGGTTGCTGGTGATCCCGGCCCAGCTCACGCCGCCCTCGGCCAGCACCGGGGCCACCCGGTCGATGCCGTGGCCGTAGGCGTCGGATTTCACCACCGCGCAATAATCGCAGCCCGCGGGCAGCCGCGCCTTGATCGCCGCGAGGTTGGCGGCCAGCGCGTCGAGGTCGATCTCGACCCAGGCGTCGGGCAGGGATATGGCGCCGTCGCTCCGCATGATCAGCCGCGCGTGGCCCCGTGTCCAAAGGACTGTCCTGCGGCGCGGAAATCATCGGCGGGTCGGGGCGCGACGGCCCCTGCGAATGGCGGCATTGCCATGGTCCTATCCGGGTTGAATGCGTGCTTTCCCAATCCCCGCCGGCGACAGCGGGTCCTTAAAGCCTAAGAAGGGCGCGCTGTGCACTGACATTGCAAAAATGACTCGCGCGGTGTGAAATACGGCGGAATTCGTGACATTGATTGGAGCATTTCGTTCATGAGACTTGTCGACGAAACCGACCGAGAATTGATCTCGGTGCTGCGCCGCGACGGGCGCGCGCCGGTCTCGAAGATCGCCGAAATCCTCGACGTCTCGCGCGCCACCGTGCAGCGCCGGCTCGACAGCCTGGTCGAGGACGGCGTGGTCCTCGGCTTCACCGTGCGCGCCCGCGAGGCGGTCGACGCCGAGGGCGTCTCGGCGATGATGGCGCTCGAGGTGCGCGATCAGAACGCCTCGGCGGTGATCCGGCGGCTGCGCGGCATCCCCGAGCTGCGCACGCTTTATTCGACCAACGGCAAATGGGACCTGATCGCCATGATCGAGGCGCAGGACCTGTCGGATTTCGACCGCGTTCTGGGCGAGGTCCGCGAGGTCACCGGCATCGCCAACAGCGAGACCAACATTCTTCTGAGCGCCGTCTGAGCCGCCCGGCTCAGGACCACACAACCCAAGATTGATCATTGCGCGCCCTGCCGCGCAAAACTTCGCCCCGGATACGGAAACAATCCGCCCGGGCGGGCGTGACTATTCCGCGATAACCCGGGTTCGCATTTTTGCACTTTATGAATGATTGACAGAATGGCCGGCGCCGATGCAACTTCCCCGGCATTTCCTCGGGAGTTTTTCGTGCGAGTGTTTTCCGGTCCTTATTTTTTGACCTATGCCTTTCTCGGTCTGGCGGCCAGCGCGCTGGCCGCCGAGACCACCCGCGAGTGCCGCGGCGAAGGCGACGCCCGCATCTGCGCCACGATCACCACTCATGAGGACAATTCCATGGTGGTGAAAACCTCGGATTCCGAGGGAAATACCTATGAAATCCGCAGCTGGAGCGACGCCAAGGGCACCCATAGCGTCGACAGCCGGGGCAACCGCTGCACCATCACCCGCAGCGGCGCGATCATCGGATGCGGCCAATGACAGCCCCTGCGCGCGTGGTGACGGGCCCGGGCCTGTCGAGGCCCCGCGCGAGACATTCGGCAATTCCGATCCATTGCTTATTCCGCCTTTATTGCGCCGCAATTCGCTGTGTCTTTCCAAACACGCTTATTCTCATTTCCCCGGCATTTTCCCAAGGCCGGGCGAAATCACTTGGCGGATGGCCCCGCTTTCCCTCTTTCTAACCAATCAATCACAAGTTGAGGTATTCCATGTCCCTGACAGTCGATCAGCAGATCCTTATCGAACAGCGCGTGAGCAATGACGCGCGCTCCCCGGTTGTCGCCTACCTGCTCTGGTTCTTCCTGGGCGGGCTTGGCGGGCACCGCTTCTACCTGGGCCGGACCGGCTCGGCGGTGGTGCTCCTGGTGCTGATGCTCGGTGGCATCGCGACCTCGGCCTTCCTGATCGGGCTGCCGCTCTTGGCGATCGCGGGCTGCTGGCTGTTGGTCGACGCCTTCCTGATCCCCGGCATGATCCGCGCCGACACCGAGGCGCTGCGCAGCCGGCTGACCAAGGCGGGGATCACCGGCGGGCCGGGGCAGTAAGGCCCCGCCCAAGCGGGGCGCAACATCCAAGGGAGGCAAGGATGGCAGAGACTGGCACACCCCCGCGGCAGGCCCTGGCCCCCGTGCCGCCCCGGGTCGAGCCCGCGCTGACCGGGAAACCGCCGCATCCGCTCGATGCACAGTGGTTCATGAATTCCGAGGGCGAGACCTACGGCCCCTACAGTGGCCACGCCCTGCGTCAGTTCGCCGGGGAGGGGCGACTGACGCCCGAGACCGAGGTGATCCGCGACGGCGCCGGGACCTGGACAACCGCAGCCGAGGATACCGCGCTGCGGCGGCTCTTTCCCGACCTGCCGGCGCTCAGGCCGCAGGGCGCGGTGGCGGGCACCTCGGGCTCGGCGGGCGATCACGGGACGGTGGTGCAGATCACCAATACCGTCTCCGCCCCGCGCCCGGCGGCGGCGATCCTCGAGCCCGGGGCGAACAAGTCGCCGGGGCTCGCGCTGCTCCTGTCGCTGGTGATCGTCGGGCTCGGGCAGATCTACAACGGCGAGACGGCCAAGGGCATCATGATGTTCCTGGGCTGCCTGCTGCTCTGGGCGCTGCTCCTGGGCTGGGTGATCCACATCTGGGCCATGGTCGACGCCTATTCGCGGGCCAAGACGCTCCGGTCGCAATACGAGCTTTGGCACCTCGCGCAGGTGGCGGCCCGATGATGCGCTCCTGGACCCTCTCGCGCCCCTGCGCGCAATGCCGGCCCAGCGCCGCGGCGCGCCGGGCGACCTGCCCCGCCTGCGGACGGCGCCATGCCATGGGCCCCACGACGCTGGAGCTGCCCCGCCTGCCGGTCTGGATTGACCGGCCGCTCGCGGGCTGGCTGCGCGGCCGCGACCTGCCCGAGATCGCGCTACACCTGGCCTGCGTGCCCCTGCTGCTGCCCCTGCCGCTGGCCGCACTGGCGCTTGGCGGCCTGCATCTGGCGCGGCGCGGCACCCGCGGCGACCAGCGCGAATGGCTGGTCATCATGGCGACGGCGGCGCTGAACCTGGGGCTGAGCCTCTATCTGCTGCACCTCCTGGGCGGGGCCTTGGCCGAGACCGCGCTGGAGGGGCTGCAGGATCTTTGGCGGATGGTCCTGCCCCTGGGCGGCGAGGCCCCCGGCCCCGCGCCCTCGGTCGAGGTCTGAGGCCCGGCCCGTCACGCAAAACGGCGGCCCCGGGCATCCCCGAGACCGCCGTGTCCACGTCACGCCGCACAAGCGGCGGCGCGTCGCCTTACTTCAGCAGCGCCAGCACCTTCTCGGCCGCGCCCTCCGAGGAGGCCGGGTTCTGCCCGGTCACCAGCCGGCCATCGGCGACGGCATGGGGCTGCCAGTCCTCGACGCCCTCGAAATCGGCGCCCAGCTCGCGCAGGCGGCTTTCCAGCAGGAAGGGCATCGCCTCGGCCAGGCCCACGCCGCGCTCTTCGCTGTCGGTGAAGGCCGAGACCTTGCGCCCCTTCACGATCGGCGCGCCGCTGGCGTCCACCGCCTTGGAGAAGGCCGCCGGGCCGTGGCAAACCGAGGCCACCACCTTGCCCTGGTCCCAGGCCGAACCGATCACCTTGGCGACCAGGTCGCTTTCGGCCAGGTCGTACATCGCGCCATGGCCGCCGGGGATATAAAGCGCGTCATACTCGGCGATGTCCTGATCCTCGAGCTTGCCGGGCGCCTCGAGCCGCGCGGTCGCCGTGGCATCCTCGCGGAAGCGCGTCACCGAGGCCGGGGCGTCCTCGCCCGTGGCGTCGGAATTGGGGTCGATCGGCACCGATTTGCCGCCCAGCGTGACCAGCGTCACCTCGTGGCCGGCGTCGAGGAAGGCGTAATAGGGCGTCGCCAGTTCCTCGTACCAGACGCCGGTCGATTTGCCGGTCTCGCCGAGGACATCCGATGCGGTCGAAAGAATGAGAATACGTGCCATGTTGCTGTCTCCTAGCGGTCAAAATCCTTGGTCGGGGTCGGGCGCGGCCCGGGAAAGGCGCGGCACCGAGAGCCCGGTCAGGGCGTCCAACACCGCAGGTGGGGCGCTTGTTCCTGATCCTGTCTGGCGCGGCATCGCGGCCTCCTGTCCCATGTCGGGCGGCGCTGTTTGCGCCCCGTCGAGGGCAGAGATAGGCGTCGCGCGCCCATATGAGAAATTGATGCAGACAAGGTCAGAAATCGATAGTCCGGGCATATGATGCCCGACCTCGCCCTGCTGCGCGTCTTCCATGCGGTCATGGAAGAGCGCAATGTCACCGCCGCCGCCGAACGGCTCGGCCAGTCGCAAAGCACCGTGAGCGCCGCGCTCTCGCGGCTGCGCGAGGCCTTGGGAGACGAGCTGTTCCTGCGCGCCCGCTACGGCGTGGAGCCAACCGAGAAGGCGCTGGAGATCGCGCCCGACATCGCCGCGGGGCTCGAACGGCTGGAACAGGCCTTCCGCGCTGCCGAGCCTTTCGATCCCGGCCGCACCACCCGGCGCTTCCGGCTGCTGCTGGGCCCCTACGTGGAGATCGTGCTCTTGCCCGAGCTGGCCGCCGCCTTCGCCGAACGCGCCCCGCGCGCGGCGCTGGAGATCGCGCCGCTGGGCCCCGACCTCGACCCGCGCAGCCTCGCCGGGCGGGCCTTTGACCTGGCGCTCGGCAGGTTCCACAGTGCGCCCGAGGAGCTGGTGGTTTCGGAGCTTTTCGAGGACGGGTTCCGCTGCCTTGTCGCGCCCGAGGCGCTGCCGGAGGGCGCGCCGCTCGACCGGGAGAGCTACGAGCGGCTGCCGCATGTGGTGGTCGCCCCGCCGGGCAAATGGCGCACCGGGCTGCACAAGCGGATGGAGGGCACGGGGCTGCGCCGCAACACCGCGCTGGTGGTCTCGCATTTCCTGTCGGCCCCGCCGGCGGTGGCGCGGCTGGGCGGGATCGCGACGGTGCCGCGCCGGGTGGCGGCGATGACCGCCGGGCCCTTCGGGCTGCGCGACCTGCCGGTGCCCGTGGACCTCGGGCAGTTCCCGAGCCAGGTCGCCTGGCACCCGCGCCTGCGCCGCGACCCCGGCCACGCCTGGCTGCGCGGGCTGGTGGGCGAGATCGTGGCGGGGTTCAATGGGACGGGGTGAGGGCCCGGGGCTACGGGTGGATCAGGCAGGCGGCGGATGCGCGGGGTCGAGCGGTGCCGCGCTGCCATCCGTAGAAACAGGAGCGGCGTCCGGGCCGCGTCGCCTCGACGGAGCGGCGCGCGGCCTTTATGAGCACCGACAGCGCGCCGCGAGGCCCTCAAGGCCCACGGCGCGGAGCGCTCCTTGCCCCCGCGCCGCCTGCCCTTCCACCTACCGCGCCGAGGCGTCCGCCTGCAGGCTCTGCGCATAAGCCTCGAGCTGCGTCGCCACGGTGCCCCAGCCGCCGTGGAAGCCCATCTCCTCGTGCTGGGCCCGCGCCGCCTCGGAGCGGTGGCGGGCCGTCGCGGTGTAGGAGGTGCCGCCCTCGGGGTGATCCTCGAACTCGATGATCGCCGTCATAAAAGGGTCGACGGCGGGCTTCCAGCCCTCGGAATAGGCGTCGGTGAAGACCAGCTTCCGGCCCTCGATCACCTCGAGCACCACGCCGAGGTTGCGCATCTCCGCGCCCTCGACCCAGAAGGTCGTGTTGAACCGCCCGCCGGGGCGCAGGTCGATCTCGCAGTCGGTGACCTCATGCGGCTTCGGCACGAAGAACTGCTTGATATGCGCGGGCGTGGTCCAGCACTCCCACAGAAGCGCCCGGGGCGCGTCGAGCCGGCGGGTGAAGGTCAGGTCGGTCGCAGGGTCGAGGATCATCTCTCGCGCTCCTTTTTCAGGGAAGTGACGTAATCGTCGAAACGGTCGAGCCGCCCGGTCCAGAGCGCCCGCTGTTCGGCGAGCCAGTCCTGCACCGGGGTGAAGGCATCGGGCGCCAGCGCGCAGACCCGCACGCGGCCCTCCTTGGCCGTGGTGATGAGCCCCGCCGCCTCGAGCTTCCTGAGGTGCCCCATGAAGGAGGGCAGCGCCATGTCGTGCGGGGCGGCCAGCTCGCTGACGCTGGCTCGCCCGCGCGCGAGGCGGGTCAGGATCGCCCGCCGGGTCGGGTCGCCCAGCGCCGCGAAGTGCAGATCGAGTCGGGGGTCATACTTAGCCATGTGACTAACAAAGCACGGCACCCCGGCGCGCGGCAAGGAAAACTTAGGATGTTGCATAAGTTTTGACCGCGCGCGGGCGCGCGACGGGCCTTGCGCCGCGCCCCCGGCCTGCCCCCGGCCTAGAGCACCTTGCAGAGCCGCAGCGCGTCGTAGATCGCCGCATGGGTGTTGCGCGCCGCCACCGCGTCGCCGATGCGGAAGAGCTGGTAGGCGCCATCAGGATTGCGCGTGACCCTCTGCGGCGCACCCGCGATGAGCGCCTCGTAGTCGACCTCACCGAGGTTGCTGGAGCCCTCCAGAAGCTCGAAATAGACCTCGTCGAGCGGCCGCGTGCCGTGGTTCACCACCACCTGATCGACGTGGCGGGTCCGGCGCGCGCCGCCGTAGTCGCTGCCGAGCGTCGCGGTCAGCGCGTTGCCTTCGCGGCTCACGCCGGTCAGCACCCATGTCGGGGTGAAGGTCACCTCGCGCTCCTGCAGCGCGCGCAGGGCGGGGGTCAGCGACATGGCCATGACCTCGGATGAGATCGTCCGGTCGCGGGTCACGATCTCCACCTCGGCGCCCGTGGCGGCGATCTTCTCGGCAGCCTGCAGCCCCGCGTAATCGCCCGCGTCGTCGTAGATCAGCACCCGCGCGCCCGGCGCCACGTCGCCCGAGAGGATGTCCCAGGCCGAGACCACCAACCCGTTGCCCTCGGCCAGCACCTCGGTGTGCGGCAGCCCTCCAGTGGCGACCACCACCACGTCGGGGGCTTCGGCCGCGACACTCTCGGCATCGGCGAAGCTGTTGAACCGGAAGGTGACCCCCATCCGCGTGCATTCGGCGAACCGCCACTGGATGAGCTGCATCATCTCGGCCCGGCGCGGGCTCTGGGCGGTCAGCCGCACCTGCCCGCCGGGGTCGTTGGCCGCCTCGTGCAGGATCACCTCGTGGCCGCGTTCCGCCGCGACCCGCGCGGCCTCGAGCCCCGCCGGCCCCGCGCCGATCACCACCACGCGGCGGCGCGTCTCGGCCTTCGGCACGGCATGCGGCTGTTCCAGCTCGCGCCCCGTGGCGGGGTTGTGCAGGCAAAGCGCCATGCCGCCCTGGTAGATCCGGTCGAGGCAGTAGTTCGCGCCGACGCAGGGGCGGATGCGCTCTTCCTCGCCGCGCAGGATCTTGGCGACGATATGCGGGTCGGCCATATGCGCGCGGGTCATGCCGACCATGTCGAGCTTGCCGCTGGCAATGGCGTGACGGGCGGTCGCCACGTCCTGGATCTTGGCGGCGTGGAAGGTCGGGAACTTGGTCGCGGCGCGGATCTCTCCGGCGAAGTCGAGATGCGGGTTCGCGCGCATCCCCTGCACCGGGATCACGTCGGTCAGCCCGGCGTCAGTGTCGATATGGCCGCGAATCACGTTGAGGAAATCCACCAGCCCGCTGTCCTTCAGCCGGTGCGAAATCTCTAGCCCCTCGTTCCGGCTGATGCCGCCGGGCAGGTCCTCGTCGGCGACATAGCGGATGCCGACCAGGAAGTCCGGCCCCACCCGCGCGCGGACCGCGCGCAGCACCTCCATGGAGAAGCGCATGCGGTTCTCGAGACCGCCGCCGTAGGGGCCGTCCAAAGTGTTGGTGACCGGCGACCAGAACTGGTCGAGCAGATGGCCATAGGCCTGGATCTCGATCCCGTCGAGGCCCGCGGCCTTCATGCGTTCGGCGGCATCGGCGTAATCCTCTGTGATCCGCGCGATGTCCCAGGGCTCGGCCTTCTTCGGGAAGGCCTTGTGCGCCACCTCGCGCTCGTGGCTCGAAGAGACCACCGGCAGCCAGTCGGCCTTGTCCCAGCGGGTGCGGCGACCAAGATGGGTGAGCTGGATCATCACCGCGCAGTCGTGTTCGTGGCATTCGTCGGCGAGCTTCTTCATCCAGCCGACCACCTCGTCCTTCCAGGCGAGGATGTTGTTGAAGACCGGCGGGCTGTCCCGCGCCACCGAGGCCGAGCCCGCGGTCATGGTCAGCGCCACCCCGGCCCGCGCGCGCTCGACGTGATAGGCGCGGTAGCGGTCCTTCGGCATGCCGTCTTCGGGGTAGGCCGGCTCGTGGCTGGTGATCATCAGCCGGTTCTTCAGGCGCAGGTGCTTGAGGTCATAGGGCTGAAGCAGGGGATCGTTCGACATCGGCGGCCTCCCGGGGCGGATGGGGTGATCCTTCCGCACAATGTTCACTTGTGTCAATATTTAGATCATCGCTGTCTATTTTTCTTGTGACCCCGCGCCCCGCGGCCTATCCTGGGCCCATGGCAGACAGGTCGACCATCCCGCCCGAGAAGGCCTCGGGCTGGCGCGGCTCGCGCGCGCTCTGGCTCGAGGCGGCCAAGCTGGCGCTGATCGAGGGCGGGCTCGCGGCGGTGAAGATCCAGCCGCTCGCGGCACGGCTCGAGCTGTCGCGCACCAGTTTCTACTGGTTCTTCAAGGACCGCCGGGCGCTGCTCGACGCGCTGCTCGAGGATTGGGACGCCAAGAACACCGGCGCCTTCCGCGCGGCCTGCGCGGGCTACGCCGAGACCATCGCCGAGGCGGTGCTGAACCTGATCGTGGTCTTCCACGACGAGGCGCTCTTCGAGCCGCGCCTCGACTTCGCGGTGCGCGGCTGGGCGCATCAGTCCGACGCGGTCACCGCGCGGGTGAACGCCGCCGACGAGGCCCGGCTCGCCGCGATCCGCGAGATGTTCGAACGCTTCAGCTTTGCGCCCGAGGACGCCGACGTCAGGGCGCGCACGGTCTACCTCGTGCAGATCGGCTACATCGCCATGCAGGTCGAGGAAGACCGCGCCCTGCGCATGGGCCGCGTGCCGGCCTACGTGCGGACCTACTGCGGGGTGGACGCGACCCCAGGCGAGCTGGCCCGCTTCCACGCGCGACTGGGCTATGTGGCGGAGGAAGATGTGGCGTGAAGGGGGTGGCCCGCTCACCCGTCCACCCCAAATAACGCGCCCCGCCTAGGCCCCGCGCCTACCGCCCCTGCCCCACCGCATGCGGGCCGACCGTCGGCTCGGAGAGCGCGCAGACGCCGGGCGCGCGCAGCGCCTCCCAGGCCTCGCCCTGCGACAGGAAGACCCGCCCGGTCAGCTCCTCGCAGAACCGGCTCCGGCGCAGGCGGTCCATGACCGGACCTTTCACCTCGCTCAGGTGCAGGCGCAGACCCGCCTCGCGCAGCCGGGTGTTGATGGTCTCCAGGCTCTCAAGCGCCGAGAGGTCGACCTCGTTCACCGCCGAGAAGACCAGCACCAGGTCGGTCAGCTCCGGGCGCTCGGCGACCAGCGCGGCGACGCGGTCCTCGAGGAAGCGGGCGTTCGGGAAATAGAGGCTCTCGTCGACCCGCAGGCTCAGGAGATGCGGCTGGGTCTCGACCCGGTGCCGCTTCACGTTGCGGAAATGCGCCGTGCCGGGCACCCGGCCCACCACCGCCATATGCGGGCGCGAGGTCTTGTAGAGATGCACCAGCACCGAGGCCGCGACCCCGGCGCTGACCCCGGCCTCGACACCGACCAAGAGCGTTAGCCCCATGGTCACCACCACCGCGAGGAAATCCGCGCCACTGAAGCGCCAGGCGCGGCGCAGGATCGACAGATCGACCAGGTTCAGAACCGCCACGATGATCGTCGCGGCCAGCGTGGCCTTGGGCAGGTGATGGATCAGCGGCGTGAGATAAAGCGCCGCCAGCGCCAGCCCGAGCGCGGTGAAGGCCCCGGCGGCGGGCGTCCGCGCCCCGGCGTCGTGGTTGACCACCGAGCGCGAGAAGCCGCCGGTGACCGGGAAGCCGCCGCTGAAGCCCGCGCCGATATTGGCCGCGCCGAGGCCGATCAGCTCCTGGTCGGGATCGACGCGCTGGCGGCGGGAGGCGGCCAGCGTCTGGGCGACCGAGATCGATTCCACGAAGCCGATGACCGAGATCAGGAAGGCCGGACCGATGAGCTGGGCCAGGAGCTCGGGCGAGAGGCCGGGCGTGCTGAACGGCGGCAGGCTGCCGGGCACCGCGCCGACCACGGCGACGCCCCGGGCGGAGAGGTCGAAGGCCCAGACCACCCCGGTCGTGCCCGCGATCACCAGGACCGGCGCGGCCTTGGCCGCGATGTCGGCGAGCCGCGGCCCCGCGCCCAGCGCACGCAGCGCCGGCGTCAAGCCCCTGCGCATCCAGAAAAGCGCGCCAAGCGCCGCACCCCCGATGGTCAGCGTCGGCAGGTTTACCTGCCCGGCCTCGGCGGCGAGCGCCGCCAGGATCTCGGCCAGGGTGTGGCCGCCGCCCTCGATCCCGAGGATGTGGCGCAGCTGGCTGGCGGCGATCAGAAGGCCCGAGGCGGTGATGAACCCCGCGATCACCGGATGCGAGATGAAGTTTGCCAGGAACCCCAGCCGCAACAGCCCCAGTGCCACCAGGATCAGCCCCGAAAGGAAGGCCAGCGTCAGCGCGGCGGTCGCATAATCGGCGGTGCCCGCCTCGGCGACCTTGCCGACGGCGGCGGCGGTCATCAGCGAGACCACGGCGACCGGCCCGACCGCCAGGCTGCGGCTGCTGCCGAAGATGGCGTAAAGCAGGATCGGCACGATCGAGGCATAAAGCCCCGCCTCGGGCGGCAACCCGGCGAGCAGCGCATAGGCCAGCGACTGCGGCACCAGCATGATCGTCACGATCAGCGCCGCCAGGAGGTCGGCGCCCAACGTCTCGCGGCTGTAGCCGCGGCCCCAGTCGAGGACCGGCAGGTAGCGGGCCAGCGGGCGCATCGGTCAGTCGAGCGGCAGGCCGTCGCGGCGCCAGGCCGCCAGGCCGCCCTCGATCACCCGCGCCTCGTAGCCCATGCGGATGAGCGTATGCGCGGCGAGCCAGGCCCGCGTGCCCGAGGCGCAGAGGACGTGCACCGGCCCTGCCCCACGCTGGCGGGTGAGCGCGGAGAGCGCCGCGGGGCTCTCGGGGTCGGCGCGCACCTCGAGAAGACCGCGCGGCACATGCAGCGCCGTGGCGATGCGCCCGTCCGCGGTCAGCTCTCCCGGTTCGCGCACGTCGAGGATCACTTCGCCCGCCTCAGCGGCGGCCTGGGCCTCGGTCGGGGTGCTGGCTGATGCCAGAGCGCGGGCCGAGGCCAGCATGTCCTTGATGCCGATGGGCATGTCTCTCACCTCAGAAGAAGTTCAGCGGAATTTTCAGGTAGGAGCGCCCGTCATCCTCGGGCGCGGGCAGCCGCCCGCCGCGCAGGTTGATCTGCAGGGCGGCGAGCATCCGGTCGGGCAGCGGCAACGTGGCGTCGCGGGCGGCGCGCAGGTCGAGGAAGGTCTGCCGCTCGGTGCCCGCCTTCACATGCGGGTTCCGCGCGCGGTGCTCGGCGACCGTGGCCTCCCAGGCCGGGGTGTCGCGGCTGGCGCTGCCGTAGTCATGGCCGACAAACAGCCGCGTCTCGCCGGGCAGCGCCAGGATGTCCTGGATCGAGGCCCAGAGATCCTCGGTCGTGCCGCCGGGGAAATCCGCCCGCGACGTGCCCACGTCGACATGCATCAGCGTGTCGTGCACGAAGCCCGCGTCGCCGCAGATATAGCTGATCGAACCCAGCGTGTGGCCGGGCGAAAGCATCACCCGCATCTCCAGATTGCCCAGCGCGAAGGTCTCGCCGTCGGCGAAGAGCCGGTCGAAGTCGCGGTCGGGGTCGAAGGCCTCGGGCGTGTTGTAGAACCCGCGCCAGAGCGCCGCGATCTCGCGCACCTTGGCGCCGATGGCCGTGGGCGCGCCGGTGCGCGCGCGCAGCCGGGCCGAGGCCATGAGGTGATCCGCATGGGGATGCGTGTCGAGCACCCAGGCCACCTCGAGCCCCTCTCCGGCGACGATCTCCAGCACCTGCTCGAGGCTCTCCTCGGAGGTCGCCGCATGGGCCGGATCGTAGTTCAGCACCACGTCGATCAGCGCCGCCTGCCGGGTCTCGGGATCGGCGCAGATATACTGGATGGAGCCGGTGTCGGGGTCGTAGATCCCCCAGACATCCGGGCTGCCCGCCCCGGTGGAGGGCGAGTGCCTGACGATGCGGGTGTCCTGCGAATAGTCGCGTGGCATGGCTTACGCTCCTTTGGTCTGAAGAAAGCTGGGCCCCGGGCGCCGGCCGAGCCAGAGCCCGGCGAGCATGGCGGGCAGGAAGACTAGCGTGCCCGGCGCGAGCAGCGGCAGCGCCGTCCAGGCGGGCCCCGGGCAGAAGCCGCCGATCCCCCAGCCGAGCCCGAAAAGCGCCGATCCGGTCAGAAGGCGGGCATCGATCCGCGAGGTCGCGGGCAGTTCGAACCGGGGGTTGTAAAGCGGCGCGGGCCGGCGCCAGACCACCCGGTAGCCCAGGAAGCTGACCAGCATGGCGCCGCCCATGACGAAGGCGAGGCTCGGGTCCCAGCTCCCGAAGAAATCGAGGAAGTTCAGCACCTTGGCGGGGTTGGACATGCCCGAGACCACCAGCCCGACACCGAAGATCTGCCCGGCGATATATCCGATCAGGATGCGCATCGGTCCCTCCTTACAGCAGGTGGCGCAGCACGAAGACGGTCAGCGCGGCGCTGCCCATGAAGCTCGCGACCGCCGCCAGCGAGCGCGGCGAGAGCCGGGCCAGCCCGCAGACCCCGTGCCCGGAGGTGCAGCCCGAGCCGAGCGCGGTGCCGAGCCCTACGAGAAGCCCCGCCGCCAACATGGCCCAGAGGTTCTCGGGCACATCCTGCGGGATAGCCGCGCCGGTCAGGAGCTGCACCAGGAGCGGCGCCATCACCAGCCCGCCGATGAAGGCCAGCCGCCAGGACCACTCGGCCCCCGCCCCCTTGCCGAGGCCCGGCAGAACCCGCGCGAGCCCGCCGCTGGTGATGCCCGAGATGCCGGCGATCCGGCCCAGGGTGCCCATCAGAATGACGGCACTGAGCCCGATCAGCATGCCCCCGAAGAGCGAGGCCCATGGCGTGAAGGCCGTTGCGGTTCCCAGCTCCATCGCCCATTCTCCTTGATCCGATGCGGTCGACTTGCCCTTATGTAAGCGATGACTAAATTATAACAAGCTAATAATGCAATCCTGGTGAGCCCGATGAGTTTCACGGACCTGCACGACAAAGCCGACCAGGTCGCCGAGCGGCTGAACCTCATGGCCAACGCCAAGCGGCTGTTGATCCTGTGCCGCCTGGCCGAGGGCGAGGCCTCGGTCGGCGAGTTGCAGCAGCACGTCGACCTCAGCCAGTCGGCGCTGAGCCAGCATCTCGCCAAGCTGCGCGCCGCCGAGATCGTCGCCACCCGCCGCGAATCGCAGACCATCTACTACCGCCTCGCCGACCCCGAGACCGAACAGATGATGGCCGCCCTCTACGAGGTCTTCTGCGGGCCCGCGAAGCGGTAAGGGTGCGACCTAAAGGGCCCGGGGCCCGCCGTCCTCTCCGTCCCGAAGACCCAGCAAAGCCCCCCTCACGCCACCCCGCGGTCCGCGTAGAGCGACTCGATCTCGGCGCCGTAGCGGTCGGTGATCTTGCCGCGGCGGACCTTCATCGTGGCGGTCACCTCGCCGTCGTCGTGGTCGAGCTCCTTGGGCAGAAGCCAGACGCGCTTGACCTGTTCGACCCGGGCGAGCAGCGCGTTCTGCCGCGCGACCTCGGCGTCGATCAGCCCTGCGACGCGCGGGTTCTCGGCGAGCGAGCGGAAGGTCGTATAGGCGATGCCCTGCCCCTCGGCCCAGAGCCGCGTGGTGTCGGCGTCGAGCTGCACCAGCGCGGTCACATAGGGCCGCCGGTCGGCGATCACGATGCATTCCTTGATGTAGGGCGAGGCCTTCATGGTGTTCTCGATCAGCGAGGGCGCGAGGTTCTTGCCCGCCGCGTTGATCATGATGTCCTTCTTGCGGTCGACGATGGAGATCGAGCCGTCGGGCGCCTCCTCGGCGATGTCGCCGGTGTGCAGCCAGCCCCCGGCCAGGGTCTCGGCGCTGGCCTCGGGGTTGGCGTAATAGCCTTTGAAGACGATGCCGCCGCGGATCAGCAGCTCGCCATCCTCGGCGATGCGATGGCTGACGCCCTCGGGGAAGAAGCCGCAGCGGCCCGCGCTTTCGCCCCAGTCGGGCTGGATCGAGGCCGCGCCCGAGGTCTCGGACATGCCCCAGGCCTCGCGGAGGTTGATGCCGATGCCGCGCAGGAAGACCAGGAGATCCGCCGAGATCGGCGCCGCCGCGGTGATCGCGAAGGTGCAGCGGCCAAGCCCGAGGTAGCTGCGGATGTGACGGTAGACCAGCGCGTCCCAGAACCCATCCGCCAGACGCTGGCCAAAACTCCGCCGGCTGCGCGGCGTGCCCGCGCGGGCGGGGATCCGCGCCAGTGCCTTGAGCGTCAGCGCCCGGCGCAGCGGCGCGGCGGTCTGGGCCTGCACCATGACCCCGGCCTGCATCTTCTCCCAGATGCGGGGCACGCCGAAGAAGATCTGCGGGGCCGCATCGCGCAGATCGGCGGTGATGGTGCGCAGGCTCTCGCCGAAGTTCATCACGTGCTGGCCCGAGAGCGCGTTGGTCACCGTGACGTTCTGCTCGGCGATATGGCAAAGCGGCAGGTAGCTCAGGATGTTGGTGCCGGGCGGGTAGTCCCCGAAGAAGCCGGTCGCCAGGCAGGCGCTGGCGTGCAGGTTGGCGTGGCTGATCTCGGCGGCCTTGGGCGGACCGGTGGAGCCCGAGGTGAAGACCATCATGGCGGTGTCCTCGGGCCGCAGCGCGGCAAGCCGCGCGTCGATCTCGGGCCCCTGCGCGGCAAGCGCCGCCTGCCCTTGCGCCAGCAACTCGTCGAAGGAGAGCGCGCCCAGGTAGCTTTCCGCCTGCAGCCCCCGGGGGTCGAAGACGATCAGCCGGCGCAGCTTCGGCAGCCGCGCGCCCAGCTCGGCGATCTTGTCGAACTGCTCCTGGTCCTCGATGAAGAGGACCTCGGTGTCCGAGGCGTTTACCAGGTGGTCGATCTCGGCGGCGGGGCTGGTGGGATACATGCCCACGGTCACCCCGCCGGCCGCCTGGATGCCGAACTGGGCCAGGACCCATTCGCGGCGGTTCTCCGACAGGATGCCGAGATGCGTGCCCGGCGCCACGCCCAGCGCGATCAGCCCCGCGGCCAGGGCGCGGGTGGTGGCCTGCAGCTCCGCCCAGGTGAGCTCCTGCCAGATGCCGTGGCGCTTCTGGCGCATGGCGACGCCCGCGGGGTCGCTGGCGGCATGTTCGGCGATCAGCGCGACCTGGGTGCGGAAGCCCTTGGCGGCGAAGGTGCGGGGATCATAGGCCATGGCGCCCTCAGCTCAGCCAGCGCTTGCGGCGCTTGTAGTGTTTCACGTCGCGAAAGCTGTCGCGGGCGCTGCCCTCGGTCGCGACACCGAGGTAGAAGCTGCGGATGTCCTTGTCGTCGCGCAGCTTGGAGACCGGGCCCTCCATGACGATCTGGCCGCTTTCCATG
This sequence comes from Roseivivax sp. GX 12232, assembly GCF_021272185.1. Taxonomy (GTDB): domain Bacteria; phylum Pseudomonadota; class Alphaproteobacteria; order Rhodobacterales; family Rhodobacteraceae; genus Roseivivax. Next base: position 205,491 of record NZ_JAJSEC010000005.1, read on the forward strand.
ATGTAGCCGTAGTCCGCGACCGAGAAGGCAACCCCGGCGTTCTGCTCGACCAGCAGGATCGAGACGCCGTCCTCGGCATTGAGCCGGCGCACCGTGTCGAAGATCTCGGCGACGATCTTCGGCGCGAGGCCCAGCGAGGGTTCGTCCATCAGGATCATCGAGGGCCGCGCGATCATCGCCCGCCCGAAGGCCAGCATCTGCTGCTCGCCGCCCGAGAGATAACCCGCGATCTGGCCGCGCCGCTCCTTCAGGCGGGGAAAGAAGGCATAGACCTTGTCGTAATCGGGCCGGAGGTCGCGCCCGCGCAGGGCGTAGGCGGCGGCGACCAGATTGTCCTCCACCGTCATCTCGGTGAAGATCCGCCGCCCCTCGCGGACGTGGAAGAGCCCGCGCTGCACCAGCCGGTCGGGCGCGATGCGGAAGACGTCCTCGCCGCGAAAGGTGATCCGCCCTTCGCCGACATGGCCGTTCTCCAGGCCCAGAAGGTTCGAGGCCGCCTTCAGCGTCGTCGACTTGCCCGCGCCATTGGTACCGAGAAGGGTCACGATCCGGCCCTCGGGCACCTCCAGCGACAGGCCCCGAAGGGCCTGCACGGTGTGGTGATAGGTGACCTCGATGTTCTCGATGCTCAGCATGGCGCGGGGCCGGGGCTCAGACCGTGAACCAGTCCGAGCTGGGCGTGAAGAGCCCGCTTTCGGCGCCGTAGGTATAGACCCGCCCGGTGCCGATCTTGTTGCCCTCGAGGCTGATCGGCCCGCCGAAATAGCCGCCCATGTCCCAGTCGCGGATCGCGGCGAGGCTTTCGGCGGCGTTGTCGGCGGTGAGCGGCAGGTCCTTTTCGGCGGTGTCGCGCAGCGCCCTCACGACGATCTCGATGGCGCACATGGTCTGGATCGTCCAGGTCGGCATGTAGGTCTCGAGCGGGGTGCCCGCGAACATCTCCTTGGACATCTCGGCGAAGGTCTCGTAGCGCGGCGCGCCCTCGCGGTCGTAGAAATAGCGGTAGGGCATGACGCCCTGGTAGCCCTCGAGGAAAGGCCCGGCCTCGGCGGTCACGCGGTCGGCGATGATCTTCTCCATGCCCCAGAAGGTGCCCATGAACTTGGTCGGCAGGCCGAACTGCCGCGCGCCGCCGATGAGCTGCGGCCAGACGCCGGTGACATAGCCCTGCAGCAGGCAGTATTCGGCGCCCGACTGCGCGAGCTTGGTCACATGGGTCGGGATGTCGGCGCCCTGCGCCTTGGTGCTTTCCTCCAGCACCACTTTCAGGCCCAGCTCCTCGGCTCGGGCCTTGCCATGGGCGATCGGGTCGCGGCCGAACTCGGTGTTGGAATAGATGAAGGCGACGCTCGAGCCGCCCTCGTTGGCGATGTTCTGCAACAGGATGTCGAACTGGTCCTCGTAGGAGGGCCCGGCGAGGAACTGGTAGGGGTTGGTCTCGGGGTTGGCGAGCTCCGAGGCGAAGGAGGTCGAGCCCATGAGCCGCGCCTGGTCGCCGCGCAGCTCGGGCGCCACCAGCTTCATGAAGCCGGTGCTGTCGCCGAAATAGGCCACCAGCGCCTCGCCCTCGGTCGCCAGCGCGCGCTGGTAGTTGGCCAGGGCGTTCTGCGGCACGTAGCCGGAATCCTCGGTCAGGAAGCGGATCGGCACGCCGCCGATGCCGCCCTCCTCGTTGATCAGCCGCTGCGCCATGGCAAAGGCGGGGGCCACCAGCTGCCCGGCGGTGGCGAAGGGGCCGGTCAGCGGCAGCGAGGCGCCGAAGACATATTCGGCGGGCTGCGCCTTCAGGAGGCTCGGCGCCCCGATCACCGCCGAGGCGGCGGCGGAGCGCTTGAGGAAGCTGCGGCGGTTCATGGTCATGGTGTCTCCTCCCTGAGACGGTGGGTTATCCGCGGGCGAAGGGCCAGCGATTGAGCGACCGCAGCCATCGGTCCACGATCTGGGCGATGCCGAGCGGTTCGAACATGAGGAAGAGGATGATCAGCGCACCGAAGACGATCTCCTGCACCGGGGCACGCAGGGCTGCGACATCGGCGCTGCCGCCGGCAATGGCCCCGAAGCTGTATTTCAGCAACTCCGGCACCATGACGATGATCACCACTCCGAAGACCGGCCCCATGGTGCGGCCCATGCCGCCCACGATCAGCGCCGCGACCAGCTGGAGCGACAGCGCCAGTTCGAACTGTTCGGGCAGGATGCGGGCGTAGAAATAGGCGAAGAGCGCCCCGGCGAGCCCGCAGCAGGCGGCCGAGACGGCGAAGCTCAGGAGCTTGTAGCGCAGAAGCGAGATGCCCAGCACCTCGGCGGAATAATCGCGTTCGCGGATCGCGATGAAGGCCCGCCCGACGCGGGTGCGGAAGAGGTTCTGCACCAGGAGGATCGTGGCGAAGCCGAGGCCCGCGATCAGCGCGAACATCTCGCGCTGGCTGTCGAGCCGCCAGCCGAGGATGTTGGCCTCGGGCGTGTTAATCCCGTTGAAGCCGCCGGTGAAAGGCGCCATGGCATCAAGCTCGATCAGGAAGATCACGATGAAATTCGCGCTGAGCGTCGCCACCGCGAGGTAGAGCCCCTTCACCCGGAGCGAGGGCAGCCCGACCACGAGCCCCACCAGCGCCGCGACCGCCACCGCCAGAGGGATCGCCAGAAGCGGCATCACCCCCTCTGGCAGGCCCCAGGCCGCGAAGAGCCGATGCAAGAGCGGCACCGCATAGGCGCCGATGGCGATGAAGGCCGCATGGCCCAGCGACAGAAGCCCGGTGTAACCGATCACCACGTTGAGCCCGATCACCGCGATCAGCATGATGCCCATCTGCGCCGCGACCAGGATGATGTAGTCATTGGCCACGAAAGGCAGCGCGGCGGCGAGCGCCGCCGCCCCGAAGACGAAGCCCCGCCGGTAGGGGTTGTCGAGGATGCGCTCGTCGGCGGCGTAGCTGGCCTTGAGGTTGCCGTTGATCATATCCGCTCGACCTCTTTCTGGCCGAGCAGCCCGTGCGGGCGGATCAGGATCACCACCAGGACCGCGATATAGGGCACCACCTCGGCCCATTCGCCGCCGAGCTGCCATTGCGCCATGGCCTCGAGCACGCCGACCGCCAGGGCCGCGATGAAGACCCCGACGTAGCTGTCGAGCCCGCCCATGAGCACGATCGCCAGGACCGAGAAACCGAAAAGCCCGAGCGAGGGCGAGACCCCGTTGCGCGTCGCCAGGATCGCCCCCGCGATGGCGCCGGTGGTCGCCGCCAGCACCCAGGCATGGCCGAAGACCGCGGGCACCGAGATGCCCATGGAATAGGCCGTCTGCTGGTCCTCGGCGGTGGCCCGGATCGCCACCCCGCCGCGCGAATAGCGCACCCAGAGCACGATGCCCGAGAACAGGATCACCGCGATGGCCGCGTTCACCAGGTCCGCGCCGAAGAGGAAGACCATGCTGCCGAAAAGCTCGAAGCGGATCGGCGCATTGGGCGCGATATGCGGCACGAAGGCGGCATCGGCGGTCCAGATCAGCCCCTTGGCGCCCGAGAGCACCGAGACGAGCCCCACGGTGATCATGATCATCGCGAAGGCCGACTGCCCGATCATCGGCCGCATCAGCGCCCGTTCGATCACCCGGCCCAGCACCGCGCAGGCCAGGATCGAGCCGAGGATGCCCAGGACGATGCGCGGCAGGTTCGACAGCCAGTCGAGCACCGTCGCCCGGGGCGAGAACATCTCGGCCTCGGCCCGCGCCGCGAGAAGCCAGGAGGGCTCCCATTTGGCGAGCCAGCCGGGCGCCCATTCGAGCCCCGGCAGGAGCACCGCGAAGGTGTAGTAGAAATAGGCCCCGAACATGATCAGGTAGCCATGGGCGAAGTTCACCACCCGGGTCGCCTTGTAGACGCTGACGATCCCCACCGCGATCAGCGAATAGATCGTGCCGGCCAGAAGCCCGTTCAGCGCGAACTGGATGAACTGCCCCATCAGACCGCCTGCCCCAGGTAGGCCTCGATCACCGCGGGGGTGGCCGAGACCTCCGCCGGGCTGCCCTCGGCGATCTGGTGGCCGAAGTTCAGCACCACGATCCGCGCGCAGATATCCATGACCATATGCATGTCGTGCTCCACCAGGAGGATGGTGGTGCCGAACTCCTGCTGCACATCGAGGATGAAGCGCGCCATGTCGCCGGTCTCCTCGCGGTTCATGCCGGCGACCGGCTCGTCGAGCAGCAGCACCTTCGGCCGCATCGCCAGCGCCCGCGCCAATTCCACGCGTTTCTGCAGGCCATAGGGCAGCATGGTGATCGGCAATTTGCGGATATGGTCGATCTCGAGGAAATCGATGACCCGTTCCTCGATTTCGGCGCGAAAGGCCAGTTCCTCGCGTTGGGCGGTGCCGAAATAGCCCAGCGCCGACCAGATCCCCGATCTGAGCCGGGTGTGGCCGCCGAGCTTGATGTTGTCGAGCACGGTCATCCCGCGAAAGAGCGCGATGTTCTGGAAGGTCCGCGCGATCCCGAGCGCCGCCCGCCGGTCCGGCGGCGCCTTGGTGATGTCCTCGCCGTCAAGCAGGACCTGCCCCCGGGAGGGCGCGTAGAACCCCGATATCGCATTGAAAAGAGAGGTCTTTCCCGCCCCGTTCGGCCCGATCACCCCGGTGATCTCGCCCGCGCGCGCGGTGAAGCCGACGCCCTGCAGCGCCTTGATGCCCCCGAAGGACAGATGCAGATCACGAACCTCGAGCAATGCCCGGGCACCTCCCCGTGACGGCGCTTGTTCTGGTTCTGCGCGCCGCTTCGGGGAAGTGTAGTGAGGCCATTATCCTGCGTCCAGCGCGGGGTTATTGGAGATGCGGGTTTATGGGGTGGTGTGGGGTTTGGGAATGGGTGGAAGCGGGAATTGCGGGGAGAATTGGGTGCGAGTGAGGGGGATTGTTTGCGGGTGGAATGGGGGACAGGCGGAAATCCAACTCTGAGAGTTTGTCAGACTATGTTTCACAGCGCGCATTGCAGCCGTCTTGCGCCTCCACAGGGGCGACTAGACCAACTTTCAATTCAGGCTCGCCAACTTCAAAAGCTTGGAAATTGCATTCCGGTCCCCTCCCAGAAAATCTGGCTCCGCCAGATAGTCGTGCAGGTCGCTACCGCAGATCCCGCTCCACGCCAACCTGACCTTCACCTCGCCCAAGGCGGGCTCTGGGCCTGAAATATCATCGACACGACATCCTCCACGCCAAGCCAACGCGCGCCCTTCAGTTCTTGCCTCCACTGTCAGAAAAAGACGCGCCCGGCGGGAGGAGATGCCGGGCGCGCGGCGCGGACCTGACGGCGCGCCGTCAGGGCATCACGACAGGTGATGCACCTCCTGAAGCCCGTAGACGGGGGTCTCGATGCCCTCCATCCGGGCCTTCAGCTGTAGCGCGAGATACAGCGAGTAGTGCCGCGACTGGTGCAGGTTGCCGCCGTGGAACCAGAGGTTCTCCTGCTGGGTCGGCTTCCACATGTTGCGCTGCTCGCCCTCCCAGGGGCCGGGATCCTTGGTGGTGTCCGAGCCCAGGCCCCAGACCTTGCCGATCTTGTCGGCGACCTCCTGGCTGATGAGATCGGCGGCCCAGCCGTTCATGCTGCCATAGCCCGTGGCCATCACCACGAGGTCGGCCTCGAGATGCGTCCCGTCGTCCAGCACCAGGCCGGTCTCATCAAAGCGCTCGACCTGCCCTTTCACCAGCTTCACCTCGCCGTCGATGATCAGCTGGCTGGCGCCCACGTCGATGTAATAGCCCGAGCCCCGGCGCAGATACTTCATGAACAGGCCCGAGCCGTCATCGCCCCAGTCGAGCTCGAAGCCGGCCTTCTCCAGCCCGGCGTAGAAGGCGGCGTCGCGCTCTTTCATCTGGTCGTAGAGCGGGATCTGGAACTCGTGCATGATCCGGTAGGGCAGCGAGGCGAAGACCATGTCGGCCTTCTCGGTGGTCATGCCGCTGGCCACGGCCTCCTCGGAGTAAAGCGCGCCGAGGCCGATCTCCATGAGCGTGTCCGAGCGCACGATATGGGTCGAGCTGCGCTGCACCATGGTGACGTCGGCATCGGCCTCCCAGAGCGCGGCGCAGATGTCATGCGCCGAGTTGTTGGAGCCGACGACCACCACCTTCTTGCCGGTCCAGGCGTCGGGCCCCTCGTGCTGCGAGGAGTGCTGGATCGTGCCCTGGAAGCTCTCCATCCCCGGGAAGGACGGCATGTTGGCCTTGCCGGACATGCCGGTCGCGAAGACCAGCTGGGTCGGGCGCAGCGTCACCTCCTCGCCGTCGCGGTCGACCTTGACCTCCCAGCTGCCGCTGGCTTCGTCATAGGCCGCGCTCTGCACCTCGGATCGGGTCCAGTAGTTGAGCTCCATGACCTTGGTGTACATCTCGAGCCAGTCGCCCAGCTTGTCCTTGGGCGTGAAGACCGGCCAGTTGTCGGGGAACTTGATATAGGGCAGGTGATCGTACCAGATCGGATCGTGCAGGCAGAGCGACTTGTACCGCGAGCGCCACTGGTCGCCGGGGCGGTCATGCTTGTCGAGCACGATGGTCGGCACGCCGAGCTGGCGCAGCCGCGCGCCAAGCGCAATGCCGCCCTGGCCGCCGCCGATGATCACCGTGTAGGGCTGTTCGCTGTAGCCAAGCTCGGCCGCCTCCGCCTCGCGGTGTTCCGTCCAGGACCTGCGGTTCTTCGAGGCGCCGTGTTCGGCGCCCATCGGGCGGCGTTTGCCCCGGTTTTCCTCGAAGCCCTTCAGCTCCTGCAGCGCGCTCAACAGCGTCCAGATCCGGCCGTCCTTCAGCCGGATCAGCCCCCAGCCTCGCCCGACGGCGGTCTCGAAGGTGATCCAGGCGGTGATCACGCCGTCCTCCTCGGCGGGAAGCTCGCCCTCCTGGATGGCAAAGCCGCGCGGCCTGGTGTGCTTGAGCTGCGACGCCAGCATGTCCTGCACGCCGGCAGGCCCCTCCACGGTCTTCAGGTTCCATGTCACGGCGATCAGGTCGCGCCAGTAGCTGTCGGTGGCGAAGAGCGCGCTGGCAGCCTGCGCGTCGCCCGCCTCCAGAGCGGCGTTCAGGCTGTCGAGCATGTCCTGCACCTCGGCGGTCACGGTCGAGTCGAGCATTGCATATCCTCCTCATAGGCAATGTGATGAGGAGAGTGTGGCGAGCCCGGACGCCCTCGGGCCACGGGAATCCGGTCATTTCGGCGGTCTCGGAAGGTGCGGCATCGCAGCATGTTGCAAACGCAACGCCGCGCAACGCCTCAGTTCGGCGCGCGCAACCCTTCCCTGCGGATCCGGCGCAGAACCGTCGAGCGGTTCACCCCCAGCCGCCGCGCGGCCCGGGCCATGTTCCAGTTGCAGGCGTCGAGCACCGCCTCGAGGCTCAGCTCCTCGACGCAGGGCCGCGGCGGCTCCGGCAGATCCGGCAGGTCGATCACATCGCCTTCGGCCAGGGCACAGGCGACGTCGAGCGCATGGCCCAGCTCGCGCAGGTTGCCGGGCCAGTCGCGGGCCATCAGCTCGGCGCGCGCCGAGGGTGTCAGCCGCATCTCGCCGCCTGAGCGGCGGCGCAAGAGCCGCTCGATCAGCCAGCCGAGGTCTTGCCGCTCGCGCAGGGGCGGCAGCTCCATGACCGCCCCGGCCAGCCGGTGGTAGAGCTCGGCAGGCAGGGTCTCATGCGACAAGAGCGCGGTCGGCGCGAGGCCGCTGGTGGCGACCGGGCGCAGCTCGGGATGCGCGTCGAGAAGGCCCGGCAGCGCGCGGGCGGCCGGCTCGGAGAGGTCCTCGATGCGCCGCAGGAGAAGCGTGGCCGGACCGGACCGACCGGCCAGCGCCGAGGCCATCTCCGCGGGCCCCGTAGCGGCACAATCCAGCGTGATGAACCCGCCCCGGCGCGAGGCCATGTGAAGCGCGCGGGCCAGCTTGGTCTTGCCGCTGCCGCTCTCGCCGCAGATCACCAGCGGGACGGGGGTCCGGGCCAGCCGCTCCGCCTGCGACAGCACGCGGGTCATCGCCGGGTCGTGTCCGGCAAGCCCGGAGAGCACGCCGCCGCGCCGCGGGGCGCCAGAGGCCGCGATGCGCGGGCGGCGCGGGGCCTGCGGCGCGATCGCATGGCCGAAGACCGCGCCGCCATCGCCAAGGGCCACGACGCGCTCCTCGGTCGGGCGGTCGCGCATCAGGTCGGGCAGGTCGTCGACGCCGATCCCCAGCAGGGCGTCGATGCGCTCGCCGATCAGGCTGCCCCCGCGCGCGAGCATCCGCGTTGCCGCATGGGTCGCGCCGATCACCCGGCCCGAGCCGTCGAGCGCAACCGCGCCCTCGGGGTCGACGTCGAGGAATTCCGGGCTCGAGGAGAACCGCAGCACCCATTCGCGGCGGCTCGCGGCCATCAGGTTGGCCATCTCCACCCGCCGTGCCGAGGCTGTCACCAGCGACATGGCGAGGTTCTGGCTGCTCTTCGGCGAGGGCGAGCGCAGCAGAGAGATGTCGAGCACCGCGGCGAGCTGGCCGAGGCTGTCGTAGATCGGCGCGGAGGTGCAGGAGAGCGCGGTGTGGGCGTTGCCAAAATGGTCATCCTGGTGGACCGTGACCGGCTCGCCCGTCACGATGCAGGCCCCCACGCCGCACGTCCCGGCCAGGTCCTCCGACCAGTTCGACCCGAGATAGAGCCCCGCCCCGCGCAACTCGTCGGTGAAGAGGTCGTCGCCGAAGAAGTCGACGCAGACGCCTTTTGCGTCGGTCAGAAGCAGCACGTAGTTCTGCCCCGCGACCTGCCTGAACAGGTTTTGCAGGCTGGCACGGGCGGCGCCGATCATCCAGTCGGCCTGCTCGCGATGGCTGCGGAACTCGGCCTCGGTGACGATATGCGCAGGCTCGCTGCGCGCGGGGTCCATGCCGTAGAGCTCGACGCAGCGCCGCCAGGACGCATCGACATAACTGTCGCGCCCGGTGGCCCGGCCGTCCAGCACCTGGGCGATTTCCTCCACGTGACCTTGTTCGACCATCGGATCCTTCTCCCGATGCCGACCATACATTCAAACCCTGCTATCCCGACGAGGGACTTTGGTCTGAGGCGCCGGTCGGGGCGCATTGCTGCCGAAATGCGCGTTGTCCTTGTGGTTCGGACCGCTTGCGCGGCAAGGCCGGCCCCGTCTTCTAGGGGGGCACGCCTCCGATGCCGCTGGCCTGGCCCCCTTGCCGTTGCGGCGCTCGAGAAGGGGCGCCAGCGACGGCGGAACAATGATCGTCGCAACCGCTCTGTTCGGATGTCCTACTTTGCACCCGACGCGGATCTGGGAGACCGTGCCGCCAACAGAGGCATCACTTCTCCACCCCCACGCGAACCTCATCTCGGTTAGATTTTGGCCCCGTCCCTCACGCCTCGTGCACGACCTCGAACCCGCCCATGATCAGGCGCTTGCCGTCGAAGGGCATCGGGGTCGCATCGGGAGCCATGCGCGGGTCCTGCATTGCGGCCTCCCAGCCCGCATCGCGTGCGGCCTTGTCCGGCCAGGTGATCCAGGAGAGGACAACCGTCTCGCCCGGTTCGGCCTTCACGGCCATCGGCATGGAGGTCAGCTTGCCATCAGGGATGTCATCACCCCAGCAATCGACAACCGAGGTCGCGCCGAACTCCTTGAAGACTGCGGCCATCGCGCGGGAGACGGCGAGGAACTCCTCTTTCTTGCCGTCCGGCACGGCGCAGAGCATCCCATCGGCATAGCTCATTTTTCTTCTCCCTGGGTTTTTCGCGACCCTACCACGTCGGCCGGGCCGTGTCCGCTGAGTCTGGCATCGCGGACCTTTGGCTCTCGGCGCGGGCTGCACCAAGCTGCGGATGGCCGGTCGGGAGAAGCCGCGCGGCGGAATTGGTCATCCTTGCGAAGGTCCAATGAAGGCCGAGCGCGTCGTCCTGTCCTGCCATGGACGCCGCACCTTCTTCCGCTCCGTCGCAGAACTGCTTCGCCCCCCTTTCCGGTCGCTCCCGAACGTCCGCCAGCTCCCGTTTCCCAGGTCCGCCACACCCGCTAAGCATGCAGGATGACAGAGACTCTCCCTCTACATATCCGCGCGGCGGAGCCCGCGGACGCCGCGGCCATCACCGCGATGGGCAACCTGCCGAACGTGCGTCGAGGCACCTTGCAGATGCCCTACGCATCCCGCGACAGCGCCCGTAGGCACACCCTCACCCCCGCGGCAGCGCAACGATGATCGGCCGCGCGTGCCCCTCGGGGTGCAGCACGCGGCAATCGACCCCGAACACCCGCGAGATCGTCGCCTCGGTCAGCACCTCGGGCACCGACCCCTGGGCCGCGACGGCGCCCTCTTCGAAGAGCACCACGTGATCGGCATAGCGCGCGGCGAAGTTCAGGTCGTGCAGCACCACCACGACGTTGCGCCCCTGCTCGCGGTTCATCCGCCGGATCAGCTCGAGCACGTCCAGCGCATGGGCGATGTCCAGGTGGTTGGTGGGTTCGTCCAGCAGGATCGTCGGCGCCTCCTGCGCCAGCACCATGGCGATCCAGGCCCGCTGCGCCTGCCCACCCGAGAGCGCACCGATGGCGCTGGCGGCATGGCTGGTCATGCCGGTCGCCTCCAGCGCCTCGGCGCAGGCGCGGTCGTCCGCCGCCGTGGCCCCGGACAGCGGCCGACGGTGGGCATAGCGGCCCAGCATCACCAGGTCGCGCACCGACATCTCTTCGGGCGCATCGGGGGATTGGGCCAGCATGGCGACGGTGCGGGCCAGGGTCTTGGCCGTCCAGTCCTTGAGGTCATGGCCCGAAAGCAGGATGCGCCCCCCGGTCATCGGCAGCAGCCGCCGCATGGAGCGCAGCGCGGTCGACTTGCCGCTGCCATTGGGCCCGCAGAGGGCGATGACGCAGCCCGCCGGCAGGGTCAGGTCGAGGTCCTCGAAGACCAGCGAGCGCCCGTAGCCGGCGGAGGCACGCGAGAGTTCGAAAAGCGGCGCGGGATCAGGCAACAACGGCACTCCGTCTGACAAGCAGGAACAGGAAAAGCGGCGCGCCGAGCAGCGCCGTGATGGCGCCCGCCGGCAGCTCCAAAGGTGGGGCGATGACCCGTGCGAGGATGTCTGCCCCAAGCACCAGCGCGCCGCCGATCAGCGCCACCGTCGGCAGGAACGCGGCGGAGCCCTCCGCCACCAAGCGGCGCGCGGCATGGGGCGCGATCAGCCCGACGAAGCCCACCGCCCCGACAAAGGCCACCGCCGCGGCGGTCAGCAGCACCGAAAGGAGAAGAAGGAGAACCTGGCTCACCCCCAGCGACAGCCCGGTGGCCCGCGCGCTGTCGGGATCGAGCCGAAGCTGCGCCAGAGGACGGACGGCCAGCACCAGCAAGGGCAGCGCGCAAAGCAGGACGGTGGAAAGCACGGCAACATCGCTCCAATGCGCGGAACCGACCGACCCGGCGAGCCAGGTCATCGCCTGCCCCGCGCGATAGATCGGCCCGATGATCATCAACAGGGTCACAGCCGCCTTGGCCAAGGCGGCCATGGCCACGCCGTAGAGGATCAGCGTGAGCGGCCCGCGGCGCGGATCGGCCAGCGCCAGCGCGGCGGTGACCGCGGCAAAGCCCGCGGCGCCGATCACCGCGGCGAGCGGCTGCCAGTGGATCGAGACGGTCAGGTTGTTGTTGCTGTCCGAGAACAGCCAGAGAAAGCTCACCACCCCGATCGCGGCGCCATCGGTGATCCCCAGCACCGAGGGCGCTGCCAGGGGATTGCGCACGACCCGCTGCAGAATGGCACCGGCCAGCGCCAAGGCGGTGCCGCCCAGAACGGCCAGCGCGACGCGCGGCAGCCGCAGGGTCCAGAGGATCACCCCGTCGGCGCCGCTGCCCTGGCCCAGGGCCGCGGCGAGGACACGCCCGGGCGGCATGAAGCTCGACCCCAGGCCGGCGCCCAGCACCACGAGCGACAAGAGCCCGAGCACCAGCGCGACCAGCACCGGAAGGCGCAGGACGCGGCGGCGGGGGAGATCGGAGACCATCGTCACGGCGCTGCCCCCGTGCCCCGGCGCAGCACCGCGATCAGCACCGGCACGCCTGCCAGCGCCAAGACCGTGCCGATGGGCGCCTCGCCCGGCGCGACGATCAGCCGGGCCAGGATATCGGCCAGCACCGCCAGCGTCGCCCCGATCAACATGGTCAGCACGGCCAGCGCGGCATGGGTGCTGCGCCCCGCGAGCCGCCGCGCGATATGGGGCGCCACCAACCCGAGGAAGATCACCGGACCGGCCAGCGCCACCACCGTCCCGGCCAGCAGCCCGGCCAGTCCCAGCGCCAGCACCCGGGTCCGCAGCACCTCGACGCCCAGCGCCGCCGCGCTGTCGTCATCGGCGCGCAGGGCATCGAGCGCCGAGGCGAGCCACAGCGCGCCACCAAGCCCCGCCACAAGCATCGGCGCGCCCAGCCAGAGCAACCCGATGTCGCGGTCCGCGAAGCCGCCCGAGAGCCAGAACAGCAGGCTTTCCATCGCCGCTTCGTCCGTCAGCAGCAGCACCTGCGTCACCGCAGAGGTCATGGCCGCCAGCGTGACGCCTGCCAGCAGCACCGAGACGGGATTCATGCCCGTGCCGCCCAGGCTCGACAGGCCGAAGACCAGCACCATGGCGAGCATCGCGCCGGCAAAGGCCGCCAGGGCCATGCCGCCCGGCGCGGCGACGCCGAAGAGCACCAACGCCGAGACCACCGCGAGCGCCGCCCCGGCGTTGATGCCGAGCAGCCCCGGCTCGGCCAGCGGGTTGCGCGTGGCCGCCTGCATCAGCAGCCCCGAGAGCCCCAGCAGCCCGCCGCAACAGGCGCCGATCAGCGTGCGCGGCACCCGCAGGGTCGAGACGATCAGCGCATCGGTGTCGCCCGCGCCGCGCAAGCCGCTCCAGACCGTGCCGGGCCCGTAGAGCCTGAGGCCCAGGTGCAGGCTCGCCACCATGGCCGCCACCAGCGCCACGGCCAGCACCGGCGCCAGGCGCGACGCGCTTGCATCAGCTCGGCTGGAGATCATTCCGCGATTGCATCCGTTAATCAGAGTGTTTTAGTAAGCTAATATCAGCCAGCCAGCCCACGGCAAGCCGCAACAGAACGAAAAGAAAGGCGCTGGCGTGATCCGACGACCATTTCTCGCATGTCTACCGCTCCTCTGCCCTCTCGCCCTGGCGGCCGTCGAGGCCGGTCACGCCATGGGTCAGACCGAGGTTCCGGACACGCCCGTAGACTGACACGACACCACAGGAAGGACATCCGCATGAAACCTGAACGCCCTCTGCTGGCCGCCGCATTGGCCGGCCTCCTCGCCGCCACGCCGGGCTTTGCCCGGGAGGTCACCGACTCCATGGGCACGATCGAGGTCCCCGACGACCCGCAACGCGTCGTCGTGCTGACCAACGAGGGCACCGAAGCCCTGCTTGCCCTGGGCGTCACGCCCGTCGGCGCCGCCAACAGCTGGAACGGCGACCCCTGGTGGGACCACATCGAGGAGCAGATGGGCGCGGCCGAGCCGGTCGGCATGGAAAGCGCCGTGAACCTCGAGCTTGTCGCCGCGCTGCAGCCCGACCTGATCCTCGGCAACAAGCAGCGGCACGAGGAAATCTATCCGCAGCTCACCGCCGTCGCGCCCACGGTCCTGTCCGAACGCCTGCGCGGCGACTGGAAGGTCAACTTCCGCCTCTACGCCGAGGCGCTGGGTCTGACCGGCGACGCGGAAGAGGTGATCGCCGACTACGATGCCAGGGTCGACGGTCTGAGCGGGTCCCTCGGCGCGGCGCTCGACGAGGAGGTCTCGGTCATCCGCTTCCTCGCCGGCCAGATCCGCATTTACCAGCTCGACAGCTTCTCGGGCGTGGTGCTGCAGGACCTGGGCTTCGACCGGCCGGAAAACCAGAACGTCGAGGACTTTGCGATCCGAACCGGCAAGGAGAGCATCCCCGACATGGACGGCGACCGCATCTTCTACTTCACCTATGAGTCCGGCAACGGCGAAGGCGCGGCGATGCGCGCGGAGGTTCTGGAGGACCCCCTCTGGCAATCCCTCTCCGCCGTGCAGGCGGGCCGCGTGCACGAGGTGAACGACGGCACCTGGAACACCGCCGGCGGCGTGCTGGCCGCCCAGGAGATGCTGGACGACATCGCGGAGATCTACGGCGTCGAGTGAACGCCGCTACCGGGGACAGGGACGGAAGGGGCGGCCCCGGGGCCGCCCCTTGTCGTTTCAAGGCTTTGGGGTGTCCCGTCGTCTATTCGGGTCCACCGCCGTGAGCTGCAAAACGTGCTGCGCGCAGGATCTGTCTCATGAGTGTTCTGAGGTGCCGGCGGTCAGGATTTCCCCGTGCCAGATGGTTTTGGGGTCAAGCGGTTCGGCGGCCTTCAGATCATCGCAGGCCCCGTAGGCCCGCACCTCGCCGGGCGTGCATCGGACCTGGACCACGTGGTTCGCGGCCCGCACTCTGTAGATCCGCGCCGCGCCCTCTTCGCCGATCCAGTCCACCTCGATCGGACCGCGGGCCATGGGCGCCAGCCGCTTAAGCGCCGTGACTTCGGCGACCTGTTCGGGCGGCGTCAGATGGGCCGCCCCGCGGTAGCACGGCAGGTAAGGCCGCCCCTCCGCTTCCGCGGCGAGGAGCGCCGGACCATCGCGCGGCGCGAGGCGGCCGTATTTGCGCATCCCCGGCATGGTCAGGACGCCCGCCGACAAGCGGCATCCCCCGAGGTGCGTGCATTCCCAGACATCGAACCCGCCGCGCCGCCGGGCCTCGGCGGCCAGGGCCTTGTAGACCGCAAAGCCCCATTTCGCGCAGCAGCGGTCGTGCTTGCCATGCGTGCAGCAGAGGACAAGCGGCGCCTCGGCCTGCGACGGCGCGAAGGCCGCCAGCGCCTCGCGCCCCCGCGGAACCGCCGCGAGGAACGGCACGAGCGCCTCCGGGGCCAGGTCGAAGGCCAGGGCCTCGGGCATCAGGTAGACGCGGATCTGCGCGCCGGTCTCGGACTTCCGGTCGATCAGGTTGACGCGCCAGCCCGCCTCGAAGACGCGCTCGATGGCGGCGGCGATCTCGCCCTGCATCCCGTCGGCGATGCGCAGAGAATGGCGCCAGCGCGCCTTCGGCCAGCGGATCAGGATGTTCCGCGCCTGGTGGGCGCCCCAGCCGGCAAGGGGTTCCCCCGAGGCAAAGCTGTGCTCGGTGCAGAAGCGCGCCTCCTCGGGGTGCATCAGGCGCCGGTCGTCAAAGCTCATCGACCCACCCTTCCATGTGCGGGGACAGGCGCCCCGGCGGCGGTCAGACCGGCGCGGACCGTCGCGAGGCCGCCCGGCAGGACACCAAAGAGGAGAGCGTCACAGAGGGCTGCGACGACCGGGATCGTCGTGGCGTTCGGCACTGACATCCTTGCTCACCGCTCCTCGAAGGGCTCAAACTCGCGGCCGCCGAGGATCGACAGGATCGCATAGGCCGTCTGACCGAGCGCGGTATAGGAGGTTGCGCTGGCTTCCGCCCGGGAGAGGTGGAACATCTGGCCGGTCCGGCAGGCGTGCAGCGCGTCGCACCAGCTCGGCAGCACGGCCTCGGCATAGGTCGTGAGATCCGCCGGCGTGTCTCCGGCGGTCGAGCGATAGGTGGTCAGGATGAAATCGCCGTCGAAATCCTGGATGCGCTCGGCGCTGATGTCGATGCGCTCGCCCTCGGGGATCGCCTCGATCGCCGCCGGACGCTGGAAGCCGGCGTCGACCAGCACCTTGCCGATGTTGCCGTAGGGGTTGAAGGCGAAGAACCCTCCGTCGCGCACATGAAGGGTCGAAACGGTGATGGTTTCGGTGTCGATCACATAGCGAATGCGCGCGATCTGGTCGTCGTATCGCCGCTCGAGACGCGCCATCCGGTCCTCCGTCCCGGTCAGATCCGCCAGCATGGCGTAGAGGTCGAAATCCGACCGCTTCGTATAATCCAGCAGCACCGTCGGCGCGATCTGGCGCAGCCGCGCCACGTCCGCGCGTTGCCACTGCGTGGTCAGGATGAGATCGGGCTCGAGCGCCGCGATGCGTTCGATATCGGCCGGCAGATTGCCGACCCATTGAATGTCGGAGGTGTCGAAATCGACGCCGTTGACCGTGGCGCTGGCACGGATGAAGGCATTCTCTTCCGAGGTGCCGCGCCCGTGGCTGCCGACGGGCATCGCGCCAAGCTCGATCAGCGGCACGGTCAGCACCGAGTCGTGCAGGCTGACGATCCGCTTGGGCTCGGTCGGGATCGTGACCTCGGTGCCGGTGTCGTCGGTGACGGTCCGCACCTCCTGGGCAAGCGTGGCGCCGCCAAGGGCGACCGCGGCGACAAAGGCGAGGCTGGGGAAAATCTTCATGGCATGTCTCCTCTTGCGTTCTCGGGACCCGCTGTTCACAGCGCGCCCGCGGACAGCGGTTGCGCTGGCGGAACATCGGCGTTCCCCCTGAAATGATGGGTGGTTGGCTGGCTTGACGGCGTGCCGCGGCACGACGTCAGAGCTGGCTTTGTGCCTGGCGTCTCAAGATCAACCAGACGAAGATCGGCACGCCGATCACGGCGGTCAGCAGGCCGGCCGGAATCTGCACCGGCGCAAAGAGCGACCGCCCGGCGAAATCGGCCAGGCCGACCATCAGCGCCCCGATCGCGGCCGAAAGCGCAAGATGCAGGCCGCAGCCCGTTCGCGCGAGGCGCCGCGGCATATGCGGCGCGACAAGACCCACGAAGCCCAGCGGGCCGACCGCCGCCACGGCAACCGCCGCGAGCGCGACGGAGAGGGCGATCAGCACCATGCGGTCCCGCCGCACGGCGACGCCAAGACCGGTCGCGAGCTCTGGCCCGAACCGCAGCGCCGCCATGGGGCGTGCCGCCCAGACCAGGACCGGCAAGAGCCCGACAAGGCACCAGCCGAGGAACCGGACCTCCCCCCAGCCGGCGGCATGCACGGAGCCCGCGAGCCAGCCCAGCGCCGCCAGTGCGCGCTCGATATCGCCGTAGGTCAGCAAGGCGTTGGTCGCCGCGGACAGAAAGGCCGCCACCCCGATCCCGGTCAGGATGAAGCGCATCGTCGCGCCGCCGCTGCGGCGCATCGCGATCCACTGGATCAGCGCGGCGACCGAGAGCGCCCCTCCGAAGGCCAAGAGCGGGCGCCAGGCGAGGCCCACCGCGGGAAAGAGCACCATCGTGGCCACGACCGCCAGGCTGGCGCCCTGGCTCACCCCGACCAGCGAGGGATCCGCCAGCGGGTTGCGCGTGACGGTCTGCAGAATGGCCCCCGAGAGGGCGAAGAGAGCCCCGGTCGCGAGCGCCGCGAGGGTCCGGGGAAAGCGGAACTCCCAGACCACCGTGCGGGCCGTCTCGGACGGCGGCTGCCCGGCGAGCGTCGACAGCACGCCGGGCAGGCCGATCGGGTAGCTGCCGCTCATGAGGCTCACCGCCAGCACGGTCAGACAGCCGATCAGAAGCGCCGCGAGGATCATGAGCCCGCGCAGCGGCAGCCGGAAGGTGACCGGCCCGTCGAGCCTTTGCCAGACCACCTCGGTCACAGGCGCATCCTCACCAGCCAGATGAAGACCGGCGCACCGAGCAGGGCCGTCACGATGCCGGTCGAGACCTCGACCGGCGCCAGCGCCATCCGCGCCGCGATATCCGCGACCAGGAGAAAGGTCGCGCCGAACAGCGCCGAAAACGGCACGATCACCCGGTAGTCATGCCCCAGGGTGACCCGCACGACATGCGGCACGATGAGGCCGACAAAGCCCATCGGCCCGGCAATCGCCACCGCCGAGGCCGTCAGGGCCACGACCGCAAAAAGCACCAGGGCCTTGAGGCGCACGACACTCACCCCAAGCCCTGTCGCGGTCGCGTCTCCCATCGCCAGCGCGGTGATCTGGCGGGCCACGGCAAGGCTGACGCCCAGCCCGGCCAGGAGCCATGGCAGGGTCCAGAACATGACATCCTTCGAGCGGCCCGCGAGGGTTCCGGTCAACCAGACCCGCAGGTTCTCGAAACTGTCCTCGTCGATCAGATTGGCCATGGCGACCAGGGCGGCGAGAAAGGCCGAGACCGCGGCCCCCGACAGGACCAGCGTCAGCGGGCTCGCGCCGCCGGGGGCCGAGGAGGCAATCGCCCAGACCGCCAAGGTCGCCGCCAGCGCCCCGCCCGCGGCGATCGGCGGTAGCCAGATCGTCCCGGCAAGGCCGAAGACGCCAATCGCCATGACCACGGCGAAGCTCGCCCCGGCCAGCAGTCCCAGCAGCCCCGGCTCGGCCAGCGGGTTCTGCGTCACGCCCTGCATCAGGGCGCCCGCCACCGCCAGCGCGGCCCCGACCAGCACCGCGAAGACCGCGCGCGGCAACCTCAAGTCGCGAACGACCATGTGGTCGAAGTCGGTGGGGTCCGGCGCGAGCAGGGCCTGCAGGACGGTCTCCAGCGGGATCGTCTTGGCGCCCAGGGCGATGTGCCAGCCGAAGGCCAGCGTCAGCGCGGCGAGGGCCAGCGCGACGCCCAGCGCCCGGGAGGGCGCGCCATATGTCCCGGTCGCCGTCATTCCGCGGCCAGAGCCCGGTCGGTCGCGAGGCGCGGCACGCAGATGGGCCGGCCGGTCTCCGGGTCGGTCAGGATATTGGCGTCGAGGTCGAAGACCCGGGCGAGATTGCCGGAGGTGAAGACCTCGCGCACCGGACCGTCGGCGACGACCACGCCATCCCGCATCATCACGAGGTGATCGGCGAAGGTCGCCGCCACGTTCAGCTCGTGCATGACCACGACCAGCGTGCGGCCGCTTCGATGTGCGATGTCGCGCAGGAGCTGCATGAGGTCGAACTGGACCTTGAGATCGAGAAAGGTGGTCGGCTCGTCGAGCAGCAGGATCTCGGTCTCCTGGGCCAGCACCATGGCGATCCAGCACCGCTGGCGCTGCCCCCCGGAGAGCTCGTCCACGCGCTGCGCGGCGAATTCGGTGACGCCCGCCGAGGCCATGGCCGCCTCGACCGCCCGGGCATCGTCGCGCGACCACTGCCGCACGAGGGAATGATGCGGAAATCGCCCCTGCGCCACCAATTCGCGCACGGTCAGCCCTTCCGGTGCGACCGGCCCCTGCGGCAACAGCGCCAGCCGCTGCGCGACCCGGCGCGTCGGGATGTCCCGAAGGGGTGTGCCGTCGAGCAAAACGCTGCCTTCCCGCGGCTGGAGAAGCCGCGACAGCAGCTTCAGCAGGGTGGACTTTCCGCAGCCGTTCGGACCGACGAGGATGGTGACGGCCCCCTCCCGCGCCCGGAAATCGACCCCTTTCACGACATCGCCCCGCCCGTAGCCGCCCCGGATCCCCTGGGCGCTCAGGCGCGCCGGGCCCTGCGACAGCGCGACGGCTTTATCCGGCTCCGGAGGTGGGCCCTGGTCCTGCGACATGCGGTCTCCGATCAAGGGTCCTGGCCCGAGGCTTGCAGGTGCAAACTCGACCCCGGGGATTCCCTATTGATTTACTCGGATATCGCAAGGAAGCGACCGCGAAGCAAGTGCTGCGGTCCCGCCTTCGCTGTCGCCGCGGCTTGCCGGAGGCGTGTTTCGGGACGCGCACGCACCCAGGCTCTCCTTCCGAGTGCGGCGCATTATTTGAATGATCGGAGGAGGTTCTGCCGGAGAGGCAGCGCCACCCGGTCTTATGGATTATGACACCCGCCTGGTCTTGCCCTCGTCCCTGGTCCGGGATTCATTCAACAATCCGGACAAGCGGTCTCACCCCGGAACCTGAACCGGATCAGGTGAGGCCCTCCGGTAGGCTGGCGGTTCGCGACGGTGCCTCGAACTGGAGGAATAAACGGGGCTCAGGTCAGCTGGCACGGCGTGAAATCCCCCGCTGAAACCGCGCCGCAAGGCCGGCTCTCTCCAAATGCGCGGTGATCGAGACCGACGCCGCCATCCTTTTGCCCGAGTTTCGCCCAAACCGGGTCATCCCTCGCGACGGTATTGGGGACCGGTCAAGATTCTGCCCCACCAGCATCGGATGTCTAATATGACCGCGCTTCCCTTGCCGGCTTCCTTGGACGGCCATGCCGCAACCGGCGCGCATTTCGGCGCCAATATTCTTGCTCCCCGCGCCGCGATGACGGGCCCGGGCTCTTATGCGGAGGCCATCGAAGAGCTCGGCGTCAGCGCTCTGCGCTATCCGGGCGGCTCCCTGACCGAGGCCTATTTCGACATCGGCGACCCCGACGCGACCCTCGTCACCGACAACGAGACCGGCGAGGAGATCGACTTCATGCCGATCTCTGACCTGATGGGCTACGCCGCGGCGACCGGACAGCCGGTCACCCTGGTCATCCCGACCCGCACCGCGCTGTCCGAGACCGAACTCGACGAGCTCGGCAATCGCCTGCCGGAGATCGACGAGGCGGAACTGCGCGATTTCGTGCGCGATACCGTGACCGGGGAATACGGGGATGCCACCATCGCCGCCTTCGAGATCGGCAACGAATACTGGGGGGCCGGGCGGATGAACTCGGCCGAATACGGCCGCCTGGCCGCCGAGATGACCGAGATCATCGACGACGAGCTCGCGCGCATCGCGGAGGAGACCGGAACGCCGGTCGACACCGACATCATCGTGCAGATGGGGCAGAACTACGATCACGCCGATCTCGAGGACGACTATGCCGGGCTTTCCAACGAGGAGATCCTCGCCGACCTCAACGAGACCTACGGGCTCGAGCTGACGGCCGAGGAGGCCGTCTCGAGCAGCGGCCGGATCAACTGGCAGCTCGTCAACAACGAGATCGTCATCCAGGGGTTCGAGGATGCCGGCGCGCTGGAAGAGGTCGATGGGGTCACGGCCCACGTCTTCTCCAAGGCCCCGGAGATCGAGAACTCGCGCTACAACGACATCACCCAGATCGAGAACACCTGGCACGAGGTCGACCCCGACCTCGAAATCCACGTCACCGAGTGGAACCAGAAATCCACGACCGAGGCGCTCGATCGCACCGAGGACTACGGGCTCTACCAGGCGCACGAGATGCTCAACATGCTCGAGGTCTTCCTCGACACCGGCGTTGATGCCGCCCATGTCTGGCCTCTCATTCAGAACACCCGCAATGCCCTTTCGGGCGAGACCGAACACGACGACCCGACCGCACCGGGAGAGATGTTCGCGATGATGTCGGAAAGCCTTCCCGGCAAGACCGCCATCGATTTCCTACCCGACGACAGGGAGACCGAATATCGCCTGGACGGGATCGACGTGCACGGCTTCACCGATGCCGAGGACATCGTCTTCTACATCGCCTCCACCAGCCGTGTCGAAACCCAGACCACCAAGATCGATATCTCCGGGCTGGTCGTCGACCAACAAGCCGTCAGCGCGCGCCAGCTCGGCGTCGCCGAAGGGGACGCTCCGGGGGACACCGACTCCCAAGCCCGCCTGGAACTCCTGCCGGAGGAAGAGGTGCTCGAAGATGGCGTGATCACCGCAACGCTGGCGCCAGGCGAGATCCTTGAGATCACCCTCTCCGGCGTCGAGCCCACCGAAGACTTCGCGCCGGTCATGGCCGCCGCCGGCGCTTCGGAAGACCCCTCGCTCTTTGAGGAACTGATGATTGACGATCCCGCCCCTGCCGAAGTGGTCGAGACAGACCACGGGAGTTCTGAGGGTGGCGATGGCGGCGGCGATGGCGGCGAGGACGGGGCCGATATGGACATCTTCCTCGGCCTCCTTCCGCTCCTGGTTCTCGGTGGCATCGTGGGGTTCTGAGACGCCTCTCTTGGGCCAAGGCACTCAGATTTGATGCTGGTTGGATCTGCCCCAAGCGTCTCGACGGGCCGACCATGAGGAATCTGGGGCGAGGCCCGTGCGGCGGCCTCGACGCCGCCGCACGAATGCGCCCTACATGAGGCTCACCAGCAGGCGCTCTGCGCGCAGCAAGTCGCGCGCCTCTTGGCGCAGCTCGATCAGGGCCTCGAGCCGCTCGAAAAGCGCCGCCAGCGCGTGACCGTGGTCGGTGAGGATAGGAATCTCGCGGACGGTGCCGACATCGCCGAAGTCCGGGTCGAAATAGCCGTCGAAATAGGTCTCGGTGTCGATCGTCTCTTCGACGAGAGCACTCTGCAGGCGCCGCCGCAGCTCGGCCAGACTGCCATCGAGGTCTGATCGCAGGAGGTCTCCCGTCTCAAGACCGGAGATGCAGCGACGAACAGCGTGAGCGTCGCTGGCCCTGCTGCCAACATAGGTGGCCTGAAGGCCCTCGGAGAGGGCCCGGGCGTCGCCACAGGCCGCCACAAGGAGGTCCTCGAGGGATGTGTTGATCTGGTTCATGATCGGTCCTTTCCTGGACAAGATCGACGCCATGCCGAACTTTCAGGACCGCGATGAAGCGACCCGTCGATCATTCCTGAGGCCGGTCCAGTGCCCCAGTAGGGCGCAACCGGCCTTGCCGGGCGGTCGCGCCCTACCCCCTTATCCTTGGGTCTTTTTTGCGCGCGCCTGACGCCGAGCTCGCATAGCTCTGCAGAACACCCCGCATCCGCATCATCATCTGCAGACGTTCATGCATCGATGTCGGGCGCACCGGCTCGAAATCGTAGACATCGCACCCAGGGTACGCAGCGACCGGCACGCCCAACCGCCCCAGCAAGACGCCCGCGCGCGTTCGGAGCGACCGCCGCCTGTCCCGGTCATTGTCGACACCAAGAAGGTCGATGAATGCGACTTGGTAACCGGGGCCATAGTGGGCTTGACCGATCAGCCGCAAATGCGGGAGATCCGGGTTCTCTTCGCGCAGCAACAGCTCGACACAGCCGAGCCAGTAGCCGTGATCTTCGATCCCATCCATGGCATTTCCTTCGCCAGCCTCTTGATAGGCAGGATGTTGGCCGGCAGAGGCCGCGACGAAACAGAAAACCCGTGCATTCGGAAATCGGACCTCGAGCTGCCTGTGTTGATGAGATCCTCTCCCGTGAGTGGCTCCAAGTCGAACCGGGAGGATCGTTGCACGTAATGGCGGGTGTCCCGGTGCTCGAGACGCTCTCATGGCTGGGCACGAGCAGCCGTCAAGACGAGATCAATGACCTGCAGCGGCAACCGCCCTCAAGGTCCAGCAGATGATGGCGATCCTATTCGGCGAGAACGACGATGAGGACGCCCAATAGGGCACCGCCGGCAAGAGCGGCATCAGCCAAGCTGAAGCCCCATCGCCCTTGGAGAATAGGCGGAGCCACGATGTCGCGATATCATAGCCCAGAGACCATTCAGGCAGACCGCCATGACAGGCTCCAGAAAACCTAACCCTGCCCGCATCGCCGCAGCCTCACAGGCGAAGATCGATCCAGCAGAGCTACCGGATGGCGAAGATACGGTCAGGGTAAACGAGTTCACCAGGTTGATGGGTGAGCCCGGCGAAAAGGAGGAGGCCTTCTTCGCGCGGCGCCGCCAGCTCGGGCTCGGCGTAGGTCTCGATGCGAACGGCGAACTCGTCTGGGCCTCTGATGAGGGCGAGGACGAGGATTAGCGGGGTCCGTCGGCTACTCACAGGCCGAATTTTGCGGCGATATCGTTGAGTTCCTGCCCGGCTGCGGCGAGCGCCGCCTGCTTTGCCCTGTCGCCGGTGTATTTCTTGCGTGCCTGTCGCGACGTGTGATCGTTGAGCAGCATCCCGGCCAGGGTCGCCTCTTCACTGATCGCAAAGACCACGTCGTAGACGATGGAGCGGCAGATGTGAGCCCCTGTCCCGAACTCGGACGACCAGACCTGCGAGACATAGTTCGCAGAGACGAACGAGCCATCGGGGTGTTGGAAGAGCGGCCATTCCTGCTCTTCCGCCGCGGCGCGCAGGGCATCGAGGTATCTCGGGTCATCATCCTGCAGCAGCCTTGCATCGACGAAATGCTGGACGTCGGGATGCACCGAGCCCGGGTAGGTCTCGCGCCCGAGTCGGTGGCGTGTCTTGCGCAGTTTGTAGTCGCGCAGGCGGTAGCGACCCTCGGTCCAGACCAGATCCCTGCCGAACCGCAGATCGTGCCATTCCCGCCGGAGCGGTGTAAGCGGCGGCACCGCGATGGCGAGGGCCCGGTTGCGCTGGATGAGGCGCTGCGCGGGGTTGGGGTACCGCGCAACCGCGTCCAGGATCGCCTGAGCCCGAGGATGAATGGTCGTGATGTCGATCGCGGCAAGCGCGGCAAATTTCCGAGATGTCTCTTCGGCTTCCCGCTCCCGCAGTTTCCGGAGCAACCGGCCCATCTCTTTGGAAAGGCGCTTCGGATAGGCACGGGAGAAGCGGAGGAAATCCCGGAGATCGCTCATCGTCGCAACGACGGTCGCCAAGCTGAGGGGTGACCCTCTGTTGGAGATCCGTGTCGTCTCGTAGGTGTAGAAGTCTCTCAGCGACGGGATGTCGAAGTCGAGGGCTGACCCTGCCTGCTGGAGGAACCACCCGTACTGGCAGATCTTGCGTGTCATGCGTTCGTAGATATCCGGCGCCAGCTTGATCTCGCCGTCGTCGATCCGATCTCGGATGTGGGCCAGATGATGGCGCCAGTCGTCCGGGAGATCCTCGAGGTGGAGCGAGATCGACCGGGTGTACTTGCGGCGGGTCTCTCGAGGGACACCCCTGAAATCCTCGCAGGCGGAGAGCGCGTTCTGCGCCTTCCTCAGGACGTCCAGCGGGGCAGCGTCTGGCCCGTCGGTGTTCTCCATCGCGGTGATCGCGAGCGCGAGAGATGCCGCGCCCTCGTTTAAGCGCGCCCAGACCTGGCAGTCGCTTTGCCCGAGGTTCGTGCAACCATGTTCGGTCATGAACTCGATCAGGCTGTCGAGCGCCTGCAACTCTGCCAGCGGCATGGCGAGCAGGACAGGAGAGGTCGCATGCGGTTGCCATTGTGGCTTCGCGAGGATCACGTGGCGGGTCATAGTCCGGACATGGCCTCCGCGAGGAGGTCCTGCACCTCCTCGAGCTTCTGACGCTTGTCGATCCACCCATAATAGGTGTCGAGCACTCCGACCGAACAGCCAAGGTAGGCGGCGGCCCTGCCCCGGTTGCTCCAGGACCGCGCGAGCAGCAGGGTTGCGAAACCGTGGCGGAAGTTGTGCGGGAACATCGGCAGGCCGATCTCCGCGCTGCTCCGGATCATCCAATTATAGAACGTGGCTCCGCCGAGTGGACGCGCCGATTTCTCTGCGACGAACAGATGCGTGGCTCTTGCGAATTTTTCCTTTTCACAGAACTCCGGGTTGGCGTAGTCGAAAAGAGGTCGAGCAGTTGTCAGATACCAGTCGAGCACCTCGTAGCCGCAATACTTGTCGTCCCGGACGTGGATCGGTGGCATTTCAACATACCCGCCTTTCATGTCTTTCCGTGCGAGCCGCAGCTCGAATAGCTTCTTGCCGCCCGATGTCTTGCGGAAGAAATTCTGTTGGGCGCCCTCGCATTGCGCGGCCAGAGCACTGCCTTTGCGCAGGCCGGCGCCGCGGATCTCAAGAGTAGAAAAGGCGGCACAGGTCGCGAGGCGGCGCGCGGTGCGGAGTTTCTCCTTCGGAATTGGTTTGTCTGTCGCGAGGATGTCCTGAGCCCGTTCCTGGTAGAGCACATGCTGGCGCAGGAAAGTGCGCACATCGCTGGGATTGTGGATCAGGCGCTCGCAGAATTCCTGGTTTTTCGGCGACATCTTTTCCCCAGCAGCATGGCCCTCCTTCAGAGCCGGGTTCTTTTTCAGAGACCGGCGCCATCCCTTCATCTTGAAACCGTTCGCCTCGCCGATCTGCGCGACAATGCGCACGTAATCAGCCGCGGTCCGGAGGCTGAACCCTGCGTCTGTCTCCGCCCGGTCGATCAGGGATCGAATGGCCTCGATCCGGTTCTTTTTCTTGAAAAGCGGGCTGAGGCTATCCAGGGACGCCAGATCCACCTGCCCGCTCTCCTTTGCGGCCCGGGCAAGGGTCACAAAGGCGGCGTGGTAGGTCTGGGCTGTCTGCTCGTTGAAATTCTCGGTGCAGCTCTCGGAAACATCATCATAGGTGCTGTGATCGAAGCGCGCGACCTTGACCATTTCCGCGATCTTCCTGCGGATCTCCTTGGGAACGACACTGCGGGACGGCGGCAGGAGATAGGCCGTATCGTAATCACTCGGCAGATGACCCGCGATCTGCGGAAAGCGCTTGAGCCGATCAAGCGCCTTGAGTGCGGTCATGGAGCTGCCGCGCTCGTGGACCGGCAGGGCCTCCAAGAAAGCCGGAACCTGATCCGGTGTCAGATCGAGCGGGTCGAGTTCGGCCGTCCGCGCCCGATCGGAAAGGGATCGGATCGCGCCGAAGGTCCCGGGATGCACCGGCCCGTGATCTTTCGACAGGCTTTCAAGCAGCGAAAGGAATGGGGTCCAGGCATCAACCCGCGCCCGCACGGCCTTCTGGGCCTCGACCAGGCCCAGCGTGGTCCGGATCCGGCGGTGAACCACCTCTCGCCACTTGGCATAGGCTGTCCTGCTCGACCAGAAAGCCCGCGCAGCGCCAGGCAGGGGCTGGGCACCAAGAATTTTCGGGTGCGGAAAATTCGCCTCGAACCACGTCACGAGATCCACGCCGGCGCCATCGAGGGCCGACAGGGGCGCAGAGAAGTATTCGCCCAGGCGCGCGACGCGTGTGCGCTCTGTGCCTTCCGGGGTTTCGTCGAAGACGGTCTGCATCGTGTTGGGCGATGGCACTGCCGCGGCCATCGCGGCTTTAGAGGCGGTGGAGAAAACTCCCATTCGATGTTCCTTGCTGTCTGGAGAGGTGCCGCCCTCGCGGTCGGCCGTGATCATTGGTGTCAGTCGGCGTCGGGTTCGGAGCCCGGGCCGCGCCAAGGCAGGATGCGAACCGACAGGGCAGTCATGGCCGAAGGGATCATCGGGTGCGGCGGCGGCGTCGAAGTCGTGGCGACCATTGGAAATCCTTTCGTCCGGCTTGTTAGGGAGATTGGTCGCGTCGCGTGCATCCGAAGGGAAAATGTGCACTCGAGGCGAAATTTATGACGACTTAGCGGTGCCTTATGCTCCCGAGAGTTTCGCCTCGGGCGGGTTCCTGTGCAGGCCATCGCCTCTCTGTGCATCGGAGGCGGATCGTGTGCAGGAACGCGGCGGACGCGACCCGCCGGCAGCCTGCGCCGCTGCACTGGCAAAGAGGCCGCCGCGGTTGTCTGTCTTAGGGACAGTTGGCTGATCAGCTGCCGGTTGCGCCCGCTGTGATGTCGCGCTTGTGGAGGCGACATTTTCGCCGCGGCCCGAAAGCCAGTGGGCCACATCTGATACGATGAAGCGCGTGCGCCCTTCTGTGATTACGCGCGCCGGCAGGTTGGTCGGATCGGCAAGCAGGACGTCGATCCGGGATTGCGGGACATCGAAGTGTCGCGCCAAGCGTGAGGCGGGCATGGCATGTCCCGCAACCGGTTTGAGAGGCGCGAAGCCGTTCTTCGGGCTCGCGAACATCTGCGCGACCTGACCCTTTAGCAGAAGATGCCTATGGGGGCCAAAGGCATAGAGTGGCGGGAAACCGTTGTTGTGGGTTCGCAGTCGGCTCAGCAGCCTCTCCGCTGAGGTGCCGAGCCAGCCTGCCACCGTGGTGACCCTCACCAGGCCAGCGCCCAGGATCGCGTCGTCCGCATTACTTTGAGGCGACAGGCCCAGGAGGTGCTTGTAGACCCGCAGGATCGGGTATTTGGGCCCGAGAGGCTCGATACCGAAGCGGGCGAGGAAGGGGCCCACTTCGTTGCGCGATAGGGTCGACCAGTCGTGCAGGTCCTTGAGGGTGGCGGCATGGAATCTGGTGAAAGGCAACACGGGCATCTCCTGTTTCCCAGGACATGGTTTCCGCGCGGACGAGACGGAAATGACATCTCTCGACCCAGGTTTGCCGACAACACGAACCTCGGCTCACTTGGTGCCCCTCCGGTCCTCCTCAGGGTGGGCATTGTGCGCCATGACGGCCGAAAATCGCGAAGCCTTCGATTGCTGAGAGGGCGGTGATCTTGATGGTATCGATGCTGGTCCCGGCCTCCAGGATCCGGTGAGCTGCGGACCCTCACCGGTCGCGAGCGTGGCGCTCCGCGCCGAAGGCAACGACGGCGTGTCCTGGAGAAGCGTTCGTCATCCGGCCGACCGCTGTATTGGGGGTATGGCCGGACGTCACCACCACCCCGGTTCCAGGTGCGCGCTAAATGCACCACTGTGACGGGACCCACGTGGACCGGATCTGGAATCACGGCACCTGCGACCTCTTCAATATCTTCTGGCATCCAGGTGTGCTGTCCCGCACTGGCCGGCCGGATGTCGGACTTTTCCGCTTGCCCGACGATGACAGGCCGGAGAACCACCGGGATAGTGCTTGGCCGGCGCGTTCTTTTGCCGACTAATCGGAATTGGGCCAAACATCCGGTTCATACCGGAGGCCAGACGTGAGCTCTCTCCATCTTCCCAAGCAGGCTGACACGGAACCCGTGTGTCATAAGATAGACGCAGCGGCGCGCCGGCGTGTGAGCGGCCGAAGCCTGCGGGCTTTCCTGGCCATCTGCGATCGTTACGGCATCCGCACGTGAGACCGCGTGGCTCTTCTCGGCGAGCCATCGAACGCGAGCTATTACGCATGGCTGAAAAAGGCCCGTGCAAACGCGCCCTTGTCGCTGTCGCTCGACACTCTGACCCGCATCTCGGGCATTCTCGGCATTCACAAGCGGCTGGGAATTCTTTCCCGGTCGTTGCCGAGTCGATGACATGGCTCAAAGGGACGCATTGCGGCGAGATCTTCGGCGGGCAGGCCGCGATCGAACTGATGGTCGAGGGCGGCCTCGACGGCATCCTCAATGTGCGGCGCTACCTCGACACCTGGCCCTCCGGACGGCCTGGCGGCCCCGGCGAGGGGAAAACCGACGGAGGCATCGGCCATAAGTCACGGCTCTGATGGCCGCTCAACGCTTCAGAGCCCCCTACCGATATCCCGCCTCGCCGTCGGCATGGAGACGGGGTCCGCGAGCTTCGATCCGCTCGGGCGCCTCTTCGACCGGCACATTGGGAGCGGCGTTCGGATCCGCAATCCGTTCGGCCGGATTGAAGGCCCACTCGCAGGCGCGCAAGGCCGTGCAACGCCGCCGACCGCGAGCGGGTCAGGACAGGTCGAAGTGAGCTTTTGGGCTCGCGGATATGCGGATTAAGGCAGGGCTTGACCGGGCGGAAATCGCACTGTTATGACATCGATGTCATGACACCGATGTCATGAGTCGCTCTGACCGAGCGCTCCGAGGGAGGAAGGCTGTGGCTACGATCTACGATGTCGCGAAAAAGGCCGGGGTCTCACCCAAGACGGTATCCCGCGTGATCAATGGCGATGCGCCGGTTGGCCCCAAGACCCGCGAGGCGGTCGAGGCAGCCATCCGCGAGCTCGAATACCGCCCCTCGCGAGCCGCACGGACGATGCGTTCGAGCCGGTCGGGGCTGATTGGCCTGATCACCGGCGCGATCTCGCGCGGCGACGGAGCCTCCGGCCCGTCCGGCCTGCCAGACCTTTTCATCGTCCAGGCGATCCAGCGCGTGGTTGCCGAGGCCGGATTGACCTTGATGATCGCCGACACCGGAGACGAGGAGAACCGGGCGGGGGCGTTGATCGAGACCTTCGCGCAGCATCGGGTCGAGGGTCTCATTTATGTGGCCGACCACCACCAGCGGATTGAAACACTCGATGCGAGCGGCATGCCGCTGGTGCTCGCCAACTGTTTTGATGATGCCGGAACACCCGCGGTGCTTCCCGACGACCGGGCCGGCCAGAGGGCGCTGGTCGAGCGCGTGATCGCCTCAGGTCATCGCCGGATTGCCTATCTCACACTGACGGAGGGCATGATCGCCACGGAACTCCGCAGCCAGGGCTATCGCGAGGCACTTGAGGCCGCCGGAATTCCCTATGACCCGGCGCTGGTGTCCGAGGGCTTCGCCGACCACGGAAAGGGGCCCCGGCCCTTCATTGCCTCGGCACTCGACCGGCTGCTGTCACTGGACGATCGGCCCACGGTGATCTGCTGTGGCAACGATGAATTGGCGCTCCGGCTTTATGGAGAGCTGCGCGACCGCGGCATCCGCGTGCCGCAAGAAATCTCCGTCGCGGGCTACGACGATTATCGCGTCATTTCCGAGACATTGTACCCGCCGCTCACCACGGCAGACCTGAACTATCACGGCATCGGCGAAGCCGCTGCGCGCCGTCTGCTGTCGCTGATTGCAGGGGAGCCCGCTTCGGCTGACGTCGAGCGGATCGGCGGCCCGGTCTGCTGGCGGCAATCCGTCACCCAAAACTGACATCCAAAAGGGAGGAGACCCGAAGATGACCAGAACGAACCTGATGGCAGGCACGATCCTTGCAAGCGCCCTCGCCTCCGGCGCGGCGGCGCAGACCGAGCTGAGCATGTGGTACCACGGCGCCGGCAATGAGGTCGAAAGCGAGATCATGGATCGTATCGTCAGCGACTTCAACCAGAGCCAGGACGACTGGGACGTGAAGCTGCAATCCTTTCCACAGGGCAGCTACAACGACAGCGTGATCGCCGCGGCTCTGGCGGGCAATCTGCCGGACATCCTCGACGTGGACGGCCCCGTGATGGCGAACTGGGCCTGGTCGGGCTACCTGCAGCCGCTGCCGATCGACGAAAGCGCCATTGAGGGCTTCCTGCCCGGCACGAAGGGCGAGTGGAACGGCGAACTCTATTCCATCGGCCTCTGGGATGCCGCCGTCGCGATGGTGACACGCGAGAGCTACCTCGAGAAATTCGATATCCGCGTGCCAACGCTCGACAAGCCCTGGACGCTGGAGGAGTTCGACGCCGCACTGATGAAGATCAAGGAAAGCGGCGAGTTCGCCTATCCCCTCGACCTCGGCATGGCCTGGACCGGCGAGTGGTATCCCTATGCCTTCAGCCCGTTCCTGCAAAGCTTCGGCGGCGACATCGTCGACCGCGAGACCTACGACACTGCCGAGCGCGCGCTCAACGGCGATGCGGCCGTTGAATTCGGCGAATGGTGGCAATCGCTGTTCGAACGCGAGCTCGTGCCCGGCACCAGCCAGGACCCCGCCGATCGCGACAACGGCTTCGTCGAGGGCAAATACGCGATCAGCTGGAACGGCAATTGGGCCGCGCTGAACATCCTCAACGAATACGGTGATGACACGCTGTTCCTGCCCGCGCCCGACTTCGGCAACGGCCCGGTGATCGGCGCGGCCAGCTGGCAGTTCGGGGTTTCGGCAACCTCGGAGCATCCCGAGGGTGCCGCGGCCTTCATCGAGTTTGCGCTGCAGGACGAGTATCTTGCCGCCTTCTCGAATGGCATCGGGCTGATCCCGCCGACCGAGAGCGCTGCCGAGATGACCGAGAACTACCAGGAGGGCGGCCCGATGGCGGTCTTCTACGAACTCTCGGAGCAGCAAGCGCAGCTGCGGCCGGTGACGCCGGGCTACGTGGTCGCCGCCAAGGTTTTCGAGAAGGCTCTGGCCGATATCGCCAATGGCGCCGACGTGATCGACACCCTCGACGCGGCGGTGGACGAGATCGACGCCGACATCGAGCGCAACCAGGGCTACGGCCACTGATCCTCTCTCCGGCCCCTCTCCTCGTGAGGGGGCCGGACCAAGCTGCGAGGTGATCCATGTCCCGCTCCAGACTGACGCAATCGAACCGGGCCGGATGGGCGATGGCGCTGCCGGGCTTCGGGCTGATCGCCGTCTTCATCATCCTGCCGTTCTTCTTTGCCTTCGCGCTCAGCTTCACCAACCAACGGCTGATCTCGCCCAATCCGACCGAGTGGGTGGGCTTCGACAACTACCGCCAACTCATGGGTCTCGGCGTCCTCACACTCGAACCCGAGCGCGACGAGGCGGGCGCTGTGATCCGCGACGAGGACGGCGCGATCGAATACCCGAGGCTGCGCAACTTCACCCGCGGCAATCCAGACTATGCCCATCTCGACGGCATGCGCGAATGGATGGGCTGGCCGTGGGGCGAGAACCGCGTGGTGGTGCTGGCGCGCGACGTCGTCTTCATGAAGGCGGTGGTCAACACGGTCACCTTCGTCGCGGTTGTGGCGCCGGTTCAAGCGGGGCTGGCGCTGGTATTGGCGCTGCTGATCAATCAGCGGCTCCGAGGCATCAACGTCTTCCGCACGATCTACTTCATGCCGGTCGTGGTCTCGATCGTCGTGGTCTCCCTGCTTTGGCGGTTCATCTATGATGGCAATGACGGGCTTCTGAACAACCTGCTCGAGACCCTCACCTTCGGCGCCTTCCAGCCGGTCGATTGGCTTGGAAATCCCGGAACGGCCCTTCCGTCAATCATGGCGATGTCAATCTGGCAGGCCGTCGGCTTTCACATGGTGATATGGCTCGCCGGGCTCCAGACAATCAGCCCGACGCTCTACGAGGCGGCCGATATCGAAGGCGCCTCGCGCTGGCAGACCTTTCGCTACGTGACCTGGCCCGGGCTCAGGAACACCGCCGTGCTGGTCCTGATCGTGATCACCATGCAGGCCTTCGCACTGTTCGCCCAAATCGACGTGATGACCGGCGGCGGGCCGCTCGACAGCACGCAGACCATCGTCTTCCAGGCCGTGGAACGCGGCTACGGCAAGCAGGACATCTCGGGCGGCTCGACAATCTCGGTGCTCCTGTTCCTGCTCGTTCTCACCATCTCGCTGATCCAGCGATACCTGACGCGGGAGCGGGACTAATGGCCCAGATAGATCCATCCAATCGCGGCCTGCGCCTGGCCGCCCGCTACGCGGTGCTGGTGCTGATCGCCGTGATCTTCATCTTCCCGCTGGTCTTCATGGTGGTGAGCTCGCTCAAGCCGGACCAGCAGCTCCTGTCCGACACCGGCAGCCTGCGGGCCTTCCTGCCGGTGGGCGACATCAGCCTCGACAACTACGCCGCCGCCTTCCAGCGCGCGCCGGTGGGGCTGTTCATCTTCAACTCCGTGCTGGTGACGGGTGTGACCGTGCTGCTGTCGCTTCTGGTCTGCTCGCTCGCGGCCTTCGCCTTCGTCTTCCTCGAATGGCGCGGCTCGGGGCTCCTGCTTTCGATCATCCTCGCCACGCTGATCGTGCCGTTCGAAACCATCGCCATCCCGCTGCTTCTGATCGTCAACCAGCTGCCCTGGATCGGGTTTGACGGGATCAGCACTGGCTGGCTCAACAGCTACAGGGTGCAGATCCTGCCCTTCGTATCGGACGGTCTGACGATCTTCCTCTTCGTGCAATATTTCCGCGACCTGCCGCGCGAGCTCATTGAGGCGTCCCGGGTCGAGGGCGCGAGTTGGTGGATGATTTACCGGCGCATCGTCATGCCGCTCTCGGGGCCTGTGCTGGCGACCGCGGCAATCCTGAAATTCCTGGTGATGTACAACCAGTACCTCTGGCCGCTGATGGTGGTTCAGGACGAAGGATACCGACCGGTCATGGTGGGTCTCCAGTACTTCTTCCAGCTCAACCGCGCCTGGGGCGAGATCATGGCCTACCTGTCGCTGATCACCCTGCCGGTGCTCGCCTTCTACTTCGTACTACAACGCGCCTTCATTTCCTCGATCGCCTCGACCGGCGTGAAGGGCTGACACCACCAATTCGCAAGGACACCGCATGACCCTCGCACTCGAAAACCAATGGATCTGGGACAGCTGGTACACCCACGACGGACAGCGCTGGCACGGGTATTTCCTCAAGGCGAACAAATCCCTTGGCGACCCCGAGCTGCGGCACTTCAACGTCAGCCAGGGCCATGCGATTTCCAATGACCTGGTGAACTGGGAGCATCTTGGCACTTGCCTCGCGCCCTCCGAAGGCCCTGCCTTCGACGACACCACGACCTGGACAGGATCGGTGGTTCAGGGGCCCGACGGGCTTTGGCATCTGTTCTACACCGGCGGCGGCTCGGCGGAAAAGGGTCTCTACCAACGCATCGGTCATGCCACGTCGACGGACATGCACAGCTGGGAACGGGTCGGCACCGGCCTCTGCCTCGACATGGAAGGACCGAACGCCGCGCATTATGAGCGCGAACACGCGGTCGGCCATTGGCACGACCGGGCAATGCGCGATCCCTTCGTGATGAAGGACCCGGAGTGCGATGGCTGGCTGATGTATTTCACCGCTCGCGCTCCGGGCATCGCGGAGGCCAATGCCGGTGGCGCCATCGGCTTTGCCACGTCGCCTGACCTCTATGAGTGGACGCTGCAGCCGCCGGTTTTCGTCGGAGGCTATGGCCAGCTCGAAGTGCCGCAAGTCTTTGAAATCGAGGGGCGCTGGTACTGCCTGTTCTGCACCGCGGCCGAGCATTGGTCCGAGGAGCGCCGGGCCAATTCCGGCACCGCGCCGGTCACGGGCAACCACTATCTCATGGGCGATAGCCCGCGCGGTCCATGGCGTGTGGCCCCGGGTTTCCTCGACGGCGCCCTGCCCTGCTACCGCTACGCGGCCCAGGTGCTGATGAGGGATACCGGGCCAGTGCTGATGGGCTTCCGAGACGGCGACAAGAAGACTTTCGGTGGCTACGTGATGGACCCGGTTCCGCTGAAAACCGACGCCGAGGGACTGCTGCATATCGAGGCTTCCGAGGGGGAGGACTGACATGGCGACCGTGAAACTGAAGGATATCCGAAAGCGCTATGGCGCGACGGAAGTGATCAAGGGCATCGACCTTGAGATCGAAGATGGCGAGTTCGTCGTCTTCGTCGGCCCCTCCGGCTGCGGCAAGTCCACCTTGCTTCGGATGATCGCGGGACTGGAGACGATCTCCGATGGCGCGCTCGAAATCGGCGGGCGTGTGGTGAACGAAGTGCAGCCGAAGGAACGCGGCATCGCCATGGTGTTCCAGAGCTACGCGATCTTCCCGCATATGACCGTGCGCGAGAACATCGGTTTCGGCTTGACCGTTGCCAGAGCCCAGAAGGCCGAAAAGGAGGCCGCCGTTCAGGAAGCGGCACGTATCCTGCAGATGGAACATCTGCTTGATCGTCGGCCCAGCCAGCTGTCCGGCGGCCAGCGCCAGCGCGTCGCCATCGGCCGGGCGATCACCAGGAAACCGGAGGTTTTCCTGTTCGACGAACCGCTCTCAAACCTCGACGCGGCCCTCCGGATGGACATGCGGATGGAGATTGGCCGGCTGCACAAGGAGCTGAAGACAACGATGGTCTACGTGACCCACGACCAGGTCGAAGCGATGACGCTGGCCGACAAGATCGTCGTGCTCAAGGACGGTGAGGTGCAACAGGTCGGCGCGCCGATGGATCTGTACCACAACCCCGCCAATCTCTTTGTCGCGAAGTTTCTCGGCGCACCTTCGATGAACCTGATCGAGGTCGAGGTGGCCGAGGCGCGCGCAGGCACCGCGGTTGTGACCAACCCCGCACTCGACCCGATCGAGCTGCCGTGTCAGGTCGACGGGCTGAGGGCGGGCGAAAAACTCACGCTCGGATTGCGGCCCCAGTACCTGTCCCCGTCTCTCGATCCCTCCGAGGGCAAGCTGCATGGCAAGGTGACCTTGACCGAGAGGCTCGGCTCGGAGACCGTCGTCGATCTGGAGCTCACCGATGGCAGCTCGCTCATCGCCGCGCTCTCCGAAGACGCGATGTTCGAGCGCGGACGCGAAGTGAGTTTGACCTTCCGCCCCGAGCAGACACATCTGTTTCGACCCGGCGCCGACTGAGGGCTCGTTGACAACAGGACGTCCCTGAAGCGACCACCTGATTGCGGCGTGATCATCGCTGCGGCAACTGTGGTGTGACCGGCAACGAATTCAGTTGGGGGTTGGCGGCGATCAAGGTCTTAGAGGGCGGGATGCGGAGCATTGCTCCGGCTGCGAAGCAATAGCGAGTAAGGGCGGGGAGCAGTCATTCGCTGCAGAAACCACAGATGACTGCTTCGGGCCGCAAGCGAACTTTTGTGGGAGGTCGAGCGAACTTCAGGGTGAACGCCTTCTGCGCCTCCGTAGATTTCGATGCCTGCATGCGTTTCCGGCCCTCTCCCAGCCACGAAAGATTATCCGAAAACTCCAGCTTCAAACGCTCCAGTTTTCACGGGGCAGACCACTTACAGGAAAACCTCAGTTTCGAACGGACCAGATCGTGGGGTGTAGGTCATCTGGAACTGCGACGGCCAAGTTGTGCGCCAATCCGGCTCTCAGGGCGAACAACCTATAGTAGATGATCTTTGAAAGTTTCACTTTAAATACGCCAGAATGCAATTTATAGTTGATTTGCACCCAGGGACGGTGGCTCTAAGCGCGCAGCCAAACTTAGTGGCGCGATGTGCCACCGTCCCAATGCAGCCGGAATGCCCAGGACCGCGCAACAACGCAGCCCATTTCCAACTTCGTACGCGACAAAAAAAATGCCCCGCTGCCGAGAGGGTACAAGGCAGCGGGGACTTTTGGGGGCGTGAGTCAACATCTTGCTGTCACTTCACAATAGTCGCAGTTTTTGCCTTTATTGCAAGAACTTATTGACCAGGCCTCGCGACTTTTAGTCGAGCCCCCATAGGCATAGGCAAAACCGATTGAGCGACTTCTGCGCTCGAGCTGACACGCTCTCACTGAGGCTGATGAAGTGCTCGTCTCCCTGTGTGACGCACTTCGCGACAATCGGCCTCTGAGGGTGCAGCTTATGGCAAAACTTCTTCCCCTCTTTGTAAAACCGGTGCTCCACGTTGTGGGTGAACTTGACCACCATCCCTTGGGGTGTCGGCTCACAGACCACTGTGTGCTCCACGCGCGGCACCTCGGGGACCTTTGGCTTCGGCGGGGTCTTCGGAGGATTCTCCGGGGGGTTCTCAGGCGGGTTTTCCGGAGGATTTCCGGGGGGCTCGCTCGGCGGATCAAAGCTCGGACGATCATAGGTTGGCTCTGGAGGCGGTGTTGGCAATGCATGTGCCGCCCCGGTCGCGAACATCGCCGCAATCGCCATCAGTGCAATTAGCTTGTTCATTTGTGTGCCCTCTGTCCTCAAACGAAGCGATCCGTGCCGAAAGCGGCAACCTGGTCAGCGGATACGGCGTGTCCGGTCGCGCGAAGAATTGCGACCGGGTCTGTTCCAACCAGGACCGTCGTATCGCCGGTGACCGGATCCAGCTCGGTTGTGATGTCACCGTCGAGCCCAGCATCGATGTCATAGGTGATGAACAGCAGGTCGTCGGCGCCGAAGTCTTCGACGACAGGCGGCGCGCTCGGGTCAACCCAGGTCCCTGTATAAAAGAGGTCCGCCCCTTCTCCGCCTGTAGCGGAGTCGCCGGTGCCCATGATCAGGTTGTCCGGCCCATCTCCACCATCCAGCACATCTGGATCTGTGAGGTCCTCTTCCCGGAACCGGTCGTCGTTCTGGCCATCGGTGTAGCCATAAAGCGTGTCGTTCTCGGCGCCGCCGTTCATGGTGTCCGACCCGGTGTTGCCGCGGAGGAAATCTCCGTCGTCACCGCCGACCATGCTGTCGTCGCCCTCACCACCGAACAGAAAATCGATGCCCGCGCCACCGTCCATAGTGTCGTCGCCGGTACCGCCAACTATCTCGTCGTTGCCGTCTCCCCCATCGAGAGAGTCGTCTCCCTCGTCTCCGAAGAGTTGGTCGAAGCCGTTCCCACCGGTGATCGTGTCGTTGCCCGCCTCGCCGGCCAGCAAGTCATCCTGGTCTCCACCGGAGATGAGGTCGTCGCCCTCTGCTCCATAAATCGAGTCAAATCCCGGGCCACCTTGCGCGGTATCGTTGCCTTCGCCGGCATCGATAACATCATCTCCCTCGCCGCCGTCGATGCTGTCGTCACCGGCTTCCCCAACCAAAGTGTCGTCGTCTGATGTGCCATCGAGTGTATCGTCGCCATCAGTGCCGCGAAGAACATCGTCGAGTGGACCGCCGCCGACATCACCGCCACCGTCGCCACCGCCGTCGTCTCCATGGGAGCTGTCGGCATCGTCGTCGTCACTGCCGCCGTCGCCGCCACCCATCACCGCAAAGCCCGCAAAGCCTGCCAACAACAATAGTAAGAATTCCATTTCTACCCCCCGGATCACGGAAAGAATCATGCCGGAAGGGTGACACGAAAAATGCCTAAGCCCGCCACATTTCTGCCAAAGTCACCATTTTCGGATCAAAGCCTCCCCAGACCTGCGACTGTTTCCCGATCGCAGATTTTTTGGGACAGAGCATGCCTTGGTAGTACGGTTGCGCTACCGACCCTGCGCACAAAAAGACCAGGGTACGCAGGCAGCGGACTGTGCAAATACGATGCGAGCGGTGTGTAACGAGGTGCAGGAACGGCCCATGGCCACCGTTCGCGCCAGGTCCGAGACATTTCCGCCCCCTGCCCGAAACAGGCGTTCTCTTGCCAACCTTGGTGACCTCGGGGCGCTGGAAGAAAAGCGGAGAGCCGCCGTTCACCGTATCTGGG
Organism: Roseivivax sp. GX 12232; assembly: GCF_021272185.1. Lineage (GTDB taxonomy): Bacteria > Pseudomonadota > Alphaproteobacteria > Rhodobacterales > Rhodobacteraceae > Roseivivax. The sequence continues at coordinate 243,904 of NZ_JAJSEC010000005.1, forward strand.
ATGAACGATCCCTCTTGCCGGCAGGGACCGACCAGCTCGGCGTCTCAGAGCTCCACCGATTCAGAGATAGCGAGCGCATCTTCGAGATCGATACCGAGGTAGCGCACAGTGCTATCCATCTTCGTATGGCCGAGCAGGAGCTGCACGGCGCGGAGGTTTCCAGTCTTGCGATATATCTGCGCCACCTTGGTTCGCCTCATGGAGTGAGTGCCATAGGCGCTTGGCTCGAGACCGATCGAAGTCACCCAGTCCTGCACGAGGCGGGCATATTGCCGTGTCGAGATATGTTGGCGTTCGTGAATGCGCCCGGGCCAGAGGTGCTCAGACCCGATCATCAGCGGAGCCTCGAGCCAAGCCGCGACCGCTTTTCGAGTCCTCTCGGTGATTTCGAAGCTGACCGGCCTCCGGGTTTTGCTCTGGACGATAGAGGCGCGGCGCTTGACCTGTCCGGCCGCATAGACGTCGGCGACCTTCAGCTTCACCAGGTCGCATCCGCGCAACTTGCTGTCGATGGCGAGATTGAAGAGCGCCAGCTCGCGAGTCTGCTGCGCGATCTCGAGGCGCACCCGGATCGCCCATACATGTTGCGGTTCGAGCGCACGCTTCTGGCCGACGATGCGGCCCTTGTTCCAAGCGGGACGGCAAGCGCGGATGGCTGGCAGGTTTGCGGTCTGCATGGTGGTTCCTCCGATCCACCACGCCCGCCACATCTTCGGCACCTTGCCGACGGCCGAGCATAGCAAACCTGCTGTGCCGCCCGAAGATTCCGCAACTGGAGCGTCCCGCGCTGCCGCAAGACCGTTTCGACCCCATACCCACCGTCGCACGGTCTGGTAGAGTGGTCGAATGACCGGGACCCAAAACTATCGCTTCCGCAGAGCTAATGTGGATGATCTCGCCTTGATCAGAGCGTGGCAGTTGAAATCGCATGTTCGGGAATGGTGGGACGCAAATGAGCCGTATGCAGAAGCGGATTTAGCTGATCCTCGGGTGGCTCGCTGGATCGTTTCATTCGGCATGCGGCCCTTCGCGTTCATGCAAGACTACACGGTCCACGGTTGGGGCGATCATCATTTTGACCATCATCCCAAAGGGACGCGGGGTATTGATCAGTTTATCGGTGAGCCTGACATGGTCGGCATTGGGCACGGATCGGCTTTTATCGGGACAAGAATGCAGGCGCTCTTCGATGAGGGGGCACCTATCATTGCGACCGATCCGCATCCGGACAATGCGAGAGCAGTAGCAGTATACAAGAAGCTGGGTTTCTCGCCGTCAGGACCGCTTCAGGAGACGGACTGGGGCTTGATATTACCAATGACTGCGAGGCGGTAGGCAAAGCAGCCCAAACGACGGCTTTGTCCCGCAGTGCGGACGTTCGGCGCCAGATCATGCTGTTTGACGCAATCGAGGGCCGGTTTGGGGAAGGAGCGGCGCAGCGACTGGTCGACCTTCGAATGGCAGGTGAGGGCCGGAAACCGCCATGATCAACTCCAGCCCGGCATCTGAAATTCTTTATCCATTCAACGGCCGCTGCCGCCCGCCGTGCGCCCAATTGCGCCAAACCACGAGCGACTGACAGCTGTGGAGCATTGGGTATGTCTTTTTGGCGTGGAGCATCACTGGGTTGAGCCCAGTCCTCACGACCTTTTTCCGGGTCTCTGTTCTCACTCGCGCACGATCCGATAGTTGAAATCCGCGCTTCCCACCACGCCCCACATCCGCAGCCAGAAAGGCATCAATCCCTCGAGCCCGCGAGCGGCCGAGAGAGGGCCCATATCGATCGGCGCTGTCCAACCCAGCTCCGCGAGGAACTCGCGGGTCTCGGCCTTCGCGGCATCTATGTCACCACACAGGAAAGCATCGCTGTCACCGGGCACGCGGCCGGGATCGACCATGACCTCGTGGTTCATCGTGTTCAGCGCCTTGACCACCCGCGCCTCTGGTAGGTGCGCCTGGAGCGCCTCGCCCGCCGATGTGGTGTTCGACAATTCAGGCACGAGGATCGGCGGCATACCCTTCGAGAAGTCGAGCGGGTTGGTCACGTCGATCACCGTCTTACCGGCAACCGCGGCATTGCCGAGCGCTTCAGCAAGGGCCACGATCTGCGCGCCGTTCACCGCAACGATCACCCGTTCTGCCCAGGCGGCGACTTCGGCGAACGTGCCTTGCCCCGCCCGCTCGCCGCGCGCTTTCACCCATTCGGTGGCCTTCTCATTGTCCGCCGTGCGGGCGCCCATGCGAACCTCGTGGCCCAGTGTGTGCAGCCGGGATGCCAGGGTGTGTCCGACCATGCCGGTGCCAAGAACCGCGTATTTCATCTGTATTCTCCTCTTTGTCGGAGGACTGGCCGGAGAGGCCGACCAGCCCGTTTCGATCAAGCCGCGGTCGGCGTCTGGCGCGGCAGAGACAGCATGCCCTCGATACCGAGGTTGCCGTAGATCCCCTCGGTCACCTGCCGAAGGTGGTCATTGTAGCCCTTCAGCGGCTCGGCCATGCCGATCCGGTCTACCTCGGTGCGGAAGGGGCGCGTCGCATGCGGGGCGCCGACCACGGCAACCACTGCATCGGCCACGAGCTGCGGGTTCTGCTGCGGATTTTCGGCCAGGAAGCCCTCGAAGCCCGCCAGCGAAGCCTCTGGCGCGCCCGCCATCTCGCCGTAGCTTCCATCGCGGTCGCGACTGGTGGGCTGCATGAGGTTGGCCATGAAGCCGGTCGGGAAGCCGCCGGGCTCGACCAGGGCCACCTCCACGCCGAAGGCAGACAGCTCGGCCCGATAGTTCTCAGACAGTGCCTCAAGCGCCCACTTCGTCGCGTTGTAGGGCCCGTAGAAGGGCAGCGCGACGCGGCCCAAGAGGCTCGAGACGTTGAGGATCAGACCCTCGCCGCGACCCCGCATCTCCGGCACCACGGCGCGGATCATGCGCTGAACGCCGAAGAGGTTGATCTCGAAGAGGCGGCGGAAATCCTCGGCCGAGAAATTCTCCTGAAGCCCGTGGGCACCGACACCGGCATTGTTGATGAGGGCGTCGATCTGACCCAGGTGCGCGCGCGCCGCTGCCACGCCGACCTCGACTGAGGCCTCGTCGGTGACGTCGATCTCGACGATCTCGGCGCCAAGGGCCCGCAGTGCCTCGGTCGAGTCAGCGTTCCGGCCCTCGATGTCGCGCAGCGAGCCGACGACCCGGTGACCCGCCTTCAGCAGGTCCGCAACGATGAGTTTGCCAAAGCCGCTGCCGGCGCCCGTGATGAGAATGTTCATGTTCGTCTCCTTGCCTCGCGCGTCCTCGCGCTGTGTTCGAAGAGATACGAGCCCTTCCGAACTCAGAACAGACGGACTATCTTGAACTCATGGTTCCAGATTTTAGAACGATAGGCCTCCCTGCTCTCGTGAGCTTTCGCACCGTCGCGCGTCTTGGCGGGATTAGCGCCGCGGCGGCGCAGCTCGGTATGGCGAAGTCGGGTGTCAGCCGGCATGTCTCCCAGCTCGAAGATCATCTTGGCGTGCGGCTTCTGGAGCGCGGCGCGCGCTCCGTCCGCCTGACCCCGGTTGGCAGACGGCTGGACGATCGCATCCGCTCGATCCTCGCGGAGATCGAGCTGCTGGGAGATATCGTGCAGGAGGAACGCGCGGGCGTGACCGGGCAGGTCACCATCGCCGCCACGCCGGAGTTCGGCGCATTGGTTGCGGCGTATCTCTTTCCCGAATTGCGCCGCCGCCACCCGGACCTCAGCCTGGTGATGCGCGCCGATTATGCCTTCGAGGACATGCAGGACCCGGGCACGGACCTCGCCATCCGCGTCGGCAGCGTGCATGACGACCGGCTGATCGCCAAGCCGATGGGCGGGTTCCGCCGCTGGCTCGTCGCCACGCCGGAGCTTGCCGAGGCGGCGTCCCTCGAGGCTCCCGCGGACCTCGCGCAGCAGCCTTGCCTCACCTTCCGGGGCGACCGGCCCGGGGCAACCTGGCGCTTCGTCGCCGAGGATCAGGAGGCTGCCGTGGATGTCAGCGGCCCCATCGCAGTGCGCAACTTCGGTGTTCTGCTGGAACTGGCTCGCGCAGGCCAGGGCTTTGCCTTCCTGCCCGCCTTCATGCTGCGTGATGCGCTGGCCTGCGGCGCGCTGGTCCGCTGCCTGCCGGAATGGACCTCGCCGGAGGCGCCTGTCTTTCTTACCTTTCGTCCGGGCACCCGCAACATTGCCCGGGTGGCTGCCGTGCTGGAAGTCGCCGAGGAGATTCTGCCGGACCTCTCCAGAGAGTGAGAGGATCACGAGGCAGAACGGTCCCCTCCCATCACGGCGCTCGGGTTACCCTTGGCGACCCCGGCAAACACTCGAGTTTCGACAGACGACATTCCGGCAGATTCGCTGCGCGCGCCGGTAGGAAACCGGGGGGGTCCTTGATCGCACTCCGCAAGTAATCACGACCGGAGCCGCGCCACCATTGACCACCGTCCTTTGCCCGAGTAATTAAATCGGGAAATAGGTCTCGCCAGGTTCCCCCAGCCATGACCCAGGTACATCTGACGAGGGGGAACTGTCATGTCGCATCTGCATTTCGGAGACCGCGGCGCATTGGTGTCGAGCCTGGGCTACTCGGATGCGGAACTGGACGCGCTGCGGATCGCGCGGCACTTCTTTCACGCCTTTTGCGAGCCAGGGAAACAAGGCTGGATCGGAGCCTTCGGGTATGCATTGCGAGCCCGGGGGCCGGATCAGGGGCCGCAATTTGCGCTGGCCACGCTCAATGCCATTCAAGCCGTCCGCCAGATCCGGCATTCGTCCTTCCGCTTCAATTGCCCGACCTGCAAGGACTGCGCCCGATACCTCTCGGGCAATGAACGCAGCTACATGAGCGCCCTGCGGGCCGCCGTCCGGCGCGACGAGCAAGCCCTGGCCGGGCAACTCTGGTTGCTCTGCGAAAGCAACGATCCCACGAAAGCGACAGAGGCCTTCCTCACCCTCGGCAGCTTCATGCCCGCGCTGGCAGAGGCGCCGTTGTGAGCCGGGGTCGGCGTGGCTGGCCCCTGCCCGGTCGCGGGACTTGGCACCGCAGGGACCGGCGGCCCCGTCCAGGCCAGCGACAACGGGCGTCACCAGCGGGCGAACTGCCCTTCGCTGATCCATCCAACGACCTTACTCAGCCAATTTCGAACAATCCGCCGAACCCCAAGACCGGCTGCAAAGACACCAACAGGAAGGGACGACACATGCACCTGAGACCCATCACAGCCGTCGGGCTGATTGCCATGGCCGCCTCGCCCGCGCTGGCACAGAGCAAGACCGAGGTTCTCGACACCTATGCAAACATCGCACAGGCCGGCTACGAGGACAGCCTGATCAAGGCGCAGGCCCTGCAGAAGGCCGTCGACGCACTGGTCGAAACCCCTTCCGCCGAGGCACTGCAGGCGGCCAGGCAAGCCTGGCTCGAAGCCCGCGTGCCCTACCAGCAGACCGAGATCTATCGTTTCGGCAATGCGATCGTCGATGACTGGGAAGGCAAGGTGAACGCCTGGCCGCTCGACGAGGGGCTGATCGACTACGTCGATGCCTCCTACGGCGGGCCGACGGATGCCAACCAGTTGGCAGCCTTGAACGTCGTCGCAAATCCGAGCTTCAGCCTGGGTGGCAGTGAGGTGGACGCCTCCGAGATCACTCCGGACCTCCTTGAAGGCCAGCTGCACGAGGCCGGCGCGGTCGAGGCAAATGTGGCCACCGGCTATCACGCCGTGGAATTCCTGCTCTGGGGCCAGGACCTGAACGGGACCGACTACGGTTCCGGCAACCGTCCCTGGACCGACTATTCCGCCGGGGAGGACTGCACCAACGGCAACTGCGACCGGCGCGGCGACTACCTGCAGGCGGCGACCGATCTCCTGGTCAGCGACCTTGAGTGGATGTCCGGGCAATGGGCAGAAGGTGGCGCGGCGCGAGCCGCGGTGCTGGAGGACGAAGACGCCGGGATCAACGCGATCCTGACCGGCATGGGCTCGCTGTCTTACGGGGAACAGGCGGGCGAGCGCATGAAGCTCGGCGTCATGCTGAACGACCCCGAGGAGGAGCACGACTGTTTCTCCGACAACACCCACAACAGCCATTACTACGACGGGCTGGGCGTCAGGAACGTCTACCTTGGGGAATACCTGCGGGTCGACGGCTCCGTCGTGACCGGCCCGGCCCTGGCAGACCTGGTCGCCGCCGCGGATCCTGACGTCGCCGCCGAGCTGCGCGACAGGCTCGACGCCACGATGGTCGAGCTCGGTCAGATCAAATCGGCCGCCGAGGCGGGCTTCAGCTACGACATGATGCTCGCGCGCGGCAATGCCGAGGGCGAGGCCTTGATCATGGGCGCGGTCGACGCGCTGGTCGATCAGACCCGGGCGATCGAGCGGGCCGTGACCGCGCTCGGCGTCGAGCAGATCGCCTTCGAGGGATCCGACAGCCTGGACGACCCCGAAGCCGTCTTCCAGTAACCAACCTTCGCCGGGGCCGAGCAGACGCGGCCCTGGCCTGCTTTTCGTTTGCCACGGAGCTGGGCGCGAGATGATCGCAGGCCACCCCCGGACCATCACTGCGAGGGCGGCGCCCGAGCCCCCGGGTGCGAACTCGGCCATATCAACGGATCCCGCACCATGGGCCATCTGAGCGCACAGTGCCGCCGCAGCGGACATTGGCTTAGCCTGGGGCTCTGCGCGGCTCTGCTCGGGCTCGCGGGGACGCCTGCCCAGGCGCTCGACGGCGCATCGTCCGATCTGGCCCAGCCGCATCTCGACGCGCTGCCCCGCACTGCCGAGGAGCGCGCGAGGATCGACCGAGCCACCGCACCGCCCACCGACTTCTCGGCCCCGGAGCCCTTCGAGACCAACCCTGCCGGCGCGGCCACCGTGCGCGCCCGAAACACTTCCGACGCCTTCAGCCAAGCCTCGGGCAATATCTCCTTCGAGCGCGAGCTCGACTTCAAGGTCGGCAACGGGCTCTTCAAGAAGGTCTGGGTCTCCTCGCCTTCCTCGACGCTGGCCTCGGACGGGCTCGGGCCGCTCTACAACGCGCGTTCCTGCCAGCGGTGTCACCTGAAGGACGGCCGCGGCCACCCGCCCGAGGGGCCCGAGGACGACGCCACCTCGATGTTCCTGCGGGTCTCGGTCCCCGCCGCGCCGGACGCCGAGATGAGCGACATCGAGGCATTCCTTCTGTCGATCGGCGACGAGACCCCGCGCACCCGCCCCGATCCGACCTACGGCGGCCAGCTGCAAGACCAGAGCGTCGCCGGGCATTCCGGCGAATACCGCCTCGGCGTCTCCTGGCGGGAAGTCGAGGTGGCGCTCTCGGATGGCGAGATCGCGACACTGCTCGACCCCTCATGGCGCGCCGAGGATCTCGGCTACGGCCCCCTCGCCCCCGGCGCCATGCTGAGCCCGCGGGTCGCGCCGCCGATGATCGGCCTCGGCCTTCTCGAGGCGATCCCGGCCGAAGACATCCTCGCGCTCGAGGACCCGGACGACGCCGACGGCGACGGCATCTCGGGCCGCGCGCAGGTGGTCTGGTCGTTCGAGCACGACCGCCCGATGCTCGGCCGCTTCGGCTGGAAGGCCGGCGCGCCGACGATCCGCGAGCAATCGGCCAGCGCCTTCGCCGGCGACATCGGCATCTCGTCCCCGATCTTTCCCGACCCCTGGGGCGATTGCGCCGCCGAACAGGCCGATTGCCGCAACGCTCCGCACGGCGACGGCGACGACCGGGTCACCGAAGTCGACGCCGAGGGGCTCGACCTCGTCACCTTCTACTCGCGCAACCTGGCGGTGCCGGCGCGGCGCGACGTGGACGACGGGCAGGTGCTGCGCGGCAAGGAGGTGTTTCACGATGTCGGCTGCGCGTCGTGCCACACGCCGAAGTTCGTCACCCACCGACTCGCTGATCAGCCCGAACAGAGCTTCCAGCTGATCTGGCCGATGACCGACCTGCTGCTGCACGACATGGGAGAGGGCCTTGCCGACAACCGCCCTGAGGGCCGTGCCTCGGGCCGCGAGTGGCGCACCGCGCCGCTCTGGGGCATCGGCATGACCGAACAGGTCAACGGCCACACCCGCTTCCTGCACGACGGCCGCGCCCGGTCGCTCTTAGAGGCGGTGCTCTGGCACGGCGGCGAGGCGCAGGCGTCGCGCGACGCCGTGGTGGAGATGCCGAAACCCGACCGCGATGCCCTGATCCGCTATTTGGAGAGCCTCTGATGCGCGCGCCTCTGACCGCCGCCCTCTGCCTCGCCGCCGCTCCCGCGCTGGCCGGCGTGGCCGAGGTCGTCGACGATCACGTCCTGCCCGCCACCGCGGCCTTCGCCGAGGCGACCGCCGTGCTCGAAGGCGCCGCCGCCGCGGACTGCAGGGGCGAAGCCCTACGCCCCGCCTACCAGGACGCCTTCGACGCCTGGCTTGGCATCTCGCACTTGACGCTGGGGCCGCTGGAGGAAGACGGCACCGGCCTCGCCATCGGCTTCTGGCCGGACGCCCGCGGCATGGTCGGACGCACCGTCGCACGCCTGGTTGCCGACGAGGACCCGGTGGCCAGGGACACCGAGGGCTTCTCCGAGGTCTCGGTCGCCGGCCGCGGCCTCTTCGCGCTCGAGCGGCTGCTCTACGACGAGGCCTTCGCGGGCTACGGCGCGGACGACTATGCCTGCACGCTGGCAAAGGCCATCGCCGCCGACCTCGCCCGCATGGGCGGCGCGGTCGACGCGGCCTGGCGCGAGGACTTCGCACAGACGCTGAAGACCGCCGGCGCGGAGGACAATTCCCGCTTCCTCGACGACCGCGAGGCGGCGCAGGCGCTCTATACGGCGCTTGCCACGGGCCTCGACTTCACCGCCCAGCAGCGCCTCGGCCGTCCGATGGGCAGTTTCGAGGCGCCGAAGCCGCAGGTCGCCGAGGCGCGCCGCTCGGACCGGCCGCTGCGCAACGTGGTGCTGTCGCTCGAGGCCCTGCGCGAACTGGCAATGACGCTCTCGGACGCGCCGATCCCGCGGACCGAGGCCGCCTTCGACCGCGCGCTCGAGACCGCCCGCACCCTCGACGACCCGCGCCTTGCCGGCGTCGCGGAACCCGCGGGCCGGCTGCGCGTCGAGGCGTTGCAGACCGAGATCCGCGCCGTCACCCGGGCAGCCGCCGAGGAGATCGCCCCGGCGCTCGGCGTCTCGGTCGGGTTCAACTCCGCCGACGGCGACTGATGCCCTCGCGCCGCGCCATCCTCGCCGGTCTCGCAGCGGCGGGCGCCCGGCCGGCGCTCGGCTGGGCCGATGCTGGCGGGCCGTCCTGGCTGGCAGCCGGACGCGACGCCTCGGGCGCATTCCTGCTGGCCGGCCTCGACGCCGCAGGCGACACACTCTTCCGCATCCCCTTGCCCGACCGCGGCCACGCCGCCGCGGCGCATCCGCACGCGCCCGAGGCGGTGGCCTTCGCGCGCCGCCCAGGCCGTTTCGCGCTGGTCATCGACTGCGCCGCCGGCCGGCTCGTGCAGCGGCTCGACGCGCCCAAGGGGCGCCACTTCTATGGCCACGGCGCCTTTCTCGCCGGCGGCGAGGTGCTGGCGACCACCGAGAACGAGATGGAGAACGGCGAAGGCCGCATCGGCCTCTGGTCGCGGACCGACGGCTATGCCCGGATCGGCGAGATCGCCTCGGGCGGCATCGGCCCGCACGAGATCCGCGCGCTCCCCGGCGACGTGCTGGTGGTGGCCAATGGCGGCATCCGCACCCACCCGGACAACGGCCGCGAGAAGCTGAACCTCGACAGCATGCGCCCGAGCCTCGCCTACGTGACGCTCGCGGGCGACATTCTCGACGAGGTGGTGCTGCCGCCCGAGCTGCACCGGAACTCGATCCGTCACCTCGCGGTCGCGCCGGACGGCCGCGTCGCCTTCGCGATGCAGTGGCAGGGCGACGTCTCCGCGCCGGTGCCGCTTCTCGGTCTGCATCGCCGCGGCGATGCGCCGGTGCTGGCCGAAGCGGGCCTCGCCGAGCAGATCGCCATGGAGGGCTATGCCGGCAGCGTCGCCTTCGCCCGGGACGGCGCGCGCGTGGCGATCACCTCGCCGCGCGGCGGGCGGCTGCATCTCTTCGATGGCGAAGGCACCTTCCGCGCCGCGCTCCGCCGCGGCGACGTCTGCGGCGTGGCGCCGAGTCGGCGCGGCCTCGTCGTCACCGACGGTCAGGGCGGCGTGCTGGCGGTGGAGGACGACGCCCTCGCGTCCGTCGCCCGCGCACCGCTGGCCTGGGACAATCACCTGGTGGCGGTCGGCGCCTGATCTCAGCCGCCGATCGCTTGCGGCAGCATGAAGGGCACGCCGTTGCCGGGCGTGCGGTTCACCCGTACCGTGCAGCCGTAAGCGCGCGAGAGCGTGGTGTCGGACATGACCTCGGCCGGCGTTCCTGTGGCGACGATGGCGCCCTTGGCGAGGCAGGTCATGCGGTCGCAGAACATCGCCGAGAGGTTCAGGTCGTGCATCACCGCCACCACGCCGCCGCCCGCATCGGCAAAGTCGCGGGCCAGTTGCAGCACCTCGATCTGGTGGCCGACGTCGAGGCTCGAGACCGGCTCATCAAGGAACAGCCAGCGCGGTGCGCCCTCGGCCACCGGTTCCCAGACCTGCGCCAGCACGCGGGCGAGTTGCACCCGCTGCTGCTCGCCGCCCGAGAGCTCGTGGAAGGCGCGCGCGGCGTAGCCCGCGAGCCCGACCCGGCCGAGCGCCGCGCCGACGATCTCTGCGTGATCGCCTTCCTGCCCCGCCTGCAGGCCGATGCGCACCACCTCGGCCACGGTGAACGGGAAGGCGAGCGTCGCCGCTTGCGGCAACACCGCCCGGATCGCGGCCAGCTGCCAGGGGCGCAGGCGCCGCGTGTCCGAGCCATTGAGGGTCACTGAGCCCGAGTAACCGACGTCGCCGGTCACCGCGCGCAGGAGCGTGGTCTTGCCCGAGCCGTTCGGGCCGACGATGCAGGTCAGCGTTCCGGCCGCGGCCGACAGGTCCACGCCATGCAGCACCTCGCGGCTTCCAAGCCATACATGGATGTCGCGTGCTTCGAGGCTCATCCCTCGACCCACCGGTGCTGGCGCAGCAGGATCCACAGGAACACCGGCGCGCCGATCACCGCTGTGACGATTCCGATCGGCAGTTCGGTCGGCGCCACGATCACCCGCGCGACGACATCGGCGGCGACCAAGAGAGCCGCGCCGCAGAGCGCGGAGTTCAGGATCAGCGCCCGGTGGTCCGGCCCGGTGGCGAGGCGCAGCAGATGCGGCACCACGATGCCGACGAAGCCGATGCCCCCGGAAATCGCCACCGCCGCGCCGGTGCCGAGCGCCACCGACAGGATCGCCAGCGTCTTCACCCGCTCGACCGCGAAACCGACATGCGCCGCTGTCGCCTCGCCAAGCGCCAGCGCGTTCAGCGCACGCCCGAGCGTGCAGGCCAGCGTCGTGGCGGCGAGGATCACCGGCACCGTGGCACCGAGCTTGATCCAGCTCGCACCGGCGAGCGATCCGAGGCCCCAGAACGTCAGGTCGCGCAGCTGTTGGTCGTTGGCGACGAAGATCAGCAGGCCCGAGATCGCGCCGACGAGCGCCGCGACCGCGATGCCGGCGAGCAGCATGGTCGCCACTGAGGTGCGCACGCCGCGGGTCGCCACGCGGTAGAGCCCAAAGGTGGTGCCCCATGCGCCGAGGAAGGCCGCCATCGGCACCGCGAAGGGTCCCGCGGGCACGAAGGCGACGGTGCCGCCCAGCACAATCACCACGATCGCACCCAGCCCCGCGCCGGCACTGACGCCGATGATGCCAGGATCCGCCAGCGGGTTGCGGAAGAGCCCCTGCAGCACCGCGCCGGAAGCGGCCAGCGCCGCGCCGACGATGATGCCGGTCAGAAGCCGCGGCAGCCGGATGTCGAAGAGCACCACCCGCTCGATGTCCGACAGCGGCGCGCCGCCCGCGATCGGTCGCAGCATGTCGCCGAGCCCGAGACCGGTGGCGCCGACCCCGAGGCTCGCAACCGCAACCACCACGAGCAGCAGCGCGAAGACCGCGTGCATCGCCCGCGCCCGGCCGAGCCGGTCGGCGCGGAGCATCGCCACGTCAGCGTCTGAAGACAGTGCCACGCGGTCAGTTCCCGTAGAGCGCCGCGGACAACTCCGTGACCGCCTCGGCGGTCCGCGGCCCGAAGCCCAGGAGTTTCAGCCCGTCCATGCGCAGCACCCGTCCCTGTCGTGCCGCGGGCGTGGTGCGCAGCGCAGGCGAGGCAAAGAGCGCAGCGTCGGTGACCGAATGATCGCCGCCACGATCCATCATCAGCACCACGTCCGGCGCGGCAGCGGCGATAGCCTCGTCCGAGACCGGCTTGTAACCCTCGAAGCCACTCAGGGCGTTCTCGCCGCCCGCAAGAGTGATGATGCCCTCAGCGGCCGTGCCTGAGCCCGCCGCCATGATGCGGCCGCCCTGCGCGCTCATCACGAAGAGAACACGCTTGGCCTGTCCGTCGTGCGCCAAGGCTTGAGCCGTAGCATCTGCAAGCGCCGCGCGCGTTTCCGCCGCCAGCGCCTCGGACTTCGCCTCGACGCCGAGCGCCGCGCCCACAAGTTCGATCTTTGCGATGACGCTTTCCGGGGTATAGCCGTCAGGAACGCTGACAAAGGCCACATCAGCCGCACGCAGGATATCCACGACTTCGGGCGGACCGGCGCCCTCCTCGGCGAGGATCAGGTCCGGCCCAACCGAGAGGACACCCTCGGGCGACAAGGCGCGCAAATACCCCACATCCGGCAACTCTGTTGCCTCGGGTGGCCAGCTCGAGGTCGTGTCCCGAGCAACCAACCGGTCTTCCTCGTCGAGAGCATAGACAATCTCGGTCACGGCTCCGCCCAGCGACAGGACGCGCGGCTCGGCCGAGGCAAAGGCCTCGGATTCGCTGAGGATCGTCCAGGCGAAGGCAGCGCCGAGACCCGACATCATCACCGTCGACAGGGTCGAGATGCCGAGCGCGGAGCGTGACCCTGCGCGAGATAGGCTGAACGGCAGATTGCCCAGGAACCACTGCTTGCTCATTGCGTCACCTGCACGGCTTCCCGGGTCTCGAGGCTTGAGACGATGCGACCCCATTCAGGGCGCGAGTCACGCCCCTCCTTGCCGAGGCCGAAAACCTGGAAGATCAGCGCACCCTGCTTGTCGAAGGCCTCGACCGAAACCGCCGGGCCGCGCTGGGTCGGCTTTTCCACCGCCCAGACCTCGGCGACGTGGTCCCCGCGCAGATGCAGGTTGAAGCCGGGATCAAGGATGTTCTGCCAGGGCCCCATGGGCTTCAGCGTGCCAACCTTGCCGGAGTGGATCTGGATGCAGCCGCGATTGCCGACGAAGAGCATGATCTCGATGCCGGCCTCGCGCACAGCCGAGAGCATCGCGTCCACCGCCGTCGGCGCCAGAGCGCGCACGAAAGGAGCTCCGGCAATCCGATAGGCTCCGAGACGGTTCATCTTGAGCTTCGAGCATAGCCGCAGGAATTGGTGGGTGTCGGTCAGCCGCCGCCATTCCTTTTGCAGGATGTCGCGCTTGTCGAGGTCTGCCTTGGGGGCTTCCGGCGGTGTTCGAGCATCGACAGTCAGCGCCTCCGATGTGTCACCGTTGGCCAGTGCCTCAACGACATGCCCCCAGGCCTGCGCGCGGCTCCCCTCAAGCAGGAAGATCTTGTGCACCGCATCCCCCGCCGCGTCGAAAACCTGGAGCGATCGGCGCGTTCCACTGTCTGTCTGTTTCTCGACTGCAAAGCCGTGCACCCAATGTTTGGGGAAAATGCGCAGATCGATGTCTTCTGCCAGCACCATCGCCGCATGCGCGCCAGGGTGATAGTTCTCGTAGCGTCCCACCTTTTCGTGGACCGCGGAGGGGGTGCGCGTCAGGGCCATGACTTCGCCCAGAGCTTCGACAGCCGGGATCAGCAGGTCCGGGTGCGCCGCTATCCGCGTGACACCGCGCCCGGTGTGCGCGGCGAGAAGTTCTGCCTCCGAGATGGCCAGCTGATCGGCGATGTCGCGCTCACGCATGCGCAAGCGGGGCTCGGCGCGGGCTTCAGTGCGAATCTCTGCGGGTGTGAGGTGATCGGTCATCTGCATCCTTCCGGTTCGACACGGTGGCTGCACGACGACGCCCGCGAAGGCTGCGCTTTGGCTTCCGGTATTTCTTGACTGTTTTAGTCAACTGACTTACCGCACTCAAGGCCAAGCGACACAATTCTCGAAAATGACGCTTGGATTTCACCACGAAGACCCCCCGCAAGCCATTCGCAAGCCAGGCAAGGTCGAAGGTTCACGAGGGGAAGACCATGTCCACCAAGACACAGCGCGCAAGCACAGCGCTTGCGCTCATCATCGGCGTCGTGCCGTCGGTTCAGGCACAGACCACCGAGACGCCATCCGACTTCATCGTTCTCGATCCCATCGAGGTTTCCGAATCCAAACGTGGCGTCGCCACCGACACCGCCCTGCCGGTCACCAGGATCGACGAGGAGGAAATCCGCGATCGTCAGGCCGGCACGATCGCCGAGCTTATCGATTCCGTCCCAGGCGTAGCCCTGGTGAACGGCTCGACCCCCACCGGGTCCGGCATCTCGATCCGGGGCTACGGCGCGACATCAACATTCGGAACCGATCAGAAGGTTCAGGTCATCGTCGACGAGGCCGTGACCGGCTCCGAAGAGATCTATCGGATTGGAACGCAGCTGTTCACAGATCCAGCACTCTATCGCTCCGTGGAGGTTCTGCGCGGAACCGTCGGCAGTTTCGAATACGGCTCGGGTGTCGTGGGCGGCATGGTCCGCGCCGAAACCAAGAACGCCTCGGACTTCACCGGCGGCGTGCCTGGATTCCGGTTGCGCGAGACCCTGGAGTTTTCAAGCAACGGCGATGGATTTGCGACCTCCACGATCCTGGCCTGGCAGCCGTCGGACCGCGCGGAATTTCTCGCCAACTACACGCTCCGGCGACAGAGTGATCAGACCGACGGCTCCGGCGACACGATCGGCAACAGTGCCTTCGAGACGCCGTCCTGGCTGCTGAAGGGCCGCTTCTGGCTCGACGCAGCAAAGGAACACTCTCTGACGCTCTCCTACACCGACACCTCGACCGCCGAGCGCGATGTGCCCTACGACTCTTTCTCGACGACCGACGATGTCTTCGGCAATGTCGATCGGGACATCGACAGCAAGACGACCTCGCTGGTCTATACCTACGCTCCCAACGGCAACGACCTGATCGATTTCGACGTGGTCCTGTCGTATGCAGACCAGGAGATCGAGCAGGACTATATTCCGGGTTCCTCGTCCTGCGACGGGCCGGGAATGCCATGTGGCTTCCCCTTCCCTGCGGGCGGCTTCGGAACAGTGAACGCCGATCACAGATACCAGACCACCAAGCTTGCATTCCGCAACACGGCGCATTTTGTCGCCGGGGCCTTCGACCATGAATTGCGAACCGGCCTCGAGTTCATTCACAAGGACCGCGAAACCGCCGACAGCGCGCCGGGCGGCACCGACCGCCGGCTCGTCCTTTATGCCGTCGATGAGATACGCCAAGGCAACTGGACCTTTTCGCCCGCCCTACGGTTCGAGCGACAGGAGATCACCGATGGCACCGGTTTCGCGGGGCCAGACAGCTACGAAAACGATGCAGTGATGGGCGGGGTCTCCGCCCGCTACGATTTCGCGAATGGCGTCGGCCTCTTTGCCTCTGCCGCCTACACCGAAAACCTGCCTATTCTCGACGATCTCTACACCACCGGTCAGGGCACCTCCGGGCCGATTGCCCAGCCCGATCTGATGGGACAGAGCGAGAAATCCCGAACCTACGAAATCGGGGCCAGCTACGATGCCATGGACGTTTTCGGCGCAGGGGACACTCTGGCCCTCAAGGCGACCGCCTATGACACCCGGCTTTGGGATATCACCTCCTATACCGTGCCGGGGAACAGCGGCGAGTTGGTGGACGCAGTCGATACCCGCGGGTTGGAACTCGAGGCCAGCTACGCAACGGTCAATGGCCTGTATTCCGATCTCAACCTGGCGGTCGCCCGAGGCGAGGAACACTACCCCGAAGGACTCGGCGATGCGGACTGGCGCGCCCTGCCGGGCGACAGCCTTCGGCTCACGCTTGGCAAGCGGTTCGGCGAGACGCTCGACTTGAGCTGGGAAACCGTCGCGTTCAACGACATCGAGGTGGAAGGCGAGAAGACACCCGGCTTCAACGTCCATAACCTCCGCGCCACCTACGTCCCGCAGAACGGGGTCTTCAAGGCTACCGAGATCCGTCTGGGCATCGAAAACGCCTTTGATCGCGACTACCAGCCGCGCCGCGCCACCCGGAGTGCACCGGGCCGCAACATCAAGGTCACGCTCGCCAAGACGTTCTGAGGCCTCCTTCATGTCAAATTGCGCCGCGGAGAGATCCCGCGGCGCAATCAGTCATCCAGCTCGTGGACAGGCACCTTGAAGAGCTGCAAGGGGGCCAGAAATCGGGGCCGAGTCGACCGACGCCTGACCGCAAATGCATGGGCACGCTGCCGCTGACCTAACCACACTTTTCGCAGCCCTAACGGCCGCCCACGCCTCCGCGCCGCTGCGGCGACCACACTCGGATTGTCGTATGCGTCACGACCAGAGATCCGGCTCTTTCCCGCAGATGTGGCATGGCGGCGCCGCCTCCCCGATCCGCATTCCCCCCTACGTGCGATCTGCGCTCTGGCCGCACGACACGGCGGGAGAGATCGCGCAGCCGTGCTACCTGAAGTGGCTCGGCGCCCTGCCCGGCTTGGGCGTATCCCCGCAGGAGGCACGCCAGGCTCATTCGGCTGCGTAGCGGCGCGCAGACGGCCTCTGAGTCTCTCGAACGAACGTCCCGTTGTAGGGCTAATCATCCATTCATCCTCATGGAGGGCTTGCGATCCCACCCCACAGCATCGCCTCGCTCGAGCTTTCGCAGGCCGCTACGCAAGCCCCGGCCGGCTTTCGCGCCAATCGCGCAAACGCGCGACGTGCAGCCTGGCGCTGTGGTGCGTCATGAAGGTCTGTTTCTCGAGCACGAGCTCCAGATTCACCTCGGCCAAGAGTGCGCGGGCGCCAGGATTGTCGTGCTTCGCGTGCGTGCCAAGCGCACGAAGGCATCGCCAGATGAAATGTGCGGCCTCGAAAATCTGCTTCGACTCACCTTCAAGAGCGGCCTCGACCCGGCGCGGCAAGGGCAGATGTGCATTCTTTAGCCGTGACCCGGTCTCCGGCATCGGCCCCAGCTGATCCGCTGGCAGGAGGCCGGAAGTTGCGATCTCCGGATGCTTCCGCAGTGCATCGAAATGATCGACCGCCCGGCTCCACGTGTGGCGCAGATCCGCACGCAAGCTCCGTTCGTGGGTCCAGGCCCATTCGCGATCGATCTGCCAGGGCTCTCTGCCATCTCGGACCGCGACTGTGGCCAGATGCGCGACCGGGTTGTCCGCCTTGGGAATTCCGGTCGCGACGATGCGAGACTGGAGATCCTTCCATCCCGCCGACCATTTCTCGGCCGCCTGCCTTGCGAACCGACGAAGCTCGTTTCGATAGGGTTCCATCTCCTTGGGGTATTGGACCAGCACGGCGTCGATGATCTCCTGCCAAGCAATGCTGGCAACAGGCCCCGAAAAGCGCGCCCGGTCCGGGGCAAGACGATAGAGCGCTCGCACCGCGACCAGGCGGGCCCGGATGCCCTGCGGGCTGTATCCTGCGGCTTGCGCCTGCGCTCTGATCTCTGAGGCCAGCTGTTTCGGGATGGTGTCGTCCTTGAGCGCCGGCATGACCGGGATCGATGGAAGTTCCGGCAGAACCTCCCGCAGGCGATCGAGCGCTTGAAGTCCTTGCCTCACCTGCGTGCCTGTGCCGCGCTCTTGTGCTCGCGCCACGAGCTCCTTCGCCCGGTCGCCGTCGATGCCGTCTGGTACGACAGGAGGGATCATGTCGTCTGCCAGCTCGGCAAGCGCCGAAAGACCACGCAGGTTCATCCCGCCGACGTCACTTGCTCGAGCCAGGAGATCGTCCCACGGCGCAAGGCACTCGATGTGACGCAGGAACCCCTTCAAAAGCGATCGGTAGACTTGCAGGCTGCCTGCGCCGAGCCTGGGCTTCTCTCGCTGAAGGATGGCTGTTGCCTGAGAGATAGAAATCCCGTCCTCCGGATGCCAGCCGGCAGCGAGCAAACACCGGAGCACCCGTCGCAGGGTCGTGGCTGGTTTGCGGCTCAGGCCGCGCTTCGCGACGTAGGCGGCAACCTCCGCATTTAGCGCTTGGGGCAGTGTCGCCGGCTGTCTGTCTGTCTTTTTGGGTGCCGGGCGGGTTTTAGCTGGCTCGCGCTTAGGATTGCAGACCCTGTCCACGCTGAGGTTCTCTGGAACCGACGACGGTCGCCAACGTCGCAGGAGGGCGGTCAGAGCCCGGAGATTATCTGAGGCCGCCGCGAGAGAGACGATTTCCCCGACTCGGGCGTGATACCGTGCCGCCTCTTCCTGGCTGAGGCTCCATCCTTTTGCGGGGCCGGATGGAGCAAGGATGCCGAAATCGACCGCCAGTTCGAAGGCGCGCCGCGCACGCCTGGCGTGACTGGCGATCAAGCGAGGCAAGACGCTCAGCGCGTCTTCGGGGAGGTCTATGCGGTTCCTGTCGCCATCGCGGTAGCGCGGCAGGAGACCGATCGGTTCAGGACCGAGGATCCCGGCTGCAGAAATTCGGGGATCGCTTCGAACCCGATCCAGAGCAGCCATACATGCGCGGAATTCCTGGCGATCAAACCCACGTAGCCCACGATCGGCCTGGATGGCCATTTCTCGCGTCACGTACCGTGGCGCCAACCCGGGAAACGTTGCCTCCATGATCCGGCGGTTCACGCCGGCAAGACCGAAGGACCGAGCCACCTCGTTCAGAAGCGTGTATGGGTCTGTATCAGCCCAGAGCCCCGCGATCTTCGCATGTCGCAGAATGCTCTCCCGGCAGCGCCCGTAGAAAGCCGCATCTCCAAAGGACGCGGCGAGGGCCTCGTCGGGGGCTTTCGGTAGCCGCCCCGAGAAATCCGCCTCTGACGCGAGCACGGATGGATCGCGGAAGAACTCCTGGCCCAAGGCTGCCCGCGCAAGATCGAGGAATGCCAGAATGGAGGCGCGTTCGGCTGGAGGTGTGCTGGCCTCGATGTGGGCCCGAAGGTCGGCCAGGCTCAGAAGAGTGTTGTCTTGTGTCATGTTCAGAGGACCAGCTTTGTTCGAGGGGGCCGGAAAGCGATCCGGCACTGTCTGACGTCGTTGAATTGCCTTGGCTGGCCGTTCCTACTCGCGATCTGCCGGGCATCGATCCGTAGGTTGGCCAGGCACTCGTGAGGCGAAGGAAATACCGCGTTCATCTGCGCCGGAATGCTACTGCCGTCGCTGCGATGTTCCACGGCGGTGCCAAGAAGCCTCGATGAGCACATGGCTCCGCGCCCACGCGGGCCAAAAAAGGCTTTCAGCAGAAAGATCGCTCGACCCGTCAGATCGCTACGGCGATCAGAACAACTCGCTGGCGGTGACATCCTGCGGGCTGCCCACCCCCTTCAGCGCAAAATCTCTCGGCGACGGTTGGCGGCAGCCGACCGTCTTTTCAGGGGATTCCAGATTCCTTGATTCAGGGGCTGGATTCGGCCCTTGTTTTCAAAGGGTTCTGAGGCGTCGGTCGCAGGAACAGGACCCTTGGGCCGCAGGAACAGGACCCTGGGGTCGCAGGAACAGGACCCGGGGGTCGCAAGAACAGGACCCGAGGTCGCAAGAACAGGACCCGAGGTCGCAGGAAAAGGACCCGGGAGTCAAACCCTGCCTATGCCCTGGAAATGGCGGCTTAGGCGCAGGTCTTGACTGGGTCGGACCGCCGCAATCAATCGCTCGCACCAGTGAGTCAGAAAATTTTCTCTTTTCGAGGATCTCGGGCGCACCTACCTCGACAAGACGACTGATATCCGTGGCCTCGCTCAGACCGCACAGCCTTTGCACGTCTCGAAGACAGGACGTACCGGCTGACCTGCCCACCCGAATTGTTTGCCTCCCCTGGACGCCAAGACCGCACCGACAAAGCCCTTGCGCAGGATCGCAGCCACAGAAACAGCCCCCGTTCAGCCATCGTATGGACTCCTGCGATGGCGGGAGCCTCTTGTGAGCGGCGCCCCCTCCCTGCCTTTGCTCGCGGCGCGGCGCGCCCGACCTCGAGACGGGAACCATCCAGCGCTGGATCTGTGTTTCACTGGCAAGACCGACCGACCGGAGGTGCGCCATGCCGCTCGACCAGACCGCAAAGACCGCCACCCTCTACAGGATGGTCATGCCCGGCCATCTCTGCCCTTTCGGCCTAAAAACCAAGGCGCTGCTCGAACGCGAGGGCTTCGAGGTCGAGGACCATTGGCTGGAGAACCGCGAGGAGACCGACGCCTTCAAGGACCGTCACGGGGTAAAGACGACGCCACAGGTCTGGATCGGCGATACCCGCATCGGCGGCTACGACGAGCTGCGCGCGCATTTCGGCAAGCGCGTGAAAAGCGAGGACGAAACCAGTTACCAGCCGGTGATCGCGATCTTCTCGGTGGCCTTCCTGATGGCACTGGCGGTGAGCTGGGTCGCTTTTGAGATGATCTTCACCTTCCGCGCGCTGGAATGGTTCGTGGCGATCTCGATGACGCTCCTGGGGATCCAGAAGCTGCAGGACGTCGAGGGCTTCTCGACGATGTTCCTGAACTACGACCTCCTGGCCCGGCGCTGGGTGCGCTACGGTTACCTCTACCCCTTCGGCGAGACGCTGGCGGGCGTCCTGATGATCGCCGGTGCGCTGGTGTGGATCTCGGCGCCGGTGGCGCTTTTCATCGGCACGGTGGGCGCGGTTTCGGTGTTCAAAGCGGTCTACATCGACAAGCGCGAGTTGAAATGCGCCTGCGTCGGGGGTGGCAGCAACGTGCCCCTTGGCTTCGTCTCGTTGACCGAGAACCTGATGATGATCCTCATGGGGCTCTGGATGCCGGCGAAGGCGCTCTTGTTCTGATGCGGCGCGCTGAACGAAACCGTGATGCGGCAGCCAGGGCGCGGAGGCTTGCACCGGCGCTGGCCGGCGGCATAGCGTGACCGACGATGCGCCTCACGGTTCTCTTGTTCCTCCGCGCCTTTTGCCTGGCGCTGCTTCTGCCCTTCGCCGGGGCGGCGCATGCGGAAGCGCGCGATGCGGGATCCGAACTGCACTGCGCCAGCCACGCGGATTGCACCAAGGCGCAAGAGGTCCTCTTGGGTCACGCCCTCCCGGATGATTGCTGCGACGCGGGTCACCTGGCCGGGCACGGCCCGACGCAGTGCGCGTTGCACGGCTGCGGCGCGTTTCTTCTGGAGGCCGGCGTAGCGCCGGACCATATCGCCGCGCGGGCCGCCGAGTTCCCCCGGGCCGGTCCAGGCATGGCACCGCGCAGACGCGCAGCGGCGCCGCATCGTCCTCCCGCGCGCTGAATAATTCACTGTCAGACGAAGCTTTCCGATCCTGAGCCGGCAGGCTGCCGGCGCGCATCTCCTTATGGAGGACAAATGAGACAATTTGCACTTTCCACCGCCCTTCTGGGCCTCGCCGGCACCGCCTTTGCCGCGGGCTCCGGGGACCACAGCCACGGCGACATGCCCGCGGGCCAGCCGGGAGCGGCCGCCGAGGTCACCCGCACGATCGAGATCCGCATGATCGAGACCGCCGGCGGCATGGGCTACGAGCCGGGCGCGCTCGAGGTCGAGGCCGGCGAGACCGTCCGGCTCGCGGTGACCAACGCGGGCGCGCTCGAGCACGAGCTCGTGCTGGGCACCGAAGCGAGCAACCGCGCCCATATGGCCGAGATGGCGGAGATGCCGGACATGGAGCACGACGACCCGAACGCGCTGCGCCTCGACCCGGGCGAGAGCGGCGAGATCGTCTGGACCTTCACCGATGAAGGCACCTTCCAGTTCGCCTGCCTGATCCCGGGCCACATGGAGGCCGGCATGCACGGCCCCGTCACCGTCAACTGAACCCGTTCGGGGCCGGCGCGCGTGCTGTTGGAACCCGCGCCCGGCTCCCAGGAGACCGAGATGAAACAGACCACTCTGACCCGCCGCGCCATGCTGACCGGCCTTGCGGCTGCGGGCCTCACCGCAATTTTGCCCCGCAGTGTCCGGGCCGCCGCGCCGCGGATGCATGTCCTGAAGGACCCCAACTGCGGATGCTGCTCCGCCTGGACCGAGATCCTCGCGGCCGAGGGCTTCGAGATCACCACCGAGGCCTCGGCCGGCACTGCGCTCAGCCGCTACAAGCTCGACAACGGCATCCCGATGGACATGATCTCGTGCCACACCGGGAAGATCGAGGGCTATATGATCGAAGGCCACGTACCGGCCGCCGACATCCGTCGCCTGCTCGACGAAGCCCCCGACGCGGTCGGCCTCGCGGTGCCCGGGATGCCCTACGGCTCGCCCGGCATGGGTCCGGAGAGCCAGCGCGAGGCCTACGACGTGCTGCTGATCCTGCGGGACGGCTCGACCGAGGTCTTCACTTCCTACGACGAGGCCTGATCGCCAAGATGAGACGCACGCGCCGGCCATTGCAGCCGGCGCGCCTGGCGGTCCCACTCTGCTTCGGTCTCGCGACTGAGCGATATGCGTTCAGGTTGCCAGGGATCTCACTTGGGCAACCGGTTCTGTCTCGCTGTCTGTCTCTTCGGTTGGAAGGGGTGTTTGGGGAGCAAGGAGGTCGCCGGGCAGGCGGTCTTGGCCCGGACCTTCGGCAGACCGCCGCGCGTCCCGCGATTGCCATCGGTGCCGCACTGCCTGCAGGCATGGCCGCCTGCCCTTCATTGAGAACATCCAGCAGCGGGCAGTCGGACGTGTTGGACCCGGTGCACCGCGATAGGTCCTCAACAGAACCGGGTGGATCGTCTGGATTTCACCTTGCCAGCCACCTCACCGAGCCCGAGTCACTGACGCCCGATCGCGGAGCCCGGCTGCGGTGCCTCCCTGTCCGAGGATTGGTCCCGATGAGTGGATGAGAGGCGCGCTGATCCCGAGGCGCCGCCCCAGCCCTGCACCATTCAGAAGTAGCCGGGATACCGCTCGATGATCTGATCGACCTGAGACAGGGTGCCGGAGAGGTGCTCGCGCAGGACCTCTTCGGCGTAGCGATCATCGCGGGCATCGATCGCGTCCAGAATGCGTTCATGACACGACAAGATCGACGCGGACTTCCCTGGATCCGGCAAATTCAACTTCCGAAGGCGGTCGATGTGTCCGGACCTCGCGGTCACGATGTTCCACAACGCCCCCACGCCGACCGCCTCGCATAGAGCGGCGTGGTACTCTCGGTCGAGACGCGAGAACTCTTCGAGGTCGTCCGCCTCAAGGGCGGCGCGCTGCAGGGCGAGGCATGTTCGGGCTTTGGAAATCTTTGCGCTCCCCTCTTGGCGGACGAGCGCGCGCACGACCTCGAGCTCGATCGAGAGGCGGAGAAACTGCGTTTCCTGCGCGTGCGACACATCGATCTTCGAAACGATCGTCTTGGACTGCGGGTAGATGACCAGAAGCCCGTCTTCCTCGAGACGCATCATTGCGTCGCGCACGGGGGTCTGACTCACGCCGTACTGCGCCGCGATCTCGGAGCGAGACAGGTACTCTCCGGGGGCCAGCTCCAATCGGATGATTCTTTCGCGCAGGGCTTCGTGAAGCTGAGCGCTCGCCGAGCCACGCTTGATCGTCTTTTGCGATGAGGCCAGCCCAGCTCTCATTTTCGTTTGAGTGTCAGTGCTTTCTGCCATTTGCGTCCGCTGATCCTGTCGCTTTCTTGTTCGAGAGCATAGAGCCTTCTTGCCAAAGATACACTAATATATTAGTACATCAGAAGCCGAGGGGGGAGGCCCCTGGTGATGTCCAAGGGAGGACCTTTATGACCTTTTCCAGAACCGCCGCGCTTTCCATGTCCGTCTCGATGCTCGCCGGACTGGCCCATGCCGAGACGCTGAACGTCCAGACCTCTTTCAACGCAGGGGACTTCTCCACCAAGTACATCACGGAGGAGTGGCTGCCGAAGATCGAGGAGATGACAGAGGGGCGTGTCTCCATCGTGCTCACGCCGAACGGGTCGGTTGTGCCGGCGCGCGACACGCCCGAGGCCGTCGCCGCAGGGGCATTGGACGGCGATTTCACCTCGGTCAACTATTTCTCCGGCCAGGAACCCGCCTTCGCTCTGCTGGGCGACCTGATCTCGGGCTACGACACGCCCGAACAGATGATCGGTTTCTGCCAGGAAGGTCCCGGCGAAGAGATGATGCAGAAGGCCGCCGACGCGATCACCGGCGGCGAGGTCAAGGTCGTCGCCTGCGGTCCCTACTCGCGCGAGGCACTGGTCGCCCGCGAGCCGATCCGCACCTTCGAGGATCTCGAAGGCAAGAAGATCCGCTCGCCCGAGGGGCTGGCAGCGGCCGTCTTCCAGGCCGCGGGCGCGTCGCCCGTCGCGATCCCGTTCTCGGAGGTCTTCGGTGCCATCGAAAAGGGCATTGTCGATGCCGCCGATGCCTCGGCCTATGTGAACAATGACGCGACCGGCCTGCACGACGTGGCGCCCTACCCGCTTTACCCGGGGATCCACTCGATGCCGGCGATGCAGTTCACCGTGAACCGCGAGGTTTGGGACGAGCTGGAGCCGCAGGATCAAGAGGCGCTGCGCACCTGGTGGTACGACGCGATGCGGGCCATGGCCGCCGAAACGACCAAGCTGGATCGCGAGCTGGCAGAGCGCGACGACCAGAAGGACGATATCGAGGTAATCGACTGGGCGCAGGAAGATCGCGACCAGCTGCGCGAAGTGGCCCGCAAGGAGTGGGAAAACTACGCCCAGAAGTCCGAGCTGGCACAGGAAGCGCTTGCGGCGCACCTCGCTTACATGACCGAGATCGGCCTCTTCAAGGAATAACCATCTCTCCCGCCCCGGGTGCGACGACGTTCTGAACGTCGCCGCACCCGGGATTTGTTTCAAGCCAATGGGAGGGACCCATGAAACGCCTACTCGCGGGCTACGCCGAGGTGATGGACCGGTTCAGCGTCTTCATCGGGCATGCCTGTTCCACGCTGTTCTTCACCTGCATCGCGGTCTCCGCACTTGAGGTCGTGCTGCGCTACGGCTTCGACAGCCCGACGGTCTGGTCGACCGAGCTTGCCATGACATTGTGCGCGACTGTCTGGGTTCTGTCGGTCGGATACGTGACCCAGCGCAACCGGCACATTTCCATCACCATGCTGGAACTGCTCGTGAGCCCGCGCATGTGGCAATATTTCCGGCTGCTTCAGCTGTTGATCGCCTTCGCCGCAATCCTGGTTCTGGCGATGGCGCTCTGGGGGCCCGCCGAGAAGGTGCTCGGACGTCCCGAGCATTCCGGAACGGCATTCAACTCGCCCCAGCCCACGTATCTCAAGGTTCTGATCGTCGTCGGCTGCGGTCTCTACCTGGCGCAATTGTTGGCCAACATCATTCGTTGGTTCCAGAAGACCGAGGGGGACCTGTCCGGTGGGCATTGAACTGATCACGCTTTTGATCGTCGTGGCCCTTCTGGGCCTGATGGCGATCGGGGTGCCGCTGGGCATCACCACACTGTCGGTCTCGCTGGTCACGGCGATCCTCTATTTCGGCGAACGCGCGGGCTTCTTCATCGTGGCCGCGAACGTCAGCGAAGTGCTGCACAAATACGAGCTGATCGCTGTGCCGTTCTTTGTCTTCATGGCGAACGTCCTCGAACGATCGGGGATCGCCAAATCGCTCTTCGACTCGATGGCCATCGCCGGCGGACGGTTCCGCGGGTCGGTCGGCGTGCAGACCTGCATCGTGGCGGTGCTGCTCGCGGCGATGTCGGGCATCATGGGCGGCGAGATCGTCATGTTGGGTCTCATCGCGCTGCCACAGATGCTGCGACTGGGATACGACAAGAAACTGTCGATCGGCATCATCTGCGCCGCGGGCGCTCTGGCGACGCTCATCCCGCCGTCGGTCGTGCTCATCGTCTACGGGCTCGCCGCGCAGGTCTCGATCACCAAGCTCTTCGCCGCCTCGGCGATGCCCGGCATGATGCTGGCCTCGCTCTATATCGCCTACATCCTGGTGCGCGTGCGGCTGAAGCCGGAAATGGCGCCGATCTACGATATTCCCGAAACCGGGCTGCCTTTCTTCCAGCGTTTGAAGTTCCTCAAGGGCATCATCCTGCCGGGCGTGCTGATCTTCACCGTGCTGGGCGTGATCTACTCGGGCATCGCCACAGTGACCGAGGCAGCGGCCATCGGGGCTGTCGGCGCGCTGGTCGTGGCCGGCGTCCGCAAGGAACTCAACTGGACCATGGCACGCGACGCCATGCGCCAGACCGTGCTCACCGTTGGCTCGATCATCTGGCTCGTCCTGGGCGCGGTCTCGCTGATCGGGATCTACAACCGCATCGGCGGCGGCGACTTCCTACGGGGACTGCTGACCGGCCTCGACCTGCCGCCGCTGATGATCGTGCTGGTCATGATGCTGATCGTCATGGTGCTGGGCACCTTCCTCGAGTGGATCGCGATCATCTTCATCACGGTTCCGATCTTCGCGCCGGTGGTGGTCGACCTCGGGTTCGACCCGGTCTGGTTCGGCGTCCTCTTCGCCATGAACATCCAGATCTATTACCTGTCGCCGCCCTTCGGCCCGGCCTGTTTCTTCCTGAAATCCGTCGCCCCAAAAGGGATCGAGCTTCAAGACATCTTCGTCGCCGTGCTGCCGTTCATCGCGCTGCAGGCCCTCGGCCTCGCCCTCGTGCTGTTCTTCCCGGACATCGCACTTTGGCTGCCAAACCTACTCGATTGAGGAGATCCGTCATGACCCAGGACGACGACCGGGGCCCGCCCCGTCAGGATGACGACAGGGACCTGACGCGGCAGGACGAGGAGATCGACGAGGCCCATTTCACGGCCGATGAGATCAAGGACAAACATGATTTCGGCAATTGGCCCGACCTGGTCGGGCTGGCCTTCGCGGTCGCCGTGATCTGGTACAGCTTCAGCTTCACAGGGTGATCCGATGACGAAGAAAACGCCAGGCGACCTGCGCTCCGCGCGCTGGTTTGCCCCGGACGACCTGCGCAGTTTCGGCCACCGGTCGCGCATGATGCAGCTCGGCTATGACGAAGAGGACTTTCGCGACAAGCCGGTGATCGGGGTGCTCAATACCTGGTCTGAGCTCAATACCTGCCATTCGCATTTCCGCGAACGGGTCAAGGACGTGAAGCGCGGCGTCGCCCAGGCCGGTGGATTCGGCGTCGAGATGCCGTCGCTATCGGTAGACGAGAGTTTCACCAAGCCCAGTTCGATGCTCTACCGCAATCTGCTCGCCATGGAGACAGAGGAGATGATCCGCTCGCATCCGCTGGACGGCGTGGTGCTGATGGGCGGCTGCGACAAGACCACGCCCGGGCTGGTGATGGGCGCGATCAGCGCCGGTGTTCCGATGATCTACCTGCCCGCCGGCCCCATGCTGCGCGGCAACTATGCCGGCAAGATCCTCGGCTCCGGCTCGGATGCCTGGAAGTATTGGGACGAACGCCGCGCCGGCAATATCTCGGACGAGGAATGGCTGGGCGTGCAGGGCGGTATCGCCCGTTCTGCCGGGACCTGCATGACGATGGGCACGGCATCGACCATGACCGCCATCGCCGACGCGATGGGGCTCACGCTGCCCGGCGCCTCGTCCATCCCCGCGGTCGACAGCGGCCACCAGCGCATGTCGGCGGCCTGCGGGCGCCGCATCGTCGATATGGTCTGGGAAGACCTGACCCCGGATCACATCGTCACCCCCGAGTCCTGCCGCAACGCCGCCGTCGTGGCGATGGCGACAGGCTGTTCGACCAACGCGGTGGTTCACTTGATCGCCATGGCGCGGCGCGCAGGGGTGCCGCTCACGCTCGACGATCTGGATGCCCTGGGGCGCGTCACCCCGCTGATCGCGAATGTGCGGCCTGCGGGCAGGGACTACCTGATGGAGGACTTCTACTATGCCGGCGGTCTCCGCGCGCTGATGAAGCAGATCGAGTCCATGCTCGAGACCTCGGCCCTGACGGTAACCGGCAAGACGATGGCCGAGAACCTCGAGGGCGCCGAGGTCTACAACGATGACGTGATCCGGCCCCTGTCGAACCCGGTCTACCACGAAGGCTCGTTGGCGGTGCTGAAGGGCAATCTCTGTCCCTCGGGTGCGGTGATCAAGCCGGCCGCATGCGATCCGCGGTTCTATCGGCATGAGGGACCGGCGATCGTCTTTGACAGCTATCCCGAGATGAAGAAGGCCGTCGACGACGAGACCCTCGAGATCACGCCCGACCACGTGATGGTGCTGCGCAACGCCGGACCACAGGGCGGTCCGGGCTTCCCCGAGTGGGGGATGCTGCCGATCCCGAAAGCGCTGATCAGACAGGGGCACCGCGACATGCTGCGGATCTCCGACGCGCGGATGTCGGGCACCTCCTACGGCGCCTGCGTGCTGCACGTCACGCCGGAAAGCCACGTGGGCGGTCCGCTCGCGCTCCTGAAGACCGGCGATACCGTGCGCCTGGATCTCGCCAACCGGCGGCTCGACATGCTGGTCGACGAGGCGGAGCTCGAGGCGCGTCGCGCGGCGCTTGCGCCGCCCAAGCCCCGGTATGAACGCGGCTACGGCTACATGTTCCTCAAGCACGTCACCCAGGCGGACGCCGGCTGCGACTTCGACTTCCTGCAATCCGATTTCGGCCGCGCGGCGGGCGAGCCCGATATTTTCTGAGGCACATATGACCGACTACGTACTCTCCGAAGAAACCCGCGCGCGGTACAAGCGGATATCAACGGCATCCATCGCCACGCAGCTCTACAAGCGGGGCTTGCGCAACCAGTTCATGCAGGGCGTGCGCCCGGTGTCGAAGAAAGCCGAGAACATGGTCGGCCAGGCCTTTACCCTGCGCTACCTGCCCGCGCGCGAGGACCGCAATCCGCTCGAGGTGTTCCGCAACGCCGACCACCCGCAGCGCGTCGCCGTCGAGACCTGCCCGCCCGGCCAGATCCTCGTGATGGATGCACGCGGCGACGCCTCAGCGGCGACAGCCGGCTCGATCCTCGTCACGCGGCTCCAGGTGCGCGGTTGCGCCGGCGTGGTCTCGGATGGCGGCTTCCGCGACTTCGACGGCATCGGCGAGTTGGACATGCCCGCCTTTTGCGCCGGCCCCTCGGCACCGACCAACCTGACGAAACACGAGGCCATGGAGCGCAACATTCCTGTCGCCTGCGGCGGTGTCGCGGTTTTCCCGGGCGACGTTCTGGTGGGCGACGGCGACGGCGTCATGGTGATCCCGATGCACCTTGCGGACGAGATCGCCGAGGTTTGTTCCGGGATGGAAAGCTTCGAGGCCTTCGTTCTGGAGGAGGTCCTCGCGGGCACGCCGATCATTGGCCTGTATCCCTGCACCAAGGACGAAAACCAAAAGAAATTCGAAGACTGGCAGCGCGCGCGCAGCCAGTAAGGAGGACCCCATGACCTATCAGCCACTGGGCAAACACCTGATCGCCGGGACGTGGATCAGCTCGGACGATACCTTCACGTCGCAACCGGTCACCGGTGATCCGCTGACGGTCGCCTCTGGCGGCGCCGTTGAGGTCGAACAGGCTGTGCAGGCGGCCGAAGAGGCCTTCCTCACCTACGGATGGACTTCGCGCGAGGCGCGTGCGGTCTTTCTTGAAGCCATCGCGGAAGAGATCGAAGCGCGCGGCGACGACATCACGAGGCTGGGCTGCGCAGAGACCGGCCTGCCCGAGGCACGCCTGCAGGGCGAACGCGGCCGCACAACCGGCCAGCTGCGCATGTTCGCCGACCACATCCGTGCGGGCGACTACCTTGACCGGCGCCACGACGAAGCGCTGCCGGACCGGCAGCCTCTGCCGCGCCCCGACCTCAAGATGGTGCAGCGGCCCATCGGGCCGGTCGCGGTCTTCGGGGCGTCGAACTTCCCACTGGCCTTCTCCACCGCCGGCGGTGATACGGCCTCCGCGCTCGCCGCGGGCTGCCCGGTCGTGGTCAAGGGGCACCCGGCCCATCCCGCGACCGGCGAGATCGTCGCGGAGGCCATAGCGGCCGCCATAGAGCGGACCGGCATGCCCTCGGGAACCTTTTCGCTGATCCAAGGGACCAGCCACGACCTCGGCGGGGCGCTTGTGCGTCATCCTCTGATCCGCGCCGTGGGTTTCACCGGGTCGCTCGGCACGGGGCGCGCGCTGTTCGATCTTTGCGCGGCACGGCCAGAGCCGATCCCCTTCTTTGGCGAACTCGGTTCGGTCAATCCGATTTTCGTCATGCCGCAGGCGCTGGCCGATCGTGGCGCCCAGCTCGGCGCAGCCTGGGCCGCGTCCCTGACGATGGGCGTGGGTCAATTCTGCACCAACCCGGGCATCGTTGTCGCGCCCAAAGGCGGCGCTTTGGACGCTTTCGCAGAGGCGACCGCCAATGCCCTCTCTGAAGCAGGCGAGGGCGTGATGCTGACCGAAGGGATTGCGGAAGCCTATCGCCGCGGCGTGGCCGATGTCTCCGGGGCGGCCGGTGTCCAGGACATGATCAGCACGCCTTGCGAGCGCCGCAATGCCGCGCCCGCGGTCTTCAAGGTGAGCGCCGAGGACTGGCTGGCGAACGAGGCCCTTTCCGAAGAGGTGTTCGGCCCGCTCGGGATCATCGTCACGACCTCGGGGTCCGAGCAGATGCTCGAGGTGGCGCGCAGCCTGAAGGGGCAGCTCACAGCCACGCTGCAGATGGATGACGGCGACACCGAGGTTGCGAGATCATTTGTTCCCGTGCTCGAACGCAAGGCAGGCCGCCTGCTGGTCAACGGCTTCCCGACCGGTGTCGAGGTGGCCGACGCAATGGTCCATGGCGGCCCCTATCCTGCCTCGACCAACTTTGGCGCCACATCGGTCGGAACGCTGTCAATCCGCCGTTTCCTGCGACCGGTGTGCTATCAGAATATGCCAGACGATTTGATGCCCGCGGGCTGAGGCTGAGAGCGATCGCCCCCGACACGACGCTATTTTGGCGGATGAGAGGTGGTGAGCAGCACGCTCCCACTGGCCTGGGGTAGCATCTGAGACGTCTGTGTCGGCCTGGCAGCTCGGCAAGCGGTCAGCCAGGGAAATGGCCGGTTGGGTCGCCGTGAAGGAGGCGGCCCCGGCACCAGAGCCGGGGTTGCAATGGGGGTGATGCGGAGGGCCGCATTGGGCGGGGAGCGGAAGTTCGCTGCGCTACGTGCGAACGACCAGAATGCGCAGGAAACGGACTTGCTCTGTCAAACTGGAAGAGCACACCGCAAGCCCAACCGGCCCCCTCCAGACATCGAATGACTGGGGCTTTCTGCACCGCAGCTTCGCAGAAGGCGGCATGTTCGTCGCCCGATCACC
The DNA here is from genome assembly GCF_021272185.1 of Roseivivax sp. GX 12232. Classification (GTDB taxonomy): domain Bacteria; phylum Pseudomonadota; class Alphaproteobacteria; order Rhodobacterales; family Rhodobacteraceae; genus Roseivivax. Next base: position 275,427 of record NZ_JAJSEC010000005.1, read on the forward strand.
AGTCACGAGGCAGCAGAAAGAGCATAGCGGGTTCGCGCATTTTCAGATGGACGGTGACAGAAGCCCGCATACCGCTTTGACCAGCCAGCCGACGTCGTCGTTGCCAAGGCGGGCGACGTTGATCCGGCCGCCCTGGACCACGTGGATGCCATGGTCGCGGGTCAGGGCCGTTTCCTGTGCGTCGTCCAGCGGCAGCAGCGAGAACATGCCTGACTGCCCTGCGAGGTAGACCAAGCGGTCGGTGCCGAAGAGCTCGCGTTCTATGACTACGATTTTCTTTCGCATCCGAACAACGCGCTGGCGCATCTGGTCGAGCTCGCGCAGCCAGAGGGCCGTCAGCTCCGGGTCCCGCAGGATGGTGCGCACCACCGACGGGCCGTGGTCCGGGGCGTGCGAGGCACCGGAGCGCACGATGGCGGTGATGGCACGGGTGAGGCGCGCGTGGTCCTGCGCTCGGGTTTTCACGAACAGCGCTCCTGCGCGGTCGCGGTAGATGCCAAAGGATTTGGACAGAGTGATGCAGATGACGCATTCCGGGAAACGCGCGGCGATGCGGCGGGACACGGCGCAATCGGCCTCGAACCCTTCGGCAAAGCCGAGGTAGGCGAGGTCGATCCAAGGTATGATGCCACGCGCCTCCAGCAGATCCAGCAGCGCTGTGATCTGGTCCTCGGACATATCCGCGCCGGTGGGGTTGTGGCACACCCCCTGCATCAAAAAGACATCGCCGGGGCGGGCGGCCTGCAACCCGTCCAGCATCTGGTCAAACGTCAGTTCCGCGCGCAGCCGGTCGTAGTAGGGCAGCGCCTGATAGCGCGCCCCGGCGGCGGTCAGGATCGGGACGTAGTTGCCGTAAGTGGGCGATTGCAGCCAGACGGTGGGGCGCTCTGGCATCTGCGCCAGCAAATCCGCCATCACCCGCAACGCCACCGCGCCGCCGGAGGTCTGTGCTGCGACCCAGCCCGCATCAAACGCCTCGCCCAGCACCGCCTGACCCAGTGTGTCGCAGTAGTCCTTGTCCCCGGTCAGGGCGAGGTAGGACTTGCTGTCCTGCGTATCGGCCAGCCGCTGTTCGGCGCGCTTCACCGCCTCCAGCACCGGGGTGCGGCCGTGGGCGTCCTGGTAGATGCCCACGGTCAGGTTCAGCTTGTCACGGCGCGGGTCCTGCGCAAAGAGATCGGCGCCGATCATGATCGGGTCGATGGGGTAGTCTTCGACTTGTTCAAACATCCTGCATCATTCCCCCTTCAAGATCCCGGTTGTGACCAGCGTCTCGAAATATTCGACCTTCAAGTCAAAGGATTTCAGTAGCTTCTGGGTGCTCGGCTTGACCACGGCGTCATCGAACGCCCCCTGTTCAAAATGCCCCGCAGAGCCAAGGTCTGACCAAAGGCTGGTCACGACCAACTCGCAATCGGTTCCGTTCACCTTGACCGCAAGAGACGCGCCGAGATGACTGGGCAATGCAGCCATCTCCTTGAATGTCGTGCGGTCCAGATGGTCCGCATAGTGCTGAAGCACCTCTTGAGAGCCTGCAACAGCACGCCACCATCGAATGATCATGTTCTATTCCTTGCCCAGTTCGACCGCGCGGTCGCGGCAAGCGGTCATTGCTTTTGCGATCACATCACCAAAGCCGTTGGCCTGCATCGAGGTGATCGCCGCATGGGTCGTGCCCCCGGGCGAGGTCACGCGGCGGCGCAGTTCCTCTGTCGCGGCGTCGCCTGTCGCCGCCATGGTGGCCGCGCCAAGCGCCGTTTGCACTGCCAGCGTCGCGGCATCCTCGGGGGGCAGGCCTAAGGTGACGCCGCTGCGGGTCATCTCTTCGATCAGCAGGTAGACATAGGCCGGGCCGCTGCCGGAGACGGCGGTGACCGCATCCAGCAGGTCTTCGCGCGCAAGGTCGATGCAGAGACCGAAGGCCTCGACGATGTCGCGCGCGCGGGCCCGTTGCGCGTCGTCCACATGGGCGTTCGCAAAGATCCCCGTCGCGCCCAGCCCCAGCATCGCCGGGGTGTTGGGCATGGTGCGGACGATGGCGCGGAGGCCAAAGAGCTCCTCCAGCCGGGCCACCGGCACCCCCGCCGCAATGCTGATCAGCAGCTTGCCGTCCAGCGTGCCGGAAAGCTGCCCGGCCATCTGCACGATGACCTGCGGCTTGACCGCAAGGACCACGGTGTCGGCCCCGGCACAGCCTGCGCGCGGGTCATCCGTGACCCGGACGCCGTAGCCGGTCTGCAAACGTTCGCGCTGCTCCGCACCCGGATCGACGACGGTGATCTGATCTGGTGCCATGCCCTTGGCGATCAGCCCGCCGAGGATCGCGGTGGCCATGTTGCCGCCGCCGATAAATGCGATGCTTCCCATGTCAGAATCGCGTAATCACGGTGGCGCCGACGGACTGAAACTTGTCCAATTCCATCAGGGCTTTGGGGGCCTCGGCGAGGCTGATCTGCTGGCCCACCAGCCGCGACGGGTCAAGCCGCCCGCTGGCAACCATGTCCAGCATCGCGCCATAGCGGTGCGCCTGCATCCCGTGAGAGCCGAGCAGCTCGATCTCCTGCCCGACGATCTTCGGCATCGGGATCGCAGGGGCCGCGTGCTCGCCAAGCATCAAGCCAACCTGCACGTGCTTGCCGCGCGGGCGCAGGCAGAGAATCGAGTTGGTCATGGTCACGGGATGCCCCAGCGCGTCGAGCGAGACATGCGCGCCGCCCTTGGTGATCTCCTGAATGGCGGCGGGGACGTCGGCCTCGCGCCCGTCGATCACCGCCACCGCGCCGAGCTCCTGCGCCATGGCGAGTTTCGCCGGGTCGAGATCAACGCCGATCACGTTTGCGCCCGCAGCCGCGGCGATCATCACCGCTGAGAGGCCGACGCCGCCACAGCCATGCACCGCGACCCATTGGCCCGCGCTGACTTTGCCCTGATCAATCACCGCCCGGAATGACGTGGCGAAGCGGCAGCCAAGGCTTGCGGCGGTGGCAAAGTCCATCGTCTCAGGCAGCGCCACGAGGTTCAAGTCAGCCTGATGAATCGGCACGTATTCCGCAAACGACCCCCAGTGGGTGAAGCCCGGTTGTTCCTGATGCAGACAGACCTGCTGGTTGCCGGAATGGCATTCCGAGCAGCTGCCGCAGCCGCAGATGAAGGGCACGGTGACCTTGTCGCCGGGTTTCCAGTTCTTGACGTCGCGGCCCACCGCCTCGACCACGCCGGCCAGTTCGTGGCCTGGCACATGCGGCAGCTCGATATCGCTGTCGTGGCCCATCCAGCCGTGCCAGTCGCTGCGGCAAACGCCGGTGGCGGCGACCTTCAGCACCACACCGTGGGGGTCGGGCGCAGGGTCGGCGACGGTGGTCACCTTGGGGGTTTCCTGGAATTTCTCGAAGAGGACGGCTTTCATGGCAGGGCCTTTCGGTTTGAGGCGGATTGGCGCCAGCTTAGCCCCACGGACGTGAAATACCTTTGCCAATCTTCCCTCCATCACGGATATTCAGGGCAGGTTCCGCTAATGGCGGGCCATTTTGAGAGGGAAACCACCCCCAATGCCAGAGATCGACGCCGTCAATGCCCAGCTTCTGACCCTGTTGCAGGAGGACGGTCGCATGACCAACGCCAAGCTCGCCGATCACCTCGGGATGAGCGAGACGCCCTGCTGGCGGCGGCTGAAGCGGCTTGAAGAAAGCGGCATCATCGAAGGCTACCAGGCCAACCTGAACCGCCGCAAGCTGGGCATCGGCGTGATGGCCTTCGTGCAGCTGCGCTGCTCCGAGCATGACCAGCGTGCTACTGCCGAATTCCAACGTATTGTCGAGACCACGACGAACATCCTCGCCTGCCATAACACAACTGGGGCGGACGATTTCCTGCTGATCGTGGTGGCACGCGACCTCGACGACTACAGCGCCTTCGTCGACAGCACGCTGCGTCGGCTGCCAGGCGTAACAAGCATACGGTCCAACCTGTCCCTGAAGGAGATGAAGGCGTCGAGCAAGCTGCCGGTGACTTCAACCAATGGGGGCTGAACCGAAGACTGTGGAGGTTACACTACGTGCTCGTTCGGAGAAAATAGCACACCTGGCCCACCTTGCCGGAGTTTATACAGAAGCTGCGCGGCGTATGAATGTCGTGAAAGGGCT
>NZ_JAJSEC010000006.1 GCF_021272185.1 Roseivivax sp. GX 12232
CGGCCCCTTGGGCCGGCGCTCCTTGGGGCAGTGCGCCTAGCTCACAATGAGCCCTGACTTTGCTGCCATAAAGCGCGCCGCTCGAAGGTCGGCAGCGCCGGCCCCCGGTCCGGCGCGCGCCCTCTGGGTGAGAGCGGGGGACAGGCTCGATGTGGTCAGTGGCTTGGCGGATTGGGAAGGTTCAGTGTTGTGACGGATTGGGACGGTTGAAGGGGCTTGGCCAATGCTCTGCGCTCGCCCGTCGGACAGGGCGCTTGGCTGGCGCATCGGGGCGGGCGTCAACGAGGGAGCCGGGTGGTGTTCCGAGTCGGGTCCCAGCCGCAGTTCCTTCTACAGCCACCGCGCCCCTGCCCCACCCCGCGCGCATCTGACCTCTTGCGATACCCCACCACGGGGGTATCGTTCCGGTTGAGGTTCTGCAGAGCGACACAAGGCCCGCCCCGACATGTCAGACGCCCATCCGACCGGCCCCGAACCGGGCTTCTTGCCGCCCGAGAAACTGACCCGCATCAGCGCGGCGCTGCCCTTCTGGATGTCGCTGACGCTGCTGCCGGTGCTCTGGCTGGGCGCCTTCCTCGGCGGCTGGTGGCTGGTGCTGACGCCGCTCGTCACTTGGTATCTCTTCTCGGCGCTCGACGCGGCACTGGGCCTCAACCTCGAGAACGCCGACCCGCAGACCGGCGAGGACCAGCTCTTCTGGTATCGCCTGATCACCCTGATCTGGTGTCCCCTGCAGGTCGTCACGCTCTTTGCGCTGATCGGCTATGCGACCTCAGCCGAGCATCTCTCCACGCTGGAGCGGATCGCGCTGTTCTTCGGCGTCGGCGTGGTCACCGGGGCGGTGGGGATCAACTACGCCCATGAGCTCATGCACCAGAAGAACGCGGGCGAGCGACGGCTGGCCGACCTTCTGCTCGCGACCGTGCTCTATTCGCATTTCCGCTCGGAACACCTCCTGGTGCATCACCGCTACGTCGGCACCCCGCGCGACACGGTGACGGCGCGCTACAACGAGGGCTTCCACCGCTTCTACCCGCGCGTCCTCTGGCAGTCGCTACGCTCGGCCTTCGAAGCCGAACGCGCGCTCCTGGCGCGGAAGGGCCTGCCCTGGACGCATCACCGCAATCCGTTCTGGCTCTACTGGGGGTTGCAGATCGCCTGCCTCGCCGGGGCCTTCGCGCTTGGCGGCTGGGCCGGTGTCGGGCTCTTCCTGGTGCAGGCCGGGGTGGCGGTCTGGCAGCTCGAACTGGTGAACTACGTGGAGCACTACGGGCTCACCCGCGCCCATCTGGGCGGGGGCAAATACGAACACGTCAAGCCGCGGCATTCCTGGAACGCGGCGCACAAGGCCTCGAACTGGCTGCTGATCAACCTGCAGCGCCACTCGGATCATCACTACAAGCCCGACCGGCGCTTCCCGCTTCTGCAGACCTATGACGCCGAGGAGGCCCCGCAGCTGCCGCATGGCTACCCGGTGATGACCGTGGCGGCGATGATCCCGCCGGTCTGGCGGCGGGTGATGAACCCCCGGGTCCGCGCCTGGCGGCGGCATTTCTATCCCGAGATCACCGATTGGACGGAGTACAACCGCCACGAGACGCCGATGCCGCGGTGAGGGTTGGGGCGCGGGGCGTGAGACGCCCGCGCTGGCTCGCGGCGCGCCTCAACGCCGCGCAAAGCGGAACGGAGGTTGCCGCCCGAGCCCAAGCCCGAGCCGGAGAGGCACAGCGGATGCCGCAGCCGCAGAGACTGCGCCGACCCGCCTCAGCGGCTCAGCCGCCACCCCACCCCAATCCCGCCATCTGCGCCACATAGGCGCGCAGCGCCGCCTCGGTGCCCTCGGACCAGACGCGGCGGGCCCAGCGGGCGAAAGCCTCGGTGAAGGCCGGGGCCTCCGCCAGGTCACCGTAGATGACCCGCAAACCGCTCCAGGCCGCGGGGTCCGCGCCGGTGCGGGCGGCGGCCTCGGCCAGCATCTCCCAATGCGGATCGTTGGGCGCGATCTCGCTGCCGTCCTCGCGGCGCCCGGTGCACATCCGCGCCCAGAGCGCCTCGGCCAGGGCCAGCCCCTCGATGCCCTGCCCCGCGGCAATGCGCTCGCGGATCATCGGCAGAAGAAAGCCCGCGTGCCGCGAGGAGCCGTCGAAGGCCACGCGCCGCACGGTGTCGACGATGGCGTCATTGGCGAAGCGCCCGGCGATCAGCCGGGCGTAACCCTCGGGCGTCATGCCCGGCACCTCGGAGACCTGCGGCGCTATCTCCCGCGTCTCAACCGTGGTGAAGAACGCCGCGATGGCGGGATGCGCCATGCAGCCGGCAATGGTCTCGACCGAGAGAAGCTCCCCGGCGTTGGCCAGCAGCTGGTGGCCTGCGTTCAGCATCCGCAGCTTCATCGTCTCGTAGTCGTGCACCCGGTCCGAGAAGGTCGCCCCCACCCGGTCCCAGTCGGGGCGGCCGGCGCAGAAGTCGTCCTCGATCACCCATTGGCGGAAGTTCTCATGGGTGACCGGCGCGGCATCCGCGATGCCCAGCTCGCGGGCCAGGGCGATCTCCTTCGGGCCGGTGGCGGGCACGATGCAATCGACCATGGAGTTGGGAAAGCTGCATTCCGCCGCGATCCAGTCGGCCAGCGCGGGATCGGAGAGCCGCGCGAGCCCCTCGACCGTCTGGCGCAGGACCGCGCCATTGCCCTGGACGTTGTCGCAGGAGAGCCCGGTGAAGGGCCCGTGCCCCGCCGCGCGCCGCGCCTTCAGCGCCGCGACCATGGCCCCGAAGGCGGTGCGCGGGGCCTCGGGGTGGGCCGCGTCGTGACGGATGTCGGGATGCGCGGCGTCGAAACCGCCCGCGGCGTCCCGGTAATAGCCGCCCTCGGTCACGGTCAGCGACACGATGCGGATCGCCGGGTCGGCCATGCGGGCGATCAGCGTGGCATGGCCCTCTTCGACCGGCAGGAAGTCGATCATCGGACCTGTGACCTCGGCGGCCCGGCCGGAAGGATCGAGCTCGATCAGCGTGTTCAGGCAATCCTGCGCCAGGAGCTTCTCGCGGGTGGCGGCATCGGCGGGGCGCACGCCCGCGCCGAGGATCGCCCAGTCCTGGGCTTGGCCCTCGTCCATCAGCCGGTGCAGATACCAGGCCTGATGGGCGCGGTGAAAATTGCCGAGCCCGATGTGCAGGATGCCGGGGCTGAGCGCCGCGCGGTCGTAGCGCGGCACCCGCACGCCCCGGGGCAGGCGGTCCAGCGTGGCGTTCGACAGCGGGGTCAGCTCATCCATTGGCCACCATCCACGTTGTAGCATTGCGCGACGATGTAGTCGGCCTCGGGCGAGGCCAGGAAAACCGCCATGCCGGTCAGATCCTCGGCCCTTCCCATGCGGCCGTAGGGCACGGCGGCGCCGACCTCGGCCTTCTTCTGGCCGGGCTTCTTGCCTTCGTATTTGGCGAAGAAGGCGTCGACGCCGTCCCAGTGCTCGCCGTCGACCACGCCGGGGGCGATGGCGTTCACGTTGATGCCGTGCTGGATCAGGTTCAGCCCCGCCGACTGGGTGAGCGAGATCACCGCCGCCTTGGAGGCGCAGTAGACCGCCACCAGGGGCTCGCCCCGGCGCCCGGCCTGGCTGGCCATGTTGATGATCCGCCCGCCCTTGCCGCGGTCGATCATGTGCCGCGCCACCGCCTGCATGGTGAAAAGGCAGCCCGCGACATTGACCCCGAAGACCCGGTCGTAATCGGCGCGGGTGATCTCGGCGATGGGGGAAGCGGTGAAGAGCGCGGCGTTGTTCACCAGGATGTCGATGCCGCCCAGGGCCTCGGCGCTGCGGGCCACGCCGGCCTCGATGCTCTCCTGGCGGGTGACGTCCATCTCGACGGCAAAGGCCGCCTCGCCCAGCTCGCGCGCGCAGGCCTCGGCGCGCGCCATGTCGATGTCGGCGATCACCACCCTGGCGCCTTCGCGCAGGTAGGCCTCGGCGAAGGCGCGGCCGATGCCGCGCGCCGCTCCGGTGATCAGCGCCGTCTTGCCTGCCAGCCGTGTCATGCGATGCGCAGCCCTTCCGCGTCAAAACGATGGATCTGGTCCTCGCGCGGGCTGAGCGAGATCTTGTCGCCGTGGCGGAAGCTGACCTCGCCCGGAGCGCGGACGGTGAGCGTCTCGGCCAGACCGGTGTCGTGGATATGGAAGAAGGTGTCCGAGCCCAGGTGTTCGGCCACGCCGACGCGCCCGGTCCAGGGCCCGCCCTCCGAGGTGACCTCGATGTGCTCGGGCCGGATGCCGATGGTGTGGGCCTGGCGCGATGTCGCCTCGGAGCCTTCGATGAAGTTCATCTTCGGGCTGCCGATGAAGCCCGCGACGAAGAGGTTGCGCGGCGCGCGATAGAGCTCGAGCGGCGAGCCCACCTGCTCGATCACCCCGGCGCGCAGCACCACGATCTTGTCGGCCATGGTCATCGCCTCGACCTGGTCGTGGGTGACATAGATCATCGTGGTGTCGAGCCGCTTGTGCAGCTCGGAAATTTCGAGCCGCATGCCGACCCGAAGCGCCGCATCGAGGTTCGACAGCGGCTCGTCGAAGAGGAAGGCCGCCGGCTCGCGCACGATGGCCCGGCCGATGGCGACCCGCTGGCGCTGGCCGCCCGAGAGCTGCCCCGGCCGCCGGTCGAGGTAGTCGGTCAGGTTCAGCGCCGAGGCCGCCGCCTCGATGCGGCGGGTCTGCTCGTCCTCGGGCACGCCCGCCATCTTCATCGGGAAGGCGATGTTCTTGCGCACCGACATATGCGGGTAAAGCGCGTAGCTCTGGAACACCATGGCCAGCCCGCGCTTGGCCGGGGGGATGTCGGTGGCCGCCGCGCCGTCGATCTCGATGCTGCCCGAGCTGACGTCCTCGAGCCCGGCGATCAGCCGCAGGAGCGTGGACTTGCCGCAGCCCGAGGGGCCGACGAAGACCGCGAATTCCCCGTCTTCGATGGATAGGTCGAGCGGCGGGATGACCTGAACGTCGCCGAAGCTCTTGGTGACCTGCTTGAGGGTGATCTGTCCCATCGGTGTCTCCTTACTTCACGGCGCCGAAGGTGAGGCCGCGGACAAGTTGTTTCTGGCTGAACCAGCCCAGGATGAGGATCGGCGCAATGGCCATGGTCGAGGCCGCCGAGAGCTTGGCGTAGAACAGGCCCTCGGGGCTGGAGTAGCTGGCGATGAAGGCGGTGAGCGGCGCCGCCTTGGCGGCGGTCAGGTTCAGCGTCCAGAAGGCCTCGTTCCAGGCCAGGATGATGTTCAGCAGCACCGTGGATGCGATGCCCGGGATCGCCATGGGCGTCAGCACGAAGAGGATCTCCTCGCGCAGGCCCGCCCCGTCCATCCGCGCGGCCTCGAGGATCTCGCCCGGGATCTCGCGGAAGTAGGTGTAGAGCATCCAGACGATGATCGGCAGGTTGATCAGCATCAGCACGATGGTCAGGCCGATCCGGGTGTCGAGCAGCCCGAGCTGGATGAACAGCAGGTAGATCGGGTAAAGCACGCCGACCGCGGGCAGCATCTTGGTCGAGAGCATCCACAGCAGGATGTCCTTGGTGCGCCGCGAGGGCACGAAGGCCATGGACCAGGCGGCGGGCACGGCGATCAGGATGCCCAGGAGCGTCGAGCCCCCGGCGATGATGATCGAGTTCCACAGGAAGCGCATGTAGTCCGAGCGCTCCTGCACCACGCTGTAGTTCTCGAGCGTCCAGTCGAAGAACAGGAAGACCGGCGGGTCGGCGATGGCGGTCGCCTCGGTCTTGAAGCTCGTCAGGATGGTCCAGAGGATCGGGAAGAAGATCAGCAGGCCGACCGTCCATGCGGCGAGGCTGTTGATCGTCTTGCGGCGGGTGGTGACGGCGCGGGCCATGGTGAGGTCTCCTTCAGGCGTCGAGGTTCTTGCCGACGATGCGCATCAGGAAGAGCGCGACGATATTGGCGAGGATGACGGCGTAGATGCCGCCCGCGGAGCCCAGGCCGACGTTCTGGCTTTCGAGAACGCGCTGGTAGATCAGGTAGGTCAGGGTCCGGGTCCCGAAGGAGCCCTGGGTGGTCACGAAGATCTCGGCAAAGATCGACAGAAGGAAGATCGTCTGGATCAGCACCACCACGGTGATCGCCCGGCTGAGATGCGGCAGGATGATGTAGAAGAACCGCGACAGGGCCGGGGCGCCGTCCATCTCGGCGGCCTCGAGCTGCTCGCTGTCGAGCGACTGGATCGCGGTCAGCAGGATCAGCGTCGCGAAGGGCAGCCACTGCCAGCCGACGATCAGCACGATCGAGAAGAGCGGCGCCTCGGAGAGCCATGACACCGGCTCGGCCCCGAAGAATTTCCACAAGTGCGCGAAAAGGCCGTTCACCGGGTCCATGAACATGTTCTTCCAGACCAGCGCCGAGACGGTGGGCATGACGAAGAAAGGCGCGATGACCAGGATGCGCACCACCCCCTGCCCCCAGATCGGCTGGTCGAGCAGAAGCGCGATCAGCACTCCGAAGACCACGGTCACCAGGAGCACGCCGCCGACGATGATCAGCGTCGCCTGGACCGCGGGCCAGAAGCTCGAGGAGGTGACGAAGCGGGCGTAGTTCTCGAAGCCGACCCAGCCCAGGTCACCGCCGCGCAAGGGCAGGTAGCGCTTGAACGAGAAGTAGAGCGTCATCGTCAGCGGGACGAGCATCCAGCCCAGGAGCAGGATGACGGCGGGCGCCATCATCAGGCGGGCGGCGGAGCGGGCGTGTTGCGTGGCCATGATCTCATCCTTCCAGGACAGGCGCCGGGCGGGCGGCCATGTGATCGGAGCGCGGGGGCGCGCGATGCGGGCGGGCGTCGGGGGCTCGGGCCGCGCAGCGGGCGCCGGCAGCGGGCGGGCGCCGGGACAGGCGCGGCGCGCGCGGGGCAGCGGTCCCCGGGGGGCGGGCGGGCCGCCCCCCGGGTCGGGAGGAAGGCGTCAGTAGCCTGCCGCCTCCATTTCGTCGGTCACCAGGGCCTGGGCCTTGGAGAGCGCCTCTTCGGGGCTCTGCTGGCCCGCGACCATGGCCGAGAACTCCTGGCCGGCGGCGGTGCCGATGCCGGCCCACTCGGGGATCGCGACATACTGGATGCCGACATAGGGCACGTCACCCACGGTCGGATCGCTGGGATCGGCCGCGTTGATCGACTGCAGCGTCATGTCCGCGAAGGCGACCTTCTGGTACTCGGGGTTCTCGTAGAGCGAGGTCCGGCTGCCCGGGGGCACGTTGGCCCAGCCCTCGTTCTCGGCGACGAGCGCGAGATACTCCTTCGAGGTCGCCCATTCGATGAAGGTCTTGGCCGCATCGGTGGCATCCGAACCCGCGGGCACGGCGAGCGCCCAGGCCCAGAGCCAGTTGGCGCGCTTCTCGACGCCGTCCTTGTTCGGCGCCAGCGCGAAACCGACGCTGTCGGCCACGGTGGAGTCGTTGGGGTTGGTCACGAAGGAGGCCGCCACGGTGGCGTCGATCCACATGCCGCATTTGCCCTGCTGGAACAGCGCCAGGTTCTCGTTGAAGCCGTTGGTCGAGGCGCCCGGCGGGCCGTAGTTCTCGAGCAGGTCGTTGTAGAAGCTGACCGCCTCGGCCCACTCGGGGCTGTCGAGCTGGGCTTCCCAGTTCTCGTTGAACCAGCGCGCGCCGAAGGAGTTGGCCACGGTGGTGATGAAGGCCATGTTCTCGCCCCAGCCGGCCTTGCCGCGCAGGCAGATGCCGTAGACCTCGTTCTCCTTGTCGGTCATCGCCTCGGCGGCGGCGCGGATCTCTTCCCAGGTGGGGGCCTCGGGCATTTCCATGCCGGCGGCTTCCATCAGGTCGGTGCGATACATGACCATGGAGCTTTCGCCGTAGAAGGGCGCGGCATAAAGCTGGCCGTCGTGGCTCAGACCGGCGCGCATGGCCGGCAGGATGTCCTCGGCGTCGTAGTCGTCGCCCATGTCGTCGAGCGGCACGAGCCAGCCGTTCTTGGCCCAGATCGGGGTCTCGTACATGCCGATGGTCAGCACGTCGAACTGCCCGCCGTTGGCGGCGATGTCCTGGGTGACGCGCTGGCGCAGGATGTTTTCCTCGAGCGTGACCCACTCCAGTTCGATGTCGGGGTGCTTCGAGGTGAAGTCGTCGGTCAGACCCTGCATCCGGATCATGTCACCGTTGTTCACGGTGGCGATGGTGACGGTCGTCTGGGCGGCAGCCACGCCTGCGGTGAGGGCAAGCGCGCTGGCCGCACAAAGTGCGGTTTTGAAAGACATCAGTTCCTCCCTTTCGAGCCGAAGTGCTCAAGAGAAACCTTGCGGGATTCCTTACCGCGCGTCAACAAAAATTTTACGCGCGCAAATTTACGAGGTTTTTAAGCGGAAGCGCGCAGGATCAGCCGCGCCGGGACCAGGGTTTCCTGGCGCTCGGGCAGCCGCCCGCCGGCCTCGATCAGCGCGAAAAGCGATTCGACGGTGTTCTTGGAGACCGATTCGTAGTCATGCGCCGCGGTGGTCAGCGGCGGGCAGGTGAAGCGCGAGAAGGGGTGATCGTCCTGCGAGGCGACGCGGATGTCGCAGTCCTCGCCGATGCCGACCTTCACGCCCTTTTCCCAGCAGGCAGACAAAAAGCCGATCGCCAGGCGGTCATTGCTGCACAGAACCGTGTCGGTGGGCAGCGCCTTGCGCTCCAGCACCTCGAGCCCGCCGCGGCGGCCGATCTCCTCGAAGGCCCAGCCCTCGCCCGCGACCGAGATCACATGCGGCTCGAGGCCCAGCTTCTCCATCCGCGCGAGATAGGCCAGGCGGCGCTTGTTGGCGTTGGGGTTCGCCGGGTGGCGCATCTCGAAGAAGGCCGGCGGCTCGCCGCTGCGGGTCAGATAGTCGACGGTCTGGTCGACGAAACTGTTGTTGTCCGAGCCGATGAAGGCCGCGCCCATGCCGTCGATATTGCTGTCGAAGAGCACCGTCGGCACGTCCTTGCAGAACTTCTCGATGGCGCCCCGGTCGGAGGCCCGGCCAAGCGGCGCCAGCAGCACCCCCGCGGGCTTCAGCGCGCGCAGGTCGTTCAGGATGTCGACCTCGAGCTCGGTCTTGCCGTGCGCCGAATAGAGCGTCGGGCGCAGCCCGGCGGCGATGCAGCGTTCCTCGAGGTTGCGCGCGATCTCGGCGAAGAAGGGGTCGGCCAGGTAAGGCACCACGATGCCGATGTTCTTGGTCAGCCGCCGGTTCTGGTTCACCGCGTAGATGTTCGGCTGGTAGTCGAATCGCTCCAGCGCCTTCTCGATCTTCTCGCGGGTCGAGGCGCGCACACTGGTTGGATCGTGGAAATACTTGGAGATCGTCGGCCGCGAGATCCCGCTGACGGCGGCGAACTCCTCCATGTTCTTGATCTTGGCCACGAGCGTCCCCAAAATTTACGCGTGCAAAGATTTTGACCCAGCTGGCAAGTTTGGTCAATCTTCCGGCGGCCCGATGCGCGCGGTCTCGCGGGCGGCCCGAAGCGGGGTGGCGGCCCCGGACAGGCCCGGCGCGCAACCCGCGGGGCGAGGTTTACCCCAGCCCCGGGCGAAGCGGAACCGCCAAGCGGGGCCCGCGCTTAACGGCGGCTCCCGGCACAGCCCCGGCCACAAAAAACCGCCCGAGACCTTGGGCCCCGGACGGTTCGATCTTCCTGTCCCTCGGAAGGTCGGTTCAGTGCAGCTTCTTGCCCACCGTGTCGATCGCCTCGTCGATCAGCTTGGCCTTCTCGGCCGAGCCCATCTTCTGCGCCACGACGTCCCGCGCGGCGGCGGTCGCGATGGCAATGGCGCGGTCACGGACCTCTTTCACCGCCTGCTGTTCCGCCGAGGAGATCTGGTCCTCGGCCGCGGCGATGCGGCGCTCGATGGAGCGCTGAAGATCGGCCTTGGCCTGTTCGGCGTTGGCCTTGGCGTCGTCGCGCGCCTTGGCGACGATGCGGTCGGCCTGGTCCTGCACTTCGCGGCTCTTGCGCTCGTAGCTGGCCAGAAGGCTCTGGGCCTCCTCGCGCAGGGCGCGCGCCTCGTCGAGCTCGGAGCGGATGCCCTGGGCGCGGTCGTCGAGCAGCTTCGACACGAGGCCCGGCACCTTGAAGTAGAACAGCACGCCGATGAAGACGAGAAAGGCGATGAGCACCACGAAGTCGGTGTTCTTCAGCGAGAAGAACACGTCGCCCGCGGCCAGCGAAGGCGTGGCGGCCAGGGTGAGCGGAGCGGAAATCGCGATCAGCTTTTTCATCTCGGTCACCCTTTCAGCCGCTGGTCGACGGCGCTGTCGATCTCGCCCTGATCCGCCGAGGCGCCCAGTGCCGCGACAAGCGCAGCGGTGGTGTCCTTGGCGACCGCCTCGACATTGGCGAGGGCGGAATCGCGGATCGCGGCGATTTCCTTCTCCGATTCCGCCGTCTTCGCGGCGATCTCGGCATCGGCCTTGGCCTGCGCATCGGCGACCTGGGCCTTGATCTCGTCGCGGGTCTCGTCGGCGATCTTCTGGGCCTCGGAGCGCGCGTCGGCGAGGGCCTTCTCGTAGGCGTCCTCGGCCTCGGCCGCCTGTTTCTTCAGGTCTTCGGCTTTGGTGAGGTCATTGGTGATCGTGCCCTGACGCTCGGCCAGCACGGCCGCGATCCGCGGCAGCGCGACGCGCGACAGGATGAAGTAGATGACCACGAGCGTGAGGACCAGCCAGAAGACCTGGTTCCACACCCAGTCGCCGCAGAGCTGCGGCATGCCGATGGCAGAGCCGTCGGGGCCCACGCAGGCACCGGCGATCTCCTCGGCAATCGGTTCGGTCGCCATGGCGTCCTCCGGTTGATGTCTGGATCACTGCGGGCGGTGCCGGAGACCGGCGCCGCCCACGCGCAAGGATCTATCCTAGCGGATTACACCGCGAACATCAGCAGGAGCGAAACGAGGAACGCGAAGATGCCCAGAGCTTCGGCGAATGCGATGCCGATGAAGAGGGTCGCGGTCTGCGATGCGGCCGCCGAGGGGTTGCGCAGGGCGCCGGCCAGGTAGTTGCCGGCCACGTTGCCCACCCCGATGGCGGCTGCGCCGGAACCGATTGCTGCGAGGCCTGCGCCGATGTGTGCGAGATCGCCTTCCATGGTGTTACTCCTTACGAATTGGAAGTTGCGTTCGTTGGTGACATTCGGCGCTGTCGCGCCGCGCGGGAGAGCGGGCCGCCGCAAGGGCCGCCCGCGCGCCCCGGATCAGTGATGCGGATGCAGCGCGTCCTTGAGGTACACGCAGGTCAGGATGGTGAAGACATAAGCCTGGATGAAGGACACCAGGATCTCCAGCCCGTACATGGCGGTGATCGCCAGGACCGCGATGGGCGAGACCGCCGCGATCGCCGCGAAGCCCGCGAAGACCTTGATCACCGCGTGGCCGGCCATGAGGTTGCCCGCCAGACGAATGGAGTGGCTGACCGGGCGCACGAAGTAGGAGATCAGCTCGATCACCGCGAGGATCGGCCGCAGCGCCAGCGGCGCCGAGCTGACCCAGAACAGGCCCAGGAAGCTCATGCCGTTCTTCACGAAGCCCAGCACCGTGACCGAGATGAAAACCGCCAGCGCCAGCACCACGGTGACCGCGAAATGCGAGGTGGTGGTGAAGGCCATCGGGATCAGCCCGAGGAAGTTCGCCAGGACGATGAACATGAAGAGCGTCATGATGTAGGGGAAATACTTCACGCCCTCCTTGCCGGTGACGTCCTCGACCATCTTGTAGACGAAGCCGTAGGCCAGTTCCGCGATCGACTGGGCGCGCGAGGGGATGATCGCGCGGGCGCTGGTGCCGAGCACCAGCAGGCCGATGACGCAGAGCACGGTGATCGCCAGCCAGAGCGTCACATTGGTGATCGTGAACATGCCCACCGGACCGTCGCCGAAGAGCGGCGAGACGATGAATTGGTCCATCGGGTGGAAGACCAGGCTGCTGCCTTCGCCTTCAGCAGCTGCGGTTTCAGTCGCCATGCGTGTTCCCCTCGTCCTCTTCGGCCGTCTCGGCCAGGCGTTTCTCTTGGATTTCCTTGGCCGAACGCATCATCACGTTCACCCCGGCCGCGAAACCCAGCATCGTGAACAGCACCAGAAGCCAGGGGCTCGTGCCCAGGAGGCTGTCGAGCCCAAATCCGATGCCAAAGCCGATCCCCAATCCGGCGACCAGCTCGGTAACCATGCGCCAGGCGTGTTGGGCCTGGCTGTAGTGCTCCTCCTGGTGGCGTTTGGGCGGCGCCTTCGCCGCCTTCATTGCCGCGATCTTCTCGTCGAGCGACGCCATGCGCCGTTTTCGGTCGTGGTCTTCCACGTCGGATCGGCCCCATTCGGAGTTTGGCTGGTTGCTATGCGCCCCCCGGCTTCGAGTCAAGCGGCAGGCCGCCGCAGGGAGTGGGTCGGTAAGCCATTGGAATTGCTTGCCTTTGGCAGGTGCCAAACCGAGGCACCACCATCCGCCCGGCCCGCGCTGGGCCCAAACCCCGCCCGCGCGCATATTCAACCGCCAAGTTGACAATGGTCTCGCGCCCGCTTGACGGCACCGCCAACTCGGGCGCAACTGCCGGCCCATGTCGCATGACCTCGACCTCATCTTCGCCGCGCTCGCCGATCCCACCCGGCGGCAGATCCTCGCCATGCTGCTCGAGGACGACATGGCCGTGAGCGACGTGGCCGAGCCCTTCGAGATGTCGCTGGCGGCGATCTCCAAGCATCTCGCGATCCTCGCCGGCGCGGGGCTGATCAGCCAGGACAAGCGCGGGCGGTTGAAGTGGTGTCAGCTCGAGCCGGACGCTTTGCGCGAGGCGGCGGTCTGGATGCAGGGCTTCGGCCAGGTGGAGCCGATCAACCTCGACGCCTTCGAGCGGTTCCTGGAGGCGGAGCTGTCCCCCGGGAAGTCCGCCGAGGCGGTCCCGGGCGAGGCCCCGGACGACTGGCTGGAGCCCGCGACGCCAGCGGAGGGCGGCGCGACCGGCGAAGAGCGCGGCGAGCGCGGGGGGTAGGCCCGGCGCGATGGCGGGGCAGTCGTGCCGGTTTGGCGAGTGCGGGCACGCCCTGCCCCTTTGGCGGCTACGGAGGGCTCTCGCTCGCTCAGCAGCGGAGAGGCGCTCTCACCGGCCCGGCGGCATCAGGACTCTCGCCCGTCCAGCGGCGACTGAGCGCTCCCGCCCCATCACATCACGCGAGCCCGCCCCCCTCAGGACAGCCCCTGCTCCGTGACATAGGCCTTCAGATGCTTCAGGAAGGCCTGCACCTTCGCGGTCCGGTGCAGGTCCACATGGGTCACCAGCCAGGTGTTCGAGACCCAGTCCTCGAGCGGCGGCATGACCTCGACCAGCCGGTCGTCGCCCTCGGCGGCGCG
Organism: Roseivivax sp. GX 12232; assembly: GCF_021272185.1. Taxonomy (GTDB): domain Bacteria; phylum Pseudomonadota; class Alphaproteobacteria; order Rhodobacterales; family Rhodobacteraceae; genus Roseivivax. The sequence continues at coordinate 13,361 of NZ_JAJSEC010000006.1, forward strand.
CACCGAGACGAAGCCGATGCCCACCCCGTCCGAGACCGCCCGCTCCGTCACGCGGCTGTCGGCGGCGCGGAAGACGATGCGCTCCCGGGGGATGTTCTCCTTCATCCAGCGGAAGAAGGGCGCGCGGTTCTCGATGTTCTCGGGGCCGACGAAACGGTGCTTCAGCATGTCCTCTGAGGTGGCCGGCCGCCCCTCCTTCTCGATGTAGTCGACCGAGGCGTAAAGCGCGACATACTGCTTCATAAAGGCCTGCACGACGTTGTCGGGCTCCTCGGGCTTGGGCCCGGCCCGAAGCGCGATATGCGCCTCGCCGTATTCCAGCCGGAACACCCGGTCGTCGGTCAGGTAGCGCACGATGACCTCGGGATGGGCCGCCTGGAAGGAGGCGATGGCCGGCACCAGGAGCGGCGCGAAGTTGATCAGCGAGGTCACCATGAGCTCGCCCGAGACCTCGGAGCCCCGGCCCTTGATGCGGCTGGCGAGCTGGTGGAACTGCTCGTCGGTGGTCTGGGCGACGCGCAAGAGGTCCTGGCCCGCCTCGGTCGGCGTGTAGCCCCGCGCGTGGCGCTGGAAGAGCTTGACCCCGAGCCGCCCCTCGAGCGCGTCGATATGGCGGATCACCGTGGCGTGGTGCACGCCCAGCGCATCCGCCGCCCCCGAGACCGTGCCCATGCGCGCCACCTGGAAAGCGGTGCGAACCTCGTCCCAGTTTTCCATCTCAGGCCCTTTTCTTTGTGCATCCACCCACAGTTCTTGTTCATTTGGGCTTCTTGAGTGCGGAAATGCAAGTGACAGATACGAGGGGTCACGCAACATTTCCTCATGAGAGGCCCGAGATGACCCAGACCGTTCTTCACATCGATACCTCCGCGCGCCGCGAGGGCTCGGTTTCCCGCGACCTGACCGCCCGCGTCGTCGACCAGCTCGGCGCCGACAAGGTGATCGAGCGCGACCTCGCCACCCCGCTGCCAGCGGTCGACGCCGAGTGGATCGGCGCCAATTTCACCCCCGAGGCCGACCGCAGCGAGGACCAGCGCGCCGCGCTGGCGCTTTCCGACAGCCTGATCGAGGAGCTGCGCGCCGCCGACACGCTGGTGATCGGCGTGCCGATCTACAACTTCGGCACCCCGGTCAGCTTCAAGACCTGGATCGACCTGGTGGCTCGCGCGGGCGTCACCTTCCGCTACACCGAAGAGGGTCCCGAGGGCCTGCTGACGGGCAAGCGCGCCATCGTGGTGGTGGCCTCCGGCGGCACCCGTGCCGGCTCCGACATCGACTTCGCCTCGACCTACGTGCGCCACGTGCTGGGCTTCATCGGCATCACCGACGTCGAACTGGTGAGCGCCGACCTGCTGATGGTCGACCCCGAGGCGGCGATGAAATCCGCCGAGGACCAGCTGGCGAAGCTGGCGGCTTGAGGCTGGGGGCGGTGCGCGCCTGAGGAGGTTTGGGCGTGTGCGTGGGGGGACTGGCTTTTGGAGTTGGGCCCTGAAGCAGGGTGGCTTGCCGGCGATCCTGCCCCTGCTGCCTCATACTGCAAAGACGTTCGTGAGAAAGGGGGCACGGCTGCGGTCGTGCCCCTTTTTGCGTTCAGACAGATGGGCGGCTGCGTCTCGCTCGGTGATGCTGCTCGCGCCTCCTCAGAGAGGCTTCGCTTCTCCACTCTGCTCCTCCAACCCTCCTCTCAAATATCTTCTCATCGCTTCTCGCCTCCTGCCGTCTCCTCTCGTCCCCCTTGCTCTCCTCCCCTCTCGTGTCGTCTCCTTTGCTCCCCTCTCCTGCCTTCATTTCCCCGTCTTCCCCTAACTTTCTCTTCCCTCCCCTACCTTTCCCTCCTGCCCTCCGCTCGCCGCAGCGCCGCCCTCCGCGTGACCTGACACAAGGCAAGTCCCCGCCCCCTCTCAACCAGCTCAACAAAGGGCGCGCGCCGGACCGGGGGCCGGCGCTTATGACCTCTGAGCAGGGCGCTTTATCCCAGCAAGGTCAGGACTAGGAGATAGCTATGCGCGCCACTCCAAGGAGCGCCGGCCCATCGGGCCGGTCCGGCGCGCGCCCGGCATCTTCGATGCTATTCGGGCGCAAGACGCGCGAGCCTGGCGACCTTTGGCCTGAGGAAAACCGCAGAATGCAGCCCGGGGTGCACAGGCTCAGAACGCATCACCCCTGTTGATTGGCGACCCTGCATCTCAATCCCCGCCCTCCGCCGCCATCACCCCTCGCGACAGAGGGCGCGCGCCGGGCCGGGGGCCGGCGCTGCTGACCTCTGGGCGAGGCACTTTATGGCAGCAAGGTCAGAGCTAGGGGCATGCTATGCACGCCATCCAAAGGAGCGCCGGCCCAAGGGGCCGGTCCGGCGCGCGCCCGGCACCTTCGGTGCTGTTCGGGCGCAAGAAGGAGGGCAAACACGTGGTGGTGGGCGGTACGCATTTGATGGTGGGTGGTGCGCGGTGACCGCGCCAGGTGCAGCCTTGGCGCACTGGCCCCGGGAGACTACCGCTCCCGAAGCTCAGAGCGAGTGCTGGGCAGCCGTCCACCAATCCGCCGTCCCGCCGACCCGGTGCTTCACCCTCCCACCGCTCAGCCCGCCAACAGCGCAGCCCACCCGTTGCTCGGCCTCCCTCCGCCCCACAACACCCGCACCCTTGACTCCCCCGCTCCGCGCGCGTATCGCGCCTCGATAACTCCGGAAGTGGCAGAACTTCCGGTCCCATGGGCTTGGCCCGGGATCGCCCTCCGTCAGCGCGTTGCGCCCACGGGGGCGCTACTGGTTTGAGCCTGCGCCATTTGCGTGGCGCGCCCGCAGTCCCCACCTCGGGGGCAGTGGACAACGGAAGATGAAGGGGGCGGAAGCGCCATGTTCGAGAACCTGTCAGATCGCCTGGGCGGCGTCTTCGACCGGCTGACCAAGCAGGGCGCCCTCAGCGAGGAGGACGTCAGGACCGCGCTGCGCGAGGTCCGCGTGGCCCTGCTCGAGGCCGACGTCTCGCTGCCGGTGGCGCGCGCCTTCATCAAGTCGGTCGAGAAGAAGGCCACCGGCGCCGCGGTCACCAAGTCGGTGACGCCGGGCCAGCAGGTGGTGAAGATCGTCCACGACGAGCTGATCACCGTGCTCGCCGGCGAAGAGGGCGCCGACCCCGGCGACCTGCGCATCTCCAACCCGCCCGCGCCGATCCTGATGGTCGGCCTGCAGGGCGGCGGCAAGACCACCTCCACCGCCAAGCTCGCCAAGCGCCTGACCGAGCGCGACCGCAAGAAGGTGCTCATGGCCTCGCTCGACGTGCAGCGTCCGGCGGCGATGGAGCAGCTCGAGATCCTCGGCAAGCAGATCGGCGTCGACACCCTGCCGATCGTCAAGGGCGAGGACCCGGTCGCCATCGCCAAGCGCGCCAAGACCCAGGCGAGCCTCGGCGGTTACGACGTCTACATGCTCGACACCGCGGGCCGGCTCTCGATCGACGAGGAGCTGATGACCCAGGTCGAGGCGGTGCGCGACGTCGCCAACCCGCGCGAGACGCTCCTGGTGGTCGACGGCCTTACCGGCCAGGACGCGGTGCATACCGCCGAGAACTTCGACCTGCGCATCGGCATCTCCGGCGTCGTGCTGACCCGGATGGACGGCGACGGCCGCGGCGGCGCGGCGCTCTCGATGCGCCAGGTCACCGGCAAGCCGATCAAGTTCGTCGGCCTCGGCGAGAAGATGGACGCGCTCGAGACCTTCGAACCCGAGCGCGTCGCCGGCCGCATCCTCGGCATGGGCGACATCGTGGCGCTCGTGGAGAAGGCGCAGCAGACGCTCGAGGCCGAACAGGCCGAGCGCATGATGAAGCGCTTCCAGAAGGGTCAGTTCAACATGAACGACCTGAAGATGCAGCTCGACCAGATGCTGAAGATGGGCGGCATGGAAAGCATGATGTCCATGATGCCCGGCATGGGGAAGATGGCCAAGCAGATGGAAGGCGCGGGCATGGACGATTCGGTCCTGCGCCAGCAGATCGCGCTGATCAACTCCATGACCAAGAAGGAGCGCGCCAACCCCCAGCTTCTGCAGGCCAGCCGCAAGAAGCGCATCGCCAAGGGCTCGGGCCTCGAGGTCTCGGAGCTGAACAAGCTTCTGAAGATGCAGCGGCAGATGGCCGACATGATGAAGAAGATGGGCAAGATGAGCAAAGGCGGCGCGCTGAAGCAGGCCATGCGCGGCATGTTCGGCAAGGGCGGCATGCCCCCGGGCATGGATCCCTCGCAGATGGACCCCAAGCAGCTCGAGGCCGCGGCCAAGGCCATGGGCGGCAAGGGCGGGATGCCCGGCGGCATGGGCGGCATGGGCGGCGGCCTTCCCGGCGGTCTTTCGGGCTTCGGCAAGAAGAAGTGATGATGTCGCGGGCGGCATATCCTCTCGCGCCCGGCGCGGCGCAGGGCGCGGTCGCTTCGGCGGGCCGCGGTGTCGCCTGCGCGCGCGCCACGGCGGCACGCCGCGCCGCCCTGCCCGCGCGCCGCGCGGCGGAGGCAGGCGCATGAGCCTCACCAACGCCCCCACCCTCTCGACCGAGCGGCTGATCCTGCGCGGCCCCCGCCGCGAGGACGCCGAGGCCGTCATGGCCTTCCTCATGGACCCCGCCCGCGCCGAGGGCTTCGGCCATATCCCGCAGCGCGGCGAGGCCTGGCGCTGGTTCGCCATGCTGGTCGGCCACTGGCACTGGCATGGCTACGGCTATTTCGTCATCGAGGACCGCGAGACCGGCCGCCCGGCGGGCATCTGCGGCATCTGGAACCCCGAGACCTGGCCCGAGCCGGAACTGGGCTGGGTGGTCTTCGACGGCTTCGAGGGCAAGGGCTTGGCTTATGAGGCCGCCATCCGCGCGCGCCGCTGGGCCTATGACGACCTCGGCATGACCACGCTGACCTCGAACATCGTGCCCGGCAACGACCGCTCCAAGCGGCTCGCGACCCGCCTCGGCGCGGTCTACGAGCGCACCTACCACAACGAGAACATGGGCGAGGACGAGCTTTGGCGGCACCCCTCTCCCGAGGAGCTCGGGGCATGAGCGAGCGCGTCTTCCTGCACACCGACCGGCTGACCCTGCGGCCGCTGCGCGCCGGCGATTTCGACGGCTATGCCGCCTATTACACCGGGCCGCGCGCGGCCTATGTCGGCGGGCCGATCTCGCGCAGCGACGCCTTCTCGCGGTTCTGCGCGATGATCGGCCACTGGCAGATGCGCGGCTTCGGCCGGCTGGCGATCTGCCGCAAGGAGGACGACAGCCGCGCCTTCGGCCACGCCGGGCTGATGCAGCTCGACGACCACCGCCTGCCCGAGCTGACCTGGACCCTCTGGGAAGCCGAGGCCGAGGGCCAGGGCTATGCCCGCGAGGCCGCCCGCGCGGTGCGCGACCATGCCTTCCAGCAGCTCGGCCTCGAGACCGTCAGCGCCGTGGTGCACCGCGAGAACGCCGCCTCGGCCCGGATCGCGGAACATATCGGCGGGACGCGCGACGCGGCCCTGCCGACCCGCTTCGCCGACGAGGTGGCCTTCCGCTTCGACCGCGCCCGCATCCTCGAAGGGGCCCCGGCATGACCCGGATCGACGCACCCCTTCGCACCTCCATCCGTCCGGCAAGGAAAGGCCCGGCCCATGACTGACAGCAAAAGCGCAGATCCCGTGGCCGCGGCCGCCGAGCTTCTGAAGCACCACCGCGAGTCGATCGACCGGCTCGATGCGATCCTGGTCTTCACCCTGGCCGAACGGTTCAAGCACACCCAGTCCGTGGGCGTGCTGAAGGCCGAACACGGCCTACCCCCCTCCGATCCCGCGCGCGAGGAAAACCAGATCGCGCGGCTCGAATCCCTGGCGAAAGAGGCCGACCTCGACCCGAGCTTCGCCAGGAACTTCCTGAATTTCATCATTCAGGAGGTCATCCAGCACCACCGAAAGCACCAATCCTGAGGCCGGGACGACCGGCCCGAAAGAACAGCCAGACAAAGGAGATACCCTCATGGCACTGAAAATTCGTCTCGCCCGCGGCGGCTCCAAGAAGCGCCCCCATTACGCCATCGTTGTGGCCGACAGCCGCATGCCGCGCGACGGCCGCTTCATCGAGAAGCTCGGCACCTACAACCCGCTCCTGCCCAAGGGCGACGAGCGCCGGGTGATCATGGACATCGAGCGCGCCAAGGCCTGGATCGCCCAGGGCGCCCAGACCACCGACCGCGTGTCGCGCTTCCTCGAAGCCGCCGGCGAGGTCGACAAGAAAGAGCGCAGCAACCCCAAGAAGGGCACCCCGGGCAAGGCCGCCCAGGAGCGCGCCGCCGCGCGCGCCGAGAAGGCCGCCGCTGCCGAGGCGCCCGCAGAGGAAGCCGCCGCGGAGGAGTGATCCTTCCGCGCGCTGCGCATGAGATGAGAAGGCGCGCGGGGTTTCGGCCCTGCGCGCCTTTTCTTTTGCGGGGGGCTTTGGCCTGCGGTCCTGCCGTGCGCGGCGATCGTGTTTTTGAATGCACACCGGATTTGGCCGCCCGCGGCTGCCTTCCGAAACAACCCCGCTCGCGGCCCCCGGATTATCCCCGCCCCTGCCCGCTTTCCCGGCGCCAGCCGCCTCGAAAGACGCGGTTTTTCGCCGGCCTGACGCCACGGCATCGGCGGAAACTGGCCAAGCCCCCGCCCGCGCACTAGACCTTGCAGGAAGACCCCTGCGCGCGACCTGCGCGCTCCCCACGACGCAGCTTCCCGAAAGGCCTTTCATGCTCCGCAGTCTTCTTGCCGTCCCGGCCCTCGCCGCCTGCCTGACCACGCCCGCCTTCGCCCAGAGCGGCTCCGACGCGCCCGCGCTCAGCTTCACCCTGCGCGGCGGCGTCGCCTCGGGCCCGGCCTATTTCGGCGCCGAGGAATACGAGGTGAAGCCCGACATCGGCTTCGGCCTGCAATCGGCCAACATCGGCCCGCTGCGCTTCGGCGATCCCGACCCGCAGGCCGAGAAGACCGGCCTCGGGCTGCGCGGCTCCTTCCGCTACATCGCCGCGCGCGACGCCAGCGAGCATGACCTGCTGACCGGCCTCGACGACATCGACGCCGCGGTCGAGCTGGGCCTGGGCCTCGGCTATGCCTCCGAGCATTTCATGGCCTTCGCCGACCTGCGCCAGGGCTTCGGCGGCCACACCGGCGTCGTCGCCGAGGCGGGCGCCGACGCGATCTTCCGCGCCAGCCCCGAGCTGACCCTGACCGCCGGGCCGCGCGTGCTCTTCGGCAACGGCGAATACACCGACACCTATTTCGGCGTCTCGGGCTCCGAGGCCTCGGCCCTGAACCCGGCCTATGACGCCGACGGCGGGCTCGTTTCGGCCGGCATGGAGTTCGGCGCGATCTACCAGATCGACGAGAACTGGGGCGTCGAGACCGCGGTCACCTGGGACCGCTACATGAACGATGCCGCCGACAGCCCGATCGTCGACAATGGCCGCCGCGACGACTGGGGCGCCCGGGTGGGTCTGACCCGCAGTATCCAGATCGGCCGCTGAGCCCTCCCCCGATTGCGCTTTGCCCCTCCGGCGCGGTAAGCACCGGGTCGGAGATGGGCACAAGCGACGGGCGAGGCACAGGGTGAGCGACAGGATCTGCGTGGGCGTGATCGGCGGGGCGTTCGGCGTGCACGGCGAGGCACGCATCAAGAGCTTCACCGCCGAGCCCGAGGCCATCGCCGATTACGCGCCCCTCGAAAGCGAGGACGGCGCGCGCAGCTTCGAGCTGCAGATCACCCGGCCGGTGAAACAGGGCTTCGCGGCGCGGCTTTCGGGCGTCCGCTCGAAGGAGGACGCCGACGCGCTGAAAGGCGCGCGGCTCTACGTGCCGCGCGACCGGCTGCCGCAGCTGCCCGACGACGAGTTCTACCACGCCGACCTGATCGGGCTCGAGGTCTATGACACCGGCGGCGTGGTGCTGGGGCGGATCAAGGCGGTCCTGAACCACGGCGCGACGGATTTGCTGGAGGTCGGGCGGCCCGGAGGCTCGCAGACCGCGCTCCTGCCGTTTACGCGCGAGGCGGTGCCCACGGTGGATCTGACCGCGGGTCGGATTGTTGCGGATCCCCCGGAGGGGATTTTCGACTGAGGAGGGGGCTTGGGGTCGTTAGACGTTGGGCCTTCTGCTCCCCAAGAAGTCATCAACAAACGCCCGACCTCCTCAGCAGCCAGTCGAGCTTGTCTCCGCAGACCGCCTGCGCCTCCCCCCCCTGTCACAGCCCCAGGCAAACCGACCCTTAGCCACCCCTCGCAACAGAGGGCACGCGCCGGACCGGGGGCCGGCGCTGCTGACATCCGAACGAAGCGCTTTATCCCCGCAAGGTCAGGGCTAGCGGCGATCTATGCGCTTCGCCCACAAGAGCGCCGGCCCATCGGGCCGGTCCGGCGCGCGCCCGGCACCTTCGGTGCTATTCGGGCGCAAGAAGCTGGGGCGTAACGTGGCGGGTGGTGCGTGATGGCCTTGGCCGAGGCCACCTTGCCTATCACCCCAACAGCCCACACCCATCCCCCCCTTTGCCAACCCGCCGCCAAGCCTCTAAAGGACGCGGCGGATACCTCACTTCGGGACAGGCTCATGCGCTCTCACGGCCGCAAATCCATCCAGGCCACCTCGGCCCCGCGCGATCTCATGGCCGAGAAGCGCCTCTCGGAGACCTGGACCGCGCAGGTGGTCACGCTGTTCCCCGAGGCCTTCCCGGGCACGCTGGGCCTCTCGCTCACCGGCCGCGCGCTGGACGAGAACCGCTGGCAGCTCGACACGCTGCATCTGCGCGAGTTCGGCGAGGGCAAGCACCGCAACGTCGACGACACGCCGGCGGGCGGCGGCGCGGGCATGGTGCTGCGCGCCGACGTGATGGAGCGCGCGCTGAGCGAAGCGCGCGGGCGGATGCCCGAGGAGGCGCCGATCCTCTACCTCTCGCCGCGCGGCGCGCCCTTCACCCAGGCCCGCGCCCGGCGCCTTGCCGAGGGGCCCGGCATGACGCTGATCTGCGGCCGCTTCGAGGGGCTCGACGAACGGGTGATCGAGCACTTCGGCATCGAGGAGGTCTCGCTCGGGGACTACGTGCTGACCGGCGGCGAGATCGCCGCGCAGGCGATGATCGACGCCACCGTGCGGCTCCTGCCCGGGGTCTTGGGCAACGCCGCCTCGACCGAGGAGGAAAGCTTCTCCGAGGGGCTGCTGGAACATCCGCAATACACCCGCCCGGCGGTCTGGCAGGGCCGGCCGATTCCCGAGGTGCTGCTCTCGGGCAATCACCGCGCCATCGCGGAGTGGCGGCGCGCGCAGTCCGAGGCGCTGACCCGCGCCCGGCGCCCCGACCTCTGGGCCGCCCGCGAGGACGGCGAGGACTGAGCCCGGGCGGCGCTTTTCCCCCTTGATCGACGCGGACCAACCCCCTATACGGCGCGGGTCGGTCGGCCCCGCCTGGGGTCGGCTCACTGGCCCGTGCGCCAAGGCGTGACGCTTCGACACGCCGCGGGGTGGCCGGGCCCGGATACGGAAAAGACGTTGTGACCTCCTGCGGGCGCCAAGGCGGACCCGACCGAAGACCGGAGCTCTCGGAACGCGAGACACCTTCACGGGGCAACCGTGAGCAGAGATGGAGAGATCAGATGGACCTGATCGCAGAACTCGAGGCGGAACAGATCGCCTCGCTCGGGAAGGACATTCCCGACTTCAAGGCCGGCGACACCGTGCGCGTCGGCTACAAGGTGACCGAAGGCACGCGCACCCGCGTGCAGAACTTCGAAGGCGTGTGCATCAGCCGCAAGAACGGCCATGGCATCGCCGGCTCGTTCACCGTCCGCAAGATTTCCTTTGGTGAGGGCGTCGAGCGCGTGTTCCCGCTCTACTCCACCAATATCGACGCGATCACCGTGGTCCGCCGCGGCAAGGTGCGCCGTGCGAAGCTGTACTACCTGCGCTCGCGCCGCGGCAAGTCGGCCCGGATCGCCGAGGACGTCAACTACAAGGCCCTCAAGGGCGACGGCAAGAAGCCGGTGCAAGGATCGTCGACATGAAAAAGAACCTTCATCCCGAATACCACGTCGTCACCGTCAAGATGACCGACGGCAGCAGCTTCGAGACCCGCACCGTCTGGGGCAAGGAAGGCGACACGCTGACGCTGGACATCGACCCGACCGTGCACCCGGCCTGGACCGGTGGCTCCTCGCGCCTGATGGACCAGGGCGGCCGCGTCTCGCGCTTCAAGAAGAAGTACGAGGGCCTGGGCTTCTGATCGCCCGTCCCCTCGCGGAAAGTTTACGGGATCGCCGCCCTTCGGGGCGGCGATTTCGTGTTCGGGGCCCCTCATTGCCCCGCCGGGCCGCATCGACAGCCCTGCCCCCGCCCGCTAGAACCCCCTTCATCGCGAAGGGACAGACGGGCCGACCATGCGGAACATCCTGACACGCGCGCTGTGCCTCGGCGCCCTGCTCCTGCTGGCCGCCTGCGCCGCGGCGCCGCTGCCCGACAGCACCAGCCGCCAGGACGAGATCGCCGCGCTGACCCGCGCCTTCCGGGCGCTCGACGCCGAGGTCGACCCCGAGGAGGCCGCCCGCGCCGCGCGGATCGCCGTCACCTACCCGCTGGAATTGCGCGCGCTCTACGAGATCGAGGACAGCCCGGTGGTGCACAACACCAAGGTCAACGCCGGGCTGAAGCCGCGCGGGCTCTGCTGGCACTGGGCCCAGGACATGGAGCGGCGGATGCGGCAGGAGGACTTCCAGACCCTCGATCTGCACCGCGCCGTGGCCCCGCCGCGCAACCTGATGCGGCTGGAGCATTCGACGCTGATCATCTCGGCCGAGGGCGACGGCTACCGCGAGGGGCTGGTGATCGACCCCTGGCGCTACGGAGGGGTGCTCTACTGGGGCCCGACCGAGGAGGACGCGCGTTACGACTGGTTGCCCCGCCGCGAGGTGCTGGCCGCCAAGGGCATCTACCTCGCGCCGGAGTGAGCCGGCGCGGAGCGGGCCGCGCAATTAAGGGGGGCGTAGCCGCTGCGCGCCCAAAGCCCACTTACCTTCCGGTCGCCCGCACCTTCCGCCCCGACAGCGCGCCCTACCGATACCGGTGCAGCGTCGCGTCGAAGGCGCCCATCTTCAGATCCTGGCGGTAGTAGGCCTGGTCTTGGCGCATCCGCGCCACCGCCTCTTCGGCGAAGCGCAGCGTGTCCTCGATGAAGAGCCGCTCGGGCGCCACGGCCTCGAGGATGCTCTCCTCGATGTCGTAGTCGAGAAGGCCTGCGTCGTCCGAACGCGCATGGGCCAGCGCCAGCGCCCAGCCGCAGGCATGGGCGTAACGCTTCCAGGTCTTCTTCGAGAGATCGTCGAGGTCAATGTCCTCGCGGAAGGGTGCGCGCTCGCGGGACATGAAACTGAGCCCGTCGATCTCCGCGCTGCCGTAGAAGACATCGCCATCCGAAAGATGCACCGACTGGCCATGGGCGATGCGCTCGGCCTTGGTGCCCGCGTCGAAGTCATGCGGCGGCACCAGTCCTTCGAGCGCCGAGCGCCGGGCCTGCTTGAACTCGACGATCAGGTCGTCGCTGGCATCCCGCGACGGGCCCTCGAGCAGGCAGTAGTAGCGCGGCAGCCCCAGCGAGGCGGTGCCCTGCCCGTGCCGCATCGCGACGTCCTTGACCCGCAGCGTGCCCGCGCGGCCCTCGGGGCGGATGCCGTTGGCCTTGGCCAGCGCGTCGATCAGCCCCTGGAACTCGTCGCGGCGCGAAGAGATCGGCGTCAACTCGTCATTGGCGCGGAAGCCCCGCCCGCTGTCGTCGAGGTAGCGCTTCTGCAGCCAGTCCGCGCGCTTGGTCCGGGCCTCCTCGAAGAGCCGCCGGATCACCTTGGGCGCGTTGTCCTCGCGCATCTGGGCGTGGATCTCGGTCTCGTGCCGGGCGAAATGGCGAATCCCGTCGAGATAGCCGCGCAGGAACTTGCGGGCGATCTTCTTCTGGCGCTTGCGCTTGTGCCCGCCCTCTTCCTCGGCGGCGATCAGGAAGCCCGTGGCGCCGCGCTTCAGATCCCAGGAGAAGGGCGCGTAGATCGCGTCGTCGAAGTCGTTGACCCCGAAGATCGGCACGTTGTCGGCATTGGGCATCACCCCGAAGTTCGAGGGATGCACGTCGCCCAGCGCCAGCACCGTCGGCATCCGCGCGTCGGCGCCCAGCATGTCGCGATGGAACAGGAGCGAGGTGCCCCGGAAGAAGGAGAAGAGCGAGCCCGCGAGCTTCTCGAACTTGTCGCGGGTGCCATGGGCGCGCTGGTCGATGCGCAGGGCGTGGTCCTCGAGGATCGTGCGCCGGACGTGTTCGCGCCGCGCCTGGCCGGTGAGGTCGGCGGGCCGGAACATGAAGGGCGCCTCGACGTAGCGCGCGGCCAGCGCGCGGTAGGCCTCGAGCTGGCTGCCGATCTTCTCCTTGTGGTCGGGGGTCTCGGCGGCGGGGGGGACGGGTGCCGTGGTGGCGGCGTCAGCGGGCTTGGCGCTGGTTGCGGTGCTTTTTGCTGCGCCGCGCTTCGTCGAGGCCGTCTTGGTGCCAGTGCTCTTCGCCGCGCTGCGCTTCTCTGGGGCTGCCGTGGCGCTGGAGGTCTTCGCCGCGCCACGCTTCGCCGGCGCCGCTTTGGTGCCGGCGCTTTTCCGGCTTTGGCTCGCGGCGCTCTTCGTTGTCCGCTTGGCTGGCGCGCCCCCCTTGCTCTCGGCAGCCTGCGCTGCGCGGGTCGGCGTCTCGGCCTTGCCCTCGCCCTCGGTGGCTTTCCCACCGCGCCGAGGCGTCCGGCCAGCCGCGGATTGTGATCTCGGGCTCTTCGACATCCTGGTTCTGTCCTTTACCTTGCCCTCAACCGACAACGCGCCGGGGTCGGACAAAGGTCCCTGACCGTCCCGGCGCGCGCACAACACCACAGGGAAAGGCGCGGATGATGATCCTCAGACGGCTCTTCAAGGCGGTCCTCGCCGTGGTCGCCCTCCTGGCGCTGGTCGCCTGCGCGCTGCAGGTCGGCCATTCCACCGACAGCACCCTGCCGCCCCGCGAAGAGGGCACGCTGCGCGTCGCCACCCACAACGTGCATTACATCTGGGCCAACCGCGCCGAGGGCGCCTGGTCGCGCGCCGACTGGGCCAGCCGCGCGCCGGCCATGGATGCCGCCTTCAAGGCGCTCGACGCCGACATCGTGGCCTTCCAGGAAATGGAAAGCTTCGCGGGCGGCAATTCCGACGAAGAGAACCTGGCCCGCGACTACCTGCTCGCGCGCAACCCGGGCTATTCCGCCGCCGCCGTCGGCGACTGGCGCAGCTTCCCCTCGACCCAGCCGATCTTCTACCGCAGCGCGCGGCTCGAGCAGATCGACCAGGGGTGGTTCTTCTTCTCCGACACGCCCGACGTGATCTATTCGCGCACCTTCGACGGCTCCTACCCGGCCTTCGCCTCCTGGGCGCGGTTCCGCGACCGCGACGGCGGGCAGAGCTTCACTGTGATGAACCTGCATTACGAATACAGCAGCGGCTCGAACCGCCTGAAGTCCGCAGAGCTGACCGCCGAGAGGCTCGGCCCCCGCCGGGCCGAGGGGCCGGTGATCCTGACCGGCGATCTGAACGCCCGGCGCGGCGCGCCCACGGTGGAGATCCTCGCAGAGACCGGCCTGCGCTTTCTCGAGGTGCCCGGCGCGACCTATCACTTCGACCGCGGGCTGAACCTCTTTGGCGCGATCGACCATATCGCGCTCAGCCCCGAGCTGACCCTGGAGGCCGGGCCGGTGACGCTGCAGAAGCGATTCGCCGGGGAATGGCCCTCGGATCACTACCCGGTGGTGGCCGATATCGCCTTCGGGTCGTGACCCCGAGGCCGCGATTCGCGGCTTGCGGGCTGCGCGCACTTCACTTGTGGGGTCCCCCAAGATACCGTAGCGCCTGATCTGATACGGGGAATATCTGGGGACAATCGTGGCGCATATCATCGTTGTGGGGAACGAAAAGGGGGGCGCGGGCAAGTCGACCGTGTCGATGCATATCGCCTCGGCGCTGGTGCGTCTGGGCTATCGCGTCGGCGCGCTGGATCTCGATCTGCGCCAGCAGAGCTTTGGCCGCTACGTCAACAACCGCCGCAATTACGCCGCCTCGGCCGGCATGGAATTGCCGGTGCCGACCTATATCGAGCTGCCCGAGATCGACAAGGACAGCCTGCCGCCGGGCGAGAACCTCTATGATCACCGGCTGTCCGCCGCCATCGCCACGCTGGAGCCCGATTCCGACTTCGTGCTGATCGACTGCCCCGGCTCGCACACCCGGCTGAGCCAGGTGGCGCATTCGCTGGCCGACACGCTGGTCACGCCGCTCAACGACAGTTTCGTCGATTTCGACCTCTTGGCGCATATCGCCTCGGACGGGGTCAAGATCGAGGGCCCCTCGGTCTATTCCGAGATGGTCTGGAACGCCCGCCAGCTGCGCGCCCAGGCCGGGCTCACGCCGATCGACTGGGTGGTGCTGCGCAACCGGCTCGGCGCCCAGCAGATGGTCAACAAGCAGAAGATGGAAAAGGCGCTCGACCGGCTGTCGAAGCGCATCGGCTTCCGCATCGCGCCGGGTTTCTCGGAACGGGTGGTCTTCCGCGAGCTCTTCCCGCGCGGGCTGACGCTGCTCGATCTCAAGGACGTGGGCGTCAAGCAGCTCAACATCTCCAATATCGCCGCCCGGCAGGAGCTGCGCGAGCTTCTGAAGGCGCTGAACCTGCCCGGCGTCGAGGTCAGCCTCTGATGGCCGGGAACGGGCCCGGCCGGGGCGAGCTGATCTTCCGGCTGTGCTTCAGCATCGGCGGGCTGGGCCTGCTGGCCGCCGCGGTGGCGATCCGGGGCATGCCGCGCGGCGCCGCGCTCTTCGAGGTCTTCGGCATCGCCGGGGTCTTCTTCCTCGGCACCGCGCTCTGGTCGGCCTGGCGGCTCTGGACCCGGCGCTAGCCCCCTTGCCATTCCCGCCCCGGGCGGAAATTCTCGCCCCCGGATGTGACCCAGGCGGGAGGATGGCATGGCGGCACCGAAGAACCCCTTCAAGGCGGCGCTGGCGGCGGGCGAGCGGCAGATCGGGCTCTGGATGGGCTTTGCCGATCCCTATGCCGCCGAGGTGGTGGCCCGCGCGGGCTTCGACTGGCTGCTGATCGACGGCGAACACGCGCCCAACGACCTGGCCGCCATCGCCCGGCAGATGCAGGTCATCAGCCCGCACAGCCACCCGATCGTGCGCCTGCCCATGGGCGAGCCCTGGCTGATCAAGCAGGTGCTCGACACCGGGGTGCAGACGCTGCTGATCCCCATGGTGAACTCCGCCGAGGAGGCCCGCGCGCTGGTCCGCGCCATGCGCTACCCGCCCGAGGGCATCCGCGGCATGGGCGGCGCCTTGGGCCGCGCGACTAACTTCGGGCGGGACAAGGATTACGTCGCCAGCGCCAACGACCAGATGTGCCTGATCGTGCAGGTGGAGACCGGCGCCGCGCTCGAGGCGCTGGACGAGATCCTCGCGGTCGAGGGCGTCGACGGGGTCTTCGTCGGCCCCGCCGATCTGTCGGCCGACCTGGGCTACCCGGGCCGCGCCGATGCGCCCGAGATGCGCCAGGTGGTGGCCGAGACGCTGGCGCGCATCGCCGCCTCGGAGAAGGCCGGCGGCATCATCGACTTCTCGGACGCGGCCATCGCGGCGCATTTCGAGGCCGGGGCGCAATTTGTGGCCGTCGGCGCGGATGTGACCTTCCTGGCCCAGGGGCTGAGCGCGCTTTCGGCAAAATGGCGCGGGCGTTAACCCTTACTTGAGAGGTCGCGCGGCAGGATGCGGGCATGGTGATCCGTGTCCTGGCCCTGCTCGCGGCCTGTTTCTGTCTGTCCTGCAATTCCGGCGGCCCGGGGTTTTCCGGTCTGCCCGCAGAGACGGTGACGCAGGACGGCTCGCGCTTCCTCCTCCGCCGCGACGGCCCGCTTCTGGAGGCGCAGCGCGTCTCGCCGGAATGGCTGCCGCGCTTCCAGCCGGTGGCGCGCAAGGCCGGCACGGCCGCGGAACGGCGCACCGGCTGCCGGGTGGCCTGGGTGACCGGCGACCAGGCGATGATGCTCCTCGGCCTCGCCTGCCCCGGCGGCCCCGACCCGCCGCCGCCCCCGCGCAACCGCTACTGGAGCTGCGAGGCGCTGACCCAAAGCCGCGACCTCGGCGGCGGCCTCACGGCGAGCGACATCGCGCTGAGCTGCCGGCGGCGGTGAGGGTTTGGGGTGGGTTGGCGTGGTGGTGAAGGTTGGGCGAGGAGGTTACGCCCGGCGACCGGCGGTGTGGAGGCCACCTCCCACCACCAGCAGACCTGATGTAGCGCCCTGCAACCTGCGGTGCGGTGCGGTGCGGTGCGGTGCGGTGCGGTGCGGTGCGGTGCGGTGCGGTGCGGTGCGGTGCGGTGCGGTGCGGTGCGGTGCGGTGAAAGATCCCTCAGCTCTGCTCACCGCCAAGGCGCTTCTCGAAGAACAGGCTCGAACGGTTGGGCACATAAGGCGGAAAGACCCCGCGCTCGCTGAAACCCGCCCGCTCGTAGAGCCGTCGCGCCGCGTCCAGGCCGCGCCCGGTCTCCAAGCGCAGGACGGTGAGGCCCTCGGCCCGCGCTTCGGTCTCGAGATGGGCGAGAAGCTCCTCGCCCACCCCGCGTCCGCGGGCGGCTTCGCTGACGAAGAGGGATTTTACCTCGCCGGTGCGCTCGGGGGCGCGCCCGGCACGGTCCTCGCGTTTGAGCGCCACGGTGCCTAAAACCTCGGCATCATCCAGAGCCGCACCGTCGAGCGCAACGCCCTCCACCCCCTCAAACGCCGCCCAGAGCGTCACCTCGGGCGCGGCGAGCGCGGGCAGGTCCAGGAACGCATTCTCCTCGGGCGGGAACATCGCCTGCATCAGCGCGTGGCTCTGGCGCAGAACCGCCGCGATCGGGGGCGAAAAGGGGTCGACCTTTGCGATGCGGAGGGGCATGGGGCGGCCTGTCTCTTGCTGCTGCGCGGCACAGAGAACCCGTGGTTCGCGCCGCGGTCAACCATGCCAAATCTCGCTCATCCGCCGATATCTTGTGGATAACGAGCGGATCACCGCCATATGAGCGGCATTTTGTTTGACTCGCCGCGACCCGCGCGGCCACCATCGTCGTCAAACGCGGAATCGGGGGCCCGGGCCTTTGCGCTTTTCGAAACTCAAACTCACCGGCTTCAAAAGCTTCGTGGACCCCACGGACCTGATCATCGCCGACGGGCTGACCGGCGTCGTCGGGCCCAACGGCTGCGGCAAGTCCAACCTGCTCGAAGCGCTGCGCTGGGTCATGGGCGAGAACCGCCCCACCGCCATGCGCGGCGGCGGCATGGAAGACGTGATCTTCGCGGGCTCGGGCTCGCGCCCGGCGCGCAACTTCGCCGAGGTCACGCTGCAGATCGACAACAGCGAACGGCTCGCCCCCTCGGGCTTCAACGACAGCGACCAGCTCGAGATCATCCGCCGCATCACCCGCGACGCGGGCTCGGCCTACAAGGCCAACGGCAAGGACACCCGGGCGCGCGACGTGCAGATGCTCTTCGCCGATGCCTCGACCGGGGCGCAGTCGCCGGCGCTGGTCCGGCAGGGCCAGATCTCCGAGCTGATCAACGCCAAGCCGAAGTCGCGGCGCCGCATCCTCGAGGATGCCGCCGGCATCGCGGGCCTCTACCAGCGCCGCCACGAGGCGGAGCTGAAGCTGAAGAACACCGAGGCCAATCTCACCCGCGTCGACGACGTGATCGAGGGGCTCGCGAGCCAGCTTTCGAGCCTCGCGCGGCAGGCCCGGCAGGCCGCCCGCTACCGCGCCATCGGCGAGGAGCTGCGGCAGGCCGAGGGGCTGCTTCTCTACCGCCGCTGGCGCGACGCCGACACCGCCCGCGCCCGCGCCGAAGAGGCCCTGCGCGAACGCGTCAGCGGCGCCGCCCGTGCCGAGAAGGCCGCGCGCGAGGCCGCCACCCAGCGCGAGGCCCAGGAAGAGCGCCTGCCGCCGCTCCGCGACGAGGAATCCGTCGCCGCCGCGATCCTGCAGCGGCTGACCGTGGAGCGCGACACGCTCAAGGACGAGAAGGCCCGCGCCGAGGATACGATCAACACGCTGACCCGGCGCATCGACCAGCTCACCCATGACATCGACCGCGAGAGCGGCTTGAACCGCGACGCCGGCGAGACCATCGAACGGCTCGAATGGGAGGCCCGCGAGCTGGCCCGCGCCGGCGAAGGCCACGAGGACCGCGTCGCCGAGGCTTCGGAGGCCGCGCATGACGCGGCCGCGGTCCTGCAGGACCGCGAGGGGCTCTTGTCCGAGCGCACCGAGGATGTCGCCCGGCTCGCCGCGCGCCACCAGTCGGCGCATCGCTACCTCGCCGACATGCAGAAGACCCTCGACCGCCACGAGGGCGAGGCCGCCCGCGCCCGCGACACCGTGCGCGAGGCCGAGGCGCGGCTCGAGGCCACGACCGACCGCAAGACCGCCGCCGCCGAGGAGCTGGCCCAGGCCCAGGACACCGCCGCCCGCGCCGAGGAGGTCCTCTCCGAGGCCGAGGCCGCCCGCGCCGAGACCCAGTCGCGCGAGGCCGAGGCGCGCAGCGAACGCAGCTCCGCCGAGGGCGAGCTGAACGCGCTCAGCGCCGAGGTCACGGCGCTGGCGCGGCTTCTCGACCGCGACACCGCCGAGGGCGGGCAGATCCTCGACCGGCTGCAGGTCGAACAGGGCTTCGAAAAGGCGCTCGGCGCCGCGCTCGCCGACGATCTGCGCGCCCCCGAGGTGGAGGCCGACGGCCCCTCGGGCTGGACCGTGCTGCCGGCCTATGACGCCGCCCAGCCACTGCCCCAGGGGGTCACCGCGCTGACCCAGCATGTCTCGGTGCCCGACGTCCTGGAACGCCGGATGAGCCAGATCGGCCTGGTCGAGCCCGAGGACGGCACGGCGCTGCAGCGCCACCTGAAGCCGGGCCAGCGGCTGGTCAGCCGCGACGGCGATCTGTGGCGCTGGGACGGCTACCGCGCCTGGTCCGAGGACATGCCCTCGGCCGCGGCGCTCAGGCTCGAGCAGCTGAACCGCCTCGAGGCGCTGAAGCAGGAGGTCAACCGCGCCGAATCGCAGCTCGCCGGCGCGCGCCAGGCGCATGAGGCGCTGCAGACCCGGCTGGCCGATCTGACCCGCGCCGACAAGGAGGCCCGCGAAGCCCGCCGCGCCGCCGACCAGGCGGTGACCGAGGCGAGCCGGACGCTGAACCGCGCCGAGGCCGACCGCGACATGGCCGAAGGGCGGCTCGACAGCGCGCGGCTCTCGGTCGGGCGCCACGAGGACGAGGCCACCGCCGCGCGCAAGCAGGTCACCGAGGCCGAGCGCAGCGTCGCCGAGCTGGGCGACCTCGAGGCCGCCCGCGCCGAGGTCGAGGACATCAAGCTGACCGTCGAGGCGGCGCGGATGACCATGATGGCCAAGCGCTCCGCCCATGACGAGCTGCGCCGCGAGGGCGAGGCCCGCACCGCCCGCAGCCAGCAGGTCACCAAGGAGCTCTCGGGCTGGCGCCACCGGCTCGAGACCGCCAAGGGCCGCAGCGCGGAACTGGCCGAGCGCAAGGACCTGGCCGCCGAGGAACTGGCCGAGGCCAAGGACCGGCCGGCCGAGCTCGAGGCGCAGCACGACAAGCTCAGCCGCTCCATCGAGGAGGCCGAGGCCCGCCGCCGCACCGCCGCCGACACCCTGGCCGAGGCCGAGACCCTGCTGCGCGACGCCGTGACCGGCGAGCGCGAGGCCGAACGGCTGGCCTCCGAGGCGCGCGAGGCCCGCGCCGCCGCCGAGGCCCGCGCCGAGGCTGCCCGCGAGGCGGTGACGACCGCCGCCGAGCGCATCGACGAGGAACAGGAAACCACCCCCGAGGCGCTGCTGACCCGGCTCGACGTCACCCCCGAGGAGATCCCCGCCGCCGACCAGATCGACACCCAGGTCAACGCGCTGAAACGCCAGCGCGACGCGCTCGGCGCGGTCAACCTGCGCGCCGAGGAGGACGCCCGCGAGGTCCAGGAGGAACACGACACGCTCGCCAGCGAGAAGGCCGACCTCGAAGAGGCGGTGAAGGCCCTGCGCACCGGCATCTCCTCGCTCAACCGCGAGGGCCGCGAGCGGCTCCTGACCGCCTTCGAGCAGGTGAACGCCAATTTCTCGATGCTCTTCACGCATCTCTTCAACGGCGGCGAGGCGAACCTCGTCATGGTCGAAAGCGACGACCCGCTGGAAGCCGGGCTCGAGATCATGTGCCAGCCGCCGGGCAAGAAGCTCTCGACCCTGTCGCTCCTGTCGGGCGGTGAGCAGACGCTGACCGCGCTGGCGCTGATCTTCGCGGTCTTCCTCGCGAACCCCGCGCCGATCTGCGTCCTCGACGAGGTCGACGCGCCGCTCGACGACGCCAATGTGACCCGCTTCTGCGACATGCTCGACGAGATGTGCCGCCGCACCGACACGCGCTTTTTGATCATCACCCACCACGCGGTGACCATGGCGCGCATGGACCGGCTCTTCGGGGTGACGATGCAGGAACAGGGGGTCAGCCAGCTTGTCTCGGTCGACCTCAAGAAGGCCGAGAAGATGGTGGCCTGAGGCGCCCCGCGGGCCCCGCCCAAGCGGCAGGGCCCGGCGCCTGGATCTTGCTTACAGCCGATTCAGCAGCTCGCGCGTCGGCCAGGCGTCCGCCGGCAGGCCCAGCTCGCGCTGGACGTCGCGCACCGCCGCGCGGGTGCCCGCGCCGAGGATGCCGTCGGCGCCGCCCACGTCATAGCCGCGCGCCTGCAGCTTTTCCTGGAGCCGCACCATCTCTTCGCCCGAGAGACCGGGCGCGGGATTGCCCGCGTCGTAGATCCCCGCGCCCTCGAGGCGGGTGGCGAAATAGGCGGCGGTCAGCACATAGGTGAAGCTCTTGTTCCACTCGAAGAGCACCGGGAAATTGGGATAGGCGAGGAAGGCCGGGCCGTCCTTGCCCTGCGGCAGCAGGATCGAGGCGGGCAGGTCCGGGCGGTCGATCTCGCCGTCGCGGGCGCTGACGCCCATGGCGGCCCAGTCGCCCGCGGGCTTCCGGGTTTCGAGCCCGGTCTGATACCAGTCGAACTCCGCCGGCAGCGAGACCTCCTCGAGCCAGGGCTCGCCCGCGCGCCAGCCGAGATCGGCCAGCATCGCCGCGCCGGACATCAGCGCGTCCTCTTCAGAGGTCTTCAGCGTCACCTTGCCGTCGCCGTCGCCGTCGATCCCGTTGGTCAGGATGTCCTCGGGCAGCATCTGCACCATGCCGATCTCGCCGGCCCAGGCGCCGGTGGTGGTCGCCGGGTCGAAATCGCCGCGTTCGGCCAGTTCCATCGCGGCGAAGACCTGCGGGCGGAAGAGCTCGGGGCGGCGGCAGTCATGCGCCAGGGTCGCCAGCGCGTCGGCGGTGTTGAAGTCGCCCTGCACCGCGCCGAAGTCCGTCTCGAAGGCCCAGAAGGCCAGGAGCACGCCGCGCGGCACGCCAAAGCGCTCCTCGATGCGGTCGAAAGTGGCATCGTAGCGCTCGCCCATCTGGCGGCCCCGGTCGAGCCGGTTCTGGCTGATCAGGCGGCGCGAGAAGTCGATAAAGGGCGCCTGGAAGATGCCCTGGCGGCGGTCGGCGGCCAGGACCGACTGGTCGCGGCTGACCGAGGCCAGGAAACGCTCGGCGCTGGCGGGCGCGATGCCGCGCGCCACGGCCTCCTCCTTGAGGCCGGCCTTGAAGGCGGTGAAATCGCCGCCGCAGGCCTGTGCGAAGGCCGAGGCGGGCATGGCCAGGAAGGCCAGCGCTAGGGCGGTCGTTCGGAACATGGGTTTCCCCCGGTGTGGTTCTGAAATCGCGCGGTCTCTAGCAGCGCCGGGGCGGGCTGGGAAGCGCGCCGCCCCGGGCATGGCCCGCTCAGGCGGCCTTCAGCCGGTCGCGGCCATGCGGCGCCATCAGGTCGAGCGCCGGGCCCATGGGCACGATGCGGTGCGGGTTCACCGACTCGTGGCTGTAGTGGTAGTGCCGCACGATGTGGTCGAAGTTCACCGTCTCGGCGACGCCGGGCCACTGGTAGAGCTCGCGCAGGTAGCCCCAGAGATGGGGGAAATCCACGATCCGGTTGCGGTTGCACTTGAAGTGGCCGTGGTAGACCTTGTCGAAGCGGATGAGCGTGGTGAAGAGCCGCCAGTCGGCCTCGGTCACCCGGTCGCCCATGAGATAGCGGTTCTCGGCCAGCCGCTCCTCGATCCAGTCCAGCGTCTCGAAGAGCGGATAGACCGCGGCGTCATAGGCCTCTTGCGAGGTGGCGAAGCCGGATTTGTAGACGCCGTTGTTCACCGTGTCGTAGATCCGCGCGTTCACCGGTTCGATCGCCTCGCGCAGCTCCTCGGGCCAGTAGTCGTCGCGGTTGCCGGTCAGCCCGTCGAAGGCCGAGTTGAACATGCGGATGATCTCGGCCGATTCGTTCGACACGATGGTCTCGCGCTCCTTGTCCCAGAGGATCGGCACGGTGACCCGGCCGGAGATCTCGGGATCGGCCTTGAGGTAGATGTCCCGCGCGAAGGGCAGCCCGTAAAGCTGGTCCCCGGTGGCGCCGGGATAGTCGCTCTCGAAGGTCCAGCCGTCCGAGAGCATGTCGGGATGCACCACCGAGACGCCGATGTGCTCCTCGAGCCCCTTGAGCTTGCGGAAGACCAGCGCCCGATGCGCCCAGGGGCAGGCATAGCTGACATAAAGGTGGTAGCGCCCGCTTGCCGCCGGGAAGCCGCCCTCGCCCGAGGGGCCAGCGCTGCCGTCGGGGGTGATCCAGTTGCGGAACTTGGTCTCGGAGCGGACGAATTTCCCGCCCGTCTTCGAGGTGTCGTACCACTGGTCTTTCCATTCGCCGTTGACGAGCTTGCCCATGAGTTCCTCCTATCGCTTGGATCAGAAACTATGGGCCCCGCCCGGCGGGTCCATGCCGCCTGCGCGGAGAGGCTTTGCGCCAGCGCACAATCGCGCCTTGCGCGGGCCCGCGGCCCGGGTGACGTGACGGAGCGGCACTTCTTGCTCCCGGCTCCGGGCCATGCGACTTTCCGGCCAAGACAAGGAAAGACCGGCCACATGCAAAGCACAACGACCGCGACGCTCCTGCCGCAGACCGTCGAGCCCCGGAACCCCGGGACCGCGCTCGACCTCGACTGGGTGATGCGCGCGACCGCCAACCGCTCGGCCATCGAACGGCGCGCCGCGACGCTGCCGGGACGGCGCAGCGTGAAAAAGGACCACCAGGCCGCCTGGCTGGCGCGGGCGATCTCGATGATCGACCTGACCACCCTGGCGGGCGACGACACCGAGGGACGGGTGCGCCGGCTCTGCGCCAAGGCGCGCCAGCCGGTGCGCGCCGACCTCCTCGAGACGCTGGGGCTGACCGGGCTGACCACCGGGGCGGTCTGCGTCTACCACGACATGGTGGCGCCCGCGGTCTCCTGCCTCGAAGGCTCGGGCATTCCGGTCGCCGCGGTCTCGACCGGCTTTCCCGCCGGGCTCTCGCCCTTCCACCTGCGGCTGGCCGAGATCGGCGAAAGCGTGGAGGCCGGCGCCCAGGAGATCGACATCGTGATCTCGCGCCGCCACGTGCTGACCGGCAACTGGCAGGCGCTCTACGACGAGATGCGCGCCTTCCGCCAGGCCTGCGGCGAGGCGCATGTGAAGGCGATCCTCGCGACCGGCGAGCTGGGAACCCTGCAGAACGTCGCCCGGGCGAGCCTGGTGTGCATGATGGCCGGGGCGGATTTCATCAAGACCTCGACCGGCAAGGAAGGCGTCAACGCCACCCTGCCCGTCAGCCTGGTGATGATCCGCGCGATCCGCGACTTCCACGAGGCCACCGGCTTCCGCGTCGGCTACAAGCCCGCGGGCGGCATCTCCAAGGCCAAGGACGCGCTGACCTACCTGGCCTTGATCAAGGAGGAGCTGGGCGACGACTGGCTGTCTCCGCATCTCTTCCGCTTCGGCGCCTCCAGCCTTCTGGGCGATATCGAGCGGCAATTGGAACACCATGTTACCGGGGCCTATTCGGCGTCCTGGCGGCATGCGATGGCGTGAGGCGAACATGGGCGTGAAAGAGATCTTCGAGACGATGGACTATGGCCCCGCCCCCGAGGCGGCCGGCGACGCGCTGGCCTGGATCACCGACCAGGGCGCGCGCTTCGGGCATTTCATCGACGGCGGCTTCACCAAGCCCGGCGAGACCTTCGAGACCACGAACCCCGCCAATGGCGAGGTGCTGGCCGAGATCACCCAGGGCACCGAGGACGACGTCGCCACCGCGGTCGCCGCCGCGCGCAAGGCCCAAGCTGCCTGGGAAAAGCTCGGCGGCCCCGGCCGCGCGCGGCACCTCTACGCGATTACCCGGCTTCTGCAGAAGCACTCGCGGCTCTTCGCGGTGCTCGAGAGCCTCGACAACGGCAAGCCGATCCGCGAGAGCCGCGACATCGACATCCCCACCGCCCAGCGGCATTTCTACTACCACGCGGGCTGCGCCCAGCTCATGGAAGAGACCGTGCCCGGCCGCGTCGCCCATGGCGTCTGCGGCCAGGTGGTGCCCTGGAACTTCCCGCTCCTGATGCTGGCCTGGAAGGTCGCCCCGGCGCTGGCCATGGGCAACACCGTGGTGCTGAAGCCGGCGGAATGGACCTCGCTCACCGCGCTTCTCTTCGCCGACATCTGCCGCCAGGCGGGCCTGCCCAAGGGCGTGGTCAACATCGTCACCGGCGATGGCGCCACCGGCGCGGCGCTGGTCGCCTCGGAGGTCGACAAGGTGGCCTTCACCGGCTCCACCGAGGTCGGCCGCAAGATCCGCCAGGCCACCGCCGGCAGCGGCAAGGCGCTGACCCTCGAGCTGGGCGGCAAGTCGCCCTACATCGTCTTCGAGGACGCCGATCTCGACAGCGCGGTCGAAGGGCTGGTCGATGCGATCTGGTTCAACGGCGGGCAGGTCTGCTGCGCGGGCTCGCGGCTTCTGGTGCAGGAGGGCGTCGCCGAACGCTTCCACGCCAAGCTCACCGCGCGGATGGACAAGCTGCGCCTCGGCGATCCTCTCGACAAGTCGATCGACGTGGGCGCCATCGTGCATCCCGAGCAGCTCGCCCGGATCACCTCGCTGGTCGAGGGCGCCGAGGGCTCGGTCTACCGCGCCGCCTGTCCGGTGCCCGAGGGCTGCTTCTACCCGCCGACGCTGATCTCGGACCTCTCGCCCGCCTCCCCGCTCATGCAGGAGGAGATCTTCGGCCCGGTCCTGGTCTCGACCACCTTCCGCACGCCTTCCGAGGCGGTGGAACTGGCCAACAACACCCGCTACGGGCTGGCCGCCTCGGTCTGGTCCGAGAACATCAACGTCGCGCTCGACATCGCGCCGAAGCTGGTCGCGGGCGTGGTCTGGGTGAACGGCACCAACATGTTCGACGCCTCCGCCCCCTTCGGCGGCATGCGCGAGTCGGGCTTCGGCCGCGAGGGCGGGCCCGAGGGGCTGCTGGCCTACACCAAGCCCGCGGGCAAACCGAAGGCCAAGAAGCGCATCGCGCCCTTCGCCGGTGCCGAGGCCGAGCCGCAGCCGGTGGACCGCACCGCCAAGCTCTTCATCGGCGGCAAGCAGGCGCGGCCCGACGGCGGCTACGCGCAGGTTGTCTATGACGCCAAGGGCCGGGTCCTCGGCCAGGCGCCCATCGCCAACCGCAAGGACGTGCGCAACGCCGTGGAGGCCGCCCGCGCCGCCAAGGGCTGGTCCGGGGCCACCGCGCACAACCGCGCGCAGGTGCTCTATTACCTGGGCGAGAACCTCTCGGCCCGCGCGTCCGAACTGGCCGCGCGTCTCGACGCGATGACCGGCAGCAAGACCGGCGCCAAGGAGGTCGAGACCGCGATCACCCGGCTTTTCGAGGCCGCCGCCTGGGCCGACAAATTCGCCGGCGAGGCCCGCGCCGTGCCGATGCGCGGCCTGGCCATGGCGCTGCGCGAGCCGGTGGGTGTCCTTGGCGCGCTCTGCCCCGACGAGGCGCCGCTGCTGGGGCTGGTGTCGCTCATGGCCCCGGCGCTCGCCATGGGCAACCGGCTGGTGCTGGTGGCCTCCGAGCCCTTCCCGCTGATCGCCCAGGAAGTGACCCAGCTTCTCGAGACCTCGGATGTGCCCGCGGGCGCGGTGAACCTGTTGACAGGCCCGCATGCGGACCTCGCCAAGACGCTGGCCGATCACGCCGATCTCGACGCGCTCTGGAGCTTCTCCGGGGCCGATCTCTCGGGCGAGATCGAGCGCCGCGCGGCGGGCAATCTCAAGCGCACGCTGGTCGACCAGGGCCGCGAGCGCGACTGGTTCGGCCCCGAGGGCGGCGCCCGCGCCTTCCACGATGCCGCCACCGAGGTGAAGTCGGTCTGGGTGCCTTATGGCGCCTGACCGGCTCTCGCCGGCCTCAAGGCCCTGTCATTGAGATTTCATGCCCCCGATGCTATCTTTACACCACGCCTCGCGCGGGAGCGTATCCCCGCGCCGTAACCGAAGGAGGACATCGTCCTGTTGCCACACGCGTCCGCGGCGTCCACCGCTGAACAGGGCGGCCCCGTGACGGGCCCGACCCATGCAGATCACTCGAGCGAGGACACCCTCGCCCTGATCCGCAAGTCCCTCGATGACATGAAGGCCGACGACACCGTGCAGATCGACCTGCGCGGCAAATCCGCCATGGCCGATTACATGGTGGTCTGCTCGGGCCGCTCCTCGCGCCAGGTCGGCGCGATCGCCGACAAGGTGGTCGAGGACCTGAAGCAGGCGCATGGCCTGCTCTCCAAGGTCGAAGGCAAGGAAACCGGCGATTGGGTGCTGATCGACAGCGGCGACGTGATCGTCCATGTCTTCCGCCCGGAAGTCCGCGAGTTCTACCAGATCGAGAAGATGTGGGTGCCCACGCCCACCGGCCGCACGCCCCAGTAATGCGGCTGCATCTCTGCGTCGTCGGGCGGCTCAAGCGCGGGCCGGAGAAGATGCTCGTCGACGACTACCTCGACCGCGCCCGCAGGGCCGGGCGCGCGCTCGGGATCTCTTCCGTCCAGCTCAACGAGGTCGAGGACCGCAAGGGGGGCGGCCCGGCGGCCGAGGCCGCGCTTCTGCGCGGCGCCCTGCCGCGCGGCGCGCTGACCTGCTGTCTCGACGAACGCGGGCGGCGGCTCTCCTCGCCGGGCTTCGCCGAGACGCTGGCGGGCTGGCGCGACACCGGGCGGCAGGACGTGGCCTTCGTGATCGGCGGCGCCGACGGGATCGACCCCACGCTCCGCGACGAGGCCGAGATGACGCTGGGCTTCGGCGAGATGGTCTGGCCGCATATGCTGGCGCGCGTGATGCTCTCGGAACAGATCTACCGCGCCACCGCGATCCTTGCTGGCACGCCCTACCACCGGGCGTGACCGGGCGGCTTTAACGCCACATTAACCCTCCCGCCCGCAATCTGCCCCGGCGGAACAGGCGGGAGCGCCGATGGCCGCGCCCGGTCATGCGGCCAATGGGGCTCCCCCTCTGGCAGCAGACCAGGCCTCGCCGGTCACCACCGGCGGGGCCACTCCCGCCCCCTCAGGCGCGGCACCAACATTTCAAGAAAGCAGGCCAACCCCGGCGACTTCCGCGGCCCCAACGCGGCCCCCGACAACAAAAAAGCCGCGCCCCACCCCGGACACGGCCCCTCACAATCCAACCCCCAAAAAACAGACCAAACCCGCGCGCCTCGCCGGGGCAAATGCACCCCGCCCCGCAGCATGACCGGGCCGAAAATACTCTCCCGCCGAAGGCGCACCGGAGACCGGGGCCCCCGGCCCCGGGCGACATGACATGCGCGGGCGGCCCATAAGGCCGCCCGCTCCGCCAGATCAGATGCCCACGTCGATGATCGCGCGCGCCAGTTTCGGCACGGTCTCGGCGTTCAGCCCGGCGATGTTCATCCGGCTGTCGCCGACCATGTAGACCCCGTGCTTCTCGCGCAGCGCCTCGACCTTCTCGGGCCCGACGCCCAGGCGCGAGAACATGCCGCGGTGCTGGGCCAGGAAGCCGAAGCGGTCCGAGCCCGAAAGCTCGCGCAGCTCGCGCGCGAGCTGTTCGCGCAGCTCCAGCATGCCCAGGCGCACCTCCTCGAGCTCGGCCTCCCAGTCGGCGCGCAGCTTGTCGTCGCCGAGGATCATCAGCACCAGCCGCGCCCCATGGTCCGGCGGGAAGGAGAAGTTCTGCCGGTTGAGATAGGCCAGCGTGCCCTGATTGGTCTTGTGCCGCCCGGCCTCATGGGCGACCGCCATCAGGCAGCCGGTGCGCTCGCGGTAGATGCCGAAGTTCTTCGAGCAGGAGGCCGCGATCAGCACCTCGGGGCAATGCGCCGCGATCAGCCGGGTCGGGCCGGCATCGGCCTCGAGCCCGTCGCCGAAGCCCTGGTAGGCGATGTCGATCATCGGCACCGCGCCGGTCTTGTTCACCAGGTCGGCGACCTCTTTCCACTGCTCCATGGTGAGATTCGCGCCGGTCGGGTTGTGGCAGCAGCCGTGCAGCAGCACGATGTCGCCTTTGCCCGCGCCCGCGAGGTCTTCCATCATGCCGTCGAAATCCACGCCACCGGTCTCGGCGTCGAAATACCGGTAGGGCACATGCGCGATGCCCATGTGCTTCAGGATCGACAGGTGGTTGGGCCACGTCGGATCGGAGACGAAGACCCGCGCCTCGGGGTTGGCCATGCGCACCAGGTCGAAGGCCTGGCGCACCGCGCCGGTGCCGCCCGGGGTCGCGACCCGCGCCACGCTGTCGAGCGAGACCGCGTCGCCCAGGACCAGCGAAGCCATGCGCTCGCCGAAGAGCGGATCGCCCGCCAGCCCGGTATAGGCCTTGGTCTGCTCCTCGTCCCAGAGCCGCTTCTCGGCCGCCTTGACCGCCCTCATGATCGGGGTGTTGCCGCTGGCGTCCTTGTAGACGCCGACGCCGAGGTCGATCTTCTCCTCGCGCGGGTCTTCCTTGTAGGCCTGCATCAGCGCCAGGATCTTGTCGGCGGGTTGGTCCTTGAGATGTTCGAACATCAATCTTCTCCGGTTGCGACGGGCAGGGTCGGAAACTGGCCCCATTCGGACCAGGACCCGTCATAGAGGGAATGGTCGCGCTTGCCGAAGCGCTCCATGGCGAGGCTCAGCACCGCGGCGGTCACGCCCGAGCCGCAGGAGGTGATCGCGGGTTTGCCGAGATCGACGCCGGCGGCCTCGAAGGCGGCGCGCAGCGCCTCGGGGGATTTCAGCGTGCCGTCGCCGTTCAGAAGCGCGGTGAAGGGCAGGTTCTTGGAGCCCGGGATATGGCCCGCGCGCAGCCCCGGGCGCGGCTCGGGGTCGCTGCCGGCGAAGCGCGCCGCCGGGCGGGCGTCGATGATCTCGTGATCGCCGAGCTTGGCGGCCGAGGAAACCTGGGTGACGTCGCGCACCAGATGCGCCTGGCGCCGCACGGTCATGTGCCGGTCGCGGATCACCGGGGCCATGTCCTCGACCGGATGGCCCTCGGCCTGCCACTTCGGGAAGCCGCCGTCGAGCACCGCCACATCCATGTGGCCCATGAGCTTGAACATCCACCAGACCCGCGCGGCCGAGAACAGACCCGCGCCGTCGTAGACCACCACCTGGTGGCCGTCACCGATGCCGAGCGCCCGCATCCGCGACATGAACTTCTCGGGCGGCGGGGCCATATGCGGCAGCTCCGAGCGCGCGTCGCTCAGCGCGTCGATGTCGACATGGCGCGCGCCGGGGATATGGGCCGCCTCGTATTCGGCCTTGGCGTCGCGCTGCATGGCCGGCAGATACCAGCTCGCGTCGATGACCCGCAGGTCGGGGTCGTTCAGATGCTGGGCCAGCCAGTCGGTCGAGACGAGGGTCCGGGGATCGTCGGTCACTTTCGCCACCTCGGTCAGGTCAGGGTCGCTCCAGTGCTTAGAACGGGGCCCCCCGAGAGGCAAGTTCAGCCGTTCTCCTTCAGGAGCCGCTGCTTCTGCCGGTTCCAGTCCCGCTTGGCGGCAGTCTCGCGCTTGTCGACGGTCTTCTTGCCCTTGGCCAGCGCGATCTTGATCTTCGCGATGCCGCGGTGATTGAAGTAGAGGACCAGCGGCACCAGCGTCATGCCCTTGCGGCTGGTCTCGTTCCAGAACTTCGCCAGCTCGCGCTTCGAGGCCAGGAGCTTGCGCGGCTGCCGGTCCTCGTGGCCGAACATCGCCTGCTCGTAGGGCGCGATGTAAGAGTTGATCAGCCACAGCTCGCCGTCCTTCACCTCGGCGTAGCTCTCGGCGATATTGGCCTGGTTGAGACGCAGCGACTTCACCTCCGAGCCCTGCAGCACGATGCCGCATTCGACGTCCTCCTCGATCTTGTAATCGAAGCGGGCGCGCCGGTTCTCGGCGATCACCTTGTAGTTCGGGTTGTCGTCTTTCTTCTTGGCCATGGCCCGGCTGGCTATCCTCTTGGCGCGTCTCTGTCCATCCACCCTATCTAAGCCTTCGGGGCGCGGATTTCACCCGCCGCCGGCGGCCAGTTCGTCGAGGTAGGGCACCTGAATGCCGCGTTTCTCGGCGCTCTCGCGCACCGCCTTCTGCATCGGCTTGGAGCGCCGCAGGAGCCGCCGGAAGCGCCGCTCGTCCAGCGCCAGGAGCGTCGAGGGCGCGATGGCGCGCACCTCGCTGCGCCGTGCGGTCTTGGTCAGCATGGCGAGCTGCCCGAACAGCTCGCCCCGCCCGAGCCGGTAGCTGACCCCGCGGCTGCGCAGCTCCACCGCGCCCGAGGCGATGAAATAGACCGTGTCCGGCGCCGCGCTGCGGCTCAGGATCGTGTCGCCCTCGGCGGCGTAGCGGGTGACCAGCGCCCGCGAGAGCCGCCGCAGCGTCGCCTCGTCGAACTCCGAGAAGAGCGGGAACTGCCGCGCCACCTCGGCCTTCTGCATGACGATGTCGAGCGCCGGGCGCCGGTCCTCCCGGGCCATGCGGCGGGCGAGGCGCTGCGAGAGGTCGGTGTGCAGCTCGACCCCGATCAGCCCTTCCTCCAGCAGCTCGTCGTATTCGCGCCGCTCGAGCCGCATGGCGGTGCGCCGGATGAAGCGCCGCTCGAGCTCCTCGGCGTAGCCCGGGTATTGCAGCCGCAGCCCGTCGAGCGCCTGTTCCACCATTTCGGTGCGCCGCGCGAGCAGCTCGTGCAGCAGCTCCGCCACCCGCCGGCCGTGAATGCGGCGGATGCGCTGGTCGATGAAGGCGTCGAGGTCGCGCAGCACCAGCCCCTGCAGCAGCAGCACCTCGAAGCGGTCCGCCGTCAGCCGCCCCAGCGGCCCCGAGATCCGCAGCCGGTTGAAGAGCCAGAGCGACAGCCGGAACGAGCGGTTCAGCCCCACCGCCCCGCGCGCCGCCCGGCGATAGCCCAGCCGCCCGGACTGCCGCGCGCCCTCGACCAGCCGGTCGACGTCGGTCAGGATCCGGTCCGCCAGCCGCGAGGAGACCGCGCGCTCCTTCAGCCGTTCCAAGACGATGTCCCGCTCGGCGCTGGCCAGCGCCACCAGCCCCAGGGTGATCCGGTCGCGGTCGAGCACGTCGACCGAGCTTTCGGCCTCCTTCACCGCCCCGTCGAGCCGCTCGCCGAAGCTTTTCGCCTCCGAGCGCACGATGTCGTGGCTGAGATCGTAGGAGCGGGTGCGCTCGGCCACCTCCTCGCGGACGGTCTGCAGCGCCACGGCGACCACCTGCTTGGCCAGCGCCGCATCGAGCGGCGAGAGCTTGTCGAGCCCCAGCCGCCCGATCATCCAGCGCAGCGTCGTGCCCTGCACCACCAGGGTGAAGAGCGTGTAGCCGGTGGCGAGGATGCCGACCATGCGCTGGGTCTCGGCGGGCACCCGCAGGCTCTCGGTCACCGCCAGCGCCAGCACCAGGGTCACCGCGCCGCGCAGCCCGCCCCAGAGGATCGCCACCCGGTAGGGCCGCTCCACCGGCGGCGAGATCCTCAGCTTCGCCAGCACCGGCAGGAGCCCGAAGAGGATCACCGCCCGCGCCCCGAGCGCCGCCAGCGCCACGAAGAGCGTCAGCGCCACGTCGATCAGCGTCACGTCCTGCAGGAGCCGCGGGATCAGAAGCGCCGCCAGCACGAAGATCAGCCCGCCCGCCCAATGCGACAGGAGCACCCAGACCTCGCGCATGTTGGCCCAGCTCGTCGGGCTGATCGCCCCGGGCGCGGCGACGGTCATGGTCATGCCCGAGGCCACCACCGCGATGACGCCCGAGGCGCCGAACATCTGCTCGGCGGCGATATAGGCGAAATAGGGCAGCGCCACCGAGATCGAGATCTGCGCCGCCTCGTAGCGGTCGAAGAAGGACATGATGAAGACCGCGAAGCGCGCCAGGACGAAGCCCACCACCGCGCCGCCCAGGAGCAGCCCCGGGAACTGCAGCACCGCGTCGCGCAGCGAGGGGTCGGGCACCCCGCGCATGACGAAGCCCATCAGGAGGCCGAAAAGCGCGATGGCCGCGGCGTCGTTCATCAGGCTCTCGCCCTCGATGATCCGCGCCAGCCGCCGCGGCGCGGCGATCGAGCGGAAGATCGAGACCACCGCCGAGGGATCCGTGGTCGAGATGATCGCCGCCAGGAGCAGGCAGGCGATGAGGTCGATGCCGCTCACGAAGGCCAGCGCGTAGCCCACCACGAGCGTCGAGAAGAAGACCGCCACCACCGCCAGGACCAGGATCGGCACCCAGTCGTCGGCCATGCGCCTGAGGTTCATGCCCAGCGTCACCTGGAACAGCAGGGTCGGCAGGAAGACATAGAGGAAGACGTTCGAGCGGATCGGGAAATCCAGGATCGCCGAGGCCACCGGGTTCAGCGCATCGGTCAGCTCGGTGCGCAGGAAGAAGGAGGCCAGCAGGCCCAGCACGATGCCGATCAGCGCCAGGATCACCGTGTAGGGCAGCCGCAACCGCCCCGCGAGCGGCTCGGCCACGCCCAGGATCAGAAACAGCGCCGCGATGATCGCGATGACGACGACAACATCCATATCCCCTGAGCTAGCGCGTCCCGGCCCAGAGCGGAATCCCAAATCCCGCCCGCCGCGCCGCGACGCCCTCCCCCCGCAGCCCCGCCGCACAGCCCGCAGGCGTTACGCGTCGGACGTCAGGCGTCAGGCGTCAGGCGTCAGGCGTCAGGCGTCAGGCGAGGCAGCGCAATCGCTCGACGACACGCCACACCAAAAAAACCTCACCCGGCTCGTCCGACACGCCCCAGGCGCCACAAGCCCCCTTCACCCCGCGCGCCACCAGCACACCGCCGCCCATAAGCGCGCCCAGACCCCAACACGCGCCACACCCCGCAGCTTCAGCTTGGCAAAAATACCTCGGGGGTGAATGCGGGCCAATGGCCCGCTGAGGGGGCAGCGCCCCCCCGGTCCGGGACGCCGCAGGCGGCCCGGACCCACAAGAAAACGCCCCGCCCTCAACCAATTCCTCCCGTCAGGCCCAACGCCCACAACGTCAACCCGCCCCCAGATACCTCCGGATCAGCGCGCTGCGGTGGGCGAAGACGCGGTCGGCGTCGAAGGGGGTGCCGTCGCGGGCGGCGCGGGTGATGAGATCGGCGAGGGCCACGCGGTCGCGGGCGAGCCTGGCCAGCTCACCCGCCAGTTCGCGCACCGCGCCGCGGGCAACGAGGCGGCCGCCGCCGGCGGGTCGGATCAGGTCGCGGGCATAGGCGTCGGCATAGCCGAGGATCGGGGTGCCGGAGACCAGCGCCTCGATCAGGTTGCGGGGGCTCTCGGGGGTCAGGTGGCAGAAGAGCAGCACATGGGCGGCGCGGCAGGCCTCGAGCACCGCGGCGCGGTCGCCCAGGAAGCCGGGGAAGCGCACGTGGTCCTCGAGCCCGAGGCGGGCGCATTCGGCCTCGACTTCGGCGCGGGACGGGCCCTCGCCGATCCAGCGGGCCTCGAAGGCGATGCCCGCGTCGCGCAGGGCGGCGAGCGTGGCGAGCCAGTCCATCGGCCCTTTCATCGGCGCGAGCCGCCCGACGTAGAGGATCTGCAGCGGGCCCTCGCCCGCCCGGGCGATCTTTGCCGCCAGGGCCTCGGGAGTGATGTGATCGGCGCGGGTCAGGGAGATGTCGTGCACCATCTCGGCCCGGCGGGCTTGCGGCGCATAGGTCTCATAGGTCTCCTGCCCGTGGAAAAGCCCCAGCGTCGCGCGGCGGATCGCCATGCGCTCGAGCAGCGCCGTCGGCCCGGCGTAGAGCCGCGCGCGCAGCGCAACCCTTCGGTTGGGCGCGCGCTGCTCGGCGCGCAGCACCGCGGATTCCACCCGGTCGGTCCAGACCGCGAAGGGCCGGCCCCGGCGGTGCGCCAGAAGGGACGCGACCGACCCCCAAGTCACCGAAGAGCCCGCCGATGGCGAAGCTCAGGTAGTCGGCCTGATCGATCAGAGCGCCGATCTGGCGCAGCCCTGCGGGCAGGGCGCGCAGGAAGGCGTCGGGGCGATAGGCGGCGGGAATGGGTGCGAGGCGCAGCCGGTCCGCAAGCGGGTCGAGCGCGGTCGCAGGCCGGTAGCCCGGGGGCGGCGGGCCCGGCAGCTCGGGCATGAGGGCGGTGACATGGGCGAAGTTGTCGGCCCAGCGGCGCAGCCCCGCGACGGCCTGGCCTTCGACGTGCAGGCCCGAGGCGTCGCGGTACAGCGGCACCGGCGCGTAGATCAGAAGGCGGCCCGCGCGGGTCTCCCGCGCCGGGGCGGCTGTCACCGGAGGGCCCGGGCGGGACGCAGGCCCTCGGGGCCGCCGGCCTCTTCGAGGAGCCGGTCCGAGGCGCCCTCGACCTCGGTCTCGAGCCGGGCGAGGAAGCCGCGCTTGTCGGTGCCCGCGGCGATGCGCGGCAGAAACTCCACCACCGCCGTGCCGGGGCGGCGGTAGATGCCCTTGCGCTGCCAGGTCACCCCGGCGTTGGTCGCCACCGGCACGCAGTCCTGGCCGAGCTGTTCGAAAAGCACCGAGGTGCCGACCTTGTAGGGTGCCTTCACCCCCGGCGCGACGCGGGTGCCCTGGGAATAGATGATCAGCTGGCCGGCCTCGGCGCGGCCCTTCTCGACATCGGCGACCATCTTGCGGATCGCCTGGCCGCGCTTGCCCCGATCGACCGGCACGCAGCCGATCTTCAGCGCGTATTGCCCGATGATCGGCGCATACATGAGCTCGCGCTTCATGATGAACTTGCCCGCCGGCACCGCGTAGAAGATCAGGATGATGTCGAGGAAGCTCTGGTGCTTGGCGGCGATGACCACCTCGTCCTGCGGCACCTCTCCGCGGATCTCGTAGGTCAGGCCGATCATCCAGCGCGCGGTCCAGAGCGTGAAGCGGCACCAGGTCTTGCAGGCCGCGCGGGCGCCCCGCGCCGAGACCAGCGCCCAGGGGAAATAGGCGATGCCGATCACCAGCATCGCGGTGTAGATCGTCACGATATGCGCGAGCGAGCGCAGCCATTGCAGCGCATGGGCCATCAGGCGAGATCCTCCAGAACCCGGCGGGCCGCGGCCCGCGTTGCAACAAGCGCGACCAGCGCGGCGAGGCTCGGCACCGCCAGCGGCCAGAGCCAGCCCGCGCCCTCGAAGCCCAGGCCGGTCAGCACGCCGCCGGTGTCGCCGGTGTCGGGCATCAGCGTCACCGCCAGCACCCCGAGCCCGGTGCCCGCCGCCGCGCCCATGAGCGCACGCAGGGTGAAGCGGCGCACGAAGGCCCCGGCGATATAGGCGTCGGTGGCGCCGACCAGCCGCAGGACCGCGATCACCTGGGCATTGGCGGCCAGCGCGGCATTGGCCGCCAGGGTCACCATGGCCGCCATGGCCCCCGCGATCAGCAGCAGCGCCGCCGCCCCGAGCCAGCGCAGCCCGCCCGCCGCCGCCAGGAGCGGCTCGCGCCAGCGCGCGTGATCGTCGAACACCGCCCCCGGCACCTCGGCCTGGAGCCTGAGCCGCAGCCCCGCGGCATCGAGCCTTTCCGGGCCCTCGGCGATCTCGATGAGCTGCGGCACCGGCAGCTGGTCGAGCGGCAGGTCGGGGCCGAACCAGGGCTCGAGAAGCCCGCGCTGCTCGCTGTCGCTGAGCGCCCGGGCCTCGGCCACGCCGGGCGTGGTGGACAGGATCTCCAGCGCGCGGGCGGTCTGGCGCGGCATCTCCTCGGCGGGCGCCGAGATCCGCAGCGTGGCCGAACGCGCCAGCTCGTCGCCCCAGCGGTCAGCGAGCCGCCCGGCGGCCAGCGACAGCGCCAGGGCGAAGACCGCGAGAAAGGCCATGGCCGCCGCCGAGAACAGCGTCAGCTGCACCGTGAAGCCCGAGGGCGGGACCACCCGGTCGGCCCCCGCCTCGCGCGAGAAGGCGGCGGAGATATCGGCGCGCATCCCGCTCACAGGTCGGCCCCCGCGAGCTGCAGCCGCCGGTTCGAGATCCGCAGCACCCGGGCCTGCACATGCGCCTTGGCGGCGCGGATCAGGCTCAGGTCGTGGGTGGCGATCATCACCGTCTTGCCCATGCGGTTGAGCTCGATCAGGAGCCGCAGGAGCCGCTGGGACATGTCCCAGTCGACGTTGCCGGTGGGCTCGTCGGCCAGGATCACGTCGGGCGACATGATCACCGCCCGCGCTAAGGCCGCGCGCTGCCGCTCGCCGCCCGAGAGCTCGGGCGGCAGCGCATGGGCGCGGTCGGTCAGCCCGACCCAGGTCAGAAGCTCGCTCAGGTCCGATTCCATCGCCGCATTGGCCTCGCCCGCGACGGTCAGCGGCAGGGCGACGTTCTCGGCGACCGAGAGGTGATCGAGGAACTGGCAGTCCTGGTGCACCACCCCGATCCGCCGCCGCGCCAGGGCCACGCCGTCGCGGCCGATCCGGGTGACGTCGCGGTCGAAAAGACGCACCTGCCCCGCGGTCGGCAGCAGCGCGCCGTAACACAGCTTCAGAAGCGTGGTCTTGCCCGCCCCCGAGGGGCCGGTCAGGAAATGGAACGAGGCCGGCGGCAGGCTCAGCGACAGCTCGGAAAGCAGTTCGCCCCCACCGTAGCTATAGGCCACCTGGTCGAATTCGATCACGCCTGTTCCCTCGCACTCCGGGCCATGTTGTGCCCGAGCATCGGCCCGGTTTCAATCCGGAGCCGCGCCGAAAACGGCTTTAACCGGGGGGGCCGCCAGCCTATTGTTTCGCAACGATGATGGTTTGTCCGGCAAGGGTTTCGCGAATTCGATGCGACTGATCTGCCCCAATTGCGGCGCGCAATACGAAGTTCCGACGGAAGTCATCCCCGAGGCGGGCCGCGACGTGCAGTGTTCGAACTGCGGGCACACCTGGTTCGAGCATCATCCCGATTTCGCCCCCGAGGACGATCCCGCCCCCGACGACATCACCCCCCGGCCCGCGCCCGAGGCGCATGAGACCCCCGAGGACGAGGGCCTGCCGCCGCCCGAGGAAGGCCCCGCGCCGGGCGCCGCTGCCACCGCGCCGCGCCGCGAGCTCGACCCCGAGGTCACCAATGTCCTGCGCGAGGAGGCCCGCCGCGAGGCGCTCGCCCGCCGCGCCGAGGGCGGCACGATCGAAAGCCAGCCCGACCTGGGCCTCGACGCGCCGGCCGAGGACGAGGAAGCCGAGCGCGCGCGCCAGTCCCGCGCCCGGATGGAGAAGATGCGCGGCCCCGAGGGCGAGGCGCCCTCTGCGCCCGCGCCCGCCGAGGCGACGCCCGAGCAGCCCGACCCCAATGCCCGCAGCGGCATGCTGCCGGATGTCGACGAGATCAACCAGACGCTGCGCTCGGCCGGCGACCGCCGCCCGGTCGAGACCCCGCAGGGCCGCGCGCCCGACCCCGAGGACCGGGGCCGTTCGGGCTACGGGCGCGGGCTGATGCTGGTCCTGGTGCTCGCGCTTCTCGCCGGGGCGGCCTATGTCTACGCCGCGCCGCTGGCCGAGATGGCCCCCGCCGCCGCCCCCGCGCTCGAGGGCTACGTGGCCCAGGTCAACGACCTGCGCGCCTGGCTGCAGGCCACCGTCGAGGGGCTGACCGCCCCCGCCGAGGGCTGATCCGCGGAAATCCCGGCGTCGCTTACCTTTTGGTAAGCCCTGCTCCCTACCCTGCCGGCATCCCGGTAGGAGGTGCGGCATGTTGCTGGAAGCGGAAGATATCGGCGCGATCCGCGTGGTCCACGTCTTGGCAGAGCGGATCGACGCCGCCGCCACGATCGAGTTCAAGGACGCGATGCGCGCGGTCACGGCGGGCGCGCCGGGGCGCATCTTGCTGAACCTGGGGCAGGTCGGCTTCGTCGACTCCAGCGGTCTCGGCGCCATCGTCGCGGTGATGAAACACCTCGAAGCGGGCCAGGAGCTTGAGCTGGTGCGGCTCAACCCCACGGTGGACACGGTCTTCCGGCTGACCCGGATGGACACGATCTTCCGCATCCATGACACGCTTGACGCGGGGATCGCCGAAGATGCCTGAGAACGCCGCCGCCCGGACCGGTGCCCAGGATCGCACCCAGAATCGCATCCAAGACCGCACCTCGAACCGCCCCCAGCCCGGGGTGGTGCTGTTCTACACGCTGCCCGCAGCGCTCCTCTCGGTGCGCGAGACCTGCCGCCGTTTCGAGGCCGACCTGATCGGCGCGGGCTTCGAGGCCGCCCCTGCGGGCCGCGTCGCCCTGGTCTGCGCCGAGGCGCTGAACAACGTCGTGGAACATGGCCAGCACGCCGAGGGCGCGGGCGAGCTGCG
This sequence comes from Roseivivax sp. GX 12232, assembly GCF_021272185.1. Classification (GTDB taxonomy): domain Bacteria; phylum Pseudomonadota; class Alphaproteobacteria; order Rhodobacterales; family Rhodobacteraceae; genus Roseivivax. Next base: position 52,180 of record NZ_JAJSEC010000006.1, read on the forward strand.
GCTGGAATTCTCCAGCGGCCGCCGCTGCCGGCTGCGCATCGCCGACCGCGGCAGCCCGGTGCCCGCCTCGGTCTTCCGCAAACCGGCCCCGCCGGTGATCGAGGGCAAGGTCGGCCTGCCCGAGGGCGGCTTCGGGCTGTCGATCATCCACAGCCTCTCCGACGAGGTGCGCTACATGCGCCGCGGCCAGGAGAACGTGCTGGACATCGTGCTGGCGCCCTGAGGGGTGGGTGGCGAGAGGGTGTTTGGGGTGCGCTGAGTTGGCGCTGCGGGTGGGCCGGGCAACGGCTGAACGAGGCTCAGCGCGTACGGGCAAGAACGGCGTGGGCTCAGGCGCGCCACTGACCTTTCCCGGATCCCGACCTGGTCGGCCGATCTCAGCCCCAGGTCTGGTCGCCTGATCCCGGCTCCCGACTTGATCGCCTGATCCCATCCCCCGGACTGACCGCCCGGCAGCCCTCGCCTACCGCCGCGACCTGCCCCACCGCGGCCACCTCCCGCCTCATGGTTGCACCGATTCCACCCCGCGACAGCCCTTCCGCGCGCCACCAGCCCCTCTTTCTTCCCCAACAAAACAACGCCTTACACGGCATCCACGCCCGCCGCACCCCGCGCCTCAAAAAGACCCCTTTCCCTGCTCAAAAGCGACACAGAGCAAGGCGATAACTCTCCCTGTAGCTGCAATATGCTTCCCTCGGCGTCGCGTCGTAATAGCCCCCACCCAGTGCGCGGCGCCGAGGTCTTCCCCCTCCCTTCCCGAGATTGACGCCCGAAGGATCTGCAGTAGGCTCGCGCCAGTGCAGCCCCGGGGGAGATATTCATGCGCGACTTCCACCTGCCCAGCCGTTCCGCCGTCTTCGCGGAGAACGGCATGGCGGCCACCTCGCATCCGCTGGCCGCCGCCGCCGCGATCGACATCCTCAAGGCCGGCGGCTCGGCCATGGATGCGGCCATCGCCGGCGGCGTGCTCCTGGGGCTCTGCGAGCCGCAGATGACCGGCATCGGCGGCGACTGCTTCGCGCTGGTCTCCGAACCCGGGCAAGGCGTCACCGCGGTCAACGGCTCGGGCCGCGCGCCCGCCGGCGCCAGCGCCGAGACCCTGCGCGCCGCGGGCCACGAGACCGTGCCGGTGCATTCCGCCCAGGCCGTCACCCTGCCCGGCGCCGTCGACGCCTTCGCCCGGATGTCCGAACGCTGGGGCAAGCTGGGTCTGGCCCAAAGCCTCGCCCCCGCGATCGCCTACATGGAGGAGGGCGTGCCCGTCGCCCCGCGCGTCGCTTTCGACTGGGCGGGCCAGCACAAGGTGCTGCAGGGCGCGGCGCGCGACCACTTCCTGCCCGGCGGCGAGGCCCCGCGCCCCGGCACCCGCTTCGCCCTGCCTGGCCAGGCCGAGGTCCTGCGCCGCATCGCCCGCGACGGCCCGAAGGCCTTCTACGAAGGCGAGGTCGCCGAGGACATGCTGGCGAGCCTCCGCGCCCTGGGCGGTGCCCACACCGCCGAGGATTTCGCCGGGGTCGAGGCCACCTTCGGCGCGCCGATCTCGGGGCACTACGCCGGCACCGAACTGCTCGAGCATCCGCCCAACGGCCAGGGCGCGACGGCGATCCTGCTCCTCAACATCCTGAAGCACTTCGACCTCGCCGCGCTCGATCCCTTCGGGGCCCAGCGCGCCCATATCGAGGCCGAGGCCACCAAGTTGGCCTATGACGCGCGCAACCGCTTCCTGGCCGATCCTGACCATATGACCCGGCTCGACCACATGCTCGACCCCGCCACCGCCGAGGCGCTGGCGGGGCTGATCGACCCGCGCCGCGCCCAGGGTGCGACCACGCAGATCGCCGAGGCGGTGCACAAGGACACGATCTACATCACCGTGGTCGACCGCGACCGCATGGCCGTCTCGCTGATCTATTCGATCTTCCACGGCTTCGGCTCGGGGATCGCCTCGGAGAAATTCGGCATCCTGTTCCAGAACCGCGGCGCGGGCTTCTCGCTGACCGAGGGCCACGCCAACGAACTGGCCCCGGGCAAGCGCCCGATGCACACGATCATCCCGGCCATGCTGCAAGATGACGGCGCGGTCAGCATGAGCTTCGGCGTCATGGGCGGGCAGTATCAATCCACCGGCCACGCGCGGATGGTCAGCAACTGGCGCGACTACGGGCTGGCCCCGCAGGACGCGCTCGATGCGCCGCGCGCCTTCGCCGACGGGCAGGTCCTGCAGGTCGAACGCGGCTACCCCGAGAGCGTGCGCCGCGAACTGGCCGACATGGGCCACGAGGTGCAGGTGCCCGATGGCCCGATCGGCGGCGCCCAGGCGATCCGCATCGATGCGGAAGGCGTGCTGGAAGGCGCCTCGGACCACCGCAAGGACGGCATCGCGCTGGGGTATTGAGCCCCCGCGCGCCCGGCCCGGGCCCCGGTCAGCGCGCCGGGGCCAGACCCCGGCCCCTCAGTAGGAATATTCCGCGAAGACCGGCCGCACGTCACCGTCCCAATCCGCGTGGAAGCGGCGGATCAGCTCGTCGGCGGGCGCCTCGCCGCTTTCGATGCTGTCCTGCAGGGCGTTCAGGAAATGCGTCTCGTCGGGCAGGAGGCCCCCGGCGCCGGGCCGCGCCCGCGCCTTCAGCCCGCCGCGCGCCAGGTCCAGCACCTCGGCGGCCAGCTCGCGCATGTGGCGTCCGCCGACCTCGGCGGCAAGGCCATCGGTCGCGGCGGCGACGCGCCAGGCCTCGCGGGTCTCGGCGTCCCAGTCCTTGGCGATGTCCCAGGCCGCATCGAGCGCCCCCTGGTCGTAGGTCAGCCCGACCCAGAAGGCCGGCAGCGCGCAGAGCCGCCGCCAGGGGCCGCCGTCGGCGCCGCGCATCTCGATGAACTTCTTGATCCGCGCCTCGGGGAAGATCGTGGTCAGATGGTCCGCCCAGTCCGAGAGCATCGGCTTCTCGCCCGGCAGCGCCGGCAGCTCGCCCTTGAGGAAGTCGCGGAAGCTCTGGCCCAGCGCGTCGACGTAGCGGCCGTCGCGGTAGACAAAATACATCGGCACATCGAGCGCGTAGTCGACCCAGGATTCAAAGCCGAAGCCCTCGTCGAAGACGAAGGGCAGCATGCCCGTGCGGTCGGCGTCGAGGTCGCGCCAGATCCGGCTGCGCCAGGACTTGTGGCCGTTCAGCCCGCCCTCGAAGAACGGCGAATTGCCGAAAAGCGCGGTCGCCACCGGCTGCAGCGCCAAGGCCACGCGCAGCTTCTGCACCATGTCGTGCTCGGAGGCGAAATCGAGGTTCACCTGCACGGTGCAGGTCCGGTACATCATGGATTTCCCCATGGTGCCGACCTCGTCCATGTAGCGGGTCATCAGCCGGTAGCGCCCCTTGGGCATCATCGGCATGTCCTCGTGGCGCCAATGCGGCGCGGCGCCGAGGCCGATGAAGCCAACGTCTAGCTCGTCGGCCACGTCGCGCACCTGGGCGAGGTGCAGGTTCACCTCGTCGCAGGTCTGGTGGATCGTCTCGAGCGGCGCGCCGGACAGTTCGAGCTGTCCGCCGGGTTCGAGCGAGACGTTGGCCCCGTCCTTCTCGAGCCCGATCAGATGGCCCGACTCCTCGATCGGGGCCCAACCGTGGCGGTCGCGCAGCCCCTCGAGTACCGCGCGCACCGATTGCCGGCCCTCGTAGGGCAGCGGCTCCAGCGTGTCCTTCAGGTAGCCGAACTTCTCGTGCTCGGTGCCGATGCGCCAGTCTTCGCGCGGCTTGCAGCCGGCTTCGAGGTATTCCGCGAGCTGGCCGTGATGCTCGATCGGACCGCCGCCGCTTTGAGGTATGGACATCTGGACGCTCCGTTCAACTCAGCCCCGGGTTTGGGCGACAGGCATGGGCAGGTTCTTCCTGGGTGTCAATGCAACCGCCGGGCGCGGGGCGCGGGCCCGTCCCGGCGCCACAGCGGGGCGATCCCGCCGCCGCCGGCCTCGAGCGCGCGCAACATGGCGCCCGTGTCGAAGCCCGGCAGCCCCGCGAAGGCATCGAAGAGCCGGTCGGCGCCGCTGGCCGTCACCGGAATGTGAAGCGCGGGCCCGCCCTCGTGGTCGATGCGCCAGTGCCGGGGATGCGAGGCCCGGTCGAGCGAGACCGCCGTCACCTCGTCGAGCGCCGCGGTGCCGCCAGAGAGCGGGCCGAAGTAGCTGAGCTGCCGCTCGGTGACCTCGACGATGCCGGGCCCGTCGCCCGCGCCGCGGAACCGTCCGCGCTGCACCCCGAGCCCGAGAAGCAGGAGGCCCAGCGCCACCAGCGCCCAGCCGAAGGCCGCCGCGAGCCAGCCAAGCGCGCCGAGCGCCACGAGAAGCCCCAGGGCCAGCACCGCGCCCCCCGCCAGCGCCTCGCGCCAGCGCATCAGGGCCGCGTGCGCCTCGGGCCGGATCACGTCCAGTCTCCGAGCCGCATCTGCCAGAGCGTCAGCGCCGCCACTGCGGCGGTATCGGCGCGCAGGATGCGCGGGCCGAGCCCCGCCACGGCGGCGAAATCGAGCCCGTGCAGCCGGGCGCGTTCACCCTCCGAGAAGCCGCCCTCGGGGCCAATCAGCACCGCCCAGGGCGCGCCGCGCCCCTCGGCCTCGGCGAAACGGGCGGCGCGTGTCTCGGGGCCATGGGCCTCGGCCTCGTCGCAGAACATCAGCCGCCGGTCCCCGGGCCAGTCGCGCAGGAGCTGCGAGAGCTTGGCCAGCGGCGCCACCTCGGGCACGAAACAGGCGCCGCATTGCTCGGCCGCCTCGCGGGCATGGGCCTGCAGCCGGTCCTGGCGGATGCGTTCGGAATTGGTGAACTCGGTCGTGACCGGCAGGAGCCGCCGCACCCCCATCTCGACCGCCTTTTCGACGATGAAATCGGTGCGCGCCTTCTTCACCGGCGCGAAGAGCAGCCAGAGGTCGGGCGGCATCTGCTGGGCCCGGGTCTGCTCCTCGACGACAAGCGTGCCGCCGCGCTTGCCCGCCTCGGCCACGCTGGCGCGCCATTCGCCGTCACGCCCGTTGAACAGGTGCAGCACGGCCCCCGGCGCCAGCCGCATCACCCCGAAAAGGTAATGCGCCTGCTCCCGCGCGAGCGCCAGCTGTTGTCCCGCCCCGAGGGGCTCGTCTACATAGAGCCTGACCTGAGCCATGGGGGGACCCTATGACCCGACCGGGAGAAGTGCCAGAGGGCCAGATCGCCGATGCGGTCAAAGGCAACTGGGTGGACCGCCACGCGCCCGAGGCGCTGAAGCCCTATTTCCGGCTGTCGCGCCTCGACCGGCCGATCGGCACCTGGCTCCTGCTGCTGCCCTGCTGGTGGGGGCTGTTCCTGGCCATGGCCACGACCGGGACCGCCTCCTGGCACGACGCCTGGATCTTCGCGGGCTGCGGCATCGGCGCGGTGCTGATGCGCGGCGCGGGCTGCACCTGGAACGACATCACCGACCGCGACATCGACGGTTCGGTCGCGCGCACCGCCAAGCGCCCGATCCCGGCGGGTGACGTCAGCGCGAAACAGGCCCTGGCCTGGGGCGTGGGACAGTGCCTCCTGGCCTTCCTGATCCTCTTGAGCTTCAACGCCGCAGCGATCCTTCTCGGCATCCTCGCGCTGGTGCCGGTGACGATCTATCCTTTCGCCAAGCGCTTCACCTGGTGGCCGCAGATCTTCCTGGGGCTCGCCTTCAACTGGGGTGCGCTCCTGGCCTGGACGGCGCATACCGGCAGCCTCGGGGTGCCGGCGGTGCTGCTCTATGTCGCGGGCATGGCCTGGACGCTCTTCTACGACACGATCTACGCCCACCAGGACAAGGAAGACGACGCGCTGATCGGGGTGAAATCCACCGCGCGGCTCTTCGGAGAGATGACGCCCCGGGTGCTGGTGATCTTCCTCGTGACCGCGCTGGCGCTCATGGCGACGGCGGTCTGGGGCGCGCTCGGCGCGGCGGGGGCGGCTTCGCTGGGGCTGGCGCTGGCCGGCGTCGCGGCCTTCGGGGCGCATATGGCCTGGCAGCTCTCGCGGGTGGACCTCGACAATCACGACGTGCTTCTGGCACTCTTCAGATCCAACCGGGACGCGGGGCTTCTGCCTGTGCTGTTTTTCGCCTGTGCGGCGATCCTGTGATTGCAGCCTTGCCCGCCGCCGCTTAAGACACTTCCGGTTCAGGCAATTGCAGGTTTGACATGCGCCTTTCGACTTTCGCCACGCTGACCGGCACATTCGTCGGCGCCGCCGCGCTTTCGGTGGTGGCCGCCAGCCTTTCGGCCCGTGTGGTCGAGGACAGCTCCGCCGCCGGAGTGGCCCGCATCCTCGAAGAGGACGGCATCACCTGGGCCGGGGTGGACGCCAACGGGCTCCAGCTTTTCGTGCATGGCACCGCCCCTTCCGAGGCCGACCGCTTCCGCGCGCTTTCGCTGGCGGGCCAGGTGGTCGATGCCGCCCGGGTCATCGACGAGCTGAACGTGGTCGAGCCCGAGGCGATCAAGGCGCCGCGCTTCTCGGTCGAGATGCTGCGCAACGACGACCGGATCTCGCTCATTGGGCTGGTGCCCACGAGCTACGACCGCGAGGCGCTGATCGACGGGCTGATGCCGCTGGCCGACGACCCCGAGGATCTCTCGGACCTGCTGGAAAGCGCCGATTTCCCCGCGCCCGAGACCTGGGGCCCGGCGATGCGGTTCGCCGCCTTCGCGCTCGCGGATCTGCCGCGCGCGAAGATCTCGGTCAATGCCGACCGGGTGCTGATCGAGGCCATGACCGAAAGCGCCGAGGACAAGCTGCGGCTGACCTCGAAGCTCAAGCAGGCCGCCCCCGAGGACGTCGAGCTGCAACTCGCCATCGAGGCGCCGCGGCCGGTCTTCTCGCCTTTCCCGCTGCAGATGGTCATCGACGAGGAGGGCGCCCGGCTCACCGCCTGCGCCGCCGATTCCGAGACCGCCCGCGCGCAGATCCTGAACGCCGCGCGGCTGGCCGGGGCGGCGCCCGAGAGCGAATGCACCCTGGCGCTTGGCGTGCCCTCCCCGCAATGGGGCAAGGCCGTGGCCGAGGCCATCGGGGCGCTTTCGGACATCGGCCAGGGCAGCCTGACCTTCTCCAACGCCGACATCGCGCTGGTGGCCGCCGAGGGCACGCCCGCGGACCGCTTCGACCGGGTGATCGGCAGCCTCAAGGGCGATCTGCCCGAGGCCTTCGTGCTCGATGCCGTGCTGCCCGAGCCGCCGAACGAGGATGACGCTCCGCTCGAGTTCGTGGCCACGCTCAGCCCCGAGGGCCAGGTCGCCCTGCGCGGGCTGATCGACAACGAGGTCACCCGCACCGCGATCGACGGCTATGCCCGCGCGGCCTTCGGCTCGGCCTCGATCCAGCTGGGTGCCCGCGTCGACGACCGACTGCCCGAGGGCTGGCGCGCGCGGGTGCTGGCCGCCCTCGACGGGCTGTCGCGGCTCGAGAACGGCGCCGCGGTGGTGACGCCCGGGCGGATCGAGATTTCCGGCGACACCGGCAACCCCGACGCCTCGGCCGAGATCACCGCGCTGCTGTCCGAGAAGCTCGGCACCGAGAATTTCGAGCTCGACGTGACCTACAAGGAGAAACTCGACCCGACCAAGGGCATCCCGACGCCCGAGGAATGCGTGGCGCAGATCAGCGTCATCATCGGCGAGCGCAAGATCACCTTCGAGCCCGGCTCGGCGACGCTGGACGGCTCGGCCAAGGACATCCTCGACGAGGTCTCCGAACTTCTGAAGATCTGCGGCGACATCCCGCTGGAGATCCAGGGCCATACCGACAGCCAGGGCCGCGAGGTGATGAACCAGCAGCTCAGCCAGGAACGCGCCCAGGCGGTGCTGATCGCCCTGGCCGACCGGCGGGTGCTGACCTCCTCCTACCGCGCGGTGGGCTACGGCGAGGAAGAGCCGATCGCCGACAACGACTCCGAGGAGGGCCGCGAGGCCAACCGCCGGATCGAGTTCACCCTGATCCAGCCCGAAGAGACGCCCGAGGAAGAAACAACGCTCGAAAGCGTTGAAGCCGCGCCCAAAGATGGGGCAGAAGAAGACGGCGGGGCAGGGTCGGACGAGGACACGGAGTGAACCGGATCGAATTCATCATCACCACGGCGATCATCCTCTTCGTGGCCTTCTGCCTGGGCTGGTTCGCCAATTGGCTCGTGCATCGCTTCACCCGGGTCAGCCAGACCGACCTCTCCGAGCTCGAGAAGATGAGCCAAGAGCTGCACGAGGCCGAGGAGACCCGCGACCAGGCGATCACCTATCTGCAGCAGCGCGAGGCCGAGCTGACCAACCAGCTTGCCCAGACCGAAGCCGAGCTGGCCGCCGCCATGGAGGGCCTGCGCGAGGCCCGCCACGAGGCCGAGGAGCTGCGCGCCTATTTGGAGCGCTCGCAGGCGAGCGGGTGAGGGGGGCTGTTGGGAGCTAATCCGACGGGATCGTCCGCTGCCTGAATGGCTGCCGCTGTTGGAGAGGTCGGTTGTCGCGCGTGACTGGATGAGCCCCGGCCTGAAGCCCGGCCCCAGGATCACAACCGTCGGCCTCTGCTCCTGAAGACCCGACGACACCCCCAAAGCTGCTCCATCATACCCCCTCACAACCTTACCCCCTGCCTGCGCCCGAATAGCACCGAAGGTGCCGGGCGCGCGCCGGACCGGCCCGATGGGCCGGCGCTCCTTGGGATGGCGCGCTCAGCTCCCCCCCTAGCCCTGACATTGCGTGGATAAAGCGCCTCGCTCAGAGCGCAGCAGCGCCGCCCCCCGGCCCGCCGCGCGCCCGGCACCTTCACCCCGGCCTGGGGCGCTCCTTGCCGGATCACAGGGGGCGCCCGGGTTCACCCAACATCAACCGTCTCCAAATCCCACCGGGCTTGCCCCTCAACGGCGACCCTGAGCCCCAGCCAGACGCCCGCTCTACGGCCGCCCGGTCCCCCGCGCGCCCGGCACCTTCACCCGAGGGCCACCCCCTACCGCTTCCGCCGCCCTCCGGCCGAGCGCTTGTGAAACGCCGGCGGGCGCTTGGCGACCCAGGCGAGGAACCCCGAGAGCTCCGGGTGCGCGCGCAGCGCCTCGGGCGTGTTTAGCTCGCGGGCCAGCTCGGCCTCGGTGAACCGCGCGTGGATCTCGTTGTGGCAGATCTGGTGCAACAGCACGACCGGCCCGCCCTTGCCGCCTTTGAGCTTCGGGACCAGATGATGCAGGCTGCTCTTCGCCTCGGGCGGAATGGGCCGCAGGCAAAGCGGGCAGATCGGATCGTCAACCATGACAGCCAAGATGGCAGCCCCCGGCGGGGGATCAAGCGCGCTGGTGATCGGCGGCGGGCCGGCGGGGCTGATGGCCGCCGAGGCCCTGCTCGATGCCGGCTGGCGAGTCACCCTGGCCGAGCAGAAGCCCTCGCTCGCGCGGAAGTTCCTGATGGCGGGGAAATCCGGGCTGAACCTGACCAAGGCCGAGCCCGCCGAGGAGTTCCTGAAGGCCTATGGCGCGGCGGCCGACTGGCTCGCGCCGATGCTCGCCGCCTTCGGCCCCGAGGCGGCGGTGCGCTTTGCCGAGGAGCTGGGCCAGGAGGTCTTCACCGGCTCCACCGGGCGGGTGTTCCCGAAAGTCATGAAGGCCTCGCCGCTCCTGCGCGCCTGGCTGGCGCGGCTGGAGGCCAAGCGCCTGGAGGTCCGCACCCGCTGGCGCTGGACGGGCGGCGCGGGGCCCTTCATCTTCGACACGCCCGAGGGGCCGGTCACGCGCGCACCGGATGTCGCGGTGCTGGCCGCCGGCGGGGCGAGCTGGCGGCGGCTCGGCTCGGACGGCGCCTGGGCCGGACATCTCGAGGCCGAGGGTCTGGAGCTCACCCCCTTCGCGCCAGCCAACGCGGGCCTGAAGGTCGACTGGTCGCCGCATATGACCCGCCATTTCGGCGCGCCCCTGAAGAACATCGCACTGACGGCAGGCGACATCACCGCACGCGGCGAGGCGGTGATCTCCGCCCGGGGGCTCGAGGGCGGCGGGCTCTACCCGCTCTCGCCCGCGCTGCGGCAGGGGGCGGCGCTGACCCTCGACCTCGCGCCCGACCGCACGGTGGAGGCGCTGGCCCGGCGGCTCGCGCGGCCGCGCGGCAAGGACAGCCTGTCGAACTGGCTGCGCAAGGCGCTGAAACTCTCGCCGCAGGCCCAGGCGCTGGTCATGGAATGCGCCCGCCCCCTGCCCCGGGAGCCCGAGGCGCTGGCCCGGCTCCTGAAGGCCCTGCCGGTCGCGCACGCGGGGCTGCGGCCTTTGGACGAGGCGATCTCCACCGCCGGCGGGCTGCCGCGGGCGGCGCTGGACGAGGGGCTCATGCTGCGCGCCAAGCCCGGGGTCTTCGCCGCCGGAGAGATGCTCGACTGGGAAGCGCCGACGGGCGGCTACCTGCTGACCGCCTGCATGGCGACCGGCCTCTGGGCCGGGAGGCACGCGGCGCGGCATGGCGGGTAAGCCTCAGGCGGGCGCAGGCGGCGCGGTATGGTGGCTAGAGCTCAGGCTGGCGCAGGCGGCGCGGCCGGGCAGCACGGCATTCTAACGATCGGCGTCATGCCTGCGCATGTCGCGCGTCACCCAAGCGCCTCCATCGCCCTCACGTCTGCCCGCGCGGCGCCCTAGGGCAGCGCGGCCGCCCGCCGGTAGGCCTCGCGGTCGCGCAGGCGGCGGGTGTAGGCCTTGAAGGCCTCGGGCGGGTCGGGGAACTTCGCCACCCGCGCCCAGCCGCCGCAATGGCACAGGATGATGTCCGGCACGGTCATCTCCTCGCCCATGATATAGGGCCCCTCGATGCCCGCGGTGATGCGTTCGAGGTTGGCGGCGAACTCGGACTTCAGGCTGTCCTTCACCTCGGGCACGCGCTTGTCCTCGGGCAACACGAAACTGTGCCGCGCGGCGGTCCAGATGATCGCGTCGAGCTCGTCGAGGATGCGGAAGGTCCAGCTGTCCTGCACCGCGCGCTCGGGCGTGCCGGCAGGACAGGTGAAGGCGCCGTGGCGGTCGGCCAGGAAGGTCAGGATCGCCGCCGAATCGGGGATCGCGCGGCCATCGGCCAGCAGCACCGGCACCTTGCCGAGGGGGCTCGCTTCGCGGACCTCGGCGCTTTGCGGGCCGACGGGCAGATGTTCGTAATCGACCCCCAGCTCCTCGAGCAGCCAGAGCGGGCGGAAGGCACGGGTCTTGGCGGTGCCGATCAGGGTGTAGCGCATGGGAAAGACGGCCTTCTTGCAAGTCGGGGCCGGAGGCTGCCAGCCCTGCCTTCAGAGTGGCCGAAGCCCCCCGGCTCCGCAACAGCGCCGATCCGGGGCGGCCTGAGACGACCCAGCGCCGATCAGCGCCGCGCCAGCATCGCGAGCCGGATCAGCGTGCGTTCGACCAGCGCCATCTGCGGGGCCTTCTGGCCCGCCGAGCGCAGCGACAGGTCGGTGTCGGTCAGGATCGTCAGCGCCTGTTCGAGCTTGCGCCCGCCCCAGCCCTGGGCCTGGCGGATCATCCGGTCGCGGCGCGGCCCGAAGACCGGCGGCCGGGCCCGGCCCATGCCCGCCTGCGGCCCGCCGGGATCGGCGGCGGCGGCATGCAGCACGCGGAAATGCCGGGTCGCCATGATCACCAGCGTCACCGCGTTGGTGCCCTGGGCGCCGAGGCGCTGCATCACCGGGCCGATCTCGTCGGTGCGGCCCTCGGCCACCACATGCAGGATCTCGTCGACATCCGCCTCGGTCGAGGTCGGCGCCATGAGCGCCACTTCCGCCGCGCTCAGCGGGCTCTCGTCGCCGATCTTGTAAAGCGCGACCTTCTCGATGGTCTGGCGGAAATCGCCGGGATCGAGCGTGCGCGCCAGCGCGAAAAGCGCATCGCCGGCGGCGCGGTCGAAGCCGGTCAGCCCGGCGCGCTCGAGGTCGGCCTCGATCTCGGCGCGGCTCGGCGGGTCGTTGTAGATGCCCGCGGCATAGGCGCGCTTGTGGCCCTCGAAGGCCTTGCGCAGCTTGGAGGAGGCCTTGAGCTGCCCCGCCGTCACCACGATCTGCGCGTCGCCCGGACGCCAGTCTTCGAGCGCGGCGATCACCGCGGGGGCGGCGTTGTCATTGGCCTCCTCGACGAAGGCCACGCGGGGGCCCGGGAAGAAGCCCTGCGCCTTGATCGCATCCAGAAGCCGCGAAGGTTCCTTGCGCAGATCGCCGCCGGACATCCGGGTGAGGCGCATCTCTTCCTCGCCGTTCGGCCCGAGGAGCGCCGCCACCACCTCCTGGCGCTTCAGCGCGACGCGCATGGCGTCCTCGCCAAAGATCAGGAGCCCCGCGGCCTCGGGATCGGGCTTGCGGAAATAGGCGGGCGCGTCGCGGGCCGAAAGCTTCATGTCGCGGGCGGCAGCCGGTCGGACATGAAGATCAGCTCCTCGACGATGCGGTCGGCGAGAATCGTGGTCAGCCGCTCCTGCGCGTCGGCCTGGGCGGCGGGGGTCGAGACGATGGAGCCGGTGGCGGAATAGCCCACGAACTCCTCGACCTGGCCCGCGTCGATCACCGTGCCGGTGGCGTCGCGCAGCCGGTAGCCCGCGGTGCCGACAAGGCGGAACCGGGTGGTGAAGCCCGCCGAGGTGGTGCCGAAGTCCTGTTCCTCGGCGCGGATCGTCACTTCAAGCCTGTAGGGCCCGGAAGCCCGGCCCAGCCGGTCCTCGAGCCGCCGCCGCAACAGGTAGCCGTTGCGGTTGTCCGGCGCCTCGACGCGGATCCTCTCCTGCAGCGCCATGGCGCCGCCCGTGGGCCCATAGGCCGGCGCGAAGCCGCAGGCGGCCAGCACCAGGCCCAGCACCAGGCCGGCCAGAAGGCGGCGGCGTTCAGATGACCACATTCACGATCCGTCCCGGCACCACGATCACCTTCTTCGGTTCGGCGCCGTCGAGCGCCTTGACCACAGCATGATGAGCCAGCGCGGTCTTTTCAACCTCGCCCTTGTCCATGTCCTTCGGCACGGCGATCTCGGCGCGGCGCTTGCCGTTGACCTGGATCGGCAGGGTCACCGTGTCCTCGACCATCATGGCCTCGTCGGCGACCGGCCAGGGCGCGTTGGCGATCAGCCCTTCGCCGCCCAGGAGCGCCCAGAGCTCCTCGGCCAGATGCGGGGTCATGGGCGACATGAGCTGCGCCAGCGCGCGGGCCGCCTGGCGCTTGGCCTCGCCGCCCGCCTCGGCCTTCGACAAGGTGCTGGTGAAGGCGTAGAGCCGGGCGATGGCGGCGTTGAAGCCGAAGCTCTCGATGCCCTGGGTGACATCGTGGATCGCCTTGTGCATCTCGCGCAGGAGGTCCTCGTCGCCGGGCTTGGCCGGCGCCTCGGAGGCCGCGGCCTCGGAGGCGATGCGGAAGACCCGCGCGAGGTGCTTGTTGGCCGCCTCGGCGCCCGAGGCGGTCCATTCCACGTCGCGCTCGGGCGGGCTGTCGGAGAGGACGAACCAGCGCGCGGTATCGGCGCCGTATTGGCCGATGATCGCCACCGGGTCGACGACGTTGTTCTTGGACTTCGACATCTTGGCCGAGGGGATCACCTCGACCTCGCTGCCGTCGGCGCGCAGGAGCGCCTTGCCGTCCTTCAGCTCGACGTCCTCGGGGTAGTGGTAGACCGGGCGCCCGTCGGCGCCGGTGGTCTTGTAGATCGCATGGGTGACCATGCCCTGGGTGAAGAGCGCGTTGAACGGCTCGCTCGACTTCGCGGGCAAATGGCCGGTCATCTGCATCGCCCGCGCGAAGAAGCGCGAGTAGAGCAGGTGCAGGATCGCGTGTTCGATGCCGCCGATATACTGGTCGACGTTCATCCAGTACTCCGCCTCGGCCAGGTCGGTCGGGGTCTCGGCCCGGGGCGCGGTGAAGCGGGCGAAATACCACGAGCTGTCCACGAAGGTGTCCATCGTGTCGGTCTCGCGCTTGGCCGCCGCGCCGCAGGCGGGGCAGCTCACGTCGCGCCAGCTCGGGTGCCGGTCGAGCGGGTTGCCCGGCTGGTCGAAGGAGACGTCGTCGGGCAGGCGCACCGGCAGGTTCTCTTTCTTCTCGGGCACCACGCCGCAGGTCTCGCAATGCACCACCGGGATCGGGCAGCCCCAGTAGCGCTGCCGCGACAGCCCCCAGTCGCGCAGGCGGAACTTGGTCACGCCCTGGCCGACGCCGTTCTCCTCGCAGAAGGCGATGGCGGCATCGACGCCCTGCTCTCCGGTCTGCGCTTCCTCGCCGGCGAAGCCCTTGATGTAGCGGACGGTTTCCTGCTTCGGGGGCACATAGGCCGGGCCGCCCTCCTCGGGCAGGATGAAGGTGCCCTCCTCGCCCATGGCGGGGGCGTAGACGGTGCTGACCGGCAGCTCGTATTTCCGCGCGAACTCGAGGTCACGCTGGTCATGCGCCGGGCAGCCGAAGATCGCGCCGGTGCCGTAGTCCATCAGGATGAAGTTGGCGATATAGACCGGCAGCTCCCAGGAGGTGTCGAAGGGATGGCGCACGGTGATGCCGGTGTCGAAGCCGCGCTTCTCGGCGGTCTCCAGCTCTTCCTCCGAGGTGCCCATGCGGCGGCAGTCGGCGTTGAACGCGGCGATCTCGTCGTTGTCGCGCTCCAGCGCCCGGGCCAGCGGGTGGTCGGGAGAGATGCCGACGAAGCTCGCGCCCATGAGCGTGTCGGGCCGGGTGGTATAGACCTCGATCCGGTCGAAGCCCTCGGGCGCATCCGAGGTCGAGAAGGCGAACTGCAGGCCGCGGCTCTTGCCGATCCAGTTGGCCTGCATGGCCTTGACCTTGGCCGGCCAGTCGTCGAGCCCCTCAATCGCCTCGAGCAGTTCCTCGGAATAGTCGGAGATGCGGAAGAACCACTGGGTCAGCTCGCGCCGTTCGACCAGCGCGCCCGAGCGCCAGCCGCGGCCGTTCTCGACCTGCTCGTTGGCGAGCACCGTCATGTCCACCGGGTCCCAGTTGACCACCGCGTTCTTGCGGTAGACCAGCCCCTTTTCCAGGAAGTCGAGGAACAGCGCCTGCTGCTGGCCGTAGTAGTCCGGGTCGCAGGTGGCGAACTCGCGGCTCCAATCGATCGACAGGCCCAGCGGCTTCATCTGGCCGCGCATGTCGGCGATGTTGGAATAGGTCCAGTCCTTCGGGTGCCCGCCCGAGGCCATGGCCGCGTTCTCCGCCGGCATGCCGAAGGCGTCCCAGCCCATCGGGTGCAGCACGCTGTGGCCGGTCGCCAGCTTGTAGCGCGCCACCACGTCGCCCATCGTGTAGTTGCGCACGTGGCCGATGTGGATGCGGCCCGAGGGATAGGGGAACATCTCGAGGACGTAATACTTCGGCTTGTCGTCCGACCGCCGGGCCTCGAAGGTTCCGGCCTCGTCCCAGGCCTGTTGCCATTTCGGCTCGATCTCGGCGGGGCTGTAGCGCGACATCGGGGCGTCCTTTTCCAGCGGCTGTCAGTCGGGTGTTGCAGGCCGCGTGATAGGGCGCGGGGGCGGCGGCGTCCAGCCCACCGTGGCGGCGGCCTTGGGCGCCCGGGTCGCGGTTTTGGCGGTCCGGGGTGGTCGGAGGGCGGTGCGCCGTGGCGGGGAGGCTCCGGGCGCGCCTCGGCTGGGCCCCTGCCCCTGGGGCTTCGCGTGGTCCGGTCAGCTCCCGGTTTGGCTTCTACCCTCGGCTGTCGCGCGCTCCGCTCAGGCCCAGGTCTGCACCGCGACCCGTCGCGCGTCCCGGCCAGCGGCCAAGTCTCCGCCCCGCCCTGCGCCTCTCCTCTGTGCGAGCGCCGGGCTCCGGCCTGCAGTCCGGCCCTCGCCCGACCAATGACTTCCCTCACTACGCCCGCCCAACGGGCAGGATGGGCACAGGTCACCCGCCAACCGCCGCGCGAGGATTGGCGCGGCGGGGCGCGCCGTGTCAGATCGGGCGCGGGGGCCCGCCCCCGGGACAGCTTCGATCACAGGCGCGCATGAAGATCCTCTGCATCCACCAGAACTTTCCCGGCCAGTACAAGCACCTCGCCCCGGCGCTGGTGGCGCGCGGCCACGAGGTCCGCGCCCTGACCCTGCGCGTCAAGGAGCGCACCACCTGGAAGGGCGTCGACGTGCTGCCCTACAAGGTCGAGGGCCGCTCGACCAAGGGCGTCTTCCCGCTGGCCGCCGACTTCGAGACCAAGCTGATGCGCGCGACCTATTGTTACCGCGCCGCGCTGGCCCTGCGCGACCAGGGCTTCAGCCCCGACGTGATCCTCGCCCATCACGGCTGGGGCGAGAGCCTGTTCCTGAAGGATGTCTGGCCCGAGGCGCGCCTGGGCCTTTACTGCGAGCTCTACTACAGCTCCGACCCCGCGATCACCGCCTTCGACCCGGAGTTCGCGCCGAAAAACATGGCCGACCAGCCGCTGAAGCTGCGGCTGAAGAACTTCAACAACCGCATGCACGAAGAGATCATGGATTCGGGCCTCTCGCCCACGCGGTTCCAGGCCGACACCTTCCCGGAGGTCTTCCAGGACCGATTGAGCGTCATTCACGACGGCATCGACACCGAAGCGGTGCGCCCGAACCCCGAGGCGTGGCTCGACCTGGACGAGGGCCGCGCGCTAACCCGCGCCGACGAGGTGGTGACCTTCATCAACCGCAACCTCGAGCCGCACCGGGGCTACCACGTCTTCATGCGCATGCTGCCCTCGCTGCTGAAGGCCCGGCCCGAGGCGCAGGTGGTGCTGCTCGGCGGCGACGGGGTGAGCTACGGGTCGCGCTCGGCCTCGGGCAAGAGCTGGAAGGAGATCTTCATCGAGGAGGTCCGCGACCGGATCCCCGAAGCCGACTGGGCGCGGGTGCATTTCCTCGGCCGGGTCTCCTACGAGCGGTTCCTCTCGGTGATCCAGGTCAGCCGGGTGCATGTCTATCTGACCTACCCCTTCGTGCTGAGCTGGTCGCTTCTCGAGGCGATGAGCGCGGGGGCGGCTGTGGTCGCCAGCGACGTGGCCCCGGTGCGCGAGGTGCTGGACCATGACGTCACGGGCCGGCTGGTGGATTTCTTCGACCAGGAGGCGCTGCTGACCGAGGTCACGGCGCTTCTCGAGGACGGCGACGCCCGCGCCCGCCTCGGCGCCGCGGCGCGCGCGCATGTTGTCGGGCACTACGATCTGCGGCGGGTCTGCCTGCCGCAGCATCTGGCCTGGGTGGAGCAGCTGGCGAAGAAGAAGGGTCGGTTGCCGAAGGATTGAGGTGGGGTGCTTGGGCAGCGCCGCGTGCGCAATGCAGTCCGCTTGGCTTTGATCGTGGGGAGGTGCGCCGCGACTGAGGGCGATCTCACCTAGCGGCGGAGAAAGCCGCCCGCGCTCACCCTCCGCTCAAGCCACCTCCATCAGGCGCCCAAAAGAAAGCCCGCCACTCTCGATCCGAGGCGGCGGGCTTTCCCAAAATCTCGTCACACCCCCGCAGGGCACCTGAATCAGAAGCGCGAATCCTGCTGCCGCAGCTGCCGCGCGCGGGTCAGGATCGCATCCTCGACCGCCAGCACCGTCGCCGCGCTGGCCGGGCCCGAGCGCGTCTGCAGCGCCAGGTTCAACGAACGCGCGTCCAGCGCCGGGTCGGTGACATAGATCGTCGCGCGGTAAGGCTGCCCGCCGCCCGGCGGCGTGCCGTAGCCGGTGGTGATGACGCCGGTGAAGGGGTCGATCGATTCGATCGGCAGGAAATTCAGCGTCTCGAGCGAGGCGTTCCAGATGTAGCGGTTCACCGCGCCGATGTCCTGGGCGTCGCCGCGGTTGCGGAAGATGTCCCAGATGGTGCTCTCGGGCGGGCCCTCGCGGCCGTAGACTTCCTCGTCGAGGATCTCCTGGGCAGGCCGGGTCTCGACCGGCGCCGCGTCGGGGCTGCGCTGGAACATGCCGCAGCCCGCCAGCGCCACCAGCGCCGGAATGAGCCAGAGCCCTCTTGCGATGCGCAGTCCTGCCATGTCCCCCGTCCCTTACGGCCCGTTTCGTCGCAGACCTCATTAACGGCCGCGTCGCCCCCCGACAAGCGGTCAATGCCCCGCGCTCATGGGAGCATTTGGCCCCTGCAGGAGCGCCCCGCCCCGTCTGCGGCGGCTTTGTGGCAAATGTGCATCATGGAACGAGATGTTCCCGAGGCCGTCCCGCCGCCGCTTGCAAGGCCAGCCCCCGACGGCGCATAGAGACCGCATCAAGGCCGGGGCATCCGGATTGGTATGTGCCTTACGAACACATGAGGGAAACAATGAAAAAGCTTCTTCTTGCATCCACCGCGCTGGTTGCTACCGCCGGGGTTGCCCAAGCCGATGTGGCTCTGTCGGGCTCCGCCGAGATGGGTATCTACGGCGGCGAGGACATCGATACTCAGTTCTTCACCGACGTCGACGTCACCTTCACCATGTCCGGTGAAGCCGACAACGGCCTGACCTTCGGCGCGTCGATCGACCTCGACGAGTCCGACGGCGCCGACTCCACCTGCGACGACGCTGTTGGCCTGGGCGACAACGCTGCCGGCACCACCTGCGCCGTGAACGGCGACTCCGACGCGTTCGACCCGAACGTGCAGGGCGGCGAGTCGATCTTCGTGTCCTTCGGCGGCGCGACCCTGACCATGGGCGACACCGACGGCGCACTCGACGCACGCGTTCCGGAAATGGCGCTGGCAGGCGGCTCGCTTGCTGACGACGAAACCGCGCACAACGGCTTCGACAACGGCGCGATCCTCGACGGCGCCGGCGGCGACGGCCAGATCGCACGCTTCGACTACGCCTTCGGCGCAGCCGTCTTCTCGCTCTCCGCTGAGCAGGACGCAAACGGCGCAGGCGACGAGCCGGTCATCGGCGTTGGTGTCAGCTACGCAGCTGACGTGTCGGGCATCGACATGAACGTCGGCCTCGGCTACCAGAAGCAGGAAGACAACCGGGCGGTCACCTCGTTCGCTGTCACCGGCGGCTTCGCCAACGGCCTGACCCTGGGCGCCACCGTGAGCAACTGGGACATCGACGGCGTTTCCGACGACGCGACCCACACCGGTCTCGGCATCGGCTACGAGATGAACGCTCTGGCCATCGGCTTCAACTACGGCCAGTACGAGCTCGACGGCGACCAGACCAGCGGCTGGGGCCTCGCAACCGTCTACGACCTGGGCGGCGGCATCTCGCTGCGCGCAGGCTACGGCTGGTCCAGCGAAGACGAGATCGGCGGCTTCGGCGGCGCGACCGAAGACTTCGACACCTTCTCGCTCGGCGCGAAGATGTCCTTCTAATCTCCCCACGGAGATTTGGACGGAAGAGCGGGTCCTTCGGGCCCGCTCTTTTCTTTTGTGCGGGGGCGGCTTAGACCGAAGCCATGTCGCGCGCGCCCCAATCCCGCACCGCAAATCCCGCCGCCGCCCGCTACCAGGCGGGGCTCGCGGCGCTGCAGGCGGGGCGGCTGACCGAGGCGCGCAGCACCTTCGCCGCCCTCGACCGCGCGCATCCCGACCAGCCGGAAATCCAGTTCCAGCTCTCGCGCCTGGCGCATCTGGAAGGCGACAGAGCCGCCCGGGCCCGGCATCTCGACAGCGCCCTTGCCAAGAAGCCTGATGAGCCCGCGCTCCTGCAGGAGGCGACCGAGGCTTATGCCCGCGCCGACCGGCCCGAGGATGCGCTGGCGGCCTTCGACCGGCTGATCGCCAAGGCCCCGGGGCAGATCAAGCCGCGCGCCGACAAGGCGCTCTACCTCCAGCGCATCGGGCGCTTCGCCGAGGCCGAGACGATCTTCCGCAAACTCCTGGCGAAACACCCGCGCGAAGGCGCGCTTTACCGGATGTTCTTCGCAACGGCGAAGCTGAAGGCCGACGACCCGGCGCTCAAGAGCCTCGGCCAGGCGCTGCGACACAGCCAGGTCAGCGGCGAGGCCCGGGTGCAGGGGCATTTCGCCATGGCCAAGGCGCGCTTCGATCTCGGCGAGCACGACACCGCCTTCGACGAGCTGGCCCGCGCCAACCGCCTGCAACGCAAGCTCGCGCCTTATGACGTCGAGGCGCGGCGCGCCGAGCAGCAGGCGATCCGCGCCGCGCAGGAGGGCGCCGACCTGACGCCTTTAGGCGAGGCGGCAGACCCCCGCCCGGTCTTCGTCACCGGGCTGCCGCGCTCGGGCACGACGCTCGCCGAACAGATCATCGGCGCGCACAGCCAGGCCGCCGCCGGGGGCGAGCTGGCCCATGCGCTGAAACTGGTCTGGAAGTCCTTCACCGCCCAGGGCCGCCTCGCGCCGCTCCGCAGCGCCAGCGAGACGCAGATCCGCGACCTCGCGCGGGCCTATCTGACGCTGGCGCGGCGCGACACCGGGGCACAGACCGGGGTCTTCACCGACAAGTCGATCCAGAGCCACCTGGTCTACGGCTACCTCGCCCGCGCCCTGCCCGGCGCACGGTTCATCGTGATCCACCGCGATCCGCGCGACATCGCGCTCTCGATCTACCGCAACCACTTCGCGACGGGCACGCATCGCTACGCCAACGACCTGGGCGACATCGCGGGCGTCATCAAGGACTTCCGCGCCAGCGTCACCTACTGGAAGGGCCGGCTCGGCGACCGCATCCAGGAATTCCGCTACGAGGACCTGGTCTCCGCCCCCGACACCGAGGCCCCGCGCCTCGTCGCCGCCGCAGGGCTCGACTGGGAAGACGGCTGCCTGCGCTTCCACGAATCGGGCGGCGCGGTGAAGACCCTCTCGGTCGCGCAGGTGCGCGAGCCGATCCACGCCGGCCGCCGCGCGGCCTGGGAGAAACACGCCCACCAGCTGGCCCCCTTCATCGAGGCCTGGGGAGACGATCCATGGGACTGAGCGACATCACCACCCGCATCCGCAAGGCCGAGGAGGCCGCCGGCCGCAGCGCCGGTTCGGTCGAGCTGATCGCCATTTCGAAGGTCCAGCCCAACGCCCGGGTCGAGGCCGTGCTCGAGGAAGGCCACCGCGTCTTCGGCGAGAACAAGGTGCAGGAGGCCGAGGGCAAATGGCCCGACTTCCAGGCCCGCTTCCCAGAGACCCGGCTGCATCTTGTCGGGCCGCTGCAATCGAACAAGACCCGCCGCGCGATGGAGCTTTTCGACGCCATCCATTCGGTCGACCGCCCGAAGCTCGCGCGCAGCATCGCGCGCATCGCCGAGGAGACGGGGCAGTGCCCCGATCTGTTCGTGCAGGTGAACACCGGCGAGGAAGAGCAGAAGGCCGGCATCGCGCCCGCCGATGTCGACGGCTTCCTGGCCGAATGCCGCGAGATGCAGCTGCCGGTCAAAGGGCTGATGTGCATTCCGCCGGTCGAAGAGACGCCCTCGCTGCACTTCGCGCTCTTGGCGAAACTGGCCGAGCGGAACGGGCTTTCCGGCCTGTCGATGGGCATGTCGGGCGACTTCGAAGAGGCGATCTCCTTCGGGGCGACCCATGTCCGCGTCGGCTCCGCGATCTTCGGCGAACGCGTCTACGACTGAGGCCCCGGGGCGGCGGTCCGCGCCCGGGTGACAACCCCCGCGCCCGCCCCTATAAGGCGCGCGACATCGCCAAACGCTTACGAGGACGATCATGACGCTTCAGGTTTTCGGCCATAAATCGCCCGACACCGATTCCACCGGCAGCCCGCTCATCTGGGCGTGGTATCTCAACGAGATCCGTGGCGAAGAGGCCAAGCCCGTGCTGCTCGGCGAGCCGAACACCGAGGCCGCCTTCATGCTCGAGCGCTGGGGCTTCGAGAAGCCCGAGATCATCGCCGACGTTGAAGCCGACGCACCGGTGGTGATCGTCGACACCAACAACCCCGCCGAACTGCCGGCCTCGGTCAATTCCGCCGACATCCGCGGCATCATCGACCACCACAGGCTGGTCGGCGGGCTCGAGACCAAGGGCCCGATCGAGATCCGCATCGAGCCGCTGGCCTGCACCGCCACGATCATGTGGAAGATGATCGGCAAGGACATGGCGCAGGCGCCCAAGGCCATCAAGGGCGCGATGCTGACCTGCATCCTGTCCGACACGCTGGAATTCCGCTCGCCCACGACCACCCAGGAAGACAAGGCCGTCGCCCATGCGCTGGCCGAGGACCTGGGGCTCGAGATCCCGGCCTATGCCGCCGAGATGTTTGCCGCGAAATCCGACGTCTCGGCCTTCTCGGACGCCGAGCTGATCCGCATGGATTCCAAGGAATACACCGTGGACGGCGTGAAGCTGCGGGTCTCGGTCCTCGAGACCACGGCACCCGAGCAGGTGCTGTCGCGCAAGGAGAGCCTGATGGCCTCGATGACGGATGTGGCCGCCGAGGACGGCGTCGACGAGGTGACGCTTTTCGTCGTCGACATCCTGAACGAGGAAGCCACCCTCCTGGTGCCGAACGACCGGGTGAAGACCATCGCCGAGAAGAGCTTCGACACCCAGGTCGCGGGCGACACCGTGGTCCTGCCCGGCGTGATGAGCCGCAAGAAGCAGATCATCCCGAACCTCAAGGCGTAACGCCGACCTGCGGGCGGGGGGCCTTGGCGTCCCCCGCACCCCCGCGCACCGGTCCGGCCAGATCATGCGCGCGCCGCGGGGGGTGCGCGCCGGAGACACCCCATGACCGAGATCATCCGGCAGCTGTCCGACATTTCCGCGCGCTACGAGGCGCTTTTCGTGGACCTCTGGGGCTGCGTGCACGACGGGCTGCGCGCCCATGAGGACGCGGTGACCGCGCTGCAGGCCTTCCGCGCGACCGGCGGCACAGTGGTGCTTCTGACCAATGCGCCGCGCCCGCGCGACAGCGTCGCCCGGCAGATCGCCAAGCTCGGCGTGCCCGACGACGCCTGGGACACGATCGCCACCTCGGGCGATTCCGCTCGCGCGGCGATGTTCCAGGGGGCGGTGGGCCGCAAGGTCTATTTCATCGGCGAGGACCACGACCAGAGCTTCTTCGAGCCCTTGAAGATCATCTCGGACCCGCTCGACATCCAGCGCGTGCCGCTGGAAGAGGCCGAGGGCATCGTCTGCTGCGGCCCCTTCGACCCGCATGCCGAACCCGAGGTCATGCGGCCGGAGTTCCTTTACGCCAAGCAGAAGGGGCTGAAGCTCCTCTGTGCCAACCCCGACATCGTGGTCGACCGCGGCGAGCGGCGGGAATGGTGCGCGGGCGCGCTGGCGCGACTCTACACCGAGATGGGCGGCGAAAGCCTCTATTTCGGCAAGCCGCATCCGCCGATCTACGACCTCGCGCGGACCCGGCTCGCGGCGCTCGGCACGGTGCCCGGCGACGCGGCGATCCTGGCGGTGGGCGACGGGCCGCAGACCGACATCACCGGCGCGATGGGCGAAGACATCGATTCGCTCTTCATCACCGGCGGGCTCGCGGCGGCGGAGACGCGTACCGAGGAGCAGCCCGACCCCAAGGCGCTGCGCGACTACCTCGCGCGCGAGGGCATCTCTCCGAGCTTCGCCATCGGCTACCTGCGCTGAGGCTCCGCCCCCCGGTCTGGCAGGCCGGGGGGCGGGAAACTTGCGCTGGGGTGATCCGTACCGCTTCGCGCGGTCGTCCCCGCCTTGCGCGCGGCGATCCCGGCCCGGGATCGTCCCGCTGCCCGACGCGGGCATCTCGACCCTGCGACCACCACCGCCCACAAGCCCCGCCCCACCCTCGCGCCGGGGGTTGATTTCTGCACCTGCAAAGTAATATTGTTGCCGGATACACGCCCGGTGAGGGCAATTTGTTGCTCGCGCGCGGGCAGGGTGAATCCGGAGGCCACAGTGTTGGACAATCAGCCGCGGGGCACGATCCCGATCGAGGACATCGAGATGGGCATGACCCGGTATCTCCAGAAGGAGATCACCGACGCCGATATCGAGAAATTCGCCGATGTCTCCACCGACCGGAACCCGGTGCACCTCGATGACGGCTACGCCCGCGACACGATCTTCGGCGGCCGCATCGCCCACGGGATGCTGACCGCGGGGCTCGTCTCGGCGGTGATCGGCGAGCAGCTGCCCGGCCATGGCACCGTCTACATGAGCCAGACGCTGAAGTTCCTGGCCCCGGTGCGGCCCGGCGATCTTGTCCATGCCGAGGTCAAGGTGACCGGCATCGAGGTCGGCAAGCGCCGCGTCACGCTGGAATGCCACTGCGCCGTCGACGGCAAGAAGGTCCTGATCGGCGAGGCCACGGTGCTTGCCCCCACGCGCAAGTTCGACTGAGCGTCGGGCCCGCCTTGCGCCACCCCCTGCGCGGGGCTAAGTGCGGGCCATGCGCATCTACCGCGATCACAGGCAGATTCCCGAGGACGCCCGCGGCGCAAGCGCGGCGATCGGCAATTTCGACGGCGTGCATCGCGGCCACCGCACGGTGCTGGACCTGGCGCGCCAGGCCGCGCCCGAGGCGCCGCTGGGCGTTCTGACCTTCGAGCCGCATCCGCGCGAGTTCTTCGCCCCCGAGGCCCCGCCCTTCCGGCTGACCTCGGCCGCGGCGCGCGCCTCGCGGCTGAAGAAGATCGGCGTCGAGACGCTGTTCGAGCTGCCCTTCGACGCAGGCCTCGCCGGGCTCACCCCCGAGGCCTTCGCCCGCGAGGTGCTGGCCGAGGGGCTGGGCCTCTCGCATGTGGTGGTCGGCGCGGATTTCCGCTTCGGCAAGGGCCGCGCGGGCGGCGCCGAGGACCTGATCCTCTTCGGTGAGGCCATGGGCTTCGGCGTGACCGTGGCGCCGCTACTCAAAGGCGCCGGCGGGCAGGTCTCCTCGACCGCGATCCGCGAAGCGCTGAGCGAGGGCCGCCCGCGCGACGCCAAGGCGCTCCTGGGCCATTGGCATCGGATCGAGGGCCCGGTCCTGCACGGCGAGAAGCGCGGCCGCGAGCTGGGCTATCCCACCGCAAACATGTCCATCGACGGACTGCATCCGCCGCGCTTCGGGGTCTATGCTGTCATGGTCGACGTGCTCGACGGGCCGCATCGCGGCAGCTACCACGGCGCCGCCTCGGTCGGCATCCGCCCGATGTTCGGCGAGAACCAGGCCAACATCGAGACCTATCTCTTCGACTTCAAAGGCGACCTCTACGGCGCGCGGCTCTCGGTCGGGCTGGTGGATTTCCTGCGCCCCGAGGAACGCTTCGACAGCCTCGAGGCGCTGATCACCCAGATGGACGACGACTGCACCCGCGCCCGGTCGGTGCTGGCCGAGACATGAGCGACCGCGACCCGATCGACCGGAGCGGCCTCGCGCCCCGCTTCTGGGAGACCAAATCGCTCTCGAAGATGAGCGCCCCGGAATGGGAGGCGCTCTGCGACGGCTGCGGCAAATGCTGCCTCAACAAGATCGAGGACGAGGACAGCGGCGAGGTCGCCCTGACCCGCGTCGCCTGCCGGCTCTTCGACGACGCCAGCTGCCGCTGCGGCCAATACGAGACCCGCCACAGCTTCGTGCCGGAATGCATCGTGCTCAGCCCCAAGACCATCGAGCAGCACGCCTATTGGCTGCCCCGGACCTGCGCCTACCGGCTGCTCTGGGAAGGGCGGGGGCTCTACGACTGGCACCCGCTGATCTCGGGCCGCGCGGACAGCGTGCACGAAGCCGGCGTCTCGGTCCGGGGCATGACCGTTCCCGAGTTCGAGGTCGATGACGACGACTGGGAAGACCACATCATCGACGAACCCCACTAAAGGAGAGCCGCCATGTTCTTTGCCTCCGACAATTCCGGCCCGGTGCCGCCGCAGGTGCTCGAGGCGCTGACCCGCGCCAACGAAGGTCACGCCAAGGGCTATGGCACCGATCCGCTGACCGAAGAGGTCACCCAGCAGCTCCGCGACCTCTTCGAGGCGCCCGAGGCGGCGGTCTACCTGGTGGCCACCGGCACCGTGGCGAACTGCCTGGCGCTGGCCTGCTACGCCCAGCCCTTCGACACGGTCTATTGCACCCCGCCCGCCCATATCGAGGAAGACGAGTGCAACGCGCCCGAGTTCTACACCGGCGGCGCCAAGCTGACGCTGGTGGGCGAGAGCGACCGCTTCGAGCCCTCGGTCCTGCGCCGCGCGATCGGCGGCTCGGGTGGCTCGGTGCACAACGCGCAGCGCGGGCCGGTCTCGATCACCCAGGCGACCGAGAAGGGCAATATCTACAGCCTAGACGATCTGCGCGCGGTGACCGGCGTGGCGCGCGAGTTCGGCCTGCCGGTGCATCTCGACGGGGCGCGCTTCGCCAATGCCTGCGTCGCCCTGGGCTGCACCCCGGCCGAGATGACCTGGAAGTCCGGCGTCGACGTGGCGGTCTTCGGCGGCACCAAGAACGGGCTCATGGGCGTCGAGGCGGTGATCTTCTTCGACCCCGAGAAGGCCCGCGAGTTCGAGCTGCGCCGCAAGCGCGGCGGGCATCTCTTCTCCAAGCACCGCTACCTGACCGCGCAGATGCAGGCCTATCTGGCCGATGACCTCTGGGCCGAACTGGCGCGGACCGCCAACGCCAAGTCGACGCGGCTTCTGGCGGGCCTGCAGAAGGTGGGCAAGATCGAGGGCGACCCGCGGGTCAACATGATCTTCGCGCGGCTGCCGCGGAAGCTGCACGCCCGGGCCTTCGAGGCGGGCGCCTATTACTACTGCATGGGCGACATCGCCGAGGGCGACCCAGAAGAGCCGGTCAAGGCGCGCTTCGTCTGCGACTGGTCCATCGAGGACGCCGAGATCGACCGCTATCTCGAGGTGATCGGCGCCTGAGGCGCCGCGCCGTCAGAGACAAGATCGGGCGCCCTGAGACGGGGCGCCCGGCGGAAACATCAGCGGGATTTTCTCGGGACAGCTTCGGGCGGAAGGCTTGGGTCTCCGCTCCATGCGCAGACGCGTGGCGCGCAGCAGGCCAAAGCGCGGCGCCTCACGCCCGCGCCCCCGGCGCTCAGTTCATCTGGAACTGCGGCTCGTAGGAGCCATCGGTGAACTGGCCGAAAAGCTCGGAGATGTCGGGATGGTCGACCGGCTCGCCGGAGTAATCCGCGACCAGGTTCTGCTCCGACACATAGGCGACGTAGAAACTCTGGTCGTTTTCCGCCAGGAGGTGGTAGAAGGGCTGATCCCGCATCGGGCGGCTGTCCTCGGGGATCGACTGGTACCATTCCTCGGTATTGGCAAATTCCGGGTCGACGTCGAAGACCACCCCGCGGAAGGGGTGTTTGCGGTGCCGAACGACCTGGCCGAGCTTGTATTTCGCGCGTTGTGTGTACATTGGCCTATACCTCTTGACCGCAAAGCTAGCGCTCCGCGCGCCAGTTTGTCCATTTTTTCGCCGCATTTTCGCCGGAAACACTCTGTGCAGGTGAGTCGGACAAAGCGGCCGGGTCTGACATTTGCCTCCACATCGGGCGGCATCCCGCCGGTTGCAACCCCCCTCTCGCGGGTTTCGGGGTTTGTGATTTCATCGCCCGGCCCGATCGGCTAGACTGCCTGCCAAGAGCCCAAACGGCCAGACAGAGCGAGAGGCAGATGAGCAGTTTCTTTCGCGCGCTCGTGATCGTGTTGCTGGCGGCGTCCTGCGGGGGCGGCGGCCCCAAGACCGCGCCGTCAAACCTGGACGATGCCTGCGCCATCCTTCGCGAACGCCCGCATTACATCCGCGCCTTCCGCGCCACCGAGCGCAAATGGGGCGTGCCCGTCCATGTGCAGATGGCGACGATCTACCAGGAAAGCAAGTTTATCGGCGATGCGCGCACGCCGTTCCGCTATTCCCTGGGGGTGATCCCCGTGGGCCGGCAAAGCTCGGCCTTCGGCTACAGCCAGGCGCTCGACGGGACCTGGAAGGAATACCAGGACCAGCACGGCGGCCGCCGCACCCAGCGCGACGACATCCGCGATGCGACGGATTTCATGGGCTGGTACATGGCCCAGACCCAGCGCGAGCTGGGGATCTCGACCTGGGACGCGCGGAACCAGTATCTCGCCTATCACGAGGGCCGGACCGGCTATCGGCGGGGCAGCTACAACGCCAAGTCCTGGCTCCTGCGGGTGGCCGACGAGGTCGGGCAGCGCTCGACGACCTACCAGGCGCAACTCGTGGGCTGCCGCCACGCGCGGTGAGGCTTGCGGGGTAAGCGGGGGCGGCTTGAGGGCCGCCCTCTGTAACCCGTCAGTTCGGCGATCTCTCTAGCCACCAATCACCAACTTGCGCCCGAACAGCGCCGCAGGCGCCGGGCGCGCGCCGGACCGGCCCCTTGGGCCGGCGCTCTTGCGGGTGGCGCGCTTAGGTCTGCGCCAGCCCTGACCTTGCAGCCATAACGCACCCAGCTCAAAAAGCAGCGGCGCCGGCCCCCGGACCTGCGCGCGCCCTTTGCCCTAGAGGTCCGTCCTCAGTTCGACTCCGCCACGGCGCGGTCGATGTTGAAGAGGGAGTTCGGCAGCTCCTTCTTCTGCAGCGCGCCCAGAACCACGGTGGTCTTCTGGCCGTCCTGGTCGGTCACCACCCATTGCTTCAGTTCCACCGGCTCGTCGGTGAACTTCATCTGGATGGTCCCGTATTCCGGCCGCTTGGGGTCGCGCGCGGTGACGATGGTCGCGGTGCCGTCGTAGTCATGCGCGACCACCATGCCGTCCTGCGCGAGGTTCACGTTGGAGGCCAGGATGATCGACAGCGGCGTCTGGTTCAGCGGGTAGGTCTCGGGCTGGCCGCCGACCTTCTTGTCGATGATCACCACCGTGCCGCGCCCGGCCATGACCAGCGCCTGCTCGGGCGGGTTGTAGTCGAAGCGCATCTTGCCCGGCCGCGACAGCGCCAGGTCCCCGGTCGAGATCGTGCCGTCGGCGTTGATCTGGGTGAAGTCGCTCTCGGCCGTGCGGATGCCGTTGAGGTAGTTTGAAATCTCGTTCAGCGACAGCTTGTCCGCGGCGGCCTGGCCGGCGGTGAGAAGCCCGAGGCCGAGCGCGGCGATGAAGGCGGAAAAACGCATCGGAATGTCGTCCTTTTGCACGATGTGAACCTGAAGGCGGATATGGGCCGGGCCCGCGCGTTATGCGATAGCGCAGGATTTCATTGTGATAAAAGCAGCAAGGGTGCGCCGATCAGCGCCGGCACCGCCGCGGCGAGGCCGAGGATCATCAGCGCGCCGTCGCGCGCGGTGATCGCCAGGCCGAAGATGAAGATGCCGATCATCGGGATCACCCCGGCAAAAGGCACCAGCTCGAGCGGCGGCACGGTCAGGCAGAGGGCCAGGATCACCAGCGCCGCCAGCCGCCGCGCGCCCTGCCCCGCGAAGGCGGTGAAGCGCTGGCCGAACCAGCGGTCCATGCGCTCGGCGAAAGGCTCCAGCCGGTCAAGCGCCTGGCAGAGCCGGCGGTCGGGCACCGGGCGCTCGCGCAGGATGCGCGGGGTCCAGATGTGATCGCTGCCCGCCAGAAGGTGGAGCGCGGCGATGGCCATGACCGTGGCGGTCACCGTGGGCACGCCGGGAATGCCGCCGAGCGGCGTCAGGATCAGCGCCGAGAGCACCAGGAAGATCGGCCCGAAGCCGCGCTCGCCGATGGCGCGCACCACGTCGCCCAGGGTCACGCTGTCGCGCCGCGCCTCGTCCTCGGAGACGCGCTCGCGCAGGTGCACGACGACGTCGCAGACCTCGGTCCCGCCGGGGGCGGCGAGCGCCTTGAGGTCCTCTGCATCGGGTGTTGCCTTGGCCGCTGTCATGGCTCCGAAACGCCGCCTTCACGACGGCGGTTCCCGGCGCCCCGCGATCGGCGGAGGCCCGCTGAAGCCCCGGACAGGACCGCGCGCAAAGAAAAGCCCCCCACCCGGCAGGGGAGGGGGGCCAAGCCCTTGATATGTCCCGGCAACCAGGTCCCCGCGGGGGCGGTCACGCCTGTTCGGGCACCAGGATCTCGCGCTTGCCGACGTGGTTGGCGGCCGAGACGACGCCCTCTTCCTCCATCTGCTCCACCAGGCGCGCGGCCTTGTTGTAGCCGATGCCCAGCTTGCGCTGGATGTAGGAGGTCGAGCACTTCCGGTCCTTGATGACGATCGCCACAGCCTGGTCGTAAAGCGCATCCTCGCCGCCGGTGTTGCCGCCGGTGTTCAGCCCCAGCACCGCGTCGATGTTGTCGGCCTTCTCGTCGGCCGGGCCCTCGACCACGCCCCCGACGTAATCGGGCGGCCCGAAGGCCTTGAGATGGTTCACCACCTCTTCGACCTCCTCGTCCGAGACGAAGGGCCCGTGGCACCGGGTGATCCGCGCGCCGCCGGCCATGTAGAGCATGTCGCCCATGCCCAGGAGCTGCTCGGCGCCCATCTCGCCCAGGATCGTGCGGCTGTCGATCTTCGAGGTCACCTGGAAGGAGATCCGGGTGGGGAAGTTCGCCTTGATGGTGCCGGTGATGACATCGACCGAGGGCCGCTGCGTGGCCATGATCAGGTGGATGCCCGAGGCCCGCGCCATCTGCGCGAGGCGCTGGATGCAGGCTTCGATCTCCTTGCCCGCGACCATCATCAGGTCGGCCATCTCGTCGACGATCACGACGATATAGGGCATCTTCCGGGGCTCGAATTCCTCGGTCTCGAAGACCGGCTCGCCGGTCTCGTCGTCGAAGCCGGTCTGCACCGTCCGCGAGAACATCTCGCCCTTCTTCTGGGCCTCCTCGACGCGGCCGTTGTAGCCGTCGATGTTGCGCACGCCCATCTTGGACATCTTGCGGTAGCGGTCCTCCATCTCGCCGACGACCCATTTCAGTGCCACGACGGCCTTCTTGGGGTCGGTGACGACCGGGCTCAGGAGGTGCGGGATGCCGTCGTAGACGCTAAGCTCCAGCATCTTCGGGTCGATCATGATCAACCGGCATTCGTCGGGCGTGAGCTTGTAGAGGAGCGACAAGATCATCGTGTTGATCGCCACCGACTTGCCCGAGCCCGTGGTGCCCGCGATCAGGAGGTGCGGCATCTTCGAGAGGTTCGCCACCACCGGGTCACCGCCGATGTCCTTGCCCAGCGCGAGCGGCAGGCGCTGGTTGCCGTCGCCATAGGCCCGCGACGACAGGATCTCGCGGAAGGAGACCATCTCGCGGTTGTCGTTCGGAAGCTCGATGCCGATCACCGAGCGGCCCGGCACGGTGGAAACCCGCGCCGAAAGCGCCGACATGGAGCGCGCGATATCGTCGGCCAGGCCGATCACGCGGCTCGCCTTGAGGCCCGGGGCGGGCTCCAGCTCGTACATGGTGACCACAGGGCCGGGACGGACGCTGACGATCTCGCCTTTCACGCCGTAGTCGTCGAGCACGGTCTCGAGCATCCGGGCGTTCTCTTCCAGCGCCTCGTCGGAAAGATGCAGCCGCTCGATCTTGGCGGGGTTGGTCAGAAGCGACAGCGGCGGCAGCTCGAAATCGGCCACGCGGTCCTCGAAGGCGAGGCTCGGCTGGGCCTCGGCGCGGGCGCGCTTGGAGGGCTGCACCTGCTTGCGCGGGCTGTGTTCCACGACCTTCTTGGGCTGGGCCACGGGGACCGCGGGGCGCGCGGGCGCGGCGGTCTGCTGCGCCTCCTCGGGGCCCGCGTCGTAGCCGTAGCCATAGCCGTAATCCTCGCCGTAGCCGTCGTCATCCTCGTCCTCGACCGCGACGAAGCGGTCCTCGGGCAGCGGCTCGGCCTTGGGGATGCCGCGGCTCAGCACGCGGCCCTGCGCAGGCGCGCTGTCCTCGGCGAAATCCTCCGGCGCCTCGTCGCCCGCCTCGCCGCCGTCGCGGGCGGTCAGCGGCGGCTCGGGGCGCAGGCCCACCGGCGCGGGCGCATAGATCAGCGGATCGGGGCGGCGGCCCCGACCGCGGGTCAGCGGCGTGTCCTCGGGGGCGCGGGCCTCGGGCGCGCGGCGCAGCTTGTTGCGCACCGCGTCGGCGATCTTGGCCTGCACGCGCGAGCCCTCGGGCATCTCGGCGTCGGGGGCCAGATCGGGCTCGATCAGCTCGGGCTCGAGGTCGTCCGAGCCGCGGCCCGGCATCAGCCGGGCGAGGAAGCCCTGGCGCTCGGGTTCGCGAGCGGGGGCCTCGTAGGCCTCCTCACCCTGCACCGCGCGCGGGGCGCCGAAGGTCGGCTCGGCCCGCACCACGCGCTGGCTGCGGGGCTGGTCCTCGGGCACATCCCAGGCGGCGTCGTCGTCCTCGTCGATGAGCATGTCCTCGCGGGCGGCGCGGCGGGCGGCATGGGCCTCCTGCATGGCGCGCGCGCCCTGCATGGCCCCGGCGGCGCCCCGGCCGAAGAGCTTCAGAAGCGCGGCATAGCCCATGATCAGCCCGATCAGCGCGCTGCGCCCGAGGCGCGAAAGCTCGTCGCGGGTGAAGCCCAGGACGAAGGCCCCGAAGGCCACGATGCCCACGGCGAAGACCACCATGGCCAGCTTCAGCGAGGCCCCGGCGCCTAGCGGCAGGAAGGTCAGAACCGCGCCCATGGCCATGTCGCCGAAAAGCCCGCCCATGCCGAAGCTGTGGGTCCAGTCTGCCCCGGGCGCCTGGCCCGCGGCGAAGATCGACAGAAGCGCGATCCAGATCGGTGCGAAGATCGCCCGGGTCGCGGCGCGCTCTTCACCCCGGTGCAGAAGCAGCCGCGCGCCCCAGGCGATGAGCACCATGGGGATCGCCCAGGCCCCGCGCCCGACGATCATGTAGAGCGGCGCCGAGATCGCCGCGCCGAAGCGGCCCATCCAGTTCTCGACCGGCGCATCGGTGGCCGCGATCCAGGAGGGATCGTCCGGCGCGTAGGAGCCGATCATCGCGCCCGCCATGAGGCCCAGGACGACCAGCGCGAGACCCACCAGCTCCTTGCCGCGTCGTTCGATCGCCGCCTGCATGTCGCTGTCGAACAGCGGTTCGCGTCCCCGTGCCGGATAAGCCATTCTTGCCTCGCCTTCGTTTCTTCTGATTATCTCGTCACCCGTAGAGACAGGCCCTGAGCCGTTCGAGCCCGTCCCGCATCTCGTCCCGCGGGGCGACCATGGCCACGCGGATGTAGCCCGCCCCCGGATTGCCCGCCGCGGTGTCCCGCGACAGGTAGGCGCCGGGCAGGACCCGCACGCCGGTCTCGCGCCAGAGCTGCCGCGCCGCCGTCTCGCCGTCGTCGACCGGCAGCCAGAGGAAGAATCCCGCCTCGGGCGCGCCCGCGCCCTCGATCCCCTCGAAGACCCGGTCGGCGATCTCGTATTTCTCGGCGTAGAGCCGGCGGTTTTCCTCGACGTGGACCTCGTCGGCCCAGACCTTCTCGGCCACGCGCTGCAGCGGCAGCGGCAGCGGCGCCCCGGCATAGGCCCGGAGCTGGCGCATCCGGGCGATGGTCTCGGGCCCGCCCGCGACGAAACCCGAGCGCAGGCCCGGCAGGTTCGACCGCTTGGAGAGCGAATGGAAGACCACGACCCGCTCGGGGTCGGCGCCCATGTCCCGGGCCACCTCGAGCGCGCCGGTCGGCGCCTTGCCGCGGAAGATCTCGGAATAGCATTCATCCGCGAGGATCTGGAAATCATGCCGCTCGGCCAGGCCGATCAGCCGCTCCCAATAGGCCCGGTCGGCGACCGCGCCCTGCGGGTTCGCGGGCGAGCAGATATAGGCCAGCGCCACCCGGTCGAGCTGCTCTTCGGGCAGGGCGGCGTAGTCCGGCAGATGGCCCGTCGCCTCGGTCGCGGGCACGAAGACCGGCTCCGCGCCGACCGACAGCGCCGCCACCGCGTAGACCTGGTAGAAGGGATTGGGCGTCAGGATCACCGGGCGCTGGCCGTTCTTGCGCTCCGGGCATAGCGCCATGGCGGCGTTATAAAGCCCCTCGCGCGTGCCGTTCAGCGCCATGATCCGCCGCGCCGGGTCGATGTCGACGCCGTAGCGCCGCCCCAGCCAGTCGTGGATTGCGCCCAGAAGCTTGGGCGTGCCCTCGTTGACCGGGTAGCGGGCGAACTCGCCGACATGCGCCGCCAGCACCTCGCCCACCCAGTCGGGGAAGGCGTGGCGCGGCTCGCCGATGGTCATATGCACGACCGGCCCGCCGGGCTCATCTGCGTCCAACAGCGCGCGCAGGCGCGGGAACGCATAGGCCGGAAGGTCCGAAAACCGTTCGGGAAACATGCTCTACTGCCTCGTGGTGGCGGGATCGTTGACGCCCCGCTTTGTGACAAAGATACATCGCAGCGCGCCCGATCGTCCAGAATCTTGCCGAAGTCTCAAGGACCTGTGGCAGGAAATCCGCATCGCGCCGGGCGCTTAACCCAGCGCGCGCGCGGCGCTTGCGGCCAGGGAGAGAAGCCGTTCCTCCGCCCATGGCGCGCCCATCAGCGATATCCCCGCCGAGGGCGTGCCCCCCGGCAGGCTCACCGCCGAGAGCCCCATGAGGTTGCCCACCCGGGTGTTGCGCAGCGTCTTGAGGTTTTCCGCGACGTAATAGTCGCCATCCTCCATCAGCCGTGCC
Source organism: Roseivivax sp. GX 12232 (assembly GCF_021272185.1). Taxonomy (GTDB): domain Bacteria; phylum Pseudomonadota; class Alphaproteobacteria; order Rhodobacterales; family Rhodobacteraceae; genus Roseivivax. The sequence continues at coordinate 86,539 of NZ_JAJSEC010000006.1, forward strand.
GCGTCGGGCGGCAGGTTGGGCGTCGTCGGGCAGAGCACCGCGTCGAAGCCCGCCATGCGCGCGCCCCAGGCCTGGCGGGCCTCCTCGAGCCGCGCCCAGGCGCGCAGGAACTCCGCCGCCGAGACCTCCCGCCCGCCTTCGAATCGCGCCCGGATCGGGTCGAACATCGCCGCGCCCTCGGCCTCGATGGTCTCGCCCCAGAGCGCCCAGGCCTCGCCGGTGTAAAGCACGCCCGCGTCGGCCATGGGCCCTTCGATCTCGGGCGCGGCGACATCACTGATCGTGGCGCCCGCCGCCTCGAAGGCGCGCAGCACGGCCTCGTAGGCGCGCGCGATCTCCGGGGCGAGGTCCTCCTCGACGATGGTGGTCAGCCGCGCAAAGCGCCGCCCCTTCAGCGATCCCGCCTGCCCGAGGTCCGGCGCCTTCCGCCCCTCGAGAAGCCGCAAGAGCAGCGCCGCATCCGCCACACTTTTGGTCAGCGGCCCCACGGTGTCGAAGCGCGGCGCCAGCGGCACCACGCCCTCAAGCGAGACCCGCCCGGCGGTGGTCTTCAGCCCCACCAGGTCGTTCCAGGCCGAGGGCACCCGCACCGAGCCGCCGGTGTCCGAGCCGATGGCCGCGGGCGCCAGCCCGAAGGCCACCGAGGCCGCCGCCCCCGAGGAGGACCCGCCCGAGACCGCGCCCGCGTCATTCACGCAGGGCGGCGTCGCGGTCACCGGGTTCAGCCCGAGCCCCGAGAAGGCCAGCTCCGACATATGCGTCTTGCCGAGGCAGACGAGCCCCGCCGCCGTCGCCTCGCGCAGGACCCGCGCGTCCCGGCCCGGCACCCGGCCCTTCAGCATGGCCGAGCCCGCCTCGGTCGCGGTGCCGGCGCTGTCGAAAAGGTCCTTCCAGCTGACCGGCACCCCGTCGAGGGCCGAGCGCCGCCGCCCCATCCGCGCGCGGTCTGCCGCGGCGCGGGCCTCGGCGCGGGCGCGCTCGGGCGTCACCCGGGCATAGATCCGGTCGGTCAGCGGATGGGCGGCGATCTTCTCTAGATACGCCTCGGTCAGCGCCACCGGGTCGATCTCGCCCCGCGCGATGCCGTCGCCCAGCGCGATTGCCTCCATCTCGGTCCAGTCACTCATGCCCCGCGTCCTCCCTGCCCTGTGGTCCGGCCGCGACGCTAGCGGCGTGAGGGCGCATGGACAATGCCGCGCCCCGGGGCATATTTCGCGGCATGACACCCGATTGCGACATAGCCATCATCGGCGGCGGCCTGGCCGGGGGCACCCTGGCCCTGGCGCTGGCAGAGGCCGGCTTCTCGGTCTGCCTGCTGGATGCCGCCCCCGAAGCGACCCATCGCGCGGCGGATTTCGACGGCCGCTCCTACGCGCTGGCCCAGGCCTCGAAGCGGCTTCTGGCGAACCTCGGGCTCTGGTCCGGGCTGGCCGAGAGCGCCCAGCCGATGCGCGAGATCAAGGTCACCGACGGCCGCGTCGGCGAGGCCCGCGTGGCGCTGGGGCTGCATTTCGAGGGCGCCGAGCTCGAGGAGGGGCCGATGGGCTTCATGGTCGAGGACCGGCACCTGCGCCGCGTGCTCCTGGACCGTCTGGCCGATCACCCGGGCATCACCCACCGCCGCGGCACCCGCGTCACCGGCCAGCGCGCCGAACCGGCCGCCCAGGTGCTGGAGCTGGAGGGTGGCGAGACGCTCACCGCCCGGCTCGCGGTGGGTGCCGACGGTCGGACGAGCGGCACCGCCTCCCGCGCCGGGATCTCCCGCACCGGCTGGGACTACCCGCAGACCGCGCTGGTTTGCGCCATCGCGCACGAGCGCCCGCACCAGGGCGTCGCGCATCAGCTCTTCCTGCCTTCGGGGCCGCTGGCGATCCTGCCGCTCACGGGCAACCGCAGCTCGATCGTCTGGAGCGAGCGGCGCGGCTTGGCCGAGCGTATCAACGCCCTGCCCGAGGCCGACTACCTGACGGTGTTGCGCCCGCGCTTCGGCGATTTCCTGGGCGCGGTCTCGCTGGCCGGGGCGCGCTTCACCTATCCGCTGGGGCTCTCGCTTGCGCAGGCCCTGACCGCGCCGCGGCTGGCGCTGGTGGGCGATGCCGCCCATGGCGTGCATCCCTTGGCGGGCCAGGGGCTGAACGCGGGGCTGCGCGACGTCGGCGCGCTGGCCCATGTGCTGGAAGAGGCCCGCGCCCGGGGCGAGGACCCCGGCGCGGCGCCGGTGCTTGACCGCTACGCGCGCTGGCGGCGCTTCGACAATGCCTCGCTGGGGCTGGCGACCGATCTCTTCAACCGGCTCTTCTCGAACGACAGCGCGGGGCTCCGGGCGCTGCGCGATCTGGGCATGCGGGCGGTGAACGCCACCCCCGGCCTGCGCCGCGCCGCGATGCGCGAGGCCGCCGGTCTGACCGGAGAGCTGCCGAGGCTGATGGCGCGCGAGGGGCGCTAGGCGGGGGTCTTGGCCCTCGTCCTGCCCGGGGCGACTTGAGGGCTCTCGGAAGACCCAGGCCGTGCGATCCGCGCCGTCGACGCGGCTAAGCGGCACCTGCCAGCGCGAGACCCGCGCAACGCGCCCCCTACCGGCCCAGCACACTCACCCCGGCCGCAGCCCGGTCTCCACCAGCATCCCCTGCCGCTTGGCCTCGTAGTAATACCCCCGGGAATACCATTTCACCGCCGTGTCGAAGCTGCCGTCCGACAAGAGCCAGGCCCCGCGCAGGTATTTCACCGAGTAGCGCAGGTTGGTCTCGGCATCGAGCAGGTCCGTGGCCTGCCCCTGGAAGCCCATGCTGCGCGCCGTCGCGGGCAGGATCTGCATCAGCCCGTAATAGGGCCCGTTGCGCGCCCAGGGGCGATGCGTGCTCTCGCGGATCACCACCCGGTGGACCAGCGCGCGCGGCACCTCGTAGCGGTCGGCATAGCGGTTGATGAGCCGCCGCAGCTCCTCGGTCTCATTGGGGTGCAGGGGCGGGTTGTAGCCGGTCTCGGCGCCCTCGGCGGCGAAACGCGCGACGGTCTCGTCGCTGGGGGCCGCGCAGGCGGCCAGGCTCAGGCAGATCAGGACGGCCAGCAGGGGTCGGGTCATGGATCGAGGTCCGGATTGTTGCTCCGGCGCGGATCCTGCCTCTCCCGGCCTGATTCGCGCGAGCGCGGGGATCCGCCGTCGGCGGCAGCCCGCGCATGGCTTGCCAAAGCCCGCGCTCCGCGCCAGTTTTCCCGGCATGACCGGCACGCTCCTCTCCCTCGGCCACGGCTATTCCGCCCGCGCGCTTGCGACCCGTCTCCTGCCGCTGGGCTGGCGGGTGATCGGCACCAGCCGCGACCCCGAGAAGCTCTCCGCCCTGGCCGAGACCGGCATCGAGCCGATCCTCTTCACCCGCGAGGCGGTGACCGAGGCGCTGGCCGAGGCCGATCACCTCCTGATGTCCGCCGCCCCAAACGAAGACGGCGACCCGGCGCTGGCGCTCGCCCGTGAGGCCATCGCCGCCCGCGCGCCAAAGCTGCGCTGGGCCGGCTATCTCTCGACCACCGGGGTCTACGGCGACGCCGGCGGCGCCTGGATCGACGAGAGGGCGCCGCTCAAGGCCCACAGCCGGCGCGGCCGCGCCCGGGTCGAGGCCGAGGCCGCCTGGGCCGCGATCCCCGGCCTGCCGCTGCATATCTTCCGCCTCGCGGGCATCTACGGCCCCGGCCGCGGCCCCTTCGCCAAGGTCAAGGCCGGTCGCGCCCAGCGGGTGGTGAAGCCTGGCCAGGTCTTCTCGCGCATCCATGTCGAGGACATCGCCCGGGTGCTCGAAGCCTCGATCGCCGCGCCGACCCCCGGCGAGGCCTTCAACCTCTGCGACGACGAACCCGCGCCGCCGCAGGACGTGATCGCCCATGCCGCCGAGCTCCTGGGCCTGCCGGTGCCCCCCGAGGTGCCCTTCGAGGAGGCCGAGATGAGCCCCATGGCGCGCAGCTTCTACGCCGACAACAAGCGCACCTCCAACGCCAAGGTGAAAGAGGTGCTGAACCTCGAGATGCGCTACCCCACCTACCGCGAAGGCCTCGCCGCGCTCCTCCGCGCCGAAGGCTGAGGCGTCGGGCAACGCGCTGCGCGCGGCCACTTCCCAACGGCGCCCCAAAGCCCCGGCACGCCCAAGGCGCCCTCCCCGCCCGCGCAACACCGCGCCCACCTCACACATCCCGGGCGCCCCCCCCCCCACCAAGCGCCCCCCACCAGCTTCAGCTTGTCCAAATACCTCGGGGGTGAATGCGGGCGGCACGCCCGCAGAGGGGGCAGAGCCCCCTGCCCCGGTCCGGGACGCCGCAGGCGGCCCGGACAAACAATCATGTCCGCTACACCCGTCGCCTCGCTCGAATAACCGCCCACCCGCCACAAACAAAAAAACGCCCCGCCGGGCTGGCGGGGCGTCGGGGGCACCGGGGAGAGTGCGGCGCCTCCCGGATCACTTGCGCGGATCAGTCGTCGTCGCCGTCGTCACCGTCGTCATCATCGGCGCCGTCGTCGTCATCCCCGTCGGCGCCGTCGTCCTCGTCGAAGCCCTCGTCCGCGTCGTCATCCGCGTCCATCTCGTCCTCGTCGTCGCCGAGCGCGGCTTCCGCGGCGCCGAGGACATCGCCGTTCACGCCGGCGTCGGTCTCGGCCTCGAGCCGGGCCTGGGCGGCGGCGCGGGCCTCGGCACGGGTCATCTGGCCGTCACCGTCGAGGTCGTATTGCGCGAAGGCCGCCGCGCGGTCGGCGCCGAAGCCCTCGGCGAACTCGCTGGCGCTGACGGTGCCGTTGCCGTCGATGTCGAGGTCGGCGAAGGCCATGCCCTGGGCCTGGGCGGCGCCTGCGGCCAGGGTCAGCGTCGCGGCGAGGGCGGTGGATGTCAGTCGCATGTCAAAGCTCCTTTTCCTGCTCTGTGGGCAAATGCCTGTTGGCCCGCGCGGGGCGGCGCAAGGCTGCACTGCCGCGGGGGCGGCTCTGGGCGCCGCCCCGCGCAGCCGGGCGCGGCGGCTGGGCGGTTCTCCGCCACCCCGCGCGGGGCGGCGTGCCGGGGTGAGGGGCCTGCGCTAGGTTGCGCAGGTTGGGTTTGAGGGGGTGCCGAACGTTCGCGGGCGAGACAGGCAGCCTCGCGTGCAGTTCGGAGCAGAAACAGGAGATCCGCGCACGCGACTGGCTCGTCGGCGACGCGTGGCGGCTTCGGCAACACGCGATGCAAGCGCCGACACGACGGGCGCGCTCTGGCGAGACCCGCATCCCCTGCCCAAGTTTTCATCCCCTTCGCCGGGCCAAGGCGCCCCACCGCCGCCCCGCCACATCCCGTGATTGACTTACCTTATCATTTCCATCAGGAATATCCTCAGAAGAGGATCCGCCATGCCCTTAGCTTCCCTCCTGGATGCGCCCGCGACCCGCAGCATCGCCGAGCTCCGCCCGCCCGAGGCGCGGCTCCTGGCGATGTTCCGGCTCTGGCCGCTCGGGCCCGAGGCCCAGACGCTGCTCTGGTCCGAGCTCAGTCACGAGCTGGGCGCCGGCCGCGCGCGGGCCTGCCTGTCGGCCTTCGAGACCCTGCAGGCGATCCTGAAACGCGCCGCCTGGGCGCTGCCGGAGATGGCCGAGCCCGAGACCCCGGCGCTGACGCCGGACGAGGACGGGCTCTGCCGCTTCGTCCTCCGCGCGCTCGAGGCCGACCGCGAGGCGGCGCTGGAAGAGGCGATCTTCCTGGTCCGCCCCGAGGCGATCCTGCCCCTGACCCTCGCCGCCTCGCGCGTGGCGCTGCCGCTCCTTTGCGTCGAATGCCGCCTGAGGCTCGAAGGCGCGCGCTGCCGGCCGAATTGAGGCTTGGAGGCGGGAGCCAAATCCCTGCATCCTCTTGCGCCCGAACAGCACCGAAGGTGCCGGGCGCGCGCCGGACCGGCCCCTTGGGCCGGCGCTCTTGTGGGTGGCGCGCATAGATCGCCACTAGTCCTGACCTTGCCGGGATAAAGCGCCTCGCTGAGAGGTCGGCAGCGCCGGCCCCCGGTCCGGCGCGCGCCCTCGTTCCTAGATGTAAGGTTCTGCGACAAAGGGCTGCGAGGCTATTCGCTCCGGCCCGAGGTCTGTCTTCCCGGGAATCATCGGCCTTCCGCCGCCTTAAGGCTTCAAAACCTGCGCAACCGCCGAACACCACCCAAGCCACACCCAAAAACCGCCCAAGGCCCCAATCCGCGCGCGTTCGCCAAACCTCACGCTGGCCCGCCGCCTGGCACAACCGCCGAACATCACACAAGCCACCGCCCCCACCTCTCACCCCCACACCGCCCCCAACCACTCACGCCTCTCACACCCCTCTCCCAAGCCCCCCCCAGATTGCCCTCCCCGCCCCCGCACGCTATCGGGCGGGGAGCGTCATCTCGGGCAGGAGCGGGCAGCCATGGTTTTCAGCGATCCGATCTCGCGCGCCACCTTCTACGTGGTCGCGGCGGGGGCCTTCTGGGGGTTCTACTGGGTGCCGGTGCGGCGCCTGGAGGAGGCCGGGCTCGCCGGCGCCTGGGGCACGCTGGCGATCGTGGCGATCTCGGCGCTCTGCCTTCTGCCGCAGGCGCTGCGGCACCGGGACATGCTGGCGCGGGCGGACCGGGCGGCGCTGGCCTTCGTGGCGCTCGGCGGCGGCAGCTTCGTGCTTTATTCCGTCGGGCTGATCTACGGGCGGGTCGCGGTGATCATCCTGCTGTTCTTCCTCACCCCGGTCTGGTCGACGCTGATCGGGCGGCTGGTCATGGGCTGGCCGACGCCGGGGCTCCGGCTCGCAGCCATCGCGGCGGGGCTCGCGGGGCTGGCGCTGATGCTCGGGGCCGAGGGCGACCTGCCGCTGCCCCGGGGCCTGGGCGAATGGATGGCGCTCCTCTCGGGGCTTCTCTGGGCCGTCGCGACGGTCGGCATGCGGGTGCGCCCGGCGGTGCCGCCGGTCGAGGCCTCCTTCGTCTTCTCCTGCGGGGCGGTCCTCGCGGCGGCGGCGCTCGCGCCGCTCCTCGCCGCGCCGCCGGCGCTCGAAAGCCTCACCGCCGCCCTGCCCGCCTTCGGCTGGGCGGTGGCGGCGGGCGCCATCTGGTGGGCGCTCTGCATGACCGCGCTGATGTGGGCGACGGTGCGGCTCGATCCGCCGAGGGTCGGGATCCTCCTGATGATCGAGGTGCTGGTCGGCACCGCCTCGGCGGCCTGGCTCGCGGGCGAGGTGCCAGCGCCGCTGGAACTCGCGGGCGGCGCGCTGGTGCTCCTGGCCGGGGTGCTGGAGGTCTGGCCGGTGCGCCGGACGGCGCGGGCATAAAAACGCCCCGGTGCCACAGGGCAACCGGGGCCAGTCGGCCTTGGAACAGGCTTCGGGACAAGACTACCAGTCGGTCGGGCCCTTCTCGGCGAACTCATGCACGAGGAAGTCGATGAAGGCGCGGACCTTGGGCTGGGTGAACCGGCCCGGCGGATAGACGGCGTAGATGCCCTGGGTCTCCTGCGGCAGATCGGGGATCGCATCCTCGACCAGGCCGCTGGCCATGGCATCGGAGTAAAGGAAAGACGGCAGGTAGGCGATGCCCAGGCCCGCGATGCAGGCGTTCAGAAGCGACTGCCCGTCGTTGACCGAAAGCCAGCCCGCGGTGCGCACCTGGCGCTTCTCGCCCGAAGGCGCGGTGACCTTCCAGACGTTGCCCGAGGACTGGTTGGAGTAGTGCAGAAGCTTGTGCTCGTTCAGATCGTCGATGCGATCCGGGCGGCCGAACTTCTCGAAGTAAGAGGGCGCGGCGATCATCCGCTTGGTGCATTCGGCGAGCTTGCGGGCGCGCAGCGTCGAATCCTCAAGCTCCCCGATCCGCACCGCCATGTCGAACCCTTCCGAGATCAGCTCCACGTAGCGGTTGTTCAGCACCATGTTCACGGTGATGTCGGGAAACTCGGCCAGGAACCGGCCGAGGATCGGCGAGAGGTGATTCACCCCGAAGTCCGTCGCCACCGAGATCCGCAGAAGCCCCGAGGGCGCCGACTGCATGGAGGTCACCAGCGCGTCGGCCTCTCCGGCGTCGTTCAGCACCCGGCGAGCGCGGTCGTAATAGGCCAGGCCAATCTCGGTCGGGCTGACCCGCCGCGTGGTGCGGTTCAGGAGCCGCGCGCCGAGCCGCGCCTCGAGCGAGGAGACATGCTTGGAGACGGCGGACTTGGAAATCCCCATCTTCTTGGCGGCATCCGTGAACCCGCCCTGATCCACCACGGTGGCGAATGCTTCCATTTCGGTGAGCCGATCCATGGAGCGCTCCTTCGCATCTTCGCAACTTTTGTCTTGGCCAAGGTATCGCGGCGAAGTTGGGCACAATCGCGGCGTGGGGCAGACAATTGGAAGGTATTTGAAGGCTCTGTTTGACACTTGGAAACAGGCGCAGCTGTCGACAAGGGGGCATTCGCGCTACAGTCCAACTGGTGCCCAGGGCACTGAAATCGGGAGGATTCGCTATGTTTGCACGAACCACTTTCGCCGCCTGTCTCGCGCTCGGGACGCTGGCCGCCCCGGCCTTCGCGCAGGAGGCCACGCCCGCCCCGGATGCGGCGCGGGTCTATTTCATCGGGCTCGAGGACGGCGCCAGCGTGAGCAGCCCGCTGACCCTGCGCTTCGGGCTCGAAGGCATGGGTGTCGCCCCCGCCGGCACCGAGCGCGAGGCCACCGGCCACCACCACGTGCTGATCGACCGCGCGCCTTTCGGCGAGGCCGAGGGCGACGAGGAGGCCATGGGCAACGGGCTGCCCTCGGACGACAACCACCGCCATTTCGGCGGCGGGCAGACGCAGGTGACGCTGGACCTGGAGCCCGGCACCCACACGCTGCAGCTTGTCTTGGGAGATGCCAATCACCGCCCGCATGATCCCGTCGTGGCGTCCGACCAGATCAGCGTGACGGTGGAGTGATCAGAGGCGCCGGGGCGGGGTCAGCTGCCCTGCCCCGGCGCTAACGACCTTCAGGCCGCGCGGCGGCTGTGGGTGCCTTCCTCGACCTCCTCGACGATCTTGGCCACGAAGGCCTCGAGGTCGCCGGGGTTGCGGCTGGTCACGATGCCCTGGTCGGCCACCGCGGTCTCATCGACCCAGTGCGCGCCGGCGTTCACCACGTCGGTCTTCACCGACGGATACGAGGTCGCCTTGCGGTCCTTCAGGATGCCCGCCTCGATCAGCACCCAAGGCGCATGGCAGATCGCGGCGATGGTCTTGCCGGACTGGTGGAAGGCGCGCACCGTCTCGATCACCCGCTCGTCGACGCGCAGGAGGTCGGGGTTGATCTGCCCGCCGGGCAGCACCAGCGCGTCGTAGTCGCTTGGGTCCACCGCGTTCAGCCCGGTGTCGACCGGCACGGTGCGGCCCCAGTCGTCGCCATCCCAGCCCTTGATCTCCTTGCCGTCGAGGCTGGCCACATGCAGCACCGCGCCATGCTCGCGCAGGCGGTCGCGCGGCACCTCCAGCTCGGATTGCTCGAAACCATGGGTGGCGATCAGCAGGATCTTCGCGTCGGAAATCTTGGGCATGACAGGTCTCCTTCGGGTCTATTGAGCTTGCATGGGGGGCGTGCCCGCCGTTCCGGGGCAAAACGCCTGCCCCCGGTCCACGTTCCTGCGCCGCGGGGTTTCGCGCCGGTGCCTTTCGTCGCGGCCCCGCGCCCACTTGACGGCGGGCCACGCGCGGGCGACACCGCGCGCCATGGCCGATCTTTTTGCCTTCACCGACGGAGCCTGCTCCGGAAATCCCGGCCCCGGCGGCTGGGGCGCGCTGCTCCAGGCGAAGGAGGGCGAAAGCGTCGTGAAGGAGCGCGAGCTCTCGGGCGGCGAGGCCGCGACCACCAACAACCGCATGGAGCTTCTGGCCGCGATCAACGCGCTGGAAAGCCTCGCGCGGCCTTCGAAGATCACCGTGGTCACCGACAGCGCCTACGTGAAGAACGGCGTCACCGGCTGGATTCACGGCTGGAAGCGCAACGGCTGGAAGACCGCCTCGAAGAAGCCGGTGAAGAACGCCGAGCTCTGGCAGCGGCTCGACGCCGCGCAGGGCCGCCACCAGGTCACCTGGGAATGGGTGAAGGGCCACGCCGGCCACCCCGAGAACGAACGCGCCGACCAGCTCGCGCGGGACGGCATGGCGCCCTTCAAGCCGCGTGGCAAATGAGCCTCTTCACGCTGCTCGACTATGCCGCCGTGCTGGTCTTCGCGGCCACCGGCGCGCTGACGGCCAGCCGCGCGCAGCTCGACGTGGTGGGCTTCGTCTTCCTCGGCGCGCTGACCGGGCTGGGCGGCGGCACGGTACGCGACCTGCTTCTTGACCGGAACCCGGTGTTCTGGATCGCAGATCCCTTCTACCTCGCGGTGGCAAGCCTGGCGGCGCTGGTGGTCTTCGTGACCGCGCATCGGCTCGAGAACCGGCTGGCGACGCTGCGCTGGCTCGACGCGGCGGCGCTTTCGGTCGCGGCGGCGGCAGGCTCGGGCATCGCGCTCGAGGCCGGGCAGCCGGCGCCGATCGTGGTGGTCATGGGCATGGCGACGGGCTGCCTGGGCGGCCTGATGCGCGACGTGGTCGCCAATGACGTGCCGGTGGTGCTGAGCCAGGGCGAGCTTTACGTCACCTGCGCGCTGGCGGGCTCGCTGGCGACGCTGCTCGGGGCCTGGCTGGGGCTCGGAGACGGGCTGGCGGCGCTGGCCTGCGCCGCGGTGACCTTCACGCTGCGCGCAGGCACGCTGGCGCGGGGCTGGCGGCTGCCGACCTACAAGGCCCGCCCGCCGCGGAACCGGTAAGGGCAGCGCGCCGCTTACGGCTTGGTCAGAAGCGCCATGTAGAAGCCGTCCATCCCGCCCCACTCGGGCCAGAGATCCGGGCGCAGGCGCAGGCCGCCCTCGGGGCTGCGCCAATCCTCGGCGATCCAGGCCGCCTCGAGCGGCGCGACCGTGAGGCCGGGATGGCGCTCCAGCGCCTCCTCGACCTGCACCTCGCCCTCGTCGGGGATCAGCGAGCAGGTGCAGAACATCAGCCGCCCGCCGGGCTTCAGGAGCGTCAGCGCGCGGTCGATCATCGCGGCCTGCAGGGCGATCAGCTCGGAGATGCCCGCGCCGTCCTTGGCATAGGGCAGGTCCGGGTGACGGCGGATGGTGCCGGTCGCCGAGCACGGCGCATCGAGAAGCACGGCGTCATAGCTGCCCTCATGGGTCAGCGCGTCGCCGGTCACGACCTCGGCCGAGAGCCCGACCCGCGCCAGGTTCTCCGAGACCCGCGCCAGCCGCGCCTCGGAGAGATCGAGCGCCGTGACCTTCGCCCCCGCAGCCGCCAGCTGCAGCGTCTTGCCGCCCGGGGCGGCGCACATGTCGAGGACCGTCTGCCCCGTCAGGTCGCCCAGGAGCCGCGCGGGCAGCGCCGCGGCGGCGTCCTGCACCCACCAGTCGCCCGCCTCAAACCCCGGCAGCGCCGAGACCTGCCCGCGCGCCGAGAGCCGCAGCGAGCCGGTGGGCAAAGGCTCGGCGCCCAGCGCCTCGGCCAGCGACGCGGCCTTGGCGGGCTCCTTCAGCGTCAGGTCGAGCGGCGCGCCCGCGGCATGGGCGGCCTCGAAGCCGCGCACCGCCTCGCGGCCCCAGGCCTCGAGCAGCGGGCCGCGCAGCCAGTCGGGCAGCCGCGAGACCGGCAGATCATTCCAAGCTTCCGGCGCCGCGCCCGCCACCTTGCGCAGGACGGCGTTCACCAGCCCCTTCATCGCGCGGGTGCGCTTGTGGCCGTCGGCGATGTCGGCGGCGGAAGAGACGACGCCATGCGCCGCGCCGCCCAGCGCCAGCTCCACCGCGCCCTGCCGCAGGATGTTGCGCACCCGCAGGGGCGGCGCCTTGCGCAGATGCGGCTGCAGGAGCCGGTCGGCCCGGTCGAGATGCCGCAGCGTCTCGGTCGCCAGCCGCTGGGCCGCCGCGCGGTCCTCGGGCGCCAGCCGACGCAGCGCCGGGCCGGCCAGAAGCTCGCTCATCAGCCGGCCTTCGCCCAGCACCCCGTCCAGAAGATCCACGCCCGCGCGCCGTGCCTGATCCATCTTGCCTGCCTTGTTCCTCTGCGTCGCGGCGATATATCAGGGGCAGACGACCGGAGGAACCGCCGATGCGCGACGACAATGCCGATCTGCCCGAACCCGCCCGCCGGGCGCTTGCCGAGGCCGAAGAGCGCCGCCGCAAGGCCGAGGAGGCCGAGGCCGCCAACCCCCGCCCGGTGGAACTGGGCGGCCGCAAGGGGCTGGAACCCGTGCGCTACGGCGACTGGGAGAAGAAGGGGCTGGCGATCGACTTCTGAAGAGGTCGGTGGTGGTGACGCGCGTTATGGCGCGGGCGCACAGCCTGTCAGCAATACTTACCTAGAATCAGGTGAACCGAGGGGCGCAAGCGCGTCTCAACGCGCCAAACGCGGCTCTCAACTCAGTGCGAAAGGGCCGGGCGTCCGTTTAAACCGACGCCCCCGGCCCCGCAGGTCTCACTTCAGCGTGAAACCTTCCGACCGGCCCGCGCCGCGGTCGGCGGTGAAGGTGATGCGGTTGGCGTCCAGCTCGACGAGCTGGCAGTTGTAGCCCAGGTCATCGCCGCCCCAGTTCAGGTCGCGGCAAAAGAAGCCATCCTGCCAGGTCCAGTTGCCGGTCACGTCCCAGGCCGCGCCATTGCCGGCGATGCCGCCGTTCGACAGGACCTGCAGGTTGACCAGCGGGCGCACCAGCCGCTTGCCCTCCACGGCCGAGAGGAACTCGGCCCGGGTGTCGACCCGTTCGGCAGCCGCGGCAGCAGGCAGCATCAGGGCCAGGATCAAGCTCGGGATCAGGGAAAAGCGCATGTCGGATCTCCTCGGTCTTGCGGGAACTACGCGGACCGAGGCCGATCGGTTTCATTTTTTTGCGCTCATGGCGGGCTATGACAGGGTTGTGACCGGCCCGGCGCCTCTGCCCCGGAGCCAGACCGCAGGCCCCTACTTCAGCCCCAGGACGTCGATCATGTCGTAGAAGCCCGGCGCCTGGCCGACGCCCCAGCGCGCCGCCTTGAGCGCGCCGCGCGCGAAGAGCGCCCGGTCCGAGGCGACATGGCGCAGGACGATGCGCTCACCGGGGCCCGCGAAGATCACGTCGTGCTCGCCCACGATGTCGCCGCCGCGAATCGCCGTGAAGCCGATGTCGCCGCGCTTGCGGGCACCGGTGATGCCGTCCCGGCCCCGGTCGGCCACATCGCCCAGCGCCACGCCGCGCCCCTCGGCGGCGGCCTCGCCCAGCATCAGCGCCGTGCCCGAGGGCGCGTCGACCTTGCGGCTGTGGTGGGCCTCGACCACCTCGATGTCGAAATCGGCGTCGAGCGCCTCGGCGACCTTGCGGGTCAGCAGCGTCAGAAGGTTCACCCCGAGCGACATATTGCCCGCGCGCACCTGCACCGCGCCCTCGGAGGCGGTGGCCAACTCGTCCAGCTCCTCGTCAGAAAAGCCGGTGGTGCCGATCACATGCACCATGCCCCGCGCGGCGGCGAGCCGGCCGAAGGCGATGGTGGCGGCAGGCGCGGTGAAGTCGATCACCGCATGGGCCTCGGCAAAGGCGGCCTCGGCGTCGTCGGTGACCAGAAGGCCGCTCTCGGCCCCGCCCATGGCCGCACCCAGGTCGCGCCCGACCCAGTCGTGGCCGCTGCGCTCGACCGCGCCCGACAGCTCCAGCCCATCGGCCTCGGCCAGGGCCCGGACCAGCATCTGCCCCATCCGGCCCGACACGCCGGTGACCACAACGCGGGTTGTCTCGCTCATGACTGCTGCCTCTCCTTCGCTCTGCCGCCCCTTTACCGCGCGCCGGGCGGCTTGGCAAAGCCGGGACGAAGGCGTATCTGCGCCTCATGGCCAAGAACCGCTTCAACGATGGACCCGGACCCAGCCAGCGCCAGCTGCGCGTGGGCGAACTTGTGCGCCGCGCGCTCTCGGACGTGCTGATGCGCGGCGATCTGCATGATCCCGATCTTGCGGGCATGTCGATCACCGTGGGCGAGGTGCGGGTCTCTCCCGACCTCAAGGTCGCCACCGCCTATGTCGTGCCGCTGGGCGGGCGCGGGCAGGACACGCTGGTCAAGCTCCTGGCGCGCAACGCCGGAGAGCTGCGCAAGCTGGTGGCCAAGAACGTGAAGCTGAAGTTCGCGCCCGAGCTGCGCTTCCGTCTCGACGAGACCTTCGACAAGCTCGACGAGACCCGGCGGCTCTTCAACCAGGACGACGTGCGCCGCGACCTGGACGACTGACGCGATGCGCTGGCCCGGCCTTCTGTTCCCGCTGATCTTCGGCGCCCTTCCGGCGGCGGCCGAAGAGGCCGTGGACTGCCGCGAGTTCGTCTTCGAGAACACGCCCTACACGCTCTGCCGGGTCGATGCCGCGGCGCAGGACCTGCGGCTCTTTCTCTATGCCGAGGACGGCAAGCCCTACGCCCAGTTCGGGCGGCTCGACCAGGCGCTCGGCGCCGAGGAGGGGCGGCTGGCCTTCGCAATGAACGGCGGCATGTATCACCCCGACCGCGCCCCGGTCGGCCATTACATCGAAGAGGGCGAGGAGCTGCAGCGGCTCATCACCTCGGAGGGGCCGGGCAACTTCGGGCTGCTCCCGAACGGCGTCTTCTGCATCCGCGAGGACCGCGCCGAGGTTATCGAGACCTCGCGCTACCAGGCCGAGGCGCCCGACTGCCGCTTCGCCACCCAGTCCGGCCCGATGCTGGTGATCGACGGCGAGCTGCATCCCCGCTTCCTGCCCGACAGCGATAGCCGCTACATCCGCAACGGCGTCGGCAGCAGCGCCGACGGGCGCGAGGTGATCTTCGCGATCTCCAAGCGGCCGGTCACCTTCCACGAGTTCGGGCGGCTCTACCGCGACGGGCTCGGCATCGACCAGGCGCTGTTTCTCGACGGCAATATCTCGCGGCTCTACGCCCCGGCGCTGAACCGCGCCGACATCGGCCGGCCGATGGGCCCGATCCTGGGCGTGGTGGTGCCCAAGACCCCCTGAGGGGGCCCCGAACTTGCGCTTCCCCCCGCCCCGGCCTAGGTCTCTGGCCAGGTTGCGACCCCGAGGAGAGCCCATGCCGCATGACCTGTCCCGCCTGACCGAGGCGCTGATCGACGCCGCCCGCAAAGCCGGCGCGGAAAGCGCCGATGCCATGGCGGTGGATGGCACCTCGATCAGCGCCGATGTGCGCGGCGGCGCGCTGGAACAGGCCGAACGCTCCGAGGCGGTGGAGATCGGCCTCCGGGTGCTTCTGGGCCGGCGCTCGGCGACGGTCTCGGCCTCGGACACCCGCCCCGAGACCATGGCTGAGATGGCTGACCGCGCCGTCGCCATGGCCCGCGAGGCGCCCGAGGACCCGTACATCGGCCTGGCCGATCCCGATCAGCTCGCGCGGGACCTCGACGTCTCGGCGCTGGAGCTGTGCGATCCCGCCGCCGAACCCGATCCCGCCGCGCTGGAAGAGGACGCCCGCCGCGCCGAGGCCGCGGCGCTGGCGGTCGAGGGCGTGACCCGGATCGACGCCGCCTCGGCGGGCTACGGGGCGACCCGGGTGCACCTGGCGGCCTCGAACGGGTTCTCGGGCGGCTACGCGCGCAGCCAGCGCTCGACCTCCTGCGTCGCCATCGCCGGCGAGGGCACCGGCATGGAGCGCGACTACGACGGCGATTCGCGGGTCTTCCAGTCCGACCTGCGCAGCCCCGAGGAGATCGGCCGCCGCGCCGGGGAGCGCACCGTCGAACGCATGAACCCGCGCCGCCCGAAGACCGGCGCCTACCCGGTGCTGTTTGACGAGCGCATCGCCGCCTCGCTGATCGGGCACCTCTTGCAGGCGACCTCGGGCCAGGCGGTGTCGCGCGGGGCCTCCTGGCTGCGCGACGCGCTGGGGCGCGAGGTGCTGCCGGCCGGGCTGTCGCTGATCGAGGATCCGCACCGCCCCCGCGCCATGGGCTCGCGGCGCTTCGACGCCGAGGGGCTGCCGACCCGCCGCCGCGCCGTGGTCGAGGCGGGCGTGCTGCAAAGCTACACGCTGGACCTGGCCTGCGCGCGCAAGCTCGAGCTGGAGCCCACCGCCAATGCCGCGCGGTCGGTCGCCTCGGGCCCCGGGCCCGCCGCCTGGAACGTGGCGCTGACCCAGGGCGCGTCCTCGCGTGCGGATCTGATCGCGGAGATGGGCACCGGGCTGATCGTCACCTCGATGATCGGCGCGACGATTAATCCCAACACCGGGGATTATTCGCGCGGCGCCTCGGGCCTCTGGGTCGAGAACGGCGACGTCGTCTACCCGGTCTCGGGCGTGACCGTGGCCGGCAGCCTGCCCGAGATGCTGCGCAGCCTGCGCCCCGCCAATGACGCGCGCCCCTGGCTCAGCCGGGTGGTGCCCTCGCTCCTGGTCGAAGGGCTGACCCTTGCCGGAGAGTGATCTTGCGCTGCTCACCCGCGCCGCCCAGGCCGCGGCCGAGGTCGCCACGACCTTCATCGGCGGGCCGCTCGGCACCGAGGAGAAGCCCGACGGCCAGGGCCCGGTGACCGCCGCCGACCTGGCGGTGAACGAGATCCTCGAGGACACCCTGCGCACCGCGCGGCCGAGCTATGGCTGGCTCTCCGAGGAAAGCCCGCACGACCCGCTGCGGCTGACCTCGCCCGCGACCTTCATCATCGACCCGATCGACGGGACGCGCAGCTTCATCGACGGCTCGGACACCTGGGCGCATTCGCTGGCGGTGGCCGAGGCCGGGCGGATCACCGCGGCGGTGGTCTACCTGCCGATGCGCGACAAGCTCTACACTGCCGAGACGGAGGGCGGGGCGCGGCTGAACGGCGCCCCGATCCGCGCCTCGGGCCGGGCCGAGATCGCCGGCGCGCAGGTGCTCGCGACCAAGCCCAACGTCGATCCGAAGCATTGGCCCGGCGGGGTGCCGCCCTTCCACCGCGCGCATCGGCCCTCGCTGGCCTATCGGCTCTGCCTGGTGGCGGATGCCTCCTTCGACGCCATGCTGACCTTCCGCGACGCCTGGGAATGGGACGTGGCCGCCGGCACGCTGATCGTGGCCGAGGCCGGCGGGCAGGTCTCCGACCGCCAGGGCCAGGCGCTGCGGTTCAACCGCCCCGACGCGCTCCTGCCCGGGATCGTCGCCGCGCCGCCGCCGCTCTGGCAGGGCACCATGGCCGCGCTGGGGATGCCGGCGGGGTGAGGGCTGGTGGGGGATGGCTGCTGTCGGCCCTGCTTTGCACATCTTCTTGAAGGGCGCGCTGGGGAAGCGGGCGGGGTGAGCGTGGCGCGATGCGGGCGCTATCGAACCGCCTTCCACACTTCCTCCCAAAAAGAAGGCACCGCTATCCCCGGCAGTTCTCCCTTTCCCGGAGAGAAGTCGCCGGGATCACGCCTCCTCTCAGCCCTCCCCAACAGAGGGCGCGCGCCGGACCGGGGGCCGGCGCTTCTGACCTCTGGGCTACGCGTTTTATGGCAGCAAGGTCAGGACGCGCTGTGAGCTATGCACGCCACTCGTACGAGCGCCGGCCCATCGGGCCGGTCCGGCGCGCGCCCGGCACCTTCGGTGCTATTCGGGCGCAAGAGGGGCGCGTCGTTCATGTCAGGGCGATGGTTTTGCGGGCCCGGGAGTGTCCCCAGAACCCGGCAACGACAACTCCCGCAGCAAACGGCTTCGGAAACCACGACACCTATCGGCATCGCTCACCGCTCCAACCCTTCCCCCTCTCAACCCCGCGCACCAGAGGGCGCGCGCCGGTCCGGGGGCCGGCGCTCCTGACCTCTGGGCTACGCGCTTTATGGCAGCAAGGTCAGGACACGCTGTGAGCTAGGCACGCCACTCGTAGGAGCGCCGGCCCATCGGGCCGGTCCGGCGCGCGCCCGGCACCTTCGGTGCTGTTCGGGCGCAAGTCGGGCGCGGGGTGGTTGGGGTGGTGCGAGGGAGCAGACGGGCAGATCGGCTCGCCAAGACCACCCGCCAGACCGCTTCCCCCAACCGAGACACCTCCTCGCACCGCCCTCCCCGCACACTCCGCCAGCCCAACCGCCACCCCCCATCCCCCCGCACGCCTTGCCTTTCCACGCGGGCCTGTCCTAATCGGGCGCAGCGTCACCCCGGCCCAAACCCTCGGCAAAGGAGCCTCACGCCCCATGCAACGCCTTCACCTGGTCTTCGGCGGCGAGCTCGTCGATCCGCAGAAAACCCAGTTCCGCAATGTCGACGACATCCATGTCGTGGGCATCTTCCCCGATTACGCCACCGCCTATGACGCCTGGAAGCGCGAGGCGCAGCGCACCGTGGACAACGCCCATATGCGCTATTTCATCGCCCATCTGCATCGCCTCCGCGACGAGGAGCGCGAGGTCTCCCCGACCGAGGAGCTGGGCTGAGGCCCGAGGCCCGCGCATGTCCCGCCGCCCCTTCTCCCTCTCGGCCTACCTGGCGCTGGTCCGGCCCGCAGAGCCGCGCCCCGGCAGCGGCCCGGAGAGCGCGGGCACGGGCGCGGGCGCGCCCCCGGGCGCACGGCCCCCGGGGCGGATCCTCTGGCTGCATGCGGCCAGCCGCGAGGACCGCCCGGCGCTGGCCGCGCTGGCGCCCCGGCTCCTGCAACAGATGCCCGAGCTGAACATCCTCAGGACCGGCGCCTGGGACGGCGAGGAGACCGCCGCCCTACCCGAGGACAGCCTGCCCCAGGCCCGCGCCTTCCTGACCCATTGGCGGCCCGACCTGATGGTCTGGGCAGGCCACGCCCTGCGGCCCGCGCTCATGGAGGCGGTCCATCACGCCCGGCTGCCGGCGATCCTCGTCAACGCCGAGGACACGCCTTTCACCACGCCCGCGCCGCGCTGGCTGCCCGATGCGGCCCCCGCCGCGCTGGCGCGCTTCTCGGACATCTTCTGCGCCACCCGCGAGGCCGAGCGGCGGGTGCGCCGGCTCGCCCTGCCCGGCCCCCGGATCGAGCGCAGCGGCGCGCTCAGCGCCGCGCCGCCGCCGCTCGACTGCGCGCCCGAAAGCCACGAAGAGGTCGCCACGGCCCTCGGCGGCCGCCCGGTCTGGCTGGCTGCCCGGGCCCGCGCCGACGAGATGCGGCGGATCTTCGACGCCCATGTCTCGGCCTCGCGGCTGGCCCACCGGCTGCTTCTGGTGGTCGTGCCAGAGCGCCCCGAGGACGCCGAGGCCGCCCGCGCCGCCGCCGAGGCCACGGGCCTGCGCGCCGCGCGCTGGGAGGCCGGAGAGATGCCCGACGACATGACCCAGATCCTGCTGGTCGAGGGCACCGAGGAGCTGGGACTCTGGTATCGCGTCGCGCCCCTGGCCTTCCTCGGCGGCTCGCTGGCGCCGCGCCACGGCGGCACCGACCCGCTCGAGGCCGCGGCGCTCGGCTCGGCCATCCTTTATGGGCCGAACGTCGGGCGCCACCTCGGCACCTATTCGCGGCTGGTCGAGGCCGGCGCCGCGCGAATCGTGCGTGACGCGCATTCGCTGGCCTCGGCGGTCTCGCATCTGATCGCCCCGGACCGCGCCGCGGCCATGGCCCATGCGGGCTGGGACGTGGTCACCTCGGGGGCCAAAACCGAGGACCGGATCGTCGCCCGCATCGCCGAGCTTCTGGACGACCGCCCGCCCGAGGAAGGAGAGCCCTGATGCGCGCGCCGCTTTTCTGGGACAACCCGCCCGCGACCCCGGGCCTCCGGGCCCGCGCGCTGGCGCCTCTCGGGGCGCTGACCGCCTGGGCCACGGCGCGCCGCGTCGCGCGCCCCGGGCTGCGCCTGCCGGTGCCGGTGATCTGCGTCGGCAACCTCAGCGCCGGGGGCACCGGCAAGACGCCCACGGTCATGGAGCTGATCCAGCGGCTGACCAGCCGGGGCGTGACCCCGCATGTGGTCTCGCGCGGGTATGGCGGCAGCGAGGCCGGGCCCCTGCGCGTCGATCCGGCCCGCCACAGCGCCCGCGAGGTGGGCGACGAGCCGCTCCTGCTGGCCGCCTTCGGGCCGGTCTGGGTGGCGCGCGACCGGGCGGAAGGCGCCAAGGCGGCGGTGGCTGAGGGCGCCGGAGTGATCCTGCTGGATGACGGCTTTCAGAACCCGGCGCTGGCAAAAGACCTTTCGATCGTGGTGGCCGATGCGGCGCAGGGCTTCGGCAACGGGCGCTGCCTGCCCGCGGGGCCGCTGCGCGAGCCGGTCGCCACGGGGCTGGCCCGGGCGGACCTCCTGCTTACCATCGGCGGACCCGAGGCGCAGGCGGGCTTCGACGCCACCTGGGGGCGAAGCGCCCCTCTGCCGCGGCTCCGGGGCGCGCTGGCGCCGCTCAAAACCGGCATGCCCTGGGAAGGTCTGCCGGCGCTGGCCTTCGCCGGCATCGGCTACCCGGAGAAATTCTTCCGCACCCTGCGCGGCCTCGGCGTCGATCTTTTGCGCGCCGAGGCGCTCGAGGATCACCAGCCGCTGACGCCCGCGCTCATGGCCCGGCTCGAGGCCGAGGCCCGCGCCCAGGGCGCTCAGCTCGTCACCACCGAGAAGGACGCCGTGCGGCTGCCGCAGGACTTTCGGATGAAGGTGCTGACCCTGCCGGTGCGGCTGGAGCTGACCGAGGACGCGCCCCTCGAGGCGGCGCTCGACGCGCTCTTCTGATCACTCGGCGGCGAGCCCCGGGGCCTCCTCGGCGCGAATCGTCGCGATTTCGGCGATGACCCCGCGCAGGAGCTTGCGGAAGGCGTGGAAATTCGCGCTCGGGCGGATCGCGCGTTCGTCCATGTAGACGGCGCGGTCGATCTCGATCTGCACCGCGTGCTGGCCGCGCGCGGGCCGGCCGTAGTGCTGGGTGCTGTAAGCCCCGGCGAAGGGCGTGTTGCGGGCCACGACCAGTCCGGCGTGGGAAAAGGCCGCCTCGATCCGGTCGACGATGTCGCCATCCGCCGAGGCGCCGAAACGGTCGCCGATCACGATCTCGGGACGCACCCCGCTGGAACGCGCCGCCCCGTCGGCGGCCTCGTGCGGCATGGAGTGGCAATCGACGAGAATCGCCGCGCCGAAGCCTGCCTGCGCCTCGTCGAGCAAGGCCTGGAGCTGGGCGTGATAGGGCCGCCAGTAGCCCGCGATGCGGCGGTCGGCCTCGGCCATGGGCAGCTTGCCGCGGTAGATCGCGCGGCCATTGGCCACCACGCGCGGCACCACGCCAAGCCCCGAGGCCACCCGCGGGTTGTGGCCGATCCGCCGCACCCCTTCAATCAGCGCGGGGTCAAGCTCGTCGGGCGCGCGGTTGAGATCGACGAAGGCGCGCGGCGCCCCGGCCTTGAGGAAGGGCGCGCCGTAATCAGGCGCCCCGTCGAAGAGCCGGTCGACATAGGCGTCCTCGGAGGAGCGGATGGCGTGTTCGTCCAGCACGGTATGGCGCAGGAAGGACCAGGGATAGTCGCGCGCCGAATGCGGCGAGGCAAAGACCACGCAGGATGTCAGCGCCTCGGGGCGGTATAACTGGAAGGCCGATTTCGGCATCTCTGCTCCTCGCGGTCAGGCTTAAGATAGACCGAATTTTTCTAGGTCCAAAAGCCCTTGATCTCCGCTCCGACTCCTTTTAAAGACCCGTCCACCGGCGCGGGGCCATCCGCGCCCCTTTCGTTTAAGGGGCACGTTTCCGATGGCGCGGGGTCGGTAAGGGCGGTTAGCTCAGCGGTAGAGCACTACGTTGACATCGTAGGGGTCACTGGTTCGAACCCAGTACCGCCCACCATGGAATTTACCGCCCCCGGCGCAGGTGCCAGGGGTGCAACGCAACCCCAAGGCGCGCCTGGCGCCGCGACAAGAGGAGAAGACCGATGAAGGTTCGGAATTCGCTTCGCTCGCTCAAGTCCCGCCATCGCGACTGCCGCGTTGTGCGCCGGAAGGGCCGAGTCTACGTGATCAACAAGACCCAGCGTCGTTTCAAGGCCCGCCAGGGCTGATCCGACCGGATCTTGCGAGTTGAGAAAGCCGTGCCCCGCCGGGCGCGGCTTTTTCTTTTGGCGGTGGTGGGGTCTTGAGGACGTTGGTTGTTGGCACGAGCTTCGGGGTCGCAACTCCTACCGCCACACTTCCCCCGACGCACGCCCCCACTTGCGCCCGAATAGCATCGAAGATGCCGGGCGCGCGCCGGACCGGCCCGATGGGCCGGCGCTCCTCGAAGCGGCGCGCATAGCTCACATCCAGCCCTGACCTTGCCGCCATAAAGCGCTTGGCTCCACGCTCAGCAGCGCCGCCCCCCGGCCCGCCGCGCGCCCTCCGTCGCGACAAGCCACGGGCCGGGTGGTCGTCGGGCCCCATAGCGCCGAGCCTACACACTCGACGCACCCAGCCTCGCCGCTTGGAGACGGCACCTCCCGACGGGGCGCCGCCCCCTCACCGCGGCAGGATCGAATCCGCCAGGAGCCGCACCACCGTCGGCTGGTCCAGGTAGCCCGTCACCTGCAGCCCGCGGGCGTTCTGGTAGCGGCGGATCGCGCGGCGGGTGTCGGCGTCGAAATTGCCGTCGACCCGCCCGGGCCCGAGGTCCAGAGACCCCAGCTTCGCCTCGGCCAGCCGTCGCGCCATGGGCGAGAGGTTCAGCGCCGCCTCCTGCGCCTGGGCCTGGGCCTCGGCGGCGCGTTCCCCGGCGTCGCGGTCGTCCTCGACCAGACGGCGCTGCGCCTCGCCCGCGAAGGCCCCGTCGGGGAATTCGAGCAGGTATTCGCGGTAGGCCTGGGCGGTGCCCACCTGGCGCGCGCGGTCCCAGGCGGCGCGGTCCTCGCGGGCGGCATCGGCGCGGGCGGCCTCCTCGATGCGGGACAGCTCCTCCTCGGCGACATCGGCGTAATCGCCGTCCGGGTAGCGGTCGAGATAGGCGCGCAGGTCGGCCTCGGCGCCCGAGGCCCCGGTTTCGCGCCAATAGGCGCGGTCCTCGCGGGCGCGCTCTTCCTCGCGGGCGGCGGCCTCGCGTTCCAGCTCCTCGGCGCGGGCCTCGGCCTGGGTGTCGAGCCGCGCCACCTGGCGGGCGGTGAGATAGCTCGTGACCTCGTAGCCCTCGCGCTCCTGCCAGGCCTCGATGGCGCCGCGGGTGCCGGGGCCGAAGATGCCGTCGATGCCCCGGGTGTCATAGTCGAGCAGCGCCAGATTGCGCTGGATCTCGGCGCGTTCGTCGCGATTGAGCTCCAGCGCCTCCTCGGTCAGCCGCGCCTCGCGCAGGGGCTCGCCGTCGATCTCCTCGATGCGGGCCTCGGCGCGGGCGGCGTTCGGCCCCTCGGGGAAGGCCGCGAGATAGAGCGCATAGGCGTCGCGGGTGTCGCGGCGGCGGGCGTCGGCCCAGAGCCGCGCCTCGGCCTCGGCGTCGGTTTCGCGCTCGGGTTCCGGCGCGGACTCCGGCTCGGGCTCGGGGTTCGGCGCGGGCACCGTCACCTCGGTCAGGAAGGAGAAGCCGCGCGGTGCGTAGCCCTCGACGGCGAGGCTTTCCTCGCGGGCGCGGGCCACCAGCGCACGGCCCGGGCGCGGCAGGTCGCGGCGGGCCAGCGCGGCGATGACATCCGGCGCGCCCCGGATCAGCGTCACCCCCTGCGGCAGGTCGATCGCCCCCGCGCCATCGTCGAGAAAGCGCGCCTCCAGCGTCTCGGGCCCGCCCTCGGCCAGCATCAGGACCGCCCGGCCGGGGAAATCGGCGAGCACCGCGAGCAGCGGCGAGAGCGGCAGTCCCTCGGCGAAGACCTCGGCCGCGGTCTCGGCCTCGACGTCCGGCGGCAGAAGGTAGGTCTCGCGCGTGGTCGAGACGAAGCGCCCCGAGAGCACCACGGCGACGCCCTCGGTCTCGGCATCGAGCGTGCCGAGGAAGCGCCCGAGCCCCTCGCGCAGCTCCGCCCCGCCGGCACCGCGCAGGGCCAGCACGTCGACCCCCGCCTCGCGCAGCGGCTCGACGGCGCCGGCGACGCCATCGGCGCCGCGGATGCGGTCGAGCACCGAGGGCGCGGCGTTCTCGATCAGAAGCGCCGCATTCTCGGCCAGGGCGGTCGAGGACCAGAGGCAGGCGGCAAGCGTCAGGGCGAAGCGGGACATGGCGTCTCCTTTGTCAGTCGTAACTTCGGGTATCCTCGATCACGAGCCCGTCGCGCGGCAGCTCGCCCGGGGCGACGATCTCGACCCGGCCCTTGAGCTTCAGCACCTCGGCGACGCTGGCCTCGAAGGGCGCGGCGTCCGAGGCGCTGGTTTCCACGCGGACAAGCATCGTGTCGGCGTCGTTCTCGCGGCCCGCGACAACGCGGGCGCGGTCGATCTCGGGGTGGCGGGCGACCAGTTCGGCGACCTGCTCGGGACGCACGAACATGCCCTTGATCTTGGTGGTCTGGTCGGCGCGGCCCATCCAGCCCTTGATCCGCATGTTGGTGCGTCCGCAGGGGCTTTGCCCCGGCAGCACCGCCGAGAGGTCGCCGGTGGCGAAGCGCACCAGCGGGTAGTCGTGGTTCAGCGTGGTCACCACCACCTCGCCGACCTCGCCTTCGGCGACCGGGTCGCCGGTGCCGGGGGTGACGATCTCGACGATCACGTCCTCGTCGACGATCATGCCTTCCTTGGCCTCGCTCTCGTAGGCGATGAGGCCCAGGTCGGCTGTGGCGTAGCACTGCAGGCAGTCGATGCCGCGCTCGGCGTAATACTCGCGCAGGCTCGGGAAGAGCGCCCCGCCCGAGACCGCGGCTTTGCTGAAGGCAAGCTCCAGGCCCATCTCATCGGCCTTCTCGAGGATGACCTTCAAATAGTCCGGCGTGCCCGCGTACCCCGTGGTGCCGATGTCCGCGGCGGCGCGGGCCTGCAGCTCGGTCTGGCCGGTGCCCGCGGGCAGCACCGTGGCGCCGACGGCCCGGGCGCCGCTTTCGAACATCATGCCCGCGGGCGTCAGGTGGTAGCCGAAGCAGTTCTGCACCACGTCGCCGCCATGGAAGCCCGCGGCGCGCAGGAAGCGGCCGAGGCGGAACCAGTCGTCCTCGATCTTGCCGGGCTCGTAGATCGGGCCGGGGCTCTGGAAGACATGGGTGAAGGTGCCGAGCGGCCCGGCCAGCCCGCCGAAGGGCGGGGTCGCGCCCTGGGCCGCGGCGAGGTCGGACTTGCGCAGGACCGGCAGCCGCGCCAGCGCCGCGCGGGAGGTGATCTCCTGCGCCTCGTAGTCGCGCAGGGCGGCGAAGCCCTCGAGCGCCTGGGCGCGGGCGATCTGATGCGGCAGCGCCTCGGCCAAGGCGGCGTCGCGGTCGGCCGGGCTGCGGCTCTCGAGCAAATCGGGTTCGGTCATCGCGGGCATTCCTCCTCCTAGGACCTGACGACGCGCGTCCGGTCATGCCATGTCGAGGGTGAGGCTATCAGATAACAAGGGCTGCAACAGGCCGCGCGGGCGGTTTCGCGCCGAGGAGGGCGGGGTAGGAAGGGGGCGGCAGGTGGGGGTGCGCTGGGGTGGTGGGCTGTCGCGGTGGGCAGGGTTGGTGCGCCTTTGCGGTGGGCAGGAAGTGGCGGGCCTGAACCGGGGCCGATGGGGGCAAGCGTCCGGATACGTGCCGCGTGCCTCTTCGCCTGAGTATCCGCCGACACTACAAGCTCGCGCTTCCTGCGCCCGAACAGCACCGAAGGTGCCGGGCGCGCGCCGGACCGGCCCCTTGGGCCGGCGCTCTTGTGGTTGACGCGCATAGTTCGTCTCTAGTCCTGACCTTGTTGGGATTAAACGCATAGCTCAGAGGTCAGCAGCGCCGGCCCCCGGTCCGGTGCGCGCCCTCTGTTGGGCTGGGTGAGAGGGGGATTTGGGGCATGATCCGCGAGGAAGGCAATTGGCCAACCCCGGAGGAGTTCAGGCGCTCCCGCCCTAGCGGGCCGCAAACCCCGCCTTCGCCAACCCGCCCTTCGCCACACCACCACCCCCCAAACCAAAACCGGCCGCGCAAACAGCGCGGCCGGCGGAAACCATCGGTGCGACGGGAAACGATTACTCGTTCGCGCCGGCGGTTGCGGCGGTCAGCACCGAGATCGACTCGTCTTCCTGGCAGGCGCCGTCGATCTCGATCATCGCGGCATCGGCGTCTTCCATGGACTCGAGCTCGGCCACGACGGCCTCGGCGACGCCCATCTTGCCTTCATCGTCCATGCTCAGGAAATCCGCGCAGGTCACCTCGTTGGGGTCCATGGCGTGTGCGGCGCCAAAGGCGGCGGAGGTCGACAGCGCGAGGCCGAGAACGGCGGCGATGGATGCGGTGGTCTTCATGACATTCTCCCAATGTTTCGCGTCACGATTGTGACGTCGACCCATAACGACCGGAGATTGCCCAAGTTCCGCTGGGCTTGAAAAAATATTGCCCTCAAACACGCATTTTTGAGTGTTCCGACCGCACTCGCGCTCTAGGAGAGCCAGCGCTTGCGGCGGCGGTAGGAGCGCACGTCGCGGAAGGAACGGCGGCCCTCGTCCGACATGCCGAGGTAGAACTCCTTCACGTCGGGGTTCTCGCGCAGGCCCTCGGCGGTGCCTTCCATGACCACGCGGCCGGATTCGAGGATGTAGCCGGTATGGGCGAAGCGCAGCGCGACATTGGTGTTCTGCTCGGCCAGGAGGAAGGACACCCCCTCGCCTTCGTTCACCGCCTTCACGATCTCGAAGATCTGCTCCACGAGCTGCGGCGCCAGGCCCATCGAGGGCTCGTCGAGAAGGATCGTCTCGGGCCGGGACATCAGCGCCCGGCCGATGGCGCACATCTGCTGCTCGCCGCCCGAGGTATAGCCGGCCTGGCTGCGGCGGCGCTCTTTCAGGCGGGGGAAATAGGAATAGACCATCTCGAGGTCGGCCTCGACGGCGGCCTTGCCGTCGCGGCGGGTATAGGCGCCGGTCAGGAGGTTCTCCTCGACGGTGAGATGGCCGAAGCAGTGCCGGCCCTCCATCACCTGGATCACCCCGCGCTTCACCAGCGCCGCGGGGTCGAGATGCTGCACCCGCTCGCCCTGGTAGAGGATCGAGCCCTTGGTCACCTCGCCGCGTTCGGAATGCAGAAGGTTGGAGATCGCCTTGAGCGTCGTGGTCTTGCCGGCGCCATTGCCGCCGAGCAGCGCGGTGATGCCGCCCTTGGGCACCTTCAGCGACACGCCCTTCAGAACGAGGATGACGTGATTGTAGATCACCTCGATGTTGTTCACCTCGAGGAGGGCCTCGTCGGTCTTCGCGGCGTCGAGCATGGGGCGCCCCTTCATGCGTCTTCTGGGTCAGTTGCGATGCCCCGGCGGCGGGCGGGCCGCCGCCGGGAAAAAGGTCAGGCTCAGTTGGTGGCCGAGCATTCCTCGTTGGTGGGCCAGGGCGCGTTCTCGTCGGCGTATTCGGTCGCCTTGGCCGAGATCAGGTCCTGGTAGGTGTCGGTATTGGCGTTCATCAGGTCCGAGACCTTCACGAACTGCTCGCCGTCCCATTCCAGCATCCAGCCGCCGGAATGGCCGGTGTGGTTGGCGCAGGAGGTCGAGAAGGGCGGCACCATGCCGTCAAGACCCAGCTCGGTGATCCGCTCCTCGGTCATGTTGATGTTCTCGAGGCCCCAGCGCAGCTGCGCGGCGTCGATCTCGGCGGTGCCGTATTCCTCCTGGGCGGTGCGGATGCCCTCGGCCAGGATCGCCGAGATCACGATCCCGCGCGAGTAGAACACGCCCGAGGATTCCTCGGGGTTGGTGTTCGACAGGCCCGCGTCGATCACATGCTCGCGGATGTCCTGCATCACCGGCGCTTCGAGGTTCGGGAAGGACCAGGAGATCGACTTGTAGCCCTTGCCGTCCTCGCCGACGAGCCGCAGGTCGGCGTCATGCCCGGCCCACCAGACGCCGATGAAGTTCTCCATCGGGAACTTGGTCTTCACCGCTTCGGTGATGGCACCGGCGTTCATCGCGCCCCAGCCCCACATCACCACGTAGTCGGGACGCTCGCGGCGGATCTGCAGCCACTGCGCCGACTGGTTCTGCATTTCCTTCAGGCCCACCGGGATCGGCAGCAGCTCGAAGCCCTTGTTCTCGGAGAGCGTCTCGAGAAGCGGCAGCGGCTCCTTGCCGTAGGGGTGGTCGAGATGCAGGAAGGCGACCTTCTTGCCCTCGAGCGAGCCCTCTTCCTCGAGGTATTGCACGATCATCGAGGCCGCGTCCCAGTAGCCGGCGGGCATGTTGAAGGCCCACTGGAAGACCGTGCCGTCGGCCATCGGCGAGAAGCCGTAGCCCGGCGCCAAGATCGGGATCTCGTCGACGTTGGTCTTGGGCAGGACCTGCAGGGTGATGCCGGTCGACCAGGGCTGGGTCACGATCGCCTTGCCCTTGGTCTTCTCGTAGCACTCCACGCCCTTCTCGGTGGAATAGCCGGTCTCGCATTCCTCGGCGTTGACCGTCAGCCCGCCGATGCCGCCGTCGCGTTCGTTCAGCATGGTGAAATAGTCGGCCTGGCCGTTCATCAGCGGGATGCCGGTGGCGGCAAAGGGGCCGGTCCGGTAGGCGAGGTTCGGAACGTAAAGCTCCTGAGCGACCGCCGCCGTGCCGAGCGTCGTGCCCAGAACCGCCGCGGTGGCCAGTTTGGTGATGGTCTTCATCGGGTATCCTCCCTTGGATGTGACCCCGGTTGTCCGGGTTTTGCTGTTGGGCCGCCCGCCTAGTGCGGGAAGGGCCAGATGATCAGCTTCTCACGAATGAGCCGCCAAAGCTGCGCCAGACCGTGGGGCTCCACGATCAGGAAGAAGATGATGAGCCCGCCGACGATCATGACGTTGAGGTGCTCGACCATGGCCGAGGAGATCGGCAGCCCCAGCGCCGAGGGCACGAGGTTTAGCACCACCGGCAGGCCGACGATCAGGATCGCGCCCAGGTAGTTGCCGAGGATCGAGCCCAGCCCGCCGATGATCGCGATGAAGAGCACCTGGAAGCTCAGCGGGATGTCGAAGACATTGGGCTCGGCGGCGCCTTTCCACATGAAGACATAGAGCGCGCCCGCGACGCCCACGATGTAGGAGGAGATCGCGAAGGCCACGAGCTTGGAGCGCATCAGGTTGATGCCGATCAGCTCGGCCGCGATGTCCATGTCGCGGGTCGCCTTCCAGGTCCGCCCGAGGTTGCCGCGGGTCAGGTTGATGCAGAGGATCGACATCAGCGTCACCACCCCCAGCACCAGGTAGTATTGCGTCACCGAGGCCGCCTGCGGGCCCGAGACATAAAGCCCGAAGATGTCGAGGTTCGGCACCTGGATCGCGCCCGAGGCGTTGTAGTTGTAGAGCCAGGCCCATTTCTCGAAGAGCCAGACCAGGAAGAACTGCGCCGCCAGCGTCGCGATGGCGAGGTAGAAGCCCTTGATCCGGAGCGAGGGGATGCCGAAGACCACACCCACCCCGGCCGAGAAGACACCCGAGAGCAGGATCGCCACGATCGGGTTCATCCAGGGGAAGATGGTGATCAGCTTGTAGCAGGCATAGGCGCCCACCCCCATGAAGGCCCCGGTCCCGAGCGAGAGCTGCCCGGCGTAGCCCGTCAGGATGTTCAGCCCCATGGCCGCCAGCGCGTAGATCAGGATCGGGATCAGCAGCGTCTGGAAGGCGAACTCCGAGGCGGTGAGCGGGAAGATGAGATAGGCGAAGACGAGGATCACCCCGAGAAGGATCGCATCCTGCCGGACCGGGAACAGCGCCTGGTCGGCGGTGTAGCTGGTCTTGAACTGTCCTGCCGTGCGGTAGAGCATCTTTGGGTCTTTCCGTTAATCGTCTGCCGGGATGCGGGGCCGGGGCCGCGCGTCGGGGGGTGTGGGGCGGCGGGCCGAGGCCCGCCCTAGACCCTCTCGATGATGCGTTCCCCGAAGAGGCCCTGCGGCCGGAAGAGAAGCACGATCAGCGCCAGTACGAAGGCGAACCAGGTCTCGGTGTTGCCGCCGAGGAAGGGCTGGCCCCAGTAGATCTCGAAGAGCTTCTCGAGCATGCCGATCATCAAGCCGCCGACGATGGCGCCGGTGATGCTTTCGAGGCCGCCCAGCATGAGCACCGGCAGCGCCTTGTAGGCGATGACCTCGAGCGCGAAGCTGACGCCCGCCCGGGCGCCCCAGGCGATGCCGGTCACCAGCGCGATGATGCCCGCGATGAACCAGACCAGCACCCAGATCGTCTGCAGCGAGATGCCAACCGAGAGCGCCGCCTGGTGATCGTCGCCCAGCGCCCGGATCGCCCGGCCCATCTGGGTGTAGTTGAGGAAGGCCAGGAGCCCCGCGACCAGAAGCGTCGCCACCACCACCACGGTGATGTCGAGGTGCTGCAGGATCAAGAGGCCGCCCCAGGGTTCCAGCACCGTGTCGCCGGTCGGGATGCCCAGCTCCTCGCTGATCATCACCTTGTTCTCGCCGCCGAAGATGGTCTCGCCCAGGCCGATCAGGAACAGCGTGATGCCGATGGTCGCCATGAACAGGATGATGTCGGGCTGGCCCACCAACGGGCGCAGCACCACCCGTTCGATGGTCACCGCCAGGACGAACATCACCGCCAGGGTCAGCGCCACCGCGATCCAGGCCGGCACGCCCATGGCGTGCAACCCGACCAGGGTCAGCGCGGCGAAGACCACCATGATGCCCTGCGCGAAGTTGAAGATCCGGCTCGAGCGGAAGATCAGCACGAAGCCCAGCGCGATCAGCGCGTAGAGCACGCCCGAGACCAGCCCTTCCCAGAGCACCTGGAGAAAGAAGTCCGGCGCCGTGGCCATGTCGACGAATGGCTGGATCAGAAAGTCGTAAAGCATGCCGCCCCCTCAGGCTGTGCGGCGGGGACCGGGGCCCGCGCCGCCTTTTGGTTCTGCTGGTTCCGCTGGTTCCGCTCTGGGATGCGGGTCAGGGCCCCGCCGCCCGGCTGCGCCTCAGTCATGCGACACCCCCAGGTAGGCATCGATCACGTCCTGGTTGCCGCGCACCTCGTCGGGCGTGCCGTCGCCGATCTTCTTGCCGTAATCCATGACGACCACCCGGTCGGAGAGGTCCATGACCACGCCCATGTCGTGCTCGATCAGCGCGATGGTGGTGCCGAACTCGTCGTTCACGTCCAGGATGAAGCGGCTCATGTCCTCCTTCTCCTCGACGTTCATGCCCGCCATGGGCTCGTCGAGCAGCAGGAGCGAGGGCTCCGCGGCCAGCGCGCGGGCCAGTTCGACCCGCTTCTTGAGGCCGTAGGGCAGCCGCCCGACCGGCGTCTTGCGGATGTTCTGGATCTCGAGGAAGTCGATCACGCGCTCGACCTTCTCGCGGTTGTCCATCTCCTCGTCGCGGGCGCGGCCAAACCAGAGCGCCTGCGAGAAGACGCCCGAATGCATGTGGGTCAGCCGCCCGGTCATCACGTTGTCGAGCACGGTCATGCCCTCGAAGAGCGCGATGTTCTGGAAGGTCCGGGCGACGCCCATGCGGGCGACCTCGAAGGGCTTCATCTGCGGGCGCTTGGAGCCCTTGTAGAAGACCTCGCCCTCGGAGGGCGTGTAGAAGCCCGAGATCACGTTCAGCATCGAGGATTTGCCGGCCCCGTTCGGGCCGATGATGGCGCGGATCTCGCCTTCGCGGATGTCGAAGGAGATGTCGTTGATCGCCACCACGCCGCCGAAGCGCAGGGTGATGTTCTTCATCTCCATCAGCACGCCGCCGATCTGGCGGCCGTCGGCCGTGGTGTAGCCTTCGGAGCTGTCAAGCATGGGTGCTCTCCTTCTCGGGGCGGGCCGGTGTTTGCGGGGCGGGACGGTTTGCGGCGCTGGCGCGGGGGCTCATTCCGCCGCCTCCAGCGTCTTGGCGGTGACCGGCACGACCTTGGGCTCGCGGGCGTAGAGCGTCGCCTTGATCTTGCCCTTGCGGCCGTCCTCGTAGGTCACTTCCGTCTCGGTGTAGACGCTGTCGTCGCCGGCATAGAGACCCTCCACCAGGTCGGCGTATTTCTCGGCGATGATCTTGCGGCGCACCTTGCGGGTGCGGGTCAGCTCGCCGTCGTCGGCGTCCAGCTCCTTGTGCAGCACGAAGAAGCGGTGGATCTGGCAGCCCGAGAGCATCTCGTCCTGGGCGACGCTGGCGTTCACCTCCTCGACATGGGCCTGGATGGTGTCGAGCACCTCGCGGTTCTGCGCCAGCTCCTGGTAGCTCGCATAGGCGATGTTGTTGCGCTCGGCCCAGTTGCCGACGGCGGTCAGGTCGATGTTGATGAAGGCCACGCAGCGGTCGCGGCCCGAGCCGAAGACCACCGCTTCGAGGATGTTGGGATAGAACTTGAGCTTGTTCTCCACGTATTTCGGCGCGAAGAGCGCCCCGTCGGCCATCTTGCCCACGTCCTTGGCGCGGTCGATGATCCGCAGGTGGCCGGTGTCCTCCTCGATGAAGCCCGCGTCGCCGGTGGCGACCCAGCCCTCGGGGTCCTTGGTGTCGGCGGTGGACTCGGCGTTCTTGTAGTATTCCACGAAGGTGCCGGGCGAGCGGTAGTAGACCTCGCCGCTTTCGCCGATCTTCAGCTCGACCCCGGGCGAAGGCACGCCCACCGTGTCCGAGCGGACCTCGCCGTCGGGCTGCTGGGTGATGAAGACCGAGGCCTCGGTCTGGCCGTAGAGCTGTTTGAGGTTGATCCCGAGCGCGCGGTAGAAATCGAAGATCTCCGGGCCGATCGCCTCGCCGGCGGTATAGCCCACGCGCACCCGGCTGAAGCCCAGTGCGTTCTTCAGGGGCCCGTAGACCATGAACTCGCCGAGGCGGTATTTCAGCCGGTCGAGCGCGCCGACGGGATGGCCGTCGAGGATGCGCGGGCCGATGCCGCGGGCGTGGTTCAGGAAGTAGTGGAAGAGCTTCTGCTTGAGCTTCCCGCTGTCCTCCATGCGGATCATGATCTGCGTCAGCTGCGTCTCGAAGACCCGCGGCGGCGCGAAGTAGTAGGAGGGCGCGATCTCGCGCAGGTCGGTCATCATCGTGTCCGCGCTTTCGGGACAATTGACGCAGAAGGCCGCCCAATAGGCCTGCCCGATCGAGAAGATGAAGTCGCCGACCCAGGCCATGGGCAGATAGGCCAGCACTTCCTCGCTCTCGCTCAGGTGGTCGAAGCTGCAGGAGGCCTTGGCGGTCTCGATGATGTTGCGGTTGGACAGCACCACGCCCTTGGGCTTGCCGGTGGTGCCCGAGGTATAGAGCATCACGCAGGTGTCGTCGTAGCCGATCGCCTCTTCGCGGGCCTTCAGCTCGGCGCCCAGCTCGGAGCGCGCGGCGCGGCCCTCGGCCTGCACCTGGTCGAAGGCGAAAAGCGCCGAATGGTCGTATTTCCGCAGGCCCCGCGGGTCGAGGTAGATCATCCGCTCGAACTCGGGCAGCCGGTCCTGGATCTCGATCACCTTGTCGACCTGTTCCTGGTCGCTGGCGATCACCAGCTTGGCGCCGCAGTGATCGAGCACATAGGCCATCTCTTCGGCGACCGCGTCCTGGTAGAGCGGCACCGGGATCGCGCCGACCATCTCGGCGGCGACGACGGACCAGTAGAGATACGGACGGTTGCGGCCGATGATGGCGATGAAGTCGCCCTTCTGGACGCCCATCTTGAGCAGCCCCAGCGCCAGCGCCTCGATCTCGTCGGCGGCCTCGGACCAGCTCCAGCTTTGCCAGATGCCGAATTCCTTTTCGCGGTAGGCCGGGCGCGATCCGAAACGCGCCGCGTTGCGCCGCAACAGTGCGGGAACCGACCGCAGGTCGCCTGCGGCCTCGGACGATTGTGCCAAACTTTCTCCTCCCCGGAGGCCGTTTACCAGCCCCTCTCAGCCAAGACCGGCGGGGGTTGCCGCCGGGTCCTCCACAAGGCTCGGAATGTATTAGGTCCGCTGCGGACCCTCCGGTCAAGGCTCGCGTGACGCTTCGGGGAAAAAAATTGAACGGGCATTAAATTAATGCAGTGAGAAGCGGCGGATGCGGGGGCCGCGGGCCCGGTTAAAATCCGCGTGATGCAGGGAAAATTCGCCAAAACCGGCATACATTTTGGCCTGTGGATGATTCGGCCCGGCACGCACGGCAGGGGGGCTGCGGGCGCTGGTGGCGCTACCAGACCATGGGCCGGAGCAGCGGCAGGACAAGCGCGGCGGCCACGCCGACACCCACGCCCAGCGCCAGCCGCATCCAAGCGCGCCCCAGCCGGTGCGACAGGAGCGAGAGGCAACCGCAGATCGCGGCGTAATAGGTGACCGAAACCGGGTCCATCGGAGCAGTCTAGGCCAGCCCCGCCCACCGGTCCAGCGCGGGGGTTTGGGGCTGGTCGGCAGTGTCGCGCGCGGAGAGAGGGTCGCCAGCCGTTCCTTGCGAGGAGACGGCCCCGCCAGAGGGCGCGGAGCCACGCGCTGCACGGGAAAGCAGCCCGGCCAGCACGTCGGGCGCAGGCATCTACCCCCCTCTCCGCCTCTCAGCCTCCAAGGCGTCCGCCCCGGCCAACCCGCACCCGACGGGCCGTGCCGCAGCCCCCGCCCTACTCCGCCGCCGCGCGGGTCTCGGCGGCTTCGATCCGCACCGCGGAATACTTGAACTCGGGGATCTTGCCGAAGGGATCGAGCTGCGGGTTGGTCAGCACGTTGGCCGCCGCCTCGACAAAGGCGAAGGGCATGAAGGCCGTGCCCGGCGCCACGTTTCGGTCGGCCCGGGCCATGACCTCGAGGCTGCCGCGCCGGGTCGTCAGCCGCACCAGCCCACCCGGGGCCACGCCCATCTCGCGCAGGGTCGCGGGATGCAGCGAACAGGTCGCCTCGGGCTCCACCGCGTCGAGCGTCACCGACCGCCGGGTCATCGAGCCGGTGTGCCAATGCTCGAGCTGCCGCCCGGTGATCAGGATCATCGGGTAATCCGCGTCCGGCGTCTCGGCCGGCGGGGTGACGCGGGCGGGGGTGAACTTGGCTCGGCCCGCGCGGCGCGGGAAGCCGTCGCCGAAGACCACCGACTGGCCTGGGTCCTCGGGGCCGAGGCAGGGGTAGCTCACCGCGCCCTCGGCCTCGAGCCGCTTCCAGGTGATGTGGTGCAGCGCCCGCATCGACATCTTCATCTCGTCGAAGACCTCGCGCGGGTCGTCGTAATCCCAGTCGAGCCCGATGCCGCGCGCCAGGTCGACCAGGATCTCCCAGTCCTGCCGGGCCTCGCCCGGAGGCGTCACCGCCTGGCGCACCACCTGCACCGTGCGGTTGGTGTTGGTCACCGTGCCGGACTTCTCGTAGAGCGCCGAGGCCGGCAGGATCACATCGGCGAACATCGCCGTCTCGGTCAGGAAGATGTCCTGCACCACCAGGTGATCGAGCTTGGCCAGCGCCCGGCGGGCGTGGTCGACGTCGGGGTCGGACATGGCCGGGTTCTCGCCCAGCACATACATGCCGCGGATCTCGCCGCGGTAGACCCGGTCCATGATCTCGACCACGGTCAGCCCCGGTTCGGCGTCGATCTCGGTGCCGCGCCAGATGTGGCGGAAGAGCTCGCGCACTTCGCGGTCGGTCACCGACTGGTAGTCCGGCATGACCTGCGGGATCAGCCCCGCGTCCGAGGCACCCTGCACGTTGTTCTGACCGCGCAGGGGATGCAGCCCGGTGCCCGGCCGCCCGACGTGTCCGCAAAGCAGCGCCAGCGAGATCAGGCAGCGCGAGTTGTCGGTGCCGTGAATGTGCTGGCTGACGCCCATGCCCCAGAAGATCATCCCCGAGCGGGCCCGCGCGAAGCTGCGCGCGACGGTGCGGATGGTCTCGGCGTCGATGCCGCAGATCTCGGCCATCTTCTCGGGCGGGAAGGCGCGGATGTGGTCGCGGAACTCGAAGAAGCCCTCGGTGAAGCCCTGGACGTATTGCAGGTCGTAGAGCTTCTCCTCGACGATCACATGCATCATGGCGTTCAGCAGCGCCACGTCGGTGCCGGGGCGGAATTGCAGGTTGTGGGCTGCGTGGCGCTTCAGCCCGTTCTGCAGCCGCGGGTCGATGACGATGAGCTCGCCGCCGCGCTTGGCGAACTGCTTGAAATAGGTCGCGGCGACGGGGTGGTTCTCGGTCGGGTTGGCGCCGATCACGATCGCGATGTCGGCGTTCTCGATCTCGTTGAAGCTGGCGGTCACCGCGCCCGAGCCCACGTTCTCCATCAGCGCGGCCACCGAGGAGGCGTGGCAGAGCCGGGTGCAATGGTCGACGTTGTTGTGGCCGAAGCCCTGGCGGATCAGCTTCTGGAAGAGATAGGCCTCTTCGTTGGTGCATTTGGCCGAGCCGAAGCCCGCCACCGCGCGGCCGCCGTAATAGGAGCGGATGTCCACCAGCCCGTGCGCGGCGACCTCGAGCGCCTCTTCCCAGCTCGCCTCGCGGAAATGCGTCCAGGGATCGGCGGGGTCGACGTTCAGCCCCTTGTCCGGCGCGTCCTTGCGGCGGATCAGCGGCTTGGTCAGCCGGTGGGCGTGGCGGATGTAGTCGAAGCCGAAGCGGCCCTTGACGCAGAGCCGGCCTTCGTTGGCGGGGCCGTTGATGCCCTCGACGTCGCGCACCTGGCCGTCCTTGATCTTCAGCGAGACCTGGCAGCCGACCCCGCAGAAGGCGCAGACCGAGGCGACCTCTTCGTCGTAATCCGCGCTGTCACCGACCTCCTGGGCGTCGAGCACCGAGGCCGGCATCAGCGCACCGGTCGGGCAGGCCTGCACGCATTCGCCGCAGGCCACGCAGGTCGAGGCGCCCATCGGGTCGTCCTGGTCGAAAACCGGAAACGCGTCATGCCCGCGCCCGCCCATGCCGAGGACGTCGTTGACCTGCACGTCGCGGCAGGCCCGGACGCAGAGATTGCACTGGATGCAGGCATCGAGGTTGACCCGCATGGCCACATGGCTGTCGTCAAGGAGCGGGATGCGGTCGGCCTCGAGCGTCGGGAAGCGGCTTTCCGCGACCCCCGCGGCCTCGGCCATCTTCCAGAACTGCGAGGAGCGGTCATGCGCGGCCGCCTGTTCCGGCTGGTCGGCCATGAGCATCTCGATCACCAGCCGCCGGGCGCTTTCGGCGCGCGGGGTGGCGGTGCGGACCTCCATGCCCTCGGTCGCAGTGCGGATGCAGGAGGCGGCCAGCGTGCGCTCGCCCTCGATCTCGACCATGCAGGCGCGGCAGTTGCCGTCCGGCGCATAGCCCGGCTCGGGCCGGTGGCAGAGATGCGGGATCACCAGGCCCCGGCCATGCGCCGCCTCCCAGATCGTGGTGCCTGCGGGCACCTCGACCGTATCGCCGTCGAGCGTGAAGCGGATCGTCTCTGCCATGGTCGTCCTCCCGGTCTGACCCCGGGTGTAGCGGCTTCCTCCGCGCCCTGCCCGGGTCATTTCCGACGCCTCGGCCGGATTTTGCGCCCTGGGGTTTCCGATCCGCGTCGCTCCGAGCGGGCCGGCGGACGGTTTTCCCCGACGCCGCCATAGGATAACCGGTCGGGGCATTCCCCAACAAGGCGGCGCAGCATGACCCAGATCCTTCTTGTCCGGCACGGGCAGGCCAATTCCGCCGCCCGCGACGAGGCCGATTACGACCGGCTGAGCCCCCTGGGCCGCGAACAGGCGCGCTGGCTCGGGGCGCATCTGCGCGACTGCGGCGAGCGCTTCGCGCGGGCGACCTCGGGGACGCTGCGCCGCCAGGCCGAGACCCTGCGCGAGATGGATGTGGCCGAGACCGCGCCCGAGCAGGACCCGCGGCTGAACGAGCTCGAGTATTTCACCATGGCCCAGGCCTTCGAGGCGGAACACGGGGTGCCCATGCCGCCCGACCGCCCGGCCTTCCTGCGCCATCTGCCGGCGATGTTCGGCGCCTGGTCGCGCGGCGAGATCGCCGGCGCGCCGGAACCCTTCGAGGCCTTCGAGACCCGGGTGGCCGAAGCCCTGGCCGACCTGGCGCGCGGGCGCGGGCCGGTGGTGGCGGTGACCTCGGGCGGGGTGATCGGCATGGCGCTGAAGGTGGCGCTGCGGCTCGACGTGGCGGCGCTGTCGCATCTCTGCCTGTCGATCGAGAACAGCTCGATCCACCGGCTGATGGTGCTGCCCGAGGGGCTGGCGCTGGCGCAGTTCAACGCCTGCCCGCATCTCGAGCCGCGCGGGCGGCGGCAGTCGCGCACGCATCTCTGAGGCGGGAACACGCTTGATTTTGGGCGCCGCCCCTCGCAAGTTTTGAGGATGAACTCGCTCACGCCCTTTCCCGGCCGCCCCGAGCACACCGAGACGGTGATGTTCCATCGCATCGAGTTGAACGAAATCCTGTCGATCTACGGGCGCATGGTCGCGGCCGGGGAATGGCGGGACTACGGCATCTCCTCGCTGCGCGACGCGGCGGTCTTCTCGGTCTTCCGCCGGGCGGCGGAACACCCGATCTACCGCATCGAGAAACGCCCGAAGCTGCGCAACCGGCAGGGCATGTATTCGGTGCTAGGCATGGACGGACAAGTGCTGAAGCGCGGGCAGGATCTGCGCGCGGTGCTGCGGGTGCTGGAGCGCAAGCTGATCCGCGCGGTGGAGTGACGGGGGCTGTGTGATGGGGAGCGATGGGGGCGGCGCGGCCGGGGCCGCGCGCCGTTTGATCGCCCCTTCCTAGGTAACGATCTTATCTAAGATCGTTATCGAAACCCTTTAATTAAAGGTTTCGATTCTCCGACAGCATCGCGCAAAGAAGTTCAAACATGATTGAAACGCCCAAGAAGGCGGTGCCGCCGCTTGCGTCGAAGGGCGGCGAGACCTCGACCATGTCGGCGCCCACGATCTGCAGCCCGGCCAGTTCGCGGCAGACCGAGAGCGCCTCGAAGGCGTTCGGGCCGCCGACCTCGGGCGTGCCGGTGCCGGGCGCGAAGGCCGGGTCCACGAAGTCGATGTCGTAGCTCACGTAGGTCGGCCCGCTGCCCGCGATCTCGCGCGCCTCGGCCATGACGTCGGGGATGCCGCGGGCGAAGAACTCCTCGATCGGGATCACGCGGATGCCCTCGGCGCGGGCGAAATCGCGGTCCTCCATGTCGTAGGCGGTGCCGCGGATGCCGATCATCACCACCCGCTTGGGATCGAGCAGCCCCTCCTCCACCGCGCGGCGGAAGGGCGTGCCATGGGTGTATTTGGTGCCGCCGAAATAGCCTTTGTAGAGGTCCGTGTGGCTGTCGAAATGCACCATGCCGAGCGGCGCCTCGGCGGCCAGCGCGCGCAGGATCGGCAGGCTGCTCAGGTGATCCCCGCCGGCGGTCAGCGGGCGGATGCCCGCGGCGCGGAGCTCCTTGTAGAAGGCGGTGATCCGTTCGAGCGAGTCGGGAATATCAGCCGGGTTCGGGCCGACATCGCCCAGGTCGGCGCAGCGGGCGGCCTCGAAGGGGCGCAATCCGCTGACCGGGTGCTGGGCGCGGATCATCGTCGAGGCGTCGCGCAGCTGGCGCGGCCCGTGGCGCGGGCCGGGGCGGTTGGTGGTGCCGCTGTCCCAGGGCACGCCGGTCAGGCCGATCTCGACCTCGGAGAAGCGCGCGTGGCCGGGCGGCACATGTGGCAGGCGCATGAAGGTCGGCACCCCGGCAAAGCGCGGCAGCTCAAAGCCCGAGACCGGGTGGAAGAAATCGTCCTGGCTCATGGCGTCTCCTTTGCGGGCAGGCGGATATGGGCGGTGACGGGGCCGTCGCCCTGCGCGGCGATCCGGGCAATGGCGGAGGCGCGGTCCTCGTAGGCCACGGCCATGTGGTGCGCATTGGCGTGCAGGAGGGTCTCGGGGCCCGTGACCCAGGCGACATGGCCTTTCCAGAACAACAGATCGCCACGTGCGGCGGGGGCCTTGGTGGCATAGGGCGCGAGGGCCGCCTCCTGCAGGTCGCTGTCGCCGGGGCAGGCGCGCCCGGCGGCGGAGAGCGCGATCTGCACGAGGCCCGAGCAGTCGATCCCGAAGGCGGAATTGCCGCCCCAGAGATAGGGCGTGCCGAGCAGCGTCTCGGCCAGGGCCACAGGGTCGGGGACGGGGCTGTCCAGGGGCACGAGGTGCACCGCCGGGACGAAGCCCAGGGGGGTCTCGCAGAAGCTGCCGGAGGTGCGCTGGACCGTGAGGGCCGCGCCGAGGCTCAGGCTGAGGCGTTCGGGCGACTTCATGTCGGGGGCGCTGTAGACATGGGTGGCGCGCGTGGCGACCCGGTGGGTGGGCGCCGGGGCCGGGCCCAGCGCCTCGGCGCGCATGTAGCCGACGTAACCGTCCGCCTCGGCGCGCAGGAAGACCCAGCCGTCCGCGCGGTGGATCTCGGTCACCAGGGCGCCCATCAGGAGCTGCCGGTCGCGGGGCCCGCCGGGCGCGGCGCAGAGATCCGCCAGAGGGGCCGTGACCCGAAGCGCCTTGCCCGGCACCGCGCGCGCGCCCGAAGGCGCGCCGGGCGTCCCGGCGAGCGCCGCCCGGGCATTGGCCGGCAAGAGCCGCCGGTCGGGCATCACAGGCCCAGCAGTTCGGGCAGCGCGCCCAGGATCGCGCGCGGTCCCTGGCCGATCCCGCCCTTGCTGCGGCCCGGCGCGGGCGCGGGCTGCCAGCCGTAGATGTCGAAATGCGCGTAACGCGGCGTGTCGGTCACGAAGCGCCGCAGGAAGAGCGCCGCGGTGATCGCGCCTGCGAAGCCGCCCTTGGGGGCATTGTCGAGATCCGCCACCCCCGGCTCGATCATCGCCTCGTAGGGCGCGTGGAAGGGCAGCGGCCAGACCGGGTCGGCGGTCCCTTCGGCCGCAGCCGCCAGCGCCGTGGTGATCGCGGTGTCGGTGGCGAAGAAAGGCGCGAGGTCCGGGCCCACGGCGACCCGCGCCGCGCCGGTCAGTGTCGCCATGGAGAGCATCAAGTCCGGCCCTTCCTCGTCGGCCAGGGCCAGCGCGTCGGCCAGGACCAGCCGGCCCTCGGCGTCGGTGTTGTTGATCTCCACCGTCAGCCCCTTGCGCGAGGTCAGGATGTCCTGCGGGCGGAAGCTGTCCGAGGAGACCGAGTTCTCCACCGCCGGGATCAGCACCCGCAGGCGCAACTTCAGCCCGAGCGCCATGATCGCCTGGGCGAGGCCCAGCACGTTGGCCGCACCGCCCATGTCCTTTTTCATCAGCCCCATCGAGGAGGCCGGCTTGAGGTTCAGCCCGCCGGTGTCGAAGCAGACGCCCTTGCCGACAAGCGTCAGGAGCGGGCCTTCCTCACCCCAGCGCATGTCGATCAGGCGGGGCTCCTGGGCGGCGGCGCGGCCGACCGCGTGGATCATCGGGAAGTTCCTGTCGAGGAGCGCCTGCCCGGTGGTCACCTCGATGCCCGCGTCGAAGCGCTTGGCCAGCGTCCGGGCGGCGGCCTCGAGCTCTTCGGGGCCCATGTCGGCGGCGGGGGTGTTGATCAGGTCGCGGGTCAGGGCCTCGGCCTCGGCCAGGACCTCGACGCGGGCGGCGTCCACGCCTTCGGGGGCGATGAGCGCGCCGACGCTGGGGCTCTGGTCGCGGTAGCGCGAGAAGCCGTAGCCGGAGAGGAGCCAGCCCAGCGCCTCGGCCTCGGCCACCTCGGCCGGCAGGCCCGAGGCCACGCGCAGGGTCTGCCCGGCCAGGCGCGGCGCGGCGGCGGCCAGCGGGAAGCGCTGGCGCGCGCGCTGCGCGGCGCTGCCGTAGCCCGCGAGCGCGGCCCGGGGCGTTCCCTCCCCGTCGGGGATCAGGAGCGCCTCGCCCAGCGCCCCGTCGAAGCACGAGGCCGCGACCCAGGCGCGGGTGCGGGCGTCCTGGCCTTCGGCCCAGGCCGCGGCGCCGCCCTGTTCGATCAAGTGAAGGTCGATGGCGGCGCTGTCTTCCGACGCGAAACGAAGCGGCATGGGGTCCTCGTGCTGGCTGAATTCCGGCGCCAGCCTAGCGGCCGTATCCGCAGCGGCAAGGGGCTTGACCCCCGCCGGTCAGACCGTCGCCGCGTCATGGTTCCAGAGCGCGTAGAGCGAACGTTCCCCGACCCGCAAAAGCCGCGCCAGCGTCGCCGCCAGCGCCACCGCGTCACCCGCCGCCAGGCAGGCGCGGATGTCGCCCGCGCTGCGCAGAAGCCCGGTCATGCCGGTGGCACGCGCATGCACCGCGACCCGGGCGGCGGCCTGGTCAAGCGCCGTCCAGTCCTGCCGCGACCAGGCGCGTTCGGCCTCGGCCAGCCCGCGCGCCAGCGCCTCCATCGCGCGGCAGACCGCCTCTTCGGCGCCCTGCGGATCGCGCGCGGCGCAGAAGCGCACCAATGTTTCCGTATCCAGTCGTGCCGGTTCCTCCGGCGCCAGACGTGTCACCTGAGCCATGACAACCCCTTGCCTCAAAACCCCCATACCCGGGATCAGTTAGGCCCGAGACCCTTCCCAAAAGGTTTCGCCGCACCGGCTTTTCCCCTCGAATTCCTTGAAAAACGATCCTATTCAAGGCGCCACCTCGCTTGCGAAGGAGACCGAGATGCAACACGCGCGCCCCCTGCCCGGCTACCTGGTGACCCGC
Source organism: Roseivivax sp. GX 12232 (assembly GCF_021272185.1). Lineage (GTDB taxonomy): Bacteria > Pseudomonadota > Alphaproteobacteria > Rhodobacterales > Rhodobacteraceae > Roseivivax. Next base: position 128,981 of record NZ_JAJSEC010000006.1, read on the forward strand.
TACCACGGCTGGAAGGCGACGACCTACGCCGAGAACAGTTCCTGGTACCGGCGGCTCGCCACCGAGGGCCAGCGCCCGCGCGCCATGGTGATTTCCTGCTGCGACAGCCGGGTGCATGTGACCTCGATCTTCGGCGCCGACCAGGGCGAGTTCTTCATCCACCGCAACATCGCCAACCTGGTGCCGCCCTATGAGCCCGACGGCAACCAGCACGGCACGTCCGCCGCGGTGGAATACGCGGTGACCGCGCTCAAGGTCTCGCATCTGATCGTGCTGGGGCATTCGAGCTGCGGCGGGGTGCAGGGCTGCCTCGACATGTGCTCCGGCAAGGCGCCCCAGCTCGAGGAGACCTCGAGCTTCGTGGGCCGCTGGATGGACCTGCTGCGTCCGGGCTACGAGCGCGTGAAGGAGCGCGGCCTGCCCGAGGCCGAGGCGCCCCGCGCGCTCGAGAAGGAGGCGGTGCTGGTCAGCCTCGAGAACCTGATGACCTTCCCCTTCGTGAAGGAGGCGGTGGACAGCTCGGCCTTGTCGCTGCACGGGCTCTGGACCGATATCGGCGAAGGCGGGCTGCAGTATTACGACACCGACAAGCGCGTCTTCCAGCCGGTCTGAGCGCCGGTCTTGGGGTCTATTCGCGCGCCGGCCCGAGTGCCTGGTTGCGCGCCGGTCTGCGCGCCGGCCCGAATGCCGATCCGCGCGCCGGCCTGACCGTCGCCTCTCTCAGACCAGCCAGCCGGTCCGACCCTCGCGGCCGATCCGGAGCTGCGGCCGTCCGAGGCGGCGGGCCAGCTCGATCAGCGGGTGCCCGAGGTCGCGCCCGGTGCAGAGCGGCCGCTCCGCCTCGCGGGCGATGACCACCAGCCGCCCGTCGCGGAACTCCAGCCGGTAGCCGCGCGCGCCCAGCGCCGCGCGGAGCCCCTGCCAGCTGCGCGCATGGGCGAAGATCGGTCCGAGAAAGCCGCGGATCAGCGCCGCGGTCTCGCAGTCGATGTGACCGGGAAGGAAATCCTCCGGCCCACCGGAGGGAGATGCCATCTGTTGCATTGGTTTTGCCCGTTTTTCTGCCTGTCTCGGAGTGTGACAGAGAATCGGCGCGCGAATATGGCCGATCCGGGCCTTTTTCCGGCAATGTGTCGCTATGGTTACCATTTGCGCCCCTCGGGTGGGGCGCGCGGGGCAGTCGCGTTGCCGAGAGAGCGACGGTTTTGGCGGCTGCCGCAGGGCGTGACAGAAGGCACGGACAGGCACCCGGCGCAGATCCTGTGGGCGGGCGCCAAGGCCCCCCAAGATCCGACCGCATCCCCCAAAAGAAACGCCGCCGCCCGAGGACCCCGGGCGGCGGCGCGCTGTCAACAATCCCGTCGGGCCGGGATCAGGCCTTCTTCAGCACCCGGTTGCCCAGGGTCTCGGCGATCTGAACCGCGTTCAGCGCCGCGCCCTTGCGCAGGTTGTCCGAGACGCACCAGAAGTTCAGACCGTTCTCGATGGTCGAATCCTGCCGGATGCGGCTGATGAAGGTGGCGAAATCGCCGACGCATTCGACCGGCGTGACGTAGCCGCCGTCCTCGCGCTTGTCGATCACCATGATGCCGGGCGCCTCGCGCAGGATGTCGCGGGCCTCGTCCTCGTCGAGGAACTCCTCGGTCTCGATGTTGATCGCCTCGGCGTGGCCGACGAAGACCGGCACGCGCACGCAGGTCGCGGTCAGCTTGATCGAGCTGTCGACGATCTTCTTGGTCTCGGCGACCATCTTCCACTCTTCCTTGGTGGAACCGTCCTCGAGGAAGACGTCGATATGCGGGATCACGTTGAAGGCGATCTGCTTGGGATAGACCTTGGGCTTCACCTCGTCGGTGGGGTTGTAGACCGCCTTGGTCTGGTCCCAGAGCTCGTCCATGGCGTCCTTGCCCGAGCCCGAGACCGACTGGTAGGTCGAGACCACCACGCGCTTGATCTTGGCGCGGTCGTGCAGCGGCTTCAGCGCCACCACCATCTGCGCGGTCGAGCAGTTGGGGTTGGCGATGATGTTCTTCTTGGCATAGCCCTCGACGGCCTCGGGGTTCACCTCGGGCACGATCAGCGGCACGTCCGGGTCGTAGCGGTAGAGCGAGGAGTTATCGATCACCACGCAGCCCGCCTCGGCGGCCTTGGGGGCGTATTTCTTCGTGGCGTCCGAGCCGATGGCGAAGAGCGCCATGTCCCAGCCGGTGAAGTCGAAGGTGTCGAGGTCCTGGGTCTTCAGCGTCTGGTCCCCGAAGCTGACCTCGGTGCCGAGCGAGCGGCGCGAGGCCAGAACGGCCAGCTCGTCGACCGGAAACTCGCGCTCGGCGAGGATGTTCAGCATTTCGCGGCCCACGTTGCCGGTGGCGCCGACGACGGCGATTCTATAGCCCATCAGATCCCTCCTTGGGTCTTGGCTTCGGTCAGGTCCGGGCGGCGTGCCCGGCGCGAGATTGGCGCGCTAACTAGCGCAGCCGGGGGCGGACGGAAAGGGGGCACCGACGCGGCGCCCCCGCTCCGGAGCTTTGTTCAGCGGTCGGGAATGCGGTCGCGGGCCGGCTCGACGGGCCATTTCGCGATCTCCTCGAGCGCCTCGTCGGCGGTCTCGACGAAGCGGAACAGCTCGAGGTCCTCGGCCCCGATGGTGCCCGCCTCGGCCAGCGCCTCCCAGTCGACGATGCGGCGCCAGAATTCCTCGCCGAAGAGCAGCACCGGCATCCGGTTCATCCGCCCGGTCTGGATCAGCGTCAGCGCCTCGAAGAGCTCGTCGAGCGTGCCGAAGCCGCCGGGGAAGACGCAGACCGCGCGGGCGCGCATCAGGAAGTGCATCTTGCGCAGCGCGAAGTAATGGAAGTTGAAGGCCAGCTCGGGCGTCACGTATTCGTTCGGCGCCTGTTCGTGCGGCAGCACGATGTTGAGCCCGATCGAGCGGCCGCCGGCCTCTTCGGCGCCGCGGTTGCCGGCCTCCATGACGCCGGGGCCGCCGCCGGTCACGATCACGTCGCGCCCGCCCAGGTGTTCGAGCGAATATTCCGTCATCCGCCGGGAGAAGACGCGGGCCTCCTCGTAGTATTTCGACAGATCCGCCAGCGTCTTGGTCCGGGCCTTGTCGCGCTGGTCGGGCGCGGGGATGCGGGCACCGCCGAATAGCACCACGGTGGTCTCGATCCCGGCCTCGTCGAGCAGCATCTCGGGCTTCAGGAGTTCGAGCTGCAGCCGCACCGGGCGCAGCTCGGGCCGGCAGAGGAAATCGTCGTCGGTAAAGGCGAGTCTATAGGCCGGCGAGCGCGTCTGCGGCGTGTCCGGCACCTCGCGGGCGGCCTTGCGGTCGCGCCCGGCGTCGCGGAACTGGGTCTTGCGTCTGTCCTTCATCGGGCCTCTCGGTCACTGGTCGCCCCTGACCTAGCCCGCTTTGCCGGTGGCCGCCAGTGAGGTGGTGGGGGGTGGGGCTGGGGGTGCGTGGAGTAGCCGGGCCGAACGAGGAAGCCGTGCAAGGGCCCCGCCTTTGCCTAGAGAAGACCGTCGATCACCCTCGCGCCCCCTTGCGCCCGAATAGCATCGAAGATGCCGGGCGCGCGCCGGACCGGCCCCTTGGGCCGGCGCTCCTTGGGGCGGCGTGCTAAGCTTCCCCCTAGTCCTGACCTTGTTGGGATAAAGCGCCTCGCTCGAAGGGCAGCAGCGCCGGCCCCCGGTCCGGCGCGCGCCCTCTGGTGTGCCTGTTGCCCGGGAGGCGACCCCTTCCCCCCAACATCCCCCCCGCCACCCCGATACTTTTCGCCGCCCGGATCACAGGCTATGAGGGCGCAACAGCAGCACAACGCGAAGGACGGAACCCCATGGATATCGCCCAGCTCGAAACCGCGATCGAAACCGCCTGGGAGGGCCGCGCCGAGATCACCCCGGCCACCGGCGGCGAAACCCGCGAGGCCATCGAGGACACGCTCAACGCGCTCGACCGCGGCGAGCTCCGCGTCGCCGAGAAGCAGGCGAACGGCGACTGGCACGTCAACCAATGGGCCAAGAAGGCCGTGCTCCTGGGCTTCCGCATCAAGGACATGGAAATCCAGCCCGGCGGCCCGCAGGGCGGCGGCTGGTGGGACAAGGTCGACAGCAAGTTCAAGGGCTGGGGCGACAACCAGTGGCGCGCCGCGGGCTTCCGCGCGGTGCCGAACGCGGTGGTGCGCAAATCGGCCTATATCGCGCCCGGCGTGGTGCTGATGCCCTCCTTCGTGAACCTCGGCGCGCATGTCGACGAAGGCACCATGGTCGACACCTGGGCCACGGTCGGCTCCTGCGCGCAGATCGGCAAGAACGTGCACCTCTCGGGCGGCGTCGGCATCGGCGGCGTGCTCGAGCCCATGCAGGCCGGCCCCACGATCATCGAGGACAACTGCTTCATCGGCGCCCGCTCCGAGGTGGTCGAGGGCTGCATCGTGCGCGAGGGCTCGGTCCTCGGCATGGGCGTCTACATCGGCCAGTCCACCAAGATCGTCGACCGCGAGACCGGCGAGGTCTTCATGGGCGAGGTGCCGCCCTATTCGGTGGTGGTCTCGGGCTCCATGCCGACCAAGAACAACCTCAACCTCTACTGCGCGGTGATCGTGAAGCGCGTGGACGAGCGCACCCGCTCCAAGGTCGGCATCAACGAGCTTCTGCGCGACTGAGCGCGACCTTCCCCCGCATCTTGCGGGAAACCAAAGCCCGGCCCGGTCGTTGTGCGAGGAATGACCGGGCCGCGCCATGATCTCTGAGCTATCCAATCCGCTTCTTTTCGGGGTGTTCGCCCTGGCCGCCCTGGCGGTGATCCTGGCCTCGATCCGGGCGACCGCGCTGGCCGACATCCTGGCCGACCGCACCCAGATCGGCGAGGCCATGGCCGGCGGGCTGATCCTCGGCGCGGCCACATCGCTGGCGGGCGTGGTGGTCTCGGTCAATGCCGCCTGGTCGGGCGACGGCAGCTACGCCTTCTCGAACGCCGTCGGCGGCATCGCGGCGCAGACGCTTTTCCTCGCTATCGCCGACCTCTTGCACCGCCGCGCCAATCTCGAACATGCCGCCGCCGAGCCCGCCAACCTCTTCCAGGCGGTGATGCTGATCGTGCTGCTGAGCATGCCGCTTCTGGCGATCTCCGGGCCGGACGTGGCCTATTTCGGCGTGCACCCGGTCTCGCTGGCGCTGTTTCTCGCCTATCTCGCGGGGGTGAAGCTGGCCTCCTCGGTGCGCGAGGACCCGATGTGGCGGCCGGTGCGCACCTCCGACACCCGCCACGACGAGCCCGAGGACACTGAAGAACCGCAGAAATCCGCCCGCGGCCCGGCCATGAGCTTCGTCGGGCTGGTGGCCATCATGGGCCTCGGCGGCTGGGTCATCAGCCAGACCGGCGGGGTCTTCATCGAGCGCTTCTCGCTCTCCTCGAGCCTTGTCGGCGCGCTGGTCACCGCGGTCGTGACCTCGCTGCCCGAGTTCGTCACCACGCTGGTCGCCGTGCGCCGCGGCGCGCTGCAGCTCGCCGTGGGCGGCATCATCGGCGGCAATACCTTCGACACGCTCTTCCTGGTGGCCGCCGACATGGCCTATCGCGACGGCTCGATCTACCACGCCACCCAGGCCAACGACCTCTACTGGCTGGCCACGGGTCTTCTGATGACCGCGGTGCTGCTGGGCGGGCTGATCCTGCGCCAGCGCGAGGGCCCGGGCCGGATCGGCATCGAGAGCGTCTTGATGATGGGCATCTATCTGACCGCCATGGTGATCGAGATCTTTGCGCGCAGCCCCTCCGGCGCGGGCGGGAGCTGAGGTTTTTTTACGCTAGGCATGACATGAGCAAAGGAGACGGGAGATGACAGGTATCGGCTGGTTCGCGGCCCTGATCGTCGGCGCCATCGCCGGCTGGATCGCGGAGAAGATCATGAAGGCACGGCACGGGCTTCTGACGAACATCGTGCTCGGCATCCTCGGCGCGGTGGTGGGCAACTGGCTGCTCTACGCGCTGATCGACCGGACGCTGCACGGCTGGCAGGGCCAGCTGGTGGTCGGCGCCGGCGGGGCGTGCCTGCTGATCTGGCTGTGGCGGGCGATCCGGCGGTGAGGGTGGCCGGGGGGTCTTGGGGCGCTCGGGTCAAAGGGCCGGACCTTGGACCACCCCAAGAGCCGCCACACCACCAAGTGCGGCCCGCAGCCCCCGCACCAACACGCCCCACCAGAGGGCGCGCGCCGGACCGGGGGCCGGCGCTACCGACCTCCGAGCTGCGCGCTTTATCCCAACAAGGTCAGGACGAAAGACGATCTAGGCACGCCCCCCCAAGGAGCGCCGGCCCATCGGGCCGGTCCGGCGCGCGCCCGGCATCTTCGATGCTATTCGGGCGCAAGAGAACGCTAATGCCCAAGCGCGGCGCCTTCGATGCTGTTCGGGCGCAGGAGTGCGCTATGGCTCAAGCGCGGCACCTCCGGTCCTGTTCGGCCGCAAGACCCGCGCCTCGGCATACCGTCACCTCTCTAAACACCACCAGCCCCCGACCCACGCTTGACAACCCCGGCCTCAGACCCGAGGGAGCGCATATGGCAAGCGAGAGCGGCAAGAAGCAGAAGGTCTACACCCTGGTGGTCCAGGTCGGGCGCAAGTCCGGCGACGGGCTGCCCGAGGGCGCCTCGGGCGCGGCGCTGATGTGTTACGCCTCGGGCGTGGACGAGGCCGAGGCCGTGCGCGAGACCGTGGCGATCCTGAAGCAGGCCGACCTGGCGCCCCTCGACGTGACCGGCCACGGCACCGAGGAGGACCGCCGCGAGGCCGGCCACGAGATTGACGCCGAGGAAGCCGCGCTCATGGCCCGCGCGCTCGAGGAAAACTCGGTGATCGTGGCGCAGATCACGCCGTTCTTCGACAAGGACTGAACGGGGGGGCCTCGAGCCGTCCGCAAGACCGCCCTCAGGCGCCCGGGCTCACGCCGCCCGGGCCTCCGCCAGCGTCACCGCCTCGAAGGGCCGCAAGGTCTGGTATCCCGCGCGCAGGTGCTCGGGGAAGCGCGCGTCCTCGAGCCCGGCAAACAGCGAGGCCGCCCGCAGCGCGCGGTCGCGGCGCAGGCGGCCGAGATAGAGGCTCTCGAGCCCCGCGCCCGCCACCCGCAGCGCGTCATGGCGCGCCAGCACCACCTGCACGTAGCTGAGGAAAGCGCCGGTCTGCGCGCGGTAGCCGGTGAAGCCGTTGGCCAGCGCCTCGGCCGGGATCAGCACCGCCTCGCGGCCGAAAAGATATTCCACGTCCGAGCCGCCGATCACCAGCCGCTGCTGCGGCGCGATGGTGATGTCGCGGGTCAGCCCGAGGTAGGGCGCGCGCAGGGTCACCGGGGCGAAGGCGCCCATGGCGGGCACCTCGCGGGTCGCCAGTGCGACGACCTCCTGCACGCCGCCGAGGGTCAGCACGCGGTCGCCGGGGCGCAGCGCATCGGCGCGGCGCGGCCCGCGCGGGGTCTCGACCGGGGTGCCGGCGGTCAGGCTCGGCATCGGGCCCACGGGCTCCACCGCGTCGGAGATCGCGCAGTAGATCACGTCGCGGTCGCGCTCGCAGAGCTCGGGGCGCTCGATCATCGTGTAGAGATCCTCGAGCATGAGCGGCGGCGGCGGCGGGGTCTCGAGCATCCGCACCCGGTCGCTCTCGGGGCGTTCGACGGTCAGCCGCCCCCAGCGCGCCGGCGCGTCCCAGGAAAAGGTGAGCCGCAGGGTGTCGGTGCGCTCCTCGCTCTCGGGCGGGACGACGGAGTGAAAGACCGCGTCGCCCTGGGCGAGGATCACCACCACCCCGCCGCCGGGCACCGCCTGGAAGGAGATGCGCCCGGCCCAGGGGTGGCGGCGCTCGTAGCCCAGAAGCGTCTGCGGGCGGCCCTCGGGCGAGAGCCTGGTCTCGATCACGATGGAGCCGCGGGTCTGCAAGCGGTAGCGCGCCTGGGCGTCGGGCCCGAAGACCGCGGCATCGGACCAGCGCCGTTCGGCGTCGGAGACGGCGATCCAGCTCATGCGGGGCGGCCACGGGCGGAGCCGTCAGCCGCGCTTTCAGACGCGGCGCGCGGGGCGCTGCGGACAGGCGGCTTGGGCAGGACGGCAAACGGCAGAACCATGCGCCCAGCTATACGCCAGTTCCCCGCGCGGGGCACCGGCAAAGACCCCGCAGGGCGCGATTTCTGCGACAGACGGCGCGCAGGGCGCAAGAGCCCCCGCCCCGGCCCGCTCCGCGCGGCAATTGCATTGCCGGGGCGGCTGGATTAGCCCAAGACCACGCCAGAGCCGGAGCCTCCCCATGCCCAAAGATCCCGTCGCGCTGACCGCCGAGTTGATCCGCTGCCCCTCGGTCACCCCCGAGGAGGGCGGCGCGCTCCAGCTCCTTGAGGAAGAGCTGACCGCGGCGGGCTTCGCCTGCGCCCGCGCCGACCGGGGCGGGGTCGCGAACCTCTTCGCGCGCTGGGGCGAAAAGGGCCACGCCCGCACCTTCGGCTTCAACGGCCATACCGACGTGGTGCCGGTGGGCGACCGCGCGGCCTGGAGCCGCGACCCCTTCGGCGCCGAGATCGACGCGGGCATCCTCTGGGGCCGGGGCGCGACCGACATGAAGTCCGGCGTCGCGGCCTTCGTCTCGGCGGCCACGCATTTCGTCACCGAGACCCCGCCCGAGGGCGCGGTGATCCTGGCCATCACCGGCGACGAGGAAGGCCCCGCGCAGGACGGCACGAAGGCGCTTCTCGATCACATGCAGGCCGAGGGCGAGCGCATGTCGGTCTGCCTCGTGGGCGAGCCCACCTGCCCCGAAGAAATGGGCGAAATGATGAAGATCGGCCGGCGCGGTTCGCTCTCGGCCTGGGTCACGGTCAAGGGCGTGCAGGGCCATGCCGCCTATCCGCACCGCGCCAGGAACCCCTGCCACGCGCTGGTGCGGCTCTTCGACCGGCTGGCCGGGCGGCGGCTCGACGAGGGCACCGACCATTTCGACGCCTCCTCGCTGCAGGTGGTCAGCCTCGATGTCGGCAATCCCGCGACGAACGTCATCCCCGCCGAGGCGCGCGGCCTCTTGAACATCCGCTTCAACGATCTGCACGACGGCGCGTCGCTCACCGACTGGCTGACCCGCGAGGCCGCCGAGGTCGACCGCGCCTTCGGCACCGAGACCCGGCTCGAGATCAAGGTCTCGGGCGAGGCCTTCCTGACCCCGCCGGGGCCGCTTTCGGACCTCGTGGCCGAGGCGGTCGAGGCCGAGACCGGGCGGCGGCCGCTGCTCTCGACCACCGGCGGCACCTCGGACGCGCGCTTCGTCAAGGACCACTGCCCGGTGGTCGAGTTCGGCCTCGTCGGCAAGACCATGCACCAGGTCGACGAACATGTGCCGGTGGCGCAGATCACCCAGCTTTCCGCCGTCTACCGCCGCATCCTCGCGGCCTATTTCGCATGAGCCTGGAGATCGCGCCGAGCCCCGATTTCGCCCCGGTCCGCGCCCTGCGCGAGGTGGTCTTCGTCACCGAACAGGGCTTCGACCCGGCCGGCGAGTTCGACGCGATCGACGACGCGGCGGTGCATCTCCTGGCCCGGCTTGACGGCGCGCCGGTGGGCTGCGCGCGGCTCTACGAGGTGGCGGGCGAAGGCCGGATCGGGCGGATCTGCGTCCTCTCCGAAGGCCGGGGCCGCGGCATCGGCGCAGCCCTGGTCGAGGCGGGGCTCGCGCATTTCCGCGCGCGCGGGCTGGCCACGGTCGCGCTTTCCGCCCAGGTCCGGGCGGCGGCCTTCTACGAGGGGCTGGGCTTCACCGCCTACGGTGGGATCATCGACGACGAAGGCGTGCCGCACAGGATGATGCGCCGCGCGCCCTGAAAGGCCCCGTGACGACCCCGGGCCCGCGTGCTAACTGCGCATCCATGGCACAGCTTCCCACCAAGGCAGAGATCCTCGACTGGATCGCCGAGAACCCGACCCAGACGGCCAAGCGCGACATCGCCAAGGCCTTCGGGATCAAGGGCGCGCAGCGCATCGACCTCAAGCAGATGCTCAAGGAGCTCGAGAACGAGGGGCATCTCGAGAAGCGCAAGAAGACCTACCGTGACCCCGACCGGCTGCCGCCGGTCAGCGTCCTTGAGGTGCTCGAGCCCGGCGCGGACGGCGATCTTTTCGCCAAGCCGATGGAATGGCACGGCGAGGGGCGCGAGCCGGTGGTGCTGATCGTGGCGCGGGACAGCGACCCCGCGCTCGGGGCCGGCGACCGCATCCTGGCGCGGCTCCAGCAGGTCAAGGACACCGACCACGACTACGAGGCGCGGCTGATCCGGCGCATCGGCACCAACCCCAAGAAGGTGGTGGGCATCTTCCGAAAAAGCGCCGAGGGCGGGCGCATCGCCCCGATCGAGAAGGGTTCGGACCGCGAATGGCGCGTCGGCGCCGATGCCGCGGGCGGCGCCAAGGACGGCGAACTGGTCGAGGCCGAGCAGATCGGCCCCCGCGGGCGCATGGGCGCGCCCCGCGCCCGGGTCACCGCCCGGATCGGCGATCCCTCCGAGCCGCGCGCGGTCTCGCTCATCGCGATCCACCAGCACGGCATCCCCGACGATTTCCCCGAGGACGTTCTGGCCGAGGCCGACCGGATGAAGCCCGCGGGCCTCAAGGGCCGGACCGACCTGCGCGAGCTGCCGCTTGTGACCATCGACCCCTCGGATGCGCGCGACCACGACGACGCGGTCTATGCCGCGCCCGACGAGGACCCGAAGAACCCGGGCGGGCACATCCTCTGGGTCGCGATCGCCGATGTGGCGCATTACGTGCGCCCCGGCAGCGCGCTCGACCGCGAGGCGCGCAAGCGCGGCAATTCCAGCTATTTCCCCGACCGGGTGGTGCCGATGCTGCCCGACCGGCTCTCGGGCGATCTCTGCTCGCTGCACGAGGGCGTGCCGCGCGCCTGCCTGGCGGTGCGCATGGTGCTGGATGCCGAGGGCAACAAGAAAAGCCACACGTTCGAACGCGCGCTGATGCGTTCGCCCGCCTCGCTGACCTACCAGGAGGTGCAGGCGGCCTATGACGGCGAGCCCGCCGACCACGTGGCGCCGCTTCTCGACGACGTGGTGAAGCCGCTCTACGCGGCCTATTACGCGCTCCGCGCCGCGCGCGCGCGCCGCCAGCCGCTGGAGCTGGACCTGCCCGAGCGGCGCATCCAGCTGTCCGAGGACGGCAAGGTCACCAGCGTCAACTTCGTCGACCGGCTGGACGCCCACCGGATGATCGAGGAATTCATGGTGCTGGCCAATGTCGCCGCCGCCGAGACGCTGATCGCCAAGAAGACGCCGCTGCTGTTCCGGGTCCACGAGGAACCGCCGCAGGACAAGCTTGAAAGCCTGCGCGACACCGCCGATGCGGCGGGGCTGACGCTGGCCAAGGGGCAGGTCCTGAAGACCCGGCACCTCAACCAGCTGCTCGCCGATGCGGCGGCGGGCGACGAGGCCGAGCTGATCAACCTCTCGACCCTGCGCGCCATGACCCAGGCCTATTACGCGCCGAAGAACTTCGGCCACTTCGGGCTCGCGCTGCAGAACTACGCGCATTTCACCTCGCCGATCCGGCGCTATTCCGACCTGATCGTGCACCGCGGGCTGATCTCGGCGCATGGCTGGGGCGAGGACGGGCTGTCCCAGACCGACGTCGAGACGCTGGAGCAGACCGGCACGCATATCTCCGACACCGAGCGGCGCAGCATGGTCGCCGAACGCGACACCACCGACCGTTACCTCGCGGCCTATCTCTCGGACCGGGTGGGCGCGGAGTTCACCGGGCGGATCGCGGGCATCGCCAAGTTCGGTGTCTTCGTGAAGCTCGACGAGACCGGCGCCGACGGGCTGGTCCCGATGCGCAACCTCGGGCGCGAGTATTTCCACTTCGACCGCGACGAGGGCACACTGATGGGCGCCGAGACCGGCACCGTCGTGCGGCTGGGCCAGCGCGCCCGGGTCAAGCTGATCGAAGCCGCTCCGGTGACCGGCGGCATCGCCTTCGACCTGCTCGAGCTCGAGGACCAGGAGATGCCGCAGGGCGGCGGCGGCGGCCGGCGCGGCGGCAGCAAACCGCCCCGGAAGACGCGCGGCAAGCCCGGCAAGCCGCCCAAGCGCAAGCTCGAACGCGCCAAGAAGAAGGACGCCGCGGGCAAGACCAAGGAAAAGCGGCGCCGTCTGTCGCGCGGGTGATCGGCAAGGCCTTGCCCGCCCTGCAGGCGGCGCTTTGCGCGGGCCCGCGCAGCGGATAGAGTGCCGCGCAAACGAGCAGCAGACCCGGTTAGGCCCATGACACTTGCGCCGCTGTCCCTTGCCCTGGCCGCCCTTGGCACCCTGGCCCAGGCCGCGCCCGAGCTTTCGATCCGTCCCGAGGCCCGCCCCGGCGCGGGCCAGGCGCCCTCGCCCATCGAGGTGCTCTTGCGGCCCGAGGACCTCTCGGACCTGAGCCAGGCCGGCTTCGAGACCTGGATCGCCGCCTTCCGGCCCTATGCCCTGACCGAGGGCATCTCGGCCACGACCTACGACGAGGCCTTCGCCAGCGCGCGCTTCGATCCCGGCATCGTCGAGAAGGACCGCCGGCAGAACGAGTTCACCAAGACCATCTGGGACTACCTCGACACCGCCGTCTCGGACGCGCGGGTCGCCAATGGCCGCGCGGCGCTCAAGGCGCAGGGCGCGACGCTCGACCGGATCGAGGCGGAATACGGCGTCTCGAAAGAGATCGTGACCGCGATCTGGGGGCTGGAATCGGCCTACGGCGGCTTCAAGGGCACCACGCCGACGCTGGGCGCGCTTGCCACCCTCGCCTACGAGGGCCGCCGCGCCGCCTTCTTCGAGGCCGAGGTCATCGCCGCGCTGAAGATCCTCGAGGCCGGAGAGACCAGCGCGCCGAACCTGCGCGGCTCCTGGGCCGGGGCCATGGGGCACACGCAGTTCATGCCCTCGTCCTATCTGGAGCTCGCGGTCGACTGGACCGGCGACGGGCGGCGCGACATCTGGGGCGAGGACCCCGCCGACGCGCTGGCCTCGACCGCGGCCTACCTGGCCGAGCGCGGCTGGCAGACCGGCGTGCCCTGGGGCTTCGAGGTGCTGCTGCCCTCGGATTTCGACTACCTTCAGGCGCGGCGCGACAACACCAAGACGCTCGAGGGCTGGCGCGGGCTGGGCGTCGCCCCGGTGGGCCAGCCCGAGGTGCCCGCGGAGACCGAGTTGTCGCTGCTCCTGCCCGCCGGCGCCGATGGCGCGGCCTTCCTGATCTCGGAGAATTTCGAGGTTCTGGAGAGCTACAACACCGCCGATGCCTACGTGATCGCAGTGGGCCACCTGGCGCAGCGGCTGGCGGGCGCGGGGCCGCTGACCAACTCCTGGCCGCGGCAGGACCGGGCGCTGACCTACGACGAGCGGATCGAGCTGCAGGAGCTTCTGCGCGCGGCGGGTTTCGACCCCGAGAAGATCGATGGGCGGATCGGTCCGCTGACCATCGCGGCGGTGCGCAACTACCAGGACGCCGAGGGGCTGCGGCCGGACGGCTACGTCTCGCTCAGGGTGCTGGAGCACCTGCGGGAGGGCTGAGGCTTTAAGCCCTTGGCCCTAGCGCAGTGCCTCGGGCGCGCAGCGCCCGCCGGTGAAACAGGTGGTGACGCGGGCGAGGTCCTCGGGGTCGGGCTCGGGGTAGAGGCCCGCCGGGCAGGGGCTCAGCTGCGCCACGTAGTCCGCGCCCTGCTGTTCCAGGAATACCAGGTGCCTGAGCCCGCTTTCCGTGCGCCCGCACCAGGGGCCGAGGCAGATCGCGCGCAGCACGATGTCGCGGTCGAAAGCCCGGGCGAAGCCGTCGGGGCCGAGCGATTGGCCCGTCAGCCGGGCGGGAATGTCGGTGGACGCGGCCTTGCCCTCGGTGCCGAGGTCCTCCTTTGGCAGCCGCGCCTCGTCGAAGGTCAGGACACCCGTGACCACGACCCAGAGGTCGTTGTCGGCCTCGGCCATCAGGTAGTCGCGGGCGACATCGGCGGGCATGCAGGAGAGCGCCCGCGCGGGTCCGGGCAGAAATGACGCTGCAAGGAGCGTGGGAAGAAGGGCTGCGGCGAGGCCGCGAGGGCGTGCCGGGGCCGCCATTGGCCGCTTGCTCGGAGAGCCAAGACGCCCCACCCACTCACACCACCCGAACCCGAAGCGCCGCGCCGGAGCCGTCCCGCGCCGCCTCCGGGCCGGGGCGCTCACAGCTTCGGGCCCAGCTCGGCGACCACCGCCTCGTAGACCGCGCGCTTGAAGGGCACGATCTGGCCCGGCAGCTCGGCCACGGGCAGCCAGCGCCAGGAGGAGAATTCCGGGTGGTCGGTCTCGATCGTCACCTCGTCGTCCGAGCCCAGGAAGCGCAGCAGGAACCACTTCTGCTTCTGGCCCTTGAAGCGGCCCTTCCAGATCCGCGGCACGATCTCATGCGGCAGGTCGTAGGTGACCCAATCGGCGGTCTCGGCCTCGACGCGGACGCGCTCGGCGGGGATGCCGGTCTCTTCGAGAAGCTCGCGCAGCGCCGCCTCGCGCGGGGCCTCGCCGGGGTCGATCCCGCCCTGGGGCATCTGCCAGGCGGGCAGCTCGCTGTCGATGCGCTGACCGACGAAGACCTCGCCCTTCGCATTGGCCAGCATCACCCCCACGCAGGGACGGTAGGGCAGCGCGTCGATCTCGGCCGGGGTCATCGGCACCTCGTCGGAATTGTTCGGGATCTCTGGAACGGAAACGCGGCGCGGCACCCCGGACGGGGCCCCGCGCCGCTCATCGGCTTACTGGCTCTCGCTCTCGCCGTCGCCATTCTCGGGGGCGGTGACGCCGGCGCCCTGGGACAGGGCCTGCACCTCGGGCCCCAGCGCCGAGAGGCCCTTGAGGATGTCGATGGCATAGGCCAGCTGGTAATCCTCTTCGCGCAGGGCCGCGGCCTGTTCGGCCTTCTCGCGGTCCTCCTCGATCTGGCGGATCTCGTCTTCGGAGAGCGAGTCGTTGTCGAGTGCGCCGCGCAGGTCGGCCTCGGAGCGGGTCGGCAGGCCGTTGGCCTCCTCGTCCTCCTCTTCTTCGGGCTGGCGGGGCGGCTGGGCGACGATGATGTCGGGCGAGACGCCGAGCGCCTGGATCGAGCGGCCCGAGGGCGTGTAGTAGCGCGCCGTGGTCAGGCGCATGGCGCCCTGCCCGCGCAGCGGCATGACCGTCTGCACCGAGCCCTTGCCGAAGCTCTTGGTGCCCACGACGATGGCGCGGCGGTGATCCTGCAGCGCGCCCGCGACGATCTCGGAAGCCGAGGCCGAGCCGCCGTTGATCAGCACCACGATGGGCTTGCCCTCGGCGAGGTCGCCCTGGGTGGCGTTGTAGCGGTCGCCGTCGGCCGGATCGCGGCCCCGGGTCGAGACGATCTCGCCGGCCTCGAGGAAGGCGTCGGAAACCTTGATCGCCTGGTTCAAGAGCCCGCCGGGGTTATTGCGCAGGTCGATGACGAAGCCGTTGACGTTCTCCATGCCGCCCAGCGTCTCGACCTCTTCGGCGAGACCCTCCTCGAGGTTGGGATAGGTCTGGTCGTTGAAGGTGGTGACCCGCAGGACCACCGACTGGCCCTGAGTGCGGGTGCGCACGGCGGTCAGGGTGATCGTGTCGCGCACGATCTCGACGTCGAAGGGTTCGGCCTCGCCCTCGCGGACGATGGTGATCAGGATCTCGGAACCCACCGGCCCGCGCATCAGGTCGACCGCCTCGTCGAGGGTCAGGCCCAGGACCGACTCGCCGTCGACATGGGTGATGAAGTCGCCGGCCTCGATCCCGGCCTCTTCGGCGGGGGTGCCGTCGATCGGCGAGACCACCTTCACGAAGCCGTCTTCCTGGGTGACCTCGATGCCAAGCCCGCCGAACTCGCCGCGGGTCTGCACCCGCATGTCGGCGGCGTCATCGGGCGAGAGGTAGCTCGAATGCGGATCAAGCGAGGTCAGCATGCCGTCGATGGCCGCCTCGATCAGCTCCTCCTCGTCGACCACCTCGACGTATTGCGCGCGGATGCGCTCGAAGATGTCGCCGAAGAGGTCGAGCTGTTCGTAGACGCTGGCCTTCTTCGCCTCTTCCTGCGCCAGAAGCGGGCCCACGAACTGGGTCGTCGCGACGATACCGGCGAGCGTGCCGCCGATCGCGGCCATGACGAATTTCTTCATGCCTTGATTATCCCTTGTCGGTTGCGAACCAGTCCAGCGGGTTCACCGGCCGGTCTCCCTCTCTTACCTCTATATAGAGCGTTTCGGGTCTGGCGTTTCCACCCCCCGCGCCGCCCTGTAACACAGAGGTGTTGTCTTCCGCGCCGCCCATCAGCCCGACCGGCGCGCCCGCCGGCAGCACCTGCCCGGCCGCGCCGTAGACCGTGCCGAGCCCGGCCAGCACGAACAACAGGTCGGGCTTCGGCTCCAGGACCGCCACCAGCCCGTAGTCGAGAAGCGGCCCGAGGTAACGCATCGTGGCCGAGACCGGGGTGGTCACCAGCGCGCCCGGCGCGGTCGCGAGCACCACGCCCGGACGGGTGACGCCCGCGGCATCGGCCTCGCCGGCGCGGCGCAACAGCTGGCCCGCGACCGGCAGCGGCACCGCCCCGGGCTTGAGCGCGGCGTCTTCCTCGGCGGGGGCCACGGCGCCCTCGGTCAGATCGGAAAGCCCGCTGGCGAAGCCCGAGAGCGTCTCGGTCGCCGAGATCAGCGCGCCGATCCGGGCCGGGTCCTCGGTGAAGCGTTGCGGCAGGTCGGTCCGGTCGGCCACCGCCTGGCTCAGCGCAGCGCGCGCGGTCTGCAGCCCCTCCAGCCCGTCGCGCAGGTCCTCGGCGGCGTTCTCCTGCAGGAGCCGCAGGGTCTCGACCTCTTCCAGATCGCCGCGCAGCGCCACCGCCTGGGCCACGAGCCCGGGGGTCACCGCGGCGACCAGCATCCCCGAGCGCGCCGCGCCGACCGGGCCCTCGGGGTGCAGCATCTGCTGGGTCACATCGCTGCGCCCCAGGGTCTGCAGCGCCGCCAAGAGCTCGGCCAGCTCGCCCTCGCGGCCGGCGAGGCTGCGGCGCAGCTGGGTTTCGCGGATCGCCGCGTCGCGCAGCCCGTCGCGCATGGCCGCCAGCCCGTCCTCATAGGCGCGGATGGTCTCGGTCAACGACGCCACCCGGTCCGAGGACCGCTCGGCCGCATCGAGGCGCGCCGCCGCCTGGTCGAGCGCCTCCGCCGCGCCGCGCGCTCGCGCTGCTGCCTCCTGCGCCGCCAGGGGCGCGGGCCCGAGCGCGAGGGTCAGCCCCAGGCAGAGGAGCGCCGCGCGGATCATCTGCGGATGAGGCTCCGGCCGGTCATCTCCTCGGGCTGATCGAGGCCCATGAGCTCCAGGAGCGTCGGCGCGAGGTCGGCCAGCCGGCCCTTGTCGAGCCGCGCGCCCTCGGGTCCGCCGACCATGATGACCGGCACCGGGTTCAGCGTGTGCGCGGTATGCGGCCCTCCGGTCTCGGGGTCGGTCATCACGTCGCAATTGCCGTGATCGGCGGTGACGATCATCGCCCCGCCGGCCTTCTCCATGGCCTCGAGCGCGGCGCCGAGCCCCTGGTCGACCGCCGCGCAGGCGGCCTTGGCGGCCTCCAGGTCGCCGGTATGGCCGACCATGTCGGGGTTGGCGTAGTTCACCACGATGAGGTCGTAGCCCTTCTCAATGGCCTCGACGAAGGCCCGGGTCACCTCGGGGGCGCTCATCTCGGGCTGCAGGTCGTAGGTCGCCACGTCGGGGCTTTTCGGCATGTGCCGGTCCTCGCCCGGCTCGGGCTCTTCCTTGCCGCCGTTCAGGAAGAAGGTGACATGAGGGTATTTCTCGGTCTCCGCGAGGCGGAACTGCGTCAGCCCCTTGCCCGCCACCCAGGCGCCCAGCGTGTTGACCACGGGCCGCTTGGGATAGGCGGTGGTCATGTAGCGATTGTGACGGTCGGAATATTCCACCATGCCCAGCAGCGCCGAAAGCGCGGGCGCCTCGCGCTCGAACCCGTCGAACTCCGCATCACCCAGCGCGGCGAGGATCTCGCGGGCGCGGTCGGCACGGAAGTTCAGGCAGAAGAGCCCGTCGCCCTCGGCGAGCCCCGCGTAGCCGTCGATCACCGTGGCGGGGATGAACTCGTCCGAGGTGCCCGCCTCGTAGGCCGCGGCGACGGCCTCGGGGGCGGTGCGCGCCAGTTCGCCCTCGCCCTTGGCGATGGCGTCATAGGCGGTCTTCACCCGGCCCCAGCGGTTGTCGCGGTCCATGGCGAAGTAGCGCCCGATCACCGTGCCGATCATCGCTGTCTCGGGCAGCTTGGACTGCAGTTCGGGCAGGAAGTCGTCGGCCGATTTCGGCGCGACGTCGCGGCCGTCGGTGATCGCGTGGACGACCACCTCGAGCCCCTTGTCGGTCAGGAGCCGCGCGGCGGCGACGATATGGTCGAGATGCCCATGCACCCCGCCGTTTGAGACCACCCCGAAGAGATGCGCCCGGCCCCCGGCCTCGGAGACGCGGCCCGCGAAGTCCAGGATCGCCTCGTTGGAGAAGAAGCTGCCGTCCTCGATCGCGAGGTCGATCTGGCCGAGGTCCATGGCCACCACGCGGCCCGCGCCGATGTTGGTATGGCCGACCTCGGAGTTGCCCATCTGCCCCGAGGGCAGCCCCACGTCCGGCCCATGGGTGGTCAGCGTCGCATTGGGACATTCGGCCATGAGCCGGTCCATCACCGGCGTCTCGGCCAGCGCCGGGGCATTGGCCTCGCGGCGCTCGGACAGGCCCCAGCCGTCGAGGATGGTCAGGATGACGGGTTTGGGCATGGGCACCTCGCTGAGTTGCTACAGAACCCGCTTAACGCGAAGGCGGGGACACGAAAAGGCCCGCGTGCCCGCGCGCGGCGGCACGCGGGGACTTGCTGATCGGCTGGCGCGCAAACGGCAACGGGCCCGCCGGTGAAGGCGGGCCCGTCGGGATGTCGCGATGCGGCTCCCCTCAGGCGGGCAGCGCGCCGCCCTGCAGGGATTTCACCACCAGTTCGCCCTCGCCCCGGGCCTTCATCGCCTGGGCGGCGGCATGGGCGCCGGCGAGCGTGGTGAAGTAGGGGATCTTGTCGTACAGCGCGACCGACCGGATCTCGCGGCTGTCGGCGATGGCCGCAGCGCCCTCGGTGGTGTTCATCACCAGCTGGATCGCCCCGTCCTTGAGCTGGTCGACCACGTTCGGGCGGCCCTCGTAGACCTTCTTGACGATCTCGGCGGGGACGCCCTCGGCCTCGAGGTAGGCCGCGGTGCCGCTGGTCGCGACGATGGTGAAGCCGAGCTCCATCAGCGTCTTGGCGGTCTCGATGAGCTGCGGGCCCTTGTCCTCGTCCTTGATCGAGAGGAACACCCGGCCCGCCTCGGGCAGCATGTTGCCGGCGCCGAGCTGCGCCTTCAGGAAGGCGCGCGGGAAGTTGCGGTCCCAGCCCATGACCTCGCCGGTGGAGCGCATCTCGGGGCCAAGCAGCGTGTCGACGCCGGGGAAGCGCGCGAAGGGCATGACCGCCTCCTTGACCGAGAACCAGGGCATCATCGGGTCGGCCAGGGTCATCGGATCGGCCATGGGCACATCGGTGTCATAGTCGATCTTGTCGCCATGCGGCGGACGCTCGGGGAAGGCCGAGAGCGGCTCTCCGGCCATGATCCGCGCCGCGATCGAGGCGATGGCGCTGTCGGTGGCCTTGGCCACGAAGGGCACGGTGCGCGAGGCGCGCGGGTTGACCTCGATCAGGAAGATCGTGCCGTCCTTGACCGCGAACTGCACGTTCATCAGCCCGACCACGCCCAGCTCCAGCGCCAGCGCCACGGTCTGGCGCTTCACTTCCTCGATGATCTCGGCCGGCAGCGAATAGGGCGGCAGCGAACAGGCGCTGTCGCCCGAATGGACGCCCGCCTCCTCGATGTGCTGCATGATGCCCGCGACATGCACGGCCTTGCCGTCGCAGAGCGCGTCGACGTCCAGTTCGACCGCGCCGGAGAGATAGCCGTCGAGCAGCACCGGCGATTTGCCCGAGACCACGACCGCCTCGGCGATGTAACGCTTGAGGTGATCCATGTCGCGGACGATCTCCATTGCGCGGCCGCCCAGCACGTAGGAGGGGCGGATCACCAGCGGGAAGCCGATCTCCTCGGCGATGTCGAGCGCCTGGGCGTCCGAGGAGGCGATGCCGTTCTTCGGCTGGCGCAGGCCCAGCTTGTTGACCAGCGCCTGGAAACGCTCGCGGTCCTCGGCGAGGTCGATGGCGTCGGGCGTGGTGCCGAGGATCGGGATGCCCGCGGCCTCGAGGTCGTTGGCGAGCTTCAAGGGCGTCTGGCCGCCGAACTGCACGATGACCCCGTGCAGCGTCCCGGCCTCCTGCTCGACGCGCAGGATCTCCATCACGTGTTCGAAGGTCAGCGGCTCGAAATAGAGCCGGTCCGAGGTGTCGTAGTCGGTCGACACGGTCTCGGGGTTGCAGTTGATCATGATGGTCTCGTAGCCCGCCTCGGTCAGGGCGAAGCAGGCGTGGCAGCAGCAGTAGTCGAACTCGATGCCCTGGCCGATCCGGTTCGGCCCGCCGCCGAGGATCACCACCTTCTTGGCCTCCGAGGGGCGCGCCTCGCATTCGACCTCGCCGAGAAGCGGCGCCTCGTAGGTCGAATACATATAGGGCGTCTGGGCCTCGAACTCGGCCGCGCAGGTGTCGATGCGCTTGAAGACGGCGGTCACGCCAAGCCCGGTGCGATGGGCGCGGATCTCCATCTCCTCGCGGCCGGTCAGCCGCGAAAGCCGCATGTCGGTGAAGCCCATCATCTTCAGCTCGCGCAGGCCGTCGGCGTCCTGCGGCAGGCCCTCGGCGCGAATCTTGGCCTCGGCCTCGACGATCTCGCGGATGCGGGCGAGGAACCAGGGGTCGAACTTGGTGACGCCCTGGATCTCGTCGTCGCCCAGCCCGTGGCGCATGGCCTGGGCGATGGTGCGCAGCCGGTCGGGCGTCGGCATGGAGAGCGCCTTGACCACCGCCGCGCGCTCGGCCTCGTCAAGGGGTGTGCCGCCCTCGGCGGGGGCCGAGACGCCGGCGATCTGCACCTCGTCGAAGCCCGAAAGCCCGGTTTCCATCGAGGCCAGCGCCTTCTGCATCGATTCGTGGATCGTGCGGCCGATGGACATGGCCTCGCCCACCGATTTCATCGCCGTGGTCAGGAGCGGCTCGGAGCCCGGGAACTTCTCGAAGGCGAAGCGCGGGATCTTGGTCACGACGTAGTCGATGGTCGGCTCGAAGCTCGCCGGCGTCACCTTGGTGATGTCGTTGTCGAGCTCGTCCAGCGTGTAGCCCACGGCCAGCTTCGCGGCGATCTTGGCGATCGGGAAGCCGGTGGCCTTGGAGGCCAGCGCCGAGGAGCGCGATACCCGCGGGTTCATCTCGATCACGACCATGCGGCCGTCCTCGGGGTTCACCGCCCATTGCACGTTCGAGCCGCCGGTCTCGACGCCGATCTCGCGCAGGACCGCGATCGAGGCCGAGCGCATGATCTGGTATTCCTTGTCGGTCAGCGTCAGCGCCGGGGCGACGGTGATCGAATCGCCGGTATGCACGCCCATCGGGTCGACGTTCTCGATGGCGCAGACGATGATGGCGTTGTCCGCGCGGTCGCGGACCACCTCCATCTCGTATTCCTTCCAGCCCAGGAGGCTCTCGTCGATCAGGATCTGGTTGACCGGCGAGGCATCCATGCCCGAGCGGCAGTAATACTCGAAGTCCTCGCGGTTGTAGGCCACGCCGCCGCCGGTGCCGCCAAGCGTATAGGCCGGGCGGATGATCGCCGGCAGGCCGATGTGCTCGAGCTCGGAAAGCGCGATCTGCACGCCGGCCTTCAGGTCGGCGTTGCCGTCGGGCTTCTTCGGCGCGGTGACGATGGTCGCCTTGGGGTTCTCGAGCCCGATCCGGTCCATCGCCTCGCGGAAGAGCGCGCGGTCCTCGGCCTTCTCGATGGCCTCGCGGTTGGCGCCGATCATCTCGACCCCGTGTTCGGCGAGGACGCCCATTTCCTCGAGCTTCAGCGCGGTGTTGAGCCCGGTCTGCCCGCCCATGGTCGGCAGGAGCGCGTCGGGCTTTTCCTTGGCGATGATCCGGGCGACCACCTCGGGGGTGATCGGCTCGATGTAGGTGGCATCGGCCATGCCCGGGTCGGTCATGATCGTGGCCGGGTTGGAGTTCACCAGGATGACCCGGTAGCCTTCTTCCTTCAGGGCCTTGCAGGCCTGGGCGCCGGAATAGTCGAACTCGCAGGCCTGACCGATGATGATGGGCCCTGCGCCGATGATCATGATGGACTGAATATCGGTGCGTTTGGGCATGTGAACCTCGTCTGACAGCGATGGTGCGCGCGCCCGCGAAGCCGGCCGGGGCGCAAATTGTCGTGCCTTATAGAGATGCAGCGGTGCGGTTCAAGCCCCGTCGCCCGGGCGCGCGCTGCCGCAGGCTTGGGCAGAGGCGGCGCGGGGTGGTCCGGGCGCTGCAGGCGCAAAAGCTGTCAATTTATTATGACACTCGAATCTGTCTATCGGTCTATACTTTCCCGGACGCATGGGACACCTAAGCAGGCGTCATCGCAACCCGGACCGCTTCTTTGAAGGGAGAAGCCACATGGCCACCGTCCTCGAACCGCCTCAATCGCCGTCTCGTCAGGCGCGCTTGATGGGTGCGAACATGGTGGCGCCGTTGCATGCCGTGCTGGAGCGGCACGTCTCCAAGGCCGATCGCGACGCGGTCTTCGCCGAGGCCGGGCTCGAAGACCTTCCCGCCGAGGACAGCCTTCTGCCCGAGGGCCAGGTCGCCTTCCTGCACCGCCGGGTGCGCGAGAACTGGCCCGAGGCCGCCGACGAGGTCCTGGACACCGCCGGGCGCGTGGCCGCCGAGGTCTTCGTGACCGAGCGCATCCCGCCCAAGGCCCGGCTTCTGTTGCAGAACATGCCCTGGTCGGTCTCGGCCTGGCTGGTCGGCAAGTCGATCCGGCTCAACTCCGAGACCTTCGCGGGCTCGGGGCTCTTCGCGATCCAGACCACCAGCCGCTTCGCGATGTTCCAGAACCCGCTGGCGACCGGCATCGAGGCCGAACGGCCGATCTGCCAGTTCTACGCCGCGCTCTTCGAGCACACGCTGCAGCGGCTGTCGCACCGCGATTTCATCTGCCGCGAGACGCATTGCCAGGCGACCGGGCACGGGCACTGCGTGTTCGAGGTGACGCTTTGAGGGGTGGGTTTCGGGTTGGTGACGAGGGCTGATGGCTGATGGCTGATGGCTGATGGCTGATGGCTGATGGCTGATGGCTGATGGCTGATGGCTGGGATTGAGGCCGCTCCGGTGGCCATTGCCAAGCGCACATCCGAGCTTTGAACGCCACGCCCCCCACCGGACAACGCACCCCGACGCTCGACCCGCTCACGCGCCCCAAGCACAAACCCACCCAACACCCTCTCCACATGCCCCACCAGAGGGCGCGCGCAGGACCGGGGGCCGGCGCCACCGACTGTTGAGCGGCGCGCTTTATCCCAACAAAGTCAGGACTAGCGATGATCTAAGCGCATCGCCCACAAGAGCGCCGGCCCTAGGGGCCGGTCCGGCGCGCGCCCGGCACCTTCGGTGCTGTTCGGGCGCAAGGCGGCGCAACAATGCCAAAGATCAGGGAGAAATACGTCGAGGTTGTGGTCCGCGTGGAAGATGCTGGTGATTGCTTAGAATTAGGCGGAGCCGAGGAACAGGCTCCCAGCCGCTGCGTACAGCCGTCTGCCCTCTCCACCAGCACCTACAGAGGGCGCGCGCCGGGCCGGGGGCCGGCGCTGCCGACTGCCGAGCGGCGCGCTTTATCCCAGCAAGGTCAGGGCTAGCGATGATTTAAGCGCATCGCCCACAAGAGCGCCGGCCCAAGGGGCCGGTCCGGCGCGCGCCCGGCATCTTCGATGCTGTTCGGGCGCAAGAGGCGCGGGCTGGAACGGAACGCGCTGGGGCGGGCAGTTGGCCAGCAAGGCTCGCGCAGTGATCATCCCGCTGCCCTCTCCACCAGCACTACAGAGGGCGCGCGCCGGGCCGGGGGCCGGCGCTTCCGACTATCGAGCGGCGCACTTTATCCCTGCAAGGTCAGGACTAGCGATGATTTAAGCGCACCACCCGCAGGAGCGCCGGCCCAAGGGGCCGGTCCGGCGCGCGCCCGGCACCTTCGGTGCTATTCGGGCGCCAGAAGAAGCCCCCTACTCCGCCGCCTGCCGGGTCCGGCCGTGGCGGCGCGCGCCCCGTTCTCCGGGCGGTTCGGCCAGATAATCCCGGGTCACCGGCACGGCGGCGTGTTCCTTGGTCAGCTGGAAGTGGAACACCCCCTGGCGCTGCTCCTCGAAGGCGGTCTCGCAGGCCGCCAGGTAGAAGCGGAACATCCGCACGAAGCGGTCGTCGTGCATCTCTCGGATGCGGTCGCGGCTGGCCTCGAAGCGCTGGCGCCAGTGGCGAATCGTCCAGGCGTAATGCAGCCGCAGGACCTCGATGTCGGCCATCCAGAGGCCCGCCCGTTCGATCTCGGGGGCGAGGTCGGACATCGCGGGCACATAGCCGCCGGGGAAGATATATTTCGCCAGCCAGGGCGAGGTCGGCGAGGGCGGGCTCGACAGCCCGATGGTGTGGATCAGCGCCACGCCCTCGGGGGCAAGCAGCTCCGAGACCTTGCGGAAATAGGTGCGGAACTGCGGCCGGCCGACATGCTCCAGCATGCCGACGCTGACGATCCGGTCGAAGCTGTCACGCACGTCGCGGTAATCCTGCAGCCGGAACTCCACCCGGTCCGCGAGCCCCGCCGCCTCGGCGCGGGCCTGCGCGGTGGCCAGCTGGTTCTGCGAAAGCGTCACCCCCAGAACCCGCGCGCCATGATCCCGCGCGAGCGTCAGCGCCATGCCGCCCCAGCCGCAGCCGATGTCGAGCACCCGCATCCCCGGCTCGAGCCGGAGCTTGCGCGCGATCAGCGCCTTCTTGGCCTCCTGCGCGGCCTCGAGGCTCATCTCGGGGTCGGTGAAATAGGCGCAGGAATACTGCATGTCGGCATCGAGAAAGAGCCGGTAGAGATCGTCCGAGATGTCGTAGTGATGCGCCACATTGGCCCGGGCGGTGAGCGGCGTGTTGCGCTGCAGGAAGACCGAGAGCGCCATGCGCGCGCTGTTCAGGGTCTCGATCCAGGCGGGCATCCTTCCGCCGCGCTCGCGGGCGCGCTGCAGAAGCCCGAGCGCGGGGTTCAGCATCTCGTCGGCGATCTCGATCCGGCCGTCCATGTAGCCCTCGCCCAGCGCCAGCACCGGGCTCAGGCAAAGCGCCCGGACGATGCCAGGGTCCTTGAGGCGCAGGCTGGCGCGCGGCGGCTCATCGGCGCCGTAGCGCGTTTCGCTGCCGTCGGGCCAGGTGACGCGCAGATCGCCCAGCGTCACCAGGCGGCGCAGCATGTCGTTCAGAATACGGTCCCACATCGTCGCCTCCCCAAAACAAGGGCTGTCAGCCGGGTCCGCCGTTCCGGGCGTCCCCAAATTACCCCAGAAAGGGGCCGCGCGACAAATTTTCCGTGTCAGGGCCACGGGTTGCGGGGGATGTTGTCGCAGGACGGCCACGAAAAGCGGCAATTTTGCGGGCTTTGGCGGCGAACCGGGTGGACGCGCGACCCGCATGAGGGCCCCTCGCGCGGCTCGCACGCGGGCGCTGAGTCCCGCCCCGCGGCGCGCCCGCGCGGCGGGAACCGGCGCGGGACGGCCCGCCCAGGGCCCGCACCCGTCCCGCAGCCCGCGCAGGCCCATCAAACCCCGCTCACGAGGCCCCTGCCCCGGGCTTCTGCTTGACTTCCCGCGCGCGGGGCGGTGTATCGGCGCCTGACTTCCCGAACTAGTTCCGAGGGGCCGACCCAATGCACGCCTATCGCAGCCAGACCTGCGCCGATCTTCGCAAAGAGCACGTGGGCCAGGAGGTCCGGCTTTCCGGCTGGGTCCACCGCATCCGCGACCATGGCGGCGTTCTCTTCGTCGACCTGCGCGACCACTACGGCATGACGCAGGTGCTCTGCGATCCCGACAGCCCGGTCTTCGCCGAGGTCGAGCGCCTGCGCTCGGAGTGGTGCGTCAAGATCGACGGCGTGGTGAAGGCCCGCGACGAGAGCCTGGTGAACCCCAAGCTGCCGACCGGCGCGATCGAGGTCTACATCCGCGACATCGAGGTGCTCGGCGCCTCCGAGGAGCTGCCGCTGATCGTCTTCGGCGACCAGGAATACCCCGAGGAGACCCGCCTGCGGTATCGCTACCTCGACCTGCGGCGCGAGGTCATGCAGCAGAACATGGTGCTGCGCTCGGATGTGGTGGCCTCGATCCGGCGGCGGATGTGGGAGCAGGACTTCCGCGAATACCAGACCCCGATCATCACCGCCTCGAGCCCCGAGGGCGCGCGCGACTTCCTGGTGCCCTCGCGGCTGCACCCGGGCAAGTTCTACGCGCTGCCCCAGGCCCCGCAGCAGTTCAAGCAGCTGATCATGGTCTCGGGCTTCGACAAGTATTTCCAGATCGCGCCCTGTTTCCGCGACGAGGACCCGCGCGCCGACCGCTCGCCCACCGACTTCTACCAGCTCGACATGGAGATGAGCTTCGTCGAGCAGCAGGACGTCTTCGACACGATCTCTCCGGTGATCGCCGGCGTGTTCGAGGAGTTCGGCGGCTCGGCCAAGGTCGACAAGCCCGAGGACTGGCCGCAGATCTCCTATGCGGATGCGGCGCTCTGGTATGGCACCGACAAGCCGGACCTGCGCAACCCGATCAAGATGCAGGTGGTCTCGGACCACTTCCGCGGCTCGGGCTTCGCGATCTTCGCCAAGCTCCTCGAGCAGGAAGGCACCGAAATCCGCGCGATCCCCGCGCCCACGGGCGGCAGCCGCAAGTTCTGCGACCGGATGAACGCCTTCGCCCAGAAGGAAGGGCTGCCGGGCATGGGCTACATCTTCTGGCGCGACAAGGACGGCGAGACCGAGGCCGCCGGCCCGCTGGCCAAGAACATCGGGCCCGAGCGCACCGAGGCGATCCGCCAGCAGCTCGGCCTGGGTGTCGGCGACGCGGCCTTCTTCCTGGGCGGCAAGCCCAAGGACTTCGAGCGTGTCGCGGGCAAGGCCCGGGTCACCATCGGCGAAGAGCTCGGCCTGACCGAGGCGGACCGCTATGCCTTCGCCTGGATCGTCGACTTCCCGATGTACGAGGCCGACGAGGACTCGGGCGAGATCGACTTCAGCCACAACCCCTTCTCGATGCCGCAGGGCGGGATGGAAGCGCTGGAGGCCGACCCGCTCAGCGTCAAGGGCTACCAGTACGACCTGGCCTGCAACGGCTACGAGCTGGTCTCGGGCGCGATCCGGAACCACAAGCCCGAGATCATGTTCCGCGCCTTCGAGCTGGCCGGCTACGGCGAGGAAGAGGTGCGCAAGCGCTTCGGCGGCATGGTCAACGCCTTCCGCTTCGGCGCGCCTCCGCATGGCGGCTGCGCGGCGGGCATCGACCGGATCGTCATGCTGCTCGCGGGCGAGGACAACATCCGCGAGGTCATCATGTTCCCGATGAACCAGCGCGCCGAGGACCTGATGATGGGCGCCCCCTCGGAGCCCACCAGCGACCAGCTCATGGAGCTGCGCCTGCGGGTGATGCCCGAGGAGTGAGGCTCGGGGCCCGGGCCCCGGGGACTTGGGCGCGGGGCGCGAGCCCCGGGCAGTGGGCCCGCGTCATGCGGCCTCGGAGCGTGAGCTCCGGGACCAAGGCCCACGTCACGAGGCCTCGGGGGCGTGAGGCCCGGGACCAAGGCCCGCGTCACGCGAGGCATCGGGGCATACGCTCCGGGACCAGGGCCCGAGACATGAGACCCCGGGTTCAGCACTCCACGAATAGGCGCGGGCCGGCTTGACGCCGGCCCTGCCGCGAGGCTTCGTCGGGGAGGCGTCCGAAGAGGGCGCCCGCCCCGAGGAAGGACCCGCCATGACCCCGCCGCTTTACGCCGCCTCCGTCCCGGTCTTCGGACATTACCTCGACCGCGCCGAGGCACTGGTCGCCCAGGCCGAGACCGCGCCCGAGGCGCTGAAGGGCCAGCTTGCCCCCGACATGTTCACCGGCGCCCAGCAGTTCGCCACCGCGGCGGGCTTCGCGCTGCGCACCGCCTGCCCGCTGGCCGGGCGCGAGGTGCCCGAGACCCCGCACCTGGGCCTCGATGCCGAGGGGCTGCGGGCGCGCTTCGCCTTCGCCCGCGAGGGGCTCGCCGCGCTGGACCCAGGCGCCTTCGAGGGCGCCGAGGACCGCCGCATCAGCCATCGCGCGGGTTTTGCCGAGCTCGACCAGAGCGGCAGCGACTTCCTGCATCTCTTCGGGCTGCCGAACTTCTTCTTCCACCTCGGCATGGGCTTTGCCGTCTTGCGGCAGGCGGGGCTCGACATCGGCAAGTCCGATTACGACGGGCTGCACGACTACCCGGCGGGCTTCCGGTTCTGAGCCCCGCGCCCTAGCCCGCCAGCGCCCGGTCGAGCCGGTCCTCGAGCAGTGCCCGCAGCCGCGTCAGCCCGGGGCCGAGGGGCGCGCCGCTGACGCCCGCGCCGGCCAGCACCTCGGCGGCCTCGCCCAGAACATGATCTCCCGCCGTCGCCGCCAGCCCCGCGACGAAGCGCGCCGCATAGTCGATGCGCGCGGCGTCGGGGTCTTCGGACAAGACGCTCAGCGCATGGGCCACGTCGTCGCGGAAGGCCTCGGGGTCGGGCCGGTCGAGCACCTGGGCGACATGGCGCGGGCCCAGCGGATGCTGCCCGCGCGGCAGATGCGCGAGAATCTCGGACTGGAAGACCGCAAGCCCCGGCACCGGCTTCGGCAGGAAGCCGTCGGCGCCCGCGGCGAGCGCCACATCCTCGGTGAAGGGATCGCCGCTCGTGGCCAGAAGCACCGCCACCCGGGGGCTCGCCTGCGCCGCCTCGCGGATCAGCTCGAGCCCCGAGCCGTCGGGCAGGCCGATGTCCACGATCATCCCCGAGGGCCGGTAGACGCCGAGATGCCGCCGCGCCGCCGACAGCCGGTCCGCGCGCCTGAGCCGCGCGCCGCTTTGCAGCGCGAAGAGGCGCAGCGCCTCGCAGGCGTAGCGGCTGTCCTCGACCACCAGGAGCGTCAGGCCCAGCAGCGGGCGCGCCGGGGTCGGGCGCAGGGTCGGGGTGAGCGGGTTCATCTGCATGCCTTGGGGCCTCCTGATCCGGGCGAAACTGCCGCGTCCCAGCTTGCGGGCGGATGGCTAACGAGCGGTTAACGGTCGCACCGCCTTGCGCGCCGGGCCGGGCGCGGGCCATATGGCGGCACGGAATGCCCAGAAGGAGCTTGGCCAGATGATCGGCAGATTGAACCATGTCGCGATTGCCGTGCCCGACCTCGAGGCCGCCTCGGCGCAGTATCGCGGCGCGCTCGGCGCCACGGTCGGCGCGCCCCAGGACGAGCCCGACCATGGCGTGACCGTGGTCTTCATCGAGCTGCCGAACACCAAGATCGAGCTTCTCTACCCCTTAGGCGAGGAAAGCCCGATCCAGGGCTTTCTCGACAAGAACCCCTCGGGCGGCATCCATCACATCTGCTACGAGGTCGAGGACATCCTGGCCGCCCGCGACAAGCTCAAGGGCGAGGGCGCGCGGGTCCTGGGCTCCGGCGAGCCGAAGATCGGTGCCCATGGCAAGCCGGTGCTGTTCCTGCACCCCAAGGATTTCAACGGCTGCCTGATCGAGCTGGAAGAGGTCTGAGGCCCGCCCACGCGTCCCGGCCCCGATAGGAGGCGACATGAGCATTACCTCGGCCATCGTGCTTTACGCGGTGATCTGGTTTCTCACCTTCCTGGTGGTGATCCCGATCCGGCTCGAGACCCAAGGCGACCTCGGCAAGGTGGTGCCCGGCACCCATGCGGGCAGCCCGGAGAATCACCACCTCAAGAAGAAGGCCTGGATCACCTCGGGGGTCTCGGCGGTGATCTGGCTGGTGCTTTTCGTGGTGATCACCTCGGGGTGGCTGACGATCGAGGACATCGACCTGTTCGGCCGGATGGCGCCGGCGGCGGAGTGAGTTTTGGGGGGGTGTGAGGTTGGCGGGGGTTTTGAGGGTGTGGTTCTCTAGCTCTCTAGCCCTCTAGCCCTCTAGCCCTCTAGCCCTCTAGCCCTCTAGCCCGCAAAGGTCGGTGCCGCCCGCCTCTCCGACAAGCGCCCGTTGCCTGCATCCGCACCTGCCTCCCGTGTAGCGGAACCACGCCGTCGCAGAGCCGTGTCTCACCAGTTCCACCCAGCCTTCTCGTAAACTCAGAAGCCGACCGCCCCTTCTTGCGCCCGAATAGCACCGAAGGTGCCGGGCGCGCGCCGGACCGGCCCTATGGGCCGGCGCTCTTGTGGGTGGCGTGCTTAGTTCGGCCCTAGCCCTGACCTTGCTGGGATAAAGCGCCTCGCGCAGAGGTCGGCAGCGCCGTCCCCCGGTCCGGCGCGCGCCCTCTGGTGGGGTGTGTTGAGAGGGCGGAGGGGGCGTCGGGATGGGGTGGTGACGTTGGGCGTGGCTGGAGAGGATGCGCTGCGTCGGGACAGGGACAGGGACAGGGACAGGATCCGTGGCGTGGCGCTAGAAAGCCATGCGAACCGGCAGCGACGCAAAAGGGCGGGTTACGCTCCCCAAGATGCGTCATGTCCCGCAGGTCGTGCTCCAGCGCCCCCCAGAAGCCGCAGCCCCCGGCCAGCCCGAGGTGCACCTTCCATCCTTCCCCAGAAGAACGCCCAACTCACCCCCGCGCGCCGGTCAGCGCGTGATACAAATGCGTGAAGGTCGCCGCCCCCAGGATCGGCACAAGCAGGTTCACCAGGGGCACCGAGAGCGGCACGGCCATCAGCACGCCGGCGAGCCAGATCACCGGCAGGTGGCGGCGGCGCAGCTCGGCGGCGCCCTGGCGGCCGACCCGGCGCATGGCGGCCACGGTGAAATATTCCCGCCCGAGCAGGAAGCCGTTCAGCCCCCAGAAGATCACCGGCGCGAGCGGGGCGAACATCAGGTAGAGCACCAGCGCCAGCACGTTGGCGGCGATCAGCACGCCCAGGAACGCCAGGGTATCGCGCAGGGCCTCGGTGAAGGGGATGCGCCCGGCGGGCGGCAGGCCGGGGTAATGGCGCGCCTCGACGGCCTCGGCCACGTCCTCGAGGAAGATCCCGGTCATCGCCGAGGCCACCGGCACCATCAGGAAGACCGACAGCACCAGCATCAGCACAAGCGAGCCCCAGCTCGCCAGGTCGTCGACCCAGGTGATCTCGCCCAGAAGCGGCAGGCTCACGCTCTCGGGCACCATCCAGCCTACCAGCGTGGCGAACCCCGCGTAGAAGAGCGCGAGCAGCCCCAGCGCGAGGCCCAGGCCCAGCAGCAGCACGCGGCGGAAGCGCGGGTCGCCGAGCTGGCCCAGCGCGCGGGTGAAGGCGGTGAGAATCACGCCTCGGCCCATTCGACGATGGCCTCGAGGTCCGGGCGCGGGCGCTCGGGCGGGGCCGAGGTCTCGGTGCCGATGTGCAGGAAGCCCGCGACGCGCTCCTCGGGCGCGAGGCCCAGGCCCTCGGCCAGAAAGGCGCGGTCATGCGCGGCCCAGCCGGTGAGCCAGTTCGCCCCCCAGCCCGAGGCCAGCGCGGCGTTGAGAAGCGCCAGGCACACCCCGCCCACCGCGTAGGTCTGCTCGAGCGCCGGCACCTTGGGCGAGGGTTTGGGGCTTTCCACCACCGCCACGCAGAGCGGCGAATTGGCGAACTGCGTGCGGCCCTTCTCGACCTGGTCGTCCTCGAGGCCCGCGGCCCGGCCGCGCGTGACCGCCAGCGCCGCCAGCCGGTCGAGCGCGGCGCGCTCCAGCACCACGAAGCGCCAGGGTTCGAGCTTGCCGTGATCGGGGCTGCGCGAGGCGGCGGTCAGGATCGGCATCAACGCCGCGCGGTCGGGCGCGGGGCCGGTGAGCGTCTTGGCCGGGCGCGAGCGGCGGCTGAGCAGGAACTCCATCGCGGCGGGATTGGCGTCGGGCATGGTGACCTCTCGGACTGTGCTGGGCGATATGTCTGCGCAGGGGCCGGCAATATCAACCGCGGATCGCGGTCCGGGCCCGTGATCCGCACCCGCCACGCGTCCGCCAGAGGCCCCCAGCGCGTGGTCAATCGCGCCGGTAGACGCCCTCGGGCAGGTCCAGCGCGGCGGCGAGGTCGCGCATCTGGCTGATCGAGAGGGTGATCTTCATCATCCTGTCGGTCCGCGCGTCGAACTGTTCGATGGTGATGCATTCCTCGAAGGAATGAACGACGACATCCTCCATCAGCGGGGCTTTGCCTTCGTCGACGAGGGTCACGACGGTCGCGTCGAAATCGTGCTCTATGCTGAACATGCCCCGAGCCTAGCCCGGCCCGGGCGCCCAGGGAACCGCCTTTTCGCGACAGCCCGCCTCAGCCGCGGCGCACCGCGGTGCCGCGCGCCACCCGCCGGCGGTGCAGGGCAAAGAGCGCCGGTGCGGCGACATGGTCGTAGAGAAGCTCCGCCGCGCGATGCACGCCGGGCAGCCGCACCAGCCGCGCGAGCCAGTGGAAGCCGGGCATCCGCTCCCAGACCAGCGCGAAGGCGTCGACCCCGTCGTGCACCCGCCCCTCCGCCTCGACGTGGAAGCGCCGGGCGGCGTCGCGGCGGGTCAGCCCGTAGGCGGAAAGGTCGCCCTCGGAGAGCCCGCGGAAGCCGATCTCCAGCCCATGGCGCGCGGCGATCCGCTTGTAGCCCTGCACCTCGCGGGCGCAGATCGGGCAGGTATCGTTGTAGATGACGGTCAAAGTCCCATCCATGGCGGCAGAGATAGGCGTCGGCGCGCTGCCGCCAAGTCGCGGATTCGTGGGTTCCCCATCAATATGAGCGAAGATATGCCTAGGGTATCGGCTCAATGAGAGGTGTCATGCTGCGTCTCGTCCCGCTTCTGCTCGTGATCCTGTCGGCCTGCGCGCCGCTGCCCCAGACCGGTCCGGCCATGCCGCCTTCGGGCGTTCTGACGCCGGTCGGCAGCGACGGCTCGCGCAGCCGCGCCGAGCGTGCCGCCAATACCTTCATCGAGGTGGTGGAGACGGTGGAGCCCGTGGCCGAAAGCGAATGCCGCCGCGTGGCGCCCCGGGCGAACTGCAATTTCATCATTGTCGTGGACGACCGCCCCGGACAGCAGCCCAACGCCTACCAGACGCTGGACCAGGCGGGCCGGCCGATCCTGGCCTTCAACCTCGCGCTGATCGCCTCGGTCGAAAATG
The DNA here is from genome assembly GCF_021272185.1 of Roseivivax sp. GX 12232. GTDB lineage: Bacteria > Pseudomonadota > Alphaproteobacteria > Rhodobacterales > Rhodobacteraceae > Roseivivax. Next base: position 162,357 of record NZ_JAJSEC010000006.1, read on the forward strand.
CCGACGAGCTGGCCTTCGTGATGGGGCACGAAGCGGCGCATCACGTCCTCGGCCATCTCGAGCGGACGCAGCAGAATGCCACGGTGGGGGCGCTGATCTTCTCCAACCTGGCGGCGGCCTCGGGGGCGAGCCCGGACTACATCCGCGAGGCCGAGCAGCTTGGCGCCCAGGTCGGCGCGCGGCGCTATTCCAAGGATTTCGAGCTCGAGGCCGACCAGCTCGGGACGATCATCACCGGCAAGGCGGGCTACAACCCGGTGCGCGGGGCGGAGTTCTTCCTGCGCATCCCCGATCCCGGCAATAGGTTCCTCGGGACGCATCCGCCGAACGCCTCGCGGATCGACATCGTGCGGCGCACCGCGGCGCAGATGGGGGCGATCTGAGGGTGGCGATCTGAAGGGGGATTTGGCCGAGGATTTTCGTGCGGTTGAGTGGCCTTGCGGCCGGTCGGTGGGCGCCTTCTGATTGCCGTCCCGCGCGCCCAGTGGGTGGCTGAAAGCACTGACCAGCCCCACCCGCCCCCTCTCACCCCGCGCAACAGAGGGCGCGCACCGGACCGAGGGCCGGCGCTACGGACCTCCGAGCTATGCGCTTTATCCCAACAAGGTCAGGGCGAGCGGTGATCTATGCGCTTCGTCCACAAAAGCGCCGGCCCAAGGGGCCGGTCCGGCGCGCGCCCGGCACCTTCGGTGCTGTTCGGGCGCAAGAGGGCGCTTAAGTGGGGAAGGGCAACGTGGGCTGTTGGGGGAGCATGGGCTCGAAAGCGATGGTGTTCATCGAGGGCCTGAGTGGGGTGCAGCGAGGCATTCTCCAGGAATGCCTCACGTCATAGCGACGTTGGATTAGGTTCGCCCGAAGAGCGGCCGCAAGTTATGCAGCGTTGACCACGGCAGCTCGCGCGTCACTAACCGGGCGCCTTACCGCTCTCCCAGCACCAACCGACAGCCAAGCGCCCCGCCAGCGCCGCGCTCAGCCCCTCACCGCCGCTTCAGCGATTCCGCCGACTTCTTGATGTCGAAATACTGCCCCGAGGGCCGGAAGCGCCAGAGGTAGTCCGGCAGCACGGCCTCCATCGAGGTCGGCTCGATCCCGAGATCGGCAAAGCCCCTGGCCTCCCCGGAGACCACGTTGTCGGTCCGCAGGTTCGCCACCTGGTCGCGGGTGATCTGCGCCGGGATCACGCCCAGCGTCAGCTTGGTCACCAGCTCGGACAGGGCCCCGATCACATGCGCCGCGAAGAAGGGAATGTTCAGCACCAACCGCCGCCGCGCGATGACCTCGAGCATGTAGTCCATCAGCTCGCGGAAGCTGTTCACGTCCGGCCCGCCCAGCTCGTAGGTGCCCGGCGCGACCTCGCCCTTGACAGCCTTGAAGGCGGCATGGGCCACGTCGTCGACATAGACCGGCTGGAACCGGGTGCCCGCGCCCACCACCGGCAGGACCGGGCCGAAGCGGGTCATCTGGGCGAAGCGATTGAAGAAGCCGTCCTCGTGGCCGAAGATGATCGAGGGCCGCAGGATCACCGCGCCGGGATAGGCTTCGAGGATCGCCGCCTCGCCCGCCGCCTTGGTGCGCGCGTATTTCGACCGCGAGCCCGAATCCGCCCCGATTGCCGAGACATGCACCAGGGCGCCCACGCCCTCGGCGGCGGCCATGCGCGCGATGCGCTCGGCGCCCTCGGTCTGCACCGCCTCGAAGCTGTTCTTGCCGCTCTCGGCCAGGACGCCCACGCAGTTCACCACCGCATCGGCACCGGTGGTCACGTTGCGCACCGAATCATCGTCGCGGATGTTGCAGAAGACCGGCTCGACCTGGCCCACCACGCCGTAGGTCCGCACGAAGATCGCGTCGTTGGGATGGCGGCAGGCAACCCGCACCCGCCAGCCGTCCTGCGCCATGCGGCGCGCGACGTAGCGGCCCAGGAAGCCGGAGCCGCCGAAGATCGTGACGAGCTTGGATTTGGGCATCGAATTTCTCTCCAGGCGCTGTCGTTGCGACGTTCCTAACCCTGCCCGGCCCGCGCGGCAAGGGAGGCCGGGCGGTGAGGACAGGAAGTCTCGGAATCGGCGTTGACACTGCCCGCCACCACGTCTAAACGGCCCCTCACGCAACCTGCCCAGGTGGCGGAATGGTAGACGCGCCAGCTTCAGGTGCTGGTGTCCGTATGGACGTGGAGGTTCGAGTCCTCTCCTGGGCACCATTCGTCAAGCCTAAAGATCAACATTCGTTGGTTTTCTTAGGTTTTGAGCGGATGGCGAGCGAAAACTGCCCCACAATCTGCACCACGCAGCGGCTCTTAGTACGTCTGCATGGTCGCCCCAGTGGGTGAGCTCGCCTCTACACCCGGAAAGCGAATTTGATGTCGCGCTCGAGATCGGTGAGACGAGCCGCATGCCAGGCAAACCCCGTGTCGATTTCGCGGCCGCAGAATGCGCCTTCGATCTCGACCATGGGTTCTCCCAATACACACAGGAGCTCGTCCGTGAGAGCCCGGATCCGGATGACGAGCTTGCGGGCATCGCGGGTCGCCAGGACCCCATCTGCCAGCTCTTGGAGCGCCACACGCTCGTCGACATCGGTGTCGGCGCGTGCCTGCCGGAGCAGGCTCTCGAGGCTGCCGCCGTGGGTACCGAGATAGGCGTGCAGGCGCTCAAGAACGGCGGCCTGAAGGGCCGCAAAGGTCGGGATAGTCGTGAGTTGGTTCATGTCGGAACCCCGCGCGTCCAGTCCGCGGCGTGTGCCGTGGTTGCTCAACTGGCGCGGTCAGACACCGCCGCGAGAGGGGCGTGGCGGTGGGAGCGCCGTGCGGCATTGCACGACGACCCATCTGAGAGCCCGCGCGGGAGCAGCATCCGCGCTATCTCGGTCTCTCAGAATTTCCGGTGAGACTGGAGATCCCCACCGATTAGGCGCCGCCCCGCTCTGGAGCCGCGTCTCACCGAGACGACGCGGATCCCGAGCGGCGCGGTGCTCCCACGACGGATGCTCGTGCTCGATAGGCCGACTTCAGATTGGCCGGTGTCACATATCTTGCGACCGATCCACGATCACTGGGATGGACAAAAGGGAGGGTCGAGGGAGGGGCCTCCTCCCTCGTCGGCGGGCGGGCCCCGTTAGCCCCGGCTACGTTGAAGATTCCCGCGCTGGGGCTTGCGGATGACGGGCTTGGATCTCGCCTCTTCAGGCGTGCTCTCTCGGAGATCGGGGGAGGTGAAGGTTTCAGGGTCGATTTCTTGTTCGAACTCGTTCGCAGCCTTCTTGTCACTGTCTTTGTCCGCGACGTCCGGCGTTTCTGGCGCGAGAACGCCCTCTGCCATCACGGTAGCGATCGCTGCAGCGTATGGATCGAGCGGCCTCATGCGCGGCTGCTCGAGCGTCGTGGCCTCATCGATGGCCATCTGGCGCTCAGTGTCGGTCTTGGCCTCCGCAATCCGCTGCCTATCGACTTCGGCCCGCTTTCTTCGTTCTTGCTCCCGTTCTGCAGCGACCCGCGCGGAATCCTCGAGTCGGGCCTGCTCTCGTTGTAGCGCCCGGAGTCGCATCCAGCATGACCATCGTTCCGCGTTGTCGGTCCGGATGTGGTCCCGCTTTTCAGATCGCCGGGATGCTGGTGCCTCGTCGCCGCTCCCAGTCATCTTCCGCACTCGTGCGGTCTCCCGCGGTCCCAGGTGCGGCTGCGCTACGAGGCCTTCCGGCGCATCCCCAGCCTCGGCCATCGTCGCATAGGAACGAAGATCGATGCGGGCGCGAGAACCGCGCTTTCTGAGTGCGGCATTGGTGCGCTTCTCCCATTCCGCCCGGATAGCGGTCAGTTCTTCCGGGCCTGTTTTGACATTGTCGAGCACGCGCGTCTTTGGACCGAAAACGCCAGTCTCCGGATCCACGTCTCGCGTTGTGAAGAGGATGTGCGCATGAAAATTCCGGTTCGTCCTGTCCGGGTCCCTCAGCGCCACGATGTAGTCTTTCCATCCCTGGGTGGTCCCTCGTGAATGCCAGAGCGCCTTTCCGGACTTCTTGTCGCGAAAGGTAGGAGCATGGATCGCATAGTGAACCGCAACGCCATACCGGTCCTTCAGCCAACATGAGAATCCATGAACGAGCCTGCGCTGATCGTCGAGCGGCAGCTCGGCGGGCAGCGCAGGGCGAAGTTCCCGTGCCACGCGGGCATTGATCCTTTTCTCCGCGGCCTCAGCCGTGTTCCAGAGATCTTCCGCGCTGCCGGCCCAGTTCACCAGCCCGCCGCCGAGTAGGCCCTGAGTGCGGCGGTAGTTGTAGCTCTGGCCGGTACGATCGTCGGTCATTCCTGTCCGCGAAATGTAAGCGGCAGCTGCGATGGCAGATCGGCCCTTGCCGCGAGAGAGCACAAGAAGTGGGCAGTGGCTTGCAGGGTGTATCATACCCCGGAAAGTCGCGCCCCTTCGTGATCTTCGCTCCTGGAAAAAGCCCGCGGCAGGCGCGCTGCATAGGAACTATGCGTAATTGCGCCCTTGCCGTTCCGGCGGCGGGCTACGACGCCAGGCTGATCTCGATGCTTTTCTACAGAATAATGCCCCCGATTATCGAGTGCAGGCGCCATCTCCCTTTCGCACCCAAACGAGGAAGAGACTCAACATGTCGAAATACAGAGAGAAGATCGCTCGGATCGAGGAGAAGGTGGCACAGGATCAGCAGCGCCTGCGCGATCTGAAGAGCCGAGAGACCGCGGAGAGGCGCAGAAACGATACAAGACGGAAGATCCTCTATGGAGCAGCAATCCTCAGTCTGATCGACACACTGCCGGAAGACAAAAAGGAAGATTTCCTAAGACGTATCCATAGGCACATCCACAAGGAAAAAGACCGCACATTCCTCGAGCTGGAAGAACCGCTCGAAGAAGAAAGTGCTGAGCACGACGACAGCGGGCCTCTTCAAGGGCTCCTGGATTTGACGGAGTGAGCTGCATCGACTGACCCTGCTATACGAGTCCTATCTGACGACAGTGGAACGAAGGCGGTCACGGAGTTCTCGCTCATTCAAACTGCGATGTGGCTGTCCGGGCAAGATCTGGATCACGCGCCCGGTGCCCGCACCGAACTTGTAGAGGCGCTCCGGTTGCCACGACGTCTTGGCGTGCTGAACCTTTACGACGACACGAGTGGGCCTGTCGTCGAGCGGACCTCTTTGGGGCGCGATCAGGTAGGAATGGTCCAGCCTGCTGGCGACGCGCTCGACGGCACGGCACCAGCGCTTTTTGACAGCATGCCAGTCCGGCTGGCTCGGGCTCTGCGGATCACTCGCGCGCGCAGTACCGAAACGATCTTGTCTCTGGCCGTCAGCACTGCCCAGCCTGAGGCTTGCCTTCGAGGGCGCTGCCCGGAACGGCAGGTCTATGACCGGCCAGTCACGCCCCTCGACGAGCCGCACCAACATGACGAATATGGCCTCCTCGGTCGTGACGGCAGCGGCGAGGTCTTCGGTCTGCAACATCCCGAACCCGCCCTCCGAGTTGTTCGACTTGAGGGTGTCGCGGAAGCGCTCTGTGAAGAGGAAGGTCAGGCGTCTGGGATCCTCCCGTCTTAGCGCTTTGAACAGACCCACGTCTGCAAGGTCTGCAAGCCCTCGGTCGATCCAGCGGTGATCACGACAGCCCCGGGCGGCAGTCAGATCGGCGATGTCCGCGCACCAGATCGTTCGCTCTCGCATCAGCGACGGTCCTGCTGCGGGTAGCCCTCCACAGGAGATCGCCACCTGGCATAGTAGCCCGTGCACCAGTCGCGCCGCCTGAAGCGATGGCATTCGGGTCGAAAGAAAACGAGCGGCGTTGTGGGGAAGCTTGTACTGCCGGCTTATATGCATGGGGACCTCCTTGCCTTGCCACCGGGAGCTGGGTCTCACGGCGTGAAGAGGGAAATGCGAAGACCTGCCCGTTCAGGTGGTCAAACCAACCGCACGAATAGCCAAACGACCCGCGGAGCTGGCCAGGCCGGTTCTACAGCCGGTCATACTGTCCTGTTTTTGAGATGTTTTTCCCGCATGCGTGGCGCGCTGGTACGTATTCACGGCCTTCTACGACGTGCCGGTGGCTTCCGATGAAGCGCAAAGCATTGCCTTGCATCTGAAATCCTACAGGAGAATCACGTAGCAACCATAGAATTAGGGGGAACCCCCATGCGTGCTTCGTATCTTCGGTGGCAATGCTGGCGCGCCCCTTCTCGGCCACCGTTCCTGCGCGAGACCGACGGTCCACCGGTAGTCCAAGGTCGGCGATATCCCCTGCACCGCGAGACCGCGGTGACAGCCAGGATTAGGGCCGTAACCGAGGTTCGACTTTGACTTGCAAGAATGTCCTGTATTTCTGCGGAAATCTTTTTCTCAAACCGCTTCTGCACCTGACCGGCCAAGCCAATCTCCCGATCATCAGTCGCGATCAGGAGGCAAGAATGCTCATTCCAGCACCAGATATCCCGCTCAACCTCGAGAAGAAACTGACGACCGAAGTCTCGAGATTTCTCCGTACATACGACGATATGACCCTTGCCGAGGCTCGCCGATTGCTCAAGGGTCACGATTTCCGCATGCCCGTGCATTGCTCGCTATCGTTTCATAAGAATGGATCCCTAAAGAAGGTCCACATCGCCGAAAATACTAAATCCAAAGAGCCATGGCCCTTCCAGTTCGGAACAACCATTCGCTTTCTCTCATCGTCGTGGCACGGCACCAGGGAGCTCTGGGTGCCTTTTCTGCGATGGTGCGCCAGCCTGGAGGCAAAGAGGCTCGAACCGCTCGGACTTCTGAGACCAGACAGAATATCTGATGAAGTTCTTGCCGAGCTCATTCGAAAGCTTCCCAATTTTCGGCAACATCTCCATTTTTCGGTGGAGGATGCTTCGGCTCTGATGCTCCACCTCATGGCCACGCGGGAGTTGAAGTTGCGGCAAACCGGCAGCGCCCATCAACGTCTGGAACGGGCAACTCGTCCCGTTCCAGCCAAAGTCCTCCAGCACCTCGAAGATGAGCGTGCAGCAGCCTTTGACTGGTTTGAGCGTGAGAAGGCTGAAGGATATCCTCCCCACCTTTCGTTTCAACTCGATGGCCTGTCGGAAGAGGATCGGTGCATCTTGCGTTATCGGGAGGTGTGCTACGAGAAAAACTCGACATGATCTCTGCGCTCTCTCCCAGCATGTGAGGTCGCGCCTCGACGCCACTCCACGATCCTCAAGACGCCGCTTCGCGCGGCGTCTTTTCTGTTTTTGTTCGGTGCGATAGTGTCTCGGTGAACCCGGCATCGAAGACGGGATCAAGAACCGGGGGACGGGCATGCCGCTTTTGCATTGGTTGACGAGGGACGAGGATCTGCGGGCGGCGGATCGGGTGCCGTACCGGCTGCTTGACGAGGTGCCCGATCTGAGCGCCGGAGAGGGCGACGAGGGCCTGCTGGTGCAGGGGGACAACCTCGAGGCGCTGAAGGCGCTCCTGCCCTTCTACGCGGGCCGGGTGAAGTGCATCTACATCGACCCGCCCTACAACACCCGTTCGGCCTTCGAGCATTACGACGACAGCCTCGAACACGCGAAGTGGCTGGCCATGATCGTGCCTCGGCTGATGCTGCTGCGCGAGTTCCTGAGCGAAGACGGCTCGATCTGGGTGTCGATCGATGACAATGAGGGACACTACCTCAAGGTCGTCATGGATGAGATCTTTGGGCGGCGGAATTTCGTCGATACCGTGACCTGGCAAATGATCTATACTCGGAAAAATTCTGCACGTTACTTCACCGGGCAGACTGAGTTCATTCTGCCATACGCGAAGAATAAAGATTCGATGCTGTTCAATATGCTTCCGCGCAGCGAGGAGCAGAACAAAAACTTCAAGAATCCGGACAATGATCCGAGAGGGAGTTGGATCGATAGCGCCATGCATGCCCGAAATTTCTATAGCAAAGGTAGCTATGAAGTAATTTCTCCTTCTGGCAAAAAGTTCAGCCCGCCGCAGGGGCGCTACTGGAGCGTTTCACAAGAGAATTTTCGGCGTCTTGATCAAGAGTCACGTATCTGGTGGGGTCCTCATGGTTCTAACGCCCCTCGAAAAAAAACCTTCTTGGACGAAGTCAAACAAGGGGTGGTCCCGGGTAATCTTTGGACACACTCAGACGCGGGACATAATGCGCAAGCCAAAGATGAAGCGAAGAGACTTTTCTCCGAAGGTGAGATATTCATAACTCCGAAGCCGGAGCGCCTCATTCAACGCATTCTCCATATCGCAACGAACTCGGGCGACCTGGTCCTCGACAGCTTCCTCGGCTCCGGCACCACGGCGGCCGTCGCCCACAAGATGGGCCGCCGATGGATCGGTGTCGAAATGGGCGAGCATGCCCGCACCCACTGCGCCCTGCGCCTGCAGAAGGTGGTCGAAGGAGAACAGGGCGGCATCTCAAAGGACGTCGGCTGGGAGGGCGGCGGCGGCTTTCGCTTCTGCGCCCTCGGCTCGGCTGTGTTCGACGAGGACGGTCGGATCGATTCTGCCATCCTCTTTGCCGACCTCGCCCACCATGTCTGGTTCTCTGAGACGCGGCAGCCCATGATTGTCCCGCCCACCGGCCCGCTCCTCGGCGTGCATGGCGAGCGCGCCGTCGCCTTGCTCTACAACGGCATCCTGAAAGACCGCAGCCCCGGTGGCGGCAACGTGCTGACCCGCGCGGTGCTGAAGCTGATCCGCGACGACCTCGCCGCGGCTGAGCCGGATTTCGAGGGCGATCTGGTCGTCTACGGCGCCGCTTGTCGCCTGTCCGAGGCCACGCTGAAGGAACAGGGCATCCAGTTCCGCCAGACACCCTACGACATCTCGGCGCGGACGTGACCATGCAGCTCAAAACCTACCAGAAGGCCACGCTGGACACTCTCGACGCCTTCTTCACCCGGGCCCTCGCCACGGGGCCGTCCGATGCCTTCCAGCACTGCGTGGAAGAGCAGGAGAAGCTCGCGCGCCTCGAGGGTCAAAAACCGGAGCCACGGGCCTACAAGCCCCTCGAGGCGCTTCCTGACGTGCCCTACGTCTGCCTGCGCCTGCCGACCGGCGGCGGCAAGACACTGCTGGCAGCCGAGACGATCCGCCTGGCCACCCGAAGCTACCTGCGCCGCACATGGCCCTTGACGCTCTGGTTCGTGCCTTCGGACGCGATCAAGAGCCAGACGCTGGAGGCGCTCAAGGACCGGACCCACCCCTATCGACGCCGGCTCGACGAGAATTTCGGCGGCCATGTCCGGGTGCTCGACATCGCAGAGTTCGAGATGTTGCGCCCGCAGGACCTGTCGAGGTCGGCCTGCATCGTCGTCTCGACGATCCAGGCGTTCCGGGTGGCCAACACAACCGGCCGCAAGGTATATTCCCATCACGAGGAGCTGGAGCCCCATTTCTCCGGCGTGCCCATCGAGGGAATGGAGGTCGTGTCGCCCGAGGAGGCGACCGAGAACGACATGCTGACCGAAGGGGCGGTGAAGTTCTCCTTCGCCAACCTGCTCTACCATCAGCGGCCCCTGATGATCGTCGACGAGGCGCACAACGCTGTCTCGGGCCTTACACGCGAGGTCCAGGCCCGGATCCGGCCGGCTGCCATCGTGGAGTTTACTGCGACCCCGCGCGGCCGGAACAACATCCTTCATTCCGTTACGGCGAGCGCGCTCAAGGACGAGGAGATGATCAAGCTCCCGATCCGGGTCCGGCCGCATGATGACTGGCGTGAGGCTGTCACGGGCGCCGTTGCGACCCGCAACATGCTTGAGGAGAAGGCGAAGCGGGACCGCAACCATATCCGGCCCGTAGTGCTCTACCAGGCCCAGGCGAGGAACGGGCACCCGACTGTGGCAGAGCTGAAGAAATACCTGATCGAAGAGAAGTTGATCCCCGAGGACCGGATTAAGATCGCCACCGGGGAGCAGCGAGAGCTGGATGGCGTCAACCTGCGCGACCCCGCGGAGCAGACCCGCCACGTGATCACGGTGGACGCGCTGAAGGAGGGCTGGGACTGCCCCTCGGCCTATGTCCTCTGCGCCACCCAGAGGCTGCAGAGCCGGGGTGCCGTCGAACAGCTCCTCGGGCGGGTCCTGCGGATGCCCTACGCGGTCCGAAGGAGGGACGCGGCCTTGAACTGCGCCTACGCCCACGTCTCGGAGCCATCGTTCCGGGAGGCTGCTCAGGCCCTGACCGACAAGTTGATCGACATGGGCTTCACTGACGAGGAGGTGCGAGAGTCCCTGAAGCCGCGCGGGGTCGAGCAAAATGACCAAGGGGAGCTATTTGACCCGGATCCTGTGCGCCCGAAGCCCGTCCTCCAGTTCACGGTGCCTGACAGCGAGGATGCCCGTGAGCGCCTGAATGCATGGCAAGATGCGGGCGTCGACTACATCCACCGCGACGACGGGACGCTGGTCGTCGGCGTGAAGGGCGAGGTGACCGACGAGGTCGCCGAAGGGGTCCGCGAAATGACGCCCGAGGAGGATCATGCCCACTTCAATGCTCAGCTCGAAAAACATCGGGCTACCATCGAGGCCAGCCGCACGCTCGCCCAGAAGGGCCATGTCATCGAGATCCCCCAGCTCCTGGTGGAGATGGAGGGAGAGACCTTCCTCGCCGAGACCGATGCGATCATGGAGCGCGTCGATTGGTCCCTGGATCGCCATCCGGCGCGCCTGACCGAACAGGAGCTGACCTTCCACCGGTCACAGGACGTCATCGAAATCGACCTCGAGGGAGAGAAGCTGGTCTACAGCCGGATGACGGAAGAGCAGCCGATCCTGTCCGGCCTGCATGTCCCTTCGGATGCGGACCTTGAGGCATCACTCGTGCAATGGCTGGAGCGGGAATGCCGGGTGTCGGACATTCCCCAAGCCGAGATGCTGCCGTGGATCGTCGCCGTGGTGGCGGACCTGGTAACGAACAGGGAGGTCAATATCCGCACCTTGATCGACTGGCAGCACCAGATCGCCGCGCGGATCCGGTGGAAGATCCAGACGATCCGCAACGAGGAGAAGATCCGAGCGCATCAGATTGCGTTGTTCGATGATCAGGCGAAACCGACGTGGTTCGACAGCCGCGTGGTTCGCTTCGACGACACGATCTACCAGAACGTGCCTACGCAGACGATCGGGGCCTTCCGGTTCAAGCGCCACCTGCTGGGCGCCGATCGCGCCCCACTCATCGATGGAGACCTGAACGGCGAGGAATTCCAGTGCGCCTGGAGCCTCGACAGCCTTGATGACGTCGATGTGTGGGTCCGCAACGTGGCGCGGCACCCGGACTCCTTTTCGCTGCCCAGGATTAGTCGTCGGTTCTACCCGGATTTCGTGGCGAAGCTCCGCGATGGTCGCGTCTTCGTCGTCGAATACAAGGGCGAGCACCTGATAGGTGCGCCCGAGGCGCGCGAGAAAGATGCGATCGGGCGGATATGGGCCCGCACCACGGGGAACGTCTTCCTTATGGTGCGGAAGGTGGCCCACGGCGTCGAGATGACTGATCAGATGAGGAACGCAGTTGCTGCGCTCTGATAGGTGTGGATTTCAGGACGGGCGGAGTCCGGCCGTTCGCTGCGTCGGCACGCCGTCTGGGGCACTGATAGGGGAGCAGACAATCGGACCAATCAACCACAGGCGCGGTGAGAATTTTCGCATGAATAATTTGCTGTTGCTTTTGTAGATCCCGGACACTATATGTCTGGGAAACGAAAGAGGCTTGAGCATGCCGGTTCCCAGTGAAGCTACCGTCCGGTCCATTCTGGATGAAATCCGCGCCCCCATCGTCTCCGCGATCCGAGAGGCGTGGGAGGACTGGCTGGTCAGCGATCGCAACGGCGTCTGGCGTTACAAACGCAGCCGCGCGAATTTCGTCTGGGAGCAGATCATCGAACGCGCGAATAATGCCCTCCTTGGACATGATGCCGTCCATGTGATCGACGGCCACGAGACGATGAAGTTCCTCGTTCGGGACACGGTGCTGTTTCGATTCAAGAAAGCAGATGAGACGGGACGCTCGTCGAACGTTGCTACCCAACTGGCGCTCGCTTTTCACGATCATGACGAGGATCTGTTCGGTTTGCCGGAGGTCCAGCGCGTCGAGGTCGTCTACAAACTGAATCGTCTTGAAACGCAGATCGACGATATCTGCGTTGTCGCCCGCAACGGCGATCAGATCGCCTGGGAATACAGCTTTCTGGATACGGACGAGTCTACGATTTCGTTGCCGATGCCCGAGCCGAAACCCGAACGTCCCGCTGCGCCCATCGTCAAGCTCAAGGGCGCCGCGGACGACCGCAAGAAGCGTCAAGACTAATGCCCGCCGATTTCAATCAGGACCTGCTGCGGATAGCGCGGCAGGCGCGAGGATGGAGTCAGACAGAGCTGTCCTCGCGCTCAGGTGTGTCACAGGCCAATCTATCGAAACTCGAGAACGGGCTGATCGGGCCGACCGAAGACGTGTTGAAGAGCGTCGGCAAAGCCTTGGGTTTTCCGGTCGACTTCTTCTTCCAGAATGACCGGGTCATTGGCCTGCCGATGAGCGTGCAATACCGAAAGCGAGCGAGCGTCGGACAGAAGGCGATCGAGCGCCTGGAAGCCGAACTCAACATCAGGATCCTGCATATCCGAAGACTGCTTGATGCAGCCGAACTGGAGCCGGAGCTGTCTCTTCCGCGCCTGGATGTCGACGAATACGGTGGCGACCCAGAACGTATCGCGGATCTCATCAGGCGCACCTGGCTCGTACCTTCGGGACCGATCCGGGAACTTGTCGGATGGGTAGAACGAGCAGGCTGCATAGTCGTTCATTGCGACTTCGCCGCGCTCAAGGTGGATGGCTTCACGGTTCAGATACCGGACATGCCACCGTGCATCTTCCTCAACCGCAACATGCCGGCTGATCGGCAGCGGTTCAGCCTCGCGCACGAGCTTGGGCATGTTGTTATGCATCAGGTGCCGTCGCCGGAAATGGAAGACGAGGCGAACGAGTTCGCTTCGGCGCTACTCATGCCGGCGCGCGATGTTCGGCCCCATCTTTCCGGCCGGCGCCTTACGATCCAGCGACTCGCCGCATTGAAACCGGTTTGGCACGTGTCCATGGCAGCTCTTCTCTACCGGGCAAAAGAGATCGGGGCGATTACCGACAACCAGAGCCAGTATCTCTGGCGGCAGATGAGCTCGATGGGCTATCGCCGAACAGAGCCGACCGAGCTCGATCTCAAGATCGAGTCACCCACCGTCCTTCCGGAGATCGTGAGGCTGCATCTCGAGGAACTCGGCTACGGCGTGTCTGATCTCGCGCAAGCGCTCCGTTCAAGCGAAGAGGACCTTCACGCGCTACATCCAATGCCGCAGGTCACGCCACGACTGCGAGTGGTGAAGTGAATGTAAAGCCTCAAGCCTCCATGCGCATATAGCGCTCGTAGTCATCCTCCTTGCTCCTGACCTTCTGAAGCTCGCGCTCCAGATGCTGCGCGATCGGAACGAACTTCCGTCCATCTTCGGGCCTTGCCCGTAGGATATCCAAGATGCGCTGATATGCGCCTTCCAGCCTTTCAGGGGTCATAAAACGATCCTTCCTCTTACCTCTGGAAGAGGTCGGATCGTTTCGAGATGGACGGAAAAGTGCCTACTCTACGCGAAAACCCTCGGCATCAAGCACCGCTTTGATGACACGCCAGATCTCCTTTTGCGGTCGGGGCCGCCATGATTCAGTCGGGAAGGCAACCAGCTCGGCCAGGAGGGCCCGGAGCTTGAGTTTCGGTCCATCGCCGTAGACCGGACGCCCTCTGACCTTGCCAACCGAATGCCCGAGCATGAATGCGCGCTCCTCGTTATCCATGCCTGCAGCGCGACCCCGTTCTTCCCATGTGTGCCTTGTGCCGCCGAACGTGTACCCGTTCAGGCCTTCGGGTGGTGCAGGGAAAAGGTTGTTGTCCCGCATGAATTTGTTGATCTCACCTGAGAACGTCCCTTTCGCCCGATATCGAGAGAACCCATCCGGATAGCGACGCATTATCTCCAGAGCACGGCCGAGGAGAGGAATAGCCCTGATAGATGATACATTTTTGATGTGACGGCAAAACTCACCGTCCTCGACATACCTGATCAACATATGCGGAATTTCATGGTCGAGGATGATGTCCTCGGGCGGTGCATGAACGATTTCCGTCTGCCGACCTCCAGTTTCAGCGAGAACGATTGCGATGTCGACGCGCTCATCGACTTCGATCCCTTCTGTTAGTGTGCCGCTGACCAGGTCTCGCACCCATGCGACAGGAAGACTGGCCTTGCCTCCTTGGTTCGAGGATCTGTCCTTCTTCGGCCTTGGTTCGATCTTGAACCCGACGACCGGATTGACAAGCTGGCTCGGGAGAGTCCCCGCAAGGCTGTGAAATTCTGCAACCATCTGGCGAAGGTAGCGAAGACGCTTGATCGCCTGATCATCAGAGATACTCCCCGAATTCACCCTTGCTTGCCAGTGATTGCAATATCGCTGCGCGTCGTCCTCGGTGATCTCGTGCACGTACTTATTGGAGACGACGTCGGCGAAGATACGAGCAGCGTGCTTGTATCGGTTGCGCCATTGCCGCTTTTGGTCAGCGTGCATTCCCTTCAACTTATGCTTACAGCGATCCTCTATGACCGCTGGCATTTCAAGGATCTTGACGTGAGGGACGTCGAGGACGCCGAGTGCTGCCGGTATCATGGGCAAGTCCGCCGGTATTCCAGCGAGCTTTTCTATTCTGCTGACCAGCTTCTCGATCTTCCCGGCGAGGAGGCCATCGACTGGGACATAGGGTAGCTCAAGGTCGTCCAGCAATGCCACTGCAGCTTCGAAAGCCTCGAGAGAAGGACCCTGATCCTCCTGCAGCAAGCGCGCCTTCCAGACCTTTTGCAGCGCCTTCTTTTTCAGGAGGGCGACGCCCCGCGCCTCTGCTTCATCACGGGTTCTCAGAGACTGATTGATCTCGGTTCGTGGCTCTACAGCCTTGAACTCGGCCGGAACTCGCCAGCGCAGGTAATAGACACTGCCGCGGCGCTCGACGCCGTCGACACAGTTAGCTACGGTCATAATAAGGGTGCTCCACAGATTGCCACACAACGGAGCCGCGGATCTCTCTCGTTCAGGCGACCCGATCTGGCTCCAAGTGCCTACAAAGTGGGAGCTTTTTCAGGGCGGCGGAAATCGCGTCTCCGCCGCCGAGAATTCTCTCCTGGGCACCATTTGCGGCTTTCCCCGCAAATGGTTGAGAAAACTGGCCCCGCCGGGCCTCTCCCACCAAAATTTCCGCATATCCGGCCGCGCCCCGCGCGCTCAGATCCGCCCTTGCCGTGCCGCCTTGCGGACCGCGCCGGGCGACATGCCGTAGTGCCGCGTCACCGCCTCGTAGAAGCTCGAGAGCGAGCGGTAGCCTGCGTCCATCGCCACCGAGGAAATCTTCAGGTCGGTCTCCGACAGAAGCACCCAGGCATGCGACAGCCGCGTGCGGTCGATGTGCTGCTTGATCGAGCGCTGGGTGACGCGCCGGAAAAGCGCGCCGGCGTGGCTGGGCGAGAGATCGGTGCAGCCGGTCACATCGCTCACCGAGAGATCCCCGGCAAAATGCTCCGAGATATGGTGCAGCATCCGCTCCACCTGGCCCAGCGCCCGGGCAGAGCGGTCCTCCTGCCGGCTGCCGGGGGCGGGGGCGCGCAAAACCTCCCAGCCCTCGAGCGCGAACCGCGCCAGCCGCGCGTCGATCTCGGCCAGGTGCAGCCGCCGCCAGCGCGGATCGCTCTGGCCCTGTTCGCGCAAGAGCCGGTCGAGCCAGGCGCCGTCCTCGGAGGCCCCCGGCCGGGCGCTCAGCACCGCGCCCCGAAACAGCGCATCCAGGAAGGCCCCACCCGGCCCGCTTTGCAGCATATGCCCGAGCGGCAGGTAGATATTGGTGATCGTCCCGCGGCCCGCGACCTCGGTCACCCGGTGCGGCGCGATGGCCCAGAACAGCGTCAGTCGCCGCTCGGGCAGGGTCACCTCTTCGCCCGAGAAGGCATAGGTCATCGACACGCCGTCGAGGTAGTTCACCTCGATGGAAGCGTGGTGGTGATAGGGTTCGCGAAAGCGCCGCGGGCGGTGGCGCTCGATCAGGAAGCCGCTGTCGGGCGACAGCGAGGGCTCGATCCGGCCCTCGTGGGCGGTGACGGGCGGCGCGTCCTCCTGGGGCATGGCATCTCTCCGGCGATTCCCGGAAGACTATCGTCATTTCCCGGAAGAACGAAGGGGCGGGGCCGCGTTACCTCAAGCCCAGCAACCGGGAGGATTGACTGATGCACAAGCTGATCGCGACAACCGCGCTGACCTGCGCCCTTGCGGGCCCCGCCACGGCGCAAGAGCTGCCCTTTGCGCCCGGCGCCGAGGACCGTTTCAGCTGGAACAGCTTCACCAGCTTTTCCGAGGCGCATGACCTCTCAGGCGAAAGCCTCGAGATCCTCGGGCCCTGGACCGGCAATGACGCGGCGCTGATCTCTTCAGTGGTCGCCTATTTCGCCGAAGCCACCGGCGCCGATGCGCGCTATTCCGGCACCGGCAACTTCGAGCAATCGGTGGTGGTGAGCCTCAACGCCGGCACACCGCCGGGTGTCGCGGCGGTGGCCCAGCCGGGCCTTGCCCGCGACCTCGCCGCCAAGGGGCTGCTGACGCCGCTGGGCCAGGACACCGCAGACTGGGTGCGGCAGAACTATTCCGCGGGCGAAAGCTGGGTCGACCTGGCCAGCTTCGCGGGCCCCGAGGGGGACCAGGGGCTCTACGGGCTGTTCTACAAAGTCGATGTGAAGTCGCTGGTCTGGTATTCGCCCCGCGCCTTCGACGAGATGGGCTACGACGTGCCCGAAAGCCTCGAAGAGCTGAAGGAACTGACCGAGGAGATCGCCGAGGAGGGCGGCACCCCCTGGTGCATCGGCCTGGGATCGAGCGACGCCACCGGCTGGCCCGCGACCGACTGGGTCGAGGACCTGATGCTGCGCCTCCATCCGCCGCAGGACTACGACGCCTGGGTCGCCAACGAGATGCCCTTCGACGACCCCAAGGTGCTGGACGCGATCGAGGAATACGGCTGGTTCGCCCGCACCGAGGGCTTCGTCGCGGGCGGCGCCCAGGCGGCGGCCACCACCGACTTCCGCGACAGCCCGGCGGGCCTCTTCTCGGTGCCGAACGAGTGCTACATGCACAAGCAGGCGACCTTCATCCCGACCTTCTTCCCCGAGGGCGTCGAGATGGGCGAGGACGTGGATTTCTTCTACTTCCCCGCCTCGGAAGAGCGTGACCTCGGCCGCCCGGTGCTGGGCGCGGGCACGATGTTCGTCATCACCGAGGACAGCCCCGCCGCGCGCGCCTTCATCGAGTTCCTGAAGACGCCGATCGCCCATGAGGTCTGGATGGCGCAGTCGGGCTTCCTCACGCCCTTCACCGAGGCGAACCCCGACGCCTATGCCAGCGACATGCTGCGCGAACAGGGGCGCATCCTGACCGATGCCACCACCTTCCGCTTCGACGCCTCGGACCTGATGCCGGGCGAGATCGGCACCTCGGCCTTCTGGTCGGCGATGATCGACTACACCGTCGGCGCCAGCGCCGAAGAGGCGGCGGGACGCGTGCAGGAGCGCTGGGACGGGCTGCGCTGAGGCGGCGACCCACGGCCCCGGCCCCGCCCGGCCCTGCCCCGCCTCCCGGGCGGGGCCGGGGTTTTTCCATCCCCCCACATGACAGAAGGAGCCCCGCGATGACCGGCCCCTGGCGTATCGACGACGCGACGCAAACCCTGGTTCTGGCCGCGACCGGCACGGAGCTGCCCGGCGTGATCTACTGGGGCGATCCGCTGCCCCCCGAGGAGGACCTGGCCGAACTGGCGCGGGCCACGCGCTCGGACATCGGCGGCGGGATGCTCGACGCGCTGCCCGAGCTGACGATCTGCCCGACCCATGGCGCCGGCTTTCCGGGCCAGCCGGGGCTGAGCCTCGCGGACGCGGATGGCGCGCCGCTGCTGCCCCGTCTGAGCCTCGAGGCGGTGGACTGCGACGGCACGCGCGCGCGGGTGCGCGGGCGCGACGCGGCGCTGGGGTTGAGCTACGAGGCGCGGATCGAGACCACGTCTTCGAACGTGCTGAAGCTCTCGGCGCGGCTGACCTCGGAGGCGCCGGTGCGGCTGCAGTGGCTCTCCGCGCCGGTCCTCGCCGCGCCGCAGTCGAGCGCCGAGGTGCTGACCGTGAGCGGGCGCTGGCTCTCGGAGTTCCAGCTCGACCGGCAGCCCTGGCGGCAGGGCGCGATCCTGCAGGAGGCGCTGAACGGGCGCTCCGGGCACGAGCATTTTCCCGGCGCCTACCTGCTGGAGGCCGGAGCCGCCAAAACCCGCGGCGCGGTGCAGGCGCTGCATTACGGCTGGTCGGGCGGGCATCGCTTCCTCGCCGAGGAGCTGTCGGACGGGCGGCGGCAGGTGCAGTTCGGCCATGCGGCGGGCTCCGAACGCGCCCCCGGCACCAGTTTCGAGACCGCGACGCTTTACGCCGCGCATGGCAACGCCGGGCTGAACTCGGCGGCGGTGCGGCTCCAGGCCTATCTGCGCGACGACCACGTCGCCTGGCGCGACCCCGCGCGGCCGCGCCCGGTGCATTACAACTGCTGGGAGGCGGTCTATTTCGACCATGACCTCGAGGTGTTGTCAGACATCGCCGAACGCGCCGCGCGCATCGGGGCGGAGCGCTTCGTGCTGGACGACGGCTGGTTCGGCGCGCGCGACGACGACACCACCTCGCTCGGCGACTGGCAGGTCGATGCGCGGAAATGGCCCGAGGGCCTGGGCCCGCTGATCGACCGGGTGGAGGCCCTGGGGATGCGCTTCGGCCTCTGGGTCGAGCCCGAGATGGTGAACCCGCAAAGCGCGCTCTTCCGCGCCCATCCCGACTGGATCCTCGGGCCCGCCGACCAGACGCTGGGGCGGGCGCAATACGTGCTCGACATGAGCCGCGCGGAGGTGCGCGACCACCTGTTCGAGGCCCTCGACGCGGTCTTCTCGGCGCATCGGATCGACTACGTGAAATGGGATCACAACCGGGTGCTGCCCGTCGCCGATGCCGCCCAGGCGCGCGGGGTCTACGCGCTTTTCGACCGGCTGCGCGCGGCTCATCCGGGCATCGAGTTCGAGACCTGCGCCTCGGGCGGAGGGCGAATCGACTACGGCATCCTGTCCCGGACCGAGCGGGTCTGGCTGTCGGATTCGAACGACGCGCTGGAGCGGCTGCGCATCCAGCACGACGCGGCGCTCTTCCTCCCCGCGGCGGTGACCGGCGCGCATGTGGGCGCGCGCGACAGCCATTCGAGCGGGCGCAGCCTGCCCATGGGTTTTCGCGCCGGGGTGGCCGCGAGCCGCCACATGGGCTTCGAAATGGACCTGCGCGATCTGACCGAGGCGGAAGAGGCGGTGCTGACCCGGCTCACCGCCTGGTGGAAAGCCGCGCGCGGCTGGCTCTTCGGCGCGGCGCTGCACCGGCTCGACAGCGACGACCCGGCGATGACCGGCGAGCTGCAGGTCGCTGCCGACGGCAGCCGCTTCGCGCTCTTTGCGGGCCAGTCACAGACCAGCCGCCAGAGCCTGCCGCGCCCGCTGCGGCTGACCGGGCTCGACCCGGCGGCGCGCTACGAGCTGCGCCTCGCCAACCCCGAGGACGCGCCGCCGCAGAGCCGCGGGCCGAACCGCCTGAAGACGGGCCCGATCCGGGCCTCGGGGCGCTGGCTCATGGCGCAGGGGCTGACCCTGCCCCTGGCCTGGCCGGCCACCATGTGGATCGTCGAGGGCCGCCGTCTGGACTGAGCGGCGCGGGGTACCCCTACCCCGCAGCCGCCCCGCCCTGCGCTCCGCCGGGAGGCGCGGCGCGCAGCCGTTTGATCGTGGCGATCTCCTCGGGGTCGTAGGGCCGCCCGTCGGGGTGCAGGAGATCGTGAAACCAGATGTCGCGCCGGGGGTCGCCGCCATGCGCGGCCACCAGGTCGGCGGGCCAGGGCAGATGGGTCTGGGTGCGCCCGCGCACCAGCCCCCACTGGAAGCAGCCGACGTCCCGCGCGCGGAAGAGCGGCAGCTGGTCGGGGATCGTGCTGCCCACCGCCCGGGCCATCCATTCGGTGCAGAGCATCGGCCGCCCGCGCGCGGCCAGGTGGTCGATGAAGCCCGCCACGGCCTCGCGGCGCCAATAGGCGTGGAAGGTCACGATGTCGGAGAGATCGAGCGCCCTTTGGTCGGCCTCGGTCTGGTAAGGCGCCGCGTCCTCGCCCGGGAGCGGCGTGCTCCAGGCCGCGGCGGTCAGCGGCGCCTCGGGCGCCTCGGCGCGGGCCCAGCCGAAGGCCATTTCCATCAGCGCGATCGCCGCGGGCTCGAGGTCGCGGGGGTACTGGGCGAAGCCCTCGGCGGTGAATTCCATGCGGTTGCCGGGCTCGTTGTAGATGTCCCAGAACAGCACCCGCGGGTCGTCGCGGAAGGCGCGCACCACGCCGCGCACGTAGGATTCGAGCGCGTCCCGATCGGTGCCCGCGACCACCACGTCGCGGCCCGGCGAGGCCACGGCGCGGCTGTTGTGCACGCCCGGAAGCGGGTCCGGCTGCGGGCCCCAGTGGGGCTCCTGCCCGCCGAAGCCGCAATCGTCGAAGAGGCAGGGCGCGACGCGCATCCCCTGCCGCGCGGCCTGGTCCATGACCCAGTCGAGCCGCTGGATCAGCCCCTCGGGGTCATGGCGCCAGGCCAGGCTGTGCAGGTTCACCCGCAGCGCGTTCAGCCCAGCCTCGGCGGCCCAGCCCAGCTCGCGCGCGATGGTGATGCGGTCGAAGCTCTCGGGGTGCCACATCTCGAGGAAGTTGACCGCCGTCGAGGGCAGGAAATTGGCGCCGCAGACCCAGCCGCGGCGCTGCCACCAATCCTGCGCCCGGCTCGGGCTCCAAACCTGCATCTGTCGTCTCCGGCATCTCTGGGGGCCCCGCCGCCGCTCCGGGCGGCGGGGCACGGGGTCTCAGCGGTCGAGCAGGTCCTGGACCTCGATCTCGGCATCGGCCAGCGCGTCGCCCACCGGCTTGCCGGTCAGCCAGATCGCCTGGAACTCGCGGTTCAGCACGTCCTGGATCGCGCCGTAGCGCTCGGACGGCGGAGTGTCCGTGGCGATGGCGGCAGTGCCGGCGTATTCGCCGCGATGCGGCAGCTCGGCGTATTCGGCGCTGTCCACCACCGAGTTGCGCACGGCCATGTGCCCGGTGCGCGCCCAGTCGATGTTGTGGTCGTTGATGAAGGCCAGGACCTTGAGCGCGGCCTGATAGGTCTCGGGGTCATCGGCCTTGAGCGGCGCCGGGATCGCCCACATGTGGCTGTCCGCCCAGGTCGCCCCTTCCGAGAAGAGCGTCGGGAAATCCGCGACATAGTAGCTGTCGAGCCCGGTTTCCTCCTTGGCGGCCTCGGCGTCGTAGAAATCCACGACCCAGGTGCCGTTGACCAGAACCGCCGCCTCGCCGTTCAGGAAGGATTGCTGGCTGTCGGCGTAGTTCAGCCGCGGATCGGCATGGCCCGCGTCGAAGAGCTGGGTGACCGTCTCGACGGCGCGGCGGGCGGCCTCGGTGTCGAGGGTCGCGGTGCCGTCCTCGGTGAAGATGTTGTCGCCCTGCTGCCAGAGCAGCGCCAGCACCATGCGCACGCCAAGCGGGAACTGCGCGAAATCGGCGGCGAGGTAGCTCTTGCCGGTCGCCTCCTTCACCTGTTCGGCATGGGCGATCAGTTCCTCGGGCGAGGAGGGCAGCACCGGCTTGCCGTCCTCGACCAGGCCCGCCTCGGCCATGATGTCCATGTTCACGTGCCAGAGGTTGGCGTGAATATCCATCGGTACGCCGTAGATGCCGCCGTCATGCGTGACCGCGGCGCGCGCCGCCTCGCTCCAGTCGGCGGGGTCGATGCCCGCGGCCTCGAGATCGCCCGACAACTCGGCCAGGGCGCCGATGCCCGCGAACTCGGGGATCCGGTGGCGGTGCATGACATGCACATCCGGCGGGGTGCCGCCGGCATAGGCCGCCTTGATCTGGTCGTAGTAATTGCCCCAGTCGGTGGGCAGGGTCTCGATCGAGACGCCGTCGATCTCGGCCGAGGCGGCGTTGATGATCGACTGGATGATGCAGGCCTCGCCGACCGAGGCCTTGGTGTCGGTGCCCGCGTCCTCGCAGGCGCCGAAGAAGCGGCCCAGCGTGACCTCCTGGGCCGTGGCGCCGCTGGCCAGCGTGGCCGCGGCAAGCCCGCAGATGATGAGTTGTCTCATGGTGTCCTCCCTCTGAGATGGATGGGGCCCCTGCCCCGGGTCAGCCCTTGGTCCCGCCGGCGGTCATCGCCTGGACCACGTAGCGCTGGAAGATCAGGAACAGCACGACCACCGGCAGCGAGGCGATCACCCCCGAGGCCATGACCCGCCCCAGCCCCTCGGACTGGGCGAAGTTCGACTGGATCGAGGCGAGGCCCAGCGTGATGGTGAAATATTCCCGCTGCTGGGCGCTCACGAGCGGCCAGAGGTAGTCGTTCCAGGCGTAGAGAAACGTCAGGATCGCCAGCGTCATCATCGCCGGGCGCGCCAGCGGCAGCATGACGTGCCAGAAGATCTGCAGCCAGCCGACCCCGTCGAGCCGCGCGGCCTCTTCGATGTCCTGCGGGATGGCGCGGAAGAACTGCATCATCAGGAAGACGCCGATCGGCACCGCCATGCGCGGCAGGATCAGCGCGTGGTAGCTGTTGTGCCAGCCGAAATCCGCGAACATCGTGTAAAGCGGGATGAAGACCGCCTGTTCCGGCACCATGAGCCCGATGAGGCAGATCGTGGCGATGGTCTTCTTGAAGGGAAACTCGAGCCGCGCCAGCGCGTAGCCCGCCGTGGTCGAGACCGCCAGCACCCCCAGCGTCATGCCGGTCGCCACGATCAGCGAGTTGAGAAACCACCAGGGCGTCTGACCGAAGGCGAAGAGCGCGGCGTAATTCTCGGCGGTGAAGGGCCAGGGTACCAGCCCCAGCGCCGTCGAGGAGGTGGTCCGCGCAAGCACGTCGTTCGGCTGGAAGGACAGCGAGACCATCCAGAGCGTCGGCACCAGCCAGAGGAAGGCCGGGATCGCCAGCGCGATCACCAGCCAGGAGGTTCCGCGGGTCATTGGCTCTTCCCCCTTCCGACGATGAATTGGATGACCGAGAAGGCGCCCATGACCACGAAGAGGAAGACCGCCATGGCCGAGGCGCGGCCCAGGTCGCTGTCACGGAAGCCGGTCTGGTAGATGTAGCGGACCAGCACCTGGGTGCTGTCGTTGGGCCCGCCCTGGGTCATCAGGTGCGACTGGCCGAAAACCTGGAAGTGCAGGATGATCTGCAGGATCACCACCAGCGTGATGGTGCGCTTGAGGTTCGGCAGGGTGATGTGCCGGAAGGCCCGGACGCCGGTGCAATGGTCCAGCGCCGCGGCCTCGTAGAGGTCCTTCGAGATGTCCTGAAGCCCGGCGAGAAAGAGGATCAGCGCGATCCCGAGCGACCACCAGATCGTGGCGATCACGATGGCCGCCATGGCGAACTGCGCATCCGTCAGCCAGTTGATCGGGGTGCCGCCGAAGAGCTCGGTGATATTGGCGATGAGCCCCTGGCGCGGCGAGAACATGATCTGCCAGATCAGCGTGACCACCGTCACCGAGAGCACCTGGCTCAGGAAGAACAGCGTGCGCAGCGCCGCCATGGCGCGGCTCTCGCGGTTGAGCGCCGCGGCCAGCACGAGCGCCGAAAGCGTCACCCCCGGCACCGCCAGCCCGACGAAGACCAGCGTGTTGCCGACGGTCGGCCAGAAGCGGCGGTCGTACCAGCGGCCCTCCTCGCCCGGGTGCAGCCCGGCGATCAGCACCACCAGCGCCGCCACGACACCCAGCGCCAGGGCCGTGGGCCGGCTCAGCCGCCCGGTCCAGCCGGTGAAGGCGGCACCGGCCAGCGCGGCCAGTCCGGCAAGCTGGATCAGCGGCGCGGCGAAGAGGCTCCACTCGATGTCCTTGCCCCACATGACCCGCTCGTAGTTGCGCAGGCCCACGTATTCCTTGGCCGCCGGGTTGAAGGCGACCTCGAGCAGGTTCCAGTCGTGCAGGCTGATCCAAACGCCGCGAAAGAAGGGATAGATCAGGAACAGCGCGTAGACCGCCAGGAAGGGCAGAAGCAGCGCATAGGCCGCCTGCGCCTGGCTCAGCGAACGTCCGATCTTGGGTCGCAGCGGCATCGGTCTCCTCCCCGTCCTTGGCCCGTGTCCTCTGCCTCGGGGCTTGCGCGGCCTCTCCTCTGGCGCGCCCGCCCCGGACTCTTGCGGTGATCGCCGCGCCGGACCCGCCGCAAAGGGCGGTCCGCGGGCTGATTCCGCTTGTGCTAATATTTTTAGCAATATTTATTAGCGGGACGCAAGACATTCCTGCGCCGGGGCTCCGGGGCCGGTGTTTCGCGCGCGGGGGCGCCGGTGTATGGCCGGTGACGGGAGCAACAGGCGGGGAGCCCAGGCATGGCCGCGGAGGAGACAGGCAAACCCCAGCGCGTCACCATGAAGGACGTCGCGCGCCAGGCCGGCGTGTCGCAGTCCACGGTCTCTTTCGTGCTGAACGGGCAAGAGGACATGCGCATCAGCGGCGAGACCCGGCGCCGGGTGCTCGAGGCGGTGAAAGCCCTTGGCTACCGCCCGCGCGGCGCGGGCCGACCGCCGCGCCAGCTGGGTCTGCGGGTGATCGGGGTGATGTTCGACCAGATCGCCACCAGCCCCTTCGCCGCCATCTCGGTCGACGGCATCCAGGAGGAGGCCTGGCAAAGCGGCGTGATGACCGAGGTCGTGATGACCGGCGGCGACCCCGATTACGAGGCCGCGGTGCTGCGCAAATGGCAGCAGGACGGGGTGCTCGGGGTGATCTACGGCGCGATCCTGACCCGCGAGGCGCAGCCGCCGCCGGGGCTGGCCCAGCACCGCGCGGTGCTGCTGAACTGCCACGATCCCGAGGCGCGCTTTCCCTCGGTGGTGCCCGCTGAGCGGCGCGGCAGCGAGGCCGCGGTCCGCGCGCTGATCGCGGCGGGCCATGCGCGCATCGCCTATATCTCGGGCGAGCCCTGGATGGAGGCTTCCGAACAGCGGCTCGAGGGCTACGAGCGCGCCCTGCGCGCCGCGGGCCGCGCCGTTGATCCGGCGCTGGTGAAGGAGGGCAATTTCTTGCCCAGCGGCGGGCGCAGCGCCACGCTGGAGCTGATGCGCGGGCCGCTGCGGCCCGACGCGATCTACTGCGCCAACGACCTGACCGCGCTCGGCTGCTACGAGGCGCTGAAGGAGCTGGGCGAGACCATCGGAGAGACCATCGCGGTCATGGGCTACGACGACCAGGAGGTGGCGCAGCATCTCTCGCCGCAGCTCTCCACGGTGCTGCTGCCGCACCGCGAGATGGGCCAGCTCTGCGTGAAGCGGCTGCTGGCGGCGGAGCTGGACGGCGAGCAGGTGCGATTGGAATGCCCGCTGGTGCCGCGGGAGTCGCATGTGCTGCGGCCCGGGGGGTGAGGGGTCGGGACGGCTTGGGGTCGAGCGGTTCGCGGGAGGGCGAGATTGGCGCCGGGCAGGCTTGAGGGAGCGCGAGGTTGGCACCGGCAAGCTCGCGGGAGTTCAGACCTGATCCAGACCAAGACAGCGCGGCTCGGCACGCTGGGCTTGCACCCGGCCTCGGGGCCAACGCCTTCTTCCATCCGGCGAGCCCGCCGCCGACCTCACATCACGCATCCACCCGGCAGGCCCCCGCCCTGCCCCGGCCTCACTCCGCCGAGACACCCGGCAGGTCGATCACCTCGGCGCCGGGCGTGGCCTCGGCGGAGAGGTTGGGGAAGCGCACCACGAAGGTCGTGCCCGCGGATTTCGAGGTGTCGAAGGTGATCTCGCCCCGGTGCTGGTCGACGATGGCCTTCACCACGCTCATCCCCAGCCCGGTGCCGCCGCCGAAGCGGAAGCTTTCCTCGCCGCTGCGGGTGAAGCGGTCGTAGAGCACCGGCTGCAGCATTTCGGGGATGCCCGGGCCGTTGTCGCTGATCCAGAAGCCGGCGGGGTTGGTCACCAGCCCGACCTTGACCCGCCCGTGCTTGGGCGAGGCCTTGATTGCGTTCGACAAGAGGTTCGTCACCACCTGCTGCACCCGCGAGATGTTCACGAAGACCTCCGCCCCACCGCCCTCGGCGCCCACGAAATCGAGGCTCACGTCGTTGGTATCGGCAAAAAGCTGGATGCCCTGGATCGCCTGCTTCAGCACCACGGCCAGGTCGGCCTCCTCGAAGGGGGACTGCCCGTCCTCGGCCTGCAGCCGGCCCGAGGTCAGGATGTCCTCGATCAGGCTTTCGGTCCGGGTCATGCCGTTCTCGGCCATGGTGATCAGGTGCTGACCCTCCTCGGGCAGCTTGTGGGCGTAGTTCCCCAGAAGCTGCAGCGCCCCCGAGACCACCGAGACCGGCGTCTTGATCTCGTGGCTGACCACCGAGATGGCGTGGTCGCGCTGCGCCTCGATGGCCTTGCGGCGCGTCAGGTCGCGGATCACCGCGAGATAGCCCAGACGTCGCCCGTCCTGGGTGGTCAGCGGCGCGGCATGGGTCTCGCCGGTGAAGGCCTCGCCGTCGCGGCGGCGGTAGGTCATCTCGTAGGGGTCGCCGACGCCGTTGGCGCCGGGGTTGAAGCGGCGCTGCCCGGTGGAATCATATTGGTCGAGGTCAGCGTAAAGCACCGATGTCTGCCGGCCCGCCAGCTCCTGCGTGCGGTAGCCGAAGGTCTTGCCGAAGGCCTCGTTCGTGAGCGTGATCCGGCGTTCGCGGTCGGCCACGATCAGCGCGTCGGGCATGGCCTGGATCACCGCCTTCAGAAGCGCCGATGTATCCAGCAGCTCCTGCTTTTCGACCTCGAGCTGCCATTCCTTCGACAGCCATTTGCCGAAGAAGCGCACCAGCTCGACCTCCTTGATCGAGAAGGGGCGCTGGCGGGCGGCGGGGTCCGAGAAGTTCAGCGTGCCGATGGCCTGGCCATGCACGATCAGCGGTGCGCCGATATAGGCTTCGAGCCCGAAGTCGAGATAGCAGGGATGTTCCGCGATCTCGGACTTGCCGGCGTGGTGGAAGCTGGTCACATCCTCGGCGGCCAGCGTGTGGCAGCAGTAGGTGCCCGAGACCTCGAAGATGGTGCCCGGCTCGGGGGGATCGAGCTCGAGGCCGGCGCTGTAGCGCACCTCGTAGCGGCCGTCCTGCACGCGGCTGACGATGCCGAGCGACAGGCCCAGCGTGCTGCACCCCAGCTCGAGCAGTTCCTGCGCCTTTTCGTCGATCGTGCGATCGGCGTCCGAGGCGAGGTAGTAGAGCCTGCGCAGGGAGGCGTCGATCGACGTGTCGGGCACGCCTTCGGTCAGGATCTCTGTCAGGATCTCGGTCATCTTGCACTGCCTCGGATTATTGTTCTGTTTCCACAATTCTGCCGGATTCTTTGTATCGCGAGAAGGTAAAACAATGCTCACGTCCGCGGCTGGCGCGCGGGATTTTCGGCATTTTCCCCGCAGAGGGTCGTGCCGCCCCGGTTCGCGGGCAGATCGCGGGGCGGGTGGGGAAAGGCGTTGAAAACGCCGGGAATTCCCCGACACCCCGGCTGGATACCCGGGATTTCAGGGAAATTCGCAGAAAAATCACTGGGTTTCCTCGCGCGCGGAGGCGCGGGAAAGGCGGGCGTGACCGCCCATGTCCTCTGGACAAATGGCCACAATACTGCTCAAAGTTTATCTACCTGTATACCGGGATATAGCTCGGCACTTTCGGGCGACAATGTGGCTTTTTCGCGACTATGGCAAGCTTTATCGCCTTTTTCTCGCGGGTTGGCCTAAACTATTAACGTGTATTTAGCACGTTTCGACACACGCTTGACTTGCAGCGTCCAGCTGTATACATGTTTTCGGCAGTTGATCTGGGAATCCCATGGCCACCACAGAGCTACGCACCTACGACGATACGCTCGATGTCGTGCTGACCAAGGTCCTGCTCGCACCCACCGACACGACAACCGTCCTGCATGAAACCGCCCTGGCCGAAGAGCTGGGCGTGTCGCGCACGCCAGTCCGTCAGGTGCTTCAGGAACTGGCCATCGCCGGGCTCGTGGAAACCCGGCCGGGCGTCGGCACGGTGATCTCTAGCCTTTATGACACCGACCGCGGCATGGCCTTCAAGGTCTACGCCGAGATCGCCACCGCCGCCGCCAATTGCTGCGTCGGCGCCAAGGTCGACGACGGCGCCAAGATCGAGATGGTCGGCCAGTCGCTGGTCGCCCAGAACACCACCGAACATTCGATGGACCTCTACGCCCGCTACGCGATCAGCATCTGCCGCTCCATGGCCTCGATCCTGCCCGACGACGTGCTGGCCCATGCGCTGACCGTGGCGCATTGGCGGGTGATCCGCTGGCGGGTGGCCGATTACGCCGCCGACCCCGACGGCTGCTGGCGCGCGCTGCAGGAGAACCTGCAGAAGGTCGTGGTGGCGATGATGCGCAACAACGCCTCCGAGACGATGCGCGTGGCCGCGGGCATCACCTCCCAGCTCGCCGAGGGCGCGCAGGAGGACTACCCCCGCGCGGTTCCCAGCGACGCGCAGCGGATGGGCTGAGGCCCCGGGCCGGGGTCTCCCCCGGCCTCAGTCCTACAACCTCTTCAAGGACACGCCCAAGACCGCCCGCCCGGCCCTATTCGGCCAGGTGGCAGGCGACCCGCGTTTCGCCCAGGCGGCGCAGCTCGGGACGCTCCTTGCGGCAGCGGTCCACCGCGATCGGGCAGCGCGGGTGATAGGGGCAGCCCGGCGGCGGGTTGATCGCATCCGGGATCTCGCCCTTCGGCGGTTCGACCTCGCGCCCGAAGGCATCCATGCGCGGCGCGGCGTCGAAGAGCATCTGCGTATAGGGATGCTTGGGATCATCGAAGAGCCGGTCGCGCGGCGCCTCCTCGACCAGCCCGCCGAGGTAGAGCACGCCGATCTTGTCGGCCATATGGTGCACCACCGTCAGGTCGTGGCTGATGAAGAGATAGGTCAGCCCCAGCTCCTCGCGCAGGTCGGACATCAGGTTCAGCACCTGGCTCTGCACCGAGACGTCCAGCGCCGAGGTCGGCTCGTCGCAGACGATGATCCGCGGACCCGCCGCCAGCGCCCGCGCGATGCAGATCCGCTGCCGCTGGCCGCCCGAGAACTCGTGCGGATATTTGCCCGCATCCGCCCCCGAGAGGCCCACCTGTTCGAGCAGCCGTTCCGCCAGCCCGTCGGTCTTGCCGCCGCGCACGGCGACCGGCTCGGCGATGATGTCGCGCACCGTCCAGCGCGGGTTCAGCGAGGCATAGGGATCCTGGAAGATCATCTGGATCTCCGAGCGGATCGACTCGATCTTCTCGGCATCGGTCTCGGTCGCGAGATCGACGCCGTCGACCTCGACGTGGCCCTCGGAGGGCGGCACCAGGCCCACGATGATCTTGCCGATGGTCGACTTGCCCGAGCCGGATTCGCCCACCAGCGCGTAGACGGAGTTTTCCTCGATCTCGAAGCTGACCTCGGAGACGGCGGTCAGAAGCGCCCGGGGGCTGCGCTCGATCACCCGGTTCAGCCAGGGTTTCGAGACATCGAAGATACGGGTGAGGTCCGAGACTTTGACGATCGCGCTCATGCAGTGGCCTTGGTCTTGTCGGTCAGGGGGAACCAGCAGGCCGCACGCCCGTCGCAGGCCGAGAGGCTCGGCGGCGGGTCCTGGCGGCAGGCGGCTTCGGCCCGGTCGCAGCGCGGATGGAAGGCGCAGCCCGCGGGCAGGTTGTCGAGGCGCGGCATGGCGCCGGGGATCTGGCGCAGCCGCTTCTGGCCGCGGCTGGCCAGCGGCGTCGAGGCCATGAGCCCCGCGGTATAGGGGTGCCGGGCGTTGGTGATCACCTCGCGCACCGGGCCGAGCTCGGCCAGGCGGCCGGCATACATCACCGCGACGCGGTCGGCGGCCTCGGCGATCACGCCCATGTCGTGGGTGACCAGCATGACCGCCACGCCCTTTTCGCGGCAGAGCCGCTTCAGGAGCGCCACGATCTGGGCCTGCACCGAGACGTCGAGCGCGGTGGTCGGCTCGTCGGCGATCACCAGGTCGGGCTCGGCGCAGAGCGCCAGCGCGATCACCACGCGCTGCCGCATCCCGCCCGAGAACTCGTGCGGATAGGAGCCGATGCGCTGCGAGGCCGCCGGGATGCCGACCTCGTCGAGCGCCGCGATGGCGCGGCGGCGGGCCTCGGACTGGCCCACGTCAAGGTGCTCGGTGATGGTCTCGGTCAGCTGCTCGCCCACCGTCAGAAGCGGGTTCAGCGAGGTCAGCGGATCCTGGAAGATCATCCCCATCTTGCGCCCGCGCAGCTTGCGCAGCCGCTCGCCCTTGAGCTGGTGCACGGGCTCGCCGCCCAGGAGCACCTCGCCCGAGACGATGCGCGCGGGCCGGTCCAGAAGGCCGATCACCGCGTTGCCGGTCATCGACTTGCCGGCGCCGGATTCGCCCACCACGCCGAGGATCTCCCCGGCGT
Source organism: Roseivivax sp. GX 12232 (assembly GCF_021272185.1). GTDB lineage: Bacteria > Pseudomonadota > Alphaproteobacteria > Rhodobacterales > Rhodobacteraceae > Roseivivax. The sequence continues at coordinate 192,972 of NZ_JAJSEC010000006.1, forward strand.
GGATGTCGTAGCTCACCTGGTTCACCGGCCGCAGGACTCCACGGCGCGTTGGAATTTCCACGACCAGGTCGCGGACGGACAGAACGGGTGTGCTCATCGCCTCACCTCAGTTTCGGATTGAGCGCATCGCGCAGCCAGTCGCCCAGAAGGTTGATCGACAGGGCCAGCGCCAGCAGGGTCACGGCGGGGAAGAACAGGATCCACCATTCGCCGGAGAACATGAACTCCTGGCCGATGCGGATCAGCGTGCCGAGCGAGGGTTTCGTCGGCGGCGCGCCCACGCCCAGAAAGGACAGCGTCGCCTCGGCGATGATCGCCAGCGCGAGGCTGATGGTCGCGATGACCAGCACCGGGTTCAGCACGTTGGGCAGGATGTGCCGCAGCATGATCGAGAAGGGCGAGCGCCCGATGAGCCGCGCCGCCTGGACGTATTCGCGGTTCTTCTCGACCAGCGTGGCGCCGCGCACCACGCGGGCGAACTGCACCCAGTCCGACAGGCCGATCGCCAGGATCAGCACCCAGATCGCCATCTGGTCGCGGTATTCCGGCGGGGTGATGCCCTTGGCGATGCCGAAGATCAGCATGGCCACGAGGATCGCCGGGAAGGTCAGCTGGATGTCGGCGATGCGCATGATCACCGTCTCGGTCCAGCCGCCGAGGTAGCCCGCGAGCAGCCCCAGCAGCACCCCGATCACCATGGCCAGCATCACCGCGGCGAAACCCACGAAAAGCGAGATCCGCATCCCGTAGAGGATCGTCGAGAAGACGTCGCGGCCCTGGTCGTCGGTGCCGAGCAGGAAGTAGTCCTGGGTGAACTGGTTCGGCTGCCCCGGCGGGGTGAAACCGTTCATCAGGTTCAGCGTGGCGGGATCGAAGGGATTGTGCGGCGCCACCAGCGGCGCGAAGACGGCCGCGAGGATCAGGATCGACACAACCACCGCCGAGACCACCGCGACGGGGGTATGGCGGAAGGAATAGGCCAGATCGCTGTCCCAGGCGCGGGCCAGCCGTCCCGGCCGCACCTTGGCTTCGGTCTGCACTTCGGACATCAGTGACCTCCTGCGGTCCGGTCGACCCTGAGACGCGGGTCGATGGCGAAATAGAGCATGTCGACGATCAGGTTGATGCCGACGAACATCACCGAGATCAGCATCAGGTAAGCGGCCATCACGGGGATATCGACGAACTGGATGGCGTTGATGAACAACAGCCCCACCCCCGGCCACTGGAAGACCGTCTCGGTGATGATCGCGAAGGCGATGATCGAGCCGAGCTGCAGGCCGGTGATGGTGATCACCGGCACCAGCGTGTTCTTCAGCGCGTGGCGGAAGTTGATCGCGCGTTCCTTGATGCCGCGAGCCCGTGCGAAGCGCACGTAGTCCATGCGCAGCACCTCGAGCATCTCGGTGCGCACCAGCCGCATGATCAGCGTCATCTGGTAGAGCCCCAGCGTGATCGCCGGCAGGATCAGCGCCTTCAGCCCGCTTTCGGTCAGAAAGCCGGTGGACCAGCCGCCGATCCAGGTCACCTCGCCGCGCCCGAAGGAGGGCAGCCAGCCAAGTTCCACCGAGAAGACGTAGATCAGCAGGATGCCGATCAGGAATGTCGGGAGTGACACCCCCACCAGTGACAGTGTCATGATGACATTGGCCGCGGTGCCCCGCCTTCGGATCGCGGTGAAGATCCCGAGCCCGATGCCCCCGACAAGCGCGAGGATGCCCGAGACGGTGGCGAGTTCCAGGGTGGCGGGCAGCCGCTCCAGGAGGATCTCCGAGACCGGACGCCCCTGGCGGTAGCTCAGCCCGAAGTTGCCCTGCACCGCCTGTTCGAGGAAGCGGTAATATTGCACCGGGAAGGGCTGATCGAGCCCCAGCTCGGTGCGCAGGCGTTCAACGTCGGACTGGGTGCGTTCCTGCCCCAGCATGTTGTCGATCGGGTCGCCCACGAAGCGGAACATCGAGAAGGCCACCAGGCCCACGACGAACAGCACGAGGATCGATTGGGCGACCCGGCGGATGATATAGGCGAGCATGAGCCCTCAGTTCACGGTGACCCAGCGCAGGATGAAGAAGTTGTCTTCGCGCTGGGTGAGTTCCACGTTCTCGGCCGCGCCCCAAAGGAGCGGCTGCACATAAAGCGGCAGGTAGACCGCGTCTTCCTGCACGATGCCGGCGATTTCGTCGAGCATGCCCTGGCGGGCCTCCTCGTCGATCTCGGCCTGCACCATCGGGATCAGCTCGTCCACCCGCGGGTTGGAATAGCCGCCGAAGTTCCAGGTGCCGATGTTCTCCTGCGGGGTGTGCACCAGGAAGCGGAAGGGATGTTCCGCGTCGAAGGTGCCGGGCGACCAGCCGAGCAGATACATGTCGTAGTTGTCGGCGCGAAGCTCGGGCCAGTAGTTGCGCACCGGCATGGCCTCGAGCTGGGCGTCGAGCCCGACCTGGGCCAGCATGGCGACCGCCGCCTGGCAGACCGATTCATCGTTGATGTAGCGGTCGTTCGGGCACTTGAGCTGGAACGAGAAGCCTTCCTCGTAGCCCGCCTCGGCCAGGAGCGCGCGGGCGCGCTCGGGGTCGAAGGCCGGCCGCTCGGAGAGGCTGTCGGAATAGCCGCGCATCGCCGGGCTGACGAGCTGCGCCGCCGGCTCGGCCGCCCCGCGCATGGTGGTCTGCAGGATCGCCGGCACGTTGATCGCATGGCCCACCGCCTGGCGGACGCGCGGATCCTGGAAGGGGTTCTCCTCATCGGAGGCCAGCAGCGTCTCCTTGTCCTGGCTGAAGCCGAACATCATCACCCGCGCCTCGATGCCGCGCAGGAGCTGCACGCCCTCGGCCTGGTCGATGCGCTGCGCGTCCTGGACGGGCACCGGGTTGATCATGTCGACCTCGCCCGAGAGCAGCGCCGCCACCGCGGTCGCGGAGTTCTCGATCGGGGTGAAGATGCCCTGGGTGACGTTGTGGTCGGCCTCGCCCCACCAGCCCTCGTGCGGCTCGAGCACGGTGCGCAGGCCCGGCTCGCGCTCGGTCACCATGAAGGCGCCGGTGCCATTGGTGTTGATCGTCGCGTAGTTGCCGCGCTCGATGTTGGGGCGGGTCACGTCGTTGGCCTCGGACCAGCCCTTGTCCATCATCATCCAGTTGGCGATGCTGTCGGGGAAGATCGGGTTCGGCGCCTCGGTGCGCATCACCACGGTGTAATCGTCGGGCGCCGTGACCTCGGTCACCCCCGAGAACCAGCTCGCGGTATCGGCCTCGGCGGAGGAGGCGCGCTCATAGGAGAAGACCACGTCCTCGGCGGTGAACTCCGCGCCGTCGTGGAAGGTCACGCCTTCGCGCAGGGTGAACCGCCAGCCCGGCCCGTCCTCGAGCGGCTCCCAGGAGGTGGCGAGCGCGGGCTCGATCTCCATGTCCTGGTTCCGGCGCACGAGGCCTTCGTAGACATTGTTCAGAAAACCCAGGACCGGCGCGGAGTTGCCCGCATGCGGGTCCATGGTGTTGGGGTCGGTCTGTCCCGCCCAGCGGAAGGGTTCGGCGGCGGCAGGCGCGGTCAGCGCCGCAACCGCGACAAGAGCGAGGGGCAGTCTCATGGCAGTCATCCTTCAGCTAATGCGGTTGCCCGGACGCGGGCCAGCCGCGTCCGGGTCCGGGATCATGGGCGGCGCGCTCAGGCGCCGGCCAAACCTCAGTTCATCTCGAAGAACTTGAACTTCGGGTCGTCTTCCGGGCTGACCTCGATGCCGACGCCCTCGGTCATGCCCCAGTTCAGCACCTGGTGGTGCACCGGGATGTAGAGCGTCTCGTCCTGGACGGTCTGCCAGATCTCGCCGATGGTCGCGTTCCGCGCCTCGAGGTCGGTCTCGGAGGCGAGGCTCACGATCTTCTCGTCGATCGCGCTGTCGGAGAAGCCGGTGCCGTTCCAGCTGCCGCGCTCGGGGCCGCGGGTGTGGACCAGGAAGTTGAAGATGTATTCCGAGTCATAGGTCGGAACGCCCCAGCCGAGCATGTAGAAGTCGGTCTCGCCGTTGGTGATCAGCGGGAAGTGCTGGGCCTTGGGCTTGGCGTCCAGGTTCACGGTTACGCCGATCTGGGCGAGCATGCCCACGACGGCCTGGCAGATCGCCTCGTCGTTGATGTAGCGATCGTTCGGGCAGTCGAGCTGGATCGAGAATCCGTCCCCGTAGCCCGCTTCCTCCATCAGGGCCTTGGCGGCCTCGACGTCGGTGGTGGACTGATCCATCTCTTCGGTCCAGCCGTTCACGAAGGGCGGGGCGATCATGCCGGCCGGCTGGCTCTGGCCGCGCATCACGACCTGCTGGATCGCGTCGCGGTTCACCGCCATCGACATGGCCTGGCGCACCTCTTTGCTGGCCAGCGGGTTCTCGCCCTCGACGTCGTCGTTGGCGATGTCATCGGCGCCCATGTTCAGGCCGAAGAAGATCACCCGGTTCTGCGGGGCGGTCTTGACCACGAGGCCCTCGGTGTCGCCGACGCGGCCGAGGTCCTGCACCGGCACGTCCTGGATGAAGTCCACCTCGCCCGAGAGCAGCGCGGCGACGCGGGTCGCGGCGTTCTGGATCGGGGTGTAGATGATCTCGGTCACCTCCATCGGGAACTGGTCCATGCCCCAGTAATCGGGGTTCTGTTCCAGAACCGTGCGCACGTCGGGCTCGCGGCTGACGAGCTTGTAGGCGCCGGTGCCGTTGGCGTTGGTCGCGGCAAAGGTGGTCTCGCCGCCTTCCATGTCCTGCACGTCGGTGGCGTCATTGGCCTCGGCCCAGCCCTTGTCCATCATGAACAGGTTGGTGAGGTTCGCCGGCAGGATCGGGTTCGGCCCGTCAGTGACGAACTCGACGGTCAGGTCGTCGACCGCGCGCACCTCGGTGATGGAGTTCAGCAGCTCCTTCATGTCCGAGTCCTCGGACTTCGCGCGGTTGATCGAGAAGACCACGTCCTCGGCGGTGAACTCGGCGCCGTCGTGATAGGTCACGCCTTCGCGGAGGTTGAAGACCCAGACGTTCGGATCGTCTTCCTTGGGCGCCCAGTCGGTCGCCAGGGCGGCCTGGAACTCACCCGTCATGTCGCGGATGATCAGCGGCTCGTAGATCTGGTGCGACAGCGTGTGCGTCGGACCTTCGTTCTGCGCGTGCGGGTCGAGCGTCAGGCTGTCGCCCGCGCGCGCCCAGCGCAGCGTTTCGGCCTGCGCGCTCAATGCCGTGCTGGCAAGAAGCGCCGCGGCAAGAATGCCGGTGGATTTCATAAGAATACTCCCTGTGACTGAACCGGAGCTCTTTGGCCCCGTTCGAGAATTGGGATGATAGCGAAGTCAGAGCAGGCCGCAAGGAAGCCGGCGCCTTTCCCTGGGTCACTTTCGCGGCGCGGAAAGCCTTTGGTGCCTTGGTCTTGCGCTCAAAGCCGCGCCGGGCGGCAGATGCGGCCCCGGGGGCGCGGGAAAGATCCTTCATAAATCAATAATTTAAACATGAAGCATCTGACGCGCGGGCGCGGAAAGGCCTCCCACCCGGGCCCGGACCCGGCGGGTGAGAAAAAACGCGCGGACGGCACAGGGAGCCCACCCGCGCGGTCCGGCGGCGCGGGGCTTGCCCCCCGCCCGCCGGTGACGCCGCCCCGAAAGGGCCCGGCGCTCAGTAGCTTCGCGGCAGCCCCAGGACGTGCTGGCCGAGGTAGCCGAAGATCATGTTCTTCGAGATCGGCGCGGTCTGATAGAGCCGCGCCTCGCGCCACTTGCGCTCGATCCCGTATTCGCGGGCGAAGGCGAAACCGCCATAGACCTGCATGCAGGCCTCGGCGCAGGCCCAGGAGGCATCGGCGGCGAGCAGCTTCGCGAGGTTCGCCTCGGCGGCGGCCTTCTGGCCCGCGTCGAACATCGCCGCCGCCTTGGAGACCATCAGCTCGGCCGCCTGCGCCTTGGCATAGGCGTCGGCGAGCGGGAACTGGATGCCCTGGTTGGCGCCGATCGGCCGGCCGAAGACGCTGCGGTCATTGGCGTATTCGCAGGCCTTCTCGATGAAGAACTTGGCGTCCCCGATGCATTCGCTGGCGATCAGGATGCGCTCGGCGTTCATGCTGTCGACGATATACTTGAAGCCCTTGCCCTCTTCGCCGACCAGCGTGTCGGCGGGGATCTCGACGTTGTCGAAGAAGACCTCGCAGGTGTTGTGGTTGATCATCGCGTCGATCTTGGTCAGCGAGAGCCCGTTCTGCCGCGCCTCGTTCATGTCGATGAGGAAGACCGACATCCCGTCCGAGCGTTTCTTGCACTGATCCGCCGGGGTGGTCCGCGCAAGGAGCAGCATCAGGTCCGACTCGAAGGCCCGGGAGGTCCAGACCTTCTGGCCGTTCACGATATAGGTGCCCTTGTCGGTCTTCTCGGCCCGGGTCTTGAGCTGGGTGGTGTCGCTGCCGGTGGTGGGTTCGGTCACCCCGAAGGCCTGCAGACGCAGCTCGCCGGTGGCGATCTTCGGCAGGTATTTCTGCTTCTGCGCCTCGGAGCCGTGCTTCAGCACGGTGCCCATGGTGTACATCTGCGCGTGGCAGGCGGCGGCGTTGCAGCCCTTGGCGTGGATCGTCTCGAGCACCGCGGCGGCGGCGGCGAGCGGCAGGCCCGAGCCGCCGTATTCCTCGGGGATCAGCGCGCCGAGAAAGCCGCTTTCGGTCAGCGCGGTGACGAAGTCGTGGGGATAGGCGTCCTCCTTGTCGAGCTTCAGCCAGTATTCATTGGGGAAGTCGTCGCAGAGCCGCGCCACCGCGTCGCGGATATCCTCGAAGGCCGGGGCAACCGGCATCGTGATCATGTCGGGATCGTAGTGGTTCATGGCTCTGTCCTTCAGATGACGTTGCGCGCCCTCAGCGCGGCGATCTCCTCGGGCGACAGGCCGGCCTCGGCCAGGATCGCCTCGGAATGGGCGCCCGCATCGGGCGCGGACACGTAGATCGAGGCCGGCGTCCGCGAGAGCGTCACCGGCTGGCCCACCAGCCGCGTCTCGCCGCGGGCGTGGTGGTGGACGGGGGCGGCGATGCCGAGGTGGGTGACCTGCGGATCGGCGAAGACCTCGTCCATCTTGTAGATCGGCCCGGCGGGCACGCCGACCGCCTCGAGGGCTTCGACCCAATCGGCGGTGTCGCGCTCGGCGAAGATCGGGTTCAGCAGGTCCCAAAGCTCGGCCCGGCGCTCGAAGCGGGCGGCATTGGTCGCCCATTTCGCGTCCTCGCCCCAGTCGGGCTGGTCGATCAGGCCGCAGAAGGCCCGCCACTGGGCATCGCTGCCGATGCCGAGGTTGAGGTATCCGTCCCGTGTCGCAACCACGCCCATGGGCGTGACATAGGGGTGGTCGTTGCCCGAGCTCTGCGGCACTTCGCCCTCGACGAGGTAGCGCGCGGCCTGGAAGTCCATCATCGCGATCTGTGCCTCGAGCAGCGAGCTTTGCACCCACTGCCCCTGCCCCGAGCGTTCGCGCTCCTGCAGCGCCACGAGGATGCCGATCGCCGCGTAGAGCCCCGAGGCGCTGTCGGCCACCGCGGCGCCCGCGCGCATCGGCCCGCCGCCGGCCTCTCCGGTGACGCCCATGAGCCCGCCCATGCCTTGGGCGATCTGGTCAAAGCCCGCCCGTCGGGCATAGGGCCCGTCCTGTCCGAAACCCGAGATCGAGGCCAGGATCACCCGCGGGTTCACCGCCTTCAGGTCGTCATAGGCGATGCCCAGCCGGTCCTTCACGTCGGGGCGGAAGTTCTCGACCACCACGTCGGCGCTTTCGACCATGCGCAGGAAGAGCGCGCGGCCCTCGGGCGCCTTGAGGTTCAGCGTCAGCGACCGCTTGTTGCGGTGCAGGTTCAGCATGTCGTAGCCGTGCCGCGCCCCCGAAACCCCGGCCGAGGGGTCGGCGCCCACCGGCGCCTCGATCTTGATCACATCGGCGCCGAAATCGGCCAGCACGCGGCAGCAGGTCGGCCCGGCGCGCACCCGGGTGAGGTCCAGAACCTTGAGCCCGTCGAGGGCAAGCGAACGATCCGCCATCACTGCGCCTCCATCAGCCGGGCGGCCCCGTCGGGGTCCTGCCCGAGATACCAGTCGCCGATGCCGCTCGAGGTCAGGAAGACGGTGTCCTCCCGCGCCATGAGCAGATCGAGCGCGGCCTCGAAGAAATGCGCGATATGCGGCACGCCGATGATATGCGGGTGCAGCGCCAGGGTCATGACCCGGGGCTGCGCGGCCAGCTCGCGCTCGAAGGTGGCCAGCGTCGCCTCGACGCGCTTGAGGTATTCGTCGCTCGATCCGTTCTGGATGGCGTAGACCGGCACGTCGTTCAGCTCGAAGGTATAGGGCAGCCCGAGAAGCGGCCCGTGCTTGGTCTTCATCCAGACCGGCAGGTCGTCGAGCGCCCAGTCGTGCAGGAACTCCACGCCCTCGGACTTGAGGATGTCGGGGGTGTCCTCGCTTTCGCCGAGGCCCGGACCCAGCCAGGCGCGGGGCCTGTGGCCCGCCACCCGCTCCAGCCGGTCGAGGCTGCGGCGGATCACGTCGGCCTCGTCCTCGGCCTGCTTCAGCGACTGCTGGAACCAGCCGTGGCCCACCAGCTCCCAGCCGGCGTCCTTCACCGCGCCCATGAGCGTCGGGTAGACGTCCGCAACCTGGGCGTTGATGAAGGCCGAACAGGGCAGCCCCTTGCGGTCGAGCATGTCGAGGATGCGCGGCATGCCGCAGCGCATGCCGTATTCCACCCAGGAGAAATTGGGCACATCCGGCGGCGCCGGGGTGGCGCCATGCGGCGCGGGGATGATGCCGCGCGGCATGGCCCGCTCGATCGGCCAGTATTCGATGTTCATCACGATATGGACGATCAGCGGCTTGCCGTCCGGCCCGTCGAGCGGCGCGCGGTCCGAGGACAGCTGGAAGGGGATGCGCGGATTGGAGGGCATGGGGATCACTCCACGTGCAGGCGGATGTCGGAGGGCTTCCAGGACAGCCGCACGCGGGATCCGGCCTCGGGCAGGCGCTCGTCGCTGTCGGCGATCTCGCGGCTGACCATCTCGGTGCCGTCGGGCAGATGCACCAGGTGCGAGGTGGTCAGGCCAAGGTAGACCGACTCGTCATAGGCCCCGGTGATCGAGAAGCCGTCCGCCGGCGTCTCGGCCCCGTTCACCCGGTCGAGCGCCACGCATTCCGAACGGATCGAGAGCGTCACCTCCTGCCCGTCGCTGACCGCGAGGCCGCGCTTGTCGACCTGCAGCCGCGAGCCCGCCACGTCGACGATGATCTCGCTGCCCGCGGCCTCGGCGACGCGGCCCTTCAGCACGTTGTTCTCGCCCACGAAGCTGGCGGTGAAGGTCTTCTCCGGCGCGCGGTAGATGTCGCGGGCGCGGCCGAACTCCACCAGCTCGCCATTGGCAATGAGCGCGATCCGGTCGGCCACGGTCATCGCCTCTTCCTGGTTGTGGGTGACATGGATGAAGGTGATGCCGACCTTCTCCTGCAGGTGCTTGAGCTCGAGGCACATGTCCTTGCGGAGCTGCGCATCCAGCGCCGCCAGCGGCTCGTCGAGCAGCAGGATGTCGCGGTCGAGCACGATGGCCCGGGCGAGCTGCACGCGCTGCTGCTGGCCGCCCGACAACTCGTGCGGACGGCGCGCGGCAAAGGGCGTGAGCCCGACCTGCTCCAGCGCCGCGGCGACCTTTTCGGCGACCTGCGCGCGCGGCAGCCCCGCGACCTTGAGCCCGTAGCCCACGTTCTGCTCCACGCTCATGTGCGGGAACAGCGCATAGGCCTGGAAGACCATGCTGGTCGGGCGCTTGTCGGGCGGCAGGTGGCCGACGCTGCGGCCATGCAGCAGCACCTCGCCATGGGTCGGCTTCTGGAAGCCGCCGATGGTGCGCAGGAGCGTCGTCTTGCCCCCGCCCGAGGGCCCGAGCAGGACGAAATACTCGCCCGCCCCGATCGAGACATTGACGTTCTGGAGCGCCACGAAGTCACCGTAGTGCTTGGCGAGGTTGCGCACCTCGACGGCGGGAGCTTGGCTGTCGGTCATCTGCTGGGTCCCCTGGGTCTCGATCTGGGTCACGATCCCACCGGCGCCGCCTTGGCGCGGGCCACGCGCGAGAGGCTCTCGGCGCGGATCATGGTGAAAAGGATGATGGAGCCGATCACGGCGATGGCGACGAAGCTGACCATGGCGGACATGGCATAGCTTTGCGGCGACATGCCGGTGTTGAGCATCTGGCTGATCAGCACCGTGGTGAAGGTGTCGAACCCGCCCTTCAGAAGGCTCGTGCGGGTGTATTCGTTGAAGACCAGGATCACCGTGAAGGCGCAGGCCGAGAAAACACCGGCGCGGATCTGCGGGAACTCGATGTCCCAGAAGGCGCGCCAGCCGTTGGCCCCGCAGGCCCGCGCGGCCTCGGTCTGTTCGGGGCGGTAACGGCCCATGGTGATCAGGATCACCACGAAGGAATAGGGGATCGTGTAGATGATCAGCCCGATCGTCGCGGTCAGGAAGCTCAGCCGGAACCAGCCGTCGAACATCGCGGTGCCGAGCTGGTCGCCCAGCCAGATGAAGGCGATGTTGAGGTTCTTGAAGGACACCAGGAGCGCCGAGCCCAGGATGTCCGGCGGCACGAACAGCGGCGCCAGCAGCAGGAAGACCGGGAAGATCTTGTTGCCCGCCGACTTGTAGTGCTTGGCCGCCAAGAGCGCCATCGGCACGGTGATCACGGTCACCACCACCGCCAGCATCAGCGTCCAGCGCAAGGCGCCGATCAACAGCTCGTCCGAGAAGATCAGCCCGTACCACTCGAGCGTGAAGACATATTCGTTCGCGCCGAAACCGTTGGCGTTGAACGAGACATACATGACGTAGAGGACCGGGGTCATCAGCGTCAGCACCACGAAGAGCAGGTAGGCCCACTTCAGGCGATGCAGCCAGGGATTGTCGTAGTCGTTCATGCGCGCGCCCTCAGCTCAGCGGGGTGAGGATCTTGGTGAGATCGAAAAGCCGGTGCCCGATCCACAGAAGCGTCATCAGGGTGGCCATCATGATCGCGCTCACCGCCATGGCGAGCGGGAAGTCGAGCGCGGTGATCGCCTGCGTGGCGATCAGCCCGGCGTTCACGGCCCCCGCCCCGCCCAGGATGTTCGGCAGCAGCGCCACGCCCAGCCCGTTGACGAAGATGAAGACCGAGCCCGCGAAGATCCCCGGCGCCGCGAGCGGCAGGATCACGTCCTTGAAGCGCCGCCAGGGGCCGACGCCCAGGTCGTCGCAGACCTCGAAGATGTATTTCGGCACCGCCTCCATCGCGAGGAAGCCCGAGAAGACGATGAAGGGCAGGAAGGACAGCACCTCGCCGATCACCACCCCGGTATGGGTGTAAAGAAGCGCCGTGATCGGCTCGTCGATGATGCCCAGGTCCATCAGCGTGGTGTTCACCAGCCCGTTGCGCTGCAGGACCGGGCGCAGGGCGAAGACGCGGATGATCTCGGAGACCATGAAGGGCAGGATGAACAGCAGCACCACTCGGTGCTGCGCCACCTGCGGGATCGACTTGCGCACGAAGACCGCGATGGGGAAGCCGAAGACGAAGCAGATCGCCACCGAGATCAGCGAGTATTTCATCGAGTTGAGGAAGTTCGTCAGCCGTGCCGAGAAGAAGAAGTTCTCGTAGGAGAACAGGGTGAAGCCCGGCTCCATCCAGAACATCGTGCGCTCGAAGACCGAGAAGACCACGGTCATCGCCATCGGCAGGGCGAAGAAGATCACCATGAAGATCAGCGGTGCGCGGAAGACCCAGGGCACCAGCCGCTCGCGCCAGGGGGGCGTGGTCCGGTCGACGGGACGTGCCCCGCCGACCGTTTCTGTGCTTTGCACCGCCATGTGGATCAGGCCGCCTGAACGCGCGACCACCAGTCCTGGTAGGCCCGGATGTTGGTCGGGAAGACGTTCTGCCAGGAGTTGCCGGCCACCGCGCGGCGCGCCTGCTTGCGCTCGAGCCGCTCGGCCATGATCGCCTTGGTGTCATCGTCGAACATGTCGCCGTTGGCCTCGACGAATTCGGACACGCCGGTCATCTGCGGGGTGAAGCCCAGGCCCGCCAGGGTCTGCGCGCCGAACCAGGGGCTGAGGTAGACATTGGCGAGGCTGTAGAAGGCCTCTTCCATGCCGCGCTCCTGGCCGCCGCGGGTCAGCATGACGATGTTGTTCCAGCTCTGGTGGCCTTCCTTCATCGTGCCGTAGCGGATGTCCTGGCCGTTCTTGCGGGCCGCGAAGATCTGGATCACCTCCCAGCAGGAGGAGACCAGCACCTCTTCGGAGGACAGAAGGTCGGCGCCGTTCTGCACCCCGTCCCAGAAGGTGCGGAAGTGGCCCTTCTTCTTGAGGTCGATGAGGAACTCGCAGGTCTGGCGCACCTCGTCCTCGGTCATGTCCGAGGGGTTGTCGATGTCGCCCTTGCCGGACTGCTTGAGGTAGATCGCGGTATTGGTCAGCGTCGGGCCAAAGTCGTTCTGCATCGCCGCCCGGCCGCGGAACTGGCTGTCGAAAAGCGCCTCCCAGGAGGTCAGCTCCTCGCCGATGACCTCGTGGTTGAAGGCCAGGCTGTCGGCGTTGGAGATATAGGGCACGGCATAGACCTTGCCGTCGTGGCGGATGGTGTCGGCGCTGTCGCCGCCCTCCTGGTAGCTCTCGAGGATATTGGCCCAGTTCGGGATCCGCGAGATGTCGAGCTCGGCGATCGCCCCCTGCGAGGCCAGCGCGTCCTCCATGCCGCCGCCGTTGTCGGTCATGGCGTCATAAAGCGCGTTGCCGTCGCCCACGACCATCTTCTGGATCGATTCATCGGCGCGGGCCGACTTGGCGATGGCGTTGATGCTGATCCCGGCCTGGGACTCCATGTCGGACCAGTCCTGCGCGCCGACCTTGGCGATGCCCGGCGCCCAGAGCTTCAGCGCCTCCTGCGCGCGGGCCGCGGTGCCGAAGGCGCCCGAGGCGGCGGTGGCGCCCATCAGGGCCATGAATGTGCGGCGGTTAAACTCAGCTTGGTTCATGCGAACTCTCCTGTTGGTTGGGCCCGCCGACCAGCCGGCAGGGTGGATCGTCTGTCCCGATCGTCTTGCCCCAATGGCATGGCGGCCGATCTTCGCGGCCGCCGGGCGGCCCGGTTCAGGCCGGACACGCCCTTGCTCTTGCCATCGAGTATGTCCCGAAACGGCGTGATTGCAAAATTTTTTTGTATGCAGAATGAAGATTCCTGCAAGCTGCTGAAAATCATTGCGAAATATGTGGGGCCCGCCCAAGAACATGCGATTCCAGCGTTATATGCAGGCTCATGGCGCTTGATCTGCACGCAGAATCGGGGCAATCCTGAGGGTGTATAGCGGATTTTGTATGCGAAATGACCCATGACCCCGCCTCCGCCGAATCGGCTCTGATCGCGCTTTCCAGCGCCGCGCCGGACGCTCCGGCCCGGGCCGCGGCGCGGCTCTGCCTGCTCGACTGGCTGGGCTGCATCCTGGCCGCGCGCGGCGCGCCGCAGGCCCGCGCGCTGGCGGCGGCGCTGGGGGTCGAGGGCGGCGATCTTCTGGGCATGGCCTTCGCGCCCCTGCGCTCGGACGCGCAGACCGCGGCGCTGGCGCTGGGGGCGCTCGGCAATGTGCTAGAGATGGACGATCTGCACCGCGCCTCGATCCTGCATCCCGGCGACACGATCTGCGCGGCCGCCCTGGCCCTGGGCCTGCGCCGCAAGACCCCGGGCGCAGGTCTTCTCGATGCGCTGGTCGCGGGCTACGAGATCGCCACGCGGATCGGTCGGGTCGCGGCCTCGGGCGGCTATACCCCCTTCTACAACTCGGGCACCTGCGGGGTCTTCGGCGCGACGCTCAGTGCTGCCCGGCTGCGCGGGCTCGACGCCGAGGCGACCGCCGATGCACTGGGACAGGCGGGCATGCAGGCCGCCGGGATCTGGCAGTGCCGGCTGGAGCCCAGCTTTTCCAAGCAGCTCGCCACCGCCCATGCCGCCCGCGCCGGCGTCTTCTCGGCCGAACTGGGCGCGGCGGGCTTCCGCGGGCCGCGGGCGATCCTGACCGGGCGCATGGGCTTTTTCGCGAGCCACTACCCCGGCGCCGATCCCGCGCCGCTGACCGCGCCGGGCCCCTGGGCGATCACCGAGATGAGCTACAAGCCCTTCCCGGCCTGCCGCCACACCCATCCCGCGATCTCGGCGGCGCTGGCGCTGCGCGAGGACGGCGTGACCGAGGCCGCGGAGATCCGCGTCGCCACCTATGGTGCGGCGATCGACTTCTGCGACGCGCCCGAGCCCCGGAGCGGCGATGCCGCGCGCTTCAGCCTGCAGCACGCGGTGGCGGTGACGCTCCTGCGCGGACGGCCGGGCGTGGCCGATTTCGAGGGCGCCGCGCTGACCGATCCCGGCATCGCCGCGCTGCGCGCCCGCGTGCGGCTGGAACAGGACCCGGCCCATGACGCCGCCTTCCCGGAGGCCTATGGCGCCAGGGTCACCGTCGCGCGGTCCTCTGGGCCCGAGCGCAGCGCGGAATGCCCCGCGGCCTGGGGCGACCCGGAAAACCCGATGTCCGAGGCGGACCTACTGGAAAAGTTTCACCTCAACGCCGCGCATGGCCGGGTGCCGCCGCCCGCCGCCCGCGCCCTGGCCGAGGCGGTGACCGCCCTGCCCGAGGCGCCCGACCTTCTTGCCTTGCACCGCGCGCTGACCCGCGCCGTCACCCCCGAACCGGAGCCCGTGCCATGACCCTGAAACCCGCCGTGCCCTTCCATGCCCTGAACGAGGAGACCGGCTGGGAGCCGGTGCCCGGCGGCGCGCCGGGGGTCGAGATGAAGATGCTCTCGGGCGCGCTGGACGAAGAGGCCAAGACCGGCGTCCGCACCCGTCTGATCCGCTTCCAGCCCGGCGCCGTGGCGCCTGCGGTCTTCGTGCATGACTACTGGGAAGAGGTCTATCTGCTCTCGGGCGTGCTGGTCACCGGCTGCGACGCGGAAGGCAAAGGCGGCACGGCCTTCGAGGCGCCCGCCTATGCCTGCCGCCCGCCCGGCACCGAACACGGGCCCTTCACCTCTGAGGCAGGCTGCAGCTTCTTCGAGATCCAGTATTACATCGACGGAGACGGCTGATGGACCTTGGGCTTTCTGGACGGCACGCGCTGATCACCGGCGGCTCCAAGGGCATCGGGCGGGCCATCGCCGCGGCGCTCCTGGCCGAGGGGGCGCGGGTCACGCTGGTCGCCCGCGACGCCGAGCGGCTCGCCGAGGCGCAGGCGGCGCTGGCCCCCGAGGACCCCGCGCGGGTCGCGGTGCTGCCCGCCGATCTCGGCAGCGACGCGGGCCGGGCGGCGCTGCTCGAGGCAGTCGACCTGCCGGACATCCTGATCAACAACGCGGGCGCCATCCGCGCCGGGCGGCTGGGCGATCTGTCGATCGAAGACTGGCGGCAGGACTGGGAGCTCAAGGTCTTCGGCTACATCCACCTGTGTCAGCAGCTCCTGCCCCAGATGGCGGCGCGGGGCTCGGGCGCGATGCTGAACATCATCGGCATGGCGGGACGGGCGAACCGGCCGGCCTATATCTCGGGCTCGGCGGCCAATGCGGCGCTCATCGCCTTCACCCAGGCGCTGGGGGCCGAGGCCCAGGGCGCGGGGCTGCGGGTCTTCGGCATCAACCCCTCGCCGACGCTGACCGACCGGATGACCGACTTCATGAAGCGCAAGGCCCAGGCCGAGCTCGGCGACGCGGCCCGCTGGCGCGAGATGGTCGACCCGGACCGCTTCCCCTATGGCCGCCCCGCCGACCCCGAGGAGGTCGCCGCCCTGGCGGTCATGCTTCTGTCGCCGCGCGCGGGCTATCTGAACGGCACCGTGGTGGACATCGACGGAGGCGGCCAATGGACGGGGACGTGACGCGCGAGACGCCCTTTGCCGAGGGCCGCATCCTGCTGCGCCGCGCGGGCGGCGTGGCCCGGATCGTCTTCAACGCGCCCGAGAAGATGAACGCCATGCGGCTCGCCATGTGGGAGGCGCTGGCCGAGATCTGCGACGAGCTTGCCACGGACCCGGACCTGCGGGTGCTGGTGCTGGAGGGCGCGGGCGACCGGGCCTTTGTCGCGGGCGCCGACATCTCGGAGTTCGGCGAGACCCGCAGCGATGCCACGGGGGCGGCGCGCTACAACGCCGCCGTCGCCCGGGCCGAGCGCGCGGTCGAGGTCATGCCGGTGCCGGTCCTCGCGCTGATCCGGGGCTACTGCATCGGCGGCGGGCTCGGCATCGCCATGCGCTGCGACCTGCGGCTCGCCGCCGCGGATGCGCGTTTCGCCATCACGCCCGCCAAGCTGGGGCTGGGTTACGGCTACGAGGGCGTCGCCTCGCTCCTGTCGCGGCTGGGCCACGCGCGGACCGCCGATCTGCTCTTCACCGGCCGCCGGCTCAACGCCGAGGAGGCCCGCGCGGCGGGCATCGCGGATTTCCTTTACCCGGTCGACCAGTTCGAGGCCGAATGCGCCGCCTATATCGACCGGCTCGCCGCCAATGCGCCGCTGACCATCCGGGCGGTCAAGGCGGCGCTCCTGGAACTGGCGCGCCCCGAGGGCGCCCGCGACCCCGAACGGGTCGAGGCGCTGGTGCGCGCCTGTTTCGACAGCGCCGACTACCAGGAGGGGCAGCGCGCCTTCGCCGAGAAGCGCAAACCCCGGTTCGAGGGCCGATGACATGAGCACCGAAACCCGGGACAAGGCCCTGCAGGAGGCCGTCGGCCGCAGCGAGCGGGCCGAGGACAGCCTCGATTTGCGCCAGGCGCGGCTCATGCAGCTGACGCTCGACCAGGAGGCCACGCTGGAGGAGGGCGATCCGCTGCCGCCCTTCTGGCACTACCTCTATTTCAATCCCCAGATCCGCGCCTCGGAACTGGGCGCCGACGGCCATGAGAAGCTCGGGCGCTTCATCCCCGACTTCGGGCTGCCGCGGCGGATGTGGGCCGGCGGGCGGGTCGAGATCGACAAACCCCTGCGCCTGGGCGAACACGTGCAGAAGCTCTCGACCATCCGCAGCGTCGAAGAGAAGACCGGCCGCTCGGGGCGGCTCTGCTTCGTCACCGTCGACCACGACTTCAGCGTCGCGGGCGAACACCGGCTGCGCGAGACCCAGAACATCGTCTACCGCGCCGCGCCGGACCCGGACGCGCCCCCGCCCCCGGGCAAACCCGTGCCCGAGGACGCCGATTTCACCCGCGAGATCCACCCCGACCCGGTGCTGCTCTTTCGCTACTCGGCCTTGATCTTCTACGGCCACCGCATCCATTACGACGCCGATTACACCCGCGGCACCGAGGGCTACCCGGGGCTGGTGGTGCATGGCCCGCTGACCGCGACGCTGCTCATCGGGCTGGGCCTCGAACGGCTGGAGGGCCGGGCGCTCTCGGCGATCAAGATCCGCGCCATGGCCCCGCTTTTCGTCACCGCGCCTTTCACGCTCGAGGGGCGCGACAGCACCGAGGGGGCCGAGCTCTGGGCGCGGCGCCCCGATGGCACCACGGCGATGACGGTCAGGCTTCACGCGGCGGCGTGACATTGCAGGAGACGACGAGATGACAAATCCGCTCTACGACATGCTGATCGGAGGCCGCGCCGACAGCCCGGCGCCGCTTTTGCATCTGCCGGGCGGGCAGGTGCTGTCTTACGCAGATATGGCCGCACGCGCCGCCCGCATCGCCGGGATGCTCAGTGCCGAGGGGCTGGAGAAGGGCGACCGTCTGGCGATGCAATGCCCGAAGTCCCCCGAGGCGCTGGCGCTCTACCTCGCCTGCCTGCAGTCGGGCGTGATCTTCCTGCCGCTGAACACCGCCTATACGCCCGACGAGATCGGCTATTTCGTCGGCGACGCGGCGCCCAAGATCGTCGTCACCGACCCCTCCGCCGAGGATGCGCTGCGCCCGATCACCGAGGCCGCGGGCGCGCTTCTCCTGACGCTCGACGCCGAGGAACAGGGCAGCTTCGCCGCGCGGGTCGCCGAGGCGGCCCCGGTCACCGAGGTGACCCCCTGCACGCAAGAGGACCTGGCCTGCTTCCTCTATACCTCGGGCACCACCGGGCGTTCAAAAGGCGCCATGCTGACCCATGGCAACCTCGCCTCCAACGCCGAGACGCTGACCCGCACCTGGCGCTTCACCGACGCGGACGTGCTGCTGCACGCCCTGCCGATCTTCCACGCGCACGGGCTCTTCGTGGCTTGCAACGTGCTGATGAACGCCGGCGGGTCGATGATCTGGCTGCCGGGCTTCTCGACCGAGGCCGTGCTCGAGGCACTGCCGCGCGCCACCTCGATGATGGGCGTGCCGACCTTCTACACCCGGCTTCTCGACGCCCCCGCGTTCGACCGCGACCGCGCCGGGCATATGCGGCTCTTCACCTCGGGCAGCGCGCCGCTTCTGGCCGAGACCCACGACCGCTTCCGCGAACGCACCGGCCACGCCATCCTCGAACGCTACGGCATGACCGAGACCGGCATGAACACCTCGAACCCCTATGACGGCGACCGCCGCGCGGGCACCGTGGGCTTCCCGCTCGAGGGCGTGGAGATTCGCATCATGGGCGAGGAGGGCACCCCGCTCCCCGCCGGCGAGACCGGCATGATCGAGGTGCGCGGGCCCAATGTCTTCAAGGGCTACTGGCAGATGCCGGAAAAGACCGCCGAGGAGCTGCGCGAGAACGGCTTCTTCATCACCGGCGACCTCGGGCGGATCGACGCCGAGGGCTATGTGACCATCGTCGGCCGCGAGAAGGACCTGATCATCTCAGGCGGCTACAACGTCTACCCGAAGGAGGTCGAACAGCTGCTCGACGATCTGCCGGGCGTGCGCGAAAGCGCGGTGATCGGCGTGCCGCACGCGGATTTCGGCGAAGGCGTCGTGGCGGTGCTGGTGGCCGAGGGCGCGGGCCCCGACCTCGACGGGATCGCCGAGGAGGTCTCGGGACGGCTGGCCAACTACAAGCGCCCGAAGCGCTACGTTTTGCGCGAGGCCCTGCCCCGCAACACCATGGGCAAGGTGCAGAAGAACGTGCTGCGCGAGGAATGCGCCGAGCTTTTCGCCCCCGGCGCGGCCCGGCAGGCGGGCGGCTGAGCGCGGCTCAGAGCCGCGCGAGGATCTCTTCGGCAAGCGCCACCAGACGGCGCTCACTGCCTTTCGGCCCGACCAGCTGCGCCGAGACCGGCGGCTGCGCCCCGGGGGCGGGCAGCGCCAGCGCCGGGCAGCCCGCGACATTGGCCATGACGGTGAAATCCGCCTGCCCCCGCGGCGGGCGGCCCCCGAGCGGGAAGGCCGGCTCCGCCACCGTGGGCAGAAGCGCCACGCGCGGGCCCTCGAGGGCGGACTGCACGGCGGATGCGGTCTCCGCGAGCGACGCGCGGATCGCGCGGGCCTTCTCCTCCGGGATCGCCGCGCCGTAGTCGATGAGCTTGCGCAGCCCCGGGCTGAGGCCGGGCACGCCGCCGAGGCTCTGGGCCGCCTCGATCTCGGTCAGCAGGAAGGCGGTGCCGCGCAGCTCTTCGAAGTCCATGGGCGGCAGCGGGTCGGACGGGCCGAGGGAGGCGCCGAGCGCATCGCGGCAGGCGTCATAGAACGCTTGGACCTCGGGCGTGCAGCCCGCCAGCTGCGCCGCGTCCGGCGCGTACCAGCCGAGGGGCGTCGCCGCGCGGGTCTCGGGCAAAAGCACATCCAGCAGCGCCGTCAGCCCATCCGCATCCCGCGCGAAGATCCCCGGCGCATCGAGGCTCGGCGCCAGCGGGAAGAGCCCCGCATCGGACACCGCCCCCGCGCCGAACTTCAGCCCGAAGACCCCGCAATAGGCCGCCGGGATGCGCACCGAACCCATGGTGTCGCTGCCAAGTGCGAGGTCCACCGCCCCCGCCGCCAGCGCTGCCGCCGAGCCGCCCGAGGAGCCACCCGGCGAATGCCCGGGCCAGGCCGGGTTCTCGCAGCGGGTGAAATGCGGGTTGTCGCAGGCCGCCCCCAGCGCGCCCTCGTCCATGGAAAGCCGCGACAGGATGCGCGCCCCCGCGCCGCGCAGCCGCGCCACCAGCGGCGCATCGGCCTCGGCCAGCTCGCCCGCGCGCGCGCCGATGCCAGCGGTCCAGGCCTGGCCCGCGACCCGGAAGTTGGACTTCGCCCCGAGGGTCAGGCCCGCCAAGGGCCCCGCTCCCGGCGCCTTGGCCGCATCCAGCGGCAGCGAGACCTCGGGCGCCTCGCAAAAGCCCCAGCGGGTCGCGCGCGCGGCGATCTCCTCGAAGGGCAGGCTCACGCCCCGTCCTTCGCCTGTTGCGAGCTTTGAATATGCGTCGCCACCCGCGAGGCCCCGGCCAGGAGATGCGCCGACATGACGCTGGAGGCCCATTCCGGCGAGCGCGCCTCGATGGCGTCGATGATCTCGGCGTGGTGGTGCAGGCTGCGCCGCAGGTCGTGTTCGGAGAACATCGAATAGGTGCGCACCACCATGCTGACATCCAGCACAGTGGTCATCAGCGCCGTCAGCCGCGGCGAGCGTGCGGCATTCACGATGGTGCGGTGAAATTCCTCGTTGGCGGTGACCAGCACCTGGTAGGCACTGTCGTCACGCGGCGGGGTGTTGGCCTGCATGACCGCGTGGATGCGGCGCAGCTCGGCCAGGTCCTCCTCGGTCGCGAGCCGCGCGGCGCGCTGGACCGAGTAGCATTCGACCAGGCGGCGGATCTCGTAGACCTGTTCGGCCTCGTCCTCGGGGAAATAGGCGACCCTGGTGGTATAGCCGCTTTGCCGGTCGATGAAGCCCTCGAGAATGAGCCGCCCGATGGCCTCGCGGATCGGTGTCCGGCTGAGGCCCAGGTCCTCGGAGAGCCGCGTCTCGGTCAGCCGCTCGCCCTCTTCGAGCTTGCCGGTCAGGATGTCGCGGCGGATGATCTGGTAGGCCTGCTCGGTGGCGTTCATCTTCGGCTGGGCAGCGGCTGTCATGGGGCGCGGATCCGTGCTGAAAGCGCGCCCGGGACGGCGCAAGAAAGCGTGCCGCCGCGCCGCCGGATGGACGGCCCGAGGCGGAGCGCGGGTAGTATTTTGTATGCGAAATCCGGGATGTGGTCAAAGGGCTTTGTCGGGGTTGGGTGGCGTGGCATGAGCGGCCGGGAGGGAGATACCCAAGCAGTGCTGGCGATTGCCCTGCCGCCCGCCGTTTGCGCCGCAACGCGGCAAGGTTTGGGCGCGACACTCCTGTGTATCCAGAACGGCTCATTTTGATCCAGCGGCGTCCGCGAGAGCGGGTCGGATACCAGCCGCATCATCCCCGCAGGCGGCGCGCAGAGCCCACCCGTTGGACCGCCGCTGTTCCAAAAGCCCCCGATGCCACGCTATGTGCGTGCATTTGTTCCTGCCACGGGCGGCCGAAAGGCCCCGCAAGCGCACACAGGCTTACCCTATTTGCATACACATGCGCCTCATCTGCATATTGACAGATACCTCTATTCACACAATGATCGCCCCACCCATCACCTCTCACCCGCGCGTCACACCCCTACCGCGCGGCTTCTAGACCGCGCGCCACGCGCCACGGAAGGTCTCGCCTCATGCCCCTACGCCCCTGCTCTGCCAGCACGGCCCTCGGACCCGGCGCCTGACCTCATGCCTGCCCCCGCCGCGCATCCGCCCATCCCTCAGAGCCGTTACCGCCTCACCCGGCAGGCGGACGACGCGGTGCGGCGGATGTCGGGCGCGCTGGCCCGGCAAGGCGCAGGGGCGCATCCGATCTTCGCCTTCCTCGGCGCGCTCGGCGGGCTGCCGCAGCCGATCAAGGAGCTGAGCGAGAGCCTCGGGCTGGACTTCGCCGCGGGCCCGGTGCTGGCGGGCTGCCGGATCACGCTGCATGCGCCGCTCCAGATCGACCGCGACTACACCGTCGAGGCCAAAGTGGCCGGCCTCGAGCGGCGGCCCAGCCGGGCCTATGGCGCCGCCGATCACCTGCATCTCGCCGTGGCGCTGACCGAGGGCGGCACCCCCGCGTCCGAGATCGCGCTGCACATCGTCTTTCCCGCACCGGAGGCCCAATGACCGACGCCCCGACCTTCCGCTTCGGCCCGGTCTCGGGCGCGGACATGGCGCGATGGTGCGCGCTTCTGAACGACGACAACGAGATCCACCTGTCGCGCGACGCCGCCGAGGCGGCGGGGCTTGGGCCTCTGCGCATCAACCCGGGCCCGGCGAACCTTGCCGTGCTGATGAACGCGCTTCTCGACGGCGAGAACGAAGGCGCGCTGCGCGAGGTCGAGGCGCGGTTTCTCGGCAATGTCCGCGAGGGCGATCACCTCTGCGCGCGCCGCGACGGCGGCAGCGCCGCGCTCTATCGCGCGGATGAGGAGGCGCCGCTTCTCACCGCCACCTTCCGCTTCGGAGACCAGGAATGACCGACACCGCCCGGGCCGCCCAGATGACCGTCTATCCGCTGGTGGCGATGCGCGCCCACGAACGGCCCGGGGCGCTTGCACTGACCGACGGGACGACCGACCTGAGCTATGCCCAGCTGATCGACCGGGTGGACCGCTGCGCCGCGGCCCTCGCCCAGCGCGGGCTCCGGCGCGGCGACCGGGTCGCGGTCCTGTCGGAGAACTCGATCGACTACACCGTGCTGGAGCTCGCGGGCGCCAAGCTGGGGCTGATCAACGCCTGCCAGAACACCCGCCTGACCGAGCCCGAGCTGCGCTACTGCATGGAGCTTGTCGGCCCCGGCCTGATCGTCGCCTCGCCGCGCCACGCCGAGATGGCCGCGGCGGTGGCCGGACCCTGCCCCGTCGCGGGGTTCGCCGAGCTCTCCGCCCCCGGCGAGACCGAGGTCGCCGCCGAGGCCGAGGACGGGCTCTTCATCATCTACACCTCGGGCACCACCGGGCGGCCCAAGGCGGCGGTGATCAGCCATCGCGCGCAGATCGCGCGGATGAGCACGCTGCGGCTCGACCTCGGCATCCTGCCCGGCGACGGCTATGTCGCCTGGGCCCCGATGTTCCACATCGGCGGCACCGAGCACCTGGTCTCGACCCTGATGTCCGGCGCACCGGGCTACGTGGTGGACGGCTTCGACGCGGGCGCGATCCTCGACGCGCTCGAACGCTTCCCGGTGGGCTGGCTGCTGCTGGTGCCCGCGACCATCGAGCCGCTGATCGCCGAGTTGAAGGCGCGGAAACCCGCGATCCAGGGCGTGCGCGCGGTGGGCTGCATGGCCGACCTCGTGCCCTCGGAGGTCATCGCCGAGATCACCACCCTGGTCGGCGCCCCCTATCTCGACAGTTTCGGCGCCACCGAGACCGGCATGGGCCCCCTGTCGGGCGCGGTGATCCCGCCCGGCACACGCGCGACGCGCTTTCCCAAACGGCTCTCGAGCCTGGTGGAGCTGCGGCTCTGCGACGGCGAGGGCCGCGAGGTGCCCGAGGGCGACCCGGGCGAGGCCTGGGTGCGCGGGCCCGCGCTCTTTTCGGGCTATTGGAACAACCCCGAGGTCACCGCAAAGGACTTTGCCGGGGGCTGGTTCCGCATGGGCGACATGTTCCGCAAGACCGAAGACGGCTACCTCTTCGCCGGGCGGTCGAAATATCTGATCAAGTCCGGCGGAGAGAACATCTACCCCGCCGAGATCGAGCGGGTGCTGCTCTCCGATCCGCGCGTCGCCGATGCCATCGTGGTGCGCCGGGCGGATGCGCGCTGGGGCGAGGTGCCGGTCGCCGTGGTCGCCCGCGCCGCACCGCTCGAGGCCGAGGAGGTGCTGGCGCTCTGCCGCGCCGAGCTCGCGGGTTACAAGCGCCCGAAGGACGTGCATTTCGTCGAGATGGACGCGCTGCCCCGGTCGGTCAGCGGCAAGATCCTGCGCGAAGAGGTGGAGAAGCTGGTCTGAGGACGGGCTTGCGGGGGCCGGGGTGACGGCGGACCGCTCCCGGCAAAGCCTCGGACCCCAACCAAGTCTCGCGACAGCCGCAGCAAGACCCCCGTCTCCGACGATCTCCAAGGCTTGAACACCGGCCCCGCCCTCCGCGAGGCCGGTGCACTTCCTACCGTTTCAACGTGGCCTGCATCGCCGCGCGGGTCTCGGGCCGGGCGGCCATGCGCAGCACCGCCGCGCGTTCGAGCGCGTGCATCTCCGCCTCGGAGAGCGGCCGCGACGGGTCGCCCTCGGGACCGCCGGTCACGACCTCGGCCAGGTCCTCGGCCACGCGCAGCGCCGCCGGCTCGATCCGGCCCGCCTGCCGCGCGGCCCGCGCGCCGGCCAGGGCCCCGGCAAGGCCCGACGGCCCGGCGAGGGTGAAAAGCTCCTCCTCCGGCGCGCTGTAGTCCCGCGCCAGGGCCCGCGCGATGGCGCAGGCGGCGGGTTCGACGTCATCGGCGTGCATGACGATCTCGTCCGCCTCGCGCAGGAGCCCGAGGCCCCGCGCCTCGACCGCCGATCGGGCGACGGGCCCGGGCAGCAGCGTCTCGACCAGCCGGGCGGCCAGCGCGCCGGGGCCCTGCGGGCCGCTGCCGGGCGTGGCGAGCCGTGCCAAGAGCCGCGTGCAGCCGCCCCAGCCCGGCAGGATGCCGAGCTGCGTCTCGGGCAGGCCGATCCGGGCCTCGGCATGGGCGACCACGCGGTCGGCATGCAGCGTCACCTCGCAGCCGCCGCCCAGCGCCAAGCCGCGCACCGCGGCGACCACCGGGAAGGGCGCCCGGCGCAGCGCGGAAAAGACCGACTGGCCGCGCGCCAGGAAGGCCTCGAGCCGCTCCGGCGTCTCGGCCAGTTCCAGGAAGCGCGACAGATCCGCGCCCGCCGACAGCGCCCGGGGCGAGCCCGGCGCGATGACCAGCGCCTTGAGATCGCCGCGCGCCAGCACCGCCTCGAAGAGGTCGAAGACCTCGGGCGCGAAGGTCCCCATCTTGGTGGTGATGCGCAGGATGCCGAGCCCCTCGCCGCCATCCTCGAGCCGCCCGCCCGGGGTCTCGGCCAGGATGCGCGGCGCGGCCTCGGCGGCAGCGCCCGGGGCGTCATCCGCCGCCAGCGGCGCACCCGACAGGTCGATGCGCGGCGCGGTGCCGTCGTAGAAACCGCCGGCTTGGGCCGCGCCCTCCAGCAGCTTCGGCACCTCGCGGCCTTCGGACCGGAGCCGCGCGACCACTTCACCGGCGCCAACCCGGTCGATCTGCCGGAACGGGCCCTCGCGCCAGCCGTAGCCCAGCGCCACGGCGGTATCCACGGCGGGCAGGTCATGGGCGATCTCACCCGCGACCAAGGCGGTGTAGAGGGCGAGGTTGCGCAGCACCGACCAGGCATAGTCGCCCAGCGGCCCGCCCGCGGCGATCAGCGCGGCGAGGTCGCGGCCGCCGCCCGGCAGATCCGCCACCTCGCGGCGCGGGCGATACTCGAAACTTGCGAGGTCCAGCGCCTCGCGGCTGCCGTCCTCGGCCTTGCGGTAGAACCCCGCGCCGGACTTGCGCCCGAAGCGCCCCGCCGCCTGCATTTTCGCCGAAAGCTCGGAGCCCGCCAGGTCATAGGCATGCGCCCCGTCGCCCGCGGGCAAGGAGCGGATCAGGCTGCCCCAGACCAGCGGGATGAGGTCGATGCCGATCAGGTCCAGAAGCCCGAAGACGCCGGTGCGCGGCACGCCGAAGGCGGCGATCACCGCGTCGGCCTCTTCGACGCTCAGGCCCTGCTCCGCCGCCTCGAGCACCGCCATGGCGATCCAGTAGCAGCCGATGCGGTTGGCGATGAAACCCGGCGTGTCG
Source organism: Roseivivax sp. GX 12232 (assembly GCF_021272185.1). Taxonomy (GTDB): domain Bacteria; phylum Pseudomonadota; class Alphaproteobacteria; order Rhodobacterales; family Rhodobacteraceae; genus Roseivivax. Next base: position 218,749 of record NZ_JAJSEC010000006.1, read on the forward strand.
CGGCATTCCACCACCGTCTTGCCCAAGAGCCCGCGCCCCGCGCGCCAGGCGCGGGTCGCGCTCTCCTTGGCCGTATCCGCGCCCGCGACCACCTCGAGAAGCTGCATCTGCCGGGGCGGGTTGAAGAAATGGCTGATCACGTAGTCCCGGGCGAAGCTCTCGGGCAGACCCGCCACGAGGTCCCGGCGCAGCAGCGTCGAGGTGTTGGACGAGACCGTGCTGCCCGGCTTCCGATGGGCCTCGATCTGGCGGTAGAGATCGCGCTTCAGATCGAAATCCTCGATGATCGCCTCGACGATCCAATCGGCCTCGGCGAGCCGCGGCAGGTCGTCCTCGACGTTGCCGGGGCGCACCAGCGCCGCCGCCTCGGGGGCCATGAAGCCGCCGCTCTTGAGCTGGCGCGCGATGCCGGCCTCGGCGGGGCCGTTGCGGCTGTCGGAGCCGGGAATGTCGAGAAGGTCGACCGGGATCCCGGCATTGGCAAATTGCGCCGCGATGCCGCCGCCCATGGAGCCCGCGCCGATCACCGCCGCCCGCCGGACGCCGGTGTCCTGGCTGCCGAATGCCGCTTTCATGTCCGTCCTCATGCTGCCTCCAGAACCATGGCGATGCCCATGCCGCCGCCGATGCATTGCGTGGCCAGCGCGTGCCGCCCGCCCTCGCGCTTGAGAAGCTGCGCGGCCTTGCCGACCAGCCGTCCGCCGGTGGCGCCCAGCGGGTGGCCGAGCGCAATCGCGCCGCCGTCGATGTTGAGTTTCTCCTCGGGGATCTCGAGCGCCCGGCGGCAGGCCTCGGCCTGGGCGGCGAAAGCCTCGTTCATCTCCACGATGTCGATGTCCGCGATACCCAGCCCGGCGCGGGACAGCGCCTTCTTCGAGCTTTCCACCGGGCCCATGCCCATGATGCCCGGCGCGCAGCCGGAGACGCCGAAGCCCGCGATCCGCGCCAGGGGCGTGAGCCCGTGGCGTTCGAGGACCTCCTCGGTGCAGACGATCAGCGCCGTCGCCCCGTCGGTCATCGGCGAGGAGGAACCCGCCGTCACGCTGCCGCCCTCGAGGAAGGCGGGCGCCAGGTCGGCCAGCTTCTCGGGCGTGGTCTGGCGCGGGCAGCCGTCCCGGTCGAGCGGCCCTGCCGCGGTCTCGACGGGCGTGATCTCGGCGGCGAGCCGGCCATCGGCCTGGGCGGCCAGCGCCTTCTGCTGCGAGGCATAGGCAAAGGCGTCCTGCGCGGCGCGGTCGACGCCGTAGTCCCGCGCCACCCGTTCGGCGGTCAGCCCGACGTTGACGAAATCCGACACCGCCTCGGCCTCCCATTCCGGCGGAGGCAGGACGTTGAAGCCCATCATCGGCACCCGCGACATGCTTTCCGCGCCGCCGGCGATGAAACAGTCGCCGGCGTTCATCATCAGCATGCCCGCCGCCATCTGCACCGCCTGGATTGAGGAGCCGCACCAGCGGTTCACCGTGGCCCCGGCGACAGTCTCGGGCAGCCCGGCCAGCAGGCCGGTCACGCGGCCGATGTTCAGCCCCTGCTCGCCCTCGGGGAAGGCGCAGCCCCAGACCACGTCTTCAACCGCGTCGGGGGCGAGGCCGGTCTGGGCCAGCAGGCCCCGGATCGCCGCGGCGCCCAGGTGATCGGGCCGCGTGCCCGCCAGCGCGCCCTTGCGGGCAAAGGTGAAGGGCGTGCGGGTATAGCCGGCGATATAGGCTGTTCGGGTCATGGCTGGTCCATTCGCAAAGGATGTGACGGGTAAGGGCGCGCGGGGCTCAGGCCCCGGCGGGGGCGGCGGCCTCGAGCACGGCCCGGGAGGCCGCGACCAGGCGCTCGGCCCGCTCTCCGGGCGAGAGCCCGGCGCGGGCGAGCCGCTGCATCGGCACCTCGAGATCGAGCGGCACCTTCGGCGGCAGCGCCGCGAGGAAGGCGGCGAGCGGGAAGGCCCCCTCGCCCGGCAATCCGCGGTCCTCGACCGCCTCGGCAAAGGGGCTCTCGGGCGCGGTCAGCGGCCCGTCGCAGAGCTGCGCGGCCCCGATCAGCGCGGGGTCGGTCGCGGCCAAGTCGGCCACCGTGCCGCCGGTGCGAAACAGGTGCAGCGGATCGACCAGCAGGCTGAGATTCTCGTGTCCGATGGCGCGCAAAAGCTCTTCGCCCGCGCCGATCGAGCGGCACTGCGAGAACTTCATGAACTCCAGGCTCACCGCCATGCCGCGCGCGGCGGCGGCATCGGCCAGTTCGGCCAGCCGGGCGCCCGCGCGACCGGCCTCGGGGTCCTGCACCAGGGCCGTCAGCCGCTGCGCGCCGATCTCGGCCCCGAGGTCGAGCGCCGGGGTGAACTCCGCGACCTCGGTTTCGGGCGTGATCGAGAAGACCTCGATGTTGTGCACCGTCACCGCATGGGCGGCGCAGGTGGTGCGGAAGGCCGCCAGGTCCTGCGCGGTCAGCCGCGGGAAGATGTCCAGGTTCGGCGCCGGCGGGATGACGAAGACCGACACCCGGTCGAGCCCCGCCCCCCGCGCGATGCCCGGCAGATCGAGCGGCCCGGTGTCGCGCAGGCAGAGCTGGTGGAGCGCAAGCGGAAACATCGCTCAGGCGCCGAGGTAGCTGTCGATCACGGCCTTGTTGCCCGCAAGTTCGGCGCTGGCCCCTTCAAAGGAGATCTGCCCCCGGTCGAGCACATAGGCCCGGCTGGTCGCCTCGAGCGCGCGGTGGGCGTTCTGCTCCACCAGCAACACGGTGAGCCCCTCGGCGTTGAGCTGCTTGAGCGCGGCGAAGACCTGGTCGGTGATCAGGGGCGAGAGCCCGAGCGAGGGCTCGTCGAGCAGCAGAAGGTGCGGCCCGCCCATCAATGCCCGGCCGATGGCCAGCATCTGCTGCTGCCCGCCCGACAGCGTGCCGGCAATCTGGTCGCGCCGCTCCTGCAGGACCGGGAACAGCTCGTAGACATGGTCGAGGGTGTAGAGCGTCTCGCGCTTGCCGCGGGCGATGAGCCCGACCTGGAGGTTCTCGTAGACGCTCATGTCGGCCAGCACCTGCCGGCCCTCGGGCACATGCAGGAGCCCCGCCCGCGACACCGCGTAGGGCGACATGCCCCGGGTCTCGCGGCCCTCGAAGACGATCTCGCCGCCCTGGCGTTTGACGACGTTCGACAGGGCGTTCAGCAGCGTCGATTTTCCGGCCCCGTTGGAGCCGATCAGCGCCACCATCTCGCCTTCGTCGATGTGCAGCGAGACCCCGCGCAGCGCCTTCACGCCGCCGTAGGACACATGCAGGTCGTTGATCTTCAATGTGGTCATGTCAGTGCCCCGAAGTCCCGATATAGGCCGCGACCACCTCGGGATCGCGGGTCACGCTGTCCGGATCGCCCGCGGCGATCATGCGCCCGCTGTCGAGCACGTAGACCTGCCGGCAGAGCCGGGTCACGAAGCCGACGTTGTGCTCGATCAGCAGGAGCGCCATGCCGCTCTCGGCCAGTTCGCGGAAGATCGTGGCCAGCTCGTCGCTCTCCACGTCGTTCATGCCCGCGACCGGCTCGTCGAGCAGCACGATGTCCGGCTCGGCGGCGATGGCGCGCATCATCTCGACCCGGCGCTGATGGCCGTAGGCGAGATTGCCCGCCTCGTAGTCGGCGAACTCCTCCATGCGGAAGCGGTGCAAGAGGTCCCAGGCCTTGGCCTCGAAGCGGCGGGTGTCACGCCGCGCCTGCGGCAGGCCCAGGAGCTGGCTCAGAAGCGAGGCTTCCTCACGCCGGTGAAAGCCGATCAGCACGTTTTCCAGCACCGTCGCCTCGGGCAGGAGGCGGATGTTCTGGAAGGTCCGGGCGACACCCTTGCGGGCGACGACATCGGCGCGGTCGGTGGCCAGGCTGACCCCGTCCACGGTGATGTCGCCCTTGGTCAGCGCCAGCACCCCCGAGATCATGTTCACCACGGTCGACTTGCCGGCGCCGTTGGGACCGATCAGCCCGGTGATCTCGCCGGGCTTGACCTCCATGGTGATCCCGTCGACGGCCTTCAGCCCGCCGAAGTACTTGGCGACATTGTCAAGACGAAGTGACGGCATCGCGGGCCTCCCTTGCGGCTGCGGTCTTGCGCTGTAGGCGCGCCTGGCGACGGCGGCGGAACCAGAAGACGATCTCGTCGCCGACGCCGTTGGGCAGGAAGGTGATGACGAGGATCAGGATCACGCCGTTCACCGCCTGGCGGTGCTCTGCGAGCGGGCGGGCGATCTCGGGCAGAAGCGCCATGATCAGCGCGCCCATGATCGGGCCGAGCAGCGTCGTCCGGCCGCCGAGGATCACCACCGTCAGCGTATTCACGATGAAGGCGAAGCCGTAGTTATGTGGCTCGATCTGGAAGGTATAGAGGCTCTGCAGCCCGCCGAAGAGCCCGCCGATCGCGCCCGAGAGGATGAAGGCAAGGATGTGATACTTGCCGATGTTCACTCCGAGGGACGCAGCGACGCTTTCCTCCTGGCGCAGGGCGTTGAAGACCCGCCCCATGCCGGACCGGCCGATGTTCCAGATCACATACATGGTCGCGCCGGTGACCAGGAGCAGGATCCAGGTGTTCACCTCGCGGGGGATGTTGACGATCCCGAGCGCGCCGCCGGTGAAGCCCTCGCCATAGAGCAGGAGCGACAGGACGATCTGCACGAAAGCGAGCGTCGCGATGGCCTGGAAGGCGCCGCGCAGCCGGGCCAGCGGCAGGGCGAGGAGCCCGCCCATCACCGCGGCCAGCGCGGTCCCGAGGATCACCGTCAGGAAGATCGGCACGCCGGTGGTCGTCGCGAGGATCGCCACGCAGTAGGAGCCGAGCGCCGCGAAGCCGGCCGTCGCGATCGAGAAGACCCCGGCGCGCAGCGCGATCTGCTGGCTGTAGCCGAAGCCCACCGACAGCAGGAAGAAGTCGATGATCGGCTGATAGGCGTAGTAGAGCTGGATCATTGGCGCGTCCCCCCGGCCACGGCATTGATGTCACCGAAGAGCCCGTTCGGCCGCACGAGCAGCACCAGGAACAGAAGCCCGAAGATGATCGCGTCGGTCAGGCCCGACGGCAAGTAGGCGACCGTCAGCGACTGTGCGACGCCCAGCATCAGCGAGGCGACGATGGCGCCCTGCACGCTGCCGAGCCCGCCGATCACCACGACCACGAAGGCGCGCAGCATGTAGGGCTCGCCCATCAGGAACTGGATGGAGTTGAAGAGCAGCCCGATCAGCACGCCTGCGAGCCCCGCCAGGGCCCCCGCGATGAAGAAGGTCTGGATGTAGACGCTTTGCGCATTGACCCCGAGCAGCGCCGCGGCGCGCTCGTTGGTGGCCACCGCCCGGACCTGGCGTCCGAAGGTGGTCTTCTTGAGGTAGAAGATCAGCGCCGTGACCAGCACCGCGACGACGCCCAGGATGACGATCTGCAAGAGCGAGATGCGCAGCCCGAAGAGGTCGTAGAACTGGATCGGGAAGGTGCCGAAGGGAAAGTTCAGCACCTGCGTGTTCGAAACCTGTTGCGCGATCGAGACCAGGATCAGGTCGACCCCGATCGAGGAGACCAGCGCCGGGAACTCGGCGTTGCCGCGCTTGCGCAGCGTGCGGAAGGCGATGAGGTCGACCAGAATCGAGATGATCCCCGTCGCCAGCATCGAGAAACCGATCGCCATGACGAAGGGCAGCCCACTGATCGTGCAGTAGTAGGCGATGAAGGCGCCCGCCATGAAGGTCGCGCCATGGGCGAAGTTGAGAAGCTTCTGGACTCCGAAGATCAGCGTGAAGCCCAGCGAGAAGAGCGCGTAGACCGACCCCGAGACCAGACCGTTCAGGATTTGCTGTGCAAGCATGTCATCCACCAATTGAGCAGGGTTCTACCCTGTCTTTCCGGTGAGGCGCGGCACCGGGGCGCCGCGCCGTCTTTCCAAGGATTACTGCGGCGCGACGGTGAACTCACCGTCTTTCACCTGCAGAACCTTCATCCCGAAGTAGGGGACGCGCTCTTCATTGAGGCTGTAGGTGTGCGTGCCGACCACGACCGGCACGTCCTTCTGCTCGCCCAGCGCGTCACGCACGCCCTCGCGGGTGGCATTGCCGGCCTCGGCGGCGTCGCGGATCGCATGGGCGACCACCTGCATGCCGGAGTAGCCCATGGCGTTCCACTCGTCGGCGGGGAAGCCCATCTTCTCTTCGAAGTTGGTCGCGAAGGCCGAGGAGAACTCGGTGTCGCCGCCCGGCACCCAGGCGCCGATCAGGTAGACGCCCTCGACCGCGGCGCCGCCCTTTTCGATGAAGGTCGGCGAGGCGAAGGCGTTGTGCCCGAGGATCGCGGTGTCGGGGTCGAGACCCGCCTGCTTGAGCTGCAGGATGATATTCGCGCCCTGCGCCGCCGGGGTGCCGACGAAGACGCAGTCCTGGTCGGAGGTGGCAATCTTGGTCGCCACCGCCGAGAAGTCGCTGTCGGCCAGCGCCACGCCATCGTTCGAGACGATCTCGACACCGGCCTCGGTGATCAGATCTTCATACATGCGCTGGAGGGCGACATAGGCCTCGTTGTCCTTCACGCCGATCACCGCGCAGGTCTCCACGCCCAGCGTCTCGGCGGTGTAGTCGGCGATGAAGGGCATGGTGATGCTGGCCGGCTGGGTCATGATGAAGGACCAAGGGCCGTTCTCGAGCACCTCCATGGAGTTGGTGGTGGTCATCACCGGAAACTCGCGCTCGTTGGCGACATTGGCACCGGCCATGGCGACCGAGCCGGAGGTCGGGCCGACCACCATGAGCACCTCGGGATCGGCGGCGAGCCGGGTGATCAGCGACAGCGTCTGGGTGCGATCGGTGGCATCGTCCTCGACCTCGAAGACCAGCGAGTTGCCCTCGCCGAAGAAGCCCTGTTCGTTCAGCTCTTCCGCAGCCAGCACCGCACCGTCGGCGACGTTCTTCCCGATGAAGGCTGCGCCGCCCGTCAGGGACTGCAGAATCACGGCCTTGTACTCTTCCGCATGCGCAGAGGCCCCTGCGAGCGTCATTGCCAATGTACTGGCGGCTGTCAGCGTAAGTGTCCGAATTTTCATGTCTTCCTCCCTATAAACAGCCGTGCACTCTGTCCGCTTTTCGCTAGGATCGGGCTGACGGCCATGCCATTCCCACATCTTTGTATTAGCGAGTTGGTCATAAATATACACACTGATCAATGAATTTCTGTCGCGCCGCGGCGCAGCAATGTGGCGTTCACGGCACGCCGCACCCCTCCCGACCCCCTGTAAACACGCGCCAAACCCAAGCCAGGCTGAGGCTTTTGGAGAATTGCTCTTGTATACGGAGCGAGTGTTTTTCATACTCAAAAAGCCAGGGAGGGCTGATCATGGCGACCACGGGAGGAACAACCATGCTGGATTTCAAGGCGTATACGGCCATCACCACGGTCGGTGACCTGCTGCTCAGGGTGGCCTCGGTCTTCCCCGAGAAAGACGCCATCGTCTTCCCCGACCGGCGCCTGAGCTTCCGCGAGCTCGAGGCCCGGGCGATCCAGCGCGCGCGCGGCCTGCGGGCCCTGGGCGTGGGGCCGGGCGATCACGTCGGCATGCTGCTGCCCTCCTGCATCGAGGCGGTCGAGAGCTTTTTCGCCATCGCGCTCCTTGGCGCCGTCTCGGTGCCGATCAACGCGCGCTACCGCAGCTCGGAGCTGTCCTTCGTGGTCGAGAACGCTGATCTCACCGCGCTGATCACCCAGGGCAAGGTCGCCGAGACGGTGGATTTCGTCGCGCGGCTGACCGAGGCCTTCCCGGCGCTCGCCGAGGCGCCCGCCGATCAGCCCCTGGAACTGGCCGAGGCCCCGCGCCTGAAGCGCATCCTCCTGACCGGCGACGAGAGCGCGCCCGGCTTCACCTCCGAGGCCGCGCTGCGCCGCGCCGCCGCCGAGGTGCCGCAGGAGGAGATCCACGCCATCCGCAACCGCGTGCGCGTGCGCGACACGGCGCTGATGCTCTACACCTCGGGCACGACCTCCCAGCCCAAGGGCTGCATGATCGCGCATGAAAGCCTGATCCGCACCGGGCAGGCCATGGCCAAGCGCTACGACATGACCGACGAGGACGTCTTCTGGTCGCCGCTGCCGATGTATCACATCGGGGCGATGTTCCCGCTCTGCGCCGCCTATTCGGTCGGCGCCACCTATCTCTCGATGCAGTATTTCGACGCCGGCGTGGCGCTGGAGATGATCGAGGCCGAACGCGCGACGGTGACCTATCCGAGCTTCGGCACCTTCATCGGCGACATGATCTACCATGCGGATTTCGACGACCGCGACCTGTCCTCGATCCGCATCATGAACTCCAACATGGCGATGCAGCCGCCGAGCTTTGCTAAGGCGCTGCAGGAGAAGATCCCCAATGCCATCCAGGTCGGCACCTTCGGGATGACCGAGACCTCGGGCACGGTGACCACCAGCTTCCCGACCGACAGCTACGAGGAACGCACCCGCCGCCTCGGCAAGCCCTTCGACGGGCTCGAGGTGAAGATCCTGCACCCCGAGACCGGCCCCTGCGGCCCCGACGAGATCGGCGAGATCTGCGTGCGCGGCTTCTCGGTCTTCACCGAATACTACAAGGATCCCGAGAAGACCGCCGAGGCCAAACGCGACGGCTGGTTCCACACCGGCGACCTGGGCGCCTTCGACGCCAATGGCTCGCTGATGTTCCACGGGCGGCTGAAGGACATGCTGAAGGTCGGCGGCGAGAATGTCGCCGCGCAGGAGATCGAGGCCATGGTCGCGGGCCACGCGGCGGTGAAGCTCTGCCAGGTGGTCGGCAAGCCCGATCCGCGCCTGCAGGAGGTGCCGGTGGCCTTCGTGGAACTGGTGCCGGGCAACGAGATCGCGCCCGAGGAGATCATCGCCTACTGCAAGGGCAAGATCTCCAGCTTCAAGGTCCCGCGCGAGGTTCATTTCGTGACCGAGTGGCCGATGTCATCCTCGAAGATCCAGAAGTTCAAGCTGAAGGACATGCTGGCCTGAGGCGGTGCGCGGCCTCGGGGCCGCGCGGGCACCGGCCTTGAGACGAGAAAAGCCCCCGGCCGGGGGCTTTTTGCGTTCAGGGTGGGCGGGCCCTCAGGGCCGCGCCGGATCACTCCTCGGGGGCGAGGGTGACCTTGATGCCGTCCAGCTCGCCGGACATCTCGATCTGGCAGGAGAGGCGCGAGTTTTCCTGGTAGTGGTCGGAGAACTCGACCAGCTCGAACTCGTCGGGCGACTGCTCGCCGGTCTTGGGCAGCCAGTCGGGATCGACATAGACGTGGCAGGTGGCGCAGGAGCACATGCCGCCGCAGATCGACGCGATGTCGAGCCCGCCCTTGTCGCGCAGGTTCAGCATCAGCGAGAGCCCGTTTTCGGCCTCGATGACCTTTTGTGTTCCGTCGCGGTCGGTGGCGTGAATCGTCGGCATGGCGTCCTCCTCTGCTGGCTTTCAGGATTAATGTATCCAGAAAACACCGTCAACGCATACAATCACAGCTCGATGCGGGCGGTCTCGCCGTCCCAAGCCGCCGCGGTCTCCTCGATCTTGTCGAAAAACCGCAGGAGGCCCTGGCTGGGCTGCACCAGCTCCAGGATCCGGCCCTGGTGCTGGTCGTCGGTCTCCAGGTAGGCAAAGGGGATTTTTGCCTTGGTGACACCATGTTGCACCGGCTCCACCCCCTTGGCGCGCCAGTCGGCCAGCGCGGCCTCGAGGTCCTCGGTCAGCGCGCAGACATGGTGCAGCCCGCCGCCGGTGGCCGCAAGGAACTCGGTGAAGGTCGAGGCCCCGCCCCCGGTCTGTTCGATGATCTCGATCTGCAGGCCCTCGTGGCTGGAAATCGCCACGCGGGTCTCGGCGTCGCAGGGCGCGCCGCGAAAGGTGACCTCGGCGTAGGGCACTGTTCCCGTGACGAAAAACGGCCCCACGCCCAGCACGTTGACCCAGTGGTCCACGGCCGCGTCGAGGTCGGGCACGACATAGCCCATCTGCATGATCCTGCCGAAACGCTGCCCCATCTGACCTGCCCTCAAAAATACGGTAATTGAGGTTTGCATATACGAGAGGCATGAGTAAAATACAAGAAATCCGGCCGGGTGCGCCCGCAAGGCAGGGAGGAGAGCCTATGGATCCCCGTGAAGTCCAGTCCATCAAGGACCAGCAAGCCTACGAATCCAAGCGCGGCGGACCGCCAGAGGGCTTCCCGCAGCTGCCCGACATCCCCGGCGGCCGCTACGTCGACCCCGAGTTCAACCGCCTCGAGATCGCGCGCATGTGGCACAAGACCTGGGTCTACGCGATCCATGCCGACGAGGTGCCCGAAGTAGGCTCCTACGTGCAGTGGACGCGCCTCGGCGAGCCGCTGTTCTTCATCCGCGGCGAGGACCAGGAGGTCCGCTGCTTCTACAACACCTGCCGCCATCGCGGCGCGCCGGTGGTCACCGAGGAAAACGGCAAGTCGCGCGGCGTCACCTGCAAGTACCACGGCTGGACCTACAACACGCGCGGCGAGCTCATCAATCTGCGCGACCGGCGCGATTTCGTCGATCTCGACATGTCCTGCCGCGGCCTGATCCAGGTGCGCTGCGAGAACATCGGCAACCTCTATTTCGTCAACCTCGACCCCGAGGCCGAGCCGCTGCGCGACTACCTCGGCCCCGCGGCGCGCGACCTCGACGAAGTAAAGCCCGAGACGCTGATCCTGGTCGACAAGCAGGCGATCCAGGTGAACTGCAACGTGAAGATCCTTCTGGATGCCTTCATGGAGACCTATCACCTGAAGTCCATCCACCAGAACACGGTGGATCGCTTCCTCGACCATCGCGGCACGGCGATCACGCTCTGGGACAAGGGCCACAGCCGCATGGTCACCCCCTACAAGCGCGAAGGCTGGAAAGACCCCGGCGTCAAGGGCCTGCCCGAGGTCGAGGGCGCCGACCCCTTCTTCGAAAGCACCAACTACTCGATGTTCGCCTTTCCGAACTTCGTCTCGCCGATCGCGCCCGCCGGCATCCCGGTGCTGTGCTTCTGGCCCGATTCGATCGACACGATGACCATCGAGGTGCATTGGTTCGCCCCCTCCTGGGGCGAGGGCCCGCGCCCCGAGGTCTGGGACATGCGGCTGAAGAACTTCCTGCACATCCTCGACGAAGACCTGCAGTTCGCCGACAAGATCCAGAAGTCGGTGGAAAGCGCCGGTCTGCGGGGCTTCCCGCTGAACTACCAGGAGCGCCGGATCTACCACTGGCACGCCGAACTCGACAAATGCATCGGCGCCGCGGATGTGCCCGAGACGCTGCGGGTGCCGGACAGGCTGGGCGACTGGGTGAGCCCCTTCACCCCCGCCGAGGCCGCCAAGACCACCGAGCCGGCCGAGGGCTGACCCCCATGGCCGCGCCCGGCGCAGAGCCCCCGGTCCGCGTCGAGCGGCGGGGGGCCATCTGCCTCATCACGCTCAACCGGCCGCGGGCCTCGAACGCGATGGACGCCGAGGGCTCCTATCTCGTCGACCGCCACCTGCGCGCCGCCGAGGCCGACCCTGAGGTCGGCGCCATCGTTCTGACCGGCGCAGGCGACAAGGCGTTCTGCGCCGGCATGGACCTGAAGGAGGCCGCGGCCCGAGGGGCCGGGCACGGCCTCGTGCCGGGCGCGGGCTTCTGCGGTGTGACCGAACGGGTGATCGCCAAGCCGGTCATCGGCGCCATCAACGGCGCGGCGGTGGCCGGCGGCTTCGAGATCGCCCTGGCCTGCGACTGCCTGATCGCCCGCGAAGGCGCGCTTTTCGGCCTGCCCGAGGTCGCCCGCGGCATGGTCGCCTTCACCGGCGGCGTGCAGCGGCTGGCGCAGCAGCTTCCCCGGCAGATCGCCATGGAGCTGGTGACCTGCGGCACGCTTTTGCCCGCCGAACGGCTGGCACAGTTGGGCGTGGTGAACCGGGTGGTGCCCGCCGAGCGGGTTCTCGACGAGGCGCTTTCCTTCGCCGAGGCCATGCTGGGCAACTCATGGCAGGCCATCCAATTCGCCAAGGCGCTTTTCAACGAGGCGCAGAACGAACCGCTTCCCGCGGCGATCAACCGCGGACATGCCAATGCAGACCGGCTCATGCGCTCGGAGGACAGCCGCGAGGGAATCGCCGCCTACGCCGAGAAGCGCGCCGCCGACTTCGGGAGGACCCCATGACCGACCCCACCCCGCAGAAGCCCGATTGGGGGCTTTCGCCGCAGGAGCTTGCCACCCAGAAGACGATCTTCGCCCCCGACCTGCTGGAAGGGCAGCGCTTCCTGATCACCGGCGGCTCCATGGGCATGGGCAAGGCCATGGCCTTTCTCTGCGCCCGCCTCGGCGCGAAGGTGATGATCTGCGGCCGCCGCGAGGAGCTTCTGCAGGAGACCCGCGACCAGGCGAAGGAGCTGATCGGCGCAGAGATCCACTACCGCCCCATGTCGATCCGCGACGAGGACCAGGTGGACGCCCTGCTCGACGAGACCTTCGAGGAGTTCGGCGGGCTCGACACCCTGGTGAACAACGCCGGCGGGCAGTATCCGCAGGGCGCCATCGACTTCACCCGCAAGGGCTGGAAATCGGTGATCGACCTGAACCTCAACGGCACATGGTGGATGATGCAGGGCGCGGCCCAGCGCTGGCGCGACCGCGGCGAGCCGGGGCATGTGGTCTCCAACGTCGCGCATGTGGAACGCGGCATGCCGCAGGCGGCCCATACCTGCGCGGCGCGCGCCGGGGTGATCTACCTCAGCCGCACCGTGGCGACCGAATGGGGCCCGCTGGGCATCCGGGTGAACTGCGTGGCCCCGGGCGCCATCGCGACCGAGGGGCTCTCGGCCTATCCGCCGGAGGCCACGCAGCGCTTCAACAACGTGAACCCGATGTTCCGCATGGGCGACAGCTGGGACGTGGCCGAGGGCGTGGTCTACCTTTCCGCGCCGAGCGGCGATTTCATCACCGGCGAGGTGCTGACCATCGACGGCGGCATGCGGATGTGGGGCACGGTCTGGCCCGCGGGCGTGCCCGAGGCCTTCCAGAAGTTCTAGTCGCGCGGGATCATCGACATGGTGGCCTTGGTCAGCCCGCCGTCGACAACCAGCTCATGGCCGTTGACGTAGCTGGCCTCGGCGCTGTCGAGCCACATCACCGCGTGGGCGACGTCCTCTTCGCGCCCCAGCCGGCGCGAAGGCACGGCCCCGGCGCGGCGGGCGCGGGCCGCTTCGTTCATGTAGATCCCCGAGGACATGCCGCCGTCGATCATCCCCGGCGCGACCGCGTTGATCCGCAGGCCCATGGGCCCCCATTCCTGCGCCATGAGCTCGGTCATGGCCGCCAGCCCGCGCTTGGCCCCGGCATAGGCATTGGTGCCCGGCGAGGTGGCGATGCCGCCGGTCGAGGTGATGTTGACGATATGGCCCGAGCCGCGCTCGAGCATCCCCGGCGCGGCCAGGCGGGCGACCGTGTAGGCGCCGCTGAGATTGATCGCGATGGTCCGGGCGAAGTCCTCGGGCGAGGTCTCCAGAAGCGTGGCGAAGCGCACGATGCCGGCGTTGTTCACCACCAGGTCCGGCGCCGCGCCCAGCGCCTCGAGCGCGCGGGTCACGCTCTCGGGATCGGTCACATCGCCGGTCAGGCAGCGCCAGGACGGATCGACGGGCGCCTCGGGGGCGGCCATGTCGAAGATCGCGACCTCGTAGCCGCGCGCCGCGGCCTCCTGTGCGATGCGAAGGCCCAGACCCCGCGCGCCGCCCGTGATGAAAGCCAATGGCATGGACCGAAACTCCTGTATACGCTAATAGGTAATTAGAAACACAATTCATCAGGTGAGGGAAGCGCCATGGCGGCGGATGCGCAGGACAGGCCCAGAGTATCGGAACGGCAGGGCCTCGCGGGTCTGCTGGGCTCGATTGCGGGAGACCACCCCGATCGCCCGGGGCTGACCGACGGCGAGACCAGCCTGACCTGGGGCGCGGTCGCCGAAGCCGTGCGCGCCGGCAGGGGGCCAGCCACGGGGGCTTTGGGCCGGGTGCTTGAGGTGCTCGGCGAGCTGGGCTCGGGCAGCGTCGTCCGTTTCGGCGATGCCACGGATCCGCTGTCCGGCCAAAGCGACATGGGCTTCGCGATCGAGCGGGACGGCGCGCACGAGGTGCTCTGCCATGCCTCCGCTGACGCCGCGCATCTCGGTGCCGCGCTGGCCCGGCGCGAGGCGCTCACGGCGGACGACCGCGTCGCGCTGGCCGCCCGGCCCGAGGACCCGGGGTTCTGGCCGGTCCTGGCCGCCTGCCTGGCCTCGGGCGCGCAGCTCGACCTGTCGGCTGAGCTCAAGGCGGCGACGACCGCTTGGCTGCTCGAGCCCGGGGCCGTCGCGGACTACCGCCCCGCCCCCGGGCTTGCGCGGCTGCATCTGCGCACCGGGCGCGCGCACCTCACCGAGGTCGCCGAAGCCCTGCCCGGCACGCGGCTCGTCAACGGGCTGACCCTGCCCGAGACCTTCGGCCTGGCGCTGACCAGCGACCCGCGCGACCCCGCGGCGACCGTCGTGGCCACCTGTGGACGCCCGCTCGGCGGGATCGAGGTCATGGTGGTCGATCCCCGCACCGGCATGGACGTGCTGCTCTATCAGACCGGCGAGGTCTGGCTGCGCGGCGCGGGCGTGTTCCAGGGATACGCCGGACGCCCCGGCGCGGGCTTCACCGATCGGTTCTTCCGCACCGGCGTTCTGGGCCATCTCGACAGCGAGGGCCGGCTGGTGCTGCCCGAGGTCGAGGAAGTGGCGCTGGTCCGCAGCTGGTCGCTGCCGGACTGAGCCCCGCGCCCGCGGGCACCCCACGCCCGGACCCCAAGGCCCGGGCGCGGGAGGGTCTCAGATGTTCACCGCCCGGCCGAAGGCGGCCATGACGGCCTCTTTCATCACCTCCGAGATCGTCGGATGCGGGAAGACCGTGTCGATGATCTCGGCCTCGGTGGCCTCGAGCTCCATCGCCATGGCGAAACCCTGGATCAGCTCGGTCACCTCGGGCCCGGCGAGATGCGCGCCCAGAAGCTCGCCGCTGTCAGCGTCGAAGATCACCTTCGCCATGCCCTGATCCTCGCCCATGGCGATGGCCTTGCCGTTGGCCAGGAAGGGGAAGCGCCCGACGCGCAGCGCGTGCCCGGCGGCCTCGGCCTGGGCCTCGGTCAGCCCAATCGAGGCGACCTGCGGGTCGCAATAGGTGCAGGCCGGGATGCGGCTCCGGTTCAGCTCGGGCCCCGGCTCGCCGGCGATGGCCTCGATGCAGAGCGCCGCCTCGTGTTCGGCCTTATGCGCCAGCATCGGCGCCCCGGTGATGTCGCCGATCGCGTAAAGCCCCGGCACCAAGGTCCGCCCCGCGCCGCTGGTCGGGACCACGCCGCCCGTCAGCGTGAGCCCCAGCGCCTCGAGCCCGAGACCTTCGGTGTTCGCCACCACGCCGGCGGCCGAAATCACCCGATCGACCTTCAGCGTCTCACCCTCTCCGAGGGTCAGCGTGACCCCGGACTTGGTGACCTTGGAGCCGGTGATCGCGGCGCCGGTGCGGAAGATGATGCCGCGCTTTTCCAGGGCCTTGCGCATGAAATCCGAGACCTCGGCATCCTCGGCGGGCAGGATGCGGTCGACCATCTCGACGACGGTGACCTCGCTGCCCATGGCGGCGTAGAAGCTGGCAAATTCCACCCCGATGGCGCCGGAGCCGACGATGGCGAGCCGCTTGGGCACCGCCTCGGGTTTCAGCGCCTCGAAATAGGTCCAGATGCGGTCTCCGTCGGGCTCGAGCCCGGGGATCACGCGCGGGCGGGCGCCGGTGGCCAGCACGATGTGCCGGGCGGTGTAGTCACCCTCGGGTTTGACGCCGCGCGGCTTCGGCGCCTGCGGCGCGCAGGGCGCCTTGCCGGGGGCGCCGACGCTAACCTGGCCGGGGCCGGTCAGCCGTGCCTCGCCCCAGATCACGTCGACTTTGTTCTTGCGCAACAGCATCCCCACCCCGCCATTCATCCGCTCGGCGATGCCCCGCGCACGGGAGGCGATGGCGGCGATGTCCGGGCTCACATCGCCCGAGAGGCTCAGCCCGAAGTCGGCGGCATGGCGCATCTGGCCCAGCACCTCGGCCGAGCGCAGCATCGCCTTGGTCGGGATGCAGCCCCAGTTCGAGCAGATGCCGCCCAGGTGCTCGCGTTCGACCACGGCGGCCTTGAAGCCCAGCTGCGCGGCGCGGATCGCGGCTGTATAGCCCCCCGGCCCGCCGCCGATGACGAGGATGTCGTAGTCAGCCATCACTGCCCCCTGAACTCGGGTTTGCGCCGCTCGGTGAAGGCGCTGACCCCCTCGCGGAAGTCGGCGCTATGGGCGGCGGCGACGATCTCGCTGCGCTCCGCCGCGAGCTGTTCAACCAGCGTGTGGTGCGGCGCGGCGTCAATGAGCCGGCGGAACCGCCCGTAACTCTGCGTCGGCCCGCGCGCGACGCGGCTGGCGAGCTTCCGGGCCTCGCCCTCGACCTGATCCTCGGGACAGAGCCGGGTGACCAGCCCCGCGGCCTGCGCCTCCGCGCCCGTCATCGGCGCGCCGGTCAGCATCATCTCGAGCACCTTCGCCCGGCCAATCCGATGGGTCAGGAACCAGGTGCCGCCGCAATCGGGCACCCCGGCGACCTGGTCGTAGGCCATGACAAAGCGCGCCTCGGCATCGGCGACGACCAGGTCGGCATTGGCCACGAGCGACAGCCCCGCGCCCGCCGCGACCCCGCGCACCGCGGCGATCACCGGGGCGTCGCCCGCGCGCAGCGCCAGCACGGCGGGGTTCAGTACCTCGAGCAGCGCGTCGACGACCTCGTGGCCGCGGTCGGGATCGGCGGCCATGGCCGCGACATCGCCGCCCGCGACGAAGGCCCGGCCGGCGCCGCACAGCAGGATCGCCCGCACCGCGGGGTCCGCGGTGACCCGGTCCACCGCCTCGGCGAAGGCCCGGGCCAGGGGCAGGTCCAGCGCGTTCAGCGCCTCGGGGCGGTTGAAGCGCAGCTCGGCCACCGCCCCCTCGATCGTCACCGTCACAAGCTCGCTCATGCAGCTCTCCTCATATGCGTTCGATCAGCATGGCCATGCCCTGGCCGCCGCCGAGGCACATGGTCAGCATCGCCAGGCGCCCGTCGGTCTCGTGCAGGTGCTGCGCGGCGGTCATCGCCATGCGCAGCCCGGTCACCGCGGGCGGATGGCCCAGGGAAATCCCGCCGCCGTAGAGGTTGTGCCTCTCGCGCGGGATGCCGAGTTCGGCCTCGGCGTGCAGATTCACCACGGCGAAGGCTTCGTTAACCTCGAAGTAGTCCACGTCCGCAATGCCGAGACCCGTCGCCTCGAGCACCGCGCGCACCGCCGGGACCGGGCCGATGCCCATGATCTCGGGCGGGACGCCGACCGCGCGCCAGGCGCGGATGCGGAAGGGATTCTCGGGCAGGGCCTCGCCCGGCGCGCAGGCGACCATCGCCGCGCCGCCATCGGTCACGCCCGAGGCATTGCCCGCGGTGACGCGCCCGCCCTCGCGGAAGGCGGGGCGCAGGCGGGCAAGCTTGTCGGCATCGGCATCGGCGCGCGGGCTTTCGTCTTCGGCCAGCATCTCCATCGGGGCGATCTGGCGGGCGAGAAAGTCCCGGGCGCCCAGCGCGCGGGACTGGCTCATCTCGGCCCAGGCGTCCATCGCCTCGCGGGCGTGGCCGAAGCGTTCGGCCAGCGTTTCGGCGGTGTCGCCCATGTAGTCCTGGCTGAAGGGGCAGCGGTAGGCCCAGTCGAGCATGTCCTCGAAGGGGCGGCTGCCGCGCGCGCCGTCCCAGCGCAGGCCCGAGACGGCGTGCGGCACGCGGGAAAAAGCCTCCGCGCCCGCGACGACGGTCAGGCGGCTCTGGCCCTCGGCGATCTGCTGGGCGCCGGAGATCATCGCCTGCAGCCCCGAGGCGCAGGCGCGCGTCACGCAGAGCGCCGGAGCACCCTCGGGCAGGCCCGCGCGCATGCCGACGACGCGGGCGGCGAAAAGGCTGTCGCGGTCGGTGGGCACGGTGGTGGAGAAAACGCAGTGGTCGACCTCTTCGGGCGCGCGCCCGGCAGCGGCAAGGCTGTGCCGGATGGCATGGGCGGCCTGGTCGGCCAGGGACACGCCGCGCAGCGCGCCGCCGAAGTTGCCCAGCGGCGTCCGCCGCCCGGCGCCGAAGATCACCTCATCGAGCCGCACAGCCGGATCTCCTGCCCCGTTCCGCCGTCATATCGGTCGCTCCTCCTGCCGACCCGTATACAGAATGCGCGCATTGTGTGTAAAGAAGGCAATTTCCGTATTCAGAGATATGCTCGATATTTGTGAGCCTTTACAGGCAAATAGAGACGCGTCACGCGCCACGCCACGCAATCCCACCTGGTTTTGGCTTGCCAATGGACAGAAAGACCGTTTCTGTGTATACGGAAAGACAGCGGCCGGTACGGGCCAACTGACATGGGAGGAAAAGGCATGGATCTTGGCCTGAAAGGCAAGAAGGCAATCGTCACCGGCGGCACCAAGGGCATCTGCCGGTCGCTGCTCACGATCCTCGCCGAAGAGGGCTGCGACATCGCCTTCTGCGCGCGCAGCGAAGACGAGGTCGCCAAGACCGCCGAGGAGCTGAAAGCCTTTGGCGTCAAGGTGATCGGCGGCAGCGCCAACGTCAAAGAGGTCGAGGGCTACCAGCAGTGGCTGAAGGACGCCGCCGAGGAACTGGGCGGCTGCGACATCTTCGTGCCCGGCGTCAGCGCCGGCGGCGGCATGGAGGGCGAGAAGAGCTGGTACAAGGCCTTCGAGATCGACCTCATGGGCTGCGTCCGCGGCTTCGACGCGCTGTTTCCCTACATGAAGGCCTCGGGCAACGCCTCGGTGGTCTTCATCTCCACCACCGCCGCGGTCGAGACCTTCATCGCGCCGATGCCCTACAACTCGATCAAGGCCTCGCTCATCACCTATGCCAAGCAGATGAGCCAGTTCCACGCCAAGCGCGGCATCCGCTTCAACGTGGTCTCGCCGGGCCCGATCCTGATCGAGGGTGGCAACTGGGACCAGATCCGCCAGTCCGACGAGGCCTTCTTCAACTCGATCCTCGCGCAGCAGCCCGACGGGCGCATGGGCGAGGCCGACGAGGTGGCCAAATGCATCGCCTTCCTGGCCTCGGATGCGGCCAGCTGGGTGACCGGCACCAACCTGATCGTGGACGGCGGCTTCACCAAGCGCGTGCAGTTCTGACGCCCCATGGTCATCCGCTACGACGCGCCATTGAACCTGTTGGTGTCCACCAAGGGGCACCCGTTCGACAAGCCGGCCTTCTTCGGCATGTTCGACGCGATGCGCGGCATGACCTGGACCCATGTGGAGCAGCCCGCCACCGCGGCGCTGCTGACCCCCGAGAGCGCGTCGGACTTCGACGCGCTCTTGTTCTACGACGTGCCCGGGCTGCAGTTCCGCACGCCTCAGCCGCCCGCCCTGCAGGAGCCGCCCGAGCGCATGAAACAGGGCTTCCGGGCGCTGCTGGCGGCGGGCAAGCCGATGATCTTCCTGCACCACGCGGTGGCGGGTTGGCCGCTCTGGGACGACTACGCCGAGGCCATCGGCGCGCGGTTCTTCTACCAGCCGGGGCGCTACAAGGGGCGGGACTATCCCGACAGCGGCTACCTTTTCCCGGTGGACTACCGCCTGCGCCCCGAGGGCAAGCACCCGGTCACCGAGGGTCTGGACGAGGGCTTCACCCTTACCGACGAGCTCTACCTGATGCCGCTGCTCGAGCCGGATGTCGTGCCGCTTCTGCGGGCGGAGTTCGACTTCACGCAGGAGAACTTCTATTCCGCCGCCAATGCGCTGGAAGCGCGGATGTGGACCCGCGACGGCTGGTCCCACGGGCCGGGCACCGACCTCGTGGCCTGGGCCCGCAAGGCCGGACAGGCGCCGACGGTGACCATTCTCTGCGGCAATGACGCCGACACCTATGGCAACGCGAATTTCCGCAAGCTCCTGCGGAACGCCATCGACTGGGTGACAAGCGAGGAGGCCGCGGCCTGGGCCGCCGCCTGAGGCGCGCCCGGGAGCCACGAGCGGGAGGACCGATGGACGATCTGAGCGACAGCCTCCGCGCCGCGGGACAGGAAACCGCCGCCACCATGCTGGCGCGCGCCGCCGAAAGCTGGCCCGAGGCCACCGCGATCATCCTCGACGACGACCGCCTGACCTGGAGTGAGCTTTACCGCGACGCCCATCTCTGGGCGCGGGCGCTTCGGGGTGCGGGCGTCGCGCCGGGCGCGCATATCGGCGTGCTGATGCCCAATTGCCTGGATTACGTGCGGCTGTTCTACGCCGCGGGCATGATCGGGGCGGTGACGCTGACGCTGAACGCCCGCTTCCGCGACGACGATCTGTCTTACGCGGTGCGCCATTCCGACATGGACCTGCTGTTCATCGGCGGGCAGGCGCTGCCGCATATGGACTTCCGCAGCATGCTGACGCGAATCTTTCCCGACCTCGGGATCTGGAACGGCGGGCCGCTGGACCTGGAGGAGGCGCCCCGGCTGCGGGCCGTCTACAACCTCGACGATCCGCGCGAGGACCGCTGGCCGGACCGCGACGCCCTTCTGGCCGGGGCCGAGACGGTGCCGCCCGCGCGGATCGACGCGCTGCGCGAGGCGGTCCACCCCGAGGATCCGGCGCTGATGATCTATTCCTCGGGCACCACCGCGCAGCCCAAGGCCTGCATGATCAACCACCGCACCCTGTCGATGATCGGCACCAGCTTCGCCGAGCGCTTCGGACTGACCGAGGCCGACCGGGTTATGAACCCCCTGCCTTTCTTCCACATGTCCACCATGCTGCCCATGGCCGCCTGCCGGGCCTCGGGCGCGGCGCAGATCTGCACCGGGCATTTCGATCCCACGCGCACGCTTGCGCAGATGGAACGCGAGCGGGTGAGCTTCGGCTATCTCTCCTTCCCGACGCTGGTGAACCAGATCGTGCAGCACCCCGAGTTCGCCCGGCGCGACCTCTCGGCGCTGCGGCACCTGCATGTGGTCGGCCCCTCGGAGCTGATGGGGAAATACACCCGCGCCTTCCCAGGCGTGGCCTATATCAACGCCTACGGGCTGACCGAGGCGACCGGCGTCTGTTGCTTCACCGACCCCGAGGACCCGCCCGAGGACGCGCCGCGTGTCTCGGGCCGGGTCTTCGACGGGGTGCGGGCCAAGGCCGTCGACCCCGAGACCCTCGCGGACCTGCCTCCGGGAACCCGTGGCGAAATCTGGATCGGCGGCTTCTGCCTCTTCCAGGGCTACTACAAGGACCCCGAGCAGACCGCCCGCACGCTGGTCGAGGGCGGCCGCTGGCTGCGCACCGGCGACATGGGCTACGTCTCGGCGGACGGGCATATCACCTACGACGGGCGGCTGAAGGACATGCTCAAGATCGGCGGCGAGAATGTCGCTGCGCTGGAGATCGAGACCTTCCTCTGCGCCCATCCCGAGATCCAGATCGCCCAGGTCATCGGCGTGCCGGACGACCATCTTTTTGAGGTCGCCGCCGCCTTCGTCGAACTGGTGCCCGGCGCGCGGCTCTCCCCCGAGGAGGTCGTCGACCACTGCATCGGCCAGATCGCCAGCTACAAGATCCCGCGCTACGTGCGGATCGTCGAGGACTGGCCGATGTCGACCACCAAGATCCAGAAGTTCAAGCTGCCCCGCGACTTCGCGCCTTCCGAGAAGATCGACCCCAAGGCCCGGGCGCGTCAGCCCTGAGCTTCGCGCTCGGCGCGGGCCTTGCGGGCGGCGCCGACGATCTCGTCGTTGGTGGGGTTGCGGCGCAGGGTGACGCCGCCGTTCACCTGAAGGACCTCTCCGGTCATGAAACAGGCGTCGCTGCAAAGCCAGGTGATGGCCTCGGCGGTGTCCTCCAGCGTGCCGACCCGGCCCAGCGGGTATTCCTTGGCGAAGGCGCCGACCACGGCGGGATTGCGCGCCGCCCGTTCGGTCATCGGCGAGGCGGTGAAGCCCGGCGCCACGCTGTTGGCGCGGATGCCGCGGGCGCCGAACTCGTTGGCGATGCAGCGGATCACGTGATCCATGCCCGCCTTGGTACCCATATAGGCGGCGTGGTCCTCCATCATGATCTTCGCGGTGGCCGAGGAGACCTGCACCAGCGCGCCGCCGTCGCTCATCTCGCGCAGGACCGCCTGGAAGAACTGGAAGGGCCCGACGAACTGCAGCGCCGCCATGGCTTCGAGCTCCTCGCGGGTGTTGTCGAGGAAGGGCGTCAGAAGCCCCCAGCCGGTGCAGTTCACCGCGAGGTCGAGCCCGCCGAAGGCATCGAGGCAGCGTTGCACCAGGGCTTCGAGCTGCGCCTCTTCGGTGATGTCGCAGAGCACCCAGGCGCCGCCGATCTCCTCGGTCAGGGCCCGGAGCGGCGCCTCATGGCGCCCGGCCACCAACACGCGCGCGCCCTCGGCGGCGAAGCGGCGGGCGGTCACCTGGCCCAGGTTGCCGGCCTGCGCCGCGCCCAGCACGATCGCCCGTTTGCCTTGCAGTCGTCCGGTCATCCTGTTGGTCCTTCTGGTTATGGTGCGGGCCAGGCGTCGCGGATCGGGTCCGACCCGTCCCAAGCCTCTGCCGCCGCGCGGATCTGCGCGAAGATCGAGCGGCGCTCGGGCGTGTATTCGGCCAGCTCGTAGGCGAAATGCGGCTGCGCGGGGTGTTCGAGATAGGCGATCCGCCCAAGCCCGGGCCGCGCCTCGAGCACCGGGCGGAAGCCGCGCGCCTTGGCCGCCCTCAGCACCGCGTCGAAATCCTCGGGCCAGGCGCACCAGCTGTGCGGCAGATGGGTGGCGCCGAATTGCGCCAAAAACTCGGAATAAAGCGTTGGCGCGGGGCTTTTCTGCACGATGATCTCGAGCTGCAGCGTCCCGGCACTTGCCAGCGCCGCGTCGACGACCACCTCCGTCTCAAGGCCGCGGACGCGGCAGTCGGGGATGCGGAAGTCGGATTTGACGAACCAGGGCCCGATGCCGAGCGTCCCGGTGAAATAGGCCAGGCTGCGCGCGAGGTCGTCGCTCACATAGGCGATCTGGCGGATGTCTCCGAAAACGCTGTTCATCGCCCCTCCTGCTGGGTATACTTATACAACTTCAATGGAATACAATGCAAAGCAATTCACGGTGCCGCAGGCGCCTGCCTGGCTGAAAACCGTGCCGGAGATGTTGCAACCCTAGGGGCGATCGTGCAGGGGCGGCGCAATTTTCTGGAAATGCACGTATTCAGACTGGTATGACTAAAAACACGGAAGCTGATCCACTGGACTTCGGAAAGGGCTGGTAGCCGATGGCGAAAACTTCGGGCATGACACACGCGCAAACCGTGCGGCTGGCACTGGAAGACGACATCTTCGCCGGCCGGCTGGCCCCCGGGGCCTCGCTGGACGAAGAGGCGCTGGCGCGGCGCTTCTCGGTCTCGCGGACGCCGGTGCGCGAGGCGATGCTGCAGCTCATCCAGTCCGGGCTGGTCGAGAAACGCCCGCGCCAGGGCGCGATCGTGGCGCAGATCGACCTGTCGGACATGATCCGGCTCTTCGAGGTGATGTCCGAGCTCGAGGGCATCTGCGCCAAGTTCGCCGCCCGCCGCATGACCCCGCAGGAGCGCACCGACCTGCGCAAGCTGCACGAGGCCTCCGAGGCGGCTTTCAAGGCCGGGCGCGAGGACGAATATTACCACCTCAGCCGCAAGTTCCACCTCATGGTGATCGAGGGCACGCACAACCACGAGCTGATCGAGACCACCAATCGGCTGGGCATCAAGCTGGTGCCCTACCGGCGCTTCCAGCTCTCCTACCCGGGCCGCTCCGAGAACAACCTGCGCGACCACGAGAAGATCATGGAAGCGATCTGCGGCGGCGAATACGAGCTCGCGGCCGAGCTCTTCCGCAAGCACACCAACGTGCAGGGAGATGTGCTGGCGGAGTATATCGCGCTTGGCGACCGCGAGGCGCTGCGGGCCAACGCCGCCGGTTAAGACCCATCACCGCGCATAGGAAAAGCCGCCGGGGGAGGAGGTCCCGGCGGCTTTTCCAGCTTGGGCTCCCGTCAGGACAGGAGCCGCGCCGGTGCCTCGATCAGACCCTTGAGCGTGGCCAGGAACTGGGCCGCCAGCGCCCCGTCGACGGCGCGGTGATCGGCCGACAGCGTGACCGAGATCACCGAGGTGAAGGCGATGCCCTCGGGTGTCTCGCGCGGCTCGCGCCGGGGCCCGCCCACCGCCAGGATCGCGGCCTGCGGCGGATTGATGATCGCGTCGAACTCGCGCACGCCGAACATCCCGAGGTTGGAAAGCGTGAAGGTCCCGCCCGCGAGGTCGGCGCTGGTCAGGCTGCGGTCGCGGGCGCGGGCCGCCTGGTCGCGCGCCTCGGCGGCCAGCGCACGCACCCCCCGACCCGCCACGTCGCGCAGAACAGGGGTCACAAGCCCGCCCTCGACGGCCACGGCCATGGCGATGTCGACCTGCTCGAAGGCGGTCACGCCGGTCTCCGAGACATGCACGTTGACCTCAGGGTGACGCGCCAGCGCCAGCCCGCAGGCCCGCAGCAGGAAGTCGTTGACCGAGAGCTTCGGCGCGCCCTCTTCGGCGGCGGTGTTCATCGCGGTGCGCAGGTCGAGAAGCGCGGAGACCTCGATGTCCACGGTGGTGTAGAAATGCGGGATGCTCTGCTTGGAGCGGGTCAGCGCCGCGGCGATGGACTTGCGCATGCCGGTGAAAGGCTGCTCCTGTCCGGCGGCCGCTTCGGGCGCGACCTGACCGGCCGGGGCGGCTTTGGGCGCCGGCGGCGACCAGAGCCCGGCGGCCCGGGCGGCCTCCTGCGCATCCTCGAGCGAAACCCGGCCCTTGCGGCCGGTGCCCGCGATGCCCGCGAGCGACAGCCCGAGCCCATTGGCGAACTTGCGCGCGATGACGCTGGCCGGGATGGCGGCATTCTCGGCCCTGACCGCCTCGGGGTCGCGCGGGGTGGCGGCACCGGAGACGTCCTTCTGCAGGACCTTGCCGCCGCGCCCGCTGCCGGGCACCGCGGCGAGGTCGACCCCGGCGCGATCCGCCGCGCGGCGGGCCAGCGGGGTGGCGCGCGTCTCGGTCGCGGGCGGGGCCTCGGCGGCGGGCGCCTCTGCGGGAGCCTCGGCCTTGGGTTCACCCGCCCCTTCGTCGGGATCGAAGGAGGCATCCACCGGGCTGTAGTCGCGAATGAAGCCCTCGACCGCGGCATCCTCGACCGCCGGGTCGGCCATGACCGCGATCAGCGTGCCCACCGGCACCGTATCGCCCGGCTGCACCAGGATCCGGCGCAGCGTGCCGGGGCGGTCGAGCTCGACCACGTTGACGATCTTGTCGGTTTCCACGTCCACCAGCTCGGCGCCCTTCTCGGCGCTGTCGCCTTCGGACAGATGCCAGCCGGTCACCGTGCCCTCGGACATCTCGAGCCCCCATTTGGGAAGCGTGATCGGTGTAATCTCTGTCATCTCACACTCCATCCATGGCGCGGCGGATCGCGGCTTCGATATCGGCGGGGCTGGG
Source organism: Roseivivax sp. GX 12232 (assembly GCF_021272185.1). Lineage (GTDB taxonomy): Bacteria > Pseudomonadota > Alphaproteobacteria > Rhodobacterales > Rhodobacteraceae > Roseivivax. The sequence continues at coordinate 244,339 of NZ_JAJSEC010000006.1, forward strand.
CACATACATGCGCTCCAGCTCTCGGGCGAAGGGCACGGGTGTATGCGGCGCAGTCACCTTCTGAACCGGCGCGCGCAGGCTCTTGAACCCGCGCGAGGCGGCGAGCCCGGCGATCTCCGAGGCGATGGAGCAGACGGGATTGGACTCGTCGACCACCACCAGCCGCCCTGTGAGCGAGAGGCTTTCCAGCACCGCCTCCTCGTCGAGCGGCGAGGTCGTGCGCAGGTCGATCAGGTCGCAGCTGATGCCCTCGGCGGCGAGCTTGTCGACCGCCTTCATGGCGAAGGGCACCATGCGCGCCAGCGCCACGACGGTCACATCCGAGCCCTCGCGCAGAAGCGCGGCCTCGCCGAAGGGGGTCAGCAGCTCGCCCTCGGGCACCTCGCCCTTCTTGGAATAAAGCGCCTTGTGCTCGAAGAAGACCACCGGGTCGTCGTCGCGGATGGCCTGTTTCATCAGGCCCTTGGCGTCGGCGGGGTTGGAGGGCACGACCACCTTGAGGCCCGGCACCATGGTCAGCATCGGATAGATCGTCTGGCTGTGCTGGGCGGCGGCGTTCATGCCCGCGCCCATGGACATGCGCAGCACGACCGGGGTCTTGGCCTTGCCGCCGAACATGTAGCGGAACTTGGCCATCTGGTTGAAGATCTGGTCGAGCGAGACCCCGACGAAATCCGCGAACATCAGCTCGGCCACCGGCCGCATGCCGGCCAACGCCGAGCCGTTGGCCAGGCCCACGATCGCGCTTTCCGAGATCGGCGTGTCGATCACCCGGTCGCCGCCGAACTTGGTCTTGAGCCCCTTGGTCACGCCGAAGATGCCGCCCGCGGCCTCGGGGTTGCCCGAGCTGCCGCCCGAGCCGCCGGCCACGTCCTCACCCATGACGATGACGCTCTGGTCGCGCTCCATCTCTTCGTGCAGCGCCTGGTTCAGCGCGTCGCGCATTGTCATTTCAGCCATAACGCGCCCTCTCAGTAGTCGATGTAGACGTCGGACATCAGGATCTCGGCGTCCGGCGTGGGCCCGCTGCGGGCGCTTTCGACGCTGGCCTCGATCTGGGCGAGGACCTCTTCGTCGATCTTGTCGAGTTCCTCGGCGGTGAAGATGCCCGCCCCAGTGACCTTCTCGCGGATGCGCATCAGCGCGTCCTTGGTCTCGCGGAAGGTCTTCACCTCGTCCTTGGCGCGATAGGCCTGCGGGTCGCCCTCGAAATGGCCGAAATACCGCGTCGCGGTGGCCAGGATGGCGCTTGGACCTTTGCCGGACCGGGCGTGTTCCACGGCTTGGCTGGCGGCTTCGTATACAGAGAAGTAGTCAAAGCCGTCCGCCTCCCAGACCGGGATGCCGAAACCCTCGGTGCGGGTCTTCAGCTCGCCGCCGATGCCGTAGCTCGCGCCGGTGTGTTCGGAATAGCCGTTGTTCTCGAGCACGAAGACCTTGGGCAGCTTCAGCACCACCGCCATGTTCATCGCCTCGAAGACGGTGCCCTGGTTCGAAGCGCCGTCGCCGGTGAAGCTGACCGAGACCGAGCCGTCGCCGCGCGCCTTGCAGGCCACCGCGGCGCCCACCGCGATCGGCTGGCCGCCGCCCACGATGCCATTGGCGCCCAGCATGCCACGGTCCAGATCGGCAATATGCATTGAGCCGCCGCGGCCTTTGCAGAGCCCGTCGGCGCGGCCGTAGATCTCGTGCATCATGCCCTTGGGGTCGCAGCCGCGCGCCAGGCAGTGGCCGTGTCCGCGGTGGGTGGAGATGATGTAGTCGCTGTCGCGCAGGGTCTCGCAGACGCCGACGGCGATGGCCTCCTGGCCGGCGTAGAGATGGGTGAAGCCCGCGATCTCTCCCTTGGGGTTCTCGACGTGCAGGCGTTCCTCGAACTCGCGGATCAACCGCATCTGCCGATAGGCCTGCCGGATCTGGTCCGGGTTTTGCTGCATTGTCTCCTCCCTAGCCGCCCAACAACGTCAGACTTTCCGCATTTTCAGCGATTGCATATACCCATCTCAGATTTTTGTGTATATGAAAAGGTATAGTTTTGTATTCACAGCGGAGGAGGAGGTCAGATGGACTTCAAACTGACCGATGATCAGCGAAGCCTGCAAGAGGCCGCCAGGCGGTTCGCGCAGGAGCAACTGCCGGAGCTGGCCAAGACGCTCGAGGCGACCTGCGAGCCCGTGCCGGCCGACTGGCTCTCCCGCTATGCCGAGATGGGCTTTCTCGGGATCAACGTGGCCGAGAAATACGGCGGCCTGGGTCTCGGCAACCTCGAGGCGCTGCTGGTGGTCGAGGAGTTCGCCAAGATCAGCTCGGCCGTGGCCTTCCCGGTCTTCGAAAGCTGCGTCGGCCCGGTCCGGGCGATCGAGCATTTCGCTCAGGACAGCCTGAAGGAACGGGTGATCCCGCGGGTCTGCGCCGGCGAGGCGGTGGTCGCGGTCTCGATGTCCGAACCCGACGCGGGCTCGGCGCTCACGGACCTCAAGACCCGGGCGGTGATCTCGGGCGACAAGGTGATTCTGAACGGCACCAAGCGCTGGTGTTCGGGCGGCGGCCATGCCGACGGCTATGTCGTCTACTGCCGCATGTCCGACGATCCCGGCGCCAAGGGCATCGGCGCGGTCTACGTGGAAAAGGGCACCCCGGGGCTGTCCTTCGGCCCGCAGGAAGAGCTCATGGGCTTCCGCGGCGTGCCCTCCTCGGATCTGAACTTCGACAACGTCGAGCTGCCGCTCGACAGCGTGATCGTGCCCGCCGGGGGCTTCAAGAAGCTGATGGAGGCCTTCGACCTCGAACGCTGCGGCAATGCGACCATGTCGCTGGGCCAGGCCTCGGGCGCGCTCGAGGACGTCCAGGACTACGTGCAGGAGCGCAAGCAGTTCGGCCGCCCGATCGTCGATTTCCAGGGCGTGCAGATCAAGCTGGCGGAGATGAAGATCCGCGTCGAAGGCGCCCGCCTGCTGATCCATCGCGCCGCCAGCAACGCCCAGGACGGGATGCCCTCGATCCTCGAGAGCTCGGTGGCCAAATGCTACGCCAACGAGATCAGCCGCGAGGTGACCGGCACGGCGGTGCAGCTCATGGGCGGCTACGGCTATTCCAAGGAATACCCGATGGAGCGGCGCCTGCGCGACAGCTGGGGCTGGGGCATTGCCGGCGGCGCCATCGACATTCAGAAGGTGAACATCGCCTCGGCCATGATCGGCCGACGGTTCAACCAGCGTGTCGGCTGAGGAGGGATCATGCTGCCGAGCGGTCAGACCGACTACCAGGACGCCTGTTCGACCATGCAGGTGCCGAAGAGCGGCGTCTTCTTCACCACGATCGGCAGCCAGGAGGTCATGCTTGCCCGCGATGCTGCGGGCGAGATCGTGGCCTTCTCGGGCTTCTGCACCCATTCGCTGGGCAAGCTCGAAGGCGGCGCGGTCGAGGACGGAGAGATCACCTGCCCCCACCACGGGGCGCGTTTCGACATTCGGACGGGCCGGGCGAAAACGCCCTGCCCGAACCTGCCGCGCTTCGACGTGAAGATCGAGGGACGCCGGGTGCTGGTGCGGCCTAGCCGCTGAGCCCCCCGAGGAAGTCTTCGAGCGTCCGGGCAAAGACGTCGTTGCGGTCGCCGACGATCATATGCCCGGCGCCGGTCACGTCACGGAACTCCGCGTGCGGGGCGATGCGCAGGAACTCGGCGACGCTCTCGTCATTGACCAGCTCGCTGTTCGATCCCCGGATCAGCATGATCGGCACCGAGATCGCGCCAAGCGCGGCGTTCAGCTTCTCCAGCGTGCCCGAGGTCAGCCGCGAGGAGCGGCGGCCCTTGATGAAGGCCGGGTCCCAGTGCCAGCGCAGCCGCCCGTCCTCGCGTTCGCGCAGGTAGCGCGCCAGCGAGGTGACGTTCGAGCGCCGCCCGCGCCGTTCCGGCAGGTAGTCCGAGATCGCCTGCGCCGCCTCCTCGTAGCTGCCGAAGCCGCGGTCGAGGTGCTTGCCCATGAAGTCGATGATCTTGTCGACACCCTTGGCGTCGATCTTCGGGGTGATGTCGACCAGCACCAGCGCGCGGAAGGCCTCCTGCCCGAAGCTGCCCGCGGCCAGGAGCCCCGAGTTGCCGCCAAGCGAGGCCCCGACCAGCACCGGCGGCGCGGCGAACTCCCGCGCCACGGCAACAAGGTCGGCGCCGTAGCGGTCGAGCGTGTAGTTCTCACCCGCGTCCCAGTCGCTTTCGCCGTGCCCGCGCAGATCGAGCGCCAGGGCGTGCCAGCCCGCCGCGCCGAGCCGCCGGGCGACGCGGCTCCAGGCATAGCGCGTCTGCCCGCCGCCATGGGCCAGCAGCACGCCCGGCGCAGCGGGGTCGCCATAGGCTTCGCCGCGCAGGCGCAGCCCGTCGTCGGTGTGAAACTCGACGATCCGGGCGTCGTCCTCGGCCAGGGCCTGGGTCATGCGAAGGGCTCCTCTTTCATGGCCCAGCGAATGCCACGGCGGACCAGTCTCTGAAAGACCGGATGCGGCCAGGATCCGCGTTCGACAAAGGGGTAATGCTCGGTCAGCGGGCGCATGTCGTAACGCCCCCGGCTGTGGCCAAGCGTGAGATAAAGCAGCGCGCCGGGCCCGTGACTTCGGCGATAGAGCACCGCGTGCTCCCGCAGCGGCCAGTCGCGGGTCTCGAATAGCGGCGTGGCGCCTTCGAACTTGGTGGAGAGCAGCACCTCGTTGCCGGGGTCCTCGTGCTGCAGGTATTGCTCGTCCTCGACGTGGAAGTCGCCGAGCCCCTCGGTCAGCGGATCGTCAGAGGCGACCCGGACCTTGTAGCGCCCGGGCGCTGGATGGGCGGCGAACTGGCTGCCGAGAAGCGCGCGGAACCGCTCGGGCAGCGGCGGGCAGCGAACCGGGGCGTCGCCGTCGAGCACCATGCGCGAATTGGTGCCATGCAGGGCGAACCAGCGGCCGCCCCGGGCAAGGAAGGCCTCGAGCGCGTCGAGCGCCGCCGCATCGGGCACCATGTCGCAGGTGTAGGTCACGATGACCTCGGCCGCCGCGATGGCCGCGGCGTCGTAGCTGTCGCGACAGGTGACCCGCAGGCGCTCCTCCTCGGCCATGAAGCCCAGAAGCGCGAGCCGCGCGTGGTCCATGTCGTGATAGGGGCCGCCGGTGATCAGCAGGGCCTCGCAGCGCGGCGGCAGGCTCATGACGTGTCGCGGCGGTAGACCAGGTCGGTCGAGGTGAAGCTGAAGACCACCGCGCCGTCCTGGTTCTCGACGTGATGGGCGAGGACCACCAGCCCGACCCCGGGGCGGCTTTTCGAGGGCCGCTTCGAGATGACCTCGGAGCAGGCGGTCAGCACGTCGCCGGCGCGCACGGCCTTGCGCCAGCGCACCTCGTCCCACTGCACGCCGCAGACCCAGTCCACGTCGCCGTTGACCGAATGATCGAGGATCCGCCAGAGCGCCGCGGTATAGATGCCCGAGGCGATCAGCTCGCCGAAGAGGCTGTCCTTCGCGGCCTCGGGATCGGAGTGGAAATACTGCGGGTCGTAGCGGGTCGCGAAGGCCAGCATGTCTTCCTCGGTGACCGTCACCGGGTCCGAGCGGGTGGTCTCGCCAAGCTCCAGGTCTTCCCACTTGCGGGCGGGGTGAGGATCAGTCTTCGCCGACATAATCCATCAGCACCTTGTGGAAATGCCGGATGCGCAGCTCCTGGTCGCCCAGCCAGAGCCCCTCGAAGGCGGCGGAATGCATGCCGCGCTGCACGCCCGGCAGGTTGGCGGCGTCCTGGTCGATCACCAGCCCCATGCTGCGCTCGCCGTGCTTGAAGCGTTCGTTCTTGGGCTTCTTCGGGCGCGGCTCGTCCTTCTTCAGCAGGCGGAACATCTGCACGTCGAAATACATCTTGTCCGGGTCGCTCTCATGCGGGCGTTGGCGGAACAGCATGAGGTCCTCGGCATGGGTGTTCATCGTGATGTTGGGGAAGATCATGTAGTGGTAATCATCGGTCAGCTGATCGTCGTTCAGATCCGAGTAATCGATGCCCATCTCGGCGCCATGCTTGCGCTTGTAGAGCTGCAGCGCGCGGCGCACCTCGCTCACCCGGCCGTCGAAATCCGCCGGGTCCATGCCCGCCTCCTTCATCGCGTGCTTGATGAGATGCGGGATCTCGGTGGTCTCGTTGACCCGGTGGCTGATGGTCGAGAAGGGGATCAGATAGCGGTTGTGCCGCTCGTAGGTGTCGATCTGGATGTGCTTGTCTTCGATGAAATAGAGAAGCTCGGGGTGGATGCCCTGAACGTGGTAGGACTCGTTGAAGGCATCGACCGAGGTCTTCCAGTTGCACTCCCATTCCACCGTCCAGTCGGTGACCTTCACCATCCGGTCGAAGTGATAGGGGCCGAGGTGGGTGTCGAGCGGGGCCAGGAACTCCAGAAGCGGCTCGGCCTCGGGGTTGAGGTTGAAGAAGACGAAGCCGTTCCACTCCTCGACCCGGACCTCGGTCAGCCCGCCGCAGGGCGGCGCGCCCTGGGGGAAGCTGTCCGCATCGGGGATGTTCTCGAACTCGCCGTTCAGCCGGTATTCCCAGTGGTGGTAGTTGCAGCGGAAGGTCTCGGCGTTGCCCTGCCCCATCATCAGCCGGTTCCCGCGATGCTGGCAAACGTTGTAGAAGGCCTTCACCTTCCCGTCGTGCTGGCGGGTGATCAGGATCTCCTCCTTGCCGAGCGAGGTGACGATGTAGTCGCCCGGCTCGGCCACGTCCTCGGAGGCGCAGCCCCAGTTCCAGACCTTGGTCCAGAGCCGCTCCCATTCCTTCTGCATGAACTCCCGGCTTGTATACCGTTCCTTGGGAATCATCTCGGTTCCCAGCCCCGGATCGGGGGTCTTGTCGATCGGGGTCTTGGTGAAATCGCCCTCGGACACTCGTTGGATGGTCATCTCTTTTCCCTCACGCGATGTCAGAATTGCACGCCCTTGGTGTAGCCGCCGTCGGCCCGGAGCGTGGCGCCGACGACCCAGCGCGCGGCGGGGCTCGACAGGAAGACGGCGGCCCGGGCGATCTCTTCGGCGGTGCCCATGCGGCGGGTCGGCTGCTGGCGCATCACGCCCGCGTAGGTGCGCGAGCGGGCCACCTTGATCATCTCCCAGTTGGAGCCCGGGAACATCGTCGGGCCGGGTTCGAGGCAGTTCACCCGGATGCCCTTGGGCGCGTACTGCTGGGCCAGTTGCTCGGACCAGGTCACCAGCGAAGCCTTCATGGCGTTATAGGCCATGGGCGCCACGAAGGTTTCCGCCGCCGCCATGCTGGAGACCACCAGGATCGAGGCGTTTTTGCTTTTCTTCAGATAGGGATAGGCCTCTTCGACGGCGCGGGCGGCGCTCATGAGGTCGATCTCGAAGGAGCGATACCAGTAGCGTTCGTCATTGGTGCCGCCGCCCGCCGAAAGGCTGCAGACCAGGACGTCGAGCCCGCCGAATTCCGCGCAGGTGTCCTGCGTCCAGCGGCGCACCGCCTCGCCGTCGCGGCCCTGCAGCGCGGTGCCGAAACTGGCCACCCCATGCGATTCGATCTCGGCCCGGGTCTCTGCGATCGCCTCGGGGCCGCGCGCGCAGATCGAGACGTCGCAGCCCTCGGCGGCCAGATGCGTGGCGATCGACTTGCCGATGCCTCGGCTGCCGCCCGTGACTGCGGCCTTCATCCCGCTGAGGCCTAGCTCCATCCTTCTGCTCCTCCCTTTTTGCCATGGTCTGACGGCCGCCCCGCGGGCGCAACCGGCAAAGCCGCGGATAGTCCTTTACATGTATATGATCGCCAAACTATTGTATACCTAAAAGCAGGCTTGCGAATATCTTCGGTGCGAATCCGGGGAACGCCAACCGAAGGGAGGACATGCATGAACCACAGTTCGGTGACGCCGGGCCCCACGCCCGAGAGTGCCGCGGTCTCCGCGCCGGCCTCCGGCGGGATCCTGGCCGGGGTGAAGGTCCTCGACCTCAGCCGCGTCGTGGCCGGCCCGCTGGCCGGGCAGACCCTGGCCGATCTCGGCGCCGACGTCGTGAAGATCGAACGGGTGGACGGCGGCGACGACCTGCGCACCCTCGGGCCGCCCTGGGTGACCTCGCCCGACCGGGCGCTGGAACAGAGCACCTATTTCCAGACCGTGAACCGCGGCAAGAAATCCCTGACGCTGGACTTCTCCGACCCCGACGGAGCCGAGATCCTGCGCCGGCTGATCGCCGAATCCGACGTCTTCATCGAGAACTTCCGCTCGGGCACGCTGGCGCGCTACGGGCTGGGCTACGAGGATCTCGCCAAGATCAATCCCGGGCTGATCTACTGTTCGATCACCGGCTTCGGCCAGACCGGCCCCTATTCCGACCGCTCCGGCTACGACTACCTGGTGCAGGCCATGGGCGGGCAGATGGCCGTGACCGGCCTGCCCGACGGCATGACCGGGGCCGGGCCGATGCGGGTGGGCGTGCCGATCGCCGATATCACCGCCGGCAACAACGCGGTGATCGGCATCCTGGCCGCGATCATCGACCGCCAGAAGACCGGCAAGGGCCAGCACGTCGACATCTCTCTCTTCGACTCGCAGGTCGCGCTGCTGCTGAACTCGCTGTCGGCCTGGCTGAACGCCCGCGCGCCCCTGCCCCGGACCGGCAACGACCATCCGACCGCGGTGCCCAACGGCGTCTTCGAGGTGGCCGACGGCCATATCCTGATCGCAACCTTCAACGACCGCGAGTTCGCCCGCCTGGCCGAGGTGCTGGGCCATCCGGAATGGGCCGAGGACGAGAAATACGCCCGCTCGCGCGACCGGCTGGCCAACCGCAGGGATCTGACCCGCGACATGACCGAGGCGCTCTCGCATCACGGCAAGCAGCACTGGATGAAGACCATCAACGCCGCCAAGGTGTCCTGCGGGCCGATCAACGACATGCCCGACATCGAGGCCGACGAACAGCTCGCCGACCGCCAGATGTTCGTCACCCTGACCCACGAGCAGATGGGCGATGTGCGCGTGGTCGGCAGCCCGCTGAAGTTCTCGGCGACGCCCGTGGTCTACAATTGCGCGCCGCCGCTCGCCGGGGAACATACCGCCCAGCTCTTGCGCGAGCGCCTGACGCTCAGCGAGGAAGAGATCGAGGCTCTGCGCAGCCGCAAGGTCATCTGAAAGGTCCGCCCGTGCCCGACTTAGGTCCCGAAGCCCGCTACCTCGGCTATCTCGCCGAAGGCCGGTTCATGCTGCAACGCGGCCCCGAGACCGGACAGGCCGTCTTCCCGCCGCGGCTGCGCGCGCCGGGCGGCCAGGCCCCGCTCGAGGACTGGCAGGAGATGTCGGGCCGCGGCACCGTGCATTCGGTGACCCTGCAGCACCGTCGCGACGGGCCGCCCCGGGTGATCGCCCTTATCGACCTCGCCGAAGGCGGGCGGATGCTCTCGCGCCTCACCGGCGCGGGCGCAGAGGACATCGCCATCGGCGCGCCCGTCCGTGCCCGGATCGCGCGCGAGGCCGAGGTGCCGCATGTGGTCTTCGAGCCCGAAGGAGAGGCGCCATGACCGGCTTCCCCCGCGCCCGCACCGCCGCCGTCGGCGCCGCGACCTTCGGCCTGGGGGAATGCCCCGGCTACACCGCGCTGGAGATGACCGCCCGCGCGGCGCATCTGGCGCTCGACGACGCGGGTCTGCCGCTCGACGCGGTCGACGGGCTCTTCGTGGCGCTGCCCGACGACTACCTCGGCGGGCTGGCCTTCGCCGAATACCTGGGCATCGCGCCGCGCATCACCGACAACAACCGTACCGGCGGCTCGTCCTTCCTCTGCCACGCGATCCACGCGGCCCTGGCGCTCGACGCCGGGCTGATCGACGTGGCGCTGATCGCCTATGGCTCGAACCAGCGCACCGCCTCGGGAGGGCTGGTCTCGGCGCTGAAATCCTCGGTCTACGAGCAGCCCCATGGCGCGATGATGCCGGTGGGCGGCTACGCGCTCGCCGCCGCGCGGCACATGCATGACCACGGCACCACGCGCGAGGACCTGGCACAGGTCGCGCTGTCCGCACGGGCCTGGGCCAATCTCAACCCCGAGGCCTTCCGGCGCGGCCCGATGAGCCTCGACGAGGTGCTGGGCGCGCGGATGATCTCCAGCCCGCTCACCGCGCGGGACTGCTGCCTTGTCACCGATGGGGCCGCCGCCGTGGTCATGACCCGCGCCGACCGCGCCCGGGACACCCGCGCGCCGGTCCCCCTTCTCGGCGGGGCGCAGACCGTGACGCACAAGGAAATCGCCGCCATGCCGGATCTTACCGTGACCGGCGCCGCCCGCACCGGCCCCGAGGCCATGGGCCAGGCCGGCATCACGCCCCGCGACGTGGACTGCCTGCAGCTCTACGACGCCTTCACGATCAACACGATCCTCTTCCTCGAGGATCTCGGGTTCTGCGCCAAGGGCGAGGGCGGCGGCTTCGTCTCCTCGGGCGCCATCGCGCCGGGCGGCAGCCTGCCGGTCAACACCAATGGCGGCGGGCTCTCCTGCTGCCACCCCGGGATGTACGGCCTTTTCACCATGGTGGAGAGCATCCGCCAGCTCCGCGGCGAGGCCGGCGAGCGTCAGCTCGAAGCCCCCGAGATCGCCGTCAGCCACGGCAACGGCGGCGTGCTCTCGAGCCAGGCCACGCTGGTTTTCGGAACATCGGCCACTGTCTGAGGAGGACCCCATGGACGACGCCCTTTTGCACCGCATCGACCGGCTCGAAAGCCGGGTCGAGATCCTCGAGCTGATCGCGAAATACTGCAAGGCTTGCGACGACCGCGACGTGCCGCTCCTGCGGTCGCTCTTCACCGAGGACGCCGAGGTCCGCTCCCAGGACGGCATGATGCAGGGCAAGGGCCTCGAGGCGGTCATGCAGACCTACCGCAAACGCTTCGAAGTGCTCGATATTTCGGTGCATTGGACGCATGACACGATCATCAGCTTCGACGATGGGAACCCTGACCGCGGCACCGGCGAATGTTTCTGCCACGCCGAGGCCCACCGGAACGGCCAGACGCTGATCGGCAGCCTGCGCTACGACGACCGCTACCGGCGCGACGGGGGCGTCTGGCGGTTCGAAAGCCGGGTGTTGAAGTTCCTCTACTACGTGCCGGTCGAGGAGTACCGCGAGGCGCTAGGCTCCCCCTTGCGCATGCGCGCCTACGGCGACCAGCGCCCGGCGGATTACCCCGAGAGCCTGGAGTGTTACCAAAACTGGGCGCAGCACTACGCGGAGTAAGGGGCGGGCTTACGCAGCTT
>NZ_JAJSEC010000007.1 GCF_021272185.1 Roseivivax sp. GX 12232
CTTTTCTTGCGCTTCGGCGGGATCAGGTCGGTGATCGTCCCTTCGAACATCTCGGCCGCGAAGTTCACCGTCTCCGAAAGCGTCGGATGCGGGTGGATCGTATGGCCGAGGTCCACCGCGTCGGCGCCCATCTCGATGGCCAGCGCCACCTCCGAGATCAGGTCGCCGGCGTTGGTGCCGACGATGGCGCCGCCGATGACGCGGTCGTCCTCGGGGTCGAAGATCAGCTTGGTCAGACCTTCCGAGCGGCCGTTCGACAGGGCCCGGCCCGAGGCCGCCCAGGGGAAGACCCCCTTCTCGATCTTCAGCCCGCGCTCCTTGGCCTGGGCCTCGGTGACGCCGCACCAGGCGACCTCGGGGTCGGTATAGGCCACCGAGGGGATCACCCGGGCGTCGAAGGCGCGCTTCTCGCCCGAGGCCACTTCCGCGGCCACCTTGCCCTCGTGCACCGCCTTGTGCGCCAGCATCGGCTGGCCGACCACGTCGCCGATGGCGAAGATATGCGGCACATTGGTGCGCTGGAACTCGTCGACCTCGATGAAGCCGCGGTCGGTCACCGCGACGCCGGCCTTCTCGGCGGCGATCTTGCCGCCGTTGGGGCTGCGGCCGACCGAGACCAGCATCTTATCGAAGATCTCGGTCTGGGCCTCGCCCTTGGCGTCCTCCCAGGTGACCTTGAGGCCGTTCTTCTGGGCCTTCACCTCGGTGACCTTGGACTTGGTGTGAATGGTCATCCGACCTTCCATGCGCTTCTGCAGCGGCTTCACGATGTCCTTGTCGGCGCCGGGCAGGATCTGGTCCATCATCTCGATCACCGTCACATCGGCGCCGAGCGCGTCGTAGACCGTGGCCATCTCGAAGCCGATGATGCCGCCGCCGAGGACGCACATCTTCTTCGGGATCGGATCGAGCTCGAGCGCGCCGGTGGAATCGACCACCCGGTCGTCGTCATGCGGCACGAAGGGCAGTTCCACCGGCTGCGAGCCAGCGGCGATGATGCACTGGTCGAAGGTCACGACCTTTGTGCCGTCCTTGCCGGCGACCTCGATCGAATTGGCGCCAGTGAAGCTGCCGGTGCCCTCGACCACGGTGACCTTGCGCTGCTTGGCCATGCCCGCGAGCCCGCCGGTCAGCTTGCCGACGACGTCGTTCTTCCAGCCGCGCAGCTTCTCGGCGTCGACCTTGACCTTGCCGAAGGAGAGGCCGTGGTCCGACATCTCCTCGGTCTCGGTGATCACCTTGGAGGCATGCAGCAGCGCCTTCGAGGGGATGCAGCCCACGTTCAGGCAGACCCCGCCGAGCGAGGCGTAACGCTCGATCAGGATGACCTTCTTGCCGAGGTCGGCGGCCCGGAAGGCGGCGGTATAGCCGCCCGGGCCGGAGCCCAGGACCACCAGGTCGGCGTGGTGATCGCCCGAGCCCGAGGCCGTGCCGGCCGCCGCCTTGGGCGCCTCGGCGGCAGGAGCCTTGGGGGCCTCGGCGGGCTCGGAGGCGGCGCCGTCGGCATCGCCCGCGCCTTCCGCGGCCTCGAGGACCAGGATCACGTCACCCTGGGAGAGGCTGTCGCCTTCCTTGACCTTGATCTCGGTGATCTTGCCGGCGCCCGAGGAGGGCACCTCCATGGTCGCCTTGTCGCTCTCCAGCTCGATCAGCGGGTCTTCCTCGGCGACGGTGTCGCCGACGCTGACCAGGACCGAGACCACAGGCACGTCCTTGAAGTCGCCGATATCGGGAACCTTGATTTCCATGATGCTCGGACCTCTTCGTTACAGCATGATCCGGCGCGGATCGGCCAGAAGGTACTTCAGATGCGCGTTGAAGCGCGCGGCGAGCGCGCCGTCGATGGCGCGGTGGTCGTAGCTCAGCGACAGCGGCAGCATGTTGCGCGGCACGAACTGCTCACCGTCCCAGACCGGCGCCATCTTGGAGCGCGAGAGCCCCAGGATCGCCACCTCGGGCGCGTTCACGATGGGGGTGAAATGCGTCCCCCCGATGCCCCCGAGCGAGGAGATGGTGAAGGTCGCGCCCTGCATCTGGTCGCCCTTCAGCTTGCCCTCGCGGGCCGCGCCGGAGAGATCACCCAGCTCTTTGGAGATCTCCACGATGCCCTTGCGGTCGGCATCCTTCAGCACCGGCACCACCAGCCCGTTGGGCGTGTCCGCGGCGAAGCCGATGTTGTAGAAATGCTTGCGGATCAGCTTGTCGCCGTCGGGGTGGATCGAGGAGTTGAACTCCCAGTGCTTCTTCAGCGCGCCGACGCAGGCCTTGATGATGAAGGACAGGAGCGTGACGCGGTAGCCCTGCTCCTTGGCCTCGGTGTCGAGCTCCTTGCGATACTTGTCGAGCTCGGTGATATCCGCTTCCTCGTTGTTGGTGACATGCGGAATGTTCAGCCAGGAGCGGTGCAGCGCCGGGCCCGAGAGCTTCTTGATCCGGCTCATCTCGACGTCTTCCACGGGGCCGAACTTCGAGAAGTCGACCGCCGGGATCGGCGGGATGCCCATGCCGCCCTGAGCGGCGCCACCGGCAGCGGCGGGCGCGGCCTGGGACTTCAGCGCCTTCTCCACGTCCTCGCGCAGGATGCGGCCCTTGCGGCCGGTGCCGTTCACCGTCGAGAGGTCGATCTCGACCCGGCGGGCAAAGGCCCGAACCGAGGGCGAGGCATGGACCCGGCCGAAGCCCTTGTCGGTCACCGGCGCGGGCGCCGCGGCGGCGGGGGCCGAGCTCTGCTGGGGCGCGGCGGCCTTCGGGGCCTCGGGCTCGGCGGCCTGGGCGGGCGCGGATTTCTCCTCGCCGCCGCCGCTGTCGCCCGAGCCGCCGTCGGCGGCCTCGACGATCAGGATCACGTCGCCTTGGGAGACGTTGTCGCCTTCCGCGACCTTGATCTCCTTCACGGTGCCCGCGTGGCTCGAGGGCACTTCCATGGTGGCCTTGTCGCTCTCGAGCTCGATCAGGGGGTCTTCCTCGGCGATCGTGTCGCCCACGCTCACCAGAACCGAGATCACCGGCACATCCGAGAAATCGCCGATATCGGGAACTTTCACTTCGGTCGTCATGTCGTCTGTCTCCTCGTGTCCGCGATCAGCTCAGGCGCGGGTTCGGCTTGCCGCCGTCGATGTCGTATTTGTCGAGAGCCTTCTGCAGCTCCTTCTCGCTCACCGCGCCATCGCGGTAGAGTTCGGCCATGGCCGTCGCCGCGATGTGGTTGGCGTCGACCTCGAAGAAGCGGCGCAGGTTCTCGCGGCTGTCGGACCGGCCGAAGCCGTCGGTGCCGAGCACCGTGAAGCGGTTCGGCACGAAGGCCCGGATCTGTTCGGCGAAGTTCTTCATGTAGTCGGTCGCGGCGATGACCGGCCCCTTGGTGCCGTCCAGCAGCTGGGTGACATAGGGCACGCGCTCCTCGCCGAGCGGGTTGAGCCGGTTGTGGCGCACCGCGTCCTGGCCGTCGCGGGCCAGTTCGTTGAAGGAGGTCGCCGACCAGATATCCGAGCTCACGCCGAAGTCTTCCTTCAGCATCTCGGCCGCCCGGATCGCCTGCATCAGGATCGTGCCCGAGCCCATCAGGTTGACGTGCTTCTTGCCCGGCCGCGCGGTCTTCTGCATCCGGTAAAGACCCTTGATGATGCCTTCCTCGGCGCCCGTGGGCATCTCGGGGTGGGCGTAGTTCTCGTTCATCAAGGTGATGTAGAAGTAGACGTCCTCCTGGTCGGCATACATGCGCTTCAGGCCGTTCTGCACGATCACCGCCACTTCATAAGAGAAGGTCGGGTCGTAGCTGACGCAGTTCGGGATGGTGCCCGCCAGGATGTGGCTGTGGCCGTCCTCGTGCTGGAGCCCCTCGCCGTTCAGCGTGGTCCGCCCGGCGGTGCCGCCCAGAAGGAAGCCCCGCGCGCGGCTGTCGCCGGCGGCCCAGGCGAAATCGCCGATCCGCTGGAAGCCGAACATCGAGTAGAAGATGTAGAAGGGGATCATCGGCACGCCATGGGTCGAATAGGCGGTCGCCGCGGCGATCCAGTCGGCCATGGAGCCGGCCTCGTTGATGCCCTCCTGGAGCACCTGGCCGTCCTTGCTCTCCTTGTAATACATCATCTGGTCGGCGTCCTGGGGCGTGTAGTTCTGCCCCAGCGGGTTGTAGATGCCGACCGAGCGGAACAGCCCCTCCATGCCGAAGGTGCGGCTTTCGTCCGGCACGATCGGCACGAGATACTTGCCGATCTCCTTGTCTCGCAGCAGCGTCGTCAGGATCCGCACGAAGGCCATGGTCGAGGAGAACTCGCGGTCACCCGAGGACTGCAGCTCCTTCTTGAACTTGTCGAGCCCCGGCACCTCGAGCTTCGGCGCATCGGAATTGCGCTTGGGGAACTCGCCCCCCAGCTCTTTGCGGCGGTCGGCCAGGTAGCTCTTCTGGGCGTTGTTCAGCGTGACGAAGGGCACCTTCTCGAGGTCCTTGTCGTCGATCGGGATGCGGAAGCGGTCGCGCATCGCCTTGAGCTGGTCGATCTGCATCTTCTTCGACTGGTGGGCGGTGTTCATGCCCTCGCCGGCCGAGCCCATGCCGTAGCCCTTCACCGTCTTGACCAGGATGCAGGTCGGCTGCCCCTCGGTGTGGGTGGCGCGGTGATAGGCGTTGTAGACCTTCTTGATGTCGTGGCCGCCGCGGCGCAGCGCCCAGATCTCGTCGTCGGTCCAGTCCTTCACCAGCTCCGCGGTCTCGGGGTATTTGCCGAAGAAATGCTCGCGGATGTAGGCGCCGTCCTTCGACTTGAAGGTCTGGTAGTCGCCGTCGATGGTCTCGTCCATGAGCTGGCGCAGCTTGCCCGAGGTGTCGCGCTCCAGGAGTTCGTCCCAGCCGCGGCCCCAGAGCAGCTTGATCACCTGCCAGCCGGCGCCGCGAAAGTTGCCCTCGAGCTCCTGCACGATCTTGGAGTTGCCGCGCACCGGGCCGTCGAGCCGCTGCAGGTTGCAGTTGATCACGAAGATCAGGTTGTCGAGCCCCTCGCGCGCGGCGATGGAGATCGCGCCGAGGCTTTCGGGTTCGTCCATCTCGCCGTCGCCGAGGAAGGCCCAGACCTTGCGGTCGGCGGCGTCGATCAGCCCGCGGTTGTGCATGTATTTCATGAACCGCGCCTGGTAGACCGCCATCATCGGCCCGAGGCCCATGGAGACGGTCGGGAACTGCCAGTAATCCGGCATCAGCCAGGGGTGCGGATAAGACGACAGCCCGCCGCCATCGACCTCGGAGCGGAAGGACTTCAGGTCCTCTTCCGACAGCCGGCCTTCCATGAAGGAGCGCGCGTAGATGCCGGGGATCACGTGGCCCTGGAAGAACACCAGGTCGCCGCCGTGCATCGTCGATTTCGAGCGCCAGAAGTGGTTGAGCCCCACGTCATAGAGCGCCGCCGAAGAGGCGAAGGAGGCGATATGCCCGCCGATGCCGTCCTTTTCCTTGTTGGCGCGGACCACGGTCGCCATGGCGTTCCAGCGGTTGATGGTGCGGATGCGCCATTCCATCTCGCTGTCGCCCGGCAGGTCGATCTCGTCATCGGGCGAGATGGTGTTCTGATAGGGGGTGGTGGCCGAGAAAGGCAGGTTGGCGCCGGCCGCCCGGGCCTGCTGCACCGATTTGTCGAGCAGGAAATGCGCGCGGTTCGGGCCGTCGCGCAGGATCACGTCCTCGATCGCCTCCTGCCATTCCTTCGATTCGACGGGATCGATGTCGTTCGGCGTATCTCTCATGAGCCCTCTTCCCTAAATCGCGGCGCTGCGCGCCAGAATTTGTTTAGCGTTGAACTTAATCGCTCCCCGCGCGGCGTGCCAGAGACGGGGCAGAGCCCTGCCCCCGGCACCCAGCCGTTGGGCTAGCGTTAACAGGGTATGCTCCGGGCGCATAGGTGGGTGCTTGAATAACTGCCATGCGGGTGTCGCATGACAATTTGTTCAAGGGTGAACAAAATTTCACTCCCCTGATCGGTGCCAAGGCACGCCTCCCTCGCCGGTCCACCCGCCGCGCATCTGGCGGCGCGATCGGGTGGTCTTCGGTTGCGCGCGGATGCCGAAAGGCCCCGCCGCTCGTCTCAGGGTGAACGACTTAGGTGCCGTAAGGAAAGAGGAAATATCCTGCGTGTCCCGGGGCGGCGGATTGCCCGCAGGCCCGGGGCACGGGGGAGGCCCGCCGGGGACCTCCCGGGCGCCCGGATCAGTCCTCGCCGAGCTGCGCCAGTTCCCGCGCCGAAAGCGCGCGCGGCTCGACCTCGACCTGGCTCATCTGGGCGAAACGCTCGTTCGGCGGCACGACGCTCAGGCTTTCGAACTTGCGCGCCGAGGGCAGCACCCGCCCTTCGAGCGAGCCGACCGAGCGGTTGTAGGCTTCGACCGAGGAGCGCAGGCTGCGCCCGACCTTGTCGAGATGCTCCGCGAAGGTGCCCAGCCGGTCGTAGATCTCCTTGGCGACGCGCTGCACCTCGGCGGCGTTCTCGGCCATCTTCTCCTGCTGCCAGCCGTAGGCGATGGCCTTGATCAGCGCCATCAGCGTGGTCGGCGTGGCGATCAGCACGCGCTTCTCGAAGCCGAACTCCAGAAGACCCGGATCGGCCTCGCAGGCGGCCGAGACGAAGGTCTCGCCGGGGATGAACATCACGACGAAATCCGGCGTGCTGTCGAGCTGGTCCTGGTAGGCCTTGGAGGCGAGCCCCTTGATGTGCTCGCGCACCTGCCGGGCGTGGCGCTGAATGTGGGTCTCGCGCGCCTCTGGCGTCTCGGCCTCGAGCGCGTCGAGATAGGCGTCGAGCGGCGTCTTGGCGTCGACGATGATGCTCTTGCCGCCGGGGATGCGCACCTGGGCGTCGGGGCGGCGGCGGCCCTCGTCGGTCTCCATCGAGCTTTCCGACAGGAAGTCCACCTCTTCGGTCATGCCGGCCATCTCGAAGACCTGCCGCAGCTGCATCTCGCCCCAGCGGCCGCGGGTCTTGGGCGCGCGCAGCGCCTGCACCAGCTTGCGGGTCTCGGAGTTCAGCGTGGTCTGGCCCTGGGTGAGCTGTTCGACCTGGGTGCGGATCGCGCCGTAGGCCTCGTTCCGGGCCTTCTCGATCTCGCCCATGCGTTCGTCGAATTTCACCAGCCGGTCCTGCAGGGGCTTCACCAGGTTGCCGATCGCCTCCTGCCGGGTGGTCAGCTCCTTCTCGGCGCTTTCCTTGTGCTTCTCGAAGCGCTCGGTCACGAGGTTCAGGAACTTCTGCGAGTTGTTTTCGAGCACGTTGCCCGCCAGCGCCGAGAACTTGTCCTCGAGCTGTTTGCGGATGTCGCGCAGCTCGCTCAGCTTTTCCTCGTGGGCGCGGGTCAGGGCATCCATCTCGGCCTCGAGCCGGGCGCTGCGCTCCTGCGCGTCGTAGCGCGAGCGGCGCTCGTCCTGCAGCTCCTGCTCGAGCTGCGGCAGCCGCTCGGCGCGGGTGGTCGCAGCGGAGAGCTCGGCGCCCATCCGGGCCACCTCCTGCCGTTCGGCCTCGAGCGCGCGGCGCGCGCCCTCCAGCGCCTCTCCGCGCCGCGCAAACCGCAGGGCCAGCACCGGAAGCGCGACCAGCAGCACCGCCAGCACGGCGAGAAGCGGGACCAGGTAGGTCTCGGCCAGGGCAAGAAGATCAAAAGGCACACTCATGTCGCGGGCTTTCCAAAAAGGGTCGGACCGGTCGAGGGGGCAAAAGCCGGGCGCGCCTCAGCTCCGCCCGAACAGCTTCTCGATGTCGGCCAGTTTCAATTCGATATACGTGGGCCGTCCGTGGTTGCACTGGCCCGAATGCGGGGTCGCCTCCATCTCGCGCAGGAGGGCGTTCATCTCTTCACCGCGCATCCGGCGGCCCGAGCGGATCGAGCCGTGACAGGCGACGCGGCTCAGGATCGCCTCGATCTTCTCCTGCACCAGCCGCGCGCCGCCGCCTTCGGACAATTCGTCCAGCACGTCGCGGATCAGCGCCTCGGCGTTGACCTCGCCCAGAAGCGCCGGCGTCTCGCGCACGGCCACGGCGCTGCCGCCGAAAGGCTCGATGGTCAGCCCGAGGCGCGACAGCTCCTCGGCGGCCTCGAGCAGGAGCGCGCAGTCCCCGGCGGACAGCTCCACCACCTCGGGGATCAGGAGCGCCTGCGCCGCGACGCCGTTCTCGGCCATCTGGCGCTTCAGCCGCTCGTAGACCAGCCGCTCATGCGCGGCGTGCTGATCGACGATGACCATGCCGGTCTCGGTCTGGGCGATGATGTAATTCTCGTGCACCTGCCCGCGCGCGGCCCCGAGCGGCAGCGCCTCCACGGGTTCGGCCTCGGGCGCGGGGGGCTGCCCCGGCGCGGGCGCATCGGTGGGGCCCTCATACGGTGTCTCGACCCGGCCCGACCAGGCGTGCTGCATCTCGGCGAAGCCCGGCGCGGGGGCCTGGGCGGCCCGCGCGGAAGCCAGCGCCCGGGGGCCGGGGCGGTCCATCTGGTAGATGCGCGGCGGGCCCGAGGCCTCGGGCCGCATGGCGCCCAGCGCCGCCTCGGCCACGGTGGAGGACGCGCGATGGCCGGCCTCGGCCAGCGCGTGTTTCAGCCCCGAGACCACCAGCCCGCGCACGGTGCCGGGATCGCGGAAGCGCACCTCGCTTTTGGCCGGGTGCACGTTCACATCGACCTGCCGCGCGTCGCAGGAGATGAACAGCGCCACCGCCGGATGCCGGTCGCGGCTGAGGAAATCGGCATAGGCCCCGCGCAGCGCGCCCAGCAGCAGCCGGTCCTTCACCGGCCGGGTGTTGACGAAGAAATGCTGCGCCACCGCCGCGCCGCGCGAATAGGTCGGCAGCCCCGCGAGGCCGGTCATGCGGATGCCCTCGCGCTCGGCCTCGATGGGGATGGCGTTCTCGGTGAACTCGCGCCCCATGATCTGGGTGAGCCGCCCCGAGAGCGCCTCGAAGAGATCGCCCGAAACCGGATCGGCGCGGAAGGTCACCCGCCCCTCGCCGCCGCCCGAGACGTCGCGCAGGGTGAAGCCGATGCCCGGCTCCGCCATGGCCAGGCGGCGCAGGATCTCGCCCACCGCCTGGGCCTCGGCCCGGTCGGTGCGCATGAACTTCAGCCGCGCGGGCGTGGCGTAGAACAGGTCCCGCAGGGTGACGATGGTACCCCGGCGCAGCGCCGCGGGGCGCACCTGCTCCATCACCCCGCCCGAGACCGCGATCTCGGCGCCCTCGGCCCCTTCGGCGCGGCTCTGGATCGTCAGCCGGCCCACCGCGCCCAGCGAAGGCAGCGCCTCGCCGCGGAAGCCGAAGCTGCGGATGTTCAGAAGGTCCGAGCCGTCGATCTTCGAGGTGGCATGGCGCGACAGCGCCAGCGGCAGGTCCTCGGGCGTCATGCCGACCCCGTCGTCGCTGACCCGGATCAGGGTCTTGCCGCCATCGGCGATCTCGACCCCGATGCGGCGGGCGCCGGCGTCGATGGCGTTCTCGACCAGCTCCTTGACCGCCGAGGCCGGCCGTTCGACCACCTCGCCCGCCGCGATACGGTTGATCGCCGAATCGTCGAGCTGCCGGATCGTCGGGCGGATATTGGGGCTGTGAGAGGTCATAACGCCATATCTAGCATGGCTGCCTATGATTCTGAAACGGCGATTCCGGGGAACGGCGGCCCGGGCGGCGGCTCGGCGCCGGGGCGGGGCGGAGCGCCCCTGAAGCGCCCTCAGCCCACCGCGTTCGGCACCGCGCGGCCCGCGAAGAAGGCGTCGAGGTTGTCGAGCACCATGTGCCCCATGGCCTCGCGCGTCTCGGCGGTGGCCGAGCCCATATGCGGCAGGAGCACCACGTTTTCCAGCGCCCGCAGCGCCTCGGGCACATGCGGCTCCTCGGCGTAGACGTCCAGCCCCGCGCCGCGGATCGCGCCCGATTGCAGCGCGCGGATCAGCGCCGGCTCGTCGATCACATCGCCCCGCGCGGTGTTCACCAGGACGCCCTCGGGGCCCAGCGCCGCCAGCGCCTCGGCGCCGATCATGCCGGTGTTGTCGCCACCGCCGGGCATATGCAGCGAGACCACGTCGGCCTCGGCGCAGACCGCCTCGATCGAGCCGCGCCGTTCGGCCTCGAGGCCCGCCAGCCGCTCGGGCGCGACCTCGGAGCGGTTGTAGTAGATCACCTTCATGCCGAAGCCGTGCTGCGCCCGCCGCGCCGTGGCGATGCCGATCCGGCCCATGCCGAGGATGCCCAGCGTCTTGCCGCTGAGCTTGCTGCCGATGAGCTGCGTGGGCTTCCAGCCGTCCCAGCCACCCGCGCGCACCAGCCGCTCGCCCTCGGCGGTGCGGCGCATCGCCATGAGCATGAGCGTCAGCGCGATGTCGGCGGTGCAATCGGTCAGCACGCCGGGAGTGTTGGTCACCGTGATCCCCGCCGCCCGCGCGGCCGCCACGTCGATGTGGTTGAAGCCCACCCCGAAGTTGCCGATCACTCGCGTCCGGGGATCGCCGGCGAAGAGATCGGCCGAGAGGCTGTCGGTCACCGTCGGGCAGACCGCGTCGTAGCTCTGCAGCGCCTCGGCCAGCTCCGCGGGCGAGAGCACCGCATCCTCGGTGTTCAGCCGCGCGTCGTAGTCGCGCGCCGCCCGCGCCTCGCAGGCCTCGGGCCACTTCCGGGTGATGAGAATTCTGTGCTTCGCCATGCGGCTCTCTCCTGCCTTTTCCCGAGACCTACCGCCCCGGTCCCGGTCGGCACCACCCCTTTCCGCGCCCGCTGCCGCGAAAAGGAAACCCGTGGTCGCTTCCAGACGCATGGGCGCGGCGGAAAACGGATTGTTCGGAGGTGGCGTCTGCGGCACCCAGGTCCCGCAGCGCGAGACAGAAGGCCCGGCGGGCGCTACGAGGGACAGATGGCACATAAATCCGATATCGAGATCGCCCGTGCGGCGACGAAGAAGCCGATCCAGGAGATCGGCGACCGCCTCGGCATTCCCGGCGCGGCGCTTTTGCCCTACGGCCACGACAAGGCCAAGGTCGGGCAGTCCTTCATCGACGGGCTGGCCGACCGGCCCGACGGCAAGCTGATCCTGGTCACCGCGATCAACCCCACGCCCGCGGGCGAGGGCAAGACCACTACCACGGTGGGCCTCGGCGACGGGCTCAACGCCATCGGCAAGAAGGCCGCGATCTGCATCCGCGAGGCGAGCCTCGGGCCGAACTTCGGGATGAAGGGCGGCGCCGCGGGCGGCGGCTATGCCCAGGTCGTCCCGATGGAGGACATGAACCTGCATTTCACCGGTGATTTCCACGCCATCACCAGCGCCCACAACCTGCTGTCGGCGATGATCGACAACCACATCTACTGGGGCAATGCGCTCGAGATCGACCTGCGCCGCGTGGTCTGGAAGCGGGTCATCGACATGAACGACCGGGCGCTGCGCCAGATCACCGCCTCGCTCGGCGGAGTGGCCAACGGCTTCCCGCGGGAGGCCGGGTTCGACATCACCGTGGCCTCCGAGGTCATGGCGATCCTCTGCCTGGCGCGCGACCTCAAGGACCTCGAGGCGCGGCTCGGCGCGATGATCGTGGCCTACCGCCGCGACCGCAGCCCGGTCTACTGCCGCGACATCGGCGCCGAAGGGGCGATGACGGTGCTTCTCAAGGACGCCATGCAGCCGAACCTGGTGCAGACGCTCGAGAACAACCCCGCCTTCGTGCACGGCGGACCCTTCGCCAATATCGCCCATGGCTGCAACTCGGTGATCGCCACCCAGACCGCGCTGAAGCTGGCCGACTACGTGGTGACCGAAGCGGGCTTCGGCGCCGATCTCGGTGCTGAGAAGTTCATGGACATCAAGTGCCGCAAGGCCGGGCTGCACCCCGACGCGGTGGTGATCGTCGCGACCGTGCGGGCGATGAAGATGAACGGCGGCGTGGCCAAGGCCGACCTCGGCTCCGAGAACGTCCAGGCAGTCAAGGACGGCTGCGCCAACCTCGGGCGGCACATCGAGAACATGAAGAAGTTCGGCGTGCCCGCGGTGGTCGGCATCAACCATTTCGTCACCGACACCGACGCCGAGGTTGAGGCGATCCGCGACTTCTGCGCGACGCTGGGCGTCGAGGCGATCCTCAACACCCATTGGGCCGACGGCGGCAAGGGCATCGAGGAGACCGCGCGCAAGGTGGTCGAGCTCTGCGACAGCGGCGCGGCGAACTACGCGCCGCTCTACGCCGACAGCCTGGGCCTCGCGCAGAAGGTCGAGACCGTCGCCCGCGAGATCTACCGCGCCGACGGCGTGGTGATGGACAGCAAGATCCGCGCCCAGCTCGCCGACTGGGAAGAGCAGGGCTACGGCGACCTGCCGGTCTGCATGGCCAAGACGCAGTATTCCTTCTCGACCGATCCGGGCCTGCGCGGCGCGCCCACCGGCTTCACCATCCCGGTGCGCGAGGTGCGGCTTTCGGCCGGGGCGGGCTTCGTCGTGGTGGTCTGCGGCGAGATCATGACCATGCCCGGCCTGCCCTCGGCCCCCGCGGCGCAGTCGATCCGGCTGAACGAGGCGGGCGAGATCGAGGGCCTCTTCTAGGCCGCCCCCGGGGTCCGCGGCGGGCCGGGTGCGGCTTGCGCTTGCCCGCCCCGGGCCTCATACGCGCGCCAAACGACTTGGAAAGGACGAGGATGACCGCCACACGCATCGACGGAAAGGCCTTCGCCGCGACCATCCGCGACAGGGTCGCCCAGCATGTCACCCGCCTCAAAGAGGATCACGGCATCACGCCGGGGCTGGCCGTGGTGCTGGTCGGCGAGGATCCCGCCAGCCAGGTCTACGTCCGCAACAAGGGCAAGCAGACCCACGAGGCGGGCATGCAGAGCTTCGAGCACCGCCTGCCCGACGACACGCCCGAGGCCGACCTCCTGGCGCTGGTCGAGACGCTGAACGGCGACCCGGCGGTGCATGGCATCCTGGTGCAGCTGCCGCTGCCCGGGCACATCGACGCCGAGAAAGTGATCAACACCATCGACCCGGCCAAGGATGTCGACGGCTTCCACATCCTGAACGTCGGGCTCCTGGGCACCGGGCAGAAAAGCATGGTGCCCTGCACGCCGCTGGGCTGCCTGATGATGCTGCGCGAGCATCACGGGACGCTCTCGGGGCTCGAGGCGGTGGTGATCGGCCGGTCGAATATCGTCGGCAAGCCGATGGCGCAGCTCCTCCTGGGCGAAAGCTGCACGGTGACGGTGGCGCATTCGCGCACCAGGGACCTGGCCGAGACGGTGCGCCGCGCCGACATCGTTATCGCCGCCGTGGGCCGCCCCGAGATGGTGCCCGGGGACTGGATCAAGCCCGGCGCCACGGTGATCGACGTGGGCATCAACCGGGTGCCCGCGCCGGAAAAGGGCGAGGGCAAGACCCGGCTCGTGGGCGACTGCGACTTCGAAAGCTGCGCCGAGGTCGCGGGCGCGATCACCCCGGTGCCGGGCGGCGTCGGCCCGATGACCATCGCGTGCTTGCTGGCCAATACCGTGACCGCCTGCTGCCGCGCGCAGGGCATCGCGGAGCCTGAGGGGCTGACGGTCTGAAGGGGGTGCCCTGAGGCTTCGGAGAGTGGGGCGCGGGCGATGAGCGGCGCGCCCTGTCCAAGACCCAGCGCCCCGTCGGGCGCTTGGCGGTAAGCGGTACGCTCTGAGCGGCCCGGCCGGGTGCCGGGCACCTTGCACCAAGCGGCGGACTCTCAGGCAGGTCCGGCCTGGTGCCGGGCGTTCGCCTTATGCGCGGCGCGGGGCCTGCGCCTCAGACAAGCTCTCGACAGATCTGCCACAAGCAAGAGCGCCGCCCTTGTCGCAGCGCCGCCGCCCTACCCCAGGTCCACCATCATCGTCGCCATGCCGCCGCGCTCGGACAGCCGCTCGAAACCCGCGCCCTCGTAGGCGCGCAGCGCGGGCAGGTTGTCGGTCTCGCATTTCAGCGTCACCGTGAGCGCCTCGAGGCTGCGGGCCGCCTCGATCACCAGCCCGGCCATCTCGGCCCCGGCGCCGCCGCGCGCCTCGGGGGCGACGAAGACATAGGTGAGGTGCCGCACCTCCGGCCCGACGCCCACGCGCAGGGCGAAAAACCCCACGTCGCGGCCCGCGCTGTCGGTCAGGTAGAAGGAGGCGTCGTCCGGCTCGTTCAGCCATTTCTCCTGCCATTCCAGCGGGTCGAGCGGAAACTTGGCGTTGGGGTTCACCAGCGCCATCTCCTCGGGGCTGGTGATCATCTCGCCCAGGGTCACCACCTCGAAGGGGGCGTTCTTGCGCAGGCTCAGGTCGGGCATGTCGCCTCCTTTCGAGGGCCGGATCGGCGTGCTTTTGCGGCGCGGGCGCACCGGCCGAGCGGTCTTGCGGGCGTCCCGCGCCGGGCCTCAGGCCCGGGAACGCGCGGGACGGGGAGGCCTCTACCGCAAGCGGCGCGGTTGCGCCAGCAGAGCGGTGCGAGGGCGTGAGAGCAGAGTTTTCTGAGAAGGTGACGCGGGTCTGTACGGCTCGACATGCTCAAGCCGTGTGGCCAGGCTTCTTGGGACGGGCGTGATAACAACGATCGAAGGCCGCCCGCCACGCCCCTCGCCTAGCCCCCAAGCTTACCCCTCCGGCAGGATCAACACCGCCCGGAAGTCGTTCACATTGGTCAGCGTCGGGCCGGTCACCACCTGATCGCCCAGCGCCTCAAAGAAGCCATGCGCGTCGTTCCGCGCCAGCGCGGCTTCGGGGTCGACGCCCGCCGCCCGCGCCCGGGCCAGCGTCTCGGGGCCCGCGTAGGCGCCCGCCACTTCCGCCGCGCCGTCGACCCCGTCGGTGTCGCAGGCCAGGACGTGGATGCCCGGCGCCCCGTCCAGCGCCAGCGCCGCGGCCAGGGTGAACTCGGCGTTCGGACCGCCCACGCCGTCGCCGCGCCGGGTCACGGTGCATTCCCCGCCCGAGAGAAGCAGGATCGGCCGGGCATTGGCCGTAGCCTCTGCGCGCAGCTCCAGCGCCTTGCGCGCCTGTTCCGCCGCCAGCTCCCGCGCCTCGCCTTCGAGCGCGTCGCCCAGAAGTCGCACCTCGAGCCCCTGCGCCTCGGCGGCCTCGGCGGCGGCCTCCAGGGACTGCGAGGGCGCGGCGACGATCCGGGTCTCGGCCCCCGCGAGCCGCGGATCGCCGGGCGCCACCACGCCCGAGCGGCCGGCCAGCACGCGCCGCGCCGCCTCGGGCAGCTCGACGCCGTAGCGTTCCAGGATCGCGCGCGCCTCGGCGGCGGTGCTGGTCTCGCCCACCGTCGGCCCCGAGGCGATCTCGGCGGGGTTGTCGCCCGGCACGTCCGAGATCATCAGCGACAGGAGCCGCGCGGGATGGCAGGCGGCGGCGAGCTGGCCACCCTTCACCCGGCTGAGGTGCTTGCGCACCACGTTCATCGCGCCGATCGGCGCGCCCGAGGCCAGAAGCGCGGCGTTGACCGCCTGCTTGTCCTCCAGCGTCATCCCCTCGGCGGGCGCGCAAAGCAGCGAAGAGCCGCCGCCCGAGATCAGCGCGATGACCCGGTCCTCGGGCCCGAGGCCGCCCACCAGCGCCAGCATCCGCCGGGTGGCCGCGACGCCCGCGGCGTCGGGCACCGGATGCGCCGCCTCGACGATCTCGATGCCCTCGGTGGGCCGGGCGTAGCCGTAGCGGGTGATCACCAGCCCCTCGCAGGGGCCGAGCGCCGCCTCCACGGCTTCGGCCATGCGCGCGCTGGCCTTGCCGGCCCCGATCACGACGAGGCGGCCCGCCCCGCGCTCGGGCAGATGCGCGGGCAGGACCCGCGTCGGGTCCGCCACCTCGACCGCGCGGCGGAACAGGCCGGTCAGGAAGGCGCGCGGATCACCGGGGCCCGCCATGGGCTCAGGACAGCCAGCGGGCGTAGTCGCTGACCAGGAGGTGCAGCGGGTCGCAGTCTTCCTCGATCTCGGCGAAACGGCCGATCTTCTCGCGGAAGATGTTGTCGGTCTCGTCGTCGTTCACGGTGGAGACCTCGCCCACCAGCACGTCGCCGCCCTCGCCCCAGAAGGCGTGCCAGTCGCCGGGCATGAGCGTCACGCTCTCGCCCGGGGCCAGGCGCAGCTTCTCGCCGGGGGCGTAGTCCCGCGCGATGCCGTCGCACATCACCCGGCCGCCACGGTCCTCGGCAAAGCCGCCCTGGTCGTCCGAGCCGTAAAGCTCGATCACCAGGGTGTCGCCGCCGCGGTTGATGATGTCTTCGGCCTTGATCGCATGGGTGTGCATCGGGCTGAGCTGGTCCTGCCGGGTGATCAGCAGCTTCTCGGCGTAACACATGCCGCGCCCTGTCGTGAGGTCCGAGAGCCGCCCGTTGCGCAGGGTGAAAAGGAAAAGCCCCATCTCCTCGAAGCGGCCCTTGCCGTAGTCGGTGATGTCCCAGCCGCAGCGCGCGTCGATGACATGGCGCGCGTCCTCCGCCCGGTCGCGGAACTGGCCCGGCGTCCAATAGGCAAAGGGCGGCAGGGCAAAGCCGTAATGGCGGATCATCGCGTCTGCCGATTGCAGGATGTCGTTGACCTCGGATCGTTTCATGCGGCTCTCCTGCTTGGGGGGGCGGGGCGCGGCCTCCCGGCGGGCGGGCGGCGTTCCAGCCGCCGCCCCGGGGCACCGCCCCTTTCGGGGGGGGGGCACCGGCCCGCGCAGGGCCGACGCTGCCTCAGAAGTCCAGGTTCTCCACGCTGAGCGCGTTCTGCTGGATGAACTCGCGGCGGGGTTCGACCACGTCGCCCATGAGCTTGGTGAAGAGGTCGTCGGCCTCGGCCATGTCGTCCACCGTCACCCGCAGGAGCGTCCGCGCGTCGGGGTCGAGCGTGGTTTCCCAGAGCTGGTCGGGGTTCATCTCGCCCAGGCCCTTGTAGCGCTGCAGCTGGTTGCCCTTCTCGCCCTCTTCGAGGATCGCCTGCAGCAGTTCCAGCGGCCCGTGGATCATCTGCCGGCGCTCCTTGCGCTGCAGCACCGCCGGGGCGCCGTAAACCGCCTGCAGGCTCTCGGTGAAGGAGCCCGTGCGGCGCGCCTCGCCCGAGCGCAGCATGGTGCCGTCCAGCGTGCGGACCTCTTCGACGCCGCGCAGGATGCGCGCCAGCCGCATGCCGCGGTCCTGGGTGATGCGGCCCTGCCAGCCCTTCTCGTATTCCAGCGCGATCAGGTCGAGCCGCGCGGCCACCCGGTCGGCCACGCCCTGCAGGTCGCTGTCCACCGCGCCGGGCACGAAGGCCCCGGCGATGGCCGCCTGTTCGAGGATGTTGCGCGGGTAATGCGTCGGGAAGGCCTCGAGCACGCGCTTGAGCTGCCGCGCCTCCTCGACCACGCGCACCAGGTCCTGGCCGGTGATCTCTTCGCCGTTGCCCTGCTGCAGGAGCGCCCCGTCGGTGCCCTGCTGGATCAGGTAATCCTCGAGCGCGGCGGTGTCCTTGAGGTAGACCTCGGACTTGCCCCGCGCGACCTTATAAAGCGGCGGCTGGGCGATATAGAGATAGCCGCCATCGATCAGCTCCGGCATCTGCCGGTAGAAGAAGGTCAGAAGCAGCGTGCGGATATGCGCGCCGTCAACGTCGGCGTCGGTCATCAGCACGATCTTGTGGTAGCGCAGCTTGGAGATGTCGAACTCGTCCCGGCCGATGCCGGTCCCGAGCGCCATGACCAGGTTCCCGATCTCCTGGGAAGACAGCATCCGGTCGAAGCGCGCGCGCTCGACGTTCAGGATCTTGCCCTTGAGCGGCAGGATCGCCTGGGTGCCGCGGTCACGCCCGGTCTGGGCCGAACCGCCGGCGCTGTCACCCTCGACGATGAAGAGCTCGGTCTTGGAGGGATCCTTCTCGGAGCAATCCTTCAGCTTGCCGGCCAGGTAGTTGACGTCCATCGCGGTCTTGCGGCGGGTCAGCTCGCGGGCCTTGCGCGCGGCCTCGCGGGCCATGGCGGCCTCGACGATCTTGCCGACGATCATCTTGGCCTCGTTGGGGTTCTCCTCGAACCATTCGGCCAGCTTCTCGTTCATCAGGCTCTCGACCGCCGGGCGCACCTCGGAGGACACGAGCTTGTCCTTGGTCTGCGAGGAGAACTTCGGGTCCGGCACCTTGACCGAGAGCACGCAGGTCAGCCCCTCGCGGGCGTCGTCGCCGGTGAAGCTGATCTTTTCCTTCTTGGCGATGCCGCTGTCGGTGGCATAGCG
Organism: Roseivivax sp. GX 12232; assembly: GCF_021272185.1. GTDB lineage: Bacteria > Pseudomonadota > Alphaproteobacteria > Rhodobacterales > Rhodobacteraceae > Roseivivax. The sequence continues at coordinate 18,178 of NZ_JAJSEC010000007.1, forward strand.
CGTCAGGGTCCGGGTCAACGCCCCGCGGAAGCCCGCCATATGGGTGCCGCCGTCGCGCTGGGGGATGTTGTTGGTGAAGGGCAGCACGGTCTCGTGGTAGCTGTCGTTCCACCACATCGCGATCTCGACACCGATGCCGTCGCGCTCGCCGGTGATGTAGATCGGCTCGGGCATCATCGGATGCTTGCTGCGGTCGAGGTATTTCACGAATTCCTTCACGCCGCCGTCATAGAACAGCTCGCTCTGCAGCGGCTCGGCGGGGCGCTCGTCCTCCAGCAGGATCCGCACGCCGGAGTTCAGGAAGGCCAGCTCGCGCAGGCGCTTTTCCAGGATGTGGAAGTCGTAGTCGAGGTTCGAGAAGGTGTCGGTCGAGGCGAGGAAGCGCACCTCGGTGCCCTTCTGGCCCTCGGCGTCGCCCACGTCGCGCAGATGCTCCGAGGTCTCGCCGCGCTCGAAGCGGGCGTAATGCTCGCGGCCGTTGCGCCAGATGCGCAGCTCCAGCCAGTCCGACAGCGCGTTGACCACCGAGACGCCGACCCCGTGCAGGCCGCCCGAGACCTTGTAGGAGTTCTGGTCGAACTTCCCGCCCGCGTGCAGCTGGGTCATGATGACCTCGGCCGCGGAGACGCCCTCTTCCTCGTGGATGTCGACCGGGATGCCCCGGCCGTTGTCCGCCACCGAGACGCTGTTGTCGGCGTGAATCTTCACCCGCACGAGCGTCGCATGGCCGGCCAGCGCCTCGTCGATGCCGTTGTCGACGACCTCATAGACCATGTGGTGCAGGCCCGAGCCGTCGTCGGTGTCGCCGATATACATGCCCGGCCGCTTGCGGACGGCTTCCAAGCCCTTGAGAACCTTGATAGATCCGGCGCCGTATTCCTCGGGCGCGGCTGCGCTCTCTGCCATGCGTGATGTCCTTGTTCTTGCCGGGCAATTTATACGAAGTCTGGTGGGGATTGTCACGCAACCGCCCCAGATTTTGCGCTTCATGTGAAGGGAATGAGGAGCCCCACCGCGATCAGCAGAGCGCCCGCGGTCAGATTGGTGCGCCGCACCGCCGCGGGGCTCGAGAGAAGCCGTTTAACCCGGTCGATCGAGAGCGCCAGCACCAGGTTGCCGCAGAGCGGCACCAGCGCCGAGATCAGCGAGATCACCGCCATGTCGACCCAGGTCACCCGCGAGACGTCGAAGAAGCCCGGCAGCATGCCCATGTAGAACAGGATCGCCTTGGGATTGCCGATGATCACCGCAAGCCCGGCGGCGAAACCCGCCCAGACCCCAGGCCGGGTCAGCCGGCTGTCGCGCGAGAGGTCCGCCTCGGCGTTCTTCAGGATCAGCGCGCCCATGACCAGGAAGGTCAGGCTCGCGACCCAGCGCAGCGCCACGATGAAGCCGCCGTAGACCGAGACGATCCAGGACACGCCCAGGATCGCCAGGAAGGGCCAGATCATGTCGCCCACGACCACGCCCAGCGCCAGCGGCCAGGCGGCGTGGAAGCCGCCCGCCAGGGCCCGGGCGACCAGCGCCACCCAGACCGGGCCGGGGGTCAGGAACAGGATGAAAAGCGCGCCCGCGTAAAGCGCGAGATCGCCGGGGCCTAAAGTCATGGCATGTCCTTCTGGGTGACCTGGCTTTCGCCCTTGTCCTCGGTGACCTCGACGTATTGCGCCGCGCCGCCGAGCTCGGCGAACAGCTCCGGGCCGGTGCCGGTCATCCAGGCCTGGGCGCCGAGCGCGGTGACCTCGGCGTAAAGCGCCGCGCGGCGGCCCGCGTCGAGATGTGCGGCCACCTCGTCGAGCAGCAGGATCGGCGGGGCGCCGAAATCCGCCGCGATGGCCCGGGCATTGGCGAGGATCAGCGAGATCAGCAGCGCCTTCTGCTCGCCGGTCGAGCAATCCGCCGCGGGCACGCCCTTGGCGGCATAGGTGCCGATCAGGTCGGCGCGATGCGGGCCGATCAGCGTGCGCCCGGCGGCGAGGTCGCGCGGGCGGCTGGCCTCGAGCGCGAGGCCCAGCGCGACCTCCTCGGCATAAAGCTCGCCCTCGCCGGCGCTCAGCTCCAGTTCGGCGGCGGGAAAGGCGGTCTCGGCCCCCTGTTGCGCGGCGGCGATGCGGGTCAGCGCCTCCTGCCGGTTGGCCTGGATCTGCGCCCCGGTGCGGGCCATCTGCGCCTCGAGCGCGCGATACCAATGGGCGTCGCGCACCTGGTCCTTCAGCAGGCGGTTGCGGTCGCGCATGGCCTTCTCGTAGTCGAGGCTCGCCTCGGCGTGGTCGGGAAAGAACGACAGCGTCATCCGGTCGAGGAAGCGCCGCCGCCCCTCGGCGCCCTCGATCCAGAGCCGGTCCATCGAGGGCACCAGCCAGAGCACCCGCACCAGCCGGCCCAGCGCCACCTGCGGCTGGGCCTTCTCGTCGATGCGCACCTGCCGGGGCTGGCCCTGCTCCGAGACAAAGGCCACCTCGCTGCGGCCGCCCGGGCCCGCGACCTGGCCGCCGAGCTTCCAGCCGATCGCCTCGGGGCGACGGGTCATCGCCTCGGCCGAGGCCCGGCGCATCCCCCGCCCCGGCGAGAACAGCGACACCGCCTCGAGGAGGTTGGTCTTGCCCGCGCCGTTCGGGCCGTAGATCGCCAGCGGCCGCGCGTCGACATCCAGCACCGCGCGGCGGTGCGAGCGGAAGTGCGACAGCGTCAGCCTCTCGAGGAACAGCGTCTCGGACATGGCCCGCTTATCGCCGCTCTGACCGGGCAAGAAAAGGGCCGCGCGGGGGCGCAACGCGCGCGGCCTGCAGAGGCGGTTAACCATGCCGCCACAGGCTGAAGGCCCGCCCGTCAGCCCCGAGGCCCGCATGTATTCATCCGCCGCGCTTTCCCTGCCTTTCATGGCGCCCTCGCAGGCGCAGAAACACGTCACATTCAACGAGGCGCTGCGGCGGCTCGACCTGGTCACCCAGCTTGCGGTCACGGCGCGCGACCTCGACACCCCGCCGGTCGCGCCCGAGGAGGCCGCGCGCTACATCGTCGGTGCCGCGCCGACCGGCGACTGGGCCGGCCACGCCCGGGAGATCGCGGAGTTCGAAAGCGGCGGCTGGCGCTTCACCCCGCCCGCCTCCGGCTGGCGCGCCTGGGTCGTCGCGGAGGCGCGGCTTCTCGTCTGGGACGGCGCGGCTTGGCAGGACCTCGAGCCCGAGCTGCAGAACCTGCCCGGCATCGGCATCAACGCCACGAGCGATGCCACCAACCGGCTGGCCCTGGCCGCGCCCGCGACGCTCTTCACCCACGAGGGCGCGGGCCACCAGCTGAAGATCAACAAGGCCGCCGCGGGCGACACCGCGAGCCTTCTCTTCCAGACCAACTGGTCGGGCCGGGCCGAGATGGGCACCGCGGGGTCGGACGCCTTCGCGCTGAAGGTCAGCCCCGACGGCGCGAGCTGGACCGACGCCTTGGTGATCGACCCCGCCACCGGCCATGTCTCGGGCGCCGCGGTGCAGGCGACGCCGGGGGATGCCACGCCCGGCCGGCTGATGCGCGCAGACTGGGGCTACGGGCCCGGCACGCTTCTGGGCACCGTGGCCTTCGCCGCGGGCGCCCCCTCGGGTGCGGTCTTCGAACAGGGGGCGGCGCATCTGCGGCTGGCCTCGGGGCTGCAGCTGGCCTGGACGACGCTGACGCTGACACGGATCGACGGGGCGCACCTAGGCGCGACCTGGAGCTTCCCGGCGGCCTTCTCGGCGGCACCTTGGGTCAGCGGCACGCTCGATCCCGGGAGCGCGGGCGGGCTGAGCCCAGGCCTCGACGCGCTGGGACCGGTCCTCGTCACCCCGGGCAGCGGCGCCGATTGCGCGGTCAGCCTCTACCGCCAGGCCGGGCAGATCGACTTCGGCAGCGGCGATAGCTGCGCCGTGCGGCTCATGGCGCTCGGCCGCTGGGACTGAGCCCCGCGCGCGCCGTGCCTGGTTAACAGCGGGTTAAGAAATCCCGCCGCATTGCGCGGGTTCGCCCCGCTTCCGCCCCGAATTCCACCCGTCCCCGCCCCGCGCCCCGGTCACTCCTGGCGCGGGGAACTTCAGCATTCGGGGGATGGGATGCAGGCGGATTTCAATCACGAGGGCTCGGTCTTCGCCACGGCGGCCGGCCAGATCGAAGGGCTGCGCGCCCTGGCGCTGCACGAGGGGCCGGAAGGCGTCACCCTGCAGGTCATCGCGGGCGAGGACGCGGCCCTGCGGTTCAGCACCTGGGACGCGCCCGGCGGCGCCCCCCGGGCGGAAAGCGAGATGTTCCTGCCCGGCGGTCCGGTGGCCGGCGTCACGCCCGAGATCACCCAGGCGGTGCTGCCCTCGGGCCAGGCGGTGGCGCTTCTGACCGGGGCCGCGCCCGCCGGGCTGGTGATCCTGCGGGTCAATGACGACGGCTCTTTCGGCGGGCAGATCGGGGTGGACACCTATGGCGCGGGCGTGCCCCGGGACCTGAGCGACATCGCCCTGCACAGCGTCGACGGGCGGCTGTTCCTCTACGGAATCGCGCCCTGCAGCACCGCCCCCATGGTCTGGGAGCTGAGCGGCTCGGGTCAGCTCACCCTCGTCTCCTCGGGCAGCCGCGCAGCCGATGCGCCCGGCCTCACCGACCTTGCGGTGATCGACGGCCAGCTTGTCGCCGTGGGCGCGGGCGAAGACTTCCTGCAGCTCTACGAGATCCGCCCGAACGGCACGCTGAGCCTGGAGGCCGCGCTGGGCGACGCGGCCAACCCCGGCATCTCGGGCGACGTGACGGTCGAGGTCCTCTCGGTCGGCGGCACGCCCCATGCGGTCCTCGGCGCCGCGGGCACCGGCTCGCTCAGCGTCTACGCGCTGACGCCCGCGGGCCCGGTGCTGACCGACCACCTGATGGACAACCGCCACAGCCGCTTCGCCGCGGTGACCCAGATGGACAGCCTGGTCCTGGACGGCACGGGCTACCTCGCGGCGGGCGGCGGCGACGACGGCGTGAGCCTCTTCGAGCTCTCCGAGACCGGCACGCTCCTGCACCTCGGCGCCCTGGAGGACACGCCCGCGACCGCGCTCACCGCGCTTTCGGGGCTGGTCCTTTACGACGCGGGCGGCGGGCAGATCGGCCTCGCGACCCTGGGCGAGGGCGACCAGGGCATGAGCCTCTTTTCCGTGGGGCTCTCGGGCGCGCGGGTGCAAGACGGGCCGGGCAGCGAGACGCTGACCGCCAGCGCGGCGGCGGATCTGTTCTCCCTGACCGCCGATGCCGAGAGTGACGTGATCCAAGGCTTCGACCCGGCGCAGGACAGGCTCGACCTCTCAGGCTGGGCCTTCTACCGCGACCCCTCGCAGCTCACCGTGAACGCCAGCGCCACCGGGGCCGAGATCCGCTTCATGTCGCTGGTCGGCGAAGAGGTGCTGCGCATCGAAAGCGCCTCGGGCGCGCCGCTCTCGCCCGAGGAGGTCATCGCGGCCATCCTGCCCGCGCCCGACCGCTTCCTGCCGGACTGGCTGACCCCGGACTGGCAGCCCGCGCCCAGCGATCCCGACCGCGCACTGACCGGCTCGCCGGGCTGGGACACGCTCGAGGCGGGCTCAGGCGACGACACGGTGACCGGGCGCGGCGGGTCGGACCTGATCTCGGCGGGCGCGGGCGACGACACGGTCAACGCCGGGATCGGCGCCGACACGATCTTCGGCGGCGCGGGCGACGACAGCCTCGCGGGGCTCGACGGGGCGGACAGCCTCTCGGGCGGCGACGGCGCCGACTGGCTCGCCGGGAACGCCGGGCAGGACGTGATCTCGGGCGACGGCGGCGCCGACAGCCTGATGGGCGGCCAGGCGCCCGATGCGCTTTCGGGCGGGGCGGGCGCCGACACGCTGGCCGGCGAGGACGGCGCCGACACGCTTGACGGCGGCGAGGGCGCGGACCTGCTGACCGGCAACGCCGGGCCGGACGCGCTGATGGGCGGGGCGGCGGAGGACCTGCTGTACGGCGGGATCAACCACGACCATCTCTCGGGCGGCACCGAGGATGACGCGCTTTACGGCGAGGGCGGCAACGACACGCTGGCGGGCGACGAGGGCGCGGATACGCTGTTCGGCGGCGGCAGCAACGACCGGCTTGAGGGCGGCGCGGGTGACGACAGCCTCGACGGCGGGCTGGCGCATGACGCGCTTTCGGGCGGGGCGGGCGACGACTGGATGGTCGGCAAGAACGGCGCCGACACGCTGACCGGCGGGTCCGGGGACGACACGCTTTACGGCGGCTCGGGCAACGATGTCTTGCAGGGCGGCGCGGGCAGTGACTGGCTCGACGGCGGGGCGGGGGCGGATGTCTTTGTCTTCGCCGAGGGCAGCGCCCGGATCACGGAGTTCCAGAACGACGTGGACACGCTGGTGCTGGACGCTGCGCTTTGGGGCGGCGCGCCGCTCGAGCCCGAGGAGGTTCTGGGTTACGCGGCGCCTTTGGGCGAGGACCTGGTCTTCAGTTTCCCCGACGGCGAGCGGCTGGTGATTGCCGGGATGAGCAACCCGGCGGCGCTGTTGAATGACCTGGAGATTTTGTGACGGGGGGTGAGGGGATGCTTGCGCATGGCATTCAACCCTCCGGCTTCGGGCGGGGCCAGCCGCTCACAGATCCAGTGCCGGGCGGGTGCCTGCGGCTCAAGCCTTCCAGAACCGCTGGGTGGAAACCGATCAGCGTCAGGGGCCAGAATACACCCGCGCCACCGGCCAGTTCGAATACATGGACACAGACGACGTGATCCACCGCCAAACCCGCGGTCGGCTGAGCGGGAGCGGTCGGTCAAGCCCCCAGGGCCGCGCGGGGCCCACCCCTCACGCCTCCAGCGCCACGCGGTGGAAGCCGATCAGCATCAGGAGCCCGAAGGCCCCGGTGCCGCCGGCCAGGGCGAAGACATAGACCGGGTCGAGGTAATCCGCCGCGTAGCCCGGGTAGGCGGCGCGGCGGGCGGCGCCGGTGACATGCACCAGCGGGTTCCATTCGAGCCAGCCGCGCCAGGGGTCGGGCAGCCGTTCCTGCAAGAGGATCACGCCCGAGACGATGATCAGCGGGCGGGTCAGCACCGACCAGATCACCTGCCAGAGCGGGTGGAAGGTCAGCGGCAGCGCCAGAAGCGTGCCGATCCCGAAGCCGAGGCTCAGTGCCATGAGATAGGCCAGCGCCATGGGCCCGGGCGCGATGCGCGCCGCAGCCGGGTCCCAGGCAAGGATGCCTGCAAGGATCAGCGTGCCGACCGCCAGTTGCACCAGCGCCGCGAGCCCGCCGGCCGAGAGGAGCACGTCGATCACGCTGATCCGCGGGTAGGCCATGAGCGGCCGCGCCCGGTTCAGCGCCTGGGCCACGGCGGTGGAGGTCATCAGGAAGGCGAAGAACGGCAGGATGCCGGTGGCGTAGAACAGCGCGAAACTGGTGCCGAGCGGCGGCGCGCGGAAGCCCGCCTGGAAGACCAGGCAGAGGAAGGCGATGCCCGCCGCGGGTTCGAGCACCGCCCAGGCGAAGCCGCCGGGGTTGCGCCCGTAGCGGGTTGCCACCTCGCGCAGGGTCAGGGCGCCGATGGCGCGCAGGCTGGCCGAGAGCATGGGCACCCGGGCGGGGCGCAGGTCGTTTGACGCCTCAAGCGGGGGCTGCGCACCGCTCGAGGCCGGGGAAACGGCGCGGTCAGACAAGGATCAGGTCCCCCTCGATCGTCGCGAAATCCGCGATCCCGTCGAAGACCAAAACCTCGCCGCCCGCGAAGGTCAGGGTCAGGTCGCCCTCGGCCACCTGATGCTCGAGCGCCGCGGCGCCCTGGGGCGCCAGCGCGGCGTCGATCTCCACGGCGTCAATGCCGGGCTGATAGTGCACGATCTCGTCCCGCCCGGAGCCGGAGGTGAAGACGAAGACATCCGCGCCGATGCCACCGTGCAGGAGGTTGTCGCCCGCGCCGCCGTCGAGCCTGTCCTCCCCGGCCTGGCCCAGGAGCGTGTCGTCACCTACGCCGCCCGACAGGCTGTCCCAGCCGTTGCCGCCTTCGAGCCGGTCGCGGCCCTCCCCGCCCGTCAGCGAATCGCGGTTGATGCCGCCCTGCAGGAGGTCGCGGCCCGACCCGCCCGAGAGCGTATCGGCCCCGGCCTGGCCGTTCAGGCTGTCGTCGCCGTCCTGGCCCGAGAGCAGATCGCTGCCGTCGCCGCCTTCGAGCCGGTCCGCGCCCGGCCCGCCCGACAGGCCGTCGGCGCCCTGGCCACCCTGCAAAAGATCCGCGCCGCTGCCTCCGGTCAGCGCGTCATTGCCGGATTGGCCAAGCAGCGTGTCCGCGCCGTCGCCGCCGTCGAGCGCGTCAAAGCCGCCCGCGCCGGAGAGACGGTCGTCGCCCGCGCCGCCGAAGAGCGAATCGTGGCCGGTGCCGCCCTCGATCGCGTCATCGCCGCCCTGCCCTTCGAGTAGGTCGCTGCCGCCGCGGCCGAGAAGCAGGTCCGGGCTGTCGGAGCCGCTCAGCCCGTCGGTCCCGCCGGTGCCCGAAAGGGTCACGCCCAGCGCGGACGCCATGCCTCCGGTCACGTCGAGGGCCGTGTTCTCGGTGCCGATGCGCAGTTCGCCGACCACGGTGCCGTCGAGCCCGCCGCCGCTGTAGGTGACGGTATAGTCACCCGGCGGCAGGGCCATCTGGTAGCCGCCCGAGGCCCAGCTGGTGGTCACGTAGCTCATGCCCTCGGAGGTCGCGGTCACGGTGACGCCGCCAAGCCCCTCGCCCGGGTCATAAGCCCCGTCGCCGTCGAGATCTTCGATCACCGTGCCGAGGAGCTGCGGTTCCGGCGACCAGGTGGTGCCGAAGTGCTGGGTCACCACCTCGGGGCCGACCTCCGTGCCGGGGTCGCTGTCGCCGACGAGGCCGATGCCGACCTCGGTATAGGTGGGGCTGAGGATCGCGACGCGGTGCCCGGCGGGGCTTTGCATGCCATGGGGGCCGAGGCCCCAGTCGATGACGAAGGCGGCATGGCCGTGCAGCGGCCCCTCGGAATAGGCATAGACGTTTTCGGCCAGGGCGCGGGCGTCGGCATATCCGGCATCGGTGATGCGCTGGTAGAGGCCCGGCTCTCCGGGCAGGTTGTGCGATTGCTCGTCGTATTCGACGATCAGCGCCGAATGGGTCCGGGCCGATGTGGCGAGCGCGCCGTTCCAGGCCAAGGGCGCGACCGGGGCATAGGCCGCGAGCTGCGCCTCGAGCGCGGGAAGCGAGACGCCAAAATAGACCAGCGCCGCCTGGGTGCCGGGCGTCGCCTCGGCGATCAGCCGATCAAAGGCGCCCGCGGGATCGGCGCGGTCGCGGTTGATCAGGCAAAGGTAATATTGCTCCGCCACGGTCGGGGTGACCGTGGGCGGGGGAATGTAGATGGCCATGCCCGCCTGCCTCCTGCCTTGGGGCAGGGGTATGGCAGGCCCGCGTTAAGGCGGGGTTACCGGCGGGGGATTTTTGGAGGACGGCTCTTGAGGACGTCCGCGCCCTGGCGCCCAGAAAAAAGGCCGCTGCAACCAGCGCCCCGAACCACCCTCGGACAGAGACCCGCAGGCGGGACGCAAGACGCCCCGCCCGCGCGAAACCCTCAGACCGCGTAGCCCAGCCGGCCGATCGCGGCATAGGCGTCGAACCCGGCCTCGCGGGCGTCCTCGGCGGAGTAGATGTTGCGCAGATCGCCCAGCCGGCGGGTGCGCATGCCCTCGGCCAGCACCTTGAGGTCCAGCGCGCGGAACTCGTTCCACTCGGTCAGGATCACCAGGAGGTCGGCCTCCTTGGCGGCGGCATAGGGGTCGGCCTCCCAGCTCACGCCGGGCAGGAGCGCCTCGCCCTCGCGGCGGCCCTGCGGGTCCACCACGGCGACGCTGGCGCCGCCGCCGACGAGTGCCGGCACGATGGTCAGCGCCGGAGCGTCGCGCATGTCGTCGGTGTTGGGCTTGAAGGTCACGCCCAGCACCGCCACGCGCTTGCCGTTGAAGCTGCCGTCGGCGAGGTCGAGCAGCTTGTCGACCATGCGGCGCTTGACCTCGTCGTTGATCTTGATGACCGCCTCGGTGATCTGCATCGGGCTGGCGTGTTCCTGGCCGATCCGGGCCAGCGCCTTGGTGTCCTTGGGGAAGCAGGAGCCGCCGTAGCCGGGGCCCGCGTGCAGGAAGGTCTTGCCGATGCGCCCGTCGAGACCCATGCCCTTGGAGACCTGCTTCACATCCGCGCCGACCTTTTCGCAGAGCGCCGCGATCTCGTTGATGAAGGTGATCTTCGTCGCGAGGAAGGCATTGGCCGCGTATTTGATCATCTCCGCCGATTCGAGGTCGGTGACCACGATCGGGAAGTCGCGCAGGTAGAGCGGGCGGTAGATCTCTTCCATGACCTTGGCGGCGCGGTCGCTCTCGACGCCGACGACCACCCGGTCGGGCTTCATGAAGTCGTCGATGGCCGCGCCCTCGCGCAGGAACTCGGGGTTCGAGGCGACGTCGAAGTCGAGGTCGGGATTGGCGGCGGAGAGCGTCTCGCGGACCTTGGCGTTGGTGCCGACCGGCACCGTCGATTTGGTCACCACGACGATGTAGTGATCCGCGGTGCGGGCGATTTCCTCGGCCGCCGCCATGACATAGGTCAGATCGGCATGGCCGTCGCCGCGCCGGGTGGGGGTGCCCACGGCGATGAAGACCGCGTCGGCGCCGTCGAGCGCGGTCTTGATGTCGCGGGTGAAGGAGAGGCGGCCGGCCTCCACGTTCTTCGCGAGCAGCACGTCGAGGCCCGGCTCGTAGATCGGCACTTCGCCGGCCTCGAGCATCTCGATCTTGCGGGCGTCCTTGTCGACGCAGACGACCTCATGGCCGAAGTCGGAAAAGCAGACCCCGGAGACAAGGCCGACATAGCCGGTGCCGATCATCGCGATTTTCATGGGCGCACCCCTTTGGAGACGTCAGGTTTGCCCGCGTCAGTGATGCAGGCGGGACGGGCTGTCAACGTGCGGGCGCGCGCGGGGGTAAGGGTGTGGCGGCGGGGTGCCGGGGGGTGTTTTGGGCGGAGAGGGGTCGGGTAGAGCGGGGCCGGTGGGCGCGGTTCTGAGAGCGGCGGGGGTGAGCGGGAGGTTGGGCGCGGCGCTTCTGGGACGCGGGTGGGCCATCCACTGGGGTGAACCGCTACACGCACCGAAGGCCCCCGATTGCCGAGACATCAACAGCCCCGCCACTTTCCGTTCCCCCTAGGAGCTCCCGCCTATGAACGCGGCATCCGAGCCGACAACCGAAACCACGCGCGCCCTGACAACCAGCCACCTCTCCGCTAGCCCCAACAGAGGGCGCGCGCCGGACCGGGGGCCGGCGCTTCCGGTAGGAGAGCTATGCGCTTTATCCCAACAAGGTCAGGGCTAGGGGTGAGCTATGCGCGCCACCCACAAGAGCGCCGGCCCATCGGGCCGGTCCGGCGCGCGCCCGGCATCTTCGATGCTATTCGGGCGCAAGAGGGGGACGGTGGTGACATGCTCAACGTTGGGGCGGGACCGGAATGGTGTCCGACAAAGCCCAGCACCACACCGCCAAAACCCGGAACCACTTCAAACCTCGCGCCCCACCCCACCTCAGACCTCGCGCCCCACCTGCGCAAGCTCCACCCCCACAACCCCACCCCCCCCGCGTGGACAGCGCCGCCCGCCCCGGCTACACCGGGCGCAACCTGACTTACCCCGTGAGGCCCAGATGACAGCCGCTCCCGAGACCCCGGCCGAGGCGCCCCGCCCGGCCCGCGAGATCGCCCGCATGGTGCTTGAGACCGAAAGCGCGGGCCTCCTGCGGCTCGCCGAGGAGCTCTCGGAGGACTTCGAGCCCGTCGTCACCCGCCTCCTCGCGATCCCCGGGCGCGTCATCCTCTCGGGCATGGGCAAATCCGGGCACATCGCCGCGAAAATCGCCGCGACCCTGGCCTCGACCGGCAGCCCGGCGCAATTCGTGCACCCGGGCGAGGCCAGCCACGGCGATCTCGGCATGATCACCCGCGAGGATGCGGCGATCCTGATCTCGAACTCCGGCGAGACCCGCGAGCTGGCCGATATCATCGCCCATTGCCGGCGCTTCGGGGTGCCGCTCGTGGCCATCACCCGCAACGCCGAAAGCACGCTGGCGCGCCAGGCCGATCACCTGCTGGTGCTGCCCGACGCGCCCGAGGCCTGCGCCATCGGCATGGCGCCCACGACCTCGACCACCATGACGCTGGCGCTCGGCGACGCGCTGGCGGTGGCGCTGATGGAGGCGCGCGGCTTCGACCGGGAAAGCTTCCACGCCTTCCACCCCGGCGGCACGCTGGGGGCGCGGCTCCTGACCGTGGGCGCGGTGATGCACCGGGGCGCGGCGCTGCCCATCGTGGCCCCCGAGACGCCGATGGGCGAGACGCTCCTGGAGATGACCGCCAAGGGCTTCGGCGTGGCCGCCGTGGTGGCCGAAGGACGGCTCGAAGGGGTGATCACCGACGGCGACCTGCGGCGCAACCTCGACGGGCTCATGGGCCGGACGGCGGGCGCGGTGGCGACCAGCACCCCCACGACCATCACACCCGACGCGCTTCTGGTCGAGGCGCTGGGCCTGATGAACAGCCGCAAGATCTCGGCGCTCTTCGCGGTCGAGGAGGACGGCACACTCTCGGGCCTCGTCCATATCCACGACGCGCTCCGGGCCGGTGTGGCATGAAGACCGTCGTTTTCATCCCCGCCCGCTACGCCTCCTCGCGCTATCCCGGCAAGCCGCTGGTCGAGCTGACCGGCGCCAGTGGCGAGAAGAAGAGCCTGATCCGCCGCAGCTGGGAGGCCGCCCAGGGCATCGCCCGGGTCGATGCGGTCTACGTGCTGACCGATGACGACCGCATCCGGGCTGCCGCCGAGGGTTTCGGCGCCGAGGTGCTGATGACCTCGAGCGCGGCGCGCAACGGCACCGAACGCTGCGCCGAGGCGCTGGCCCAGCTGCCCGAGACCCCCGAGGTGGTGGTCAACCTGCAGGGCGACGCGCCGCTGACCCCGCCCTGGTTCCTCGAGGCGCTGATCGAGGCCATGGACAGCCCCGAGGTGCAGATGGCCACGCCGGTCCTGAAGACCGAGCCCGAGACGCTGGCGAACTTCCTCGCCGACCGCAAGGAGGGCCGGGTCGGCGGCACCACCGCGGTGATGCGCGGCGACGGCACGGCGCTCTATTTCTCCAAGGAGGTGCTGCCCTATGTGGCCGACCTCGCCGCCCCGCCCGAGGTCTGGCACCACGTCGGCGTCTATGCCTACCGCCCCGCCGCGCTCGCGGCCTACGGCGGCTGGGCGGAAGGCCCGCTCGAGGCCGCCGAGGGGCTCGAACAGCTGCGCTTTCTGGAAAACGGATGGCCGGTGAGCTGCGTGCCCGTCGCGGCGCGCGGCCGGGTCTTTTGGGAATTGAACAACCCCGTCGATGTCGCCCGCATCGAGGCGGTTCTGAAAAAGGAGGGCCTGGCATGAAGACCGTCACCATCGGAGAGATCCCCGTCGCCAACGACCAGCCCTTCGCGCTGATCGCCGGGCCCTGCCAGCTCGAGAGCCTGGATCACGCGCGGATGCTGGCCGGGCGCATCGCCGCCGCCGCCGAGGCCGCGAACCGGCCCTGGATCTTCAAGGCGAGCTACGACAAGGCCAACCGCTCCTCGCTCGCCGGCAAGCGCGGGCTGGGCATGGAGGAAGGGCTGAAGATCCTCGGCGAGATCAAGCGCGAGTTCGGCGTGCCCGTCCTGACCGACGTGCATGCGCCCGAGCATTGCGCGCCCGCCGCCGAGGTCGTCGACGTCCTGCAGATCCCCGCCTTCCTGTCGCGCCAGACCGACCTGCTGATCGCCGCGGGCGAGACCGGGGCGGCGATCAACGTCAAGAAAGGCCAGTTCCTCGCGCCCTGGGACATGGAGAATGTCGCCGCCAAGATCGCCTCGACCGGCAACGAGCGGGTGATGCTCTGCGAACGCGGCGCCTCCTTCGGCTACAACATGCTGGTCTCGGACATGCGCTCGCTGCCGATCATGGCGCGCACCGGCTGCCCGGTGGTCTTCGACGCGACCCATTCGGTGCAGCTTCCGGGCGGCATGGGCGGCTCGTCCGGCGGGCAGCGCGAGTTCGTCGAACCGCTGGCGCGCGCGGCGCTGGCCGTGGGCTGCGCGGCGGTCTTCATCGAGACCCACGAGGACCCCGACAACGCCCCTTCGGACGGGCCCAACATGGTCGAGGTCGACCGGCTCGGCGCGCTTCTCAAGGGGCTCGCGGCGATCGACGACCTGACGAAAGGGCGCTGACCGGGGCGGCATAAACCGCGCCTTAAGCCTTATCGTGTTTTCTCCGCCGGGATTGTTCTCGGCGAAGGCAGAATGCGATGTTGCGACGGCTGGCGGCGCTTTTCCACCTCTATGCGGCCCATCACCTTTCGGTCTCCCTGCCCGGTCCCGCGCTCTGCGACAGGGCGGGGCGGCGGATCGGCCACGTCGACCGCGTGGCCTATGCCGAGGGGCGGCTGCGGGTCGAAGGCTGGGCCGAGGCGCGCGGCCTGAGGCTGGTCCTCGGCGGGGCGGCGGCCTCGGGCCAAGCGGCGTTGCCCCGGCCCGACGTGGCGGCCTCGGGCTTTCGCGGCGGCGGCTTCCGGCTGAGCGTGCCGGCCCTGCCCCGTGACCTGGCCCAAAGCACCCCGCCCGGCCTGGTGATCCAGCCCGAGGACGGGCGCCCCGCGATCCCCGACCTCAGCCTGCCGCGCCCGGCGCTGCCGCTCTGGCCACTGCTGCCGGGGTTCCTGGCACGGCTGGCGCGCGCCCTGCCCGCGGCGCTGGCCTGGCGGCGGACCCGCGATCCGCGCTGCCGCGCGCGGGTGAAGGCGATCCTGGGGCTTGCGCCTACGCAGGGCAACGGCCCGCTCCTGCCCGGGCTGATCCGCCGCGCGCCCGAGGCCCCGGTCCAGGCCGCGCCGGACGTCACCATCGTCCTGCCCGTGCACAACGGTTTTGCACTGCTGCCGCAGGTGCTGAAGCGCATCGCGCGACACACCGATCTGCCCTGGCGGCTGATCCTGGTCGAGGATGCCTCGACCGATCCGCGCGTCCGCCCGTTCTTACAAGAGTGGGCCACCGACCCCCGCCGCGCCGACCGCGTGCACTTGATCGAGACGCGCCGCAACCTCGGGTTCATCGGCGCGGTGAACCTGGGCTTCGCCCGGGCGCTAGAAGGGCCGGAACGCGGGCCGGTGCTTCTGTTGAACTCCGATGCCTTCCTGCCGCCCGACTGGGCGCGCCGGCTGCTCGCGCCCCTGGCCGCTGACCCCGGCGTGGCCTCGGTCACCCCGGCCTCCAACGCGGCCGAGATCCTCTCCGTCCCGGCGATCTGCCGCGAGGTGCCGCTGCGCCCCGGCATGGCTGACCGGATCGACGCCACCGCCGCCCGGCTCGACCCGCAGGGCGCGCTGGCCCCGCTGCCGACCGGCGTCGGCTTCTGCATGGCCATCGCCCGCCCCTGGCTTGCCCGGCTGCCGCGCTTCGACACCGCCTTCGGGCGCGGCTACGGCGAAGAGGTCGACTGGTGCCGCCGCATCGCCGCCCAGGGCGGGCGGCACCTGGGCCACGCCGGGGTCTTCGTCGAACACCAGGGCGGGGCGAGCTTCGGGCCCGAGAAGGCGGCGCTCCTGCGCCGCAACGGCGCCCGGCTGCGGGCCCGCTATCCCGGCTTCGACGCCGAGGTCGCCGCCTTCAAATCTGACGACCCGCTCGGCGGCCCGCGCTTCGCCCTGGCGCTGGCCTGGGCCGCCGAGGTGAGCCGCCCCGCCCGGATCGAGGTGATCTTCACCCACAGCCTCGGCGGCGGCGTCGCCCGCGCTACCGAAGCCCGGATCCAGCGCGCGCTCGCCGCCGGCCGCCCGGCCCTGCGCGTGGCGCTTGGCGGGCCCGACCGGTTCGAGCTCACGCTCTTTAGCGCCTGGGGCCGGATCGGCGGCGCCACGCCCGACGCCACGGTGCTGGCGGAGTATCTGTCCCTCCTGCCCGCGAAGGACCTGGTCTATGCCTGCGGCGTCGGCGATGCCGACCCCTTGGCCCTGCCCGGGCTGATCGCGGACCTCCTCGGCCCCGAGGACCGCGCCGAGCTGGAGTTGCACGATTACTTCCCCCTCTCGCCCTCCTACACGCTTTGCGACAGCTCCGGCACCTATCGCGGGTTGCCCGCCACGGGCGACCGCGACCCCGCGCATCAGGCCCGCCGCCCCGACGGCACCCGCGTGCCGCTCACCCAGTGGCGCGCCGCCTGGCACGGGCTCGCCGCCCGCGCGCAGATCACTTGTTTTTCCCAGGCCTCGGCCGATCTCCTGCGCAAAGCCTGGCCCGATCTCGCGCCTCGGATCACCCTGCGTCCGCACCGCCTGGCGCTGACGCCCGCGCCGCTGCCGCGCGCCAGCCAAGGCAGCCGCCCGGTGATCGGCGTCCTCGGCGCCATCTCGCCCCAGAAAGGCGCGCCCGTCATCGCCGAACTCGCCCAGCTCTGCGGCGACGACCTGCAGCTCACCCTGATCGGAGAGATCGCCCCGGACCTCGACCTGCCCGCCCATGTCACCCGCAGCGGCGCCTATGACCCCGAGGACATCGCGCCCCTCGCCCGCGCCCGCGGCGTGACGCACTGGCTGATCCCCTCGCTCTGGCCCGAGACCTTCTGTTTCGCCCTGCACGAGGCGCTGGCCACCGGCCTGCCGGTCCTGGGCTTCGACCTCGGCGCCCAGGGCGCGACACTCGCCGCCGCGCCCAACGGCACGGCCCTGCCCTATCACCCCGGCGCGCCCGACCGCATGGCCCGCGCCCTCCGCGCCGCCGTCCTGGCCGCCCCCGCCGCGGAGGTCCGCCGCGCCGCGCCCCTCTCGCCCACCGGGACCGGCTGACATGGGAGAGGTCGCGCTCGACTGGCTGCGCGCCCGCGGGATCGAGGCGCTGCCCCGCCCCGGCGGCCGCGTCGCCCTGCCGCCCCGCGGCTTCATCGAGGCCCCCGCCAGCCTGAAATGGACGCGCTTCGACCAAGAGCTGGAGCTTGGCGCCTTCTCCTACCAGGTCTCGGGCTATGCCTGCGCCGCCCGCATCGGCCGCTACGTCTCGATAGGCGAAGACGTGCAGATCGGCCGCCAGGATCACCCGCTGCACTGGGCCTCGACCAGCCCCGCCTTCTACCTCGGCGACCGGATCTTCGACCTCGCCGCGGGGTTCACCGGATCCGAGGCCTATCACGCCACCCAACCCCCGCGCCCCAGCCGCGGCCCGCCGACGCGCCTCAGGCACACCACCGTGGGCCACGACGTCTGGATCGGCCACGGCGCGATCCTGCTCGCCGGCGTCAGCATCGGCCCCGGCGCGGTGATCGGCGCGGGCGCCGTCGTCACCCGCGACGTGCCGCCCTATGCAGTGGTCGCCGGCGCGCCCGCAAGGATCCTGCGCATGCGCCACCCGCCTGACCTCGTCGCGGGCTTCCTGCACCTGCGCTGGTGGCGCTTCGCCCCCTGGCAGCTTGCCCATCTCGACCCCTCCGACCCCGCCAGCTTCCTGCGCGGGCTCCGGGCGATGAAGTCCGAGCCCGATTTCACCTTCGACAGGCTCGCGCTTTCCGAGGTGCCAGAATGACCCCAGAGGCCCCGCTGATCTTCCTGCATATCCCCAAGACCGCCGGCCAAAGCGTGCACGCCGCGCTCAGCCAGGGCCTGCCCGAGGCCGCGGTCTCGCCAGTGCGCCTGCACAGCCAGGCGGGCCCCGGCACAGCCCAGCTGCCCCCCGGCTACGCGCTTTATTCCGGCCATATCGACTGGGAGGCGCTGGCCAGCCTCGGCCCGCGCGCCCGGGCCTTCACCGTGCTGCGCGACCCACTCGAACGGCTCGCCTCCTTCTATTTCTACCTCCGCCGCAAGGCCCGGAGCCTGCCACCCGAAGTGCTCGCCCGCCCCGACCACCTGGGCCTGCGCCAGGTCACAACCCTCTCGGCCGAGGACTATTTCCTCGCCGGCCCGCCCCCCTGGCGCGCCTTCATCACGGACCACTACTGCGCGCCCTATTGCCGCTACCTCGTCAGCCGGAAAATCCGCGCGGGCCGACAGCTCGACGGCCTGTCGGACCGCCAGCTCGTCGATGCCGCATATCGCGCCGCCCAGGGCCTTTCCGGTCTCTACCACACCGGCGACCTGGACCCGCTCGCCCGTGACCTCACCCACTGGACCGGCCGCCCCATTGACCTCCCCCGCATCAACGCCGGCCCCGGCTCCGCCCCGCGCTGGCCCGCGCTGGCCGCGCGCCTGCCCCCGCAGGCCGCCGCCCGGCTCGCCGCCTGGGTCGCCCCCGACGTCGCGCTGATGACCCGCCTCGGCATGCCCGTGAACACGCGCTTCCCGGCGCCTCTTTGCCAGACGTTAACCGCCCGGGCCTAGGCTCATCCCGGCCCCAACCACCCGAGTCGCTTCATGCCGCCTGCCCGAAAGACGCCCCAGCCCCGCCGTCCCGCGCCGCCGCCACCGCGCAGCGAAGCCCCGGCGATGATCCTGCCCCTGCCCCGGGTGCGCCCGGCCCGGCTGCGCCGCCGGCACGCCGCGCTCCTCGTCTCGGCCCTGTTCCTGGTGCTCCTGCCCCTCGCCCTGACCGCCTGGTATCTCGAGGCGCGCGCCGCGCCGCGCTACATCGCCACCGCCGGCTTCTCCGTCCGGGCCGAGGAAGGCAGCGGTGCGCTCGACCTGCTCGGCGGCATGGCCGATCTCGCCACGCCCGCCAGCGCCGACACCGACATCTTGCAGGATTTCATCGAAAGCCCCGAGATCACGCGCCGCCTCGCGACGCGGCTCGACCTGGCCGCCCTCTGGTCCCGCCCGCATGGCGCCTGGACAGATTCCGGGGCCGATCCGCTGTTTGCCTATGACCCCACCGGCCAGGCCGAGGACCTTGCCCGCTACTGGCACAGCCGCGTCCGCGTCACCCGCCGCGCCGGCACGGCGCTCCTCTCGCTCGAGGTCGAGGGATTCACCCCTGAAGACGCCCGGCAGATCGCCGAGGGCGTCATCGCCGAGGCCCGCGCCCTGATCGACCGGCTCTCCGCGCAAGCGCGCGCCGACGCCATGGCCCAGGCGCAGGAGGAACTGACCCATGCGCGCGACCGGCTCGGCACGGCCCGCGCCGCGCTGACCCGCTTCCGCCATGAGACCCGCATCGTCGACCCGCAAAGCGCGCTGCAGATCCGCGCCGGCGTCATGTCCTCGTTGCAGGAACGGCTGGCCCAGGCGGTGATCGACCTCGACCTTCTGCGCCAAAGCGCCCCCGACGCCCGCTTCCGGATCGAGGCCGCCGAGCACCGCGTCGCGGTGATCGAAGCGCGCATCGCCAGCGAAGAGGCCCGGCTTGGCACCGGTGGCGGCCCAGACGCCGCGCCCGCGGCCTTCGCCGATCACGTCGGGCGCTACGAACGGCTCGCCACCGACCTGCGCTTCGCCGAGGAAAGCTACATGCTGGCCCGCGCCGCCCTCGACCGCGCCCGGACCGAGGCCGACCGCCAAAGCCGCTACCTCGCCCTGCATGTCGCTCCGGCCCGGCCTGAGACCGCCGCCGCACCGCAGAAGGCCCGGGCGCTCGCGCTGGTCGGCGGCTTCGCCACGCTCCTCTGGATCATGGGCGCGCTCGCGGACTGGGCCATCCGGGACCGGCGCTGATGATCCGGCTCGAAGGGCTCTGCAAATCCTACCGCCAGGGCGGGCGCCGCATCACCATCGCGGATCATATCACCGCCGAGTTTCCCGCGGGCGCGGTGGTCGGCCTGCTCGGCCGCAACGGCGCCGGAAAATCGAGCCTTCTGCGCATGATCGCCGGCAGCCTGCGCCCCGACGCCGGGCAAATCCTGACCCGCGGGCGCATCTCCTACCCGCTGGGCCTCGCCAGCGCGCTGCACGGCGATCTGACCGGCGCCCAGAACGCCCGTTTCGTCGCCCGGCTCTACGGCGCCGACACCCAGGACTGCTGCCGCTTCACCGAGGATTTCGCCGATCTCGGTGCCGCCTTCTACAGCCCTGTCCGGCGCTATTCCTCGGGCATGAAGGCGCGGCTGGCCTTCGGCATCAACATGGCGCTCGACTTCGACACCTATCTCCTGGACGAGGCGCTCACCGCCGGGGACGCGGCTTTCCTCGAGCGCTCCCGCGCGCTTCTGCAGGGCCGTCTGCGCCACGCCGGCGCGCTGGTGGTCAGCCATGCCCCGGGCCAGCTGCGCCGGATCTGCCGACAAGGCGCGGTCCTGGAAAACGGACACCTCACCCTTTTCGACAGCATCGACGAGGCGCTCGACCACCACCACGCGGGAATGCGGGCATGACCGCCCCGGCGCTCCTCCGCTACGCCCCGCCGCCCTTCCCGAAAGGCGCGCGCATGCTTTTTGTGATCGGCGCGCAGAAGGCAGGAACGACCTTCCTGCACCAGGCCCTGGCGCAAACCCCCGAGGTGCATCTGCCCCCGGTGAAGGAGCTGCATTACTTCGACATCCGCCGCGGCTGCGGCAAGCTGACCTTCGCCGCCCGCGCCCGCGAACTGGCCCGCGCCGCCGATGCGTTGGAGCTTGCGGGCCCCGCGCCAGCCCGGCTCGAACGCGCCCGCGCCGCGGCGGCGCTGATCGCCATGCAGTCGGGCGCCCCCGCGGGCACGCAGGGCCCCGACCGCCACGCCGCCTACCTCACCTACCTCGCGGAGGGCCACGCGGGCGCGCGCTACATCGCCGACATCACGCCGGCCTACGCCGTGCTGCCGGCGGCGGATTTCGCCGATATGGCCTCGATCGGCGCGGCGCGCTTCGTCTTCGTGTTGCGCGACCCGGTGGCGCGCATGTGGTCGCAGCTGCGCATGGCCACCCGCGCCGAACTGGGCCCGGGCGCGCCAGCCGCGACGCTCGCCGCCAGCGCCCGCGCCCGGGCCGAGGCGCTGATCCGCTCGGGCCGGCTGCCGCGCGTCGAACGGGCGGATTACGCCCGGACGCTGGGCGCGCTCGACCGGACGGTGCCGCGCGCAAGGCAACACATCCTGTTCTACGAAGATCTGGTGCGCGACGCGCGCGCCTTTGGCGCGCTTTGCGATTTCCTTGAAATCGCCCCCGGCGCGCCGGACCTGGGCCGGCGCGTGAACCCCGGCGTCAGCCTGCCGCTGCCCCCGGATCTCGAGGCGGCCTTCGCCACGGCCTTTGCGCCGCAATACGCCATGGTGCGCGCGCGTTTCGGCAGCCAGGTCCCCGAAGAATGGCGGTGAGGCCTGCGCACGGATCAACCGGCGCGCGCCCGCCCGGACTAGCCCGCGCGCAGGCGGCCCAGCGGCTTGTGGCGCAGCGCCAGGAAGGGACGTTCGAAATAGCGAAAGCTCAGTTCCGCCGCACCCCAGGCCGCGCCCCAGAACATCAGGTGGAAGATGAGCCCACCGGGCGCCACCCCCAGCGCCGCGCCCGCGCGGTCGACCAGGGTCAGGACCGGCAGGTGCAAGAGGTAGATCCCGTAGCTGACCACGCCGATCCGCATGAGCGGGCGCAGGCGCAGAACCGCGTAGACCGGGCCCTCCTCGCGCAGGATCAGGCTGCCGAGCAGCGCCGTCATGCTGAGATGCAGCGCGAAGTTCGGCAGGCCGGTCAAATCGCCGGGCAGGAACCCGAGAAGTGCTACCAGCAGGGCCAGGCAAAGCGGCGCCGCGGGTCGCGCGCCGAGCCAGGGCCAGAGCCGGGCAAAGCCCGCCTCGCGGTGCAGGACCCAGGCCAGGGCGGAGCCCATGAGGATCGGCGCATAGGTCGCGGTCGGCAGGGCAAAGCGCAGCGGGCCGACCTCGGGCGGTCGCAACCACAACAACCCCATGACGCCCGCCAGGTTCAGCGCGATCAAAACGCCCAGCACCGTCAGAAGCCAGCGCCGGGGCAGGAGGATCAGCACCAGCGGCCAGAGCAGGTAGTACTGCTCCTCGACCGACAGCGACCACATCGGCGCCAAGGTCGGAATATCGGCGGTCAGGAAATTCGCGAGAAAGAGGTAGTAGAAGGGCCAAAGCTCGGCCGCCCCGGGTTCACCCTTGAGAAGGACATAATAGCCGCCAATGACCGTCACCACGAGCAGGTAAAGCGGCAGAATCCGCAGCGCCCGCCGCTTGTAGAAGCCCCGAAGCGAGATCCGCCCGAGGGCCGCCTCTTCGCGCAAGAGCAGCGTGGTGATCAGATAGCCCGAAATGATGAAGAACAGATCCACCCCGAGAAAGCCGCGCGTCGCCAGCACCGGCCCGTCGCGCAGCGCCGCGCCCACGGGGCTGTGGTGGTAGAGCACCGCCAGGATCGCAAAAGCCCGAAGCCCGTCGAGCGCGCCGAACCGCGCGCGAGCGCGGTAGGCGGCAAAAGCCTCGGTCATCCGGCCTTGAAGGGGGTGGTGAAGCCCGCGAAGGCGGGGGCCTCGGCGTCCTTCTCGGACAGGACCGGCGCGCGCCCGGGGTCGGGCCAGCCGATGGCCAGGTCCGGGTCATCCCAGGCCAGCGCGCCCTCGGTTTCGGGCGCGTAGAAGTCCGAACACTTGTAGAGGATCTCGGTCTCCGCGCTCAGCGCCATGAAACCATGGGCGAAGCCCTCGGGGATCAGGAGCTGCCGCCCGTTGTCGAAGCTCAGCTCGACCCCGACCCACTCACCGTAAGTGGGGCTGCCCGCGCGGATGTCGACCGCCACGTCGAACAGCGCGCCGCGCCCGCAGCGCACCAGCTTGGCCTGGGCCCGGGGCGGCGCCTGGAAATGCAGCCCGCGCACCGTGCCGGGGGTGACCGAGAAGGAATGGTTGTCCTGCACCCAGTCCCGGGCGATCCCGGCCTCCTCGTGGGCGGCGCGGTTGTAGGTCTCGGAGAAGAAGCCCCGCGCATCGCCGAAGCGGCGCGGGGTCAGGATCAGCACGCCCTCGAGCGCGGTGGTCTCGATCTGCATCTCGTCCCGTCCTCTGCCCGGTGGACGCCTTTCGGCCAAGCCGCGAAAACCCGGAGCGGCGACACCGCCCCGAGGCCCCCGCGCAAGGCCCGGCTCAGACCCGCATCGGCATCACGACATAGACCGCGCTGTCGTCCGAGCCCTCGCGCATCAGCGTCGGATCACCCGAGGAGTTGAACATGAAGACCGCGTTCTCGCGGTCGACCTGGCTCGCGATCTCCAGCAGGTATTTCGCGTTGAAGCCGATCTCGAGCCGCTCGTCGCCATAGGCCACGGCCAGCTCCTCCTCGGCGGCGCCGCTGTCGGGCGCATTGACCGACAGGATCAGCCGGTCCTCGTCGAGCTGCAGCTTCACCGCCCGCGACCGCTCCGAGGAGACGGTCGAGACCCGGTCCACCGCGCGGGCGAACTCGGCGGCGTCGACCTCGAGCCGGCGGGTGTTGTTCTGCGGAATGACGCGGGTGTAATCGGGGAAGGTGCCGTCGATGACCTTGGAGGTCAGGGTGATCTCGGGCGTGGCGAAGCGCACCTTGGTCTCGGAGACCGAGACCGCGATGTCCATGTCGTCCTCGTCCAGGAGCTTGCGCAGCTCGCCCACGGTCTTGCGCGGCACGATCACGCCGGGCATTTCCTCGGCGCCGGAGGGCAGCTCGGAATCGATGCGCGCCAGGCGGTGGCCGTCGGTGGCCACGCAGCGCAGCTGCCGGCCCTCGGGGCCTTCGGCGACATGCATGTAGACGCCGTTCAGGTAATAGCGGGTCTCCTCGGTGGAGATGGCGAATTTCGACTTGTCGAAGAGCCGCCGCAGCACCTGCGCCTTGGCCGAGAAATTCGCCGAATATTCCGAGGTCGCCATGACCGGGAAGTCTTCCTTGGGCAGGGTGGCGAGCGAGAAGTTCGACCGCCCGGCCTCGACGGTCAGCCGGCCCGCGGCGCCGTCCTCGGTCACCGTGACCAGCGCCCCGTCGGGCAGCTTGCGGACGATCTCGTGCAAAGTCACCGCCGAGACGGTGGTGGCGCCGGCGCGTTCGACCTGGGCCAGGTCCTTGTCGACCACCTCGATGTCGAGGTCGGTGGCCCGGAACTGCACGGTCTCGCCCTCGGCCTCGATCAGCACGTTGGCCAGGATCGGAATCGTGTTGCGCCGCTCGACCACCGATTGCGCCCGGCTGACCGCCTTGAGCAGCGTCGCGCGCTCCATGCTGAACTTCATGACCTATCCCTCCGAGAAACCCCGACCGGCCGCGGACGGGGCCCGCGTCGCCGGTTTTCTGGTTTTGTCCGATGTATGCGCGGAAGCGTCAAGGCCAGCGGGGGCCTACCCCGCCGGCGCAAGACGATTGTTGTGGTGCGGACTCATTCCTCGAGCGCGCAGCGCAGCAGCTCCACATCCTCGGCGACCTGGGCGTCCGAGCGCATCAGGTCCTCGATTCGACGCACCCCGTGCAGCACGGTGGTGTGGTCGCGCCCGCCGAAGCGGCGGCCGATCTCGGGGAAGCTGCGCGCGGTGAGCTGCTTGCAGAGATACATCGCGATCTGCCGCGGCCGGGCGAAGTTGCGCACCCGCTTCGGGCCGATCAGGTCCGAGAGGCGGATGTGGTAATGCTCGGCCACCCGGCGCTGGATCTCGTCGATGGAGATCTTGCGCTCGGAGGCGCGGATCACATCGGCCAGGCATTCCTGCGCCATGGCCAGATCCACCGGCTTGCCGACCAGCGAGGCGAAGGCGAAGAGCCGGTTCAGCGCCCCTTCGAGCACCCGCACGTTGGTCGAGATCCGATGCGCGAGGAAGCCGAAGACGCCCTCTTCGAACTCGACGTCGGGGTAATGCACCCGCTGGCTCTCGAACTTCGACTGCAGGATGCCCAGGCGCAGCTCGTAGTCGGTGGGATGCAGATCGACGACCAGCCCCGACTGCAGCCGCGAGCGGATGCGGTTCTCCAGGTCGCGGATCTCGTTCGGCGCGCGGTCGGCGGAGATGACGATCTGCTTGTTCTGGTCCACCAGCGCGTTGAAGGTGTGGAAGAACTCCTCCTGCGTGCTGTCCTTGCCGGCGATGAACTGCACGTCATCGACCATCAGCACGTCGACCGAGCGGAAGATCGACTTGAAGTCCATCATCCGGCGGTCGCGCAACGCCTGCACGAAGCGATACATGAACTGCTCGGCCGAGAGGTAGAGCACGTTCAGCTCGGGATTGCGGACCCGCAGCTCCCAGGCGATCGCATGCATCAGGTGGGTTTTGCCGAGACCCACGCCGCCGTGCAGGAACAGCGGATTGAAGGTGACCGGCCCGCCCTCGGCCACGCGGCGCGCGGCGGCATGGGCCAGCTGGTTGGGCTTGCCGACCACGAAGCGGTCGAAGGTGTACTTCTCGTCGAGCGGCGCGCCGGGGATCAGATCGGTGTTGCGGTTGTCCTTGGCGGGCTCTGCCGAGGCCCGCGGCTTGCGGGCCGCCTGCGGCCGCGCAGGCTGGTTCGCGGCGACCCGGAAATGCACCCGGCGCACATTGGGCTCGAAAGCCGCGATACTGTCGAGAAGGGCGTCGCCGAAATTCTGCGAGACGTATTTACCGATGAAATTGGTGGGCGCCTCGAGAATGGCGACCTCCCCTTCGCAACCGGAAAATTCGAGTGGTTTGATCCAGGTCTCAAAGTTGTTCTCGCCAATCGTCTTGGCGAGGTTTTCCTGCAGCGCGCCCCATTGTTCCTGTGTCATTCCTTTGCTCTTTTCCCCAGCATGATCCCAATTGACGTGGCCCGATCCACGCCACGGCACGACCTCCGGGAATAACGCTTCCACTCCCGAAACAACGGCGTTTCGGGCGGAACAAGACGCAACCAGCCATGCACCGGACCCTGCATCCGGCGCCCGCGGCTGGCGCGCCAAACAAATTACTTGGACTAGGCCGAAGCATCGTTGTGCTTCGCGCAGAACCGGTGGCAGCCGGTTCACAGCCTCGCGCTGAGCAACCTTCAGAACCGTGACCTCGGTCTTGTGCTGCACCAGCCCGCGGACCTGGTCCCCCCAGGCGATCGTGACTCGCAGGGCTAAATTACCCACCGGGCCCGTGGACCAGCAACTACTCTTAGCGCTTGACTCAGTGTTCTGTGGAAAAGAATCTCTCGGCCGCGCAGAAAGGGCACAGCACGAAAAAAGGCGCCCTTATGGGGCGCCTTTTCGCTTGCACGGATAACCGATTGAAATCAGCCGAGCGCTTTCACGCGCGAGGCCAGACGCGAGATTTTCCGCGACGCCGTGTTCTTGTGGAAAACGCCTTTGGTGACGCCGCGCATCACTTCGGGCTGTGCGGCACGCAGTGCGGCCTGTGCGGCATCCTTGTCGCCCGAGGCGATGGCCTCTTCGACCTTGCGCAGGTGGGTGCGGATGCGCGAGCGGCGCGCCTTGTTGACGGCATAGCGGCGCTCTGTCTGACGCGCGCGCTTCTTGGACTGGGGCGTATTCGCCATGATGATCGACCCTTTGGTTCGAGGTTCCGAATGTCTCTCGCGCAAATGACGCTCGGGCCCGGACCTCTGTCGCCGGATCGATTCTTGCCAGAGCGGGCATCACGCGCATGTGGCGGCGGCTGATAGGGCAAAAGCCGCCGCCTGGCAACCCGGTTTGCGGGAAAGCCTTACTTGTCGCGGAACTGCGCGGTGCGCTTTTCCTGGAAGGCCGCCATGCCTTCCTTCTGATCCTCGGTGCTGAATAGCGAGTGGAACAGCCGCTTCTCGAAGAGGATGCCCTCGGCCAGGGTGGTCTCATAGGCGCGGTTCACCGCCTCCTTGGCCGCCATCGAGGAGATGATCGACTTCTCGGCGATCTTCGCCGCGGCGCTCTGCAGCTCTTCCATGAGGTTCTTGGCGGGCACGACGCGGCTCACCAGGCCCGAGCGTTCGGCCTCTTCGGCGTCCATGAAGCGGCCGGTCAGATGCATGTCCATGCTCTTGGACTTGCCGACGAAGCGGGTCAGCCGCTGGGTGCCGCCGATGCCGGCGATGACGCCGAGGTTGATCTCGGGCTGGCCGAACTTGGCGCTGTCGGCGGCGATGATGAAGTCGCACATCATTGCCAGCTCGCAGCCGCCGCCCAGGGCATATCCCGCGACGCCCGCGATGATCGGCTTGCGGACCTTGGTGACGGCCTCGTGCTCGTCTCCGAAGAAATCCGACAGATACATTTCGACAAAGGACTTCTCGGACATCTCCTTGATGTCGGCGCCCGCCGCGAACGCCTTTTGCGAACCGGTCAGGACGATCACGCGCACCTTGTCGTTGCGATCCGCATCCTTCAGCGCCGTCGACAGCTCCTTGAGGAGCTGGGAGTTCAGCGCGTTGAGGGCATCGGGGCGGTTGAGCTTGATGGTGCAGACGTGGTCTTCGATCTCGACGATAATCGTCTCGTAGGCCATGAACCGGCGCTCCGTTCGTTCCAGTCAGGCCACCGTGGTTATCATGTCCCCACGTTGGATCAAGTTATCTTTGGCAAGCCGGACAATAGAAGGAGGAGCGCCCGGACTGCACGATCCGCCGCACCGTGCCGTCGCATCCCTCGCGCCGACAGGGCAGGCCTTCGCGCCCGTATACGTCGAAACTGTGCTGGAAATATCCCAGCTCGCCATCGGCCCGCCGGTAGTCCTTGAGCGAGGAGCCGCCGGCGCGGATCGCCTCTTCCAGCGTCGTTCTGATGAGCGGCACCAGGGCGGCGACCCGCGCCTTGCCGATGCGCCCGGCCTTGCGCGCGGGGTGGATGCCACCGCGGAAGAGCGCCTCGCAGACGTAGATATTGCCGAGCCCCGCGACGATCTTCTGATCGAGCAGCGCCGATTTCACCGGCATCCCCCGGCCCTTCAGCGCGGCGACCAGATGCGCCTCGTGGAAGTGGTTGCCCAGGGGCTCGGGCCCGAGCGCGGCCAGCAACGGATGCGCCTCGGCGCCCTCGGTCGGCATCAGCGCCATGGCGCCGAAGCGGCGCGGGTCGTTGAAGGTGACGCGGGTGCCGTTGTCCATGTGGAAGACGACGTGGTCGTGCTTCTCGGGCGCGGGATGGTCGTGCAGAAACTGCCCCAGCGGGTCGCCCGAGATCAGGATCCGCCCCGACATGCCCAGATGCATCAACAGCGTCTCGCCGCTCGAGAGGTCGGCCAGGATGTATTTCGACCGCCGCCGCAGCCGCGCCACCCGCGCGCCGGTCAGCCTTTCGGCCATGCGCTCGGGCAGCGGCCAGCGCAGGTCGGGGCGGTTGACCTCGGCGCGGGCGATCACCGCGCCCTCCATCGCGGGCAGGAGCCCCATGCGGACGGTTTCGACCTCGGGCAGTTCGGGCATGGCAGGCTTTCCGGCAAACGGGCAGTGGCGCCGAGATATAGCGCGCGGGGCGCGGTTTGAAGGTCTCGCGCCCGCGCGGATTTGACTGTTTGTTTCCCCGCCTCCATCTGTGTAACCGAAATTCGGGCGCTTGGCCCGGCAGTTTGCGGAGACCTCCATGACCGACGAGCCCGAGAAGAAGGCCCATTTCGGCTATTCCGAGGTGCCCGAATCCGAGAAGGCCGGGCTCGTGCAGGGCGTCTTCCAGTCCGTCGCCTCGAAATACGACGTGATGAACGACGCCATGAGCCTGGGCATCCATCGGCTCTGGAAGGATGCCATGATGGACTGGCTGGCGCCGCGGCCCGGGCAGAAGCTGCTCGACGTGGCTGGCGGCACCGGCGACATCTCCTTCCGGTTTCTCAAGCGCGCCGGGCGGGGCCATGCCACAGTCCTGGACCTGACCGAGCCGATGCTGGTCGCGGGCCGCAAGCGCGCCGAGGCCGCAGCCATGCAGGACAGCCTCGACTGGGTGGTGGGCGACGCCATGGCCCTGCCCTTCGCCGCCAACAGCTTCGACGTCTACACGATCTCTTTCGGGATCCGGAACGTGACCCGCCCCGAGGTGGCCCTGTCCGAGGCCTACCGGGTGCTGAAGCCCGGCGGGCGGCTCATGGTGCTGGAGTTCAGCCAGATCCCGCAGCCGGGGCTGCAGAAGCTTTATGACCTCTATTCCTTCAACGCGATCCCGGCCATGGGCCAGATGATCGCCGGGGATCGCGACAGCTACCAGTATCTGGTCGAGTCGATCCGCCGCTTCCCCGACCAGGAGACCTTCCTGGCGATGCTGCGGACCGCGGGCTTCGAAAATGCATCCTACCGCAACCTGAGCCTCGGCATCGCCTGCCTGCATTCCGGCTGGAAGATCTGAGCCCATGCGCGGACCCCTGAACCTCTGGCGCCTGATCCGCACCGGCGCGACCTTCCAGCGCTCCGGCGCGATGAGCGTGGTGCTCGACGCCGTGGACGCGCCGCGGTCGATCCGCATCGCCGCCCGGGTGGTGGGCTGGCCTTTCGCCTTCCTGGGCTACGAGGGCGATCCGACCATGCCGCCGGTGACCCGCGCGCTGACCGCGCTGGGACCGGCCTACATCAAGTTCGGGCAGATCCTCTCGACCCGGCCCGACGTGGTGGGCGAGGAGCTGGCCGCCCAGCTCCGGGTGCTGCAGGACGAGCTGCCGCCGTTTTCCCGCGACGCGGCCAAGAAGGCCATCGAGGACGATCTCGACATGGCGGTCGACGGGCTCTTCTCGTCCTTCAGCGAGCCGGTGGCCGCGGCCTCCATCGCCCAGGTGCACAAGGCGGTGCTGGCCGACACCGGAGAGACCGTGGCCGTCAAGGTGCTGCGCCCTGGGGTGGAGCGCGCCTTCCGCCGCGACATCGACGCCTTCTACTTCTCGGCCCGGGTGATCGAGGCGCTCCTGCCCTCGACCCGGCGGCTGAAGCCGGTCGATGTGATCGCGCATTTCGAAGGCGTGGTCATGGGCGAGCTGGACCTGCGGCTCGAGGCCGCCTCGGCCTCGGAGTTCGCCGCCAATACCGCCGATGATGACGGCTTCCGGGTGCCCGAGGTGAAATGGTTCCTCTCGGGCCGCCGGGTGATGACGCTGGGCTGGGCCGAGGGCACGCGGCTCGGCGAGAACGCCGCCATCGACGCCAAGGGCATCGACCGGGTGGCCCTGTCCGAGCGTGTGATCCAGCTTTTCCTGAGCCACGCGCTGCGCGACGGCTTCTTCCACGGCGACATGCACCAGGGCAACCTCAAGGTCGCCGACGACGGGGCGATCATCGCCTATGACTTCGGCATCATGGGCCATATCGACGCCTATACCCGCCGGGTCTACGCCGAGATCCTCTATGGCTTCATCCGCCGTGACTATCAGCGCGTGGCCGAGGTGCACTTCGAGGCCGGCTATGTGCCCGCCGACCGCGACGTGGACGAGTTCGCCCGGGCGCTACGCGCCGTGGGCGAGCCGATCTTCGGCATGGACGCCACGCGGATCTCCATGGCGCGGCTCCTGGCCTATCTGTTCGAGGTGACCGAGCGTTTCGGCATGGAGACCCGGACCGAGCTGATCCTGCTGCAGCGCACCATGGTGGTGGTCGAGGGCGTGGCCCGCTCGCTGAACCCGCGGATGAACATCTGGCACGCCGCCCAGCCGGTGGTCGAGGATTACATCAAGAGCTCCATCGGCCCCCGCGCCGTGGCCCGTGACCTGGCCGAGACCGCCAAGGTCGTGGCCCGTTTCGGGCCGCGGCTTCCGGGCCTGGTCGAGGGGCTTTTGGTGCAGCAGTCCCAGCCCCGGGTCGACCGCGCGCCGAAGCTGATGCCGGTGCGGGTGTTCTGGGCCTCGCTGGGCCTCGCCGTGGGCGCCGGCGCCGCGCTGGCCGCGACGCTGCTGGGGTAGGCCGGGCGCGGGCGGCCGGCGGCGCCGGGCGCTTGGGGATGTGGCTTTGTGTTGGGTGGTTTGGTGGCGCCGCTGTGCGCGGGGATGTAGCTCTGCGTTGGGTGCTTGGTTGGCGCTGCTGTGCGCGGGGATGTGGCTCTGTTTTGGGTGGTTGAGCGGCGCTGCCGTGCGCGGGGATGCGGCTCTGTGTTGAGTGCTTGAGCGGCGCTGCGGTGCGTGGGGATGCGGCTTTGTGTTAGGCGGTTGAGCGGCGCTGCTGTGCGGGGGATGCGGCCCTGTGTTGGGTGGTTTGGTGGTTTAGGGGCACGGCGACGCCCGGGCTTCACCGTGCTCTGTCGATGAAAATGCCAGGTCTCTGCGCCACTCTGCGCCCTGAAGGTCTCCCGCCAAGCCAACGTCCCATCAAAAACTCATAAGCACACGCACCCCGGGCCAATATCAGGCTCTAACCCGGCCCAAATTGCACCTTCGTCCCCCACAACAGCCCTCGCTCCCCACAAGCGCCACTTGCGCCCGAATAGCACCGAAGGTGCCGGGCGCGCGCCGGACCGGCCCCTTGGGCCGGCGCTCCTTCGAGTGGCGTGCCTAACTCACCCCTAGTCCTGACCTTGCTGCCATAAAGCGCCCGGCTCAGAGGTCAGAAGCGCCGTCCCCCGGTCCGGCGCGCGCCCTCTGTCGTGCTGGGTGTGAGGTAAGAAGGTCTTGTTGGACCGCGGGTGCCCGGCAGGCAGAGGTCGGCCCGGTAAGTTAGACGGTGGGATCCGTGGTCCGTGGTCCGTGGTCCGTGGTCCGTGGTCCGTGGTCCGTGGTCCGTGGTCCGTGGTCCGTGGTCCGTGGTCCGTGGTCCGTGGTCCGTGGTCCGTGGTCCGTGGTCCGTGGTCCGTGGTCCGTGAAAGGTGCGCTCAGCGCGTCAACGGGGACAACAGT
This sequence comes from Roseivivax sp. GX 12232, assembly GCF_021272185.1. Taxonomy (GTDB): domain Bacteria; phylum Pseudomonadota; class Alphaproteobacteria; order Rhodobacterales; family Rhodobacteraceae; genus Roseivivax. Next base: position 49,834 of record NZ_JAJSEC010000007.1, read on the forward strand.
GCATGACGCTGATTCCCTGTCTGCGTGAGCCGGCCCAGCCCGCCCCCCGCCGCTACCGCTCCAGCGCCCGCAGGTAGTCGTAGATCGCCCCGGCGCCGGTCTCGCTGCGGTAGGCCATGCGGGCTCGCGCGGAGGGGTCGCCGAGCCAGCCCTGCAGGAACTCGGTGGGGTTCTTCAGATAGGCGGCAAAGCTCGCGCGGTCCCAGGTCAGCCCGCGGGCGCGCGCCTCCTGCATGGAGCGCGAGTAGTTGAACCCCGCCGCCCCGGCGACCGGCCGGCCCATCACGCCGTAGAGGTTCGGCCCGGTGCGCCCGCCGGCGACCAGCCGCGTGCCGTCCGGCGCGGTCACGCTATGGCACTGCGCACAGGGCGCGAAGGCCGAGGGCGCCTCCTGGGCCGAGGCGAGGTCCGCGGGCAGGAATGCGGCAAGGAAAAGGGCGCGCAGCATCGTCATGCAAATAACCGTTGTTCAACATGACGATGCTATCCCGTCAGACGGGTGGCGGAAACCGCTTTCCCGACACGTTCACGCGACCGCGTGGGCGATGGCACAGCGCTTCCAGAGCGTCGCCAGCGCCTGCACCAGCCGTTCGATGTCCTCGTCGCTGTGCAGGGGCCCGGGGGTGAAGCGCAGCCGCTCGGTGCCCTTGGGCACGGTGGGATAATTGATCGGCTGCACGTAGATCCCGAAGTCCTGCATCAGGATGTCGGCGAGCTGGCGGCATTTCACCGGGTCCTTGATCATCACCGGGATGATGTGGCTGGGGTTGTCGAGATGCGGAATGCCCAACGCGTCCAGCCGCTTGCGCAGCTTGGCGACCTGCACCTTCTGGCGGGCGCGCTCGCAGTCGCTCTCCTTCAGATGCGCGATCGAGGTGCGCGCCGCCGCGGCCACCGCGGGCGGCAGGGCGGTGGTGAAGATGAAGCCCGAGGCGAAGGAGCGGATGAAATCGCAAAGCGAGGCCGAGCCGGTCACATAGCCGCCGACCACGCCGTAGGCCTTGCCCAGCGTGCCCTCGATCAGGGTGATCCGGTGGGCCAGGCCAAGCTCTTCGGAGACACCGCCGCCGCGCGGGCCATACATGCCCACGGCATGCACCTCGTCGAGATAGGTCATGGCGCCGTGTTTCTCGGCGACCTCGATGATCTCTTCCATCGGGCAGATGTCGCCATCCATGGAGTAGACCGACTCGAAGGCCACGATCTTGGTCGCATTGGAGGGCAGCGCCGCGAGCTTGGCGTCGAGGTCCTCGGGGTCGTTGTGCTTCCAGATCACCTTCTCGGCCTTGGAGTGGCGGATGCCCTCGATCATCGAGGCGTGGTTCTTCTCGTCCGAAAGGATCACCGCATCGGGCAGCTTGGCCCCGAGCGTCGAGAGCGCCGCCCAGTTCGAGACATAGCCCGAGGTGAAGAGCAGCGCGCCCTCCTTGCCGTGCAGATCGGCCAGCTCGGCCTCGAGAAGCCGGTGCTGATGGGTGTTGCCCGAGATGTTGCGGGTGCCGCCGGCGCCGCAGCCATGGGCCGCCACGGCGGCCTGCATGGATTGCATGACCTTGGGATTCTGGCCCATGCCCAGGTAGTCGTTGGAGCACCAGACCGTCACCTCCTCGGGGGCCTCCGCGTCGTAGCTGCGGGCCTGGGGGAAGGCGCCGCACTTGCGCTCGAGCTCCGCGAAGATGCGGTAGTTGCCGTCTGCGCGCAGGCGATCGAGCTCGGCGTCGAAAAGGGCGTCAAAGTCCATGGGCGTCCTCCCGGTGGTCGTTTTTCGGTTTGGGCGCGGGCAGCATCCAGCGCCAGAGCTTCTCGTCGGGCAAGGGCAGCACAAGGAACCAATGCTCGAGCAGGGCCAGCGCGGTCAGCGCGGCCAGAAGGGCGAAGCCGGCCGCCTCGGCGGGCGTTCCGGCGGTAAACAGTCGTTCCAGCCAACAGGCCACCGCGAAGCTCAGCGCGGTCACCGAGACCGGGAAGAGCCAGTTCATCGGCGCGATGCGGAAGTGGCTCGGCAGATGCGAGAGCTGCGGCGGCAGGAACTCGGTGTTGATCTTGGGCACCCCGAGAAAGAGGTTCAGCTTGGCCGAGAGCCGCGCGAAGAACAGCACCGCGAAGGTCCAGAAGGCGGTGGTATTGGCCGCGCCGGCCGCATGCAGGCCCAGCACGATCAGCGCCGCGACCAGTGCCATCTCGTGGTAGGCGATGGTGCCCCAGGCGCGCAGGAAGCGTTCCCAGCCGGGACGGCCCGGCGGGCAGGGATGCAGGTTCGGCCCGGTGACCACGCCGGTCAGGAAGGCGGTCTCGATCCAGCCCCAAAGCGCGATGGCGCCGAGGAAGCCCAGGTAGACCCCGGCGAGCCCTTGGGCGTCGGCGGCGCCATGCACCGCCCAGACCGCCAGCGCCAGGACCGGCGCGCTGCCGAGCGTCAGCCAGAGCCGCGCCCCGGGGCTCACCGCGCGGCGCACGGCCACGAGGATCGCCCCGGTGGAGAACCACCAGACAAAGAGCGCCGCCAGCGCAGCCAGCCAGGGATCGCTGAGGATCACGGCGCCCTCCTGCCCTGGCTCGGACCCCGGGCGCGCGATTGCGCCCGGGCCGCTGTCATATGCCGCTTGAGGCTCAATAGACCGGCTCCAGCCGGGTGCTTTGCGGCACGCGGTGCTTGTTGGCCGGGATCGTGTAGAGCTGCACGAAGCACAGCGCGGCGCGCGCCGAATTGGCCCAGCTCTTGAGCCGCCCGGAAAGCCCGCCCTCGGATTTGCCCTCGGCGATGCCGACATTGGCGCGGTGCAGCCGTTCCAGCGTCGGCTGCCAGCGCGGATGCTCGATGTCGAGCGTGATCGGGAAGATCTGCTCGGTCAGCGCGCTGGTCTTGGTGAAGACCGAATGGGCATACCAGTCCGGGTCGACGCCCAGCGCCTTGTGGAACTCCGGGCGCTGGTGGTCGCGCACATACATCGTCGCATAGACCGCCGTCAGGAAGAACTTGATCCAGAGGACATTGCGCCCCGAGGTCAGCTTCGGGTCGGTCTTCATCAGAAGCGCGAAGGCCTCGCCGTGGCGGAACTCGTCGCCGCACCATTCCAGGAACCACTTGAAGATCGGGTGGAAGCGGTGCTCGGGATGGGCCTCGAGATGGCGGTAGATGGTGATATACCGCGCGTAGCCGATCTTTTCCGACAGATAGGTGGCGTAGTAGATGAACTTCGGCTGGAAGAAGGTGTATTTCTTCTTCTGCGTCAGGAAGCCCAGGTTCACCGCGACGCCGGCCTCGCGCAGGGCGTCGTTGATGAAACCCGCGTGCCGCGCCTCGTCCCGCGCCATGAGCTGGAACAGCTGCACGATGTCGCCGTTCTTGCCGCGCCGCTTCATCTCCTTGTAGAGGACGCAGCCCGAGAACTCGGCGGTGCACGACGAGATCAGGAAGTCGATGAACTCCTTCTTCAGCCCGGGCTCCATGCCCTCCCAGTCGACCTCGTCCCAGTCCTCGTTCTTCTTGAAGTGGCCCTTGTTGGGGTCGGCCTCCATCTCGGCGATCAGCGCGTCCCAGTCCTTGCGGACCGGGCTGACGTCGATGGCGTCGAGCTGGTCGAAGTCGGTGGTGTAGAAGCGCGGCGTCAGCAGGGTGTTCTGCATCGCCACGTCGGTGGCGAACTGGCTGTCCATCTTGGCCTGGGCCTCCTGGAGGGCCAGGCTCTCGTCGACATTGGTGATGTCGGCTGTATGCGGGGTCTGGACGTTCATAGCGTGACCTCCTCGGAGAAGGAGAACTCGCAAAGCTCCATCACCTCGAGGTCCCCGGTGAGCCGGGTCCAGAGCTGTTCGAGCTTGGAGGCGCGCAGGATGATCGCCTCGCGGTCCTCGCTCACGACCTCGCCGAAGGGCGCCATGATCTCGGGCCCCTGGACGGTCACCTCGTCGCCGGGGTTGACCACGGCGCCGTTGTTGAAGCGCACATGCGCGTGCAGGCTTTCGAATTTGTGAGAGATTTCGACGGTGCAGGGCGCCCGTTCGATCTCGCGTGTCAGAAGTCCCATTTCCGGCTCCCTTTCGAGCTATTGACGCAGCAGCTTGGCGAAGGCGGCTGCGTTATCCGCACCGAACCCCATGAGGTCGGCGCCCCAGTCGGTCGTCGGGTCGAAGATCGCCAGACGGCCGTTCTCGTAGGCGACGAGCCGCACCGGCCCGTCGACGGGAACGCGGGCATTGGTCCGCTCGCGCTCCAGAACGCGGTAGATCCCCGCGATGAATCCGCCCTCGTCGGGGCCGAAATCGGCGATCAGCACGCCGTTGGCATCGAGCACCCGGGCCGCGCCGGACATCTCTCCCTTGAGGTAGACGAGCCGCTCGGACTGCACCGGGCTGACCGGCGGCGTGGCCTCGAGCGGGCGGCCCGACCAGACCCAGAAGGCGGTCAGGCAAAGCACCAGCGTCACCAGCGCGGCCATGGCCCGGACCATGGCGGTCGGCACGAGGTCCCGGGCCTCGTGGCGCAGGCGGGGGGCGGTCTGGCTGGACATGGTCGGGCCCTCCTTATTCCGCCGCCACCGCCGCGGCGCCGGGCGCCGGGTCGGCGCGGCTCACGCGGGGTTCGGCGATGCGGGTGCGGGCGGCCTCGCCGAGGATCTCGGCGACCTTCTCGGCCTCGGCGATGCAGCGCAGCGCGGGCTGCGTGGGCGCCATCTTCCAGGGCCGGACATGCGGCCAGCAAACCAGGTAGGACAGCCGCGTCTCGCCCAGCGTCAGGAAGGAGATCGTCCCCGTCCCGTCGCGCCGCCGCGCCAGGTCGGCCGAGGCGATCTGCGTGTAGGGCAGGTTCAGCGTCACCGTCAGCGCCGCGCCGATCCGCATGGCGACCCGGCGGTTGGTGATCGTGTAGACCGTGGCGCGGGCCTGCACATAGGCGATGGCGAAGAGGAGCCCCAGGGTGATGGCCCCCAGGATCAGGAAGGGCACTGCCGCGCCGAGAGCCTGGCCCAGGGGCATCAGGTCCACGACCGCGACAAAGCGCCAGACCGCCAGCCCGAGGAAATAGAGCGCCACCCATTTCAGGCTCAGCGCGTCCCGGGCCAGGGCCCAGGCCTCGGGGCGGCCCTGCCAGAGGATGCGCTCGCCCTCGGGCGGGCGCTCGGGCAGGCCCTTCACGGGCTCGGTTGCGAAATCGTCATGCGGCATCGGCTCGCCTCCCTCTCGACCCGCGCCCCGTCAGAGCTGCGGGTCCTGCCTCTTCTGGCTCGCGTAGAGGACGCCACCGCCGTAGTAGGCGCTGATCTTGTCCTCCTCGAGCTTGGTCACGACATCGGGCGCCTTCGTGGTCGGCACGCCCGGGAACTGCGCGGCGTAAAGCGTCTTCACGTCGACCCGGTTGCCCCAGATCCGCGCCAGGGTCATCGGCAGGAGCCGGGTGCCGCCGCCACCCTCGAGCTCGATCTCGAGGTAGCGCACCAGCTGTTCCGGCTCGTCGATCCACATGTCCGAAACCATGCCCACGACCTGCCCGTCGCCCGAGCGCACCGGCAGCCCGCGCGGGTCATTGCCGGCGGCGACCAGGAAATGGCCGTCGCGCTTCATCGGGATGATCTTCGGGCGCCCGTGGCCGTCGAGCTCGGGCTCGTCGCGCCGGTTCGCCCAGGCCGCCGGGCCGATCCCCTGTTCGAAGGGATTGCCGGTCGGATCATAGGGAAAGCCGCCCGACTCGAAGGCGCGGGTCATGTTGGCGTGGTGGTCGTCGCGGTCCGCCGGCTGGCCCGAGGGCACCGTGTAGGTGCCGCGGCCATGCGGCAGCACGAAGGTCTTGTCGGCGGGCATCGGGAAGACACCGCCGGCATCGGCGGGGCTGCCGTCCTCGTCGACCAGCGGATAGCCTTCGCGCTGGTTCTCGCGCTGGATCCAGATCACCAGCCCGACGAAGAAGATGAAGAAGAGCCACAGCGAGATGCTCGCCAGGTCGAGGTTTCCGAAGATGTAGTCGTCAACCATTTTTCTGGTCCTCCATCATGGTTGTCACGTCGGGAAATCGGCCAGGCCGAACTTTGCCGGGCCCGGCGCGGGATGCAGCGCCCGGCTCACCAGCGGCCCGAGCGCCGCGAGGGTGACGAAAAGCAGGCCGATCTCGAGGTGATAGACGACGGAATAGCCCGTCGCCGGGGATGCGAGCGCGGCGCCGAGATCCCCCGCCATCGCGTGAATGTTGACCCAGTCGCGCAGGCCCCCGCCGATCGCGGTGGAAAGCCCCGCCGCCGTGGCCTGCGCCGCGCCCCAGGCGCCCAGCGCCAGGCCGCGCCCGGCCAGCCCTTCGGCCGGCATGGTCATGGCCGCCATCAGCGTGGAGACCGCGAAATAGCCGCCGCCAAGCCCGATCAGCCCGGCGCCCGCGAAGAACAGCAGCGTCGAGGACATCGGCGCGGCGAAGATCACCACCGAGAAGGCCGCGACGCCCACCAGCACGCCCGCCGCCGCCATGCGGTAGGGATTGGCGCGGCGCGCCAGCATCCGGCCCGCGAAGGCGAAGCCCAGAAGCGCGCCCGCCGCCCACATCGCGGTCAGAAGCGTCGTCGAGGAGACCGAGAGCCCCAGGATCTCGCCGCCGTAGGGTTCGAGCAGCACGTCCTGCATGTTGAAGCCCATGGTCCCGAGGAAGACCACCACCAGTAGCCGGCCCGCGACCCCGCCCTGGGCGAAGTCGCGCCAGGCCGCGGCAAAGCTCGGCCGGGGCGCGGCGCGCTCCGCGGCGCTCATGGGGCGGACGCGCTCCTGCTTCCAGAGCGCCACGAGGTTCAGGACCAGCCCCGCCACCGCGGCGCCCTGCACCACGCGGATCAGACGCAGGCTCGAGTAGTCGCGCAGGAGCCAGCCGATCACCACGGCCGAAAGCCCCATGCCGAGAAGGAACATCACGTAGAGAAGCGCCACGACCCGGGGGCGGGTCTCTTCGGTGGCGCGGTCGCTGGCCAGAGCGAGACCCGCGGTCTGGGTCATATGCAGCCCGAGCCCGGTCATCAGGAAGGCCAGCGCCGCCAGCACCTCGCCCGCGAAGGGCACCTGGTGGACCACGTCGCCGCCGAGCACCAGAAGCGCGAAAGGCATGACCGCCAGCCCGCCCATCTGCCAGAGCGAGCCGAACCAGAGGTAGGGCACCCGCTTCCAGCCGATGGCCGAGCGATGGGTGTCCGAGCGGAAGCCCAGAAGCGCCCGGAAGGGCGCGATCAAGACCGGCAGGGCGATCATCACCGCCACGATGGTCGCCGGCACCGAGAGCTCGACGATCATCACCCGGTTCAGCGTGCCGAGCAGCATGACCGCCGCCATGCCGACCGAGACCTGGAACAGCGAGAGCCGCAGAAGCTGGCTCAGCGGCAGATGCTCGGAGGCCGCGTCGGCGAAAGGCAGGAAGCGCCGCGTCAGGGATATGAGGCGCGGCTGGCTCATGCGCGGATCTCCAGCGCGTGGCTGATGTAGAACCCGGTGGTGATCCGCCCGAGGTCGCGCGTGCCATGCCGGGCGATCAGCCGGTCGGGCGCCTGCGGCACCATCAGGGGCGAGCGATCCGAGCGCGGGAAGAGCCGGCCCATCTGCCACATCGCCATGAGCAGCGGCGTGCGCGGGGCGACCGTGAAGGCCAGGCTGCCGCTCTGGGCCGCCAGCCGGTCGAGCGCGGCATCAAGGTCCGCGGGCGCGTAGTAGATCAGGCTGTCCATGGCGACCGTGTGGTCGAAACGGCCAAGGCCTGCGTCCAGCATGTCGGCACTGCGGAAGCGCACGCGCGGGCGCAGCGCCTCGGGGGTGCGGCGCTCGGCGATCTTGAGGATCTCGGGCGCGATGTCGACGCCCAGCACATCGGCGCCGCGGCGGGCCAGTTCATGGCTGAGCTGCCCGGCCCCGCAGCCGGCATCCAGCACCCGCGCGCCGCTCAGATCGGCGGGCAGCGCGGCCAGGAGCCTTTCGCGCATGGCGTCCCGGCCCCGGCGCACGGTCTCGCGGATGCGGCTCACCTTGGCGTCCGAGGTCAGCGCCTCCCAGGTCCGGGTGGCGGTGCGGTCGAAGTAGTCCTCGACGCGGGCGCGGGTGAGCTCGTAACTCATCAGTCGAATCCCAGAAGCTCGAAGATGTCGCGGTCGGGCAGCGGTTCGGGCGCCAGGGGCTCGGTCCCGGCCCAGAGCGTGTCCGCCAGCCGCAGGTATTCGGCGCGAGCGGCCAGGATGTCCTCCTCCTCGGGCATCTCGAAGAGGGTTTTCTTCTTCAGCCGCGAGCGGCGGATCGCGTCGTAATCGGGCATATGCGCGATGCGGCGGAAGCCCACCTCGTCGCAGAAGCGGTCGACCTCGTCGGTGTCGCGCGACCGGTTGGCGATGCAGCCCGCGAGCCGGACCTTGTAGTTCGCCGACTTGGCCTGCACCGCGGCGATGATCCGGTTCATCGCATAGATCGAATCGAAGTCATTAGCGGTGACGATCACCGCCCGGTCGGCGTGCTGGAGCGGCGCCGCGAAGCCGCCGCAGACCACGTCGCCAAGCACGTCGAAGATCACCACGTCGGTGTCGTCCAGCATGTGGTGCTGCTTCAGGAGCTTCACGGTCTGGCCGACCACGTAGCCGCCGCAACCGGTGCCCGCGGGCGGGCCGCCGGCCTCGATGCATTGCACCCCGCCCCAGCCTTCGGTCACGAAATCCTCGGGGCGCAGCTCCTCGGCGTGGAAATCGACGTCCTTCAGGATGTCGATCACCGTGGGCTGCAGCCGCCCGGTCAGCGTGAAGGTGCTGTCGTGCTTGGGGTCGCAGCCGATCTGCAAGACGCGCTTGCCCTGGCTCGCGAAGGCGGCCGAGAGGTTCGACGAGGTGGTCGACTTGCCGATCCCGCCCTTGCCATAGACCGCGACGACCTGCGCGCCCTCGATCTTCATGGCGGGGTCCTGGTGCACCTGCACCGAGCCCTCGCCGTCCTGTCCCCGCAGAACCGGCGGCGCGGGCACGCCCCGGGCCTCCAGCGCGGCGGCCTCGCGCAGGGCGGCGCGGTGGCTCGGCGGTTGCTTGTCGAGCGGGCTCATAGGGGCCTCCTTCCGGCGGGGGCGCGGGCCCCCGCGTTGCTGTGCAATGTCGCGGCCGGGCGGATCCCGGCGGGGCCGAAGGGCGGGAGAAAAGCAAGACGGGTCATTCCGCGGCCACCCCTTCCATCCGGTCTTCGAGCTGATCCGCCGCCGCCTCGAGCGCGGCGAGGGTTTCGGCGTCGGGCTGCCAATAGGCGCGGTCGTGGGCCTCGAGCAGGCGGTTGGCCATGCGGCTCGAGGCGGTCGGGTTGAGCGCCGCCAGCCGGGCCCGCATCTCGGGGTCGAGCACGAAGGTCTCGGAAAGGCGCTGGTAGACCCAGGGCTCGACCTCGCCGGTGGTCGCCGACCAGCCAAGCGTGTTCGTCACCTGCGCCTCGATCTGGCGCACGCCCTGGGCGCCGTGCTTCAGCATGCCCTCGAACCACTTGGGATTGAGCGAGCGCGAGCGGGTCTCGAGCGCCACCTGGTCGGCCAGCGTCCGCACCTTGCCCGCGCCGCGGGTCTGGTCGGAGATATAGACCGCCGCCTCGGTGCCCCGCGCGCGGCGCACCGCCCGCGAGATGCCGCCCAGCGTGTCGAAGTAATGGTCGACCGTGGTCACCCCCAGCTCGACGGATTCGAGGTTCTGATAGGCCACCTCGACCCGCGCCAGCGTGGCCTTGAGCAGCTCGGGGTTGGCCATGGCCTTGCCGTTCGGCCCGTAAGCGAAGCTCTTGCGGGACTGGAAGGCGTCGGCCAGCTCGTCCTCGTCGCCGAAGGCCGAGCTTTCGACCAGCTGGTTCACGTTCGAGCCATAGGCCCCTTCGGCGTTCGAGAAGACCCGCAGCGCCGCGGTCTCGATGCCGCAGCCGTGTTCCTCCATGTAGGCCAGCGCATGGGCGCGGATGAAGTTCATCTCGGGCGGCTCCTCGGCCTCGGCGGCCTTGAGCGCGGCCTCGGCCAGCATCCGGGTCTGCAGCGGCAGGAGATCGCGGAAAATGCCCGAGAGCGTCATCATCACGTCGATGCGCGGGCGGCCCAGCTCTTCCAGCGGCACCAGGTCCGCGCCCGAGATGCGCCCGAAGGCATCCATGCGCGGTACCGCCCCCATGAGCGCCAGCGCCTGCGCCAGGGGCGCGCCGTCCGACTTGATGTTGTCCGACCCCCAGAGCACCAGCGCGACCGAGCGCGGCAGGCTCGCATGGGTCTGCAGCAGCAGCTCGGCCTGCGCCTTGCCGTCGCGCAGAGCAAAGGCGGTGGGCATGCGGAAGGGATCGAAGGCGTGGATATTGCGGCCCGTGGGCAGGATCTCGGGGCTGCGGATCAGGTCGCCGCCGGGCACCGGGGCGATGTAGCGCCCCTCGAGCGCGGCCAGGAGGCCCGCGATCTCGGACTGACCGGAGAGCGCCGCCTCGGCCTGCGCGCGCATGGCGTCATCGGCCTCGGGCAGAAGGTCGAGGTAGTCGCCGCGCATCTCGGCCGTCATCTCGCGGCCGAGGATGTGCAGCCCCTCGGGGATCAGCGCCTCCTCGGTCTCCAGAAGCGCCAGCCAGAGCGCCTCGGGGTCGGTGCCGCCCATGTCGACGGCCTCGGCCTCTTCGGCGATCAGCGCGGCCAGCTCGGCGCGGCGCGGGTCCTCGGCCTGCATGGCACGCCAGCGGGTGAGGCTTTCCTTCAGGGCCTGATAGCCCTTGTAGAGACCCGATTGCGCCAGCGGCGGCGTCAGATGCGTGACCGTCACCGCGTTGGAGCGGCGCTTGGCCAGCGAGGCCTCGGAGGGGTTGTTGGCCGCGTAAAGATAGACGTTCGGCATCTCGCCGATCAGCCGGTCGGGCCAGTCATGTGGCCCGAGCCCCGCCTGTTTGCCCGGCATGAACTCCAGCGCCCCGTGCATCCCGAAATGCAGCAGCGCATCCGCCCCGAAGGTGTTGCGCAGCCAGAGGTAGAAGGTCGCGAAGGCATGGGTCGGGGCGAAGCCGCCCTCGAACAACAGGCGCATCGGGTCGCCTTCCCAGCCGAAGGCCGGCTGCACGCCGACGAAGACATTGCCGAAGTGCTGACCCAGCACGAAGACGCCGCGCCCGTCGGACTGGATGCGGCCCGGCGCCGGGCCCCAGACCGCCTCGATGGCCTTGAGCGGCGGGGTCTGGCGCACGATGGTATCCGCGTCGACATGGGCCGCGACATTGGCCTCCTGGCCGAACTGGGCGGCATTGCTCTCGAGGACCGCGGCGCGCAGGGCCTCGGTGCTCTCGGGCGGGGTCAGGCTGTAGCCCCTATCCGCGAGGGCATGCATGAGGTTGAACAGGCTCTCGAAGACATCGAGATGCGCCGCCGTGCCGGTCGCCCCGGCGTTGGGCGGGAAGCCGAAAAGCACGATGCCGAGCTTGGTCTCGGCCCGGGTCTTGCGGCGCAGGCGGGCGAGCCGCAGCACCTTCTCGGCCAGGCTCTCGATGCGCTCGGGGCATGGGGCCATGGCCTTGCCGGTGACGCCGGGGCGGCAGCGATGGGCGCAGCCGTCGCAGCCGCCTTCGCCGTGACGCCCGCCGAAGACCGTCGGGCAGGTCGCGCCGTCGAGCTCGGGCAGCGCGATGAGCATGGTGGTCTCGATCGGGCCCAGCCCCTGGGCGGCCTCGGACCATTGGCCCAGCGTCTGGAACTCCAGCGGATGGGCCGCGACATAGGGCACGTCCAGCGCCTTCAGCAGTTCGACCGCCGCGTCGCTGTCGTTGTAGGCGGGCCCGCCGACCAGGCTGAAGCCGGTGAGCGAGACCAGCGCGTCGATCGTGGCACCATGGGTGTCGCGGAAATAGGCCTCGATCGCGGGGCGCCCGTCGAGCCCCCCGGCGAAGGCCGCGAGCACCCGGATGCCGCGCGCCTCGAAGGCGCGGATCACCGCGTCGTAATGCGCCGCATCTCCGGCCAGCACGTAGGAGCGCATGAGCAGCAGCCCCACGGTCGCCACCGGCGCTTCGGGCGCGGGCAGATCGGCGGGCTCCTCGGTGATGCGTTCGGGCAGATCGGGGTGATACAGAGCCACTTCGGGGTATTCGAGCGGCGCGGGCGCGGCACCGCCGCGCATCTCCTCGGGGCCGGCGTAGCGCGACAGGAGATAGCGGATCATCGCCTCGAAATTGTCGTCCGATCCGCCCAGCCAGTATTGCATCAGCAGGAACCAGGACCGCAGGTCCTGCGCCTTGCCGGGGATCAGCTTCAGGATCCGCGGCAGCCGGCGCAGCATCCGCATCTTGCGGGCGCCATCCTCGGAGGAGGGCTTGGACGAGCCGCGCAGCTTCTTCATCAGCCGCATCATCGAGCTTTGCGGCGCCGCCATGTCGAGCTTGCCCATGCGGGTCAGCTTCACGATCTCGGCATCGGCGATGACGCCCGCGAAAGCGTCGAGCCGGTCGCGGGCCTCGCGCAGGGCGGGCAGGATCGGCTGGACGTGTTCTTCCAGGAACAGAAGCGTCACCAGCACCATGTCGGCCTCGGCGATGGCGCGCTTGGCAGCCTCCAGCGCATCCGGCGCCTCGGCCCATTCGGCGGCGGCATGCACGCTGATCTCGAGGCCCGGGAAATCCCCCGCGAGCCGCAGCTTGGCGCGCTCCACCGGGCCTGCGGCATGGGAATCCAGCGTCAGGATCACGATGCGGTAGCCGCGGATATGGGTCACGTCATCGCGCATAATGGGCCTTGGCCTCGTAGAGCGTCTCGACGCTGATCTCCTGTTCGCCGCGCGCGGCGGCGAAGCTCTCGGTGTTGCGCTTGGCCTTGCCGCGCACGAAGAAGGGGATCTTCTTCAGCTCCTTCTCGGCGGCGGGCAGCCAGACCACCTCGAGGCCGGCCGAAGTGGCCGGGGCAGGATCGGCGGGAGAAGGAACCGACCCGTCCCCGGCCCGCGCCACGGCCTTGCCGCCGTGATGGGAAGGGCCCGCTGCGTCGTGAAACTCGAAATCCTCGCGGAACATGGTCAGGAGGTGCTCTTCGAGCCCCATGACCAGGGGGTGCACCCAGGTGTCGAAGATGACGTTCGCGCCCTCGATCCCCATCTGCGGGGCGTAGCGGGCGGGAAAGTCCTGGACGTGCACCGGGGCCGAGATCACCGCGCAGGGGATGCCCAGCCGCTTGCCGATGTGGCGCTCCATCTGGGTGCCGAGGATCAGCTCGGGCGCGGCGGCCTCGATCGCGGCCTCGACCTCGAGGTAGTCGTCGCTGATCAGCGCCTCGAGCCCGTGCTCCCGCGCCAGGGCGCGGATAGGGCGGGCCATCTCGCGGTTGTAGCAGCCGAGGCCCACCACCTCGAAGCCCATCTCGTCGCGGGCGATGCGGGCGGCGGCGGCGGCATGGGTGCCATCGCCGAAGACGAAGACCCGCTTGCCGGTCAGATAGGTCGAATCGACCGAGGCCGAATACCAGGGCAGGCGCAGCCGCTCGGCGTCGAATTTCGGCTCTACACCGGCCAATTCCGCCACTTCCGCGATGAAATCGCGGGTCGCGCCGACGCCGATGGGCACGGTCTTGGTATAGGGCAGGCCCAGCTCGCGCTGCATCCAGCGGCAGGCGCTTTCGCCGGTTTCGGGATACATCAGCACGTTCAGATGCGCGGCCCCGAGGCGGGTCAGATCGGCGGGCGTGGCGTCGAAGGGCGCGACCACGTTGACTGCCACGCCCATCTCTTCGAGCAGCGCCTTCACCTCGGTGATGTCGTCGCGGTGGCGGAAGCCCAGCGCGGTCGGCCCGATCAGGTTTGCGCTGGGCCGCGCGGTCTTCTCCATCGGGCGCGCAAGGGCGCGCACGAGCTGGAACAGGGTCTCATCCGCGCCGAAGTTTTCCTTGCGCTGGTAGGAGGGCAGCTCCAGCGGCACCACCGGGATCGGCAGGCCCAGGGTCTCGGACATGCCGCCGGGATCGTCCTGGATCAGCTCGGCGGTGCAGGAGGCGCCGACGATCATCGCCTGCGGCTGGAAGCGGTCGTAGGCCTCGAGGCAGGCGGTCTTGAACAGGTTCGCCGTGTCCGAGCCGAGGTCGCGCGCCTGGAAGGTCGTATAGGTCACCGGCGGGCGGTGGTTGCGCCGCTCGATCATGGTGAACAGAAGGTCGGCATAGGTGTCGCCCTGGGGCGCGTGCAGCACGTAGTGCAGTCCCTTCATCGCGGTCGCGACGCGCATGGCGCCGACATGGGGCGGGCCCTCGTATGTCCAGACCGTGAGCTTCATGGCCGCGCCTCCCGGGCCGGGGCTGCGGGATGCCAAGCGAGGAGGGTCACCTTGCGGGCCATCACACCGCCTCCAGCGAGAGCGCGGCGCGACGGCGCAGCGGGCGGGCGAAGAGCCCCGCCAGGTCGGCGGCCTGTTCGTAGAAATGCACCGGGGTGAAGACCAGCTCGATGGCCCATTTGGTCGCCAGCCCCTCGGCCTCGAGCGGATTGGCAAGGCCCAGCCCGCAGACCGTGAGATCAGGCACATTTGCGCGCAGCCGGTCGAGCTGCCGCTCCACGTCCTGGCCCTCGGAGACGCGCGGCCCCTCGGGCAAGAGGTCGAGGTCCGGGCCGACCAGCGGGCGGTGCAAATAGGGCGTGCCCACTTCGACCGCCTCCATGCCGCATTCGCGGGTCAGGAAGCGCGCCAGCGGCACTTCGAGCTGGCTGTCGGGGAAGAAGAAGACCCGCTTGCCGCGCAGCGGCTCCGAGACCTTGGCGATGGCGGCGCGGGCGCGGGCGCGGGGCGCCTCGGTCACCCGGGCGACCACCTCGGGGCCGATGCCGAACTCCGCGGCGATGGCCTCGAGAAAGCGCGTCGTGCCTTCCTCGCCAAAGGGCATGGGCGCGGGGATATGGGTCGCACCGCGCCGTGTCAGAGCCGCATATGTGTCGCCCAGAAAGGGCTGCGTCATGGCGAAGACGGTGTTCGGGCCGACGCCGTATTCCCCGTCCCGCCGGGCGGCAGGCAGCACCCGGACCGGGCCGATGCCCATGGCCTCGAGCAGGCCCAGCGCCTGCTCCTCGACCACGTCGGGCAGCGCGCCGACCAGCACCAGCTCGCGCGCCTGGGTTTCGGGCAGGACCGGCACCATGGCCGAGAGGCAGGCGTCCTCGCCCTGGGTGAAGGTCGTCTCGATGCCGCTGCCGGAGTAGCTCAGCACCCGCACGCTCGGGGCATGGGCCGCGGAGAGACGCTCCGCCGCCTTGGCGAGGTCGAGCTTGATCACCTCGGAGGGGCAGGAGCCCACCAGGAAGAGCTGCCGGATGTCGGGCCGCCGCGCCAGGAGCTCGTGCACCACGCGGTCGAGCTCCTGCTGGGCGTCCTTGAGCCCGGCGAGGTCGGTTTCCTCGAGGATCGCCGTGGCGAAACGCGGCTCGGCGAATATCATCACGCCGGCGGCCGATTGCAGCAGATGCGCGCAGGTGCGCGAGCCGACCACCAGGAAGAAGGCGTCCTGCATCTTGCGGTGCAGCCAGACGATGCCGGTCAGCCCGCAGAAGACCTCGTGCTGGCCGCGTTCCTTCAAGACCGGCGTGTCGCGGCAACCGCGGCTCGGGGGCGGGGCGAATCCCTCGGTCATGCGGGCACCTCCTCGTCGCGGCGGGCGCGCCGCAGCTTCAGGAGGAACTGCCCGGCGTTCAGCAGGTAGAGCCCGTAGGCCAGAAGCGCGAGCGCCATCTCGCCCGCCGGGCCCAGCGCGCCGGTGACCAGCGCCCAGAGATAGGCGGTGTGCAGGGCGATGACCGCGAAGGAGACGACGTCTTCCCAGAAGAAGGCGGGCGCGAAGAGATACTGGCCGAAGACCACCTTCTCCCAGATCGCGCCGGTCACCATGATCAGGTAGAGAATCGCCGTCTTGGCGAGAATCGACAGGGTCGCGGCCTCGTAGCCCGCGCCGCTGACGAGGTAGCGCAGCACCAGCACCAGCGAGATCACGAAGACCAGGAATTGCGCCGGCGCGAGCAGCCCCTGGACGAGGGTCCAACGGGTGCTATCCCGCCGGGCGCGCTGCTCCGGCGTGTAGAGGGCAGCCGCACCGGACCCGGCCTTCGAGGATGTCACCGACAAGGACATGGGCGATTCCACGTGTGTCATGGGGTTGAGCGTAGCGGCGAGATCCGAAAAGTGTCAATTCAAACTTACACTCCGAGGGGTCGGATCGGTGAAATCGGCGCTCTCTGTCAATCATCGCAGACAGCCCCCGACGTAGGCGAGTCATTCTATCGGGATTGGCCCTGTTTCCGCCCCGCCCGACAGCCCCGCAGAGATGCGAATGTCAGTTTTGATTGACAGATCGCCCATGGCCCCCGCAGACTGACCCGACGCGCCTGTTGGCACATGGACTTCACGCAACGCATTGGGTCCGCAATGTCCGACTACCTGTCCAACCCATCGACCTGCGACGAGCAGACCACCGACATCTCCGCCCTCGCGGGCGAGGTGGTGGCGGTCCTGCGCGACAACACCGCCCGCCGGGCGGAACGCTCGCTGCGCGACGCGGCGCAGCGGCTGGGACGACGGGCGCGCGCCACCGGGCCCTTCCGGCCCGAGGCGGCGCTGGGCGAACTGGCGCAGGCGGGCTTCACCCCCGACGACGTGATCGACCGCTGCATCCCGGCCGCCGCGCGCGAGCTGGGGGCGCTCTGGGTCTCGGACCAGCTCAGCTTCGCCGAGGTGACGATCGGCACCGCGCGGCTGCAAGGGCTGCTGACCCGGCTGATCCCGGACTGGGACGTGCGGGCCGAATGCGCCCGGGCGCCGTCGCTGGCGCTGATCATCCCCGAGGGCGACACCCATACCCTGGGCCTGCACGTGGTGACCGCGCAGCTGCGGCGGCGCGGCGCGGCGGTGCGGCTCTTCCTGTCGCCCGACGCGATGCTCCTGCCTGGCGAACTGGCGCGGCTGGGCTTCGACGGCATCCTGGTCTCGGCCTCGCGCGAAAGCAGTCTTGATGTCGCAGGCCGGATGATCGCGCGGCTCCGGCACTCGTATTCCGCGCCGCCGCCGATTATACTCGGGGGACTGGCGCTCGATCTCTATCCGGGCGCCGCGTCCCGCGCAGGCGCCGATCTGGTAAGCAATGACGCCGCTGCCGCGCTGGGATATTGTCGAGGACGAATGAAGGCGGCGATCGGGGCTCGGTAATGGCAAATGGCAAGGCACGCGACATCGCCGCCCGCGACACCGCGGCGGGCGCCGGGGAGTATCTCGGCGGATTGCTGGACGCGGCCTGCGACCTGGCGCTGACCCTCGACACCGGCGACCGCATCACCGCCGTCGCGGGCAACACGCTGGGCCAGCGGCTGCCGCATTGGCCCGGGCGGCGCATCGCGGATGTGCTGACCGTGGAAAGCCTGCCCAAGCTCGAAACCGCGCTGCAGACCTTCCGCGCCGAGGGCCGCGTGCCTCGCCCGGTCGAGCTGAACCACGACGACGGCGGCGCTTGGGAAGTCCCTGTGCGCTACAGCTTCCACCCGCATCCCGACGGCAGTTCGGTCCTGATGCTGGGCCGCGACCTGAGCGTCGTGGCCGAGACCCAGGCCCAGCTGGTGCAGGCGCAGCTCTCGCTCGAGGAAGGCTACGAGGCCCGCCGCGAGTTCGACGCGCGTTACCGCCTGCTGCTGCGCGCGGTCGACGACCCGATCGTCTTCGTCTCGGTCGCCGACGGGCGGATCAAGGATCTGAACGACCCCGCCGCCATGCTGCTGGGTTCCTCGCGCGAGGATCTCTCGGGCGCGGTCTTCGCCAATGAGTTCACCAACCGCGGTCGCGAGGCGCTGCTCGACGCGCTGGTCGATGCGGCGATCTCGGACAACGCCCAGCCGGTCACCGCCACCTCGCGCCGCGACGACGCCGAGATCGCCTTTGCCCCGCAGGTCTTCCGGGCCGGCGGCGAGCGGGTGCTGATCCTGCGGCTCGAGACCCGCGGCACCGAGGGGCCCGTCGAGGGCCCGGTGCATCTGCGCGGCGATTTCGCCGGGCTTTTCGCCAATGGCGCCGACGCCATGGTGATCACCTCGGCCACCGGCATCGTGCAAAGCGCAAACGACGCCTTCCTCGAGATGATCGACGCCGCGCATCTGATCGACGTGAAGGGGCGCAAGTTCTCGGACTTCCTGAGCCGCGGCCAGGTCGACATGAACGTGCTGCTGGAGAACGCCCGGCGCACCGGCAAGATGCGCTTCTATTCCACCAAGGCGGTGAACGAATACGGCGCCGAGACCGCGGTGGAAATGTCCGCCACGCTGATCTCCAACGACACCACGCCGCATTTCGGCTTCGTCATCCGCGACACCTCGCGGATCGATTCCATGCGCCGCACGCAGATGCATGCCTCCGAGGAATCGAGCCGCAACGTGATGGAGCTGGTGGGCTCCGCCACCCTGAAGGAGATCGTCGCCGAGACCACCGACGTGGTCGAGAAGATGTGCATCGAGACCGCGGTGAACCTGACGCGCAACAACCGCGTCGCCGCCGCCGAGATGCTCGGCCTCTCGCGGCAGTCGCTCTACGTGAAGCTGCGGAAATACGACCTGCTGACCCGCGACGGAAGCGACCAGGACTGAGGTCCGTCGCGCGCGTCGGCGGGGTGATTCCCCGGCCCCCTGTCCAGATCGCTTGTCACTTCGCGCCCTGCCCGGCGTGAATGTTTGGCGTCCTCCAGACCGCCTGAAGACCCTCGCCAGGGCCAGTCCTCCAAGCGCGAGACCTCTTGCGCCGACTCGGCCTGTCGTGTCTAACTGACGTATGGGTGTCAGTCTAAGTTTACAGCCTCGACGCTACCCCGACCCGGCGGCCCTTTTGCGGCTGATCAAGCCGGTCACCTGGTTTCCGCCGATGTGGGCCTATCTCTGCGGCGCCGTCTCCTCGGGCGTGCCGCTCAGCTCGCAACCCTTTCTCGTGCTCCTGGGCATCGTGCTCGCCGGACCGATCGTCTGCGGCATGAGCCAGGCCGCCAACGACTGGTGCGACCGCCATGTCGACGCGATCAACGAGCCCGACCGGCCGATCCCCTCCGGACGGGTGCCGGGGCGCTGGGGCCTCTGGGTGGCGCTGGCCATGTCGGTCCTGTCGCTGCTCGTGGGCGCCCTGCTCGGGCTCTGGGGCTTCCTGGCCACCTGCGCCGGTGTCGCCGCCGCCTGGGCCTATTCCGCCGAGCCCTTGCGGCTGAAGCGCTCGGGCTGGTGGGGGCCGGGGCTTGTCGGGCTCAGCTACGAGAGCCTGCCCTGGTTCACCGGCGCGGCGATCCTCGCTCAGGGCCTGCCCGCGCCCGCGGTGATCGCGGTGGCGCTGCTTTACGGGCTTGGCGCGCATGGGATCATGACGCTCAACGACTTCAAGGCGCTCGAGGGCGACCGGCTGACCGGCGTCGCCTCGCTGCCGGTGACGCTTGGCCCCGAGCGCGCCGCCCGCGTCGCCTGCTGGTCCATGGTGCTGCCGCAAATCGCGGTGATCGCGCTCATCGCGGCGCTCGACCGCCCCTGGCACGCGGTCGCCATCGCGCTCCTTCTCGCAGCCCAGCTCGCCGCCATGCGGGTCATGCTGCGCGACCCGCGCGGCAAGGCGCCCTGGTTCAACGGCACGGGCGTCCTGCTCTACGTCTCGGGCATGATGGTTGCCGCCTTCGCCCTGGCCTCAACGGGAGCCGCGCCATGACGCTTTCCTGGCTGTCGATCATCCGCCTCGGGCTCGTGCAGATGTGCCTCGGCGCCGTGGTGGTTCTGACCACATCGACCCTGAACCGGCTCATGGTGGTCGAACTGGCCCTGCCCGCGCTCCTGCCCGGGCTCCTGGTGGCGCTGCATTACGGCATCCAGATCACCCGGCCCTCCTGGGGGTTCCTCTCGGACACCGGCGGGCAGCGCACGCGCTGGATCATCGGCGGCATGGCGGCCCTGGCGCTCGGCGGCTTCGGCGCGGCATTGAGCGTGGTTCTCCTGGAACAGAGCCTGGTCTCCGGCCTTCTCGCCGCGATCCTCGCCTATGCGCTGATCGGCCTGGGCGTCGGCGCCTCGGGCACCTCGCTCCTGGCGCTTCTGGCCAGCGCCACCGCGCCGCACCGGCGCGCGGCGGCCGCGACGATCACCTGGCTGATGATGATTTTCGGCATCGCCATGACCGCGGGGCTCGTGGGCAGCCTGCTCGACCCCTATGGCCCGGCCCGGCTCCTGACCATCGTCGGCGCGGTCTGCCTGACCGCCCTGGCGCTGACCGCGCTGGCCACCTGGCGCATCGAGCGCGGCCTCGCCACCCGGCCCGAGCCCGACCCGATGCCCTTCCGCCAGGGCCTGGCCGAGATCTGGGCCGAGCCCAAGGCCCGGGCCTTCACGCTTTTCGTCTTCCTCTCGATGACCGCCTATTTCATGCAGGAGCTGATCCTCGAGCCTTATGCCGGGCTGGTCTTCGGCTATACGCCCGGCCAGTCGACCCAGCTTTCGGGCGCGCAGAACGGCGGGGTCTTCCTGGGCATGGTCACCGTCGGGCTGGTCGCCACCGGGCTGAAGCGCGGCGCGCTGCGGAGCTGGGTCGCCGCGGGTTGCCTGGGCTCCGCCGCCGCCCTCGCCGCCATCGCGCTTCTGGGCCAGTCCGGACCCGGCGCGCCGCTTCTGCCCGCCACCGTGGCGCTGGGCTTCTTCAACGGCATGTTCGCCGTCGCCGCCATCGGGGCGATGATGCAGCTCGCCGGCGAGGGCCGCGAGAAACGCGAGGGCACCCGCATGGGGCTCTGGGGCGCCGCCCAGGCCATCGCCGCGGGCTTCGGCGGGCTCCTCGGCGCGGCGCTCGCCGATCTCTTCCGCCAGCTCACCGCCACCGCCAGCGCCTTCGGCACGGTCTTCCTGATCGAGGCCGGGCTGTTCCTGGCCGCCGCCCTCATGGCGCGGCGGGTCATGGCCCCCGCGCCGCCTCTCGCCCATCTGCAACCCGGAGAATGACCCATGGTCTATGATGTCGTCGTTGTCGGAGGCGGCCCGGCCGGAGCCACCGCCGCGCATGACCTGGCGCGAAGCGGCCACAAGGTCGCGCTCTTGGACCGCGAAGGGCGGATCAAACCCTGCGGCGGCGCCATCCCGCCCCGGCTCATGGCGGATTTTGACGTCGGCGAGGACCAGCTCCTGGCCAAGATCAGCACCGCGCGGATGATCTCGCCCAGCGGCCGCCACGTCGACATCCCGGTGGAGAACGGCTTTGTCGGCATGGTCGACCGCAAGGATTTCGACCCCTGGCTGCGCCAGCGCGCCGAAGCGGCGGGCGCCGAGCGCCACATCGGCACCTTCACCCGCGTGATCCGTGGCCGCGGCTGGCCCCGGGTGGTCTACCGCGACAAGGCCAGCGGCGAAGACCGCGAGATTGCCACCCGGATCATCATCGGCGCCGACGGCGCGAAAAGCCGCGTCGCCCGGGGCGAGGTGCCGGGCGCCGACCGCATCCCGCTGGTCTTTGCCTACCACGAGATCATCGCCGCGCCCCTGCGCGACACGACCTACGACCCGCAGCGCTGCGACGTGATCTACGACGGCCGCATCTCGCCGGATTTCTACGGCTGGGTCTTTCCGCATGGCGACACCGTCTCGGTCGGCATGGGCACCGAGGACGCCGGGGTGAACCTCAAGCAGGCCACCGCCGAGCTCCGCCGCGCCAGCGCCCTGGCCCAATGCGAGACGCTGCGCCGCGAGGGCGCGCCGATCCCGCTGAAACCGCTCGACCGCTGGGACAACGGGCGCGACCTGGTGCTGGCGGGCGATGCCGCGGGGGTCGTGGCCCCCTCCTCGGGCGAGGGCATCTACTACGCGATGACCGGCGGGCGGGTCGCCGCCAGCGCCGCCGCCGCCTGCCTGGCCAGCGGCAATCCCAAGGCCCTGCGCCTGGCGCGCAAACTCTTCATGCGCGAGCACAAGACCGTCTTCCGGGTGCTCGCCTCGATGCAATCGGCCTATTACCGCTCGGATTCCCGGCGCGAACGCTTCGTCTCGCTCTGCCATGACATCGACGTGCAGCGCTTGACCTTCGAGGCCTATATGAACAAGTCCCTGGTCAAGGCACGCCCGCTCGCGCATCTGAAGATCGGCTTCAAGAACCTGCGCCACCTCGCGGGCCTGGTTCCGGAGACCCATGTATGAGCCTGAAGATCCCCGCCTGGGTGGGTGACACGCTGACCCCGGTCGAGAAGCTCGAGGTGCATCGCCGCGGGCTGCGCCACAAGGCGATCTCGGTCTTCGTCATGGCGGGCGACCGGGTGCTGCTGCAGCGCCGGGCTTTGGGGAAATACCACACGCCCGGGCTCTGGGCGAACACCTGCTGCACGCATCCCCACTGGGACGAGGCCCCCGAGGCCTGCGCCATGCGCCGCCTGCGCGAGGAACTGGGCATCGAGGGGCTCACCCTCACCCGCCGCGACCGGATCGAATACCGCGCCGAGGTCGGACAGGGCCTGATCGAACACGAGGTCGTGGACCTTTTCACCGCCGAAGCGCCGGTGGACCTGCCCCTCGCCCCCAACCCCGAGGAGGTCTGCGAGACCGCCTGGATGGCGCTCTCGACCCTGCAGGCCCGGATCGCCGAGGCGCCGGAACGCTTCACGCCCTGGCTGCGGATCTACCTCCGCGACCACGCCGGACGCCTCTTCCCGAACCTCGGGCTGCGCGCCGAGGCCTAGCTCTTCAGCTGGTGAAAATACCTCGGAGAGCGCGAGAGGCAGCGCCTCTCGCCGGGGGCCGGCCGGCCTCAATGGCCGGCGCGCCCCCGCAGCCCGCCCGCCGCAGGCGCATAGGCGGCTCTATCAGGGCGCATTAGACCCGAAATCACGCCCGCAGCGGCACCACATTGGCGTCCCGGCCGAGCGCGCTGAGCGCCGCCGCCGCGATGTCGCGCGCCGTCAGCCCCGCATCGGCATACATCTCGGCCGGGCTCGCCTGGTCGATGAAGCGGTCGGGCAGATGCAGGTTGCGCACCGCAAGCCCGCGATCGAGCGCGCCGGACGCCGCGAGCCCCTGCAGGACCCGGGCGCCGAAGCCGCCCTCGGCGCCCTGCTCCACGGTCAGAAGCGCGCCGTGGTGGCGGGCAAGCTGGCCCACCAGCGCCATGTCCAAGGGTTTGGCGAAGCGCGCGTCGGCGACGGTGGCGCTGATCCCTTCCTCGGCCAGAAGCGCCGCGGCGGCCTGGACCTCCGCGAGATGCGCGCCGAAGGAGAGGAAGGCCACGTCGCTGCCCTCGGAAATCACCCGCCCGCGGCCGATCTCCAGCGCTTGGGGGGTCTCGGGCAGGGCCACGCCGGTGCCGGCACCGCGCGGGTAGCGGAAGGCGATGGGTCCGGCCTCGTGTTGCCGCGCGGTCTCGACCATATGCACCAGCTCCGCCTCGTCGGCGGCGGCCATGACGGTGAAGCCCGGCAGGGTGGACAGATAGCCCACGTCGAAGGCGCCCGCATGGGTCGCCCCGTCGGCGCCCACCAGCCCCGCGCGGTCGATGGCGAAGCGCACGGGCAGCCCCTGCAGGGCCACGTCATGCACCACCTGGTCATAGGCGCGCTGCAGGAAGGTCGAATAGATCGCGGCGAAGGGCTTCAGCCCCTCGGCGGCCATGGCCGCACAGAAGGTCACCGCGTGCTGTTCGGCGATGCCCACGTCGAAGACCCGGCCCGGGAAGCGCTCGGCCATGATGTTCACCCCGGTGCCCGAGGGCATGGCCGCGGTCACCGCCACCACGTCGGGGTCGCGCGCGGCGGCCTCGGTCAGGGCCGAGCCGAAGACCTTGGTATAGGCCGGTGGCCCGCCCGAGGACTTGGCCTGAACGCCCGTGTCAGGGTCGAATTTCGACACGCCGTGCCCGCAATCGGCGGCTTTCTCCGCCGGGGCGTAGCCCTTGCCCTTCACGGTGCAGCAATGGATCAGCACCGGCCCCGTGGCCCGCGCCCGGGCCGAGCGCAGGACCGTCAGAAGCTGGCCCATGTCGTGCCCGTCGATCGGCCCGAGGTAGTCGAAGCCCAGCGCCTCGAACAGGGCGCCGCTCTGGCCGCCCTGCCCGGTCACCAGCTCGCGCGCCCGGCGGGCGCCTTCGCGCATCGGGCCCGGCAGCGCCGATTCCATGCCCTCGGCCAGGCTTTTCATGCGGTGCAGCGGATTGCTGGGATATTGCGACGACAGATAGGCCGACATCGCGCCCACCGGCGGGGCGATCGACATCTCGTTGTCGTTCAGGATCACGAAGAGCCGCCGCCCCTCGGCTCCCGCGTTGTTCATCGCCTCGTAGGCCATGCCCGCCGAGATCGCCCCGTCGCCGATCACCGCGATGGCGTCGCCCGTGGGCTTGCCCATGTCGCGTGCCACGGTGAAGCCCAGCGCCGCCGAGATCGAGGTCGAACTATGCGCCGCGCCGAAGGGGTCGTAGGCGCTTTCCGCGCGCTTGGTGAAGCCCGAGAGCCCGTCCTTCTGGCGCAGGCTGCGGATGCGGTCGCGCCGCCCGGTCAGCACCTTGTGCGGATAACACTGGTGGCCGACGTCGAAGACCAGCTTGTCCACCGGCGTGTTGAAGACCGCGTGGATCGCCAGGGTCAGTTCCACCACGCCCAGCGAGGAGCCGAGATGGCCGCCGGTCTCGGAGACCGCCGAGATCACCTCGGCGCGCAGCTCGTCGGCCAGCCGCCTGAGCGTGCCCGCCTCCATGTCGCGCAGCGCCTCGGGGCCGCTCAGCTGGTCGAGTAGGGGTGTCGTCGGACGGGTCATGTCATGTCCTCCCGCTAAATTGGCGCCGCACCGTCAAAACCTTCGGTCTCGCGCGGCGCGGCGCCGGTTCCTGTAGCCAACAGGAAGGGAACCGGGGGGAACCCCCCGATATCCGAACGCCAGGGAAAGTGGGCGCCCGGACCCCGTGGCGTCGCCCGGCCGGGTCACCCCGGCCGGCCGCGCGTGTCACTCGCTGTCGTAGACGTAATCACCCGAGGTCGTGGCGAGCTCGGGCCAGTCCGCGATCACGTTCATGCCTTGCAGGGGCTGCTGATAGCCTTTGTGGCAGGTCTTGCAGGCCGCCTTCGGCGCATCGCCGTGCAGCGGGCCCAGCCGGTTTTCCGGGTAGGTCTCCTCGAGCGGGACCAGGTAGTCCTGGTTCATCTCGAGCACCATCTGGATGCCGAGGCTCTCGGTCGCCCATTGCGGCGTCACCTGTGCGCCGTCGTTGAAGGCGCGCGAGTTGTGGCAGAAGACGCAGTTGACCCCCAGCGAGTTGGAGACGTAGTTCATCAGCGAATAGGTCCGCTCGGCGTCCTGCCAGCTGCGCACGCCCTCTTCCTCGGGCCCCTCGTCGACGTGGGACTCGTAGTTGTGCACGCCGATCATCTCGCCATCGAGCAGGTATTTCTCCAGCGCGTCCGAGGGCAGCGAGGTGAACTGGCTGACCGGCGTCACGCGGTTCTGCACCGCGCCCCAGCCCTCCATGGTGTCGCCCAGCGGCGTGAGCTTGAACCAGATCTCCGAAGGCACGTTCTGGCCGCGGTGGCAGGTGTAGCAGTTGACCCCCACCTCTTCGTTGGCGTTGACGTGACCGGCCCAGAACTCGTTGATGTTCTGGGTCATCTGGATCATCCGCCGCGACACCACCTTGGTATAGAGCTCGTCGTCGGCGTAATTGCCCTCGTTGGCATTGGCGTGGCAGTAGGCGCAGCCCTGTTCCGGCGCGACCCATTGGGTCATCGCGTTCATCAGGCGGGTGAAATTGGCGTCGGTGACACCGCCCAGCACCTGCACGTTCTCGTAGAGATCGCCCGCGAGCGCATCCTCCGAGGCCGGCGGGATCGGCTCCTGGCTGAAATAGGCCTCGATCGTGGGATCGGGGCTTTCCACCTCCGAGACGAACTCGGGCACCGACATGCCGGTGCCGCGGGGGCCCGTCTGCAGGGATTTGGTCGCCGCCGGCTGGCCGACGGTCACCAGGACCGCCGCCACCGCCACCGCCACGCCCACCGTGCCGACCAGGATCGCCGGACCGTAGATGTCGGTCGGGTTATCCTTGTTCCAGTTCTTGAACCACCCAAGCATCTCATTCACCTCCGCCGATGAAGGACTGATAGGTCTGGTCATAGGCCTGGTAGCCGTAGCTGCCGTCATAGGCCGGGGCGAAGTGATGTTCCTGCGCCCAGATGAACCAGTTGTCGACGACGGTGCCGGTCAGAAGGATGCCGATGCCGCCGGTGATCGGGGTCAGCACCGCGAACCACCAGGCCCAGCGATGGATGCCTTCCATCGTGGCGTTGAAGCCCATCGTCCAGCGCCAGAACAGCGCCGCCCGTTCGGTTGCCGTGCCCCGGTCGACGATCTGCTCGAGCTCGCGGTCGCCGCCGTAGCGGGTCACCGCCAGGATCGTGCCCCCGTGCATGGCAAACAGCAGCACCGAGCCATAGAGGAAGACGATCGAGAGACAGTGGAACGGGTTGTAGTAGAGGTTCCCGTAGCGGATCGAGAAGGCCGTGGTCCAATCGAGGTGCGGGAAGATCCCGTAGGGCACCGCTTCTGACCAGGATCCCATCAGGATCGGCCGGAACAGGCCCAAGACCAGGAACAGCCAGATCGCCGAGCCGAAGGCCCAGAAGACGTGTTTGCCCATCTTCTGTTCCTTGGCGAGAAGCCAGGAGCGCGCCCACCAGGACATCACCGAGACGAGCAGGAAGAAGCTCGCGATGATGTACCAGCCGCCGTCATAGAGCGGCGGGATGGTCAGCCCGTATTGCGGGCTCGGCGGTTCCAGCGCCAGCCAGAAGCCCTGCCGGATGAACTCGGGGATCGACCAGTCGACCTGGGCGAGCATGTTGAGCCCGATGATGTTCAGCGCCAGGATCCCGGTGAAGAGTGACACCAAGCCCGTCCAGCCCAGGTAGATCGGGCCGATCTGGGCGTTGCCCAGGAAGCCCGCCAGGGTCGAGAAGAAGGGCTTGCCGGCGCGCTCCTCCATCATCTTGCCGTTGTCGTTCATCCCCCATTCCGGGGTGCCTTGCACCTGGACCTGGGTAAAGATGTTCTGATTTTCGATCATTGTCATGGCTGCGATCTCCCCTCAGAGCTGGCCCCAGATCGGCAGCTCGAGCCACCAGTTCCACCATTCCGGCCAGCCCTTGGTCCAAACCGGGCCGGAGATGATGATGCAGATCGCGGACCAGAAGCCCGCGTTGATGGCGAGCAGGAAGCCCAGGCGGTGAATGCCGAGCGTGCCCACCGAATATCCGATGAAGTCGCGGAAGAAGGTGTCCTCGTGGTCGGGCGTCTTCATGATCTCGCCCTTCTCGGGGTTCGCCGCCGAGAGGATCAGCCCGCCGTGAAGCGCCAGCGCCAGCGTGGTGGTGAAGAACAGCGTCACCGCCAGCATGTGGGCCGGGTTGTAGTGGAAATGCAGGTAGGCGTAGCCGGTGTTCGAGACCCAATCGAGGTGGCTGAAGATCCCGTAGGGAAAGCCGTGTCCCCAGGCGCCCATCAGGAGCGGCCGGAAGACCACCAGGGTCACGTAAGCGAAGATCGCGAAGGAGAAGGCGAAGGGCACGTGGTAGCCGATGCCGAGCTTGCGGCAGATCTCGACCTCGCGCAGCGCCCAGGACGAGAAGGCCCCGATCGCGCAGATGGTGATGATCTGCCAGAGCCCGCCTTCCATCAGCGGTGCGGCGCCCAGACCGTAGGACAGATCCGGCGGCGCGATATTGATGAGCCAGGGGTTGAAGGTGCCCTGGTGCGCGGCGCCCCAGAGGATCAGGATCGTCCCCAGAAGCGCGAAGAAGGCGGTCGTGACGCCGAAGAAGCCCACGTAGAAAGGGCCCACCCAGAAGTCGAACAGATCGCCGCCGATCAGCGTCCCTCCACGGACGCGATACTTCTTTTCGAAGCTGAGCATTGCCATCGTCTTGGTCTCCGCTAATGGCGGCACCCACCGCTTCGCCGGGGCGTATGCCGTCGATACCGTATCGGGATTGCCGTGGGCGGGCGTCCGGGTCTCCGGTTCCCGCCCACGGCCTTGTCATGGTCACCTGTCAGCAGGCCCGCCAGCCGGCGAACCCGGGGTGGCGTCACTCGGAAGCGCCAGCCGCGGCCGCAGTTTCGAACCAGTTGATGCCGTTCGAGAGAACGACGAGATGGATCATCGCTGCGAGCAGGAAGAGGAAGACACCCTGGGCCACGAAGACGCGGCGGGGGTCAAAGATGAGCCAGATCTTGTAGAACTTCGCCATGCTTCAGCCCTCCTCAGAACCACGGACGCCAGATGAAGGTGGCCAAGTGAGCCACCACTGCGACCGCCGAGAACAGCCAGAGGCCGCTCATGTAGACGGAGTGCAGTTCCTGCGCCTGCTCGTCGGTGAGACCTGTGAAGGACAGGTCGGTGTTATCAGCCATTAACTTTCCTCCGGAACGTTACGCTGACGCCGTGACACCCTCACGGCCGGGTTCCCTCGGGGTTGCCCCCTCGGGCCTGTCCGCCCCGAGCGAGGCGGTCAGTGACGTCTCCCGGCCGTCAGGCCGAGAAGATGAGCGGGGTGATCCGGTCGGCTTCCGCCCAGGCCCGGGCCAGCGGCCCGTGCAGGTTGAGCGTCTGCTTCTGGAACACCTCGAGCAGCCAGAAGACCGTGGCGAAGGGGATCGCCAGCACGAAGATCAGGCTGAAATAGAGAAGAAACTCCGTCCCGCGCTTCGAGCGCGCCTTGGGCGGGGTCGAGCTTATGTCGGTCATCGGTCCGTTCCTTTCAGTGAGGGTTCGAGGGCGCGGACCGTCTCGCGGACGACCCGGTCGGCCCCCTGGCGGAGCGCTTCGGCCTCTGCGGCGTCGCGCAACGTCTTGGCGGCGGAAATGCGGGTGAGCACCGGATGGCTGGCGACGATCCGGTCAAGCTCGGCCTGGGCGTCGGGATCCCAGGGGAAATCACGGCGGAGCGGCGTCGGCGTCGCCTCGCCCGCATCCATGGCCGCGCCGAGCGGCAGGATGTGGAAGAGCGCGTCGAAAAGCCCGTTGCAGATCTCCTGCAGAAGGTAGGCGGCGCCGCCGTAGCCCATGAAGGGCGTGCCGGTATGCCGCCGGATCGCCGCGCCGGGAAAGCTCGCCGGGATGAAGGCCGGCTGCGGCCCGTGGCCGGCGGAGAGCTCGGCGAGATACATCTTCTCGTTGATCGAGCCCATGACCACCACGGGCCGCTGGCGCGCCAGCTCCGCGCGCACCGCGTCGTTGTCGGTCTTGGCCCCGGCCTTGCGCTCCACCGCGAGGGCGCAGGGCAGGCCCAGCTCGTCCTCGAGGTAGCGGCGGATGCCGCGGGTATAGGTCTCGTTGGCGACCACGGCGAAATTCGCGGTGGCGAAGAAATCCTGCGTGACCGAGCGCCAGAGGTCCCAGACCGGCTTCAGCGTGGAGTGCTTCTCGCGCTCGATGAAGGGCTCGGGGTCGAGATCCAGGATTTCGCCCAGTTTGCGCAGGAACAGGGTCGAAGATTCCATCCCGATCGGCGCCTGCAGGTAGGGTTTGCCCAGGCATTCCGCGAGGCCGCGGCCGAACTCGCGATACATGACGATATTGGCGTCGGCATTCACCAGGCCCCGCATCTCGGCGAGATGCGCGCCGAGCGGCATGACCATGTTCACCTCGGCGCCGATGCCCTCGACCATGCGGCGGATCTCGGCGAGGTCCGAGGGCATGTTGAAGGTGCCATACATCGGCCCGAGGATGTTGACCCGGGGCTTGGCGCCCTCCTCGCGGGCCTTTTCGGGCGGCATCCGGCCCTTGGTCATGCCGAACTCGGTGAAGAGCCAGGTCATCGCCCGGTCGGCGGCCTGCCATTGGTCCTCGTCGATGGTGCGCGGCAGGAACCGCTGGATCGAGGTGCCTTGCGGCGTCACCCCGCCGCCGATCATCTCGGCGATGGAGCCGGTGACGACTACCGCGGGCAGCGCCGGATCGAGCGTCTCCCAGGCGCGGCGCATCGCGCCCTCGGTGCCGTCGCGGCCCAGTTCCTCTTCGCCGAGGCCGGTGACCACGATGGGCAGCTCGTGCGGCGGCAGCGCGTCGGTGTAATGCAGCACGCTGGTCACGGGCAGGTTCTCGCAGCCCACCGGGCCGTCGATGACCACCTGCAATCCCTTGACCGCGCAGAAGGCATAGACCGCCCCCCAGTAGCCCCCGGCCCGGTCGTGATCCTGGATCAAGGCCATCAGATCATCTCCTGGGCCGCGCGGGCGCGGGCGGCCTTGTCGAGTTTCTTCTGGTGCTGGCGGCGGAAGTCGGGCCGCAGGTTCGGCGCGCCTTCCCAGACGCCCGCGGTGTCATCCGCGCCGACGCCTTCGAAGAAGGCGCGCATCCGGTCCATCCGGCCCTTGCCGGCCATGGCGGCATTGACCACCTCGGCGAGCGAGCCGGCCCCGGCCGCGCCCATCAGCGGACGCGCAGAGATGAGGTTGGTGTAATAGAGCCCCGGCACGCCCAGCTCCTTCGCCTTCTGCACCACCGGGGTCGTGCCGATGGCGAGGTCGGGCTGGAACTCCTGCATCGCGGCCACGTCATCCTCGAGCGAGGCGCGGTAGCGCACCCGGCAGCCGCGCGCCTCGAGCCAGGCGGCGTCCTCGGCGGAAAAGCGGGTCTTCGGGCAGGCGGTGCCGACGTAAGGAAGATCCGCGCCGCTTTCGATCAGCAGGCGGGCGACCAGCAACTCGCTGCCCTCGTAGCCCGAGAGCGTGATCCGGCCCGCGATCGGGGCTGCGGCAAGGGCCTCGGCGATGCGCGGCAGGGCGGCCTCCTTGGCCTCGGCGATGCGCGCGGGGTCGATGCCGAAGCTCTCGCCCACGGCCTCGAGCCAGGCGGCGGTGCCCTCGTATCCGACCGGGGCAGACCCGATCACCGGGCGGCCGGCGGCCACGAATTCGCGCACGGCGGCGGTGTAGAAGGGATGAATGGCCGCCACGCCGCCGCAGTCGAGCGCGGAATACAGCTCGCGCCATTCGCGGCAGGGCACCACGGGGCCGGCGGCTATGCCGAGCGGCGCCAGAAGCGCACCGATGGTCATCGGGTCGGCGGGAAACATCTCGCCCAGAAGGGTCAGCGTCGGCCGGTCGGTCACCCGCGCCTCGGGCGCCGGAACCGGCCCGGCGGCCACTTCCTCGCGGGCATAGGCCAGCATGGCCCCGGCCAGCACGTCCTTGGCCTCGGCGTGGGTCGGGATGCCGAAGCCCGGCACATCGATGCCGACGATGCGCACGCCGTTGATCTCTTTCGGCAGGAGCCGCAGCGGCACCCCCGAGGCGGTGGGCACGCAGAGGTTGGTCACCACGATGGCGTCGAACTTGTCCGGGTCGGCCATCTCGTGAACCGAGTCGCGGATGTCCTCGAAAAGCTTGCCGGTCACCAGCGTCTCCGAGGAGAAGGGCACATAGCCGACCGAGCGCCGCGCGCCGTAGAAATGCGACACGAAGGTCAGCCCGTAGACACAGCAGGCCGAACCCGAAAGCACCGTGGCCACCCGCTTCATCCGCAGCCCGACGCGCAGGCTGCCGAAGGCCGGGCACATGCTTTGCGGCTTGTCGTGCGGGCCCTTGGGGTAGTCCTCGGCGTAGCGGTCGAGCACGTCCGAGGCGCCCGCTTCGCGCGCGGCGCGCTCCAGCTCGTCGCCGGAATGGCAGCCCTGTCCCTCGATCGGTCGGTCGTCTGTGTCAGGTGTCGTCCGGGTCACGATGGTCCCTGTGTCTGGCTCGGGTCACTCTGGACGGGCGGGGGGTGTGGCCCCCGCGCCGCCCGGTTCAGGCGTCGTCGTAGATCACTTCGAGGCTTTCCTTCGGCGCGGCGTGTTTGCCGCGCATGTCGGCGTCGGTCGCCGGTTCCAGCACCACGTCGGCGCCGGTCTCGCTGCCGTCGAAGAGCCCCAGGAGCCCGTCCTGGTCGAGCGGCGTCGGCCGCACCGGCGGCGCGTCCGAGACCGCCTCGGCGAGCCCGGCGAAGAGCGAGCCCCAGTGCGAGGCCGAGGTGCCGACGATCTGGTAATTGGCGGATTTCTTGCGCAGGTCGTCGTCCTGCGGGATCGCGGCCAGGACCGGGATGCCGGCGGCCTCGGCGAAGGCCTGCGCCTCGCCCGATCCGTCGTCCTTGTTCACCACGAGGCCCGCGACACCGACATTGCCGCCGAGCTTGCGGAAATATTCCACCGCCGAGCAGACGTTGTTGGCAACATAAAGCGACTGCAGGTCGTTGGAGCCGACCAGGATCACCTTCTGCGCCATGTCGCGGGCGATCGGCAGGCCGAAGCCGCCGCAGACCACGTCGCCCAGGAAATCGAGCAGAACGTAGTCGAAGTCCCAGTCGTGGAAGCCCAGCTTCTCCAGAAGCTCGAAGCCGTGGATGATGCCGCGTCCGCCGCAGCCGCGGCCGACTTCCGGGCCGCCCAGCTCCATCGCGAAGACGCCACCCGACTTGAAGCAGACATCGCCGATCGCGACCTCTTCGCCCGCGAGCTTCTTCTTGGTCGAGGTCTCGATGATCGTCGGGCAGGCCTTGCCGCCGAACAAGAGCGAGGTGGTGTCCGACTTCGGATCGCAGCCGATCAGCAGCACGCGCTTGCCCTGTTCGGCCATCATGTGGCTGAGGTTGGCCAGCGTGAACGACTTGCCAATGCCGCCCTTGCCGTAGATCGCGATGATCTGCGTCTTGCTTGTCGGCTCGTCGGTGACGATGTCGGCCAGATCCTCGCTGGCCTCGTCGCGCAGGCGCTTGTCGAAGTCCTTGAGGTTCGGAACGTCATCCTTCATGCGGCGTCCTTCCAGTCGATGATCATTTTCAGGCAGGCCGGGTCGGTGAAAGCGGTCTCATAGGCCGCGGTCACGTCGCGCCGGGAACTGCGGTGGGTGACGAGACCGTCGAGCGACAGCGCCCCGGTCTCGATCAGACCGCGGGTCGCGGTGAGGTCGTCATGGCTCCATTCGGCGGCCACGCGCAGGCGGGCCTCCTTCATGAAGGCGGGCGGGAAGGCGAAGCTCAGCGGCTGGGCGTAGAAACCCGCCAGCACGATCTCTCCGCCCCGGGCGAGCCGCCCGATCAGGTCGTTCAGAAGCGCACCCTGGCCGGAGGCGTCGTAGATGCTGGCGTAGTCGCGGCGCGGGTCGTCCTCGGGGCGCATCACGGCGTAGTCGGTGCCGCCCGCCATGCGTTCGGGCGCGATTTCCCAGACCGTGGGGGCCGCGCCGCCCGCGGCGATGGTCAGCCGCGCGAGCAGCCGGCCAAGGACGCCATGGCCCACGATCAGCTCGGGCAGGGTCGCGGTATAGCCCGCCAGCGCGTGGCGCGCGGTGGCCGCCAGCGCCAGAAGCGCGCCGGCCTCGCCGCTGCCCGCATCGATCCGGGTCACGCGGTCGGCGCGGGTGATGAGCGTCTCCGCCGCCCCGCCGAAAAGCCCATGCGCGCCCTCGAAACAGGCCGCGCCGGGCACGAAGACATGATCGCCGGGTTTGTAACCGCTGTCGCGGCCCGCCTCGACGACCTCGCCCGCGGCCTCGTAGCCGGGGACCAGCGGGTAGCCCATGCCCGGGAAGGGCGGCATCTCGCCGGTGTAGAAAAGCTTTTCGGTGCCGGTGGAAATGCCCGAACGGGCGATGGCGACGGTGATGTCCCGGGGGCCGGGCGCCGTCAGGGGCAGCGAGGCAAGGGCCAGCTGTCCTGGGCTTTCTAGCACGACCGCATCGGCAAACATGTCGCGTCCTCCCGGTTACCTCCGAACGGGGACTTCGCAACCAAGGCCCCGCGTCCGTCTGTCAGACGACTCTGACTGGGTGTCTGTCAGAGTAGACATACAGTCATATGTGTCAACTGTAATAGACAGTTTCCCCGTCAGACCCCGGTTTTCACGGCTGTGACGACCTGGGTGACGAAGGGTCTGCGGGCCCGGGGCATGCGAATCCGGGAAAAGCCGGTCTCGGAGAGAATCGCCCCGATCTCTTCTGGGGCGCGAACCCGGCCGGTGCGCATGGCGAGCGTGTAGAAGGCGAAATAGACGTCGCCGTGCGGATCGGGCCGGGCGCCGCCTGACATCGGCTCCGAGATGATCAGCCGCCCGCCGGGCGGCAGCGCCTCGAAGACCTTGGCCAGGAGCGCGCGCACCGTCGCCGTCTCGTGGTCGTAGAGCACCCGGACAAGCGAGATCGCGTCGCAGCCCGCCGGCAGCGGGTCGTCGCGGAAGGAGCCGCCCGCGAAGGTCAGCCCGGGGCTTTCGGGCGCGCTGGCGACCACCTCGGGCAGGTCGAAGACCGTCACCGGAAGGCCGGGATGCCGGGCCCGGACCGCGCGGGCAAAGACGCCGTGACCGCCGCCGATGTCGAGAAGGTGCCGCACCCCGCGCAGGGAGGTCGCGGCCAGCGTATCCTCGGCGACCAGCGCCTGGCTGCCGCTCATCAGGTCGGAATACTGCCGGACCACGGCCTCCTGCCCGCCGGCGCCACCGAAGACATAGGGCCAGACCTCGGCGAGCTCGGTCTCGGTCTCACCGCGCAGAAGCGCCACGGGGTCCGCCATGTCGCGATAGAAGGCGCCGTGGTGGCGAATCATCGCCTCGAGCCCCGGCACGCCGAGCAGCGCGGCCCCCCGCAGCGAGATCCGGTAGCGCCCGTCGCGCATGCGGATCAGCAGCTCCAGCGCCGCCCCGGCCTGTAGCAGCAGCGCCACGCGCTCCTCGGGCAGATCGAGCGGGACGGTCAGCGCCTCGGCGGAGACCGGCGCCTCGAGCGCGCGATGCAAAACCCGCAGCTCGATCAGCGCCAGAAGCGTCTGGCTGGCGACAAAGCCCTGAACCAGATCGAAAATCTCGGCGCCTTCGCGGCGCACATGGGGGCGGATGAAGGGCAGTCTTGCCGCCCAGCGCTGGAACCCGGGCTGCGCCACGAGCCGCGCCAGACGTGTCAGGATGCCGGGCCGGGTGCCCCTGCCGCGCGGGCCCGGCTCCTCGGCGGCGAGGCTCATCGGGTCAGACCCGGACGGGCGTCAGGCCGGGGGTCAGCCGCTCCGCCTGCTTGCGCACCATGCCCGCCAGCGCCGCCTCTCCGGGGCACGACGGAATCGAGGCGATGGCCCCCGACAGGATGTCGGTCAGCCGCGCCACGGCGCCCTCGACGCCCAGTTCGTGCACCGCGTTCGGGCGGTCGTGCAGCACGTCCTGCTGCACCGGTTTGCCCAGGCTGTCGGCGCTGCCGAGCGTGTCGCGCAGGTCGTCGGCCACCTGGAAAGCCTCGCCGATGCGGGCGCCCAGTTCGAACCAGGGTTCGGGCTCCTGCCCGGCGGCAATGGCGCCCATCTGGGTCGCCGCGATAAACAGCGCGCCGGTCTTCGACAGGTGATAGGCGGAGAGGTCGATCTGCGCCTCGCTTTCCCAGCCCTGGCCGGCGCAGATGCCATGCGGCATGCCGGTGCGGCGGGCCAGCGTCAGCAAGAGCGGCGCCAGCCGCTCGGGCGCCTCGGGCGCCATGCGGGCCAGCGTCTCGAAGGCCATGATGATCAGCGAATCCCCGGTCAGCACGGCGATCGGCTGAGAATAGGCGCGGTGCACCGAGGGCTTGCCCCGGCGCGTGTCGGCATCGTCGAAACAGGGCAGATCGTCGTGCACGAGGCTGGCGCAATGGATCAGCTCCAGCGCGGCGGCGGCGGCATCGGTGGCCCCGGGCCGGTCGTCGCCGCAGGCCATGGCCACGGAGACCAGGATCGTCGGCCGGATGCGCGCGCCGCCGGGCGTGCAGGCGTAAAGCAGGGCCTCGGAGAGCTGCCGGGGCGCGGCCTGGCCGCCCTGCCCCGCGGTGATCGCGCGTCGGATCGCGGTGTCGATGCGCTGGTGGATATCCATGCGGTCCTCCCGATCCGTCGATCACGATTGACACTATAGTGTAAACCACACTGGACAGGTTGCCCCCGCGAGTCAACAATCAGACTATGTCCGCCGCAGCTCCCCATCTGGCCAGCCCCGGCGCCGGGACGATCGTGGTGATCGGCGGCGGCATCGGCGGGCTTGCCGCGGCGCTGCCGCTCGCCGCCGCCGGGTGCCCGGTCGTGCTGCTGGAGCGGCAGGCGGTCCCGGGCGGCAAGATGCGCCAGGTGGAAGGCGTCGACGCGGGGCCGACGGTGCTGACCCTGCGCTGGGTCTTCGAGGCGCTTTTCGCCAGCGCCGGCGCGGCGCTCGAGGACCATGTGACCCTGCACCGACAGGAGATTCTCGCCCGGCACTTCTGGCGCGACGGCGCGCGGCTCGACCTGCACGCCGACCCCGAAGACAGCGCCCAGGCGGTGCGCGCCTTCGCCGGGGCCAAGGGCGAGGCTGAATTCCGCGCCTTCTCGGCCCGGGCCAAGCGGCTTTTCGAGGCCTTCCGCGAGCCGATGATGCTGACCGCCGAGCCGGACCCGCTGGCGCTGACCCGCGCGGTCCTGGCCGAGCCGCGGCTGATCCCCGACCTCATGCCCTGGCGCAGCCTCGACGGGCTCTTGCGGCAAAGCTTCTCCGACCCCCGGCTGCGCCAGCTCTTCGGGCGCTACGCCACCTATGTCGGCGGCGATCCCGCCCGCATCCCCGCGCTTTACGCGCTGATCTGGGAGGCCGAGGCCGCCGGGGTCTGGGCGGTGGAGGGCGGGCTTTCCGCGCTCGCCCGCGCGCTGGCCGATCTTTTCGTCGCGCACGGCGGCGAGATCCGCCACGAGACCGAGGCGGTCGAGATCCTGGGCTATTCCGACGGCGTGCGCGGCGTGCGGACCTGCCGCGACGAGGTGATCTCGGCCGATCATATCCTTTTCAACGGCGACCCCAGGGCGCTCTCGACCGGGCGGCTCGGGCCGCTGGCGGCGCGCGCCCTGCCCCGGATCGCGACAAAACCCCGGGCGCTCTCGGCCCATGTCTGGGCCTTCCAGGCCGCGGCCCATGGCCCCGAGCTGTCCCATCACAACGTGTTCTTCCGCGACGACCCCGCGCCCGAGTTCAAGGCGCTGGCCCAGGGCCAAAGCGCGCCCGACCCCACCTTGTATGTATGTGCCGAGGACCGGGGCTTGCCCGGCGGAAGCCCCGGCCCGGAACGGTTCGAGATCATCCTGAACGCGTCACCCCTCGCGCGGACAGCATCAACCGACGAGGATTTTGACAGATGTCTGACCCGGACCTTCGCCCCCCTGCGGGACTTCGGCCTACGTTTCGACCCGGAACCGGGGCCGCGCGCCCTGACCAGCCCGGCCATGTTCGATCAGCTCTTTCCCGCGAGCGCCGGTTCGCTTTACGGGCAGAGCCCGCATGGCCTCCTGTCGGCCTTGACCCGCCCGCGCGCGCGCACGCGACTGAAGGGACTATATCTCTGCGGGGGCGGGGTGCATCCGGGCCCCGGGGTGCCGATGGCGGCGCTTTCCGGGAGGCACGCGGCCGCGGCGATCTTGATGGACCGTGTTTCGCCGTCGCCGTCCCGCCGAATGGCTATGCCTGGTGGTATATCGACGGCATAAGCGCCTCGGGCGACCGGGCGATTTCGATCATCGCCTTCATCGGTTCGGTCTTCTCGCCCTGGTACCGCTGGTCCGGGCGGCGCGATCCCGAAAACCACGTCTGCATGAATGTCGCGACCTACGGGCGCGGCGGGCGCTTCACCATGACCGACCGGGGCCGCGCGGCGCTGCGCCAGGAGGGCCAGCGGATCACCATCGGCCCCTCCTCGCTGAGCTGGAACGGCAAGACGCTCGTCGCCGAGATCGACGAGATGGCCGCGCCGCCGCAGTTCGGCCGGGTGCGCGGGCTGATCCGGCTGACGCCCAGCGCGATCACCTCCTGCGAGCTGCCGCTGACGCCGGACGGCGCGCATATCTGGCGGCCCTTCGCGCCGGTCGCCCGGATCGAGGTCGATATGGAGGCCCCCGGCTGGCAATGGGAGGGCCATGGCTATTTCGACGCCAACTTCGGGACCCGCGCGCTCGAGGAGGATTTCAGCTACTGGACCTGGGGCCGCTATCCGACCCGCTCCGGGGCCACCTGTTTCTACGACGCCACCCGGCACGACGGCACCGAGATCACCCAGGCCGCGCATTTCGACCGCGCGGGCCAGGTGCATCCCATCGAGGCGCCGCCCCGCGCCCGGGTCGCGCCCTCGCGCTGGCGGGTGAAACGCGAGACGCGCGGCGATGCCGGGGCCCGGCCGCACCAGGTGATGAGCCTTCTGGACGCGCCCTTCTACAGCCGGGCGATGCTGCGCACTTCGCTGGACGGGGAACCCGCCGTGGGCGTGCATGAGGCGCTGGATCTCCGGCGCTTCGCGAGCCCCTGGCTGAAGCCGATGATCGCGCTTCGGGTGCCGAGGCGGCGGCGCTGGGAGTTCGACGACACCGAAGGTTGAAAGGCCCCCGGACGCGGCGCCCTCAGCGCGGCGCCTCGGGCGGATTGGCGGCGGTCTCGGGGTTCAGCCGCCAGACCGCGCCGTTGAGCGCCCCCGCGATGGTGACCCAGAGCAGGTAAGGCAGGAACAGCAGCGCCGCGATCCAGTCGACCGGCCAGAAGACCACGATGGAGCCCGCGACCGACAGCCAGAGAAGCGTCAGCACCAGCATGCCCGCGCGGATGTATTTCAGCCCGAAGAACACCGGCGTCCAAAGCGCGTTGAGCGCGATCTGCAGCGCCCAGAAGGCCATGGCGAAGCCGTTGTCGGGCGCCAGCGCCAGCCGCGCGCCGGCCACCGCCATGAAGACGTAAAGCGTCGTCCAGACCACCGGGAAGGCCCAGTCGGGCGGGGTCCAGCCGGGCTTTTTCAGCGCGCGATACCAGGGCCCCGGCGGAAAGACCGCGCCGGTGGTGCCAGCGGCCAGACAGGCCGCGAGGAACAGCAGGAAGAGCATCCAGAACATCGAGGATCAGTTAGAGCGCGCCTGTCCCGCGATCAAGGCCGCCCGCTCGGCTCGGTCCCGCGCGGCGAGATCGGAGAGCGTGGCGAAAAGCTGGTCGGACCGGCTCCAGACCGGGTCGCGCCGGGCGGCGGCCTCGACCAGGAAGCGCGTCTCGGCGAGCGGCCGGGCGTATAACACCGCCGAGCGCGGCAGGAGCAGGCTCACCCCGGTCCGCGCCGCCGAGAGCCCGAGCCAGCCCAGCTTCTGCGCCTTCGAGGTCCGGGCCCGCCGGGTCACGCTGTCGTGCCCCGCGCGCGCGACAGATGTGCCGATGCCCGCGTAGATGTGGCGCGCCGCGAAGATGCCCGCGCGGCAGTCGACGGGCAGCGCCCGCACGCCGGCCTCGGCGCGCTGATAGAGCCGTTCGGCCTCGGCCAGGAGCCGCGCGACGATGGCGCGGATCTGCGGGTCGGGGCGCGGGTCGGCCAGGAAGGCCTCGGGCGGGCAGCCCGCCTCGCTCAGCCAGTCGGTGGGCAGGTAGATCCGCCCCGCCACCGCATCCTCGCCCACGTCGCGGGCAATATTGGTGAGCTGCATCGCGACGCCCAGGTCGGCGGCGCGGGCCAGCGCATGGGGATCGCGGACGCGCATCAGCACGCACATCATCACGCCCACCGTGGCCGCGACCCGGGCGGAATAGTCCCGCAGCTCCGACAGCGTCGCGTAGCGCCGCCCGGTGGCGTCCCAGGCCAGCCCTTCCAGCAGCGCCTCGGGCACCACGCGCGGCATGTCGAAGCTCTCGACCACGCCCGCGAAGGCCCGGTCTGGCGCGGCCTGCATGGGCCGGCCCGCGTAGACCAGGTCAAGCCGGTCGCGCAGGCGCAACACGGCCTCGGCCTTTTCCTCGCCCAGGTCGACCGCATCGTCGGCCAGCCGGCAGAAGGCATAAAGCGCCAGCGCCGGATCGCGGACCCGCGCGGGCAGAAGCTTCGAAGCCGCGTGGAAGGACAGCGACCCATGCCGGATCGCGGCGCGGCAGGCGGCGAGGTCGTCGTCGCGCATCATGGCGTCACCCCCTCGGGATGCGGCACCAGCTGGTCGAGCACCTCGGCGGAGGAGATCACCCCCGGCAGTCCCGCGCCGGGATGGGTGCCCGCGCCCGCGAGATAAAGGCCCCCGGCCTCTTCGCTGATGTTGTGCGGGCGGAACCAGGCGCTTTGCAGGATGCGCGGCTCGATCGAGAAGCCGGTGCCGAAAGGCGCGTGGTAGCGGCTTTCGAAGTCGAGCGGCGTGAAGACCTCCTCGGGGCCGAGATGCCGCGACAAGCCGGGCAGCAGGTGTTCCTCCAGGACCGAGAGCATCTTCTTGCGGTAGACCTCGGCCTCGGTCCGCCAGTCGACGGGATTGTCGTGACCCAGGTGCGGCACCGGCGAGAGCACGTAGAAGGTGTCGTCGCCTTCGGGCGCGGCGCTGGGGTCGGTGACGCTGGGCCGGTGCAGATAGAGCGCCATGTCCTCGGCCAGACGGCCCTTGCGGAAGATGTCCTCGACGAGGCCCTGGTAGCGCGGGCCGTTCAGGATCGTGTGGTGGCCCACGTCGCGCCACATCCCGCGCGTGCCCTTGGTGCCGAAATACCAGACGTAGAGCCCCATGGACCAACGCGCGCGGGTGAGCTTGCCGTCGGTCCAGCGCCTGCGCTTGTGGTTGCGCAGCAGGTGCCGGTAGGTGAGCCCCGGATCGGCGTTGGAGACCACCAGCTCGGCGGGCAGCTCGGTGCCGTCCGAGAGCCGCACGCCCCGGGCGCGGTTACCGGCCACGAGGATCTCGTCGGCCTCGCTGCGCATCAGCACCTGCCCGCCCTGCTGGGTCACGATCTGCGCCATGACCCGGGCGATCTCGGCTACGCCGCCCATGGCGTAATGCACGCCGAACGCCTTCTCGAGGTGGCTGACGAGGATATACATCGAGGTGACCTTGAAGGGGTCGCCGCCGATGAAGAGCGGATGGAAGGACAGCGCCATGCGCAGCCGCGGGTCGCGCACCCGCCGCGCGGCATGGGCATGCACCGAGCGGTCGGCGCGCATCCGCGCGAAGGTCGGCAGCACCGCCAGAAGGTCGCGGAACCGGTGCATCGGGCGGCGGCCCAGGTCCTCGAAGCCGAAGCGGTAGCGCGCCTCGCTGTCCTTCAGGAACTTGCGGTAGCCCGCCACGTCGCCCGGCGAGAGGCGGCGCACCTCCTCGATCATGCGGTCGGTGTCGCCGCAGGCGGTGAAGCGCGCGCCGTCGGGCCAGCGGATCTCGTAGAAGGGATCGAGCGCGCGCAGGTCGATGTCCGTGTCGAAGTCGCGGCCCGTGGCGGCCCAGAGGTCGCGGAAGACCTGCGGCACGGTGACGATCGTGGGGCCCAGGTCGAAGCGGTGGCCCTCCTTCCAGATCGCCGAGCCGCGCCCGCCGGGCACGTCGAGCCGGTCGACCACGGTGACCCGGTATCCCTTGGCCCCGAGCCGCATGGCCGAGGCCAGCCCGCCGAGGCCCGCCCCGATGACCACCGCGCGCGGACCGCGCCCCGCGTCGGGGGCCAGCGTCAGCTCGGGGTCGATCCGGGTCATGCCTGCCCTCCCCTCATGTCAACTTGTTCTGACAATCTGCGCATCGTCCCACGCCCGCCTTCGCCCAGAGCTTTCAATGTGGTCGCATATGTGTAAGGCTAACCTGACAGTCATGGATTGCGCAATGCAGAGTGTGAGCCTTTCTCTTTTCCGCTTCGACGGGGCCGCGGCGCGGCTCTGGGCGCTGGCGATGATGGGTGGCGCGCGCCCGATGATGCGCAAGGTGCCCGGCCTGGGGTTCTGGAAGCTCTGCGGTTCGGGCACCGGAGAGGGCTTCACCCCGCTGCCGAACACCGCCGTCTACGCCATCCTCGGGGTCTTCGATTCGCCCCGCGCGGCGCAGGAGGCGACGCTGGGCGCCCGCCCCTGGACCCGCTTCCGCGCCCACGCCGCCGAGGATTGGACCGTCTATCTGACCCCGATCTCGAGCCGCGGCGCCTGGTCCGGCAGTACGCCCTTCACCGAGGTGGCCGACCCCGGCGAGGGCCCGCTGGCCGCGCTGACCCGCGCGACGCTGAAACCCGGGATCGCCGCGCGCTTCTGGCGCCGGGTGCCGGACATCAGCCGGATGATCGGCGCCGACCCCAATGTCCTGTTCAAGATCGGCATCGGCGAGGTGCCGCTTCTGCACCAGGTCACCTTCTCGGTCTGGCCCGATGCCGATGCCATGTCCGAATTCGCCCGCCGCTCGGGCCCGCACGCCGAGGCCATCGCCGCGGTGCGCCGGGGCCAGTGGTTCCGCGAAGAGCTTTACGCCCGGTTC
Source organism: Roseivivax sp. GX 12232 (assembly GCF_021272185.1). Lineage (GTDB taxonomy): Bacteria > Pseudomonadota > Alphaproteobacteria > Rhodobacterales > Rhodobacteraceae > Roseivivax. The sequence continues at coordinate 92,011 of NZ_JAJSEC010000007.1, forward strand.
CGCGTCGCGGGGGAAACCGGCAGCTGGGAAGGCCGCAGCCCGCGCCTTCCGCAATCCACCGCGCCTCTGGAGGCCCGCTGATGAAACATGTCTTCCCCTTCTCCGCCATCGTCGGCCAGGAGCAGATGAAACAGGCGATGATCCTGACCGCGGTCGATCCCGGGATCGGCGGCGTGCTGGTCTTCGGCGACCGGGGCACCGGCAAAAGCACCGCGGTGCGGGCGCTGGCCGCGCTGCTGCCGCCGATCCGCGCGGTGATGGGCAGCGCCACCAATGCCGAGAGCCTTGAGGATGTCGCCGACTGGGACCGCATGGCGGGCCAGGAGATCACCGAGCGCCCGACGCCGGTCGTCGACCTGCCGCTGGGCGCGACCGAGGACCGGGTGGTCGGCGCGCTCGACATCGAGCGGGCGATCACCCATGGCGAAAAGGCCTTCGAGCCGGGGCTCCTGGCGCGGGCCAACCGGGGATACCTGTACATCGACGAGGTGAACCTTCTAGAGGACCACATCGTCGACCTGCTGCTCGACGTGGCGCAATCGGGCGAGAACCTGATCGAACGCGAGGGCCTCTCGGTCCGCCATGACGCGCGCTTCGTGCTGGTGGGCTCGGGCAACCCCGAAGAGGGCGAGCTGCGCCCGCAGCTGCTGGACCGCTTCGGCCTCTCGGTCGAAGTGCGCTCGCCCAGCGACATCGAGGAGCGGATCGAGGTGATTCGCCGCCGCGCCGCCTATGAGGCCAATCCCGCCGCCTTCACCGAGAAATGGCAGGAGGCCGACGCCGAGATCCGCGCGGCCATCCTCGCGGGGCGCGCGGCCCTTCCCGGCGTCGAGGCGGGCGCCGCCGCGCTGCGCGACTGCGCGGAGCTTTGCCTGGCGCTGGGCTCGGACGGGCTCCGCGGCGAGCTGACGCTCCTGCGGACCGCGCGGGCGCAGGCCGCCTTCGAGGGCGCCTCGGAAGTCACCCGCGCGCATCTGCGCGGCGTCGCCCCCATGGCGCTGTCGCACCGGCTGCGCCGCGATCCGCTGGACGAGGCGGGCTCTTCGGCGCGGGTCATGCGGCTTCTGGACGACGTTCTGGCATGAAACAGGACCGGACGGAGACCTGGGTCGCGGGCCACCTGGCCCTGACCCTGCTCGCCGTCGATCCGCGCGGGCTGGGCGGGATGCATCTGCGCGCGCGGGCCTCCCCGGTGCGGCGCGCCTTCCTTGATCTCGCGCCCGAGGCGCTGCAGCCTTTTCTGCGGCTGCCGCCGACGCTCGACGAGGCGGCGCTTTTCGGCGGGGTGGATATCGCGCAAAGCCTGGCCGCAGGACGGATCGTGCTGCAACAGGGTCTGTTATCACGCCCCGGCACCCGCTGCCTGACCATGGCCGAACGGCTGCCGCGCGGCCGCGCGGCGCAGCTCGCGCAGGTGCTGGACGCGGGCAGCGACGAGGCCGTGCTGCTGCTCGACGAAGGCATCGAGGACGAGGCCGCCCCCGAGGCGCTGACCGACCGGCTGGCCTTCCGGGTGGACCTCGACGGGGTGCGCGCGCTGGATATCGCGGAGCTGGCGCTGGCCCCCGACGAGATCGCGGCCGCCCGCGCGCGGCTTTCGGATGTGGACTGCCCCGACGACGCACTCGTGGCGCTGGCGGTGACCGCCGCCCGCGCGGGTGTCGCCTCGCTGCGCGCGCCGCTTCTGGCGCTCTACGCCGCACGGGCACATGCGGCTCTGAACAGGCGGAATCGGCTCGAAAACGAGGATCTCACCACGGCGGTGGCGCTGGTCCTCGCCCCGCGTGCGACCGAGCTTCCTGAAGAGGACGAGAGCGCCGAGCCACCCCCCGAGGAACAGCCGCCGGACGACGACAGCCCGCCGCCCGAGGACAGCGGCGACCCCATGGCCCTGCCCGAGGACATGCTGATCGAAGCCATGCGCGCCGCCCTGCCCGAAGGCGCGCTTCAGGCGCTCCAGGCCCGCAACACGGCAAAAACCGCGCGCGGCACCGGCGCGGGCGCGCGCAAGCGCGGCAACCGGCGCGGGCGGCCCCTGCCCTCGCAGCCCGGACGGCCCAGCAGCGACACCCGCCTCGACCTGATCGCCACGCTGCGCGCCGCCGCCCCCTGGCAGAAGTCGCGCCGCGCCGCGGAGCCCGGACGCAGCGGCCTGATCCTGCGGCGCGAGGATTTCCGCGTGAAGGTCTACGAGGAACGCTCCGACCGGCTGGTGATCTTCCTGGTCGATGCCTCGGGCTCCGCCGCCATGGCCCGGCTGGCCGAGGCCAAGGGCGCGGTCGAACGGCTTTTGGGCGACGCCTATGCCAGCCGCGACCACGTTGCGCTGGTGGCCTTCCGCGGCGCGGGCGCACAGCTTCTGCTGCCGCCGACCCGGTCGCTGGTGCAGGCCAAGCGCGCGCTGGGCGGGCTGCCGGGCGGTGGCGGCACGCCGCTCGCCGCCGGTCTGACCGCCGCCGCCGATCTGGCCGAAAGCGGACGCGCCCAGGGCATGACCCCGGCGCTTGCGCTTCTGACCGACGGGCGGGCGAATATCGGCTTTGCGGGCCCCGGCCGCGCCGAGGCCGAGGCCGATGCCACCCGCGTCGCGGCGCGCATCGCCCGGCTGGGCCTGCCGGGGCTGGTCCTCGACACCAACACCCGGCCGAAGTCGGCGCTCTCCGATCTCGCGCGGCGCATGGGCGCGGCTTATCTACCGCTGCCGCGCGCCGATGCCGGGGCGATCTCGCGCTCGGTGGCAGATGCACTTGGCGGCTGAGGCCCCTGCCCCGGCGCTGCACGGCGATTGGCCCCATGCGGCGCAATCGCGCTTTGCCCGCGTGCGCCCGCATCACTGGCACATCCAGGAGATGGGCCAGGGCCCGGAGATCCTGTTCCTGCACGGCGCAGGCGGCGCCACCCACAGTTGGCGCGGCGTGCTGCCCGCGCTGGAGGCGTTCCGTGGCGTGGCCGTCGACCTGCCGGGACACGGGTTCACCAAGCTCGGCGCGCGGCAGCGGTCCTCGCTCGAATGCATCGCGCAGGACCTGGCCGCGCTCTGCGCCTCGGAGGGCTGGGACATCAAGGGCATCGTCGGCCATTCCGCCGGCGGGGCCATCGCGCTGAGGCTCTCGGGGCTCTTGCCCGGCAGCCCGCCGGTCCTGGCGATCAACCCCGCGCTGCAGCCCTTCCACGGGGTCGCGGGCGTGGTCTTTCCCATGGCGGCGCGGGCCATCGCCACCCTGCCCTTCGCGGTCGACCTGATCCGCCGGACATTGGTGGCCCCGGACCGCGCGGCGCAGCTTCTCGCGGGCACCGGCTCACGGCTCGATCCCGAGGGCGTGGCGCTTTACGCCCGGCTCCTGCGCCAGCGCGCGCATGTCGAAGGCGCGCTTCTGATGATGGCGCAATGGTCGCTCGAAGGGCTCATGGCGGATCTGCCCAAGCTCGGGACCAAGGCGCTGTTTCTTGTGGGCGACGGCGACCGCACGGTGCCCCCGGTGACCGCGCTCGAGGCCGCCCGGCAGATGCCCGCCGCCGAGGTCGAGAGCCTCGGTCCGCTGGGCCATCTGGCCCATGAAGAGGCGCCCGCAGAGGTCGCTCGCCGGATCGAGACCTTCTTCGCGCTTCACGCTTGAAGCCCCCGGACAATCGGCGCACACCTGCCGCATGGCCCTGATCCAATTCCTGCGCGGCAACGCGCCCTGGCTCGCCGCCGGCGCGATGCTGACTTTCCTGTCGAGCTTCGGCCAGACCTTCTTCATCTCGATCTTCGCGGGCGAGATCCGCGAGGCCTTCGACCTGAGCCACGCCCGCTGGGGCGCGATCTACGCCGGCGGCACCACCGCCTCGGCGCTGGTCATGGTCTGGGCCGGCGGGCTGACCGACCGCTTCCGCAGCCGCATCCTGGGCACCGGCGTCCTCTGCGCGCTGGCCATGGCCTGCCTGTTCATGGCGGTGAACACCGCCGCGGCCCTTCTGCCGCTGGCGATCTTCGCGCTGCGCTTCGCGGGGCAAGGCATGATGAGCCATATCGCGCTTTCGGCCATGTCGCGCTGGTTCGTGGCGACCCGCGGCAGGGCCCTGAGCGTCGCGAGCCTCGGGGTGACGCTGGGCAACGCGGTGCTGCCGGTGATCTTCGTCTGGCTCATGGCGACGACCGATTGGCGGCTGCTCTGGGTGCTGGCGGCGGGCGTGGCGCTGCTGGGCGTGCCGGCGCTGCTTCTGTTCTTGCGCCGCGAGCGGACGCCGCAGTCTTTCGCCGAGGAAAGCGCCGGGGCCTTCGGCATGGGCGGGCGGCACTGGACCCGGCTCGAGGCGCTGCGCCACCCACTGTTCTGGCTGATGGTGCCCGCGCTCATGGGGCCGCCGGCCTGGGGCACGGCCTTCTTCTTCCAGCAGGTGCATTACGCCGAGGCCAACGGCTGGCCGCTGATCGCCGTGGTCTCCTGGATGCCGGTCTTCACCGTGGTCACCGTCGCGGCCATGCTGGCCTCGGGCTGGGCCATCGACCGTTTCGGCGTGGCGCGGACCTTCCCGCTGGTGCAGCTGCCCGCGGTCGCGGCCTTCCTGGTCTTCGCCGTGGCGCCCAGCCCGCTGTTTGTCGGGCTGGGGCTCTTGTTCTTCGGGCTGACCCAGGGCGCCCAGGCAACCCAGCCGCCGGCCTTCTGGGCGGAGTTCTACGGCACCCGCCACATCGGGGCGATCAAGGCGCTGGGCGCGGCGGTCATGGTCTTCGGCACGGCGCTGGGGCCCGGGGTCACCGGGCTGCTGATCGACCTCGGCATCGGAATCGGCGCGCAATACGCCGGCATGGCGGTCTATTTCCTGGGGGCGACGGCGCTCATGGCGCTGGGGCTCGCGCGCTTTCGCGACAGCGTGCCGCGCTCAGCGCAGCCGGCGTAGATAGACGTAATAGGCCCCGCCGCCGCCATGGCGGATATGCGCCTCGGAGATCTGCAGCACCGCCGCGCCCAGAGGCGCCATGCGCAGCCATTGCGGCACCTGGGATTTCAGCACGCCCCGGCGGCGCGGCGCGGGGTCATAGGGATCCTCGCGCTGGCCCTTGCCGGTGATCACCAGCACCAGCCGCAGCCCGCGCGCCTGCGAGGACAGGATGAAGCGCACCAGCGCGGGATGCGCGCGGTCGAGCGTCATGCCATGCAGGTCGATGCGGCCCTCGGGCTTGAGCTTGCCGCGCTTCATCCGGGTGAAGGCCTTGCTGTCCATGGCGACCGGGTCGCGCGCCAGCCGCCCGGCGGTGGTCTCGGGGCGGCTGTAGCCCTTGGGCCGGGTCGCGGCGGCTTCGCCCAGGGAAAACCGCGGCAGGGGCGCGGCGCCCGGCGCGCGCGGCGGCGGCTCCTTCGGCGCCGGCGTCGAGGGCGCGCGGGCGGGTTTCTCGGATTTGCTGAGCTTGCGGGTCGAGCGGGCGACCTCGGCCCATAGCTCGAGCTCTTCGGGCCGGACCTTGCGTCGGCTCATAGGGTCGGATCCGGCAGGAGCGCATAGGCCCGCTGGATCGGAAAGAGCACTACCATGCGGCCCGGATCGCGCAGCGAACCCGCCCAGTCGCCGGCCTCGGCGCCGGTGCCGACGAAGATATCGGCGCGCTGCGCGCCCTTGATCGCCGAACCGGTGTCCTGGGCGACCATGAGCCGGCGCAGGCTGTCGCGGCCGTCCTTCTCGATCCAGACCGGCGCGCCGAGCGGGGTGTAATCGGGATCGACCGCGATCGAGCGCATCGGCGTGATCGAGCGGTTCATCGCGCCAAGCGGGCCTTTCTCGGCGGGAACCTCGCTCACCTCGCGGAAGAAGACGTAAGAGGGGTTGTGGAACAGAAGCTCGCGCCCCTCGACCGGGTTGTCGCGCACCCAGGACTTGATCCGGTCGGCGGAGACCTCGTGCTCGGTAAAGGTGCCGCGGCGGATCAGCTCCAGCCCGATCGAGCGGTAGTCATGGCCGTTGGAGCCGCCGTAACCCACGCGCAAGACGTCGCCATCGGGCAGGCGGATGCGGCCAGAACCTTGAATTTGCAGGAAGAACAGCTCGACCGGGTCGTCGACCCAGGCGATCTCGAGGCCGCGGTCCTGCATGGTATCACCCTCGAGGATGTCGCGGCGCGAGAGCCAGGGGCCCTTGGCGCTGCGGGCCTCGGGCGGCAGGGCATAGACCGGGTAGCGGTAGCGGGCGTCCGGGCTGCGGGCGCCGTCGAGCTCGGGTTCGAAATAGCCGGTGAAGAGCGCCTCGTCGGAGCCATGGGTGATCCGCACCGGGCGGAAGAACAGCTCGAAGAAGGCGCGGGGGTCGGGGTCGTCTGCGGCGGCGCGGCAGAGCGCGCGCCAATCGGGATCGTCGAGGTCCCGGCAGGTCTCGTTGAAGGCGGAGAGGGCGGCGGCATGGTCATCCTCCGCCCATCCGTCCAGATCGGCGAAGGAGAGGATCTCGTATCGCGGGCCGTCGCTGTCGGCCGTGCCGGTTCCGGGTGCCATGCCCAACCCCGCCAGTAGTATCGCCGCCAGCCTCCGGATCATTCGCCCGTGGCGATGAGCTGCCAGTTCGGATCGTCGCTGCCCATCCGGCGGGCATAGGTCCAGACATCGCGCTGGCGCTTGATCTTCGTCGGGCTGCCCTCGACCAGCGTGCCTTCCTGGTCGTAGACCGCAAAGGTCAGCTCGCCGATGTAGCGCACGGTGAGCTCGGCCTCGCCGGTCTCCTTGTCGAAGGTGGCCTCTTCGAGGACCGTCTCGCGGACGCCGACGAACTCGGCCTCGACGGTGAGGCCCTGCTGCTCGCGGTGGGCGATGCCCTCGGCGAAGCTTTCGTAGACATCGGGCGAGAGGAAGGGTTTCAGGTCCTCGACCTTGCCTTTCTCGTAGCCCATCAGGATCATCTCGTAGGCGCCGCGCGCGCCGCCGAGGAACTCGCCGACGGAAAAGCCCGGCTCGATGCGCTTCATCTCGGCCAGGGCCTCGGCGCTTTCGGAGCCTTCCTCGACGTGGTCGACGATGTCGGGATCGGGTCCGCCCTCGATCACCTCGAAATCCCGGCGGTCGGCCTGGGGCGCGGATTGCCGCTCATTGCGGGGACGTTCGAAACCCTCGCGGGTGCCTAGGACGTTCTTCAACCGCAGGATCAGGAAAATGGCGATCCCGGCCAGGACGAGAAGCTGAAGGATGGGCGAATTCATGGGACCTCGCGGATGAGCCTGTAGAACCGTTCAAGTTCCGTTCCTATGTAGGCAGGGACCGGTCGTGAGTCCACCAATGGAAGGGTGGGACGAAGAAAGGATATTGTGATGTGGCTGCTCCTCGCATTCATCGGCGTTCCGCTGATCGAGATCGCGCTGTTCATCCAGGTCGGCGGCCTGATCGGCCTTTGGCCGACGCTGGCGGTGGTCGTGGTGACCGCGGTGATCGGCACCTACCTGGTGCGATCGCAGGGCGCGATGGCGCTTTCCGAGCTGCGCGGCTCCTTCAGCGAGCTGCGTGATCCGACCGAACCGCTGGCGCATGGGGCGATGATCCTGTTGGCCGGCGCGCTCTTGCTGACGCCGGGGTTCTTCACCGACGCGGTGGGTTTCGCGCTGCTGACGCCGCCGTTCCGGCGCGCGGCGCTGGCCTATGCGAAGAAACACGTGAAGGTGCAGCGCTTCGACATGGGTGGCGCGGCGCGGCATCCAGGGCAGGGGCCGCGGCCCGGTCCGGGTGCCAGTCCGCACCCGGGCGCAGGCGCGGGTCCGCGTCCGGGCCATCCCGGCGCAGGCGCGGGCGGGCATCGTCCGGGCGAGGATGTGATCGACGGCGAATACACCGAGATCGACCCCGCCAAGCGGCCCACCCATCCCGGTACGTCAGGCTGGACTAAACATTGAGCCCGCGGCGCGCTCTTGCTACCGGTGTGCGAGATTTTTGATCCATCACCGATAGGATTTACCCGATGAGCGACACTTCGACCAACCAGGGCAGCGGCAACGGCGCTGCCGAACAGCCCCCCGCGCAGCCCAAGCTGAACGTGCTGGCCCAATACATCCGCGACATGTCCTTCGAGAACGTGCTCGCGCAGAAGGGCGCCACGGGCGAGACGCAGCCGGACGTGCAGGTGCAGGTCAACCTCGACGCGCGCAAGCGCCAGACCGAGAACCAGTACGAAGTGGTGATGAAGCTCACCGTGACCAACAAGTCGAAGTCGAGCGGCGACACGCTCTTCCTGATGGAGCTGGATTACGCTGGCATCTTTCAGGTCGAGAACGTGCCGCAGGACCAGCTGCATCCCTTCCTGCTGATCGAATGCCCGCGCATGCTCTTCCCCTTTGCGCGGCGGATCGTGTCGGATGTGACCCGCGACGGGGGCTTCCCGCCGCTGAACCTCGAGACCATCGACTTCGTCTCGCTCTACCGCGCGGAACTGCAGCGGCGCCAGCAGGCGCAGGCGGCGCAATCCGAGCAGAGCGGCCAGGCCTGATCGGCGCTTTTGGGGGCCGGGGAACCGGCCCTCAGAGCTTGCGCCAGAGCGCATCCTCGCCAAGCGCATCGACAAAGGCGGCATGGGCCGCCTTTTCGTCGTCGCTCAGCCGCGAGGGCAGGGGCTCGGGGCGGCGATGCGGCCGCCAGTCGGCCTCGGCAGCCAAGGCGGCGGCGCTGCCCTGGCCCGCACTCAGCCCGAAATCGGGCTGTTTGCCCCCGATCAGCTCGAGATAGACCTCGGCCAGGATCTCGCTGTCGAGCAGCGCGCCGTGCAGCGTGCGCGAGGAATTGTCGATCGAGAACCGCCGGCAGAGCGCGTCCAGCGAGGCCGGGCTGCCGGGAAACTTCCGCCGCGCGATCTCGAGCGTGTCGATGGCCTGCGACCAGGGCAGGGCGGGGCGTTTCACCCAGCCCAGCTCGGCGTTGATGAACTTCATGTCGAAGGCGGCGTTGTGGATCACCATCTTGGCGTCGCCCACGAAGGCCACGAAATCGTCGACGATCTTGGCGAAAACCGGCTTGTCGCGCAGGAAGTCATCGCCCAGCCCGTGCACCTGGAAGGCCTCGTTCGGCATCGCGCGTTCGGGGTTGATATACTGGTGATAGGTGCGCCCCGTCGGCACGTGGTTCCAAAGCTCGACCGCGCCGATCTCGACGATGCGGTCGCCGCCCTGCGGATCGAAGCCGGTGGTTTCGGTGTCGAGGACGATTTCGCGCATGTCAGAGCCGCTTTTCGATCTGTGTCAGCACATCCTGCACGTCCATCCGGGCAGTCTCAAGATCCTGGGTGCGGATGGTGAAATCCGCGCGATCGAGCTTGTCCTGGATCGGCATCTGCTTGGCCAGGATGGCCTCGAAATCCGCCTCGGACATGGTGCCGCGCTCGAGCACGCGGGCGCGCTGCGTTTCATGTGAAACATAGACGCAGGCCGTGGCATCCATCTCGGCCTGGCCGCCGGTCTCGAAAAGAAGCGGGATGTCAAAGACGACGATCTGCGCTTCGGCACCTTCGGCGAAAGCCTCGCGGTCGGCGCGGACAAGCGGATGCACGATCTCTTCGATGCGGGTCAGCGCGCCGGGGTCGGCGGCGATGATCCGGCGCAGGGCCGGGCGCGAGATCGCCCCTTCGACCAGCGCGTCGGGGAAGGCCGCGCCGATCGGTGCCACCGCCGCGCCGCCTTTAGCATAGAGACGATGCACCGCGGCATCCGCGTCCCAGACCGCGCAGCCGGCTTCGGCGAAGAGCCCCGCGGTGGTGGTCTTGCCCATGCCGATGGAACCGGTGAGACCGAGGCGAAAGCTCATCCCAGCACCGCCGCGCGGGTTTCCGCGTCCACCTCGGGGCGCAGGCCGAACCAGCGTTCGAATCCCGGCACCGCCTGGTGCAGCAACATGCCGAGCCCGTCGACCGTGGGGCAGCCCATCTCGCGCGCGACGCGCAAGAGCCGGGTTTCGAGCGGCGCATAAACCAGGTCGGTGACCAGCGTCTCGGGGCGCAATGCATCGAGCGGCACGCGCAGCTCAGCATGGCCGGTCATGCCCAGCGAGGTGGTGTTCACCAGGGTCGCGGCGCCTTCGATGATATTGCCCGCCTGAAGCCAATCGGTGACCTGCACCCGGGTGCCGAACTCCCGCGCGAGCACCTCGGCGCGGTGGCGGGTGCGGTTGGAAATGCGGATCTCGGGCGCGCCGGCCTCGAGAAGCGCCGAAAGCACGGCCCGGGCCGCGCCGCCGGCACCCAGCACGACGGCCGGCCCGGCCTCGGGCCGCCAGTCCGGCGCGGCTTGGCGCAGGTTCTGAATGAAGCCGTAACCATCTGTATTATCAGCGTGAATCTTGCCGTCAGGGCGGAAGATCAAGGTATTGGCCGCGCCGATCAAAGCCGCGCGGTCGGTCACGAGATCGGCCAGCTCCAGCACCTTTTCCTTGTAGGGAATGGTGACGTTCAGCCCCACGAAGCCCAAGGCGGGCAGAAGGCGCAGCGTCTCTTCCAGCTTCTCGGCCGGAACATCCATGGGGATGTAATGCCCGGCGATGCCGTGGCGCTTCAGCCAATGCCCGTGCAGGCGCGGCGAGCGGGAATGGGCGATGGGCGAGCCGATCACCCCGGCCAGCGGGATCCGGTCAGTGCTCATGTGGGTAGGTCTCCGCGCAGGGTGAGATAGTTCAGAAGCTCGAGAAGCGGCAGGCCCAGCACCGAGAAATGGTCGCCCTGGATCTGGGCGAAGAGCCGGACGCCTTCTTCCTCGAGCTTGTAGACGCCGACGGAGTGGCGCGCGCTCTCCCAGTTCCGGTCGAGATAGGCGTCCAGGTAGTCCTCCGAGAAGCTGCGCATGGTCAGCCGCACCACGCCGACATGCCGCCAGAGCGGTTCGGCGTCCTGGTAGAGGACCGCGGCGGAGAGCAGCGTGTGGGTCTCGCCCCGCAGCCGCAAGAGCTGGGCGCGCGCAGTGTCGCGGTCGGGCGCCTTGGCGAAGACCTCGCCCTTGAGCGCCAGCACCTGGTCGCAGCCCAGGACCAGCGCGCCGGGATGTTTCTCGGAGATTTTGCGGGCCTTCATCTCGGCCAGGGCGTCGGCCTGATCGCGGGGCGGGGCGCCCTCGGCGACAAGGCTGGCGCGCACGGCCTCCTCGTCGATGCGGGCGGGCGCGATTCGGAAGCTCAGGCCCGCATTCCGCAGAAGCGTGGCGCGGATTTCCGACTGCGAGGCCAGGATCAGGGGCTCGGACATGTGGACAAGTCGCTTGATGGTTTCTGTATCTGCCGCGTGATGGTTCTGTGAGAAAATCCGCTTTCGTTCAAGCCGTGGAGAACTTCCCGAGTCGTCCCGAAAGATCCCGGGAGATATCCGGGCTGTGGATGGGAAAACCCTGTGGGCCCGGAGAGGTGTGAATTCCGCCTGACATCCCCGATTCCATCCACAGGCCGCGCAGCGGGAAAATTTCCATAACGCTTTGTTATTTCGAGATTTCGCGCGAGGTCTTCGGATTTTTCCGGCGCTCATCCCGAAGTTGTCCGCAGGCCAAAATCCCGTGGACAGAGCTGTGCGGGAAAGCACAATCCACAGCGAAGGGACCTCCCAACATTCCTCTTCATCATTTCTTTTATTCTAATTTTATGAAGTCTGGTGGTGCCGGAGCGGGCCTGCGCACCTCGAAAGCCGCCAAGATTGACAGGAGCTTTCACTGCGACTAGCTAAACGCAGCCCCGTCCGGGGTGGTGACTTCCCAGATCCGACGACAAGGAATGCGCGAGAGCCCTTTGGGTCCGTGCATCTGTGAGAGACATGAACCTCGAAAAGCTGAACCTGTCCGACCTCAAGGCGCAATCGCCCAAAGACCTCCTGGCGCTGGCCGAGGAGCTGGAGATCGAAAACGCCTCGACGATGCGGAAGGGCGAGATGATGTTCCAGATCCTGCGCGAACGCGCGGACGAGGGCTGGGACATCTACGGGGACGGGGTGCTCGAGGTGCTGCAGGATGGCTTCGGCTTCCTGCGCTCGCCCGAGGCGAACTACCTGCCGGGCCCGGACGACATCTATGTCTCGCCCGACATGATCCGGAAGTTCTCGCTGCGGACCGGCGACACCATCGAAGGGCAGATCAAGGCGCCGGAGGACAACGAGCGGTACTTCGCGCTGATGGATGTCACGCAGATCAACTTCGAGGTGCCCGAGAAGGCGCGCCACAAGATCGCCTTCGACAACCTCACGCCGCTTTATCCCGACGAGCGGCTGAAGATGGAAATCGAGGATCCGACGATCAAGGACCGCTCGGCCCGGATCATCGACCTCGTGGCGCCGATCGGGAAGGGGCAGCGCTCGCTGATCGTGGCGCCGCCGCGGACCGGCAAGACGGTGCTGCTGCAGAACATCGCCTCGTCGATCGAGAAGAACCATCCCGAGTGCTACCTGATCGTGCTGCTGATCGACGAGCGGCCCGAGGAGGTGACCGACATGCAGCGTTCGGTGAAGGGTGAGGTGATCTCTTCGACCTTCGACGAGCCGGCGACGCGGCACGTCGCGGTCTCGGAGATGGTGATCGAAAAGGCCAAGCGCCTGGTGGAGCATAAGAGAGATGTTGTGATCTTGCTCGACTCGATCACAAGACTTGGTAGGGCGTTCAACACTGTCGTGCCGTCTTCGGGCAAGGTTTTGACCGGCGGTGTCGATGCCAACGCGCTGCAGCGGCCGAAGCGCTTCTTTGGTGCGGCGCGGAACATCGAAGAGGGTGGCTCGCTCACCATCATCTCGACCGCGCTGATCGACACCGGCAGCCGCATGGACGAGGTGATCTTCGAAGAGTTCAAGGGCACCGGCAACTCCGAGATCGTGCTCGACCGCAAGGTGGCCGACAAGCGGGTCTTCCCGGCGATCGACATCCTCAAGTCCGGCACCCGGAAAGAAGAGCTGCTGGTCGACAAGGGCGATCTGCAGAAGACCTTCGTGCTGCGCCGCATCCTGAACCCGATGGGCACCACAGACGGGATCGAGTTCCTGCTGTCGAAGCTGAAGCAGACCAAGACGAACTCGGAATTCTTCGACTCGATGAACACCTGACCTCTGACGGGGGCTGTGATGGAGACGATCTTTGCTCTGGCGACGGCCGAGGGCAGGTCGGGCGTGGCCGTGGTCCGCGTCTCGGGGCCTTCCGCGCGGCAGGCGGGGGAGGCGCTGGCGGGCGCCTTGCCTGAGCCGCGGCGCGCAGGGCTGCGCCGGTTGCATGCGCGCGACGGCGGATTTCTCGACGAAGCGCTGGTTCTGACCTTTGCCGAGGGCGAAAGCTTCACCGGCGAAGAGGTGGTCGAGCTGCATCTGCATGGCTCCATCGCGGTGGTGCGCGCGGTTCTGGCCGAGCTTGGCCGCATCCCCGGGCTTCGGCTGGCCGAACCGGGCGAGTTCACGCGGCGGGCGCTCGACAACGGGCGGCTGGACCTCGCGCAGGTCGAGGCGCTGTCGGATCTCATCGATTCCGAAACCGAGGGGCAGCGGCGCCAGGCGTTGCGGGTTTTTGCCGGCGCCCTGGGCGAGAAGGTCGCGGATTGGCGGCAGAAGCTGATCCGGGCGGCCTCGCTGCTCGAGGCGGTGATCGATTTTGCCGATGAAGAGGTGCCCGAGGATGTCTCGCCCGAGGTGGCGGGGCTCCTGCGCGAGGTGCGCGCCGCGCTGGAGGTCGAGCTGTCGGGCGTGGATGCGGCGGAACGCGTGCGGCTGGGCTTCGAGGTGGCCATCGTCGGCGCGCCGAACGTCGGGAAATCCACACTTCTGAACGCGCTGGCCGGGCGCGAGGCGGCGATCACCTCGCATGTGGCGGGCACGACGCGCGACGTGATCGAGGTGCGGATGGAGCTTGCCGGCCTGCCGGTCACGCTGATCGACACCGCCGGGCTGCGCGAGACCGAGGATGAGGTCGAGGCTATTGGCGTGGCGCGGGCGCGGGAACGGGCCGAGGTGGCGGACCTGCGGGTGCTGCTGGTGGATGGCGACAAGACGCCGGACTTGCCGCCGCGGGACGACGACCTCATCTATGCCACCAAAGGCGATCTGACCGGCGCGGCCGGGGCGATCTCGGCCCGGACGGGGCAGGGGATCGACGGGCTGGTGCGGGACCTCGGCGAGCGGCTGCGCGAGAAAAGCGCGGGCGCGGGGCTGGCCACGCGGGAGCGGCACCGGGCGGCAATGACCTCGGCGCTGGAGCATCTGGCCGTGGCGACAGACGTGGCGGAGCGCGGACCGGAAACGTATGATCTGGCCGCCGAAGAGGTGCGCGGCGCGATTCGCCGGTTGGAAGCGCTGATCGGGCAGGTGGATGTGGAAGCGGTTCTGGACGAGATCTTCGCGAATTTCTGCCTCGGGAAATGAGGAGTGTTTCACGTGAAACAGCTTGATGCGGATGTCATCGTGATCGGCGGCGGTCACGCGGGAACCGAGGCGGCGCATGCCTCGGCGCGGACCGGTGCGGCGACGATCCTGGTCACCATGCGCGAAAGCGACATCGGCGTGATGTCCTGCAATCCGGCCATCGGGGGCCTCGGGAAGGGCCACCTCGTGCGCGAGATCGACGCGCTGGACGGGGTGATGGGCCGGGTCGCGGACCTTGCCGGCATCCAGTTCCGGCTGTTGAACCGGCGCAAGGGCCCTGCGGTGCAGGGGCCCCGGGCGCAGGCTGACCGGGCGATTTACCGGCGCGAGATGCTGGCGGTCACCAAGGCGCAGCCCAATCTGACCATCGTGACCGACGAGGTTGTCGACCTGATCGTCGAAGACGGCCAGGCGCGGGGCGTGGCCCTGGCCGAGGGCCGCGAGCTGCGCGCGGCCTCTGTGGTGCTGACCACCGGCACCTTCCTGCGCGGCGTGATCCATATCGGCGTCACCTCCTACGGCGGCGGGCGCATGGGCGATGCGGCGAGCAACCTCCTGGCGCAGCGCATCGACGCCTTCGGTCTGCCGCTCGGCCGGCTGAAGACCGGCACGCCGCCGCGGCTCGACGGCAGCAGCATCGACTGGTCGCGGCTCGAGGATCAGCCGGGCGATACGGATCCGGTGATGTTCTCCTTCCTCTCGGATGCACCCAGCGCGCGGCAGGTGAGCTGTGGCATCACGCATACCAACGCGCGCACGCATGAGATCATCCGCGGCAATCTCGACCGCTCAGCCATGTATGGCGGGCATATTTCCGGGGTGGGCCCACGCTATTGCCCCTCGATCGAGGACAAGGTGGTGCGTTTCGCCGAAAAGGAATCGCACCAGATCTTTCTCGAGCCCGAAAGCCTCGAGGACGACACGATCTATCCCAACGGCATCTCCACCTCACTGCCCGAAGAGGTGCAGGCACATTACGTGCACACCATCGCGGGGCTGGAAGAGGCGGTGATCCGTCAGCCGGGCTATGCGATCGAATACGATTACGTCGATCCGCGGGCGCTCGCGCCGACCTTGGCGCTGGGGCAGGTGCCGGGGCTGTATCTCGCCGGGCAGATCAACGGCACGACGGGCTACGAGGAAGCGGCCGCCCAAGGCTTGGTCGCCGGGCTGAACGCGGCGCGGGCGGCCAAGGGGCAGGGGGCGGTGACCTTCTCGCGCACGGACAGCTATATCGGCGTGATGATCGACGACCTGACCTCGCGTGGGGTCAGCGAGCCTTATCGCATGTTCACGTCGCGCGCCGAGTTCCGGCTGTATCTGCGCGCGGACAACGCCGACCAGCGGCTGACCGAGTTCGGCGCCGAGGCGGGGCTTGTCGGTACCGACCGGCGCGCGGCCTTTGCCGAGAAACAGTCCAAGCTGAAAGCGGGGGAGGCGCGGCTGCGCGACACCGCGATCAACGCCAAGCAGCTGAGCGAGATCGGGTTTGCCGTGAACAAGGATGGCCAGAAGCGCAGCGGCTACGATGTGCTGGCCTATCCCGACATCAGTTTCGACGGCTTATTGCAGATGGCGCCGGAGCTCTCCGACATCGACGCCGGCACCCAGGCGCAGCTCGCGCGTGAAGCGCTTTACGCCAATTACATCGAACGGCAGAAGCGCGATGTCGAGGCGCTGCGCAAGGACGAGCAGATCGCCATTCCCGCCGCGTTCGACTTCCATGCGCTCGATGGGCTGTCGAACGAGCTGAAAGGCAAGCTCGAGGCCGCGCGCCCGGCGAGCCTGGGGCAGGCGGCGCGGGTGGACGGCGTCACGCCGGCGGCGCTCACGCTGATCCTCGCCAAGCTGCGCCAGCAGAAACGCGCGAAATCCGCATGAGCGAGCTCTTTGCCGGGCGGCATGTTTCACGTGAAACAGCCGCCGCGCTGACCGACTTCGAGGCGCTGGTCCACCGTTGGAACCCGCGCATCAACCTCGTCTCGCGCCGCTCGCTCGCCGATCTGCGCGACCGCCATATCGGCGATTCGCTGCAACTGGCGGGGTTCCTGCCGCAATCCGGCCTCTGGCTGGACCTCGGCAGCGGCGGCGGGTTCCCCGCACTGGTCCTCGCGATCCTCGCCAAGGAAACCGCGCCGGAGCTCAATTTCCGCCTCGTCGAAAGCGACAGCCGCAAATGCGTCTTTCTGCGCACCGCGATCCGCGAGCTCTCGCTCAACGCCGAGGTCAAAACCGCCCGCATCGAAGCCCTGCCGCCGCAACACGCCCAGGTCGTCAGCGCCCGCGCCTTGGCCGATCTCAGCACACTTCTGGGTCTCGCCGCGCCGCATATGGCACCGGGTGCCCGCGCGTTGTTCCCGAAAGGCGTCACATGGGAAAAAGAACTCGCCGAGGCCCGGGCAACGTGGTCATTTGCCTGCACGACCACTAGAAGTGAAACCGATCCCCAATCCGTCATCCTCGATATCGGAGATGTTGTTCATGTCTGATCCGACGCGGCCGCAGGGGCCGAAGATCGTCGCCGTCGCGAACCAGAAAGGCGGGGTCGGCAAGACCACCACGACCATCAACCTCGGCGCGGCCTTGGCCGAACAGGGGCTGAACATCCTGATCGTCGACCTCGATCCCCAGGGCAACGCCTCGACCGGGCTCGGGATCGAGCCCACCGACCGCGAATACACCAGCTACGAGCTGCTGCTCGACGATGTCCCTCTGCAAGAGGTCATCCAGGAGACCGAGGTCGCCAACCTGCGCCTCGTGCCCGCCACCATCGACCTCAGTTCCGCCGACATCGAGCTGGTCGCCAACGAGAAACGCAGCCATCTCCTGCATACGGCGCTGCGCCAGAAGGACATCGAGCCCTACGGCTTCGACATGATTCTGATCGATTGCCCGCCCTCGCTGAACCTCCTGACGGTCAACGCCATGGTCGCGGCACATTCCGTGCTGGTGCCGCTGCAAAGCGAGTTCTTTGCGCTCGAAGGTCTCTCGCAGCTCATGCTGACCATCCGCGAGGTGCGGCAAAGCGCCAATCCCGACCTGCGGATCGAGGGCATCGTGCTGACCATGTATGACGCGCGGAACAACCTCTCCCAGCAGGTCGAGGACGACGCCCGCGCCAACCTCGGAGAGCTGGTCTATACCACCGTGATCCCGCGCAACGTCCGGGTCAGCGAGGCGCCGTCTTACGCCATGCCGGTGCTATCCTACGACACCCAGTCCAAGGGCGCCGCGGCCTATCGGGCCCTGGCGCGGGAACTACTAAAAACAAACGCGAAAACAGCGGCTTAGGAGGCAGACCATGGCGGAGAAACGGGAAAAGCGCGGGCTCGGGCGGGGTCTTTCGGCGCTCATGGCCGATGTCGAGCCGCAAAAGACCGAGAGCAGCGACAGCCCCGCGCCGCGCCGTCCCGATCGCCTGATCCCGATCGAGCGGATCGAGCCCAATCCCGACCAGCCGCGCCGCACCTTCACCGAGGAGCAGCTGCAGGAGCTGGCCAATTCGATCCGCACCAAGGGCGTGATCCAGCCGATCATCCTGCGCCCCAAGCCGGGCGCCTCCGAGCGATACGAGATCGTCGCGGGCGAACGCCGCTGGCGCGCGGCGCAGCTCGCCAACCTGCACGAGATGCCGGCGCTGATCCGCGAGTTCACCGATACCGAGGTGCTAGAGGTCGCGATCATCGAGAACATCCAGCGCGCGGATCTGAACGCCATCGAAGAGGCGGCGGGCTTCCGGCAGCTGATGTTCAAGTTCGGCCACACCCAGGAAAAGCTGGCCGAGGCGCTTGGCAAGAGCCGCAGCCATATCGCCAACCTGCTGCGGCTGTTGAACCTGCCCGAGGACGTCCAGACCTTCGTGATCGAGGGCAAGCTCAGCGCCGGTCATGCCCGCGCGTTGATCACCGCAAACGACCCCTCGGCGCTGGCCCGCCAGGTGATCGCCAAGGGCCTGTCTGTGCGCGCCACCGAGAAACTCGCCCGGGGCGACGAGGAACGCGCCGCCAAGCGCAAGCCGCGCGCCGATGACATGGGCATCGAGAAGGACGCCGACACGCGGGCGCTGGAAAGCGATCTCTCCGCGAGCCTGGGCATGAAGGTCTCGATCGACCACAAGCCCGGCGCCGAGGCGGGCCGGATCTCGATTTCCTACGAGACGCTGGAAGAGCTCGATTCGCTCTGCGGGCTGCTCGGCCAGTAGGGCAGGGCGCTCACGCCAAAATCAGGCCAGGTTCAGGCCGGGTCCGGCAGCAATTCGGTGAGGACGGCGTTCAACAGAAGCCGACCGTCCCGGGTGACGCCGATCCGGCCGTGCTCTTCCCAGAGAAGCCCGATCTCGCGCAGATGCGCGCGCGCCGCCTCGGGCGCCGCCTGCGGATCCATCGCCGACAGCCGCTCCATATCTATGCCGTCCAAGACGCGCATCCCCAACATGAGGTATTCGACCGCCTGCTCAGTGGGCGGCACCTCTTGCGTCACACGTGTCCCGTCGCCGCGCTCGACGGCATCGAGCCAGGCCCCGGGGTTGCGCCAGGCCTCGGTCGCCTGCCGCGCGCCATCGAGCGTCAGCCGCCCATGCGCGCCGGGACCAATCCCGAGGTAATCGCCGTAGCGCCAATAGACCAGGTTGTGCCGCGATTCCGCGCCGGGCTTGGCGTGGTTCGAGACCTCGTAGGCGGGCAGCCCGCGTGCCTCGCAAAGCGCCTGCGTCGCCTCGTAAAGCTCCGCCGCGCGGTCCTCATCGGGCAGACCGGGCAGGGCGCCGCGCGATTGCCGCTCCCAGAAGGCGGTGCCGCGCTCGATGGTCAGCTGGTAAAGCGACAGGTGATCCGCCGCGAGATCCAGCGCGCGGGTCAGCTCGGCCTCCCAATCAGCCAGGCACTGGTCCTGCCGGGCGTAGATCAGGTCGAAACTCACCCGCGGGAAGGCCGCCCGCGCGACCTCGAAGGCCGCCAGCGATTCCTCGACGCTGTGCAGCCGCCCGAGCCGCCGCAGATCGGCGTCGTTCAGCGCCTGTAGACCCATGGAGACCCGGTTCACCCCGGCCCGGGCGAAGCCCTGGAAGCGCTCCGCCTCCACCGAGCGGGGGTTGGCCTCGAGGGTGATCTCCACCTCCGGGCCCAGCGACCAGTGTTTCGCCGCGCGATCGATGATCTCGCCCACCAACCCCGGCTCCATCAGGCTCGGCGTGCCGCCCCCGAAGAAGATCGAGGTCAGCGCCCGCCCGCCGGTGCGCTCCGCTTCCCGATCCAGCTCGGCCAGGTAGGCGCGGCGCCAGCGCTCGGTGTCGATCTCGCGGGTGACATGCGAGTTGAAGTCGCAATAGGGGCATTTGGCCTCGCAGAACGGCCAATGCACATAGAGCCCAAAGCCCCCGTCTTCCCAGCTCTCAGCCAAAACAGCCGCCCAGGAACTTGCGCATCGCATCGGCGCGGTGGCTGATCTCGTTCTTTTCCCAGCGGTCCATCTCGCCGAAGGTGACGTCGAAACCCTCGGGCTGGAAGATCGGATCGTAGCCATGGCCCTGGTCGCCGCGCATCGGCCAGACCACCTGGCCTTCCATCACGCCGGGGAAGACCTCGTCGTGCCCGTCGGGCCAGGCCAGGACCAGCGTGCAGCAGAAGCGCGCGGACCAGGGCTGGGGCGCATCCGCGGCGATGAGCCGGTCGTGCGCCTTGGTCATGGCCATCGTGAAGTCGCGCCCCGCACCGGTCTCGGCCCAATCGGCGGTATAGACGCCGGGCGCGCCGTCGAGCGCGTCGATCTCGATGCCGGAATCGTCCGAAAGCGCCGGCAGGCCCGTCGCCCTGGCCGCCGCATGGGCCTTGATCCGGGCGTTTTCGACAAAGGTCGTGCCGGTTTCCTCGGGCTCCTCCAGCGCCATCTCGGCGGCGCCGACCACGGTGACCCCGCGGGGCTCCAGCAGTGCCGCGATCTCCTCGAGCTTGCCCTGGTTGTGGGTGGCGACCAGAAGCCGGTCGCCGTTGAAGCTGCGGGTCATTTCACCGCCTCGAGCTGGGCCGTGACAAGCTCGCCCACGCCTTTCTCGGCGAGGTCGACAAGCCCGTTCATCTGGTCGCGCGAGAAGACCGCGCCTTCGGCCGACATCTGGATCTCGATCAGCTGGCCATCGCCACGCATGATGAAATTGCCGTCGACGCCCGCCTCGCTGTCCTCGGGGTAGTCGAGGTCGAGCACCGGCTGGCCCGCGTAGATCCCGCAGCTCACCGCCGCCACCGGCGAGACCAGCGGATCCGAGGTCACATCCCCGGCCTTCATCAGCTTGTTCACCGCCAGTTTCAGCGCCACCCAGCCGCCGGTGATCGAGGCGCAGCGGGTGCCGCCGTCGGCCTGGATCACGTCGCAGTCGACGGTGATCTGGCGCTCGCCAAGCGCCACACGGTCGACGCCCGCGCGCAGGCTGCGGCCGATCAGCCGCTGGATCTCCACGGTGCGGCCGCCCTGCTTGCCGGCGCTGGCCTCGCGGCGCATCCGGCTCGAGGTCGAGCGCGGCAGCATGCCGTATTCCGCGGTGACCCAACCCAGGCCCGAGCCCTTGATGAAGGGCGGCACGCGGTCCTCGATGCTGGCAGTGCAGAGGACATGGGTGTCGCCCATGCGGATCAGGCAGGAGCCTTCCGCGTGTTTCGTGACCCCGGTCTCGATTGAAACGGAGCGCATTTCGTTTAAGTCTCTTCCAGACGGACGCATGGTGTCTCTCCTTGATTTGCGCACCGAATACAGACCGGAGACCCCGCGCAGCAACCCCGATTGACCCCGGCCGCGAGGCGAATTTAATGGGTCGGAACGGAAATCACGTCAGATGCAGGACGGCACCACACTCTTCGATCAGATGAACGACCGCTCGCGCGAGGTCTTCCGCCGCGTGGTCGAGGGCTACCTGGAAAGCGGGGAGCCCGTGGGCTCGCGCACGCTCACCCGGACCCTGTCGGAACAGGTCTCCGCGGCGACCGTGCGCAATGTCATGCAGGATCTCGAATACCTCGGGCTCCTCGACAGCCCGCATGTCAGCGCCGGCCGCGTGCCGACCGAACTGGGGCTGCGGCTCTTCGTCGACGGGCTTCTGGAGGTGCGCGACCTCGACCGCGAGGACCGCACCCGCATCGACGCGACGCTGGGCACCAATACCGACGACGTGGGCAACCTGCTCGACCGGGTGGGCTCGGCGCTCTCGGGCGTGACCCATGGCGCCTCGCTGGTGCTGACGCCCAAGCACGAGGCGCCGATCCGGCACATCGAGTTCGTCTCGCTCGCGCCCAGCCGGGCGCTGGTGGTGCTGGTCTTCGACGACGGCCAGGTCGAGAACCGCGTCTTCACCCCGCCGCCGGGCATGACGCCCTCGGCGATGCGCGAGGCGGCGAACTTCCTCAACGCCATCGTCGAGGGGCGCACGCTGTCGGACATGCGCCGCGACGTGGTGCGCGACATCGCCGCGCGGCGCCAGGAAATCGACAGCCTGGCGCATGAAATGGTCGAATCAGGGCTCGCCGTCTGGGCCGAGGAGGGCGACCGCTCCGAGCGGCTGATCGTCCGGGGACGGGCGAATCTCCTGGGCGAAGAGGCCCCGGGCGAGGATCTCGACCGCATCCGCAGCCTGTTCGACGACCTCGAGCGCAAGCGCGACATCGCGGAATTCCTCGAACTGACCGAAGGCGGGGAGGGGGTGCGCATCTTCATCGGCTCCGAGAACAAACTTTTCTCGCTTTCGGGTTCCTCTCTGGTCGTCTCTCCATATATGAACGCGGACCGAAAGATTATCGGCGCGGTGGGCGTCATCGGGCCCACCCGTCTCAATTACGGTCGGATCGTTCCGATCGTGGATTACACCGCCCAGCTGGTCGGCAAGCTCCTGTCCGACCGAAAATAGAGGATGAGCATGGCAGATCCGAAGAACGACGATTTCCTCGATGACCTGGACGCGCTCGAAGCCGAGGCCGAGGCCGAGGAAGAGGCATTCGAGGCGGCAGAGCCCACCGAGGCCGACCGCATCGCCGAGCTTGAGGCCGAGCGTGACGGCTACAAGGACAAGTTCATGCGCGCGCTCGCCGATGCCGAGAACGCGCGCAAACGCTCCGACCGCGACCGCCGCGAGGCCGAGCAATACGGCGGCACCCGGCTCGCCCGCGACCTGCTGCCGGTCTACGACAACCTGCAGCGCGCGCTGGCCACCGCCAACGACGAGCAGAAGCAGATTTCCGCGGCGCTTCTCGAGGGCGTCGAGCTGACCCTGCGTGAGCTGCTCTCGGTCTTCAAGAAGCACGGCATCGAGGTGATCAAGCCCGAGGTCGGCGACCGCTTCGACCCCAAGCACCACGAGGCGATGTTCGAGGCGCCGCTGCCCGAGACCAAGGCTGGCGACATCATCCAGGTCTCGGCCGAAGGCTTCATGCTGCACGACCGCCTGCTGCGGCCCGCCCAGGTCGGCGTCAGCTCGAACCCGGGCTGAGTTAGCCCTCGCCCAGGAGCCCGCGCAATTCGTAGAGCGCCTCGAGCGCCGCGCGTGGGCTCAGATCGTCGGGATTGATCGACTTGAGCCGCGCCTCGACCTCCGAGGGCGCGGCTTTTTCCTGCGCGGGCGCGGCCTCCGCCTCGCGGGCCACCACCGAGAAGAGCGGCAGATCGTCGATCAGCGCCTTGGGCGTGGTCTTCTCGCGTTCGCCTTTCTCCAGCGCCTCGAGCACGGATTTCGCCCGGGCCACCACCGCCTTCGGCAGGCCCGCGAGCTGCGCGACCTGCACCCCGTAGGAGCGGTCCGCGGCGCCGCTGCGCACCTCGTGCAGGAAGACCACCTCGCCTTCCCATTCCTTCACCGCCACCGTGGCGTTGCTGACGCCCGCGAGCTTGCCCGCCAGCACGGTCAGCTCGTGGTAATGCGTGGCAAACAGCCCCCGCACCCGGTTCACCTCGGCCAGGTGTTCCAGCGTCGCCCAGGCAATCGACAGCCCGTCGTAGGTCGCCGTGCCGCGCCCAATCTCGTCGAGGATCACCAGCGCCCGGTCGTCGGCCTGGTTCAGGATGGCGGCGGTCTCGACCATCTCGACCATGAAGGTCGAGCGGCCCCGCGCCAGGTCGTCCGAGGCGCCGACGCGGCTGAAGATCTGGCTCACCACGCCCAGATGCGCGGCGCTGGCGGGCACATAGGCGCCCATCTGCGCCAGAATGGCGATCAGCGCATTCTGCCGCAGGTAGGTCGACTTACCCGCCATGTTGGGCCCGGTCAGCAGCTCCAGCGCCGGGCCGTCGCCCTCGGGCGAGAGCCCGCAGTCATTGGCCACGAAAGGCGCGCCGCCCTGCGCCCGGAGCGCGCGCTCCACCACCGGGTGGCGGCCCTGTTCCACGTGAAACGCGCGGCTCTCGTCGACCTTCGGGCGGCACCAGTCCTCGGCGGCGGCGAGATCCGCCAGCCCTGCCGCGAGGTCGTATTCCGCCAGCGCCAGCCCGGTCTCGCCCAGCTCCGGTGCGACGGTCAAAATGGCCTGTTTCAAGCTGTCATAGAGCCGTTTTTCGATCTCCAGCGCCCGCCCGCCAGCGTTCAGAATGCGGGTTTCCAGGTCCGAGAGTTCGACCGTGGTGAAGCGCACCTGGTTGGCCGTCGTCTGGCGGTGGATGAAGGTCTCCGAGAAGGGCGGGGCCAGCATCTTCTGTGCATGGGTGGCCGTGGTCTCGATGAAATAGCCCAGCACATTGTTGTGCTTGATCTTCAGCGCGTTGATGCCGGTCTCCTCGGCGTAGCGCGCCTGCAGCCCGGCGATCACCCCGCGGCCCTCGTCGCGCAGCGTCCGCGCCTCGTCGAGGTCCGCATCGAAGCCCTCGGCGATGAAACCGCCGTCGCGGGTCAGAAGCGGCGGCTCGGCGATCAGCGCCTCGTCAAGCGTGTCGAGCACCTCCATCTGCCGCGCCAGCGCCGCGCGGGCCTCGTCCAGGAGTTCGGGCAGTTCCGTCCCCTCGAGCCGCGCCGCGATGCCCTGCGCCTCGATCAGCGCGTTGCGCACCGCCGCGAGGTCGCGCGGGCCGCCCCGGTCGAGCGCCAGCCGCGACAGCGCGCGGTCGAGATCGGGCACGTTTTTCAGCGCATCGCGCAGGAACAGAGCCTGATCGCGCGCCTCCAGCGCCCAGGCCACACCGTCCTGCCGGGCGCGGATCTGCGCGAGGTCCCGCGAGGGCGCCGAAAGCCGGCGTTCGAGAAGCCGCGCGCCGCCCGCCGTCACCGTCCGGTCGATCACCGACAGGAGAGAGCCCGCCCGGGTGCCGCCCGCGCCGCGGGTCAGCTCCAGGTTCACCCGGGTCGCCGCGTCGATCTGCAGAAGCCGCGAGACCTGGTCCTGCCGGGGCGGACGCAGGAGCGGCAGCTTCCCCTTCTGGGTGATGTCGAGGTAATCGACCACCGCGCCCATGGCCGCCGTCTCGGCCCGCCCGAAGGCGCCGTAAGGCTCGAGCGAGGCCACCCCGAAGAGCGTCAGAAGCCGGTTTTCGGCCGAAACAGAGTCGAATGAGGCCTTCGACAGCACCGTCGGCAGAAGCCCGAGGTCGTCCAGCACGGGCCGCAGCTCTTCCTCGCTGGTCTCGGCCACCAGCACCTCGGCGGGGGCGAGCCGCGCCAGTTCCGCCCCGATCCGCGCGGCGCTCAGCGGCATGACGTGGAAGGCCCCGGTGGAAATATCCGCCCAGGCCAGCGCGCATTCGCCGCGCACCATGGAAATCGCCGCAAGGTAGTTGTGCCGCCGCGCCTCGAGAAGGCTCTCTTCGGTCAGCGTGCCCGGCGTCACCAGCCGCACCACGTCGCGTTTGACCACCGATTTGTGGCCGCGCTTCTTGGCTTCGGCGGGGCTTTCCATCTGTTCGCAGACCGCCACGCGGAAGCCCTTGCGGATCAGCGTCAGCAGGTAGCTCTCGGCGGCATGGACCGGCACGCCGCACATCGGGATATCCTCGCCCGCGTGTTTGCCGCGCTTGGTCAGCGCGATGTCGAGCGCCTCGGCCGCCGCTGCGGCGTCGTCGAAGAAGAGCTCGTAGAAATCCCCCATCCGGTAGAACAAGAGCGCGTCTTTGTGGCGCTCCTTGATCTCGAGATATTGCGCCATCATCGGCGTTGCGGCGGCACTCATGGGTCTCCTCGCGTGATCTTTCGCGGACCCTAAGCAAGCGCGCGCGAGGGCGAAAGCCGAAATGCCGGGGCGTCGGCGGATGCTGGTAGCGCTACCGGAGTTGAGAGCCATGCCCCCCTCGGATAAGCCCGGACGGACGCAAGGGAGGGCGCGCATGGCACGGCAGAAATTCACCCGCGAAGAGGCTTTGGCTTTCCACCTCGAGCCGAGCCCCGGCAAATGGGAGGTGCAGGCCACCGTGCCCATGGCCACCCAGCGGGATCTGAGCCTGGCCTATAGCCCGGGCGTCGCGGTGCCCTGCGAGGAAATCGCCGCCAATCCCGAGACCGCCTATGACTACACCAACAAGGGCAACCTGGTGGCGGTGATCTCGAACGGCACGGCGGTGCTCGGGCTCGGCAACCTCGGCGCGCTCGGCTCGAAGCCGGTGATGGAGGGCAAGTCGGTGCTCTTCAAGCGCTTCGCCGACGTCAATTCCATCGACATCGAGCTGGATACCGAGGACCCCGAGGCCTTCTGCCAGGCGGTCAAGCTCATGGAGCCGACCTTCGGGGGCATCAACCTCGAGGACATCAAGGCGCCGGAATGTTTCATCATCGAGCAGCGGCTCAAGGAAGAGATGAACATCCCCGTCTTCCACGATGACCAGCACGGCACCGCGGTGATCTGCGCCGCCGGGCTGATCAACGCGCTGCACATCTCGGGCAAGAAGATCGAGGACGTGAAGATTGTCCTCAACGGGGCCGGGGCCGCGGGCATCGCCTGCATCGAGCTTTTGAAGTCCATGGGCGCGCGGCACGAGAACTGCGTGGTCTGCGACACCAAGGGCGTGATCTACCAGGGCCGCACCGAGGGCATGAACCAGTGGAAATCGGCCCATGCGGTCGACACCCCGTACCGCAGCCTCGAAGAGGCGATGAAGGGCGCCGACGTCTTCCTGGGCGTTTCGGTCAAGGGGGCGGTGACCCGCGAGATGGTCGAAAGCATGGCTGACGACCCGGTGATCTTCGCCATGGCCAACCCCGACCCCGAGATCACCCCCGAAGAGGCGCACGAGGTGCGGCTCGACGCCATCGTCGCCACGGGGCGGTCGGATTATCCCAACCAGGTCAACAACGTGTTGGGCTTTCCCTATCTCTTCCGCGGCGCGCTGGACATCCACGCCCGCGCCATCAACGACGAGATGAAGATCGCCTGCGCCGAGGCCCTGGCCGCGCTCGCCCGCGAGGATGTGCCGGATGAGGTCGCCGTGGCCTATGGGCGCAACCTGGCCTTCGGGCGGGATTACATCATCCCCACGCCCTTCGATCCGCGGCTGATCTACCGCATCCCGCCGGCGGTGGCGAAGGCGGGCATGGACACCGGCGCCGCGCGCCGTCCGATCGTCGACATGGAGGCCTACGAGGTCTCGCTGAAGACCCGGCTCGATCCGACCGCCTCGATCCTGCAGGGCATCTCGGCGCGCGCCCGGGCGGCCCAGGCGCGGATGATCTTCGCCGAGGGCGACGACCCGCGCGTCTTGCGCGCCGCCGCGACCTACCAGCGGTCGGGCTTTGGCAAGGCGCTGGTGGTGGGCCGCGAGGCCGACGTGAAAGCCAAGCTCGAGGCCGCCGGCATGGGCGACGCCGTGCGTGAGATCGAGGTGGTGAACGCCGCCAATACCGCCCACCTCGAGCTCTACAAGGACTTCCTCTACGACCGGAACCAGCGCAAGGGCATGGACCGCCAGGACGTGCACCGGCTGGCCGCCCGGGACCGCCATGTCTTCGCCGCGCTGATGCTGGCCCATGGCCATGGCGACGGGCTGATCACCGGGGCGACGCGCAAGTCGGCGCATGTGCTGGAGCGGATGAACCACGTCTTCGACGCCGATGCCGCCCATGGCGCGGTGGGGGTTACGGCGCTCATTCACAACGGGCGCATCGTGCTGATCGGCGACACGCTGGTGCAGGAATGGCCCGACGAGGAGGACCTCGCCGACATCGCCGAACGCGCGGCGGGCGTGGCCCAGCACCTCGGGCTCGAGCCGCGGGTGGCCTTCCTCAGCTTCTCGACATTTGGCTACCCGGTCTCGGAGCGCGCGACCAAAATGCATGTCGCCTCCAAGGTGCTCGACCGGCGCGGGGTGGACTTCGAATACGAAGGCGAGATGACCGTCGACGTGGCGCTGAATGCCCAGGCGCAGAAGGCCTATCCCTTCTCGCGGCTGACCGGGCCGGCCAATGTGCTGGTGGTGCCCGCGCGGCATTCGGCCTCGATCTCGACCAAGCTCCTGCAGGAGATGGCCGGGGCCACGGTGATCGGGCCGATCCTCGCGGGGGTGGATCACTCGATCCAGATCTGCTCGACGGTCTCGACGGCCAACGACATTCTGAACATGGCGGTGCTGGCCGCCTGCAAGGTGGGCTGAGGCCCGCGACAGGGAAACGGGGGCGCCCATGACCGTCTGGAACCTCGGGTCGATCAACGCCGACCTGGTCTACCGCGTGCCGCATCTGCCCGGACCGGGCGAGACGCTGGCCTCGACCCGCTACAGCCGGGGGCTCGGCGGCAAGGGCGCGAACATGTCGGTGGCCATCGCCCGCGCCGGCGCCCAGGTGCGCCACCTCGGGGCCGTGGGCCCCGACGGCGGCTGGATGATCGAGCGGCTGCTCGAATACGGCGTCGACACAAGGCTGATCGACCGCATCGGCGAGGCCTCGGGCCATGCGGTGATCGCCGTGGACGAAGCGGGCGAGAACCAGATCATTCTCTATCCCGGTGCAAACCGCGCGATTTCCGAGATCGCGCTGGCCGACCGGCTGGGGCACGGCGAAAGCCACGATATCTTCCTGTTCCAGAACGAGACCAACGCCCAACGGCAGGCGGCGACCCTGGCCTCGCGCCGGGGCATGCGCATCGCCTATGCGGCCGCGCCCTTCGAGGCCGATGCCGTGAAGGCGGTCATGCCGCTGCTCGATTTGCTGATCCTGAACGCGGTCGAGGCCGAGCAGCTGCGCGCCGCCACCGGGCTGGGCCCGGCGGAACTGCCGGTGCGCGACGTGGTGGTGACGCGCGGCGCCGAGGGCGCGCATTGGTACGAGACCGACACCGGCACCCGCACCGAGATCCCGCCGGTGCCCGCCGAGGCGGTGGACACCACCGGCGCGGGCGACACTTTCACCGGCTACCTGATCGCCGGGCTCGACCGGGGGCTGCCGATGCGCCAAGCGCTCGACCTCGCGGCCAAGGCCGGGGCGATCATGGTCAGCCGGGTCGGCACCGCCGATGCGATCCCCGACCTCAAGGACATCGAGGACCGCTTCGGCCCGGGCGCCTGAAACGGCGCGATATCAGAGCCTAACCCGGGCTTATCCGCCCGCGAAGGGCGCGGCGTCGCCCCAGACCTCGCGCACCCGCTCATCGCGGCGGCAGGCCTGGCGGTAGCGCTTGTAGGCATCCTTCCGGTCGACATAGCCGAAGCGGGTCAGGGTGCGCTCGCTGCTCTTGTAGTAATCCTGGTGGTAGTCCTCGGCCTCGTAGAAGGTCTGCGCGTCGAGGATCGGCACGGCGACCGCTTCTCCCAGCGCGCGCTCCGCCGCGGCTTTCGCCGCCTCGGCATCGGCACGGGCCTCGGGGTTCGAGACGAAGATCGCCGGGCGGTAGGACTCGCCCCGGTCACAGAACTGCCCGCCATCGTCGAAAGGGTCGATCGAGCGAAAGAAGCTGTCGTAGAGCTGGCGGCGGCTGACGACGCCGGGGTCGTAGTCGATGCGCGCGGCCTCGTAATGGCCGGTCCCGCCGGCGACCACCTGCTTGTAGGTCGGGTTCCGGGTCGAGCCGCCGGTATAGCCCGAGACCACCTCCGAGACGCCTTGCACCTTCTCGAAATCGGCCTCGACGCACCAGAAACAGCCGCCGGCGACGGTGATCTCGGCGGCCTGCAGCGCCGGGGCGGGCAGGATCATCGCAAGCGCCAGCGATGCGGCGCGGAAAGAGCGGGGCATGTCGGGTCCTCCTGATGGTCGGAAACACTGTGACGCAAGCCACGGGGCGTGGGCAAAGCCCGCTCCGGGGTCTCACTCAGAGGTGAACGCCCGTGCGCGGCCCGGCGTTGCAGGGCCCGGGGTTTCCAAGCCCGCGCCGCCCGCCTAGGAAGGCGGGGGCAAGCGCAACAAGGGGCCTTCCATGACACGCGTTCTCGTCACCGGTTCGGCCGGTTTCATCGGTTTCCACCTCTCGCGGCTGCTGCTCGACGAGGGCTTCACGGTGCATGGCTTCGACGGCATGACCGATTACTACGACGTGCGCCTGAAGCAGCGCCGCCACGCGCATCTGTTCCAGAAGCCCGGCTTCACCGCGACCGAGGCGCTACTCGAGGACCAGGAGGCCTTCGACGCCGCCGCCGATGCCTTCGAGCCTGACGTGATCGTGCATCTCGCCGCCCAGGCCGGGGTGCGCTACTCGCTCGAGAACCCCAAGGCCTATCTTTCGACAAACGTGATGGGCACCTTTTCCGTCATGGAGGCGGCC
Source organism: Roseivivax sp. GX 12232 (assembly GCF_021272185.1). Lineage (GTDB taxonomy): Bacteria > Pseudomonadota > Alphaproteobacteria > Rhodobacterales > Rhodobacteraceae > Roseivivax. The sequence continues at coordinate 121,950 of NZ_JAJSEC010000007.1, forward strand.
CGCCGCCACGCTGTCCAACATCTTCTTATGGCGTCGACGTCGTCGATTTATGGCGCCAACGAGGAAATGCCCTATTCAGAGACGGATAAGGCGGACACCCAGCTCACGATTTATGCCGCCACCAAGAAGGCCAACGAGAGCATGGGCCACGCCTGGGCGCATATCCACCAAGTACCAACGACCATGTTCCGCTTCTTCACGGTCTACGGCCCCTGGGGCCGGCCGGATCTGGCATTCTACAAATTTGTGGATCTCATCCTCGATGGCCGCCCGATCGACGTCTACAACTACGGCGACATGTATCGCGACTTCACCTATATCGACGACCTGGTGCGCGGCATCCGGCTTCTGGTCGACGCGGTGCCTGGCGGCGAGGAGACCCGCGTCGAGGCCGATACCCTGAGCCCCGCCGCCCCGTTCCGCGTGGTGAACATCGGCAATTCCGACAAGGTCCGGCTGATGGATTTCATCGCCGGGATCGAAGAGGCCCTCGGCCAGGAGGCCGAGAAGAACATGATGCCGATGCAGACCGGCGACGTGCCCGCCACCTGGGCGGATGCGACGCTTCTGCAGAACCTCACCGGCTACCGTCCGCAGACCGACTTCCGCGACGGCATCCGCCGCTTCGTGGAGTGGTACCGGGAGTATTCGGGCAAGTGATCCCGGTGGCCCGCGCGCCGCGCCGCCCGCGTCAGGTGCGGAACCAGTCGCGGGCGTTGCGGTAACAGACGTCGCGGGTCAGTTCGTCCAGCGTCTCGGCATCGTCCGGCACATGGCCCTCGGCGGCCCAGCGGCCGAGGATCCGGCAGAACAGCCGCCGGAAATACTCGTGCCGCGGGAAGGACAGGAAGGACCGGCTGTCGGTCAGCATGCCCAGGAAGGTCGAGATCAGGCCCATCTGCGCCAGGGTGCGCATCTGCTCCTCCATCCCGTCGAGCTGGTCGTTGAACCACCAGGCGGTCCCGGCCTGCACCTTGCCCGGCACGCTGCCGTCCTGGAAATTGCCCGCGGTCGTCACGATCGCGGGGTTTCGCGCCGGGTCGAGCCCGTAGATCACCATGCGCGGCAGCTCGTTGCTGCAATCGAGCCGGTCGAGGAGCGCGTTCAGCGGCTCGGCCAGGCCGATGTCGCGGATCGAATCCGCGCCCGCGTCGCGCCCCGCGGCATCGAGAAGCCGACTGCGGTTGTTGCGCATCGCGTTGACGTGCAGCTGCATCACCAGCCCGCGCCGCGCATAGGCCCGGCCCATGGCGACGAAGACCGCCGCGCGCCAGGAGGCCGCCGTCTCGGCACCGATCTCACGCCCGGCGCGGGCGCTGTCGAGCGCGGCGTCGAGCGTCGCCTCGCTGACCGGCGCCCCGGCATCGAGCCGGTCGATCCCGTGGTCGGCGGCCCGGCAGCCATGGGCGACGAAATGGTCGAGCCGCAGCTCCAGCGCGGCCACCAGGTCCTCGAAGCCGCGGATCGGATGAGTCATCTCTTCAAGCCGCGCCACCCAGTCGGCGAAGCCCGAAGCCTCGATCTTGACCGCCGGGTCCGGGCGGAAGGTCGGCACCACGCGCCAGGGCGCATCCTTCAGCGCGGCGTGATGCTCGAGCGTATCAAGCGGGTCGTCGGTCGTGCCCACCAGCTCGACCTTCATGCGGCTCAAGAGGCCCCGCGCGCCGTAGTCGGGCCGGGCCAGGCGCTCGCGCGTGACTTCCCAGACGTGATCGGCGGTCTTCTCGCTCAGGATCGTGCCGTCCAGGTCGAAGTAGCGCCAAAGCTCCAGGTGGCTCCAGTGGTGCACCGGGTTGCCGACCATCTTCGGCATGGCGCGGGCGAAGGCGTCGAACTTCTCGCGCGGGTCGGCGTCGCCGGTCACGAGGCGCTCCTCGACGCCCGCCCAACGCATGACCCGCCACTTGTAGTGGTCATGCCCAAGCCAGAGCGTGCCCAGCTCGTCCCAGCGCTGGTCCTGGGCGATCTCCGCTGGTGGCAGGTGGTTGTGGTAGTCGACGATCGGCAGGTCGTGGGCGACCTCGTGGTAGAGGCGGCGCGCCTCGGGGGTGTCGAGCAGGAAATCGGCGTTCAGGAAACGGGTCACAGGGCCTCCTTCAGCGCGGCCTGGAGACCGCGGCGGGACAGGGTGTCGAATGCGTCGCGGACCGGGCCGATCAGCGGCGCGGGATCGCGGCAGAGGCGGGGCAGCGACAGAAGCGCCCGGGCGGGATCCTCGGCTCGTACTGCCGCGAGAAGCTCATCGCCCAGCGGGTCGGCGACACGGGGTAGGTCGCGCAGCGCGGCGATCCAGCAGGCGAGGGCCAGCGCGGTCAGCGGCCAGGGCCGGCCCGCCGCCACATTCAGCGCGGCCGGTTCGAACAGCCGCTGCGGCATCTTCTGGCTGGTGTCCTGGGCGATCTGATCGAGCCGGTGGCGCAGCCGCGTGTTGTCGAACCGCGCGATCAGCGCCTCGGCATAGGCCGCAAGGTCGGTGCCCTCGGGCATGTCGAGCGTCACCGCCTGTTCGTCCAGCATGAGCCGGCGGGTCGCCTCGCGCAGGGCGGGGTCGCCCACGGCCTCGGCCACGGTCTCATGGCCCGCGAGCCGCCCGGCATGGGCGAGGAAACTGTGCGCGCCGTTGAGCATGCGCAGCTTCATCTCCTCGAAGGGCGTCACATCGGCGACCAGCTCGGCGCCACCTTCGGCCAGCGGTGGGCGCGGGCCGGCGAAGTGATCCTCGACCACCCATTGCGCGAAGGGTTCGGTCACGATGGCATTGGGGTCCTCGGTGCCCGCGAGGTCGCGGATCAGGGCGCGCCCGGCCTCGTCCATGGCGGGCGTGATGCGGTCGACCATGGCGCTGGGGAAGGCGACATTGGCTTCGATCCAATCCGCCAGCTCGGGCTGCCGCGCTGCCGCGAAGTCCAGCGTCACCTGCCGCAGCAGCGTGCCGTTGCTCGGGATGTTGTCGCAGGACAGGACGGTGATCGGCGCGCCCTGCGCCGCGCGGCGGCGGCGCAGCCCTTCGACCAGCAGGCCGATGGCGGTGCCGGGGGTGCTGTCCTCGGCGAGATCCGCGCGCACGTCCTCGCGGCTTTGGTCGAGCCGCCCGTCACGCTGGCAGTAGCCTTTCTCGGTTACGGTCAGGAAGATCACGTCGAGGCCGGGCTGCGCGATCAGATCGGGCAGCGCCTCGGGGCCGTCGCGCTTGGGATGACGGGTGGCGATCACGCAGCCGACCTCGCGCAGAAGCGCCGCGCTGCCGTCGGCGGCGGCCAGGTGGTAGCGCCCCCCGGCGGTCTCGAGCGCGTCGAGCGCCTCGGCGCCGGAGTTCAGCCGGGCCGCGACGACACCCCAGTCCCCGCCCGCCGCATCCAGCCCGCGGTCGAGGAACCACATCGGATGCGCGCGCCCGAAGGCGCCGAAGCCGATGTGCAGGATGCGCGGGCGCAATGCTGCGCGGTCGTAGCGGGGGGCCTCGGTGGTCAGTGCCAGCTGGGTCACAGGGTCACCTCCGCGCCGTGGCTTGCACGCTCACCGCGCAGGGTGAGGGCGCGGGTTTCGCCCTCGGGCAGCACGATCCGCGCCTTGGGCAGCAGTGGCGCGCCGGGTCCGCTTTGGGCCCAGTCGAGCGTCACGGCCTCCGCATCCGCGCCGAGGGCGAAGGTCAGCAGGCTGTGGCGCGGCGCCTCGCTGATCCCGTCGTCCTCGTAGAGCAGGCTTTCCGATGTGCCCTCGGGCGCGGGGAAAAGATGCAGCGCGCGCCCGGTTTCCGCGTCTGGATCGGCGCGCATCGCGCCGGTGGACATCGGCAGGACCGCGCCCGCCCGCACGAAAAGCGGCATGGAGCCCAGGTCGACCGGCAGATCGACCCGCGCGCCCGGCTCGTGCCAGGTCCCGGCGTGGAAATCCCACCAGCCGGTGCCGTTCCGGGGCAGGAGGACGCTGCGCGTCTCGGCGCCCTTGTCGAGCACATTGGCGACCAGCAGGTCGCGGCCCAGCAGGAACTCGTCGCGCTCTTCCCAGGCAGAGGCATCCTCGGGGTGATCGAGAAAAAGCGGCCGCAGCATCGGCTCGTCCCGCGCCGCCGCCTGCCAGAGGCAGGTGTAGAGATAGGGCAGAAGCCGGTAGCGCAGGGCCAGCGCCTCTTTGATCTGCGGCAGGACCTCGGGATACATCCAGGGCTCGTTCACCGTGCCGTCGTCGTTCCAGGAATGGATGGTGAAGCGCGGGTGGAAGATGCCGTTCTGCACCCAGCGCAGGAAGAGCTCGGGCTCGGGCCGGGGGCCGGCGAAGCCGCCGACGTCATGGCCGATGTTGTAGAAGCCCGAGAGGCTCATCCCGAGGCCGGTGCGGATGTTGTAGCGGATGGTCTTCCAGTCGGTGCGGTTGTCGCCCGACCAGGTCTGCGCGTGGCGTTGCAGCCCCGGCGCGCCGGAGCGTGAGATGAGATAGGGCCGCTTTCCCGGCGCATGGGCGCGCTGGGCCTCTTCCGAGGCGCGGCTCATGAAGATCGGCATCAGGGGCCGGATCAGGCCCACGTCGACCTCCGTGCCGAAGCCCGCGCAGCGCGCGGCGTGGTCCCAGATCTCGTATTCGTTGTTGTCGTTCCAGGTCGAGCCGATGCCGTGCTCGAGAAGCTGCGTGGTGACGCCCTCCTTCCACCAATCCACGGTCTTGGGGTTGGTGAAATCGAGATGCGAGCCCGCGTCGTCCCAGAAGATCGATCGCTCGGGCTGCTCGGGCGCCTCGCTGTCGCGGACGAACAGCCCGGCCTCGGTGGCCTCGGCGTAGCGCGGGTGGTCCTGCAGGAGGCAGGGCTTGATGTTGGCGATCAGATGCACGCCCGCCTCGCGGAAGCGCGCCGCCATGGCGTCGACATCCGGCACCTTGTCGCGGTTCCAGTTGAAGACATAGCGCTTGGCCCCGATCGAGGTGTAGCCCGAGGACATTTGGAAGCTGTCGCAGGGCAGCTGATGCTCGGCGATCTTGTCGAGGAACCCTTCGAGCTGCGCCTGGGCATCGGGCGCGTCGGTGTAGCTCATGGTCGAGCCGGAATAACCCAGCGTCCAGCGCGGCGGGAAGGCGGTGCCGCCGGTCAGCCGGACCTGCGCCTTCACGAGGTCCAGCATCTCGGGCGCCCAGCGAATGTAGTAATCCAGATCGCCATCCTCGGCGCGCAGCGCGCGGTAGGGCAGGTGGTAGTTGTCGAGCTCGTTGCCGAGGTCGAACCAGCAGGAGGCGAGGTTGTCGTAGAAGATCGACCAGGCCCCGGCGCCTTCCGTGCGGGTCATGGTGAAGGGCACGTGTTTGTAAAGCGGGTCCGTCGTCTCGGCGTCATAGCCCATGGCGTCGAGGTTGCGCATCTCGAACCGGCGGCCCGAGCGGTCAAGATCGCCGGTCTTTTCGCCCAGGCCATGCACGGGCTCGTTCGGGTAGCGCCGCAGGAAGTGCCCGTGGGCGTGGTCGCGGACCCCCAGCATGGTCCCGCCGGTGGGGCGTTCCTCGACGAAGGGCACCCAGGTCTCGCCGATCTTCGCCGACCAGCAGAGCTGCAGGGGCTGGCGGATGGTCAGGCGCAGCTGCGCGGTCTCGATCTCCAGGGTCTCGCCTTCGCGCACCACCGGGGCCGGGCAGGTGAAACCCGAGAGGTCGTCGCGGCTGCGCCCCTCCCAGGGCATCTCGCCGCCGGGCGCGACGGTCCAGCTCCGCGGCAGCCGCCAGGCGCCGTTCTTCAGCAGCGAAACCCGGATCAGGTCGTCCTCGAGCACGCGGATGCGCAGCTGGTGCCGTCCCTCGATGAGCAGGTCGAGACCGCAGGCGTGGCGGGCCTCAAGGGTCCAGGCGTTCAGAGTTTTCATGAGCCGTATCCAAGCAGAAGACGTGGCAGGAAGAGGCTGATCTCGGGCACATAGGTCACGACCAGAAGCAGGGTCACCAGCACCGCGTAAAGCGGCAGAAGCGGCCGGATGACCTTGGCGATCGAGGTGCCGCCGACGGAACAGCCGACGAAGAGGGCCGAGCCCACGGGCGGGGTGCAGATGCCGATGCAGAGGTTGAAGGTCATCACGATGCCGAAATGCACCGGGTCCATGCCCAGGTCGTTGACCACCGGCAGGAAGATCGGCGTGAAGATCAGCAGCGCCGGCGTCATGTCCATGAAGGTGCCGATCAGGAGAAGCGTGATGTTGATCGCCAGGAGGATCGCCAGCGGGTTCTCGGAGATGCCCAGAAGCACGTCCGAGATGGTGTTGGGGATCATCCCGAAGGCCATGGCGCGGCTCATCGCGATGGAGGCGCCGATCATCAAGAGCACGACCGAGGTGGTCACCGCGGATTCCATGATGATCTTCGGCAGGTCGCGGATGGTGATTTCGCGGTACCAGACCAGTGCCAGGACCAGCGCGTAGATCACGGCTGCGGCGGAGGCCTCGGTCGCGGTGAAGACGCCGGTGATGATGCCGCCCATGATCACCACGATCAGCCCCAGCGGCAGGATCGCGTCACGCGCTGCGCGCCAGACCTCGGAGAGCGAGGGGCGCGGCGGCACCGGGTAGCCCCGGCGCTTGGCGATCAACCCCGCGACGATCATCAGCCCCAGCCCCATCAGGAGCCCGGGCAGGTAGCCCGCCACGAACAGTGCCGCGATGGAGGTGCCGCCGGTGATCAGCGAATAGACGATCAGCGTGGCCGAGGGCGGGATCAAGAGGCCCGTCGGGCAGGAGGCGATGTTCACCGCGGCGGAGAAGCCCCGGTCGTAGCCCTCGCGCTCCTGCAGGGGGGCCATGACCCCGCCGACCGCGGCCGCCGAGGCCACCGCCGAGCCCGAGATCGAGCCGAACATCATGTTGGCGATCACGTTGCAATGCGCCAGCGCGCCGGGCAGCCGCCCGGCCAGCACCTTGGCGAAGTCGATCAGCCGCAGCGCGATGCCGCCGCGGTTCATGATGTTGCCCGCCAGGATGAAGAAGGGAATCGCCAGAAGCGTGAAGCTGTCGAGCCCCGAGGCCATCTGCTGCGCGACGATAAAGACCGATTGCTCGACCCCCATGAACAGCAGGAAGGTCAGCGTCGCCGCCGAACCGATGGCGAAGGCGATGGGCACGCCCATGGCCATGAGGATCCCGAAAGAGCCGAAGAGAACCCAGATTGCGTAGTCCATTGTGCGCTCCTCACTCCAACGGCAGATCGGTGTCGCCCTCGCCGCTGGGCAGGCGGCCCCGGGCGATCTCGGCGAAGAAGGTCAGGCAGTAGTAGGCGATGACCGCGCCCGCGAAGGGGATGGCCCCGTAGACCCAGCCCATCGAGATGCGCAGCGCCGGGGTCACCTGGCCCGAGGCCAACGTGCGCGAGACCAGCGACCAGCCGCCCCAGACCATGACCACGCCCGCGAAGGTGATCACCACGGCCAGGATCGCCGCCTCCGAGATGAGCCGCGCGCGGCCCTTCAGGGTGATGGTCAGAAGGTCGATGGCGAGGTGGCGCCGGGCGCCGAAGGTATAGGCCCCGCCGATCAGCGCGAGCCACATGAACAAAAAGCGCGCCAGCTCGTCGGTCAGCACGCTGGGGGTGCCGAGGACGTAGCGGCTGATCACCTGCCAGCTCACGCAAACCACGAGCACCGAGAAGATCGTGATGACGATCCAGCGAAGGGCGGTGTCGACGACAGGCTTCATCCCGCGCCTCCCCGACCCGAAAACAATGCGGCTGGACAGTGCTTCATCTCGTCCCCTCCCATGCCGAGATCCGTGCCGCAAACTCTCAGGCTCAGCACGATTGGTCAACCAATTTGCGAAAATTGGTTGACTGGATGTCAGAATATGGCGCAACTTGCCCGCGTTTGGTCGACCAATTCGGTGGACCCGCGCATCGAGATTCTGGGAGGAGCATCATGAAAGTCACCACATTCCTGACCACCACGGCCCTTGTCGCCTCGGCCTCGGCCGCCAGCGCGGACACGCTGCGCCTGAACCACAACAACCCGCCGGATCACCCCACGCATGTCTCCATGCAATACATGGCCGACCGCGTGGAAGAGCTGACCGACGGCGAGATCAAGATCCAGATTTTCCCCAACGCCCAGCTTGGCACCCAGCGCGAATCGATGGAGCTGGTGCAGAACTGCGCGCTGGAGATGGCGCGTTCGAACGCCTCCGAGCTCGAGGCCTTCGAGGAAAGCTATTCCGCGATCAACCTGCCGTACATCTTCGACAGCAAGGACCACTTCAACGCGGTGGTCTCGGGCGAGATCGGGCAGGACATCCTGGCCGCCTCGGTGGACAATGGCTTCCGCGGCGTGGCCTTCCTGACCGAGGGCGCGCGGTCCTTCTACGGTCAGAAGCCGATCCTGTCGCCGGCCGACCTCGAAGGTCTGAAGGTGCGCGTGCAGCCCTCGCCCTCGGCGATCCGCATGGTCGAACTGCTCGGCGGCAACCCCACGCCGATTTCCTGGGGCGAGCTGTACAGCGCGCTGCAGCAGGGCGTCGTCGACGCGGCCGAGAACAACCCGACCGCGCTGACCACCGCCCGGCACGGCGAGGTGGTGACGCATTTCTCCATGGATGAGCACACCATCATCCCCTCGGTCGTGGTCATGTCGAACTGCGCCTGGGACGCGATGACGCCCGAGCAGCAGGAGGCGCTGCAGACCGCCGCCGCCGAAATGCAGGAGCGCCACGGCGTCGCCTGGGAAGAGGCCGCCAGCGCCGCGATCGAAGAGGCCCAGGCCGATCTGGGCGTCGAGATCCACGAGGTCGACAAGGCGCCCTTCGTCGAGGCCGTCCAGCCGATGTACGACGAGGTGGGCGCCACCTCCGAGACCGTCGCGCAGCTGATCGAGCGCATCCGCGCGGCCGGCGGCTCGGGCTCCTGATCCGGCATGCTCGAACGGTCCGATATCGCGGAGAACGCGCTGCAGGCGCTGCATGACGAGGACTACGACCGTCCTTTCAACACGCAGTCGCTGAACGCCGAGACCCTGATCTTCACCGGCGGCCGGTCTGGCCGGTCGCTTGGCGGAGACTGGAATTTCTGTGTCGATCTTCTCGATACGGGGCTGCGGCAGAAGTGGTTCGCCATGACGCCCGCAGACCCCGGGGACCGGATCGAGCCCTGGGACTACGACCCCCACACGGGCGAGACCGTGCCGGTGCCCTCGTGCTGGCAGATGCTCAAGGAGAAATGGTATTTCTTCGAAGGCTCCGCCTGGTACAGCCGGCCAGTCACGGTGGACCCGCTCAGCGAGGGACGGCGCCGCTTCCTGCGGATCGGCGCCGCCCAATACGATTGCAAGGTCTTCGTGAACGGGCGCTTCCTCGGCAACCATTACGGCGGCTCGACGCCCTTCTGCCTCGAGCTGACCCAGGCGCTGGTGCCGGGCGAGAACTGGCTCATGCTCTGCGTGAACAACAGCCGCACCCGCGACCGCGTGCCGATGCGCAACACCGACTGGTTCAACTACGGCGGCATCTACCGGGAGGTGACGCTCTACGAGACGCCCGCGACGGTGATCCGCGACCTCTTCGTGCGGCTCGACGGTGGCGCGATCCGCGTCTCGGTTCAGGCCGACGGCCCGGCCGACACCGCGCGGTTCGAGATCCCCGAGCTGGGCGTGGCCACCGACATTCCCCTGACCGAGGGCCGCGGCGAGGCCCGGATCGAGGCCGCGCCCGCACTTTGGTCGCCTGAAAGCCCGCGCCTTTACGATGTAACCTGCACCGCCGGGGGCGACAGCGTGCAGGACCGCGTGGGCTTCCGCAGCATCGCGCGGCGCGGCACCGAGATCGTGCTGAACGGCCGCCCGCTCTTCCTGCGCGGCATCTCGGTCCACGAGGACGACGCCGGTGACGGCAAACTGACCTCCGAGGAAGACATCCGCCGCCGCTTCGCCCATGCCAAGGAGCTGGGCTGCAACTTCCTGCGCCTCGCGCATTACCCGCACCACGAACGCGCGGCGGAAATCGCCGACGAGATGGGCTTCCTGCTCTGGGAAGAGATCCCGGTCTACTGGGCGGTGGATTTCGAGAACCCCGCGACCCTGCGCGACGCCACCAACCAGCTGACCGAGCTCATCCGCCGCGACCGCAACCGCGCCAGCGTGGCGATCTGGTCGATCGGCAACGAGAACCCCGACACCGACGCGCGGCTGGCCTTCATGCGCAGCCTCGCCGAGACCTGCCGCGCGGAAGACCCGACCCGGCTCGTCGCCGCCGCCTGCCTGGTCAACCACCGCAAGCTGAAGATCGAGGACCGGCTTGCGGCCCATATCGATGTGATCGGCATCAACGAATATTACGGCTGGTACGACGAGAACTTCGACGAGTTGGGCGTGATCGGCGAGAACTCCGCCCCCGATAGGCCCGTCGTGATCTCCGAGACCGGCGCCGACGGCGACCACGAGGCGGGGCCCGAGACCGGGCTTTTCTCGCTGGCCTACCAGGCCGAGGTCTACCGCAAGCAGATCGCCACGCTGCGCGCGCTGGACTACGTGAAGGGCATGTCGCCCTGGATTCTCTACGACTTCCGGGTTGAACGGCGGCAGAACGTGTTCCAGCGGGGCTGGAACCGCAAGGGCCTGATCGCGGCGGACAAGCAGACGAAGAAGCCCGCTTTCGATATCCTCGCGGCCTATTACGCCGAACGCGCCGAGGAGGACACCGCATGAACAAGCCTCGCCAATACCAGGACATCGCCCGGGCGATCCGCGACCTCATCGCCGAGGCCCGGCTGAAACCGGGCGACCGGCTGACGCCCGAACGCGGGCTCTCCGAACGGCTCGGGGTCTCGCGCTCGCTGGTGCGCGAGGCGCTGATCCTGCTCGAGATCGAGGGCGCCGTGGAGGTCCGCAAGGGCTCGGGCATCTACATCTCGTCCAACCCCCATGCCACCAGCGTGCCCGCGCGCGACGACATCGGGCCCTTCGAGCTCTTGCAGGCGCGCCAGCTGATCGAGGCCGACATCGCCGGCTTCGCCGCCCGGATGGTCACCAAGAACGACATCCTGCGCCTGCGCGAGGCGCTGGAGCTCGAGCGCGCCGACCTCGAACGCGGCGCCTCGGAATATTCCGGCGACCGGGCCTTTCACCGGCTGATCGCCGAGGCGACCCAGAACTCGGTGCTGGTCGACGTGGTCGAGGAGCTCTGGCGCAAGCGCGAGCAAAGCCCGATGTGGGCGCGGCTGCACAACCGCATCTTCGAGACCACCTACCGGCGCGCCTGGCTGGACGACCACCAGGCGATCATGACCGCGCTGCAGGCGCGCAACCCCGAGCAGGCGCAGACCGCCATGTGGCAGCATCTCGGCAATGTCCGCGACACGCTCATGGCGCTGTCGGATGTCGATGATCCGGCCTTCGACGGCTACCTCTTCGAGCCCGTGTCGCGCACGGGCTAGGCGGCCTCCAGACAACAAGAAAGGCAAGAAATGATCGAATCCTGGCGTTGGTTCGGCCCCGACGATCCCGTGACGCTTTCCGATATCCGTCAGACCGGCGCGACCGGCATCGTGACGGCGCTGCACGGCGTGCCCGCGGGCGTCGCCTGGCGGCGCGCGGAGGTCGAGGCGCGCCGCGACATGATCCGCGCGGCGGGGCTCGACTGGGTGGTCGTCGAATCCATCCCCGTGCACGAGGACATCAAGACCGGCGCCCCCGGCTGGGAGGCCCATGCCGACGCCTGGGCCGAAAGCCTGCGGGTCCTGGCCGCCGCCGGCATCCGCACCGTCTGCTACAACTTCATGCCGGTCCTCGACTGGACGCGCACCGACCTCGCGCATGAGCTGTCGGACGGCGCGCGCTGCCTGCGCTACGACGCGGTGGACGCGGCGGTCTTCGACATTTTCGTCCTGGAGCGCGCGGGCGCCCGCGCCGATCACCGGGCCGACATCGTCGAGGCCGCCACCCGCCGCAACGCCGAGATGGACGAGGCTGGACGCCAGCGCCTGACCGACACGATCATCGCCGGGCTGCCCGGCGCCGAGGAAAGCTGGACGCTCGAGGCCTTCCGCGCCCGGCTCGCCGCCTATGACGGGATCGGGCCCGAGGACCTGCGCGCCAACCTCTTCGCCTTCCTCGACCGGGTGCTGCCGGTGGCCGAAGAGCTGGGCGTCGCCCTGGCGATCCACCCCGACGATCCGCCGTTTCCGCTCTTTGGTCTGCCGCGCGTGGTCTCGACCGAGGCCGACCTCGCGGCGATCCTCGGGCGCTCCGAGTTGCGCGCCAACGGGCTGACCTTCTGCACCGGCTCGCTGGGCGTCCGGCCCGACAACGACCTGCCGGCCATGCTCGACCGTTTCGGCGATCGGGTGCATTTCCTGCACCTGCGCTCGACCCGGCGCGAGGCCGACGGCATCAGCTTCCACGAAGCCGAGCACCTGGGCGGTGATGCGGGTCTCGTGCGGATCCTGGGCCAGGTCCTGGGGATCGAGGCGGCGCGCGAGACCAGGCTGCCCATGCGCCCCGACCACGGCCATATGATCGCCTGGGACCAGGAGCGCGGCATGCGCGCGGGCTATCCCTACCTCGGCCGGATGCGCGGCCTCGCCGAGCTGCGCGGCGTCGCGGCGGCCTATGCGGCAGGGGTGGCGCGATGACCCGGGTTCTGGGCATCGGCGAATGCATGATCGAGATGGCCCCGGCGGGCGACGGCAACTACGCCATGGGCATCGCCGGGGACACCTTCAACACCTGCTGGTATCTGCGGCAGGTGGGCGATCTGGCGCTGTCGGTCGGCTATCTCTCCGCGGTGGGGGAGGACGATGTTTCCGCCCGTATGGAGGCTTTCATGCGCGAGGCCGGGATCGACCCGATCCTGGCCCGGCGCGCCGACCGGACGGTCGGGCTTTATCTCATCTCGCTGAACGAGGGCGAGCGCAGCTTCAGCTATTGGCGCGCCAACTCGGCGGCGCGGACGCTTGCTGACGATCTGGAGGCGTTGCCGGAGCTCGAGCCGGGCGATCTGGCCTATTTCTCCGGCATCACGCTGGCCATCCTGCCGCCCGAAGGCCGGCTGCGTCTGCACGCCGCGCTGGCCCGCGCCCGGTCCGAGGGCGTGCGGGTGGTCTTCGACCCCAACATCCGCCCCGCGCTCTGGGAAACGGCGGAGACCCTGCGGAGCGAGATCACCAAAGCTGCCGCCGCCGCGGATGTGGTCTTGCCGTCCTTCTCCGACGAAGCCGCCGCCTTCGGCGACGCCACGCCCGAGGCCGTCGCAACCCGCTACCGCGCCGCCGGGGCGGAGCTGGTCGTGGTGAAGAACGGTGATGACACGGTGGTGGTGCGGGGCACTGATGTTGCGCTCGAGATCGCCCCCGAACCTGTCGCGGAAGTTGTCGACACCACCGCAGCCGGCGATGCCTTCAACGCGGGCTTCCTCGCCGCCCTGCTGCGCGGGTCGGACCTCTCTGCCGCCTGCCGCGCGGGCTGCCACCTGGCCCGCCAGGTCATCGGCCAACGCGGCGCGCTGGTGGCGGTGGATGAGATGGATTTGGGGGAGGCGGCCGGGCGCTGAGCCCGGTCGCGTCCTGCGGTTTAGCTGCCCGCCCGGCGTCTGCGCGCTGACCGGGTGCGCCATCACCGACTACATTCAATGAGACACATTCGCGGCGCCCATCGGTCCGCGTGACCCGGCGCGGCGGCACGCGCCCGCCGAGGCAACCCGGCCCGCTCAGGATGTATGGGAAGGCCGGAAACATGGTGCCGCTGATAGGACTCGAACCTACGACCCCATCATTACGAATGACGTGCTCTACCAGCTGAGCTACAGCGGCCCAATTTCCGTGCGCGGGCACATAGCACCGCGCCGGGGGGATGGGAAGGGGTCAGGAGGCCTTTTCGCGCGGGGCCTCGGCATTTTCTTCGGGCGCTGCCTCAGCCTCGGATGCGGGCTCTGACGGCGCCGCCTCGGAGGTCTCAGATGCCTCCGCCGCATCCTCCACCTCGGGCTCCTCCGCGACCAGCTCGGCCTCGTCGGGGGGCATGACCGAGGGGCCGACCAGGAGCGGCAGCATCTCGGCACCCGCGGGCAGGGTCACGTCGGTCTTCGGCGGCGTGCGCCAGCTCAGGCTGTCGAAGGCGTCGCAGTTGTTGCAGATCGGCGACCACTCGGTCTGGATGTTGTTGCAGTTCTCGCAGACCCACTGCGGCCCGCGCGGGGCGGTCAGCGCCTTGGCGAGCCAGCCGCGGACGATGGCGTCCTCGGAGCCCTCGCCGCGTTCGATCGCGGCCATCATGGTCAGCACCCGGGCGTCGGGCTCGCTTTGCCAGAGCTCGCCGACCGCGCGGCGTGCGCCGGGAAAATCCTCGGCCGCAAGGTGCAGCTCGGCCAAGAGCAGCCGGGTCTCGCGGTGCTCGGGCTGGATCGAGGTCAGCGCCGAGAAGCGGCGCAGCCGCTCGGCGGGGCTTTCGGCAGGCTCGATCTCGGCGAAGGCGGCGGCCAGCTCGGGGTGCGGCTGGGCCTGCCAGGCCTTCTTCAGAAGCCGGGTGGCGTTCTTCTTGCGACCATCCGCGATGAAGCCGCGCGCGGCCATGGCGGCGGCGGGGATCAGGTCGGGCGAGGCCTTGTTGGCGCTGATCGCCGCCTCGCGGGCCTCGATGTCCTTGCCCTCGTCGAGGATGTCGCGCGCCTCGGAGAGCGCCAGCACCGCGTCGCGGCGCTTGTGCAGGTCACGCGGCATGGAGCCGTGCTTGAGCTTGGCGGCCAGCGTGCGCCGGGCCCCGGCCCAATCGGCCTTGCGGGCCTGCAGGGACAGGAGCGTGTCCTGCACCTCTTCGTGCTTGGGCTTGATCGCGAAGGCGCGTTCGGCGAGCCGCAGCGCGGTCTCGGTGTCACCCGAGGCGAGGCGCTGCTTCATGATCCCGCGCACGCCGACAAAGCGGGTGGCATCGGTCTTCAGGAGCCGCTTGTAGACCTCTTCCGCCTTCTTGCGGTCGCCCATCTGCTCGGCGGCCTGGGCCTGCAAGAGGTCGGTCAGCTCGGGGCGGTGCAGGTAGCGTTCGGCCTTCTGCGCCTTGGCCAGCGCCAGCCGGCCTTCGCCCGAGGCCAGCGCGGTCAGCCCGTCGCCCAGCGCCTGGTAGCCCTTCCGCTCGCGGTTGCGGTCGAAATAGCGCGAGATCGCGGTCTGGTCGCCGTTGATGAAGCGCAGGACCGCCACCAGGAGCGAGGCCAGCTTCAGCACCAGCCAGACCACGACGAAGAGCACCACGGCGGCGATCACCGACTGCAGCGGGCCGAGGGTGAATTCCATCCCCGCGACGGTGATCTGCACCCCGCCTTCGCTTTCCATCAGGTAGCTGGCGCCAAGGGTCAGGGCCGCCACGATGGCGACGAAAAGAACGATCTTGATGAGTGACCAGAGCATGAGCCGACCCTTATTCCGAATCCAGTTCCGAGGAGAGCGCGGCGGCGGCCTCCAGTGCCGCGAGCCGCGCCTCGGCGCGCGCCCTCCAGTCCGACATCGCCGCGGCGGCGGGCTCGGGCAGGGCGGAGAGTTCTTGCAATGTGGCCGCGAGGTCGCCGCCGCGCAGCGCCGCTTCCGCGCGCGAGAGCACCGCGTCGGCGCTGTCGCCTTCGCGCGGGGTGACCGAGCGGGCGCCGAGCTGCTCGGCGAAGAAGCCGGCGATGCGGCCCCGGTTCTCCGAGGCGGCCCCGGCTTCGCGGGCGGCGGCCAGCGCCGCGCGGGCGGCCTCGGGGTAGCTTTCGGTCAGCTCGGCCATGGAGGCCACGCCGTCGCCCGCGGTGGCGGTCAGCGCCTCGGGCAGATCGACCATCTCGGAGCCGCGCAGCGGTTCGAGCGACTGGGCAAAGGGCTGCCCGCTGTCGAGCGCGCTGCGCAGCGCGGCCACCTGGGCGCGCAGATCGGCGGTCCGGGCCTCACTCTGGGCGGCGCGTTCGGCGGCCACGGCCTCTTCGGCCAGCGCCTCGACGCTTTCGCGCTGGGCCTGCACCTCGGCGAGCTGCGCCTGCACCTCTTCGCGCAGCCGCGCGATTTCCTGTTCGTAGGCTTCGATCGCGGCCGGAGAGACCGCGTCTTCCACCGGCGCGCGCTCCAGGGTCGAGACCCGATCGGTGAGCGTGCTGCCGCTCTCTTCCAGCGCGGCGACGCGGTCGGACAGCGCGGTCAGCTCCTCGCCGATGGCGGCGCTGCGGCTGGTCAGATCGGCGACGGCGCTTTCGACCGAGGAGAGGTCGACGGCGGTCACATCGGCCTCGATGCCCTCGAGCCGGCCGGTCAGATCGGCGATCTCGCCCGACTGCGCCTCGAGCGCACCGCGGGTCTCCTCGGCGAAGCTGGCGGCCTCCTCGGCGCCCTGGCGGTTGAGGTATTCCGAGACGCCGAAGCCCGCCGCGGCGGCGACGATGCCGCCCAGCGCCAGGGGCAGGAAGCCGCCCCGGCGTTCGACCACGGTCTCCTTCGCGGCCGGGGCGCTGCCGGTGCTTTCCTGCTTGCCGGGGCCCTCCGAGGGGACAGCGCCGAAGGCCGCGGCCTCGGCGACCCGGGGGCTTTCCTCGCCGGGTTCGGGCTGGTCGTCCTGGCTGTCGGGGGTCGTGGTGTCGGATGCCTCGCTGGCGCTGTCGTCGCTCTTGGCGTCGTCCTGCGCCGCCTCCGCAGTCTCGGTCTTGGCGTCCTCGCCGGTCGCACCCTCGTCCGAGCCGCTCTCCGCGTCGTCCTTCGAGGCAGCCTCGGCGTCACCACCCCAGGGGCCGGCGGCGGCCTCCTCGGGCTTGGCCTCGCTCTCGGCGGGCGTCTCGGAGGTCTTCTCCGCACCGGTCGTCTCGGGCGTCTCGGCGTTCAGCGTGTCCTCGGCGCCGGCGCTGTCGGGAAGGCTGTCCGCGCCCTCGGTGGTGCCGGCCGCCAGCGTATCCTCGGCGGATTGCACGGATTTGGAGGCGCGGCCCCTGGGCTTTTTCGAGTTTGCCAACTGTCCCTACCTTTCGAATCTGTCACCGGGCGCCGCCTGGGGCGGGTGTCCGCTCGACCTTACTGACCCGGTCCGCCGCCCTCAAGCGCTTGCGCCCGCGCCCAAAGATCGGCCAGCGCCTTTCGCATCGCCGTGCCGTTCGGTTGGGCGGCGGTGACCAGCTCGGCCCGCGGCAGGCCCTTGAGCCGCTCGGCCACCGCCCCGCTCATCGCAGCGACGTAAAGCGGCGCGGCGAAGGGTCCAGAGGCGGCCAGCAGATCCGCCGTGCGCGGCGAGAAGAGCGGCGCGACCACCGGCGCCGTGCCGCCGAGCGCAGCTTGCGCCTCGGCGCTCAGCCCGGCGCGGCGCTGGTCGTAAAGCACCGCCTCGCGGGTTTCGATGCCGCCCTCAGTTAGTCGCGCCGCGATGTCGCCGCGCGCATGGCGGCCGCGCAGGTGCAGAAGCGGCCCCTCGGGCGAGGTGGCCTGGATCAGCGCGATCAGCGCCTCGGCGTCGCCCTCGGCGGTGGCGGGGTGCAACCCGATGGCGCGGGCGGCCTCGGCCGTCGCGCTGCCCACGGCGAAACAGCTCGGCCGATGCGGCCCGCCGGCGCGCTGGTAGGCCTCGACCCCATGGGCGGAGGTGAAGATCAGCCCGGCGATCCCCGCCATGTCGGGCAGGGCGCCCTCGGGCACGATCTCGATCAGCGGAGAGATGACCACGGCGCCCGGGCGCAGCCCATCCGAGGCCAACGCCTCGAGAAAGCCGCGCGACGCCCGGTCCGGCCGGGTCAGAAGCAGGATCGGGTCGGGCATAACGCCGCCTGTCTTGTGGCCTCGCCCGGAAAGGGCTACCTCGCAGACTGCCTTTGCGCAATGGAGAGGTCATGTCCGGCCCGCTCACCATCCTCGGTCTCGAAAGCAGCTGCGACGACACCGCCGCCGCGGTCCTGCGCGGGCGCGAGATCCTGTCGAACGTGGTCATGGGCCAGGCCGAGCTGCACGCGGCCTTCGGCGGCGTGGTGCCCGAGATCGCCGCGCGCGCCCATGCCGAAAAGCTGGATCTGGCCGTGGCCGAGGCGCTGTCGGGCGCCGGGCTGACGCTGTCCGAGGTCGACGCCGTGGCGGTGACCGCGGGGCCGGGGTTGATCGGCGGTGTGCTCTCGGGCGTGATGTGCGCCAAGGGGCTGGCGGCGGGCGCGGGCAAGCCGCTTGTCGGGGTGAACCACCTCGCGGGCCATGCGCTGACGCCGCGGCTGACCGACGACCTGGCCTATCCCTACCTGATGCTGCTGATCTCGGGCGGGCATTGCCAGTTTCTGGTGGTGCGCGGGCCCGAGGACTTCCGCCGCCTGGGCGGCACCATCGACGACGCGCCGGGCGAGGCTTTCGACAAGACCGCGCGGCTTCTGGGCCTGCCGCAGCCCGGCGGGCCCTCGGTCGAAAAGGCCGCCCAAGCGGGTGATCCCAAGCGTTTTGCCTTCCCGCGCCCGCTGCTCGACCGGCCGGGCTGCGACATGAGCTTTTCCGGCCTGAAGACCGCGCTTTTGCGCCAGCGCGACGCGCTTGTCGCCGAGAATGGCGGGCTGACCGAGGGCGACCGCGCCGATCTTTGCGCGGGCTTCCAGGCCGCGCTGCGCGACGTCCTGGCCGAAAAGACCCGCCGGGCCATCGCCGCCTATCTCGACGAGGCGCCGGGCGCCCCCGCCTTCGCCATCGCGGGGGGCGTGGCGGCCAATGGCGCGATCCGCGGCGCGCTCGAGGCGATCTGCGCCGAAGCCGGGCTGCGCTTCACCGCGCCGCCCCTGGCGCTCTGCACCGACAATG
Organism: Roseivivax sp. GX 12232; assembly: GCF_021272185.1. Lineage (GTDB taxonomy): Bacteria > Pseudomonadota > Alphaproteobacteria > Rhodobacterales > Rhodobacteraceae > Roseivivax. Next base: position 140,652 of record NZ_JAJSEC010000007.1, read on the forward strand.
CCGCGATGATCGCCTGGGCCGGGCAAGAGATGTTCGCCGCCGGGGCGCGTTCGGGCATGGACCTGGCCGCCCGCCCGCGCTGGCCGCTCGATGCCGCCTCGGCGCCGCTGATCGGCGGTGGCCGCAAGGGCGCCAAGGCCTGAGACCTTTGCAAGGAGAGGAGAAAGACATGCTCGTAGCCCTGACCGCCCGGGACAAGCCCGGCGCCCTGGAGATCCGCAAGGCCAACCGCGACGCGCATCTGGCCTATATCGAGGACACCGGCGTGGTGACCCAGGCCGGGCCGCTGATCGTCGACGGCGAGATGGCCGGCTCGCTGGTGATCCTGGAGGTCGCCGACATGACGGCCGCCGAGGCCTGGGCCGAGAACGACCCCTACGCCAAGGCCGGGCTTTTCGCCTCGGTCGAGCTGGTGGAATGGAAGAAGGTGATCGGCTGATGCGCTACTGGCTGTTCAAGTCGGAGCCCTCGACCTGGTCCTGGGACGACCAGGTCGCCAAGGGCGCCGAGGGCGAGGAATGGGATGGCGTGCGCAACTACCAGGCGCGCAACTGCATGCGCGAGATGGCGCTGGGCGATCGCGGGTTCTTCTACCATTCCCAGAAGGAGAAGGCCGTGGTCGGCACCGTCGAGGTGATCGCCACCTCGCATCCCGACAGCACCACCGAGGATGCGCGCTGGGACTGCGTGGACATCAAGGCGCTTGCGCCGCTGAAGACGCCGGTGACGCTGGAGATGATCAAGGAGGACCCGGCGCTCTCCGAGATGGTGCTGGTGAAGAACTCGCGGCTCTCGGTGCAGCCGGTGAGCGGTGAGGAATGGGCCCGGATCTGCGCGCTGGGCGGGGTCGAGGGCTGAGGGGAGGCGGGGGGGCCGGGTATTGGGGCAGGGTTTCCTGCGCACTGGTTGCGAGACTGCCCAAGTCGGAGCTGACCGCGCCTTGAGCGTCCACCTTTGTCCGTCTTTCCCGTGCCAGTGCTCGGCGTCTCGCGCGACCTTACCCATCCAAGCGCCCCTATTGCGCCCGAATAGCACCGAAGGTGCCGGGCGCGCGCCGGACCGGCCCGATGGGCCGGCGCTCCTGTGGGCGAAGCGCCTAGCTAACAGTGAGCAATGACCTTGCCGGGATAAAGCGCTTAGCTCGGAGGTCGGAAGCGCCGGCCCCCGGTCCGGCGCGCGCCCTTTGTTTCGAACGAGGGTCTCTTGCCGCCGCACATCTTCCGTTCGGAAGCGCCCGAATACCGACCATGTTCTGCTGAGACGGGTTGAGAGCTGCCGAACCGAGCCGTGGATCTTGCGCGAAGACCTTCGCGACACCTACCGCCTGTCCCCTCTCGGAACCCGCGGAGACAAGCACCCCCACCATCCGGCAAAATCCCCCGGTGGGCGGTTGGGTCCGACGGCGCCGTCGGACCCGGTCCCCGAAGCGCCCGCTTCCGCGGCGCCTGGCCGGCGGTCCCCAATCGCCGCCGACAGATAAACGTTACACCGGTATACCGGCGAACCGCAAAGCCTAAGAGCCCAAAATTTTCGATATATTTTAATGGTTTGACGGGGTATCGCAGAGGCACACCGGCCCCTCCGGCCCCGCCTCTCGCGGGCCCGTAACGCTCCCTTCCATATCCCTGTCTTGGAAAGCCCTGCTCCGGGTGTGGTTTGGGTCCGGCGTATTCGCCGGACCCGATCCCCTGCGCTCCCACACGCCCCCGGATGTCGGGTCGGCGCCGGCCCCCTACTGCCGGCGACATGTCCTAGATACACCGGTATACCGGTCGCCTGCAAAAGATAAGCGCCTCAAATTCGAGGCGCTTTCTCCTGATTCCGCGGCTCAAACCCGTGCCTATCCACAGCCCGGCGAGGCGCCGCAGGGGCGCCCCCGAGCGGCCTACCCTCAGGCGTAGGCCTGTTCCCGGCCGAAGTGCTTGGTCAGCAGGTAGTAGAAGACCGCGCGATACTTGTTGCGCTCGGATCGGCCGTAGGTCTCGACCGCCGCGTCGATCCCGGCCATCAGATCGGCGCTCTCGGGCAGGCCGAGCTTCTTCATCAGGAAGTTGCGCTTGATGGTCTCGAGCTCCTCGGGGTCCGAGGCCGCCACGGTCGAGGCATCGTCGTTGTAGATCGCCGGGCCGCAGCCGATGGTGACCTTGGTCAAAAGGTCCATGTCCGGCTGCATCCCGCATTTGCCGCGCAGGTCCTCGGCGTATTTCTCGATCAACTCGTCACGTTTTCCCATGGTATCGCTCCTCCACTGTCCCATGTCCGCGCCGTCACGGGGGCGCGATGCGGAAACGCTATGCGCGGGTCATGCGCGCGCTCAAGAAAAAACGCCCCGCGGCGGGACCGCGGGGCGTCGGGACGGACAGGGCGCGAGAGGGGAGCCGGCCCTGCCGGTCATCCGCGCGAGATCAGTTGTTCTGGGTCTCGCCGTCCTCATCCATGGAGCTGTCGCTCTCCATCTCGGTCTCGCCGCCGGCTTCGGCTTCGGCCTCTGCCTCGGCGCCCATGTCGGTCTCCGCCTCGGCTTCGGCCTCGGCTTCCGCCGCGCCGTCGCTCTCGGTCTCGGAGGCCGCGCCGTCGTCCATGCCGGCCTCGGTGTCGGCCGAGCCGCCCATCGAGGTGCCGCCGGTGGCCGATGCGCCGGCCTCGGCGCCATCCGACAGAAGTTCCGCCAGGGCCATGTCCTCGGGCAGGCCGGTCACGCCGGTCTCGTCGAACTCCGGGCGTTCCTTCAGCTCTTCCTTGGTCGAGGCCAGGATCAGCACCTGCTGCTCGGCGTCGAACTCGAAGTCACCGATCGGCAGGGCCACGGTGTATTCGCCAAGGCCCAGGAAACCGCCGATGCCGATCACCGCCTCGAGGCCGTTCGGCCCGTCGATCAGGTAGTCGATCTCGCCGATGTTCTCGCCCTCGGTGCTTTGCACCGGCAGGCCGATCACGTCGCCCACGGTCATCTCCTCGAGCGACTGCGGCGGGGTTTCCTCGGCCATTTCGGTTTCGGCTTCGGCGCCGGCCTCACCGGACATGCCGGTCTCGCCGGTGGTGCCCAGCTCGGCGCCGGTGCCGCCGGCCTGGCCTTCGGTGGCGCTCATCTCGCCGCCGTCGGTCTGCGCCTGGGCGTCCGTGCTGGAGTCCTGGGCATAGGCCGCCCCGCCGGCGAAAAGGGCTGCGGTTGCGGCGCTCATCATGAGGGTCTTCAGGGTCATTGCTGTCGTGCCTCCTTGGTCACGGTTGCTATGCCCCCAGAACAGCGACGCCCCGTCCAAGGTTTCGGACGGGGCGCGGCAGGTGGTCGCGGGATTTGCGGGATTTGGCCGACGGCTGGGCAGGTTCCCGCCCAGAGCCGGAAAATCGCCGCGTCAGTAGCGGTAATGCTCGGGTTTGAAGGGCCCTTCGGGCGTCACGCCGATATAGGAAGCCTGGTCCGGGCTGAGCTGCGTCAGCTTCACGCCGATCCTTCCGAGGTGCAGCCGCGCGACCTTTTCATCCAGATGCTTGGGCAGGATGTAGACCTGGTTCTCGTAGTCATCGCCGTTCTTCCAGAGCTCGATCTGCGCCAGCACCTGGTTGGTGAACGACGCCGACATCACGAAGGACGGATGGCCCGTGGCATTGCCGAGGTTCAGCAGACGGCCCTCGGAGAGGAGGATGATGCGCGAGCCCGAGGGCATCTCGATCATGTCCACCTGGTCCTTGATGTTGGTCCACTTGTGGTTCTTCAGGTTGGCGACCTGGATCTCGTTGTCGAAGTGGCCGATGTTGCCGACGATCGCCATGTCCTTCATCTCGCGCATGTGCTCGATGCGGATGACGTCCTTGTTGCCGGTGGTGGTGATGAAGATGTCCGCTGACTGCACCACCTCTTCGAGAAGCACCACCTCGAAGCCGTCCATGGCCGCCTGCAGGGCGCAGATCGGGTCGGCCTCGGTGACCTTCACCCGCGCGCCGGCCCCGGCGAGCGAAGCGGCCGAGCCCTTGCCCACGTCGCCGTAGCCGCAGACCACGGCGACCTTGCCGGCCATCATCGTGTCGGTGGCGCGGCGGATGCCGTCGACCAGGCTTTCCTTGCAGCCGTACTTGTTGTCGAACTTCGACTTGGTGACGCTGTCGTTCACGTTGATCGCCGGGAAGGGCAGCTGCTTGTCGCGCATCAGCTGATAGAGGCGGTTCACGCCGGTAGTCGTCTCTTCCGAGACGCCGCGGATCTGGTCGCGGACCTTGGTGAACCAGCCGGGGCTTTGCGCCATGCGCTTCTTGATCTGGGCGAAGACCACCTCTTCTTCCTCGGAGGTCGGCGCGGCGATCAGCTCGCTCTCGCCGGCCTCGACGCGGGCGCCGAGCAGCACATAGAGCGTCGCATCCCCGCCGTCGTCGAGGATCATGTTCGGCCCGTCCTCGAACTGGAAGGAGCGGTCGAGGTAATCCCAGTGCTCCTCGAGCGTCTGGCCCTTGATCGCGAAGACCGGGGTGCCGCCCTTGGCGATGGCCGCCGCGGCGTGATCCTGGGTCGAGAAGATGTTGCAGGAGGCCCAGCGCACATCCGCGCCCAGCGCCACCAGCGTCTCGATCAGGACCGCGGTCTGGATGGTCATATGCAGCGAGCCGACGATGCGCGCGCCCTTGAGCGGCTGGCTCTCGCCGAACTCCTCGCGGCAGGCCATGAGGCCCGGCATTTCCGTCTCGGCGATGTCGAGTTCCTTGCGCCCGTACTCCGCGAGCGCGATGTCCTTCACGATGTAGTCGTCAGCCATCTTCCGTTCCTGCAAGAAATTCCGTTGCAGGGCAGATAGCACCTCGGCCGTATCCGGACAATCGCGCCGGGGTCGGTCAGCTTGCCACGCCGGGTTCCGGCGCGATGGTGGTCCAGAAGCGGCCCGCCGAGACCACGCAGCTCAGCCCGTTGGGGTTGGTGATGAAGATCGTGAAACTGCCGGTCTCCGGCGAGGACCAGATCTCGATCATGCTGGTGGGGGATTGCAGGCCGTTGCCGACCATGACCTCGGAATGGGTCTCTTCAAGCGCCTCGACCAGGTGGTCACGGGGCATGCAGGGGGCGCTTTGCGCCCAGGCGGGCGGGGCCAGCGCTGCGGCGCCAAGCACGAAACCCGCGGTGAAGATACGTTTGAACATGTCGCTCTCCTAAGGTTGAAACCCAAGGGGCGGCGGCCCCTGTGGGTCAGGGGTGTGCCTTATATATGGGTGCTGCGGGGCTCACATACGAGATACGCTTTCGCGACGTGGCGTGTGCCGCAGCATCCCGTTATGAGGGCCGCGAGACCGAAAAACCCCGCGAGTCGCCGAAAAGGAGAGGTCATGCCGCCCAAACAACCGCGCGCCTGGCAACGGATGCTGTCCGGGCGCCGTCTCGATCTTCTGGACCCGACGCCGGTCGACATCGAGATCGAGGACATCGCCCATGGCCTCGCTTTCGTGGCGCGCTGGAACGGCCAGACGCGGGGCGATTTCCCCTATTCGGTGGCCGAACATTCGCTGCTGGTCGAGGCGCTTTTCGGGCGGATGTATCCCCGCGCCTCGGTGGCCGACCGGCTGACCGCGCTGCTGCATGACGCGCCAGAATACGTGATCGGGGACATGATCTCGCCGGTGAAGACCGCGGTGGGGCCCGATTACGGCAAGCTCGACGACCGGCTGGCGGTGGCGATCCACGTGCGCTTCGGCCTGCCGGCGGTGCCCACCAAGGCGCTGAAGAAACGCATCAAGGCGGCTGACAAGGTCTCGGCCTGGATGGAGGCGACCGAGATCGCGGGATTTGCCGTGGCCGAGGCCGACCGCTTCTTCGGACGCCCCGCGCCCGAGCTGATCGACGGCTTGCGCATCGCGCCGCGCCCGCCGGTCGAGGTGCGCGCCGAGTTCACCCAGCGCCACGCGGACCTTCTGGCGGCGCTTTAGGCGCTCTAGCGTCTCAGGCCGGGGCCGGAACGCCGCGCGGGCGGGTGCGGATGAACAGCGTGACGATGATCGCGATGTTCATCAGGTTCCAGGCGATGCCGTTCCAGAAGGCCAGCGCGTAGGAGCCGGTGGCGTCGTAGATCACCCCCGAGAGCCAGCCGCCGAAGGCCATGCCGATCAGCGTCATCAGGATCACGAAGCCGGTGCGCGCCCCGGCCTCGCGGGCGGGCAGGTATTCCCGCACGATCACCGCGTAGGAGGGCACGATGCCGCCCTGGCTCAGCCCGAAGATCAGGCTGACCGCGTAAAGCGAGGTCAGCCCGCCCGCCGGCAGGTAGAGGATCAGCGCCAGGCACTGCAGGACCGAGCCCAGGAGCAGCGTCCGAACCCCGCCCAGCCGGTCGGCCAGCGCCCCCGAGACGATCCGCGAGGCGACCCCGCCCAGGAGCATCAGCGCCAGCATCTCCTTGCCGACCGCCGCGCCGAAGCCCAGGTCGACGCAAAGCGCCACGATATGCACCTGCGGCATCGACATGGCGACGCAGCAGCCGATGCCCGCCACCGCCAGCGCCCATTGCAGCTTGCGGGGCGAGAGGCCGGTGGCGCTGGCCCGCGCACTGGCCTCGGCCTCGGCGCGGGCCAGTGCCGCCTGGGGCACGCGGGGCCGGAGCGCCAGGCTCACCGGCAGGAGCACCAGGAGGGAGGCCACGCCCAGCGCGCCGTAGTCCCAGCGCCAGCCCGCATCGCCGCCGAGCCAGTCCAGCGCCACCGGCCAGAAGGCCCCGGCCAGGTAGTTGCCCGAGGCGGTGACCGCGACCGCCAGCCCGCGCCGGCGCAGGAACCACTGCGAGATGTCGGCGATCAGCGGCGCGAAACAGGCGCCGGTGCCGAAGCCGATGGCGAATTGCACCGCGCAGAGGAACAGGATCGACGGCGAGAGCGCCGCCAGCCCGTAGCCCCCCGCAAGCCCCAGGCCCACCACGGCCAGCACCCGCGCCATGCCGTAGCGGTCGACCCAGCGCCCGATCAGGAAATTGCCCGCGCCGAAACCCAGCATGGTCAGCGCGTAGGGCAGCGAGGCCATGGCCCGGCTGGCCTCGAACTCGGCGGCGATCTCGGGCAGGGCGGAGATCACCGCCCACATGCCGACATTGCCGGTTACCGCCGCCAGGAGCGTGACCGCGAGCCGCATCCAGCTTTGCCGTGAGTCGAGACCGTCGGAGCTTTGCATGGCCCAAGGCTTAGCCCCGCCCGGAGGCGAGGCCCAGCGCGAAATCGCGCGGCTTTCCATTCCCCGATCTTCGCGGCACAGTCGCGCCATGACCCGCCTCGACCAGCGCGATATCGAGATCCTGCGCGTCCTCGCCGCCGAGGGCCGGATCACCAAGGCCGAGCTCGCGCAGCGGGTCGGCCTGTCGCCGACGCCCGCCTGGGAGCGGCTGAAGAAGCTCGAGAAGGCCGGGGTGATCGAGGGTTACGGCGCGCGCATCGCCTACAAGGCCTTCGGGCCGCATGTGACGGTCTTCGTGGCCTGCGAGCTCGACGGCCACCGGGCCGAGGATTTCCGCGCCTTCGAGACCGCGCTCAGGGCCCAGGACGAGGTGACCTGGGCCTGGGCGCTGGGCGGCGGCTTCGACTACCTGATCCAGGTGGTGACCCGCGACATCGACAGCTACCAACGGCTGATCGACCGGCTCCTGGCCGAGAAGATCGGGCTGGCGCGCTACTACACCTACATCGTGACCAAGCCGATCAAGGGCAGCCCGGGGCTGCCGCTGGCGCTGCTGGAAGGGCGCTAGGGCGGGGCCTTCGCGGCGGGGCTCGCGGGGACCGAGTCGCCTGCCGTTCGCGGGCCGGGGCGGCCGCGCAGCGCCGGGACCAGAGGGTTCCTCTGGCAAATCCCCCAGCAGCCAGAGGATCGGACTGTTTGGGCCGTGAACTTTGGTCCCCTCCTCTGGCGGCAGGCGCCTAGCCTGAGGTCATCGCGTCGCTCTGTCCCGAGGAGATGGCCCATGAGCATTCACCGAACCTTTCCGAAATCGCCCTTGAGCGCGCTCAAGGATGCGCGGCTGGTGCGCAGCTTTTCCTATGTCGACGGCAAGTGGCGCAGCGCCGAGAGCGGCGCGGCCATCGCCGTCACCAATCCCGCTGACGGCGAGTGGCTGGGCGAGGTCTCGGCGCTCTCGGGTGACGAGGCCCGCGCCGCGGTGGATGCCGCCGATGCCGCCTTCGCCACCTGGTCCGAGACCCTGCCGCAGGAACGCGCGCGGCTTCTGCGGCGCTGGTACGAGCTGATGCTCGAGCACCAGGACGACCTGGCGCTCTTGATGACGCTGGAGCAGGGCAAACCCTATTCCGAGGCGCTGGGTGAGATCGCCTATGCCGCCGATTTCATCGAGTTCTACGCCGAAGAAACCCGCCGCCCGAACATCGAGGGCGTGACCTCGCATCTGCCCGATGCCGAGGTCGAGCTCTGGCGCGAGCCGATGGGCGTGGCCGCGCTGATCACGCCCTGGAACTTCCCCTCGGCCATGCTGACCCGGAAGGCGGCGGCGGCGCTGGCCTCGGGCTGCACCGTGGTCGCGCATCCCTCGGCCGAGACGCCCTTTTCCGCGCTGGCGCTGGCCGAGCTGGCCGAGCGCGCGGGCTTTCCGCCGGGCGTCTTCAACGTCATCACCGGCGAGGCCCCCGAGGTGGTCGGCCCCTGGACCGAAGATCCGCGCGTGCGGGTCCTGTCCTTCACCGGCTCGACCGAGGTCGGGCGGCTGCTCTACCGCCAATGCGCGGGCACGGTGAAATCGCTGATCATGGAGCTGGGCGGCCATGCGCCGGTGATCGTCTTCAAGGGCGCCGACCTCGACCAGGCGGTGACCGAGACGATCAAGGCGAAGTTCGCCACCTCCGGGCAGGATTGCCTCGGCGCCAACCGGATCTTCATCGAGCGGCCGATCTACGAGGATTTCGTGGCCCGCTTCACCAAGGCGACCGAGGCGCTGAGCGTGGCGCGCGGGCTCGACGATGCCGACATCGGCCCTCTGATGAACGAGAAGGCGGTGCAGAAGCAGGAGGCCCATGTGGCCGACGCGCTGAAGAAAGGCGCGGTCCTGAAATGCGGCGGCGCCCGGCGCGAGGACCTCGGCCCGCTTTTCTACGCGCCGACGGTTCTGGCCGATGTGCCGGAAAGCGCCGATATTCTGGCTGAGGAGACCTTCGGCCCGGTCGCGGCGCTGGTGCCCTTCGACACCGAGGAAGAGGTCGTCGCCCGCGCCAATGCCACCGAATACGGGCTGGTGGCCTATGTGCACAGCCAGGACCCCCGGCGCATCTACCGGGTCAGCCGCAAGCTGCAGTTCGGCATGGTCGCGGTGAACCGCACCAAGGTCACCGGCGCGCCGATCCCCTTCGGGGGCATGAAACAATCGGGCCTCGGCCGCGAAGGGGCGCGCCAGGGCTTGGAGGCCTTCACCGAAATCAAATACGTGTGCCGCGACTGGGCGTGAGGCCCGGCGCGATCAGGAATAAGGACGAGTTCTGATGCTGAGAAACGACATGCTGGAACAGTGGGACCGGGACAATTTCTTCCATCCCTCCACCCATCTGGCCGAATTCGCGCGGGGCAATGCACCGCATCGGGTGATCACCGGCGGGCAGGGCTGCCACATCGAGGATCGTGACGGCAACCGCCTGCTCGACGCCTTCGCGGGGCTCTACTGCGTGAACGTGGGCTACGGCCGCCAGGACATCGCCGAGGCGATCGCCGACCAGGCCCGCGAGCTGGCCTATTACCACGCCTATGTCGGCCATGGCACCGAGGCCTCGATCACCCTGTCGAAGATGATCCTCGACCGCGCGCCGGACCATATGTCCAAGGTCTATTTCGGCCTCTCCGGCTCGGATGCCAACGAGACCAACGTCAAGCTGATCTGGTATTACAACAACATCCTCGGGCGGCCCGAGAAGAAGAAGATCATCTCGCGCTGGCGCGGCTACCACGGTTCGGGGCTGGTCACCGGTTCGCTGACCGGGCTCGAGCTTTTCCACAAGAAGTTCGACCTGCCGCTGGCCCAGGTGATCCACACCGAGGCGCCCTATTATTACCGCCGCCCCGACCTCTCGATGAGCGAAGAGCAGTTCACCGCCCATTGCGTGGCCGAGCTCGAGGCGCTGATCGAGGCCGAGGGCGCCGATACGATCGCCGCCTTCATCGGTGAGCCGGTCCTGGGCACCGGCGGCATCGTGCCCCCGCCCGCCGGCTACTGGGAGGCGATCCAGGAGGTGCTGGCCCGCCACGACATCCTGCTGGTCGCCGACGAGGTGGTCACCGGCTTCGGGCGGCTCGGCACCATGTTCGGCTCCGAGCACTACGGGCTGAAGCCCGACCTGATCACCATCGCCAAGGGGCTGACCTCGGCCTATGCGCCGCTCTCGGGCTCGATTGTCTCGGACAAGATGTGGAAGGTGCTGGAGCAGGGCACCGACGAGAACGGGCCGATCGGCCACGGCTGGACCTATTCGGCCCATCCCATCGGCGCCGCCGCCGGGGTCGCCAACCTCAAGCTGATCGACGAGCTGGACCTCGTGGGCAACGCCGGGCGCAACGGCGCCTACCTCAACAAGGTGATGACCGAGGCGCTGGGCGATCACGCGAATGTCGGCGAGGTCCGGGGCGAGGGCATGCTCTGCGCGGTGGAGCTGGTCGAGGACCGCGACAGCCGGACCTTCTTCGAGGCCGGGCGCAAGGTCGGCCCCTCGGTCGCCGCGGCGCTGCTTGAAGAAGGGGTGATCGGCCGGGCCATGCCGCAGGGCGACATCATCGGCTTCGCGCCGCCCTTCTGCCTGACCGAGGCGGAGGCCGACGAGATCGCCGGCAAGACCGCCAAGGCCCTGGCCAAGGTGCTGGGCTAACCCCCGGCCATGAGACCCGGATCCGGGCGGCGGCTCAGCCCGTCGCCCGATCCTCAAGCGCCGCCGCGGCGTCCTGCATGAAGGTCTCGAGCAGGTCGATCTGCGGCTCGTCCAGCTTCAGCCCCAGCTTGGTGCGCCGCCAGACCACGTCCTCGGCGGTCTCGGCGTATTCCTTTTCCATCAGCCATAGCACTTCGGCCTCGGTCAGGGTTGTGCCGAAGGGCGTGCCGAGGTCGGCCTCGGTCTTGGCCTCGCCCAGGATCTGCCAGGCCTCGGTGCCGTAGTGGCGGATCATCCGCTCGGCCCATTTCGGCCCGAGGAAGGGGTAGTCCTCGGCCAGCTTCTCGATCCTGCCACGGGTCTCGACGACCTTGAAGTCGCCGCCGGGCAGCGTCGCACCCGCGGTCCAAGGGCCCTTGGCCGCGTCGAAATACGGCACGATCTTCTCGAGCGCATGTTCGGCCAGCCGCCGGTAGGTGGTGATCTTGCCGCCGAAGATGTTCAGAAGCGGCGCGCCGCCGGCCTCGTCGAGCTTCAGCGTGTAGTCCCGGGTCGCCGCCGTCGCGCTTTTCGCGCCGTCGTCATAGAGCGGGCGCACGCCGGAATAGGTCCAGACCACGTCCTCGGGCGTCACCGGCGTCTCGAAATATTCCGAGGCGAAGTTGCACAGATACTGCATTTCCTCCTCGGTGCATTCGGGCTTCTTGTCGGGGTCTTCCTGCTCGCTGTCGGTGGTGCCGATCAGGGTGAAATCCTGCTCGTAGGGGATCGCGAAGATGATCCGCCCGTCGCGGCCCTGGAAGAAGTAGCACTTGTCGTGATCGTAGAGCTTGCGGGTCACGATATGGCTGCCGCGCACCAGCCGCACGCCCTCGGTGGAATTGCTGCGCACCTTGGTGCGGATGATGTCGCCGACCCAGGGACCGCCGGCGTTGACCAGCATCCGCGCGCGGATCACCCGCTCGGCGCCCGAGCGGCGGTTCTGCAGCGTCACCGCCCAGAGGTCGCCCTCGCGCTTGGCCTCGACCACTTTCGTGCGGGTCAGGATGTCGGCGCCGCGGGCCTGGGCGTCGCGGGCGTTCAGCACCACCAGCCGCGAATCCTGCACCCAGGCGTCGGAATACTCATAGGCGTGCTGGAACTTGTCCTTGAGCGGCTTGCCCTCGACGCTGCGCTTGAGGTCCAGCGTCTTGGTCCCGGGCAGGATCTCGCGGCCGCCGAGGTTGTCGTACATGAACAGCCCCAGCCGGATCAGCCAGCCCGGCCGCCGCCCCTTCATCCAGGGCATCACGGTGTTCAGAAGCCGCGAGGTCGGCGTCGAATTGTCGAAGCGCATCGACTTGTGGAAGGGCAGCACGAAGCGCATCGGCCAGGCGATATGCGGCATGGCGCGCAGCAGCGTCTCGCGTTCGATCAGGCTTTCGCGCACCAGCCGCACCTCGAAATACTCGAGGTAGCGCAGCCCGCCGTGAAACAGCTTGGTCGACGCCGAGGAGGTGGCCGAGGCCAGGTCGTTCATTTCGGCCAGGGCGACCGACAACCCCCGGCCCGCGGCGTCGCGGGCGATGCCGCAGCCGTTAATGCCGCCGCCGATCACGAAGAGGTCGTAGCTGTCCTGGTTCGGTTCCGTCCGGTCGTTCATCGCGTCCCCCGGGTCTGATCCAAGTCCTGCGCAGTCGCTCTACCGCAACCTAGGGCCAGAATCGAAGGGGCAATCCTTCCCAAAGCCGAACTTTGGTCTCCGGACGGGCGGGATCTGCCTGCCAAGGCGGCAGGGCGCGGCGCGTGCAATCCCGGGTCTGCGCGAAAAGCGCGGGGCGGGGTGAAACCCGAGGCGGCGATCTGACGTGGCTATTCATGTTCAACGACGCGGGCCGGCAAGGCCCGCCGCAGACACATGGAGATGAAGATGAAAACGCTGATGCTGAGCACCGCCTTCTGCGCCACCGCCTCGCTGGCCATGGCCGCCGCCCATGCCATGGCGCCGGGCGTCGAGGCCTCCGACCAGGCCGTCGAGAATGGCATGGTTACCGCCGCCAAGGTCATCGCCCCCGAGACCGGCTGGCTGGTCGTGCACCGCACCGACGCCGAGATGGCGCCCGGCCCGGTGGTCGGCCATGCCGCGCTCGAGGAGGGGGAGAACATGGAGGTCTCCGCCGAGCTGACCGAAGAGGTCGCGGCGGGCGACATGCTGATGCTCATGGTGCATTCCGAGGCCGGCGGCACCGAAGAGGGCGTCTTCGAATACACCCTCGGCGCCACCGAGGACGGCCCGATCCGGGTCGACGGCGAGCTGGTGATGACCACGATCACCGTGCAGTAAAGCGGTCAGGGACGCGCGCCGGCGACAGCTCTCCTGTAGTAAGGCCGTCGGCGTGCGTGGCCGTCCCGCCTCCCGCGGCCCCTGACCCACGGGCGGCGGGGCGGCCAACAGAATTCGGGGCGCTCGGGCTTTTTGGGCCGGGCGCCCCGAGGTGTTTTTGGGGGGGTGGATTTGGCGGGGAAGGTGCCCGCAGGTTTTTTCGGTGCCGAGAGCCTTTCGCGGGCGTACGCCCCGGGCGTGCGGGGCGTCCTGTCTTTCCCGCGCTCCCCGGTGGGCGCTGGGTTCGCCCCCTAAAGTGGCCGTAAGGCAGCGCACCGGTGCAACCCGGCACCTGCCAGGCCGAGCACATGTCAACAAAGCACCTGCCAGCAAAAGCGCGGACCCTCGGCCCGCAGCTTTCTCTCACCCATCCTTCCCGTCAGGCCCGGCTCAGCCCTTCAGGCGGCGGTCCCGCGCGGCCAGGAGCTTCAGGCGCAGCGCGTTCAGCTGGATGAAGCCCGCCGCGTCCTTCTGGTCGTAGGCGCCGGCGTCATCCTCGAAGGTCACATGCGCCTCGGAATAGAGCGAATGCTCCGACCAGCGGCCGACAGTGCGCGCCAGGCCCTTGTAGAGCTTCAACCGCACGGTGCCGGTCACATGCGCCTGGCTGCGGTCGATCGCGGCCTGCAGCATTTCGCGCTCGGGCGAGAACCAGAAGCCGTTGTAGATCAGCTCCGCGTAGCGCGGCATCAGCTCGTCCTTCAGATGCGCCGCGCCGCGGTCGAGGGTGATCTGCTCGATACCGCGATGCGCCTCGAGCAGGATGGTGCCGCCCGGCGTCTCGTAGATGCCGCGCGATTTCATCCCGACGAAACGGCCCTCGACCAGGTCGAGCCGGCCGATGCCGTGCCGGTGCCCGTAGTCGTTGAGCGCGGTCAGCAGGGTCGCGGGCGACATCGCCTCGCCGTTGATCGCCACCGGGTCGCCCTTCTCGAAGGTGACCTCGATGAACTCCGGCGTGTCGGGCGCATCCTCGGGGTTCACCGTGCGCTGGTAGACGTAATCGGGCGCATCCTCGGCCGGATCCTCCAGCACCTTGCCCTCGGAGGAGGTGTGCAGCAGGTTCGCGTCGACGCTGAAGGGCGCCTCGCCGCGCTTGTCCTTGGCGATCGGGATCTGGTTTTCCTCGGCAAAGGCCAGGAGCTTGGTGCGCGAGGTCAGATCCCATTCGCGCCAGGGCGCGATGACCTTGATGTCGGGGTTCAGCGCATAGGCCGCCAGCTCGAAGCGCACCTGGTCGTTGCCCTTCCCGGTCGCGCCATGGGCCACGGCGTCAGCGCCGGTTTCCTGCGCGATCTCCACCAGCCGCTTGGAGATCAGCGGCCGCGCGATCGAGGTGCCCAAAAGGTAGAGCCCTTCGTAGACCGCATTGGCGCGGAACATCGGGAAGACGAAGTCGCGGACGAATTCCTCGCGGATGTCCTCGATGTAGATATTGGCCGGATCGATGCCCAGAAGCTCCGCCTTCTTGCGCGCGGGGTCGAGCTCTTCGCCCTGGCCCAGGTCGGCGGTGAAGGTCACCACCTCGCAGCCGTATTCGGTCTGCAGCCACTTCAGGATGATCGACGTGTCCAGACCCCCGGAATAGGCCAGAACGACTTTCTTGGGCGCGGACATGCTCAGGTCTCCTGCTTGCGGCCGCGGCGCGCGCGGGGCGCTGCGGGCGGGATTGTGATCTTCGCCGGGGCGCTTACCGGGTTTCGCCGCGCCCGGCAAGCTTTGCGCCTAGGCGGCGGGGCTGCCGCGTGCTAGCCCAAGGGGCGGGAAAGAGACGGAGTTTGGCCCATGAAGTCCTGGCGGATCCTGTCGCATTCGATCCGGCTCGTCTGGCGCAACCGCGTCGACGCGCTGAAGATCTCGGCGCTGCTTTACGGGCTGGTGGCCCTGGCGCAGCTGACCCTCGCGCCCGAACCCGCGATGATGCAGATGCCCGAGGGAGGCATGATGCCCATGCCCGAGGGCGAGATGCCCGGCCCGCCCGCCAACTTCGGGCTCTACGGGCTGATGGTTGTGCTGAACCTCGTGGTGTCGATCTGGATCGCGGTCGCCTGGCATCGCTACGTCCTTCTCGAGGAATATCCAGCGGGCTGGCTCACCGCCGTGCCGGTCGACCGCGCGGCGTTGTATTTTGCCCTGACCCTGATGATCGGCCTCGCGGTGAGCTTTTCTATCGGCCTGCCGGTGCTGCTTCTTTCGGCCATCGCGCCGCCGCTTCTGATCCTGGCGATCCCGCTCGGCGTCGGGGCCTCCATCGCGCTCTTCTTCCGGCTGGGCCCGATCCTGCCCGCCATGGCGGTGGGCCAGCCGCTCGGCATTCGCGAGGCGCTCGAGGCCACCCGCGGCACCACCGGCACTGCGCTGGCCATGGCCGGGTTGGGCGTCCTTCTGATGTTTGCCCTGCTGATCCCGCTGGCGCTGATCAACGCCGTGCTGCCCGCGCTGGGCCTCGTGGCGCAGATCGCCGCCAATTGGTTCGTGACCCTGGTCTCGGTCTCGGTTCTGACGACCCTGCACGGGCATTACATCGAGGGCCGCCCGATCGACTGACGCTCGCGGGGCCGGGGCGTTCCAGGACGCCGGCTTCGCCCGACCCGCCGAGACACGCGCCGCCGGCCGCGCCTTACCTGCTGAAACAGGAGCACCATGACCGACTTTCGCCAGATCGCCCGCGCCGCCGCCGAGGAGATGCGCAGCGTCTTTCCCGAGACGCCGCTTCTGCGCAACGCCCATCTGTCCGAGATCTACGGCGCCGACATCTGGCTGAAACGCGAGGATCTGTCGCCCGTGCGCTCCTACAAGCTGCGCGGCGCCTTCAATGCCATGCGCAAGCGCCCCGACCAGGCGCTCTTCGTCGCCGCCTCGGCCGGCAACCACGCCCAGGGCGTCGCCTTCATGTGCCGCCAGTTCGGCAAATCCGGGGTGATCTTCATGCCGGTCACCACCCCGCAGCAGAAGATCCAGAAGACCCGGATGTTCGGCGGCGATGCCGTCGAGATCCGCCTGATCGGGGACTATTTCGACGAATGCCTCGAGGCCGCCCAGGCCTTCTGCGCCGAAGCCGGCGGTCACTTCCTGTCGCCCTTCGACGACGAGGACGTGATCGAGGGCCAGGCCAGCGTCGCCGCCGAGATCGAGGCCGAGCTGGGCCGCGCGCCCGATCATATCGTCGTTCCTGTGGGCGGCGGCGGGTTGTCCGCCGGAATGGTCGAATATTTCGGCAATGGCCCCGGCTGGACCTTCGTCGAGCCCTCCGGCGGTGCCTGCCTGACCGCCGCGCTGCGCGCCGGAGAGCCCGTCGCCCTGCGGCAGGTCAACACCTTTGCCGATGGTGCCGCCGTGGCGAAGATCGGCGCCCGGCCCTTTGCCCGGCTGAAGGGCGTGGGCCTCGCCAACACGCTGACCATCCCCGAGGACCGGCTCTGCACCACGATCCTCGAAATGCTGAACGTCGAGGGCATCGTGCTGGAGCCCGCCGGCGCCCTGGCCATCGACGCGCTCAAGGACCTGGGCGGGTCGATCCGGGGAAAGACGGTGGTCTGTCTCGCGACCGGCGGCAACTTCGACTTCGAGCGTCTGCCCGAGGTCAAGGAGCGCGCGCAGCGGTTTTCTGGCGTTAAGAAGTACTTCATCTTGCGTCTGCCTCAGCGTCCTGGCGCATTGAAGGATTTCCTGACCACGCTCGGCCCCGAGGACGACATCGCGCGGTTCGAATACCTGAAGAAATCCGCGCGAAATTTCGGGTCGGTCCTGATCGGGATCGAGACCACGCAGGCGGGCAACTTCGACCGACTCTTTGCCGATCTGGACCAGCGCGGTTTCACCTATCAGGACATCACCGAGGACGAGATCCTCGCGCAGTTCCTGATCTGATGGAGCTTCGGGGGCGGATCGCGCTGGTGACCGGTGCGGGTCAGGGCATCGGCCGGGCGATAGCGGAAGCGCTGCACGCTGAGGGCGCCAAGGTGATCGTGCTCGATCGCGATGCCGACCGCGCGGGCGAGGTCGCCGAGGCGATTAACGGGCTGGCCCTCGACTGCGATGTGACCGACCCGGAGGCATTTCACGACGTTTTGGAGCGTGCCCACGCCTGGCGAGGCCGGGTGGACATCCTTGTCTCCAACGCCGGAATGGCACGCGGAGAGCCCAACGGCGCGGTCTCGGCAGAAGAGGCGCATTGGCAGCAGAGCTTCGATCTGCATGTCATGGCCCATCTCAGAGCTGCGCGGACTCTGCTTCCAGACATGGTGGCGCGCGACGAGGGGGCGCTGGTCAATGTGGCCTCCGCCGCGGGGCTTCTGACGCAGATTGGCGATGCCGCTTATTCCGCCAGCAAGCACGCCGCCGTCAGCCTGGCGCAGTCGCTGGCGATCGAACACGGGAATGACGGCGTCTACGTTGGTGTGGTCTGCCCGCTCTACGTGGCGACGCCGCTTATCGGCTATGGCGACGGGGATGCGCCGGCGCATGATCGGGTCATCACGGCTGACGAGGTGGCGCTGGCCGTGGTTGCGGGGATCAAGGAGGAGCGGTTTTTGATTCTGCCGCATCCTGAAGCGGGGGATTTCTTCCGGATGCGCGCCAATGATCCGGAGGGCTGGATCGCCGCCATGCGTCGGTTGCGCGGGCGCGTGATGGAGGATGGCCCCACCGATATCGCGGCGTTGCATCGGAAGATTTGAACTAGGTCGGCCTGCGGAATTGCGCCGCCGTCGACTGCGAGCAGCCGTCTCGCGCGGGGTGATGCGGAGAGTCGGCTGCGGCCCCGCATGGAAAGCGGGGCCCGGCGGGCATGTTTTGGCTTGGGTGAAAAGGAACATATCCATTCCCTACCGCGCCAAACGTGAACAAATAGTGAACTTTTTGACGAAGAAGGAATGCGTTTCGCCTTCACAGATCGTTAAGCGTTGGCGCCTATCCAGAAGGCATGTTCATGTTTTGCCCTTATAGCTCATGACTGCGCCGGTCGCCTCCGTATTGCCCGCAAGGCCGGTCGCGCCCACGGCGCTGCGGCGGATTCTCGTGGCCGACGACAGCCCGCCGCAGCGGTTGATCCTCGCGCATACGCTCTCTCAGTGGGGCTATGAGGTGGAGCTGGCCGAAAGCGGCCTGGAAGCGCTCGAGATCTGTCGAGCATCTCCGCCGGACCTCATCCTGTCGGATTGGATGATGCCGGGCATGGATGGCGTCGCCTTCTGTCGCGCTTTCCGCGATCAATTTGATGCGCATTTTGCCTATTTCATTTTGCTGAGCGCCCGGGGCGACGATGCGGCCATTGCGCATGGTCTTGAGGCAGGGGCCGACGACTTCCTGACCAAGCCGGTCAGCCCGGAAGAACTGCGGGCCCGCCTCACCGCCGCCGATCGGCTAGTGACGAAACAACGCGATCTGGCCGCGAAGAATCGGCAAATCTCGGAGACTTTGGAAAAACTGCAGACCGCCTATGCTAGCATCGAGCGTGATCTGGGCCATGCCAGGCGGATCCAGGAATCTCTGGTTCCGGAACGCATGCGGGACTTCGGCGGCGCGAGGGTCAGCCTGCTGCTTGCGGCGAGCGGCCACGTGGGCGGAGATCTTGTTGGCAGTTTCGAAGCCGCGCCCGGGCAGATCGGGTTTTACGGAATCGACGTCTCGGGCCACGGCATCGCCGCCTCCATGGTCGCAGCGCGCGTGGCAGGGTATTTGAACGATCGCTATCCCGAACAGAATATTGCCTTCGCGCGGGGGGCCGATGGCGGCTATGCGCTGGACCCACCCGAGACGGTGGCCCGGCGATTGAACGATCGGCTCTCGGCCGATCCGGGCATCGAGGAATATCTCACCATGAGTTACGCGCGCGTCGACCTGAAGCGCGGTGTGTTGGAGCTTGTGCTGGCAGGGCATCCTCGACCGCTGTTGCTGCGCGCCTCGGGCGACATGCAGTTTCTCGGCGAGGGCGGGTTGCCGATTGGGCTGGTTGAGACCGTGCAGCACGACCGGCTGACGGTACCGCTGCGTCCAGGCGACCGGCTTCTGCTCTACTCCGATGGGTTCATCGAACCCGTTCTGCCGTCCGGGCGCGATCTGGGTGAGGCAGGACTGCGAGACCTTGTGGCGAGTGTGCCGGCGGGAAGGGAGGGCCCGGCCTATCTCGATACCCTGTTCGAGACCCTGCAATTGGCGGCGGACGCGGGCGGGCGATTGGAGGACGATGTTTCGGCGGCTCTGCTCGAATTCAGAGGATGAAGATTTCGAAGTGTGGCGCAGTTCGCTGCGGGGATAGGACCCGAAGTGCAATAAGGCGAGATGGTTTAACGAAAGGAGGGCGACATAGAGGATCGGCGGGAGCCAGGGTTGTTAGGGTCGACGTAATGGCTCCGGCTTGGCTGCTTACCTCCGAGCTTACCGCAGGCAGCGCGCCAAGAATGTGCGGTCGCCGTCGTTTCCGAGTGCTTCGAGCGCCAGGGCCGGGGGCATCCAGACGGCGAGGTGGCCGGGCTCGGTCGGCGGGCCGAGCGGTAGGACAGGGCGGGCGGCGTAGACGATACAGAGCTTCTCGGCCCAGAGGTCGTAGTCGGGCATATAGGTGAAGCGCCGGAAGGCTCCGAGCCGGCGGGGCGCGGCGATGCGCCAGCCCGTTTCTTCGAAGGCCTCGCGATGCAGAGCGGCGAGGGGGCTTTCGCCAGGGTCGATGCCGCCGCCGGGAAGCTGGAACTCAGGGTGCGGGGTTTCCTGGTGAGTGAGCAAGACCTCTCGGTCGCGCATCAGGACCGCGTAGGCGCCGCGGCGGAGGGTGTAGCGGCGATTGACTTCGGGTGGCGGGCCGACGCGGAAGGTCATTCAGGGCAACTCGAGGAGGGTGATTGTAGAGGAGGTTTATCGGGAGAGGTGATGCGAGGTGCTGAGTAGGCGTGCCTGTTTGAGCTGGATCGACTGTGCTGCAAAGGGGTTTGTCCGGGAAACTGAAGGAGCGAGTGGTTGAATGGCGGGGCGTTTTGAAGGGCGGGCGTTGCGGCGAAGTCAGGGTTGAATGTCAGAGTTGAAGGGAGGCTGTCGCGGTGAAGGATAAGGGTCAATGGTGATGGGGGAGTAGATCGCGGGTTTCGTGGTTCTTTCAGCAGTTTCGCCTCCCTGTGCCAAGAATCGGGAAGTTGGGCCTAGTCGGAGTTGGCGGGCTAGGCTGAATCGTGGATTTCCTCGGTGTCGGTGTCGGTGTCGGTGTCGGTGTCGGTGTCGGTGTCGGTGTCGGTGTCGGTGCCAGCGTTGGGCAACGCACCGATCCCGACGAATGGCGCCGCGGGTGGCGTCGCACGCCCCGACCACCCATCGCTTGTCCCCCCCCTTGGACGCGCAACGCGGGCTCTTATATAGAGCCCTCATGCCAAGACCCCGCCAGCAAGGATACCCTATGACCCTCGGACCCAAGATCGCCTGGGACGACACAGTCCTCCCGTTCCAGCTCGACCGCTCGGACATCCGCGGCCGCGTCGCGCGTCTGGACGGCGTCCTGGACGGGATCCTGAAGCAACACGATTACCCCCCCGCCGTCGAGGCGCTGGTGGCCGAGATGGCGCTGCTGACCGCGCTTATCGGCCAGACCATCAAGCTGCGCTGGAAGCTCTCGCTGCAGGTCCAGTCCAAGGGCCCGGTGCGGATGATCGCCACGGATTTCTACGCCCCCGAGAAGGAGGGCGAACCGGCCCGCATCCGCGCCTATGCCAGCTTCGACCCCGAGCGCATCAGCGACGCCGACCCGATGTCGCATATCGGTGAGGGCTATTTCGCCATCCTCATGGACCAGGGCAAGGGCATGCAGCCCTACCAGGGCATCACGCCCCTGGTGACCAGCTCGCTCTCGGATGCGGCAGAAAGCTATTTCGCCCAGTCCGAACAGCTGCCGACCCGGTTCCAGCTGTCTTTCGGACGCTCGACCGAACGCGGCGGCGCCGAGCATTGGCGCGCCGGCGGCGTGATGCTGCAGCACATGCCCAAGGCCAGCCCGCATATCGAGGGCGGCGGCTCGGGCGAGGACGGGCTCTTGCAGGCCGTCGACATGCTCTCCGAGGACGAGGGCGAGGATTGGCGCCGCGCCAACTACCTCCTCGACACGGTCGAGGAGATGGAGCTGATCGGCCCGAACCTGCCGCCGACCGACCTCCTGGTCCGGCTCTTCCACGAAGAGACGCCGCGGGTCTTCGACAGCCTGCCGGTGCGCTTCGGCTGCACCTGCTCGGAGGATCGCGTGCGCCAGTCGCTCTCGATCTATTCGGCCAAGGACATCGAGAAGATGACCACCGACGAGGGCCGCGTCACCGCCGACTGCCAGTTCTGCGGCGCGCATTACGACCTCGACCCCAATTCCGTCGGCTTCGAGGCCGAGGATGCCGGGAAGTGACGACCTGACCCGCCTCCGTCGCGCGCTCGACGCGGCGGCGGCGCCCTCGTCGGATTTCGACCTGAACGCCGGCGCCAAGGCGGCGCTGCCGCCGACGCGCAAGCTGCGCCCGGCAGGCGTGCTTGTGCCGCTGATCGACAGCCCCGAGGGGCTGCGGCTGATCCTGACCAAGCGCTCCTCGAAGTTGAAGCACCACCCGGGGCAGATCGCCTTTCCGGGCGGCAAGGTCGATCCGACCGACGCCGGCCCCGAGGATGCCGCCCTGCGGGAGACCGAGGAAGAGATCGGCCTGCCGCGCGCTTCGGTCAGCCTTCTGGGCGCGCTGCCGGTGCACGAAACGGTCACGGGCTTTGCCATGGCGCCCTTCGTCGGGCTGGTGACTGGGCCCTTCGCGCCGCGCGCCGAGCCCGGCGAGGTGGCCGAGATCTTCAGCCTGCCCTTCGCCCATGTCACCGAGGCCGCGCGCTTCTCGGTGCAGTCGCGGCGCTGGCGCGGTGAGCGGCGGCATTATTTCACCGTGCCCTACGGCCCCTATTACATCTGGGGCGCGACGGCGCGGATCCTGCGCGGCCTCGCCGAAAGGCTGTCCCCATGACCGAGATCACGGCCGATCGGGTCGGGGGCGACTGGCTGAGCGCGCCGCGCGCGCAGGCGGTCTTTGCCGCGCTCGCCGACCAGGGCTTCGCGGCCTACGCGGTGGGCGGCTGCGTGCGGAACGCGCTTCTCGGCGCGCCGGTCGAGGACCTCGACATCGCCACCGAGGCCCGCCCCGAGGAGACCGTCGCCGCGGTGGAGGCGGCGGGGCTGAAGGCGGTGCCCACGGGCGCCGATCACGGCACGATCACCGTGGTCTCCGAGGGCGAGGGCTTCGAGGTCACCACCTTCCGCGCGGACGTCGAGACCGACGGCCGCCACGCCCGGGTGCGCTTTTCCAAGACGCTCGAGGAAGACGCCCGGCGGCGGGATTTCACCATCAACGCGCTTTACGCCCGGCCCGACGGGCAGGTGATCGCGCCGCTGGGGGCGGGTCAGCTCGAAGACCTCGCCGCCCGGCGGGTGCGCTTCATCGGCGATGCCGAGGCCCGCATCCGCGAGGATTACCTGCGTATCCTGCGCTATTTCCGCTTCGCCGCCTGGTATGGCGACCCCGAGGCGGGCTTCGACCCCGAGGCGCTGGCGGCCATCGCCGCCGAGGGCGCGGGGCTCACCCGGCTCTCCAAGGAACGGGTCGGCGCGGAGATGAAGAAACTGCTCTCCGCGCCTGACCCGGCCCCGGCGCTGGGCGCCATGGCGCAAAGCGGCGCACTGGCGCGGGTGCTGCCGGGGGCGGTGTCCGAGAGCCTCGCGCCGCTCATCCACCTCGAAGGGCAGGCGGGCTCTGGGCCCGAGCCGCTGAGACGGCTGGCGGCGCTGGGCGTCCGGGCGGATGTGGACCTGCGGCTCTCCAAGGCCGAGCAGAAACACCTCGCCCGGCTTTGGGAGGCGGTGGACAGCGGCGCGGGCCCGGCGGCGCTGGGCTACCGCTTCGGGGAGGCGCTGGCGCGGGATGCGCTGCTCCTGCGGGCGGCCGCGCTGGGCATGCCGCTCGATCCCGAAGCGCTCTCCGAGGCCACCCACGGCGCCCGGCAAAGCTTCCCCGTCAGCGCCCGCGACCTGATGCCCGAGCGGCAGGGGGCGGAGATCGGCGCGGCGCTTGCCGAGCTCGAGGCGCGCTGGATCGCCTCGGGCTTCACGCTCGACCGCGCGGCGCTTCTCGCAAACCTGCGAAAGAAGTGACAAGCGCCCCCGCGCGGGCTATCTGACCCTCAGCCCGCCGGCGGCTGGCCCTGGCCTCGCGCGATAGCGCGCCCCGCCCCTCAGGGGTGGCGCGCCCGCGTCACCGGCCCGCCCCCTCCGGCCAGCAAGATTTCATCGCGAGTCTCTTTCCAGGCAGTCCGGCCATGTTCCGCTTTTTCGAAAACCTGATCGACCCCTATGCGCCCTACGAGGAAAAGGACGTGCCGCCCAAGCGGCTCTGGCCGTTCCTCTGGGATTATACCAGGCCCTTCCGTCCGATCTTCGCGGTCGCGGCGGTGCTCTCGGTGCTGGTCGCGGGCGTCGAGCTGGTGCTGATCTGGGCCATGGGCTGGGTGGTCGACATCCTCGGCCAGGACCCCGCGCAGGTCTGGCAGGAGCATGGTACCGGGCTCATCCTGCTGGGGCTCTTCATCCTGCTGATCCGCCCGCTTCTGCAGGCGCTGGACGTGTTGATCCTGAACAACGCGATGATGCCGCAGCTCGGCACCGTGGTGCGCTGGCGCGCGCATCGCCACGTCATGCGCCAGTCGGTCGGCTGGTTCGAGAACGACTTCGCCGGCCGTATCGCCAACCGGGTGATCCAGACGCCCTCGGCGGCCAACGAGGCGGTCTTCCAGATCTTCGACGCGCTGACCTATGCGCTGGCCTATGTGGTGGGGTCGCTGGCGCTTCTGGGTGCGGCCGACCCCTGGCTGATGCTGCCGCTGGCGATCTGGCTGGGGCTCTACGCGCTGCTGATGAACTGGACCGTGCGGCGCATCAAGGTGGCCTCGCGCAACGCCTCGAACGCGCGCTCGCAGCTCACCGGGCGGATCGTCGACAGCTACACCAACATCCATTCGATCAAGATGTTCGCCCATCACGACAAGGAGCTGGAATACGGCCGCGAGGCGATCGAACACACCCGCGACACCTTCCAGAAGGAAATGCGGCTCTACACCATCATGGATGTCGCGCTGGTGGTGCTGAACGGGGTTCTGATCGTCTCGGTCACCGGGCTGACGCTGTGGTTCTGGGGGCTCGGCATCGCCACGGTCGGCACCGTCGCGGCGGCGACCGCGCTGACCCTGCGGATCAACGCCATGACCGGCTGGATCATGTGGGCGCTGACGAATTTCTTCCAGCAGCTCGGCATCGTGCAGGAGGGCATGGAGACCATCGCCCAGCCGGTGACCCTGACCGACAGCCCCGATGCGGCGCCTTTGAAGCTGATCTCCGGGGCCATCGCGCTCGAGGGGCTGACGCATCACTACGGGCGCGGGCAGGGCGGCCTCGACCGCATCGACCTGACCATCGCGCCGGGCGAGAAGGTGGGCCTCGTGGGCCGTTCGGGGGCGGGGAAATCCACGCTGGTGAAGCTGCTCATGCGGTTCTACGACGCCGAGGGCGGGCGCATCCTCGTCGACGGGCAGGACATCTCGGGGGTGACGCAGGAATCGCTCCGGGCGCGGATCGGCATGGTGCAGCAGGATTCGGCGCTGCTGCACCGCTCGGTGCGCGAGAACATCCTCTATGGCCGGCCCGAGGCCAGCGAGGCCGAGATGATCGCCGCCGCCGAACAGGCCCAGGCGCATGACTTCATCCGCGATCTCGCCGATGCCGAGGGCCGGCGCGGCTATGACGCCCATGTGGGCGAGCGCGGCGTGAAGCTCTCGGGCGGGCAGCGGCAGCGGATTGCGCTGGCGCGGGTGATCCTGAAGGACGCGCCGATCCTGGTGCTGGACGAGGCGACCTCGGCGCTCGACAGCGAGGTGGAGGCGGCGATCCAGGACACGCTCTACGGCATGATGCAGGGCAAGACGGTGATCGCCATCGCGCACCGGCTGTCGACCATCGCCCATCTCGACCGGATCCTGGTCATGGACGACGGGCGCATCGTCGAAGAGGGCAGCCACGCCGAGCTTTTGGCCCGCGAGGGACTATATGCAGGGTTCTGGTCCCGTCAGTCCGGCGGGTTCCTGACCTTCGACGACGAAAGCGAGGCCGCCGAGTGAGTGCGACATCCGAGCCAGAGGAGACCCCGCGCTGGCGCCGCCCGAGCCGCTGGATCGACCCGTTCCGCCCGGCCTCGGGCCCGCCGCCGCAGCAGATTCTGCCCTTCTTCCGCTGGAACCTCGAAGGCGCCTGGCCGGTCCTGGCCGTGGCGGGCTGTTTCTCGATCCTCTCGGGCGTGGTCGAGGTCATGGCCGCCCTCATCCTGGGCCGGGTGGTCGATGCGGCGCTCGCCGCCGAGGCGGGCCAGGTCTTCACCGACCAGGCGCCGGTCCTGATCGGGGCGCTTTTGTTCTTCGTCCTGGCGCGGCCCGCGATCATGGGCGTCTCGACCTTCTTCCAGTCGATCGTGGTCCAGCCCAACGTGCTGAACCTGGTGCTGTCGCGGCTGCACCGGCACACCATCGGCCAGTCGGTGACCTTCTTCGACAACGATTTCGCCGGGCGGATCAGCCAGAAGGAAATGCAGACCTCTCGGGCGCTGACCGACGTGGTGATCGAGATGATCCACACGGTGCTTTTCGCGCTGGCCTCGGTGGTGGGGGCGATCCTGCTTCTGGGCACGGTCGACGCGCGCATCGCGCTGGGGCTTCTCTTGTGGATGGTGGTCTACGGGCTTTTCATCCGGGCCTTCATGCCGCGCATCCGCAAGCGGTCGAAGGCGCGGGCCTCGGCCCGGGCCATGGTGACCGGGCAGGTGGTCGACACGGTGACCAACATCAAGACGGTGAAGCTTTTTGCCCATGCCGAGCACGAGGACCGCGCGGCGCTTTCGGCGATGAACACCTATCGTCACCGGGCGCTGGAGTTCGGCCAGGTCTCGGTGACCTTCCGCTTCTGGCTGATGGCCCTGGCGGGGCTTCTGCCGGTGCTGCTGGTCGGCGGGGCGCTTCTGTATTGGAGCCGCGGGCTGGTCAGCGCCGGCGACATCACCGCGACCGGCGCGGTGGCGCTGCGGCTGGCGCAGATGACCGGCTGGGTCAGCTTCACGCTGATGTCGCTTTATTCCAACCTCGGCGAGGTCGAGGACGGGATGCGCACCCTCGCGCCGCGCCACGCGCTGACCGACCGGCCCGACGCCGGCGCGCTTTCGGTGACCGAGGGCCGGGTGACGCTCCGCGATCTGAGCTTCCACTACGGCTACGAGCGCGGCGGGCTCGACCGGGTCTCGCTCGAGGTGCAGCCGGGCGAGAAGCTCGGCATCGTCGGCGCCTCGGGGGCGGGGAAATCGACGCTGGTGGCCCTGCTCATGCGGCTCTACGACACCGAAAAAGGCCGCATCCTGATCGACGGGCAGGACATCTCGGAGGTGACGCAGGAAAGCCTGCGCCGGGCCATCGGCATGGTCACCCAGGAGACCGCGATGTTCAATCGCTCGGCCCTGGACAACATCCGTTACGGCCGGCCCGACGCCAGCTTCGAGGAGGTGGTCGCCGCGGCGCAAAAGGCCGAGGCGCATGACTTCATCCTCGCCATGCAGGACCACAAGGGCCGGCAGGGCTACGAGGCGCATCTCGGCGAGCGCGGCGTGAAGCTTTCGGGCGGGCAGCGGCAGCGCATCGCGCTGGCGCGGGCGCTTCTGAAGGACGCGCCGATCCTGATCCTGGACGAGGCGACCTCGGCGCTCGACAGCGAGGTGGAGGCCGCGATCCAGGACGCGCTGCACCGCGCCATGGAGGGCAAGACCGTGCTGGCCATCGCGCATCGGCTCTCGACCATCGCCGACATGGACCGGATCGTTGTGCTCGACCGCGGCCGCGTCGTGGAAGAGGGCACCCATGAGACGCTCCTGGCCGAGGGCGGGCTTTACGCCCGCTACTGGGAGCGGCAGTCGGGCGGTTTCGAGACCCGCGAGGCGGCGGAATAGCCCGGCCTCGACGCCGCGCGACTTTCGAGTCATGAGGGCGCCATGACGACGAGCTATGTGATCGAACGGCTGGGCCACCTGGGCGACGGCATCGCGCCGGGGCCGGTCTTCGTGCCGGGCGCGCTGCCCGGCGAAGAGGTGACGGGCGAGGTCGCCGACGGGGTGATCGCCGCGCCGTGCATCCTGACGCCCTCGGGTGACCGCGTGACGCCGCCCTGCGCCCATGCCAAGCGCTGCGGCGGCTGCCAGCTGCAGCACGCCGCCGATGATTTCGTCGCCGGATGGAAGCAGCAGGTGGTCGAGACGGCGCTGGCGGGGCAGGGGCTCGAAGCGCCCTTCCGGCCCATCGTGACCTCTCCGGCCCAAAGCCGCCGCCGCGCGGTCTTCTCGGGCAAGCGCACCAAGAAGGGGGCGCAGGCCGGGTTCCACGTGAAACGCTCCGAGGTGATCGTGCCGGTGCCCGAGTGCCAGGTGCTGCACCCGGACCTGTCCGCCGCCCTGCCGCTGGTGGAAGAGCTGACCGTGCTCGGCGGCTCGCGCAAGGGCGAGCTCTCGGTCAATGTCACCCGCAGCGAAAGCGGGCTCGACGTGATGGTCACCGGGGGCAAGCCGCTCGACGGGGCGTTGCGCATCGAGCTGGCCGAGATCGCCCGCCGCCACGACCTCGCGCGGATCGGCTGGGCCGGGGACGAGACGCTCGAGCGCCGCCCGCCGATCCTGACCTTCAGCGCGGCGCGGGTGACCCCGCCGCCCGGCGCCTTCCTGCAGGCCACGCCCCAGGGCGAGGCCGCGCTGCGCGCCGCCGTCTCCGAGATCACCGAAGGCTGCAAGCGCGCGGTCGATCTTTTCGCCGGCTGCGGCACCTTCGCGCTGCCCCTGGCCGAGCGCATGGAGGTCCATGCGGTCGAGGGCGACCCGGCGATGACCGCCGCGCTCGACCGGGGCTGGCGGCACGGGCAGGGGCTGCGCGCGGTGACCACCGAGGTGCGCGACCTCTTCCGCAACCCGCTTCTGCCGGCCGAGCTGGCGCGCTACGGCGCCGCGGTGATCGACCCGCCGCGCGCCGGGGCCGAGGCGCAGGTCGCCGCTCTTGCCGAGGCCCGCCTGCCGGTCATCGCCCATGTCTCCTGCAACCCCGTGACCTTCGCCCGGGACGCCGCGACGCTGGTGCGCGCGGGCTACCGGATCGACTGGGTGCAGGTGGTGGACCAGTTCCGCTGGTCCACCCATATCGAGCTTGCCGCCGCGTTCAGACTGGACTGAGACCCCACCATGCCCTTCCGCGCCCGCCTTGCCGCCTTTCTCGAGCGTCCGCTGACGCGCAACACGATCACGCTGATCATCGTCTTCAACGCGATCCTCCTGGGGCTCGAGACTTCGGAGCGGGCCATGGCCGCCGCCGGCGGGCTGATCGTGGCGCTCGACCGCGCCTGCCTCGCGGTCTTCGTGATCGAGCTCACCGCCAAGATCTACGCCCAGGGCCGGCGCTTCCCGCGCAACGGCTGGAACATCTTCGACTTCGTGATCGTCGGCATCGCGCTGGTGCCGGGCTCGCAGTCCTTCTCGGTCCTGCGGGCCCTGCGCATCCTGCGGGTACTGCGCGTGGTCTCCACGCTGCCGCGGCTCCGCCGGGTGGTCGAGGGCTTCCTGACCGCGCTGCCCGGCATGGGCTCGGTCTTCCTGCTCATGGCGCTGATCTTCTACATCGGCGCGGTCATGGCGACGAAGCTCTTCGGCGCCTCTTTCCCCGAGTGGTTCGGCACGCTCGGCCGGTCGGCCTATTCGCTGTTCCAGATCATGACGCTGGAAAGCTGGTCCATGGGCATCGTGCGCCCGGTGATGGAGGTCTATCCCGCCGCCTGGGCCTTCTTCGTGCCCTTCATCCTGATCACCACCTTCGCGGTGGTGAACCTGGTGGTCGGCCTGATCGTGAACTCCATGCAGGACGCCCATGCCGAAGAGGCCAATGCCGCGACCGACAGCTACCGCGACCAGGTGCTGGCCCGGCTCGAGGCGATCGAACGGCGGCTTGATGCCCAGGGCTCACCGCCGCGTGAGCGCGAGTGAGTTCAGGCTACCCGGAAGCCCTGAAAATCGCTATTCTGCCCGGAAAAATAGCGAGCAGGACAGTGAAACTCATCAAGATCGCCGCGCTGTGTCTCATGGCCCTCGGGCTCTCGGCATGCAGCAGCAAGTTCAAGACCTACAATGGCCCCGAGGTCACCCAGGTCGTGGTCGATAAGAGCGACCGCAAGATGTATCTTCTGCACCACCGCGAGGTGCTGAAGAGCTACCGCATCGGGCTCGGGTTCGCGCCCGAGGGCGACAAGCAGATCGAGGGCGACGGCAAGACGCCCGAGGGTCTCTACTTCATCGACCGCCGCAACCCGAACTCGCGGTTTCACCTCTCGATCGGGATCTCCTATCCCAACGAGGCGGATATCGCCGAGGCCATCGCCCTGGGCAAATCGCCCGGCGGGGACATCTTCATCCACGGCGGCCCGCCGAAAGGCGCGCGTTTCAGCCCGCGGTCGGACTGGACCTGGGGCTGCATCGCGGTGAAGGACCGCGAGATGGAGGATGTCTACGCGATGGTGCGGGACGGCACGCCGATCCTGATCCAGCCCTAGGCGGGACTGCGCGGCATGGAATTGTCGGGGACCAATTTGGCGGCTCTTATGGGCGCGCCTATTCGGCCCCGGCCCTCGCGCCACTCGGCGGTGTATGCGTCTATATTCCAGCGGGATTGGCGGGATTGCGCGCCCGGTAATCATCCGAACGCCGCAATTGGCGATCCATCGGACATGGTGCGAATAGCCGCGCGTCGGCGGGCCGTGGCGCGGCGATCCCAGGGTCGAGCGGCAGCGCTTTATGGTTGCCAGGTCCGCGCGCAATAGGAGCGGCGCGCCCAGACCGGCCAAATCGCCGTGCCGACGGGACGGCCCGGCGATGCGCGGCGGCCTTCGGCCGGTTATTCCGCGCCGGCGCGCAGATCGACCGATCCTGGGTAATCCGGCAATCGGTCAAATATCAGTCAGCTTGTAAGGTGTTGTGGTGGCAAAGAGGCCCGTCGCTGCGCGGCTCCGCGCCCCACAGCCCGAGCGCCCTCACCCCCTCAGGAGGCGCCGCCCGCCTCTGCCGCCGCGGCGACCTGTGCGCCGCTGGCCGAGCCCGGCGCGCCGGTGATCAGCGTCCACCAGATCTTGCCGTTGTTCTCCTGGTGCCAGGCAAAGCCCATCTCGCGGGCCTCGGGCGACATGATCACCCCGCGCGTCGCGCTGTCGTCCATCCAGGCCGCAAGGGTCTGCAGCTCGGTCTCATAGGTCTCCGAGATCACCTCGCCCTGCAGCGAGCCGCCGTAGCCCACCCGGCGCACGCGGTCGATCGGCGAGGAGCCGTCCGAGCCGAAGTGCCAGGGCCGGTTCTGCACCGCCATGTCGCGCGAATGGGTCGCCGCGGCGGCGTTCAGCTGGGCGTTGTATTCCAGCGGCACCAGCCCCTGTTCGGCGCGCAGCGCGTTGACTGAGTCGAGCATCCGGATCTCGATCCGGTTCGCCTCGCCCAGGCCGATCCGGTAGACCGTCGGCAGGGGTTGACCATCGGGTCCGAGTCGCGGTTCGGCCGGCGGCGTCGGAGAGCTGGCGCATCCTGCCAGGACAAGGGCCAGGGCGGCGGAGATAAGCGAAGCGCGGAGCATGGCGGCGATCCTGTTCTGTCCATTCGACCCGAACGGCCTTATCTTCTCGCGCGTGGCTTATCAAACCCACATCGGCGTGACTGCGCCGAGACACGCGGGTTTGAATTGCGAATGCGACAATCGCGCACTAATTGGCAGGAAATTGCCGTTCATCACGGAGATGTCCCATGAGCAAGTTTTCCTCTCGCGCCACCAGCCGGCGCGCCTTCCTCGCGGGGACGGCCGCGGCCTCTTTTGCAGGTCCGGCGCTCGCCCAAAGCGTCACCGGCGCCGGCACCACCGAGGTCGAGCGTGACCTCTCCGAGATCGTGCGCCGCAACACCTCGAGCTTCCGCATGCTCGACTGGCGGCCCTATTTCTCGAACCTGAACAAGGGTGCGATCCTGGTCGATATCCAGAGCCGCGCACTGCACTACTGGTCCGAGGACCAGGCGGTCTACAAGCTGTATCCGACCTCGGTGCCGCTGACCGAGGACCTGACCCGCCGCGGCCGGACCAGCGTTACGCTGAAGGATCCCGAGCCCGACTGGCGGCCCACGCCCTCGATGAAGAAGCGCAATCCCGAGTGGCCGGACTACGTGCCGCCGGGCCCCGACAACCCGCTCGGCACCCGTGCGCTGCACCTGAGCTGGACCTATTACCGGATCCACGGCACCCACGATACGCGCAAGATCGGCCGCCGTTCGTCGAACGGTTGCATCGGCCTTTACAACGAGCATATCGAAGAGCTGTACGAGATGGCGCAGGTCGGCACCCAAGTGTTGCTTATTTGACGACAAGCCCGCGATAGGCGGTTTGAGCGGCTTAAGTTGCGTTTGCAAATGCAAAGGGAAGCTGCTTAGAACGACTCACGAGGTTAAGTCTTGGGTGCTTGTTCGGGTATCCTCCGAGCAAGCGATTATCTGGAGGATAATGATGAAGAAACTCGCACTGGCCGCCGCAATCGCCGCCGCAGGCACCTCG
This sequence comes from Roseivivax sp. GX 12232, assembly GCF_021272185.1. Taxonomy (GTDB): domain Bacteria; phylum Pseudomonadota; class Alphaproteobacteria; order Rhodobacterales; family Rhodobacteraceae; genus Roseivivax. Next base: position 172,513 of record NZ_JAJSEC010000007.1, read on the forward strand.
GCAATGGCAGGCTCCTACGCAAAAGACGACGTGGTCATGGAGCCCGTCGTTGTCGTCGAAGAAACCGAACAGCAGTCGTCCTCGGCAGCGATCATCGTTCCGCTGATCCTGCTCGCGCTCGTCGCAGCTGCGGTTTCCGCCGACTAATTCGGTTCGTCAGAACCTGGGAAAAGGCGGTGCCTCGGCACCGCCTTTTTTCTTTGCGCCGGGCGATCTGAGCCCTTTGCGCATCGCGCCCGCACTGGCGCATTTCGCGTGTCACGAAGCGGCGGGCTTGCTGGCCGCCACGCCCGGCGCGCGCTCTTCCTCATCCTCCGCCGCGACCCGCGCCGCCACGGCCTCGGGCTCGCTTTCTCCGCCCGGCACCGGCGGGGCAGGGGTGACCGGCAGGGTCGGCGGCTCGGGCGCCTCCTCGTCGCTCCAGGTCAGCGCCTGGGGGTCGAAGGCCTCTTCCAGATGCGGCTTCACGATGCGGAAATAGGGCGAGATGTCGAAATCCCGCGGCACAAAGAGCGAATGGTGCCGGATGTGCAGGATCTCCTCGGCGATGCGCCCGCGGCCGGGCCGCGCCTCGACCCGGGGCAGGATCGGGTAGCGCACCGACTGGAAGGCCTGGGCGATCAGCGCCGAGCAGATCGCCCGCGTCGGATCACCCGAGCCCAGCGACAGCATCCGCCGCCGCCAGCGCACCGGCACCGGCGGGGTCGGCAGGAAATACCGCAGCAGATCGAAGATGTTGCGCAGGTCGTAGGCCAGGCCGATCCGGTTGACCATGTAGTCGACCACCGCCGCCCGGCCCTCGGGGCCGAGGCCCACGGGCCGGCAGATGCGGGTGTGGTGATCGGCGTATTTCGACAAGGGCACCGAGATGCAGCCCGATTCCACCACCGCCTCGACCAGTTCATGCGGGGTGCCGTCAGGCTCGGCGCGGCCCGGGATCGGCCCGCAGTAAAGCGCCGCATGCGACCAGCTCGACTGGGTGAGATACTTGATCGCGATGGAGACCCGCGCCTGCCCGTCGACCAGGAGCACGTCGCCCGGGCGCAGCGTCGCCTTGAGCCGCGCGAAGTCCGAGGGCGCCGAAAGCGGCTCCGCCCCGACGCGCGGGGCGCTCAGGATGTCGGCAAGCGCCTTGCCGATGCGCTGTCTCAGGCTCTCGAACATGCCGCCTCCCCCCGGGGTTCCTTGCAGGCTTGCAGGGAAAAGGTGGGGGAAAACGGCGCGCCGCGCCAGCGTCAGATGGCGCGGTTCACGGGGTTGCGACGGCGGGCTGGCCGATCCAGCCGCCGAGGTTCTCCTCGATCACCGCGGTCAGCGCGGCGATATGGGCATCGTCGTCGTTGAGGCAGGGGATATAGGTGAACTGCTCGCCGCCGGCTTCCTCGAAGCTTTCCTTGATCTCCTCGTTGATCTCTTCGAGCGTCTCGATGCAATCGGCCGAGAAGGCGGGGGCGCAGACGGCGATGTTCTTCTTGCCCCCTTCCGAGGCCAGCCGCGCGACCTCTTCCACGGTATAGGGTTTGAGCCATTCCTCGGGCCCGAAGCGCGACTGGAAGGTGGTGGTGATCTCGGTGTCTTCCCAGCCCAGCCGCTCCTTCAGGAGCCGCGTCGTCTTCGCGCATTGGCAGTGGTAGGGATCGCCCTCGAGCAGGTAGCGCTTGGGCACACCGTGGTAGGAACAGACCAGGATGTCGGGCCGGGTCTCCATCTGCCCGTAGGCGCGTTCGATCGAGCGCGCCAGCGCGTCGATATAGAGCGGATGCTCGTAATAGGGATCGACCGTGCGCACCGTGGGCTGCCACTTCTCTTCCATCAGGGCGCGGAAGAACTGGTCGTTGGCCGTGGCCGAGGTGGCGCCCGCGTAATGCGGATACAGCGGGAAGAACAGGATCTTGCGGCAGCCCGCGGCGACCATCTCGCGGACCTTGGAGCGGGTCGAGGGGTTGCCGTAGCGCATGCAGAAATCGACCATGACCTCGTCGCCATGGGCCGCTTCCATGGCCCGGGCGATCTTGGCGGTCTGGTCCTTGGTGATGGTCATCAAGGGGCTCTCGCCCTTGTCCTCGTTCCAGATCGACTTGTAGGCCTCGCCGCTGGAAAAGGGCCGCTTGGTCAGGATCACCAGCTGCAGGAGCGGCTGCCAGAGCCAGGGCGAATAGTCGATCACCCGCCGGTCCGAGAGGAACTCGTTCAGATACCGGCGCATCGACCAGTAGTCGTAATTGTCCGGCGTGCCGAGGTTGGCCAGGAGGACGCCGACCTTGCCGGCGGCGACCTTGGGGTGATCGGCGGGCGCATTCGGGGGTCGAACCGCGGATTTCGTGCTATCCAGCATGGATGAGGGCCCCTGCTTTGGAATGGGTCTAAACTCGATCCGTAACTAACGTCCCGGTCCCCGGGGTCAATCTTTGAGCTTGGTCTCCCGGGTACCCAGGGCCTCGGCGAGGCTGGCCGTGGCCGAGCCCGGCCGCAGCGGCTTCGGCTGGCTCTCGTCGGGCGCCCAGCCGGTCAGGGTCACAAGCTCATAGGTCGCGCGCACCCGGCCCTCGGCGTCGCCATGGGCCTCGGCATAGACCTCGGCCGCGCGGATCAGCACGGAACGGCGGGTAAAATGCCGCAGGCGGTCGGCCAGGGCATTGGTCTCGCCCATGGCGCGCAGGTCGCGCATCAGGTGCAGCGCCGAGGCATAGGTCACGTTCAGAGGCAGCGCATCGGCGACCGGCATGGCAAGCCCCGCCCGCTGCAGAAGCGCGCCGAGGTCGCGGATGTCGCCCATGGGCGCCACGCGCGGGCTGAGCCCGCCGGTCACCTCGACCTCGGCCTGGCCCAGCGCCTGGCGCAGCTCGGTCAGGGTGCGGCCGCCGAAGGCCACGCCGAGGAACAGCCCGTCGGGCTTCAGCGCGCGGCGGCACTGGATGATCTGGCCCACCGGGTCGTCGGCCCAATGCAGCGCCAGGGCGTGGATCACCAGGTCATGCGCGCCTTCCTCGAGGTCGAGCACCTCGTCGTCGGCGACGATCCGGGCCTCGGGAAAAAGCGGCGCCCAGATATCGGGATAGGCGGTCACCACCACCGGCGCGCTAAACCGTCTGTTAACCACGGCGAGGCGATCCTGCACATCCTCGGCGGCGGCCTCCTGCAGGAACAGGGCGGGCGCCTCGGCCGCGCGGGTGCGATGCGCGGCAAGCGCTGGGCGGTCGGTCAGTTTCGGGGTGTCGGTCTCGGCCATGGGGGGCAAATAAGGTGCGGCTACCCGGCTTGCAAACCGCGCGCGACCTGATCTTTCCGCCGCGCTGCCTGGCCTGCGGCGGGCTGACCGCGCCCGAGGGTGCGCTCTGCGGTCCCTGCTGGCGCGAGACGCCCTTTGTCACCGGGCTGAGCTGCGGGCTCTGCGGGCTGCCGCTCCCGGGCGAGGGCGGGCCGGGGGCGCGCTGCGACGACTGCCTGCGGATCACCCGGCCCTGGGCCGCAGGGCGGGCGGCGCTCCTTTATCGCGGGCGGGCGCGGGAGCTGGTCTTGCAACTCAAGCACGCGGACCGCCACGACATCGCGCCCGCCGCCGGGGCCTGGATGGCCCGCGCGGGGGCGCCGATTCTGTCGCAGGACTGCCTGCTGGTGCCGATCCCGCTGCACCCGCTGCGGCTGATCCGGCGGCGCTACAACCAGTCGGCGCTCCTGGCCGGGGCGCTGGCACGCGAGACCGGCCTGACCGCGGCGCCCCGGGCGCTGCGGCGGCACCGGGCGACGCCCAGCCTCGACGGATTGCGCCGCGACGACCGGTTTTCCGCCGTGACAGGGTCGATTTCCGTGACCCCGGGGCAGGGGAACGTCGTCTCGGGGCGCGACGTTGTGCTGGTGGACGACGTTCTGACGTCCGGCGCCACATTCGCCGCCGCGACCACGGCGCTTCTGGCCGCAGGCGCACAGCGGGTCTGCGTTCTCGCGCTGGCACGCGTGGCCAAGGACGCCTAAGTTCGTAACAACTTCGTTACGGAGGCTCTGATGCCGAAAATTGAAATCTACACCTCGCCGCTCTGCGGCTTCTGCCATGCGGCCAAGCGGCTGCTCGCGCAGAAGAACGCCAGCTTCGTCGAGATCGACGTGATGGCGCATCCCGACCGCAAGCCCGAGATGATCGACCGCGCGCATGGCGGCCGCACCGTGCCGCAGATCTTCATCGGCGATGAACACGTCGGCGGCTGCGACGAGCTCTACGCCCTCGACCGCGCCGGCAAGCTCGACCCGATGCTCGTGGCGTGAAGGCCGCGCTTCTGCAGATCACCTCGTCGGACGACCCCGCGGCCAACGCGCGGGTCGCCGGCGCGCTTGTTGCCCGCGCCGCCTCGGCTGGGGCGGGCTTCGTGCTGACCCCCGAGGTCACCAATTGCGTCTCGACCAGCCGCAGCCACCAGACCGAGGTGCTGCGCCCCGAGGCCGAGGATGTCACGCTGGCCACCCTGCGCGAGGCCGCGGCCAAACATGGCGTCTGGGTGCTGGCCGGGTCGCTGGCGCTGCGCTCCGAGCCGCCCGAGACGCGCTTTGCCAATCGCTCGATCCTGATCGACCCCGAGGGCGAAATCTCGGCGCGCTACGACAAGGCGCATATGTTCGACGTGCAGGTCTCGGAGCAGGAGACCTACCGCGAAAGCGCGGGCTTCGCCCCGGGCGACCGCGCGGTGACCGCCGAGACGCCCTTTGGCACGCTGGGCCTCAGCATCTGCTACGACCTGCGCTTTCCCTATCTCTACCGCCGGCTGGCGCAGGCCGGCGCGACGATCCTGACCGTGCCCTCGGCCTTTTCCACCGCCACCGGCCCGCTACATTGGGAGCCGCTCTTGCGCGCCCGGGCGATCGAGACGGGGTCTTACGTGCTGGCGCCCGCGCAGGTCGGCATCCATGCCGCGACACGCGGCAAGCCGCGCAAGACCCATGGGCACACTCTGGCGGTCTCGCCCTGGGGCGAGGTGCTGCTGGACGCGGGCACCGAGCCCGGCGTGCATCTGGTGGAAATCGACCCTGATGCGGCCCAGGAGGCCCGCGCCAAGGTGCCCTCGCTCTCGCATGACCGCGAGGTGAGCGGCCCGTGAGCGGAGACGACGGCCTTGCGATCACGCTCTTTTCCGAGCTCTTGACCGCCGACCAGCTCTTGCGGGCGCGGCTCGCCAAGGCGCTGCCCGACCGGATGGAGCTGTCGCATTTCTCGGTGCTGAACCACCTCGCGCGCGGGGCGGAGAAGACGCCGGTGCAGCTCAGCCGGGTCTTCCATGTGACCCGGGGCGCGATGACCAACACGCTGTCGCGGCTCGAAGCGCAGGGCTATGTGCATGTCCGCCCCGACTGGGACGACGCGCGGCGCAAGCTCGTCTCGATCAGCCCGGCCGGGCTCGAGGCGCGCGACGCGGCGCTGCGGGCGATCATGCCCCTGGTCAGCGAGCTGGTGGGCGCGCTCGGCCGCGAGAAGGTGCGCGCGGCCATGCCGGTCCTGCGGGAGCTGCGCCTCCGGCTCGAATCCGAAGGGTAGGCCGAGGCTCAGTCCCCGGGCACCAGCGCCGTCATGGCGTAGTTCACCGAGAGATCATTGGGCGAAAGCGACCAGTCCCAGCGGATCGGGTCGAAGACCATGCCCTTGCGGTCCACCACGTCGAGCCCGGCGCCGCTCAGCATCGCTTCAAGCTCGTCGGGGGTGATGAATTTCGCCCAGTCGTGGGTGCCGCGCGTCAGCCAGCGCAGCAGCCATTCCGCCCCGAGGATCGCCGCGCCAAAGGCCTTGGCGGTGCGGTTCAGGGTCGAGACCATGACCAGCCCGCCGGGCCGCGCCAGCCCGCCCGCGACCGCCAGGAAGGCGGCGGGATCGGCGACATGTTCCACCACCTCGAAGGCCAGAACCGCGTCGAAACGCGCGCCCTCGGCGGCCAGCGCCTCGGCGCTCATGTGGCGGTAGTCGATCACCAGCCCCTGCGCCTCGGCATGGGTGCGGGCGACGGGAATATTGCCGCCCGCCGCGTCGATGCCCGTGACCTCGGCCCCGAGCCGCGCCAGCGGTTCGGCCAGAAGCCCGCCGCCGCAGCCGATGTCCAGCACCTTGAGCCCCGCGAAAGGCCGCGCGTCGCGGCGGTCGCGGTCGAACTCGGCGGCGATCTGCCCGGCGATGTAATCGAGCCGGCAGGGGTTCATCTCGTGCAGGGGGCGAAACTTGCCGTTGGGGTCCCACCATTCGGCGGCCATGGCCTCGAATTTCGCGACCTCCGCGGGATCGACGCTGGCGGTCTCTGGGCTTGGGGTCATCGGCAGAATCTCATGGTCTTTCCGGTGTTCTCTCTCATATAGGAAGGGCATGGACAAAGACCTGGGTCAAAAGCGCGCCGTTCAGTATCTCTACCCGCCCCGCGATCCCTTCGACCAGCGAATGGTTCCGGTCTCGGGCGGTCACACGATCTACGTCGAACAATGCGGCCGGCCCGACGGCATCCCGGTCATCGTGCTGCACGGCGGCCCGGGGGGCGGCTGTTCGCCCGCCATGCGGCGCTATTTCGACCCCGAGCACTACCGCGTCGTCCTGTTCGACCAGCGCGGCTGCGGCCGCTCGCGGCCCCATGCCAGCGTCACCGAGAACACCACCTGGGACCTCGTCTCCGACATCGAGACGATCCGCGCCGAGCTGGGCATCGACCGGTTCATCGTCTTCGGCGGCTCCTGGGGCGCGACCCTGTCGCTGATCTACGCGATCTCGCATCCCGAGGCGGTGCGCCAGCTGGTGCTGCGCGGCGTCTTCCTGATGACCCAGGTCGAGCTCGACTGGTTCTACGGCGGCGGCGCGGGGCAGTTCTGGCCCGAGACCTGGGCGCGGTTCCGCGACCTGATCCCGCCGGACGAACGCCACGACATGATCGCGGCCTATCACCGGCGGCTCTTCTGCGGCGACCTGCGGATCGAGACCCAGTTCGCCCGCGCCTGGTCCTCCTGGGAGAACGCCCTGGCCTCGATCCATTCCTCGGGCTCGGGCGGAGAGGCACCCGGCGACTACGCCCGCGCCTTCGCGCGGCTCGAAAACCATTATTTCACCCACAAGGGCTTCCTCGAGGAAGACGGCTGGATTCTCAAGAACATCGACCGCATCCAGCACATCCCCGGGGTGATCGTGCAGGGCCGCTACGACATGATCTGCCCGCCCGCCCGGGCCTGGGAGCTGGCGCGCAAATGGCGCAGTTCCGACCTTCGGATGATCCGCAACGCGGGCCACGCGCTCTCCGAGCCGGGCATCAGCGCCGAGCTGGTCCGGGCCATGGATGAATTGACCGGATAATCAATTCCTTGGCCGCTCCGGGGCACAAGGCTTTACATTAAGCCCTAAGGCGTTAATTTGTCCGCAACTTCCGCGACAGGAAATTGCCGGAAACCGTGTCAAGTGTAGCAAAAATTATTGGCCAGAGGCTCCTGTTAGGGCTTCTGACGCTGTTCGTCATCTCCGTCATCATCTTCACCGCGGTGAACATGTTGCCGGGGGACTTCGCGCAGGCCGTGCTGGGCCAGGGCGCCACGCCCGAGGCGGTGGCCGCGATCCGCCGCGACCTCGGGCTCGATCAGCCCTTCCTAGTGCGCTACTGGAGCTGGCTCTCGGACATGCTGAGGGGCGACCTCGGCACCTCTTTCGCGCAGGCCAATTTCGCCACCTTCACCGGCAACGAAAGCCAGGCCGGGGCGACGGTCATGGCGCAGATCGGGCCGCGCTTCGAGAACACGCTCTTCCTCGCCGGTGTCACCGCGATGATCGCGGTGCCCTTCGCGGTGGGTCTCGGCATCCTCTCGGCGCTGTTCCGCAACTCGGCCTTCGACAAGGGCGCCAATGTCTTCGCGCTGACCTCGATCTCGAGCCCCGAGTTCTTCCTGGCCTATGTGCTGATCCTCTTCCTGGCGGTGCTGAACCCGATCCTGCCGTCGCTCTCGAACATCTACGAGGGCATGGGCATGGGTGAGCGGCTCCAGCGCACGCTCCTGCCGGCGCTGACGCTGACGCTGGTGGTCACCGCGCATATGATGCGGATGACCCGCGCGGCGATCATCAACCTCCTGGCCTCGCCCTACATCGAGATGGCCCGGCTCAAGGGCATCAAGCCGATGCGGGTGATCGTGCGCCACGCGCTGCCCAACGCCCTGGCGCCGATCATCAACGTGATCGCGATCAACCTCGCCTATCTCATCACCGGCGTCGTCGTCGTCGAGGTGGTCTTCGTCTATCCCGGCATCGGCCAGCTCTTCGTCGACAGCGTGAAGATCCGCGACATCCCCGTGGTGCAGGCCTGCTGCCTGATCTTCGCCGCCGCCTATATCCTGCTGAACCTCATGGCCGACATCTTCTCCATCCTCTCCAACCCGCGGCTGAGGCACCCGAAATGAGCTTCTGGACCTGGACCCTCGCGATCGCGCTGGCGGTCTTCGGCGGCGCCTGGCTGATGCGGGCGCTGGGCCGCAGGCTCACCGGCAATGCGCCCTATTTCCGCGACATGCCCTATGCGGTGGCCTTCGGCTATGTCGCCGCGGTGGCGGCCGTGATCGGCGGGGCGGTGCTTTGGGTGCAGCCCAACGCGGTCTTCTTCCGCTGGGCGGTGCAGGGCTTCGTGATCGCAGCGGCGCTGGCCTTCGTCTTCCGGCTGGCGGGGCGGCACATCGGCTCCGAGGGCACCCGAAAGGCCTTCCGCACGATGCCGCTGACCGCCGCCTTCGGCATCCTCACGATCCTCGTCTACGCGGTGCTGGCGATCTTCGCGGGGCTTCTCGCGCCCTACGGGCAGGCCGAGGTCTTCGCCCAGCCCAACATGCTGCCCGGCGGCGACCCGGCGAGCGGCGGCGACCCGGCGCATCCGCTCGGGACCGACCAGATCGGGCGCGACCTGCTGACCCGGCTGATCTACGGCGCGCAGAACACCGTGGGCATCGCCTTCGCGACGACCTGCCTGGCCTTCCTGCTGGGCGGCTCGCTGGGCTTTCTCGCGGCGGTGATCGGCGGCTGGTTCGACAACCTCCTGAGCCGGGCGGTGGATGTGCTCATGGCCATCCCCTCGCTGATCTTCGCGCTCCTGCTGATGACCATCGCCAGCGCCTGGGCGGGGTCGGAACGCTGGCTGCTGACGATCTACATGATCGTCATAATCGCGGTGATCGATTCGACCCGGGTGTTCCGGCTGGCCCGCGCGGTCGGGCAGAACATCGTCGTGATGGACTACATCGAGGCCGCCAAGCTGCGCGGCGAGGGCCTGCGCTACCTGATCTTCCGCGAGATCCTGCCCAATGCGACCGCGCCGCTCCTGGCCGAGTTCGGCCTGCGCTTCTGCTTCGTCTTCCTGACCATCGCGGCGCTGTCCTTCCTTGGCGTGGGCATCCAGCCGCCGCTGGCGGACTGGGGCACCATGGTCCGCGACCTGGCGCAATTCATCAACTTCGCCGCCTTCTCGCCCCTGGCCGCCGCGCTGCCGCTCATGGCGGCCGGGGCCATCGCGCTTTTGACGGTGGCGGTCAACTTCGTGGTGGACTGGGTGCTGCACCGGTCCTCGGGGCTGAAGGACTGAGCCATGGGCGAGCGTCTTCTCACCATCACCGACCTGCGCATCGAGGGCCGCGCCGACGAGCAGTGGATCCCCATCGTGAACGGCGTCGACCTGACGCTCGACAAGGGCGAGGTCCTGGGCCTGATCGGTGAAAGCGGCGCGGGCAAGTCGACCGTGGGCCTCGCGGCCATGGGCTACACCCGCGACGGGGTGCGCATCGCCGGCGGCTCGGTGGAGTTCGACGGCATCGACCTGGTCAACGCGCCGCTGATGCAGAAGCGCGCGCTTCTGGGCAAGCGCATCGCCTATGTCGCGCAATCCGCCGCCGCAAGCTTCAACCCCGCGCACAAGCTGATCGACCAGCACAGCGAGGCGCCGGTGCGCCACGGCGTCATGCGCAAGGGCGAAAGCGAGGAGGACGCGATCGAGCTTTACCGCCGCCTGCGTCTGCCCAACCCCGAGGAGATCGGCTTCCGCTATCCCCACCAGGTCTCGGGCGGCCAGCTGCAGCGGGCGATGACCGCCATGGCGATGTCCTGTAGGCCCGACCTGATCATCTTCGACGAGCCGACCACGGCGCTCGATGTGACCACCCAGATCGAGGTGCTGGCGGCGATCCGCGACATCGTCGAGCAGTTCGGCACCTCGGCGATCTACATCACCCACGACCTCGCGGTGGTCGCGCAGATGGCCGACCGCATCAAGGTGCTCCTGCGCGGCGACGAGGTCGAGGAGGCGCCGACCCGGCAGATGCTCGAGGCGCCGCAGGAAGACTATACCCGCTCGCTCTGGGCGGTGCGCAGCTTCAAGCGCCCGGCGAAACCCGCGCCTGCCGCCGATGCGGTGCCGGTCCTCTCGGTGCAGAACGTGACCGCGGGCTACGGCAAGGCGACGGTGCTGCGCGACGTCAGCTTCGACATCCACGAGGGCCGGACGGTCGCCGTGGTGGGCGAAAGCGGCTCGGGCAAATCCACCGCCGCGCGCTGCATCACCGGGCTTCTTCCGCCGCGTTCGGGGCAGGTGGAGCTCGACGGACAGGCGCTGCCGCTCGACTACCGCAACCGCTCCAAGGAGCAGCTGCGCCAGGTCCAGATGATCTACCAGATGGCCGATACCGCGCTGAACCCGCGCAAGACCATCGGCGAGATCATCGGCCGCCCGGTGGAGTTCTACCTGGGCCTGCGCGGCAAGGCCAAGCGCGCCCGGGTCGAGGAACTTCTGACCCAGATCGAGCTGCCCCCGGGGGAATTCATCGACCGGCTGCCTTCTGAGCTCTCCGGCGGGCAGAAGCAGCGCATCGGCATCGCCCGGGCGCTGGCGGCCGAGCCCAAGTTCATCATCTGCGACGAGGTCACCTCGGCGCTCGATCAACTTGTCGCGGAGGGCATCCTCAAGCTCTTGGCAAGACTGCAGGATGACCTCAAACTGTCGTATATGTTCATCACCCACGACCTCGCGACGGTGCGCGCCATCGCCGACGAGGTGGTGGTGATGAAGGATGGAGAGGTGGTCGAACAGGGGCCCAAGGCCGATATGTTCACGCCGCCGCACCATCCCTATACCGATCTGCTGCTGAGCTCGGTGCCGGAAATGGACCCCGATTGGCTCAGCGAGCTCCTGGCCGAACGCGGCCGCGACAACCTCGGCGATGCCGCGGTCGGGAGCATGGACTAGGGATCGCCCGGAAAAAGGGTGTGCAACGCGGCGCCTGAGCGCCGGAGAAGACGACAGGGAGAAGACCAAATGACACGTATTTCGAGACGCGGACTGCTCCGCACCGGCGCCGCCGCCGGTGTGCTGGCCGCCACCGGCCTGCCACTGCGCGCCCAGCAGGCCCAGCGCGGCGGCAAGATCACCGTCGGCCTGTCCGGCGCCAATACCTCGGACAACTGGGACGGCCGCACCCATTCGGACGTCTACATGATCTCCGCCGCCCAGGGCGCGGTCTTCGACAGCCTGACCGAGGTCGCCGCCGACGGCAGCCTGGTGGGCGAGCTGGCGACCGACTGGGAGGCTTCGGCCGACGCCAAGGTCTGGACCTTCAACCTGCGCCAGGGCGTGACCTTCCACAACGGCAAGCCCTTCAACGCCGACGACGTGATGGAATCCATTGCGCTGCACCAGGGCGAGGACACCAAGTCCGGCGCCAAGCCGCTGGTCGAGCCGATCGTCGAGATGAAGAAGACCGGCGAGCACCAGGTGCAGTTCACCCTGGCCGCGGGCAACGCCGACTTCCCCTACCTGATGTCGGATTATCACCTGCTGATCTATCCCGCCGGCCAGATCGAGGAGGCCATCGCCCAGGGCATCGGCACCGGCCTCTACCAGGTCTCGAGCTTCGAGCCCGGCGTGCGCTTCGTCGGCACCCGCGTCGACAGCCACTACAAGGACGGCGACGCCGGCTGGTTCGACGAGATCGAGTTCATCGCGATCAACGACAACACCGCCCGGATGAACGCGCTCTTGACCGGCCAGGTCGACGCGATCAACCGCATCGACTTCAAGACCGAGCAGCTCCTGAAGGCCAACCCCTCGATCCTCATCCAGGAGGTGACGGGCAACCAGCATTACACCTTCCCGATGCTGACCAATATCGCGCCCTTCGACGACGTGAACGTGCGCCGGGCGCTGAAATACGGGGTGAACCGGCAGGAGATGGTCGACAAGATCCTCTTCGGGCATGGCCAGGTCGCCAACGACAGCCCGATCGGGCCCGCAAACCAGTACATGGCCGAGCTGGACCCGATCCCCTACGACCCCGACCAGTCGAAGTACTATCTCAAGCAGGCCGGGCTCGATTCGCTGAACATCGACCTCTCGGCCTCTTCGGCGGCCTTCGAGAGCGCGGTGGACGCGGCGCAGCTCTACCAGGCCTCGGCGGCGCCCTCGGGCATCAACATCAACGTCGTGCAGGAGCCCGCGGACGGCTACTGGTCCAACGTCTGGATCAAGAAGCCCTGGTGCGCCTGCTACTGGTCGGGCCGCGCGACCGAGGACTGGATGTTCTCCTCGGCCTACGAGGAGGGCGTGCCCTGGAACGACAGCCAGTGGGACAGCGACGACAACGCGCGCTTCCAGTCGCTGCTGGTCGAGGCCCGGGCCGAGCTCGACAGCGCCAAGCGCCGCCAGATGTACGGCGAGATGCAGACCATCCTGCGCGACGACGGCGGCGTGGTCATCCCGATGTTCGCCAACTGGGTGCAGGCCCACAACACGCGCATCGGCACGCCGGACCAGATCGGCAACCTCTGGCAGATGGACAACTCGCGCATGGCCGAACGCTGGTGGGTCGCCTGATCCGCATCAGCGAAACAGCCTGACAACCACGCACCCCGCGGCCCGCGCCGCGGGGTGTTTTCTTGCGCGCCCCGGCCCAGCACGAGAACCCACCCCCAGCTTCAACTTGGCAAAAATACCTCGGGGGGTCCGGGGGGCTGGTCCCCCGGCGCGCCCCCGCGCAACAAGCGCCCCGCCACCTCGGCGCGCCGAGGCGGCAAAGGGCCCTCAATGCAAGAGCGGCGCCGTCGAACCCAACGGCGCCGCCTCTGCGCGATTCAATATATGGTCACCAGCTAGACCGCCGCGCCAACCCGGCGCCCGCGGCCCCCGCCGCCTCAGAGCACGTAGCGGCTGAGGTCGGTCGAGCGGCTGAGGTCGCCCAGGTGCTCTTCGACGAAACCCTCGTCGACGGTCACGGTCTGGCCCGCCTGGTCCGGCGCGGTGAAGGAGAGCTCCTCGAAGACCCGTTCCATCACCGTGTAGAGCCGCCGCGCGCCGATGTTCTCGACCGAGGTGTTCACCTCGGCGGCGATCCGGGCCAGCGCGGCGATGCCGCCCTCGGTGAAGCTGACCTCCACCTCCTCGGTCGCCATGAGCCCGGTGTATTGCAGGGTCAGCGCGTTGTCGGTCTCGGTCAGGATGCGGACGAAGTCCTCTTCGGTCAGCGGCCGCAGGTTCACCCGGATCGGCAGGCGGCCCTGCAGCTCCGGCAGGAGGTCCGAGGGCTTGGCGATATGGAAGGCGCCCGAGGCGATGAAGAGGATATGATCGGTCTTCACCGGCCCGTGCTTGGTCGAGACGGTGGTGCCTTCGATCAGCGGCAGCAGGTCGCGCTGCACGCCCTCGCGGCTGACGTCGCCGCCCTTGGCGTCGGTGCGGGCGCAGACCTTGTCGATCTCGTCGAGGAAGACGATGCCGTTTTCCTCCACCGCGCGGATCGCTTCGCGCTTGACCGCCTCGTCGTCCAGAAGCTTGTCGGCCTCTTCGCCGATCAGCACCTCGTAGCTTTCCGCCACCGAGAGCCGCTTGCGGGTGGTGCGCCCGCCGAAGGCCTTGCCGAAGATGTCGCCGAGGTTCATGCCGCCGCCGGCGCCGCCCATACCCATGCCGGGCTGGCCGGGGATCTCCATCATCGGGAAGGGCGAGGAATTGTCGGCCACGTCCAGCTCGATCATCGTGTCGTCCAGCTCGCCGTTGCGCAGCTTCTCGCGGAAGCGTTCGCGGGTGCCCTCGCGGGCGTCCTCACCGGCGATGGCAGCGATCACCCGGTCCTCGGCGGCCTTGTGGGCCGAGGCCTTCACGTCCTCGCGCATGAACTCGCGGGTCATGGCGATGGAGGCGTCGACGAGGTCGCGCACGATCTGCTCCACGTCGCGGCCGACGTAGCCCACTTCGGTGAACTTGGTCGCCTCGACCTTCACGAAAGGCGCGCGGGCGAGCTTGGCCAGACGGCGCGAGATCTCGGTCTTGCCGACGCCGGTGGGGCCGATCATCAGGATGTTCTTCGGATAGACCTCTTCGCGCAGATCCTCGGGCAGCTGCTTGCGGCGCCAGCGGTTGCGCAGGGCCACGGCGACGGCGCGCTTGGCGTCCTTCTGCCCGATGATGAAGCGGTCGAGCTCCGAGACGATTTCGCGGGGGGTCAGGTCGGTCATGGGATCCTTTCTCGAACGGCGATATGCGGCTCTGTTCCGGCGCAACGGCGCCGGGGCGCGCCTCAGCCGCCGATCTTCTCCACGGTCAGGTTGCCGTTGGTATAGACGCAGATGTCGCTGGCGATCTCCATCGCGCGGCGGGCCACCTCCTCGGCGGATTTCTCGGTCTCCATGAGACCCCGCGCGGCGGCCAGCGCGAAGTTTCCGCCCGAGCCGATCGCGGCGATGTCATGTTCGGGCTCGAGCACGTCGCCCGCCCCGGTGATGACATAGAGGTCCTTGCCGTCGGTCACGATCAGCATGGCCTCGAGCTTCTGCAGGTATTTGTCCGTCCGCCAGTCCTTGGCCAGTTCCACGCTGGCGCGCTGCAGCTGGCCCGGTGTCGCCTCGAGCTTGGCTTCCAGCCGCTCGAGCAGGGTGAAGGCATCGGCGGTCGAGCCCGCGAAGCCCGCGACCACGTCGTAGCCGCCGGGGCTGAGGCGGCGGACCTTGCGGGCCGAGCCCTTGATCACGGTCTGCCCGAGGCTCACCTGGCCGTCGCCTGCGACCACCACCTCGCCGCCCTTGCGGACGCCGATGATCGTGGTGCCGTGCCAGCCGGGGAAGGTGTCGTCGGCCATGTCTCACTCCTTTGTCGGTCTGCCGCGATATGGGGCCTGCGGCGCGGGCGCGCAACCGGACGGCAAAAGCCCGCCCGGATACGAAAAGGCCCCGCGCGGGGGCGGGGCCTTGAAGCTGTCACGTCTCGGACGCGGGATCAGATCGACTCGTCGATCCAGCCCTTGAGCGCCGCCTTGGGCGCGGCGCCGGCGCGGTTCGACACGACCTGGCCGTCCTTGAAGATGAAGAGCGCGGGGATGCCGCGCACGCCCATCTGGGCGGCGGTGTTGGGGTTCTGGTCGACGTCCACCTTGGCGACCTTCAGCTTGCCGCCGTATTCATCGGCGAGCTCTTCCAGGGCCGGGCCGATCTGCTTGCAGGGGCCGCACCATTCGGCCCAGAAATCCACAATGACGGGCACGTCGGAATTCTTCACTTCCTGGTCGAAAGTGGCGTCGGTAACGGCAACGGTGGCCATGGTCTCGTCTCCAGAGAAATTGCGGAATGTCTTGGAGGACGAACCTATGGACCGGCCCCGGCAGAATCAAGTCGCCCCGCGCGGGCCAGGGCGGGTCCGGTCAGCGCCTCGGGCAGCTCCATGAGCGCACCCGTCGCGGTCCAGACCAGCACCATGTGCAGCGCCCGGCCGGGATAAATCTCTGCCAGCATCGCGCGATAGGCGCCCATCTGCCGCAAGAGCCCCTCGGGCACCGCCTCGGGCGTCCCGGGCACCTGGCGGTTGGTCTTGAAATCATAGGCGGTCACGCTTTCGGGAGTGACCGCCAGCCGGTCGATCACCCCGTAAAGCTGGCCGAGGCCCGGAAGTTCGGCGGACAGCGGCACCTCGGCGAGGGTCTCGGGCGCAAAGACCGGGGCCAGCGCCGGCGCGTCGAGGAGCGCCAGCGCCTCGGCGACCAGCGCCGCGCCCTCGGGCCCCTCCAGCCCCTCGCGCGCCAGAAGGTGCTGCGCGACCTCCGCGCGCCGCTCGGGCGGTAGCTCCGGCAGGCACTCCAGCAGGTGATGCACGAAGGTGCCTCGCGCCTGGGCGGTCTCGGTCTCCTCGCCGAGGCCCGGCAGCGCCTTGGCCCCGCCCAGGTCCGAGGGCGAAAGCGGCCCCGGATCGGCCGGACGCGGCGCGGCGGGACTGGCGAAAAACGGCTCCAACTCGGCCCGTTCAGCCCGCGCGGGCGGCGCGCTGGCCTCGGCGCTTTCGGGCAGGGCGCCCAGGGTCAGGCCCGAGCCGCCCTCGGTCTCATAGGTCTCGGCCCCGCAGGCCTCGAGCCCCTGCGCCACCTGGCCATACCAGGAGTCCTCCGGCGCCTTGCCGATGTCGCCCGCCGCCGCGACGATCAGCCAGGCCTCGGCGCGGGTCATGGCGACGTATAACAGCCGGTCGCGCTCGGCCTTCTCGCGGGCCTTCATCGCCTCGAGCCGCTCGGCCTGGGCGGCGGGCATCTGCTCCGAACGGGTCTTCCAAAGGGCTGTCTCCGGCGCGTCGGGCGTGGCCAGAAGGGCGGATTTCACCTGGCCCTGCGGCTTCTGGCATTCCGGCAGGATCACCACCGGCGCTTCCAGCCCCTTGGCGCCATGCACGGTCATCACCCGGATCGCCGCGCCCGCCGCCTCGGGGCTGCGCTTGATCTCCAGGTCGTCGGTCTGCATCCAGCCGAGGAAGCCGGTCAGCGAGGGCACGCTGCCCGACTCGTAGGTCAGCGCCTGCGAGAGCAGCGCGTCGATCCCGTCCTCGGCCTCGACCCCGAGCCGCCCGATCAGCCGGGCCCGCCCGCCGTGCCGCGTCAGCACCCGTTCGATCAGGTCGTAGGGCCGGAGGAAGTCGGTCTGGTCGCGCAGGTCCGACAGGATCTCCATCGTGCGGGGATAGTCCTCGGCCCGGGCGCGCAGCGCCTCCCAGAGGCTCGGCCCCTTGCGGCGATGGGCGAGGGTAAAAAGGTCCTGCTCGCTCAGCCCGAAAAGCGGCGAGCGCAGCGCCACGGCCAGCGAGAGGTTGTCCTCCTGCGTCGCCAGGAAGGACAGGAGCGCGCCGATGTCCTTGACCGCGCGTTCGGCCATGACCTTGAGCCGGTCGGCCCCGGCCACCGGCAGGCCGGCGGCCTTGCAGGCGCGGATGATCTCGTGAAAGAGCGCGCCGCGCCGGCGCACCAGGATCAGCACATCGCCCGCCTGCATGGCCCGGGGCGCGGAGGGCCCAAGCGCGATCGGCTGGCCCCGCGCGACGGCGGCGGAAATCTCGGCGGCGATGCGCTCGGCCAGGACCACGGTCGCATCGGTCGGCGCGTTGCGGTCGACCGGGTCCGACCAGGGGCCGTCTTCCTCGGTCTCGGGCTTCGGCACCACGGGCCAAAGGTCGACCCGCCCCGGCATCGCCTCGTGGAAGGCCAGGTGCCGGCCCTCGGCGGCAAAGCCCGAGCCCTCGGCGCCGGCGAAGGTCGCGTCGACCGCCCGCAGGATCGTGCCTGCCGAGCGGAAGCTGTAGGCCAGGGACCGGGTCTCGAGCGGCGCGCCCGAGGGGGCGAGCTGCGCGTCGAAGGCCTCGCGCATGCGGTCGAAGGCATCGGGGTCGGCGCCCTGGAAGGAGTAGATCGACTGCTTCTTGTCGCCCACCACGAAGATCGTGCGCCGGGCCTCGGCGCGGGCGCCCTCGCCGGCGGTGAACTCGCGGGCGAGCTTGGCGATGACCTTCCACTGCAGCGGGTTGGTGTCTTGCGCCTCGTCGACCAGGATGTGGTCGATCCCGCCGTCGAGCCGGTAGAGCACCCAGTCGGCCACCCGCTCGTCGGAGAGAAGGTCATGCGCCTTCTGGATCAGGTCGTCGAAATCGAGCCAGCCGCGGGCCTGTTTCTCGGCCTCGTAGCGCGGCAGGAAAACCTGGGCGAAGCGGTGCAGCGCCAGGTCGCGCTCGCAGGTAGAGAGCGCCAGCGCCCGGTCGCGCGCGGCCTCGACCCGCAGGGTCAGCTGGTCGAGCCGGTCGATCAGGGGGGCAAGGACCGGATCGCTGCGCAGGGCCTTCTTGGGGAAATTCTTGCGCGGGGTGCCGGCCTGGGTCAGAAGCCCCGCCTTTAGCGCCTCGAAGCTCTGCGCGTCGCGGCCCGTGGCCCCCGTCAGCGCCTCGGCCGCCTTGGCGTCGTTGCCGCCGCTTTGCCGCAGGATAGGGACGATTTCCGCGATCAGCTCGGCCTCGCCGCCCAGGAAGACCTCGGCCAGGAACGCCTCGGGGCCGTAGCCCTCGGGCAGCCCGTAGGCGGCGCCCAGCTCTTCGGGAGCGCGCGGCGGATCGAAGGCCGCGCGGCGGGTCAGCACCTCCTGCAACAGCCGGTCGAGGTTGTCGTCCTGGTCGGTGAAATGTAGCGCCAGCGCGGTGACATGATCCGCCTCGGGGCCGTTCGACAGGCTGTCGAGGATCTCGGCCCGCAGGAGCTGCGCGGCGCGGTCCTCCATCTCGCGGAAGTCCGGGCTGACCTTGGCTTCGAGCGGAAAGCGCCGCAACAGAGCCGCACAGAAGGAGTGGATCGTCTGGATCCGCAGCCCGCCCGGCGTCTCGATCGCGCGGGCAAAAAGCGTGCGCGCCTTCTGCAGGAAGACCCCCGGCAGCGCGCCCTCGACGCCCAGCTCGGTCAGCGTCGCGCGCAGGTCGGCGTCGCTCAGCATGGCCCAGGCGCCGAGCCGCCGGAACAGCCGGTTCTGCATCTCGCTGGCCGCGGCCTTGGTGTAGGTCAGGCAGAGGATGTTCTCGGGGGCCACGCCGTCCAGCAGGAGCCGCGCGACGCGGTCGGTCAGCACCCGGGTCTTGCCCGAACCGGCATTGGCCGACAGCCAGGTCGAGACCTCGGGCCGGGCCGCCAGGACCTGGGCTTCGCTTGCCGCGTCGCGGGTCATGTCAGCACCTCCGGGTCCGCGGGGTCAGAGACCGACCATTCGCCCAGCCGCGAGAGGTCGTCGTAATCCGAGATGGCCTGATCGCTGAACATCGCCCGCCGCGCGGTGAAGCCCTTGTCGGGCGAAAGATAGCCCGCCACAAGCGTCTCGAACATGGCCCAAACCGTGGCGGGCTGCATCTCCTCGAGGGGGGCTGCCACCTCTTTCGTCTCGGAGCCGATCTGCAGGTAATGCGCCGAGCCCACGCCGCGCGGAGTGAGGTTCTCGAAGGCCCCGCGCATCACCAGTGCCGCGGTCAGCAGCAACTGCGGGTCGAAGCTTTTCTGCTGCTTCTCCGAAGGCGGCGCGCCGGTCTTGTAGTCGTAGAGATGCGCATAGCCGAGATCGTCCATGTCGATTCGGTCGGCGCGGGTGATCAGGGTGAAGTCCAGAGGCTCGATCCGCGTCTCGCCGCCGGTCTCGATATGCGCCAGCCGGGCGCGCGCCTGCCGGGCCTTCTCGGCCTCGACGAAGGGCAGGGCGACCCGTCTCAGACGTGCATGCCAGAGCTGCCGGGCCAGAGGAAATGGCACCTTTTCGGCCAGAACAGTCTCGATTTCCCGCAGGAAAGCCTCGGGCGTCGGCGCCAGCCCCGCGTCGCGCATGGCCTTGCCGAAGCGCTCCAGCGCGTCGTGGATCACCACCCCGCGCAAGAGCGCGTCGGGCGCCTGCATGAGCGGGTTCAGCGGATCGAGGCGCAGCACCTCCTTGGCGTAGATCGCGTAAGGATCGCGCACCAGCGTCTTCACCTGCGTCAGCCGCAGCTTGCGCGGCCGGGCCTCGGCGGGCGGCTTGGGCGAGGGCCGGGTGGCCGGGGCGCTGACCTCGGGCGCCTCCAGCGCCGCGACCCGCGCGCGCCAGGCGTCGCCGCGCGCGCGCATCTCGGCCAGGGCGCTGTCGCCCTCGCGTTCGGGCAGGCCCTCCATGAGGTTCGTCAGCCGGTTCAGCCAGCGCGAGGGCACGGTGTCGGCGTCGTCGGATTTCACCGCGCGGGTCAGCCAGACCTCCCGCGCGCCGATCGCCTGCTGGAAGTCATGCGCAGCGAGGCCGATGCGCCGTTCGGGCAGTGTCAGACCCGCTTCCGCGCGCATCCGGCGGTTCAGCCAGGGGTCGGCCTTGGGCGCCTCGGGCCAGCTGCCCTCGTTCAGCCCGGCCAGGATGATGAGGTCCGCGCCCATGACGCGCGCCTCGATGGTGCCCCAGATGCGGATGTCGCGATGCACCGTCTCGCTGCGGCGCACCTCCTCGCGGGCGAGGATCGCGCCGAAAAGCTCGGCATAATCCCGCGCGGTCAGATCGGCGCCCGCGTCCGCCTCGGCGGCGAGGTCGTCCATGACCATCCGCAGGCTGCGGCCCGCCTCCTTGTCCCAAAGCGCGGCGGGCCCGGCCCCGGCGCTGCCCGCGACCACCGCCTCGGCCAGGGCGCGATGCGCGGCCACCCAGTCGGCGAGCGGCCGGGTCCCGGTGGCGCGCGGCGCGCAGAAACAGCGCCCGAGCCAGGCCGCCCAGCGGGTTTGGTCCGCCTTCTCGCCCCAGGCCGCCAGCGCCTCGGCGTCGGGATAGGGCATGCCCTTGCGGCGGATATGTGTCTCTAACTTGGGCAAAGCGGCGGTATGCGGACTGCGGTCGCGGCCCGGGTCGTCGCCGCCGTGGCAGAGCGGATGCTTCAGAAGCGCCAGCAGGCTCTCCGCCGTCAGATCCTCGTGCAGAAGCGCCGCCACCTGCCGCAAGAGCCGCCCCGGCGGGCTGAGCTGCGCGGGCTGGCCGGCGGAATCGTCCGGCACGATGTTCCAACGATCGAGCGCCGCCGAGACCTGCCGGGTCAGCACCCGGTCGGGCGTGACCAGCGCGGCGCGCGTGCCGTCCTCGGCGGCCTGGCGCAGGCGCATGGCGATGGCCACGGCTTCCTCGCGCGGGTTGGCGGCCTCGAGCAGCGTCATGCCCTCCGTCGCGGCACGCAGCGGCGGCAGCTCCGGCCCCTCGGCGCGCCATTGGTCGGTGACCGGCGCGGGCCGCAGCGCCAGGGACACCAGCCGGTTGCGCGCGGGCGCGGGCGCATCACCGCCCCAGGGCCGCACGTCGGCGGGGCTCGCGCCTAGGTCGCGCAGCAGCCGGGCAAAGCGGAACTGCGGGTGATCCTCGCCCGGCTGGCTTTGGTCTTTGCGCGGCATGTCGTCGATCAGCTGGTCCCAGACATGCCGCGGCAGGTCAAAGTCGAAGCCCGGCAGGATCACCGCCCCTTGGGGCAGACGCGCGACGGCACACATCATCTCGTGGGTGGTGCCGCGCGAGCCGGTGGAGCCCGCGACGATCACCGGGTGGCTCGGCGGGGCCTCGTCCCAGGTCTCCAGCCGGGCCTCCAAAGCGCGACGTTGCAGTTGCGCGGCATCCGGCGCGGGATGCGTGGCCTCGAAATAATGCTGCACGATGCGCAGGAATTGCAGCGCGCGCTCCCAATGGCCGGAGAGGTCCGAGACGTCGAGCGCGGCGATGGCCTCGGGCGGCACATCCTCGATCTGCATCTCCTCCATGAGCTGCGCGAGGCTCTCGGCCAGGTCAAAAAGCGCCGCGCGCGGGGCGAGGTCGGGCTCCTGGTCCAGGAGCCGCGAGACCAGCGCGGTCAGCTCGAGCCGGCGGCGGAGCGGCGGCACGGGGGCCGGCAGGAGCGCCCGCAGCGCGGGGTCGCCGGTTTCGGTCAAAAGCCGCAGGCGCGGCAGGAAACCCGCGCGGTGATTGGCGAATTGCTCGGTCACGCGGCGCCGCATCCGGGCGCTGTTGAGGAAGAGCTCGGCCCGGGCCATGGCCTCGGGCGGCAGGCTCTCGTGGCGCGCGGTCAGGCCCCGGACCAGCTCGGCGGGGAAGTCCGCGCCGGGCGGCAGGGCGTAAAGCCGCGGGGTCGGGGCATCCGCGAAGATCATTGCGCCAGCATCTCCTCGGCCAGGGCGATGCCCTCGGGGTGGCCGACGTCGGCCCAGCGGCCGGGGTAGTCGCAACCGTAAAGCCGGCCCTCCGCCGCCATGCGGTTCCACAGGAGGTTCAGCGAAAAGACCCGCTCCGGGATCTCGGAAAGCGCTTCGGTCTTGAGGATCTGCACGCCGGTGTAGACGTGATTTCCCCCGCGTTCGAGCCGCATATCGGGCCCAAGGGCGAAGTCGCCGCCGCCTTGCCGCCCGACGGCGCGCGTCACCGGCAGGCAGAGGAGCAGCGCGTCCATCCGCGCCGGATCCCAGGCCTCGGCCAGCACCTCCAGCGGATTGGGCCCGGCGAAGACGGCATCGGCGTTCATTGTGTAGACCGGCCCGGCGCCAAGCTGCGGCAGGGCGTTGCGCAGACCGCCGCCGGTGTCGAGGATCTCCTCGGTCTCGACGATGACCTGCACGTCGCGCCCCTCGAGGTGCCGCTGGATCTGGTCGGCGTGGTAATGCGCGTTGACCACCCGGCGCGGCAGGTGGTCGGCCAGCGCCAAGGTGCGGTCGAGAAGCGTCTGGTTTTCGACCCTGATCAGGGGTTTCGGGCGGGATTTCGTCAGCGCGCCCATGCGCGTGCCGAACCCAGCGGCGAAGATCATCGCGGCCTCAGGCATGGCGTTTCATATGTTCTCTCACGGCGGGCTCCGGGGCGGGCAGAAGGTCGGTGACGCGGGGCGTGAGGTCAGCCAGCGCCGGGTGGCGCAGGTCGCGCATCAGGTGGGCCCAGACGCGGGGCATCATGTCGACGTAATGCGGCTTGCCCCGGACCGCGGCCAGCCGGGCGAAGATGCCCAGGATGCGCAGGTTGCGCGCCGCGCCCTGGACCGCAAGCGCGGCGGAGAACCCTTCGTCCGAGAGGCCGGTTGCGCCGAGATAGAGCCTGATCGCGGCCTCGCGGGCGGGCTCCGAGACATCGCGCCGCGCGTCCTCCAGCAGGGAGACCACGTCGTAGGCGCGGTGGCCGACCAGCGCGTCCTGGAAGTCGAGAAGGCCCGCCCGCGCCGGGCCTTCACGCTCGGGCAGCCAGATCAGGTTCTCGGCGTGGTAGTCGCGCAGGATGGTGACCGCGCAGTCCGGGCAGTGACGGTCGATGGCGGCGCTCAGCGCGGCGGCCAGGTCGGTGCGGTCCTCTGGGCGCGTCTCGGTGCCCGCGCCGGTCAGATACCAGCCCAGCGCATCCTCGGTCTGGCGGGCGAAATAGCCCGCGTCGGCGCGTGCCAACCCGGGGGGCGGCGACAGCCGCTGCAGCGCCAGAAGCGCCTCGATCGCGGTTTCATAGAGCCTGATTTCGGTCGCCTCGTCGCGGTCCGCGAGGCCGGCAAACAGCGCGTCGCCCAGGTCCTCGATCAGGAGAAGCCCCGGCGCCTCGGCCAGGATGCGCGGGGCGCTGAGCCCATGTTGCGTCAGGTAGCGCGCGAGCGCGGCGAA
The DNA here is from genome assembly GCF_021272185.1 of Roseivivax sp. GX 12232. Classification (GTDB taxonomy): domain Bacteria; phylum Pseudomonadota; class Alphaproteobacteria; order Rhodobacterales; family Rhodobacteraceae; genus Roseivivax. The sequence continues at coordinate 195,919 of NZ_JAJSEC010000007.1, forward strand.
CCGGGCGGGATCGCCCTCGGGGTCCTCCATCAGGATGGCGCTGCCCGAGGGCGATTTCAGCCTTGTGTAGCGCCGCGCGGAAGCATCGCCCGCGAGCGGGCTGCGGCGGGCCGTGTCCCATCCGGCGGTGGCGAGAAACGTCTCTAACACGGGGCAATCCCGTCGAGTTTGGCCGCCCAGCGGGCGTCGCTCCAGCTCAGGTCCAGGAGCCGTTCGTCGGGGGATGCGCCGTCCGAGAAGGCCAGCGACAGCGCGGTCTCGGGGGCGACCTCCTGCAGGCGGTCGGGCCATTCGATCAGGCAGATCGCCGTGTCGAAGGCTTCGGCGAGGCCCAGTTCCAGCACGCTGTTGGGCCCGTCGAGGCGGTAGAGATCGGCGTGCCAGATCTCCGTCTCGGGCGTCTCGTAGGTCTGCACCAGCGTGAAGGTGGGCGAGGGCACGTCCTCGGGGGTGGCGAGCCGGGACTGGATCAGGGCGCGGGCGAAATGGGTTTTGCCGGCGCCGATGCCGCCCGAGAGGAGGAGCACGTCGCCGGGGCTTAGCCGGGGGGCGAGGGCCGCGGCCAGCGCGGCCGTGGCCTCGGCGTCGGGCAGGGGGATGTGCAGGCGCTGGGCTGGCATGGGCGCGAGACTATCGCGCCCATGATCACTCGCAAGAGGGGATCGCGGATCGGCCGGGTGACGCGGCGGCTGGGGGTGGCTTGTGGTGGTGGCTGGACGGTCTGTGCGAGGGTGCGGCGCGGGCAGGGGGGATCAGGCGATATGCGACGAAAACCTCTGCACAGAGCCTGATATTGCCCGGATCAGCTCACCTAGAACACCCGGCCCTAACTGCCGCGGATCACCCCGCCCCGCGTCCCGGCCCCCGCGAGAAGCGCACCAGCAGCGCGCCCCCGGCGAGCGGTGCGCAGGCCACCGCCAGGAGGTGCCCCGAGGGGCCCGGGGCGACGCCCTGCCAGGCCTCGCCCCGGTCGCGCGCCTCGAGCGCGGAGGCGACCTCGGACCAGCCCTCCCCGGGGGCCGATTTCGCGCGCCATTCGGCCAGCGCCTCACCCAGCGTCGCCTCGCGGATCTGCGCGCCCGCGTCGAAAAGCCAGAGCCGCCGGTAGCTGGCGTTCGAGAAGATGCAGATGCCGCCCGCGTCGAAGACCGCGATGGCGTCGCCCAGCGCCTCGATCACCGCGTGGTTCAGGGTCAGCTCCTCGCGGAAGCGGCGGGTCAGGGCGATCTCGGAGCTGATGTCCTCGAAGAGGAAGGCGATGGCGCCGTCGGGATGGGCGCGCCCGGTGATCCGGTAGGTGGTCTCGTCGGGCAGGCTCCAGGTCTCGGTGTAGCGGTCCTCCTTGGCGGCCTCCACGAGGTCGGCGAGATGGGCGCGCCAGTCGGCGTAGCTTTTGGGTTCCGGCATGACCCGGCTTTCGCGCAGCTGGTCGAAGAAGGTCACCAGCGTCGGCCGGGCCGAGAGGAAGGGCGCCGAGAGTCTTGTGAGATCCAGGAGTGCGGGGTTGAACAGCGCGAGCTGCCGGTCGCGGTCGAAGATCGCGAGGCCGGTGGGCAGCGATGCGAAGGTCTTGCCGAGCGTCTGCACGAAGGTCGCCCGGGCGGTCTCGGCGGCGACCAGGGGGCCCGCGTCCTGGGCATAATGCAGCGCGCCGCCGCGGGTGGCGCGGGTCTGCACGTCGAACCAGCCGGGCGTGGCAGGGCCCTTGGGCTCGAGCCGGATGCGGCGCACGGCGCGGCGGTCCTCGGGGACGGGGTCGGGAAAGACCCGTTCCGCCCCGATGCGCGCGGCGAGGCGGCGGTAACTGGCATTGGCCCAGAGCAGGTTGCCGGTGGCCGAGGTCAGCCAGATCGGCGCGGGGGCGCGTTCGGCGGCGAGCCGTTCGGCGCTGGCGGGACGCGGCAGGCGGGCGCCGCGCGCCGGGCCGGGCAGGGCGCCCTGCAGGGGGCCGATCAGCACCAGCGCCAGCCCCGTGCCCACCAAAATCGCGAAGATCGCCGCCCCGGCCATGCGCCCCTCCAAGAGAACGATCCTCAGGCTGGCAAGATTCGGTTAACCACGGGTTAACGGCCGGTTAACCCTGTGGGGCGGGGCAGGGTGAGACGGTCGATGAGGGCGCGAAAAGCGGCGGTCAGGCTTCGTCCGAGAACACCGCGCGCCGGACCGCCGTCACCAGCACTCACGCCGGTGCAGAGCCACAGTCATCCCTCGAAAGGCCGGTTCTGCCCCATCGGCGCCCGCGCCGCGCGGGTGTCCACGGCGACCGCGGAGAGCGGCCAGACAACCTCGACGATGGCGCCGCGCCGGGGGCCGCCGCTGCCCGCGAAGGGGTCCGAGCCATTGGCGAAGCTCAACTCCGCCCCGGTCCGTTCAAGCAGCGTCTTGGCGATGAAGAGCCCCAGCCCCATGCCCTCGTAGGCCGGGCGCTGGCCGCGGTCGGTCTCGGTCCGGCGCGAGCGCATGAAGGGGTCGCCGATCCGGCCCAGGAGATGCGGCGGGAAGCCGCTGCCGTCGTCGACGATGCGGATCGAGACGAGGTCGTCGGACCAGAGCGTCTCGATCCAGACGGTGCTGCGGGCGAAATCCACCGCGTTCTGAATCAGGTTGCGCAGCCCGTGGATGATCTCGGGGCGGCGCAGGACCAGGGGCTCCTCCTCGCTGCCGCCGGGGCCGCGCTGGGCCTCGACGCGGATCACCTTGCCGCGGTCCTCATGCGGCTCGGCGGCCTCGCGGATGACCTCGAGAAGCGGCGCCTGGCGGAGCTGCAGGTCGTCCTTCCCGACCCGCCCCATGGAGCGCAGGATATCGCGGCAGCGGTCCGCCTGTTCGCGGATCAGCAGCGCGTCGGACTGCAGCTCGGGCCGGTCGTCGAGCTCTTCGATCAGCTCCGAGGAGGTCAGCTTGATGGTCGCCAGCGGCGTGCCCAGCTCGTGCGCGGCCGCCGCCACCACCCCGCCCAGGTCGTTGAGCTTCTGCGCCCGGCCCAGCGCCATCTGCGTCGCCGCCAAGGCGTCGCCCATGGAATGCATCTCCTGGGTGATGCGGCGGGCGTAGATCGAGATGAAGATCAACGCGATCGTGATCGCCGCCCATTGCCCGAAGACGAAGAGGTCGGGAATGCGCAGCAGCTCGCCCGCCTCGGTGGTCAGCGGCAGGTGGTAGAAGACCAGCCCGGTGACCAGCGCGAAGGCGGTGATGTTCAGAAAGACCGTGCGCGCCAGGGGCAGCACCGCCGCCGAGACGGTGACCGGCGCCAGGATCAAGAGCGAGAAGGGATTGTGCAGCCCGCCGGTCAGGAACAGCAGGAAGGCCAGCTGCAGCACGTCGAAGAGCACCATGAGCAGGTTCTCGGTCTCCGACAGGCGTTTGTTCTCGGGGAAGATGAACATCGCCACGAGGTTGCCGATGATCGAGATGCCGATGGCCAGGATGCACAGCCCGGTCTCCAGGTCCATGCGGTAGACCTGTTCGGCCACCACGATGGCGGCGAGCTGGCCGGCGATGGCAAACCAGCGCAACAGGATCATGGTGCGCAGGCGGATCCAGTTGGCGCGGCGGCCTTCGCCGTAAATGCCGATGTCGGCGTCGGTCATCTGCGCCAACCTGTCTCTTGCGGGCGGTGTGGCAAGTGATAAAGCCGGGGCGGTTCCGAGGCAATCGCGGAGGGTGCGACCCATGCGCTGGATTTACGTGATAGCGGCCGCCCTGGTGCTGGCGGCGGTGACCGGGGTGACGGTCTTCTGGTCGGTGCTGCGCGGCGACGCCGAGACCTTCGCCTCCTGCCGCGAGGGCGCGGTGGCCGGCAATATCGGCGGTGAGTTCACCCTGGTGAACGGCGCCGGCGAGACGGTGACCTCGGAGGCCTTGGTCAGCGAGCCGACGCTGGTCTACTTCGGCTATACCTTCTGCCCGGACGTCTGCCCCTTCGACACGGTGCGCAACGCCGCGGCGATCGACCTTCTGGCCGAGGAGGGCGTGGAGGCCCAGAACGCCTTCATCACCGTCGACCCCGCGCGGGACACCCCCGAGGTCGTGGGCGAGTTCGCCCAGGCGATCCACCCCGAGATGATCGGCCTCACCGGCAGCCCACAGCAGATCCGCGAAGCGGCCGAGGCCTTCCGGGTGATCTACCAGGTGCCGCAGGACCCCGAGGACGAGTATTACCTCGTGAACCACACCACCTTCACCTACCTCCTGATGCCCGAAGAGGGCTTCGTCGACTACTTCCGCCGGGAGGCCCCGGCCGAGCAGATCGCCGAGCGTGTCGCCTGTTTCGCCGAGGCAGCATGACGCAGCGGTTTGACCGCATCCCGGCCCGCGCCTAGATCAGAGGCACTCCGGCAGGACCGGAGGCAGGCAAGGATGCACAAGATGCGCGAGCTGGGCGACGACATTTCGCTGCTACTGGTCGATGACGACGAGCCGTTCCTGAAGCGGCTGGCCAAGGCCATGGAGAAGCGCGGCTTCTCGGTCGAGACCGCCAGATCGGTCGCCGCCGGCAGCGCCATCGCCACCGCGCGCCCGCCGGCCTATGCGGTGGTCGACCTGCGGCTCGAGGACGGCAACGGGCTCGATGTGGTCGAGGTGCTGCGCGAGAAGCGCCCCGACGCGCGGATCGTGGTGCTGACGGGCTACGGCGCCATCGCCACGGCGGTCGCTGCGGTGAAGATCGGCGCGACCGACTACCTGTCGAAGCCCGCCGATGCGACGGACATCGTGAACGCGCTGCTTTCCGACGGCGAGGAACTGCCGCCGCCGCCAGAGAACCCGATGTCCGCCGACCGGGTGCGCTGGGAGCACATTCAGCGGGTCTACGAGCTGTGTGACCGGAACGTCTCCGAAACCGCGCGGCGGCTGAACATGCACCGCCGGACGCTGCAGCGGATCCTGGCGAAGCGCTCGCCGCGGTAGGGGGCGCTGGGCGTCGAGCGCCGCGCGGTTTGCGCTCGGTGCCGTTCGCCCCGGTTTAGAGCCGCATTTCCGCCCGCACCGGTCTCGTCCTGACCTCACCGCCCAACCCCAAAGGCGCGGAACAAGGCCGCAGGCCGCCGCGCCTGCGCCGGACCGGCCCGGCGGTCTGGCGCTCCTCAGAGGTCAGCGCGACGCTTGCCTCTTGTCCTGACATTGCCGGGATAAAGCGCGCCGTTCGGCGGTTGGAAGCGCCAGACCCCGGTCCGGCGCAGACGCGGCTTTTCACCTGGAGAGGGGCGGGTTTCCCAGCGTTAGAGACGGATCTGCGCTCTAAGCGCAGTCACTAAGCGCGGTCACCGAGCGCGGTTACCCAACTTAGCGCAGTCACCCAGCGCCGTCGGCCAGGCCCAAAGGATGCCGCACTAAACCCGGAACCGCCGCACTAAGCCCACAACCGCGCACCAAGCCCCCGCGCGTATTTTACCGACAGGCCCCAGACCTACTCCCCGGACCCCGCCAGGTGCCGCTCGCCCCGCGCCCGCGCCAGCGCGATCTGCCGCTGCCTCTCGCGGAAGCGGGCCTTGTCTTCGGCGCTCGTTTCCGCGGCGCAATGGTGGCAGGCGACGCCTTCCTCGAACTCCGGGCGGGCGCGGTCCTCGGGCAGGATCGGGCGGCGGCAGGCGTGGCACAGCTCGTGCGGGCCTTCCGCGAGCCCGTGCCCCACCGAGACCCGGCCGTCGAAGACGAAACATTCGCCCTGCCAGGTGCTCTCGGCCTCGGGGACTTCCTCGAGGTATTTCAGGATGCCGCCCTTGAGGTGATAGACCTCTTCGACCCCCTGGCCGATCAGCCAGTTTGTCGATTTCTCGCAGCGGATGCCGCCGGTGCAGAACATCGCGATGCGCTTGTTGTGGAAGCGGTGCTTGTTCGCCTCCCACCAGGCGGGGAAGTCGCGGAAGCTCTCGGTGCCGGGGTCGATGGCGCCCTCGAAACTGCCGATCGCCACCTCGTAGGCGTTGCGGGTGTCGATCACCGCCACGTCGGGGGCCTGGATCAGCGCGTTCCATTCGGCGGGCTCGACGTAATGGCCGGTGCGGGCGCGCGGGTCGACCTCGGGTTGGCCGAGGGTGACGATCTCCTTCTTGAGCCGCACCTTGAGCCGCGCGAAGGGGCGGGCCTCGGCGGTGGAGAACTTCACCTCCAGATCGGCGCAGCCCGGCAGCGCGCGGATATATTCGAGCAGCGCCGCCACCCCGGCCTCGGGCCCCGCGACGGTGCCGTTGATCCCTTCGCGCGCAATGAGCAGCGTGCCGGTCACATCGCCGGCCTCGGCCCGGGCGACGAGCCCTAGCTTCAGCGCGGCCGGATCGGCGAAGGGAGTGAAGTGGTAAAGCGCGGCGATCTGATACATGCCCTGCGAGATAGGGTAGCGGGCCTGCGTCGCGCAAGTCCCGCCCTGCACGGGCTGGGCCCCGCCGCGCGCCCCGCCGCCCCTTGCCTCCGCGCCGCGGGCGGTTAGGGTCTGCCCCGCGATCCGCGAGAGGAGAGACAGCATGCAGGCGCTTCTGGTCATCGACGTGCAGAACGACTTCTGCCCCGGCGGGGCGCTCGCCGTGGAGGGAGGCGACGCCGTGGTCGCCCCGATCAACGCGCTCATGTCCGCCTATGAGACCGTGATCCTGACCCAGGACTGGCACCCGGCGGGCCATTCCTCCTTCGCCTCGGAACACGCCGGCAAATCGCCCTTCGAGATGACCGAGATGGATTATGGCCCGCAGGTCCTCTGGCCGGATCACTGCGTCATCGGCTCCAAAGGCGCGCGCTTTCACCCCGATCTCGACACCGACCGCGCCGACCTGGTCCTGCGCAAGGGCTTCCGCCGCGCGATCGACAGCTATTCCGCCTTCTTCGAGAACGACCACGCCACGCCCACCGGGCTCGAGGGTTACCTGCGCGAACGCGGGATCACCGATCTGACGCTGGTCGGGCTGGCCACCGACTTCTGCGTGAAGTTCTCGGCTCTCGACGCGGCAAAACTGGGCTTCGGCGTCACCGTGAAGCGCGACCTCTGCCGGGCCATCGACCTCGAGGGCTCGCTGGCCGCCGCGCTCGACGAGATGGCCACCGCGGGGGTGCAACTGACAGGTTAAATCCCTCGTCTGGTGTTGAGAGAGTGCATTCACTCCCGCCACCTTGTCATGTGGTCCAACGGAAGCTTTAACCTGTTAGCGCCGAGCCCATTGCGTAAACGTGAGAGGTAATAGGTGAAGACTGTCGAGGTAACTTACGGGCGATACCGTCTTTTATCCGCCAAGCTCGGTGAGCGCTTCGTTGCGCGCGCATTCTACGCAAGGGGTGGCAAGCGCCGTGGAATCGTCGCGGAAGCCGAGGGCGACGGCGCTCAAGGCGCTCTCGATGCGCTCCGCGGGAAATTGGACGATCTGCAGCGGCGCCAACGATCGGCGCGACGTCGTGACGAGACGCTTGGTTTTGACGTTCCGTCTGTATCGGAGTTCGAGGAAGCGCTGGGAACGGCATCACTGTCCAAAATCCAGTGGAGGATGCTCGAAGCGCACGCCAAGACAGGGGCCGATGGAATGACGGCCGGTGAGCTTGCGTCTGCAGGTGGTTATTCGGACTTCGAGGTCGCAAATTCGATCTACGGTCGTGCAGGCCGGTTGGTGGCCGAAGCCATTGACGTTGTGCCGCCGATGTCCACGACGCGCAGCGAGGAAATGCCGACAGGCGTGCTTGCTGGCGTTGGCAAACCTCGAAAAGACACTGGCAATTTTGTTTGGGTGATGCACGCCGAGCTTCGCGAAGCGCTTGAAACAATCGGTTCCGGCGAAAGGAATTAAACTTGGTCGACATCGCCACACGCGTCTGGAACCACAAGTGGAAGATCGACCCGATCGTCCGCTCGCTGATCGATACGGACTTCTACAAGCTCCTGATGTGCCAGTCGGTGTTCCGCAACAAGCGCGACACCCAGGTGACCTTCAGCCTGATCAACCGCTCCTCGCATGTGCCGCTGGCCAAGCTGATCGACGAGGGCGAGCTGCGCGAGCAGCTTGACCACATCCGCTCGCTCTCGCTGCGGCGGGGCGAGTCGACCTGGATGCGCGGCAACACCTTCTATGGCAAGCGGCAGATGTTCCGGCCGGACTTCATGGACTGGTTCGAGAACCTGCGCCTGCCGCCCTATCACCTGGAGCGGGTGGGCGACCAATACGAGCTGACCTTCGAGGGCTCCTGGCCCGAGGTCATGCTCTGGGAGATCCCGGCGCTTGCGGTGCTCATGGAGCTGCGCGGCCGGGCGGTGCTGAACGACCTCGGCCGCTTCGAGCTGCAGGTGCTTTACGCCCGCGCCATGACCCAGCTCTGGGAAAAGATCGAGCGGCTGCGCGGCATCGAGGGGCTGCGCATCGCCGATTTCGGCACCCGGCGGCGGCACAGCTTCCTCTGGCAGGATTGGTGCGTGCAGGCCATGTACGAGGGGCTCGGGGACCGGTTCACTGGCACCTCGAACTGCCTGATCGCCAAGAACCGCGACCTCGAGGCGATCGGCACCAATGCCCACGAGCTGCCCATGGTCTACGCGGCGCTCGCCGAGGATGACGCGGGCCTCGCCCAGGCGCCCTACGACGTCCTGGCCGACTGGCACGAGGAACACGAGGGCAACCTGCGGATCATCCTGCCCGACACCTATGGCACCCAGGGATTCCTCGATCGCGCGCCGGACTGGCTGGCGGGCTGGACCGGCATCCGCATCGATTCCGGCGACCCCGCGGCGGGCGCCGAGATCGCCATCGACTGGTGGAAGGCCCGGGGCGAAGACCCGCGCGAGAAGCTGGTGATCTTCTCCGACGGGCTCGACGTGGCCAAGATCGAAGAGCTTTACGCGCGGTTCGCCGGGCGGGTCCGGGTCTCCTGCGGCTGGGGCACGCTTCTGACCAACGACTTCCGCGGGCTGGTGCCGGGGGACCGGCTGGCGCCCTTCAGCCTGGTCTGCAAGGCGGTGGCCGCCGAGGGCCGCCCGACGGTCAAGCTGTCGGACAACCCCAACAAGGCCATGGGCCCCGAGGACGAGATCGCGCGCTACAAGCGGGTCTTCGAGGTCGGCGCGCAGAAACGCTTTGACGTGACGGTGTGACACGCCGCCTCCGCCGGGCGCTTCGCGCTTTTCACGGCTCCGGCGGGCCGCTATAGCCGGGGAACGAGGAGAGCGCGGACAAATGACAAAAATCGCACCCAAACCCGGCATCATGGACATCGCCCTGTATGAGGGCGGCAAGGCGGCGGTCGACGGCGTGTCGAACGTCATCAAGCTCAGCTCCAACGAGAATCCCTTCGGCCCGCCCGAGGGCGCCAAGGAGGCGATCCGCCGGGCGCTGCACGAGATGCACCGCTATCCCTCGTCGGATCACGCCAGCCTGCGCGCCGCCATCGGCGAGGTGCACGGGCTCGATCCCGAGCGGATCATCTGCGGCACCGGCTCGGACGAGATCATCCACTTCCTGTGCCAGGCCTATGCCGCGCGCAACGACGAGGTGATCCACACCGAACATGGTTTCGCCATGTACAAGATCAGCGCCCGGGTGGCCGGGGCCAAGCCCGTCGAGGTGCCCGAGAAGGAGCGCGTGACCGATGTCGACGCGATCCTCGCGGCCTGCACCAAGAAGACCAAGCTGGTGTTCCTGGCCAACCCCAACAACCCGACCGGCACCATGGTCGGCCTCGCCGAGATCGAGCGGCTGGCCGAGAACCTGCCGCCGCAGACGCTGCTGGTGCTGGACGGGGCCTATGCCGAATACGTCGAGGGCTACGACGGCGGCGCGCATCTGGTCGAGAGCCGCGAGAACGTGGTGATGACCCGCACCTTCTCGAAGATCTACGGGCTGGGCGGCATGCGCATCGGCTGGGCCTATGCGCCCAAGGCGGTGATCGAGGTGCTGAACCGCGTGCGCGGGCCCTTCAACCTGTCGAACATCGCGCTGGCCGCTGCCGAGGCGGCGATCCGCGACGCCGACTACGTGAAGAAGTCCCGCGACGAGAACACCCGCCTGCGCACCTGGCTGGCCGAGGCGCTGATGGAGCACGGCGTGCCCTCGGACACCTCGACGGCGAACTTCGTGCTGGCGCGGCTCTCCTCGCCGGAAGAGGCCAAGGCCTGCGACGCCTTCCTGCAGAAACAGGGCCTGATCGTGCGCCGCGTCGGCGGCTACGGGCTGCCCTCGGCGCTGCGGATCACCGTGGGCGACGAACCCTCCTGCCGCCGCGTGGCGCATTGCATCGGGCTGTTCAAAGCGGGGGAGCGATGACGGCTCCGGTCTACGGAAAGGTCGCGCTGATCGGGCTCGGGCTGATCGCCTCGTCGATGTACTGGGCGATGTCGCGCCGCGGCCTCGTGGGCGAGGTCAGCGGCTACGCCCGCTCCGAGGCCACCCGCGAGACCGCCCGCCGGATCGGGCTATGCGACAGCATCGCCGAAAGCGCCGCCGAGGCAGTGGCCGATGCCGACCTCGTGGTCCTGGCCGTGCCGGTGGGCGCCATGGGCGCCGTTGCCGAGGAGATCGGCCCGCATCTGAAGCCCGGCGCGACCGTCACCGACGTCGGCTCGGTCAAGAAAGAGGTCATCTCCGCCGTCGGCCCGCATATGCCCGAGGGTGTGCATTTCATCCCCGGCCATCCGCTCGCCGGGACCGAGCATTCCGGCCCCGAATCGGGCTTCGCCACGCTTTTCGACAACCGCTGGTGCCTGCTCGTGCCGGTCGAGGGCTCGGACCGCGCCGCCGTGGCCCGACTCAAGACCTTCTGGGAGGGCCTCGGCGCCCAGGTCGAGGAGATGGACGCCGAGCATCACGACCTGGTGCTGGCCGTGACCTCGCATACGCCGCATCTCATCGCCTACACCATGGTGGGCGTCGCCGACGACCTGCGCCGGGTGACCGACAGCGAGGTCATCAAGTATTCCGCCGCGGGCTTCCGCGATTTCACCCGGATCGCCGCCTCGGACCCGACCATGTGGCGCGACGTCTTCCTGACCAACAAGGAAGCCACGCTCGAGATCCTGGGCCGCTTCACCGAAGAGCTCTTTGCCCTGCAGCGGGCGATCCGCAAGGGCGACGGGGCGCATCTGCACGAGTATTTCACCCGCACCCGCGCGATCCGGCGCGGCATCATCGAAGCCGGCCAGGACACCGACGCGCCGGACTTCGGCCGCGTGAAGGTGGAGCGGTGAGGGGCGCGCTGGGCCTTCTCTTGCTGGCGCTGGCCGCGGGGCCGGCGCTTTCCGCGGCGCCCGAGGTTTCGCCCCGGCCCGAGGCGCGGGTCGTGGTCATGCCCGAGGCGCAGCCGATGCGCCCCGAGGCCCGGCCCGCGGCGCAGGTCGAGGCGCTGATCGCCGAGGAACTGGCCGGGCGTTTTGAGCGCCTCGCCCCCACCGCCGAGGCCGCGCGGCTCGCCCGCGAGCGTGCCTTCGCCGCCGCCAGTCGCCAGGCCGTGCCGCGCGCCCTCAGGCCGCTGATGCGCAGCGGCGGGCTCGTGGAAAAGGCCATGGCGCGCCAGCGCGACCGCCGCGGCGGCGCGCTTTGCGGCGATCCGGCGCTTCAGGGCGACTACGTGGGTTATGTGCCCGGCCGCATCCGCGGCTGCGGGATCGAGGATGCGGTCGAACTGCGCTCGGTCTCGGGCGTGGCGCTGAGCCAGCGCGCGCTGGTGCATTGCTCGACCGCCAAGGCGTTGAAGCGCTGGGTCGACCGGGTGGCGAAACCCTCGGTCGGGCGGGTCGGCGGCGGCATCGCCGAGCTGAAGGTGGCGGCGCATTACTCCTGCCGGACGCGCAACAACCAGCCCGGGGCGAAGATCTCCGAGCATGGCAAGGGCCGGGCGATCGACATCTCCGCGATCAACCTGCGCGACGGCTCGCAGTTGAGCGTCTTGGGCGGCTATCGCACCGACTACCAGGGCCCGATCCTGCGGCGGATGTACAAGGGCGCCTGCGGGATCTTCGGCACGACGCTGGGGCCGGATTCGGACCGGTATCACCAGGACCACTTCCACTTCGACACCGCGCGCCATCGTGGTGGGGCGTACTGCGGGCCGTGAGGGGTGGGCGTTGGGCGTATCGCCTAGCTCACCACGCCTTTGCCTCTGCAAACCGCCCTTTCTTGCGCCCGAATAGCATCGAAGATGCCGGGCGCGCGCCGGACCGGCCCCTTGGGCCGGCGCTCCTGTGAGTGGCGTGCACCGCTCATCTCTCCTCCTGACCTTGCAGCCATAAAGCGCCTCGCTCGGAGGTCGGCAGCGCCGGCCCCCGGCCCGGCGCGCGCCCTCCGTTGCGCGGGGTGATGGCGGGGTGGTGCACGGGTGGGGGCCGCTGGGGCGTCATGGGGGACGTTGGTGCGGTGGAGAGTGGCGCGAATGGGCGTCGGATGTGGCGTCGCGGGGCGTCGAGGTGCGACGGTCGTGGTGCGCGGGGTGTCTCGGGAGCCTCTTAGTTACACTCGTGCGGAGCGTTTCGCTTCGAAACTCAGGTCCCTGGGCACTCTCCAAAACGGTGGAGGCCGAAATCCGTCAACCTGATCTCCGAAGACCGCGACCCGCGCTTGCTTTCGGCCCACAACCCCCAAAGCCCCCTCACGAAAACCCCGGCGTGCCCCGGTCCTCGGGGTGCCGCGCCAGGTGCTTCTCCTTGATCGCGGCGGAGGTGTCGCGGCTGCCGTCGTGGCTCCAGCCCGGCGGCGCGAAGGCATAGGCCAGCCGCGCCCGCCAGGAGAGCCCCGGCCGCGTCACGTCCCGGAAGATCGCCGCCCATTCGTGGAACGCCACGCGCAGCGGGTTGAAGGTCCCGAGGTTGCGCACCAGCCCGTAATCCACCCGCTCGTCGTCGCGCTCGGCCACGAAGGTGCCGAAGAGCCGGTCCCAGACGATGAAAACGCCTGCGTAATTGGCGTCGAGGTAGCGCGGGTTGCGCCCGTGGTGCACGCGGTGGTGCGAGGGCGTGTTCATCACCGCCTCGACCCAGCGGGGCAGGCGGCCGATGGCTTCGGTGTGGATCCAGAACTGGTAGATCAGGTTCAGCCCGCCGCAGAAGAGCATCATGGCCGGGTGAAAACCCAGAAGGATCAGCGGCGCGCGGACGACCATCATGAAGGTGAAGGTGCCGGTCCAGGTCTGCCTCAGCGCGGTGGTGAGGTTGTAGTGCTGGCTCGAGTGGTGGTTCACGTGGCTCGCCCAGACCCAGCGGATGCGGTGCCCGAAGCGGTGCACCCAGTAGTAGCGTAGATCGTCCAGGACGAAACACAGCGCCACCACCCACCAGGCCGAACCGAGGTCCAGCGGGGTGATCTGCCAGAGCAGCATGAAGAACCCCCAGGCCAGGAACCCCAGCGCGATGCCCGAGGCGACATTGCCCGCCCCCATCACCAGCGAGGTCACCGCGTCGCGGGTCTCGTAGCGCCCGCCACGGCGCGACAGCGCGATCCAGAGCAGCTCGGCCAGGATCAGCGCGATGAAGATCGGCACGGCCATCTGCACCACGTCGGGATAGCTGAGATCGGGGGTCATCGGGCTCCTCCGGAGGCGCTGTGCCAGGCCGCCCGGTCCTCGGGCGCCAGGGCGATGTCGATGCAGGGGGCGGTCATGTCGGGCAGGCGGAAGCGCAGGCCGCGTGGTGTCTCCTCGACGCGCACCTCGGAGAGGAGCCGCGCGCTGGTGTCGGCGCCCATGGCCCAGGCCAGCGCCGGGCCGTCCTCAGTCTCGAGAAGCGCCGCCGCTCCGTCGGCCGATAGCGTCACGCGGTCAATGCGGGTCTCGGGAAACTCGCGCAGGAAGGCGGCGCGGGCCTCATCGGCATCGGCGAAGCGCCGGGCGGCGGAAAAGCCGAAGACATGCGTCAGGAGCGCGATGCCCGCGATCCCGCCCACGACGAGCGCGATGAGAATGCCCAGCGGCATGGCGTCTCCTCCCGGCTCAGACGATGCGGGAGGAGCCCATGCCCTGTCAAAACGGGCGTTACGTCACTTGAAGCGGTAGCGGATCGCGCGGTTGCTGTCGCCCGAGTCCGGGGTGACGCGGACCCAGTCGCCGGCGACCTCCCAGGTGTGGCAGCCGGCGCGTTCGTCGTTGCGCGACTCGCGGCAAAGCGTGGTGCCCGACCAGCGCCAGTCGCCGCGGGCCTTCCGGCCGTCGTGGCTGGCGACATAGGTGCCGTTGCGGCGCAGGGTCAGCGTGTTGCCGCGCCGGTCCTCGAGGTCGCGCCCGACGATGGCGGCGGTGAACTGGTCCTCCGAGGTGATCTGCACCCAGTGGCTGTCGGCCCGGGCGCCGATCGCGCCAAGCAGGAGGGCGCCGGTCAGGGCGGCGGCAAGGAAGGGTCTGGACATGCGGCGTCTCCGAAAGCTGCGCGATAGGTCTGCGGGGAAGTTTCTTGTTATGGCAGAAACGATGTCCCCGGCATGACCCTGCGTCAAGCGTCACGCGCGGGCGCAGTCCCGGCGCGGGCGGAAAGCCGCCCGATGTGTGCGAGCCGCCGCTATAAGCGGCTCAGCGGCGCGAAACGATCTCGGTCAGAAGCGCCTTGGCCTCGGGGGCGGCCCAGTCGGCATCGCCGGTCAGACGGGCGACCTCCTGGCCTTCGGGATTGAGGATCACGGTGATCGGCAGGCCCAGCACGCCCATCTGCCGCGCCAGCGCCGAGCCCGGGTCGCGGTGCAGCGGCAGGCTGTCGACGCCGATCTCGGAGAAGAAGCTCTCCATCGCGGGCTTGGGGTTGCGCCCGGTGGCGATGGTCACGACCTCGAAGTCCTCGCCGCCCAGCTCGTCCTGCAGCTCGGCCAGCGCCGGCATCTCCTTGCGGCAGGGCGCGCACCAGGTCGCCCAGAAGTTCACAAGCACCCATTTGCCCTCGTAGTCCGAGAGGTTCAGCGCCGCGCCCTCGAAGCTCTCGAAATCGGCCTCCCCGGCGGGCTTGGCCTCGCTGTGCAGGTTGAGCTTCTTCATGTCGCCCTCGCGCGCCTCGGTCAGGTCCGCGAGCTCGGCATTGGCCGGAATTGCAAGCGCGAGGGCCGCAGTATAGACGAGCAGGCCAAGAGCGTTCTTCATCAGATCTTCTCCGTCAGAAGGAAATTGCATGTCCGACACGACCTCGAACCAGATGTGGGGTGGCCGCTTCGCCGCGGGGCCGGATGCGATCATGGAGGCGATCAACGCCTCGATCGGCTTCGACAAACGGCTCGCGGCGCAGGACATCGCCGGGTCGAGGGCCCATGCCGCCATGCTGGCCGCGACGGGCATCGTGGAGCCTAATGACGCCGAGGCGATGAGGGAAGGACTGCTCACCGTCTTGTCAGAGATCGAGGGCGGCGAGTTTGCCTTCTCGCCCGCGCTCGAGGACATCCACATGAACGTGGAGGCCCGCCTGAAAGAGATCATGGGCCCGGCGGCCGGGCGGCTGCACACCGCGCGCTCGCGCAACGACCAGGTGGCGACCGACTTCAAGCTCTGGGTGCGCGACCAGCTCGACGCCGCCGCCGAGGGGCTGGAGGCGCTGATCCGGGCGCTCCTGGAGCAGGCCGAGGCCGGCGCCGACTGGGTGATGCCGGGCTTCACCCACCTGCAGACCGCGCAGCCGGTGACCTGGGGCCACCACATGATGGCCTATGTGGAGATGTTCGGCCGCGACCTCTCCCGCGTGCGCGACGCCCGCAAGCGGATGAACGAATGCCCGCTGGGCTCGGCGGCGCTGGCCGGTACCGGCTTTCCGATCGACCGGGACATGACCGCCGAGGCGCTGGGCTTCGACCGGCCGACGGCGAACTCGCTCGACGCGGTGAGCGACCGGGACTTCGCGCTCGAGTTCCTCTCGGTCGCCTCGATCTCGGCCATGCATCTGTCGCGCTTCGCCGAGGAGCTGGTGATCTGGTCCTCCGCGCAGTTCCGCTTCGTGACCCTGTCGGACCGCTTCTCGACCGGCTCCTCGATCATGCCGCAGAAGAAGAACCCCGATGCGGCCGAGCTGATCCGCGCCAAGATCGGGCGCATCTTCGGCGCCAATGTCGCGCTGATGACGGTGATGAAGGGGCTGCCCTTGGCCTATTCCAAGGACATGCAGGAGGACAAGGAACAGGTCTTCGACGCCGCCGACAACTGGCTTTTGTCGCTGGCGGCGATGCAGGGCATGGTCGGCGACATGACCGCCAACCGCGCGGCGCTCGAGACCGCCGCGGCAAGCGGCTTCTCCACCGCGACGGACCTGGCCGACTGGCTGGTGCGCGAGCTGAACCTGCCCTTCCGCGACGCCCATCACGTCACCGGATCGCTGGTCGCCAAGGCCGAGGCGCAGGGCTGCGACCTGCCGGACCTGCCGCTTGCCGAGATGCAATCCGTTCACGATGGCATCACCGAGGCTGTTTTCGACGTCCTCGGCGTGCATAATTCCGTGGCGAGCCGCGTGAGCTACGGGGGCACCGCCCCCCAGCGCGTGCGCGAACAGATCGCCCGCTGGAAGGAGTTGCTGCCGTGAGAGTGATCCTGGCCCTGTCGTTGCTGGCCTTGGCGGCCTGCGGTGCCGATGGCGCCCCCGAACGCCCAGACCCCGACCCCGAGCCGCGCCGCGGGATCAGCGTCAGCGGCAGCGTCGAGACCGGGGTGGCGGTCCGGTGAGGGCCGCGCTGGGCCTGGCCTGCGCCGCGGCGCTCTTGGCGGGTTGCGCGCCCGAGCCCGAGAACCCCTTTGAGCGGGAGCTGGGCCCGCCGCCCGCCCAGGTCGAGACCCGCAAGAGCGTGACCCTCTCGGTCGGCAGCAACGGCGTGGGTGTCGGCGGCTCGATCACCCGCACGCGCGGCAATTTCCGCTACGGGATAGGCTTCTGATGGCGACACTGACGGGGCTCCGGCCGCTCTGGCTGGCGCTGGCGCTCTGGGGCGCGGTGCATCCGATGTATTGGTTCGTGACCTATCTGTCGCAGAACGACTGGTCGCTCGGCGCGCTGATCGACGCCTGGTATGTGAACGCCTCGACCACCGGTCTGACCTGGGACCTGACCATCGCGGCGGTGACGCTGACGCTCTGGGTGCTGGCCGAGGTGGCGGTGCGGCGCAACTGGTCGGCGCTCTGGGCGATCCCCGCGACCTATTGCATCGGGGTGAGCTGCGGGCTGCCGCTCTATCTCTACCTGCGGTCGCGCCCGGTCTGAGCGCGCGGCGCTGCGAGGGCGCTGCCCTCGCGCTCCCGAGGTATTTTCGCCAAGATGAAGGGTGGAGCGTGGCGCCCTGCTGCGATAGATCCGCCGTCGCAATCCCCGGAGGCTGCCATGGATCACTTTCTCTATCGCGACGGCGTGCTCTGCGCCGAAGGCGTGCCGCTGACCGAGATCGCGGCCGAGGTCGGCACCCCGGCCTATGTCTATTCCACCGCCACGCTGGAACGGCACTTCCGGCTTTTCGACGAGGCGCTGGAGGGGATCCCGCATCTCGTCTGCTACGCGATGAAGGCGGCCTCGAACCAGGCAATCCTGAAGACGCTGGCCGACCTCGGCGCGGGCATGGACGTGGTCTCGGGCGGGGAATACGCGCGGGCCAAGGCGGCGGGCGTGCCCGGTGAGCGCATCGTCTTCTCGGGCGTCGGCAAGACCGAGGCCGAGATCGCCCAGGCGCTGGCCGGCGGCATCCGCCAGTTCAACGTCGAAAGCGAGCCCGAGCTTCTGGCGATCAGCCGCATCGCCCAGGAGATGGGCAAGACCGCCCCGGTGGCGCTGCGGGTCAATCCCGACGTGGACGCCAAGACCCATGCCAAGATCGCCACCGGCAAATCCGAGAACAAGTTCGGCATCCCGATCTCGCGGGCGCGCGCCGTCTATGCCGAGGCGGCGGCGCTGCCGGGCATCGAGCCCATGGCGATCGACGTGCACATCGGCTCGCAGCTCACCGATCTGGCGCCCTTCGAGGCGGCCTACCTCAAGGTGGCGGAACTGACCGAGGTTTTGCGCGCCGACGGCCACGACATCCGGCGGCTCGACCTCGGCGGGGGGCTCGGAATTCCCTACGAGCGTTCCAATGCCGCGCCGCCGCTGCCCACCGAATACGGCGCCTTGATCAAGCGCACCGTCGGCCACCTGGGCTGCGAAGTCGAGATCGAGCCCGGCCGGCTGATCGCCGGCAACGCGGGCATCCTGCTGTCGCGGGTGATCTACGTGAAGGAAGGCGAGGGGCGGCGCTTCCTGATCCTCGATGCCGCGATGAACGACCTGATCCGCCCGGCGATGTATGACGCCTGGCACGACATCGTGCCGGTCCTGGAGCCCGCGCCGGGCCACGAGCGGCAAAGCTACGACGTGGTCGGCCCGGTCTGCGAATCGGGGGACACCTTCGCCAAGGCGCGGGAGATGCCCGAGCTGCGGGCCGGCGACCTGGTCGCCTTCCGCTCAGCCGGGGCTTACGGCGCGGTCATGGCGAGCGAATACAACTCGCGCCCGCTGGTGCCCGAGGTGCTGGTGAAGGACGATCACCATGCCGTCATCCGCGCCCGCCCGAACTTTGACGAAATGATTTCGCGAGATAGCATTCCTGAATGGCTGTGAGGCATCCCGCCTCCGGCCCCCACCGCCGCCGGAGCCGTGATGACCGACAAGGTCGATGATCCGTCACAGATACTCTCACCCGTAAAGCGGCCGCTTGGGCTGACCCGGGCGGGGCTTCTGGCCGAACGGCTGGTCCGGGCCTTCTGGCCGCTCTGGTCGGTCCTGTTCGCCGCGCTGGCCGCGCTGATGCTGGGGCTGCACGAGATGCTGCCCCTGGGCGCGGCGCGCGGGCTGGCGGTGCTGGTGGCGGGGCTGACGCTCTGGACCCTCTGGCGGGGGATCCGTGCCTTCCGCTGGCCACGCCGGATCGACGCCATGCTGCGGCTCGATGCCTCGCTGCCGGGGCGGCCGATCTCCACCGCGCTCGACCGGCAGGCCATCGGCTCGGGCGACGGCGCGAGCCAGGCGGTCTGGGCGGCGCACCAGGCGCGGATGCGGGCCCGGCTGGCCAAGGCCCGGGCGGTCAGCCCGGACCTGCGGGTCTCCGAGGCCGATCCCTACGCGCTGCGTTACGCCGCGCTTCTGGCGCTCTCGGTGGCGCTGCTTTTCGGGTCGGTGATGCGGGTTTCCTCGGTGGCGGGCATGGGGCCGGGCGGCGCCTCGGAGCTGGCCATGGGCCCGAGCTGGGAAGGCTGGGTCGAGCCGCCGGCCTACACCCGGCTGCCGACCGTCTACCTCAACGACATCACCGCGCCCGAGCTGACCGTGCCCGAGGGCGCCGATGTCACCCTGCGGCTCTACGGCGAGGTCGGCGCGCTGAGCGTCCGCGAAAGCGTCTCGGGCAACCCCCTGGGCCAGGAGGGCGCGGCCGAGGCCAGCGCCCGCGACTTCTCGGTGACCCAGCCGGGCCGGGTCGCGGTCGACGGGCCGGGCGGGCGCGCCTGGGACTTCGCCGTCACCGAGGACAGCGCCCCCGAGGTCGAACGCGCCGGCGGTTTCGAGGTGACCTACGACGGCGAGGCCTCGCTGCCCTATGCGGCCCGCGACGACTACGCCGTGACCGGCGGCACCGCGCGGATAACCCTGGCGCTCGAGGAGGTCGACCGCCGCTTCGGCCGCAGCCGCCCGCCCGAGGAACGCCCCGCCATCGAGGTGCCGCTGTCGCTGCCCGTGGCCGGCGACCGCTCGGACTTCGAGGACGCGCTGATCGACAATTTCTCGCAGCACCCCTGGGCCAACCTGCCGGTCAGCATCTCCTTCGAGGTGCAGGACGCCGCGGGCCAGACCGGCGCCTCGCCCGCCGAGGTGCTGACCCTGCCCGGGCGGCGCTTTTTCGACCCGCTGGCCGCGGCACTGATCGAGGAGCGGCAGGCGCTCCTGTGGAACCGCGAGAACGGATCGGACGTGGCGCTGATCCTGCGGGCGGTGAGCCATCAGCCCGACGGGCTCTTCCGGCAAAGCTCGCATTATCTGCGCTTCCGCACGATCCTGCGGCGGCTCGAGGCCAAGCTCGAGGACGGGCTGACCGACGAAGAGGTGACCGAGACCGCCGAGGCCATGTGGGAGTTGGCGCTGGTGCTCGAGGAAGGCGACCTCGACGACGCGCGGGAGCGGCTGCGCCGGGCGCAGGAGCGGCTCTCCGAGGCGATGCGCAACGGCGCCTCCCAGGAAGAGATCGCCGAGCTGATGCAGGAGCTGCGCCGCGCCACCGACGACTACATGCGCCAGCTCGCCCAGGAACAGCGCCGCATGGCCGAGGAGAACGGCGAGACGCCGCCTCAGCAGGACATGCAGGACGGCATGCAGATGACCCAGAACGATCTGCAGGAGATGATGGACCGCATCCAGGAGCTGATGGAACAGGGGCGCATGGCCGAGGCGATGCAGGCGCTCGAGGAGTTGCAGCGGCTGATGGAGAACATGCGCGTGACCGAAGGCCAGGGGCAGGGCCAGCCTTCGCCGGGCCAGCAGGCCATGGAGGGGCTGGGCGAGACCCTGCGCGAGCAGCAGGATCTGTCCGACCAGGCGTTCCGCGACCTGCAGGACCAGTTCAACCCTGGCCAGCAGCGCCAGGGGCAGGAAGGTCAGCAGGGCCAGGAAGGTCAGCAGGGGCAACAGGGCCAGCAGCCCGGGCAGCCCGGCCAGGGCCGCGGGCAGGAGCCCAGCCAGCAGAACGGCCAGGGACAGGGCCAGGGGCAAGAGCAGGGCCAGGGCGGCGAGGGGCAGAGTCTCGAGGAAAGCCTCGCCGACCGCCAGCGCGCGCTGCGCCAGGAGCTGAACCGGCAGCGCGGCAGCCTGCCGGGCCAGGGCACCGAGGCCGGCCGCCGCGCCGGAGAAGCGCTGGACCGCGCCGAGGGCGCCATGGAGGGCGCCGAGGAGGCGCTGCGCCAGGACGATCTGCCCGGCGCCATCGACCAGCAGTCCGAGGCCATGGAGGCCCTGCGCGAGGGCATGCGCAACCTCGGCGAGGCGCTGGCGCAGGAACAGGGTCAGCAGCCCGGCCAGCAGGGCCAGCAGGGCATGGCCGACGGCACCGACCCCGGCCAGCAGCGCGACCCGCTGGGCCGGTCGAGCGGCACCACCGGCCAGGTCGGCACCGACGAACAGCTCCTGCAGGGCGAGGACGTCTACCGCCGCGCGCGGGAGCTTCTCGACGAGATCCGCCGCCGCTCGGGCGAGGGCGAGCGGCCGGAGGAAGAGCTGGAATATCTCGAACGGCTGCTGGAGCGGTTCTGAGGGGGCTTTTGTCCTGTCGTTTCAGGTTGTGGTCGGCGGTTCGCGCGGGGATCGACGCGCGAGGCAGGCGTTGTGGCGTTCACCCTTGTTAGAGCAGTCACGTTAAGGCTGAGTTAAAACGCGAGCGCCAGAGGGTGCGGAAGTCAGCTTGGCCGCGCGCTCAAAGGTCCGCCGCATTTAGGCTCAAGCCTCACGCGCAAGGCTGTCCCATCTCCGCGCACCGTCTTCGCCCTCAGTGACCGGCCTTCAGAACCCCGCAAAGGCAGACCGCCGCCGGCCCCCCTCAATCCGGGTCCACCTTCCCGCGTAACGCCTTCTTCTCGCCCTGCACCTTCTTCGCCTTCAGCCGCCGCTTCTTCGAGGCCAGCGTCGGCCGCGTCGGGATGCGCTTCTTCGGCTTCTCGAAGGCCCGGGCGATCAGCTCGGCCAGCCGGTCGCGGGCGATCTCGCGGTTGCGGGCCTGGCTGCGGGTCTCGTCGACCTGCAGGATCAGCGCCCCGTCCTTGGTCCAGCGCCGCCCGGCGATGCGCCGCAGTCGCGCCTTGACGTGGCCCGGCAGGTTGGGCGAGCGCTCGGCCTCGAACCGCAGCTCCACCGCGCTCGAGACCTTGTTCACGTTCTGCCCGCCCGGCCCCGAGGCGCGGATGAACTGCTCGGTGATCTCCCAGTCCTCGATGGTGGTGCGCTGTCCGATTCTCAGCATCGGTCCTTTCCGGGGCTTCGGCGGCCGTCTCACGCCGCGGCAAAGTCAGGGCTCGCGGCTTCATCCCCCATGTAGCACGGGGGCACAAAGTAAAAGGGCCGCCCGATGTGGGCGACCCCCGAGAATGTGGAGGTGGGGCCGGTTAGGCAATCCACCAATCCGGACGATCATCCGCCTGTAGGGGCTGCCCTAGGGGCGGGTCCTCCGAATTGTCCCGACACCTCTCTCCAATGCTTCTCTCGACACTGGATCACCTCCTTTCTCTGAGTTGCTCAATGAGGTCAGCCTGCCATGCTTTTCCTCGGTCGCAAAACAAAATCTTGTGGTCAGGCGGTGTGCGTCGTCGATACTGCGCGGAGAACGATCAAACGGAAGGGCACAAGCGCGATCAGCGCCAGGCTCAGCTTGACCAGCCAGTCGGCCACCGCGAGCGACACCCAGAGCGGCACCACCGGCCCGACACCCAGGAGCGGCAGCGCCTCGCCGGCCCAGGAGACGTCGTTGCCGGGTTCGAGGAAGACCAGCGCGCCCGAGAAGGCCACGGTGAAGAAGATCGCCGTGTCCAGCGAAGAGCCCACCAGCGTCGAGGCCAGCGGCGCGCGCCACCAGCGCCCGCCCCGGAGCCGGTCGAAGATCGACACGTCCAGCAGCTGCGCGGTCAGGAAGGCCAGGCCCGAGCCCAGCGCGATGCGGAAGGTCACCAGCGGGCCGAACTCGCCCTGGATCTGGGTGCCGATGAAGGAACAGACCACGCCCACGGCGAAGCCCGCCAGCACGACCTTGCGGGCCGGGCCGGGCCCGTAGAGCCGGTTCATCAGGTCGGTGACGAGGAAGGCGATCGGATAGGTGAAGGCGCCCCAGGTCAGCCATTGGCCGAGCAGGAATTGCACCAGGATGTTCGAGGCGACGACGACGGCCGCCATGGCAAGAATGCCGGGGATATGTGCGCGGGTCATGGAATGCTTCCCGTTTTTTGCAAGGTTGCGGGGACTTGGCTCCGGACGCTCCCGGAACAGCCGCGCGCAATAATGCAGAGCCGGGCGCGGCGCAAGTTATTCCGTGACGCGGATCTCCACGAACTCGGTGCGCTGGAGGATGTTGAAATTGTCGTCCGAGATCATCGTCAGCACGGTTTGGCCGCCCGGATCCTGCCAGGCGGCGATGCCTTCGAGGTTGTCGAAGGTGCCATAGGTCGAGGTGAAGACCACGCGCTCAGAGGTGATCGCGTCCCCTTCGAAGGTGAAGCGGCGCACCCGGCTGCGGAAGGCCAGCCCGCTGAACTCGCGTTCGAGCAGGTAGAAGGCGCCGTCGGGGCCGAAATCCGCGCCGACCGGCAGAAAGCCCTCGCCGCGCGGGATCTCGAAGGGCTGCGACCAGCGGCCCTGTTTCAGCCGCCAGACCGGGAAGGGCCGGGTCAGCTGGCCCGAGCGTTCGGGCAGGGTGTAGAGCGTGCCCTCGCCGTCGATCGCCAGGGCCTCGAGGCCGGAGTTCACCTGCAGGCTTTCGAAGGCCGGGGGAACCGGCAGCGCGCTCGCGCCGCGCGCGCCATAGGCCCAGAGCCGGGCCGCGCCCTCGTAGCTGATGACCCGGGCGCCCTGCGGGCTGATCGCCAGGCCCTCGGCGTCCCATTCGTGTTTCTCGACCGCGCCGCCGCCCGGCGTGGTCAGGGGTTCAAGCTGCCCGGCGCGGACGCCCGCAATGCGGCCCTCGCGGCGCTCGAAGCGGCCCGCGGTGATCGCGCCCCGGTCCGAGATCGCGACGAAGCTTTGCCCGTCGTCCGAGACCTCGAGGCCGGAGAAGCCGCCGTGGGCCTCGGCCTCGGACTGCCAGGTATAGGCGCCGAAATAGCCCTCGATGGGCGGTTCGGCGGCGCAGGCGGGCAGGGCGAGAAGGGCGAGCGCGCTCAGCGCGCCGAAAGGACAGAAACGCATTGGGCCGGCAGGTCCGCCATGGTGATCTCACGCTTGGGCTTGGGTTTCGGTGCGTTCGGGTCCGGCGGCGGCGGGTTCAGGATGTTGTTCACCCAGGCCTGCGCGTCGGCGCAGCCGTCGCCCGGGGGCGGCGGGTTCTGGTCGACGCAGCCCGTCGCGCCCGGCGGGCAGGAGAGCCGCACGTGGAAGTGGTAGTGGTGCCCGTACCAGGGCCGGATCTTGCGCAGCCAGGCGCGGTCACCGGTCTCGTCGTTGCACATCTGCACCTTGGCGCCGGGGAAGATGAAGATCCGCGCGACCCGCGGATCCGAGGCGGCGGCCTTCAGGATCTCGTGGTGCGAGCGGGTCCAGTTGTCGTTGGTGAAGGCGCCCTTGGCCCGGCGCATCGAGATCGAGGAGATGTTCTCGCGCTCGCTGGCCGAAAGGTCGAGCCGGTCGGCGGGGCGCAGCCAGATGTCGACATCGAGCCCGACCTGGTGGCTGGCGTGGCCGGTCAGCATCGGCCCGCCGCGCGGCTGGCTGATGTCGCCGATATAAAGCCCGTTCCAGCCCGGCTGGGCCGCGGCCTTCCGCGAGAGGCGCTGCACGTAGTCGACGACCTCGGGATGGCCCCAGTTGCGGTTCCGCGAGAGCCGCATGGCCTGCCAGGTCGGCCCGGTCTCGGGCAGGGCGACATTGCCCGCCGCGCAGCCCTTGGAATAGGAGCCGAAGGGCTCGGCGGCCTGGGCCGAGCCGTTCTGCTCGGCGCCGAAGAGCTGCTTGGCGCTTTTGGAAGACAGCACCGCGGGAATCGCCGCGGGCGCGCTGGCCTCGGGCAGGGTGCTTTGCGGACGCTCCGGGTCGTCCCCGCCGCAGCCCGCGACAAGCGCGGCGGCGAGGGCCAGGCTCAAGAAGGGTCGGATCATGCTGCTCGATCTCCGTCGGGGTGGACCCAGCGTAGCAGAATGAGCCCGCCCATAAACAGCAGAATGACCGGGATGAAGCCCAGCTGGTTGCTCTCGGTCGCGATGGTGAAGACGGTGATCAGCGCCGGCGCCAGGAAGGCCGTCGCCCGGCCCGCCAGGGCGAAGAGCCCGAAGGCCTCTGCGGCGTGTTCGGCGCTGCAATGGCGCACCATCATGGTCCGCGAGGCGGCGTAGAGCGAGCCGCCCGCGCCGCCGATGATCGCGCCGCAGATGTAGAAGATCACGTCGGGCGTGCGCGAGTTCTCGCCGAAGGGGATGCCGAAGAGCGCCTCGCGGGACATGCCGACGATCACCGAGCCGACCACGATCAGGCACCAGATGTTCGCCCGGATCACCGGTTTCGGCCCGAAGCGCTGGTCGGCGAGCCCGCCCACCCAGGACAGGATTGCCGCCGCCAGCGCCGCGATGATGCCGAAGACGCCGATCTCGATGATCTCCCAGCCGAGCACCAGCTTGGCGTAGACCCCGCCATAGGCGTAAAGCGCGGTCATGGCGTCGCGGTAGAACATCGAGGCCAGCAGGAAGCTGCGGTAGGAGGGCCGGGCGATCACGCCCTTGAGCGTGGTCTTCAGCCGCGCCAGCACCGTGCCGAGGCTGGGCCGGGCGAGCTTGGTGGCGATCCGGTCCTCGGTCCAGGCGAAGAAGGGGATCGCGAAAAGCGCGAACCAGAGCGCGATGAAGGGCCCGACGAAGCGCGTGCCCTCGCGCGCCTCGGCGTCGAGCCCGAAGGGCGGCGCGAGGCCGATGAGCGTGGTGCCGCTTTCGTTTTCCGCGAAGAACAGCAGCATCACGAAGAGCGAGAGCACCCCGCCCCAGTAGCCGAAGGCGATGGCCCCGCCCGAGAGCCGGCCCATGGTCTCGTTCTGGCCGAGCGTCGGCAGGATGGCGTTGTTGAGGTTGAAGGCGGATTCCGAGGCGACAAAGCCGATCCAGAAAAGCGCCAGGGCGAGGTAGAGCCCGGTGCCGTCGGGCTGCAGGAACCAGAGGCCCGCCGCGCAGAGGACCGCCGTCCCGATGAAGCCCACGAACCAGGGCCGCTTGCGCCCGGAAGCGTCCGCATAGGCCCCGAGAAGTGGGGCCGAGAAGGCGATGACCAGCCCGGCGATGGTCTGGGCGCTCGACCAGAGGCTCTGGGCGCTGGCGCTCGCCGCGCGTTCGCTGGCGCCCCCGGCCATGAAGGCCTCGGAGGCGACGGCGGCGAAATAGGGGGCGAAGATGAAGGTCAGGCCGAGGGTCGCATAGGGCTGTTGGGCCCAGTCGAAGAACATCCAGCCCCAGATCCGTTTGCGCGCCGTCGTCATGTCACCCCCGTGTCGCGGTCCCGGGCGATCAAACGCGGGGCACGCTGGGCTGGCAAGGGGGCGCTGTGGCGGGGGCGTGGAATTCCCGTCACGCGCGACATTGCTGCCGATGGGGGTGGGGGTGGTCGGTCAGTGCGCCCACCTTGCCGGCTCAACCGGAACAAACACTCTCCAAGCCAAGCCAAGCCAAGCCAAGCCAAGCCAAGCCAAGCCAAGCCAAGCCAAGCCAAGCCAAGCCAAGCCAAGCCAAGCCAAGCGCACACCACGCCGCCCCGCGCCCCGCCTTGCGCCCGAATAGCATCGAAGATGCCGGGCGCGCGCCGGACCGGCCCCTTGGGCCGGCGCTCTTGTGGGCGAGGCGCGTCATTCACCCCTAGTCCTGACCTTGCGTGGATAAAGCGCGCCGCTCAGAGGCCAGCAGCGCCGACCCCCGGTCCGGCGCGCGCCCTCTGGAGGCGCTTGTGGCGCGGTTGGAGGGGCGCCTGTTGCGTGGTTGGAGCTGGGAGGGAGGCGATGTGCCAGGTGGACAGCTTGGCGGGGCCTTGTTCGGGCCGACGGAAGCCGTCCCCGATGGCCGGCCTTCTCGGGGAAAGGCCATCCGTTCGAGATCGACCTAGCTAACCAGCGAGGCATTCAGAGGGAGACAAGACAGATGGCGCGCGCCGACCGGAGGCCGCGCCAGCCGGTCACGCATGCGACCAACGCCCCCGCAGCTCAGCCCTTCTCGGGCGGCCAGGGGCGCTGCGCTTCGGCCTCGGTCCAGGCCTGGATCCAGGCGGGCATCTCGGGCGGCTCGGGGGCGTGGCCCAGGACCTCGGCGACCTTGGCGGGCGGCACGATGCCGTTCTTGTCGGTCACCGCGGTGCGGAACAGCGCGTGGCTCGTGCATTCGCCGTCGCGGCGCCACATGGATTGCTCCATGTAGATGAACTTCGAGTCCCAGCTCACCAGCCGCGAATGCATCTCGACCCGGTCGAAGGCCCGCACCCGGCGGCGGTAGCGCACCGAGGAGCCCGCCACGGTCAGCCCCCAGCCGCGCGCGCGCATCACCGGGATCAGCCCGGCGCGCATCGCCAGCGGGATCCGCCCGAGGTCGTAGAGCGTCAGCGTCCGGCCGTTGTTCAGCTCCCACCACATGTCGAGGTCCCAGGGCCAGCAGATGTGATGCGAGACATGCGGCGCGCCCAGCGCCAGGGCGGGGGCGTTGCGGAAGACCAGGGCTTCCTTGAACAGGCGGACGAATGGATACATCGGGCGCTCCTTTGGGCAGCCCTGTCGCGTTCCTCCGCCCCAGCGTCAAGGGGGACGCGGCGGCACTTGCCCTCGCGCGGCGCTGCCCTTACCTCTCGGGGCGGTGCCAGACGCGGAAGGAATGACCCGACATGCAATCGCTTTTCCAGATCCTGATGCTGATCCTCGACGTCGTGTGGTTCTTCATCATCGCGCATGTCATCATGAGCTGGCTGATCAAC
Organism: Roseivivax sp. GX 12232; assembly: GCF_021272185.1. GTDB lineage: Bacteria > Pseudomonadota > Alphaproteobacteria > Rhodobacterales > Rhodobacteraceae > Roseivivax. The sequence goes on from NZ_JAJSEC010000007.1 coordinate 223,457, forward strand.
TTCCAGGTGCTGAACCTGCGCCAGCCCTTCGTCGCGCAGATCTGGGACGGGCTGAACCGCCTCCTGGAGCCGGCCTATGCGCAGATCCGCCGGGTGCTGCCGCAGATGGGCGGGCTCGACCTCGCGCCGCTGGTGGCGCTGATCGGCATCTACGCGATCCGCATCGTGCTCGCCAATAACGCCGGGCTGTTCTACGGCTACTGAGCGCTCCCGCGCGGTCCCCGCGCGGGCATGAGGGCGCTGCCCTCATACTCCCGGAGTATTTCCGGCCCGGTCATGCAGGCAGGGCGGTCGGCGCAGGCCAAGACCGGCGCGCGCCGGGCCTGAACGGGGCCGGTGCCGGGCCTCGGAGCTTTTCTCGAAGCAGGGCGGCGGCTTGGGCCGCGGAACGCGCCCGCGGGCGCGCGCGGGGCTTGTTTACCTAATCTTAGTATGAGATTCCTTGTACTCGAGCAGATCTAGATAAATTGGCAGGTGCCATGCCCCGCGACCTTCCCGGCGCCGAGGCGCTGTTGCGCGACGTTTTCGGTTACGATTGCTTCCGCCCGGGCCAGGGCGAGATCGTCGAGGCGGTCTCGGCCGGGCAGGACGTCCTGGCGATCATGCCGACCGGCGGCGGCAAGTCGCTCTGCTTCCAGCTGCCGGCGCTGATGCGGCCCGGGCTGACGCTGGTGATCTCGCCCTTGATCGCGCTGATGCGCGACCAGGTGCGCGCGCTGCGCGAGGCCGGGGTCTCGGCCGGGGCGCTGACCTCGGGCAACACCCAGGAAGAGACCGACGCCGTCTTCGACGCGCTGCACGCCGGCGATCTGAAGCTTTTGTACCTCGCGCCGGAACGGCTGGCCTCGGGCGGCACCGCGCGGATGCTGGGTGAGGCGGGCGTGAGCCTCATTGCCGTGGACGAGGCGCATTGCGTCAGCCAGTGGGGCCATGACTTCCGCCCCGATTACCTGCGCATCGGCGCGCTCCGCCGCGAGCTCGACGTGCCGGTCGCGGCCTTCACCGCCACCGCCGACGAGGAGACCCGCGCCGAGATCGTCGAGCGGCTTTTCGCGGGCGGCGCGCCCGAGGTCTTCCTGCGCGGCTTCGACCGGCCGAACATCCACCTGGCCTTCGCCCCGAAGGACGGCCCCCGGCGGCAGATCCTGGGCTTCGCGGGCGCCCGCAAGGGCCAGTCGGGCATCGTCTATTGCGGCACCCGCGCCAAGACCGAGACCCTGGCCCGGGCGCTGCGCGAAGAGGGCCATGCGGCGCTGGCCTATCACGGCGGCATGGACCCCGACGACCGCCGCGCGGTCGAGGCGCGCTTCGCCGGGGAGGACGGGCTGATCGTGGTGGCGACCGTCGCCTTCGGCATGGGCGTCGACAAGCCCGACATCCGCTGGGTCGCCCATGCGGATCTGCCGAAGTCCATCGAGGCCTATTACCAGGAGATCGGCCGCGCCGGGCGCGACGGCGGGCCCGCCGAGACGCTGACGCTCTACGGCCCCGACGACATCCGGTTGCGCCGCAGCCAGATCGACGAGGGGCTCGCCCCGCCCGAGCGCCGCAGCGCCGACCACGGGCGGCTGAACGCGCTTCTGGGCCTGGCCGAGGCGCAGGGCTGCCGGCGGCACAACCTCCTGGGCTATTTCGGCGAGAACCCCGAGGGCAACTGCGGCTTCTGTGACCTCTGCGACAGCCCGCCCGAGACCTTCGACGGCACCGAGGCGGTGCGCAAGGCGCTCTCCGCGGCGCTGCGCACCGGCGAGAACTTTGGCGCGGGCCATCTGATCGACATCCTGCGCGGCCAGTCGACCGAGAAGGTGCGCGCCCGGGGCCACGACAAGCTGCCGACCTTCGCGGTCGGCCAGGAGCTGTCGCAGGCCGAATGGCAGGCGGTCTTCCGGCAGATGATGGGCTTCGACCTGATGCGCCCCGACCCCGAGCGCCATGGCGCGCTGGTGATGACCGACCGGGCGCTGCCGATCCTGAAGGGCGAAGAGCCGGTGCAGCTGCGCCGCGACAAGAGCGTGAAGAAGGCCGCCCGGGCCGCGCCCAAGGCCCTGGTCAACGAGGAGGACGCGCCGCTCCTCTCGGCGCTGAAGGCCAAGCGGCGGGCGCTGGCCGAGGCGGCCTCGGTCCCGGCTTACATCATCTTCAACGACCGCACGCTGATCGAGATGGCCGAGCGGCGGCCGCAGACGCTTGATGAGATGGCGGGGCTGTCGGGCATCGGGGCGAAGAAGCTCGACCGCTACGGCGACGCCTTCCTCGCGGTGATCGCGGGCGAGGCCGAGGGGCTGCACCCGGCGCGCCGCAAGCTGGCGGGAAAGCCGGCGGGCGGGTTGTATGACCAGCTGCTCGAGGCGCAATCGGCGCTGGCGCGGGGGATCGACGGCACCGAGAAGCCGCTCTCCTGTTCGGCGGCGCAGCTCGCGCGGATCGCCGAGGCACGGCCCTCGGACGAGGGTTCGCTGGGGCGGCTTCTGGACCAGAAGCGCTGCGACCGTTTCGGCGCGGCCTTCCTCGAGGTGCTGCGCGCTTCTTCCTAGACTTTGCGTCGCGCCCTCGGCGCGCTAGATCGGCCCCGACGAGGACCAGATGCAAGGAGCCCCGCTGTGCTCACCGTGATTTCCCCGGCCAAGCGGCTCGACTGGAGCCCGCAGTCCGTCCAGATGACCGAACCGCGATTCGAGGCCGATGCCCTGCGGCTCGCCAAGACCATGCGCAACCTGCCGCTGCGCGACCTCAAGGCGCTGATGGATCTGTCGGACGACCTGGCGCGGCTGAACCGCGACCGGTTCCGGGCCTTCTCGGAGGCGCCGGGTGCGGACCAGCGGCGCCCCGCCGCCCTGGCCTTCGCGGGCGACACCTACCAGGGGCTCGAGGCCGGCTCGCTCGATGCCGAGGAGATGGACTGGGCGCAGGACCACCTGCGTATCCTCTCGGGTCTTTACGGCGTGCTGCGGCCCCGCGACGCGATCCAGCCCTACCGGCTCGAGATGGGCTCGCGGCTGAAGACCCGGCGGGGCAGCAACCTCTATGCCTATTGGGGCGACCAGATCGCCAAGACGCTGAAGGCCGAGGCGGAGGTCCTGGGCAGCGACACGCTGATCAACTGCGCAAGCCAGGAGTATTTCGGCGCGGTGCCGGAAAAGGCGCTGGGGCTGCGCATCGTGACCCCGCAGTTCATGGAAGAGAAGAACGGCACGCCGAAGATCGTCAGCTTCTTCGCCAAGAAGGCGCGCGGGGCCATGGCGCGCTTCATCGTGCAGAACCGGCTGACCGATCCCGAGGCGATCCTCGGCTTCGACCTGGGCGGCTATGCTTACCGCGCGGATCTTTCGGAGCCCGGCAAGCCGGTTTTCCTGCGCGACGCCGAGGCGGCCGAACGCGCGGCCTGAGGCGGCCGGGGCCCGCAGGTGGCCCCTAGAGACGACAGCGCCGCGCCGGTGGGGACCGGCGCGGCGCTTTTCACGTCAAGCGGGCTGCGGGATCAGAGCCGTTCGATCGCCAGCGCGATGCCCTGGCCGCCGCCGATGCACATGGTGATCAGCGCGCGCTTGCCGCCGATGCGCTCGAGCTCGTAGAGCGCCTTCACCGTGATGATCGCGCCGGTGGCGCCGACCGGATGGCCAAGCGCGATGGCACCGCCGTTGGGGTTCACCTTGGCCGGATCGAGGCCCAGCTCCTTGTTCACCGCCAGCGCCTGGGCGGCGAAGGCCTCGTTCGATTCGACCACGTCGAAATCCTCGGGGCCGAGGCCGGTCTTCTCGAAGAGGCTGCGGACCGCGGGCACCGGGCCGATGCCCATGACCTCGGGGCGGACGCCGGCATGGGCGTAGCCCAGCACCCGGGCGCGGGGCGTCGCGCCGCGCGCCTCGGCGGCGCCCGCGGTGGCCAGCACCAGCGCCGCGGCGCCGTCGTTGATGCCCGAGGCATTGCCCGCGGTCACCGTGCCGTCCTTGCGGAAGACCGGCTTCAGGCCGCCCAGCTTCTCGAGCGAGGTCTCCTTGGGGTGTTCATCGGTCTCGAAGGGCACCATGTCGCGCTTCACCCGCACCTCGACCGGGACGATCTGCTCCTTGAAGCGGCCCTCGGAGATGGCGCGCGCGGCGCGGTTCTGGCTTTCCAGCGCAAAGGCATCCTGCGCCTCGCGCGAGATGTCGTGCTCGCCCGAGACGTTCTCGGCGGTGACGCCCATGTGGCCGGTGCCGAAGGGGCAGTTCAGCGCGCCCAGCATCATGTCGAGGGTGCGGATGTCGCCCATCTTCGCGCCCCAGCGCTGGTCGGGCACGATATAGGGGCTGCGCGACATGGCCTCGGCCCCGCCGACCAGCGCCACCTCGGCATCGCCGAGCGCCAGGGACTGCACGCCCGAGACGATCGCCTGGGCGCCCGAGCCGCAGAGCCGGTTGACGTTCATCGCGGGCACGGTCTCGGGCACGCCGGCCTGCATGGCGGCGACGCGGCTGAGGTACATGTCGCGCGGCTCGGTGTTGATCACATGTCCGAAGACGACGGTGCCGATGTCGCCGCCCTCGAGCCCGGCCCGCGAGAGCGCGGCCTTGGCGGCGGTGGTGCCGAGGTCGATCGGCGGGGTGCCGGCGAGGCTGCCGCCGAAGGTGCCGATGGCGGTGCGGGCGCCCGAGAGGATGACGATGTCGTCGCGCATGGGGATCTCCTTCCTTGTCGGCGCGGACTATGGACGCTCGCCCGGGGAATGTCAGGGGGAACGGCGCGTCAGGGGGGATTGGGTGGGTTTGGAGGGCTTGGGGCTGGCGGAGTGAAGGGGTCGGCGGGTGGGGCCTCGCAGTGTGTGCCGTGGTGCTACGATCCCTAGATCCCTAGATCCCTAGATCCACCCACCCAGCCCGACCGGCGACGCGACGGATCCCCGCGACCTCACGGAGCCGGTATCCGCCCGCCCCAACCCGCGCGGAGCAGCAGCCCCTAACGAGCCACCCGCGCCCCCTTGCGCCCGAATAGCACCGAAGGTGCCGGGCGCGCGCCGGACCGGCCCGATGGGCCGGCGCTCCTTGGGGTGGCGCGCTTAGATCGCAGTTTGTCCTGACCTTGTTGGGATAAAGCGCGCAGCTCGGAGGTCAGCAGCGCCGTCCCCCGGTCCGGCGCGCGCCCTCTGTTGGCGCTGGTTGAGAGAGAAAGGGCGGTGGTTGAGATGCCGGGTGGCTAAGCGAGAGGGATGATGCGTTCTGACCCTCCGTACCCTGCGCAGCATACTCCGATCTTCCTCAGACCACAGGTTGCCAGTCTCGCGCCCCCTTGCGCCCGAACAGCACCGAAGGTGCCGGGCGCGCGCCGGACCGGCCCTATGGGCCGGCGCTTCTTGGGGTGGCGTACTCAGCTCACTCCTAGTCCTGACCTTGCTGCCATAAAGCGCGCAGCTCGGAGGTTGGCAGCACCGGCCCCCGGTCCGGCGCGCGCCCTCGGGCGGTGCTGGTTGAGAGGGTGGAGGGGGCGGTCTTTGAGCTTGTGACCAAGTTGGGCGTTTGCGCCTCCGTACTTTGTTACTGCGCGCGCCTTTTGCCTTTGAGGTTGGGGCTGGGTGGTGAGCGAAGCTGGAATAGGTGGCTGGGTCCGTGCCCCCCTCACCGGACGGGAGGCATCCGCCGCCCCCATCGCCTGCCCAGGGCGCTCTCCCCCAGGGCCAAAACAGCCCAGCCCCCCTAATCCACCGCCCGCGTTGCCAGCTCGGAGCCCTCCAGCACCCGAACCTCGCGCTGAGGGAAGGGGATGGAGATCCCGTGCTCCTGGAAGGCGTCCCAGAGCGCCAGGTAGACATTGCCGCGGATGTTGGTCAGCCCGCCGGTGGGGTCGCGGATCCAGAACCGCAGGATGTAGTCGACCGAACTGTCTCCGAAGCCGACGATATGGCAAACGGGCGGCCGGTCGGCGAGCACCCGGTTGGTCGCGGCGGCGGCCTCCACGGCGATCCGGCGCACCTTGTGCGGGTCGTCGCCGTAGGCGGTGCCGAAATGGATATCGAGCCGGACGAAATCGTTGGAATGCGACCAGTTCACCACCTGCCCGGTGATCAGGTCCTCGTTGGGGATCAGGTATTCCTTGCCGTCCCGCGTGGTGATCGAGACGTAGCGCGCGCCCAGCGAATTGATCCAGCCGAAGGTCTCGCCGAGCGAGATCACGTCGCCGGGCTTGATCGACTTGTCGAGGAGGATGATCACGCCTGACACCAGGTTCGAGACCACCTTCTGCAGCCCGAAGCCGAGGCCCACGCCGATCGCGCCCGAAAGCACCGCAAGCCCGGTCAGATCCACGCCGACGAGCTTTAGCGCCACGAAGAAGGCGGCACCGTAAAGCAGCACCTGAAGGAATTTCACCGCCAGGACCTGCATCGAGGGCGAGATGTCCTGGTTGGTGCGGATCCGCGCCGCCGAGACCGTTGCGGCGAAGCGCGCCAGCGTCACCAGCGCGATCAGCAGGACCAGCGCCTGCAGGATCAGCCAGAGCGTCAGCCGCCCCTCGCCGAAGCTCACCCCGATGGAATCGAGCGCCTGCCGCGCGGCCTCGGTCAGGTTCAGGATCGACAGGGTGACCCAGGTCCAGGCGCCGTAGCGCACCAGGCTGCGCATCACCGGGTTGCCGATCAGCCGGGTCGCCACGGCGATGAAGACCCAGGCGGTGGCCAGTTCCGCGAAGATGCCCAGCAGGTAGGAGCGCGAGGGCCAGGTCACCTCGCGCATGAGCCAGACCGTGGCCCAGAGCAGGAGCGCGAAGAACAGCATGCGGATGCGCCGCTGCAAGAGCACCAGGATCCGCATCCGCCATTTTGCCACGCCCTCGAGCCCGCGCATCCAGCCGTGCACGCGCGGCGCGACCATGCGCGAGGCCAGGTGCGCCGCGGCGAAAAGCGCCAGCGCGATGACGATCTGGTAGAGGTTCCAGGGCCGCATTAGCCCCGCGAGGAAAAGCTCGCCCTGGGCAAGGAGGCTCTCGAGGATTTGCCGCAGCTCGGCGGGGAGCGTCTCGGGGATCATCGGCGGGGCGCGGTCTCAATCATGCCCCGTATTCAATGCGCTGGCGGATCATTACGCAAGCCGCGCGGGCGGGGAGGGAAGCTGTGTCGCGCCAGGTGTGGCAGGGAGAAAATACACCTTGGCCGGGCAATAGACTCCGCGCGCGGTGGCATCAGCCCTCGCGCCGAAAGAGCAGGGCGGATCGCCAATTTTCAGGAATGGAAAAGGCCGGCAAGACAGCCCGGCGTCAAACACCGCGCAAGCCCGATCGCCTCAACACCCCGCCCGCCGCGCGCCGCTCATTCCGCGGCCAGGTCCTGCCGCAGCTCCAGCGCCTCGGGTCCGGCGTCGAGATGGCTGGTCCAGACGAAGAGCGCCGCCGCCACGAGGGTGGCGATCAGGCAGACATGCACGATGTTCAGCCAGCTTTGCACGGGCGGGGCTCCGGGTTCGGGACTGCGCAGACATAGACATTGGTCGCGGGGGCTCCAAGGGGCGCAAAGCCTCTGCGACGCTATCGCGCAGCGCCGCGCGGCCTTGCGGCAGGGGCGGCGAGGCGCTATTGCCATGCTCCATGGAACGCATCTTCGATATCGGCGATCGGACCCGCCTCAAGGAGCGGTTCTTCGGCGCGACCACCCACACGGTGCTCGCCCGCCTATGATGCGCGCGCGCCGCGCGGGGCCCGCGACGGGCGCCGCCGGCCAAGGCCGCGCCGCTGCGCCGCCGTGATCGACATCCGATTTTCGACTACAATCGCCAATATATCGCGGGGAGACCCCCAATGGCCGGAAAGACCCTCTACGACAAGATCTGGGACGCCCATGTCGTCCATGAAGCCGAGGACGGCACCACGCATCTCTATATCGACCGCCATCTCGTGCACGAGGTGACGAGCCCGCAGGCCTTCGAGGGCCTGCGCATGTCGGGCCGGAGCGTGCGCGCGCCCGAGAAGACCATCGCCGTGCCGGACCACAACGTGCCGACCACCGAAGGGCGCGACAAGGTCATCGAGAACGCCGAAAGCCGCATCCAGGTCGAGGCGCTCGACAAGAACGCCAAGGAGTTCGGGGTGCACTACTACCCGGTCTCCGACATCCGCCAGGGCATCGTGCATATCATCGGTCCCGAGCAGGGCTGGACCCTTCCCGGCATGACCATCGTCTGCGGCGACAGCCACACCGCCACCCATGGCGCCTTCGGGGCGCTGGCCCATGGCATCGGCACCTCCGAGGTCGAGCATGTGCTCGCGACCCAGACGCTGATCCAGTCGAAGTCGAAGAACATGAAGGTGGAGATCACCGGCAAGCTCTCGCCCGGGGTGACCGCCAAGGACATCGTGCTGTCGATCATCGGCAAGACCGGTACCGCCGGCGGCACCGGCTACGTGATCGAATACTGCGGCGAGGCGATCCAGGCGCTTTCCATGGAAGGCCGCATGACGATCTGCAACATGGCGATCGAAGGCGGCGCCCGCGCCGGCCTGATCGCGCCGGACCAGACCACCTTCGACTACGTGCAGGGCCGTCCGCATGCGCCCAAGGGCGCCCAGTGGGAAGCGGCCATGGCCTGGTGGAAGACGCTTTACTCCGACGATGACGCGCATTGGGACAAGGTCGTCACCATCGCCGGCGAGGACATCGCGCCGGTCGTCACCTGGGGCACCTCGCCCGAGGACGCCCTGCCGATCGACGCCGAGGTGCCGGATCCGTCCAGCTTTGCCGGCGGCAAGGTCGAGGCGGCCAAGCGCTCGCTCGACTACATGGGCCTGAAGCCGGGCACCAAGCTCTCCGAGATCGAGATCGACACGGTCTTCATCGGCTCCTGCACCAATGGCCGGATCGAGGACCTGCGCGAGGTCGCCAAGATCATGGAGGGCCGCCACGTCAAGGAGGGCATCCGCGCCATGATCGTGCCGGGCTCGGGCCTCGTGCGCGCCCAGGCCGAGGAAGAGGGCATCGCCCAGAAGCTGATCGACGCGGGCTTCGAATGGCGGCTCGCGGGCTGCTCCATGTGCCTCGGCATGAACCCCGACCAGCTGGCCCCGGGCGAGCGCTGCGCCTCGACCTCGAACCGCAACTTCGAGGGCCGGCAGGGCCGCGGCGGCCGCACCCACCTGATGAGCCCCGCGATGGCGGCGGCGGCGGCGGTCACCGGCCGTCTGACCGACGTCCGCGCGCTGAGCTGACTCCGGCGCATCGCGCTCCGGACAAGGAGAATAGGACATGGACAAGTTCGAAAAGATCACCGGGGTCGCGGCGCCCCTGCCGCTGGTGAATGTCGACACCGACATGATCATCCCCAAGCAGTTCCTGAAGACGATCAAGCGGTCGGGTCTCGGCGTGAACCTCTTCGACGAGATGCGCTACGACGACGACGGCAATGAGGTGCCCGACTTCGTGCTGAACAAGCCGCAATACCGCGAGGCCGAGGTGCTGGTCGCGGGCGAGAACTTCGGCTGCGGCTCCTCGCGCGAACATGCGCCCTGGGCGATCAAGGATTTCGGCATCCGCTGCGTCATCGCGCCGAGCTTCGCCGAGATCTTCTACAACAACTGCTTCAAGAACGGCATCCTGCCGATCCGCCTGCCGCAGGAGCAGGTGGACCTCTTGATGAAGGACGCCGAGAAGGGCCAGAACGCCCGGATGACCGTCGACCTCGAGGCGCAGACGGTGACCACTTCGGACGGGGAGGTCATCCCCTTCGAGGTCGATCCCTTCCGCAAGCACTGCCTGCTGGAGGGGCTCGACGACATCGCGCTGACCCTCGAGAAGGCCAGCGAGATCGACGCTTATGAATCCCGCGTCGCGCAGGAGCGTCCCTGGGTCTGATCCCGGCGCCTGCCTTTGACAAACTTCGAACGGCCGCGGCACCCGCCCGCGGCCGTTTTTGATGGGGCCTCACACGCGGCAGATGTATTTTGGCACCAGCCGGACCTCATTAAGGTCAGATTTGTCTGCAAAATCCGTCAGTGATCTTGAGCACTTGTCGGAAAGGCGGCAAGATTTGGGCAAAACTGAGGCACAGCGCCGCCAAAAGGCGGCCAAAGGTCGGGACAAGGGCGCGGCATCGCATCGCTCCCGCTCGGCGCATGAGGGCAGGTTCTTGATCGCACGCGTTTTCAGCGCGGGGCTGCGCGCCCTGCTTATGGCCTGGATCGTGGCCATGCCCGGGCTGCTTCTGCCCGGGGTGCCGGCCGAGGATTCGCAGATCTTCATGTTCGCGGCCTTTGTTGCCGGCGGGCTGACCTTCCTGGAATATTTCGGCTCCGCCCCGAGCTTCATCGAGTTCCGCGACGCGCCGCCCTTCAACCGCATGCGCTTCTTCGCGCTTTTTGCCATGCTGGTGCTTCTGACGCTGGTGGTGCGCCAGACCCATGCGCCGACCGCGGTCGGCTATGCCGCCGCCAACCTCGGCGCCAAGGTCGGCCATGCGATGGATTTCCCCTTCTCGCCTGTGCGGCTGGCGGTGCTGATCGCCCCGGAGACCGCGCCGCAGCCCTTTGTCGAGCTTCTGCGCGCGCTCGCCGGGCTGGCCTATCTGGTCGGGCTCTTCACGCTCTGCATCTTCGTGCCGCTGATCCGCATCCTCGGCTGGCCGATCCGCAAGAAGGCCTTCAACGTCTGGGTGAACCTGCCGCTTTTCGACCCGACGACCGGCGGCGACGTGGTCTACCGGCTGAAACGCGACGCCCATGTTAACGTGGCCTTAGGGTTCTTGCTGCCATTCCTGATCCCGGCCGTCCTGAAATCGCTCGACGGTCTGGGCATGGGCCTGCCGATCGGTGATCCGCAGGCGCTGATCTGGGTGATGACCGCATGGGCCTTTCTTCCGACCGCCCTGATCATGCGCGGCGTGGCGCTCTGGCGCGTGGTCGAGCTGATCGAGGAAAAGCGCCGCCGCGCCTATGCGCAGTCGGACGTCTTGCAGTCCGCCTGATCCTTGCCGCGATTTTGGCGCTGGGCCTCGCGCCCGCGCCGCTCGCGGCCGGTGATCCCCTCCGCATCGCGACCTGGCACGCGCCGCTGACCCGCAAGGGGCCGGGGCTGCTCCTGCGCGATCTCCTGCGCGGCGAAGCCCCCGATCTTGCCGCCATCACCCAGGGAATCGCCGCGCTCGATGCCGATGTGCTGCTGCTGACGGATGTGGACTACGACCACGGGCTGCGGGCGCTCACCGCGTTGAACGACAGCCTGGCTCGGCCCTATCCGCATCTCTTCGCGCTTCGGCCCAACACCGGCATGCCGACAGGGCGCGACCTCGACGGCAACGGCGCGCTGGGCGAGCCGCGCGATGCCCAGGGCTACGGCTGGTTCGCGGGCGAGGGCGGCATGGCGCTGCTCTCGCGCCTGCCGCCGGGGCCCGCGCGGGATCTCTCGGGGCTGCTTTGGGAGGACCTGCCCGGCACCCTCATGACGCCGGAGGATCCGGGCGCCGGGGTGCAGCGGCTCTCCAGCACCGGGCATTGGGTCGTGCCGCTGGCGCTGCCGGGCGGCGGGACGCTGACGCTTCTGGGGTTTCACGCCACGCCGCCGGTCTTCGACGGGCCCGAGGACCGCAACGGCAGGCGCAATCACGACGAGCTGGCGCTTTGGCTGCGCTTGCTGGAGGGCGCGCTGGAGGAGCCGCCGCCCGAAGGCCCGGTGGTCCTGATCGGCAATGCCAACCTCGATCCCGCGCGCGGCGAGGGGCGGCACGAGGCGATCCGCGCGCTCCTGACCCATCCGCGGCTTGTCGATCCGCTGCCCGGCCAGCCCACCGCGCTTTGGCAGGGTGGGCCCGGCCCGCTGCGCGTCAGCTATGTGCTGCCCGACGCGCGGCTGTCGCTCTTGCGCGCCGGTCTCGGCCCGATCCTGCCGGATGCCGGCCCGCATCGCGCCGTCTGGGTCAGCCTGAGAAGCCCCGGCCCCGAGCCCCCCGATTCTTGACGCCGCGGCGGGCTTTGCTTACCCGAAAGTGAACGCATTTTTCCGCAAAGGACGCCGCCCATGAGCACCCCCTCGCTTCTCATTCTGCCCGGTGACGGGATCGGCCCGGAAGTCATGGCCGAGGTCCGCAAGATCATCGACTGGTACGGGGCAAAGCGGGACCTGGCTTTTGAGGTCAGCGAGGATCTGGTCGGCGGCGCGGCCTACGACAAGCACGGCACGCCCCTGCACGACGACACCATGGCCCGCGCGCAAGAGGTCGACGCGGTGCTGCTCGGCGCCGTCGGCGGGCCGAAGTATGACGAGCTGGACTTCTCGGTGAAGCCCGAGCGCGGCCTCCTGCGCCTGCGCAAGGAGATGGACCTCTTCGCCAACCTGCGCCCCGCGCAGTGTTTCGACGCGCTGTCGCATTTCTCCTCGCTCAAGCAGGAGGTGGTCGCCGGGCTCGACATCATGATCGTCCGCGAGCTGACCTCGGGCGTCTACTTTGGCGAGCCGCGCGGCATCTTCGAAGAGGGCAACGAGCGCGTCGGCATCAACACCCAGCGCTACACCGAAAGCGAGATCGACCGCGTCGCGCGCTCGGCCTTCGAACTGGCCCGCAAGCGCGGCGGCAAGCTCTGCTCGATGGAGAAGGCCAACGTGATGGAATCGGGCATCCTCTGGCGCGAGGTGGTGAACCGCGTCGGCCAGGATTACCCGGACGTGGAGCTCAGCCACATGTATGCCGACGCCGGCGCCATGCAGCTGACCCGCTGGCCCAAGCAGTTCGACGTGATCGTGACCGACAACCTCTTCGGCGACCTGCTGTCGGACCTCGCCGCCATGCTGACCGGTTCGCTGGGCATGCTGCCCTCGGCCTCGCTCGGCGCGCCGATGGGGAACGGCCGGCCCAAGGCGCTTTACGAGCCGGTGCACGGCTCGGCGCCCGACATCGCGGGGCAGGGCAAGGCGAACCCGATCGCCTGCATCCTCTCCTTCGCCATGGCGCTGCGCTATTCCTTCGACAAGGGCGACGAGGCCGCCCGCCTCGAGCGCGCGGTCGAAGAAGTGCTCGCCGACGGGTTGCGCACCGCCGATCTGCTGGGCGAAGAGGGCGTCGCCCCCGTCTCCACCGCCGAGATGGGCGACGCGATTGTCGCAAAGCTCGAGGCCTCCCTCTGATCCCGGGCCGGCCGGCGGGTCCCCGCACCCGCCGGCCGCGGCCTACCCCGGTGCCCGATAGGCGCCCGCACCGCACCCCAGGTGCATCACCAGCGGCACCAGCCAGCCGGACCCCGCTTTCTCCGCGCCCCCGCCTTGAAGATCCCGCCGATCCGGGGTTCCTTGCGAAGCAGTGGCGCGGCGGGCGCGCCCGGAGGAGTGCGACATGGGACCGAACGCCAGGGGCGCGCTGATCGCGCTGACGGGTTTCGCGGCCTTCGCCACGCATGACCTGGTCGTCAAGGTGCTCGGCGGCGCCTACAGCCCGGTGCAGATCCTCTTCTTCAGCGTGCTTTTCGGCTTCCCGCTCATCAGCCTCATGCTGATCAGCGATTCCGAACCGGGCCACCTGCGCCCGGTGCACCCCTGGTGGGTGGCGCTGCGCACCGGCGCCGCGGTGGTCACCGGCGGCTCGGCTTTCTACGCCTTTTCCAACCTGCCGCTCGCCCAGGTCTATGCGATCATCTTCGCGGCACCTCTCTTCATCACCATCCTCGCGATCCCGATCCTCGGCGAACGCGTGCGCCTGCGCCGCTGGGCCGCCGTGATCGTCGGCCTGAGCGGGGTCATCGTGGTCCTGCGTCCCGGTACGACCGAGCTGACGCTTGCCCATATGGCCGCGCTCTTTGCCGCCTTCGGCAGTGCGCTCGCCTCGATCATCTCGCGCAAGATCGGGCAGGAAGAACGCACCGCGGTGCTGATCCTCTATCCGACGCTGGCGAATTTTGCCGTCATGGGCGCGCTCCTTCCTCTGGTCTATGTGCCCATGCCCGTGGCGGACCTGGCGCTGAACGCCGGCCTCGCGGTCCTGGGCTTCGCCGGCGCGGCCCTGATGATCTACGCCTATCGCGAGGGCGAGGCGGTGATCGTCGCCCCCATGCAGTATTCCCAGATCCTCTGGGCGGTGATCTTCGGCACGCTCCTTTTCGGCGAGAGCCTCGACCAGGCGACGATTCTGGGGGCGGCGATCATCATCGGTTCGGGCCTCTACATCGTGATCCGCGAAGGCCGGCCCGAGGCTTCGGCCAACCGCCCGGTCAGCCGCACACGCATGCGCTTCGAGACCGGCACCTGGCCCCGGATCGACGCGCTTCTGCGCCTCGCGCGGATCCGCGCGAAAAGCCGCGATTGACCTCTTGCCAAAGCCCCGCGCTTTGGATATCCGGCGCGGCACGGTCGGAGTGTAGCTCAGCCTGGTAGAGCACTGTCTTCGGGAGGCAGGGGTCGTAGGTTCGAATCCTGCCACTCCGACCAAAATTTCCCAAACATCTTAAGATTTCGCGAATGGCGGCCTGGTCGCCTGGCCTGCGCACAGCATCGTCTTGGCGTTGGCGTTGGCGTTGGCGTTGGCGTTGGCGTTGGCGTTGGCGTTGGCGTTGGCGT
>NZ_JAJSEC010000008.1 GCF_021272185.1 Roseivivax sp. GX 12232
CGGCGGGTCCGCATCTCACTCGAAGGCGGTGGTCACATAGACCGCGATGTTGAGGATCTCCTCGTCCGACAGCTCCTTTGCATGCGGGATCATGAGCATCGAGTTCGGGCCGATCTTCTCGCCCGAGCGATAGGTTTCGAGCCGATCGACCAGATAGGCGACCTCCTTGTCCGACAGGCGCGGATAGCTCGCAACGCCCTGGGCCTTGGGGCCGTGGCAGTTGCGGCAGACCGCCTGGTAGGCCTTCTCGCCCTGGGCGGTATCGGCTTCGGAGACGTCGATGTCCCGAATTTCGGCGGTCTCCGCGCCGGCGGCTGCGCCTTCCGCCCCGGCGGTGTCGGATGTGTCGCCGGCCTGCGCCGCGCCCCCGCCGAAGGCGGCGAGCGCCGCTAGAAGCAGTGGTAGTCTCATGGGGTCCTCCTCCTGATTTGGCCCCACCGAGCCGGCGCCTTGTCGGGGTCCGGACCTGGGCGGGCCGCTCAAGGAATTAGTGCTACGCATTCGGCCACACCGTTCAAGCCGCTTCTGCCCGACCGGCCGACCGCCAAGGTCGACCGGCCGAAGACCTCTCATCGGGATGCGCCCGAGAAGGACTTCACAGCGCCTCATAAAATCAAGCATCAAGATACCAGCTTCAGAGGATCACATGACCAACAGCCCAACCGCCCGCCTGATCGCAGAAGCCGTCGATGCTTCGGGGAAAACCCAGCGCGAGATCGCAGAAGAAGTCGGCTTCCCTCGACAGAATGTCATCAGCATGCTGCGCTCAGGCGAAATGCGCCTGCCCGTCGATCGCGCCCCTGCCCTCGCCCGTGTGCTTGGGATTGATGAGAAGCTCCTGATCAGCACCGCGATGACGGAATACATGCCTGAGACTTGGAATGCGCTCACAGGCGCAGGCTCAGCCTTTCCCGAAATCCAGATTAACGTGAAGGGCCCCGCGCCCGTGATGGAGCGGTTCAAGGCGATCTGCGCGGCCGAGCGGCGCACGTATGCCGGCATGCTAGAACGGTTGATGTCCGGGTATGATCCTGAATTGGATAAGCTTCTGGATGAGATCTGACGCTACTGAGCTTGCGCGGGGGAGGCACATCGCCTTCCCCGCGCCTTTTCTGAGCAGCCTGACAAGGCTCCACATAATAGGCACCACGCTCAGCATACTCCTCGAAAGCCCATCAATAGAAATTACTTTCCGAGCGGCATTCTGAGAGCAGCGCAATCCGCGCGCCTTTCCTGGGCTGAGGCATCATACGCGTGCTAGTTGTTACCTGTGTGGAGCTGGTGCTTTGAGCGGACAGCCGTCCTTCGCTGCGATCTGAACCAAAGACCGCTCCGCGGACAAAACTGCCGTCGGTGCAACGTCAGCTTTCGGTGTCAATCATAGCACGCCATATAAGTGTGGAACGCGGTTGAGGGATCGCCGGTATGGCTTCCCGTAGATCTTTTCCATCCACCGCTATTCTGCGAACGGAGTGAGCGCAAAGCCGACCACGCCGCCCATCGCGATGATCCATACGGCGGGAGAAGCGGACAGGATTGCCCACCCGACCAGGATACCCATATCAGCCACGTATTGCGGATTGCGCACCCAGCGGTAGAAGCCGTCGGTTTTCAGCTCGGCTTCTGCGCCGCTGGTTGCATCGAGGCCAATGCCCAAGGCCGCAGGCCAGACCTCGGCGTTACCTGCCAGGAGCAGCGGCCGGCAAATGCCCCATCGAAGCCAATGCGGCCAATCCAAGACATTCCAGTCGCCGCAGCCCACGACAATAGCGCCTCCGAAAACCGCAAGGGGCGGGGACCAGACCATGAACTGCCTGAGCCAGTTCACCCGTTGTGATGGCCAGAGACGGCGAGACGGAATATGATCGACCAGACCAGCATTGCGATCAGAACGGTTTCACAGAAAAGCGCGACGGCCAGCGCAACGGACGCAAAGTCGCTCATCCGTGCCGCTCCTCGCCATGTCCACGCCCGCCGAACTCGGACGGGTCATCGCACGTGTGGCGCGCGCATTCCAGTTCCAGCGTCGTATGCTCGATGTCAAATCTCTCGAACAGTGCGGCCTTGATCCGCTCCTTGACAGCGTCGGCGTCGGACCAACGGCCCTCGGATATGACGACATGCGCGTCCAGTGCAGTTCGGTGTTCGTCCATCTGCCAGAAATGCGTGTGGTGGATGCCGGTCACGCCGTCGATCCCGCGCACTGTATCCAGAACCGCATCCGTCTCGGTCTCGGGGGGCGAACCGAGCATCAGAATGCGGATCACCGGGCCGATCCCGCGAAACGATTGCCACAAGATGTAGCCCGCGATCAGGATGGTCACGAGCGGGTCGATCAGCCGCCAGTCGTAGAGCAGGATCAGCGTGCCCGCAACGATCACGGCGAGCGAGCCGAGCGCGTCGGCCACGTTGTGCAGGAACGCCGCGCGAATGTTCACGCTGGATCTGGACATGGCATAGGTCAGCGCGGCCGTCACCGCGTCCACGACCAGCGCGACCCCCGCGATGATGACGATCAACCAGCCCTCGACCGGCTGCGGATGGGCAAAGCGCACCGCCGCTTCGTAGAGCAGGACGAGACCGATCACGATGAGCGTGGTGTAGTTGATGAGCGCGGCGACCACCTCGACCCGACCGTAGCCGAACGTCATGTCAGCATCGCGGGGTCGCCGCGCGATCTTGCGCGCCGCGAAGGCGATGATCAGCGAGATCGCATCGGAGAAGTTGTGCAGCGCGTCCGCGATCAGAGCGAGTGAGCCGGAGGCGATGCCGCCGAGAATTTGCGCGACCGTCAGACCAATGTTGACCGCAATGGCGGCGAAAACCCTGCGGTCGCCAGCCTCGGGATTGACGTGATGATGATGGCCGTGACCCATGACGGCTCCTTTCGACTCGTATCGTTTCAGGGTAGATACGATCTACAGCGACTGTAGGTTCAAGAGGCGACATGAAGGAATATTCCATCGGGCAGATGTCGCGCCGGACGGGCGTGAAAGTGACGACGATCCGCTACTACGAAAGCCGGGGCCTGATCCCTTCGCCCGCGCGGACCGAGGGCGGGCAACGCCGCTATGATGACGCGGCACTCGAACGGCTCACGTTCCTACGTCACGCGCGGGAACTGGGCTTTGGTCTCGATGATATCGCCGATCTGATGGCCCTTGCCGAAGCTCCGTCGGAGGACTGCACGCCCGCCCACGAGATCGCACGGAAGCAACTTGCGGCGGTTGACCGGCGTATGAAAATTCTCGCGCAGCTTCGGGAAGAACTGGGACGAATGGCCGATGCAGATGATCCGGGCCAATCCGGAAAATGTCGTGTAATCGAAGTTCTGGGGGATCACCGACTCTGTATTGGTGCGCATACTACGCCATGAGCAGGACGGTGTCTGCTCACGGGTATGCAGACGAATGTCCGTAACCAAACGTTTGCTGCGCTCTGACGAAGGAGCAGGTAGGGCTCGAAGCTGGCGTTCGCTACACCAGCGCGTGAACGTCGGGTCCGGGCCGAAATTGCAATCGTGCGAAGCCAGGACTCCAAGGTTTCGATGCTACTGCTGGTGTGCAACCGAAGTGGCCCTTAAGGCAAGCCCATCCTCACCTAGGACTTCCTGTTTTAGGCTCCGCGGCCCTGTTTCCTTCCCGTCTCCGTAGACAGCGCATTTCACACCGTGCAGGGTGACCAGCGGGTCGTCGCAGCTTCGCCTCCCCCCCCCCAACCAAGTGGATAGTCTCTCAGCCCCGCGTGGCGCAGGTCAGCGCTGTTGCCAAGGCTCTGGTGCAACTTGATCAAGCTAGAGCAATGCGAGGCGGACCAAGCATCACCAGCCGATCTTGCGCTTCACGGGCTAAGCAGCTTGCATGACCGGAGGCAACCAGACCACAATGCCGCTGAGGCGCTGTCAAAGCTTCACTGAATGCGACGACCGGCAACCAGCGCGGTGTTGTCCGCCCGGAGCGAAAAAAGCACTCAGTGAAGCTTTCTACGTGATTGACGTTTCAGCAAGGCATTCTCTACCACCCGCGAGAGAGACGAAGAAAGCTACTAAGCCTCGTGTAGCGGCCGCGTCAGATTATCTGTCCCATACGCAGGTCAGGAGAAAAGATGAAGCCCGACTTCGACATACCGATCGAGACTAACGTGCGACGCGATGTCGACAGACTCGCGGCGGACGAGCTCCAGCTCCACTATTTACTTGTAGATGCGTCTGGCAGGCAAACGGTCACCAAGGGCCGTCTTCTCGCACTGCCGATGATCGATCTCAACCAATACCGGTGCCGGGCAGTGTTCGATTGGATCGAATTCAAGGTGACCTTGGGACGCGAGCTCTACGCCGTCCACGTCGGGAACAGCTTGAACGGCGCAATCAACGAGCCCAAGCTTGGCAAGGCTTACGTTTACGGACCCAACCTCGAACGACATCATAGTGGGAATACTTTCAGGATCCGGATGTTCGACCCGAGCAGTCGGCGCATGAATGCCGCGCTGCAGCATCTGAGGTGGAAATACGGGTCGAGAACAGCATCGCTACGTCTGGGACATAAGATCACAGGAGTCGAAATCTCTATCGATTTTTACCCGATCCCGACCCATGCCGAGACAGACGATGGTATGCTGTTGCTTCGAGCGCAGGCATCAGAGTTACTCAGGAAGCACTTCCGGCTCGACCCCTCGTTCCGCACGAGGGGAGATTTCGATCATTTCGACGAAATGCCCCGATACAGAGATGACGTGGGCACGAAGAAGATGGTTTCCGCTCCGCCCGGCTTGATCCCCGAAAATCTCAAAGAGTTCCCGAAGGCCCTGCTCGGTGCAGATCGCGTGAAGATGCACCGAAAGCCGCCGTTAGACTCAACAGTCTACGTCGGAGCCAAGACAGTAAAAAGCGTGCAAAGACCGATCTTGTTCCGACTGCAAGACAAAGTTGCAGATCAGCGGGGAGTGGGTGACGACAACTTCATCGCTCTTGAACTGAGGGACCGGCGCTCTCGGATCGAGATCTGTCTGCTTGACGTTCCCGATTACGACACGATGAAAGATTTCGGCATCCAAACGATGGATGACCTCACTAACAAAGACTGGGGGAAGCTGCGCAAGAAGTTCTTCAACTTCCAGTTCCCGACGCTTGCCATGGAAGATGACGGAACCGCAAACGGCGACGAGCTCGAGATCTTCAAGAGAACCGGCGTAATCGGACTGGACCTTCACCACCGCAGCGTCATCGAGAAGACGAGAGCAAACTGGGATCGCCAGAACGGACATCGTCCTAGAAAGATGCGGGAGAACGGGCACTGCCGTGCCTTCTCGGAACTCAACCAGAAGATCACGAGAGCGATGGAGAAGCTGGGTGCCAGCCTCTAAGGATTGATGCCCACGTATTACAGCGCGATGCAATTCGCCCTCCCCGTCTATGGTCTCTGAAATAGGCTGGCGCCCGTTTCGACCGAACACTTGGGCATAGCCACGGAAGCTCGAGCACATGTCTGAGCGCGCGCCTATGCCTGAGATTGGGATCTTCACTGAAGGAGGCTGCGCACGCGACGTGTTCGCGAGCAAGAGATACGGGTCGATGAAGTGACGCAGGAGGATGGTGCCAGCATCTTGATGGTTGCTCGCTGGAGTGGCGTTCTGCCGACCCGGTGGTATCGTTGGTGCCGTCTGATGTCGGATGGAGGAACAATAGAGGTGTCGGAGGATGACGAGGTGACCGGTAATCGCACCGTCCGGCAGGTGGAGGAACGCGGCAGCGAACTCGAGCGGCAGCCTGGCCGCACTACAATGAGGGTCGGTTCTTCTTGAAGTTGCCGGACAAGACGCTCCAAGAGACCGGGCGTGGCGTGCGCAGTGGCAGCTGAAGGTCGGTTCCCGAAGAGGTTCGTGGCTGAGACCCTCGGCGACTTCCATCGAACCTGCATCCTCAGTCAAACGGGAACACGAAGCCGCGTTGGCGATGCCACAAGGTGCAACACGCGGCTCTCCTTCCGTTGATCGATACGCCGGTCGCGAAGCGTCCGACCTAGGGCTACTACCGGATCACGGTAATGCTAAGCCGGCGCCTTGGAGCTACAGGTGCTGCGCCCGTGAACCACAAGCGCGTCTATCGCATCATGATGGCTCGCAATCTCCTGCTGACGGGCAGATGCACCGAACGTCCAGACTTGGCCCACGAGAGGAAGTTGATCACGCGACGCTTGAACGTCCCCCGACATTCCAACGGCTTCAAGTTCGCATGGTGGAGAGAGGAAATCACCCCCCTGCATACGTCCCTTAACTCAGTTAATAGGAGAGCACGTTTGGGATCTCTGCCGCGCAGGCTCACACGAGGACTTGGTCCTTGCAAGGAAGGGTTACCCCGCACGGTTCGGTCAGGAGACGGTAGTAGCGCAGACTAATCGGGCCGTGAAAAAAAGTGGCGGAGCTTCCTGTCGGCGAACTGTGCGAGGACACCGTTCGAAGGCCTTGCAGGCACTTCCCGCCGCGGCAAAGAGCTGTGAGCATCGCGACGCGTCCAAGGACAGCCGGCACGACGTGAGCGTTTAAAACAGCGACGCGTTCGGGCCCAACCACTCCTTGGACCAGCATGGCTCCCGAATTGAGCTATCAGTCAAGGGCGCAAGCAAGCATGAAGTCAATCGCCCGCCCTCTAATGCGATGCTCGCCAGGGCGGCAGGCAGCTTCACTGGCTGGCTCGGTGAGATTTGTGAAGTCGTGGTGTGCGCGATTACTCTCGGAGCGCGCCTGTGCGCAGCATAGCCAGCCTTAGGGACTGGTGCGCTTTAGGGCTCGTGATACCGTATCCGCTCTCCAGAGATTGCCACGTGTCGTTCGTAGTCCATCCGCGTTGGCGCGTTCGGCTAGCTTGGCGAGCGTCACGGTCTGACCTCCTGCCTCGAGAGTGCTCTTCAGTCGCTTCAATGGCTGCGCTGCTTCATCGGCGGCCTTACCGCGTGATTTCGCAGATGCAGCATTCGCCGCCTCTGTCTGCCTATCTTCTGACGATCGACGCTTCCGTTTCGGAGCATTACCCACAATGACGAAGCGCGGGTTCAACTGACGAGAAACGAGAGTCGAGACTGCACGCGAAGACAAGCCGCCCAGGTTCATCTTCTGGCGGATGCCGATGATATTCTCTGCGTGCGGTTCGAGCTCAAGATAAAGCTCTTTTGCAGCTTGAACGCTGCCACATGGGCGGAACAGACGACTGAGATCATCCAGCATGACACTGCTGCCTTCTTCCAGTAGATCCTGCAAATTTGGAAGATCACCCAAGCCGCCTATCCTGCGCGCGTAGTCAGATCTGAAATCGATACTCGCCTTACCGTCATTTGCCGCTTCCCAAGCTTTGAGGTTAGCTATCTGCTGACGTATGGCAGGATGATCAAAACTGAGCTTACGCACACCGTGGGTCGCAAGCAGGTATCCAACGAAGTGCTTTCTCAACTGCGTCATTGCATTTGCGTATCTACTACATGGGCTAATTGCAATATCCAGCTTCCAGCCGGACTAAAACCCCTAAAGCGAACATGCGATTCAGATACGGGATACGTATGGGAACCGTTGGGGTTGACGTCAGACTCATGGGCGACGCACAGAAATATTTTTCAGAATTTACAGGACATTGAGCCCGACGGACGTGTTTCCCGATGCTATAATAGTCGAGCAAGCAACAACAAGAGGTGCCCATGCCCCGCATCGAGAATCCTACCATCGCTGACGCCTGTGACACCTGGCTCAAGACCTGCAAGCGCAACCAGCTCGAAGCCGCGACGCTGAAGGCGTATCGCAGCCACGCCAAGGTCCACATCGAGCCACGGATAGCTGAGAAACTGGTCGCGGATCTCACACGCGGCGATGTGCGGGATTTCATGGACGAGATGCTCGATGATGGCTTGTCGCAAGCGATCGTAAAAAAGGTCATGGTCAGTTTGCGGGCGATCTTGTCGGAGGCTGTCGAGCGGGAATGGGTCGATCACAATGTCGCCGCCGAGGTGAAGATGAAGCGGCGGCGCAGGACAGATCAGGATGAACGCATCATCCCCACGAAGGACGAGATCCGGCTCATCCTCAACAACGCCCCTGCTTCGCATCGCGCGATGTTCGTCACTGCGATTTTCACGGGCATGCGCATCTCAGAACTTCGCGGCCTGACTTGGGATCATGTCGATTTCGGACGTGGTCTCATTCTTGTGCGGCAGCGAGCCGACGAGAGCGGGCAGATCGGCAAACCCAAGAGTCAGGCTGGATACCGCGACATACCGATGACCCCGCTCGTTCGGGGAACACTGGAAGAATGGCATTCGACAGTTCCGGCGGCGGCGCAGCGGCTCGTCTTCCCTAATGGTGCCGGCAAGGTTCAGAACTACGCCAACATCTACAATCGAGTTTTCAAGCCGATGTTGATCGCGAACGGCATCGTGGGCGAAGACGGCACCGCGAAGTTCGGCATTCACGCGCTGCGGCACGCGGCGGCATCGCTCTTCATCGAGCAGGGCTGGAACCCCAAAAAGATCCAGACGCTACTGGGGCACGCATCGATCAACATGACGATGGATGTCTATGGCCATCTTTTTGAGAATGCAGAAGAAGACGTCGCAATGTTCGAGAAACTCGAGACTGATCTTCTGGCGGCGTGAGCAACGCTCAAGTCTTGGCCGACGGTTGGCACGCGAACACGCAAGCTTAAGCGCCTCATTTGACACGACCGAAGCTTGGATTAACGTGCGGACATGACTGAACTTCTTGTGGTGTATCACTCGAAAACCGGTGGAAGTCGACAGATGGCGGAAGCCGCCGCGACCTCGGCGAGAGATGAGGTCAAAACGGTCGTGAAGACTGCCCATGACGCGAGACCCGACGATTTACTCGCCTCCGACGGCTACATCTTCTGTGCACCCGAGAACTTGGCAGCGATCGCCGGGGTCATGAAAGACTTCTTCGACCGCTGCTACTACCCGCTCCTGGGAAAGATCGAGGGACGCCCCTACGCACAAATGGTTTGCGCCGGTTCAGACGGTGAAAACGCCGCGCGACAAACCGCCCGGATCGCGACAGGGTGGCGCCTAAAAGAAGTGCAAGCTCCGCTCATCATCTGCACCCACGCACAAACTCCTGAGCAGATCTTGGCAGAGAAGACCATCTCGGACGAAGATCTAGCGCGTTGTCGCGAACTCGGCTCAGCCATGGGCGCCGGGCTTGCTATGAAGGTGTTTTGAGCTGCAGGAAGCGTGTTGGCTGTTCCGCAGAAGCCCGGACCGACGCCTCCTTCGATGCTCGCTGCCGCTTGCAGAGGACCACCCAAAGTCCCGTGCAGATCTCAATGCCCAGCCTGCCCCTCCTTGGCTCAGGACAGGATTGAAAATCCTCGTGTCGGTGGTTCGATTCCGCCCCCGGGCACCATTTTTCCTACAGCAGAAAAACTTAGCGCAGCGCCGCCCGACGTGCGTCCTGCGCGGCTCGATCAGCCGCTCGCCGCCCCCCTCCTTTGCACAGCATCTCACCACCCAAAGCGCTTGCGCCCCCCCACCTGCCCCTCTCTCCCCCGACCCCAATACTTGACTAAAACACTCTGACGCCGTAGCGGGCGGCGCAACCGATCCTGTTGCGAAGGCCGCCCGATGTTCTACGACCCCGACGCCCTTGCCGCGCATGGCGCGCGGACGGCGCTGATCGCCGGTGACGGCGCCATGAGCTACGCCGAGCTCAATGCCGCCGCGGGGCGCTTTGCGGCGCGGCTGCCGAAGGGGCGCGGGCTGGTGGCTGTCGAGATGACCGCCACGAAGGAGTGCATCGCGGGGTATCTCGGGGCGCTCCAGGCGGGGCATGCGGTGTTGCCGCTGCCGGCGGGGGAGCGCGAACAGGCGACCGCGCTCGAGGCGCGGTTCCGGCCGGTCGCCTCCTGGCGGCGAAGCGGCGGGCGAATGCGGCTGCTGACGCATGCCATCCCCGTCGAGCCGCACGAGGAGCTGGCGCTGGTGCTGATGACCTCGGGCTCGACCGGCCAGGGGCGCGGGGTGCGGCTGTCGCGCGGGGCGCTCGCGGCCAATGCGGAGGCCATCGCCCAATACCTGCAGATCACGCCCGAGGACCGCGCCGCGCTTGTCCTGCCCTTGCATTATTCCTACGGGCTCTCGGTCCTGCATTCGCACCTGGCGCGCGGCGCGAGCCTCTGGCTCTCCGAGACGCCGATGCTCGACCCGGGCTTCCTGCCCGCGCTCGAGGCGGCGGAGGCCACCAACCTCGCCGGGGTGCCGCACAGCTTTCGGCTGCTCGAGGCGGCGCTGGAGGGCGGCGCCCTGCCCGGCACGCTCTCCTGCCTGACCGTCGCGGGCGGGGCCATGCCGCCGGGCGAGGTCAGCCGCTGGCAGGCCCGCATGGCGGCGCGCGGCGGGCGCTTCGTGGTCATGTATGGCCAGACCGAGGCCACCGCGCGCATCGCCTATCTGCCGCATGAGGCCGCGGCCGAGGCACCCGAAGCCATCGGCCAGGCGATCCCCGGCGGCGCGCTGTCGCTCCGGGACGAGACCGGACAGGAGACCGAGGCGCCCGGCGCCGAGGGCGAGCTGATCTACCGCGGGCCCAACGTGATGATGGGCTACGCCGAACGCGCCGAGGACCTGAAGCGCGGGGCCGAGACCGAGGCGCTTGCGACCGGCGACATGGCCCGGCGCGGCACCGACGGCCTCTACCGGATCACCGGGCGGCGCAGCCGGATGTCGAAGATCGCGGGGCTGCGCATCGGCCATGACGCGCTGGAACAGGCGCTGGTCGCGCGCGGGCACGAGGCCGCGGTCTGGGGCGACGACGCCCAGATCTGGGTCGCGGCCCCGGCCCCGGACGAGGAGCTGCGCGCCGAGGTGGCAGCACTGGCGGGCATCGGCGCGCAGCATGTGGCGCTTCTGGACTGCCCCGAGCTGCCCCGCCGCGCCAACGGCAAGATCGACTATCCCGCGCTGAAAGCGCAGGCCCGCCCGGCGCCCCGGGGCGGCGACCTGCTGGCGCTCTTCGAACGCAGCTTCCCGAACCGCAACATCCGGCGCAGCGATAGCTTCCACAGCCTCGGCGGCGACTCGCTGCGCCACGTCGAGCTCTCCCTGGCGCTCGACACGCATTTCGGCGGGCTGCCCGAGAACTGGGAGCGCCGGCCCATCGCCGAGCTCGAGGGCGCGCGCTCGGCCAAGGGCAGCTCGGTGCCCATGCCGCTTCTGGCGCGGGCGCTGGCAATCCTCGCGGTGGTCGTGGCGCATCAGACCTTCTGGCCGGTCTACGGCGGGGCAGCGGCGATGATCGTGCTCCTGGGCATGTCGGTGGCCGAGCACCGCGCGGGCGCGCTGGCGCGGCGCGACGTGACGGGCTTTCTCGCGCCGCTCTCGCGCGTGCTGATCCCCTATTTCCTGGTGCTCGCGGGCTTTGCGCTGGCCTGGCAGCAGGTGCCCTGGGCCTCGGTGGCGCTGATCGGCAATTTCGCCGTCACCGTGCCCGAGACCGGGCTGATGCTGCCCTATCTCTACTGGTTCGTCGAAGCCTATGTGCAGATGTGCCTGCTGCTGGTGCTGCTCTTCTGGCCCGCACCGATGCGGCGCTGGCTCTCGCGCTCGCTGTTCGGCACCGGCCTGGCGCTTCTGGCGCTGGGGGTGGCGCTGCGCATCACCCTGCCCGAGGTCTGGCCCCTGCCCGCCGGGCGCTCGCAGTTCTCGGTGCCTTGGGTCTTCTACCTCTTCGCGCTTGGCTGGTGCATCGCGGCGGCGGAGAGCCTGCCCCGGCGTCTCCTGGTCCTGGGCGCGGCGGCGGTGATCCTGCCCATGGCTGCCTGGCTCGGGGGGAACTGGTATGGCTCCTGGTCGAAATACCTCGGCCTCCTCGGGCTGACGGGGCTGCTGCTTTTCGTGACCAGCGTGCCGCTGCCCCGGATGGGCGTGCGCGGGGTGATGCTGCTCGCGCAGGGGGCTTTCCCGATCTACCTGCTGCACCGGCTGGTGCCCGAGGTGCTGATGCCGCCCTTGGCGCCTTACCTGTCCAAGGAGGTCTTCGACCTTCTGGCGGTCCTCGGCGGGGTGGCGCTGGGGCTTGTCGCGGCGCAGGCCCTGAGCTGGGCAACGCGCCGGGTGACGGGCTGGTCGCTCTACCGGAGGGAGAGCGGGCCTGTGACGCAGGGCGGCTGATCCTGTGCGCTAGAGGTTGGGCGACGGGGGCCGATCGGGAGGCCTGCGCCCGGCTGGTTCGGCACCTCGCGCGGCCCTACAATGCACTGCTATGGGCGCGTCTGGCGCCGCTCCAAGCGGATCGCGCGGGCCCCCGCCCACCGGCCAAACCGCCGCCTCACCAAGCCCCGCACCCCCGCGCCAACCTTCCCTCACCGGAAGCTCCCAAGCGCCTCACGCAAAGCGCGAGCACGGGGAAATCAACCCCGGAAATTCGCAAACCTGACCTCGCGTAATCCTTTAGACACATCGAGTTGCACGCCGTTCTTATTGCTGACAGCTTGCGCGCAATTTCAAGGAGGAGACCCCAGTGCGACGGGCCATCGACGCGCTCAACGAAGCCGTGGGCCGGGTCATCGCGACCCTGGCCATCGTCTTTGCCGGCATCATCATCTTCGACGTGGTGATGCGCTACGCCTTCAACGACCCGACCCGCTGGGCCTTCGACGTCTCGAAGCAGGTCTACGGGTTCTATTTCATCCTGCTGGGCGGCTATGCGCTGCGCCACCAGGCGCATGTGCGGGTCGACCTTCTGACCGAGCGCTTCGGGCCGCGGCTCGCCAAGGTTGTGGACCTGGCGGGCTATGCGATCTTCTTTTTCCCCTTCACCTGGGTCTTCACCACCCGCGCCTATGACTTCGCCATGACCTCCTGGGCGCAGCGCGAGGTGACCTATGGCGCCGTGGCGGTGCCGGTCTACCCGCTGAAGGCGGCGCTCTGCCTCGGGGCGGCGCTTTTGATGATCCAGGGGGTGAGCGAAGTGCTGAAAATCGTGCTCGGAGACCGCAAGGAGGAGCTGACCGATGGGCGGTGAGACGATTGCAGTGGTGATGTTCGGGCTCCTGGTGCTGGGCCTGATGATGGGCCACCCGCTGGCCTTCGTCCTGGGCGGCACCGCGGTCCTGGGCGCGGTGATCGCCGGCAAGACCATGGTGCTGGGCATCGTGATCAACCGGATCTTCGGCGATGTGCTCGACAATTACACCCTGATCGCCATCCCGCTGTTCGTGTTGATGGCGCAGTTCCTGTCGAACTCGGGCGTGACCGACAAGATGTTCGAGAGCCTGCGGCTCCTGATGTCGAACGTCCGCGGCGGGCTGGCGCTGGCGGTGGTCTTCATCTCGATCCTGCTGGCCGCGACCACCGGCATCATCGGCGCCTCGATCACCGTCATGGGGGTCATGGCGCTGCGCCCGATGCTGTCGAACGGCTATTCCCCGACGCTGACGACCGGCGTAATCGCCGCCTCGGGCTGCCTCGGCATCCTCATTCCGCCGTCGATCATGCTGATCCTCATGGCCAGCTATTCGCCGCTTTCGGTGGGCGAGCTTTTCGCTGGCGCGATGATCCCGGGCGTGGCGCTCGGCATCCTTTACGCCGCCTGGGTGGCGATCCTGGCGATCATGCGCCCGGACATGGCGCCCTCGGTGCATCCCGACGACATGCCGCCGCGCCGCGACCTCTACCTGATGCTCGCCAAGGAGGCGCTGCCGCCGCTCCTCTTGATCTTCGGCATCCTGGGCTCGCTCCTGGCCGGGATCGCCACGGCGACCGAGGCCTCGGCCATCGGCGCGGCGCTGGCGCTCTGCATCGTGATCGCGCGCGGCCGCTTCAGCCTGCCCTCCTTCTACGAGGCGCTGCGCGAGACCGGCAAGACCAGCGCGATGATCCTCTTCATCGTGGTCGGCGCCACGGCCTTTACCGGGGTCTTCAACATCACCGGCGGGCTGCGCGCCACGCAGGAGCTGATCCGCAACCTCGACATGGCGCCCTGGATGCTGCTGACGGTGATGATGCTGATCGTCTTCGTGCTGGGCGCCTTCCTCGACTGGACCGGCATCGTGCTTCTGAGCTTCCCGATCTTCCTGCCCATCGTGCAGGAGATGGAGGGCGTGAACCTCTTGTGGTTCGTGGTGCTCATGGCGGTGGTGCTGCAGACGAGCTTTCTCACCCCACCCTTCGGCTATGCGCTCTTCTACCTGCGCGCCATCGCCCCGAAGGAGGTCCGCACCTCGCATATCATCAAGGGCGTGCTGCCGTTCATCGGCCTGATCGTCCTGATGTGCCTGGTGGTCGCCCTGGTCCCCGAGACGGTGACCTGGCTGCCCCAGGTCCTCTACGGCCAATAGCCGCCAAGTCATTCACCAAGGGAGATAGAGATGACCGCCACCTTCAAGCCGCTTGCCGCCGCCACGGCGCTGGCCACCTGCTTCGGCGCCGCCGCCGAGGCCCAGGAAAGCTGGACCATGACCACCACCTGGCCCTCCTCGCTGGAGCTGATCGAGTTCGACCGGCATTTCGTCGATCTGGCCAACAAGCTGGTAGGCGACGAGCTGACCATCGAGTTCTTCGAGGGCGGCAGCCTGGTGCCCTCGGGCGAGGTCTTCAGCGCCGTGCAATCGGGCACCGTGCAGGCCGGCGCCGACTGGCCGGGCTACTGGGCCGGCCGCGACGCCGCCTTCACGCCGCTGGCGACCACGCCGTCGCTCTTCAACGCCGTCGACTACGTGAACTGGATCAACGAATGGGGCGGCGACGAGCTCTATGACGAGGTCTACGGCCAGTTTGACATGGTCTACCTGCCCTATGGCGTGACCAACAACGAGAGCGGCTTCCACACCAACAAGGAGCTGGTCACCCTCGAGGACCTGCAGGGCATGCGCCTGCGCGTCTCGGGCAACGAGCAGGGCCGCATCCTCGAGCGTCTCGGCGGCAGCCA
Organism: Roseivivax sp. GX 12232; assembly: GCF_021272185.1. Lineage (GTDB taxonomy): Bacteria > Pseudomonadota > Alphaproteobacteria > Rhodobacterales > Rhodobacteraceae > Roseivivax. The sequence continues at coordinate 14,917 of NZ_JAJSEC010000008.1, forward strand.
GGTCTCCATGGCCGGCGGCGAGGTCTACCAGGCGCTCGAGCGCGGCGTGATCGACGGCGGCGAGTTCTCCACGCCCAACGTCGACTGGTCGGCGGGCTTCCAGCAGGTCACCTCGAACTGGTCGACCCCGGGCTGGCACCAGTCGGCCTCGGTCTTCGGCGTGATGATCAACAAGAGCGCCTGGGACGCGCTGAGCCCCGAGACCCAGGAGAAGCTCGAGATCGCGGCGGATGCCACGATGATGTGGTCGCTGGCCTTCACCGAGAAGCGCGCCACCGAGGCCTATGCCAAGTGGGACGAGGCGGTGCAGATCGACCGCTATTCCGACGAGGCGCTGGAAGAGGTGCAGACCGTCGCCAATGAGGTGATCGTCGAGGTCTCCTGCGAGAACCCCTCGGCCGCCAAGGTCTACCTGTCGATGGTGGAATACCTCGACAACTACAAGCAGTGGCGCGAGGCCTCGGCCCCGTTCAACCTCGGCCGGACGCCCAACGGCCCGGCGATCGAGGACCTGCAGAACTGCGCCAACGGCTGAGGCCGGTTGGCGTTGAGAGTGAGGCTGGGGCCGCCTTCGGGCGGCCCTTTGTTGTTGGGGGGGTGGTGTGGGGTGCCCTGCACCGTTGGTGCTATTTGGGCGGCGGGTGGCGCGAAGTCATCTCAGGATGCTCCGGGTTCTGGGCAGGCTGCCTGAGACCCCATCCGCGCGCGCCGTGACACCCAAGAAGGCGTCACCGCCTCCCTTTCTCTTGCCAGCTTTCCAACCCGCCCCCTCCCACCTCAACGCTCTCGCACCACAGGGCGCGCGCCGGACCGGGGGCCGGCGCTGCCGCCCTCTGAGCGAGGCGCTTTATCCCAGCAAGGTCAGGACTAAAGGCGAACTAGGCACGCCACCCCAAGGAGCGCCGGCCCAAGGGGCCGGTCCGGCGCGCGCCCGGCACCTTCGGTGCTATTCGGGCGCAAGTCGGGCGCAGCTACCTAAGGCTGGTCCGAGTTCTGCGTGGGGTTTGTGGGTCCCCATCCGCGCGGCGCAACAGCGCAGAAAGCGGCACCGCCTCCGAGGCTCTTCCCAGCCTGCCAAACCGCCCTTTTCCCGCTCAAAGCTCTCGCAACACAGGGCGCGCGCCGGACCGGGGGCCGGCGCTGCTGCCCTCTGAGCGAGGCGCTTTATCCCAGCAAGGTCATTGCTCACTGTAAGCTATGCACGCCATCCCAAGGAGCGCCGGCCCATCGGGCCGGTCCGGCGCGCGCCCGGCACCTTTGGTGCTATTCGGGCGCAAGAGGGGCTCGGATGGTCACATTGGGGCGCTGTTTTCACGGGACAGCGGCTTTGTTGGGCTCGGGGAGAGAGTGTCCGAAACCGAAGGTGGACGTTTCAGCGGAATGAGCGTGCCAACACCACTTCGGGCTAGCGGCTTTCGCCATCTTGCTTGTCCTCTTGGCTCTCCGCTGTCTCTGCGGCGTCTTCTGACCGACCATCGGACGCACCCCGCTCCTCCGCAACGCGCTCGGCCCGCTCCGCCTCCTCAGCCTCAGCCTCCGCAGCCGCCGCCGCCTCGCTCTCCTCCGCGCTCCACTCCTGCGCGGCGGTCACCGCCACGGCGGACGCCGTCGGCACGAGGTTCACGTAGTCGCCGGCCTCCTCGACCGAGGGCGCCTCGCGGCGGGTCATGCGGAAGAGGCACCAGCCCGCGATCCCCGCGAAGACCAGGCCCAGGAACAGCCAGAAGCCCTCGTTGCCAATCCACTCCATGATCTGGCCGGTCAGGAGCGGGCCCAGGACCGCGCCGAGCCCGTAGATGAACAACAGCCCCCCGGCGGCCGCGGGCATGTCCTCGAGCTCGAGATAGTCGTTGGTATAGGCCATCAGCAGCGAATAGAGCGGGCTCGCGGTCCCGCCCATGACGAAGCCCGCGACCAGGAGCCCGCCGAAGCCCGGCTGCAGCACCCAGGGCGTCAGGCAGGCCAGCGCGCCGATCGCCGAGACGCCGAGGATCATGAAGCGCCGGTCGATCCGGTCCGAGAGCCAGCCGATCGGCACCTGGAAGACGATGGAGCCGATGAAGATCATCGCGATGAAAGTGGTGACCCGCGCGGTGCTCAGCCCCGCCGCGGCGCCATAGACCGAAGCCATGCCGAGCTGCGCCGCAAAGACGCAGCCGAGAAGCAGCGTGCCCACCGTGCCGAGCGGCGACTTGCCGTAAAGCGCCCGGAGGCTCATCGGCTTGATCGCATCCGCCGCGGGCACCGGGCTCGCCGACAGAAGGATCGGCGCGAAGGAGAAGGAGACCAGGATCGAGGCCAAGACGAAGGGCGTGAAGCCATTGGCCTCGGCCACCCCCACGAGCCCCTGCGCGCCCACCATGCCCAGCGTCTGCGCCAGCATATAGGCCGAGAGCACCGTGCCCCGCGTGCGGTTCGTCGCCTTGTTGTTGAGCCAGCTCTCCGCCGAGACATAGACGCCCGAGAGGCAGAACCCCAGCGCCAGGCGGATCAGCACCCAGGCCCAGGGCTCGACCAGGAGCGGAAAGGCGATGAGCCCCGCCGACATGAAGGAGCCGAGCGCCGCGAAAACCCGCACGTGGCCGACGCGCCGGATCAGCACCGGCGCCACCCGCGAGCCCACGAGGAAGCCCAGGAAATAGGCCGAGGTGACGACGGAAAGCTGGGTGGTCGAGAAACCCTCGAGCCCGCCGCGGATGCCCATGAGCGTGCTCTGCATGCCGTTGCCGATCATGATCAGCAGGATGCCGAAGAGCAGCGCCCAGACGCCGAGAACCGTTTTCAGCATGGCAGTCCTTTCACCGGCGCGATTGGCTGACCTTCCGTTGCGCCAAGCAAAACCGAGCGTGGAGGGGGTTGCAACCAGTTCGCGCGGGCGGGGGTTGGCGAGCTTTGTGCGGCGCTCCGGCTGGTGTGCGGCGTCTCTCACCGGCGCCACGCTCTACGCCTCTCTCACTAAGCCGCACCTCTCGCCCGTAGCCCCCGGCAGCCACGCCTATCGCTCATAGCTCCCCGGCAGCCACGCCTCTCGCCCGTAGCTCCCGGGCGGCCACGCCTCTCGCTGATAGCCCCCCGCAGCCATGCCCGCGCAACGGATGCCGCCCCGCCGACACCCCGCGCACTAAAGGGCGCGCTGCGACGGCACAGAATGCCTCACCCTCTCATGCCCCTCTCCCAACCTCCTAATCCACTCCCCCGCCCCGCTCGAAACTCTCACAACAGAGGGCGCGCGCCGGACCGGGGGCCGGCGCTACCGACCTCCGAGCGAGGCGCTTTATGGCAGCAAGGTCAGGACGAGCGATGACTTAAGCGCTTCGCCCACAAGAGCGCCGGCCCAAGGGGCCGGTCCGGCGCGCGCCCGGCACCTTCGGTGCTGTTCGGGCGCAAGAAGAGAGGGCGTGGTCTCGGCTCTCTCGAACCGCACACCACGCGAGCCATCCCCAAGCCCCAGCCGCTGCGCCCCGACAAGCTCACCCTCTGCCCCGTCCACAAGCTCACCCGCGGCCCCGACCACAAGCGCATCCGCCGCCACGGCCACAATCGCACCCGCCGCCACGGCCGCAAGCGCACCCTCCGCCCAGGCCAGAAGCTCACCCTCCGCCCAGACCACTAGCGTTCCCTCCGCCCTCGCCACAGGCTCACCCGCCGCCCCGACCACAATCGCATCCGCCGCCCCACCCAAAACCTCCTCACCCCCCCCAACCCAAAAACTTCGCACTCTGCCTCAATGCCGCGCGCGGCCCTAGGCATTTGGCCAATGTTTGGGCATCCGGCCCCTCTCCCACCCCCCGAGCCCCTCGCCGCGCTGGGAATGCCGCGCGGCAAGGCGGCCTAAAAAGCGGGTCCGGGCGACACCGCGGGCGGCAAGGCGCCGCCGCGGTGCCTGGACGGCGCCCCCAAGGCCCGGACAGATGTCCCCGCCCGAGGGCAAGCGCCGGAGCAATGGCCCTCGGGCCCCATATCCGCAGGGGGATAGGATGACTGCACTCAGAACTGGATTGATCGCCGCCGCGCTGACCGGCGCGGCACTGCCCGCACTGGCCCAGGAGACCAGCTGCCCGGTCAAGGTGGGCGTGCTGCACTCGCTCTCGGGCACCATGGCGATCTCGGAGACCACGCTGAAGGACACCATGCTGATGCTGATCGAGCAGCAGAACGCCGCGGGCGGCGTCCTGGGCTGCGAGATCGAGCCGGTGGTCGTCGACCCGGCCTCGGACTGGCCGCGCTTCGCCGAACTGGCGCGGCAACTGCTGACCGTCGACGAGGTCGACGTGATCTTCGGCAACTGGACCAGCGTCAGCCGCAAGTCGGTGCTGCCGGTCATCGAGGAGCTGAACGGGCTCCTGTTCTACCCGGTGCAATACGAGGGCGAGGAAAGCTCGAAGAACGTCTTCTACACCGGCGCCGCGCCGAACCAGCAGGCGATCCCGGCGGTGGACTACTTCCTCGAGGAACTGGGCGTGGAGAAATTCGCCCTGCTCGGCACCGATTACGTCTACCCGCGCACCACCAACAACATCCTCGAAAGCTACCTGCAGGACGCCGGCATCGCCGAAGAGGACATCTTCGTGAACTACACGCCCTTCGGTCATTCCGACTGGTCGACCATCGTCTCGGACGTGGTGGGCCTGGGCGAGGACGGCTCCATGGTCGGCGTGATCTCGACCATCAACGGCGACGCCAACGTCGGCTTCTACACCGAGCTCGCCGCCCAGGGCGTCAGCGCCGACGACATCCCCGTGGTGGCCTTCTCGGTCGGCGAGGAAGAGCTGTCGGGCCTCGACACCTCCAACCTGGTCGGCCACCTGGCGGCCTGGAACTACTTCATGTCCGCCGAGACCGAGGCCAACGCCGAGTTCATCGCCGCCTGGCATGACTTCATCGGCGACGCCGAGCGGGTGACCAACGACCCGATGGAAGCCCATTACATCGGCTTCAACATGTGGGTGAACGCGGTCGAGGCCGCCGGCACCACCGAGGTCGACGCCGTGCGCGAAGCCATGTGGGGCCAGGAGTTCCCGAACCTCACCGGCGGCACCGCGGTCATGGGCACCAACCACCACCTCGCCAAGCCGGTGCTGATCGGCGAGATCCGCGAGGACGGCCAGTTCGACATCATCTCGGAGACCGAGGAAGTGCCGGGCGACGCCTGGACCGACTACCTGCCGGGCTCGGCGCCGCTGACATCGGACTGGGAAGGTCTCGAGTGCGGCATGTACAATACCGAGACCGAAAGCTGCGTGCAGCTGACCTCGAACTACTGAGGCGACTTGCGGGGGCGCGCGACAGGGCGCGCCTCCGCACCCCAAGAGGAAGGTTTTCCCCGCATGTTGCGCGCATTCGTCCTGGCGCTGGCGCTTGCCTTTGCGCTGCCCGTCGCGGCCCAGGCCCAGACCCCGGACCTCGGGGCGGTCCTGAGCGAGAACGCCGAAGAGATCGCCAAACCCTCGCGGCGCAGCGTCGGCCCGGTGATCGAGGCGCTGGTGGCCTCGGGCGCGCCCGGCGTGGCGGAGTTCCTGGCCCGTTGGCAGGAGCGCGAGGTCTACCAGCGCGAAAGCGACGGGCGCTTCGTCTACATCGAAGACGGCCGGATGGTCGGTGTCGCCGATGGCGCCGACCTCGGCGCCGCGCCCGAGGACGGGCTCGACCAGATCCGCCCCAACGGCGGCGTCCGCCGCGAGATCGCGGGCGCGCTGGTGCAGTTCCAGCTCTCCGCCCCCGACCCCGCCGAGAGGCGCGCGGCGCTCGACGCGATTTCCTCGGACATGGCGCGGGACCAGATCGCCCCGCTCGAAGCCTCGATCCCGGGCGAGGAGCTGGCCGCGCTCAAGGCCCGGAAGACCCGGCTTCTCGACATGCTGACCGCGCGCTTCGGCAGCGACACCGAGGCCCGCACCGCGGCCATCGCGCGGATGTCGAGCGGCGTCTCGGTCGAGCTGCGCGGCGTGTTGAACCAGATCCTCGAGGTCGAAGAGGGCCGCGGCGCCACCCTGCCCCCAGACGCCAACCTCGCGCGGCTGCGCGTGCCCGGCAGTGACCTCGGCATCGAGGCCGCCTATGCCGAGCTGGTCAAGGCGGACCTCGCCCCCGCGCCGCAAAGCGCCGAGGACCTGCGCCAGGCGCTCGCCGCCCATATCGAGGGCGGCAGCGTCGGCGGCCTGCCCCTGGCGCGGCTCTCCGATCCCGAGGCCCGGCGCGCGGCCTATGACGCCCTGGCCGCCGAGGGGCGCGTGGCGCCTTTCGTGGGCCCCGCCGAAATGATGGCCGCGGTCGAGGCGCATGTCTTCTACGCGCTCTACGAAGAGCCCGACGCCGCGGTCACGACAGCCGCCGCCGAGGCGCTCGCCGCGGTCGAGACCCGGGTGGCGCTGAGCGAGGCGGTGGACATCTCGCTCGACGCGCTGTCGCTCGCCTCGATCTACTTCCTCGCGGCCATCGGCCTGGCCGTGACCTTCGGGGTCATGGGGGTGATCAACATGGCCCATGGCGAGTTCATCATGATGGGCGCCTATACCGGCTACGTGGTCCAGCAGGTGATCCCCGATTACACCGTCTCGATCCTGGTCGCCCTGCCCCTGGCCTTCGCGGTGACCTTCGCGGCGGGCGTCGCCATGGAGCGGCTGGTGATCCGCTGGCTCTATCACCGCCCGCTGGAGACGCTGCTGGCGACCTTCGGCATTTCCATCGCGCTGCAGCAGCTCGCCAAGAACATCTTCGGCACCCAGGCCCGCCCCTTCACCGCGCCGGACTGGCTGGCGGGCAGCATGGTGATCTCGGACGTGATCTCGATCTCCTACATCCGCATCGCGATCTTCGTGCTCGGCCTGCTGTTCCTGGGGCTCCTGCTGTTCATCCTGAACCGCACGCGGCTCGGGCTCGAGGTGCGGGCGGTGACCCAGAACCCGCGCATGGCGGCCTCCATGGGCATCAACCCCGGGCGCATCAACATGCTGACCTTCGGGCTCGGTTCGGGCATCGCGGGCATCGCCGGGGTCGCCATCGGGCTCTACGCCCAGGTCACCTCGGAGATGGGCGCCAACTACATCGTGCAAAGCTTCATGACCGTGGTCGTGGGCGGCGTCGGCAATGTCTGGGGCACGCTCGCCGGGGCCACGCTGATCGGCTTCTTCCAGAAGGGCATCGAATGGTTCAATCCCTCCAACACGCTGGCCGCGCAGACCTACATGATCCTCTTCATCATCCTGTTCATCCAGGTCCGGCCGCGCGGCATCGTCGCGCTCAAGGGCCGGGCGGCGGGGCAATAGGCGCATGGGCATGACTCCCTCTTCCCGCCCCTCGGGCCTGGCCGCGCTGATCCGCGCCACGCCCTCGCTGCCCTGGTTCCTGGGCGCGCTGACGCTCTTCACGCTGCTCGTCACCACCCTGTCGGAGGCCCTGGGCACCGGGCTCGTCTCGACCTCCTTCCTCAAGGTGCTGGGCATGACGCTCTGCTTCTGCCTGGCGGCGCTGGCGATGGACCTGGTCTGGGGCTACTGCGGCATCCTGAGCCTCGGCCACATGGCCTTCTTCGGGATCGGCGGCTACGCCATCGGCATGTGGCTGATGTATGCCCGGACCGAGGCCATCGTCGCCGAGAGCCTGGCCAACCAGCTCATCCCGCCGACCGAGGCCGAGATCCGCGACGCCATCGGCGCGCAGATCTTCGGGGTCGTGGGCGCCTCGGAGCTGCCCTGGATCTGGGGCCTCGCCCATGCGTTGCCGCTGCAGCTCCTGATGGTGGTCCTGGTGCCGGGCCTTCTGGCGCTGGTCTTCGGCTGGCTCGCCTTCCGCAGCCGCGTCACCGGCGTCTACCTGTCGATCCTGACCCAGGCGATGACCCTGGCGCTGTCACTCTGGCTGTTCCAGAACGACAGCGGGCTGCGCGGCAACAACGGGCTCTCGGGCCTGCAGAACATCCCCGGCTTCGAGGCCCTGCCGCAGGCGCAGGTGGCGCTGTTCTTCTTCTGGGCCTCGGCGCTGGCCTTGGGCCTCGGCTACCTGCTCTTTGCCTGGGTGGTCGCGGGCAAGATGGGCGGGGTGATCCGTGCGATCCGCGACGACGAGACCCGGGTGCGGTTCCTGGGCTACCCGGTCGAGGGCTTCAAGCTCTTCGTCTTCACCCTGAGCGCCGTGGTCGCGGGCATCGCCGGGGCGCTCTATTACCCGCAGGCGGGCATCATCAACCCGGGCGAGATCGCGCCCATCGCCTCGATCTACCTCGCGGTCTGGGTGGCCATCGGCGGACGCGGGCGGCTTTACGGCGCGGTCCTCGGCGCGGGCTTCGTGAGCCTGGTCTCGACCTGGTTCACCGGCGGCGGCGCGCCGGCGATCGACCTCGGCATCTACCGGATCGACTGGGTCGACTGGTGGCTGGTGCTCCTGGGCCTGTCCTTCGTGCTGGTCACGCTTTTCGCGCCCAAGGGGCTGGGCGGGCTTGTCGACCTCTGGACCGCGCGCCAAGCGCCCGAGCGCCACGGCAGCGACCTCGGCCCCGACGAGGGCGCGCTGCGCGAACCGGAGGCCGAGCGATGAGCACCGCGCATCCCAAGGCCCAGCTTCTCGAGGTCTCCGGCGTCTCGGTCAGCTTCGACGGCTTCAAGGCGATCAACAACCTGTCCTTCTCGATCGGCCCGGCCGAGCTGCGCGCGGTGATCGGCCCCAACGGGGCGGGCAAGACCACCTTCATGGACATCATCACCGGCAAGACCCGGCCCGACGCCGGGCGGGTGATCTGGGGTCCGCGCAGCCAGTCGCTCCTGGCGCTCTCCGAGGCGCAGATCGCCCGCGCGGGCGTCGGGCGGAAGTTCCAGCGGCCCACCGTCTTCGAGGACCAGAGCGTCGAGGACAACCTGATGATGGCGCTCAAGGCCGACCGCCGCCCCTTCCGGGTGCTCTTCTGGCGCCCCGAGAGCCGCGACCGGGAGCGCATCGCCGAGCTGGCCGAGACCATCGGCCTTGCCGGCATGCTGGGCCGCCGCGCCGGAGAGCTGAGCCACGGCCAGAAGCAATGGCTGGAGATCGGCATGCTGCTCGCGCAGGACCCGCAGCTCCTGCTGGTCGACGAGCCCGCCGCGGGCATGACCCCGGCCGAGCGCGAGCACACCACCGCGCTGCTGCGCAGCCTCGCCGAGCAGCACGCCATCGTGGTCGTGGAACACGACATGGAGTTCGTCCGGCGCCTTGGCTGCAAGGTCACCGTGCTGCACGAGGGCGCGGTGCTGGCGGAAGGCTCGCTTGACCATGTGACCCGGAACCAGGAGGTGATCGATGTCTATCTCGGCCGCTGAGCCCCGGACCGACGCCCGCGCCGAGGCGGCGCCGCTTCTCGCGGTCTCGGACCTGGTGCTGCACTACGGGCAGAGCCGCATCCTGAACGGCATCTCGCTGACCGCCCGCGCGGGCGAGGTCACCTGCGTCATGGGCACCAACGGCACCGGCAAGACCTCGCTTCTGAAGGCGATCAGCGGCAGCCACCCGGCCAGCGGCGGTTCGGTCATGCTCGAGGGTCAGGAAATGCTGCGCCTGCCCGCCTATCGCCGCGCCCGCGCCGGGATCGGCTATGTGCCGCAGGGCCGGGACATCTTTCCGCTGCTGACCGTGCGCGAGAACCTCGAGACCGCCTTTGCCTGCCTGCCCGCGAGCGAACACGCGATCCCCGAGGAGGTCTTCACCCTCTTCCCGATCCTGAAGGAGTTCCTCGGGCGGCGCGGCGGCGACCTCTCCGGCGGGCAGCAACAGCAGCTCGCCATCGCGCGGGCGCTGATCACCCGGCCGAAGCTCCTGCTGCTCGACGAGCCGACCGAGGGCATCCAGCCCAACATCATCCAGCAGATCGGCGAAGTGATCGACTACCTGCGCGCCCGCGGCGACATGGCGATCGTGCTGGTCGAGCAGTATTTCGACTTCGCCTATGGGCTGGCCGACCAGTTCACCGCCCTGCAGCGCGGCAGTGTGGTGCTCTCCGAACGCGCCGAGGCGGTGGATCGGGCGGAGCTTCTGCGGCTGGTCTCGGTCTGAGGCTCCGCGCGGGGCGCCGACCCCGCGCGCAACCTTTCCCCGGAATGACAAAAAGGCGCCGCGGCGCCCTGCCCTTTTGGCCCTGTCAGATTGTGTCGTCCGCTCAGGCGGCGACGACGCTCGAGGATTCGATCGGCTCGGGCTCGCGCGCCAGCTCGATGAAGAAGGTCGTGCCCCGCCCGGTGCTGGTGGTGAACCAGATCCGCCCGTCGTGGGCGTCGATGATCCGCTTCGACAGGCTCAACCCCAGCCCGGTGCCTTCGTGGCGGCGGGTCTCCAGCGGGCCCGCCTGCTGGAACTCCTGGAAGACCTTGTCGCGGAACTCTTCGGGGATGCCCTCGCCGTTGTCGGAGATGGCGATGCGGATCATGTCGCCGCTGGGGCGCAGCGCCACGTTCACCTCGCCGCCATCCTTGCGCGAGAACTTGGTGGCATTCGACAGGATGTTGGCGATCACCTGGTTGAAGCGCGTCTTGTCGATGCGCGCCCAGAGCTGGGCATCCGGCACATCGACCTTCAGGGCCACCTCGAGGTTCTCGGCGAAGGGGCGGAAGCGCTCGACGATCTCGGTCATCAGCTCGCTGAGATCGGCGTGCTCCATGTTGAAGTCGAACTTGCCCGCCTCGGCCTTCTGCAGAAGCAGGAGGTCGCTGACCAGCTCGGCCAGCCGCCGGCTGTTGCGGGTCGCCACGTCGAGCGGGCCACGCATCTTCTCGGGGGCCTCGCCGAGCGCGCCGGTGTTGATCACCTCGAGCGCGCCCTTGATCGAGGTCAGCGGCGTGCGCAGTTCGTGGCTGACCGTCGAGAGGAACCGGGTCTTGGCCTGGAAGGCCGCCTTGGTGCGCTCGTGCTCTTCTTCCAGCGCCTTGCGGCTGCGCAGGTTGGCGTTGTAGCCCGCGATGAAATTCCGGGCGCATTCCAGAATGAAGGCCAGGACGAAGATCACCGTGAAAAGATGCAGCCAGATCTCGGAACTGATCGGCGGGCGTTCGATCCAGACGTCCCGGACGGGAATGTAGAGAATTGCCGCGACGTAAATGGACAGCCGCAGCGCCAGCACATTCAGGAAATGGCGATTGTTCATCGCCGCGAAGATCGAGGCCGAGAAGAGCAGGAACATCGACAGGAAATGCCCGTTGTCGGTGCCCTGCATTCCCGCAAGCGTGATTGAGAAGCTGGCGATCACCACCGCGCTAAAGGCGGTGCCGATATAGAGGCTGATCATGGCAATGCGCACATGTCGCGCATTCCACGCCTTCACGGACAATATGTTGCGAAAACAGATGGCGTCATAAAGCTCGGCGGCCAGCACCAGCCCCATGAAGATGATCGCCGTGCGCCAGCTGTAGTAATAGCCCGCAAGCACGTTTGCGGCGGTGTAGATAATGATGCGTTGCGCGAAGAGGATGCGCCCGATCCGGGCGTATTCACGCAGCCTTCGACGGTCGGCCCAAAGCTCGATTTCGCGACCAAAAAGCGCAGGTAGCGGCATTTCAGGCTCTCTCGTCCGGTGATTTCATGCACCACAATACAACGAATACTTTCACATTTGAGAACAATGACATTGAAGCTGTTCGAAAATGTGGCCAAAGTATGGATAAAAAAGAGTGATTGTGGTGTGTTACCCCGCAACCTCCGGCATTGGGGCAGAAACGTGACATTAGTCCATCGTAAGGCGGACATCGTGTTTCCCGAACTCGAGCGCGACCCGCTTGAGAGGGAGATTCGCAAGGAGACCGCCAGATCATCGCGGGAAAATTCCGTTCCCGACGCGCTGAAATCCAGCGAGCCGCGGCTGCGTTCGACGGTTCTTTCGGTGCACAATCAACATCATTACGGCGAATTGTATCTCGACTTCCTGCGGGCGCGCCACCGGGTGTTCATCCAGGGCAAACAATGGGATCTGCCCGAGGAGCGCGGGCTGGAGTTCGATCAATACGATACGCCGCAGGCGCGCAACATCGTTGTGCACGAGTTCGGCGAGGTCATGGCCGGGATCCGCATCCTGCCGACCAAGGCGCGCTGCGGCTGCTACAGCTACATGCTGCGCGACGCCCAGAACGGGCTTCTGACCGACATCCCCTCTTACGTGCTCTATGAAAAGGCGCCGGTGGTCGACCACATCTGGGAGGCGACGCGGCTTTTCCTGTCGCCCGAGGTGCCCTCGGACCGGCGCATTGGCGTGCAGACGCGGCTGATGGGGGCCATGGCCGAAGCCGCCGTGGCCGAAGGCGCGACGCATGTGATCGGCATCGTGCCGGCGGTCTTCCAGCGCTGGATGGCGCGGCTGGGCATGGGCGCCCTGCCGCTGGGCCCCCGGCTCGAGATCGACGGCGACCGCACCCAGGCCGCGGCCATGCATGTGGCGGCGGTGGCCACGCCGAAGCGGCAATTGCACTGACATCATGTTCGGCGCGGCCGGGCAGAGACGCCCGGCCATCTCAAAGCGTCTCGTCTCGCGCGGGGTCCGCCGGGCCGCCGCGCGTGTCGGCGGGGGCGGCCTTCGGCGCCATCTCCTGCCAGCCCTCACCCATGGCGACGATGCAGGCCTGGCCGTTGGCATAGCTCTGCACCAGCGTCCAGGCGCCGCTCTCCGGCCTGACCCAGACCTCAAGCACCACGTCCGGCCCGCGGATGCCGCGGTTCTCGAGCCGCGCGCCCTGGCTCCGTTCGAGCCGCTCGACCATCTGCGCGCGGGGCGCGCAGAGCACATCGGCGATCCGCGCCGCCGCCGGGCCCGGCTGGGCGGCAAGAACGGTCAGCGCGAGGCAGGCCGGGATCGGGCGCGGCGTGGTCATGGCCCGAGCCTAGCACCGCCGCGCCGTCATGTAACAGTTTTCTGACAAGCCCCCGGCGCGCCCTTCCCACGCCGCGCAAAGCCCCCGCGCCGTTACAAATCCGACATCGAAACGTGACCGAGACGTCTCACAACTGTCGCTGTTCCGTTGTCTGCCGCCGGTAGGTGCCCCCCAACGACGAACAGGGGGTAGCAATGCTGACGATTGACGCGCTGACCAAGCGCTTCGGCCCGAAGACGGCGGTCGACGCCGTGTCCATCCAGGTCGACAAGCCCGCGATGATCGGCATCATCGGCCGCTCGGGGGCGGGCAAATCCACCTTCCTGCGCATGCTCAACCGGCTGACCGACGCCAGCGCCGGGCGCATCCTCTTCGAGGGCGAGGAGGTCACCCGCCTCTCGGGCCGCGCCCGCCGCGCCTGGCAGTCGCGCTGCGCGATGATCTTCCAGCAGTTCAACCTGGTGCCGCGCATGGACGTGGTCTCCAACGTGCTGCACGGCACGCTGAACCGCCAGCCCAGCCTGGCGACGATGTTCAACCTCTACCCCCAGGCCGACATTCACCGCGCCATCGAGATCCTCGACCGGCTCGGCATCGTCGAGGAGGCGCCGAAACGCGCCGAGGCGCTCTCGGGCGGGCAGCAGCAGCGGGTCGCCATCGCGCGGGCGCTGATGCAGGACCCCGCGGTGATCCTGGCCGACGAGCCGATCGCCTCGCTCGATCCGATGAACGCCCAGGTGGTCATGCAGTCGCTGCGCCGCATCCACGAAGAGGACGGCCGGCTGGTGATCGCCAACCTGCACACGCTCGATACCGCGCGGCGCTACTGCGACCGGGTGATCGGCATGCGCGACGGCCGCGTCGTCTTCGACGGCACGCCCGCGCAGCTCACCGCCGGGGTCGCCCGCGACATCTACGGCGCGGGGGCGGATTTCTCGGAAGCCGCCACCTCGACCGCGCTCGAAACCCTGGACAGGTCCGCCCGACAGCGGGTCCCGGCCTGAGCCAGTATCCCGCCCGCAGGAGCCGCGGGCCCATCCGTTCATCACGACGTCAATGGAGAGACAGATGAAGACCACCCTTGCCTTCGCCCTCGCGGCCGGCACCTGCCTCGGCACCACCGCCATGGGCCAGGAGATCGACGAGTTCCGCATCGGCATCCTCGGCGGCGAGAACGCCCAGGACCGGCTGAACAGCTACAGCTGCCTGCAGGACTATGCCGCCGAGGCCCTCGGCGTCGAGGTCAAGCTCTTTGCCCCGGCCGACTACAACGGCGTGATCCAGGGTCTCCTGGGCGGCACCATCGACATGGCCTGGCTCGGCGCCTCGGCCTATGCGGCGACCTACCTGCAGGCCCCCGAGGCGGTGGAGCCGGTGCTGGTGAAGGTCAACAACGACGGCTCGATCGGCTACCACTCGATCGGCTTCGCCCGGAAGGACGCGGGCATCGCCTCGCTCGAGGACATGGCCGACAAGGTCTTCGGCTTCGGCGATCCGAACTCGACCTCGGGCTACCTGATCCCCTCGATCGAGATCCCCCAGGAGGGCGCCGAGATCACCATGGAGCCCGGCGAATACTTCGCCGACGTGGTCTTCACCGGCGGCCACGAACAGACCATCGTCGCGGTCAACAACGGCGACATCGACGCCGGCGTGACCTGGGCCGACGGCCAGGGCAACTGGGAAGACGGCTACAACTCCGGCGCGCTGCGCAAGGCCGTGGACGCGGGCCTCGTGGACATGAACGAGCTGGTCCAGATCTGGCAGTCCAAGGTCATCCCCGAGGGCCCGGTGGTGCTGCGCCAGGCCCTGCCCCAGGAGGTGAAGGCCACCATGACCGAGCTGGTCGACGGTCTGCACGAGCGTGACGAGGACTGCGCCTACGGCGTGGCCGCGGGCGACACCCTGGGCTTCCAGCCGGTGACCCACGACACCTACCTGTCGATCATCGAGGCCCGGAAGGCGGCGATCGGCGGCTGATCCCGCCCGACGCCCCCGACCGGCGCGCGCCCCGGGCCAGGCACAGGCCCCGGGGCGCGCGCGCGCCAGCGCCCAGACCGACGCCGACCCGACCGAGGCCCCCGACAATGACAGACGTCCCCCCGACCGCCCCGGACCGCGGGCCGGTCCACCAGGTCCGTGACAGCTACATGGCCGAGCTGCAGCGCCGCCGCCTCTACGGCGGGCTGACGCTGATGATCTTCGCCCTGCTGATGGTCTCGGGCTTCATGGTCGCCAACGACCGCAACGCCGGCGGCTTCTGGTCCGGCATCTCCCAGGTCGGCGACTACCCCGCCGAGGTCCTGGCCGAGGCCTGGGCGATGCGCGCCGATCTGCCCGCGCTCCTGGCCGAGTTCTTCCCCGCCCTGATCGAGACCCTGAACATCGCCGCCGTCTCCACGCTGATCGGCGCGGCGGCGGGGCTTCTCTTGTCGCTCCTCTCCACCCGCGGACTGGCGCGCTGGCCGCGGCTCATCGGGCTCTTCCGCCGGATCATGGACGTGATGCGCGCGGTGCCCGAGATCGTCGTGGCGCTGATGCTGATCTTCGTCCTGGGCGGCGGGCCGGTGCCGGCGATGATCGCCATCGCCATCCACACCGCCGGCGCGCTTGGCAAGCTTTTCTCCGAGGTGGCCGAGAACGCCGATCTGAAACCCGTCGAGGGGCTCGCCTCGACCGGCGCCACCTGGGCGCAGCGGATGTGGCTGGGCGTGTTGCCGCAGGTCGCGCCGAATTACCTGAGCTACGCGCTCCTGCGCTTCGAGATCAACATCCGCGCCTCGGCGATCCTGGGCTTCGTCGGCGCCGGCGGGCTGGGCTACGAGCTGCGCAACGCCATGGCCTGGGGCCCCGGCCGCTTCGACGAGGCGGCGGCAATCTTCCTGTTGCTCTTCGGCGCCATCGTCTTCTTCGACCAGCTTTCCAGCCGCACCCGCAACCGCCTCACGGAGGGGCAGCGCGCATGACCACCACGACGCTCGAGACCGCCCGGCAGGACGCCGATAGGCTCTTCGCCCGCAAGCGCCTGACCGCGCTGGCCCTGCCGGTGCTGGTGCTGGCCTATTTCACCTATATCGTCTTCGCCTTCGACATCCCCGGGCTCGCCAAGCGCGCGGATTGGGACAACGCCGTGACGCTGGCCTCGGACAGCTGGTCCTACAAGGTGCATGTCACCCGCGACGCCCGCTCGGGCGAGATGGACTACGCCGTCGAGGGCGAGCGCAAGGGCGCCTATCCCGAGGGCGCGCGCCCGGCCTGGGTCACCGGCGAGGAGACCCTGAGCGTGGCGCTCGGCCCCGCCCACGAGGTGCGGCTCCTGCCCGGCAACCGCACCGAGGTCGCGGTGCCCGGTCACCCGCTGATCGAGATCGCCACCGAGGGCCGGGAGGTCACGACCAACCTCACGGACACGCCGCCCGACTGGATCAGCGCCTCCTCGCGCCGCGTGGCGATCACCACCGAGGAAGGGCGGATCACCGTCACCGGCACCAAGACCGAGATCTTCAACTATTTCCCCGGCTGGGAGCTCTTCTTCTTCACCTTCGAGAGCCCCTATCACGGCCACAGCCTGGGCCGGATCCTCTGGGGCGAGCGCATCGACCCGGCGCGGGCCAACCTCGTGGGCGCGTTGCAGGACGTCTGGAACAACCCGATGTGGCGCCACAAGGACGTGGCCTGGGCCATCGGCGAGACCATTCTCATGGCTTTTCTCGGCACCTTCGGCGCGGCGCTGGTCGCCCTGCCGCTGGCCTTCCTCGGCGCCAAGCGCTTCGCGCCGCTGACCTCGCTGCGCTTCGCGATGCGGCGGATCTTCGACTTCGTGCGCGGCGTCGACGCGCTGATCTGGACGGTGGTCCTGTCGCGCGCCTTCGGGCCCGGCCCGCTGACCGGCGCGCTGGCGATCCTGGTCACCGATACCGGCACCTTCGGCAAGATCTTCTCGGAGGCGCTGGAGAACGTCGAGGAGAAGCAGATCGAGGGCGTCTCCTCCACCGGGGCCAAGCCCCTGCAACGCTACCGCTTCGGGGTGCTGCCCCAGGTGGTGCCGGTGCTCCTGAGCCAGATCCTCTATTTCCTGGAATCGAACACCCGCTCGGCCACGATCATCGGGGCGATCACCGGCGGCGGCATCGGGCTGATGCTGACCCAGGCGATCCAGACCCAGAAGGACTGGGAAGAGGTCGCCTATTACATCGTGCTGATCGTGCTCATGGTCATGGCGATGGACTGGCTCTCGGGCAAGCTGCGCGGGCGGCTGATCAAGAGGTCGCAGTGACATGGCCCGGCTGAGCCCCGACCGCCCCTATCTGCACCCCGAGTGCGAGCTGACCGAGAGCACCTTCGGGCGCTACGTCGAGATCGGCCGCGGCAGCCGGATCGCCTATGCGACGCTCGGGGATTATTCCTACTGCGACCGCTACGCCGATATCGCCAACGCCGAGGTCGGCAAGTTTGCCAATATCGCGAGCTTCAGCCGCATCGGCGCGACCGACCACCCGCTGGAGACGGCGGCCTGCCATCACTTCCTCTACCGCTCCTCGGACTACTGGGACGACGCGGATGTGGACGCCGAATTCTTCGCCCGGAGGCGGGCGCGGCTGGCGCGGATCGGGCATGACACCTGGATCGGCCATGGCGCTTTGGTGAAACCCGAGGTGACGCTGGGCCATGGCGCGGTGGTCGCGGCGGGCGCGGTGGTGACCCGCGACGTGGCGCCCTACACGATCGTCGCGGGCACCCCGGCGCGCGAGATCCGTCGCCGCCAGCCCGCGGATCTGGCCGAGCGGCTCATGGCGCTGGCCTGGTGGGACTGGGACCACGCAAAGCTGCGCGCCGCGCTGCCGGATTTCCGGGCGCTCTCCGCCCCGGCTTTCCTGGAGAAATACGGGGGCTGAGGCGCGGGGCGCGGCCTGTGCGCCCCCTGACCGACCCTCGCCCGCCTCAGCCCTCGGGGCCCAGCGTCAGCGTCACGCGGTCGCCCGCGAAGAAGGTCCGGCCGAACTCCACAGGCACGCCCTCGGGATCGATGTTCACGCCGGTGGACCGCAGCAGCGGCGCGCCCTCGCGGAGTTGCAGGTGCAGCGCCTGGGTCGCATCGGCCAGGACCGCCGTCAGCCGCGTGCTGGCGCGGGTGAAATCCGCCACGCCCGCGCGGCGCAGCGCCGGAGAGACGCCGGGCTCCTCGGCCAGCGCCTCGGCGAGGCCGGGCAGCCGCGCGGCGGGAAAAAGGCTCTCGAAGACCGCGATGGGCTGGCCGTCCGAAAGCGACAGCCCGTGGTAGGCCACCACCGGATCCCCCGGCGCGAGCTCGAGCGCCCGGGCCTCACCCTCGGTCGCCGCGCGGGTCTCGATCTGCAGGGGGCGCTTCTCGGGCTGCCGCCCCGCCGCCAGGAGGTTCTCGCGGAAGCGCACCCGCCGCCCGATCGGGTAATCGGTGGGCCGCGCCGACACGAAGGCGCCTGCGCCGCGGCGGCTGCGCACCAGCCCCTCCTCGGTCAGCGCCGCCAGCGCGTGGCGCACCGTGTGGCGGTTCACCCCGAAGCGTTCCGACAGCGCCGCCTCGGTCGGCAGCTTGTCCCCCGGCGCGTAGCGCCCGTCCGAGATGTCCGAGCGCAGCGCCGTGGCGATGGCCTGCCAAAGCGGCGTCCGTCCGCCGGATCCTGTCTTCGCGTCACGCAAGTTTCACAAAACTCCTCTGGCCTCGCAGGGGGCAATCTGCGATGATTTGTATAGTTGTCTAGTATAACGCGGATTTGTCGAGATGGAAGAGCCAAACGCAGAAACCGCCGCCCGGAAGGTCCGGATGGGCCGCCTGGCCAAGGCGCCCGAAGGCCGCGTGGCGGCGCTGCTCGATGCCTGCCTGGACCGACCCGGCTTCGACTGGCTGCGCGCCCCCGAGATCGGCAGCGTCATGGTGCGCGGCCGCGCCGGCGGCACCGGCCAGCCCTTCAACCTGGGCGAGGTCACGGTGACCCGCTGCGCGCTGCGGTTGGCCTCGGGCGAGGTCGGCCACGCCTACCTCAAGGGCCGTCGCAAGGCCGATGCCGAGGCCGCGGCCCTGGTCGACGCGCTGATGCAGACGGATGCGGCGGCGCGCCTGCAAAGCGGCGTGCTGGAGGTCCTCGAGGACGAGGCTCGCACTGCCCGCGCCAGCCGCGCCGCCCGCGCCGCGACCACCAAGGTCGATTTCTTCACCATGGTCCGGGGAGAGGATTGATGCAGGCCCATACCCTTGAAGGCGGTTTCGCCGCCCCGCCGCGCGAGGCCGCGCAGGCCTTTCGCAGCCTGATGGAGGCCATGGCCCGCCCCGGCACGATCCACGCGCTCGCGGGCGCATCCCCGCCGGCGCCGCTTTCGCCGGCGGCGGGCGCGGTGCTGCTGACGCTGGTCGACGGCACGACGCCGGTGCATCTGGCGGGCGCCGCCGATTGCGCCGAGGTGCGCCAGTGGCTGGCCTTCCACACCGGCGCGCCCGTGGTCGGCCCCGCCGAGGCCGCCTTTGCGCTCGGCACCTGGGAGGCGCTGGCGCCGCTCGACCGCTTCGCGCTGGGCACGCCGGAATACCCCGACCGCTCGGCCACGCTGATCGTAGAGCTGCCGCATCTCGCCGCCGAGGGCGCGGTGCTCTCGGGTCCCGGCATCGAGACCACCGCCGCGCTGTCGCTGCCCGAGACCCGGGCCTTTTCCGAGAACCGCCGGCACTACCCGCTCGGGCGGGATTTCCTCTTCACCTGCGGGGCCCGGCTGGCTGCCCTGCCCCGCTCCACGGAGGTG
This sequence comes from Roseivivax sp. GX 12232, assembly GCF_021272185.1. Lineage (GTDB taxonomy): Bacteria > Pseudomonadota > Alphaproteobacteria > Rhodobacterales > Rhodobacteraceae > Roseivivax. The sequence goes on from NZ_JAJSEC010000008.1 coordinate 34,506, forward strand.
CGCTGATGTATGTCGCCGTCAAAGGAGGCGAACGGGCGATCGACAACGCCCACGACTGGCTCGCCGAAGAGCGCCGCGGCGATCCTTCCGTGGCCGAGCTTTCGGTCGCGCAGATCCGCGAACAGCTCGCGCTGGCGGTGAACCGGGTCATGGCCGAGGGGTCTTTGCAGGACGCCGACCTGGCCGCGCTGGCGATCAAGCAGGCGCGCGGCGACCTGATCGAGGCGATCTTCCTGATCCGCGCCTATCGCACCACCCTGCCGCGTTTCGGCGCGACCGAGGCGGTCGACACCGGCGCCATGGCCTGCGACCGGCGCATCTCGGCCACCTTCAAGGATCTGCCCGGCGGGCAGGTGCTGGGGCCGACCTTCGACTACACCCACCGGCTGATCGACTTCGCGCTGGCCGCCGAGGGCACCCCGCCGGAACAGCCCGGCCCCGAGGCGCCGGAGGGGGCCGAGCAGCCGATGCCGCGCGTCATGGAGTTCCTCAACCGCGAAGGGCTGATCGAGACGCCCGAGCCCGGCGAGGAGACGCCGCGCGACGTCACCCGCGAGCCGCTGGAGCTGCCCGCCGACCGGGCCCTGCGCCTGCAGGTCCTGAGCCGTGCCGACGAGGGGTTCCTGCTCAGCCTCGCCTATTCGACCCAGCGTGGCTACGCCCGCAACCACCCCTTCGTGGGCGAGCTCAGGATCGGCACGGTGCCGCTTGAGATGGAGGTGCCCGAGCTGGGCTTCTCGGTCGAGATCGGCGAGATCGCCCTGACCGAATGCGAGACGGTCAACCAGTTCACCGGCTCGAAATCCGAGCCCCCGCAGTTCACCCGCGGCTACGGGCTGGTCTTCGGCCAGAGCGAGCGCAAGGCCATCTCCATGGCGCTGGTCGACCGGGCGCTGCGCTGGGAGGAACTGGGCGAGGACGACCAGGGCGCCCCCGCCCAGGACACCGAATTCGTGCTGTATCACGCCGACAACATCCAGGCGACGGGCTTTCTCGAGCACATCAAGCTGCCGCATTACGTCGACTTCCAGTCCGAGCTGGAACTCGTGCGGAAGCTGCGCCGCGAAAGCGCCACCCGCCCGGCGCGGGAGGCGGAAGAATGTGCCTAGTCCCGGTCGTCCCAGTCGTCATCCCCGAGGCTCTCGTCCTCGGGTTTGCCGGTCGGAAACTCCAGAACCGTGTTCAATCTGCTGTTTTCGTAGAACACACCAAGACACAACCGGCCGACCAAAAACGCCGCGAAACCCAGCAAGACCAAGATGAGGGTCCAGTCCATGAATGCTCCATCGTTCAATGCGGACACCAGCTAGGACGCATTTGTGGCGATTGCATGGCGGCGCGGGAAATCGCGTCTAACACGAAAGTCTCCCTGCCGCGAAAGGTCCAGTCATGACCCAGGACGCCTATAATTTCGCCTATCTCGACGAAGAGACCAAGCGCATGGTGCGCCGCGCCATCCTCAAGGCGCTTGCGGTGCCGGGCTACCAGGTGCCCTTCGCCAGCCGCGAGATGCCCATGCCCTACGGCTGGGGCACCGGCGGGGTGCAGGTCTCGGCGGCGGTGATGACGCCCGAGGACCGCTTCAAGGTCATCGACCAGGGCGCCGACGACACCACCAATGCGGTCTCGATCCGCAAGTTCTTCGAACGCACCGCGGGCGTGGCGACCACCACCCGCACCGAGGAGGCCAGCGTCATCCAGACCCGTCACCGGATCCCCGAGACGCCGCTGCGCGAAGGCCAGATCCTGGTCTACCAGGTGCCGATCCCCGAGCCGCTGCGCTTTCTCGAACCGCGCGAGAGCGAGACCCGCAAGATGCATGCGCTGCAGGAATACGGCCTCATGCACGTCAAGCTCTACGAGGACATCTCGCGGCACGGCCATATCGCCACCGCCTATGCCTACCCCGTAAAGGTCGAGGGGCGCTACGTCATGGACCCCTCGCCGATCCCGAAGTTCGACAACCCCAAGCTCGGGCGCTCGGCGGCGATCCAGCTTTTCGGCGCGGGGCGCGAACAGCGGATCTACGCGCTGCCGCCCTTCAGCGCCGCCGAGAGCCTCGATTTCGAGGATCATCCCTTCGATCCATCCAAGGCCGACCACCCCTGCGCGCTTTGCGGCTCCGAGGACAGCTACCTCGACGAGGTGATCACCGACGACGCGGGCGGGCGGATCTTCGTCTGCTCGGACACCGATTATTGCGAGACCCGCCAGGCGCGCGGCTATCGCGGAAAGGATGCCGCATGACCGAGACCCTGACCCAAACGGCTCCAGGCCGGGCGGCGCCCCCCGCGCCCGCCGCGCCGCTCCTGTCGGTGCGCGACCTCGGCAAGAGCTACGGCGCCCATATCGGCTGCGCGGGCGTGGGCTTCGACCTCTACCCCGGCGAGGTCATGGGCATCGTCGGCGAAAGCGGCTCGGGCAAGTCGACGCTTCTCTCCTGCCTGGCGGGCCAGCTTGCCCCCGACCGCGGCGAGGTCGTCTTCGACACCCGCGAGGATGGCCCGCGCGACATCCTCACCATGTCCGAGCCCGAGCGGCGGATGCTCTCGCGCACCGACTGGGCCTTCGTGCACCAGCACGCCCGGGACGGCCTGCGCATGGGCGTCTCGGCGGGCGGCAACGTCGGCGAGCGGCTCATGGCCGTCGGCGCCCGGCACTACGGCGAGATCCGCGCGACCGCCGCCGACTGGCTCGGCCGGGTCGAGATCGACACGACGCGGATCGACGACCGCCCCGGCACCTTCTCGGGCGGGATGCAACAGCGTCTGCAGATCGCCCGCAACCTGGTGACCGGCCCGCGGCTGGTCTTCATGGACGAGCCGACCGGCGGGCTCGACGTCTCGGTGCAGGCGCGGCTCCTGGATCTTTTGCGCGGGCTGGTGCGCGACCTCGGGCTCTCGGTGGTGATCGTGACCCACGACCTCGCCGTGGTGCGGCTCCTGGCCGACCGGCTCATGGTGATGAAACTCGGCCATGTGGTCGAACAGGGGCTGACCGACCAGGTGCTCGACGATCCCCAGCACGCCTATACCCAGCTGCTCGTCTCGAGCGTGCTGCAGGTCTGAACCGACAAGGAGAGACAAGATGATCGAGATTTCTGGCCTGTCGAAGACCTTCACCCTGCACAACCAGGGCGGCGCGGCGATCCGGGTGATGCAGGGGGCCGAGCTCTCCGTCGCCCCGGGCGAATGCGTGGCGCTGACCGGGGCCTCGGGCTCGGGGAAATCCACGCTGATGCGGATGATCTACGGCAACTACCTGGCCGAGGCCGGGCGCATCCGGGTCGGCGACACGGATGTGGCCCGCGCCGCCCCGCGCGAGATCATCGCGCTTCGCCGCGAGACGCTGGGCTATGTCAGCCAGTTCCTGCGGGTGGTGCCCCGGGTGCCCACGCTCGAGGTGGTGGCCGAACCGCTGCGCGCCACCGGCGTCTCCGCCGAGGCGGCGCGCGAAAAGGCGGCCGCACTTCTGGAGATGCTGAATATCCCACAGACGCTCTGGCAGCTCTCGCCGACCACCTTCTCGGGCGGCGAGCAGCAGCGGGTGAACATCGCGCGCGGCTTCGCCTTCGCCTATCCTGCGCTGCTGCTGGACGAGCCGACGGCGAGCCTCGATGCGACCAACCGCGCGGTGGTGCTGGAGCTGATCGAGGCCGCCAAGGCGCGCGGCGCGGCCATCGTGGGCATCTTCCACGACGCCGAGGCCCGCGCCCGGGTCGCCGACCGCGAGGTCGATGTGACCGGCTTCACCCCGGGCTGCGCGGCATGAGCGGGGTGGTGACAGCGGGCGCCGATGCATCGCGCGCGGGCCAGGGGGACGTCCCCGAGGCTTCGCGGGGCCCCGGCGGCACCAAAGCCCCCGCGCCGGGCCGGCTGATCGCCGTGGTCGGCCCTTCGGGTGTCGGCAAGGACAGCGTCATGGCGGGGCTCGCCGCGGCCGATCCGCGCTTTCGCCTGGTGCGCCGGGTCATCACCCGCGAGGCGGGCCTCGGTGGCGAGGACTTCGAGCCGGTCTCGGAAGCGACCTTCGCCGCCCGGCAGGCCGCCGGGGCCTTCTGCCTGAGCTGGCATGCGCATGGGCTGTCCTACGGCATCCCCGCGGCCACCCGTGCCGAGGTCGCGGCCGGGGAGACCCGGCTCGCCAACCTCTCGCGGCTCGTCCTGCCAGAGGCCGCGACTTGTTTCCCGGGGCTAGAGGTCCTGCATATCACCGCGCGCCCCGAGACCCTGGCCCGCCGCCTTGCCGGGCGCGGCCGCGAAAGCCTCGAAGAGATCGCCGCGCGGCAGGCCCGCGCCGCCCTGCCCCTGCCCAAGGGGCTGCCCGTCACCGAGATCGCCAACGACGGCCCGCTGACACAGACCGTCGCCCGCGCGCTCTCCGCGCTGACCCGGGCGCGGGTGACCCCATGACCCGCCGTCCGCCCATGCCCCGCTTCGCAGGCCGCTCCAAAGCTGTCATGACTGTCAGCCAGAGCGGCCCGTGCCCCAACCGGAAGGGAGAGCCATGAACTCGCCGATCCATCCCGCCCCCCGCGCCGCCGATCCCGCGCTGGCCGGCCCCCTCTGCCTCGCCAATGCCCGGCTGGTCCTGCGCGACCGGGTGATCCCCGGCGCGCTGCATCTCGAAGGCGGAGAGATCGCCGCGATCACCGAGGGCACCACCCTGCCGCGCGGCGCGGTGGACTGCGGCGGCGACCTGCTGATCCCGGGGCTCGTCGAGCTGCACACCGACAACCTCGAGCGGCACATCGAGCCGCGCCCCTCGGTCGACTGGCCGCATCTGGCTGCGCTTCTCGCGCATGACGGTGAGCTGGCCTCGACCGGGATCACCACGGTCTTCGACGCGCTGCGCGTGGGCTCGATCCACGGCGGCAAGGCGCGCTACCACGAATATGCCCGCCAACTGGCCGACGAGCTGCTGGCGCTGCGCGCCAAGGGCGTCCTGAAGATCAGCCACTTCCTGCACCTGCGGGCCGAGATCTGCTCGGAGACGCTGCTCGAGGAGCTGGCGGGATTCGGGCCCGAGGACCGGGTCGGCATCCTGAGCCTGATGGACCACACCCCCGGCCAGCGGCAGTTCCGCGACCTCGGCCAGCTGCGCACCTATGTCGCCAAGAAGCGCGGCATGACCGAAGAGGATTTCGTCGCCCATGTCGCCCATCTGAAGGAGCTGCAGGCCCAGAACGGCGCGGCCCACGAGGCCGGCGCCGTGGCCGAGGCGCGCCGCATCGGCGCGGTGCTGGCGAGCCATGACGACACCAGCGCCGACCACGTCCGCACCTCGCGCCGCCACGGCGTGCGCTTTGCCGAGTTCCCGACCACCGTGGAGGCCGCCGAGGCCTGCCGGGAAGAAGGCATCGCCATCATGATGGGCGCGCCGAACATCATCCGGGGCGGCTCGCATTCGGGCAATGTCTCGGCGCTGGACCTCGCCGAGCGCGGGCTGCTCGACATCCTGTCCTCGGACTACGTGCCTTCGGCGCTGCTGTTTGCGGCGCTGCGGCTGGCGAAGGTCTGGGACGACCTGCCCCGCGCGGTGGCGACGGTGACCGCGGCACCCGCCGAGGCGACGGGGCTCAGCGACCGGGGCGAGCTCGCCGAGGGCCGGCTGGCCGATGTGGTCCGGGTCAGCCAGGTCGAGGACCTGCCCGTGGTGCGCGGCGTCTGGAGCCGGGGCCGGCAGGTGGCCTGAGCGGGGCGGCAACTGACCTTATAGACACGGAAGCCCGCCGCAGCCCACGCGGCGGGTTTTCTTTTGCGACTCTGAGCCGCCGTGGCGCGCGCACGCAAGGCCCAGCACCAACTCCCTGTTTTCTCACCACTTCTCTTTCACTTCCCGCTCCGCGTCCTCAATTACCTTTACAAAACTAGTTTTATAGTTATGAATCACCCCATGAGCACCACGACACCCCCCGCCCGCGCGCTGGCCGCGCTGGGGCATGACGCCCGCCTCTCGATCTTCCGGCTCCTGGTGAAAGCCGGGCCCGAGGGCCTGCGCGTCGGCGAGATCGGCGCGCATCTCGGCCTGCCGGCCTCGACCCTGGCGCATCACCTCTCGACCCTGGTCGAAGCCGGGCTCGTTGCGCAGGAAAAGCGCGGCCGCGAGGTGGTGAACCGCGCCGATTACCCGGCCATGACCGGGCTCGTCGACTTCCTCACGGCGGAATGCTGTGCGGGCGTCGCCCCTGCCGCGACCGACACGCCCTCGGACGCGGGCGCTGCCTAGAGGCCCCACCCCACTTCGGAGACCCCGATGACCGATCTGCCCCTTCCCGGCCCCGCGCCCCGCCGCCTGGCGCATCACCTCTGGACCCGGCAGAAGGTCTGGCTCGCCTCGGCGGCGCTGCTCCTCGCCCTCACGCTGACCGACCCCGGCCAGGCGGGCGAGAGCGCCCGCTTCGCCGCAGCGGCCCTGGCCGAGACCGCGCCTTTCCTGCTGCTCTCGGTGCTCATGGCGGCCTGGGCCAATGCCACCGGGGCCGACCACCTGATCGCCCGGGCCTTCACCGGGGCGCCGCTTCTGATGATCGGGCTCGGGGCGCTGGCGGGGGCGCTTTCGCCCTTCTGTTCCTGCGGGGTGATCCCGCTGATCGCGGCGCTCCTGGCCATGGGCGTGCCGCTCTCGGCGGTCATGGCCTTCTGGCTCTCCTCGCCGATCATGGACCCTTCGATGTTCCTGCTGACGACCGGCGTCCTGGGGCTGGAGTTCGCGCTCGCCAAGACGCTGGCGGCGATCGGGCTGGGGCTCTTCGGCGGGCTGGCGGTGCATGCGCTGGCACGCGGCGGGGCGCTCTCCGATCCGCTGCGCGCGGGCGTCGGCAACGGCGGCTGCGGCGGGGCGAAGCTGCGCACGCCGCAGCCGGTGACCTGGCGCTTCTGGCCCGACCCCGAGCGGCGCGCGCGCTTTATGCGGACTAGCGTCGAGACCACGCTGTTCCTGGCCAAATGGCTGCTGCTGGCCTTCCTCATGGAAAGCCTGATGCTGGCCTATATCCCCGAGGAGACGATCACCCGCACGCTCGGCGGCGGAAGTTTCCTGCCGATCCTCGCCGCGACGCTTGTGGGCGTGCCCGCCTATCTCAACGGCTACGCGGCGCTGCCGCTGGTCGGCGGGCTGATCGACCAGGGCATGGCGCCCGGCGCGGGGATGACCTTCCTGGTCGCGGGCGGGGTGACCTCGATCCCGGCGGCCATGGCGGTCTGGGCGCTGGCGCGCTTCCGGGTCTTCGCGATCTACATCGCGCTGTCGCTCTCGGGCGCGTTCCTGACGGGGGTCCTGTTCCAGCTCTGGCTGGCACTCTGAGCCACGCGAGCCCTTGATAAGGCTCGAAAAAATTAACGGCCCGCACCTTTCGGTGCGAGCCGGTTTCGTCGGGTCCCGGGTGCAATGGAAGCCCAACGGGAACATCCGCAGTGGTGAAAGCTCGGCGCACGAAATGCACGCATGTTTTTGAATTTGACGCGGATCAGCGTCAGCTGTGGCAGAGCTGCCACGGCTGGCACACAGGGTGCAGATCACCCCGGCTGGCCGACCATCCTGTCATCCTTCGCGCCCTGCCCCGCGCGGCGCGCCGCGCCCTCCTCGGCCAGTTCGCGGGCATGGATGCCCAGCACGATCAGCCCGGGCCAGAGCATGTAAGCCTCGATCTCGATATTCTCGCCGAAGGACAGCAGCACCAGCGTCATCACGATGCCCAGGGGCAGCGCCCCACGCGGCCCGCGCGCGGCATCCATCAGCGCCAGCACCGTCTGCCAGACCAGCGGCACGAGCAGCGCGAAAAGCCCCACGAGCCCCTTCACGAACAACAGCCCATACCAGGTGTGATGGCTGCCGATCGGCATGTATTCCACCAGGTGCGGGCCGGGCTGCACGGTGCCATGGCCGAACCAGACCGCCTCTTCGCGCCAGCGCTCGCCGGCGATCCGCTGCAGCGTGGCGCGCACGCGGGTGCTGTCGGCCCGGGCGTTCTTGAAGGCATAGACCGCGCTTTGCGCGCCCTGCACCAGGGTGCCGCCGACGATGGCGAAACCGGTGGCGCAGGCGGCCAGGAAGCTCCAGGCCCAGCCCTTGAGGATCAGGGGCATGAGGCGCGGCCCCATGGTGCAGGCCACGAGCCCCACGAGCCCCATGCGCGACTTCGAGGCCAGGATCATCAGGACGCCCGCGGCGATGCCGATGCTGCGCCAGCGGATGTTCTTTTCCTCGAGCGCGAAGAGCACCTGCACCACGCCCAGGAGCGCCGCGAAGGGCGACCAGGGGGCGTAGAACTGCCAGCGCGGCGTCCAGGAGGCCGGGTCGAAGGTGAAGAAATAGACCGAGAAATACTCCGGCCCCGGCCCGCCGACGGCCTTCAGCGGCGAGGTGAAGATGCGCTCGGGCAGGCCGATGTAGGGCGCCGCCAGAAGCACCGGCGCAAGGCAGAGCGTCCAGAGGCCGATCACGCATTGCCCGCGCGCCAGCACCTCGCGGCGCAGGGGCAGGACCGCGCCGGCCAGCGGAAACAGCGCCATGAGCGCCCAGCCCTTGGCCCAGCCGATCGAGCTCTTGATGGTCTTTTTCATGCCGAGCCCCCAGTCGAGATGCCCGACCCAGAGCGCGACCAGCATGACGACCATGCCGAGGATCCAGGCCCAGACCACCGGCGGGACGGGCCCCGTGGCGCGCAGGTCGGCGCGGATCGCCGGGCCGAGGTAGAGCGACAGGAGCGCCAGCGCGCCCAGGCACCAGGCCAGGACGGGGCCGACGACGTAGAGCGCGCCGAAGGCGTAGAAGGGCCAGGTCCAGATCAGCGCCTTGTAGGCCATGGCCTCGGCGGGGTTGGCGGGCGCCAGCGCGGCGGTGGGCGCGGCGGGTTTGGCGGGACCGTCAGCCGTGTTTGCGGCGGGACTAGCGGGTGTGCTTGCGGCGGGTTTGGTCGGCATGCTCGCGGCGGGATGGCCGGGCACGGCCGCGGCCGTCGAGACGGCGCTCATGCCTGGTCCTCGGGCTGGGCGATGAGCCGTCCGATCACCGCCTGGCGGATCCAGCCAAGCGACAACCCGATGAGCAGCATGATCATGGCCGCGACGCCCGCGGCGATGGCCAGCTTGACCCGCGGCGAGGACGGCCCCTCGGGCAGCGAAGGGTCCTCCAGCACCTGCACCAGCGGATAGGAGGCGTAGATGTCGGTCTTGCTCGATTCCGCGCGGGCGATGGCGGAGGCAAAGACCGCCTCGGCGACGTCGAAGTCGCGCTGCATGTCCTCGAGCCTTGCGGCGGCAGGCGCGGCCTCGGCCAGCCAGGCCGTCTCGGCGGAGAGCGCCTTGTCGCGGGCGGCGTGTTCGGCGGCGAGGCCCGCGCGCTCGGCCTCGAGGCGCACCAGCTCGGCCAGCAGATCGGCCCGCGCCCCGTCGGGCGAGAGGTCCAGCCGGTCGAGCGCGGCGGCAGCCAGGCCGGTCACCTGCCCGCCCCGCGCCAGCGCCGCGGCGCGCGCGGCCTCGGAGGCGGCGGCGGCCTGGGCGACGCTCGGATGCCGGGGGCCGAAGCGCGAGCGCATGTCCGCGAGCGTCGCGCCCTGGGCCGCGGCCTCCTCCAGCATGGACATGTATTCGCGGTCCGCGAAAAGCCGCAGCGAGGCCGCCGCGAGATCCGCCGACATGCCGAGCCGCAGGACCAGCGCCTCGACCGCGCGGGATTTCTGCGCCAGCCGCGCGGCCAGGTCGTCGAGCGCCCGCCGGTCGCCGTCGATCCGGGCGACATGCTGGCGGTATTGCTCGGCCGAATGCAGCCCGGTCTCGCGCTGCAGCTCGGTGATCGCGGCGCGGGTGGCGGCGACGGTCTCCTGGTAGTCGCGGATCGCGCCCAGCCCGCCGTCGGCGCGCACCCTGAGCTCATCCTCGCGCAGGCGGTCGATCTCGGAGAAGAAGGCCGATAGCAACGCCTCGGCCTTGTCCTGGGCGGCCAGCGGCGTGCCGCCGGTGATCTCGAGGTGAATGAGCCCGGTCTGGTCGACCAGCGTGATCCGCGGCCGCCCGAAATCGCGCAGCGTGCCCCCGAGCTGCGCGGCGGCGGCGGCGAGGATGCGGTCGGCGCCGATCAGGCGCTTGTAGGTCTCGGTCGGGCTGACGGAATTGTTGGCAAAGGCCGAATGCGCGTAGGACGAGGCCTGGCCGATCTCGGCGAGGTTGACCGAGGCCGAGGCGCCCGAGCCCGGCAGGATCAGCGAGGCCTGGCTAACGTAGCTCGGCGGCGTGGTGGTCAGATAGCCGGTGATCGGCGCCCAGACGCCCGCGGCACTTAGAATGAAGACCGCCGCGTAGCGCGGCAGCCGGCCCGCGTCGCCCAGCCGCCCGCCGACCAGAAGGCGGCGGAAGGACAGGCTGCGCAGCGGCTGGCGCAGAAGCGCGATGGCAGAGGGGCGCGGACGATCGGGGGTCTCGGTCGCGAGGGTCATGGGCAAATCTCCTTTGCCCGTTCTTTACCCTTATGGCGCCCGCGATGACCCGCACGCGGGGGCATAGGTCGGCACACCGGAGGCCAGAGCGCCTAGCCGATGGGATAGGAAGGAGGGCTCAGAAGATCTCTTCTTCCTTGGCCAGAAGCGCCGCCTGGGTGCGGTTCTTCACGTCGAGCTTCCGAAACAGCGTCTTCATGTGCAGCTTGATCGTCGGCTCGGTCAGGTCGAGGTCGCGGGCGATTTCCTTGTTGGACTTGCCCTCGAAGACGCCTTTCAGAACCTCGGTCTCGCGCTGGGTGAGCTTGTCGACGATCGGATGGCTCTCGCGCTCGGCCTCGGCGGTCATGAATTGGATCGGGGCGTATTGCTCGCCCATGGCCATGAACTTGATCGCGCTGACCAGCGACTTGGCCGCCAGCGTTTTCGGCACGAAGCCCGCCGCCCCCATGGCCAGCGCCTTCTCGGCGATCTCGCGGGAGGCCTCGCCCGAGATGATCGCGACCCGCTGGTCGCGCCCGTCGAGCGTCAGCGCCTTCTCGAGCGAATCGAGCCCGCGCATCCCCGGCATCTTGTAATCCAGGAGCACCAGGTCGTAGCGCCCGCCGGTTTCGATCTTGGCGCAGGCTTCCTCGAAGCTGGCGGCCTGTTCCACATCGATCCCGTCCTCGGCCTCGAGGTAGGCGACGATCATGTCGCGCAGCAGGTCGTGGTCGTCGGCAAAGAGTATTCGCACGTCAGCATCCGTCCCTTTGGATGATCTATTGCGTCTGAATCGCGCGCGATCAAGACACGAAATGCGCGAAAAGCTCTGCCCGGTCATCCGATCGGATAGGCGTTCTCTCCGCTCTCACCCGCAACTAGTCACATTGGTGGTCCGCCTCGCCGAAGGGCGGCCAAGGCTCTCCGCTTGCTCGTCTGGTCTGCAAACCGGTTCCGGACAAAAACACTGAAAACCAGCAAACACCGGAGCTTATGGATCATGAAACACTATTCGCCCGCGCTTTTCCAGTGTGATGCCAGTGCCGCGCTCGCGGGTGCCGCATGGCTGCCACGCGCCTCGGTGATGGATCTCCCTATGGTTGACGCGACCACCGGTGCGACGGTCGAGGCGCTGCTCGAGGGCGCGGCCCGCCGGGTCTTCTTCGTCAACGCCCATACCGCCAACCTGCGGGCCCGCATTCCGGCGCTGGCCGCCGCCTTCGCCCGGGCCGACGCGGTGCTGCCCGACGGCATTGGCGTGGAGCTCGCGGGCCGGATGACCGGCACCCGGCTGACCGAGAACCTCAACGGCACCGACTTCGTGCCCGAGCTGCTGCGCGGCGCGGCCAAGCGCGGCCTGTCGGTCTTTCTCTTCGGCGGCACGCCGGGCACCGCCGAGGCCGCGGCGGCGAAGCTCTGCACCATGATCCCGGGCCTGCGCATCGCGGGCACCCGCGACGGCTACGAGGGCGCGCAGGACGATGCCGCGGCGCTGGCTGAGATCAACGCCTCGGGCGCCGACATCCTGCTGGTCGCCATGGGCGTGCCGAAGCAGGAGATCTGGATCGACAAGCACAGCGCGGCGCTCACCCCGCGCCTGCAGCTCGGCGTCGGCGCGCTTTTCGACTTCCTGGCCGGCAATGTCGCCCGCGCGCCCATGGCGCTGCGCCGCGCGCGGCTCGAATGGGTCTGGCGGCTGGCGATGGAGCCCCGCCGCATGGCCGGGCGCTACCTCCTCGGCAATGCCACCTTCCTGGCCCGCGCCGCGCGCCATGCCCTGGCGGGCGTCGACCGCGCCCAGGTCATCAAGCGCGGGCTCGACCTGGCGGTCAGCCTCTCGGCACTGCTCCTTCTGGCGCCGCTCCTGCTGCTGGTCGCCGCCGCGATCAAGGCCGACAGCCGCGGCCCGGTCTTCTTCAAGCAGACCCGCGTCGGCAAGGACGGCGTGACCTTCGGGGTCTACAAGTTCCGCTCGATGTTCACCGACGCCGAGGCGCGCCGCGCCGCACTGCTGGCCACCTCCGACCGCGAGGGCGTCTGCTTCAAGGCCCGCCACGACCCGCGCGTGACCCGCGTCGGCCGGCTGCTGCGCCGCCTCTCGGTGGACGAGCTGCCGCAGATCCTCAACGTGCTGAAAGGCGAGATGTCGATCGTCGGCCCGCGCCCGGCGCTGCGCGAAGAGGTCGCCGCCTACCCTGCCCGCGCGCTGGGACGGCTGCGGGTGAAACCCGGCATCACCGGCCTCTGGCAGGTCTCGGGCCGCGCCGACATCGGCTTCGATAAGATGATCGACATGGACCTGGCCTATGTCCGCGCCAAGAGCCCGCTGCTCGACCTCCTGCTCATCGCCATGACCTTCCGGGCGGTGATCTCGGGCCGGGGCGCCTATTGAGCCCCTTCAGCCGCCATTAACCCTGCTTCTGGCCCATCCCCCCGGGCCTCAGCCTTCCTTAACCCCGATCGCCTATCCCCATCTGCAATCCCCGATCCAGAAAGGCCCCACGATGACCCATATCCGCAAAGCCGTCTTCCCCGTCGCCGGTCTTGGCACTCGCTTCCTGCCCGCCACCAAGTCGGTCCCGAAGGAGATGCTGCCCTTGGTCGACCGCCCGCTCATCCAATACGCCATCGACGAGGCGCGCGCCGCCGGCATCGAGGAGTTCATCTTCGTCAGCGCCGCCGGGAAATCCGCGCTCGAGGATTACTTCTGCACCGCCCGCGCGCTCGAGGCGCAGCTGCGCGAGGCCGGCAAGACCAAGGCGCTCGAGGCGCTGGAGGCGACCCGCATGCCCGAGGGCGCGATGACCATCCTGCGCCAGGACCAGCCGCGCGGCCTCGGCCACGCGGTGCTGCTGGCCCGCCGCCTGGTCGGCGACGAGCCCTTCGCGGTGCTCCTGCCCGACGACGTGATCCGCGGCGCTACCCCGGCCCTGTCGCAGATGGTCGACGCCCATGCCCGGACCGGCGGTCACATGGTCGCCGCCATGGATGTGCCCCGCGCCGAGGTCGGCGCCTACGGCGTGCTCGACTGCGGCGAGAGCCGCGGCCGCGTCACCCGCGCCCGGTCGCTGGTGGAAAAGCCCGACCCGGCGCTCGCGCCCTCGACCCGCGCGGTGATCGGCCGCTACATCCTCGAGCCCTCGATCTTCGACGAACTGGCGCGCCTCGGCCCCGGCTCGGGCGGGGAAATCCAGCTCACCGACGCGATCAACCGCGACCTGCCCCGCGCCGGCGTCAGCGGCTACCGCTTCGAGGGCGAGCGATTCGACTGCGGCTCGGTGCGCGGCTTCGTCGAGGCCACCCTGGCCTTCGCGCTCGACCGCAGCGACCTCGGGGAGGGGCTGGAGAGCCGGCTGGCGGCGCAACTTGGCCTGCGACCGGCGGCCTGAAGCGCGAAACCTATCCCAAAGGATAGGCTTCGATCCGCAAGCGCGCGTGAAATCTTCGCGTGAATCTGACAGTCCATGGGCACCGTTTTAGGAGAGTTCCATGCGCATGAATGCACGATCCCTACCCTTGAGCCTGTGCGGCCTCGCCCTTTCGGCGTCGCTGGCCCAGGCCGAGGCGTTGCCGATGCCCGAGGGGCCCGTCGTCCTGACGATCAGCGGCGCCATCTCCGAGACCAACGTCGAGGAGACCGCACAATTCGACATCGCGATGCTGAAAGAGCTCGAAGCCCGCGATGTCGAGACCAAGACCATCTGGACCGAAGGCAGCCATGTCTTCACCGGCATCTCGCTGAGCACCCTGCTCGAACACGTGGGCGCCGAGGAGGGCACCATCCGTGCCACCGCCATCAACGACTACACCGTCGAGATCCCCACCTCGGACGGAATCGAGGATGGCCCGATCGTGGCCTACGAGATGGACGGAAACGCCATGTCCCGGCGTGAAAAGGGCCCGTTGTGGGTTCTTTATCCCTATGATGCGAACGCTGAATACCGAACCGAGGTGATATACTCGCGCAGCATCTGGCAACTCGATAGGATGGAGATCGTCGAAGAGTGACGTCGTATTCTCGGCGCACCGCAGTCGAGAGGCGATCCATTATGGTCAAACCCGGTCAGAACCGCCAATCAGGACCCTGGCTCCTGGTGGCGATGGCCTCGTTGTGCATCCTCGTCATGGCCTTCCTCGTGCGGGAGGTCTGGCAGGACCTTCAACTGCTCAGCACGGCGGAATCGGACAACGTCCAATGGACCCTCTCGCAGGCGGAGGTCGAATACCTCGAATACAAGCGCGCGCTGGAACACGCGGAAACCGCCGAGCCCGCCGACACCGATGCCGCCCTGGCGCAGGTCCGGCTGGAGTTCGACATCTTCTACAGCCGTATCGCCACGCTGACCCGCGGCTCGATCTATTCCGACATGCAGGCCGAGCCGCGCTACGCCGCGGCGCTCGCCGCGATCCGGGTCTTTCTCGACGACACGATCCCGATGATCGACGCGCCCGACCCCGAGCTGCGCGCCGCCCTGCCCCAGATGATCGCCCGCGCCGAGGCCGAACGCCCGGTGGTGCGGCTCATGGCCAACACCGGGCTGTTCTTCTTCGCCGAACAATCGGACGCCCGGCGCACCGCCATCGCCTCGACCTTCGTGCGGCTGGCGCTGGTGACCGTGGCGCTGGTGGTGGCGCTGGTGCTGCTTTCGACCCATGCCTATGCCGCCAACCGCCAGACCGAGCGGCGCGGGGCGGAACTGGCCTCGGCCTATGCGCGGCTCAACACCATCCTCGGCTCTTCGCTCGACGGGGTGGTGGTGACCGACCGCACGGGCCGCATCCTCGAGTTCAACGCCGCCGCCGAGACGATCTTCGGGCATAGCGCCGAAGAGGTCTACGGCCGCACCATCGGCGAGGTCATGGTCCCCGGGCACCTGCGCGAGGCCCATGACGCCGGCATGGAGCGCATGGCCGAGGGCGGCGAGTACCACGTCGTCGGCCAGGGCCGCGTGCGGCTCGAGGGGATCCGCAAATCCGGCGAGGTCTTCCCTGTCGAACTGGCGCTGCAGGTCGCCGAGGACGGCGACGACCAGCTGGTGATCGGCTTTCTGCGCGACATCTCGGCCCGCGTCGCCGCCGAGCGCGAACTGGTCGAGGCCCGCGACCGGGCGCTGGCCGGCGAGCGCTCGAAATCCGACTTCCTGGCGGTGATGACCCACGAGATCCGCACGCCGCTCAACGGCATCATCGGCAATCTCGGGCTTCTGGAAGAGACCCGGCTGACCGATCAACAGGCGCGCTACATCGGCAACATGAAGCTCTCGGGCGATCTGTTGATGCACCATGTCGACACGGTGCTCGACATCTCGCGCCACGAATCCGGCAAGACGCGCTTCGTGATGAAGCCGGTGCACCTGGGCCGCTTCCTGCAGAATGTCGTCGACGGCCAGTCGGGCAACGCGGGCAAGAACGGCAACCGGCTGGAATGGTCCTGGACGGGCCCGCGGCTCGACTGGGTGCTGCTCGACGAGATGCGGATGCAGCAGATCCTGCTGAACCTCGTCGGAAATGCCATCAAGTTCACCCACCAGGGCCGCATCGCGATCGAGGTCGAGGTGGTCGACCAGGGCCCGCCGCCGCGGGTGGAGTTCCGCGTCATCGACACCGGGCTCGGCATCTCCGAGGCGGATCTGCCGCATGTCTTCGACGATTTCCACACCGCCGATTCCTCCTTCCACCGCAAGACCGGCGGCACCGGGCTGGGCCTCGGCATCGCCAAGCGCTTCGTCGAGGGGCTGGGCGGCGAGATCGGCGTCGAAAGCACGCTCGGCGAAGGCAGCGTCTTCTGGCTGCGCCTGCCGCTGGAGCCGACCGAGGCGCCCGCCGACACCGGGCGGCCGCACCACGAAAGCACCCCGCAGGCGCGGCTCGAGGTGCTGGTGGTCGAGGACAACGAGATCAACCGCCAGGTCGCCCGCGAGACCCTGCGCGGGCTGGGCCACAGCGTGACCGAGGCCGAGAACGGCGCCTCGGCCCTGCGCATCGCCGAGGCGCAGCGCTTCGACATCATCTTCATGGATGTCTCCATGCCGGTCATGGACGGGCTCGACGCGACCCGCCACATCCGCGCCGGCACGGGCCTGTCGCGCGACGTGCCGATCGTGGCGCTCTCGGCCAATGTGCTGGCCGACGCGCGGCAGCGCTTTGCCGATGCGGGCATGAGCGATTTCCTCGGCAAGCCCTTCTCCAAGACCGAGCTGCGCGAGGCCATCGCGCGGAACGTCAACGGCGTCGGCGTGGGCGACACGCGGCAGGCGGTCGATGCCGCGCCTGACGGGAGTGCGGCTTTGGCGGGAGGCGCGCAGGGGCTGAACGGCAAGACGCCGCTTTCTGAGGGGACCTCGGTGAACGGGGCCGGTCCGGTTGGGCTTGCGGGCGGCGCGTCCGATGTGGGCTCTGCTCCCGGCGCGGCTGCGCAGCACGCCGATGCGGGAGGATTTGCCGCCCACAGCCCCGGAGCGCAGCCCTCCGATGCGGCCACATTCTCCGCTCCGAGCGCGGCCTCCGAAACAGGCCCCGCCCCCGAACCGCTGGCCCCGCCGGTCCCGCCGGAGGGCAAACCCGCGCCGCCAACGCGCGCCCATCGCCCCCCGGCCCCCGAAGAGGTGCAAAGCGCCTTCGACGACGTCATGGCGCGCTACGAGACCCGCTTCCGGCAGGAGCGGCGCGAACTTCTGCACTGGCTGAAGTCCGAACCCGAGGACAAGAAGGAGATCGCCGCCCGCTGCCACAAGATCGCCGGCAGCGCCGCGGTCTTCGGCCAGCTCGGCCTGCGCGACCGGCTTCTTGCGGTGGAACTGGCCGCCGAGAAAGACGACGCCCCGGCCCTCAGCGCCGCCATCGCCCGGGCGACGGAAGAGCTGGAGGATGCCAGCGCCGAGGCCGGCCCGGAAGGCGGCGGCCTGGTCTGAGGGCAGGCGTGTCGGGTGGGGGTTCTAGCTGACAAGCAGCCCCACGACCTCCGCCCGCCTTACCTCACCAGGATCGCCGCCGGGACCACGATGCCCAGCACCCGGCCGATCTCGGCGATATTGGTCACCGTGCTGTCGTAGCAGGCGATGGAATCGCCGGGCAGCACATAGGGGTCGTAGTCGTCGCGGTCGGGCCGCCGCAGCATGTCCTCGATGTCGCGTTCGATCACCGTGGAGACGCCGCTCACCGGGTTGCGCGTGAACAGCACCGCCGAGCGGTTGGCGCTGGTCGACCGCGCGCCGCCGACGCAGTTGGTGTCCACCACCGCCTGCATGTGGCGCGTGCCATAGGGCACCTCGCGGACCTCGCGGCCGATGGCCGAGGGCGCATTGGCGGTCGCGGGCTGGGTCAGGTTCGACAGGAACAGCGTCACACCCGGCGGGCTCACCGGGCTCGGGCGCATCAGGTCGTCCTGGAAGCAGTTGCGCGAAGGCACCACCACCTCGTCATCGGCCAGCAGCATGACGTCGCCGACGTGCCGCCCCTCGAAGACGCCGCGCATGTCGACCCGGTAGACCGAGCCGCCGCGCCGGACCTCGACCGCCGAGAGGTCGGCGTCGGGACGGATGCCGCCCGCGGCGCGGATCGCGGCCGAAAGGTTGCGCCCCTCGGTCGAGGCGCCGAGCGCCTCCTGCCGCGCCCGGTCGAGGCTTTCCGCCGCCACCGCGCCGATCTCCAGTGCGCGGGGCTCGAAGACCGCGCCCGAGACGCCGACCGAGATCGAGGCGAAATCGGTCACCCGGACCGAGACCAGCGGCGCCTCGGAATAAAGCCCCGCGCGCAGGAGCCCGGCCACCAGGTCGGTCTCGATCGCGCCGGTCGTGCGGCCCTGGGCGCGGATCGGCCCGAGGAAGGGCAGCTTCAGCGCCCCGTCGCGCGAGACCACATAGGCGCCGTTGAAGACCTCGTCCTCGCCCACGCGGATCGCCACCAGGTCGTTGCGCGACAGCCGCTCGCCGCGCAGCACCTGCGGCACCCCCGCGGCGAACTTCGCGCCGCCCGAGAGCACGCCGCCGCGATAGGGCAGGCAATCGGCGGCGTTCATCTCCTCGGCGCGCAGGTAGAGCGGCTCGGGCGCCCGGGGCGGCGGCGTGCGATACTGCGCCTGGTAGCCCCGCCCCTCGGCCACGGGCTCGAGGTTCCGCGGCGGGCTGAGCGATGAACAGGCGGCCAGCGCCAGCGCGCTGAACCCGCAAATGAGCTTCGGAAAAATCTTCGGTGCCATGCGAGCCCCGGCTGCAATTGTCCCTCGTGCAGCGGGTTCAAACCCCCGCTGCCCGCCTCTCCCGGCGCGCCGGGATGCCCCGGCTATCCCTTCGGACAGGCGCGTGTCCCTTGGCGCATCCGCCCTCCCCGTCCGGGGCCGGGACGGACCCGCGCTGGCCCGGCTAAAACAACCGTGCACCAGAACCTTAGGACCCCGCCCTATGCCCCGCAACTCGTCAATCGCAACCCTCGCAAAGAACCTCGCCGCCTATGGCGCGTCGGAGGCAGCCGCCAAGGCGTCGCGGCTCTTCGTGGTGATCGCGGTGGCCCGGGTCATGGATGTCCGCGAGGTCGGGATCGCCGCCGCCGCGCTCGCCGCCGCCGACATCCTGAAGGCGCTGACCGAGAACGGCGTAACCCAGCGCATCATTGCCGCCCGCGAGGAGAACCTCGAGGCGACCTGCGCCACCGCCCACCGGATCTTCTGGACCTGGTGCCTGGGGCTCTTCGCCGCCCAGGCCGCGGTCGCGGGGCTGCTTTATGCCGCCGGCGGCAGCGCCGCGGTGGCGCTGCTGATCCTGGTGCTGGCGGGCGAATATCTCTTCATGCCGGCGGGCCTCGTGCAGGCGGCGCTGGCCATGCGCGAGGGCCGGATGCGCCGCACCGCGGCCATCGCCGGCGGCCAGGTGGTCATCGCGAACCTCCTCTCGGTCGCGCTGGCGCTGGTCTGGCCGGTCGCCCTGGCGCTGATCCTGCCGCGCCTGCTGACCGCGCCCTTCTGGCTGATCGCCATGCGCCGCCTGCGGCCCTGGCAGCGCGACCGCGCCGCGGGTTTCGCACCCATCAAGCCCTTCCTGGCCTTCGGCTGGGCCGTCCTCGGGGTCGAGATCGTCAAGGCCGCGCGGCTGCAGGCCGACAAGCTGATCGTCGGCGCGCTGCTCGGCGCCGAGACGCTGGGCCTCTACTTCATGGCCTTCAACGCGGGCCTGAGCCTCGCCAACTCCTTCTCGGTGGCCTTCGCGACGGTGCTCTTCCCGCATCTCTGCGCCCAGGCCGACCGCGCCGGAGCCCTGCGGGAAAGCCTGCTCCTGTCGCTTGGGCTGATCGTGCCCGCGGTGCTGGCCCAGTCGCTGCTCGCGCCCTGGTATGTGCCGCTGCTCCTCGGGCCCGACTGGGCGGAGCTGTCGCACCTGGTCTCGATCCTCTGCCTCGCGGCCATCCCGACGCTGATCTGGACCGCCGCCGCCGGCTGGCTGCGCAGCTCCAACCGCGCCGAGATCGAGTTCGGGGCCACCCTGGTGCTGACCCTCGCGGTGATCGCCAACACGCTGGTCATGGCCCCGCACGGGCTGACCGCCATCGCCCTTGGCTACCTGGGCGTGAGCACCCTGACCATGGTCGGCGCCTCGCTGCCCGCCCTCGCCTTCGCTTTCCTCTCCTCGCCGCAAAGGGCCTGAGCCATGCCGCGCATCTCCGTCATCATCCCCTGCCTGAACGCCGCCGCCACGCTGGAGGCCACGCTCGACAGCATCGCATGTCAAAGCTTCACCGACTGGGAAGTCTTGGTCATCGACGACGGCTCGACCGACGCCACCTGCGAGATCCTGGCCCGCCGGGCCGCCGCCGACCGCCGCATCCTCTGGACCGCCAACCCCGGCCGGGGCCCGAGCGCGGCGCGCAACCACGGCGCCCTGGCGCTGGCGCGCGGCGAGATCATCGCCTTCTGCGATGCCGACGACATCTGGGCGCCGGGCAAGCTCGATGCGGTGAACCGGGCAATGAACTACCCCCGCCTCGACGCGGTCTTCGGCCAGATCGCCTTCTTCCAGGCAACGCCCGAGGACGCCCGCTCGGTCTCGACCGTGCCCGTGGGCCGGGTCACCATCCCGATGCTGCTCGGCGAGAACCCGGTCGGCACGCTGTCGAACCTCTCGATCCGCCGGGCGGCCTTCGCCATGGCGGGCGGCTTCGACGCCGGCATGGTCCACAACGAGGACCTGGACTTCCTGGTCCGGCTGGTCGGCGAGGGCTGCGAGCTGCGCGGCCTCGACGGGCTGCACCTCTACTACCGCGCGAGCCCCGCGGGCCTGTCCTCGGACCTGCGCCGGATGCAGGCCGCCCGCGCCCGGGTGATCGAGACCGCCCGCCGCTACGGCCACCGCCCCGCCGCCCGCGCCGAGGCCGTCTACCTGCGCTACCTCGCGCGCCGCGCGCTGCGCCTCGACCTGGGCGGCGCCGCCGCGCTGGGGCTGGCCCTGCAGGGCCTTGCGCGCCACCCGCGCGGGTTCCTCTCGCCGGTGCGCCGGGGGCTGGCCACGACGCTCGCCGCCGCCGCCGCCCCGTTCATGCCCCGCCGCCTTCGCCGCGCGCTCTTCACCAACTGAAGGACCAGAGCCATGCACCGCGCTTCCATCATCGTCCCCGCCTTCAACGCCGAGGCCACCCTGGCCGAGACCCTGGCCTCGCTGACCGCGCAGAGCTTCACCGACCTCGAGATCATCGTGGTCGACGACGGCTCCACCGATGCCACCGCCCGGATCGCCCGCGCCCATATGACCGACGCCCGCATCCGGCTGGTCAGCCAGCCCAACCGCGGCCTCGCCGGGGCGCGCAACACCGGCATCCTCGAGGCCCGCGGCGCCTATATCGGCTTCTGCGACGCCGACGACCTCTGGCGGCCCGAGAAGCTGGCCGTGCATGTGGCGCATCTCGACGCGGCACCCGAGGTCGGGCTGAGCTTCTCGGGTTCGGTGCTGATCGACGACGCGGGCCGGCCCACCGGCCACGCCCAGAAGCCGCGTCTGCGCCAGATCGACGCCGCGCATGTCTTCAAGCGCAACCCGATCGGCAACGGCTCGGCGGCGGTCATGCGCCGCGAGGCCGCCGAGGCGCTGGTCTACTACCCGCGCCACGCCGGCACCCGCGCTTGCGTCTTCGACGAGACCTTCCGCCAGTCCGAGGACATCGAGTGCTGGATGCGCCTCATGCTGACCACCGGCTGGAGCATCGAGGGCGTGCCGGGCCTGCTGACCGCCTACCGGGTGAACGGCGCGGGCCTCTCGGCCAACACCGAGCGCCAGCACGACGCCTGGGAGCGTATGGTCGAGAAGCTGACACCCCTGGCGCCGGAGTTCTTCGCGCGCGTCACCCCCGCCGCCCGCGCCTACCAGCTGCGCTACCTCGCCCGCCGGGCGGTCAGCGCGCTCGACGGCCCGCGCGCGGTGCAACTGGCGCTCGGCGCGCTCGCGACCTCGCGCCGGCCGCTCCTCGAGGAGCCGGTGAAGACGCTGACCACGCTGGCCGCGGCGCTGGTCCTCGGCGCCGGCGGGAGCCGCCTCTTGAAACCCGTGCTCGGCCTCTCGCGGGCCGGGGCCCGCCCCGCCTGACCGATCTAGCGCGACCGACCTGCCCCCTCTCTCCGACACTCTGCCCAGAAGGACCCCCGAGATGACCCTGCCCGTGATCCTCCACCTCGTCGACGACACCCAGCCCGGCGGCGTGACCCGCCTGCTCGACCACATCCGGAGCCATCCCGAGCTGGCCCGCGAGGGGCTGCACCGCATCCGCAAGGTCAAGCGCGGCGCGCTCAGCCACGGGCGCTGCGACGCCGATGTCATCGTCTCGCATCTGACCGTGAACTGGCGCGGCCTGCCGGCGCTCATGGCGCTGCGCGCCCTGCATCCCGCCACGCCCCTCGTGCATGTCGAGCACAGCTACACCGAGGGCTTCACCGCGCTGAACGTGCCGCAGAAGGGCCGCTTCCTGGCGCTCCTGCGCACCGCCTATGCGCTCTTTGACCGGGTGGTCGCGGTGAGCCACGCCCAGGCCGCCTGGATGAGCGCCCGCGAGCTGGTCGCCCCCGAGGCGCTGGTCACCATCCGCCCGACCGTGGACCTCTCCGCCTTCCGCGCCCTGCCCGCGCCGCAGCGCCGGGCCCGCGTCCTGGGCGCCCTGGGACGGCTGGCCCCGCAGAAGGGTTTCGACATCCTGATCGAGGCCTTCCGCGCCGCGCCCGAGCTGGACCTCGAGCTGCGCGTCATCGGCGAGGGGCCCGAGCGCGCCCGCCTCGAGACCCTGGCGCGCGGCGATGCCCGCATCCGCTTTGTCGGCCATGCCGCCGATCCGGTCGCCGCCATGGGCGGGCTCGATGCGGTGGCCATGCCCTCGCGCTGGGAAGCCTTCGGCATCGTCGCAAGCGAGGCCCGCGCCGCCGGCCGGGCGCTGCTGGCGGCCCCGGTCGACGGGCTGCGCGACCACATCGAGGACGGCGCCACCGCGGTGCCCAACCTCTCCATCGCCGAATGGCGCGAGGCGCTGCGCGACCTCGCCACCCGTGAGATTTCCGCCCTGCCCGACTGCGCGTCGCGCCGGGTGGAAAAGGACTTCGTCGCAGGCTGGAGCCGGCTCCTCTCGGGGCTGGTGACGGTCCTCGAGGCGAAGGCCGCGTAGCGAGCACCCCGCTGCGTTCCATGCCGAAAGGCGTGGGTCTGGGCGGGCCTCAAGCCCGCCCAGAGGCTATTTGAGGCCCCGGTTTTCCGCGGGTGCGCGCTCAAGGTGATGCCCCCGGCCCCGCAAAGGAAAACGCCACCCCGGTCTCCCGGGATGGCGCAGGTGTCCGGGCAAGTTGCCGCCCCTAGTAGGTGATGATCTCCGGCCCCATGAAGGTCGTCGGCAACCAGGTCGAGAGCCAGGGCACATAGGTCACCAGGATCAGGAAGACGAAGAGCACGGCGAGGAAGGGCAGCGCCGCGCGCACCACGTTCATCACCGGCATGTTCGCCACGCCCGAGGTCACGAAGAGGTTCAGACCCACCGGCGGGGTGATCATCCCGATCTCCATGTTGACCACCATGATGATGCCCAGGTGGATCGGGTCGATGCCCAGCTCGATCGCGATCGGGAAGACCAGCGGCGCCACGATCACGATCAGGCCCGAGGGCTCCATGAACTGCCCGCCGATCAGCAGGATCACGTTCACGATCACCAGGAACATGATCGGCCCGAAGCCCGCGTCGAGCATCGCCCCGGCGATATGCTGGGGGATCTGCTCGTCGGTCAGCACGTGCTTCAGGATCAGCGCGTTGGCGATGATGAACATCAGCGTGATCGTGAGCTTGCCGGCCTCGAAAAGCGTGTCGCGGGTGTCGCGGTGGAAGAAGGCGGTGATCAGCGCATGCGGCTTCTGCAGGAGGGTGGATTTCTCCTGCCGCGGCGCGGCGGCGGCGGAGAGCGAGCCCTCCTCGACCATCTTGGTCATATCCGCGCTGCCCGACCGGCCGCCGTCGGCGGCCAGAGGCCCCATGTCGCGGTAGACGAAGGTGGCGATCAGGAAGGCATAGACCGAGGCGACGGCCGCGGCCTCGGTGGGCGTGAAGATGCCGCCGTAGATGCCGCCCAGGATGATCACGATCAGGAACAGCCCCCAGGCCGCCTCGCGGCCCGAGGCGAAGACCTCGCCCCAGCCCTGCCACTCGCCGCGCGGCAGGTCGCGGACCCGCGCGATGACATAGATCGTGGTCATCAGCATGAGGCCCGCCATGAGCCCCGGGATCACGCCCGCGAGGAACATCCGCCCGACCGAGACATCGGTGGCCGAGGCGTAGACGACCATCACGATCGACGGCGGGATCAGGATGCCCAGCGTGCCCGCGTTACAGATCACCCCGGCGGCGAACTCCTTGGAGTAGCCGACCTGGCGCATGCCCGCGATCACGATCGTACCGATGGCCACCACGGTGGCGGGCGAAGAGCCCGAGAGCGCGGCGAACATCATGCAGGCGAAGACGCCCGCGATGGCCAGCCCGCCCGGCAGATGGCCGACGATGGCGATGGAGAAGCGGATGATCCGCGCCGCCACCCCGCCCGTCGACATGAAGGAGGAGGCCAGGATGAAGAAGGGAATGGCCAGGAGCGTGTAGTGCCCCGCCATGGCCTGGTAGAAGCTCTGCGCGATCGAGGCCAGCGAGGTGTCCGAGAAGGCCAGCAGGAACAGGATCGAGGACAGGCCCAGCGAGACCGCGATCGGCACGCCGATCAGCAGAAGGCCGATCACCATGGAAAAGAGAATGATGACATCCATGGATCAGGACTCCTCGGCGCGGGATTTCTGGCGGGCCTCGGCGACGTCATCCTCGGCCTCGTGGCTGACGATGAAGGCCGCGCGCTCGCCGCGCAGGACGGCCACGAAGGCCTGGATGAAACGGTAGGTCAGCAGCGCCACGCCGACGGGCAGCATGGTGTAGCCCACCACGCGCGGCAGCTTCTCGTATTCCTCGCCCATGTTGATGAGCGGTTCGAGCCAGCGCAGGAAGGGCACCATGGGCACCTGGTCGGTGATGTACCAGGCCTGGTCGCGGGTCTGCTCGAAGCCGGTCGGGAACCAGCGCCCGCTGGTGCGGTCCAGGCTCGCGTAGGGCGCCCAGTAGTCCCAAGCGCCCTTCATCAGCAGAAGCGCGTAGACGATGCAGATCAGCCCCGCCAGGATCGTGAGCCAGCGCCGCGGGCCCGCGCCCATGACGTTCAGAAGCGCGTCGACGCCCAGGTGCGCGGTGACCTTCACGCAGTAGCTGACCCCGAAGAGCACCAGCCAGGCAAAGAGGATCAGCGTGACCTCGAGGCCCCAGATCAGCGACGAGTTGAAGAGGTAGCGCAGGACGACGTTCACGAAGGTCACCAGCGTCATCAGCCCCAGAAGGATCGCGATGGCGGTGCGTTCGAAACCGTCGACGGCGCGGGCGAAGGCCGATGTGCCGGTCGGATGGGTAGACATGGTCTCCTCCCCCAGAGACGTGCCGTGGATTGCGCGGAACGGCGCAAGAGGCCGGCCCCGGGAATGCGGGGCCGGCCCTGTGGTGATGTCAGGAGATCAGGAGCCGGTGACCTGCGCGTTGAACTCCTGCGCGGCGTCGATGTTCTCCTGGCCGACGTCCTCGACGAACTGGTCCCAGACGGGCTTCATCGCGTCGACCCAGGCGCCGCGCTGCGCGTCGTCCAGGGTGCGGACTTCGCCGCCGGCGTCCAGGATGGCCTGGCGGGCTTCCTGGTTGGTGTTGAAGGACTCGGCGTTGCGCGCCTCGGTCACTTCGGCGAGGATCGTGGTGAACTGCTCGCGCACCTCGGGGTCGAGACCGTCGAGCCAGTCAACCGAGGTCACCACCAGGTAGTCGATGATGCCGTGGTTGGTCTCGGTGATGCCGTCCTGCACCTCGAAGAACTTCTGGCCGTAGATGTTGGACCAGGTGTTCTCCTGCCCGTCGACCACGCCCTGCTGGAGCGCGCCGTAGACCTCGGAGAAGGCCATGGGCTGCGGGCTGGCGTTCAGCGCTTCCATCTGCGCGACCAGCACGTCGGAGGGCTGCACGCGGAACTTCAGCCCCGAGGCGTCCTCGGGCGACATCAGCGGCACATTGGCCGAGAACTGCTTCATGCCGTTGTGCCAGAACTCGAGCCCCTGCAGGCCGCGGCGCTGCATGCTGTCCTTCATCGCCTGGCCGGTGTCGGAGTTCTGGAAGGCGTCGACCGCGTCGATGTTGGCGAACATGAACGGCAGGTCGAAGAGGCGGAACTCCTTGGTGAAGGCCTCGAACTTCGACAGCGAAGGCGCGGCCAGCTGGACGTCGCCCTGCAGCATCGCCTCGAGCACCTGGTCGTCGTTGTAGAGCGTGGAGTTCGGATAGACCTCCATGCAGGCGGTGCCGTCCATCTCGGCGTTGACGCGCTCCTGCAGGAGCGAGGCGGCAATGCCCTTGGGGTGGCGGTCGGTGTTGGTGACGTGGCTGAACTTGATCACCATCTCGCCGTCGTCGCACTGACCGGCACCCTGGGCGTCCTGCGCCTGGGCGGCCGTGGCCATCAGGCCGAGTGCGATCGCGGTGGTCGAAAGAAACTTCATCTTATCCTCCCAAAGATTTCGGCCGGACTGGCCGGTCGAGCAGCCGGCACAGGCCGGCAGCCGACAGGAAGCATGGTGCCACGGACACATGCAAATCGCGCAGAGCAAAATCGTGATTTTTTTCCGCTCCTTGGCGGGAGGATGTTCCCAAATCCACCCATCGGCCCGGCGGCGCGGGTGGAAACCCACACGGGGGCGGCCCTTCCGGTGCCGTCAGCCGGGGCTGAGGTAGTCCTCGCGGCGCAGACCGTGCTTCTGCATCTTCTCGTAAAGCGTCTTCCGGGCGAGGCCGAGCGATTCGTAGGTCGCCTTCAGGTTGCCGGCGTTGGCCACCAGCGCGGCGGCGATGGCGTCCTTCTCGAAGCGGTCCATGCGTTCCGACAGGCTTTGCCCGCCGGGGTCGCGCGGCGCCTCGTCGAGCCCCAGGAGATACAGTTCCGCGGCATTGCGCAGCTCGCGCATGTTGCCGGGCCAGGGGCGTTCGGTCAGCCGCACCAGCACCTCGGGCGGCACCTCGGGGGCGGGCCGGCCCATGCGCTCGGCGGCCTGGTCGAGGAAGGCCACGAAGAGCCGCGGCAGGTCCGAGGCGCGCTCCGAGAGCGTCGGCAGATGCAGCGTCACGGGGTTGATGCGATAAAGCAGGTCGTCGCGGAAGGCGCCCTCGGCCACCCGCGCCTCGAGGCCGACGCGGCTCGAGGCCACGAAGCGCGCCTCGAGCGGCACCGGCTCGCTGGCGCCCAGCGGCAGGATCGCGCGGTCCTCAAGCACCCGCAGGAGCTTGGCCTGGACCGCCAGCGGCGTGGAGCTGATCTCGTCGAGAAAGATCGTCCCGCCGCGCCCGTGTTCGAGCCGCCCCGCCCGGCCCCGCGAAAGGCCCGGGAAGGCCCCCGCGACATAGCCGAAAAGCTCGGCCTCGACCTGGTCGGCGGGCAGCGCGGCCAAGTTCACCGTCACGAAGGGCCGGTCGGCCCGGTCCGAGGCGGCATGCAGCGCGCGGGCGACATGTTCCTTGCCGGTGCCGGTCTCGCCCACGATCAGCACGTCGAGCGCGCTGGCGGCGATGGTGCGGATCTTGCGCTTGAGCCCCGCGATCTCGGGGCTCTGGCCCAGGACCAGGTGCTCGATCAGGTCCTCGCCCTGCGAGGTCTCGCGCATCTGCCGCAGCTCCAGCGTCATGGCGCGTTTCTCCAGCGCCCGCGCGACCGAGGAGGTCAGCCGCTCGGCGGCAAAAGGCTTCTCGATGAAGTCATAGGCGCCCTGCCCCAGCGCCTCGACCGCCAGCGGCACGTCGCCATGGCCGGTGATCAGGATGACCGGCAGGTCCGGGTCGACCTCGAGCGCGGCGCGCAGCAGCGCCAGCCCGTCCATGCCCGGCATCCTTATGTCCGAGACCACGACGCCCGCGAAGCCCTGGCCGAGCCGCGCCGGCGCGCCTTCGGGGCGGGCCAGCGCCTCGACCTCGTAGCCGGCCAGCTCCAGCGTCTGGCTGACCGAGTGGCGGATATCCTCGTCGTCGTCGACGAGCAGCACCTGCACCTTGGTCATTCCGCGCTCATTCCGCCGCCATCTGTCTGTCCGTCGCCTGTTTCAGCGTCACGATGATGCGCGCGCCGTGGCCCGCGCGGTTCTCGGCGCGCATGGTGCCGCCGAAGTCGCGCAGGATGTTGTAGCAGATCGACAGGCCGAGCCCGAGCCCCCGGCCGACCTCCTTGGTGGTGAAGAACGGATCGAAGATCTTCGGCAGTGCCTCTTCGGGGATGCCGGTGCCGTTGTCCTCGACGGTCATGGCGACCTGGCCCGCGTCCTCGGTCAGGGTGATCGTCACTTCCGGCGCGCGGCCCGGCGGCACGGCGTCGAGCGCGTTGCCGACGAGGTTCATCACCACGTGCTGCAGCCGCGTGGCGCCGCCCGCGACCCAGAGGCCGCGGCGCCCGGAAATCTCGATCCGCGCGCCCGAACGTTCCACCCGCGCCGCGATCAGGGCCAGCGCCTCGGAGAGCACGCTGTCGAGGTCCACCGCCACCACGTCGTCGCCCGAACGCCGGGCAAAGCGGGTCAGCCGCTTGGAGAGCTGCGCCATGCGTTCGGTGAGCCGCAGGACCCGGGCGATGTTCTCGGCGGCGCGGTCCGCCTTGCCGGCCTCGTAGAAGGCGGCGGCGTTCTCGGAATAGGTGCGGATCGCGGTCAGCGGCTGGTTGAACTCGTGGCTGAGCGCCGCCGACATCTGCCCCAGCGCGGCCAGCTTGCCGGCCTGGATCAGCTCGTTCTGGGTCTGGCGCAGGGTCTCTTCGGCGGTGCGGCGGTCCTCGACCTCGACCTGGAGCTGGCGGTTGGCCTCGGTCAGCTCGGCGGTGCGGCGGGCGACGCGGCGCTCGAGCTCCTGCTGGTTCTGCTCGCGGTCGGCGAGCCGCTGGATCAGCCGCGCGCGGCGTTGCAGCCCCAGCGCCGCCAGCGCGGTCAGCGCGATGCCCGCGGCGATGAGGGCCGCGGCCAGGGTCCAGACCTGCTGGCGCACCGGCGCGTAGTCATAAAGCAGGTGCAGCTGCCAGCCCTCGGCGGCCATGGGCCGTTCGTGCGACAGGTAGCTTTGCGGCGCGCTGCCCTCGCCGATGCCCGGCGCGCGCAAGAGCGGCGCGCCCCAGCCGCCGCCGGCCTGCCCTTCGAGCGGCGCGGGGCCGATGCGCTCGAGCTCGTATTTGCGGGTCTCCTCGACCCGGGCGCGGGCCTCGGGGGGGATCTCCTCGAGCGCGGTCAGCCGCAGCCCGGGCTGGGTGGCGAAGATCACCACGCCGGCCTCGTCGCTGACGAAGACCGGATGCGCGCCCTCGCCCAGCACCGCCTCGAGCGCGGCGATCGAGACCTTGACCACCACAACGCCCAGGACCTCTCCGCCGGCGCCGTCGCGGATCGGGGCCGAGAGGTAGTAGCCGCGCAGCCCCGAGGTCGTGCCCAGCGCGAAGAAACTGGCCGGGGCGCCGTCCATGGCCTCCTGGAAGTAAGGGCGGAAACCGAAGTTCCTCCCGACGAAGCTCAGTTCCTCGGCGTAGTTGGAGGCCGCGACCGTGGTGCCGTCGGGGGCCATGACATAGGTGTCCGAGGTGCGCGCGATGCGGTTCCATTCCGCCAGCTCGCGGCCCAGCGCATCGAGGTCGCCGGGACGCGGCGCGCCCTTCATGGCGGCGACGACGCGGGGATCGCGGGCGTAAAGCGGCGGCAGCGCGCGGTATTGGCCGAGCCAGCCCTCGATGGTGGCCTCGCTCTGCGCCAGGAGCGCCTCGGCGTCGGCCTCGGCCCGGTCGTGGATCAGCCCGGTCAGCGCCCGGAAGACGATTACGCCCAGGAGCAGGACACCGATAAAGGCGGCGCCCAGCGCGGGCATCAGCCCGCGCGGCCCGCCCCGGCTCGCGCCTCGGGGCGCGGTATGTCCCTTGCGCGCCATGGGATCTTGTAGCGCCTCGGCCCGGGCGATGGGAAGCGCGGCGTCAGGCCGCCCGCAGGCCCAGGATCTCGCGCGCCTGTGCGGCGGTGGCCACCGGCCGGTCGTATTTCGCGCAAAGCTCGGCCGCCCGCGCGATCAGCGCCGCGTTCGAAGGCGCCAGCGTCTCGCGGTCGAGCCGGACGTTGTCCTCGAGGCCCGCGCGGGTATGGCCGCCGGCTGCGATGGCCCATTCGTTGACCTTGATCTGGTTCGCGCCGATGCCCGCGGCGCACCAATTGGCCCCGGGCGCGCGGCGGCGGAAGAGGTCGACGTAAAGGTCGAAGACCTCCTTGTCGGCGGGCATGGCGTTCTTCACGCCCATGACGAACTGCACGTAGAGCGCGCCGTAAAGCCGCCCCTCCTCGTGCATCTTCACCGCCTGCAGGATGTGGCTGAGGTCGAAGGCCTCGACCTCGGGGGTGATCTCGTGGGTGCGCATCTCCGAGGCGAGCCAGTCCACCAGGTCCGGCGGGTTCTCGTAGACGCGGGTCGGGAAGTTGTTCGACCCCACCGAGAGCGAGGCCATGTCGGGGCGCAGCGGCAGCATCCCGCCCCGCGCCTGGCCCGCGCCCGAGCGCCCGCCGGTGGAGAACTGGATGATCATGCCGGGGCAGTGTTTCTCCAGCCCTTCCTTCAGGCGCGCGAATTTCTCGGGGTCCGAAGAGGGCGTGGCGTCGTCGTTGCGCACATGGGCGTGGCAGATCGCGGCGCCGGCCTCGAAGGCTTCCTGGGTGGATTCCACCTGTTCGGAGACGGTGATCGGCACCGCGGGGTTGTTGTCCTTGGTCGCCACCGATCCGGTGATCGCGACACAGAGAATGCAGGGTTTGCCGGCCACGTCAGACATCGGGGAACACCGTCTTTTGTTTTTGTTGAAGGGGATGGGCGCGACCCTGGGGCCGCGTGGCGCGCGCAGGCGCAAGGGCCGGCACCGGGCGCGGCAGCCGCGCGGGGTCGAGCGCGGCAAGCGCCGCTGCGGCGCGGTCGAGGAGGGCCTTGGCCCAGGTCGGGCGCGGCGCGGCTTTGCGCCGGGGTGCGGGGCGGCTCATCGCAGGCCCCGCGGGGTCGAGGGTCGCATTCTTGCGCGAAGCGTCATCGGGAAGTCAGGTCCTGGCGTCATGTCGGCGCCAGACATTACCCATATTTCGACCCGGGGCAACCAGGCGCGCCGGAGCGGGCGTCCGGGGCGGGGTTTCGCGGGGCCTGTGGAGGGCGTGGTGGCGGCGTGAAGATGGCTGCCGGGATGGGCCGCACACTCTCAGGCCGCCCCGCCCTCCACTTCGGGCCGCAGCCGCCGCGCGGCCAGCCAGGAGACCCCGAGGAAGACCGAGGCCATGCCCAGGCAGGCCGGCAGCCCGCCGAGCTGGTAGCTCACCCCCGACATCAGCGTGCCGAGAAGCCGCCCCGCCGCATTGGCCATGTAGTAGAAACCCACGTCCATGGTCACCCGCTCTCCGCCCGCGAAGGCCAGGATCAGGTAGCTGTGCAAGGCCGAGGTCACCGCGAAGATCGCTCCGAAGACCAGGAGCCCCGCGACCAGGCTCACCGTCAGCCAGGTCCCGGGCGTGCCCGCCAGCGCCACCGTCACCGCGAGCAGGAGCGGCAGCGCGAAGAGCCGCCCGGTCCAGGCGCGGGCCTCGGGGATCAGCTCGGCCTCGGGGCGTTCGGCGGCGCGCAGGAGCTTCGGGGCCGAGGCCTGCACCGCGCCGTAGAGGATCGTCCAGACCGCCATGAAGCTGCCGATCATGAAGAAGGCCGCGCGGTTGCCCGCCTCGGAGCCGTCGGACAGCACCGCGTAGAAATAGATCGGGATGCCGACCACGAACCAGACGTCCCGCGCGCCGAAGAGGAACACCCGCGCCAGCGACAGCCGGTTGATATTGGCGTGCTTGGAGAAGACCTCGGCGAACTTCGCGCTCTTGCGCCCGCCCGGCAGCCCGCCCGGCATCTTCAGCGCCACGCCCGCGAGGATCAGCGCCAGCACGGCGGCCATGGCCAGGACCGAGGTCACGAAGCCGAACGTCGCCAGGAGCCCGGCGCCCAGGAGGAAGCCCAGGCCCTTCACCGCGTTCTTCGAGCCGGTCAGCACCGCAACCCAGCGGAAGAGCCCGCCCTGCCCCGTGGGCGCCAGCGACTTCACCGCGCTCTTGGCCGAGGTCTTGGAGAGGTCCTTGGCCACCCCGCTCGCCCCCTGCACCGCCATGACATAGGCGACCGAGGCCCAGAGCGCCCAACCGGGATCAAGCGCCGCCAGCGCCAGGAGCGCCGCGACCTGCAGCCCGAGCCCGGCATAGAGCGTCGAGGTCATCCCGAAGCGCGCCGCGATCCAGCCCGCGCAGAGGTTGGTGATGACCCCCGCCAGCTCGTAGAGCAGGAACAAATAGGCCAGCTGCACCGGCGAGAAGCCGAGCGTGTGGAAGTGCAGGAGCACCAGCATCCGCAGGGCGCCATCGGTCAGCATGAAGGCCCAATAGGCCGCGGTGACCGCGACATAGGCGCCAAGCGCGTTCTCGGGACGGGCGGCGCTCACAGGCTGTCCCCGACCATGCGGGCCACGTCCACCAGCCGGTGGGCATAGCCCATCTCGTTGTCATACCAGGCGTAGACCTTCACCTGGGTGCCCGCGACAACCATTGTCGAGGGCGCATCGACGATGCCCGAGCGGGTGTCATTGGTGTAATCGGCCGACACCAGCGGCCGGGTCTCGTAGCCCAGGATGCCCCGGAGCGGCCCGGCGGCGGCGGCCTCGAAAAGCCCGTTGATCTCCTCGGCGGTGGTCTCGCGGGCCACCTCGAAGACGCAGTCGGTGATCGAGGCGTTCAAGAGCGGCACCCGCACCGCGTGGCCGTTCAGCCGGCCCTTGAGCTCGGGGTAGATCAGGGTGATCGCGGTGGCCGAGCCGGTGGTCGTCGGGATCAGCGAATTGAGCGCCGAACGCGCGCGGCGCAGGTCCTTGGCGGGCCGGTCGACGATGGTCTGGGTGTTGGTCACGTCGTGGATCGTGGTGATCGAGCCGTGCCGGATGCCGATCGCCTCGTGGATCACCTTGACCACCGGCGCGAGGCAGTTCGTCGTGCAGGAGGCGGCGGTGACGATGTCATGCGCCGCGGGGTCGTAGATGTCCTGGTTGACGCCATAGACCACATTGGCGGTCGGCCCGTCCTTGACCGGGGCCGAGACCACGACCTTCTTCACCCCGGCGGCGAAGTAAGGCGCGAGCTTGGCCTCGGACTTGAAGACCCCGGTGCAGTCGATGACCACGTCGACGCCCTCGAGCGGCAGGTCCTCGATGCGGCTGGCATTGTGGACCGGCAGCCGGGTGCCGTCGATGGTCAGGCTCTCGGCATCGGCGGAGATATCCGCGTCCCAGCGGCCATGCACGGTGTCGAACTCCAGAAGATGCGCGTGCATCTCCGGGTCGCCCACCGCGTCGTTCAGCCAGGCCACCTCGGCGCCGCTGTCGAGCAGCGGCTTCAGCGCCAGTTTGCCGATCCGGCCAAGGCCGTTCAGCGCGTAGGTGGTCATGCGGGCTCTCCTGTTTCTGACTGGCCGATCTCGTCAACGGCGCGCTGCAGCGAGATGCGGTCGAGCGTCTCGAGCGGCAGCGCCGCGAAGGCCAGGATGCGGTTTCTGAGGGCGCCGTAGGCCTGCTGGAAGGCCAGGCTCTTCTCGGCCTCCGCACCCTCGGCCTTGACCGGGTCGGGCATGCCCCAGTGGGCGCTGACCGGCTGGCCGGCCCAGGCGGGGCATTCCTCGTTGGCGGCGCGGTTGCAGACGGTGAAGACGAAGTCGAAGCGCGGCACCTCCGCGCCCTGGAACTCAGCAATGGTCTTGGCGCGCAGGGCGCTCACGTCATGGCCCTTGTCGCGCAGCACCGAGACCGCGAAGGGGTTCAGCTCCGAGCGCGGCCGTGTCCCGGCCGAGAAGGCCTCGAAGCGGTCGCCGGCCTCGCGGCGCAGGATCGATTCGGCGAAGATCGAGCGGGCGGAATTGCCGGTGCAAATGAAGAGCACCCGGTATTTGCGGTCAGCCATGAGGCCTGGTCCTTCGGTCAGCGCCGCCGCGCCGGGGGCGCAAAGGTCCGGGCGGCCCTGGCAGCAGTCGGCAAAGAGGAACTCCATCAGCCCCCGCGCCCGCTCGGCATCGAGACGGTAGAGCAGCGACCGGCCGGATCGGCTTTGAGTGATCAGACCGACGTGACGCAGCGATGACAGATAGGAGGAGAGCGTGTTGGCGCGGGTCTCCAGCGCCTCGGCCAGCTCGCCCGCGGGCACCGCGTCGGGATAGCGGCGCACCAGGAGCCGGAAGAGCTTCAGGCGGTGCGGATGGCCAAGCGCGGCGAGTTGGTCTTCGGGATTTGATTCCATATTTCGCGAATACTCGAAATGATTACCGCCTGTCCAGCCCCGATGAGCCCGCGCGGGGGTGCAAAACCACGGGTTTGTCACAGCGCCATGACGGTGCGGCCCCGGCCTGCGCATCCTCGGCTTTGCGCATGGGCGGCTTTCCCTCGCCGCAGGACCCCCTAGGTTCTGCGCATATGGAGATGTTTTCGCTCGCCCTGCCCCGCCATGTGCTTTTTGGCCGGGGAGCCGCCGATCAGGCCGTCGCGGCCTGCCTGTCCCATGGCACCCGGGTGCTGATGCTGCGCAGCGCCTCCGCCCCCGGTGCGGCACAACTGGCGCGGCGGCTCGAGGCCGAGGGCGCCGATCTGACCTTGCAAGACCACCGCGGCGAGCCCGAGCTGCCCGCGCTCGAGGCGCGGCTTTCGGAACTGGCCGAGGCCCCGCCCGAGGTAATCCTGGCCGTCGGCGGCGGCTCGGTGATCGACATGGGCAAGGCGCTGGCGGCGCTCCTGCCCCAGCCCGAGGGCCCGCGCGCCTATCTCGAGGTGGTGGGCGACGGGCGGGCGCTCGACCGCGACCCGCTGCCGCTCATCGCGCTGCCGACCACCGCGGGCACCGGCTCCGAGGCGACGCGAAACGCGGTGATTGGCGTGCCCGAGGCGGGCCGCAAGGTGTCGCTGCGCGACAGCCGGATGCTGCCCCGCTGCGCCATCGTCGACCCGGCGCTGACCGACGGCAGCCCGGAGGGCGTGACGCTGTCCTCGGGGCTCGACGCGGTGGCGCAGGTGATCGAACCCTATCTGTCCTGCCGCGCGACCCCGGTCACGGATGCGCTCTGCCGCGACGCGATCCCGCGCGGAATCGAGGCGCTTTACTGGCTGATGAACGAGGACCACCCCAAGGCACGGGACGAGATGGCCTATGTCAGCCTGATCGGCGGCGTGGCGCTGGCCAATGCCGGGCTCGGCGCGATGCACGGGCTGGCGGGCGTCGCGGGCGGGCGCACCGGGCAGGCGCATGGGGTGATCGTCGGGCGGCTGATGGGGCCGGTCCTGCGCGCCAATGCCGAGGCGCTCACCGAGGCGCAGGCGCCCACCGGGCGGATCGACTACGTGCTGCGGGTGCTGGCCGACCAGTTCGGGGTGCCCAAGGTCGGCGCGCTCGACGCGCTGCAGGACTGGATCGACGACTGCGGGCTGCCGCCCTTCGAGGCGCCCCGCGCCGAAGCCGAGCTGGAGGACTGGGCGGCGGCTTCGGAAAGCGCCTCCTCGATGCGCGGCAACCCGGTGCCGCTTGATCGCGAGACGCTGGTGGGCGTGCTGGCCCGCGCCTCATCCTGAGCGCGCCGCGCGGCCCACGACCCCGGCCAGATCGGCGAAACGCTCGGCCAGCGGGCTCGAGCTGCGCCAGATCATCCCCACCTGCCGCTTCGGGCGCGGCGGCGCGAAGCGCGCGACCGAGACCCGAGCCGAGCGGGTCTCGACCGGGACCGCCATCTCGGGGATCAGCGTCACCCCGATGCCCGCGCCCACCATCTGCACCAGCGTTGCCAGCGAAGACCCCTCGAGCCCCTCGCGCGGCAGGTTCGGCGTCATGTCGCAGAAGGACAGCGCCTGATCGCGGAAACAGTGCCCCTCTTCGAGGAGCAGGAGCCGCATCCGCGCCAGCGCCTCGCCGTCGGGCACCGGCAGGTCCGCCTCGGCCTCGGGGCGGATCAGCACGAAATCCTCGTCGAAAAGCGCCATTTCCTCGAGCCCGGGCTCGGAGACCGGCAGCGCCACGATGGCGGCGTCGAGCCGGCCCTCCTTCAGCTCGGTGATCAGCCGGCGGGTCAGGGTCTCGCGGATCTGCAGGTCGAGCGCGGGAAAGGCGCGGCCCAGCTCGGGGATCAGACGGGGCAGGAGGTAGGGCGCGATGGTCGGGATCACCCCGAGCCGCAGCCGCCCCGACAGCCCGCTGCCCGCCGCGCGGGCCATGTCGCCCAGCTCGTCCACCGCGCGCAGGATGTCGCGGGCGCGGGTCACGAACTCCTCGCCGAAGCCCGTGAGCCGCACCGCCCGCGCGCCGCGCTCGAAGAGCTTCATGCCCAGCGCCGCCTCCAGCTCCTTGATCTGCACCGAAAGCGCGGGCTGGGAGACCGCCGAAGCCTCGGCCGCGCGACCGAAATGGCCGTGCCGGGCCAGGGCGTCGACATAGCGGAGCTGTCGGAGGGTGAGGTTTGCCATAATCCCAGATTATCGGAACGATGCCGAAATACAAATTAAACTCATGGCGCCCCGGTGCTATCTTATGTCCAGCGCAGGCCCCGCCCTGCCCGGTGCGGCAGGAGATGCGTCAACCCGGATGACACCGCGGCCTGCGATGATAGATGTGACCCAGGTTTTCCCGAACCCGCGCCTTTCGCGGTCTTCGGAAGCGACAGCCAGACCATGGCCCGCAAGGGCCAGATGACAGCCAAGAGAAGGAGAGAGTCGATGATGGACGGAAACGATCTGGGCGGCTGCCCGGTCATCCATGGGGTATCGACCAAGGGCCGGTTCAGCGGCACCACCAACCGCGACTGGTGGCCGAACCAGCTGAACCTGAAGATCCTGCACCAGAACCAGCCCGTGGGCGACCCGATGGGCGGCGACTTCGACTATGCCGAAGCCTTCAAGACGCTGGATCTCGACGCGGTGAAGGCAGATGTCGCCAAGGTGCTGACCGACAGCAAGGACTGGTGGCCGGCGGATTACGGCCATTACGGCCCCTTCATGATCCGCATGGCCTGGCACTCGGCGGGCACCTACCGCACCGGCGACGGCCGCGGCGGCTCTTCCTCGGGCAGCCAGCGCTTCGCGCCGCTGAACTCCTGGCCGGACAACGGCAACCTCGACAAGGCCCGCCGCCTGCTCTGGCCGGTGAAGCAGAAATACGGCGCCGCGCTGAGCTGGGCCGACCTCTTCATCCTGGCGGGCAATGTCGCGCTCGAGACCATGGGCTTCAAGACCTTCGGCTTCGCCGGCGGCCGCGAGGACATCTGGGAACCCGAGGAAGACATCTACTGGGGCTCCGAGCAGAAGTGGCTCGCCACCTCCGACGAGGAGAACTCGCGCTACGCCGAAGGCCGCGCGCTGGAGAACCCGCTGGCGGCCGTGCAGATGGGCCTGATCTACGTCAACCCGGAAGGCCCGGACGGCAACCCCGACCCGCAGGCCTCGGCGCATGACATCCGCGAGACCTTCGCGCGCATGGCGATGAACGACGAGGAGACCGTCGCGCTGACCGCCGGCGGCCATACCTTCGGCAAGATGCACGGCGCGGGCGACGCGGCCCATGTCGGTGTCGAGCCCGAGGGCGGCCAGCTCGAGGCCATGGGCTTCGGCTGGACCTCCACCTTCGAGAGCGGCAAGGGCAAGCACGCCATCACCTCGGGTCTCGAGGGCCCCTGGACGCCGACGCCGACGCAGTGGGACATGAGCTACTTCGACACGCTCTTCGGCTACGAGTGGGAAGTGGTGAAATCCCCCGCCGGCGCCAACCAGTGGCACCCGAAGAACCTCCGCGAAGAGGACATGGCCCCGCAGGTCGACGGCTCGGACGAGAAGGTCACCCCGGTGATGTCCACCGCCGACATGGCGATGAAGGTCGATCCCGCCTATCGCGCGATCTCCGAGCGGTTCCACAAGAACCCCGAGGAATTCGCCGATGCCTTCGCCCGCGCCTGGTTCAAGCTGACCCACCGCGACATGGGCCCGAAGGTCCGCTACCTCGGCAAGGAAGTGCCCTCCGAGGACCTGATCTGGCAGGATCCGATCCCGGCGCGCGACCACGAGCTGGTGGACGCCAAGGACATCGCCGAGCTGAAGGCGAAGCTGCTCGAGTCCGGTCTCAGCACCCGCGAGCTGGCCTATACCGCCTGGTCCTCGGCCGCGACCTACCGCGGCTCGGACAAGCGCGGCGGCGCCAATGGCGCGCGTATCCGGCTGGCGCCCCAGAAGGACTGGGAGGTCAACGAGCCGCAGCAGCTTTCCAAGGTGCTGGAGGTGCTCGAGGGCCTGCAGAAAGCCTTCAACGAGGCGCAGTCCGGCGGCAAGCGCATCTCGCTGGCCGACCTGATCGTGCTGGGCGGCAATGCCGCGATCGAGGAGGCCGCGAAGAAGGGCGGCCATGAGATCGAGGTGCCCTTCACCCCCGGCCGCATGGACGCCAGCGCCGAGCAGACCGACGCCGACAGCTTCGACGTGCTCGAGCCCGGCGCCGACGGCTTCCGCAACTACCTCAAGACCGGCTACACCGTGCCGACCGAGGAGCTGCTGATCGACCGGGCGCATCTCCTGACGCTGAGCGCGCCGGAGATGACCGTGCTGGTCGGCGGCATGCGGGCGCTGGAGCTGAACACCGGCGGGTCGAAGCACGGCGTGCTGACCGACCGTCCGGGCGCGCTGACCAACGACTTCTTCGTCAACGTGCTGGACATGGACACCGAGTGGAAGCCGCTGTCCGACGACGCCCAGGAGTTCGAGGGCCGCGACCGCGCCTCGGGCGAGGCGAAGTGGACCGCAAGCCGCGTCGACCTGGTCTTCGGGTCGAACTCGCAGCTGCGCGCGCTCTCCGAGGTCTATGCCGAGAACGGCCACGAGAAGAAGTTCGTGGCGGACTTCGTGAAGGCCTGGACCAAGGTCATGGACGCCGACCGCTTCGACGTGGCCTGAGCCGCGTCGGGGGCCTTGGTGGTCCCTTGCGAGTGAAAGACGCCCCCGGGGAGACCCTCGGGGGCGTTTTTTGTGCGGGGTGTGGTGGTGTGAGGGCCAAGTTTACGCGCACCCTGCCCGGCCGTCCCCTCTTTGGCGCGGAACAAGGGCCGCAGGCCCGCCGCGCCAGCGCCGGTCCGGCCCGATGGGCCGGCGCTCTTGCGGGTGGCGCGCCTCGCTTGTCGCGAAGAAGAACCTTGCCGGGATAAAGCGCGCCGATCGAGTGTCAGCGGCGCCGGCCCCCGGCCCGGCGCTGGCGCTCCGTTCGGGGCGGGAGTTAAGGGACGCAGAGCCCCCGCGCCTCACCCCGCGCGCAGCACCCCCGCGATACGCTCCAGCGCCTTTTCGATGTTCGCCTCGGAATTGGCGTAGGAGAACCGCAGGTAGCCCTCGCCGTTCTCCCCGAAGGAGGTGCCGGCCACGCTGGCCACCCCGGCCTTCTCCAGGAACAGGTCCTGCGCCGCCCGCGCGTCGAGCCCGGTGCCGGTGATATTGGCGAAGGCGTAGAAGGCGCCGCCGGGATCGGGCGCGCTGACCCCGGGCAGCGCGTTCAGGCCTTCGACGATCAGCGCACGGCGGCGGTCGAAGGCGGCGACCATCTCGGCCACCGCGTCCTGCGGGCCGGTCAGCGCCGCGAGCCCGGCCTGTTGCGCCGCGGCGTTCACGCAGCTGTGGTCGTTGATGCAAAGCCGGGTGACATGTTCCACCGCCGCCTCGGGCCAGACCGCGTAGCCCAGCCGCCAGCCGGTCATCGCGTAGGTCTTGGACCAGCCGTCGAGCAGGATGAGCTGGTCGGCGATCTCGGGGTATTGCAGGAGCGAGACATGTTCCCGCCCGCCGTAGAGCATCTGCGAATAGATCTCGTCGGAAAGAACGGCCACATGCGGGTGCGCGGCCAGCCCGGCGGCGAGCTTGTCGATCTCCTCGCGGCTGGTGACGCCGCCGGTCGGATTGCCGGGTGAGTTCAGGATCACCAGGCGGGTCTTCTCGGTGATGCGCGACAGGATGCTCTCGGCGGAGATGCCGAAGCCCAGCGCCTCGGAGGGCGCATAGGGCACGGGCGTCGCGCCCGAGTAGCGCACCAACGAGCCGTAGATCGGGAAGCCGGGGTCGGGATAGAGGATCTCGGCGCCGGGCTCGCCGAACATCAGGACCGCGAAGAACATCGTGGGCTTGCCGCCGGGCACCACCACCACGCGGCCCGGATCGACCGAGACGCCGTGCCGGCGGGCGAGGTCCTCGGCCACCGCGGCGCGCAGCTCCGGCGTGCCGGCGGCGGGGGTATAGCCGTGATGGCCGGCCCGGAGCGCCTCGGCCCCGGCCTCGACGATATGTGCGGGCGTGGGGAAATCCGGCTGGCCGATCCCGAGGTTGACGATGTCGCGCCCCTCGGCGGCAAGCGCGCCCGCGCGGGCCAGGACGGTGAAGGCGGATTCGGTGCCGAGCCGCGAAAGGCTCGCGGCGAATCTGAGCGAAGACATGGGCGGGCTCCCGGTGCGACGGATGTTCACGGTCTGGATCGGGATCTAGCAGGCGCGACAGGCGCGCGACAATGCGTCTCGGCGCGGGGCGCTTGAAGGACGCGCCACAAACTGCTGAAAATAATCAACAATCACCAGAAATCGACCCTGGCCGTCCAAGTCCCGGAACCGGTCCGATTGCGACAGGTAATGTCGTTTTCCGACAATTCACCCCTTTTTTCGGCGGAAATCCACCGATACCTTCGACGCTTGGACGGTCCCGCGGACCGCCCCAGCGGCGGTTTCGCGGACCCGGATGAACGCACAAGCAACGCACAAGCAAAGATCAGGGAAACCATGAACAAACTTGCCTATACCTCCGCCGCGCTGGCGCTCTTCGCAGCCCCGGCGCTCGCTCAGGAAGAGTGCGGCCAGGTGTCGATCACCGAAATGAACTGGGCCTCGGCCTCGGTCGTGACCAATGTCGCCTCCTTCATCATGCAGCAGGGCTACGGCTGCGAAGTGCAGGTCGTGCCCTCCGACACCGTGCCCGCGATCACCTCGCTGGTGGAGAACGGCGAGCCCGACATCGTGACCGAGCTCTGGACCAACTCAACGGGCGAAGCCTACCGCAAGCTGGTCGAGGAAGGCCGCGTCCAGGAGCTGGGCGACGTGCTGCAGCCCGGCGGCGTCGAGGGCTGGTGGGTCCCGGCCTACCTGGTCGAGGAACACCCCGAGCTGAAGACTATCGACGGCGTGCTGGCCAACCCCGAGCTGGTCGGCGGCATGTTCCACAACTGCCCCGAGGGCTGGGGCTGCCGGATCACCAACGACAACCTGATCCCGGCCTTCGGCGTCGAGGAATCGGGCCTCGAGGTCTTCAACCACGGCTCCGGCGAGACGCTGGCGACCTCCATGGCCTCGGCCTTCGAGAACGAGGAACCCTGGTTCGGCTACTACTGGGCGCCGACCGCGCTTCTGGGCTCCTATGACATGGTCTCCGTGGACATGGGCCCCTACAACGAGGCCGAGCACAAGAAGGCCACCCAGAAGGACGCGACCGACGTGGGCAAGACCTCCTACCCGGCCGCCCCGGTGAAGACCGCGGTCGTCTCGACCTTCGCCGAGGAGCACCCGGACCTGACCGAGTTCCTCGCCACCATGACCTTCCCGACCGACGTGATGAACTCGGTCCTGGGCTGGATGGACGAGAACTCCGCCTCCGCCGAGGAAGGCGCGGTCTACTTCCTGACCACCTACCAGGACATCTGGACCGAGTGGCTGAACGACAGCGCGACCGAGAACCTGCAGGCCGTCCTGCAGTAAGGCGCGTCACGCAGTCTTGCCGGCGGGGCAGCTTAGCGCTGCCTCGCCGCTTTTGTTTTACGCCCGGGGGTCCGCGCGGTCCCGGGGCCAAGGATACAAACTAGGGAACACGACCATGGCGACCTACGACTGGGTGTTCAACACACTGGGGCTCCGCGATTGGTGCGACGGAAGCGGCGGCGGCGGCGCGCCGATGTCGATGTCGGACCTGATGAACAAGGCCAAGGGTGACGCGCCCGAGG
Source organism: Roseivivax sp. GX 12232 (assembly GCF_021272185.1). Taxonomy (GTDB): domain Bacteria; phylum Pseudomonadota; class Alphaproteobacteria; order Rhodobacterales; family Rhodobacteraceae; genus Roseivivax. The sequence continues at coordinate 76,577 of NZ_JAJSEC010000008.1, forward strand.
TCTCGATCTGGGACACGCCCTTCCCCTCGATGGATGCACTGAACGATTCCTGCGAGGCCTTCCCGCAGTCCCGCGAGGTGACCAAGGGGCTCGAGCAGGGCTTCCTCGGCATCAAGGACGCGCTCTCGCTGGTGCTCGATCCGATCACCCAGCCACTGAGCTGGGCGCTGGAATACGCCCTCTGGGCCTTCCAGGGCATCCCGTGGTGGATCATGATCCCCTTCCTGGCGCTGGTGATCCGGCTGATCAGCCGCTCCTGGGGGCTGACCGCCTTCGTCGCCGGCTCCTTCGCCGCCATGGCCTTCATCGACTATTACGACTACGCCATGCAGACGCTGGCGGTGATCTTCGTCTGCGCCTTCATCTGCGTGCTCCTCGGTGTGCCCATCGGCATCGCCATGTCGCGTTCGGACCGGCTGCAGGCGGGCATGATCCCGGTTCTGGACATGCTCCAGACGCTGCCGCCCTTCGTCTATCTGATCCCGCTGATCTTCCTGTTCTCGGTGACCGAGCCGAAACTCTACGGCATCGCGATCATCCTCTATGCCATCGTGCCGGTGATCCGCCTGACCAACCTCGGCATCCGGCTTGTCGACAAGGAGGTGATCGAGGCCGCGGACGCCTTCGGCATGACCAAGCGGCAGAAGCTCTACGGCGTGCAGATCCCGCTGGCGCTGCCCAACATCATGGCCGGCGTGAACCAGACGATCATGATGTCGCTCGCCATGGTGGTGATCGCCTCGCTGGTCTCGGCGCCGGGTCTCGGCGTGCTCGTCCTGCGCGGCATCCGCAACCTCGAGCTGGGCGTGGGCCTGGTCTCGGGCCTGGGCATCGTGCTGCTCGCGGTCATCCTCGACCGCTCCACCAAGGCGGCGCTGGCGCGCGTCAACGCCGCGCAGAAGCATTGAGGAGGACCGGACATGGCTGATCCCAAGATTTCGATCCGCAAGCTCTACAAGATCTTCGGCACCGACCCGCAGGAGGCCCTGCGCCACGCCAAGGACGGGATGCACAAGGCCGAGCTGCTCGACCAGCACCGGCACGTGTTGGGCCTGCGCGACATCAACGTCGACATGCAGGCCGGCGAGATCACCGTCATCATGGGCCTTTCGGGCTCGGGCAAGTCGACGCTGATCCGGCACCTGAACCGGCTGATCGAGCCCACCGACGGCGAGGTCTGGGTCGATGGCTCGGACATCATGACCTACTCCGAGGCCAAGCTGCGCGAGATGCGCCGCAAGAAGATGTCCATGGTGTTCCAGAAGTTCGCGCTTCTGCCGCACCGCACGGTGCTGGAGAACGCCGCGACGCCGATGATCGTCGACGGGGCGCCGCGCGCCGACTGGGAGGCCGAGGCCACCAAGTGGCTCGACCGCGTCGGGCTCGAGGGCCAGGGGCCGCAGTTCCCCCACCAGCTCTCGGGCGGCATGCAGCAGCGCGTGGGCATCGCCCGGGCGCTGACCTCGAACTCCGACATCATGCTGATGGACGAGGCCTTCTCGGCGCTGGACCCGCTGATCCGCACGGACATGCAGGACCTGCTGATCGAGCTGCAGCGCGAGCTGCAGAAGACCGTGGTCTTCATCACCCACGACCTCGACGAGGCGCTGAAGCTGGCCGATCACCTGGTGATCCTGAAGGACGGCGAGGTGGTGCAGCAGGGCGAGCCGCAGCACATCCTGATGCATCCCAACGATCCCTACATCGTGGACTTCATCTCGGACATCAATCGCGCCCGGGTGCTGCGCGCCCGCACGGTAATGCAGGAGACCGAGGCCGACCCCGGCAATGCCGACGGCGAGGTCGACGAGAACGACACGCTGGAAAGCGTGATCGCCAAGGCTGAGGGCAATGCCGACCTGACCTACCGCGTGACCCGCGAGGGCCGGCAGACCGGCGTCCTGCCGATGCGCGACGTGGTCACCGCGCTGGTGCCGACGGAAGCCTCCGACGACGGGGGCATCCGGAAGGCCTCGTGATCGGGGCTGAGGCCGGGTGGGTTTTGGCCTGCCTGGTGGAGAGTGAGGGGGCCGTCGCGCGGAGGTGCGGCGGCCCTTTTCGTTTGGGCGCGCGTGGGGGGCGGCGTGGGACTGCCCGGTAGTGACTGAGAGCGCCGTCGCGCGGAAGTGCGGCGGCCTTGTTCGTTTGGGGGGCGTATATGTGTGCCGCGTGGGCCTGCGCGGCGCGACAGCGCGGAAAGCGTCACCGCCTCCACTCCCAGTCCTCACCTCCCAAATCGCCCCCTCCCCGCTCAAAGCTCTCGCCCCAGAGGGCGCGCACCGGACCGGGGGCCGGCGCTGCCGACCTCCGAGCGAGGCGCTTTATCCCAGCAAGGTTAGGACTAGCGATGAACTAAGCGCGTCGCCCACAAGAGCGCCGGCCCAAGGGGCCGGTCCGGCGCGCGCCCGGCACCTTCGGTGCTATTCGGGCGCTAGGGGGTGCGCTTTTGGTAAATGATTGGCGTGAGATGCGATGGAGGATGGGAAAAGCCTCCGCGCGGCGCGACGGCTGGAGGGGAGTGACGTGCCTGCTGTGCAGCGTGCTCGCGGTCCAGCCCGCACTCATCGACGGTTGCCACGCAGCATACCAAAGGGCGCGCGCCGGACCGGGGGCCGGCGCTGCCGACCTCCGAGCGAGGCGCTTTATCCTCGCAAGGTCAGGACTAGCGATCAGCTAGGCACGCCATCCCAAGGAGCGCCGGCCCAAGGGGCCGGTCCGGCGCGCGCCCGGCATCTTCGATGCTATTCGGGCGCAAGGAGGTGCGAGGGGTGATGGGGTTGGTGCTTTGGGCTGTCTAGGTGGGCCAGCCAGCCCCCGCCCCCCCCAACTCTCAAACCCGCGTGAAATACCCCTCCTCGATCATGTAATCGAACATCTCCCGCATCGACTGGCCGAGCGGGCGGTAGCTCACGCCGAGCGCCTGGCGGCTCTTGGAGTTGTCCGCCCGGAAGGGCACGCCGACGTTGCGCGCGACGTAGCCGCGCTCGAGGCCCGCCTTGGGCGCGATCAGCCAGACCAGCCATTTCGGCGCGGCGCTGCCGGGCAGCGGGAAGCGGTCGCCGAACTCCCCGACCAGCTCCTGCGAGGCGGCGTAAAGATCGGTGTCATGACCCGAGGTGATGTGGCGCCCCTGGGCCTCGGGCAGGAAGCCGGCGGCGATATGGGCGTCGGCCACGTCGCGCACGTCGACCATGCCGATCCCGAGCCGCGGCGCGCCCTGTTTGAACTCGCCGGTGCCGAGACGCTCCATGATGGTGAAGCTCTCCGAGGTCGGCTTGCCGCCAATCGCGGGGCCGATCACCAGGCTGGGGTTCACCGTGACCAGCCGCCAGCCATCCTGGCTTTCGGCGATGGCCCAGGCCTCGCGCTCGGCCACGGTCTTGGAATAATTGTAGGGCTGATACTCGAGCGAGGCGCTGGTGTTCCAGACATCCTCGGTTAGCACCCCGCCCGGGGCCGCGGCGCATTCGCTGTTGTCGGTGTAGATCGCCGCGCAGGAGGAGGTCACCACCACGCGGGTCACGCTCTCGGTCTTGGCGGCCTCGGTCAGCACGTTGCGGGTGCCCTCGAGCGCGGGATCGACGAGGTCGCGCTGGGGATCCTCGAAATCCGAGGTGAAGGGCGAGGCGGTGTGGAAGACCACGCCGCAGCCCGCCATGGCCTCGGCATAAGAGCCGTCCTCAAGGAGATCGGCCTTGAAGTAGCGGATCGTGCCCGGGGAATCCTCGGCCAGGGCGTCGAGGTGGCGGGTCTTCTCGGCCCGCTCGGGGTCGCGGATCGGGGCATGCACGGTGGCGCCGGCCTGCAGGAGGCGCTGGACGATCCAGCCGGCCACATAGCCGGTGGCGCCGGTCACCAGCACGGGTTTTTCGGTGTCGATCACGGGGTCGCGCTGCGTCTCGCTCATGGGGTGTCCTTTGATTGGCTGAGGGCCGGAGCGGCTCCGGCGCAGGGGGGCTTTCAGACCGAGCGCAAAGCGCGGGCCCCGGGTTCCGCGCAATCGGCCGCGCGGGCGATCACAGAGCCGCGTGCGGCCCTGCCCTCGGGCCCCTCACAACCGCCCCGCGACAGCCCCGAAACCGGCCCCCACGTCAGCCCAGAAGTGATCGCGCCGCGATAGGCGCGCCTGCCCTGAGGTGCTAGGCTTTTGCCAAACCCACGGAGGGATCACGGATGAAACTCACGGTGAACGGCACCGAGCACGAGGTCGACGTCGAGGACGACATGCCCCTGCTCTGGGTGCTGCGCGACGAACTCGACATCAAGGGCGTGAAATACGGCTGCGGCATCGCCCAATGCGGCGCCTGCACGGTGCATCTCGACGGGGTGGCCGTGCGCAGCTGCCAGATCCCCGCGGGCAGCCTCGCGGGCTCGGAGGTGACCACCATCGAGGGGCTCGGCACGCCCGAGGCGCTGCATGCCCTACAAGCCGCCTGGATCGACCACCAGGTCGCGCAATGCGGCTACTGCCAGTCGGGCCAGATCATGCAGGCCGCCGATCTGCTCTCGCAGGTGCCCGAGCCGACCGACGCCGACATCGACGATTTCATGGGCGGCAACCTCTGCCGCTGCGGCACTTATGTCCGCATCCGCGCCGCGATCCACAGCGCCGCCCTCAAGATGAAGGAGGCCTGAGATGAGCCGCATCGGAACCATCGCGCGGCGCAGCTTCCTGGTCGGCGGCCTTGTGGTCGCGGGCGGCGTCGCCTTCGGCACCTATACCGTCCGCAAGCCCCATGCGAACCCGCTAAAGCCCGCCCCCAAGGGCAGCGCCGCGCTCACGCCCTACGTGCGCATCGACGCCGAGGGCGTGACGCTCATCACGCCGCGCGCCGACAAGGGCCAGGGCGTCTACCACGTTCAGGCCGCGCTCATCGCCGAGGAACTGGACGTGGCGCTCGAGGATGTGCGGATCGACCCCGGCCCGCCCGCGCCCGCCTATTGGAACACCGCGCTGGCCGCCGAGGCCTCGGAATTCCTAGTGCCCGCCCAAGGCGCCATGCGCAGCATGACCGAAGGCGCGTTCAACGGCGTGATGAAGGTCATGGGCATGCAGATCACCGGTGGCTCGACCACCGTGGCCGACGGGTTCGACAAGCTGCGCGCCGCGGGCGCCTCGGCCCGCGAGACGCTGAAGCTCGCCGCCGCGCGCCGCAGCGGCGCGGATGTGACCAGCCTCAGGACCGAGAACGGCGCGGTCGTCCTGCCCGACGGCAGCCGCCTGGCCTACACCGACCTCGCCACCGACCTGCAGGACATCGAGGTGGTGCAGGACGTGCCGCTTCGCGCCCCCGAGGACTGGCGCTACATCGGCCACGAGATGCAGCGGCTCGACATCGTCGCGAAAAGCACCGGCACCCAGCGCTACGGCATCGACGCCGAGATCCCCGGCATGGTCCACGCCACGGTGCTCTTGAACCCCGCCCAGGGCGGCGCGCGCGAGGATTTCGACGCCGCCGAGGCGCTGAAGATGCGCGGCGTGACCGACATCGTGCCGATCACCGGCGGGCTCGGCATCGTCGCCGACAACACTTGGCGCGCCTTCCAGGCCGCCCGGGCGATCCGCGCCGACTGGGGTCCGCCCGCCTATCCGCTCGAACAGGAGGACCACTGGGCGGCGCTCTCGGCCTCCTTCACCGAAGAGGCGCTCGACAGCCGCAAGCGCGACGACGGCGATGTGACCGCGGCCCTGGCCGAGACCACCCCCGTCGAGGCCGAATACCGCGCGCCCTATCTCGCCCATGCCCCGCTCGAGCCGATCTCGGCGGTGGTCAAGATCGATGCCCAGGGCGCCGAGGTCTGGACCGGCACCCAGATCCCGCGCTTCGTGCAGAACAACGTCGCGCGGCTCGCCGGGATCGACCCCGACCAGGTCCGGCTGCATGTCGCCATGATGGGCGGCTCCTTCGGCCACCGGCTCGAGGACGAGGTGGTCAAACACGCCACCGAGATCGCCCTGCAGATGCCCGGCACGCCGGTCAAGCTGACCTATTCGCGCGAAGAGGACATGATCCACGACTTCCCCCGCGCCATCGCCATGGCCCGGCTCAAGGGCAGCGTCCGCGACGGGCGGGTCGAGGCCATGGATCTCGGCATCGCCCAGCCCTCGGTCATGGCCTCGCAGATGGGCCGCCAGGGGCTCTCGGCCCCAGGTCCCGACAGCCAGATCGTCGCCGGCGCCTTCGAGCAGCCCTTCGCCCTGCCGCACCAGCGGATCTCGGGCTACCGGACCGAAGGTCTGGCGCCGGTCTCCTCCTGGCGTTCGGTCGGGGCCTCGGCCAACGGGTTTTTCTACAATGCCGCGCTCGACGAGCTGATCCATGCCGCCGGCACCGATCCGTTTGAGGAGCGTTTGCGGCTGGCCTCGGACCCGCTCGCCCGCGCGGTGCTCGAGGCGGTGGGCGAGATGTCGGACTGGTCCGGCCCCGCGCCCCGGCCGGGCGTCGGCCGCGGCGTGGCCTTCGTGAAGAGCTTCGGCGTGCCCACCGCCGAAGTGATCGAGGTCGAGGACAGCGAGGACGGGCTGCGCCTCACCCGCGCCTGGATCGCCGCCGAGGTCGGCCGCGTGATCGACCCGGTGAACTTCGAGAACCTCTGCCAGGGCGGCATGATCTGGGCGCTCGGCCACGCGATGAACTGCGAGGTGACCTTCTCGGGGGGCGTTGCGGGCCCGGACAACTACTACGCCCATTCCGGCATGCGGATCTGGCAGGCCCCGGAGATCGCGGTGCGCGGGCTCGAGAACGGCGACCGGGTTCTGGGCATCGGCGAACCCCCGGTGCCCCCCGCCGCGCCCGCCCTCGCCGGCGCGATCTTCGCTGCGACCGGCACGCGGCTCAGAGAGATGCCCTTCGAGAAATTCGTCCGCTTCGCGTGATGAGGGGGAAGGCCGGGGGCGCTGCCCCCGGACCCCCGGAGTGTATCTGGCCCAGTCATTGGGGGCTTGGGTTGGTGTGGCGCGTCGGGCCTGAGCGGGCCTTGTTGCGGGTTTGGTTCTCCGGGGGGCGCGGTGCGCTTGTGGCGCGGGCGGTCGGGGGCTCTGCCCCCGGAGCCCCCGGAGTATTTTGGGCCCGGTCAGGCCTGGGGGTGATGGTGCGGGGTGGCTGGTGTGGCGCTCCGGGCCCGAGGGGGCCTTTTGCGGGTTTGGGTCTCCGGTGGGCGCGGTGCGCTTGTGGCGTGGCGGGTCGGGGGTTCTGCCCCCGGAGCCCCCGGGAGTATTTTGGGCCCGGTCAGGCCTGGGGCTGGTGGTGCGGGGTGGCCGGTGTGGCGCTCCGGGCCCGAGGGGGGCCCGTTGCGATGGGGCGTTTTAGGGGGTGACGGCGGGCTTTTGAGGCAGGCGGCGCGGTCAGGGGCGCGGGAGGCGGCGGCGGGCATTGCACCTCGGCGCTCCATCGGGTTCTCTCTGGGGCACACGGGAGAGAGAAGACCGGAGGCCCCCCGCATGACCCATATCCTCGCCATCGACCAGGGCACCACCTCGAGCCGGGCGATCCTCTTCGACGACCGGCTGCGCATCGTCGCCACCGCGCAGGAGGAGTTCGAACAGCACTACCCCGCCAGCGGCTGGGTCGAACACGAGGCCTCGGACCTCTGGACCACCACGGCGGCGACCTGCCGCGGGGTGATCGAGAAGGCCGGCCTGCCCGCCGAGGAGATCGCCGGCATCGGCATCACCAACCAGCGCGAGACCACGCTGGTCTGGGACGCCGAGACCGGCCAGGCGGTGCATCGCGCCATCGTCTGGCAGGACCGGCGGACCTCGGCGCTTTGCCAGGAGCTGAAGGCCGCGGGCCACGAGGAGATGGTCACCGACCGCACCGGGCTGCTGCTCGATCCCTATTTCTCGGCGACCAAGCTCAAGTGGATCCTCGACGAGGTCGATCCCGACCGGTCGCGGGCGACATCCGGCAAGCTTCTGTTCGGCACCGTCGACAGCTACCTGATCTGGAAGCTGACCGGCGGGCGCACCCATGCCACCGATGCGACCAACGCCTGCCGCACGATGCTCTACGACATCCGCAAGGGGCGCTGGTCGAGCTCGATCTGCAAGCTCCTGGACATCCCCATGGAGATGCTGCCCGAGGTGCGCGACAGCGCCGCCGACTACGGCACCACCCGCGCGGATCTTTTCGGCCGCGAGCTGCCGATCCTCGGCGTGGCGGGCGACCAGCAGGCGGCGACCATCGGCCAGGCCTGTTTCGAGCCGGGCATGCTGAAATCCACCTATGGCACCGGCTGCTTCGCGCTGCTGAACACCGGGCCCGAGCCCGTGCGCTCGGAGAACCGGCTCCTGACCACCATCGCCTACCAGCTCGACGGCAAGCCGACCTATGCGCTGGAGGGATCGATCTTCATCGCCGGCGCCGTGGTGCAATGGCTGCGCGACGGGCTGAAGATCATCCGCGAGGCCAAGGAGACCCAGCCCCTGGCCGAGAAGGCCGACGAGAGCCAGAACGTCGTGCTGGTGCCGGCCTTCACAGGGCTCGGCGCGCCCTATTGGAACGCCGAATGCCGGGGCGCGATCTTCGGGCTGACGCGCAACTCCGGCCCCGAGGAGTTCGCCCGCGCCGCGCTGGAAAGCGTCGGCTACCAGACCCGCGACCTGCTCGACGCCATGCGCGCCGACTGGGCCGGCGAAGGCGCCGCGGCCACCCTGCGCGTCGACGGCGGGATGAGCGCCTCGGACTGGGCGATGCAGTTCCTGGCCGACATCATCGGCGCCGATGTCGACCGGCCCGAGGTGCTCGAGACCACGGCCATGGGCGCGGCCTGGCTCGCCGGCATGCGCGCGGGCATCTATCCCGACCAGGCGGGCTTTGCCGAGATGTGGGCGCTGGACCGGAAGTTCGAGCCGGGCATGGACGCCGAGACCCGGGAGGCGAAATACGCCGCCTGGACCCGCGCGGTGACCGCGGCGCAGGGGTTCTGAGCGGGGGGCGTTTCGGCGGGCGCGCCCGGGGCCCGAGGGGCCTCGGCGCCCGCCCGCCGGTGCCCCGGCGGTCTCTTGCCGGGCGGGCGGCGCCGCGCCACACTCGGGCGCGAGGCAGATAATTTCACAACTCCCGAGCACCCCCATGACCCTGACCCGCAGAACCTTCACCTCGCTCGCCGCGGCGGGCCTTCTTTCGGCTTGCGGCGGTGGCGCCGGCTTGCCGGTGGCGACGAGCCCCGCGCCGGTGGATGACCCGGGGCTGAGGCCCCAGCCCAATGCCGCCTACGACGCCTGGGTCGCCAGTTTCCGCGGCCGCGCGGCGGCGCAAGGGATCCCCGAGGCGACGCTGGCGCGGGCCTTCCGGGGGGCGGGCTACCTGCCCGGCGTGGTCGAGCGCGACCGCAACCAGACCGAGTTCAAGCGCAGTTTCGAGGATTACCTCAACATCGTCGCGGGCGAGGCGCGGGTCACCACCGGGCGGCAGAAATACGCGGCCTTCTCGGACACCCTCGCCCGGATCGAGGCGCGCTACGGCGTGCCGGCCTCGGTCGTCACGGCGATCTGGGGCGTGGAGAGCCGCTTCGGCGCGCGGCGCGGGGACATCCCGGTGGTCTCGGCCTCTTCGACCCTGGCCTTCGACGGGCGGCGCGGGGCCTTCTTCGAGGCCCAGCTCCTGGCCGCGCTGCGCATCCTGGCGCGCGGCGACACCACGCCCGAGCGGCTGACCGGCTCCTGGGCCGGGGCCATGGGGCACACGCAGTTCATCCCGACCACCTTCCAGGCCCATGCGGTGGATTTCACCGGCGACGGGCGGCGCGACATCTGGGCGGAGGATCCGACCGACGCCTTGGCCTCGGCGGCGGCCTATCTGGCCGACAGCGGCTGGCGGCGGGGCGTGCCTTTGCTGGTCGAGGTGACGGCGCCCGCGGGGCTGCCGACAGGGCGCGGAGCGCGGCGGGCGACCTCGGCCTGGGCCGCGGCGGGGGTGCGGCCGGCGCGCGGCGGCAGTCTGCCCGAGCTCGGCGAGGCGGCGCTCTTTGCACCCGCGGGCGCGGGCGGGCCGGCCTTCCTGGCCTCGCGCAACTTCGACGTGGTCCTGCGCTACAACAACTCTGAGAACTACGCGCTGGCGGTGGGCTACCTGGCCGCGCGGATCGCGGGCGCGCCGCCGCTCTCGGCGAGCTTCGGGCCGGATGAATACGGGCTGACGGTGGAGGACCGCCGCCGCCTGCAGGAGCGGCTGACCGCGCGGGGCTTCGATACCGGCGGCACCGACGGGGTGATCGGGCCCAAGACCACCGAGGCGATCCGCGCCTACCAGGCGGCGCAGGGGCTGGCGGTGACGGGCGAGCCGTCGCAGGCGCTCTTGCGAGGGCTGGGCTGAGGCAGGCTGGCGGTTTGGTCCAAGGCGGGCGCGGTGCAGTTTTGACCGCTCGCTGACGGGCGCTTCGGGGCGCGGCAATTGGCCGGACCGGCGCGCCTGGTCACCGGCTGGCCGCGCATCAGGCATTGGGGCGCGCAACCTCTGCAGGACCGGCCTGTCGCGCCCTCCGGCCCTCCCAGCCGCACCACCGCACCCGAACGCCCGCGCGCCCCGCGTCACCCCACCGGCAACGGCACCAGCGCCAGACCCTCAGGCCCCTGCCGCAGACGGATCGGACGGCCCGCGTCGCCGGGGCGCAGCCGCCCTGCGCCGACGTGCAGCTCGGCCGCCTCGGCGGGCAGCCGGGTGGCGCGCGCCAGGGCCCAGGGCAGCGGCGCGTGGCAGGCGCGCATCAGGACCGAGACCGCCCGCGCGAGGTCCAGGTCCGCCCCCGCCAGCGTCCCGTCCTCGAGCCGCAGCTCTCCGCCCGCGCGCAGGATGCGCCTCCCGTTCAGGGTGAACTCCGCGGCCTCGGTGCCGGCCACGGCCATGGCATCGCTGACCAGGAAGATGCGCGGATTGGCGGCGAGCGCCACGCGCATCGCCTCGGGCGCCACGTGCACGCCGTCGGCGATGAGCCCGGCCCAGACGCCCTCGGCCAGCGCCGCGCCGGTCAGTCCCGGTGCGCGCGCGCTCAGCTGGCTCATGGCGTTGTAGAGATGCGTCACGCCGCGCGCCCCGGCGCGGATATAGGCCCGCGCGGTCTCGGCGTCGCAGGCGCTATGGCCAAGCGCCACGTAGACCCCGGCCTCGGCGAGCGCGGCGACCTGCGCCTCGGTGACCGACTCGGGCGCCAGCGTGACCTTCAGGCAGGGCAGATCGCGGGCGGCGGCGAGGAGCGTCGCGAGGTCCTCCTCGGTCATCGGGCGGATCAGCCCGGGATCATGCGCGCCGCATTTCTCGACCGAGAGATGCGGGCCCTCGAGGTGCAGCCCCGCGATGCCCGGCACCCGTGCCGCACAGGCCTCGCGGGCGGCGGTGATGGCGGCGCGGGTGACCTCGGGGGTGTCGGTGATCAGCGTCGGCAGAAGATGCGCGGTGCCGAGCCGCCGGTGCGCGCGGGCGATGGTCTGGAGCGTCGCGGCGCTTGGATCGTGGTTGAAAAGCACCCCGCCGCCGCCGTTCACCTGCAGGTCGACGAAGCCCGGGGCGAGGATGTCGCCTTCGAGGTCCGCCGTCGCGCCTCCGCCCGGGTCGGCCTCGGGCAGCCGCCGGCCCCCTTCGAAACTAACGGGCTGCGGCTCGTGCAGGTCCCAGCCGTCGAAGAGCCGGGCGTTGAGATAGGTGATCCGGGTCATGCGAGGCTCTCCGCGAAATCCGCCGCGAGGCGCAGCGCGCCGTCGAGCGGGCGGCCCGCGGCGGGGGTGAGGCCCGGGCGGAAGGCCTCGGGCAGGAAAGGCCCAAGCGCGGGGCCGAGCCCGCCGGTCAGGCAAAGCGCCATGCCCGGGCGGGCGCCGATCTCGCGGGCGGTCTCGGTCAGCGCGCCCGCGGCTTCGGAGAGGATCGCGCGGGCGGCGGGGTCGCTCTCCTGCGCTTCGGTGACCCATTCGGCCAGCGCCGCGATCTCATGCGGGGCCCGCGCCTGGGCGTAGGCAATCACTTGCGCGGGCGGGCCGATTTCGCGCGTGATGCGGCGGCTGAGCGGGCCTTCGGGCGCCCTTCCCTCGCTCACTGCCAGCGCGGTCCTGAGGGCGGCGCGGCCAACCGCGTAGCCCGAACCCTCGTCGCCGAGCCGCGCGCCCCAGCCGCCAGCGAAGCGCGCCTGACCCTCGCGGCGGAGCCCCACGAAGGAGCCGGTGCCCGCGTGCAGGATCATGCCGTCACCCCGGGGGCCAAGGGCGCCCCAGAGCGCGGCGCGGCGGTCCTCCTCGACCCGGACGCGGGCCAGCGGCAGCGCGGCCTCGGCGCGGCGGGCGATGCTGTCGTCGACGACGCCGGCCAGGGCGCAATAGGCGGGCACCTGCGCCAGCGACCGGCCCAATTGCGCCTCCAGCGCGGAGAGCCCCTCGGTCAGGACATTGAGTCCGCCCGTAAAATCGCTCGAGAGGTTGCAGCCGCCCAGGGTCACCTCGGCGCGGCTCGCGCCTTCGGCGAAGAGCATTCGGCAGCGCGTGCCGCCGCCATCCACGGCCAAGAGCGCGCGCATCACGTCACCCCGCACAAGATCTGGTCGATTCGCGCCTGTGTTGACACAAAACGCGAACGCACGTAGAACAAAAGCGGACAGGCTGCAGGAATTTGTGTCATGCTGACCAAGAAACAACTCGATCTCCTCGACTTCATCAACCGGCGCGTGCTGCGCGACGGGGTTCCCCCCAGTTTCGACGAAATGAAGGAGGCGCTCGACCTCCGGTCGAAGTCGGGCATTCACCGGCTGATCACCGCGCTCGAGGAACGCGGCTTCATCCGCCGTCTCGCCCATCGCGCCCGCGCGATCGAGATCGTGAAGCTGCCCGAAAGCCTTGGCGGCAGCGCCACGCATGGCTTCGAGCCCCGGGTGATCGAGGGCGACCGCCCCGACGGGCGCCCGGCCAATTCCGACCCGGTGGAGCCGGTGCATGCCAGCGAGCTGCCGCTTCTGGGCCGGATCGCCGCCGGCATGCCGATCGAGGCGATCAACGACGCGCCTCCGGGCATCGCGGTGCCGGGCAGCATGCTCTCGGGCGCGGGCCGGCATTTCGCGCTGGAGGTGCGCGGCGACTCGATGATCGAGGCCGGGATCAACGACGGCGACGTCGTGGTGATCCGCGAGACGACCGAGGCGCAGAACGGCGACATCGTCGTGGCCCAGGTCGAAGGCTACGAGGCGACGCTGAAACGCTTCCGCCGCAAGGACGACATGATCGTGCTCGAGGCGGCGAACCCGGCGTACGAGCCCCGCGTGCTGCCGCGCGGCTCGGTCAAGGTTCAGGGCCGTCTGGTCGGGCTGATCCGGACCTATTGAACCAGCGCGCCGTGAGCCCCGCGAGCCTTTCGCGGGGCGCGGGCGCGCCTTGCACCCAAAGCCGCGGGCCCGAGCGGGCGGCGGCGGTGACCTCGCGCAGGGGCGCCTCGGTATCGGCACTGTCGCGGTAAAGCGCGACGGGCCCGGTCAGGGCCAGGCTCTCGGGTGTATAGGCGCGGCAGCTTGGGGTGGTCTCCAGGGGATAGCGGCTGACCAGGATCTCGCCCTTTTTGCATCCGGTGAACCCCGCCAGCGCCTGCCGGTCGCCGAGGTGGGTGACGCGCGTGGCCGCAGGCCAGCGCGCGGCGGCGCGGGGCTGATCGGCGGCATCGCCGTCATTCTCGAGCCAGAGCCGCGCGGCGAAGCCCGCGCCCGCCGGGCGCGAGAGCGCCCTGCCCCTTTGCGTCATCTGTCCCACCAGCACCCCCTGCCGGTCGATCAGGAGCCAGGGCCGCTCGGCCCCGGACCAGAGGAGCGCCGCCAGCGCTGCGGGCGCCAGCGCCAGCAGACGCAACCGGCCGAGCGTCAGCAGCACCAGCAGGAAGGCCAGGGTGATCAGCGGCAGCACCATCTCGGGCGGCGCGCGGATCTGGCCGAGGGCGCCGGGCAGGCCCGCCACCCGCGCCGCGACGCCGAGGATCCAGTCGAGCCCCCAACCCATGGCCCGGAGCGGCAGCGCCTCGAGGCCGAAGGGCATCATCCCCAGCGCCAGTAGGCCCAGCGGCATGACCCAGAGCCCCATGAGCGGCACCGCCAGGAGGTTCGCCAGCAACCCGTAATGGGCGAGGATGTTGAAATGCGCCATGGCGATGGGCGCCGTCGCCCCGCCTGCGACCAGCGAGGACAGGACCAGCGCGGCGGGGCCCCGGGCGAGCCGCGGCAGGCGCCGCTCGATCCCGCTGTCGCGCCAGGCCGCGAAGGCCGCGACCAGCGCGCCGGTGGCGGCGAAGGACATCTGGAATCCGGGCGAGAGAAGCGCCTCGGGCCGGGTGACAAGGATCACCAGCGCGGCCAGTGCGACCGAGCGCAGCGACAGCGCGCGGCGGTCGAAAAGCACCGCGAGGCACATGATCGCCACCATGACGAAGGCGCGCTCGGTGGCGACATTGGCGCCCGAGAGCGCGAGGTAGCCCGCCCCGGCGCCCAGCCCCGCAAGCGCGGCGATCTTCTTGACCGGCCAGGTTTGCCCGACCCCCGGCAGGGCCACCAGCCCGAGCCGCACCACGGCGAAGACGAGCCCCGTCAGCAGCCCCATGTGCAGACCCGAAATCGCCAGGAGATGCGCGAGGTTCGCCTGCCGCAGGTCGCGGGTGACGGCCCGCGGGATGGCGCTGCGGTCGCCGGTCAGGATCGCCGCGGCGACAGCGCCCGCGGGCCCCGGCAGCCCCGCCTGGAGGCGCGCCGAGACGCGGTGGCGCAGCGCGCCCAAGGTTGAGGCCCCGGGCTCGGGCGGGGCCAGCAAGAGAACCGGGCTGCGCGTGTAGCCGACGCCGCCCACACCCTGGAACCAGGCGTGGCGGCGGAAGTCGAAGCCGCCGGGCTCCACCGGGCCGCCGGGGGCGGAAAGATGGCCGGTCAGGATCACCCGCTGCCCGGGGCGTGGGGCGAACCAGCCCTGCGCGCCGTGCAGCGAGACGCGCACCCGGCGCGGCAGCGCCTCGGGCGCGTGCCAAGGCAGCACCACCCCGTCGAGCGTCAGCCGCAGCTTGTCCGAGGCGGAGCGGTCGATCTGGACGATGCGCCCCTCGATCGGGCCGTAATAGCGCCCCTCGATCACCGGGCCCGCGACCAGATGCGCCCGGCTGCCCGCCAGCGCCAGCCCCAAGGCCGGCAAGACCAGCGCGCAGATCAGCGCCCGGGGCACCAGCGCCACCCGCAGCGCGACGCCAAGCCCCGCCAGCCCCAGCGCCCAGAGCGCGGCCAGCGCCCAGAGCGGCGGCTCCACCCGGAGGGCGAAATAGAGCCCGATGCCGGCGGCCAGCGCCGCCACGCCCCAGGCGAAGAAGGCCCCGGCCTGCCGCGCCAGCAGATCCGCCAGGAAATCCGCCACGCTGCCCCCGATGCGGCCCATGCTTGTCCTCTGTCCGTCGCGCCGCTAAGGCTCGCGCAACCAGGATGCGCCCCCTCTCTTATGGAAAGGTTAATCGCCGCTCATGTCGGACAGGATCGTCACCCGTTTCGCCCCCTCGCCCACCGGATATCTGCACATCGGCGGCGCGCGGACGGCGCTGTTCAACTGGCTTTTCGCCCGCGGCCGGGGCGGCAAGTTCCTCCTGCGGATCGAGGACACCGACAAGGCGCGCTCGACCCCCGAGGCGACCGAGGCGATCCTCAAGGGGCTCGACTGGCTGGGGCTCGACCATGACGGCGAGGTGGTCAGCCAGGCCGCCCGCGCCGAGCGCCACGCCGAGGTCGCCCATGCGCTGCTGGAGCGCGGCATGGCCTACAAGTGCTTCTCGACCCAGGAAGAGATCGAGGCCTTCCGCGAAGCCGCCAAATCCGAGGGCCGCTCGACCCTCTTCGTCTCGCCCTGGCGCGAGGCCGATCCCGCCGATCATCCGGCGGATGCGCCTTTCGTGGTGCGCCTCAAGACCCCGCTCGAGGGCGAGACGGTGATCGCCGACGCGGTCCAGGGCGACGTGAAGATCCGCAACGACCAGCTCGACGACATGGTGCTGCTGCGCTCGGACGGGACGCCGGTCTACATGCTGGCGGTGGTGGTCGACGACCACGACATGGGCGTGACCCATGTGATCCGGGGCGACGACCACCTCAACAACGCCGCGCGGCAGATGGGCATCTATACCGCCATGGGCTGGCCGGTGCCGGTCTACGCGCATATCCCGCTGATCCACGGGCCGGACGGCAAGAAGCTGTCGAAGCGCCACGGCGCGGTGGGGCTCGAGGAATACCAGGTCATGGGCTACCCGGCGCCGGGGATGCGCAACTACCTGGCGCGGCTGGGCTGGAGCCATGGCGACGACGAGTTCTTCACTGATGCCCAGGCGCTGGAGTGGTTCGACGTCACCGGCATCGGTAAATCCGCCGCGCGGCTCGACTTCAAGAAGCTCGAGAACATCTGCGGCCAGCACATCGCGGTCATGGAGGATGCTGCGCTGCTGCAAGAACTCGAGGGTTACCTCGCGGCAGCCGGTCAGCCTCCCCTGACCGAGGCCCAGAAAGACGGGCTGGGCCGGGCCATGTACTGCCTGAAAGACCGCGCGAAGACCCTGCCGGAACTCCTTGAAAAGGGACACTTTATCCTGACGTCCGCGCCGATCGAGCCGGATGAGAAGGCGGCCAAGGCGCTGGACGATGTATCCCGTGGTATACTGGCAGAATTGACGCCGCAGTTGCAAAATGCTAGCTGGTCGCGAGATCAACTCGAGGCCGTTCTGACGGCTGCCGCGGAGACAAACGGGATCAAGTTCGGCAAGCTCGCAGGGCCCCTGCGCGCGGCCTTGGCCGGGCGCTCCGTCACCCCGAGCGTTTTCGACATGATGCTGGTTCTGGGACGCGAGGAAAGCCTCCTCCGGCTCGATCAAGCGGCGGCCGAACCGGGCTGAGCGCCATGGGCGCGCCGCCGGTCCGGCCGCAGACATAATGCCCGCGCCGGCCCTTCCGGCGCGCAACAGGAAGTACGAAGGGACGACGCATGCCTGACAGCACCAAGAACGCCACGCTTTCCATCGACGGAAACTCCTGGGACCTGCCGATCTACTCGCCGACCGCCGGGCCGGACGTGATCGACATCCGCAAGCTCTACGCCCAGGCCGGGGTCTTCACCTATGACCCGGGCTATACCTCGACGGCGAGCTGCGACTCGACCATCACCTTCATCGACGGTGACAAGGGCGAGCTTCTGCACCGCGGCTACCCGATCGACCAGCTCGCCTCGAAGTCGCATTACCTCGAGGTCTGCTACCTGCTCCTTTACGGCGAGCTTCCCTCGGCGCAGCAGCTCGAGACCTTCGAGGGCACGATCACCCGCCACACCATGCTGCACGAGCAGATGGTGAACTTCTTCCGCGGTTTCCGCCGCGACGCGCATCCCATGGCGATCATGGTGGGCGTGGTCGGCGCCATGTCGGCCTTCTACCACGATTCCACCGACATCTCGGACCCGCACCAGCGCGAGATCGCCTCGCACCGGCTGATCGCCAAGATGCCGACGATCGCGGCCTGGGCCTACAAGTATTCGGTGGGCCAGCCCTTCGTCTATCCGCGCAACGACCTGTCCTACGCGGCGAACTTCCTGCACATGTGCTTTGCCGTGCCGGCCGAGGAATATGTCGTCGACCCGATCCTGGCGCGCGCCATGGACCGGATCTTCACGCTGCACGCGGACCACGAGCAGAACGCCTCGACCTCGACGGTGCGGCTGGCCTCCTCCTCGGGGGCGAACCCCTTCGCCTGCATCGCCGCCGGCATCGCCTGCCTCTGGGGCCCCGCACATGGCGGCGCCAACCAGGCCTGCCTCGAGATGCTCAAGGAGATCGGCTCGCCCGAGCGCATCCCCGAGTTCATCGCGCGCGCCAAGGACAAGAACGATCCCTTCCGCCTGATGGGCTTCGGCCACCGGGTCTACAAGAACTTCGACCCGCGCGCGAAGGTGATGAAGCAGTCCGCCGACGAGGTGCTCGACCTCATGGGGATCGAGAACAACCCGGTCTTGGCGACCGCCAAGGAGCTGGAGAAACAGGCCCTCGCGGACCCCTATTTCACCGAGAAGAAGCTCTTCCCGAACGTGGATTTCTACTCGGGCATCATCCTCGAGGCCATGGGCTTCCCGACCTCGATGTTCACCCCGATCTTCGCGCTCTCGCGCACGGTCGGCTGGGTGAGCCAGTGGAAGGAGATGCTGAACGATCCGCAGAACAAGATCGGCCGCCCGCGGCAGCTCTACCTGGGCAACACCGCGCGGGACTACTCGGACATCGAGACCCGCTGAGGCGGGGAGCTAATCGCGAGAGATTTGAGCCGCGGCACCGAGGGGTGCCGCGGTTTTTTGTTTGGGCTTGGTCGGTTGCTCGGTCGGTGCCCGCTGAAAATATGAAGCTGCCCATAGACAACTTGCCAGCGAACAATCCCGGCGACATAGCGCGAAGTTTTGGGTATACTTTCCCCTTAAAGGTTACTCGAAAGCACTGCTATAATGTCAAAACCTACCTGCTTCGGCTTACTAGCTGCTGCACCCGTGGCTATCGGATTGTTTGTTGTCTACCGCTGGGGCGATACGATTTTAAGCAATAAAGCGCTCTATTCAGCCGCATCTCCCGAGAGCAGCCCACTTAACGTCGATCAGTTGGTCTCTGTAGCAGAAAGCACAAACAACGCCCTAGCATCGTTGGGAATAGGGCTATTCCTTCTTGTTGGCTTCTCCATGTCCAAACGCGACCCTGATGCAACTTACTCCGGGCCCGAAGCAGTCGCTCTATTTCTTTTTATATTGCTTTCATTTTTTCAGTTTTACATTTCCTTCTGGATTCGCTCTGACTTGATCTCAACCTTGAGCTATAGCCTCCAAGAAGGAACTCACCAAAGAAGTGCCTTTCTATTTACGCGAGAACCACTATCAAAAATGGCAACAGCAACTGCTTGTGCATCGATGACTGCCTTATTTTTCTCGGCAAGCAGCCTCAGCACACCAAAAAAGAGAAGTACCTAGGGGAATACATCTAAAAGGCACAACTTCCATGCACCACATCTCAAAAGTTGCCCTCACGATTTTGTCTATTGCGCTAATTGATATTGAGGCCGCATTTGGGCAAGAGGAACGCTGCTCATTCGAGAGCTCCCTAACCACACGGCCTTACGAAAGCGAATGGTCTTTCATTTTGAGCTCTGAGACACCTCTCTCTGAGTTATCTGACCAAATTGGCTGCGACGTTCTACTTAAAGATGATCCAATTGTCACACACCCAGATGGCCGCAATATTGGTAAACTTGTTGGCCTGTTAACAGACTGGAGTGAGGCTGGTGTTGAAAGGCCAGCCCAGAACTCGCCGCCCTATTGGGTTGTCGAGAGCAGTGAAACAGATACAGTCTATCTCGTTCCTCCAGGCGTTCTTTCAATCCGAAACACCAACGAAAATTGGTCAGCTTCAATTCGAAACCTTGAGACCAACGCAATTGCATATGTCGGGAGCGAAGTCTTTATCGCCCCCACTGAAGAACTACGACTAGATCGAGACAGCCACTTAGCAGTTTTCGCATTAATGGGTATGGGATCAAGCAAAATGCAGGTAACTTTTGAGTCCGAACCCGATGGTGCCAGCATCTATATCAAGAAAAAATTCGAGCAAGTAACAAACTTCAGAGCCATCATGGATCGCTTCGACATTATGGACGTGACTCTCAAACTTGACGGGTTCGAAGACTGCGATGGAAATGCACTAATAGTAAACAATGAATTGCCCGGCTATCTCTCCGTGGCGTGCAACTTCGAGGAACTCAACAAATCGAAGTTTCAATCCGAATAACTAGCATCCGCAGAAAACACGGTTCTGCAGATGCTAGTAGAGCCAACAATGCAACAAGGCGTTTGAGCGATAACTTTCGGAGTAGGCTTCAAAGTCGCTAAAGACTTACCCCCCTCGTCACCGCCCCTCAAACGCCGGCGGCCGCTTCTCCAGGAAGGCCACCACGCCCTCCTTGAAGTCCCGGGTCTTGCCGCATTCGCCCTGCAGCTTGGCCTCGAGCGCGAGTTGCTCCTCAAGGTCGTTCGCAAAGCTCGCGTGCAGCGCCTGTTTCACCTTCTGGAAGGCCGCCGTCGGGCCCTTGGCCAGATGCGCGGCGCGGGACTGCCAGTGGCTCTCGAAGCTCTCGTCGGCCACGGCCTCCCAGATCATCCCCCAGTCATCCGCCTGCCGCGCGGTGATCTTCTCGGCGAAAAGCGCGGCCCCCATGGCCTTGGCCAGCCCCATCTGCCGCGGCAGCGCCCAGGTGCCGCCGGCATCGGGAATGAGCCCGATGCGCGTGAAGGCCTGGCTGAAGAAGGCGCTCTCGGTGGCGATCACCACGTCGGCGACCAGCGCGAGGTTGGCCCCTGCCCCGGCCGCGGCCCCGTTGACCGCGGCGATGGTCGGCACCGGGCAGTCGACCACGGCGCGCAGCATCGGCACGTATTCGTCGCGCAGCGTGCGCTCCAGGTCGAGGTTGTTCGCGGTGCCACGGTCGCCCAGGTCCTGGCCCGAGCAGAAGGCCCGGCCGGTGCCGGTCAGCACCACGCAACGGGCCTCTTCGCCGCCCTGTTTCATGGCGTGGGTGATCTCGGCCCGCATCTGGGTGTTGAGCGCGTTCATCACGTCGGCGCGGTTCATGGTGACCACGGCGACATCGTCGCGGACCTCGTAGGTGATCGTCTCGTATTGCATGGGGCTCCCCCTCTCGCCTCGTGTTGCGCGCCATCAAACATGGCCCGCGGGCGAAAGGCAAAGTGCTACGCGGCGTCACCGCCCGAGGAGGTCGTCGAGCCGGCGTTTCTCCTCGGGGCTGAGGCCCTCCTCGGTCTCGGGCCGGGCCTTGGCGCGGCCGCGCAGGTAGCCCGCGCCGAGCCCGCCCGCGATCAGCAGCATCAGCGGCCCGGCGCCCCAGAGCAGCCAGTTCCAGCCGTCGGCCTGCGGGTTCAGGAGCACGTATTCGCCGTAGCGCTCGACGATGTAGTCGACCACTTCCGCGTCGCTGTCGCCCGCGCTCAGACGTTCGCGCACCAGGAGCCGCAGGTCGCGGGCGAGCGAGGCGTTGCTCTCGTCGATCGACTCGTTGCGGCAGACGAGGCAGCGCAGCCCCTCCGAGATCTGCCGGGCCCGGGCCTCGAGGGCGGGGTCCTCCAGCACCTCGTCGGGCTGCACCGCGCCCGCGGGCAGGCCCGGTGCGACGGCCAGCGCCACGGCCAGGGCGAGGCTCCGCAGCGCCCTCATTCCGCCGGCACCTGGCCGGGGCGCGGCTTGCGCGCGCCGGCGGCCACCCGGAAGCGGCGGTCCGACAGGCTCAGCGCGCCGCCCAGCGACATGATCAGGCAGCCCGCCCAGATCCAGTTCGCGAGCGGCTTGATGTAGGTCCGCATGACCCAGCCGCCGTCGTCCTGCCGGTCGCCGATCACCACGTAGACGTCGCGCATCGCGCGGTAGTCGATCGCCGCCTCGGTGGTGGGCATGCGCGCCACCGGGTAGTTACGTTTTTCCGGGCGCAGCTGGGCCACCTCGGCGCCGTCGCGCGCCAGGGTCACGAAGCCCATGACCGAGGTATAGTTCGGCCCGCGCACCCGCTGCACGTCGTCGAGCGTCAGGGTGAAGCCCGCGACCTCGAAGCTCTCGCCGACCTGGACGACGCGGATGTCCTCCTTCTCCCAGGCCATGAGCCCCGCGACCCCGATGAAGAGGATGCCGAGGCCGCCATGGGCCACCGACTTGCCCCAGTCCGCCCGCGGCAGCCGCGCCAGGCGCGACAGGTCGCGGCTCTGCCCGGTGCGCGACCAGAGGTCGACCAGCGCGCCCCCGACCATCCAGGCCCCGAGGAAGAGCCCCACCGGCCCCAGCGCCGAGCGTCCGCTCTGCATCGCCCAGGCCAGCGCCGCCAGCGCCAGCGCCAGCACGAAGACCGGCACGAGGCTTTTCACGAGCCGAGAGGTCTTGCCGCGCTTCCAGGAGATCATCGCCCCGAAGGGCAGGATCAGCCCGAGCGCCACCATGAAGGGCGTGAAGGCCGCGTTGAAGAAAGGCGGCCCGACCGAGAGCTTTCGGTCGAAAGCCATCTCGGCCACCAGCGGCCAGATCGTGCCCACGAAGACCACGAAGGACGAGACCGCCAGCAGGATGTTGTTGGCCACCAGCGCGCTCTCGCGGCTGACCACGCCGAAGACGCCCTTGGCCTGCATGGAGCCCGCGCGGGCGGCGAAAAGCGTCAGCGCGCCGCCGGTGAAGGCCACCAGGATCATCAGGATGAAGACCCCGCGCTCGGGGTCGTTGGCGAAGGCATGCACGCTGGTCAGCACGCCCGAGCGCACGATGAAGGTGCCGATCAGCGAGAAGCCGAAGGCCAGGATCGCCAGGAGGATCGTCCAGGCCTTCAGCGCCTCGCGCTTCTCGACCACGATGGCCGAATGCAGAAGCGCCGCGGCGAAGAGCCAGGGCATGAAGGAGGCGTTCTCCACCGGGTCCCAGAACCAGAAGCCGCCCCAGCCGAGCTCGTAATAGGCCCACCAGGAGCCGAGCCCGATGCCGATGGTCAGGAAGATCCAGGCCGCCAGCGTCCAGGGCCGCACCCAGCGGCCCCAGGCGGCATCGACCCTGCCTTCGATCAGCGCGGCCACCGCGAAGGAAAAGCAGATCGAAAGCCCGACGTAGCCCAGGTAGAGAAACGGCGGATGCAGCGCGAGGCCTGGGTCCTGCAGAAGCGGGTTCAGGTCCTGCCCGTCGAAGGGCGGCACCGCCTGCCGGGTGAAGGGGTTCGAGGTCCAGAGGATGAAGGCATAGAAGGCCACGCCCACCGAGGCCTGCACCGCCAGGACGCGGGCCTTCAGCGTCTCGGGCAGATTGCCCCCGAACCAGGCCGCCATGGCCCCGAAGAGCGCCAGGATCAGCACCCAGAGCAGCATCGAGCCCTCGTGGTTCCCCCAGGTGCCCGAGATCTTGTAGATCAGCGGTTTCGCCGAATGGGAGTTGTTGACCACCAGGTCGAGCGAGAAGTCCGAGGTCACGAAGGCATGGACCAGGGCGGCGAAGGAAAAGCCCACGAGCAGGAACTGCGTGGTCGCCGCCGGTTCGCCGACGGCCATCCAGCCCGACCAGCGTTTGTGCGCGCCGACCAGCGGCACGACGGTCTGCACCACGGCGACCAGGAAGGCGAGGATGAGGGCGAAGTGGCCGAGCTCTGTGATCATGCCCGAATATCTGGCACGAAACGCGGGGCGGGCCAATGGCAACAGGCCCGCCCCGGATCAACTTGTCGCGCTTGTTATTGGCCGCGAGAGGCGCGCCAGGCGGCCAGCGCGGCGTTCGGCTCGGCGGCGGGGGTGTCGGTGTCGGGGGGCTGCGCCGCGGGGCCGGGTTGGGGGTGTGTGTCGGTGGGGTTGTTTGGTTTCGCAAGGCTTGTCGCGGTGGGTGCCGGACTGCCCTCGGGTGTGGCCGGGGTCCAGGCGGAGGTGGTAAGCGTGCCTTCCGGCAAGCGCCGCGTGGAGGCTTGGGCGCCGTCGCCGTCCCCCCGGTCCTCCCCCGAGGCCCCAAGCCCCCCGAGCGCGCGCAGACGCGCCAGCATGTCGGGCAGCGTGGTGATCCCGGCGGCCAGCTCGCGCTGGAAGTCCTGCCCCTTGGCCTGGTGGCGCGCGCCGAAATAGAAGCTCACCACCGCGCCAAGGAGCCACCAGAGCGGCTCCGGCACCAGCGCCACCCCGGCCATGCGCGTGCCGAACCAGGCCGGATCGATCAGCGCCGCCACGAAAAGCCCGATGGTTCCCAGCGCCATGGCCGGGCGCGGCAGCCGGTTCAGCCCGTCGATCAGCCGGTCGAACCAGCCTTTGCGGGGTCGGGCCACTTCGGCTGCGAATTGCGCCAGGGCGGCCTCCTGCAGCGCCTGGGCGCGGGCGGCCTCGTTCTCGGCGCTGGCGCGGAAGACCTGCGCGGTCTCGGCCAGGACATTGCGCCCCGAGCCGAAGATCAGCTCCATCAGCCCCATGCCGCGACCCTCCGCTCGAAGGCCCGCGCGCTCAGGTGGTAGCGCGGGGCGATGAACTCCTCGGCCCGGGTGATCCAGCCGCCCTTGCCGCCCGCGCGGGTGCGGACGTATTTGCGCGAGGCCGGGCGGCGGTCGGCCAGGGCGAAGTAGTAGTTCCGCCGGGCGATCCCATAGGCATCGGAGAGATGCGCCGGGGCCTGGGCGGCGGCCTCCTCGGCGGCGCGCCGGGTGGCCGGGCCGATGATGCCGTCGATGGCGAGGCGCCAGCCCATCTCGCCCAGGAGCCGCTGGAGGATCTTCACCGCCTGGGTCCCTGCATTGACCTGCATGTCGAAGACGCTGGGCTGGAGGGTCTCTGGCAGCCCGTCGATGCCCGGCGCGCGGTAGTAATGCTGAAGGAAGAGGTCGCGGGCCTGGTCGGGCGTGAGGCGGCGGAGGTCGGCAAGCGTGACCTTTCCGTCCCCGTCGAGATCCCGTCCGAGGCGCCGCAGGGTGGTCAGCGTGACCCCGTGCTTCGTCGCCCCGCCGGGGTCGTCGGGGTCGTTCACGAAGCCGCCCTCGCGGGCGACGATGGCCCGGGCGATGCGGTCGATCCGGGGATGGGTCTGGGACATGGCGGGGGTCTCCTGGCGGCGTGAGGGATGGGCGGGAGACTGGCCCTCGGGGCGTTAAGGGTGCGCAAGGGCACCGCGCGGCGGGGGGTTCTTACAGCGCTGCGCCCCTCTTGCGCCCGAATAGCATCGCAGATGCCGGGCGCGCGCCGGACCGGCCCGATGGGCCGGCGCTCCTTCGAGTGGCGTGCTTAGCTCGTAGCTCGTCCTGACCTTATTAGGATAAAGCGCCTCGCTCAGAGGTCAGCAGCGCCGGCCCCCGGTCCGGCGCGCGCCCTCTGTTCCGCGTGCTGCCTGCGGGAGCGGCACCTGCGGTTGGCGTGTCCCACCGGTTGCGTCTGGCGGCGCGCTCCGTATCCCACACGATGGATGCAGCGCATTACAGTCCCGCCATCATTGCCGGTGGCCTTCCCTCTGACCACTGCGATCCACACTAGGCGCCCCCTAACCCGCCTAGGCGTCCCCTGCCCACCAATCCCCGCTCCGGCCTTCCCTTGCCCCGCGCGATCTTGCAGGGTTCCCGCCAGATCAAGCTCACCGCCCCCCACCGGAAAGGACCGCCATGACAGCCGACGGGATCATCGCCCACCTGGGTCTCTCGCCTCACCCCGAGGGCGGACATTACCGCGAGACCTGGATCGGGCCGGGGGCCGAGCGGGCCTCGGGCACGGCGATCTATTTCCTCCTGGCGGCGGGTGAGCGCAGCCATTGGCACCGGGTCGATGCCGCGGAGATCTGGCATTTCTACGCCGGCGCGCCGCTGATCCTGCGCCGGGCGGAGAGCGCCGAGGGCCTGGCCGAACGGCTGGTGCTGGGCCCGGACCTGCTGGCCGGCGAGAACCCGCAGATCGTCATTCCCGAGGGCGCCTGGCAATCGGCCGAGACCACCGGCGACTGGACGCTCGTGGGCTGCACGGTCTCGCCGGGGTTCCGCTTCTCAGGCTTCGAGTTGGCCGCGCCGGGGTTCGACATTCCCGACGAGGTGTGAGCCGCCGGGGCGCGCGGGGAAGTCTGGGACGGCTGCGCCTGGCACCCAAAGCCGTGATCCGGCATCGCGGTGCACGAGAGGCTGTCGCCCCAAGCCCACCACCCGGCCCGCGAAGCACGGAGCGCGGTTTCCGAGAAACAGGAGCGCTTCGCCCAATGACAGGGCACGAAAGCCCTGCCCACGAAGCCCGGAGCCCAGTTCCCCGGAAGCAGGAGCCCTGCGCCGAATGCCGGGCACGAACGCCCTGAGCCCTGAGCCCTGAGCCCTGAGCCCTGAGCCCGCCGCGCACAGATCACCCGCCGAAAAAAGACCGAGGCGCTACCCCCAACAAAAAAGGCCGGGCAAACCGCCCGGCCTTTCCGTCATCTCAAGAGCGCAGGATTACTGCCAGAAGGTCTCGTCGACGCCTTCCATCTCTTCGAGCTGCTCTTCGCTCTGACCCACGGCCAGCGCGTAGTTCACGTCATCCACGGGCACCAGCTGCACGTCGTCGGTGGACATGAAGACGTGCTTGTCGCCCAGGTCGAGGAAGCCGCCGATCTCGATCACGACACCGCGGAATTCGCCCTCGCGGGTGAGGACCACGTCCTCGATGGAGCCGATCTGGTCCCAGTCGTCGGAGACCGAGTCATAGGTCTCTGCGCCGATGTTCTCGATGCCGTCCTCGGCGTTGACCGAATAGACCGGGCCGTCGGTGATGTCGCGGGTGCGGATCAGCTCGGCGTCCTCGGCGATGCCGGCGGCCTCTTTGACCTCGTTCGCCATCTCCTCGCCGGCGTTCTCGGCGGTCTGGGCCGCGTTCTCGGCGGCGTTCTCGGTCGCCTCGGCGCTCTTCTTGATCGCGTCGCCGGTCTGCTCTGCGGCGTTCTCCATGTCCTGGCCGGCGGTGTGGCTGTCGGCAAATGCGGTGCCGGTGGCCAGGGTCAGGGCGAGTGCGGAGGTCATAATGCGAGTCATTCGGAAAGCTCCTTTCTGTCTCTCATGCAACTGGTCCGAGAACACGGGACAGATCGGCTGCGTTCCGAATTAGGCGTAAATAAAAGTCACAAAATTTTCGGAACCCAGGGCGGCCTCATGCATTGCAGGGGCCGCCCGGATTAGCGCATCAGGCCAAAGGCTTAGTCGCCGTCGCGATAGAGGTGCACGAAGTCCACCAGCTGCCGGGTCGAGCCGTCCTTGCCGCTGGCGTCGGCCTCTCCGGTGACCACGGGGCCCAGCGAATTGGCCAGTTCCTTGCCCAGCTCCACGCCCCATTGGTCGAAGGAATTGATGCCGAGGATCACCCCCTCGACGAAGACCCGGTGCTCGTAGAGCGCCACGATCTTGCCCAGCACCTCGGGGGTGAGCTGCGGGTAGACCAGCGTGACCGAGGGGCGGTTGCCGGGGAAGACCCGGTGGCGCGCCTGGCGCTCGAGCTCGGCGCCCTCGAACTGGCCCGCGACCTTGCCCCGCGCCTCCTCGAGGTCGCGCCCGCGCATCAGCGCCTCGGACTGCGCCAGGCAGTTGGCGATCAGCAGGTCGTGGTGGTGGCGCAGGTCCTGCTCGTGGCCGCGCGCGGCCAGGAGGAACTCGCAGGGGATGACCCGGGTGCCCTGGTGGATGAGCTGGTAGAAGGCATGCTGTCCATTGGTGCCGGGCTCGCCCCAGACCACCGGGCCGCTGTCAAAGGGCAGATCGCTGCCATCCATGGCGACGCGCTTGCCGTTGCTCTCCATCTCGAGCTGCTGGAAATAGGCCGGCAGCCGCGCCAGCCGGTCGTCGTAGGGCAGGACCGCGCGGGTGGCATGGCCCAGAACCTGGTTGTGCCAGATGCCCACCAACGCCAGGAGCACCGGCAGGTTCTCGTGCAGCTCGGCGGCCTCGAAATGGCGGTCGACCTCCTGGCCGCCGCGCAGGAAGGCGCGGAAAGCCTCACCGCCCATGGCGATCATCAAGGACAGGCCGATCGGCCCCCACATGGAGTAGCGCCCGCCGACCCAATCGGCGAAGCCGAAGGTGCGCTCGGGCGGGATGCCCCATTCGGCGGCCTTCTCCTGGTTCGAGGAGAGCGCCACGAAGCGACCCTCGGGGCTGACCTCGCGGTCCATCAACCAGGCCCGCGCGGTGCGCGCGTTGGTCATGGTCTCGATGGTGGTGAAGGTCTTGGAGGCCACGATGAAGAGCGTCGTCTCGGGGTCGAGCCCGCGCAGAGTGTCGGCGATGTCGGCACCGTCGACATTCGAGACGAAATGGCAGCGCGGCCCGTCGCAATAGGGCCCGAGCGCCTTGTAGGCCATGGCCGGGCCCAGGTCCGAGCCGCCGATGCCGATGTTGACCACATCGGTCACATCCGAGGCGCGGATCTCGGCAGCGAGGCCCTCCATCCGCGACAGCGTCTCGCGGACCTCGGGCATGACGTCCTCGCCGTCCACATGCACCGGCCCGCCGTCGAGGTTGCGCAGCGCGGTGTGCAGGACCGCCCGGCCCTCGGTCTCGTTGATCGGATGGCCGGTGAACATCGCCTCGCGGCGCGCCTCGAGCCCGCGTTCGCGCGCCAGGGTCAGCAGCGCGGCGCGGATCTGCTCGTCGAGCTGGGTCTTGGAGTAGTCGAAGAACAGCCCCGCCGCCTTCAGGCTGAACTCCGGCCCGCGGTTGGCGTTCTCGTCGAAAAGCGCCTCGATGCGGCGGTCGCCGATCTGGCTGGCAAGGGACTTCAGCGCGTCGAACATGTCTTTACTCCGCCCAGTGAACCGTGGCGCCGTCGAGCACGGCATTAATCGGGGCCTCCGCGTGGGACTTGCCCCGGGCCTTCTCGAGCGCCTCGCGCTTCTCGGGGCCGGTGATCAGGACGTGCTTCGAGAGCGCGCCGTTCAGCACCGGCGCGGTCAGCGTCACCCGCGGCTCGGGCGCGCCGGCGGCGCGCATCGGCATGAGGATCGGCGCGCGCCGGTCGAGCGCCTGCTCCAGCCGGTCGGCGCCGGGAAAGAGCGAAGCGGTGTGCATGTCCGAGCCCATGCCCAGCAGCACCACCGAGAGCGGCAGCTCGGGCGCGATGATCTGGGCGATCTCGTCGAGCCGGTCCTCGGGGGTCTGGCAGGGCATATACATCGGCAGGAGCCGCGCAGCGGCGGCCTTCTCGACCAGCAGGCGCTGGCGCAGGAGCCGGGTGTTGGAGCGTTCGCTCTCCTCGGGCACCCAGCGTTCGTCGGTCAGCATGACGTCGACGCGGTCCCAGTCCAGATCGACCGAGCAGAGGTCGTCGAAGACCGGCCCCGGCGTGGTGCCGCCGGGCACCGCGAAGGCCACCCGCTCGGCGCGGGCCAGCGCGCCGCGCAGCTCTCCGGCGAGCTTGTTGGCGAGGTTGATCGCGAGCATCTCGCGGTCGGCGTATTCTTCCAGGCGGTAGGTCATGGCTTGATCTCCCTCCAGCGGCGGCCGTCACGATGCAGGAGCATCAGCGCGTCCTCGGGGCCCGAGCCGCCCGGGTCGTAGGGCTTCGGCACCTCGTTGCGCGACCGCCATCCCTCGATGATCGGATCGGTCCAGGCCCAGGCGGCCTCGACCTCGTCGCCCCGCATGAAGAGCGTCTGGTTGCCGCGGATCACGTCCATCACCAGCCGCTCGTAGGCGTCGGGCACGGCCTCGCCGTCGGGGCCCAGCGCATCGGCGAAGGTCATGTCGAGCGGCACGTCCACCAGCCGCATGCCCCCGGGGCCCGGCTCCTTGATGGTGACGTCGAGCGTCATGCCCTCGTTCGGCTGCAGCCGGATCGACAGCACGTTGCGGTGCCGCCCGGCCTCTTCGCCGAAGATCGAATGCGGCGCATCCTTGAAGACCACCGCGATCTCGGAGGCGCGCGCGCGCAGCCGCTTGCCGGTGCGCAGGTAGAAGGGCGTGCCCGCCCAGCGCCAGTTCGAGACGTTGACCCGCATGGCGATGAAGCTCTCGGTGCGGGACTTGTCGTCCTCGACGTGCTCGCGGTAGCTCGCCTCGCCGCCGCCCTCGGCGTATTGGCCGCGCACGATGTGATGCGGCTCCACCGGGTCGAGCGCGCGGATCACCTTGAGCTTCTCGTCGCGGACCGCGTCGGGGTCGAACTTCGCCGGCGGCTCCATGGCGATCAGGCACAGAAGCTGCATCAGGTGGTTCTGCACCATGTCCCGCATGGCGCCCGACTTGTCGTAATAGGCGCCGCGCCCGCCGACGCCGACGGTCTCGGAGACGGTGATCTGGATGTGGTCGACGAACTGCGAGTTCCAGAGCGGCTCGAACAGCATGTTGCCGAAGCGCACGGCCATGAGGTTCTGCACCGTCTCCTTCCCGAGGTAATGGTCGATCCGGTAGATCTGCGTCTCGTCGAAGTGCTGCGCCAGCGTGGCGTTCAGCGCCTTGGCCGAGGCCAGGTCGTGGCCGAAGGGCTTTTCCACGACGATCCGGCTTTCGCCGTCGGCCAGCCCCTTGTCGCGCAGCCGCTCGGCGATATTGCCGAAGAGCGAGGGCCCGACCGAGAAGTAGAAGGCGCGCACCGTGTCGTCGCGCAGATGCGACTTCAGCTCCTGCCAGCCGCCGTCGCCCATGGCGTCGACCGCCTCGTATTCGATCCGTTCGAGGAAACTGGAAAGCTGCCCGGGCTCATGCGGGGCGGAGCCGAACTCCTCGACCGCGCCGCGGACCATCTCGCGGTAATCCTCCGAGGACATCTCGGAACGGGCCGCGCCGATGATCTTGGCATCGGGGGGCATCTGTCCGGCGCAGTAGCGGCGGAACAGGCCCGGCAGGATCTTGCGGCGGGCGAGGTCGCCGGTGCCGCCGAAAATCACGAGGTCGAAGGGATCGACCGGAATGACGCGGGAAACCATGATCGAAGCTCCGATTCGTCCTGTGTCGTGTCCTTCCTGCCCAAAGTGCCGCGCCTTCCGCAATGGCAGGCGGGCCGGATGGACAAAATCGTTAGCGCTAACGAACGCCGTGGCCTCCGGTTAGCCGATGCGCGCGCGGAAGTCTAACCCGTTTGTGACAGCCCGGGCCCGCGCCCGTGCAAGCCGGTCACAGCCGCCCTGCCCGCTTCGTCCCGGCCTCGTCCCCCGGCGCTTGCGCGCCCCGGCGCGAAGTGCCACGACTTTTCCGGCGCAAGTGCAGAGGACGCCCATGACCCCCCGCAAGATCATCATCGACACCGATCCCGGCCAGGACGACGCCGTGGCGATCCTTCTGGCGCTCGCCTCGCCCGAGGAGATCGAGGTGCTGGGCGTGACCGCCGTCGCCGGCAACGTGCCGCTGGAGCTGACCGCCAAGAACGCCCGCGTGGTCTGCGAACTGGCCGGCCGGCCCGAGGTGCGGGTCTTCTCGGGCTGCGACCGCCCGCTCGGGCGCGATCTGGTCACCGCCGAGCATGTCCACGGCAAGACCGGCCTCGACGGACCCGAGCTGCCCGAGCCGACCATGTCGCTGGAGGACCGGCACGCGGTGGATTTCATCATCGAGACGCTGCGCGCCGAGCCCCCGGGCACGGTCACCCTTTGCCCGCTCGGCCCGCTGACCAATATCGCCACCGCGCTGCGCCGCGCCCCCGACATCGCCCCGCGCATCGCCGAGATCGTGCTCATGGGCGGGGCCTATTTCGAGGTCGGCAACATCACCCCGACCGCCGAGTTCAACATCTACGTCGACCCCGAGGCCGCCGCCGAGGTCTTTGCCGCGGGCGCGCCGATCACCGTCATGCCGCTCGACGTGACCCACAAGGCGCTGGTGACCAAGCCTCGCAACGACGCCTTCCGCGCGCTCGGCACACCGGTGGGCATCGCCGTGGCCGAGATGACCGACTTCTTCGAGCGTTTCGACCGCGAGAAATACGGCTCCGAAGGCGCGCCGCTGCACGACCCCTGCGTGACCGCCTATCTGATCCGGCCCGAGCTCTTCTCGGGGCGGCACATCAACGTCGAGATCGAGACGACATCGGAGCTTTGCATGGGCATGACCGTCGCCGACTGGTGGCGGGTGACCGACAGGCCCGCCAATGCCACCTTCATGCGCGAGATCGACGCCGAGGGCTTCTTTGCCCTTCTGACCGAGCGGCTGGGCCGGCTGTGAGCGGGCTCCTCCTCTACGGCCACCCGGACTCGGGCCATGCCTGCAAGGTGGCGCTGGCGCTGCGGCTCGCGGGCCTCGACCATGAGACCCGCCGGATCGAGATCTGGGAGCCGCGCGAGACCCGCCCGGCCGCGTTTCTTGCCGCGAGCCCCGCGGGCGAGGTGCCCTGCCTGATGATCGACGGCGCGCCGCATGTGCAGTCGGGCGCGATCCTTCTGGAGATCGCCAGCCGTTTCGGCGTCCTCGGCGGCTCGGACCCACAGATGATGCGCCGCGCCCGCGAGGTGCTGTTCTGGGAGGCCAACCGCATCGGCATGTGCCTGCCCCAGCTCATCGAGGCGCGGCGGCCCGGCGGCGATCCTTTCCCGCCCGGCGCGCTCGACTGGCTCGAGGGGCGTTTTGCCACCGACCGCGCGCGGTTCGAGCTGCTGCTCGGCGCCGGGCCGTTTTTCCACGGCGAGACCCCCGGCATCGCCGATTGCGCGGTCTGGGGCTACGTCCAATGGGTCGAGAAGGCGGGCCAGTCTCCCTCGCCCGCCATGGCGGACTGGGCCGCGCGCATGGCGGCCCTGCCCGGGATGGCCCCGCCCGCCGAGCTCTTTCCCCGCTAGGGGCGAAGCTCCGCCGATCCCCGCCCCGCGCCCCTTTCTTCCGAGGGCCTTATGCCCTAGGGGACGGCAGCACCTCTCGCGAAAGGCTGACATGAAATCGCTGCACCTCGCCGGGCCGGACGACGCGGAAAAGCTTCTGCCGCTGGTCGCCGCCTTCCACCACGAACAGGGCTACGAGACCGATCCGGCGCATCAGGCGGACGCCATCGCGCCGCTGCTCGAGGGCTCGCCGCACGGGGCGATCTGGCTGGTCGGCCCGCGCAAGGCGCCGGTGGGCTACATCGTGATCACCTTCGGCTGGTCGGTGGAGTACGGCGGGCTCGATGCAATCGTCGACGAGGTCTACATCCGCCCCGCCGTGCGCCGGCGCGGCATGGGCAGCGAGGCGCTGAACGAGATCGCCAAGGCGCTCCGCGAGGCCGGCGTCCGGGCGCTGCACCTCGAGGTGGACCACACCGACGAGGACGCCCAGCGCTTCTACGCGCGGTCGCGCTTCAAGCCACGCGACCGCTACATGTTCATGTCGCGGGTGCTGCGCTAGGGCGCGAGACGCCCCGGCAAAGGGCCTCAGGAAATCGAGGCCACCACGATCACCATCAGGATCGAATAGAGCATGATGCCGCCGCCGATCATCCAGATCGGGAAGCTGCGCGTCACGCTGGCCTTGGCAAGCGAAGTCGCCTGGTAGATCAGGTCCGGCCAAGTGTAGCTGACGAAATCGCCCTGGGTGAAGACCATCTTGATCCGCCCCTCGGCGTCGACCACCGGCAGGCGGCGGAAGCGTTCGTTCGACATGATCCGCAGCCAGTCGAGCAGGTCGTCGTCCTCGCGGGCGACGCGCGGCTCGCGGGTCATCACCTCGGCCAGCTTGACCTCGCCGGGGTTGCGCTCCTCTCCGACGATCTTGCGCATGACGTCACGTTCGGTGACCACGCCGGTCACCCGGTTGTCGCCATCCACGATGACCACCGAGCCGTAGTTCTTCTCGTTCATGGCGCGCACCGCCGACAGGACCGTCTCGCCCTCGGTCATGGTGAGCGGCCTGCCCTTGCTCTTGTATTCCGGGCGATCCTTGATCGCCGCGCCGGCGCGGTCTTCCTTGGCTGCCATGAGGGGCCTCCTGCACGTTTACGTTGAACGACAGACCCTAGGGCGGCTTCCGCCGCCGCCCACCTTTGCACCCGGGCGGCACGGCTCATATATCCACCCCATGAGCCTCACGATCCCCTTCGACAACACCTATGCCCGCCTGCCCGAGGGCTTCTACAGCAAGCTCGCCGCCACGCCGGTGGCCGCGCCCTCGCTTCTGGCCTTCAACCGTCCCCTGGCCGAGGAGCTGGGCATCGGCGGCGCCATCGCCCCCGAGGAGGTCGCCGAGATCTTCTCGGGCAATGCCGCGCTGCCGGGCGCCGACCCGTTGGCGCAGCTTTACGCCGGCCACCAGTTCGGCACCTTCAACCCGCAGCTCGGCGACGGCCGCGCGCTGCTTCTGGGCGAGGTGGTCGACCGCGAGGGCAAGCGGCGCGACATCCAGCTCAAGGGCTCGGGCCGGACGCCCTATTCCCGCATGGGCGACGGCCGCGCCTGGCTCGGGCCGGTCCTGCGCGAATACGTGGTCTCCGAGGCGATGCACGCGCTTGGCGTGCCGACCACCCGGGCGCTGGCCGCGGTGCGCACCGGCGAGGAGATCTACCGCGAGACCGCCCTGCCCGGCGCGATCCTGACCCGGGTCGCGGAAAGCCACATCCGCGTCGGCACCTTCCAGGTCTTCGCCGCCCGCCGCGACGGCGCGGCGCTCGAGGCGCTTTACCGCTACACCCTGGCGCGGCATTACCCCGGTGCCGCCGATCCGCACGAGTTCCTCGATCGGGTGATCGCCCGGCAATCGGCGCTGATCGCGCAGTGGATGAGCTTCGGCTTCATCCACGGGGTGATGAACACCGACAATTGCACGCTCTCGGGCGAGACCATCGACTACGGCCCCTGCGCCTTCATGGATGCCTATCACCCCGACCGGGTCTATTCCTCGATCGACCGGATGGGGCGTTACGCCTATTCCAACCAGGCCGATATCATCGTCTGGAACATGGCCCAGCTCGCCACCGCGCTGGTGCCGCTCTGCCCCGACCAGGAGGCCGCGGTGACCCGTTTCACCGAGCAGGTCCACGCAATGCCCGAGCGCATCCGCGCCGACTGGCTGGCCCGCTTCGGCGCCAAGGTCGGCCTCGACGCGCCGACGCCCGAGGACGGCGTGCTGATCGGCGAGCTTCTGAGCCTGATGCAGGCCGAGGGCGCGGATTTCACCAATACCTTCCGGGGGCTCCTCGACGGCAGCGCGCGCGACCAGTTCACCGACCGTGCCGCCTTTGACGCCTGGGCCGCGAAGTGGCGCGAGCGGATC
Organism: Roseivivax sp. GX 12232; assembly: GCF_021272185.1. Lineage (GTDB taxonomy): Bacteria > Pseudomonadota > Alphaproteobacteria > Rhodobacterales > Rhodobacteraceae > Roseivivax. The sequence continues at coordinate 111,230 of NZ_JAJSEC010000008.1, forward strand.
GCGGATCAGCCCCGCGCCGAGGCGCTCATGGCCGGGGCCAACCCCGCCTTCATCCCGCGCAACCACCGGATCGAGGAGATGATCCAGGCCGCCGTGGCAGGCGATGACGCGCCCTTCCACCGGCTGAACGCGGTGCTCTCGCAGCCCTTCACCGATCAGCCCGAGGCGGCGGACCTCGCCCGCACGCCCTTGCCCGAGGAGGTCGTCCCGGCCACATTCTGCGGCACCTGAGCCCGCCCTCCGGGTTCAGGCCTCAGACCCACCGCCGAGCGAGGCCCGCCATGACGCCGATCTGCGCCTTCGACATCGCCCCCGACGGCACGGCCCGTGCGATCGAGCCTGGCGCGGCTTTGCCCGCCGAGGGCTACCGCTGGGTGCACACCGATCTTTCCGAGCCCGGGCTCGAGGACTGGCTCTTCGCCACCCTGCCCGAGCGCGCCGCCGAGGCGCTGCTCCTGCCCGAGACGCGGCCCCGGGCGCTCGCCCATGACGGCGGGGTGATCGCCATCCTGCGCGGGTTGAACCTCAACCAGGGCGAGGACCGCGACGACATGGTGGCGCTGCGGATCTGGGCCGCGCCGCGGCTGGTGGTGACGGTGCGCCGCCGCAAGGTCTTCGCCGCAGACGATCTGCGCAAGCGCGGGCTCGCCGGGCATCTGCCCGCCAGCCCCGACATGTTCCTGACGGCGCTTGCGGAGAACTTCACCCAGCGCATCGAGACCCATGGCGTGGCGCTCGAGAACCGGGTGGATGCGCTGGAGGACCTGTTGTTCCTCGACGACCGCAACCCCGAGGCCCGGGTGATCCCCGAGCTGCGCCGGACGGTGATCCGTCTCGGCCGGTTCCTGGGTCCGCAAGCCGATGCGCTGGCGCGGCTGACCCATGCCGACATGGGCCTGATCGGCGCCGAGGCGCGCGAGGATCTCGACGAGATCGCCGACCGCGCCCGCCGCGCCGTGGAGGAGGTGCAGAGCACCCGCGACCGACTCGAGGCGCTCTCGGACCACCTCGACCAGGCGCGCAACATGCGGCTAGCGAAGAACTCCTACGCGCTGTCCATCGTGGCGGCGATCTTCCTGCCGATGGGGTTTCTGACCGGGCTGTTCGGGGTGAACGTGGCGGGCATGCCCGGGGTCGGCACGCCTGCGGCCTTCGGAGTGCTGACGCTGGCCTGCCTGGGGCTCGGCCTCGCGGTCTGGCTGGTGCTGCGGGCGTTTCGGTTGTTTTGAGGGGGGCTGTTGGGCGCGGGGCGTGGCGCGCCTGGGGTCTGAGGGCGCGGCGCGGCGGCAGTTTGTGGGTGGTTGACGCTGGGCGGTGTTGCGCTCTGCGACGCTAGCTGACTGAGTCTCCGCCGGAGCGGCTGGCTGTAGCTGCCAGCCTTCCGTTTGTTTCCTCGGCATCTGGCGGCCCAGCGTGCGGCGTTTCGCAAAAGTGCTGTCGTGCGACCTCCTGATGACGGTCCAAACCCCTTCCCGAAGACACCTGTCACCACCTCCACCACCCGTTCCCTTCTTGCGCCCGAATAGCACCGAAGGTGCCGGGCGCGCGCCGGACCGGCCCCTTGGGCCGGCGCTCCTTGGGGTGGCGTGCTTAGCTCACCCCTAGTCCTGACCTTGCTGGAATAAAGCGCCTCGCTCGTAGCGTGGCTGCGCCGGCCCCCGGTCCGGTGCGCGCCCTCCGGTGTGCTTGCCGAGAGGGTGGCAGGGGCGTGTGGGAGAGGCGCGCCCTGGGAGCGACCAATGGGCTCGTTGAGCCTGTTGTGTCGGCTGGTCTGGTTCGGCTGATTGGCCTGGTCGGACTGATTGGTCCGGTCGGACTGGTTGGGCTTGCCGGGCAGGTCTGGCCCGGCTGATTGGGCTGGTTAGGCTGGTCGGGCCGGTTGGGCCGGTTGGGCCGGTTGGGCCGGTTGGGCCGGTTGGGCCGGTTGGGCCGGTTGGGCCGGTTGGGCCGGTTGGGCCGGTTGGGCCGGTTGGGCCGGTTGGGCCGGTTGGGCCGGTTGGGCCGAGACAAGTCTGGGCAGAGCGCCTCCGTCAAGGCCGCACCCGAGCAGCCGCTCCTCACACGCCCCTCACACGTCCCTCACCTGTCCCCAACGCCAACCACCACCAAACACCCACCGCCCTCACCGCCCACACCCTTGGTCGACACCAACCTCCGCCATATATCCTCCCCCATCACCCGCCGGGAAAAATGGCTGCGCGGCGGGGCGTTCTGTGCCACCCTCGGCCTCAGAGCACCCCGGAGCACCACGCATCCGCAGGCCCCGGTTCAGCATTCAAGGAGTCCCGCCCATGAGCCTGATGAAGACCCTCACCAAAGTTGCCATCGGCTATGCCGCCGCGCGGGGCGTCGACCGGCTCTCGGGCGGCAAGGGCCTCTCGGGGCTCTTCGGCGGCGGGGCGCAGATCAAGGGCCACCACCCCGCCACCCAGGCGGGCAGCCAGATGACCGAGCAAATGCAGGCCGGGGCCACCCAGGCCTCCGCGCCGATGCAGTCGCTCCTGGGCAACCTCAGGACCGCGGGCTTCGACCTCTCGGCGATGATGGGCGGCGCCGCGACCGGCGGCGGCCAGGGCGGCGCGCAGGGCAAGGGCAAGGGTCTTCTGACCGCCATGCCCTCGACGGGCTCCGGCGGGCTCGCGGGGATGCTCGCCGCCGCCGGCGGGGCCGCGGCCATGGGCGGCAAGGGCGCGGGCGCGCTCATCGACCAGTTCAACGTCGACAAGACCGCCCCCGACCTCGAGAAAAGCGCGGGCCTCATGCTGCGCGCGATGATCCAGGCCGCCAAGGCCGACGGCCATATCGACGCCGAGGAGAAGGCCAAGATCCTCGAGCTCGTGGGCGATGACGCCACCGAGGAGGACCTGGCCTTCGTCAAGGCCGAGCTCGAGGCGCCGATCGACATCGCGGGTCTCGCCGAGGCGACGCCGGAAAACCAGAAGATGCCGGTCTATTCCGCCTCGCTGATGACCATCCGCGTCGACACCGACGAAGAGGCCGAATATCTCGACCGGCTGGCCAATGCGCTGGGGCTCGACGAGCCCACGGTCAACGCGCTGCACCTGCAGATGGGCAACAAGCCTCTCTACGTCTGATCCGAGGCCCCATGCCGACGAAACACCCGGCCTTCGGGATCGGGCTGGCGGCCTTCGGCGCGCTGGTCCTCTCCCCCGACGCGCTTTTCATGCGGCTCTCGGGCATGGAGGGGCTGCAGATGGTCGCCTGGCGCGGCAGCCTCATGGGCCTTCTGTTCCTTGCGGCCTGGGCACTGACCCGGCGCGGCGCGCCGCGGGCGCGGGCGGGCGACCTGGCGGCGCTGGCCAGCGGCGCGGGCCTCGCGGTCCTTGGCGCGCAGGTGGCGAGCGTGCTGCTCTTCCCGACCGGCATCGCGCTGGCGCCGGTGGCGATCATGCTGATCGGCGTGGCCACCTCGCCGGTCTGGGCGGCGCTCCTGTCGCGGTATTTCTTCGGCGAGAAAACCGGCCGGGCGACCTGGATCACCATGGCGGTGGTGCTTGTCGGGATCGCCATCGCGGTCAGCGGGCACGGCGATGTGGCGATCTCGCCCCGGGCGCTTCTGGGGGCGCTTTGCGGGGTCGGCGTGGCCTTCATGCTGGCGCTCAACTTCACCATCCTGCGCTTCGTGAGCGAGATCCCGATCCTCTTGGTCATGGGCCTGGGCTCGGGACTGGCGGGCCTGCTGGCCCTGGTGGTGAGCGGCCCGGCGGGGCTGACCGAGGGCCATGTGCCGGCGATCCTGGTCACGGCGCTCCTGATCCTGCCCATCTCCTTCTTCGCGCTGTTCCTCGCGCCCCGGCACACGGCGGCGGCCAACGTCAGCCTGTTGATGCTGCTCGAGACGGTGCTCGGGCCGCTCTGGGTCTGGGTCGGCATCGGCGAAGCGCCCACGCCGCGCATGCTGGCGGGCGGGGCGCTGGTGATCGGGGCGCTGGCGATCTACCTCGCGCGCCCGAAGCGCCGCGCGCGGATGTGAGCGGAGCGCGGGCGGGCGTGAGACGGCACCGAGGCGGGCGGCTCCGCGCGTCCGGCTGAGGGCTGCTCGTCGCGTCCGGGCTTAGGGCTCGAGGCTAGGCCCCTGAGATTTTCTGTCTTTGGCATAGTAACCCACGCCTAACGGCGCTCTGCCGCATGCAGCGCGCAATCGCCCCCCAAGCAGCCCCTCGCCTCCAGCCGGAGCCTCTGCCCTTCACACCTCGCCCAGCCCCACCCCGCCGAACCGCCTTTCCCCCGGCGCCGACACAGGATACCGCTGGCCCCGCAAGCATCGGAGATCCCATGGACAATCTGCGCGGCGCCCTTCTGATGATCCTGGCCATGGCGGCCTTCGCGGTGGAGGACGCCTTCATCAAGACCGCCGCGCGGGAGCTGCCGACCGGGCAGATCCTGATCGTGATCGGCGTCGTGGGCGGGCTGTTCTTCGGGCTCCTCGCCCGGCGGCGCGGCATCCGGCTTTTCACCCGCGACCTCCTCGATCCGCCGATCATGGTGCGCAACATCTCCGAGATCCTCGGCACCATCGGCTTCATCACCGCGATCACCACGATCCCGCTGTCGACCGCTTCGGCGGTGGCCCAGGCCATGCCGCTGGTGGTGACCCTGGGCGCGGCGTTGATCTTCGGCGAGCCGGTGGGCTGGCGGCGCTGGTCGGCGATCTTCGCGGGGCTCGCGGGCGTCCTGGTGATCATCCGCCCCGGGCTTCAAGGCTTCGACCCGAACGCGCTCTGGGCGGTGCTGGCGGTGGTGGGCCTCGCCGGGCGCGACCTCTCGGCCCGCGCGGTGCCCGGACGGGTGCCGCATATGCAGCTCGCCGCCTACGGCTTCCTGACGCTGATCCCGACGGGGCTCATTCTGCTCGCGGCCTCGGGCGCGCGGCTAGTCTGGCCGGACCTCCTGCACGCGGGGCTTCTGGCGGGCGCGGTGGGGACCGGGATGATCGCCTACTACGCGATCACCTCGGCCTCGCGGACGGGGGATGTCTCCTTCGTGACGCCCTTCCGCTTCACCCGAATGCTCTTCGCGCTGGCGATCGGCATCGCGATCTTCGGCGAGCGGCCGGACGCGCTGACCTATCTCGGCGCCACGGTGATCGTGGGCGCGGGCATCTACACCTTCCTGCGCGAGCGCCGCCTCGCCCAGCAGGGCGCCAAGACCCCGGCCCGGGGCGGCGCGGCCGGCACGCCGGGCGCCCCGGCCCCCGCCGAGAGCCAGGGCAAGGGCCGCCCCCCGCGCTGAGGCGCGCGTCACCGGCGCGCAGGACACCATGCCGACGTTCACCCGGTGTCGTTACCGCTAACAAATTCCCGCCGAGCCGCGTTTACAGCCACGCCCGGGCTGGTATAGGTCGATACCGACCGGACATGCCCCAGGCACAGAGGAGGCCTCATCCATGAGCATCATCATCGACATCCATGCCCGCGAGATCATCGACAGCCGCGGCAACCCGACCGTCGAGGTCGACGTGACGCTCGAGGACGGCACCATGGGCCGCGCCGCGGTGCCCTCGGGCGCCTCGACCGGCGCCTATGAGGCGGTCGAGCGCCGCGACGGCGACCAGGCGCGCTACAAGGGCAAGGGCGTCCTCGAGGCCGTCGCCGCGGTCAACGGCGAGATCGCCGAGGAGATCATCGGCATGGAGGTCACCGAGCAGGTCGGCATCGACCGCGCGATGATCGAGCTCGACGGCACCGACAACAAGGGCCGGCTCGGGGCCAACGCGATCCTCGGCGTGTCGCTGGCCGTCGCCAAGGCCGCCGCCGACGATTGCGCCCAGCCGCTCTTCCGCTACGTGGGCGGCACCTCGGCGCGGGTCCTGCCGGTGCCGATGATGAACATCATCAACGGCGGCGAACACGCCGACAACCCGATCGACATCCAGGAGTTCATGATCATGCCGGTCGCCGCGGAGAACATCCGCGAGGCGGTCCGCATGGGCTCCGAGGTCTTCCACACGCTGAAGAAGGAGCTCGCCGCGGCGGGCATGTCGACGGGCCTCGGCGACGAGGGCGGCTTCGCGCCCGAGCTGAAGGGCACCCGCGACGCGCTCGATTTCATCCTGAAGTCCATCGAGAAGGCCGGCTACACGCCCGGCGACGACATCTGCCTGGCGCTCGACGCCGCCTCGACGGAATACTTCAAGGACGGCAAATACGAGATGAAGGGCGAGGGCCTCTCGCTCACCCCCGAGGAGAACGTCGACTACCTCGCCAAGCTCTGCGCCGACTACCCGATCATCTCGATCGAGGACGGCTGTTCCGAGGACGACTGGGAGGGCTGGAAGATCCTCACCGAGAAGCTCGGCGCCAAGGTGCAGCTGGTGGGTGACGACCTCTTCGTGACCAACCCCAAGCGGCTCTCGGACGGGATCTCGCGCGGGGTGGCGAACTCCATGCTGGTCAAGGTGAACCAGATCGGCACGCTGACCGAGACCCTGCAGGCGGTCGATATGGCGCATCGCGCTGGCTATACCAACGTCATGTCGCACCGCTCGGGCGAGACCGAGGACGCCACCATCGCCGATCTCGCGGTGGCGACGAACTGCGGGCAGATCAAGACCGGCAGCCTCGCGCGGTCGGACCGGCTGGCGAAATACAACCAGCTGATCCGCATCGAGGAAATGCTCGCCGAGACCGCGGAATACGCGGGCCGGTCGATCCTGAAGGGCTGAGGCCTTCTGTTTGGCGGACTGCGGGCGCCGCGCCTTGTCAGGCGCGGCGCCCGCAGGCGTTTTGGCCTCGTCCGGGGCCTGGCGGCCCCGGCCTCAGGTTGCCTCCGGCGGGAGGTATTTGAGGCCCGGTCAAGCCTGGAGGGGTGGCGCGCCGGGGGAGAGGGCGCGGCGCGGATGGCGGGCCGGGGATATTTGGTGGGTGTGTGACTGGCGTCGCGTGGGGCGCGTGTGGCGCGGTTCGCGAGGGACCGCGCGGGCCCTGGCTCAGCTGCCGGGGGTGCCGCCGCTTTCCGGCTGGTAGACGCCTTGTTCCTTCAGCGCGTCGACCACTTCCTTCGGCATATAGGTCTCGTCGTGTTTGGCGAGGATTTCCGAGGCCTCGAAGGTGCCGTCCACGTAGCGCCCGGTGCCGACCATGCCCTGGTTCTCCTCGAAGAGGTCGGGCAGCACGCCGGTGTAGCTCACCGCCACGCTGGCGCCGCCGTCGGTGACGCGGAAGCGCACCGTCTCGCCCTGGCCGCGCACCAGGCTGCCCTCTTCGACCAGCCCGCCGATGCGGAAGACCTCTTCGGGGCCCGGGGGGGCCTCCGTCACCTGGCTCGGCGAGCGGAAGAAGTTGATCCCGTCGCGCATCGCGTAGCCGATCAGCACGGTCGCCACCACCAGCGCCGTGGTGGTCAGCGCCAGGATCTGGATGCGGCGGGTCTTCTTGAGCGAGGTCAGGGCCATGGGTCTTCCGGTCTGGGCGTCACGTCCGAGATATAGGCAAAAGCGCCGGGCCCGCCTAGGGGCGGTGCTGCCGCAGGGGCGCGGGCGCGGCGCCGGCGCTCTCGAAACCCGCGCGGACATGGGCCTCGAGCGCGCGGGCCAGCGACTTGCGGTTGGGGTAGGCGTCGACCCGGAGCGGCGGGTGGTAGACCAGCGTCACCGAACCGTGGCGGCGCCGCGCCAGCATCTGCACCAGGTGGCCGCCGAAGGTCATCTCGCCCCACCAGCCGTAGAGGTCGGCGCGGGCGCCCTCGGGGGCGTGGTAGCAGAGGCTCACCGCCTGCAGCCGCATCTCGTGGCGCAGGCCCTCGGCCAGGAAAGCCTCGAAGAGCGTGGTCTTGAACGGCAGGACCCGGCGCCCGTCGGTCGAGGTGCCCTCGGGGAAGAACAGGAGCCTGTGGCCGTGGTGCAGCCTTGTCTCGAATAGCCGCGCCTGGCGGGCGGCCTCGCGGCGGTCGCGGGCGATGAAGACCGTGCCGGTGGCGCGCGCCAGCCAGCCGATGCCGGGCCAGCCCGAGACTTCCGCCTTGGAGACGAAATAAAGGTTGGCCTGGGCGTTCAGCACGAAGATGTCGAGCCAGGAGGAATGGTTGGCCACCATGGCGCCGCGCTCGGCGAGCGGGCGGCCGCGGCGGGTGACCTTGAGGCCCAGGATCGCGAGCGACACGCGGCAGACCCCTTGGGTGATCCAGGGGGTGACCGGGCGGCGGGTGCCGAAGATCGGCGCCTCGATGAGCCGCAGGAGGAGAAGCAGCGCCAGCCCGCCGAAGACCGTGGTGCCCATGGCGAGGCCCCGGAGCGCTACCCGCAGCCAACCGAGCGGCCCGGGCGGAGCGTCCTGCGGCAGGGGCCGCGCGTCCCAGGGCGTCACGTCCGGCCCTCGGCGTAGAGCGCCCGCCGCTTGGGATCGAGCGCGGCGGTGTCCATGACCAGGCAGATGTCGACGGTGTTGAAGGCGCGGTCGATGAAGGCGCCCTCGCCCACCATGCCGCCGAGCCGCAGATAGCCCTTGATCAGCGCCGGGGTCTCGCGCACCGCGCGGGGGCGGTCGATGGCCGCTTCGGGCAGGAGGTCCATGGGCTGGAACTGGCGCGAGCGCACCCGCAGTGCCTCGGGCGCGAGGTGGCGGTAATGCAGGTTCGACAGCGGCTGCGCCAGGTCCTCGGGGTCGGTGCCATGGAAGCTCGCCACGCCGAAGAGCAGCTCGATGCCGCGCGCCTGGACGTAGTCCGCGAGCCCCTGCCAGAGCAGCATGACCCCCGCCCCGCCGCGGTAGTCGCGGTGCAGGCAGGAGCGGCCAAGCTCGAGAAGCCGCCGGCCCGAGGCGCGGAGCGGCGCGAGGTCGTATTCGTCCTCGGAATAGAACTGGCCGATCTGCGCGGCGCCCGCCTCGGTCAGGAGCCGGTAGACACCCACGACCGGGGCCTCGGGGCGGGCGTCGTCGAAGAGCAGGAGATGGTCGAAGACCGGATCGAAGCGGTCGCGCTCGAGCCGCGCGGCGTGGTCGACCAGGGCGCCGGTGCTGCCCAGTTCCGCGACGAAGACCTCGTAGCGCAGACGCTGGGCGGCGCGGATCTCGGCCTCGGTCTGGGCCAGGGCGACGCGGAAGCGCGGCGCGGTGGTGAGCATGGGCCGGTCCTCCGGGGTCCTCTGGCCCGAGGGATAGGCAGCGCGGACGGCATTTGCAACTCGGGGCCGGCGGGTCCCGGGGCGCTGCGGGCGGCGGTTAACCTTTCCCTTACCCGGGGGCGCTAGTCTTCGCCGAAGACCGGAAGCAGCGCGACCCGGCGGCCGTCGATCACCACCTTGCCCTCGTCGGGGAAGTTCACGGTGATCCGCCCGCCGATGTTCGACTGCACCTGGCCCCGGCCCCATTCGGGCTTTCCGGGATGTTCCACGAGCATGCCGGGCTCGAGCAGGGCGTTGAGGTCGTTGGACATGGAGGTGCCTCATGGATGAACGGGTGCTGCAGGACAAGGCCCGGAACGGGACGGCGGGCGCCGACCCGCCGGGCCAGGGCGGGCCTGGCCGCGAGGCTAACGCAGAACTCTGGCCGCTGATAGCCGCGCGGATCTGCCACGACCTGGTCTCGCCCCTGGGCGCGATCGGCAACGGGCTGGAGTTGCTGGAACTGGCGGGCGGCGCGGGCCGGGCCGAGGCGGCGTTGATCGCCGAGAGCCAGCGTGCCTGCACCGACCGGGTGGCCTTCTTCCGGGTGGCCTTCGGCGCGGGCGGCGATGCGCGCAGCTTCTCGGCCGAGGAGGCGGGGGCCATGCTGCACCGCTTCGCGCTGTCTTCCGGCGCGGCGCGGCCGCATTGGCAGGTGTCCGATCCGGTCACCCGGGCCGAGGCGCAGCTGGGCTTCCTGGGCTATCTCTGCCTCGACCGCTGCCTGCCCGCGGGCGGCGCGGTGACGCTGGCCCGCGCCGCGGGACGCTGGCGGCTGAGCACCGAGGGGGCGGAGCTGCGCGCCCTGCCCGACCTCTGGCGCGCGGCACGGGGCGGGCCCGCCCCGCCGCTCAGCCCCGCCGAGGTGCAATTCGGCCTGCTGCCCCGCTGTGCCTTGGCGCTGGGGCGCGAGCCGGAGCTGTCCGAAGGCGCGGGCGGGCTGGTGCTGACGGTGTGACTTGGGCGGTGCGATGGGCGCGGGGATTGGTGGAGCGGGCGTGGAGGCGGATCACGCTCCGGCAGGGTCGTCGCAGAGGCAGCGTCGAGGCCGGCAGCCCTCTTGAGGGCGCGTCATGCCTTGGAGGGCTCCAGTCGAAGCGCCTTGCCCACTCGGGAGCACGTCGGGCCGGCAACTGCGACGCCACCGCCGCCCCGCCGGCTCAAGTCGACGCCGCCCTGCCCGTTCAGGCCGACGCCGCTGTGCCCGTTCAGACCGACGCCGCTCTGCCGGTTCAGGCCGTCGCCGCGCTGCCCCGGTCAGGCCCGCGCCGCCTGCCCCGCTCAGGCCCGCGTCGTCCCGTCGCCTTCGACGATATACTTGAAGCTCGTGAGCTGCTCGACGCCGACCGGCCCGCGGGCGTGCATCTTGCCGGTGGCGATGCCGATCTCGGCGCCCATGCCGAACTCTCCGCCGTCGGCGAACTGAGTCGATGCGTTGCGCATCAGGATCGCCGAATCGACCCGCGCGAAGAAGCGCTCCGCCGTGGCGTCGTCCTCGGTCAGGATGCAGTCGGTATGCGCGGAACTGTAGCGCCGGATATGCGCGATGGCGCCGTCGACATCGGGCACCACCTTGGCGGCGATGATCATGTCGAGGTATTCGCAGCCCCAGTCGGCCGCCTCGGCCGGCTTCACCCCGGGCACCTCGGCGAGCCGCGCATCGCCGCGCACCTCGACGCCCGCGTCGACCAGCGCGCGCAGGACGCCCTGCCCGATGGTGTCGACCACCTCCTCGTGGATCAGCAGGCATTCCGCCGCGCCGCAAATGCCGGTGCGGCGGGTCTTGGCGTTCATCACCACGTCGAGCACCTTTTGCGGGTCGGCGCCCTTGTCGATATAGACATGCACGATGCCCTCGAGATGGGCGAAGACCGGCACCCGCGCCTCGCGCTGCACCAGGCCGACGAGCCCCTTGCCGCCGCGCGGCACGATCACGTCGACATGTTCGGTCATGCCCAGAAGATGGCTCACCGCCGCGCGGTCGCGGGTCGGCACCCGCTGGATCGCCGCCTCGGGCAGGTCTGCCGCGCGCAGCCCCGCGGCCAGGCAGGCGTGGATCGCCTCGGAGGAATGGAAACTCTCGGAGCCGCCGCGCAGGATCACCGCGTTGCCTGCCTTGAGGCAAAGCGCCCCGGCGTCGGCGGTCACATTGGGGCGGCTCTCGTAGATCACCCCGATCACGCCCAGGGGCGTGCGCACCCGGCGGATCTTGAGCCCCGTCGGGCGGTCCCATTCGGCCATGGTGGCGCCCACCGGATCGGGCAGCGCGGCGATCTCGCGCAGGGCCTTGGCGATGCCCGCCACGCGGGCCTCGTCCAGCATCAGCCGGTCCATCATCGCGGGGCTCAGCCCTTTCTCGCGCCCGAACGCGAGGTCTTGCGCATTGGCGGCGATGATCGCAGCGGTCTGCGCCTCGATCTCGTCGGCCGCGGCCTCCAGCGCCCGGGTCTTGGCCTCGGGCGCGGCAAAGGCCAGCTCGGCCGCGGCATCCCTGGCCCGCGCGCCGATCTCCTCCATCAGCGTCTCGATCTCGCCCTGGTCCTTCATCGCCTTCCGCCTTTCTTCAGCGCGCCATGCCTAGCACGGATCACAGCGCCATGTCGTCCCTGTGGATCAGCACCGCCCTGCCCGGATAGCCGAGGATCGCCTCGATCTCCTGGCTGCGGTGGCCGCGGATCGCGCGGGCCTCCTCGGCGGTGTAGCGGGTCAGCCCCTGCCCCAGCGCCGCGCCCTCGGGCGTGCGGATCGCCACCGGGTCGCCGCGCCCGAAGGCGCCCTCGACCCGCGCGATGCCCGCCGGCAGCAGCGACCGCCCGGCCCGCAGCGCCGTCACCGCTCCCGCATCCAGCGTCAGCGTGCCGCGCGGCTTCATCGCCGCGATCCAGCGCTTGCGCGCGGTATGCGGGTCGCCCTGCGGGGTGAACCAGGTGGCCGGCGCGCCGTTTTCCAGCGCCGCCAGGGGGTTGAGGCCCGATCCTTCGGTGATCGCCATGGCGCAACCCGCCGCGGTGGCGGTCTTGCCGGCCATGAGCTTGGTCTTCATCCCGCCTTTCGACAGGCCCGAGCCCGCGTCGCCGGCCATGGCCTCGATCTCGGGGGTGATGGTCTCGATCACTTCGAAGCGCCGCGCCGAAGGGTCCTCGGCGGGATTGCCGGAATAGAAGCCGTCGACGTCCGACAGCAGGATCAGCTGGTCGGCGCCCACCGTCACCGCCACCTGGGCGGCCAGCCGGTCGTTGTCGCCGTAGCGGATCTCGTCGGTGGCCACGGTGTCGTTCTCGTTCACGATGGGCACGACGCCATGCGCGAGAAGTGCCTCCATGGTGGCGCGGGAATTGAGGTAGCGCCGGCGGTCGGCGCTGTCCTCGAGCGTGACCAGGATCTGCGCGGTGGTGATGCCGTGCGGCGCCAGCCCCTCTTCCCAGGCGCGGGCAAGACGGATCTGCCCCACCGCCGCCGCCGCCTGGCTTTGCTCGAGCGGCAGCTCGGCGCGCGGCAGCCCGAGGATCCCGCGCCCCAGCGCGATCGATCCCGAGGAGACCAGCACCACATCGGTGCCCCGCGCGCGCAGCCGGGCGACATCCTCGGCCATGGCGCGCAGCCAGGCGTCGCGGAAGGCCCCCGTCGCCTTGTCGACCAGGAGCGCCGAGCCGATCTTGACGACGACCCGGGCCGCCTCGCTCAGGGCTGCCATCCGCCGCGCTCCTGCTCCTCGTCCTCGCGGTCCTCGCGGCGGCGCAGGGCGCGGGTCTCCTCGACCTCGGCCTTGAGCGCGCGCAAGACGCCGGTTACCCCGTCGCCCGAGATGCCCGACATGGTGAAGACGCGGCACTGCGCGACCTCCTCGAGCTCCTCGCGCAGGAAGGCGCGCTCTTCGTCGTCCATGGCGTCGACCTTGTTGAGGACGGTGATCCGCGGCTTGTCGGCCAGCCCCGCGCCATATTCCTCGATCTCGTTGATGATCGTGCGGTAATCTTCCAGGAGCGAGCCCGAGGTGCCGTCGACCAGGTGCAGCAGCGCCGCGCAGCGCTCCACGTGGCCGAGGAACAGATCGCCGAGCCCGCGGCCCTCATGCGCGCCCTCGATCAGACCGGGGATGTCAGCCACGACAAATTCCACGTTGTCGACGCCCACCACCCCGAGGTTGGGGTGCAGCGTGGTGAAGGGATAATCCGCGATCTTCGGCCGGGCGTTGGAGGTCGCCGCCAGGAAGGTCGACTTGCCGGCGTTCGGCAGGCCCAGGAGCCCGACGTCGGCGATCAGCTTCAGCCGCAGCCAGAGCGTGCGTTCGACCCCGGCCTGGCCGGGATTGGCCCGGCGCGGCGCCTGGTTGGTGGCGCTCTTGAAGTGGATGTTGCCCCAGCCGCCGTTGCCGCCGCGCGCGAGCTGCACGCGCTGGCCCAGCTCGGCCAGGTCGGCGATCACCGTCTCCTGGTCCTCGTCGAGGATCTCGGTGCCGACCGGCACCCGCAACACGATGTCGCCGCCGTCGCGCCCGGTGCGCTGGCGGCCCATGCCCTGCTTGCCGTTCTCGGCGAAGTAATGCTGCTGGTAGCGGAAATCGATCAGCGTGTTCAGCCCGTCGACGGCCTCGGCCCAGACCGAGCCGCCCGAACCGCCGTCGCCGCCATCCGGCCCGCCGTATTCGATATACTTCTCGCGCCGGAAGCTCGCCGCCCCCGCGCCGCCGGAGCCGGAGCGGATGTAGACCTTGCAGAGGTCGAGGAATTTCATCGGGGCGCCCCTTGAGTGATGCGTCAGAGGCGATACTGGACAACGCCCGGTCCCTCAAGTCCCGGGCGCGTCCACGCCTCTCAGTCGAGTTTTTTCAGATAGGTCCAGGTCGGCACCGTGGCCTGCCGCGCGATGCAGAAGACCTCGGCATCGCCGATGTAGTCGAAGCCGCAGTTCACCAGCACCCGCGCCGAGGCGACATTGTCCTGGAAGACCGTGGCGAACATCGTGGCGTTCTGCATCGGGTTGGCCTCGACCAGCGCCTGCACGGCGTCCGAGGCGAGCCCGGTGTTCCAGAAGGCCGGCGCCACCCAGTAGCCGATCTCGGACTGGTTGCGGTCCATGCGCTTTAGCGCGATCACACCCATCAGCTCGGGCGCATCCATGCGCTGGCCGTCGATGGCCCAGATGTCCTCGGTCCGGTCGGGGGCCTGGGCGCGGGCGATATAGGCCTCGGCGGCGCCCGGCGGATAGGGATGCGGGATCGCCCCGGTCATGCAGGCCACGCGCTTGTCCCCGGCGTAAAGCTCGATCAGGCCCTGATCCGAGCGGCGCAGCGGGCGCAGCTGGAACCGGTCCGTGTCGATGACGGGCTGGGCGAGGGTCTGGTCGAGGCTCATCGGGTTACTCCTCCGGGGGTCGGCGCCGCTCCTCCACGGCTACCGGGATGCCTTAGTATCTGGGTGCGGACGGGGCACATGTCATCGCCCTATCCGGGAAAAATGTCTTAACGCGTCCCGTCAGGTGCCTGATCCGGAACGAAAAAGGGGACCGGCGGTATCGCCGATCCCCCTGCTTTTCGCTGCATGCCGGGTCGGCTTACTCAGCGGCCTCCGCCTTGGGAAGCACGGATACGAAGGTGCGGCCCTTGAACCCCTTGCGGAAGTTCACGGCGCCCTCGGTGGTCGCAAAGAGGGTGTGGTCCTTGCCGATGCTCACGCCCGCGCCGGGATAGAACTTCGTGCCGCGCTGGCGGACGATGATGTTGCCCGGGATGGCGCTCTGGCCGCCGTACAGCTTCACGCCGAGGCGACGACCGGCAGAGTCGCGACCGTTGCGGGAGGAACCGCCTGCTTTTTTGTGTGCCATTGGTAAATCTCCTTGATCTTGCCGGCTCTTACGAGCGCGCCTTGGCCTCTTCGACCCACTCCGGCTTCACCTTCACCGCGTCGAAGCTGTCGACGTCGAGGGTGGCGAGCTGGGCGAAGGTCAGGATGCCCGCTTCGTTCAGTTTCTTCTCGGCCGCGGGGCCGATGCCGTTGATCTCTTTCAGGTCGTCCTTCGCGCCTTCGGCGACGGCGGCCTTGGGCGCGGATTTCTCCTGCGCCGCGTCGTTCTTCACGCGGGCCTTCATGTCGGCCTGCTCGGCACGGTTGGCGGTGTAGCGGCTTTCGCCTTCGCCGCGCGGCAGGACGCCGGCGCCGACCGCGGCCTTCACGCCCGACTTGTCCGCGCCCGAGGCGAGGATGTCGGTCACGCGGATCATCGTCAGCTGCTGACGGTGGCCCTTGGTGCGCTTCGACGAATGTTTCCGGCGGCGCTTCACGAAGTGGATGACCTTGTCACCCTTGATCTGGTCGACGATCTCGGCCTGCACGGCCGCGCCATCGACGAAGGGGGCGCCGACCGTCAGGTCATCGCCGCCCAGCATGAGAATCTCGTTGAACTGGACCTTGTCGCCAGCATCGGCCGCGAGCTTTTCGATCCGCAGGGTGTCGCCTGCCTGGACCTTGTACTGCTTGCCGCCGGTCTTCATCACCGCGAACATACGCGTCTTCCTTGTCTTCTACCGCGTTCTTCGGCCCCGGGAGCACTCCCGGTCGTTCTGGGGTCGGACCCCGCCTCGAACAGCGCGCCCTGGCGGGCGTCGTTGGGTTTAAAAACGACAATCGGGGCCGTGGCCCCGTTGTCAGAGCCCCGCGTATGCCGCCCTCGGCCCTGCATGTCAAGCGCCGCAGGGGCGTTGCGGGGGCTTTTTCGCCCGCGCGCGGGGGCGGGCCCGCAGGGCCCGGTCCGCCTCAGAGGTCGGTGCCTGCCATCTGCCCTGCCGCGGCCAGTCCCATGGCATAAGAGATGTCGTTATACATCTGGTTAAAGCCCGAGAAGAGCGCCCGGTTCAGCGCCCCGCCCTCGGGGCTTTCGGACATCTCCACATAGGCGCCCAGTTCCTCGGAGCTGAGCGGGCCATAGGCCATGAGCAGGTAGCCGTGCACCCATTCCACCGTGTCGGCGCGCGTCTCTTCCTCCTGCCCCCAGATGTCGGACAGCATCTCGGCCTCGCCCATCTCCAGCGCGCCGCCGTCGGCCAGCCCCTCGTAGAAGGCGAAGGAGGCATTGAGCGCGCCCGAGACGTTCTGCTCCACCAGGTCGTTGACCTCGATGAAGCGCGAGACCTGCGCGAGCCGCGCGTCCTCGGTCCCGGCCAGCTCGGCGTAGCGGTCGCGGGCGGCCTCCTCGACCTCGCTGTCGAGCATGGCGCGGCGGGCCTCGATCTCGAGGGTCACCACCTCCTGCCCGAGGTCCGAGGAGAAGAAGTCGATCAGCGGCTCGATCTCCTCCGCCGTCAGCTCTTCGTCGAAGCCCGCGCGCACCGCGGCGCGCATGGTGCCCATGTCGTAGATCCGGTCGACCGCCTGGTCCCAGCCGCGGGTCGGCCCGCCGAACATCTCCTGCGCAAGCGTGTCGCCGTAGTCGAGCCCCTCGGCGCGCATGACCGTCAGCGTCTCCTCGATGCGCAGCGCCTCGAGGAGGTCGTCGACCGGCGCGGCGGCCAGCGGGGCGGCCAGCGGAAGGGTCAGAAGCGCGAGGGCCGCGGGGGCGAAGGCGCGTTGGCTCATGGGGCTGTCCTTGTCATGCTGCCCTTCACAGATACGGCGCGCGGGGGCGTTTTCCAAGAACCCGCAGGGGGCAGTGAAATTTTCCGCATTGCCCGGGTTGCACACCCCCGCAGCCTTCGTTACATCGCCGCCTCACAGACCCCCGCGGAGAGGTGCCGGAGTGGTCGAACGGGGCGGTCTCGAAAACCGTTGACCCTTCACGGGGTCCGAGGGTTCGAATCCCTCTCTCTCCGCCACTATCCCTCCAGACAGACCACGTTTCTTCCCCGGCTTTCCGCCGAGGGCCATGGCCCTATGTGCCCGGCCCGGGCCACGCCTCGGCCACTGCGGCGGCATTTTTTCACCGCCGCACTTCTTGACATCTGTCAAAAAACTCCGATTTCGCCTGCCATGGACCCGCGCCGACACAGAACCCGGCTGCGCCTGCAGGCCGCCCTGCGCGCGCTTCTGGCCGAGAAGCCGCTTTCGACGATCTCGGTCGAGGCGCTGGCGCGCCGCGCCGGGACGACCCGCCAGAGCTTCTACAGCCATTACGGCGACCTGGCCTCGATGCTGGGCGACTACCTCGACGGGCTCCTGGCCGAGATCGAGCGCCGCAACCTCGAAATGTTCGGCGAGGGCGGCGATTGCCCCAGCTACGACGACCACCTGCGCAAGTTCACCCGGCTCTTCGGCGACCTCGACCGCGACGACCCGCGGCTGCATGCGCTTTTCGACGGGGTGCCGGGGCTCGCGCCCGAGGACCGCTTCGCCGAGCTGATCGAGACCCTGATGGGCCGGCTGCCCGCGGGCCCCGGCGTGCCCGACCCGCAGCTCCGGCGCATCGCCGCCCGCTTCTACACCGGCGCCTTCGTCGCCGTCTTGCGCGACTGGCTCCGCGCCCGGGAGCCGATCCCGCCGCACGAGCTGGCCGCCGCCTTCACATCGCTGGCCTTCGGCGGCTGGCCCGACGCCCCTCAGAGTGGAACCTGACCCATGTTGCATCGCCCCCTCCTCCGCCGGCTCCTGCCCCTTCTGCCCGCGCTTCTCCTGGATGCCGGCGCGCTCCAAGCCCAGACCGAGGCGCCCGAGGCCCCGCCGGTCCGGCCCGCCAAGATCATGACGCTGGGGGCCGATGCCGCCGCCATCTCGCGCGAGTTCTTCGGCCGGGTCGCCGCCAAGGAGACGGTCGAGCTGGCCTTCCAGGTCAGCGGCCAGATCGCCCGGCTGCCGGTCACCGAGGGCGAGACCTATGACGCGGGCACCCTGCTGGCCGAACTCGACCTCGAGCCGCTGGAGCGCAACGTGCGCCAGGCCGAGGTGCAGCTCAATAAGGCCCAGCGCGACCTCGACCGGCTCGAGAACCTCTCGAGCGCGACGGTCTCGGCGGTGCAGATCGAGGACGCCCGCACCCAGCGCGACCTGGCGCAGATCTCGCTGGAGAACGCCCAGAACAGCCTCGACGACGCCAGCCTGCACGCGCCTTTCGACGCGCTGATCGTGCGGCGGCTGGCGGCGGAGTTCGCCACCGTCTCGGCGGGCCAGCCGGTGCTGCGGGTCTCGGACATGTCCGAGATCCGGGTCGACATCGACGTGCCTGAGGTGCTCTTCCGCCGCGCCCAGGACACCGACAGCGTCGAGTTCCGGGCCAGCCTGCCCGGCCGCGACGAAAGCTTCGCGCTGATCCCGCGCGAGTTCGAGGCCGAGACCGCCGACGTCGGCCAGACCTACCGCACCACGCTGGCCTTCGCCGAGGACCCGGGCGACTACGTGCTGCCCGGCTCCTCGGTCACGGTCACCGCCGAGGCGCGCTATGCCGGGCGCAGCCAGATCGTCGTGCCCGCCACCGCGCTGGTCTACCAGCCCGACCGCAGCCCCACGGTCATGGTCTTCACCCCCTCCGAGGAGGACGCCGACCGCGGCACCGTGCGCCAGACCCCGGTCGAGATCGAGATCCGCGACGACGGCCAGGTGGTCCTGACCGAGGGCCCCGAGGCCGGCACCGAGATCGTCATGGCCGGCGCCTCGATGCTGACCGACGGCCAGCGCGTCCGCCGCTTCACCGGCATCGGGGAGTAAGCCCATGTCCATCGCACGCGCCGCCATCGACCGGTCGCTCCTGACCTGGATGCTGATGATCGGCTGCCTCCTGGGCGGCCTCTGGGGCTTTGCCACCATGGGGCGGCTGGAGGATCCGGCCTTCACCATCAAATCCGCCGTGGTCTTCACCGAATACCCCGGCGCTTCCGCCGAACAGGTCGCCACCGAGGTCAGCGAGCCGCTGGAATCGGCGATCCAGCAGATGGCCGAGATCGACTTCATCACCTCGTCCAACAAGCCCGGGGTCAGCCGGATCACGGTGCAGATCGAATCGACCTACGACGGCACCGAGCTGCCGCAGATCTGGGACAAGCTGCGCAAACGGGTCGAGGACGCCCAGGCGCAGCTCCCGGGCGGCGCGGGCCCGAGCCGGGTCAACGACAACTTCGGCGACGTCTACGGCATCTTCTACGGGGTCACCGCCCCAGGCTTCACCGACGCCGAGATCCACGACCTCGGCGATTACCTCCGCCGCGAGCTTCTGACCGTGGAGGGCGTCGCCGACGTGGCGCTGGCGGGCCTGCCCGAGGAACGCATCTTCGTGGAGCCCAACAAGGCGCTGATCACCAACCTCGGGCTGCCGCCCGGGGCCATCGCCCAGGCCATCTCGAACTCCAATGCGGTCTCGGACGCGGGCTCGGTCACGCAGTCCGGCCAGGAGGTGCGCATCGACGCCCCAGAGGGCTCGGGCACCGTCGACGACATCCGCAGCCTGACCATCGGGGTCAACGGCGAGGTGGTCGAGATCACCGACTTCGCGCGGGTCTACCGCGACCGGGTGGCCGAACCCTCGACGGTGATCCGCTTCGACGGCACCGAGGCCTTCACCCTCGGCGTCTCGGGCAAGGAGGGCGAGAACATCGTCGACGTCGGCCGCGCGGTCGACGCCAAGCTCGACGCGCTGGAGCCCGACATCCCGCTGGGCGTCAGCCTGCACCCGATCTACCAGCAGCACGTCGTCGTCGACGAAGCCTCGACGAGCTTCCTTCTGAACCTCGCGCTTTCGGTGTCGATCGTGGTGGTGGTGCTGGCGCTTTTCATGGGCTGGCGCGCGGCGGTCGTGGTGGGCAGCACGCTCCTGCTCACCGTCGTCGGCACGCTGTTCTTCATGGCCCTGGCCGATCTGCAGATGCAGCGGATCTCGCTCGGGGCGCTGATCATCGCCATGGGCATGCTGGTCGACAACGCCATCGTGGTGGCCGAGGGCATGCAGGGCGACATGGACCAGGGCAAATCCTCGCGCGAGGCGGCCTCGGATGTCGCGGGCAAGACGCAGATCCCGCTGCTGGGGGCGACCGTGATCGGCATCATGGCCTTCGCGGGCATCGGCCTCTCGCCCGATGCGACGGGCGAGTTCCTCTTCTCGCTCTTCGCGGTGATCGGGATCTCGCTTCTGTTGTCCTGGGTGCTGGCGATCACCGCCACGCCGCTCATGGCCCATTACGTCTTCAAGCGCGGTTCGGGCGAAGGCGGAGATCCCTACGGCGGGCCGATCTTCCGGGCCTATGGCGCGGTGCTGCGCGGCGCGCTGCGGGTGCGCTGGCTGGTCATCGCCGGCCTCGTGGCGTTGACGGTGGTCTGCTACTGGGGCTTCGGCCAGGTGAAGCAGCAGTTCTTCCCCGACAGCAACACGCCGATCTTCTACGTCCACTACAAGCTGCCGCAGGGCGCCAGCATCAACCAGACCGCCGCTGACATGGAGGTGCTGGAGGGCTGGCTCGACGAGCGGGAGGACGTGGTCTCGGTCGCGACCTTCGTGGGCGGCGGGGCGACGCGCTTCATGCTGACCTATGCGCCCGAGGAATCGCTGCCGACCTACGGCCACCTGGTGATCCGCACCGAGGCGCTCGAGGACATCCCGCCCCTGCGCGACGCGCTCGAGGACTTCGGGCGCAGCGCCCTGCCCCAGGGCGAGTTCCGCACCGAGCGGCTGGCCTTCGGCCCCGGCGGCGGCGCGCCCATCGCGGTGCGCTTCTCGGGCGCCGACGCCAATGTCCTGCGCGAGCTGGCCGCCGAGGCCAGCGACCGGATGCGCGCGGCCACCGACCAGGTCCAGGACCTGCGCACCGATTGGCGCGAGCGCGAACTGGTGCTGCGCCCGGCCTATGCCGAGGCCCGCGCCCAGACCGCCGGGGTCGCCCGCGAGGACCTGGCCACCGCCTTCCTCACCGCGACCGATGGCGCCCGCGCGGGCGTCTACCGCGAGGAGGACCGGCTGATCCCGATCCTGGTGCGGATGCCCGGCGGCTCGGAAACCGGCGCCGAACACCTGATCGACCAGGTGGTCTATTCGGAGGCCGCGCAGAGCTTCATCCCGGTCGAGCAGATCATCGACGGCTTCGACCACGGCGTCGAGGACACGCTGATCCAGCGCCGCAACCGGGTGCCCACGATCACCGTGGAGGCGGGCGTGCCCGCGGGCGTCAACGCCTCGGCGGTCTTCACCGAGATCCGCCCGGAGATCGAGGCCATGGAGCTGCCCGACGGCTACGCGATGGAATGGGGCGGCGAGTTCGAAAGCTCGAGCGAGGCGCAGGAAAGCCTCGGCCAGCAGCTGCCCCTGTCGCTGATCATCATGGTGGTGATCTCGATCCTGCTCTTCGGGCGGTTGCGCCAGCCGCTGATCATCTGGCTCCTGGTGCCGATGGCGGTGAACGGCGTGGCGATCGGGCTCTTGGGGACAGGGCTGCCCTTCTCCTTCACCGCGCTTCTGGGGCTCCTGTCGCTCTCGGGGATGCTGATCAAGAACGGCATCGTCCTGGTCGAGGAAATCGACCTCACCCGCGCCGAGGGCCTGCCCTTCCGCGAGGCCATCGTGCGCGCCTCGACCTCGCGTCTGCGCCCGGTGGTGCTGGCGGCGGGCACGACGATCCTGGGGATGATCCCGCTCCTGTGGGACGCCTTCTTCGCCTCGATGGCGGTGACGATCATGGGCGGGCTCGGCTTCGCCTCGGTGCTGACGCTGATCGCGGCGCCGGTGGTCTATTCGCTGATGTTCCCCAAGGCCGACCGCGCGGCCCGGGCCTGAACCTCCGGCGGGCGCTCCAAGACCGGGGAGCCCGCCGGTTCGTTTTCCTCTCTTGCGCGGCTTCGGGGCCTGCCCCGGAACCCGCGCCGGAAATTATGCAAGGTTGCGCGCCGGGCCACCCGGCCCGCCCCGCACCCTGAATTTCACCGCAAAACCCGCTTCTCCCCTTGCCTCTCCGTCCGCGCGAGGCATAGTCTGACGCTGCAGCGTTTTCGGGAGGCGGGAAATTTTGCAAGGCATCGCAGAGGCCATATCCCTCGCGCTGGAGCTTGTGCTGCGCGCCGATGCCGACCTTCTGGAGATCGTCGTCCTCTCGCTGCGCGTCTCGCTCACCGCGACGCTCACCGCCTGCCTGATCGGCCTGCCGCTCGGCGCGCTCCTGGCCGTGGCGCGCTTTCCCGGCCGCCAGGCCGCCATCGTCGTGGTCAATGCTCTCATGGGGCTGCCGCCGGTGGTCGTGGGGCTGCTGGTCTACCTGCACCTCTCGCGCGCGGGCCCGCTGGGCTTCCTGGGCCTTCTCTACACCCCAAGCGCCATGATCATCGCCCAGACCATCCTGATCGCCCCGATCGTGACCGCGCTGTCGCGGCAGGTGCTCGAGGACCTGCACGGCGAATACGCCGAGCAGTTCCGCTCGCTCTGCCTCAGCCGCAGCCAGATGGTCGGCGCGCTTCTCTGGGACGGGCGGTTCTCGCTGATGACCGTGGCGCTGGCGGGCTTCGGCCGCGCCGTGGCCGA
This sequence comes from Roseivivax sp. GX 12232, assembly GCF_021272185.1. Classification (GTDB taxonomy): domain Bacteria; phylum Pseudomonadota; class Alphaproteobacteria; order Rhodobacterales; family Rhodobacteraceae; genus Roseivivax. The sequence goes on from NZ_JAJSEC010000008.1 coordinate 133,767, forward strand.
GGTCGGCGCGGTGATCGTCGTGGGCGGCAATATCGACCATCTCACCCGGGTGATGACCACCGCCATCGCGCTCGAGACCTCGCGCGGGGACCTGGCGCTGGCGCTGGCGCTCGGCATGGTGCTCCTGGTCATCGCGCTCGGGGTCAATGCCGCCGTCCAGGGGGTCCGCATCAACGCCGCGAGGCACGCCCATGTCTGACGCCGCCATCCTGCCCTTCGAGCGCGCCGAACCCAGCGCGTCCCTGCCCCGGCCGATCTTTCCGCTCGCGGTGCGCGGGCTGGCGCTCAGCTACGGCGCGACGCAGGTGCTGGCGGGGGTGGACCTCGATCTGGGCGCCCGCGGCTGCACCGTGGTCATGGGGCCGAACGGCGCGGGCAAGAGCCTGCTTCTGAAGCTCCTGCACGGGCTCATCGCGCCCAGCGGCGGGGTGATCGACTGGGCCGGGCAGAGCCCCTCCGAGGTCACCCGCCGCCAGGCGCTGGTCTTCCAGCGCCCGGTGCTGCTGCGCCGCTCGGTCGGGGCCAATATCGACTTCGTGCTGAAGGCGCGCGGCTTGCCCCGGGCGACGGTGCGCGAGCGCCGCACGGCGCTTCTGGCCCATGTCGGGCTGGCCGAGAAGACCGACCTGCCCGCCCGGCGCCTCTCGGGCGGCGAGGCGCAGCGGCTGGCGCTCGCCCGCGCGCTCGCCACCGAGCCCGAGGTGCTGTTTCTCGACGAGCCGACCGCCAGCCTCGACCCCGCTTCGGCGCTGGCCATCGAGGAGATCGTGACCCGCGCCCGCGACCTCGGGACCCGGGTGATCTTCGTCACCCATGACGTGGGCCAGGCCCGGCGCCTGGCCGATGACGTGGTCTTCCTGCACCGGGGCCGCGTCGCCGAGCACCGCCCCGCCGAGGCCTTCTTCGCCGCGCCCCGTTCCGAGGCCGCCGCCGGCTACCTCGCCGGCCGTATCGTCGTCTGACCACCTGTTTCCTTTGCCCCTCGACCCCCAGGGAGATTGCCCATGTTCACCCGCCCCCTCGGCGCCCTTTGCGCCGCGCTCTGCCTCGCCGGTCCCGCCTTTGCCCAGGACGACCGGATCATCGTGCAATCGACGACGTCCACAGCGAATTCAGGGCTTTACGACCACATCCTGCCGCGCTTCGAGGCGGCGACCGGGATCCGCGTCAGCGTGGTCGCCGTGGGCACCGGCCAGGCGATCCGCAACGCCGAGAACTGCGACGGCGACCTGCTCCTGGTGCACGCCAAACCCGCCGAGGAGGCCTTCGTGGCCGCGGGCCACGGCAGCTGGCGGCGCGACCTGATGTACAACGATTTCGTCATCGTCGGCCCCGAGGCGGACCCCGCCGGGATCGCCGGGACGCAGGACGCCGAGGCGGCCCTGGCCCGGATCGCCGAGGCCGGGGCGCTCTTCGCCTCGCGCGGGGACGACAGCGGCACCCACAAGAAGGAGATGGCGCTTTGGTCCGCGTCGGGCGTCTCCCCCGAGGGCGCCTCGGGCACCTGGTACCGCGAGACCGGCTCGGGCATGGGTGCGACGCTCAACGCCGCGGTCGGCATGGGGGCCTATACGCTGACCGACCGGGCGAGCTGGATCAGCTACGAGAACCGGCAGGACTTCGCGGTGCAGGTCGAGGGCGACGCGGATCTCTTCAACCAATACGGCGTGATCCCGGTGAGCGCCGCGCATTGCCCCTCGGTGAAGGCGGAGGCGGCGGAGGTCTTCGCGGGATGGCTGTTGTCGGACGAGGGACAGGCCGCGATCGCCGGGCACGAGGTGGCGGGGCAGCAGTTGTTTTTCCCCAACGCTGGGGCGGAGTGAGCGGGCGGTTTTCGTAGGGTTTTGGGTGCGTCGGGACTGAGTGCATCGGTTGTTGGGTGCATCTTGGCGGGGGAATGGATTCATCCTGACGGGGCAGTGGGTGCATCCTAACGTGTGTCATCTCGTGGGGGCTTGGCGGCGGGCGTCGGTTCGCGGTGGCATGGCGGCGGCCTGACGGGTTGAGCGCCCTGCCCCGCTGAGCACAGAGCCACGTTGCGGCCTAGGACCCCGAGACCCGGTGCAGCCCTGTGAACTCCGTCGGCCTCCCGGCCGAAAGCCCACCCTCTCAGCAAGGGCGCGCGCCGGACCGGGGGCCGGCGCTTCTGACCTTCGAGCGATGCGCTTTATCCGGGCAAGGTCAGGACGAAAGACGAACTAGGTACGCCATCCCAAGGAGCGCCGGCCCAAGGGGCCGGTCCGGCGCGCGCCCGGCACCTTCGGTGCTGTTCGGGCGCAAGGGGGTGGGCTGGCCCCTGCCGCCGCGCGCCGGGGGCTAGGTAGCTTGTGCTCCGGCACTGCCCGTCTCACTCCAAAGGCACACCGGCGACACCCGCGAGACATGCACGCCAGACCGGCTTGCCCGGCGCCGCAGCCGCCTTGCCAAGCCAAGTGCCTCACATACTGTGCCAACAGCCCCCTCCCCCCCACAAATTCGTTGACCGACCGGACGGTCTATGTATTCTACCGCCGCCGGAAGAGGAGCCGGCGACAGGGAGGAGTTAGCATGTCGGACGCCGATCCGGACGCGCTCGCGCGCGCCTGCGCCGAGGCGATGTGGCAGGAGGACCACGCGAGCCGCGGGCTCGGCATGGAGATCACCGCGATCTCCGCCGGCCGGGCCGAGATCGCCATGACCCTGCGCCCGGAGATGGCCAACGGCCATGGCATCGCCCATGGCGGCTTCATCTTCACCCTCGCCGACACCGCCTTCGCCTTCGCCTGCAACGGCTATGACGACGTGACCGTCGCCCAGTCGAACAGCATCACCTATCTCGCGCCCGGCCGGGTCGGCGACCGGCTGATCGCCCGCGCCCGCGAGATCGCCCGGCCCGGCCGCTCGGGCCTCTACGACGTCACCGTGACCCGCGCCTCGGACGGCGCAAGGATCGCCGAGTTCCGCGGACAGTCCCGGGCCTCCGGCAAGCCGCTTCTGCCCAAGGGAGACCAGAGATGACCGACCTGACCCCGCCCCGCGAGATCCTCGACCCGATCGAAGTGGCGAGCCGCGACGAGATCGCCGCCCTGCAGCTCGAGCGCATGCAGCGCTCGCTGGCCCACGCCTACCAGAACTCGCCCTTCTACCGCGCCAGGTTCGACGCGGCGGGCGTGCATCCAAGCGATCTGAAATCCCTCGCCGATCTCGGCAAGTTCCCCTTCACCACAAAGCAGGACCTGCGCGACACCTATCCCTTCGGCATGTTCGCCGTCCCGCGCGAGCGCATCGCCCGGCTGCATGCCTCCTCGGGCACCACCGGCAAGCCCACGGTGGTGGGCTACACCGAGGGCGACCTGAAGGTCTGGTCCGAGGTCGTGGCCCGCTCGATCCGCGCCTCGGGCGGGCGCCGCGGCGACATCTGCCACGTCGCCTATGGCTACGGGCTCTTCACCGGCGGGCTCGGGGCGCATTACGGCGCCGAGACGCTCGGCTGCACCGTGGTGCCGGTCTCGGGCGGCATGACCGAGCGGCAGGTGACGCTGATCACCGACTTCAAGCCGCGGATCATCATGGTCACGCCCTCTTACCTTTTGTCGATCCTCGACGAGTTCCGCCGCCAGGGCCGCGACCCGCGCGAGAGCTCGCTCGAGATCGGGATCTTCGGCGCCGAGCCCTGGACCAACGCCATGCGCGCCGAGATCGAGGAGGCCTTCGGCATGCATGCGGTCGACATCTACGGGCTCTCCGAGATCATCGGCCCCGGCGTCGCCAATGAATGCGTCGAGACCAAGGACGGGCTGCACATCTGGGAGGACCACTTCTACCCCGAGATCATCGACCCCGAGACCGGGGCGGTGCTGCCCGACGGCGAGCTGGGCGAGCTGGTCTTCACCACGCTGACCAAGGAGGGCCTGCCGATCGTGCGCTACCGCACCCGCGACCTCACCCGGCTCCTGCCCGGCACCGCGCGCTCGATGCGGCGCATGGAGAAGGTCACCGGGCGCTCGGACGACATGATCATCCTGCGCGGCGTCAACGTCTTCCCGACCCAGATCGAGGAGCAGATCCTGAAGTGCGAGGGCCTCGCCCCGCATTTCCAGATCGAGCTGACCCGCGCCGGCCGGATGGACAACATGACCGTTCACGCCGAGGCCCTGCCCGAAGCCGCGACCGAGGACGGCCAGGCCGCCTCGCGCGCGGCGCTCGCCCATCACATCAAGTCGGTGGTCGGCATCTCGGCCGAGGTCCAGGTGCACCGCCCCGGCGGCGTCGCCCGCTCCGAGGGCAAGGCCAAGCGCGTCGTCGACAACCGGGAGGGCTGAGATGGCCCGCCCCCGCGCCGAGGACTTCGACGCCAAGCGCCACGGGCTCCTGCTCGACGCCGCGCGAGTCTTCGCCACACAGGGCATGGACAAGGCCTCCATGGCGCAGATCGCCGCCGAGGCGGGGGTCTCCAAGTCCTTGCTCTATCACTATTATCCCTCGAAGGACGCGCTGATCTTCGCGATCATCCACGACCACCTCGAGGCCCTCGACGCGGCCCTGGCGGCGGCGACCGACCCCGCCGCAGCCCCCGAGGTGCGGCTCGAGACACTGATCGCCGCGGTGCTCGAGGCCTACCGCGGCGCCGACCATCAGCACCAGGTGCAGATCAACGCGGGCCAGGTGCTCTCGGGCGAGGACCGCGCGCGCATCCTGGCGCTGGAACGCCGCATCGTCGGGCGCTTCGCCGAGGTCCTGGCCGAGCTGCGCCCCGATCTGACCGAAGGCGCGCCGCCGCGGCTGAAGGCGGTGACCATGTCGCTCTTCGGGATGCTGAACTGGGTCTACCTCTGGTTCCGCGACGACGGCCCGCTCAGCCGCCGCGACTACGCGCGGATCGCGACGGACCTGATGCTGGGCGGGCTGCCGGGGCTGCGCTAGGCGGGGGTTGCTTGCGCGGTGTGCTTGGGGCCGGGCGGTGGTGTTTGCGGGGTGGCTGCGCTTTTGCATTTTTGGGTGTGGGGGGCTCTGCCCCCTCTTCGGGCCTGCGGCCCGAATTCACCCCCGAGGGTATTTGGACAAGCTGAAGGGCAAGAGGGCGGCGCGCTTCGGGCCCGCGGGGGGCGCGGGCTTTGGGGTGTGGAGGCGGCGCGGTTTTTTGAGCGGATTGGCGCGGGAGGCCGGGCGCGCCTTTTCCGGTGGGCGGCGCGGAGGCCGCGGGCGCGCCTCGTTGCGGGCGCGGGAGGCCGAGCGCGCCTTTTCCGGTGGGCAAGCGCGAGGGCCGCGGGCGGCGCCCATCACCTCAGGCGGGCGGCCAGTCCTTGGCGACCATGGTCAGCACCTCGTAGTCGGCGACCAGCTCGTCGTTTTGGTTCACCACGCGCGCGGCCCAGCGCACCTCGCCGTGGTCGGCCCCGGCGCGCGGGTTGATCGCCTTGCAGCTCAGCGTCACCGACAGCGCGTCGCCGAAGTAGACCGGCGTCAGGAAGCGCAGGTTGTCGACGCCGTAATTGGCCAAGACCGGGCCGGGGTTCGGCTCCACGAAGAGCCCGGCGGCGAAGGAGACAATCAGGTAGCCATGCGCCACCCGGTCGTCGAAGAAGGGATTCTCCCGCGCGGCGGCGCTGTCCATATGGGCGTAGAAGGTGTCGCCGGTGAACTCGGCGAAATGCTCCACGTCGGCGCGGGTGATCTGGCGCGGGCCGGCGCTGATCCGGTCGCCGAGGCGCAGCTCGGAAAGCGGGCGGCGGAAGGGATGCACGTCCTCGCGCGTGGGCGCGCCGGGGGCCCATTCGCCGGTCACCGCCGAGAGAAGTTCGGGCGCGCCCTGGACGGCGGTGCGCATCATGAAATGCTTCACCCCGCGCATGCCGCCCATCTCCTCGCCGCCGCCGGCGCGGCCGGGGCCGCCGTGCACCAAGGGCGCGAGCGGCGAGCCGTGGCCGGTGGAGCTTTTGGCCGAGTGGCGCGAGCCGATCAGCACCCGCCCGTGATGCGGCGCAAGGCCGGTGACCACCTCGGCGGCGACGCCGGGATCGGCGGTGAAGAGCGAGGAGACCAGCGAGCCCTTGCCCTTGGCGGCGAGCGCCACGGCTTCCTCGGGGCTGTCATAGGCCATGAGGGTCGCGACCGGGCCGAAGGCCTCGATGTCATGCACGGCATGGGCGCCCATGGGGTCGCGGGCGCGCAGCAGGATCGGCGACATGAAGGCGCCGCTCTCGGCGCTGCCCGAGGCGAGCTCCACCCGCTCGGGGTCGCCCGAGACGATCTCGGCCTCGGCCCGGAGCGCGGCGACCTGGGCGCGCACGCCCTCGCGGTCGCCGAGGCTGACCAGCGCACCGATGCGCGTGGCCTCGTCTTCGGGCAGGCCCACGGCAAGCCGGGAGAGCCGCTCCGAGAGCGCCTGGGCCAAGGCCTCTTCCCGGGCGCGGGGCACGATGACGCGGCGGATCGCGGTGCATTTCTGCCCGGCCTTCACGCTCATCTCGCGCGCCACCTCGCGCACGAAGAGGTCGAACTCGGGGCTTTCGGGCCCTGCGTCGGGGCCGAGGATCGCGGCGTTGAGGCTGTCGGCCTCCATGGTGAAGGGCACCGAGTTGGCGACCACCGCCGGATGGGCGCGCAGCTTCTGCCCCGTGGCCGCCGAGCCGGTGAAGGTCACCACGTCCTGCACGTCGAGATGGTCGAGCAGTTCGCCCGCGCCGCCCGCCAGGAGCTGCAGCGCGCCCTCGGGCAGGATCTCCATATCGAGGATGGCGCGTACCACGCGTTCGGTCAGATATGCGGTCTGCGAGGCGGGTTTCACCAGGCAGGGCATGCCGGCGATCAGGCTCGGGGCGATCTTCTCGAGCATGCCCCAGACCGGGAAGTTGAAGGCGTTGATATGCACCGCCACGCCCTGGCGCGGGGTCAGGATGTGCTGGGCGGAGAAGCTGTCGTCCCCCGAAAGCGGCTCCACCGGGCCCTCGGGGATGACGCGGGCGTTGGGGAACTCGCGCCGCGCGCGGCTGGCGAAGGTCAGAAGGGTGCCGATGCCGCCGTCGATGTCGATCCAGCCGTCCTTGCGGGTGGCGCCGGTCCAGAAGTTCTCCTGGTAGAAGACCTCCTTCATCTCCATCAGGCGCAGGCCGATCTCCTTCAGCATCAGCGCGCGTTCGTGCAGCGTCTGCGCGCGCAGCGCCGCGCCGCCCTGGTCGCGGCCCCAGGCGAGCGCCTCGCCCAGGTCGAGCCCCTCGGCGCCGATCTCGGCCACCACCTCTCCGGTCGCGGCGTGATGGAGCGGCCGTGCCGCCCCCTGCCCCTGGCGCCAGTCCCCGGCCAGATAGCTTTCGAGCCGGCGCGGCCCCGTGATCTCGTCGCGCATGTGTCCTCCCTGTCCCTGTCGGCGCGCGCCCTGTCCCGGGCGCCCGGAAATGTCAGGCGTCGTACGTCAGAACCACCCGGTCCGAGAGCGGCAGGCACTGGCAGCTCAGCACGTAGCCCTCGCGCAGCTCGTAATCCTCGAGCGCGTGGTTGGTCCGCATCTCGACCTCGCCCTCGAGCACCTTGGCGCGGCAGGTCGAACAGACCCCGGCCTGGCAGGAGAAGGGCGCGTCGATGTCTTCGGAGAGCGCGGCGTCGAGGATCGCCGTGCCGTCGCGCGGCATGGTGAAGCGCCGCGTGGTGCCGTCGAGCGTCAGCTCCACCTGCGTGCCCGCGCCGTTGCCCGCCCGCGCCGATGTCGGCGGTGTCTTGGCCCGGCCGGGCTGGGCCGCGGCGAACAACTCGAACTTGATCTGCGCGTCACTCAGCCCCGCCGCGCGCAGGCTCTCGGCGATGGTCAGCATCATCGGCTCGGGGCCGCAGATGAAGGCCATGTCGACCGAGGCCGCGTCGATCCAATGGGTGAAGAGCGCCTGCATCTTCTCGGCGTCGACCCGGCCCGAGAAGAGGTCGATCTCCTGGCTCTCCTCCTCGAGGACATGGATCACCGAGAAGCGCCCGAGGTGGCTGTTCTTCAGGTCCTCCAGCTCCTCGCGGAACATGATCGTGCCGATCCGGCGGTTGGCATAGACCAGCGTGACCCGCGCGCCCGGCTCGCGGGCGAGCACGGTCTTGATGATCGACAGGACCGGGGTGATGCCCGAGCCGCCGGCGAAGAAGAGGTAGCTCTTCTCGGCCGCGGGATCGAGCGGGGCGTGGAAGCGGCCGGCGGGCGGCATGGCCTCGAGCGTGTCGCCGGGCTTGAGGTTGTCGTTGGCCCAGCTCGAGAAGGCGCCGCCGTCGACGCGCTTGATGCCGACCCGCAGGACACCCTCGTCGAGGCCCGCGCAGATCGAGTAGCTGCGGCGCAGCTCCTCGCCGTCGAAGTCGCGGCGGAAGGTCAGATATTGCCCCTGGATGAAGTCGAAGGCCGCCTGGTCGTCGGCGCGGGGACGCAGCGTGACCACCACCGCGTCGCGGGTGGTGCGGGTCACATCGATCACGTCGAGAGGATGGAAACGAGCCATGCCGGCACCTCGCTCAGATGCACTTGAAATAGTCGAAGGGCTCAAGGCAGTCGGTGCAGCGCCAGGCCGCCTTGCAGGGGGTGGAGCCGAAGCGGCTGACCTCCTCGGTGCGGGCCGAGCCGCAGCGCGGACAGGCCGGGGAGGCATTGCCGCCGCCCGCAAGCCGCGCCGCGCGGGCCGCGAGGCGGCCGTCGCTGGCCGTGCCGTCGATCGGCGGCGCGATGCCATAGGCGCGGAGCTTCTCGCGGGCCTCCGCGCCGATCCAGTCGGTGGTCCAGGGCGGGGAGAGCTGTCGCTCGACCCGGAGCGAGGCCACGCCGCGCTCGGCCAGGTGCCGCTCGATCTCCATCTCGATGACCGAGGTGGCGGGGCAGCCGGAATAGGTCGGCGTCACGCGCACGACCAGGGTGCCCTCCTCCCAGGCGACGTCGCGGACGATGCCGAGATCGGTGATCGAGATCACCGGGATCTCGGGGTCGGGCACCTCCGAGAGCCAGTCCCGCACCAGGGCGGGATCGGGGCGCGGGGCGGCGCTGTCCGTGGTCCGGGGCGCGGTCATGCTCACCACTCCGCGCCCGGGTAGGCGCGCTGCAGGAACTGCATCTCGGCCAGCAGGAAGCCCAGGTGTTCGCTGTGGCGCCCCTTGCGGCCGCCGTTCTGCACATCGGCGCGGCCCTCGGGGCGCTCCAGCGTCGCCTCGCGCAGGGTCTCGTCGAGGATCTCCTGCCAGGTGGCGGAGACGGCTGCCATGTCGGGCACGAGCCCCGCCTCGACCAGCGCGGCATCGCCCGGCGCGGGCTGGCAAAGCTCGCCCGCATAGGGCCAGAGCCGCTCCAGCGCGGTCTGCATCCGGGCGTGGCTTTCCTCGGTGCCGTCGCCGAGGCGGATCACCAGGTCCTGGCTGCGCTCGAGGTGATAGGCCACCTCCTTGCGCGCCTTGGCGGCGATCTCGGCGAGCCGCGGGCTGGCGCTTTCGGAAAGCGCGTGCAGCATCGGCAGGTGCCAGGCGTCGAAGAGGAACTGCCGCATGGTGGTCACCGCCATGTCGCGGTTGGGCAGCTCCACCAGCAGCGGATTGCGGAAGCGCAGGGCGTCGCGCAGATAGGCCAGATCGTCGGCTGAGCGGCCCTGCCCTTCGACCTCGCCGGCGAGCGCCAGCCACATCTCGGCATGGCCGATCAGGTCAAGCGCGACATTCGCCAGGGCAATATCCTCTTCGAGCGCGGGCGCCTTGCCGCACCACTCCGAGAGCCGGTGACCGAGGATCAGCGCCCCGTCGCCCAGCCCGCAGAGCCAGTCGAAGGCGGCATCGCGGTGCTCGGGGGCAAAAAGCGGATCGCCCGGGCGCGGGTCAGCGGCGCCCGCCATCACATGTGCCCCACGTCGTCGGGAATGTCGTAGAAGCTCGGGTGGCGGTAGGGCTTGCTTTCCGCCGGGTCGAACATCGGGCCCTTCTCGGACGGCGCCGAGGAGGTGATGTCGGCCGAGCGCACCACCCAGATCGACACGCCCTCCTTGCGGCGGGTGTAGACGTCGCGGGCGTTGCGGATCGCCATCTCCGCGTCGGGCGCATGCAGCGAGCCGACGTGGCGGTGGTTCAGCCCCTGGCTGCCACGGATGAAGATTTCCCAGAGGGGCCATTCCTTGGACATGCTGTCGCTCCCTTGTCGCGCCGGGCTCACTCGGCCGCGGTGGCCTGGCCGGCGCGCCGCGCGGCCCGTTTCTCGGCATAGGCGCTGAGCCCGTCGCGGAACCAGGCGCCCTCGTCCCAGGCGGTCTGCCGCGCCTCGAGCCGCTCCTGGTTGCAGGGGCCGTTGCCCTTGAGCACCTCGAAGAACTCCTCCCAGTCGGGCTCGGAGAAGTCGTAATGCCCGCGCGCCTCGTTCCAGGCCAGGTTCGCGTCGGGCACGGTGAGGCCCAGGAACTCGGCCTGGGGCACGGTCTCGTCGACGAACTTCTGGCGCAGCTCGTCGTTGGTGTTCATCTTGATTTTCCAGCGCATCGACTGGGCGGAATGCACGGAGTCCTTGTCCGAAGGGCCGAACATCATCAGCGCCGGGCCCCAGAAGCGATCGAGCGCATCCTGCGCCATTTCCTTCTGTTCGGGCGTGCCCTGGGCCATCTTCATCATGATCGCGAAGCCCTGCCGCTGGTGGAAGCTCTCTTCCTTGCAGATGCGGATCATCGCGCGGCTGTAGGGCCCGTAGGAGGTCCGCTGCAGCGGCACCTGGTTCATGATCGCCGCGCCGTCGACCAGCCAGCCGACCGCGCCCATGTCGGCCCAGGTCAGCGTCGGGTAATTGAAGATCGAGGAGTATTTCATCGCCCCCGAGAGGAGCTTTTCCGTCAGCTCGTCGCGGCTGACGCCCAGCGTCTCGGCGGCGGAATAGAGATAGAGGCCATGTCCCGCCTCGTCCTGCACCTTTGCGAGCAGGATTTGCTTGCGCTCGAGCGTCGGCGCGCGGGTGATCCAGTTGCCCTCGGGCAGCTGGCCGACGATCTCGGAATGGGCGTGCTGGCCGATCTGGCGGATCAGCGTCTTGCGGTAGCCCTCGGGCATCCATTCCTTGGGCTCGATCTTCTCGCCGGCGTCGATGCGGGCCTGAAAGGCCTGCTCTTCCGGGGTCGGCTCTCCCTCGGTGGGGTCGGATTTCACCATCTGGGCATACATGGCGCACCTCCTCTGATGCGGATCTGCCGATGTTATATACCGATTAAAGCATCACAGTCAAATGTGGCATCTCAACATTGCCGTGATGTTTCACGGCAGGGCGGCCTCGCGGCGCAGCCCGCCGAGCCTTGCGCGGGTGGCCTCGGTCTCGGGCGGCAGGAGGCCGTGGCGGTCCTCGAGCCGGGCACCGATGCAGCGGTCGGCCTCGGGGCAGAGCGCCAGGTAGGCCGAAACGAAGAGCCGCCGGGCCGCCGCCCCCTGCCAGCCTTCGGGCAAGGCGCCCTCGGGCAGGCGCGGATCGGCCAGCGCCGCCTGGCGGTAGTCATGCACCAGCCGCAGCCGCAGAAGGAGCGCCCCCTGCCCTTCGGCCGGGGCTTCCGCCAGCGCCTCGGTCACGCCGGACCAGGCCTCGGCGAAGGCGCGGTAGGCGGCATCCGCCTCGTCCAGGGACCAATGCGCGGCGCCGAAGTCGCGCAGCCCCTGCCCCTGCGAGACCGGGGCGGCGGACATCACGAGCCCCGCCGGCCGCTCTACCTCCGCGCGATCGGGCGCGGCCCAGACGGTGCCGCCGATGCGCGCCCAGGGGGCCGGCAAATCCCTTTCGCCAAAGGCCATGAGCCAGCCCAGCGGCTGCGGCGGCGGGGCGTAGATCAGCCGGTCGGCCCCGGCAAATTCCGCCTCCGCGCCCGGAGTCAGCCGGTAGTGCGAGACCCGGCCGACGCGGGTGCCCTCGAGCCGCTCGGCGCCCACCAGCCGCGAGACCGCGGTGCGCACCAGCGTCTCGCTCAGCCCGGCCTGGCGGCCCAGGGCGATCAGGCTGCGCATGGAGACCGTGCCGCCACGCGGCGCGACCGCGTCGCCGTAGATCGTCACCAGGTAGCCGGTGGCGCGCGGCACGGGGCCGTCGAGATAGCGCCGCAGAGGCTGCGGCAGCGGGTCCGAGGTATGGTCGAGGCGTTTCGTCATGGCACGCCATTGTAGCTCTTTGCGAAATGACTGTCATGTCAAATGCGCGTTTCACAACCCTCGCGCGAAGCCGCTGGCCACCCCCGCCCGCGGCGCTATCTCCTTCAAAAGTCGACGCGAACCCGGAGTGTCATCCATGTTCGAGAGCTTCACCGCCGAGACGCTGGCGCGCTTCCAGTTCGCCTTCACGGTGTCCTTCCACATCATCTTCCCGGCCTTCTCGATCGGGCTGGCGAGCTTCCTGGCGGTCCTGAACGTGCTCTGGGTGCGCAGCCGCAACCGGGTCTATCTGAACCTCTTCGACTACTGGAAGAAGATCTTCGCCGTGGCCTTCGGCATGGGCGTCGTCTCGGGCATCGTGATGTCCTACCAGTTCGGCACCAACTGGTCGGTCTTCTCGGACCGGACCGGGCCGATCCTCGGCCCGCTCATGGCCTACGAGGTGCTCTCGGCCTTCTTCCTCGAGGCGGGCTTCCTCGGCATCATGCTGTTCGGCCGCGAGAAGGTCGGCGAGAAGCTGCATCTCTTCGCCACGCTCATGGTGGCATTCGGCACGCTGATGTCGGCGACCTGGATCCTGTCGGTCAACTCCTGGATGCAGACCCCCGCGGGCTACAGCATCGCCGAGAACGGCCAGTTCGTGCCCGAGAGCTGGCTGGCGATCGTCTTCAACCCCTCTTTCCCCTACCGGCTCGTGCACATGGTGCTGGCGGCCTATCTCACCACCGCCTTCGTGGTCGGCGGGGTCGGCGCGCTGCATCTTCTGCGCAAGAGCGCCGACGCCGAGGCACGCAAGATGTTCTCCATGGCGATGTGGATGGCGGTGCTGGTCACCCCCGTGCAGATCCTCGCGGGCGACTTCCACGGGCTCAACACCCTGGAGCACCAGCCGCAGAAGGTCATGGCCATGGAGGGGCATTACCACAGCTACCCCGAGGGCGCGCCGCTGATCCTTTTCGGCATCCCCAACCCCGAGGAGAAGCGCGTCGATTACGCCATCGAGGTGCCGCAGCTCTCCTCCTTGATCCTCAAGCACGAATGGGGCGCGCCGATGGACGGGCTCGACACGATCCCCGAGGACGAGGAGCCGCCGGTGGCCATCGTCTTCTGGTCCTTCCGGGTCATGGTGGCGATCGGCTTCGCCATGCTGGCGGTCGGGCTCTGGAGCCTCTGGGCGCGGCGGCGCGGGCGGCTCTACGAGGACCGCGCGCTCCTGCGGTTGATGCTGCCCATGGCGCCCTCGGGCTTCGTCGCGGTCTTGGCGGGCTGGATCACCACCGAGGTCGGGCGCCAGCCCTACACGGTCTACGGGCTCTTGCGCACCTCGGACAGCCTCGCGCCGGTCGACGCGCCGGCGGTGGCGACCTCGCTCCTGGCCTTCATCGTGGTCTATTTCTTCGTCTTCGGGGCGGGCACCTTCTACATCCTGCGGCTCATGGGCAAGGAGGTCGGCGAAAGCAGCGCCGAGATCGACGACGGCCCGACCCGCACCGCCGGGATCACCCCGGCCAACCAGCTCCGCCCCGACGCCTGGGCGCCAGGCGGCGCGGGCAAATAGGGAGGGCGCGATGTTCGATCTTGCCAATATCTGGGCCGCGCTCATCGCCTTCGCGGTGCTGACCTATGTGATCCTCGACGGTTTCGACCTCGGGATAGGGATCCTCTTTCCCTTCGCCCGCGGCGAGGAGGACCGCGACGTCATGATGAACTCGGTCGCCCCGGTCTGGGACGGCAACGAGACCTGGCTGGTCCTGGGCGGCGGCGGGCTCTTCGCGGTCTTCCCGCTGGCCTATGCGGTGGTCATGCCGGCGCTCTACATCCCGATCATCGTCATGCTCTTGGCGCTGGTCTTCCGAGGCGTGGCCTTCGAATACCGCTGGAAGACCAAGCGCTGGAAACACGTCTGGTCGGTCTGCTTCTCGGCGGGCTCCTACGTGGCGACCTTCACCCAAGGCGTGGCGCTCGGCGCGCTCGTGCAGGGCATCGAGGTCGAGGGCCGGGCCTATGGCGGCGGCTGGTACGACTGGCTGACCGCTTTCTCGCTGCTGACCGGCGTCGCGCTGGTGGTCGGCTACGCCCTTCTCGGCGCGACCTGGATCAACATGAAGACCACCGGCCCCCTGCAGGAGGCCAACCGCCGCGCCGCCAAGCCCCTGGCGCTGGTGCTCCTGGCGCTGATCGCCTTGGTCTCGGTGCTGACGCCCTTCCAGGACGCGGTCTATTTCGACCGCTGGTTCAACTTCCCCGCCTCGGCCTGGACGGTGCTGGTCCCCGCGATCCTGCTCGCGGTCAGCTACAAGCTTTTCGCGGGACTCAGGAACCGCGAGGACGTCTCGCCCTTCCTGATGGCCAATGCGCTCTTCGTGACCTGTTTCATCGGGATCGGGATCAGCTTCTACCCGCACATCGTGCCGCCCGGGCTGACCATCGAGGAGGCCGCCGCGCCGGACTCGAGCCTGGCCTTCGCGCTGGTCGGCGCGGGCATCCTGGTGCCGATCATCCTGGCCTATACCGCCTATGCCTACTGGGTGTTCCGCGGCAAGATCGACGCCAGCTCGGGCTACCACTGATGGCGCGGGAGCGCCCCGAGGACCCTCGCCCCCGCTGGCAGCGCTACGCCTGGTTCGCCGGGCTTTGGCTCGCCTCGGTCGCGGTGCTGGCAGCGGTCGCGGCGCTGATCCGGCTGGTGGCGGTCTGAGCCCTAGCCCTGGGGCGCGATGCCCTCCCAGAGCGCAAAATCCGCGGCGCACTTGCGGCGCAGCTTGGCCTCGATCTCCGGGCTGAGCGCCAGGTCGCGGCGCGGCGAGACGTTTTCGCGCGGCAGATCGAGGCTGATCCCCAGCCGGTCCTCGAGGAAGGCCACGATCCGGCCCTGGTCCTCGTAGCGGAAGAACCGCGTGACCTCGGTGCCGTTGGGCCGGGGTTCGACGAACTTCGCCTGGCTGCCGACACTGGCGAAGGGCGGGCGTTCGCCCCGGCAATAGGCGTCGACGAAGGCGTCGAAGGACAGATCCCGGGTCGAGACCCGCTTTCCGTCGAGAAAGGGCCGCTGGCGGTAGCGATACCAGGAGCCCAGCCAGGAGATCGGCTCGCGGATCACCGCCACGACCTCCATCTCCTCGGCGCCCATCTTGGCGAACATCGGGCGGAAGAAGCGGTTGTAGCGGTAGACCGGCGCGTGTTTCAGCTCGGGCGGATCGCTGACCACCATGCCCGCATGGGGCCCGAGCGCGCGCGCATAGGCGGTGCTGCCCGTCTTCGGAACGGCCAGCATCACCAGCCGCGCTTTCCAGAATACCAGCATCGCCGGCCCGCCTCTCCTGCCTGTGCCGCTAAACTACTTGTTAACCCCGAAGCCCGAAAGTTCGACCTGTGGAATTTTCTTGAAATGTTCTCCTTTTGACCTCATAACATCGAGAACAAGAGGTGAACGACGCAGTCATTGCCGCCCGCTTCGCGGTGTGGAATAAGGACGGAAAGGCAAGCAAATGGCAGACCTACTCTCCATGGACAGCAAGCGTACGGCAGACAAGCAGAAGGCCCTCGATTCGGCGCTCGCGCAGATCGAACGGCAGTTCGGCAAGGGCTCGATCATGAAGCTCGGCGGCGAGAACGCCATGCGGGACATCTCGGCGACCTCGACGGGGTCGCTGGGGCTCGACATCGCGCTCGGCATCGGCGGGCTGCCCAAGGGCCGCATCATCGAAATCTACGGTCCCGAATCCTCGGGCAAGACCACGCTGACGCTGCACTGCGTGGCCGAGGAACAGAAGACCGGCGGCGTCTGCGCCTTCGTCGACGCCGAACACGCGCTCGACCCGCAATACGCCAAGAAGCTGGGCGTCGACCTCGACGAGCTGCTGATCTCGCAGCCCGACACCGGCGAACAGGCGCTCGAGATCACCGACACGCTGGTGCGCTCCGGCGCGGTCAACATGGTCGTGGTCGACTCGGTCGCGGCGCTGACGCCCAAGGCCGAGCTCGAGGGCGACATGGGCGACAGTTCGGTCGGCGTGCAGGCCCGCCTGATGAGCCAGGCGATGCGCAAGCTCACCGGCTCGATCGCGCGGTCGAACTGCATGGTGATCTTCATCAACCAGATCCGCATGAAGATCGGCGTGATGTTCGGCTCGCCCGAGACGACGACCGGCGGCAACGCGCTGAAGTTCTACTCCTCGGTGCGGCTCGACATCCGCCGCATCGGCGCGATCAAGGACCGCGACGAGGTGGTCGGCAACGCCACCCGCGTGAAGGTCGTGAAGAACAAGGTCGCCCCGCCCTTCAAGCAGGTCGAGTTCGACATCATGTATGGCGAGGGCATCTCCAAGACCGGCGAGCTGATCGACCTTGGCGTGAAGGCCGGCGTGGTCGAGAAATCCGGCGCCTGGTATTCCTACGGCGACGAACGCATCGGCCAGGGCCGCGAGAACGCGAAGAATTTCCTCAAGGAAAACACCGCGGTGGCCTATGATATCGAGGACAAGATCCGCGCCGCCCATGGGCTGGAGTTCCACATGGCCGACGAGGACAAGGACGAGGTGATGGAGGGCTGAACGCCCGGGCCATGGCCTCTCAGGAAGTGCTGCGGGCGTCCCCTTGGGGCGCCCGTTGTCGTTTCGGAGGGCGAGGCGGGGCGCGCTGTGTCGGCGGCGGCTGGAGGGGCACCTGCCCAAAGACCGCGCTCTGCGACCAATGTCTCAGGCAAATGGGGGCCTTCCACGCCCGGGGTGAGGAAATCCCCCATTGCCCCTGACGCGCGCGTAACGCAGGGTAAGGGCAGCCGGCGGGCCCCGGGTCTGGCGCGGCACGGGTGCACGGCGCGGCCCCCCGGGCCGCAAGAAGCCGCATCACGCCCGGGTGCCGCCGGCCGCTTCTCCGAGATTTTGGTTTGGAGTGGGCCCCGTTTGGGTGCGGACCCGAGCGCAGATTTCCTGTGGTCCCGAAGCCCGGCTTCGCATGGCCCCCGAGGCGCAGCCTTTACCCGATCTTGGCCGCCCGCCCCCCTCGCAAGCGCCGCTTACCGCCCGCAGCCCGTGGACAGCCGCGCAACCCGGCGCTACACCTCGGCCAACCTGCCACACCGCACCAACAAGAGCCGCGAATGCCAAGCCTCAACGATATCCGCTCCACGTTCCTCAGCTACTTCGAGAAACAGGGGCACACGGTGGTGCCCTCCTCGCCGCTGGTGCCGCGCAACGACCCGACGCTGATGTTCGCCAACTCGGGCATGGTCCAGTTCAAGAACCTCTTCACCGGGGTCGAGACGCGCGACTACACCCGCGCCACCACCTCGCAGAAATGCGTGCGCGCCGGGGGCAAGCACAACGACCTCGACAACGTCGGCTACACCGCGCGCCACCACACCTTCTTCGAGATGCTCGGCAACTTCTCCTTCGGGGATTACTTCAAGACCGAGGCGATCCCCTTCGCCCACGAGCTGATCACCCGCGAGTTCGGCATCGACCACAAGCGGCTCCTGGCCACGGTCTACCACACCGACGACGAGGCCTTCGAGCTCTGGAAGAAGGTCGGCATCCCCGAGGACCGGATCATCCGCATCGCCACCTCGGACAACTTCTGGCAGATGGGCCCGACCGGCCCCTGCGGCCCCTGCACCGAGATCTTCTACGACCACGGCGACCACATCTGGGGCGGTCCGCCGGGCTCACCCGAAGAGGACGGCGACCGTTTCATCGAGATCTGGAACATCGTCTTCATGCAGAACGAGCAGTTCGAAGACGGCACCATGCGCGAGCTCGACATGCAGTCGATCGACACCGGCATGGGGCTCGAACGGATCGGCGCGCTTCTGCAGGGCAAGCACGACAACTACGACACCGACCTGATGCGGGCGCTGATCTGCGCCTCGGCCGAGACCACCTCGACCGAGGCCGACGGGCCGGGCAACGTGCATCACCGGGTGATCGCCGACCACCTGCGCTCGACCTCCTTCCTGATCGCCGACGGGGTGATGCCCTCGAACGACGGGCGCGGCTACGTGCTGCGGCGGATCATGCGCCGTGCGATGCGGCACGCGCATCTCCTGGGCGCCAAGGATCCGGTCATGTTCCGCCTGGTGCCGGCGCTGGTCCGCGAGATGGGCGCCGCCTACCCCGAGCTGCACCGCGCCCAGCCCTTGATCGAGGAGACGCTGAAGCTCGAGGAGACGCGCTTCCAGCAGACGCTCGACCGCGGGCTGAAGCTGCTCGACGACGAGCTGGGCAAGCTCGACGAGGCCGAGGCCCTGCCCGGCCAGGCGGCCTTCAAGCTCTACGACACCTACGGCTTCCCGCTCGACCTGACCCAGGACGCGCTGCGCGAAAAGGGCCGCAGCGTCGACACCGATGGTTTCGACGCCGCCATGGCCGAGCAGAAGGCCAAGGCCCGCGCCGCCTGGTCGGGCTCGGGCGAGGCCGCGGATGCCGCGATCTGGTTCGACCTCGCCGACCAGCACGGCACCACGGATTTCCTCGGCTATGACACCGAGACCGCCGAGGGCGTGGTGCTCGACATCGTCAAGGAGGGCGCCGCCACGGCCTCGGCCGCCAAGGGCGAGACCGTGCAGCTGGTGCTGAACCAGACGCCCTTCTACGCCGAGGCCGGCGGCCAGGTCGGCGACACCGGCGAGGTGGTGACCGAGGGCGGGACGGCCCGGATCACCGACACCCGCCAGGTCGCGGGCGTGGTCATCCATTTCGCCGAGGTCACCGAAGGCGAGATCGCCCGCGGCGCCGCGGCCAAGCTCGAGGTCGACCACGCGCGCCGCACCAAGATCCGCGCCAACCATTCGGCCACGCACCTTCTGAACGAGGCGCTGCGCCGGACGCTGGGCGATCATGTCGCGCAGCGCGGCTCGCTGAATGCGCCGGACCGGCTGCGCTTCGACTTCAGCCACGCCAAGGGGCTGACCGAGACCGAGATCGCCGGCGTCGAGCGCGAGGTGAACGACTACATCCGCCAGAACACGGCCGTCGAGACGCGCATCATGACGCCCGACGACGCCCGCGCCATGGGCGCCCAGGCGCTTTTCGGCGAGAAATACGGCGAGGAGGTCCGCGTGGTCTCCATGGGCCGCCAGGACGGGTCCGGCAAGGGCACCGACGGGGCGACCTATTCGATCGAGCTTTGCGGCGGCACCCATGTGGGCCGCACCGGCGAGATCGGGCTTTTCGTGGCGCTCGGCGACAGCGCGTCCTCCTCGGGGGTGCGGCGCTTCGAGGCGCTGACCGGCCAGGCGGCGCTCGATTACCTGCGCGGCCAGGACCGGCTGGTGAGCCGGCTCTCGGGCGAGCTGAAGACCTCGGCGGGGGATCTGCCCGACCGGCTGAAGGCGCTGCTCGACGAGCGCAAGGCGCTGCAGAACGAGGTCGCCCAGCTCAAGCGCGAGATCGCCATGGGCGGCGGTGACGGTTCGGGCGGGATCGAGCCGCGCGAGGTCGCAGGCGTGAAGTTCCTCGCCCAGACCCTGACCGGCGTCTCCGGCAAGGACCTGCGCCCGCTCATCGACGAGCACAAGCGCCGGCTCGGCTCGGGCGCGGTGCTGCTGGTGACCGAGAGCGACGGCAAGGCCGCGGTGGCCGCGGGCGTGACCGACGATCTGACCGGGCGGGTCTCGGCGGTGGACCTGGTGAAGGCCGCGGTCGGCGCGCTTGGCGGCAAGGGCGGCGGCGGCCGTCCGGACATGGCCCAGGGCGGTGCCGCCTCGGCCGAAAAGGCCGATGAGGCCATAAAGGCGGCGGAAGCCGTGATCGGAGGATAAGATGCCCGCACTCTGGATCGCCCATGTGCATGTGACCGACGCCGAGGCCTACGGCAAATACGCCGAGCTGGCCGGCCCCGCGATTGCCGCCCACGGCGGGTCCTTCGTGGCGCGCGGCGGCAAATACGTCGTGCTCGAGGGCAACAAGACCCGCGACGGCGCCGACCGCGAGCGCCACGTGGTGGCGCGCTTCCCCTCGGTCGAGGCGGCGGAGAGCTGCTACCGCTCCGAGGCCTACCAGGAAGCGCTGAGCCACGCCCGCGACGCCTCCGAGCGCGACCTGCTGATCCTGGAGATCCCGGAGTAAGGGGTTGGGGCCGCTGCGCCGCCCTCAACCCGCACAACAGAGGGCGCGCGCCGGACCGGGGGCCGGCGCTACTGAGCTCTGAGCTGCGCGCTTTATCCCAGCAAGCTCAGGGCTAGGGCTGATCCAAGCACGCCACTCCAAGGAGCGCCGGCCCATCGGGCCGGTCCGGCGCGCGCCCGGCACCTTCGGTGCTATTCGGGCGCGAGTGGCCGCAATTGGGCATGGTGTTTCTCAGACCAAGCGTTTGCACCGGTCGCGGTCTTGGCTTGTGGCTCGAGAAAGTCAGGGCCATAGCCAGCACATTCTCCCCGGCCTGAGCGGCACCCCCCAAACGAAAACGCAGCCACCAGGTGGGGGCGCCTCCGCCAGTTCCGTCAATCCAACCCCCGGGCGCCCTGCCCGGCCCGGCGCCTCACTGCGCCCTGGCCATCCGCTTGCGCTCGTGCGGATCGAGGTAGCGCTTGCGCAGCCGGATCGCGTTGGGGGTCACCTCGACCAGCTCGTCGTCGTTGATATAGGCAATCGCCTCCTCGAGGGTCAGCACCGTCGGCGGCGTCAGCCGCACCGCGTCGTCCGAGCCCGAGGCGCGCACGTTGGTCAGCTTCTTGCCCTTGAGCGGGTTCACCTCGAGGTCGTTCTCGCGCGAGTGCTCGCCGATCACCATGCCCTCGTAGACCTTCTCCTGCGGACCGATGAACATCTTGCCGCGCTCTTCCAGGTTCCAGAGCGCATAGGCCACGGCGTCGCCCGATTCCATCGAGATCAGCACGCCCGCCCGGCGGCCCTCGATGGCGCCCTTGTAGGGCGTCCAGCCCTGGAAGACGCGGTTCATCACGCCGGTGCCGCGGGTGTCGGTCAGGAACTCGCCCTGGTAGCCGATCAGCCCGCGCGCGGGCACATGGGCGACGATCCGGGTCTTGCCGGTGCCCGAGGGCTTCATCTCGACCAGCTCGCCCTTGCGCACGCCGGTGATCTTCTCGATCACCGCGCCGGAATAGTCGTCATCGACGTCGATGGTGACCTCTTCGACCGGCTCCTCGCGGCCGGTCTCGCCGTCGCGCATGATCACCTGCGGGCGGGCGATCGAGAGCTCGAAACCCTCGCGGCGCATGTTCTCGATCAGCACGCCCATCTGCAGCTCGCCCCGGCCCGAGACCTCGAAGGCCTCGCCACCCGGCGTGTCCTTGACCTTGATGGCGATGTTGCTCTCGGCCTCTTTCATCAGCCGGTCGCGGATCACCCGGCTCTGGACCTTCTTGCCGTCGCGGCCCGCCAGCGGGCTGTCGTTGATGCCGAAGGTCACGGTGATGGTCGGCGGGTCGATAGGCAACGCCTCGAGCGGCTCGTCTACCGCCAGCGCGCAGAGCGTGTCGGCCACGGTGGCCTTCTGCATGCCGGCGAGCGTGACGATGTCGCCCGCGCGGGCCTCCTCGATGTCCTGGTAGGAGAGGCCGCGGAAGGCCTGGATGCGCGAGACGCGGAACTGCTCGATCTTCTGGCCGACGCGGGAGAGCGCCTGCAGCGTCGCGCCGACCTTGAGCCGGCCGCTTTCGACCCGGCCGGTGAGGATGCGCCCGAGGAAGGGGTCGGCCGAGAGCGTGGTCGCCAGCATGCGGAAGTCGTCCTCCTCGTGCTTGACCTGCTTCGGCGCGGGCACGTGGTCGACGATCAGCTTGAAGAGCGCGGTGAGGTCCTTGCGCGGGCCGTCGAGCTCGAAGTCGGCCCAGCCGGCGCGCCCCGAGGCATACATATGCGGGAAGTCGAGCTGGTCGTCATCGGCGCCGAGATTGGCGAAAAGGTCGAAGCATTCGTCGAGCGCCCGGTCGGGCTCGGCGTCGGGCTTGTCGACCTTGTTCAGGACCACGATGGGCCGCAGGCCGAGCGCCAGCGCCTTGGAGGTCACGAACTTGGTCTGGGGCATCGGGCCCTCGGCGGCATCGACCAGGAGCACCACCCCGTCGACCATCGACAGGATGCGCTCGACCTCGCCGCCGAAATCGGCGTGGCCGGGGGTGTCGACGATGTTGATGCGGGTGGATTTCCATTCGACCGAGGTCGCCTTGGCGAGGATGGTGATGCCCCGCTCGCGTTCGAGGTCGTTGGAATCCATCGCCCGTTCCGCCACCTGCTGGTTTTCGCGGAAGGCGCCGGATTGTTTCAGAAGCTCGTCCACGAGGGTGGTCTTGCCGTGGTCGACGTGGGCGATGATTGCGACGTTGCGCAGATCCATGGGGAGTCCGTCTCGATTTGTGTGGTTGCGCGCGGCCTATCGCTGGGAGGGCCAAAAGGCCAGCCCTATTCGCAGAAGGGGCGGTTTGGGGGGCTGGGCTGGGGGAGTGGGTGGTTTGGGGGGATGTGCTGGGTCCGGGGGGTGGGCGGTTAGGTGATGTGCTGCACCTGGGGGTTGGGCGGTTTGGGGGCTTTTGGGTGCACAGTGTCGGAGAGGCGCGCGGCGCGGTTGCGGGTCGATGTCCGATCCGGCGGCGGATGGGTGTCCGGTCCAGTGGCGGATAGATGTCCGGGCGAGCGGCGCGGCCAAGGTTGAAGGGCAGCGGAACTGGCGGGCGAGGGCCAAGCGGTCGCGGAATTGCAGTGAAGAACACTCTCGGCCCGCCATCTCGGGCACTTCTCCGAGTGGTGAAGAACGCCCGCAAGATACCCATAGCCCTTTCCCAACCGAGCCCACTAGCCCCGGCATGCACAACCGCGCGCCCAGCCCGACCCGCCCCCACTTGCGCCCGAATAGCATCGAAGATGCCGGGCGCGCGCCGGACCGGCCCCTTGGGCCGGCGCTCTTGTGGGCGAAGCGCATAGATCGCCGCTAGCCCTGACCTTGTTGAGATAAAGCGCCTCGCTCAAAGGGCAGCAGCGCCGGCCCCCGGTCCGGCGCGCGCCCTCTGGTGGGGAGGGTGTGAGGGCGGCGGGTGGGGCTTCCGGGGTATCCGCGAAAAGACGGAGCATTGCGCCTGGGGGATCCGTGGCGGCAGTCCACGCTCGCGCCCGGACTCCACCAGAGGCCCGTCGGCAAACCGGGCACCACCAGAGGCCCGTCGGCACACCGAGCACCACCAGAGGCCGGTCAGCACACCGGCGACCACCAGAGGCCGGTCACACCGGACACCACCAAAGGCCCATCAGCAAACCCGACAGCAGCGGAAGCCTGTCAACACGACAGCCCCATCAGCACGACGAACCGCACCAGCGGACCGCCCCACCCTCCCCAAGAAATGGGGGCGGCAGCCGCAGCCCCCGCCCCTCTCTCTCAAATCTGCCAACGGACACACAACCAGCGCCCGCCGCGCGGCCTCACCCGTAGACCAGCCTCGGCAGCCAGATCACCGCCTCGGGGAAGAACATGCAGATCGCCAGGCCCACGATCTGCAGGAACAGGAAGGGCAGCGCCGCCTTGAAGATGTCGGTCATCGGGATCTCCGGGGGCGCCACGCCGCGCAGGTAGAAGAGCGCGTAGCCGAAGGGCGGCGACAAAAAGCTCATCTGCATGTTCACGAGGTAAAGCACCCCGAACCACAGCACCAGGTCGTCGGGGCTGTCGAGCCCGAAGGCCTGCGCCCCGAGCGCCTTCACGATCGGCACGAAGATCGGCACGCAGAGCAGCAGGATGCCCACCCAGTCGAGGAACATCCCCAGCGCCACCAGCAGGATCTGCATCAGGATCAGGATGCCCCAAGGCCCGAGACCCGTCGCCGCCAGCGCGTCCTGCACGAACTGCTGGCCGCCCTCGAGCACGTAGAGCCCGACGAAGATGGTCGCGCCGAACATGATCCAGATCACCATGGCGCTGGCCTTGAGCGTGGTCAGCGAGGCCTCGCGGATGGTCTGCCAGTCGAGCTTGCGGTGGATCGCCGCGACGATGAAGGCGCCGAAGGTGCCGATGCCCGCGGCCTCGACCGGGGTGGCGACGCCCGAGAAGATCACCCCCAGCACGATCACGATCAGCGCGATGGGCGCCGACATGTTGCCCAGAAGGCGGATCTTCTGCCGGGTCGGGATGCGCTCCTCGATGGGGATCGGCGGGCCGACCTGCGGGTTGATGTAGCTGCGCACCACCACGTAGACGATATACATCCCCGACAGGATCATCCCCGGGATCACCGCCCCGATGAACAGCTCGCCCACCGATTGCTCGGCGACCACCGCGTAGATGATCGCCAGGATCGACGGCGGGATCAGGATGCCCAGCGTGCCGCCGGCCATGATCGAGCCCATGGCGATCTTCGGGTCGTAGCCGCGCTCGAGCATGGCCGGAAGCGCGATGATGCCCATGGTCACCACCGCCGCCCCGATCACGCCGACCATGGCCGCGAGCACCGTCGAGGCCAGGATCGTCGCCGCCGCGAGGCCGCCCTTCACGCCGCCCAGCACCTTGTAGATCACGTCGAACATGTCGTTGATGATCCCCGCCCTCTCGAGCATGGCGGCCATGAAGATGAACAAGGGGATCGCCGAGAGCTGGTAGTTCGTCATCAGCGGGAAGATCCGCGAAGGCACGATGTTCAGCGCCCGCTCGTCGCCCAGCACAAACAGGAAGACGCAGGCCAGGCCGCCGGTGACGAAGGCCAGCGGCAGCCCCGCCATCAGCAGCGCCAGGAGCGAGCCGAACATGATCAGGGTGAGCCACCCGATTCCGATCTCAATTCCCATGGATCAGGCCTCCCCGCGCACGAGGGTGCGGACGTCTTTGGACAGTTTCGACACGCCCTGGAGCACCAGGAGCACGGCGCCGACCACCATCACCCATTTCATGGGCCACAAGGGCACCTCCCATTCGTTGAAGGAAATCTCGCCCCAGCGGATGTTGGGGTCGGTCCATTGCGACAGCGACCACCCCGAGAGCATCTCGGTCGTGGCGATCTCGCCGCGCGCCCAGCTGCTGATCAGCCCGTTGCCCGAGGGCACGGCGATGGCGTCCATCGCGAAGATGTAGCTGGTCGCCAAGAGCGTGCCGGCGAAGATGAAGAAGAAGATCGAGGTCAGCAGGTCGACCACCGCCTTCCGCCGGGTCGAGAGCTCGGCGTAGAAGATGTCCACCCGGACGTGCTGTTCGGTCAGCATCGCGTAGGAGCCCGCGATGAGATACTGCATGCCGAACATCAGATACATCGCCTCATGCGCCCAGTTGGTCGGCGCGTTGAAGACGTAGCGCGAGATCACCTCGAAGTAGTAGACGAAGACCGCGATCACCGCCCAGTAGGCGGTGAACTCGCCGGCATAGAGGCAGAGCCGGTCGATCCAGTTCGAGGCGTAGCGCGCGTCGTCCTCCATGACGCCGATGCCCGCCTCCTGCAGCTTGCGGTCGTTCTCGGAGAGCGTGTCGTCGGGCAGCTGCGCATTGGCCTTGGAGACCAGGCGCGGCAGAAGCAGCGCATCGAGCAGGATCAAGGCCAGGAGCAGGTAGAAGGCGTAATCCGCCACCTGGTTCCAGAACAGCCGGTCACCGCGCGCGGCGCTCAGCGGCGCCTCGAGCTCGGTCAGCGCGACGCCGGCCTCGTCGATCCGGGCCTGGCCCTGTTCGATGGTCCGCTCGGCGCGCTCGACCCGGCGCTCGGCGGCGCGTTTCTGGAAGGAGCCCTCCTCGGCGGCCTCGAAATCCGCCCGGTAGCCCGCGATCTCCGAGCGCGCCTCGGAGACGCGTTCTTCCTCGCGCTCGAGCGTGCGCAGCGCGACGCGCTCCTCGTTGGCGTAGTTCGAGACCTCGGTGCGCGCCTCCTGGCCCTGGCCGTTGGCGAAGAGGATCGCCAGGAAGATCGGCAGGAAGATGAAGCCCAGGAGGTTCTTGAGGTAGAACCTGTGCAGCCCCAGCATCCCGCCGGTCACCAGGATCATGTAGCCCAGCGGCAGCGAATAGGTCTTGCGTTGGACCTTGGGGCGCCGCGCCAGCGACATGGCGATGAGCGGGAAGACGATCAGCCCCACCCAGTAAAGCCAGTGCGGCAGCGTGAAACTCAGATCGGGCATGGAATGTCCCTTGTTGTTGTCGCGCGATCGCCCCTCGGACACGGGGCATCCGCCCGGCGCGGGGCAACGCGCCGGGCGGCTCTCTGGGGGCGGCCGGGCCGCGCCCGGCTCAGAGGTCCAGCGTCAGACCGTCGGTCAGCGCCGGGTCGACATAGCCGAGCGAGCCGGACTGCATGTAGTCGAGCTGGATCTTGAAGACCCGCGCCGCGTTCGGATCGCGGTTGGCATAGTCGAACCAGATCGGCACGGCGACCTCGGTCATCAGCGCCACGTCGTCCTGGCTGAGGCGGGTGACCTCGGTGCCGTCGGCCTCGAACTTCTCCCAGGCCTCCTGGTCGGCCTTCTGGATCGCCGCGTGGTGCATGTCGGAATAGACGTGGGTCTCCATCTCGACGAATTGCTGCATCTCGGGCGAGAGCGCGTTCCAGGCGTCCATGCCCACGGTGATGTCCATGAGGTCGACCGGCTGGTAGAGCGACATGAAGCCCGGCGGGCCCATGACGATGTAGTCGGTCACCTGGCTGAAGCCGAGCGCGTAGTTCACCGCCGGGCCCACGTAGTCGGCCACGTCGATGGTGCCCTTCTCCAGCGCCGGGAAGATCTCCGAGCCCGGCAGAACCGTGGTCTCGGCTCCGATCTCGGTGAAGACCTCCGCCACCATGCCGCCCGGCAGGCGCATCTTGCGGCCGGCGAAATCGTCGATCGAGCGGATCGGCACCTTGGAGTGGATGATGTTCGGCCCGTGGTGCACGGGGCCCACGAACATCATGTTCTGTTCGGCGAAGAGCTCGCGCGCGATCTCGAGCCCGCCGAGGCCGTAGTAGAAGACGTCCCATTCGTGCGGGTTGCGCAGACCCAGCGGATAGGAGGTCAGGAAGGTGGCCGCCGGCACGATGCCCTGGCCGTAGATGGTGAAGGGGTTGATCGCGTCCAGAACGCCGTTCTTCACCGCGTCGTAAAGCTGGAAGTCGCCCACGACGTCATTGGCGCCGAAGGGCTGGAAGGCCAGCTCGCCGCCGGACTTCTCCTGGATCGTGGCGCACCAGTCCTTGAAGATCTGCAGGCCGGCCCCGCCGGGCCAGGAGGTCTGGATCTTCCAGGTGGTGCCATGCGACGCGGCTGACGCGACATGCGGCGCGGCAAGCGTCGCCGCCCCCGCCCCTGCAATCGTGCGCAGCGCGGAGCGCCGTGTTGTGATGGTCTTCATGATGTCCTCCCAAGATATTCTTGCTTTTGGGAGGAGAAGGGACATGCGTCACGCGCGCCGCTCAGGCGCGGCGCGGGCCCGCAGGAACCATCGACCGTCTGGTCGGGCTGCGACCCTCCTCCCGCAGCCAAGGCTAGGGGTTGCGACAGTCGCGGCAAGGAATTTCGTAGCTGCGGCGCGGCGTTACCGCTCTCAATCGGGGGCCTTTGGCGGGGGAATTTGGGTTCCAGTTGGGGAAGGTTGGCGGGGTAGGTTTTGCCGTGCGCCGGACACGCATTCGGTGGGTCGCACCAAGTTTTCCACGCAAAGCGCCCTGCCCTCACACTCCGCTCAGCGCGGGCTTCAGCCCTGCTCCGAGAGCTGCCGCGCAAGCGCCAGGTCGCCCGCGATCTCGGCCTCGGCGCGGGCCTGGGCGTCGCGTTCGCGCAGGCGCAGCACGTAGGAGGGATGCCAGGTCACCAGAAGCTCGGTGCCGTCGGCCAGCGTCTCGACCCGGCC
This sequence comes from Roseivivax sp. GX 12232, assembly GCF_021272185.1. GTDB lineage: Bacteria > Pseudomonadota > Alphaproteobacteria > Rhodobacterales > Rhodobacteraceae > Roseivivax. Next base: position 161,601 of record NZ_JAJSEC010000008.1, read on the forward strand.
GCGCCGCCGCGACAGCGCCCCGCCCTGCCCGGTCAGCGCCTCGGCGGCGGTGGCACCCATGGCCAGCACCACCCTGGGGCGCACGAGCTGGCGTTCGAGGTCGAGCCACCAGCGGCAGGCCTCGACCTCGCCCGCATCGGGGCGCTGGTGGATGCGCCGCCGCCCGCGCGGGGTGAACTTGAAGTGCTTGACCGCATTGGTGACGAAGGCCGCCGAGCGCTCCACCCCGGCGCGCGCCAGGCTCCGGTCGAAAACTGCGCCCGCGGGCCCCACGAAGGGCCGCCCCGCGAGGTCCTCGCGGTCGCCGGGCTGTTCGCCAACGATCATCAGGGGCGCGCCGACCGGCCCTTCGCCGGGCACCGCCTGGGTGGCGTGACGGCAGAGCCCGCAGCGGGCACAGGCGCCGACCTCCTGCGCGAGCGTCGCCACCGGCCCTTCGGGCGCGGGCTTGGCCAGCACCCGGGCGGCATGGTCGCGCAGCGCCAGCGCGCGGCGGTCGGGCGCGGCGGCGGGGGCGGCCTCGGCCATGGCACGCACCCGCGCCTCGGCTCCGGCGACAAGCCCCGGGATCAGCTCGGCCTCGGGCAGGTTCTTCCAGTATTTCTTGGGCATTTCCGCGCACATGGCCTTCACCATGAGCCGCGCGGGATTGAAGATCGAGGCGTAGTAGGTGCGCCAGAGATCCTCGGTCGCATCCTCGGGCGGAGGACGGGTCTCGCCGGTCTCCTCGAAGCTGAGGCGGCCATTTTCGAAGCGGGCGGTCAGATGCGGGGTGGCGATGACCCAGTCCATGTCGCCGAAGCGCTTGGCGAAGAAGGGCGCGCCGCGTTCGAGGCAGGGATGCTCGGGCTCGAACCAGGCGGCGAAGGCGCGGCGCGGGCCCCGGGCGGGCAATTCGCGGAAGCGCACGAAGGCGTGCATCTTGTGCACGTCGCGGCCCACGGATCTCGCCGCCTCAAGCGCCCAGCGCACGTCCCGGTCGGAGCGGTCGCCCCAGGCCGCGCGGCCCGCCGAAAGCGCCAGCACCAGCCGGTAGGCCCGGGCGAAGCGTTCGGGGTCGGAATGGCAGAGCGCCGCTTCGATGGTGGCGATGGCGGCCTTGGGCAGGCGCAACTCGCGCGACGGGTCGGACGAAGGGGTGGCCGTGGCTGAGGCTGCCCCAGCCGCGCCGTCCCCGGCCGCAAACAGGCCGTCGCTCATCCCGGCAACCGGCGCGTCACCGGCCCCGGCCCCTCCATCCCCCGCCGCATCCGCGAACAGATCCGGCGCCGCCTCGCCCACCGACCAGACCAGGTCCTCGGGCGCGACACCGGCCCGTGCGAGCGCCCGCGCCTCGCGGCGCCAGGCGGCCACCGTGCCGACCCGGGGCAGAACCACCCGCCGCATCAGATCAGCGACAGCTGCTCGGGCGGCGGGGCGAAGCGGGCGCGCAGGTGCTCGGCCTCGAGCAGGCCGCGCGGGCTCCAGCCGGCGCAGGTGATGAAGGGCTGCGCCTTCTTCATCACCGCGCCCATGGCCTTGAGGTGTTCGTAGCGCACCAGCCCCCGCCGCCGAGCCGAAAGCACCCGCCCCACGGTCTTGGTGCCGAAGCCCGGCACCCGCAGCAGCTCCTCGCGGCTGGCGCGGTTCACGTCGACCGGGAAGTGCTCCCGATGGGCCAGCGCCCAGGCGGTCTTGGGGTCGATGTCGAGGTCGAGCATCCCCGAGGCGCCGCCGATCTCCTCGACCCCGAAATCGTAGAAGCGCAGGAGCCAGTCGGCCTGATAGAGCCGGTGTTCGCGCAAGAGCGGCGCGGGCTTCAGGGGCAGCGCCTTGGCCGGGTCGGGGATCGGCGAGAAGGCCGAGTAATAGACCCGGCTCAGCCCGTAGCTTGCGTAGAGATCCGAGCTTTGCGTCAGGATCGTCCGGTCGTTGGCCGCATCCGCCCCGACGATGACCTGCGTCGACTGGCCGGCGGGCGCGAAGCGCGCGGGCCGCTTGCCGCGCCAGCTCCGCCCGCTGCGGCTGTCCTCGCGCTTCATGCGCACATCGGCCATGGAGCGCTTGATCCCGCCCGCGTCCTTCTCCGGCGCGAGGTCCTTCAGCGAGGTCTCGGTCGGCATCTCGATGTTGATCGACAGCCGGTCGGCGTAGCGCCCGGCGGCGTCGATCAGCTCGGGGCTGGCGTCGGGGATGGTCTTGAGGTGGATGTAGCCGCGAAAGCCCTCCTCCTCGCGCAGCTTCCGGGCGATGCGCACCATGTCGGCCATGGTGTCGTCGGGCGAGCGGATGATGCCCGAGGACAGGAACAGCCCCTCGATGTAGTTGCGGCGGTAGAACTCTACCGTCAGATGCACGACCTCCTCGACCGAGAAACGCGCGCGCTCCACCCGGCTCGAGGCGCGGTTGATGCAATAGGCGCAATCGTAGATGCAGAAGTTCGTCATCAGGATCTTCAGAAGCGAGATGCAGCGCCCGTCCGGGGCATAGGCGTGGCAGATGCCCGAGCCGCCCGAGGAGCCGAGCCCGCCGCCGTCGCGGCTGTCGCGCCGCTCGCCCCCCGATGACGCGCAGGAGGCATCGTATTTCGCCGCATCGGAAAGGATCGCGAGTTTTTCGGAAAGTGACCGCTGTGCCATGTGTTCACTTTATGTTCCGGCCTGCGGGCAAAGCAAGCGCCCAAGCGATCACGGCTGCGTTTCAGCGCCCGGATGCGGCGTCAGGTCGCGACCCGGGCGCGGTTCAGCGCCAGATCGGCGATGCGGTGGAAGCGGCCCAGCCCGTCCTCGCCGAGAAGCGTCACCGCGCCCATGGTGGCGGGTCTGCCGAGAACCGGGGCGAAATGCGCCCGGGCGCGGGTCTCGATGTCCTCGGGGCCGCGCGCGCCGGAGAGGGTCAGATGCGGGCGGAACTCCTCCATCACGTAAGGATAGCCCCAGGTCGTCAGGTTGGCCTCCTGCGTCGGGCTGAGCCCCCGGCCCCGGCGGCGGGCGAGCTCCTCGGCGGCGGGCAGCGCGCGGAAGGGATCGAGGCCGCGCACGAGCGTGGCCGCGAGCTCCGAGATGCCCTCGGTCCGGCTGGGCTGCAGGGTCCAGATCCGGCCCAACTGGCGCAGTTCGAGCGTGCCGAGATCGACCGTCTCGGCAGCCCCGGCCAGGCTTTCGAGCTGCGCCAGAAGTGCGACCTCATCCTCATCCGGCGCCAGGTGGAACGGCGGCTTCAGCGTCGCGTGGAAGCCGTAGCGCTTGGGCCCCGGGGCCTTGATCTGCGGCGGGTCGATGCGGCGCGCGTGGCGCGCGTCCCAGCCGAGCCAGCTTGCGCCCAGCTCGCCCAGTTGTCCGTCCGGCAGCCAGTAGACGGCATAGCGTTGCCAGCCCGATGAGGTCCCCGAAGAGGTCATTGCGCACTCCCATGCTGCGTGGCCCCTGCCGGATCGCTCCCGGGGGATTCGCGCGGAAAGCCTAGCACAGCCCCGCTTGGGCGCGGAGCCATGCGCCCCTCATAACGTCTGCCGCCGGACCTGCAACTGGCGCCGCAGGAAGGCGGCGATGAAGAGGATCGTCAGGATCAGCACGATCGTCGGCGCCGGCGCGGAGTCGATGAAGAACGAGGCGTAAACCCCTGCCACCATGGAAAAGATATTGACCGCCACCGCGACCAGCAGCATCCGCCGGAAGGTCCGCGCGACCAGGAAGGCGATGGCCCCCGGCGCGATCAGAAGCCCGATCGCCAGGATCAGCCCGGCCGCCGACAGCGTGGCCACGATGCTCAAGGAAAGGGCAGCCAGGAGACCGTAGTGCAGAAGCCCCACGCGCAGCCCGCTGGCCCGCGCCTGGGCCGGGTCGAAGCTTTGCAAAAGCAGGTCCTTCCACTGCAGCCCGATCAGCACCGCGATGCCCGCCGAGATCGCCCCCGCGGTCCAGAGCTCGCGGGTCTCGACCCCCAGCATGTTGCCGAAGAGCACGTGATCGAGGTGCATGTTGGTCTCAACCGAGACGTAAAGCACGATCCCCAGCCCGAACATGCCCGAGAAGACGACACCCATGACGGTGTCCTCCTTCACCCGGCTGTTGCCCGAGAGGTAGCCCGTCGCCAGCGCGCAGATCATCCCCGCCACGAAGGCCCCGAGGATCAGCGGCAACCCGAAGATATAGGCCAGCACGATGCCCGGCAGGACCGCGTGGCTCACCGCGTCGCCCATCAGCGCCCAGCCCTTGAGCACCAGGAAACAGGAGAGCATCGCCGTGGGCACCGCCACGATCACCCCGATCAGGAAGGCGTTCTGCATGAAGGGGAACTGGAAGGGCAGAAGGGCTGTCTCGATCATGCCTCGACCTCCTTCAGGGCCGCGCGGGCCTTGGCGCGGGCGGCAAGCCGCCCGTGTTTCGGGGCGAAGACGAAGACCAGAAGGAAGATCAGCGTCTGCAAGGTGACGATGATCCCGCCGGTCGCGCCATCGAGGAAATAGCTGATGTAGGCGCCGAAGAAGCTGGTGCCCGCGCCGATCACCACCGAGGTCGCGATGAGCCGCGGAAAGCGGTCGCAAAGCAGATAGGCCGTGGCCCCGGGCGTCACCACCATGGCGATCACCAGGAAGGCGCCGACGGTCTGCATCGCCGCCACCACCGAGGCCGAGAGCAGCACGAAGAACACCCCCTTCAGAACCCCGGTGTTGAGCCCGATGGTCCGCGCGTGGGTCTCGTCGAAGAAGGTGACCATGAGGTCCTTCCAGAGGACCAGCAGCACCGCCAGCGACACCAGCCCGATGATCGCAAGCTGCAGCGTGTCGCCCGGCGTGATCGCCAGGATATTGCCCATGGTGATGGTCTGCACCGAGATCGACATCGGGTTGATCGAGACCAGGAACAGCCCGAGCCCGAAGAAGGAGGTGAAGATCAGCCCGATGATCACATCGACCTTCAGCCCCGAGCGGTCCGACAGGAAGAGCATCGCCGCCGCCGCGAGCCCGCCCGCGATGAAGGCGCCAAGCGCGAAGGGCAGCCCAAGCATGTAGGCGCCGGCGACGCCCGGGACGACCGAATGCGAAAGCGCGTCGCCGATCAGCGACCAGCCCTTGAGCATCAGGAAGGAGGACAGGAAGGCGCAGACCGCGCCCACGAGGGCCGAGACCCACATGGCGTTGGTCATATAGCCGTAGGTGAAGGGCTCATACAGCGTCGAGATCATTCCCGCGGCTCCCGGGTCCGGGTCTTGTCGCCGTATTGCACCAGCGGGCGCTCGTCGTCGGTGAAAATGGTGACGCTGCGGGCGTCCTCGTCCTCGTGCAGGGTCTCGCCGCCGAGGGTGAAGTGCCGCAGCACGCCCCCGAAGGCCGCCTCGAGGTTCTTGCGGGTGAAGACCTTCTCGGTCGGTCCATGCGCCAGGACCGTGCCCTTGACCAGCACCGTGCGGTCGCAGAACTCGGGCACCGACCCGAGGTTGTGGGTCGAGACCAGCATGACCCGGCCTTCCTCCTTCAGCGCGCGCAGAAGCGCCACGATCTGCTCCTCGGTCTTCACGTCGACGCCGGTGAAGGGCTCGTCGAGCAGGATCACCTGCCCTTCCTGCGCCAGCGCGCGTGCGAGGAAGACGCGCTTGCGCTGCCCGCCCGAGAGCTCGCCGATCTGGCGGTGGCGCAGGTCGGTCAGGTTGACCCGCTGCAGCGCCGCTTCGACCGCCGCGTGATCGGCCGGGCGCGGACGCCGCAGGATCCCCATGTGCCCGTAGCGGCCCATCATCACCACGTCCTCGACCAGCACCGGGAAGGACCAGTCGACCTCCTCGGCCTGGGGGACATAGGCCACGAGGTTGCGCTTCAGCGCCGCGCGCACCCCCATGCCGAGGATGCGGATCTTGCCGCGCGCCGCCGGCACGAAGCCCATGATCGCCTTGAACAGCGTGGATTTGCCCGCGCCGTTCACGCCGACAAGCGCTGTGACGGTGCCGCGCGGGATGGTGAAGCTCGCGTCGGTCAGCGCGGTATGGCCGTTGCGGTAGGTGACGGTCACATGCGCTACGTCGATCCCTTCCGCCAGCTCTGGCGGGCGGGTCTCGGTGATCGCCTGGTCGTCGCGCATGGGGGCCCTTTCCTTGGTCCAGAACAGAAATAAGGCCCGCCGGTCATCCGGCGAGCCCTCTTAGGCTCAGTCGCCCGCGCCGGTCAGCCCTTCGACCACCGTGCGCGAGGTCACCTCGAGCAGGTCGAGGTATGTGGGCACCGGCCCGTCGGGCTCCGACAGCGAGTCCACGTAGAGGACGCCGCCGAAATCCGCCCCGGTCTCGCGCGCCACCTGTTCGGCGGGCCGGGTGCTGACGGTGCTTTCGCAGAAGACCACCGGGATGTCGTGCTCGCGGACCCCGTCGATCACCGCGCGGACCTGCTGGGGCGTGCCCACCTGGTCGGCGTTCATCGGCCAGAGGTAAAGCTCCTTCAGGCCGAAGTCGCGGGCGAGGTAGCTGAAGGCGCCCTCGCAGGTGACAAGCCAGCGGTCGTCCTCGGGGACTTCCTCCAGCGCCTCACGGAGCGGCCCGATGGTGTCGCGCAGCTCCTCCTTGTAGGCGGCGGCATTGGCGGCATAGGTCTCGGCGTTCTCGGGGTCGGCCTCGGAGAGCGCCTCCTCGATATTGTCGATGTAGATCAGCGCGTTCTCGAGCCCCATCCAGGCGTGCGGATTGGGCGCGCCCTCGTAGGCGCCGCTCTGGATCGAGATCGGATCGATGCCTTCGGAGACGGTGACCGAGGGCACGTCGCCCAGGTTGGTCAGGAACTGCTCGAACCACAATTCGAGGTTCATCCCGTTCCAGAGGATCAGGTCCCCGTCCGAGGCACGCACGATGTCCCCCGGCGTCGGCTCGTAGCCGTGGATCTCGGCGCCGGGCTTGGTCACCGAGACCACCTCGGCGGCATCGCCGGCGACATTTCCGGCCATGTCGGCGATCACCGTGAAGGTCGTGACCACCTTGAGTTTGTCCTGCGCCTGGGCCCCGCCCGCAAGGGTCGCCGCGAGAGCGGTGGCCAGCCAGAGGGATCTCTTCGTCATCGCACTGCCTTTCCTGCTTGCTTGCCCCTCTCTAGATGCAAATAATTCGCAATGTCAAACTTTTTGCGAGTGGTTCGCAGAAAAACTTGAGCCCGGTCGCGGCATGCTTCATGGTTCGGCCATGGCCTCGGATTTCTACAGCAGTGAAGGCGATGCGATCCTGCGCGAAGCGGGCTTGCGGGTGACCCGGCAGCGGCGCGCCATCGTGCGCGTGCTCTTCGAGGCCGAGGACCACCCGGACGCCGAACAGGTGCTCGGACGCGCGCGCGACAAGGACGCCAGCGTCAGCCAGGCGACCGCCTACCGCACGCTCGCGGCGCTGGCCGACAAGGGCCACCTGCACCGCCATACCTTCGACGGCGGGGTGACCCGTTACGAGCTTGCGAGCCGCCCGCACCACGACCACATGATCGACGTGGAGACCGGCGAGGTCATGGAGTTCGTCTCGGAAGAGATCGAGCGGCTGCAGAAGAAGATCGCGGCCGAACACGGCTACGACATCGTCGCGCACCGCCTGGAGCTTTACTGCAAGCGGCGCCGGCGCTGAGGCGCGGGGTGTGCCGCTAGGCGTGGGCACAGAGGCCCGGTTGCGTGGGGCAGCGCGTGGGCATCTTCAGAGATAGAAGAACCGAGAAACGCCCGCCGTAGCGCATCGCGACGGGCGCAGGCTGTCACCAAATCACAGCAAACCGGTTCACGGGGCGCGATCCACGCCCCCTGCCCGCCCGCCACCTCAGGCGCGCCCGGCCCCTAGTTCGCCAGCGTCCGGTCGATCGCCCGGGCGAGCTTGCCGACGAGCTCGTCGATCTGCGCCTCGGAGATGATGAAGGCCGGCGCCAGGAGGATGTGATCCCCGTGCCGCCCGTCGATCGTGCCGCCCGCGGGATAGCAGATCAGCCCTTCGTCCAGCGCCGCCGCCTTGATCTTGGCGTTGACCTTGCGCGCCGGATCGAAGGGCGCCTTGGTGCCCCGGTCGGCGACCAGCTCGATGCCGCGGAAGAGCCCCCGGCCCCGGATGTCGCCGACATGCGGGTGCTGCCCGAACTGCGCCTCGAGCGCGGCGACCAGCTGCTCGCCCCGCGCGCGCACCTGCGGCAGGAGATTGCGGTCGAGGATCGCGCTCAGGACCGCGCGGCCCGCCGCGGCGGCCAGCGGGTGGCCGTGGTAGGTATGGCCGTGCTGGAAGGAGCCCGACCCCTGGGCGATGGCCTCGTGCACATGCGCGCCGCAGAGCATCGCGCCGATCGGCATGTAGCCGGCGCCCAGCCCCTTGGCGATGGTCACGATGTCCGGGGCCACCCCGTCCTGTTCGCAGGCAAAAAGCGTGCCGGTCCGGCCCATGCCGCACATCACCTCGTCGAGGATCAGGAGCACGCCGTGGCGGTCGCAGATCTCGCGGATGCGCTTGAAATAGCCCGGCGCGGCGGGCACCGCGCCGGCGGTCGCGCCCACGACCGGCTCGGCGATGAAGGCCATGACGCTCTCGGGGCCGAGGCGCTGGATTTCCTCTTCCAGCTCGTCGGCGGCGCGGCGGCCGTAGGCCTCGAGGCTCTCGTCCTCGGCGCGGTGGCGGTATTCGTAGCAGGGCGCGATATGCGTGGTCTCGACCAGAAGCGGCGCGTATTTCTCGCGCCGCCAGGCGTTGCCGCCGGCGGCCAGCGCGCCCAGCGTGTTGCCGTGGTAGCTTTGCCGCCGGGCGATGACCCGGTGCCGCCCGCTCTCGCCGCGTTCGAGGTAATACTGCCGCGCGAGCTTGATCGCCGCTTCCACCGCCTCGGAGCCGCCCGAAAGCAGGTAGACCTTATCGACCCCCTCGGGCGCATTGGCGGCCAGGAGGTCCGCCAGCCCCTCGGCGGGCTCGGAGGTGAAAAAGCCGGTATGGGCGAAGGCCAGCCGGTCGAGCTGTTCGTGGATCGCCGCGCGCACGTCCGGGTCGGAGTGCCCGAGGCAGGAGACCGCCGCCCCGCCCGAGCCGTCGAGATAGGCGCGGCCCTGGCTGTCGTAGAGATAGCAGCCCTCGCCGCGCTCGGCGGTGGCCAGCTGGGCCGAGGAGCGGCCGAAGACATGCCCGCCCATGGCTCAGTGATCCCTGACGACGTAGACCGAGCGCTTGGCGTGGCGCACCACCCGCGCGGTGTTCGGGCCCAGCAGGTAGTCGGCCACATCCGGCGTCTGCGCCGCCATGACCACCACGTCGACATCCAGCCGCTCGGAGGCGCGCAGGATCTCGTCGTAGACCCGGCCATGGGTCACATGCGGATGCACCTCGATCCGGCCGGGCACATTGTCGTTGACCCAGCTCGTGAGCTTCTCGCCCACCTCGTGCAGGGCGCGCTTCTCGAACTCCTGGTCGAAGAAGCTGCCGACCACCGACATCCCGAAGTCGGGGATCACGGTCAGCACGTGCAGGGTCATATTGGCGCCGCCAAGCTCGATGGCGGCGGGCAGCGCCTTGGCCCAGCTCGGCTGGGACGACAGGTCGATCGGCAGGAGGACGGATTTCGGCATGGTCGTTTCCTCAGAAGGCCGGCTTGGTCTGGCGGTGGCGCTGCAGCAGGATCACCAGACCCAGAAGCAGAAGCGCCGGTATGTAGAAGATCTGCGCCGGAAGCCGGTCCTGCGGGACCTGCACCTCGGCCAGCCGCACCGGGTCATCGGCGTAGAAGTCGAAGTCCGAGAGCTTCTCGGCGGTGGCGGTGCCGAACATCGGCTCGTCGAGCCGCACGGTGTCGCCTTCCGGGAAGAGCATCAGCCCGGAGTTGTCGATGCGCTCCTGCGCGGTCGCGCCCTCGGCGTTCATCACCAGCGTGGTCTCGGCGGTCTCGCCGGTGTTGAAGTCCGGCCCTTCGACGCGCAAGCGGATGCGGGTGCCCTCGTCAAGCTCGCCCAGCGTCTGTTCGAACTGCGCCGGCGGCACCTCGCGGAAGGGGCTCTGCACCATGTCGAGCCAGACGTTCGGCACGAAGAGCGTGAAGGCCACCAGAAGCAGCGCCGCGCTCTCATAGATCCGCGACCGCGCCAGGAAGTAGCCCTGGGTCGCGGCGGCGAAGAGCAGCATGGCGAAGGTCGCGGTCACGAAGACGAAGACCGCCTGCAGGATGCCCGCCGTCGTCCCGAGATCGACCCCGTAGAGGATCAGCGTCGGGTTGAAGATGAAGAGGAAGGGCAGCGCCACGGTCCGCAGGCTGTAGAAGAACGCCGTGAAGCCGGTGCGGATCGGATCCCCGCCCGAGACCGCCGCGGCGGCGAAGGAAGCGAGGCCCACGGGCGGCGTCACATCGGCCATGATGCCGAAGTAGAAGACGAAGAGATGCGCCGCGATCAGCGGCACGATCAACCCTTCCTGCGCGCCGAGCGACACCACCACAGACGCCATGAGCGAGGAGACCACGATGTAGTTCGCCGTGGTGGGCAGCCCCATCCCGAGGATCAGCGAGAAGAGCCCCACGAGGATCAGCATCACGATCAGGATGCCGCCCGAGAGCTGCTCGACGAGGCCCGCAAGCTCGGTGCCGATCGGGGTCTTGGTGACGGTGGCCACGATGATGCCCGCCGCCGCCGTGGCGACGCCGATGCCGATCATGTTGCGCGCGCCCGCGATCAGACCGTCGCGCAGGTCGGTGAAGCCGTTCTTCATCTCGCTCGCCACCTCGCCGCCGAGGCCGCGGAACAGCGCCTTGAGCGGGCGCTGGGTGACGATGATGAAAAGCATCAAGGACGTGGCGTAGAAGGCTGATTTCGCGGGACTTTGCCGCTCGACCATCAGGAACCAGACGAGCACCAGGATGGGCAGCACGTAGTGCAGCCCGGTGGCATAGACCTCGCCCACGGTGGGCAGCTTGATGTTGGGATCATTGGGGTCGTCCTCCTCGAGGTCGGGGCGCCTGGCCGCGACCGACAGGAGGCCCAGGTAAACCAGCCCGAGAAGCGCCATCATCACCACGCCGGTCAGATCGCCGAGGCCCGCGCGCAGCGCGCCGACCAGGTAGATCAGCGCGGTGAAGCCCGCGCCGGCGATGGCGAAGCCGATGAAGAACTTCACGATCATGCCGAGGAAGCTCTTGCTCTCGCCCAGCGCCGGCATGTCCTTCTTCAGCGCCTCGAGGTGCACGATGTAGACCAGCGCGATGTAGGAGATCACCGCCGGGATGAAGGCGTGCTTGATCACCTCGATGTAGGAGATGCCGATGAACTCGACCATGAGGAAGGCCGCGGCGCCCATGACCGGCGGCATGATCTGGCCGTTGACCGAGGAGGCGACCTCGACCGAGCCGGCCTGTTCGTTGGAAAAGCCCACCCGCTTCATCAGCGGGATGGTGAACGTGCCGGTGGTCACCACGTTGGCGATCGAGGAGCCCGAGATCAGGCCGGTCATGGCCGAGCCGACCACCGCCGCCTTGGCCGGGCCGCCGCGCAGGTGGCCGAGGCCCGCGAAGGCCAGCTTGATGAAGTAGTTGCCCGCGCCCGCCTTATCGAGCAGCGAGCCGAAAAGCACGAAGAGGAAGACGAAGGCCGTGGAGACGCCCAGCGGGATGCCGAAGACCCCTGCGGTGTCGAGCCACTGCGCGTTGATCAGCGCGGTGAAGCTCAGGCCCTCGTGTTCGATGAGCTCGGGGATCAGCCAGCCGGTGCCCATGTAGGCGTAAAGCAGGAAGAGCGAGCCGACGATGGTCAGCGCCGGGCCCAGCGCCCGGCGCGAGGCCTCGAGCAGGATCAACAGGCCCGCGGCCCCGATGACCACCTGCGTCGGCGTCGGCAGGCCCGAGCGCGCGGTCATCGCCAGGTGATCGGAGAAGAGGAAGATGTAGAAGGCGCAGAAGCCCCCGCCGAGCGCCAGGATCCAGTCGACCACCGGGATGTGGCCGCGGGGCGAGCTCTTGAAGGCGGGATAGGCCAGGAAGGCCAGGACGATGGCGAAGGTCAGGTGGATCGGCCGGGTCTCGGAGGAGTTCAGCACCGGCACGTATTGCGCGAACCAGAGCTGCGGCTGCGCGATCCAGAGCTGGAACAGCGACCAGGCCAGCGCCAGGCCGGCGATCAGCTTGGCGAGGTTGGGGTTGGTCGGCGCCCGGGCGCCGCTGTCGGTGCTGGCGACAAGATCCTGAAGTTCCTCGTCGCTGAACTGGCGGCCTTCACCCTTCGGATTGTCCGACATGCGCGTTCCCTCGTCCCATCGGCCCAGAAGGTCCGGGCCCGTCGCGGGCCCGGACCTGTCGGTCATTGTCGCGGGGCCCCCGCCTAAAGCGGCAGGGGCACCCCGGTCCTTGTTATTCGATCAGACCGGCTTCGCGGAAATATTTCTCGGCGCCCGCGTGCAGCGGTGCGGAGAGACCGTCATTGGCCATTTCCTCGGGCACGAGGTTGGCGAAGGCCGGGTGCAGGCCCTTGAACTGGTCCATGTTCTCGAAGACCGCCTTGACGACCTCGTAGACCACTTCGTCGGCCACCTCGGCCGAGGTCACGAAGGTGGCGCCGACGCCGAAGGTCACGGTGTCCTCGTCGTTGCCGCGATACATGCCGCCGGGGATGGTGGCCTGGCGGTAGTAGGGGTTGGCCTCGATCAGCGACGCGGTGGCGTCGTTGTTCACCTCGACCAGCACGCTGTCACAGGCGGTGGTCGCCTCCTGGATGGAGCCGGAGGGGTGGCCGACGGTGTAGACCATGGCGTCGATGTTGTTGTCGCAAAGCGCCTGGCTCTGTTCCGCTGCCTGCAGCTCGGAGGCCACGGCGAAGTCGTCCATCGACCAGCCCATCTCTTCCATCAGCACTTCCATGGTGCCGCGCTGGCCGGAGCCGGGGTTGCCGACGTTGACGCGCTTGCCCTCGAGGTCCTCGAAGCTCTCGATGCCTGCGTCGGCGCGGGCCACGACGGTGAAGGGCTCGGGGTGGACCGAGAAGACCGCGCGCAGGTCTTCGAAGGCGCCCTGCTCTTCGAACTGCGAGGAGCCGTTGAAGGCGTGATACTGCCAGTCGGACTGCGCCACGCCGAACTCGAGCTCGCCGCCGCGGATGGCGTTGATGTTGTAGACCGAGCCGCCGGTCGACTCGACGCCGCAGCGGATGCCGTGCTCGGAGCGGCCGCGGTTCACCAGGCGGCAGATCGCGCCGCCGGTCGGGTAGTAGACGCCCGTGACGCCGCCGGTGCCGATGGAAATGAAGGTCTGGTCCTGCGCCGTGGCGGCAGTTGCGCCGAAGGCGGTAGCGGCGGCCATGACGGCGCCGAACATAACTTTGGTCATGTCAATCTCCCTGTGCGTTCCGAGAATCGAAACTCGTATGGCTAAGGGAAACAATTCATTGCAATTGGTCAAGCCGACAATACAAATGTATCCCCAGACGCAGCCAGGGGATCGGAGGACGCGCTGACCGGCCAACCCGCCACATTGGACGACCTGCGCCGCGCCCTGCGGGCGGTGGCGGCCTCGGGCGCGCCCCGGGTCGCGGACCTCGCGCATTGGCTGTCGGACCAGCCCGAGGAGATCGCCTTCAACTCGGTCCGGGGGCTGGCCGACCGCTCGGGCGCCAATGCCAACACGGTCGTGCGGCTGGCCCATGCGCTGGGGTTCGGCGGCTACGACGCCTGCCGCTCGGCCTTCCAGGACGCGCTGCGCCACGGCGGCGACATCTACGGACGGCGGGCCGACAAGCTGCACGGCCGCCCCGGCCCCGCCGCTTTCGAGGCGCTGCGCGAGGCGGCGCATCGCAACCTCGCGACCGTCTTCAGCGACGAGACCCGCGAGGCGGTGGAACGGGCCGCCGAGCTGATGATCGGCGCGCGGCGCATCCATGTGATCGGCGTGCGGAGCTGTTTCGCCATCGCCGATTACCTGGTCTACACGCTGCGGATGGCGGTCGAGAACGTCGGCCCGCGCACCGGCGCGCCGGGCGACATCCGCGACCAGATCGCCGGCACCGGCCCCGAGGACGCGGTGCTGTCGATCACCTTCCCGCATTACTCGATCGAGACGGTGGCCGCCCACGAGCTGGCGCGCCAGCGCGGCGCCCGGACCATCGCGGTGACCGACGGGCCCGGAGCGCCGACGGCGCGCGGGGCGGATGTGCTGCTCTGTCCGGGCATGCACGGCCCGCAGCCCCTGCCGAGCATGATCGCCGCCTTTGCCCTGACCGAGGCGCTGACCGCGGCAATGATCCTGCGCTCCGAGGGCGCGCATCGGAACGTGGCGCGCTTCGAGCAGCGGCTGATGGAGGCCGGCGCCTACTGGCGCGGGTGAGCGGGGGCGGGTTCTCTCGAATGGTGGCAAGCGCGAGCTGGTTTGGGCGCGCCCAGATGTCTCGAGCGACGGAACTGGCGTGAGCGGGGTCACATGGCTTCGATGAGATGGATCGCCGCGGGGCGGAGACGTCGCTTAGGGGCAGCGCCCCGGTTGCGCCGCTAGCCATGACCGCAGACGAGGAGCCCCCGTCACGCGCCGCAGGCGCCTCACCGCCCTGCCCCGCTCAGTCCCCCGGCGCCCCCGGCGCCTCCGGCGCGGGCAGCACCGTACCCTCGCAGGAGCCGAAGCCGATGCGATAGGCCCCCTCGCACCAGCCGCGCAGGGTCACGCTGTCGCCGTCCTGCAGGAAGCCGCGTTTCTCTCCGCCCAGATCCAGCGGGTCGCGCCCGTTCCAGGTCATCTCGAGGAGCGAGCCGCAGCTCTCCGGGCTCTCGCCCGAGATCGTGCCCGAGCCCAGAAGGTCCCCCGGCCCCATGGCGCAGCCCGAGAGCGCGTGATGCGTGAGCTGCTGGGCGGCGGAATAATACATGCCGCGGTAGTTCGTCCGGCTGACCGTCACCGGCGTGCCGCCCGCCGGCGCCAGGTCGATCTCCAGGCGGATGTCGAAGTTGTTCGGCGTCGCCTCCTGAAGGTAGGGCAGCAGCTCGCGCTCGCGCGGCGGCGTCGGGCAGCGGTAGGGCTCCAGCGCGTCGCGCGTCACCACCCAGGGGCTGATCGAGGTGCCGAAAGCCTTGGCCTGGAACGGCCCGAGCGGCTGGTATTCCCAGACCTGGATGTCGCGCGCCGACCAGTCGTTCAAGAGCACGTAGCCGAAGATCATCTCGTAGGCCTCGGCGGTGCTGACCGGCTGGCCCATGGGATTGCCGGTGCCGACCAGCGCGCCCAGTTCCAGCTCGATGTCGAGCCGCGCCGAGGCACCGAGCCGCGGGGCGTCATCCTCGGGGCCCTTGAGCTGGCCCAGCGGGCGGCGGATCGCCGTGCCCGAGACCACCACCGTCGAGGCGCGCCCGTTGTAGCCGATGGGAATGTGCAGCCAGTTCGGCGTCAGCGCGTTCTCGGGGTCGCGGAACATGCTGCCGACATTGGTGGCATGCTCCTTCGAGGCATAAAAATCGGTGTAGCTGCGCACGAAGACCGGCAGGTGCATCTGGGCGGCGGCCTGCGGCACCAGCGCCGCCTCGAGGGGCGCGCGCAGGCGTTCCTCGACGCCCGCCTCGAGCAGCCCCGCGATCTGCCGGCGGGTCTCGGTCCAGACCTCGGGGCCCAGCGCCATGAAGGGGTTCAGCACGCCCTGGTCGAAGACCGCCGTCTCGCCGCCCGGGCGCACCAGCCCCACCGCCTCGAGCGCGGTCAGATCGAGGATCGCCTCGCCGATGGCCACGCCGATCCGCACCGCCCCGTCGCCGGTCGAGAAGGCGCCGTAAGGCAGGTTCTGGATCGGGAAGTCGCAGGCCGGATCATTGGCGCTGTCGACCCAGGACCGGCGGGCGGGATCGTGGGTGTCGTCTTGGGCCATCTCTGTCCTCGCGGGGGTTGGGGGTGTGGGGGGCTCAGGCAGGAGGTGTCGCGCGGCGGCGCCTGGTCCAAGGTCTCCGCCGCGCGCGGGCGTCTTGTCAACCGCCGGCCCGGGCCTCGCGCCAGACGATGAAGATGCCGCTGGCGATGATCACCGCCGCGCCCGCGTAGGTGAAGCCGTCCGGCACCTCGCGCCAGATCAGCCAGCCGAGCAGCGTCGCCCAGATCAGCGCGGTATAGTCGAAGGGCGCGACCACCACCGCCTCGGAGAGCCGGAAGGCCTGGGTCATCATGGTCATGCCCGCCGTGCCGAAGACCGCCACCCCGGCGAAGAGCCAGAGGTCTCCGGGGGCCACAGGCTGCCAGACGAACAGGCTTGCGATCCCGCTCAGCACCGCGCCCATGCCGACGAGGTAGAGCATCATCGTCCAGACGCTTTCGCGCGGATCGACCCAGCGGGCGCTGATCATCAGGACCGCGTAGACGAAGGCCGTGGCCAGCGGATAAAGCGAGGCCGGCTGGAAGGTGGCGCTGCCCGGGCGCACCACGATCAGCACGCCGAGAAAGCCCACCAGCACCGCCGACCAGCGCTTCCAGCCGACCTCCTCGCCGAGAAACAGCGCCGAGAGCGCGGTGATGAAGACCGGCGCCGCGAAGATCAGCACCGTGGCCTCGGCCAGGCCCAGGTGCCTCAGCCCGGTGAAGAACAGATAGGCCGCGACCACCCAGAGGAGGCCGCGCACCAGATGCGCCCCCGGCCGGTGGGAGCGCAGCGCCGCCCGCCCGCCGAGGCCCAGCGCGATGACCACCGCGATGGGCAGCGCGATGAGGTTGCGCAGGAACAGGATCTGCACCGCCGAATAATCGGCGGTGAGGGTCTTTCCGAAGGCGTCGTTCACGCTCAGGCAGGCGACGCCGATGCACATGAGCGCGATGCCCCGCGCGGCGCTGGGGCGGGCCGCGGCCTGTGCCGCCGCGGCCTGCCGGGCGCCCGCCCGCGTCATTCCGCCGGCATGGCGCGGAACTCGCCCTGTTCGCGGGTCATCAGGCTGACCGCGACGATCGCCGCGAAGGCCGCGAGGAAGCCGGGGATGATCTCGTAGATGCCGGTCGCCGCCGCGAGGCCCGTCCAGATCCAGAGCATCACCACGCCTGCGCCGGTCACGAGCCCCGCGACCGCGCCCGCGCCGGTCATCCGCCGCCAGGTCAGCGAGAGGATCACCAAGGGACCGAAGGCCGCGCCGAAGCCCGCCCAGGCGTTGGCGACAAGGCCCAGCACCTGGCTCTCGGGATCCGCCGCGATCAGCGCCGCGACGATGCCGACGGCGGCCACGGCAACCCGGCCCACGGTCACGATCTCGCCTTCGCTGGCCTCCTTGCGCAGGAAGAGCCGGTAGAAGTCCTCGGCCAGCGAGGAGGAGGAGACCAGGAGCTGGCTCGAGACCGTCGACATGATCGCCGCCAGGAGCGCGGCGAAGAGGAAGCCCGTCACCAGCGGGTGGAACAGCATCTCGGCGAGCACGATGAAGATCGTCTCGGAATCCTCGACCGCGATCTCGTTGCGCTCGATATAGGCGCGCCCGAGGATGCCGACGCCCACCGCGCCGATCAGCGAGAGCCCCATCCAGGTCATCGCGATGTTGCGGGCGGTCGAGACCGCGGCCACCGATTTCACCGCCATGAAGCGCACGATGATATGCGGCTGGCCGAAGTAGCCGAGCCCCCAAGTCACCGCCGAGAGGAAGCCGATAAAGGTCAGCCCGCCGGTCAGCGACAGGAAGTTCGGATCGACCTCGGAGAGCGTCGCCGCCGCCTGGTCGGTGCCGCCGCCGTCACCGGCATACAGCACCACGAGCGGCATGATCACCAGCGCCAGCATCATGATGCAGCCCTGCACGAAGTCGGTCAGGCTCACCGCGAGGAAGCCGCCGACCACGGTGTAGACCAGCACGATCCCCAGCGTCAGCCAGACGCCGGTGAGATAGCCGCCGTCGAAGGCGCTCTGGAAAAGCTTGCCGCCGGCCACCAGGCCCGAGGCGGTGTAGACGGCGAAGAAGATCACGATGATCACCGCCGAGACGAGCCGGAGCGCCGTCGCCTGGGTCGGGAAGCGGTTGGCCAGGAAGGACGGGATGGTCAGCGCGTTGTCGTAGCGCTCGGTCTGCTCGCGCAGGCGCGGGGCGACGACGATCCAGTTGATCAGCGCGCCGACAAAAAGGCCGATGCCGATCCAGGCCTCGATGAGGCCGGTGGCGTAAAGTGCGCCGGGCAGGCCCAGGAGGAGCCAGCCGCTCATGTCGGAGGCGCCGGCCGACAGGGCCGCGACCGCGGGCGGCAGGTTGCGCCCGCCCAGAAGGTATTGTTCGGAATTGGAGGTGGACTTGCGATAGGCATAAAAGCCGATGCCCAGCATCAGCGCGAAATACGCGATGAGGCTGATCCAGACGCCGATTTGCATGAAATATCCCTTTCTTCGCTCCGTGCCTTGGGGACAGGGCGTCCCGGGGCCACAGGTAATCCGCGGACGCTAGCAGACATGGCCCGGGGGTAAACCCGCAGGCCGCTTGTGGCGGGCTTTGGCGTTGAAAAGACGGGGGAAACGGGGGCGGCCGGGGTGTCGCCCCGGGGGAGCGTCCCGCCGCCACGGCTTGCGCATCCCGCCGCTTCGGCGAAAGCTGCGCGCGGGAGGAGCCATGAACTTACGACAGTTGGAATATTTCATCGCCATCGCCGAGGAGGGCTCGGTCTCGGCCGCCTCGCAGAAGCTGAACGTCGCGCAGCCCTCGCTGTCCCAGCAGATCAAGAAGCTCGAGGACAGCCTCGGCGTGCAGCTTCTCGAACGCTCCTCGCGGGGGGTGACGCTGACCGAGGCCGGGCTTCTGGCGCTCGACCGGGCCGAGCTGATCCTGCAGACGGTGGAGCGCGCGCGCTCGGACATCCGGCAGATGGGCTCGGACCCGGCGGGCGGGGTCAGCTTCGGGCTGCCCTCCTCGGTCTCCATGGTGCTCTCGGTGCCCTTGGCCGAGACCGTCCGCGCCGAGCTGCCGCTGGTGCGGCTGCGCGCGGTCGAGGCGATGTCGGGCTTCATCCAGACCTGGCTCGCCGACCAGGAGGTCGACCTGGGCATGCTCTACGACGTCTCGGGCGTGCGGCACCTGACCTATCGCGCCATCGTCTCGGAAGAGCTGCACTTCTTCTCGGCGCCCGATGCCTGGCCTTTCCGCAGCCGCGCGGGCGCGCCGGTGCCGATGGCGGATCTCGCCAAGGTCGACCTGGTGCTGCCCTCGAAGACCCATGGACTTCGGGCGCTGATCGACCGGGTGACCCGCGCGCATGGGGTGCACCTCGACGTGGTGACCGAGATGGACGCGCTGAGCCAGATCAAGACGCTGGTCTCGCGCGGGTCGGGCTACACGGTGCTGGCACCGGCAGCGGCGCTCGACCGGGTGGAACGGGGCGAGCTCCTCATGGCGCCGATCGTCGATCCGGCGATCAGCCGCTCGGTCTACCTGGTGCACAACCCGGCCAAGCCGCAGACCCGCGCCGCCCAGGCGGTCGAGGAGGTCACCATGGAGGTGGTCCGCGACCTCGTGCGCCGCGGCATCTGGCGGGCGGAGCAGATCGACCCATAGACGAAACCTATGGGCGATAGCGACGAACCGTCTTTCCGCCCGTCCCGCCGCCTCCCTATCGTCGCGGCAACCGGCCCTGCCGGCGCTGTGCGCCGCGCGGGCCGCTCACGCGAGGGAGGAGAACGGCCATGAACGTTCAGAACGACGCGCGGGGGGCCTCGGTCACGGCCGCCTCGGACGGTATATTCATCGACAATGGCTGGCGGGCCTCGGCCTCGGGCAAGACCCTGGCGGTGCTGGCCCCGGCCACCGGCCGCGAGATCACCCGCATCGCCGATGGCACCGCCGCCGACATCGACCTGGCGGTCGAGGCGGCGCGCCGCGCCTTCGAGGGCGCCTGGGGCGGCCACAGCGCCACCGAGCGCGGCCGCATCCTGCAGCGGCTGGCCCAGATCATCACCGAGAACGAGGACGAGCTGACCGCGCTCGAGGCCACCGACACCGGCAAGCCGATGAGCCAGGCGCGCGGCGACGTGCGGGCCTGCGCGCGCTACTTCGAGTATTACGGCGCCGCCGCAGACAAGGTGCACGGCACGCAGATCCCCTTCATGCAGGGCTATCTCGCGGTGACCGAGCACCTGCCCTACGGCGTGACCGGGCATATCATCCCCTGGAACCTGCCGGCGCAGATGTTCGGGCGGACCATCGCGCCGGCGCTCGCCATGGGCAATGCCTGCGTGCTGAAGCCCGCCGAGGACGCCTGCCTCTCGCCGATCCGGCTTTGCGAGCTGGCCGCCGAGGCGGGGCTGCCGCCGGGCGCGCTGAACTGCGTGCCGGGCCGGGGCGAAAGCGCGGGCGCGGCGCTCTCGGGCCATCGCGGCATCGACTACATCTCCTTCACCGGCTCCCCGCAGGTGGGCGAACTGGTGCAGATCGCGGCGGCCAAGAACCACATCGGCTGCACGCTGGAGCTGGGCGGCAAGAGCCCGCAGGTGATCTTCGAGGACGCCGACCTCGACGCGGCGATCCCGGTCATCGTCACCGCGATCACCGTCAACGCCGGGCAGACCTGCTCCGCCGGCAGCCGCGTGCTGGTGCAGGAAGGGCTGAAGGACGCGCTTCTGGAGCGCCTGGCCGCGGCCTTCTCGGAGGTGGTCGCCGGCCCGCCCGAGGCCGACTGCAAGCTCGGCCCGCTGGTCAACGCCACCCAGAAACGCCGGGTGGAGCGCTTCTTCTCGCAGGCCGAGGCCGACGGCATCCCGATCGTCGCCGAGGGCAAGATCGCGCCCGGCGCCGACCCCGAGGGTTATTTCGTCGTGCCCCGCGTCTACGGGCCGGTGCCGCATGACAACGTGCTGAGCCAGGAAGAGGTCTTCGGGCCGGTCCTGTCGGTGGTGACCTTCCGCGACGAGGCCGAGGCCATCGAGAAGGCCAATGACACCGACTACGGGCTGGTCGGCGCGGTCTGGTCCAAGGACGGCAGCCGCGCGATGCGCGTGGCGCGCCGGATCGTGGCGGGCCAGGTCTTCGTGAACGGCTACGGCGCCGGCGGCGGGATCGAGCTGCCCTTCGGCGGCATGAAGAAATCCGGCCACGGGCGCGAGAAGGGCTTCGAGGCGCTCCTGGATTTCTCGACCACCCGGACGCTGGTGGTGAAACACGACTGAGGCTTTCGACCCTCTCCCTGAGCTGCGCGCCGGTCCCTCGGATCGGCGCGTTTTTTGTGCCGGGAGGTAGGGCAAGCGGCGGGCTACGGAGCGGTGCGCGTTGAAGGTGAGGTCGGGATTTCAGAAAGCGCCCCACCCCGTCTTTGACTTAATATCAGAGACTTGGCGGCACACCTTCATCCTGACTGCGCGGCACTGTCAGCGCCGCGCCCTTCCCCGCACAGCCCTCTCACGCCGCTCCCGCACACCCACCACACAACAAAAGGGCCGCCCCGCGGGACGGCCCTTCCGGCAGAATATGCAGCCAAGGCTCAGACGCAGCGACCGCCGTCGACCTCCATGACCGTGCCGGTCAGGAACTCCGCCTCGTCCGAGGCCAGGAAGGCCGCCGCATTGGCCACGTCGCGCGGCTCGGAGAGCCGGCCCATGGGCACGCTGGCGATGAACTTCGCGCGGTTCTCGGGCGTGTCGGGCAGCCCCATGAAGTTCTCCAGAAGCGCCGTCACGCCCATCACCGGGGCCAGCGCGCAGACCCGGATGTTGTCGGGCGCCAGCTCCACCGCGAGCGACTTGGTCATGATGTTGGCCGCACCTTTCGAGCTGTTGTACCAGGTCAGGCCCGGACGCGGGCGGATGCCGGCGGTCGAGGTCACGTTGATCATCACGCCGCCGTCGCCCTCGCGCCAGCGCGGCACGATCGACTTGGTCATGTGGAAGATCGACATCACGTTGACGTCGTAGAGCTTCCGCATGGTGGCCTCGTCGGTCTCCATCAGCGGCGCGTTCTTGTTCGACCAGCCGGCGTTGTTCACGATGACGTCGATCCGGCCGAATTCCTCGGTGACGCGGGCCACGGCGGCCTCCACGTCCTCGGCCTTGGAGACGTCGCAGGTCACCGCGATGGCGCCGTTGCCAATCTCGCCGGCAACGCGCTTGGCGCCCTCGGCGTTCATGTCGACGATGGCGATCTTGGCGCCCTCGGCCGCGAATTTCTGCGCGATGCCTTCCCCGAAGCCCGAGGCGGCCCCGGTCACGAGGCAGATTTTGTCCTTCAGTCGCATGTCTCTCTCCTGTCAGGCGGCTTGGTGTTCGGCCTCCGCGATCTCGCCGCGCTCGATGACGAGCGTGCGGCGCGCGAAGGATTTCAGAAGCGCGGGGTTCGACTCGGTCACGATCACCGTGACCTCGGGATCGACCTCGCGCAGGCGGCCCAGCGCCTCGCCGTAGCGCTGCGCCAGCGCCGGGGCGAGGCCCTGGAAGGGTTCGTCGAGCATCAGCAGCCGGGTGCCGAGCATCAGCGCCCGGCCGAGGGCCACCATCTTGCCCTGCCCGCCCGAGACCGCGCCCGCCGGGCGGTCGGCCATCTCGCGCAGTTCGGGCAGGACCCGGTAGACCTTGTCGAGCCGCGCGGCCTGGGTGTCGGGGTCGAGCTTGGCGACCTCGCCCGGCAGGCGGATGTTTTCTTCCACGGTGAAGCCCGAAAACAGGCGGCGGTCCTCGGGGGCGTAGCCGATGCCGAGGCCGGGACGGCGCGAGGCGCGCATCCTGGTGATGTCCTCGCCGCCGATCAGGATCTGGCCTTTCACGTCGGTGAAGCCCATGACGCTGCGCAGCGTGGTGGTCTTGCCCGCGCCGTTGCGGCCGATCAGGGCCACGGTCTCGGAGGGGGCGATCTTCACGTTGAGCCCGCGCAGGATCGGGACATTGCCGATATGCACGTCGGTATTGCGGAACTCGAGCATCAGGCGGCCTCCTCTCCGATCACGTCGCGGATCACGTCGGGGTGGGCCAGGATTTCCTCGGGGGTGCCGCGGAGCTGCACCTCGCCGGAGTTCCAGACCGCCACCTCGTCGGCGTAATTCTTCACGATGCCCATGTCGTGTTCGACGAAGACCGCGGTCACCGCGGCCTGCGACAGCGCGGCCACGAGGATCTCCATGATCTCGAATTTCTCCGAGCTGGCGACGCCCGAGGTGGGCTCGTCCATGAGCAGGAGCCGGGGTTTCAGCGCCAGCGCCACGGCGATGTCGATCAGCTTGCGCTGCCCCTCGGAGAGCTCCACGACCGGACGGTCGGCCACATCGGCGCAGCCCACCAGGTCGAGCAGCTCCAGCATCTCGCGGCGCTCGGGCTGGGCACCCATCGACAGAAGCGGCGACTGCCGCCCCTCGCGGGCCGAGACGGCGATCATCAGGTTCTCCAGCGCCGTGTGCTCGGTGAAGAGCTGCGGGATCTGGAAGGCGCGGGCGACGCCCCGCCGGACGATCTTGCGCGGCGGCAGATGGGTGACCTCCTCGCCGCGGAAGAAGACCTGCCCCTTGGTCGGCTTGATCCAGCCGGTGCAGATGTTGAGGAAGGTGGTCTTGCCCGCGCCGTTCGGCCCGATGATCGCGAGGTTGCGGCCCTCGGCGATGGTCAGGTCGACATGGTCGGCGGCCACCACGCCCCCGAAGCGGATCTCGAGCCCGCGGGCTTCCAGAAGCGGCGTCGTCATGTGCGGGCCTCCTTGGTTTGCACGGCGGCTTGCGCGGAGGTCTTCTCCTCGCGCGCGGCGGCGCGGCGCGGCGAGATGCGGTCCATCAGCGCGCCGTAGATGCCCATCAGGCCCGAGGGCGCGAAGAGGATGATCGCCAGCAGGAAGGCCCCGAGCACGAGCTGCCAGACATCGGCGGCGAAGGCCGCGGCGTAGATGCGGACCACCTCGTAGGCGATGGCGCCGGCGACCGCGCCGGGGATCGAACCGACCCCGCCCAGGACCGCGATGAAGACCATCTCGCCCGAGCGGATCCAGTAGGCATAGGCCGGGGTCACGATGCCCTGGGCGGTGGCGACCAGCACGCCGCCGAGCCCGCAGAGCACCGCCGAGAGGATGTAACCCTTTAGGAGCGTCGCCTGGGCCGAGATGCCGAGGTATTCCAGCCGCGTCTCGTTGGTCTTCACGGTCTGGAACAGCTGCCCCACCGGCGAGCCGAGCCAGCGCGTGGCGAACCAGCCGAGCCCCAGCGTCAGCGCCAGCGCCAGGTAGTAGAGCAGAAGCTCGAAGGGCGCGCGGTCGAGCGCCAGGCCCAGGACCTCGGGCCGGGCCAGCCGCAGGCCGTCGGCGCCGCCGGTCAGGTGGTAGAACTTCTCGAGCACCGACCAGAAGATCATCGAGAAGGCGAGGTTCAGCATCCCGAAGAAGATCCCCCGGTAGCGCACCACGAAGAGCCCCACGAGCAGCCCCGAGACCGCCGCGCCGGCGGCTCCCACGAAGAGCAGCAGGAACAGGTCGTCGAGGTTCGAGGCCGCCGCGAAGGCCGCGGCATAGGCGGCGATGCCGAAGAACAGCGCGTGGCCGAAGCTGACCTGGCCCGCGCGCAACAGGAGCGTGACGCCCATGACCGCGATGCCCTTGGCCAGGGCCAGGGTCATCAGCACCTGGAGCGAGGGCGCCAGCATCGGCACCAGCGCCAGGGCGAGGATCGCGAGCACGGGAATGAGGATGCGGATCTGCATGGCGGCCTCCTTCAGATCTTGCGGGCCGCGGGCGTGCCGAAGAGCCCCTCGGGACGCACCAGCAGGACGGCGAGCATGATGAGATAGGGCACGAGCACCTGCAGCTCGGGCATGGCGTAGGTCGCGGCCGAGCGCCCGAGCCCGATCAGGAGCGCGGCAACCGCCGCCCCCTCGATCCGGCCCAGCCCGGCGGTGGCGACCACGGCGAAGCTCAGGACGATCATCTCGGCGCCGATGCCCGGCAGGACGCTGGTGGTCGGCGAGGCGAGCGCGCCGCCGAGCCCGGCGAGCGCGGCGCCCAGGACGAAGGTCATCAGGTAGACCCGATCGGCGTCGATGCCGATCGAGCGCGCGGCCTCGCGGTCCTCGGTCACGGCGGTGATCAGCTTGCCGGTCAGCGTGCGGCGCAGGAAGAGCCGCAGCCCGATCAGCGTCAGCAGCGCGACCACCGGCAGCAGGACCAGCTGGTAGCTGGTGTAATAGACCCCGAAGACCTGGATATTGCCCAGGAGCTGCAGCGCGGAGCTTTCGAAATAAGGCTGGTTGCCCCAGACCAGGCGCTGCACGTCCTCGAGGATCATGAAGACCGCGAAGGTCACGAGAAGCTGCAGCACCTCGGACTTGGCGTAGATCCGGCGCAGGAGCAGCCGCTCGATCGGCGCGCCCAGAAGCACCCCCACCAGCGCGGCGGCGATCAGCATCAGCGGGAAGGCCAGGATCGGCGAATAGCCCGCCGCGACCACGGCCCCGCCGATCGAGGCGGTCAGATAGGCGCCGATCGCGTAGAGCGAGCCATGCGCCACGTTGAGGATGCGCAGGACGCCGAAGATCAGCGTCAGTCCCACCGCGACCATGAAGACCAGCGCGGCATAGGAGACGCCGTCGAAGACGGCGAGAAGGATCAATGACAGGTTCATGTCGGGCCTAAGTCTGGGAACGTGAGAAGGCCCGGCCCCCGCAATGGGGGACCGGGCGGATGACGATCAGTCGAAGGTCGTCGGTTCGATCTTCTCGACGAAGTCGGGGCTCAGCGCGCCGACCCAGTCGATGGAACTTTCGCCGACAGGGGTGGTCAGCTCGGCGCCGTCGAAGATCATCATGTTCTCCAGCGTGGCGAAGGGATAGTCGCCGCTCTGCACCGTGGTGCCGATGAGCTGCGCCTCGACGCCCTGGTGGTCCCCCTCGCGGATGGTCACCGGACGGCCCATGCCCTGGAACTCGAGCCCCTCGTAGGCCGCGATCAGCTCCTGGTCGTTGGGCCAGCTGCCGCCGTTCTCTTCCATGGCCTCGGCATAGGCTGCCTTCAGGGCCTCGAAGGCCTGGACCATATGGAAGACCGAGTAGATCGGATAGGCGCCGGTCTCTTCCTTGAAGGACGACACGAAGCTGTCGAAACGCTCGGTGCCGACCATCTCGGGATGGGCGAAGTAGTGGTCACCGCGGCCGCCGACGATCACCCCGTCGGGCAGCGCCGGGCCAAGCGCCTCGAGCGAGCTTTCCGCCAGCGGCAGGACGAACTGCGACTGCTGGGTCAGCCCGCGCTGCGCGGCCTGCTGCACGAAGGTGTTGAGATCCCCGCCCCAGGAGGTCGAGAGGATCACGTCCGGCCGGGTGGCCGAAAGCCGCGAGATCTCGGTCGAGAAGTCCGGCGCGCCGAAGGCCGGGAAGAACTCGCCCACCACCTCGACGTCGGGCTTCATCGCCTTGAGCGCGGTCGAGAAGATGTCCCAGCTGTCGCGGCCCCAGGCGTAGTCCTGGTTCACCACGGCGATGGTCTCGAAGTCGGGCTGGGTCTTCAGCAGGTAGAGCACGACCGCCAGCATCTCGGCGGTGGCGTGGCTCTGGGTGCGGAAGACGTAGTCGTAGTCGCCCTCCTCGAAGACCCGCTGCGTGCCGCAGTCCCACATGATGTTGATGACCTCGAGGTCCTCGGCCAGCGGGGCGATCTGCATGCAGTTGCCCGAGGAAATCCCCGAGAACATGATGTCGGCGCCCTCTTCCTCGACCAGGCGGCGGTATTCGGTGGTCAGCGCCTCGCCGCCCGCGCCCTCGTCGATGAAGCTGATCTCGAGCGGCACGCCCGCGATCCCGCCCTCGGCGTTGATCTCCTCGGCGAGCATCTGGGCCGCGTCGCGCGCCGGCACGCCGAAGACCGAGGCCGGCCCGGTCAGGAAGGTCGCGACGCCGATCTTGAGGGCGTCGGGCTTGTCCTGTGCCTGGGCCGCCCCGGTCCCGAGGGCCGTGGCGAGAATGGTTGCGCTGAGCAATGTGCGTGTCAGCATCGTGGTCTCCTCCCTAGAAGCGCTGCCACCGGACACCGGCGCAGCCTTGCAAGGACGATAGGCACGGGGGAAGGAGCGGTGGAAATAGCGTCTGGATGCATCGGCTATACCTCTGGCCTATGGCCGGGCCTGACGATCCGCCGCAGCGCGGGGTGATAGGATTTCTCTATGGGCGACCCATCTTGCGCATATTGGCCCGCGCGGACGGGATGCGGGACAGTCGGTGAAGGACAGCGAAAGGAGATCAGGCGATGGCGGACCTCGAGGGAGTGACGGTTGTCAGCGTGGAACATGCGGTGGCGGCCCCCTATGCCTCCTCGCGGCTGGCCGATGCCGGCGCGCGGGTGATCAAGGTCGAGCGGCCCGAGGGCGATTTCGCCCGCGGCTACGACTCCCTGGCCAAGGGCTCGAGCGCCTATTTCGTCTGGCTCAACCGCGGCAAGGAAAGCATCGCGCTGAACCTCAAGGACGCGGGCGACGCGGCGATCCTCGACACCATGCTGGCCGAGGCGGATGTCTTCATCCAGAACCTCGGGCCCGGGGTGATCGAGCGGCTGGGCTTCGACTACGCACGGCTCTCCGAGGCCAATCCCAAGCTCATCATGTGCGCGATCTCGGGCTACGGCAGCGAGGGGCCGCGCGCCAAGCAGAAGGCCTACGACCTGCTGATCCAGGCCGAAAGCGGGCTGGCGGCGATCAACGGCACGCCCGAGGGCCCGGCCCGGGTCGGCGTCTCGGTCTGCGACATTGCCGCGGGGATGACCGCCTACCAGTCGATCCTCGAGGCGCTGATCGGGCGCGGCATCACCGGCAAGGGGCGCTACATCGAGGTCTCGCTCTATCACGCCATGGCGGACTGGATGAACGTGCCTTACCTGCAGCACCATTACGGCGGCAAGACACCGGGCCGGCAGGGGCTGCGGCATCCGACCATCGCGCCCTATGGCGCCTTCGAATGCGCCGACGGCAAGGTCATGCTGCTCTCGATCCAGAACGACCGCGAATGGGCGAAGCTCTGCGCCGCGCTCGGCGCGCCGGAGATGGCCGAGGAGCCGGCGCTGGCCACAAACACGCTCCGGGTCGAAAACCGTGCCCGCACCGATGCCTTCGTCGCGGGCGAGATCGCCAAGCGCGACCGCGAGGAGAACATCCGGCTACTCGAGGAAGCGCGCATCGCCGTCGGCCGGCTTTCGGACATGCAGGACGTTGTGGAACACCCGCAGAACCGCTTCATCGAGGTCGAGACCAAGGGCGGGCCGGTCTCGCTCCTGAGCCCCGGCGCCGTGGTGCGCGCGGGCGCCGAGCCCAAGAGCTATGGCCCGGTGCCCGAGCTCGACGAACACGGCGAGAAGCTGCGCGGCGAGTTCGGCCGGCGGCGCGCCGCGACGGGGTGAGAGGGCGCGCGGGCCTCGGCGGGGCGACAAGGCGCGCGGGCTGAGGGCCGCCTGCGCGTGCCCTGCCAGCTGCGCTTGGCGCCCTCTGCCCCGCACTTCGCGGCTCCTGCGCCGCGCCTGCCTCAGCGGTTCCTGCCCCGTGCCGACCTCAGCGGTTCCTGCCCCGTGCCGACCTCAGCGGCCCCTGCCCCGCCGCTTCGCGGCGCCTGTCCCGCACCTGACGGGGCGGGACAGCACCCGCCCTTAGTTCCCCCTCAGGCGCTCCGCCGCCAGCGCTTCGGCCCGATCTCGTGGATCGACTGCCCCTTGGTATCCACCGCGACCGTGACCGGCATGTCCTCGACCCGGAGCTCGTAGATCGCCTCCATCCCGAGGTCCTGGTAGGCCACCGGCGTCGAGGATTTGATCGCCTTGGAGACCAGGTAGGCCGCCCCGCCCACCGCGATCAGGTAGACCGCGCCGTGCTTGCGGATCGCCTCGATCGCCGCCTCGCCGCGCTCGGCCTTGCCGACCATGAGCTTCAGCCCGGTCTCCGAGAGGATCCGGTCGGTGAACTTGTCCATCCGGGTCGAGGTCGTGGGCCCCGCGGGGCCGATCACCTCGCCGCGCACCGGGTCGACCGGGCCGACATAGTAGATCGCCCGGCCCTTCAGATCGACCGGCAGCGGCTCGCCCCGGTCGAGCGTCTCGACCATGCGCTTATGGGCCGCGTCCCGCCCGGTGTAGAGCGTGCCGTTCAGAAGCACCGTCTGCCCCGGCGCGAGCCCCGCCAGCGTCGCCTCGTCGAGCGCGTCGAGGTCGAGCCGCACCGCATCGCCGGTCTCGGAGGCGATCTCCTCCGGCCAGAGCGACAGATCCGGCGCGGCGAACTCCGCCGGCCCCGAACCGTCGAGAGTGAAATGCAGGTGCCGCGTCGCCGCGCAATTGGGAATGAGCGAGACCGGCAGCGAGGCCGCATGGGTCGGGAAATGCCGGATCTTCACGTCCAGAACCGTGGTCAGCCCGCCGAGCCCCTGCGCCCCGATCCCCAGCGCGTTGACCCTATCGAGGATCTCGAGCCGCAGCTCCTCCACCCGGTCGCGGGGGCCGCGCGCGCGCAGCTCGGTGATGTCGATGGGTTCGTTCAGCACCGCCTTGGCCATGGCCATGGACTTGTCGACCGAGCCCCCGACCCCGATGCCCAGCATGCCCGGCGGGCACCAGCCCGCGCCCAGCGTCTCGACCGTGTTCACCACCCAGTCGGCGATGGAATCCGAGGGGTTCAGCATGGCGAACTTCGACTTGTTCTCCGAGCCGCCGCCCTTGGCCGAGACGGTGATCTCCACCTTGTCGCCGGCCACCATGTTGACCTGCACCATCGCCGGCGTGTTGTCCCCGGTGTTCTTCCGCGCATCGAGCGGATCGCGCACGATCGAGGCCCGGAGCGGGTTGTCGTCGTGGGTGTAAGCGCGCCGCGAGCCCTCGTCGACGATCTCCTGCAGGGGGCGGGTCCAGGCCAGTTCCGCCTCGACGCCAATGTCGACGAAGACATTGACCGAGCCCGTGTCCTGGCAGATCGGCCGATGCCCCAAAGCGCACATGCGGCTGTTGGTGAGGATCTGCCCGATCGCCTGCTTGGCGCCGGGGTTTTCCTCGCGGGCATAGGCCTCGGACATGGCGGCGATGAAGTCCGGCGGGTGGTAGTAGGAGATATACTGCAGCGCCTCGGCGACGCTCTGGGCGACGTGCTCCTCGGTGATCGGCATGGGGGTCCTCCCTGGGGGTGGTGTGGGGGCGGTTGGGGGTTTGGAGTGAGGTTGGTGTTGGTGTTGAGTGGGGTTGGTGGTGGTAGCTCGTGGGAGCGGGTTGGGTTTGGCCGGGCCTTGGGTTTGGGCCAGCTTGAGGCAGTGATTTTTTGGCGTCGTCACAGGCGGTATGGGCGGCTCGATGTTGCGTGATCTCGCCGGGCCCAGCTGAGTGTCAGGCAGGTTACTCCAAACACCCGGTAGGCCTCTGGCCCGCAGCACATCTTCTCGTCTCGGCACGCGGCGCGCTTTTCTCCACTCCGTTTAGCCCATGGCTCGCTGCGCCCCTCCTCCTTCGTCAGACCTCAGCCCCGAGCCGCGCAGGTCCACGCAACACGACAAGCCCGGCAGACCGGCAGCCCGGCAACAGGACCCGCCTCGTAGCCCGTTGATACGCCCCGCGCCCATTCAGGCCAAGGGTCCCCGGAACGCAGAGCACATCACCCCAGCCACGGCCCACCCCGCGCTTGCACTGATGCGCCCGACATCCCCGGCAACATCACACACAGTTCCCGGGCAACGCGCCTCCGCATCCCCGGCCCAACTCCGCTACAACCCAAAAGAGAGTCTTGCGCTAACACCCCCACTGCCCCAGAGTGCCCCGGCGCACCCGGGCCCCGCCCCGCAGCCGTGAGGCCGGCCTTTGCACACCAAGGCATCGCCCCAAGCGGGCCTTCGCCGCCCCTGCCCCACGCCCCCAGAATTTCCTTTCGATTTCCCCTCGAATCCGCTAAGCGTTCAGCCATGAACAAGGCCTCTCACCGCGCCTTCTTCACCGGACCGCCACGGCGAGCTCCGATGCGGTAGCCGTACCGACGCATGCCCCAAACCACAGACCGAGAAATCTCCGACGACGTCCGCTTCCGCGTGCTGCGCGCGCTCGAACAGGACCCCAACCTCTCCCAGCGCGCACTGGCGGAAGAAACCGGCGTGAGCCTCGGCCTCGTCAACTACTGCCTCCGCGGCCTGGTCGAGAAAGGCCACATCAAGGTCCGCAACTTCCGCAATTCGCGCAACAAGCTGGGCTATGCCTATGTGCTGACCCCGCAAGGGATCGCCGCGCGGGTCACCCTGACGCGGCGGTTCCTGAAGCGGCGGGTGGCGGAGTACGAGGTGCTGAAGGCGGAGATTGAGGGGCTTCGGCGGGAGATTGGGGAGGATGGTGAAGGGTGAGGTGCGGGGACTTACGTTATCGGGGGTTGATCGCCCGCAGGCTTTCCAGAAACGCCCCATCAACTTTTCTCTGATTAATGTTAATTTTGGATTGTTGAATTGACCAAAGACTACATCGTGAAGGACATCGCGCTCGCGGAGTACGGGCGCAAGGAACTCGACATCGCCGAGACGGAAATGCCGGGCCTCATGGCCTGCCGCGAGGAGTTCGGCGAGAGCCAGCCGCTCAAGGGCGCGCGCATCGTCGGCTCGCTGCATATGACCATCCAGACCGCCGTGCTGATCGAGACGCTGGTGGCGCTGGGCGCGGATGTGCGCTGGGCCTCCTGCAACATCTTCTCGACACAGGATCACGCCGCGGCGGCCATCGCCAAGGGCGGCACCCCGGTCTTCGCGATCAAGGGCCAGACGCTCGAGGAGCACTGGGATTACCTCGACCGCTCCTTACAGTTCGAGGACGGGCCGAACATGATCCTCGACGACGGCGGGGATGCGACGCTCTACGTGCTGCTCGGCGCGCGCGTCGAGGCCGGCGAGAGCGAGCTGATCGCCGCGCCGACCTCCGAGGAAGAAGAGGTGGTCTTCGCCCAGATCAAGAAGCGCATGGCCCAAAGCCCGGGCTGGTTCACCAAGGTCCGCGACCAGATCCGCGGCGTCTCCGAAGAGACCACGACCGGCGTGAACCGCCTCTACCAGCTGATGCGCGACAAGCAGCTGCCCTTCCCGGCGATCAACGTGAACGACAGCGTCACCAAGTCGAAGTTCGACAACAAGTACGGCTGCAAGGAAAGCCTGGTCGACGGCATCCGCCGCGCCACCGACACGATGATGGCCGGCAAGGTCGCCGTGGTCTGCGGCTACGGCGACGTGGGCAAGGGCTCGGCCGCTTCGCTCGCCGGGGCCGGCGCGCGGGTGAAGGTCACCGAGGCCGACCCGATCTGCGCCCTGCAGGCGGCCATGGACGGCTTCGAGGTGGTGCTTCTCGAAGAGGTGGTCGGCAGCGCCGACATCTTCATCACCACCACCGGCAACAAGGACGTCATCCGCATCGAGCACATGCGCGAGATGAAGGACATGGCGATTGTCGGCAACATCGGCCACTTCGACAACGAGATCCAGGTCGCCAACCTGAAGAACCACAAGTGGACCAACATCAAGGACCAGGTGGACATGATCGAGATGCCCTCGGGCTCGCGCATCATCCTGCTGTCCGAGGGCCGTCTTCTGAACCTCGGCAACGCCACGGGCCACCCGTCCTTCGTGATGTCGGCCTCCTTCACCAACCAGGTGCTGGCGCAGATCGAGCTCTGGAAGAACGGCGATGACTACGAGAACCAGGTCTACATCCTGCCCAAGCATCTCGACGAGAAGGTCGCGCGGCTGCACCTCGGCCGGATCGGCGTGAAGCTGACGCAGCTCAGCCCCGACCAGGCGGCCTATATCGGCGTGGCGCCCGAAGGGCCCTTCAAACCCGAGCATTACCGCTACTGAATTTTGAAAGCATCAATATGTCCCGCAACGACTATATCTTCACCTCCGAATCGGTTTCGGAGGGGCACCCCGACAAGGTGTGCGACCGGATTTCGGACGCGATCCTCGATGCGCTTCTGGCAGAGGACCCGCTGGCGCGCGTCGCTTGCGAGACCTTCGCGACCACCGACCGCGTCGTGATCGGCGGCGAGATCGGGCTGACCGATCAGGCCAAGCTGTCCGAATACATGGATCGCATCCCCGACATCGCCCGCGCCTGCATCCGGGATATCGGCTACGAGCAGGATAAGTTCCACTGGAACACCTGCGAGATCACGAACCTTCTGCACGAGCAATCGGCCCATATCGCGCAGGGTGTGACCGGAGAGCGCGGCGACGAGGGCGCGGGCGACCAGGGCATCATGTTCGGCTATGCGACGAACGAGACCGACGCGCTGATGCCCGCGCCGATCCTGTTCAGCCATGCGATCCTGAAACGGCTCGCCAAGGTGCGCAAATCGGGCGCGGAGCCGCTTTTGCGGCCCGACGCAAAGTCGCAGCTTTCGGTGCGCTACGAGAATGGCAAGCCTGTCGGGGTGACGCAGATCGTGCTCTCCACCCAGCATGCGTACGAGAGCCAGACCTCGGAGGACATCCGCGCCATCGTGGAGCCCTATATCCGCGAAATCCTGCCCGAGGGCTGGATCGACGCCTCCACCGAATGGTGGGTGAACCCGACGGGGACCTTCGTGATCGGGGGCCCCGACGGCGATGCGGGCCTCACTGGGCGCAAGATAATCGTGGACACCTATGGCGGCGCGGCCCCGCATGGCGGCGGCGCGTTCTCGGGCAAGGATCCGACCAAGGTGGACCGTTCGGCGGCCTATGCGGCGCGCTACCTTGCGAAGAACGTCGTGGCGGCGGGCCTGGCGGAGCGCTGCACGATCCAGCTGTCCTATGCGATCGGCGTCGCGAAACCCCTGTCGATCTATTGCGATACGTTCGGCACCGGCGAGGTGGATGCAGCGGCGATCGAGCGGGCGATCCCGAAGGTCATGGACCTCACGCCGCGCGGCATCCGCACGCATCTCGAGCTCAACAAGCCAATATACGAGCGCACCGCGGCTTATGGGCATTTCGGGCGCACGCCCGAGGCCGACGGCGGTTTCTCCTGGGAGCGGACGGATATCTCTGATGCCCTCAGGGAACTTCTTAACAGTTGATGCATCACGCATGAAACTCAATCGACAAGGCTAGATGAAGTGTTGAAAACGAAAATTTCTGATCGCAGCGCCAAGGTCGGTATTCTCGGGATGGGATATGTTGGGATCCCACTCGCTATTTCCGCTGCAACCGCGGGATATTCAATTATTGGCTTCGACATAGTGCCTGAGCGCGTTCAACTACTGAACGACGGGAAAAGCCCGATTAAGCATATTACTGGCAAGGATATAAATGAACTTCGGGCTAGAGGATTTGAGGCAACCACTAACTTTTCTCGCGCCAGTGAATGCGATGTTTTAATTATCTGCGTTCCGACGCCATTAAACCAATACCGAGAGCCGGATCTCAGCTTCGTGATCTCGACAATGGCGAGCATAGCGCCACATCTACGCGCTCAACAGATGCTAAGCCTAGAGAGCACTACATGGCCGGGAACGACAAAACAGGTGTTAATGCCGTACATAGAGAAATCTGGACTCGAGATCGGCATAAACTTTTTTCTAGTATACTCTCCAGAAAGAGAAGACCCAGGGAATTCCCAATTCAATAC
Organism: Roseivivax sp. GX 12232; assembly: GCF_021272185.1. GTDB lineage: Bacteria > Pseudomonadota > Alphaproteobacteria > Rhodobacterales > Rhodobacteraceae > Roseivivax. Next base: position 195,981 of record NZ_JAJSEC010000008.1, read on the forward strand.
GCGATCTATACCTAAAGTCGCCGGCGGACACACAGCCTCCTGTCTTGCCTTAGCCGAGGAATTTTATGGAACATTCATCGATAAGATTGTTCCGGTAAGCTCGACAGATGCAGCAGAGATGGTAAAACTACTTGAGAACATTCACAGGTCCGTTAATATTGGACTTGCAAATGAAATGAAAATCGTAGCTGATGCGATGGGCCTCGATATATTTGAAATTATTGATGCAGCCAAAACAAAGCCATTTGGCTTCACAGCATATTATCCTGGCCCTGGAATTGGTGGCCACTGCATACCAATTGATCCCTTTTATCTCACTTGGAAAGCTCGAGAGTTTGGCCTGCATACACGCTTCATTGAGCTTGCGGGAGAAATTAATGCGGCAATGCCACAATACGTTGTTGACAAGACCATACGAGCACTTAACGAAAATGGCAAAAGCCTTCAAGGTGCGAAAATACTTGCCTTGGGCATCGCCTACAAGAGAGACGTGGATGATATGCGCGAAAGTCCTTCGGTATTTGTGATGGAGCTTCTTCGCGATTGGGGTGCAGAAGTGCAATATTCTGATCCGAACGTACCGGTTTTCCCCGAAATGCGAGAGCATTCCTTTGATTTGATTTCAGTGAACCTTACACCAGAAGTAGTGACCGATTTCGACGCCGTGCTTATCCTCACTGACCATTCGGACATTGACTATGAAATGATCCGGGCAAATGCCCGCATTCTTGTCGACACGCGCGGGAAATTTCGCGGTGATGGCGCCATAGTCCGAGCCTGAGGAAAGAACAAATGAAGCAGCAATTCGCCCTCATCGGCGCGGCCGGCTATATCGCGCCCCGCCACCTCAAAGCTATTCATGATGTTGGCGGCAACCTCGCTGTTGCCTACGATATAAACGATAGCGTCGGCGTTATGGATAGTCACTTCCCTGACGCTGCCTTCTTCACAGAGTTTGAACGTTTCGAAGCACATGTGCACGCATTGCGCCATGCTGGTCAGGGCATCGGCCATATTGGCATTTGCTCGCCAAACTATTTACACAAATCGCATATGTCCTTCGCCCTCCGTAGCGGCGCCGATGCCATCTGCGAAAAGCCTCTGGTTTTGAATCCTGAAGATCTTGACGATCTGGCCGATCTTGAGAAAGAAACAGGGCGGACGATCAACTCGATCCTGCAGCTGCGACTTCATCATTCAATTATCGCGCTACGCAACAAGATCGCGAATGGCCCTACTGATAAAGTCTATGATGTCGACCTTGGATATTTCACATCCCGTGGTGCCTGGTATTATGCAAGTTGGAAGGGCTTCGATCATAAATCGGGAGGCATTGCAACGAACATCGGCGTGCATTTCTACGACATGTTGAGCTTTGTGTTCGGCCCGATCCGCGAAAATATTGTGCATTTTCGGGGCCCGGATGCGGCAGCGGGATACCTTGAATTTTCTCAAGCACGCGTGCGCTGGATCCTGTCCATAAATCGCGATCATCTGCCGGATCATACTCCGCCAGGTCAAAGTACGCACCGCTCGATTACCGTGGAGGGCGAGGAAATCGAGTTTTCAGGCGGCTTCACGGATCTCCACACCGCGAGCTATCAAAACATTCTGGAGGGCAATGGGTATGGCTTGGAAGTGGTACGTCCCTCGATCGAGGTCGTCAGCCATATCCGTGACGCACCAATCGAGCCCGGCCGTGGTGAGCAACATCCCGAAATTAAGAAAATCCTGAGATGAGCGAAGCGCAGAAAAATATTAATCACCCCGGTATCGCAGATGGCGCGGAAATCTCCACTGAGGCTTTTGTTCACCTAAGCGCATGGGTGGATGCAGGCGCAAAAATTGGAGCCGGAGTGAAGCTCTGGCACTTTGTGCATGTTCTTTCCAACACTACTATCGGCACCGGATCTATTCTCGGCCAGAACGTAATGGCGGGTCCTGATGTTCGTATCGGCAAGGCGTGCAAAATCCAAAACAATGTCGCACTTTATAAAGGTGTTACGCTCGAAGACGATGTCTTCTGTGGCCCGTCATGCGTATTTACAAATGTTCTCACGCCGCGCGCTCATGTGGAACGCAAGAGTGAGTTTGGACGTACAATAGTCAAGCGAGGCGCCACGATTGGAGCCAATGCCACGATCGTTTGCGGAAACACTCTGGGCGCTTATTGCATGATCGCAGCAGGTGCCGTGGTCACAAAGGACGTACCTGATTACGCGCTGATGGCAGGCGTGCCGGCCCGACGCGTCGGATGGGTGGGGCGATCCGGAGATCGTCTTGATGATAACCTGATCTGTCCGCGAACTGGCGAACGGTATTTTCTAAATGACGGCTCATTGCGGATGCTGGAAGACTAACATGCAATTCATCGATCTCGCCGCACAGCAGGCACGTATCCGAGACCGGCTCGACGCCCGAATCGCTTCCGTTCTGGATCACGGAAAATACATCATGGGACCGGAGGTCCGCGAGCTAGAAGAAAAGCTTGCCGCGTTCTGCGGCGCGAAACATTGCATCGCTTGTGCCAACGGGACCGATGCGTTGCAGCTGGCACTGATGGCTCTCGGGATCCGGACTGGGGATGCGGTCTTCGTGCCATCTTTCACCTTTGCAGCCACAGCCGAGGTCGTGCCATGCATGGGGGCCACCCCGGTCTTCGTCGATATCGACCCAACCACCTACAATATGGACCCGGCCAGCCTAGACCGCGCCATTGCCCATGCCCGCGAGCTAGGCCTAAGGCCGGCGGTCGTTGTCCCGGTTGATCTATTCGGTCTGCCGGCGGACTACCCGGCGCTGCAGGCGATTGCCAACGACGAGGGACTAAGCCTGATCGGCGACAGCGCACAGGGCTTTGGCGGGATGATCAACGCGCAAATGACCGGCACATTCGCTGATATCACTACGACCAGCTTTTTTCCGGCGAAACCTCTGGGTTGTTATGGCGATGGAGGGGCTTTATTTACGGACGACGCTGAAACGGCGGCCCTTTTGGACAGCTTGCGGATCCACGGCAAAAGCACCGAGAAGTACGACAACGTGCGGATCGGGATGAACTCAAGGCTGGATACGCTTCAGGCCGCTATCCTGATAGAAAAGCTCGCGATCTATGATGACGAGATCAAGGCTCGCCAGCGCGTAGCTGAGGCTTATACCGCCGCGCTGTATGATTGCTTTGTCACGCCCCATGTGCCCGAAGGCTATCGTTCGATCTGGGCGCAATACACACTTGGTGCCGAAGATGGCGCGGCGCGGGATCGAATCATGAATTCGCTCAAGGCTAAGAAAATCCCGACCGTTGTCTATTACCCGCGCCCCTTGCACACTCAAGGCGCCTATGTCGAGTTTCCGCGCGATCCGGCTGGCCTGCCCGCCAGCGAGGCAGCAGCCCGACGCGTCTTTTCAATACCAATGCACCCTTATCAAAGTGTGGATGACCGATCCCGTGTCATCGCCGCCCTGACGATTGAGAGCTGAACCAATGAAAAGCCTTGACAAACCTATCCTTATCACCGGAGGTACTGGCTCCTTCGGCAAGACTATGCTGCGTGCGCTTCTAAAAAGAGGTGCGCCTGAAGTCAGGGTCTTCAGCCGCGACGAGGAAAAACAGGATGCGCTCCGCAATGATTTGCGCGACGGGCGCGTGCGCTTTTTAATTGGCGACATTCGCGACCGCGACAGCTTGGACCGCGCGATGCTTGGGGTAGGTTCGGTCTTTCACGCGGCCGCCCTGAAACAGGTGCCGTCATGTGAGTTTTTCCCTATGGAGGCGATCAAGACTAATGTGATCGGCTCGGAAAACGTGATCCGCTCGGCCATAGGGGCTGAGGTCGACAATCTAGTGTGTCTTTCGACCGACAAGGCGGTCTTCCCTATCAACACTATGGGCATGTCGAAGGCGATCATGGAGAAGGCGGCTCAGGCCGCCGCGCGCGAAATCGGCGCAGATGCCAAGACCACGATTAGCTCAGTGCGGTATGGCAATGTTATGTATTCGCGCGGCTCGGTCATTCCTTTGTTCATCCGCCAGATCAAATCTGGTCGCCCGATCACTATCACCGAACCCTCGATGACCCGATTTCTGATGCCTTTGCGCGACAGTGTGGCGTTGGTCCTTTTTGCCTTCGAGAACGCTCGTCAGGGGGATTTATTCATCAAGAAGGCGGCAGCCTCGACTATTGCTGATCTGGTCGAAGCGCTCAAAGGTCTGTTTGGGGTGCCCGATCACCCGGTTGAGGTTATCGGCTGGCGCCATGGCGAAAAACTCTATGAAACTCTGGCCAGCGCCCAGGAACAGGCCCAGTCTGAGGACATAGGTGATTTCATCCGAATCCTGATGGATGAGCGAGATCTGGACTACCAAGCGTACACGAGCGAGGGCGACAGTCACACCGCAGCCTTCGAAGATTACCATTCGCACAACACTGAGCGACTGGGAGTGAAGGAGGTGATGGCCCTTCTGCAGAGCCTGCCGGAAATTCAATCCGACCTCGCACTCTGGAAGGAGCGCCGATGAAACGGATCGTCGTTACTGGGGCAGGCGGCCTGCTAGGGTTTCATGCCAGCGCGCACCTGCATGCCGCCAACTGCGCCGCCCGCTTCAGAGACGCGACCGCGCCCTTTGAGCTTCTTCGCCTCGACCGAGCGGGTTTCGAAACCGACGCAACTCTGCAAGCGGCGCTGACAGGGGCCGACATCGTGCTGCATTTCGCCGGTGTCAATCGCGGTGATCCGGCAGAGGTCGAGGCTGCTAACCCGGCCATTGCTCAACGGCTCGTCACGGCCTGCCAGGCGGTAGCGGCCACGCCGCACGTAGTCTATGCCAATTCAGTCCATGCCGCGGGCGATACGCCTTACGGGCGCGGCAAGGCCGCTGCCGCGAGGATACTCGCCTCGTCGGATTGCGGTTTTACCGACCTAGTGCTGCCGCATATCTTCGGCGAAGGCGCACGGCCCTTTTACAACAACGTCACTGCCACGCTGATCGACCGGGTTCTCAAGGACATCACCCCCGACATCACCCCCGACGGCCGGGTCAACCTGTTGCATGCGGGCGCTGCGGTCGACATCGCGATTGACGCAGCGCTGGCAGGACGGACCGGGCAGGAGTTTCCCGCTGGCCGCGCAATGTCGGTTCCCGACCTTTACGCGCGGCTGCTGGTATTCCACGACGGCTACGTAGCCAACATCTATCCGGCGCTAACCGATGATTTTGATGTGGCGCTTTTTAACACCTACCGTGCGGCTACCTATCCAGACAGTTGGCCGCGCCCGCTCAAGATGAACACCGATTCTCGAGGCACGCTTTTCGAGGCGGTAAAAGGGGGAGGCGGGCAAACCTTCCTATCCACCACCCATCCCGGAATCACCCGCGGTGACCATTTTCACCTGTCTAAGGTGGAACGGTTTCTCGTCGTTCAGGGCGAGGCGGTGATCCGGATGCGACGGGTGCTGGATGGCACGGTCCAAAATTACCACGTCACCGGCGACGCACCGGCCCCCGTGGACATGCCAACCCTATACACCCATTCGATCGAGAATGTTGGTAGCGGGCAGCTGTTGACGCTGTTCTGGACCCATGACCTGTTTGACCCGCAACACCCCGACACGTTTGCAGACAAGGTCCTGTCATGACAAAGACAAAGGTGATGACCATACTCGGCACCCGGCCCGAGATAATCCGCCTCAGCCGAGTGATGGCGCGGCTTGACGCCTGCACCGACCACGTGGTCGTGCATACCGGACAGAACTGGGACTACGAACTTAACGAGGTCTTTTTCGAAGAGCTCAGCGTGCGCAAACCCGATCATTTCCTAGGCGTCGGCGGCGGGTCGCTGGGGGAAACGCTAGGTGCGATCCTGACGCAGACCGAAAAAGTGCTGGTTCAGGAAAAACCCGACGCGGTGCTAATCCTTGGCGATACGAACTCGGCGATTTCTGCGATCATGGCGCGGCGGCTCAAGATCCCCGTATATCACATGGAGGCGGGTAACCGTTCTTATGACCGCAACGTCCCCGAGGAGACCAATCGCCGTCTTGTCGATCACATCGCCGATTTTAACTTGGTCTATACCGAACATGCCCGGCGACACCTGCTCTCCGAAGGGCTGGAGCATCGCCGCATTTACCTGACTGGCAGCCCGATGCGCGAAGTTCTGGAATACCATCGCGCCGAGATCGCTGCTTCAAACATCCTGCGAAAATTGCAACTGACCGCGCGCGACTATTTCATCGTTTCGCTGCACCGCGAAGAAAATGTCGACCATCCAGGACGTCTTCAAACGCTGATCGACGCGCTTGGCGAACTGGCGAAGTTGCATGACATGCCGGTGATCGTGTCAACCCATCCGCGCACTCGCAAGCGGATGGAACAGACCGGTGCGACTTCGGATGACCGGATCCAGTTTCTGAAACCGTTCGGATTCTACGATTATAACCACCTTCAGATGCAGGCCTTCTGCTCCATTTCCGACAGCGGCACCATCGCCGAAGAGGCGTCCATTCTGGGGTTTCCCGCAATCACGCCACGCGATGCGATCGAACGACCCGAAGGGTTAGACACAGGCTGTATTGTGATGACCGGTGTCAACCGCGCGGCAATTGTAAATGGCGTGGCGCTGGCGACGCAGCTTTTCTCTGGACACGACACCGGCGCAAACCCCGTGCCCAGTGATTACTGCATTACCAACACCTCCGAACGCGTGGCCGCCCTGTTGATTGGCACTGCGCATCTGTCCAACGACTGGGACGGTATCCGCCGGTTCTGAGGTGCAAGCTCTGAAAGGCCTCCTGCCATGAAGAAGATCATCACAATCGTCGGCGCCCGACCCCAGTTCATCAAGGCTGCGATGCTGTCGCGTGTGCTCGCCGACTACCAGGGGCTGGAGGAAATTATCCTGCACACAGGCCAGCATTACGATCACGGCATGTCTGACGTGTTCTTCAGCGAAATGAACATCCCGCGGCCGAAATACAATTTGGGTGTCGGCGGCGGAAACCAAGGCGCGATGACCGGGCGACAGCTAGAGGGAATCGAAACCGTCCTGATCGATGAAAGACCCGATTGTGTGCTTGTTTACGGCGACACCAACTCGACACTGGCAGGATCGCTGGCGGCGGCTAAACTGCATATCCCCGTCGCCCATGTCGAAGCCGGATTGAGATCCTACAATCGCAGGATGCCCGAAGAGGTCAACCGCGTGCTCACCGATCATTTGTCGCGGTTCCTGCTTACCCCGTCGCACAAAGCGGCTCTGAATCTTGCGCGCGAAGGGCTGGAGGACGGTGTGCACTTTGTCGGTGACATTATGTACGATGCCGCGCTGTTCTACGCCGGGCAGACGGCAAGCCGTGTGGGTACGATTCTGGACAGGGTCCACCAGACGCTGGACAATTTCGTGCTGGTGACCGTCCACCGCCAAGAAAACACCGATGCTCCGGACCGGCTGGAAGCGATTCTCGACGCCCTCCGCCAGCTGGCCGCCGACCGACCTGTCGTTTTGCCGATCCATCCGCGCCTGCGCAAGATGCTGGAGGCGGGCGGGAAGTTCGACGAGATGACGCTTGGGCTAACGATTATCGCCCCGGTCGGCTTCGTCGACATGATCTCGCTGCTACAAGCCGCGTCGCTGGTGCTGACGGATTCGGGTGGGGTTCAGAAGGAAGCCTACTTCCACGGCACGCCCGCGGTGATCCTGCGCGACGAAACCGAATGGGGCGAATTGGTGGATCTGAATTGGGCGACTCTTTGCCCACCGAACAGCCCCGCCCATATCCTGGCCGCTGCCGACGCGATGACCGGTCGCACCGGCGACACCGAAGCCACGCCTTACGGATCGGGCGACGCCGCGGAACGCATCGCTGCAATCCTGCTGGATGAATTGTGACATCGCCAGGTGCCGACGCGGTGGTGCGGTTTTACCGCTGTTCCAACCCGGACACGTTGGGCGTGCCTCCAGACGGTGCGCTCACGTCACAGGTGCGGCTCTGGCGGCCAGGAGATGCGCCTCCGGGACCAGACATTTTCATTGGTCGCGCGCACCTAGCCTACATTGCTTTTCACCGTCTGGGCATTTTTGCAAATCCAGATTACAGCGCGCTCTGCTTGGATGACGACAGCGGCAGGCCACTGCATGTTAGCTGCATCTTCCCACGGTACTTCCGCTTTCCCTTCATGGCGGCTGATGACTTGCAGATTGGCGCAACCCATACCGAACCGGACGCCCGCGGCCGGGGCTTGGCGCAACGCGCTTTGATCGAGGCTGTGCGCCGGTTGGCCCGCCCTGGGCGAGCTTTCTGGTACTTGACCGAGGCCACCAACGTGGCCTCCTGCGCCGTGGTAGAAAAAGCCGGTTTTGATTGGGTCGGCAGTGGGGCCCGTATCCCCAGACTTGGAATTGGCGCGTTGAGCGCCTATCGGCTAACGCGACCGGATCCACGCGCGGCGCTGAAATGATCGTTGACGAGAAGGAATTGAAAATTCAAATGAAGAACGTCCCCTTTTTCAACTACCCCGCGCTATATGCGGAACGGTCCGAAGTCTATGACAGCACCGTGCAGGACGTTTTACGACGCGGCGCCTACATTATGCAGAAGGACCTGGCCGAATTCGAGGCGAACCTCGCTTCCTACTTGGGCTGCAAACACGCCATAGGTGTCGCCGACGGCACCGCGGCGCTGGTCTTTGCTCTGCGTGCAGCCGGCGTGGGACCCGGAGACGAGGTGATCTTGTCCTCTCACACCTTCGTAGCCACCGCGGCAGCCGTGCATCACGTCGGTGCCGACCCGGTAGTATGCGACTGCTTGCCCGACAGTATGATGGATCCCGACAGCGCCGAGCGGATGATTTCCGACCGTACGAAGGCGATCATGCCGACCCAGTTGAACGGGCGCACCTGCGACATGGAACGTTTGATGGCGATATGCGAGAACCATTCGTTGGAGATGGTCGAGGACAGTTGCCAAGCGATGGGCGCGCGGTTCAACGGCACGCCTGCGGGGTTATTCGGCAAGGTCGGCTCCTACAGCTTCTTTCCAGCCAAGACGCTTGGATCGTTCGGCGATGGCGGCGCGGTCGTGACCAACAGCGACGAGGCCGCCGCCCTGATCCGCCAGATGCGCGATCACGGTCGCAACCCACGGGGCAAGGTTACTCTGTGGGGCCACAACGGGCGGCTCGACAATCTCCAGGCCGCGGTGCTCAACGTGAAGCTCGCCCACTACGACGAGGCCATCACGCGGCGCCGCGCCATCGCGGCGATCTACCAGGACCGGCTGAATAACCTTAATTCGCTGCGCTTGCCGCCAGCTCCCGACAGCGATCCACGTCGGTTCGACATTTTCCAGAACTACGAGATCTGGGCTGAGGACCGAGACAATCTACGGACGTATCTCGCAGATCATGGCGTAGGCACAATATTGCAATGGGGCGGCTGGATGCTGCATCAATTCGACGATCTAGAGATGCGCAGCGACGCCCCGTTCGCAGAAGATTTTTCGAAGCATTTCATGATGTTACCCCTGCACCACATGCTATCAGACGACGACGTGCACCACGTCTGCGACACGATCATACAATTCTACCAGGGCCAGGAGGCTTGAGCCATGTCTAACCCTATCAACGTCGCAGGCGGGCTGCGCACCGACGCCGAAGCTCAGGAGGGTCCGCGCAACCGGGCCATTTTCGAGGCGAACCCGTCGCCCTGGGAAACCAAAATGGAGAATTTTCCGAAATACGTCCGTCGACAAAACCTGACCCGTTTTCTCGCGCTCTACGAAATCTTCAAGCGAACCCTGCAGGTGAAAGGCTCGATCGTGGAATGCGGAGTGAACCACGGGTTTGGCCTCATGAGCTGGGCGAAATTCTCCGCAATTCTCGAACCGGTCAATCTGACGCGGCGGATTTATGGCTTCGACACATTCGAAGGTTTCCCTGGCGTGAGCGAAAAAGACCGCTCTGCCAGCTCCATGCATGTCAAGGAAGGCGACCTGAGGGCCGACGTGCATGACGAACTGTCTGAATTAATCGACGTCTACGACAGCACCCGGTTCATCGGTCACGTTAACAAGGTGAACCTCATCCGCGGCGACGCGACCACGACGATCCCGCAATTTGTTGAGGACAATCCGCACGTTTTGGTTTCGGTGCTGTTCATGGATTTCGATCTTTACGAGCCGACCAGGGTGGCGCTGGAGTACTTGTTGCCCCGCATGCCCAAGGGCGCTGTGCTTGCCTTCGACGAATTGGACAATCCGCTATGGCCGGGCGAAACGCTGGCCATGCTCGAGGCCCATTCCAAACGCTCGCTTCGGATCGAGCGGGTCGAATTCGACCCCTATATCGGTTTCGCGGTTCTCGACTGACCCCGGCCGTACAGGCGAAAGGAACAAAACCCTTGAACAACAGTCCCGATTTCGATGCCGTGCGTGAGGTCGCGCACCGCGTGCGCCGCCACGTGCTGGACATGACCAGCAAGGGCAAGAGCTCTCATGTCGGGTCGGCCCTGTCGATGACCGACATAGTGACGGTGATCTATGGCCACTTGATGACCTATGATCCGGCCTACGCAAAATCCCCGACACGCGACCGTTTCATTCTATCGAAGGGGCATGCCGGCGCGGCCGTCTATGCGACACTGGCGGAATTTGGATTCTTCGAGCCAACCCGGCTGACGGATCATTACCAGAACGGGTCGGTGTTTTCGGGCCACGTCAGCCACAAAGGCGTGCCGGGCGTCGAACTCTCGACCGGGTCGCTGGGACACGGGTTGGGCGTGGCGGTGGGCATGGCGATGGCCGCGCTACGCCAGAAGAAAACCCACCGGGTCTATGCATTGCTGTCGGACGGGGAATGTGATGAAGGTTCGAACTGGGAGGCGATCCTGTTCGGCGCCCATCACAAACTGTCGAACCTCACCGTGGCGGTGGATTACAACAAGATCCAGTCGTTGGCGCCGGTTTCCGAAACGCTTGCGCTGGAACCTTTCGCGGACAAGTGGCGTGCGTTCGGCTGGCACGTGGAGGAATGCGACGGCCACGATCACGAGGCACTGTTTGCCGCCTTCGGGAACGCCAATGCGGCTCCCGCTCCGGGCGTCGTGATCTGCCACACCACCAAAGGCAAAGGCGTGAGCTTCATGGAAGATTCAGTCCTTTGGCATTACCGCAATGCCCAGGGCCAGGAATATGAGGATGCTGCCGCCGAGCTTGAACATCTTGCGGCCATGGACAGGAAAGGTCAGGCCGATGCGTGACGCTTTTCTCAAAGAACTGACCCGACAGGCGGCCGAGGACCCGTCCGTAATGCTGATCACGGGCGATCTTGGGTTCGGCGTGCTGACCGAATATTCACAACGTTTTCCGAACCAATTCATAAATGCAGGTGTGGCCGAACAGAACATGACGGCGATGGCATGCGGGCTTGCGATGGAAGGCTACCGGGTATTTACATATTCGATCGCCAACTTCACCACGCTGCGCTGCCTCGAACAGATCCGCAACGACGTGTGCTACCACGATGCCGATGTCACCGTGGTCAGCATTGGAGGCGGATTTTCCTATGGTCAGCTGGGTGTGTCGCATTTCGCGACCGAAGATCTCGCAATCCTGCGCGCGCTGCCAAATATGACCGTGATAGCGCCCACAGACCCGTGGGAAGCCGAAGAACTGGCACGCCAACTGCCCGCTACTCCCGGGCCTAAGTACATGCGCATTGACAAGGGCGCGGCGGGACTTGCGCCCGATCCCGGGTCGATCTCACTGGGCCGAGCACGCCGTGTGCGCGAGGGCGCGGACGCCACGGTCATCTGCGTCGGCGGGATTCTATCGGAGGCGCTGCAAGCCGCCGAGATCCTGGCCCGGGAAGGCATCGAACTGCGCGTCGTGGGCATTCACACGCTCAAGCCACTGGACACCGAAGAAGTCACAGGTGCGGCTCGTGACACCGGAGGCATCGTGACGCTGGAGGAACATTCCATCATCGGCGGGCTTGGAGGCGTGGTGGCTGAAACCCTGCTGGAGGCAGGCTGCGCGCCCGGCTTCTTCCGCCGAATGGGGTTGCACGACATATATCCCAGCGTTGTGGGCGACCAGAATTTCCTGCGCGCCGAGTACGGCATGGACGCGGCCGCCGTCGTCGCCACGCTGCGAAAGGCGCTTTGTCGTGACGGATAAGTCCCTTCGCGTCGGTGAGCGCAGAGCCTATACGCTCAAACGGGTGTTCGACCTCTTCGTGGCGCTAGTCGCACTGACGCTGGCAGGGCCGATCCTGCTGGTATCGATTCTGCTGGTCTGGCTGCAGGATCGCTATTCGCCCTTCTATCTTGCACGCCGGATCGCACGGGGAGGCGGAAACTTCACGATGATCAAGGTCCGGTCGATGATCGTGCGGGCCGAAAGCACCGGGGTGAATTCCACTGGCACCCACGATACCCGCGTGACCAAAATCGGCAGGTTCATCCGCAAGTTTAAGATCGACGAGTTGTCACAATTCATCAACGTGCTTATTGGCGACATGTCCGCGGTCGGCCCGCGCCCAAACACCTGGGCCTGGGGCGTCGAGCTATATACAAAAACGGAAATGACGATCCTGTCGGTCCGGCCCGGCATCACGGACCTGTCCTCTATTGTGTTCTCGGATGAAGGCGACATACTCGACGGAGCCAAAAATCCCGACCTGCTCTACAACCAAATCATCCGGCCTTGGAAAAACCGGCTTGCCCTTTGGTACATTGCCAACATGACGCTCGCGATGGATATCCGCATCTGCTGGCTGACTTTGTTGGCAATCTTCGACAAGCCGAGCGCCATCGCGGGCGTGGTGGCTCTGCTGGAACGCGGCGAGGCCGATCCAGACCTGATTGCCGTTTGCCGTCGCGATGACGACCTGCCCGCTGTCCCGCCCCCCGGGGCAGACGAAGTGGAAACCGGCGAACGCTACTTTGGCGTCTGACAGGTCGACCCCGCCTGTGCCCCCGCTGCGGCGACGGCCATGATCTACACCCGGTTCGCCACCGTTCTGCAGACCGGCGGAGCGGCTGCCGCCGCACAGCTTATGGTGCTGGTGACGCTGCCCATCGCCGCGAGGCTTTTCGACGAAACGGCTTTTGGCGTGCTGGGGCTGATGGTAACGATGTCCAACATCCTCACGGTGGTCATGCATCTTGGATATGTGGACGCAGTGATCGCGGCAAACACAGATGAAAACGCCGATGACATTGTGCGCCTGGTTCTGGGCATCATCATGCTCACTTTCGTTCCTCTTGCTGCGTTGATTTATGTGGTTATCATTAATGACCTGCTGGGCTACGGTGAGATGCCCTACTGGACGATCGGCCCAATCCTCATTCAATCCGCGGCCATTGCAGCGGGCTTCACTTTTCAGCAGCGGATCATACGCGACCAACGATACCGCGTCCTGGCAGGATCGCATCTTGCGCTTGGAGGAGGACGCTCGATAGGACAAATTGCGGGCGGCGTGCTGCTACCCACGACGTTGGGACTGGTGATGGCGGAAATGTTCAGCCGCTGCGCGATGGCGGGGTTCGTAATTTCTCGATGTTCCCGGTCTCTGTGGTGCCTGTGGCCACGACGTGGACCTATTCTGCGCATGGCCGTGGATTTCCGGTCCTACGCGGCTATGCGCGCCGCCGGCACCTTCCTTAACATGCTTAATGTTTCGTTGCCGACGCTGATCGTCGCGCAGAACTTTTCGCTGCTCGAAGTCGGGTTCATCAGCTTCACGTTGGCGATCATCTATGCACCAATCGGCCTAATCCAGAAAGCCCTAGGCGATATCTTCACCGGTACCTATCGGGCGCTTTTGGAGATCAAAGTGGTTCAGGCCCGACGGTTATTCTGGCAAGCGCTAGGGCTATTATCTGTGCTCGGAATCTTCGCGGGGGGCGTTCTGCATTTCTTCAGTGAACCACTGTTTAACTTGATCTTTGGGGATAAATGGGCAGTTGCCGGGCTAACAGCCCAACGGTTCGCTCCACTCATTGCAGCGATGACGGTAGTCTTGCCTCTGTCAACCAGCCTCAACATACTGCGACGGGCCGACGTTAGCCTGTTTTTTAATGGCGCACGTTTACTTCTATTGATCGGGGCCTTGGTCCTGGTCGAGCAGCTTGGATTGAATTACTTGCAAACCGTATCCACCATCGTGATCCCGGCCGCAATTGCCTATTTGGCGTACGGCGTGACTGTCATTGTGATCAATGAGAAATTTTACCGGGCCCCGCCCCTAAGATGACTAAATCTCCCGACAAAATTAAGCTATGGCTCTTTGTGACTGTCGCCTATTGGATATTGGCTCTCAGCTACAATCAGCTGATCATGAACTCAGTATTCAGCCTCACATTGCGTTTGCCTCAAATCGATCTGATGTCAATTCTGCCCGACATCGCACTGGGCTATCTTTACGCGTTAATACCTCTGCTTTGGATCTCGCGAAGCGACCGTCCATCAAAATCCATTTATATCTTTCTGTACTTTTCGAACCTCATTCCAATCAGCTTTTTTCTCGTAGCAGACCACGAAATGTCGATCCTTGTCCGGCATTTCCGCGCACTATTTTGCGTACTCTGCTTCTTCATTATCTACTTTGCCTATTTGGTGCCCACGACAAGCATTAAGCCTCTAAGATACCAGTCGCAGATAGGTTGGGGCATCATTTGGGTGCTAGTCATCTTCGGGCCGACCTACTTGGTGCTGACCAACCCGACCGCCTTCGCCAATGTCTCGTTTTTCGATGTCTATGAAAAAAGGCTCGAACTGCGCGACGCGGTCAACGATGGCAGTTTCAGCAGGATCAATGTCTACGCCACCAACTGGATGGGCGTGGCGCTCGCACCATTCCTAGCCGTTTACGGCTTTCAGACACGCAGACCGGTCTATATTGGCATGGCTGTAATGATAGCCTTCGTGGCCTTTGCTGTCTCCACCCATAAAACGGTCTTCTTCACGACGATCATCGTTTTGCTGTTCGCCGCTTCAACCCGATATGCGCAGCGCCTCCGCCTATCGATCGACGGTATCGCGCTGAACTTGGCCTTCGTGATCGTCATCGGGTTCATCACGATTCCGTATTTCGTCGACATCTTGCTTGGGGCGGGACCAGTCACCAGCTGGCTAACGCATTTTAGGATATTCCAAAACAACGGATACCTGACGTCCGTCTACATGGAATTCTTCGGTGCGCAGCCAATACTATTGTATGCTGACAGCTTTCTGTCCGGAATTATTCAGTCGGATTTCGACCTGTCTTATTCCCGGCGTGTCGGTGACTATATTACGCAATACGAAGCGCGCAATAATGCCAACGCAAACTTTTTGGCGGATGGCTATGTCAATCTGGGCTATCTCGGAATGATCTTCTCGTCATTACAAATGGCCTTGGTACTGTGGCTGATCGACTCCCTGGCGCGCGGTCGTGACATGACTCTCGTCGCCTTCACGGTGTTGCCTGCGGGGCTGGTCTTTTCGAATGTTCCGGTCCACACCGGGCTGATCAGCAACGGCATCGCGATCAGCATGATGCTAATCACCCTGCTGCCAAAGAAAACACCTACTCCACGTTTGTCGCAAAACCCTTTACCCGGAGCACCGTATACTGCATGACCAAGGTTCTTTTCCTGTCCTCCGCCCATCCAAAATTCGACAAACGCGTCTTCCAGAAGGAAGCAGTCTGGCTCGCTGCTGAAGGCTATGAAGTGATCCACCTGTGTCCCGACGATAATGCGGAGGAACTGGACAAGGACGGCGTGCACATATCGACTTACACGCGGCGCCCCGGGCTTATCGGTCGATTTCGCAATTTTCCCAAGCTGTTTTTTACCGCACGCCGTCTGCGACCCGACATCATCCACGCCAACGAACTTGATTCCTGGATCGTCGCGCTAGCGCTCAAGCTGGTGTCGAACACGCGGGTGGTGTTTGACGTGCACGAGTTCTACCCGTCCATGTTCGCCGAAACCCGCATGCCACGGGTCCTTTCGCCACTGACCATCGGCAGCCTGCGCATGCTCTACCGTCTGCTCGCGCCGCGCACCGACCTGATCGTGGTTGCCAACCGCCATATCCGTCGGGACTTTCCAAACCTTCCAGACAGGATCATTTCCGCCGAGAACTTCGCCGTTCTGGACGTCGCCGCTCGCATGGACCGCATGTCCGCCGACCAAAACGCGGACCAGCAAACCGAAAGGGAGGGCTGCACGGGCGCTCCCTTCCGGATCATCCACGTAGGTCTGATGGCCGAAGAACGCGGCAGCAATGTTATCTTGGCCTGTGCACGCGACTACCTAGATGCCAGTACGCCCTTCACCCTTGTCGGCACAATTACGAACATGTCCAATACAGCGTTTCGCGACATGATCGTGGATGAAGGGCTAGACGACCGACTCGAAGTGATAGACTGGTTGCCCTACGAGGAACTGACCTGCAAACTCACCTCTTCGCACTTAGGCATCGTTTTCTTCCAATCCGGCTCTGAGACAAATGCCTACGGGTTGCCGCATAAACTGTTCGACTACATGGCCGCGGGACTGCCGGTGCTGGTGTCGAAATATGCCCGCTATGTATCCGAAATCGTAACCGAAGCGCAGTGCGGGATCATCATCGACTCCGAGGACCCAGCTGCCGTTGCGCGCGAAATTCGGGCACTGGCAGCCGATCCGGCGCGCACCCGCCAACTTGGCCAAAACGGACGGAAAGCGTTGCAAAAAAAATTCAACTGGGACTCAGAGTTCTCCAAACTATCAGAGGGCTATAAAAGGCTGTGCTAGTCCGGTCTTTTGCTTTTCGACATCATGCGTATAATTTTGCTTTCACAATGGTTTGACCCAGAGCCAGGTGCGACGAAGGGGCTGCCGCTTGCCAAATGGTTGCAGGCACGTGGTCACGACGTAAAGGTTTTGACTGGCTTTCCCAATTATCCCGGCGGCAAGGTCTATGACGGGTACAAGATCCGTCCATGGCAGCGCCAGACCATGGACGGGGTGCCGGTCCTGCGGGTTCCGCTTTATCCCAGCCATGATAATTCAGCTCGGGGGCGAATCCTCAACTTTACCTCTTTCGCGGCCAGCGCCGCGACAATCGGCACAGCCGGAATTGGCGACGCGGACGTCGGCTATGTCTATCATCCACCGCCTACGATCGGCCTGGCGGCGATGTCGCTAAAACTTTTCCGGCGGGTCCCGTTTGTCTATCACATCGCCGACATGTGGCCGGAAACAGTGATGGAATCGGGCATGGTAGGGCCGGGCCGGACCCGCGACCTTTTGGAACGCGCGATTCACGCCTGGTGCAACGTGGCCTATCGCCATGCCGCCGCGATCACCGTGCTGTCGCCGGGGTTCAAGGATATGCTGGTTGCGCGCGGCGTGCCCGCGGAAAAGGTGCACGTGATATACAACTGGACCGACGAAAAGGCGTTCAATCCCACCAAACCGAACCCCGAAATGGCGCGCGAGTTGGGTCTCGCGGGGCGGTTCAACGTGGTCTATGCTGGAAACCTGGGCCCGATGCAGGGGCTGGAGACGGTGGTCCGCGCCGCCGCCCTGCTGCGCGACAGGCCTGAGATCCAAATTGTCCTCGCCGGCACCGGCCACGAGGAGGACAGGCTGAAGGCGCTGAAAAGGGAGTTGGGGGCCGAGAACGTGCTTTTCCTAGGGCGGCGCCAGTACTGGGAGATGGCGGGGATCAACGCGCTGTCTGACGTGCTGCTGGTACATCTGCGCGATCTGCCGTTCTTTGCGGCGACGATCCCGGGCAAGACGCAGGTGGCGCTAGCTTCCGGGCGGCCGACACTAATGGCAGTGGCCGGGGACGCCGCTGCACTAATTGAACAGGCAGGCGCCGGGTTAGGCTGTCCGCCCGAGAACCCAGAGGCGATGGCCGCTGCGATCCGCAAGCTGTATGCATTGCCTGCCGAAGACCGGATCCGGATGGGCCGGACCGGTGCCGACTTCTACCAACGCGAGATCTCTCTCGAGGTCGGCGGCCAACGGACCGAGGCGCTGCTCGATAGCGTACGATGGAAATAGTTAACCTGCTTCTGATCTGCCCCAACCGCGTGGTCGACGTTAATTGCTAGTGCATCGCAGGCCGCCGGTCGGCGGCCACGACGCTCTCCGGGACTGGTGGCCTGTAGCCCAGGGCGCTGTGAGGTCGGGTTGCGTTGTAGTGACGGCGCCATCGCTCGATGAGGATCTGAGCCTCGCGGAACGAGTGGAAGACCTCCCTTTCAAGCAGCTCGTTGCGGAGCCGGGCGTTGAAACTCTCGCAGTAGCCGTTCTCCCGCGGGAAGCCGGGTTCGATGTAAGCAGTCTTCGCCCCCACTGCCTCGCTCCACTCCCGTACCTTGAGCGCGACAAACTCGGGGCCATCGTCGGACCGAATGAACTTGGGCGGCCCGCGCAGGATGAACAGGTCAGTCAGGGCATCGACCACGTCGGTTGAGTTGAGCTTCCTGTCGATGCGGATCATCAGCGCCTCGTTCGTGAACTCATCGATGATATTTAGGATGCGGTAGGCGCGACCGTCATGCGTGCGGTTCTGGACGAAGCCGTAGGACCAGACATGGTTGGGACGCTCGGGCCGCAGGCAAACGCAGGACCCGTCGTTGAGCCAGAGACGGCCTCGCTTCTTCTGTTTCTGCGGGACCTTCAGCCCCCAGTGTCGCCAAATGCGCTCGACCCGCTTGCGTTTCACCTGCCAGCCAGCCTGGTTCAGCAGCGCCGTGATAGGGCGATATCCGTAGCGGCCATACTGTCGCACCAGCTCGATGATATCCGCCGTCAGCTGCGCTTCGTCCGCCCGCCCCTGCGGCACCTTCCAGCTCGGGTGGAGCGATGCTGTCCGAGCGTGCGGGCTAAGCGCGGCGCTCGCTCGCCATCGTCCTCGGACCAATGTCGGACAAAGGCTCGCCGCCAAGCGTCTGCCGCAAGTGGTCGATGCACTTACGTCGGCGCGAGGGGCCTAGGGGCTCCGCCCGTTCGGACCTGAAACGGTCCCCCGGACCTTTTCCGAGACGGCCCTCACTCCCCGCACCGCTTCGCTCAGGATCATCTTGTCGAGGGTCAGGTCGGAGACAGCACGCCGGCGCCGCTGGTTCTCCGCCTCAAGCTCCTTGAGCCGCTTCAGCTAATCACGGCTCATGCCGCCATACTGCCTGCGCCAACGGTAGTAGCCCTGCTGCTTGATGCCGACCTGGCGCGCCGCATCGCCTACCGACAGACCTTGGCCTTGCAGCACCTCGACCTGGCGCAGCTTCAAGACGATGTCTTCGGGCTTTTCTCGCTTCCCAGCCATTCTCTGGTCCTCTCAAAGGTGGGATCTTTCTATCCCAGTGAGCGGACCACTCCAGTGGGGGCACTCCAAGCCATCGGCTAGAATGATAGCGTCGTGTCAAGAAATGTGAGGTGTTCGACGTCGAAGATGCGGTCGTCTTCGAAGGTTGTGAGGTTTACGATTCGCTTTCCGCCGCCGAAATCCGTCACGGAATAGTCGGACCGCGGTCCGTCTAAGAGCGCGCGGTCGATTCCAGCTCCGCCATGGATAGTGTCGTCTCCGGCAAGGCCTTGGAGGAAATCATTGCCACTCCCGCCCTCGATCACGTTGTTGCCAGCGTCGCCGAAGAGGAAGTCGTCGTGGTCCGAGCCGATCAGGTTCTCAAACTCCAGCAGCAGATCGCCTGCCGCGTCCCCACCATGCGCGTAACCCGCGATGTTCAATCGGACGTCGACC
>NZ_JAJSEC010000009.1 GCF_021272185.1 Roseivivax sp. GX 12232
GCTCGGGTATCTTGCCTGGCGCGATCTGGCCGACCGCCGGCTGCCGGATGCGGTCACCCTGCCGCTACTCGCGGCGGGCCTCGCGCTGGCGGCGCTCACGCCCGGGCTGGAGCTGCGCGCAGCGGTGCTGGGCGCGGGGGGCGGCTTCGCGGTTTTCTGGGCAATCGGGGCGTGGTTTTTCGCACGCCACGGGCGCGAGGGCCTCGGGCTGGGCGATGCGAAGCTCTTCGCAGGGGCGGGCGCCTGGCTCGGCTGGCAGGCCTTGCCGAGCCTCTTGCTGATCGCCTCGCTCGGCGGCCTGGCCGCCGCGCTTTTCCGGCGTGAGGGGCGGGGGGCGGAGCTGGCCTTCGGCCCCTGGTTGTGCCTGGGTTTTGCGCTGCTCTGGGGGGCGCGGCTGGCGGGCTGAGCGCGGATCGGAGCGCACCATCACGTCCCGTCCCGGGCCGCTCACCCAGTGAGCCGCCGCTTCCCCGCCTCCTGCATGAAATCGATAAAAAGCCGCAGCTTGGTGTCCTGCAGCTGCTTGTGCGGATAGAGGCACCCGAACAGCGCGGGCGGCGGCGGATAGTCGGGCAGCACCTCGACCAGCGCCCCGCTGTCGAGATGCCCGGCCACGTCGAAGCGCGGCTTCATCGCGATGCCCCGCCCAGCCAGCGCCCAGTCGGTCAGGATGTCGCCGTCGTCGGCGTCGTAGCGGCCCGCCACGTCGAGCTTGCGCGGCCCCTCCGGCGTGTTCAGCACCCAGTAATACTCGGGCGAGCGCGGATAGCGCAGCAGCAGGCAGTTGTGCGCCCCGCCCAGGAGGTCGTCGGGCCGCCGCGGGCTTCCGTGACGCTCCAGATAGGAGGGCGCGGCCACCAGCACCCGCGGGCAGTCGGCGATCTTGCGCATCTTCAGGTTGGAATCGCGCGGATTGCCGAGAAAGAAGGCCACGTCCATCTCCTCGCCCAGGATGTCGACGCGGCGGTCGGAAAGCCGCATGCGCACCTGCGTCTCGGGGTAGGCGTCGGTGAACTCCGGCACCAGGGGCGCCACCAGCCGCCGCCCGATGCCCAGCGGGGCGCTGACGCGGATCGCCCCGCGCGGGGTCTGCGAGTAATTCGCCACCGCGGCCTCGGCGCGGTCGAGCCGTTCGAGCACCTCCTTGGCCTCCTCGTAGAAGACCCGGCCGACCTCGGTCGGGGTAAGCGAGCGCGTGGTGCGGTTGAAAAGCCGCACGCCGAGCTTCTGTTCGAGCTCCTTGATCCGCTTGCTGGCCACCGCCGGGGTGAGCCGCAGGTCGCGGCCGCCCGAGGTGATGCTGCCCAGCTCCACCACCCGGGCGAAGACGCGCAGGCTTTCCACGTAAGGCATCGGGCCCTCCCTCTCAGGCCGGTCTGGCAAGGCCCTTCTAGCAGATCCCCCGGCGGGGGCATTTTCAACACTTCGTTGAAAGAATTTGCCGATTGGCTCTGTTATCGGTCGGGGTGCTCCGGGCGTATGGTCTGCCGCAGATTCCACAGATCCGCGACGGGGGAGAGCCATGGCGCATCGCACGGAGATCCGTTTCCTGCTGAACGACCGCGAGGTCGTGCTCGAGGGTGTCGGCGCGTCCGACACGCTTCTGGACCACCTGCGCCTGGCGCGGCGGCTGACCGGCACCAAGGAAGGCTGCGCCGAGGGCGACTGCGGCGCCTGCACCGTGCTGGTGGGCCGCTTGCAGGACGGGGCGCTGCGCTACGAGACGGTGAACGCCTGCATTCGCTTCCTCGCCTCGGTGGACGGCTGCCATGTGGTCACGGTCGAGCATCTCTCGCCGCGCGGCGGCGCGCTGCACCCGGTGCAGCAGGCCATGGTCGATCACCACGGCAGCCAGTGCGGCTTCTGCACGCCGGGCATCGTCATGTCGCTCTACGCGCTCTGGATGGCCTCGCCGCGGCCCACGACCGAGGAGATCGAGACCGCGCTGCAGGGCAACCTCTGTCGCTGCACCGGCTACGCGCCGATCCTGCGCGCGGCGCAGGCGGTCCATGGCTACGGCACGCCGGAAAACGACCCGATCGCGCAAGAGCGCGCGGCCATTGAGGCGCGGCTCCGGGCCATGCGCGACGGGCGGCGCGTGGTCAGCGGGCCCGAGAAGAACCGTGCGATCCTGCCGGGCTCGGTCGACGACCTGGCCGAGGTCCTGGCCGAACTGCCCGAGGCCACGGTGATCGCCGGGGCCACCGACGTAGGCCTCTGGGTCACGAAGTTCCTGAAGCCCATCGGCCCGGCGGTCTTCATCGGCCATCTCGACGGGCTGCGACAGATCGCGGTCGAGGAGGACGCCATCGAGATCGGCGCCGGCGTCAGCTATTCCGGCCTCGAGCCGGTGATCGCGGAACATGTCCCGCATCTCGCGCCCTATTGGGCCCGCATCGCCGGCTGGCAGGTGCGCAACATGGGCACCATCGGCGGCAATATCGCCAATGGCTCGCCGATCGGCGACACGCCCTGCGTGCTGATCGCGCTGGGTGCCACGGTCACGCTGCGGCACGGGCAGGCGCGGCGGACGCTGCCGCTCGAGGACTTCTTCATCGACTACGGCAAGCAGGACCGCGCCCCCGGCGAGTTCGTCGAGAGCATCCGCGTGCCGCGCCCCGCGACGGGCCAGCGCGACGCCGCCTACAAGGTCTCGAAGCGGCGCGACGAGGACATCTCGGCGCTCGCCGCGGGCATCAGCGTGACGGTGGCGGACGGGATCATCACCGACGCGCGGATCGCCTTCGGCGGCATGGCGGCGACGCCGCGCCGGGCGCCCGGACCCGAGGCGGCGCTGTTGGGCCAGCCCTTCGGCGCAGCCGCCTTCGAGGCGGCGGCCAAGGCACTGGCGCAGGATTACCAGCCGCTGACCGACTGGCGCGCCTCGGCCGAATACCGCGCGCTGGCGGCGCAGAACCTCCTGCGCCGCTTCCATCTCGAGCATGCCGACGGGGCCGCGGCCCGCGTCCGTTTGAGCGCCTGAGGGGAGGGGACCCGATGACCGACATGAAGACCATCCGCGCGCCGATCCGGGGCGACGAGAGTTTCGCGCCGATCCGCGGCGCCGTGCACAGCAGCCTCACCCACGACAGCGCCGCCAACCACGTCACCGGCCGCGCCGCCTACACCGACGACATCGCCGAGCCGGCGGGCACGCTGCACGCCTACCTCGGCGTCTCGGAGGTGGCCCACGGGCGCATCCTGTCGATGGACCTCGCAGCCGTGCGCGCGGCCCCCGGCGTGGTGGACGTGCTGACCGCCGCCGAGATCCCCGGCGAGAACGACGTGAGCCCGACCGGAAAGCACGACGACCCGGTCTTCCCCGAGGACCTGATCCAGTACCACGGCCAGCCGCTCTTCGCGGTGATCGCCGAGAGCCGCGATGCCGCGCGCCGCGCCGCGACGCTGGCCAAGGTCGAGGTCGAGGTGCTGCCGCATGCGCTCGACCCCGAGGCCGCCATCGCGGCGGGCTACCCGCATGTGACCGAACCGCTGACCTTGAAGCGCGGCGAGCTGGCCGAGGGCCGGGAGGGGGCCGCGCATCGGCTTGCCGGTCGGGTCCGCATCGGCGGGCAGGACCACATGTATCTCGAAGGCCAGATCTCCTTCGCGGTGCCCGGCGAGGACGACACCGTCACGGTGCATTGCTCGACCCAGCACCCGAGCGAGGCGCAGCACATGGTCGCCCACGTCCTCGGCGTGCCGTCGAACGCAGTGGTCGTGCAGGTCCGGCGCATGGGCGGCGGCTTCGGCGGCAAGGAAAGCCAGATGAACCTCTTCGCCGCGGTCGCCGCGGTGGCCGCCAAGCGGCTCGACCGGCCGGTGAAGATTCGCCCCGATCGCGACCAGGACATGACCGCCACCGGCAAGCGCCACGACTTCGTCGTGGACTACGACGTGGCCTTCGACGGTGACGGCGTGATCGCGGCGGTCGAGGGCAGCTTCGCGGCGCGCTGCGGCTTCTCCGCCGACCTCTCGGGTCCGGTGACCGACCGGGCGCTGTTCCACGCCGACAACGCCTACTTTTACCCGCACGTGCGGCTTCAGAGCCGGCCGATGAAGACCAACACGGTCTCCAATACCGCCTTCCGCGGCTTCGGCGGCCCGCAGGGCGTCGTCGCCGCCGAGCGCATGATCGAAGAGATCGCCTACGCCCTCGGCCGCGACCCGCTCGACGTGCGCAAGGCGAACTTCTACCGCAAGGGCCGCGATCTCACCCCCTACCACCAAGAGGTCACCGACAACGTGATCCTGCGGCTGGTGGAGGAGCTCGAGACCAGCGCCGATTACCGCGCGCGGCGCGCGGAGATCCTCGCCTTCAACCGCGAGAACCCGGTGATCCGGCGCGGCATCGCGCTGACGCCGGTGAAGTTCGGCATCTCCTTCACCGCCACGCATTTCAACCAGGCGGGCGCGCTGATCCACGTCTACAACGACGGCTCGATCCACCTGAACCACGGCGGCACCGAGATGGGGCAGGGCCTCAACACCAAGGTGGCGCAGGTGGTGGCCGACGCCTTCCAGGTCGACATCGACACGATCCGCATCACCGCGACGACCACCGAGAAGGTGCCGAACACCTCGGCCACGGCGGCCTCCTCGGGCTCGGACCTGAACGGCATGGCGGCGCTCGATGCCGCCGAGCAGATCAAGGCGCGGCTGGTGGGCTTCGCCTGCGAGAGCCGCGGGGTTGCCGCGGACGCCGTGCGCTTCCTGCCGAACGCAGTCGCCATCGGCGACGAAGTGGTGCCCTTCGCGGCTTTCGTGAAACAGGCCTACATGGCGCGCGTGCAGCTTTCCGCGGCGGGCTTCTACAAGACCCCGGACATCCACTGGGACCGCGCCAGCGGCACCGGGCGGCCGTTCTACTACTACGCCTATGGCGCGGCCTGTTCCGAGGTCGAGATCGACACGCTGACCGGCGAATACCGGGTGCTCAGGACCGACCTTCTGCACGACGTCGGCCGCTCGCTGAACCCGGATCTCGACCGCGGCCAGGTGGAGGGCGCCTTCGTCCAGGGCATGGGCTGGCTGACCACCGAGGAGCTCTGGTGGGACGAGGCCGGGCGGCTTCGCACGCACGCGCCCTCGACCTACAAGATCCCGCTGGCCTCGGATGCGCCGCGGATCTTCAACGTCGATCTCGTCAGCTGGAACGCCAACGCCGAGCGCACCATCAAGCGCTCCAAGGCCGTGGGCGAGCCGCCCTTCATGCTCGGCATCTCGGTCCTCGAGGCGCTGTCCATGGCGGTGGCGAGCGTCGCCGACTACCGGACTTGCCCGCGCCTCGACACGCCGGCCACGCCCGAGCGCGTGCTCATGGCGGTGGAGCGGCTGAAGGGGCAGGGGGCATGAGACCGCTGGAGGACTTCCTCGCGGCCCAGGGCGCGGTGGTGCGCGTCGCGCTCGACCGGGTGCGCGGGTCCTCCCCGCGCGAGGCCGGGGCCGCGATCTTCGTGGCGTCCGAGGACCTGCACGGCACCATCGGCGGCGGGCGGCTCGAATATATGGCCGTCGCCCGCGCCCGCGAGATGCTCGAGACCGGGGTGCTTTCGGACCGGATGGACCTGCCGCTCGGCCCGGAGATCGGCCAGTGCTGCGGCGGGCGCGTGGAGATCACCCTGACCCGCATGGGCCGGGGCGACCGGCGCGCCGCCTGCGACCGCGCGGCCCGGGCCCGCGCGGCCTGGCCCGAGGTCTTCATCTTCGGCGCGGGCCATGTCGGCCGGGCGCTGGCGGATCTGATGCAGCACATGCCGGTGCGCACCGTTCTGGTGGACATGCGCCCCGAGGAACTGGCGCTCTGCTCCGCCCAGGTCGAGACGCGGCTCGCCGTCCTGCCCGAGGCGCTGGTCGAAGCCGCCGCTCCGGGCGCGGCCTTCGTGGTCGCCACGCATGATCACGGGCTCGATTTCCTGGTCACCGACGCGGCGCTGGCGCGGGGCGACGCGGGATATGTCGGGCTGATCGGATCCCGAACCAAACGGGCGAAATTCGACCGCTGGGTGCGCCAGACCGGCGAGGCGCGCTCGACCGAGGGGCTGACCTGCCCGATCGGCGCGGGCCTGAGCCGCGACAAACGCCCCGAGATCATCGCCGCCTGCGTCACCGCCGAGGTGATGGGCGCGCTGACCCGGGAAGACACCGCGGCCCGCGCGCCGCGACACCCCACCCCATGCGACAGCATGGAACGGCCCCGCGCCGCGGTCCGGGAGGACCCGCACGGCTGAGGGCCGGCGGGAGAGACCAAGGCGCAACCACCCAGGGAGGAGACCTGACATGGACACCGGACACTCTAGCTACAGGCTATTTTCACGCAGCGATTTCAGTGCCTTCTGGGCGCTATTTACCGACAACCTGGTCAATCTGATCGTGCTTTCGGGGATCTGCCGCTTCGTCTTCGGCATGCCCTCGGAGATCGTTTTCGGGCGCATCCTGCCGGGCGCTGCCATGGCCATCATCGCCGGGGTCGCGGTCTACGTCTGGCTCGCCAAACGCACCGCCGCGCGCACCGGCCGCGACGTGACCGCGCTGCCCTACGGCATCTCGACGCCGGTGATGTTCGTCTATCTCTTCGGGGTCATCGGGCCGATCTACTGGGCCACCGAGGATCCGCTCCTGGCCTGGCAGGTCGGCATCGGCGCGGGCTTCATCGGCGGCATCGTGGCGGCCATGGGCGCGCTGGTCGGGCCCTGGCTGAAGCGCGTGACTCCGCGCGCCGGCATGCTCGGCACGCTCTGCGGGATCGCGCTGGTCTTCATCGGCACCGTGCCGCTCGCCACGGTCTTCGAGGACCCCTACGTCGGCTTCGCCTCGATGATCATCATCCTCTGGGGCCTCGTCGGGCGCTTCCGCCTGCCGGGCAACGTGCCGGCGGGCCTTCTGGCGCTGGTCGCGGGCACGCTGGTGGCGCTGGCGCTCGGCAAGTCCGAGATCGATGTCTCGACCGTCGGGGTCTACCTGCCCATGCCCTACCTGGGCGACCTCGTGGCGGGCATCCAGCACCTCTTCGCCAACCCCGAGCTCTTCCTCGTCCTGGTGCCGGTGCAGATCTACAACTTCATCGAGACCATGAACAACGTCGAGAGCGCCGAGGCGGTGGGCGACAGCTACCCGGTGGGGCTCTGCCAGGTGACCGACGGCGCCGGGACCATGGTCGGCGCGCTCTTCGGCTCGCCCTTCCCGACGACGGCCTATATCGGCCATCCCGCCTACAAGCGCATGGGCGCCCATGCGGGCTATGTGATCGGCGTGGGCACGGTGATCCCGCTGGCGGCCTTCACCGGGCTCCTGGCCTTCCTCAACGGGCTGATCCCCGCCGCCGCCGCCGCGCCGGTGCTGGTCTTCGTGGCGCTGAGCCTGATCACCAATACCGCGCAATCGGTGAAGCCCTCGCATATCGCCGCAGTGAGCATCGCGATGATGCCGCATATCTCGAGCTTCCTGGTGACCAAGTGGAACTCGATGATGAGCGCGCTCGGCGCCTCGGGCGTCGAGGGGCTGCCGGTGCTGGGCGACGCGGCGCTGACCGCCGAGCTGATGACCCAGGGCGCGCATTACCAGGGGCACCTGCTGCTGAGCCAGGGCGCGATCCTGACCGGGCTGATCTGGGGCGCCATCGTCGCCAGCGTGATCGACGGGCACTTCCGCACCTCCGCCGGGTTTGCCTTCGCGGCCTCGGTGATGTCGGCCTTCGGGGTGATCCACGCCGCCGGCCTGCAATGGCCCGAGCCGACGCCGGTGGCGATGGGCTACCTGATGGCGGCGGCCTTCCTGGCGATCTACCCGGTCTTCCACCGGCAGGAGAGCGCCGGCGAACCCTCTGACCCGGTCGACCCGGTCGGAATGCAGCCCGGCGAATGAAACACGGCCGGACGGGCGCCCCCCGCGCCCGTCCGCAGAACGAGGCAAGAGAGACGATGACACAGACCGACCAGATCATCCGCGGCCGCCTTCTGAGCTTCCACCGCGCGCCGGAAGGCCCCGAGGACCACGCGGCCTACACCTATCTCGAGGACGGCGCTTTGCGGCTTTCGGATGGCCGGATCACCGCCTGCGGGGACTGGGACCAAGTGCGCGCCGAAGCGCCCGCGCTGCCGGTGACCGATCACCGCCCGCATCTGATCCTGCCGGGCTTCATCGACACCCACATCCATTTTCCCCAGATCGAGATGATCGCCTCCTGGGGGGCGCAGCTTCTCGACTGGCTGAACGGCTACACCTTCCCCGCCGAGCTGCGCTACGGCGACCCCGACCATGCCGCGGCGATGGCGTCGGAGTTCTACGACCTCATCCTGTCGCATGGCACCACCACGGCGGTGGCCTTCTGCTCGGTCCATCCCGCTTCCGCCGAGGCCTATTTCGCCGAGGCCGAGCGGCGCGGCATGCGGATGCTGGGCGGCAAGGTGATGATGGACCGCAATGCCCCCGAGGGCCTCCGCGACACCGCGCAGAGCGGCTACGACGAAAGCCGCGCGCTGATCGAGCGCTGGGACGGCAGGGGCCGGGCGGGCTATGTCATCTCGCCGCGCTTCGCGCTGACATCGACGCCGGAACAGCTCGAGGCCGCGGGCGCCCTGGCGGCGGAGCATCCGGGCTGTCCCATCCAGACGCATCTCTCCGAGAACCTCGACGAGATCGCGGCGACCCGCGCGCTTTTCCCCGAGGCCCCGGACTACCTCGGCGTCTACGAGGCGCATGGGCTGGTGCGGCAGAACACGCTTCTCGGTCATGCCATCCACCTCGAGCCGCGCGAGATCGACCTCCTGGCCGAGCGCGGCGCGACGCCGGTCTTCTGTCCAACCTCGAACCTGTTCCTCGGCAGCGGGCTTTTCGACGACGCGGGCCTGCGGGCGCGCGGGATCACCCCGGGCGTGGCCACGGATGTGGGCGCCGGCACGAGCTATTCGATGCTGACCACGCTCGCCGAGGCCTACAAGGTGCTGCAGCTCCGCGGCCAGAAACTGCACCCGCTGGCCGCCTTCGACTGGATCACCCGCGGCAACGCCGAGGTGCTGGGCCTGTCGGACCGGATCGGCACGCTCGCGCCCGGAACGGAGGCCGACCTCGTGGTGCTCGACAGCCACGCAACCCCGGCGCTGGCGCTGCGCAGCGCGCGGGCGACCAGCCTGTCGGAAGAGCTGTTTGCGCTGCAGATCCTGGGCGACGACCGCGCCGTGGCGGAGGTCTACGTCGCGGGCGTAGCGCAGAAGGGGGGCATTGCGCGCCGCCGGGGCACGGTAGCCGAGGGCCCCGCCGCGCGAGATCCGGCGCTCGTTCCCTGAAACGGGGGCCGGTGAGGATCAGCCTCCGCACGGGAAGCACGCCGGTCCGACCGGAGCGCTTGTCGCAGAGGCTGTCGCCCCCTCAAGCCGCCGCGTCCTCGGCCAGGTGGTGCAGGATCTTGGCGTAGTTCTCCTCGCCCTGGGCGCCGGTGACCAGGTGCTTGCGGGCGAAGATCATCGCGGGCACGCCGGAGATGCCGCGCGCGGTCCAGAACTGCTCTTTCTGGCGCACCAGGTCGGCCAGCTCGCCGCTTTCGAGGACCGCCAGCGCCGCCGCGCGGTCGAGCCCGATGGCGGCGGCCTCATCGGCCAGCACCTGCGCATCGTCGAGGTTCTCGCGGCGGGTGAAGAACGCCTCGAAAAGCGCCATGTTCATCTCGTGGCCGCGGCCCTCGCCGGTGGCCCAGTCGATGAGCTGATGCGCGCGGAAGGTGTTCACCATGCGCATGTCCTCGGCGTAGTTGAAGGTGAAGCCGAGCGCCGCGCCCATCTCGGTCAGCCGGTCGCGGGCCCGGGCGGAGTCCTCGGGCGAGGTGCCGTATTTCTCGGCCAGATGCGCGCGCAGGTTCTGGCCCTCGGACGGCATCTGCGGGTTCAGCTCGAAGGGGTGCCACTGCACCTCGATCTCGAAGCCGGTCTCCTCGGCGGCGCGGGCGAGCTGCGAATAGCCGATCACGCACCAGGGGCAGACGACGTCGGAGACGATATCGACGCGGATGGGGTCAGGCATGGGGTCTCTCCAGAATCTTGGGACGGGGCAGGGCGCGCCTCAGGCGAGCGCCGCCCTATTGGCAGGGATCGCGGTCCGGCTCACCGGAACCGCGCGGCGTTTTCCTTGGCCGCCCGGGCCACGTCGCCCTCTCCGAAGGCCGAGGGCCGGGGTTCGGGCAGCTGCAGCGCCTCCTGCACCCGGGGCATGGCGTCGAGCCGGTCGAACCAGGCCTGCAGATGCGGCAACCCTTCGACGCTGACCGTGGCCCAGAAATGGCTGCGCGCCCAGGGATAGGTGGCGATATCGGCGATCGAGAGCGCCTCGCCCACCAGCCAGTCGCGGCCTGCGAGCCGGGTGTCCAGCACCTCGAGCAGGCGGCGGCTCTCGGTCACGTAGCGGTTGATGGCATAGGGCACCTCGTCGCCGTTGGGTTTGGCGATGCGCTGAAAGAACATCGCCTGGCCCATCATCGGGCCGATGCCGCCCATCTGGAACATCAGCCATTGCATGGTTTCCGAGCGTTCCTTGGGGTCGTGGCTCAGGAAGCGGTCGTATTTCTCGGCCAGGTACCAGAGGATCGCGCCGCTTTCGAAGACGGCGAAATCCTCCGCGCCGCGGTCGACGATGGACGGGATGCGGCCGTTGGGGTTGAGCTTGAGATACTCCGGCGCCTTCTGCTCCTTCTTGCCGAAGTCCACTGGCGCGAGCTCGTAGTCGATCCCGGCTTCGTGCAGGAAGATCAGGGGCTTCCAGCCGTTCATCGTGTTGGCGGTGTAAAGCAGGATGTCAGGCCGCGACATGGGCGTCCTCCGCGAGGGCATGGGCAAGATGGGCGTCGAGGCGGGCGAGGGTGCCCGCGCGGGGTTTCATCGCGTCGAAGCCGTCGAGGCGCGGCAGCGGCGTCGTCCCGAAGAACTTCGGGTCGAGAGGCCGCATTCGCAAGAGGGCGTCGGGCGACAGGTCGCCGAAGACGGCGCGCGGCGGGCGCGTCAAAGGCATCTCGCGACGCTGACCACCCCGGCGCGCCGCAAACCCTCTCACGGCTCCGCCGCGATCTCGCGCAGCCAGTCGATGATCGCCCGCATCCCGTAGCGGTTCCGGTCGGCGCTGGGGGGCACCACGATGAAATGCCCGTGCCGCGCCTCGAGCTCGGCGGGGCAGGAGCGCACCAGCCGCCCGGCGTCGAGATAGGGCCGCGCGAAGGTATCGGCGACCAGCGCATGGCCGAGGCCGCGCTCGGCCAGGTCCAGCGCCACCAGCGAGGTGTCGACCACGTAGCGGGGCAGGGGCGGGGCGACACCTTCGAGGTGCATCCCGAAGAAATGCTGCCAGGTGTCGACGACCCCCGCCATCTCGATCAGCCGGCCCGTCTCCAGCGACACCAGCCCGCCCGCGAGGCCCGGCGCGCAGACCGGCTGCACGGCGTGGCGCATCAGCGGGATGACCTCGCCGTCGGACCAGAGCCCCTCGCCGAAGCGGATGTCGAGGTCGATCAGCGCGCTGTCGCCGCCCTCGGCCCAGGAGGAGGACAGAAGGCTCAGGGTGATGTCGGGATGCCGGGCCTGGAAGCTCTCGATCCGCGGCACCAGCCAGAGCATGTTGAGCGAGGTCATGCAGCGCAGGGTGATCCGCTCGCCGCCGCTGCGCCCGAAGACCCCCGCGGTGCTGGCGTCGATGTCCACGAAGGCCTTGCTGACCACCGGCAGGTAGGATTGCGCCAGCCGCGTCAGCACCAGCGCGCGCCGCCGCCGCTCGAAGAGCTTGTGGCCGAGCCGCGCCTCGAGCGCGCGGACCTGGTAGCTCACCGCCGAGGGCGTGAGGTTCAACTCCTCGGCGGCGCGGGTGAAATTTCCAAGCCGCGCCGAGGCCTCGAAGGACCGCAGCCAGCCCAGCGGGGGAAGCTCGTCGAACATGGCGGCAGCCTAGCCCTTGCCGCGAAATTTTTTAAGGTTGCTGCGAATTATTTTTCGTTAGGGCATTCCGGCCCGGTTCTGACACCCTGCGGCCAAAGGCGAAGGCAAGGCAGGCCCGGTTTGGCAAGCTATGACTACATCATCATCGGCGCGGGATCGGCGGGCTGCGTGCTGGCCGAGCGGCTCAGCGCCTCGGGGCGGCACAGCGTCCTGGTGCTCGAGGCCGGCGGGCGGGACCGCTCGCCCTGGGTGCGGCTGCCGCTCGGTTACGGCAAGACCTTCTTCCACCCGGAGATGAACTGGCGCTACCAAAGCGAGGCCGACCCGGGCCTCGGCGGGCGCAGCGACTACTGGCCGCGCGGCCGCGTGGTCGGCGGATCAAGCTCGATCAACGCGCTGGTCTGGGCGCGCGGGCTGCCGCATGACTTCGACGACTGGGCCGCCGCCGGGGCCACCGGCTGGAGCTGGGAGGTCGCCCGCCGCACCTATGACGCCATGGAGACCCGCGTCTCCGCCGATGGTGGCCGCGAGGGGCAGGGGCCGCTGCACGTCCAGGACGTCTCGGACCAGATCCACAAGGTGAACCGGCATTTCTTCGCGGGCGCCGAGGAGGCCGGACTTCCGCGCACCGAGGATTGCAATGGCGCCACCCCCGAGGGCGCGACCACCTACCGGATCACCACCCGGGACGGGCTGCGGCACTCGGCGGCGCGGGCCTACCTGGCCCCGGCGCTGAAGCGCGCCAATGTCACCCTGCGCACCGGCGTCACCGTGACCCGCATCGGCTTCGAGGGCCGCCGCGCCAGGTCGGTGCACCTGCGCCACCACGGCCACGAGGAAGTGCTGCAGGCGGGGCGCGAGATCATCCTCTCGGCGGGCGCGGTCAGCTCGCCGCGGCTCCTGCAGCTTTCGGGCGTGGGGCCGGCGCAACTTCTGCGCGAGCATGGCATCGAGGTCCGGGCCGATGCGCCGCATGTGGGCGGCAACCTGCAGGATCACCTGGGGCTCAACTACTACTTCAAGGCCAACGAGCCGACGCTGAACGACCAGCTCCGCCCGCTCTGGGGCAAGGCCCTGGCGGCGCTGCGTTACGCGCTGACCCGGCGCGGGCCGCTGGCGCTCTCGGTGAACCAATGCGGCGGGCTTTTCCGCTCGACGCCCGAGGCGCCGGTGCCGGACCAGCAGATCTACTTCAACCCGGTCAGCTACACGACGACGCCCAGCGGCACGCGGAACGTGGTCAATCCCGACCCCTTCCCGGGCTTCATCATCGGCTACCAGCCGACCCGGCCGACAAGCCGCGGGCGGATCGACATTTCCTCGGCCGACCCCGAGGCGGCGCCGCGCATCCGTCCGAACTCGCTGGCCACCGAGGAGGACCGCGCGGCGGTCATCGCGGGCGGCACGCTTTGCCGGCGGATCATGCAGACCCCGGCGCTTGAGGGGCTGATCGATAGCGCGCTCGACCCCGACCTGCGCGAGCTTCAAGGCGAGCAGATCCTCGAGGACTTCCGCCGCCGCTGCGGCACCGTCTTCCATCCCGTCGGCACCTGCCGGATGGGCGCCGACCCCGCAAGCTCGGTCGTCGATCCGCGCCTGCGCCTGCACGGCTTCGAGGGGCTGCGCGTGGTCGACGCCTCGATCTTCCCGAACATCACCTCGGGCAACACCAATGCGCCGACCATGATGGCCGCGCATCACGCCGCCGAGCTGATCCTGGAGGCCACATGACATCCACGCCCTATTCCGCCTCGGGGGCGGTCCCGAAGCCCGGGCGCGGCGCCGGGGACAGCGGCCCGCGCATCACCCGGCTCGAGACCTTCTCGACCCCGCTCGTGGGCTTCGTGCGGCTGACCACCGAGGATGGCGCCCAGGGCTGGGGCCAGGTCTCGACCTATAACGCCGATATCACCGCGCAGGTCTTCCACCGCCAGATCGCCCCCTGGGCGCTGGGCCGGGGCGTCGATGCGCTGGAAGCGATCGTGGACGAGATCCCCGAGCGCGAGCACAAGTATCCCGGCACCTACCTGATGCGCGCGCTGGCGGGGCTCGACACCGCCGCCTGGGACTGGCGCGGCAAGGTGGCGGGCCAGCCGGTCGCGGCGCTTCTTGGCGGGTCGGCGGGCGAGATCCGGGCCTATGCCTCCTCCATGCGGCGCGACATCACCCCCGAGTCTGAGGCCGAGCGGATGCTGCGGCTCCAGGGTGAACAGGGCTTCGACGCCTTCAAGGTCCGGGTGGGCGCCGAATGCGGGCGCGACGTGGACGAATGGCCGGGCCGCACCGAGGCGATCCTGCCCGCGATGCGCCGCGCGCTCGGCCCCGATGCCGCGCTCCTGGCCGATGCCAATTCCGGCTTCTCGCCCGCCCGCGCCATCGAGGTCGGCCACCGGCTGGAGGCCGAGGGCTTCGAGCATTTCGAGGAGCCTTGCCGCTACTGGAAGCTCGAGGAGACCGCCGAGGTCACCCGCGCGCTCGACCTCGACGTGGCGGGGGGCGAACAGGACTGGGACCTCGAGAGCTGGCAGCGGATGATCGCGCTCGGCGCGGTCGACATCCTGCAGCCCGACATCCTCTATCTCGGCGGCATGACCCGCGCCATGCAAGTCGCCCGCATGGGCGCCGCGGCGGGCCTGCCGGTGACGCCCCATGCCGCCAACCTGTCCCTGGTGACGCTGTTCACCATGCATCTCATGCGCGCCCTGCCGCAGCCCGGCCGCTACCTCGAGTTCTCGATCGAGGGGCCGGACTACTACCCCTGGCAGGACGCGCTCTTCGTCGAAAGCCCCTATGCCATCGACGCGGGCCGGGTCCGCGTGACCGAGGCGCCCGGCTGGGGCGTCGAGATCGCCCCCGACTGGCTGGCACAATCCACCCATCAGACAAGCGAGGCTGACATATGACCGCCGAGGAGCTGATCACCACCTATTTCGAGACCGGCACCCTGCCGGATCTGCCGCAGGGCCATTTCATCGACGGCGCCTTCACCGCGCCCGCCTCGGGCGCGACGATGGAGAGCTTCGACCCGGGCCAGGGCCGCGCCTTCGCCAGCTTCGCCGCCGGCGGGGCCGAGGACGTGGACCAGGCGCTGGCCTCCGCGCAGCGGGGCTTTGCACTCTGGTCGCGGCGCAGCCCGGCCGAGCGCTGCGGCATCCTCAACGAGATCGCCCGCACCCTGCGCGCCCATGCCGAGCGTCTGGCCGTGGTCGAGGCGCTCGACAGCGGCAAGAGCCTCGACGAGGCGCGGGGCGACGTCGCCGGCTCGGCGCGGCTGTTCGAATATTACGCCGGGGCCGCCGACAAGCTCGATGGCCGCTCGGTCAACCTGGGCTCCGACGCCGCCGCCTTCACCCTGCGCGAGCCGGTCGGCGTGACCGCGCATATCGTGCCCTGGAACTACCCGACCTCGACGCTGGTGCGCGGCATCGCCCCGGCGCTGGCGGCGGGCTGTTCGGCGGTGGTGAAACCGGCCGAGACGACACCCTTCACCGCGCTCCTGATCGCCGAACTGCTGATCGAGGCGGGCCTGCCCGCGGGCGTGGTCAACGTGGTCACCGGCACCGGCACCGAGGCCGGCGCGCCGCTGGTCGCCGATCCGCGCGTCGCCCATGTGACCTTCACCGGCTCGGTCGCGACCGGCGTCAACGTCATGCGCTCGGTCGCGCCGAACGTCACCGGCCTGACGCTCGAGCTTGGCGGCAAGTCGCCGCTCGTGGCCTTCGAGGACGCCGACCCCGAGGCGGTGGCCGACGGCGCGCTCTGGGCGATCTTCTCGAACTCCGGGCAGATCTGCTCGGCGGGCTCGCGGCTGATCCTGCACGAGAGCCTGCGCGACGCGGTGCTGCCGCGCCTCGTCAAGAAGGCCCGCGCGCTGAAGCTCGGCCACGGGCTCCGCAACCCCGAGATGGGGGCGATCAACTCCGCCGCGCATCTCGACAAGGTGGCGGGCTTCGTCTCCCGCGCCCGCGCGCGCGGCATCGAGGTGCTGACCGGCGGATCGGTGACCAGCGACCCCGAGACCGGCCAGGGCTGGTTCTTCGAGCCGACCATCCTCGACACGCCCGATCCCGAGGACGAGGCCGTCCTGCAGGAGATTTTCGGCCCGGTTCTCGCGGTGCAGAGCTTCGCCAGTGAGGAAGAGGCCGTCGCCCGCGCCAACGGCACGGAATTCGCCTTGAATGCAGGGGTTTATACGCGCGATACGGGCCGCGCCCTGCGCGTCGCTCGCGCCATCGACGCGGGCCAGGTCACGGTCAACGACTACTGGGCGGGGGGCATCGAGCTGCCCTTCGGCGGCAACCGCAAATCCGGGTTCGGCCGCGAGAAGGGGCTCGAGGGCCTCGACGCCTACACCCGCGCCAAGGCGATCACGCTGGCCGCCTGAGCCAGCCCGGGCGGCCCCGCCGCCCCGACGCGCCCGAGCGCGCGCCAGACAGGCCCCCGGCGGCATCCGGCCGCCGGGGGAGCACACAACAGAGGAGGGATCCGTTTGACCCAGTTTTCCAGCTTCACCACGCCCAGCCGCCGCGGCTTTCTCGCAGGCAGCGCCGCCGCCGGCATGACCCTCGGCCTGGGGCTCACGCCCGCGCGGGCCGCGACGCCGCAGAAGGGCGGCACCCTGCGGGTCGGCTTCACCCAGGGCAGCACCTCGGATTCGCTTGATCCGGCGACCTATTCCAACGACTTCATGTTCGCCACGAGCTACGCCGTCTTCTCGACGCTGGTCGAAGTGGCCCCCGACGGCAGCGCCAAGCCGGACCTCGCCGAGAGCTTCGAGGCCACCCCCGACGCGGCGACCTGGACCTTCCGCCTGCGCGACGACGCCACCTTCTCGGACGGCAAGACGATCACCGCGCAGGACGTGATCGCTTCGGTCCGCCACCACATGGGCGAGGGCTCCAAGTCCGGCGTGAAGCCGCTCCTGAAGCAGATCAGCGACATCAAGGCCGATGGCGACAAGGTGGTGGTCTTCACGCTGGAGACCGGCAACGCCGATTTCCCCTTCATCTTCAACGACTACCACCTGACCATCCGGCAGGATCAGGGCGACGGCACGATCGACCCCGACAGCCGGATCGGCACCGGCGGCTACGTCATCGAGGCCTTCGAGCCCGGCGTCCGCATCGAGCTGGCGCGCCGCGACGACTACTGGAAGGAAGGCGCCGCGCATTTCGACCGCGTGGTGATCCTCAAGGTCGGCGACGCGGCGGCGCGGATGAACGCGCTGATGACCGGCGAGGTCGACCTGATCGACCGCCCGGACCTCAAGACCATCCACATGCTCGAGCGCAACCGCGACGTGCGCATCCACACCCAGAACGGCACGCTGCATTACACCATGCCGATGCATGTCACCA
Source organism: Roseivivax sp. GX 12232 (assembly GCF_021272185.1). Taxonomy (GTDB): domain Bacteria; phylum Pseudomonadota; class Alphaproteobacteria; order Rhodobacterales; family Rhodobacteraceae; genus Roseivivax. The sequence goes on from NZ_JAJSEC010000009.1 coordinate 17,267, forward strand.
CGGCGCCTTATGACGACGTGAACGTGCGGCTGGCGCTGAAACATGCGATCGACCGCGAGGCCATCGTCGAGAAGGTGCTCAAGGGCTACGGCACGGTCGGCAACGACCATCCGATCGCCAGCTCCATGCCGTTCTACAACGCCGAGCTGGAGCAGCACGCCTATGACCCCGAGAAGGCCAGGCACCATCTGAAGAAGGCCGGGCTCGAGGGGCTCGACGTGACGCTGCACACCGCCGACGCGGCCTTCAACGGCGCGGTGGATGCCTCGGTGCTATTCTCCGAGGCGGCGAAATCGGCGGGGATCAACCTCAAGGTCTCGCGCGAGCCCGACGACGGCTACTGGTCCAACGTCTGGCTGCAGAAGCCCTTCTGCACCAGCTACTGGGGCGGGCGGCCCACGCCGGACCTGATGTTCTCGGCCGGCTACGCCGCGGATGCGGACTGGAACGCCACCAAGTGGCAGAACGAGCGTTTCAACGAGCTGCTCGTCGGCGCCCGCGCCGAGCTCGACCAGGACCGCCGCGCCGAGATGTACGGCGAGATGCAGAAGCTCTGCCAGACCGACGGCGGCGCGCTGATCCCGGCCTTCGGGCAGTATGTCTCGGCGATGAACAAGCGGGTCGCCATGCCCGAGAAGGTCTCGGAGATGTGGGATCTCGACAGCCAGCGCTTCATCGAACGCTGGTGGTTCGCCTGATCCGCCCCTAGCCCTTTCTTGCGGCGGCTCCGGTGACCCGGGCCGCCGCGCTTCTTGACCGGCCCGTCCGCCCGGGCCGCGGAGACCCGCCATGACCCGCCTGAACAAGCTGATCCTCAGCCGCCTCGGCCTGGGGGTCGTGACCCTCTTCGCCGTCTCGGCGCTGATGTTCATCGGCATCGAGCTTCTTCCCGGCGACCTCGCCCAGCAGATCCTCGGCCAGTCCGCGACACCCGAGACGCTGGCCGCCTTCCGCGCCGAGCTCGGCCTCGACCTGCCGCCGCATGTCCGTTACCTCGACTGGCTCGCGGGCGTGGTGCAGGGCGACTTCGGCCAGAGCCTCGCTTCGGGGCGCGAGGTCACGGACCTGTTGTCGACCCGGCTCGCCAACACGATGTTCCTCGCGGGCTATGCCGCGGTGATCGCGGTGCCGATCGCGGTGAGCCTCGGGCTCCTGGCCGCGCTGTGGCGCAACTCGATCTTTGACCGGACCGCCAATATCGGCGCGCTCAGCGCCATCTCCATGCCCGAGTTCTTCGTGGCCTACCTGCTGATCCTGGTCTTCTCGATCAAGCTCGGCTGGTTCCCGACGCTGGCACGGATCGACACCGCCGAGAGCCTCGGGCAGGCCCTGCGCGTCACCTTCCTGCCGGCGCTGACGCTGATCATGGTGGTGATCGCCCACATGATGCGGATGACCCGGGCGGCGATCATCAATGTGCTGGCCGCCCCCTACATCGAGATGGCCCGGCTGAAGGGCGTGCCGCGCTGGCGGGTGATCCTGCGCCACGCGCTGCCCAATGCCATGGCGCCGATCATCAACGTCATCGCGCTGAACCTCGCCTATCTGATCGTCGGCGTGGTGGTGGTCGAGGTGGTCTTCTCCTACCCCGGGCTGGGCCAGCTTCTGGTCGACGCGGTGGCGAGCCGGGATTTCCCGGTGGTGCAGGCGGTCGGGCTGTTCTTCGCGGGCACCTACATCCTGTTGAACACCGGCGCCGACATCCTGTCGATCCTGTCGAACCCGCGCCTGCGGCAGACGGGCTGAGGGGGCACGCCATGACAGTTCTCCGTTCCGCCCCGCCCACCGCCATCTTCGGCCTCCTGGTGCTGTCCGCGACGCTGCTTCTGGGGCTCTTCGCGCCGCTCGTCGCGCCCTACGGCGAGACCGAGATCGTCGGCGCCGAATACCTGCCCTGGAGCGCCGCGCATCCGCTGGGCACCGACAACCTCGGCCGCGACATGCTTTCGCGGATGATCTACGGCGCGCGCAACACCGTGGGGCTCGCGCTTCTGACCACCGGCATCGCCTTTTCCATCGGCGCCGCGCTCGGCATGTTCGCCGCGCTCAAGGGCGGCTGGGTCGACCAGGCGCTCTCGCGCATGGTGGATGTGGTCATGGCGGTGCCGCCGCTAATCCTGGCGCTGATGCTGCTCGCCATCATCGGCCCTTCGATCCCCAACATGGTCGGGGTGATCGCGGTGATCTACCTCGCGCCTGTCTTCCGCCTGTCGCGGGCCGCGGCGATGAACGTCGTGGCGCTGGATTTCATCGGCGCGGCGCAGCTTCGGGGCGAGGGCACGCTCTGGCTCCTGCGCCGCGAGATCCTGCCGAACATCTCGTCGACGCTGGTCGCCGAGGCGGGGCTGCGCTTCTGCTTCGTCTTCCTCTTCATCGCGGCCTTGTCCTTCCTGGGCATCGGCATCCAGCCGCCCACCGCCGACTGGGGCTCCATGGTGAAGGAGAACGCCACGCTGATCACCTTCGGCGACGTCACGCCGCTGATCCCGGCCGGGGCCATCGCGCTGCTGACCGTCTCGATCAACTTCATCGTCGACTGGATGCTGCACCGCGCCAGCGGTCTGAAAAGCTGAGGAGGACGCCATGGGCAATCTGCTGACCATCCGCGATCTGCGTCTCGAGGCCGGGCCGCCGCGCGCGCCCAAGGTGATCCTCGAGGGGCTGGACCTCGATCTCGACCGGGGCGAGGTGCTGGGCCTCGTCGGCGAAAGCGGCGCGGGAAAAAGCTCCGCCGGGCTGGCCGCCATGGGCTTCACCCGCGACGGCGTGCGCATCGCCGGGGGCGGCATCCAGTTCGACGGGATCGACCTGGCGCGGGCCTCGCAGGGGCAGCTCCGCCGGTTGCACGGGCGCCGCATCGCCTATGTCGCGCAATCGGCGGCGGCAAGCTTCAACCCCGCGCACCGACTGATCGATCAGTTCGCCGAAGGGCCTCTACTGCATGGCACCGCCGATGCCGGGGCGGCGCGCGACGACGCCCGCGCGCTTTATCGCCAGATGCAGCTGCCGAACCCCGACCAGATCGGCTTCCGCTACCCGCACGAGGTCTCGGGCGGGCAGTTGCAACGCGCCATGACCGCCATGGCCATGGCCTGCCGCCCGGACCTGATCATCTTCGACGAGCCGACCACGGCGCTGGATGTGACCACCCAGATCGAGGTGCTGGGCGCCATGCGCGACATCACCGAGCGCTACGGCACCGCGGCGATCTACATCACCCACGACCTTGCCGTGGTGAGCCAGATGGCCGACCGGATCACCGTCATGCGCCATGGCCGCGAGGTCGAGACTCAACCGACCCAACGCATGCTGGAGGCCCCCGAGGAGCCCTATACCCGCTCGCTCTGGGCGGTGCGGGGCATCCAGAAACCCGCCGCGACCGGCAGCGCGCCGCCGCTTCTGACGCTCGAGGGCGCGAGCGCGCAATACCGCGGGTTCAAGGCGCTCGACGGCATCGACCTCGCGCTGGCCAAGGGCCGCACCACCGCCGTGGTGGGCGAAAGCGGCTCGGGCAAATCGACGCTGGCCAAGGTGATCGCCGGGCTCATGGCGCCCTCCGAGGGCCGGGTCCTCTGGGAAGGCGCGCCGCTTGCCGGTCACCACGGCAAGCGCGACAAGCGCCAGCTGCGCGACATCCAGATGATCTACCAGATGGCCGATACCGCGCTGAACCCGCGCCACACCGTGCGCGAGACGCTGGAGCGCCCGGTGGGTTTCTTCACCGGGCTGCGCGGCGCGGCGCGGCGGGCGCGGGTGCGCGAGCTGATGGAGCTGATCGAGCTCGATCCCGAGGAGTTTCTCGACCGCCGCATCCCCGAGCTTTCGGGCGGCCAGAAGCAGCGCATCGGTATCGCCCGGGCGCTGGCCGCCGAGCCCCGGTTCATCATCTGCGACGAGGTCACCTCGGCGCTCGACCAGATCGTCGCCGAGGGCATTCTGAAGCTCCTGATCCGCCTGCAGGAGGAGCTGGGCTTGAGCTACATGTTCATCACCCACGACCTCGCCACGGTGGAGGCCATCGCCGACGAGGTGGTGGTGATGAAAGACGGGCAGATCATCGAGGCGGGCGCCCGGGCGCAGATCTTCGAGGCGCCGCGTCAGGCCTATACCCGGCGGCTCCTGGCCTCGGTGCCGCAGATGGACGCGGGCTGGCTCGACCGCGCCCGCCGCGACGCCGCCGAGGCGAAGTCGCTGGAGGCGGCGGGCTGAGGGTGGTTTTGCGGCGCGGGCTCGGGCTGAGTGTCCGGGCCCCGTGCTGTTGGGCTCCTTTTGGCTGGGCCCTGTCCCATTCGGCTCTTTGTGGCGAGGCCCTTTTGCGTCCGGCCCCCTTCAAGCCGGGCTCCCTGACGTCGGGCCTCCGCCCGCGCCACATCCACCTGACACCGCAGCGTCACCCCCCGAGGCACGCCTCCGCGCTTCGGGCAGGCCCCCCGCTCAGGCCTTGGGCGCCGGCGCGCCGCCCTCGAAGACATTGCCGTTCTGGTAGTCGCAGGGCGCTTCGCGCATCTCCAGGTGCAGCCCGTCGCCTTCGTAGGGATGGGCGCGGGCCAGCTCCTCGTCGACCTCGATCCCGAGGCCGGGCGCATTGGGCGGGGTGACAAAGCCTTCCTCCACCTGCGGCCCGCCCTTGATCAGCTGTGCGTGGAAGGGCGACTCGATGGTCTCGGCCATCAGGAGGTTCGGGATCGTCGCGGCGAGCTGGATGTTGGCGGCCCATTCCACCGGCCCGGCGTAGAGATGCGGCGCGATCTGGGCGTTGAAGCTCTCGGCCAGGGCGGCGAGCTTGCGGCTCTCCCAGAGACCGCCCGCGCGGCCCAGGGCGGGCTGCAGGATCTCGGCCCCGCCGGTGCGCAAAAGCAGCGCGAACTCCGCCCGGGTCGAGAGCCGCTCGCCGGTTGCCACCGGGATGCCCGTGGCCTCGGCCACCTTGGCGAACTCCAGCGGGTTGTCCGGGGGCAGGGGCTCCTCGTACCAGAGCGGGTCGAACTGGGCGATGGCGCGCCCGAGCCTGATCGCGCCGGCGGTGTTGAACTGCCCGTGCGTGCCGAAGAGGATGTCCGCCCGGTCGCCCACCGCCGCGCGGATCTTGCGGCAGAACTCCACCGAGCGCGAGATGTCCGACATCGCCGGCTGGTGTCCGCCGCGGAGCGTATAGGGCCCCGCGGGGTCGACCTTGACCGCCGTGTAGCCGCGCGAGACGGCATCGGCCGCGCTTTCCGCGGCCATATCCGCATCGACCCAGAAGTCGGGCAGCGGGTGAGCCTCGAGCGGGTAGAGATAGGTATAGGCGCGGATGCGGCGGTTCATCATGCCGCCCATGAGCGCCCAGACCGGCCGGTTCCGCGCCTTGCCGAGGATGTCCCAGCAGGCGATCTCGAGGCCCGAGAAGGCGCCCATGACGGTCGGGTCCGGGCGCTGGGTGAAGCCCGAGGAATAGGCGCGGCGGAACATCATCTCGACGTTCTCGGGGCTCTCGCCCTCTATGTGGCGGGCGAAGACGTCGCGGATCACCGCCTCCATGGCGCGGGGCCCGACGGCGGCGGCGTAACATTCGCCCCAGCCGGTGATGCCGTCGTCGGTGGTGAGCTTCACCAGGATCCAGTAGCGCCCGCCCCAGCCCGGCGGCGGCGGGGCGACGGTGAGGATCTCGAGATCGCGCAGGCGCATGGGGGCGCTCCCTTGGGGTTGTGGAGGTGTGGGTTGCGGGTCGCCGCGAGGACAACAGGGCGCGGCGGGGTTGTCCAGCAGGTCGGGGGGAGGGGGTGGTTTTGGGGTGCTCTGGAAGCGGGCCGCGCCGGACTGTCCCTGAGCGCCGCATATCCGAGCGGTGCACCCCGAAGCCGCAACATCCCCCGGAGCGCAACATCCCCCGGAACCGCAACACACAGCCCCGGCGGCCATGTCCCCAAACCACCCGTTCAGCGCCCCCCCTTGCGCCCGAATAGCACCGAAGGTGCCGGGCGCGCGCCGGACCGGCCCCTTGGGCCGGCGCTCCTTCGGATGGCGTGCATAGTTCGCCTTTAGTCCTGACCTTGCTGGGATAAAGCGCCTCGCTCTGAGGTCAGAAGCGCCGCCCCCCGGTCCGGCGCGCGCCCTCTGTTGGTGCGGGTGTCGACGGGGTTGGGGCGCTGCTTGAGGGGGGAGGCGGAATGCCCAGGGCGTCGCAGTCTTGGCCGGATAGCCGTTCCGTAGCTGCGCCACGGCAACCTCAGGCCAATTCGTGCGCACTCTCGAGTCTCCGAGCTGAGCCACCCAGCGCCCCAGCCCCTCACGCCACCGCGTCTTCCTCTACCACCCGGGCGAATTCCTCGAAGAACCGCGCGGAGAGCTTCTTCGCGGTGCCCTGGATCAGCCGGTTGCCGAGCTGGGCGAGCTTGCCACCGACCTCGGCGCGGGCCTCGTAGCGCAACAGGGTCTCCTGCGGGGCGGTCTCGGTCAGCACGACCTCGGCGCCACCCTTGGCGTGGCCCGCGGCGCCGCCGGAGCCCTGGCCGGTCAGGGTGAAGGCATCGGGCGCGGCGCTCACGTCGAGCGTCACCCGGCCCTTGAAGCGGGTCTTCACCGGGCCGACCTTCAGAAGCACCGTGGCCTCGAGCTCGGTCTCGGAGAGCTTCTCCAGGTGCTCGCAGCCGGGAATGCAGCGCTGCAGGACCTCGGGGTCGTTGAGCGCGGCATAGACCCGGGGCTTGGTCGCGGCGATGGTGATCTCGTCGGTAAGATCCATGGGCGGTCTCCTTTTGCTAGGTTCAGGGACAGGGGGCAGGCGGCGGGGCCGCTGCCTTGGGATGATGTCGCGTGCGCGGGGGCGCGCATGGAGGTGACGCGGGGCGCCGGGGGTTTATGCGGCGCGCGGAGGGACGGCGCGGGCGGTGCGATGCCCCAAGGCCAAGGTGCCGCCGTGCCAAAAGGCCCGCTGTCCGGCGCATGAGCCGCCCGCCCGCAAGGCCCGCCCTCCAGCGCAGGCGCCGCCCTGCGGCAAGGCCCAACTTCAAGCCCAGACGCCGCAGCGCTCCACCCCGACCGCCGTCACACTGGCCAGCCCACCGACCGCCCATCCCGGCCAAACCACCCCCCGCCCCCAAAACCTCAACGACGCGGGCGACGGGTGCTGCGCCCGCGCCGCGTTGCCTGCGCGCGGCGGGCCGAGGCGAGCCTCAGCCGCGCGTGACCCCGCGCAGGCAATCCGCGATCCGCTCGGGCACTTCGAGCGGGGTGAAATGGCGCACCCCGGGCAGCACCTCAAGCCGGGCGCCGGGGATGGCGGCCTGCATGGCCTCGGCCATGGCCACCGGCGTGGCGTAATCCTCTTCGCCGACCACGATCTGCACCGGGACATCGAACCCCGGCAGCGCCGCGCGCATGTCGCAGCGCCCGAGCATCCGGCAGGTCTCGAGGTAGGCCGCGGTGTCATTGGCCAGGAAAACCGAGACCGCCGCCTCGACGGCCAGCGGGACCTCGGCGCGGAAGCGCTCGGAGAACCAGCGGGTCTTCTGGAAATCGGTCAGCGCCGCCATGCCCTGGGCGGCGGCCTTCTGGCCCCGGCCTTCCCAGTCCTCGGCGGCGGTCTCGCCATACCAGGCGGTGGTGTCGATCAGCGCCAGCCCTTGGGTGCGATCCGCATGGGCTGCCGCGAAGGCCAGAGCCACGCAGCCACCCATGGAGGCCCCGCCAATGAGCGCGCGCTCCCATCCGGCGTGATCGAGCACCGCCGCCAGATCCTCGGCGAAAAGCTCGACCGTATAGGGCCCGGCGGGCTTCCCCGAGGCGCCATGGCCCCGGCAATCGAGCGCCAGCACCTGCCAGTCGGGACCAAGCGCGCGGGCCGTGGCCTCCCAGAACTCGGCCTGCATGGCGAGCGAATGCACCAGCGCCACGCGATAGCGCGCACCGGGCGCACCCCAGACCACGTAGCGCAGGCTGGTGCCATCGGCGCCGCGGGCGACGGCCTCGGTTTTGGCCGGCGCGCTCACGACAGCTCCACCATGGGCTGGCCGATGTATTCCTGCCGGACCCGCACATCGAGCACCACCGCCGCGCCTTCGGCCACCCGGTCGAGCGCCCGGGTCAGCGCGCCGGGCAGATCGGCGAGATCCGTCACCGGGTCCGGCGCCTCGAGCCCGAGCGACCGCGCCAGCCCGGCGAGGTCGGGATCGGGGCCCTGCATGCGCTGGCCAATCGGGGCGTTCTCCTCGGGGCGGCCGCGCCGGCGGGCGACTTTGATCTGGTGATCCTCGTCGTTGTAGTAGGAATGGTTGTTGGCGATCAGGAAGAGCACCGGCAGCCGCAGGGTCGCGGCGTTCCAGATCGCGGTGAGCCCCATGGTGTAATCGCCGTCCCCGAGGATCGCCACGGCGCGGCGCGAGGCGCCGGTCTCGCGCAGGCCTAGCGCGGCGCCGACGGCGATGCTGGGCCCGGCGCCGAGGCCGCCGCCGCCGGTATGGCCGAGAAAGCCCAGCGGATGGGTGATCTCGTTGGCGTTCTGCGGCCAGCCGAGCGGGCGCCCGGTGATGCAGATCTCGCGGTCGCGGCTGGCGTGGTGGAAGGCGCGGGCGAGGTCCATCAGGCCGATCTCGCCCTGGCCCGAGACCTCGGGCACGTCCCAGCCCTTGTGGGTGGCCTTGGCGGGGCCGGCATCCAGCCCCTCGAGCAGGGCGCGCACCGTGGTGCTGGTCACGGTGGGGATGGTCACATCCACCGCCGGCAGCCCGCCGTAATCCATGTTCCAGCCGCGATGGATGTGGAAGTCGTTCGAGACATGGATGATCGGCGGGCGCTCCTGGCCCGGTGGGAAGGCCAGCTTGATGGTGTTCCCCGCGTCGAGCCAGTCGAGCATGATGATCGCATCGGCGGCCTGAATTTCTTCGAGAAGCGTGCCCTTCAGCCGCCAGCCGGTCTCGCCGATGAAGGCGGGATGGGTGGTCGGGAAGCCCGCGGGCAACTTCATGTGGGTCGTGGTCCGCGCGCCGAGCGCCTCGGCCAGGCGGATGCGGTCGTCCCATTCCTCGAGGCTGCGGCTCGAACGGCCGCAGAAGATGAAGGGCCGCTTGGCGGTCTTCAGGATCTCGAGCGCGGCCTCCAGCGCGGCCTTCGGCGGCTCGGCGTCCTCGGGCGTGGGGTATTGCGAGATGTCGCCCAGCTCGGGGCGCTCGGTGATCTCCATCTCCTGCACCGAGACGTCGAGGTTCACGTAGACCGGGCCCGAGGGCCGGGTGTTGGCCAGCATCACCCCGCGCCGGATCGCCTCGACCGCGGCCTCGGGCGAGGCCGGCTGGTCGTCCCACTTGGTGTAGCCGCGCACCATGTCGGCCTGGTCCACGGTGGTGTGGATCCATTCGATCCAGGGCCGGCGCTTGGCCGCGTCGAAGGGGCCGGTGGCGCCGATCACCAGCATCGGCGTGCGGTCGCACCAGGCGTTGAAGATGCCCATGGAGGCATGCATCAACCCGACGTTGGAATGCACCGCCACCGCCAGCGCCCGGTCGGTGATCTTGGCGTAGCCCTGGGCGATGCCCACGGCGTGTTCCTCGTGCATGCAGGTGACGATCTCGGGCGTCTCGTTGCCGAGGTGGTTCACCAGGCTGTCGTGCAGCCCGCGGTAGCTCGCCCCGGGATTGAGCGCGATATAGGGGAAGTTCTGCTCGCGCAGGGCCTCGGCGATCAGGTCGCTGCCGTAAAGGACATGGTTCGACCCTTCGGTCTCTTGCGGCGGGGTCTGAAGCGGCTTGTCCACGGGGGATCTCCTTCTCTGCGGGTCGGCGGGCCTCAGATGAGGCGTTCCGTCAGCTTGCGAATGTCGGGGAAGAGGTCGCCCAGCAGCGATTGCGGCCAGGGGATGTGCAGCATCTCGTGGAAGAGAAAGAGGATGCCGCCGATGAAGGGCACGACCAGCAGGAGCGCGTGCAGCGGCCGGACCTTGCCCTCGATCATCATGTAGGCCAGCGCGAAGACCGCGATGGCGGGCACCATGCCGATCAGCCGCACGCCGACGATCAGGGCCAGCAGCCAGGCCACCTGTTTCAGGATCGCGGGCAGGGGCTCGCTGCCTTCGGCGCGGAGCGGCGGGATCTTCCCGAGCGCCCGGAAGGCGAAGAAGCCCCCCGCCGCGAGCAACCCGCCGACGGCCACCGCCTGGGGCAGCATCTTCGCGGGCGCGGGCCAGCTTGCCGAGCTGAGATAGACGTAGAGCATCAGCCCCACGACCACGGCCCAGAGCGCGAGGTCGGCAAAGAGCTCACCGCCGCGGGCATGGACGACGCCCGAGGTCGCGGTCTTGCCGTCCTCGGTGCGGGCGTCCCGCGCCGCGGTGCGGGGCGGCGCACCCTTGCGGGTCTGGAACTTCTCCCAGCCGGGCAGGAAGCGCACCACCAGCGGCCGCAGCAGCAGGAAGGAGATCACCAGCAGCACCACCGCGGGCAGCGGCTGGATCATCCAGCCGAAGCCGTAGCGCAGCTGCGAGATGAAGAGGTAGTTCTCGACCAGCCCGCCCAGCACGAAGGCCAGGATCAGCGGCGGGCGCGGCCAGCTCAGGCGCTTCATCACCCAGCCCAGAAGGCCGAAGCTCAGAAGCACGATCAGGTCGGCGTAATCCTTGGCGCCCTGGTAGGCGCCGATCACCATGATCCCGAAGACCAGCGGCACCAGCAGCCCGGCGCGCACCATGGCGACCTTGGCAAACTGGCCCGCGAGCCCGAAGCAGATGCCCGCGCCCAGGATATTGGCCAGCGCCACGGTCCAGATCAGCGTGAAGGTCACGTCGAGCTGCGCGCCCAGCATGTTCGGCCCCGGCGCGATGCCGTGGATCAGGAAGGCGCCGAGCAGGATTGCCATGGAGGCCGAGCCCGGCACGCCGAAGGCCAGGGTCGGCACCAGCGCGCCGCCCTCCTTGGCGTTGTTGGCGCTTTCCGCCGCGATCACCCCGCGCACATCGCCCTTGCCGAAGGTCTCGCGGGCATCGGGCAGGCTGCGCGCGGCATAGCCGTAGGAAATCCAGTCGATGACATTGGAGCCGAGCCCCGGGATCGAGCCCAGGAAGGTGCCGATGCTGGAACAGCGCAGCACCAGCCACCAGTTGCGGAACGCGTCGCGCGCGCCTTCGAGCTGGTCCCAGGCCGACATCTTGTCGCCGTTGCGCGCGATGGTGCGCTTGGAGGCGCCGAGGTCGATCATCTCGGGCACCGCGAAGAGCCCCAGCGCCACCGGCACCAGGCTCAGCCCGTCCCAGAGATAGAAGGAGCCGAAGGTCCAGCGCAGCTCGCCGGTCTGCGGCTCATCGCCGATGGTCGCCAGAAGCAGGCCGATGGCCGTGGCCACCAGCCCTTTGAAGAGCGCGCCATGGCTGAGCGAGACGACCAGCGTCAGGCCCAGAAGGCAGATCACCAAGAGCTCCGGCGTGCCGATCGCCATGATGAAGGGCCGCAGGATCGGGATCGAGATCGCCAGCACCACCGCCCCGAAGAGCCCGCCGCAGACCGAGGCGGTGAAGGCTGCCCCATAGGCCCGCCCGGCCTGGCCCTTCTTGGCCATCGGGTGCCCGTCGAGCACCGTCGCCGCCGAGCCGGTCGTGCCCGGCACCCCGAAAAGGACCGCCGGGATCGTGTCGGACGTGGTGGTCACCGACTGCACGCCGACCAGGAAGGCCAGCGCGGTATAAGGGTCCATGGAGAAGGTGAAGGGCAACAGAAGCGCCAACCCGACCAGACCGCCGATGCCGGGGATCACCCCGATCATCAGCCCCAGGACCGTGCCCAGCGCGACGAAGACCAGCCGCGAGGGGTCGGTGATGATCAGGAGCGCGTCGAGTGCCGCTTCGATCATGCGATATCCTCCCTTTAATCGAAGCCCGGGTCCTGCCTCCCCGCAGGATCGCCTGGTCGATTGCATTTCCGTATAATGTATGACAATATGACTTACAACCGATTTGTGGCGGCCCCTTGCGGCGCGCCCCGGATGGGTTCGCGCCGCAAGGGGCCGGAGGGGCCTCGTTCGCGGTGATCATAACTGGGAGGAGTGATATGAACTTCGGACGAATTCTTCGCGCAGCCACCATGGTCGGGGCCGTCGCGGCGACCGCGGCCTGGGTGCCGCAGACTGCCGCGGCGCAATCCCTCGAGGAGGTCTACGAGGGCGAGACGCTGACCATCATGATCGGCCACCCGCCGGGCGGCTCTTATGATCTATACGCCCAGCTGGCCGCGGAATTCATGGGAGAGCACATCGCCGGCAATCCCAATGTCATCGTGCAGCACATGCCGGGCGGGGGCGGGCGCAAGGGCGCGGCCTTCTTCCTCAACAACACCGACCCCGACGGGCTGACGGTGGGGATCTTCCCCGATAGCCTCGGCCACATCCAGCACCTGCGGCCCGACGCGGCGAGCTGGGACGCCGCCGATTTCCGCTACATCGGGCGATTCTCCACCGCCAATGCGGCTTTCGCGGTGCGCGCCGACAAGGTCTCCTCGGCCGAGGAGATGCGCGAGACCGAGGTGATCGTGGCCTGCACCGGCCGCAACGCGCGCTCGGCGCAGCAGGCCGCGGCGCTGAAGAACGCCGCCGGGCTGAACCTGCGGCTGATCTGCGGCTACGACGGCTCGCAGGCGACCGTGCTCGCGGCGCTGCGCGGCGAGGCCGACATGCTCTCGCAGAACTGGGCCTCCTTCGTCTCGGACCCCGCCGACCTCGGCGACGGCACCCTGAAGGTGGTCGTGCAGACCGGGCTCGAGCGTGATCCCGACCTGCAGGATGTGCCGCTGATGCAGGACCTGGCCGAGGATCCCGCCGACAAGGCGGTGCTGCGCTACCTCGGGGCCTCGGCGCCGATCGGGCGCTCGATGATGGTGCATCCCGACACCGACGAGGCGGTGATCGAGGGGCTGCGCGCCGCCTTCCAGGCGATGATCACCGACGAGGACTTCCTCGCCGCCGCCGAACAGCGCTCGGCGATCATCAACCCCGCCTCGGGCGAGGACATGGAAGCGGTCATGGCCGAGATCATGGGCGCCAGCGACGAGCTCCTGGCCGACGTGAAGGCGGCCATCGACACCTCGGACGCCGAAGAGGCCAACTGAGAGACGCCGGCCAGCGGGTGTTCCCCATCCGCTGGCCGGTCTATTGACGGACATGCGCCGCTGCAGATCCTGCAGGCGGCGCTTCAGTGACGGTGGACCACGATGTCGAATGCGCAGGGGACCCGGGCCCCCATGGATCTTCAGGATCATCTCTCGCGGCTGGAGGAAAAGGGCCTCCTGCAGCGGATCGAAATCCCCATCGACAAGGACAGCGAGCTGCACCCGCTGGCGCGGTGGCAGTTCCAGGGCGGCATCCCCGCCGAGGACCGCAAGGCCTTCCTTTATACCGATGTGACCGACGGCAAGGGCCGCTCCTACGACATCCCGGTGACCGTGGGCGCGCTGGCCGCCAACCCCGAGATCTACGCCGCCGGGCTCGGCGTTTCGGTCGAGGAGATCGGCGAGGTCTGGGTGCGCGCCATGCAGAACCCGATCCCGCCCGAGGTGGTCACCGAGGCGCCCTGCCAGGAAGTGGTGATGACCGGCGCGGATCTGACCCGCGAGGGCGGCGGCCTCGCGGCGCTGCCGGTGCCGATCTCGACCCCGGGCTTCGACGCCGCGCCCTATCTCACCGCCACGCTGGTGGTGACCAAGGACCCCGAGTCGGGCATCCGCAACATGGGCACCTACCGCGGTCAGCTGAAGGCCCGCGACCGGCTGGGCGTGCGCATGGCCAGCCGTCTCGGCGGGGCGGGCGGCTACCAGCACTGGCTGAAATACAAGGAACGCGGCGAGAAGATGCCCGTGGCCATCGTCATCGGCTGCGCGCCGGCGGTGCTGTTCACCGGGCCGCAGAAGCTGCCGATCGACCAGGACGAGATGGCCGTGGCCGGCGGGCTGATCGGCGCGCCGGTGCGCACCGTGGCCTGCAAGACCGTCGACCTCGAGGTGCCCGCCGACGCCGAGATCGTGATCGAGGGCGAGATCGCCATCGACTACCTCGAACCCGAGGGGCCCTTCGGCGAAAGCCACGGCCATGTGGCGCTCGAGGATTTCAACATGTCGATGCAGGTGACCGCGATCACCACGAAGAAGAAGCCGGTCTTCGTTTCCATCGTCAGCCAGGTCACGCCCAGCGAAAGCTCGACCTTGAAGAAGGTCGCCTATGAGCCGCTCTACTTCGAGCACCTGAAGAACGTCCTGAACGTCAAGGGCATCACCCGGGTCGTCATGCACGAGCCCTTGACCAATATCCGCAAGGTGATCTTCCTGCAGTTCGACCGCAGCGCGCCGCAGACCGAGGTCTGGCGCGGGCTGCAGGGGGCGGCGGCGCTGCAGGCGCAATGCGGCAAGGTGGTTATCGCCGTCTCCGAGGACATCGAGCCCAACAACGCCGACGCGATCTTCTGGTCGATCGCCTATCGCGCCAATCTCTCGACCGACCTGCATGTGACGCCCTACCGCTCGGGCGGGCACGGGCCGAAATCGGGGCGGAGCGGCGCGGATTCGACGCTGATGATCGACGCCACGCTGAAGGCCGCCATGCCGCCCTTGGCGCTCCCGCGCGAGCCCTACATGACGCGCGCCCGGAAGATCTGGGAAGAGCTGCAACTGCCGCGCCTGACGCCGCAGCCGCCCTGGCACGGCTACGAGCTGGGCGACTGGTCGGACCTCTGGTCGGACTACGCCGACCGCGCCGTCGCCGGCGACTGGGAGGACAACGGCCGGGTGACCGAGGGGCGCCAGCGGGGCGGCATGAAGCCCGAAACGCCGGTTCGCGACATCGAAGGGTGAGCGCGGCAGCTGCCAAAGACGCGGGCCCCCCGGGGGCCGGGGGCGGCCCCGCGCGGGGGCTGCCGCAGATCCTATTCGCGCTTGCGCTCGGCGCGGCGGCGGGCGCGGTCTTCTACTGGCTGACGCTGCCCTTGCCCTGGATGCTGGGGGCGATGATCGTCAACACGCTGGCGGCGATCGGTCGGCTGCCGGTGGCCTCTCCGGTGCGGGTCCGGCCCTATGTGGTCGTGGTCATCGGGGTGATGCTGGGCTCGGGTTTCACGCCCGAGATCCTCGATCAGCTCGGCCTATGGACGCTCTCTTTCCTGTTCCTGGGGCTATATATCGCGATCAGCGGGGCGGTGGTCATTCCCTATTACCGCTGGGTCGGCGGCTTCGACCTGCCCACCGCCTATTTCGCCGGGATGCCCGGCGGGCTCAACGAGATGATGATCGTCGGCAAGGAGATGGGCGGCGACGACCGCGCCATCGCGCTGGCGCACGCCAGCCGCATCGTCATCGTGGTGGCGCTGGTCGCGGTCTGGTTCCGGCTGATCCAGGGCGTCGACCTCTCGGACCGCTCGCAGTTCGGCACGCCTTTCGCCGAGATCCCGGGCAGCGAGCTGGTGATCCTGTTCCTTGCCGGCGTCGCGGGCTACGCGCTGGGCAAATACCTGCGGCTGCCGGCGCCGATGCTCCTCGGCCCGATGATCGTCAGCGCGGCGGTGCATCTGGGCGGGCTCACCGCCAGCCCGCCGCCGCAGGAACTGGTGATCGTCGCGCAGGTCTTCCTCGGCACGATCATCGGCTGCCGCTTCGTGGGCGCCGCGCCCGGGACCATCCTGCGCGCCATCGGGCTCAGCATCGGTGCAACAGTCCTGATGCTGGCGATCACCTTCGGCTTTGCGCTGCTGCTCTTCGGCATGTTCAATCAGACGCTCGAGCAGGTGATCCTGGCCTATTCTCCGGGCGGGCTGGCGGAAATGAGCCTGGTCGCGCTGGCGATGGATGCCGATATTGCCTACGTGGCCAGTCATCACCTGTTACGGATCAGCATGATCGTGCTGATGGCGCCCCTGGTATTCGGGGCCGTGAAGAAAAGAGCCGGCCGGCGGGCGCGCTAGCGCCCCTTCGGGCCGCATCATTGGAGGACGTGGATCATGGCGGAGACCAACTCGGGGCGGCTGTCCCCCATCCAGTTCGAAGCGGCTCCGCTGCGCGCCAAGATCATCGAATCTATGCGCCGGGCCATCGAGCGGGGGCAGCTGCAACCCGGTGAACGGCTGGTCGAGAAGGACCTCTGCGAACAGCTCGGCGTCAGCCGCACCTCGCTGCGCGAGGCGCTGCGCGAGCTCGAGGCCGAGGGCGTGGTGGCCCAGCTCGGCGCGCGCGGGCTGACCGTGGTGAAGATCTCGCGCCGCGACGCCGAGAACATCTACCGCATCCGCGCCGACATCGAGGCGCTGGTCTTCGAGCAGTTCCTGGATGCCGCCGACGGCAAGGCGCTCTCCGAGGCCGAGACGCTGTGTGACGACATCATCGCCGCCTACAAGAGCGGCGATTTCGTCGCCATCGTGGATGCCAAGCGGGCGCTTTACGATTTCATCTGCGACTGCGCCGACAACCGCATCGCGCGCGAGCTCCTGGGCCGGCTGACGCTGCGCACCGCGCAGCTCCGCAGCCGTTCGGTGGTGCGCAAGGAGCGCCAGAGCCAGTCGATCGAGGAGATCGCCGCCCTGAAGACAGCCCTTCTGGCGCGCGACGTGGACGCGGTGCGGACCGCCGCCCGCGCCCATGTCGACAACGCCGCGAGATCGGCGCTGGGCTTCGCCGAATAGGGCCGGGCGGGTGTCGGACGCGGATACCCCCGCCGAGGATCTCTGGCGCTTCGCCCTGGCGGTTTACGGCGCACCGGGTGTCTCGGCGGCCTGTCTCGAACTGCAGGACCGCTTCGGCGCGGATGTGCCGGTGCTGCTCACCGCGCTCTGGATGGGGCGCCGGGGGCGGGGGCTCGATGCCACGGGTATGGCGGCGCTCGACGGCGTGGTGGCCGATTGGCGCGCCGAGATGGTCCAGCCGCTCCGCGCGCTCCGGCGGCGGCTGAAGTCCGGGCCGGCACCCGCGCCCTCGGAGGCGACAGAGGCGCTGCGGAGCGCGATCAAGCGCGCCGAGCTCTCCGCCGAGAAGATCGAGATGGTCCGGCTGGCCGAATGGGCCGCGGCGCAGCCCGAGGCAGAGGGGCAGGGCGATGCGGCCCGGAACCTCGCGCTGGCGGTTGCCTATTTCGCGGGAAGGGCCGAAGTGCCCGAGGCGCTGCTTGCGCCGCTTCTCGAGGCGGCCGAGGTCAACTAGCCCGACGTGGTGGTGATTGGCTGAGAAAGCGGGGTGGTCTGTGGCCACGCGCGAGGTGCTCTAACCCAACGCACAGGCTTTGGTGGGCGCGACAGGAGACGCGCCCTCAAGCCGGCCCGAGCCTCTCTCAAAGCAGCGTCAGCTTCCCCTGATGACCCACCGCCTCGGCACTCGCCACGGCGCAGAGATGCGCCCGGTAGCGCGCGTCGGCATGCATGTCCGACATCATGTCGCCGGGATCGAGCGCCAGCCCCGCCAGCGCCCCGCGCTCGAAGCGGGTGGCCAGCGCCGCCTCGGCCTCGGACCAGCGGAAGACGCCGTTGTTGCCCGCCCCGGTGATCGCCAGCCGCACGCCACCCGGCCTCCGGGCGACGAAGCTCGCCGCCAGCGCGTAGCGCGAGGCGGGGTTGCGCATCTTGGCGTAGCCCGCGCTGTCCGGGACCGTGAAGGTGACGCGGGTGATGATCTCGCCCTCGTCGAGCGCCGTGGTGAACATCCCCTGGAAGAAGTTGTCCGCCGAGATCGCGCGCTCCGAGGTTTCGATCACCGCGTCGAGGGCCAGCGCCGCGGCGGGGTAATCCGCCGCCGGGTCGTTGTTGGCGAGCGAGCCGCCGATCGTGCCGCGATGGCGCACCTGCGGATCGCCGATCGACCCGGCGAGCGCCGCCAGCGCCGGGATCGCGCCGCGCACCTCGGGGGAGGCGGCCACGGCGGCATGGGTCTCGGCGGCGCCGATCGACAGCCGGTCGCCCGCGCGGGTGATGCCCCGAAGTTCGGGGATCGCCGCGAGATGCACCAGCCGGTCGGGCGCCGCGAGCCGGTTCTTCATGGTCGGCAAAAGCGAATGCCCGCCCGAGAGATAGGCCGCATCCTCGCCGCCCTCGAAATAGGCGCGGGCCTCGTCCAGCGTGCGCGCGCGGTGGTAGGAGAAGGGATACATCATCGCGCCTTACTCCGCCGGGGTCCTCTGCGCGCCCGCCGCCGCGAGCACCGCCTTGACGATGTTGTGGTAGCCGGTGCAGCGGCAGAGGTTGCCCTCGAGCTGGTGGCGCACCGTCTCGGCGTCGACATCCGGCCCGTGCCGGTCCACCAGGTTGACCGCCGCCATGATCATCCCCGGGGTGCAGAAGCCGCATTGCAGGGCGTGATGGGTGCAGAAGGCCTCCTGCATGGGGTGCAGGCTCTCGCCCTCGGCCAGCCCCTCGATGGTGCGGATCTCGGCCCCCTCGGCCATGACGGCCAGAACCGTGCAGCTTTTCACCGCCTGGCCGTCGAGGATCACCGTGCAGGCGCCGCATTGCGAGGTGTCGCAGCCCACATGCGTGCCGGTCAGGCCCAGGTGCTCGCGCAGGAAGTCCACGAGCAGCAGCCGGTCCTCGACCTCGGCGCGGCGCTCGGTGCCGTTCACGGTGATGGCGATCTCGCTCTGGCTCATGCGGGCGCTCCCTTGCGGATCTCCTCCCAGAGGGAGAGGTCGATGTAAGGCGCGATGTCCTCGGACAGCGCCCCGCCCGAGCCGTGGCGGCTCCGGAGGTCGAGGACGCAGGCCATGCCCTCGGGCAGGATCGCGCCTTCCGGGGTCAGCCCCGAGCGCGGATCGAGCAGGCTTGCCATGACCGGCGCCACCGCCTGCGGCTTGATCGCGGGCATGTGCTTTTGCAGATGCGCGGCGGCGGCCTCGCGGTTCTTCGGGCGGCGCACCCAGTCGAGCCCGGCGAGATAGCCGCGCATATAGGCCGACAGCGCCTCGGGCTGGGCCTCGCGGTAGCCCCGGTTCGCCGCCATGACGCCGCCCTGGTAGGCGGGCAGGATGTCGGTCGATTTCTGCAGGACCTGGAAGCCCGCGCGGGTCGCCAGCGTGGTGAAGGGCTCGATGGTCAGCGTGCCGACATGGGTGCCCGCCTGCACCGACTGCCAGCGCTGGGGCGTGGCGCCGACGGCCACGTAGTCGGTCTCGCCCGGGGCGAGGCCCGCGCGTTCGAGCATCTCCGAAAGCACGAAGGCAAAGCCCGTGTCCTTGGCGTCAAGCGCGATGCTGCGACCGCGCAGATCCTCGAAGCGGGTGATCTCGGGGGCGGTGACAAAGCTCAGCTCGAGCTGGGTCGCGCCCATGACGGCCACGTAAGCCGGATCGACCCCGGGCCCCGCGGCGCCCTGGCCGGTGGAATAGGCCACGACATTGTCGAAGGCGGTCATGGCGACGTCGAAGGTGCCCGCCGCGACCTCTTCGGCCTGGTAGATGCTCGAGGGCGTCAGCTCGATCTCGACGGCGAGGTCGCGCTCGGCGAAGAAGCCCTCTTCCAGGGCGGCGAAGATCGGCAGGTTCGGGGCGCCCGGGAAGGCGATCACGCGGGTCTTGTGGCGCGGGGCGGTCATGTCTCTGCGGTCTCCCTGTCGAAAGCTGTCGCGCCGGCGTCACTCAGCGCCTGCCAGATCCGCTGCGGCGTGATCGGCATGGAAATGTCCCGCACCCCATGCGCGCGCAGCGCATCCAGCACGGCGAGCGTGACGGTGGCGAGCGCCGGCGTGGTGCCGCCCTCGCCGCCGGCCTTGATGCCGAAGGGATTGGTGGGCGAGAGCACCTCGGCGATCTCGCAGTCGTAGAAGGGCAGGTTGTCGGCGCGCGGCATGCCGTAGTCCATCAGCGAGCCCGACAGCGGCTGGCCGCTTTCGGGGTCGATGGCGCAGTTCTCCCACATCGCCTGGCCGACGCCCTGGGCGATGCCGCCATGGCTCTGGCCGTGCACGATCAGCGGGTTGATGCAGCGGCCCACGTCGTCGATCGAGGCGTAGCGGGTGATGCCGATCTGGCAGGTCACCGGGTCGATCTCGACCTCGCAGATGGCGGTGCCATTGGGAAAGACCGGGGCGTGCATCTCGTTGGTGCGCGCGGCAAAAAGCGGGTCGTCCTCGGTCGACAGCTCCGCCAGGGTGACCGAGCGGTTGGTCTCGCGGCCCGAGAAGGCGCCGCCTTCGAAGCTCAGATCCCCGGGCGGCAGGCCCAGCCGTTCGGCCGCGCGCTCCCGCGCCAGGCGCAGGAGATCGGCCGAGGCCATGGCCATGACCGTGCCCGCGTGCCGCATCGAGCGGCCCGAATGCGAGCCGCCGCCGAGGCTCACCTTGTCGGTGTCGCCGATCACGATGCGGACCCGTTCGACCGGGGTCTGCAGCATGTCGGCCACCACCTGCGCGAAGGAGGTCTCATGGCCCTGGCCCGAGGGCTGGGTGCCGATCACCACCTCGATCCGCCCGTCGGGCGACAGCGTGATCTCGGCGCGTTCCTTGGGCGTGCCGATCGAGCTTTCGACGTAGTTCGCCAGCCCCACGCCCAGGAGCTTGCCGCGCCCCGCGGCCTCAGCCCGGCGGGCCTCGATGGCGCTCCAGTCGAAGATCGCCATGGCGCGGTCCATGTTGGCCTCGTATTGGCCGCTGTCGTAGATCGAGCCCACGGCGTTGCGGTAGGGCATGTCCCCGGGCGGCACGAGGTTGCGGCGGCGCAGGGCGATCTTGTCGATGCCCATCTCCTCGGCGGCGATATCGACGAGCCGCTCGATGGCATAGGTGACCTCGGGCCGGCCCGAACTGCGGTAGGCCTGGGTGCACATGGTGTTGGTGAAGACCGCCCGGGCGCGCAGATGCGCATGCGGGATGTGATAGGAGCCGGTGATCAGCCCCGAGCCCTTGGAGAGCGGTGAGAGCGAGACGCAGCGCGCGCCGACGTTCGAGATATTGTCGGCCCGAAGCGCCAGGAAGTGCCCGTCGGCATCGAGCGCCAGCTCGACCCGGCTGTGCAGGTCGCGGCCCTGGTAATCGGTCAGGAAAGCCTCGGAGCGGGTGGCGGTGTATTTCACCGGCCGCTTCAACCGCCGCGAGGCCCAGAGCACCAGCCCGAACTCCACGTAGACCCGGTTCCGCGCGCCGAAGTTGCCGCCGACGTCGTAGGAGAGGACGCGCAGGTCCTCCTGCGGGATGCCCAGCACCTGGGCCAGCTCGCGCTTCTGCCTGACCGCGCCGCCGCTGCCGGCGTAAAGCGTGGAGCGGCCGCTTTCGGCGTCGTAGTCGGCCAGCGCCGCGCGCGGCTCCATGGTGACGGCGGTGACGCGGTTGATGTGGAACTCGGCCTTGGCGACATGGGCTGCGGCGGCGAAGGCGGCATCGACCGCGGCCTGGTCGCCGAAGCTGCTGTCGACCAGCGTGTTCTTCGCGGTCTCGTCCCAGACGCGCGGGGCGCTGTCGGTGATCGCCTCGAGGCTGTCGGCCACATGCGGCAGCTCTTCCCAGTCCACCTCGACCAGTTCGGCGGCGTCCTCGGCGGCGCCCTTGCTCTCGGCGATGACCACGGCGACGGCCTCGCCGACGTGGCGGGCCTTGTCGGTCGGCAGAAGGACATGCGGGCCGATGAAGGGCATGCTGCCGTCGGGGGCGCGCAGCTTCACGTCGAAGCGGGTCGAGGGCACGGGGTTGTGCGGGATCGGGCCCAGCCCGTCGGCCTCGGCGTCCGAGCCCGTTAGCACCGCGACGACGCCCGGCAGTTCCAGTGCCGCGCTGGCGTCGATGCCACCGATCCGGGCGTGCGGATAGGGTGAGCGGACCATGGCGGCGAAACATTGGCCGGGCCGGGTGAAATCGTCGGTGAACTGCCCCTTGCCGGTGACGAGCCGGTGATCCTCGCGCCGTTTCAGTGGCTTGCCGATATTGCGGAAGAGCTCGACCGAGAGCGGCCCGATGCCCGAGGCGCCTTCGTCATAGGCCCAGCCCTCGGGCAGATCGGTGCAGGGGCCGGCGGGGCTGCTGCCGTCCTCCGGGGTCGGGATTCCGCCCTTTTTCTGCTCGGTCATTGCGCCATAATCCATTCCACCGCGAATGTTGTATGTCTTAATGTATGACGATATGCTTTGCAAGTGGCGGCCCGCAAGGGGACGCGCGTATGACGGGGGCAGGGCCTCCGGGGATTGGGGGAGCTCATGTGGAAAATCGGTCGGTCGCAGGTGCGGGTCGAGGATGACCGCTTCCTGAGGGGGCAGGGCGATTACACCGGCGACCGGGTGCCCGAGGGCGCGCTCGAGATGGTGATCCTGCGCGCGCCCGTGGCGGCGGGGCGGATCACCGCGCTCGATGCCGAAGAGGCGCGCGGGATGCCCGGCGTGGTCGCGGTGCTGACCGCCGAGGAGCAGGCCGAGGACGGGCTTGGCCCGATGCTGCCCCGGCTGCATCATCCCGGCCCCGACGGCGGCGAGATGCGGGTGCCGCATGTGCTGCCGCTCGCCACGGGCTCGGTGCATTACGTGGGCCAGCCTATCGCGGTGATCCTGGCCGAGAGCCGGGCGGCGGGCGAGGAAGCCGCCGAGGCGATCCTTCTCGATTTCGAGGACCGCGCGGCGGTGATCGACCCGCTTGTGGCCCTGGAGAAGGACGCGCCGAAGGTCTGGCCCGAGCTGCCCGACAACCACTGTTTCCGCGTCGAGAAGGGCGACGGCGCGGCGGTCGCGGGGGCCTTCGAGGGCGCCGCCCATGTGACCCGCGCGCGGCTCCGCATCAACCGCGTGACCGCCGTCGCGCTCGAACCCCGCGAAGTGATCGCGCGCTATTCTGAAGGTGAGGGCTACCGGCTCGACACCGGCACCCAGACCCCGCACCGGGTGGCGTCGGACGTGGCCCCGATCCTGGGCGTCGAGCCGGGCGCGCTGCGCGTCGTCTCGGCCGATACCGGCGGCTCCTTCGGGATGAAGAACGCGGGCTACGGCGAATATGCGCTGGCGCTCTGGGCGGCGCGGCGCAGCGGGCGGGCCGTGCATTGGCAGGCCAGCCGCACCGAATCCTTCATGTCCGACGCCCATGCCCGCGACCAATGGGCCGACGTGGCGCTGGCGCTCGATGCCGAGGGCCGGATCCTGGCGCTCGACGTGGGCATCACCGCGGCCATGGGCGCGGTGCTGGGCCCCGCCACGACGCATCCGCCGGTCGCCAATGTGGCGGGGCTGGCCGGGGTCTACGGCACGCCCGCGATCCGGGTGGTGATCGACGGGGTCTATACCAACTGCCTGCATGTGGCGCCCTATCGCGGCGCGGGCCGGCCCGAGGCGACCTATATCATCGAGCGCATCCTCGACATCGCCGCCGCCGAGACCGGCCACGACCGGGTGGCGCTGCGGCGGATGAACCTGATCCCGCCCGAGGCTCTGCCCTACGAGACGCCGCTTGGCTGGGTCTACGACAGCGGCGATTTCGCCGGGGTGCTCGACCACGCGCTCGAGGCCGGGGACTGGGCGGGCTTCGCCGCGCGCCGTGCCGAGACCGAAGCGCGGGGGCGGCTGCGCGGCATCGGTCTCAGCATGCCGATCGAGATCGCGAGCGGGCCGGTGAAGAAGCCGCATCCCGAATACGCCCGGCTTTCGATCGGGGCGCAGGGCAGCGGGCGGCTGGCGCTGGGCTCCTGCAGCTCCGGGCAGGGGCATGAGACCGCCTTCCGGCAGCTCCTGTGCGAGCGGCTCGGGCTCGACCCCGAGGCGGTGGAGATCCTGACCGGCGACACCGGCGTGGTGCCGCAGGGCACCGGCACCTTCGGCTCGCGCAGCCTGACCGCGGTGGGCACCGCGCTTTGGCAGGCCATGGCAGAGGCCGAGGAGGCCGCCCGCCCGGCCGCCGCGACGCTTCTGGAGGTGCCCGAGGCGGCCCTGAGCTTCGAGGCGGGCATGTTCCGCAGCGAAGGCGGCGGCGCGGTCTCCTTCCTCGAGGCTCTGGCCCACGCGAAGCGCGATTTCGACACCGAGGTCAACGCCCATGCCGAGGGCGCGACATTCCCCAACGGCTGCCACCTCTGCGAGGTGGAGATCGACCCCGAGACCGGGCAGGTCAGGCTCGACCGCTACACCGTGGTCGACGACGTGGGCACGGTGATCAACCCGATGCTGGTCAAGGGCCAGATCGCCGGGGGCGTCGCCCAGGGCCTCGGCCAGGCGCTGCTCGAGGATGTCGCCTACGACACAGAGACCGGGCAATTGCTCTCGGCGAGTTTCATGGACTACGCGGTGCCGCGGGTTGACGATATTCCTGGGATCACGGTGCTGACCCACCCGGTGCCCACCGCCGCCAACCCGCTTGGCGCCAAGGGCGCGGGCGAGGCCGGGACGGTGGGCGCGCTGGCCGCCGCGGTGAACGCGGTGGTCGATGCGCTCGGGGCGCGCGGGGTCAGACACCTAGACATGCCGGCGACCCCGGCCCGGGTCTGGGCCGCGCTGAGGGGAGAGGAATGATGACGCAGAGCGACCGCCGGAAGCGGCTGATCGTGGCGATCACCGGCGCCTCGGGGGTGATCTACGGCATCCGCGCCCTGCAGCTCCTGCGGGAGGTGCCGGGGATCGAGACCCATGCGATCATCTCGCCCTCGGCCTTCCGCACCGCCCAGGACGAGGTCGACATGACCCAGGAGGAGATGAAGGCGCTGCCGGATGTGCTTTACAGTCACCGCGACATCGGCGCCTCGCTGTCCTCGGGCTCGTTCCAGACCGCGGGCATGCTGGTGGCGCCCTGCACGGTGAAGACCCTGTCGAATATCGCGACCTGCAACGCCGGAGAGCTGATCCCGCGCGCCGCCGACGTCTGCCTGAAGGAGCGCCGCCGGCTGGTGCTGATGTTCCGCGAGACGCCGCTGCACCCGGGCCATATCGCGCTGATGGAGCAGGCGACCCGCAACGGCGCCATCGTGATGCCCCCGGTTCCGGCTTTTTACAGCAAGCCGAAGACGCTGATGGAGATGGTGGATCAATCGGTCGGGCGGGCGCTGGATTTGTTCGACATCCATATGGATCACGTGCGGCGGTGGACGGAGGACGGGTGAGGGGGGCTTGGTGCGGTGGAAGGGGGATGATCAGCCCCGCACCCATCGCCGAACTTGAAAACCCCACTGCACCCCGCGCGTCTCCCGCCCTGAATAGCCGACCAGCAAACCACACCCACGCCCACCCCCTTGCGCCCGAACAGCACCGAAGGTGCCGGGCGCGCGCCGGACCGGCCCCTTGGGCCGGCGCTCTTGTGGGTGGTGCGCATAGCTCACCTCTAGTCCTGACCTTGCCGGGATAAAGCGCCTAGCCCAAAGGTCAGCAGCGCCGGCCCCCGGTCCGCCGCGCGCCCTCTGTCAGAGCGGGTGTCGAGCGGGTTGGGGGCTGCTTGAGGTGAAAGGCGGAAAGCCAAAGGCGTCACATTCTTGGCCGGATAGCCGATCCCTGGATGCGCCGCCGCAACCCAGGGCCAAGTCGAGCGCACCCATTGACTGCCTACGCCCCCTTGCGCCCGAATAGCACCGAAGATGCCGGGCGCGCGCAGGACCGGCCCGATGGGCCGGCGCTCTTGTGAGTGGTGCGCATAGCTCACCCCTAGCCCTGACCTTGCCGGGATTAAGCGCCTCGCTCAAAGGTCAGCAGCGCCGACTCCCGGTCCGGCGCGCGCCCTCTGTCGGTGCGGGTGTCGACGGGTTGGAGTGCTGCTTGGTGGTGGGGCGCTTCAACTGTTGGGGAGCGCGGAAATTGGCCCCGTCCCCGACTCCGGCCCGAGGCCCCCCCTCACACCACCACCACGTTCCCGCGCTTGTGGCCGGTCTCCATGTGCCGATGCGCCTCGACAAGGTCGCTCAACGGGTAGACCCGGTCGAGGAGCGGCACCAACGCGCCCTCCTCGAGCAGCCCCAGAACCTGGCCGAGATAACCCCGCAGCACCTCGGGCGGCAGCAGCCCCGCGGCGGCGAACAAGGCGCGCTTTCCACCGACCACCCGGCTCCAGAGGCTCGCCGCCAGCAGTGGCAGGCTCAGCACCGGGCAGAGGTAGCGCCCGCCCTCCGCCAGCTGGTCCTTCATCGCGCGGAAGCTGCTGACGCCGAGCGTGTCGAAGATCACGTCGTAGCGTGCGGCACCCGTCTCCAAGGACCGACTCGTATAGTCGATCGCGTGATCGGCCCCGAGCTCCAACAAAAGCCCTTGATTGCGCGGGCCCGCCGTGGCGGTCACCTCGGCACCGGCGGCGCGGGCGATCTGCACCGCCGCGCTGCCGAGGCTGCCGGCGCCGCCCAGGATCAGCACCCGCTGGCCGGCGTGCAACCCGCCCAACTCGCGCAGAAAGTGCCAGGAGGTCAGCGGTCCGTCACACAGCACCGCCGCGTCCTGGTGCGACAGCCAGTCGGGTTTGGGCATCAGCACGCTCCCGTCCTCAAGACAGATGTGGCTCGCATTGGCGCCGAAGCGCATGCCCGCCTCGCCGAAGACCGCGTCGCCCGGGGCGAAGCGGGTGACCTCGGCGCCGACAGCGATCACCTCGCCCGAGAGCCCGGTGCCCGAGCGGTTCTGGCGCGGCCGCCCGAGGCCCAGGAAAAGCCGCGCGAAGCGCGGGCGCCCGGCGCGCATCATGCCGTCGGCGCGGGTCACCGCCGAGGCGCGGATGCGGATCAGGATCTCGCGCGGGCCGGGCGTGGGCAGGGGCGCGGTCTCGGGGCGCAGGACCTCGGGCGGGCCGTATCGGTCGATGCGCCAGGCGGATAACGTGGCAGCCATGGGGGTCTCCTTTCCTGTGACACCAGTGCCGTGACCCCCGAAATAGCGGGGCGTCATCACTCCGCCTATTGCCGCAAACGCGCCGCTATGGTTCAAAATCGATCCGCATGATCGATTGGAAATCTCTGCCGGCCTTCCTGGCCGTGGCGCGGGCGGGCTCCCTGCGCGGCGCGGCCGAGGCGCAGGGCGGCACCCATGCTACCCTGCGCCGCCAGATCGAGGGGCTCGAGGCGCAGCTTGGCGTGACGCTCTTCCGCCGCAGCGCCGGGGGGCTGGAGCTGTCTGCCGCCGGGCGGCGGCTCCTGCCGCAGGCGCTCGAGGCCGAGGCGGCGCTGCGCCAGGGCTTCAACGCGGTGCGCGGGCTCGACAGCGCGGCCTCCGGGCGCATCCGGCTCTCCGCCGATCCGATGACCGCGCATTACCTCCTGGCCCCGGTGCTGGGCGAGTTCCTCGCGCTCTACCCCGAGATCTACCTGGAGATGCGGCTCTCCTACGAGACCGACTCGATCGAGCGCGGCGAGACCGACGTCTCGATCCGCCATGTCCGCGAGGTCTCGGGCGACGTGGTGGGGCGCAAGCTCTTCCCGCTCTCCATCGGGGTCTTCGCGGCGCGCAGCTACATCGACCGGGCGCTGCATGACGCGGGCCCGCGCGGAGAGGGGCTGACCTGGCTCGGCTACGGCCCGGTGCCCGAGCTCGAGGCGATGATCGCCGCCTCGCCCTTTCCGCGCGCGCGGGTCCGCCACGCGATCCCGGACCCGGCGATGCATCTGCACCTGGCGCGGGCCGGGGCGGGGATGAGCTTCCTCGCCGCCTGGGTGCCCAGCGTCTTTCCCGAGCTGCAACGGGTGCCGGGCACGGCGCTCGACCAGAGCCGCGCGACCTGGGTTCTGATGCACGGCGACCTGCGCCGGGTCGCGCGTGTGCGGCTCCTGGTGGATTTCCTCTACGAGAGCCTGCTGGAGCGGCGGGCCGATTTCATCGGGTGAGGGGGCTTCGGGCACGGGGCGCAGGGCGGCCCGCTGGGGGACCGGAACGGACGAGTGAAGGGAAAGGGCTTGGAGATGAGGCGCCGAGGTCCTCGGGTGACGGCGCGACTTGGCCTCGGGGCGCTTCGGAAGGTGCCCGCTGCGCCACCGGCCTCACAGGCAAACCGGCCAAAAGAAAACGGGCGGCGCTGGGAGAACGCGCGCCGCCCGCCCTCGGGGTCCGGCTTGGAGGAGCCCCCGCCGGACCCGCGCTTCGTGGAGGCCGGGCCGCCCACGAGGGGCACCCAAGACCCTAGCCCCCCGGGAAGGCCCGGACCCTCAGACCATCAGCCGGCGCGGATCGGCGATGAGCCCGCCGAGGTAGCGCAGGAAGCGCGCCGCATCCGCGCCGTTGATCACCCGGTGATCGTAGCTCAGATCGAGCGGCACCATGTCCACCGGGCGCGGGGTCTCGCCTTCCCAGACCGTCACGGTCTCGACCCGGGTGATGCCCAGGATCGCCACTTCGGGCGGGTTCACGATCGGGGTGAAGCCGATGCCGCCGATACCGCCGAGGCTGGTGACGCTCATCGAGGCGCCGCCCATCTCCTCGGGGCCGAGCTTGCGGGCCTGCGCGCGGCCGGCGAGATCGGCGATCTCCGCCGCGATCTGCCAGAGCCGCTTTTTGTCGGCGTCGCGGATCACCGGCACCATGAGCCCATGGGCGGTGTCCACCGCCACGCCGATATGCACGTAATCCTTCAGGATCAGCCGCTTGCCGTCGGGCGAGAGCGAGGCATTGAACCGCGGGAACTCGCGCAGGGCACGCGCCAGCGCCATGACCTGGAAAGCCAGGGCGGTCAGCTTCACGCCGCGCGCCTGGGCCTCGGGCTTGAGGCGCTTGCGCAGGGCCTCGATCGCGGTGACCTCGGCGCGGTCGTGGTGGGTGACCTGCGGGATCGCCACATGCGCGGCCGAGAGATTGGCCGCCGCCACCAAGGCGAAGCGGCTCATCGGCTCCTCGGTGACCGGGCCGTAGGCGGCGTGGTCGACCTCCCAGTAGGCCGTAACGGCGGGGTCGGGACCGCCAGAGGCTTGAGGCGCGCCCGAGCCGGAACCAGAGCCCCCGCCCTCGACATCCTCGCGCCCGATGGTGGTCCGGCCCAGCTCGCGGGCCAGCGCCTCGATCTCGATGCCCTTGGCCAGGGCCAAAGCCCGGACCGAGGGGGATGCGATCACACTGTCCATGGTCACCTCCTTACCAGCTTGCCGAGATGTATTGCGTTTCCATGAACTCGAGCATGCCCTCGTGTCCGCCCTCGCGCCCGAGGCCCGACTGCTTGGTGCCGCCGAAGGGCGCCGCGGGGTCCGAGACAAGGCCGCGGTTCAGGCCGACCATGCCGTAGTCCAGCCGCTCGCAGACCTGCAGCGCGCGCTTCATGTCCTCGGAGAAGACATAGGCGACCAGCCCGTATTCGGTGTCATTGGCCCGGCGGATGACGTCCTCCTGGTCGGTGAAGGTCTGGATCGCGGCGACCGGGCCGAAGATCTCGTCCTGCACGCAGTCGGCGTCTTCGGAGACGTTGGACAGAACCGTGGGCGGGTAGAAGAACCCGGTGCCCTCGGGCGTGGTGCCGCCGCATTCGAGCTTGGCGCCCTTGGCCAGCGCATCCGCCACGAAGTCGGCCACCTTGTCGCGGGTCTGGGCGTTCACCAGCGGGCCCACGTCGACCGAAGCATCGCTGCCGTCGCCGACCTTGAGCGCGGACATCGCGGCGGTGAACTTCTCGGTGAAGGCGCGCGCCACCTTCTCGTGCACGTAGAAGCGGTTGGCCGCGGTGCAGGCTTCGCCGAGGTTGCGCATCTTGGCGAGCATCGCGCCTTCCACCGCCACGTCGAGATCGGCGTCCTCGAAGACGATCAAGGGCGCGTTGCCGCCCAGCTCCATGGCCGGTTTCAGCACCTGGTCGGCGGCGGAATGCAGAAGCTTGCGCCCGACCCCGGTGGAGCCGGTGAAGGAGACGACGCGCACGCGCGGGTCGTGCAGCATGTGATCGACCAGCGCCCCGGTGCGCTTCGAGGGCAGCACGTTGACGAGGCCCTTCGGCACGCCGGCCTCTTCCAGAAGCGGCATCAGCGCCAGCATGGTCAGCGGCGTCTCGGAGGCGGGCTTGATGATCACCGCGCAGCCGGCGGCGAGCGCGGGCGCGATCTTCCGGGTGCCCATGGCGGCGGGGTAGTTCCAGGGGGTGACCAGCACCGCGAGGCCCGCGGGCTTGTGCTGCACCATGATCCGCGCGCCCGAGGCGGGGGCATGGGTGATCATCCCGTCGGCGCGAACCGCCTCCTCGGCGAACCAGCGGAAGAACTCGGCCGCATAGGTGGCCTCGCCCATGGCGTCGGCGCGGGCCTTGCCGTTCTCGAGCGTGATGTAGCGCGCGAATTCCTCGAGCCGCGCAGTCATCAGCTCCCAGGCGCGGCGCAGCACCTCCGAGCGCTGGCGCGGGGTGCGCGCGGCCCAGTCGGTCATGGCGGCCTCGGCGGCGTCGAGCGCGGCGTCGGCATCGGCGATCTCGGCCGAGGCGACCGAGGCCAGCACCTCCTCGGTGGCGGGGTTGATGACGTCGAAACGGTCCTTGGCGGCGCCGGGCACCCAGCTGCCGTTGATGTAGAGGTCGGTGAATTCCATGCAGGGTCTCCCCGGGGTCAAAGCAGGTGGCGGAGCGGCAGCTCCAGCCGACCGGCGAAATTGGACAGGAGGGTCACGGCCTCGGAGGCCGACAGCTGGGCGCTGCCGCATTCCAGCGTGACCGCGAGGCCCGCGCCCTCACGGGTGAGGGTCAGGACCGGCGCGGCCTCCGCGCCGAGGGTGACGGTCTGGACCGCGCTGAAGCGCAGGTCGCGCAGGATCAGGTCGGGGGCGGCATCGCCCTCGGCCTCGGTGATCTGGCCAAGGGCCTGGCCCGGGACCGCGACGGCCCTGGTGGCGCCGAAGCTTTCCACCGCGACGGTGACGGCGCCCCGGTCGAGGCTGGCGCCCGCGAGCCCCGCGAGAAGCTGGGTCGCGTCGCCGAGGCCCATCTCGCGCGCGGCCCAGTCGGCGAAGGCCGAGAAGCCTTCCTCGGGGAGGCGCGCGGTCAGGTGACGGCTCGCGGCGGCGGCGCCGGGCGCGGTGTCCTCGGGCGGCAAGGCCTTCAAGACCTCGACGTCGGCGGCGTGGTAGGGCTGGGGATGGCCCGCCCGGACCAGGCGCGCGAGGTCGAGCCCCTGTTCCAGCGCCAGCCGCCGGGCCTTGGGCGAAGCGAGGATGCGGGTGCCCTCGGCGGGGGCGGCGCTCTGCGCACCGGGTGTGGCGGACTGCGCCGCGCCTGCCTTGGAAGCGGCGGGTTGAGGCGCGCCCGCTTTGGCCGCACCCGCTTTGGCGGGAGCGCTTGGTGCGGGCTTGGTCTCCGCCTCCGCACCGCCTGCCGCCGGTGGGGCGGCCTTCGCGGGGGCCGCGCCGGCCTTGCGGCTGCGGCTGATCGGGGCGGCGGGTTTGCTGGCGGAGATGATGGCGATGGGCTCGCCCACCGGCGCATCCTCCCCGGCCTCGGCCAGGAGCGCCGCGACGAAACCGTCGTGGCCCGCCTCGACATCCATGGTGGCCTTGTCGGTCTCGACCTCGAAGAGCACGTCTCCGGCGGCGACCGCATCGCCCGGGGCCTTGTGCCAGGCGACGATCTGGCCGGTGTCCTGGGCCATGCCGAGCGCGGGCATGATGACCTGGGCGCCCTCGGGCAGGGCGGTGTCGTCGGCGGCATCCGAGCCGCTTGCGTCGTCGGACGCAGCCGGAGCGGTTCCGGCGTCGGACCCGCCGGACGCCGCGTCAGAGCCACCGGCCCCCGCCGCCTCCGCGCTGTCTGCGATCACCGCGATGACATTGCCGACCGGCACCTCGGCCCCGGCCTCGGCGCGCACATCGGTCAGGAAGCCCGCGCCCTGGGCCTCGACCTCCATGGTGGCCTTGTCGGTCTCGACTTCGAAAAGCACGTCGCCCTCGGCCACGGCCTCCCCCTGGGACTTGTGCCAGGAGACGATCAGCCCGGTGTCCTGCGCCATGCCGAGCGCCGGCATGATGACCTCAAGCGGCATGGATCATCTCCCGTGCGACCAGCTTGCGCGCCTGCGCGGCCACGCCTTCGGGCGTCGGCACGGTGATGTCCTCGAGCGCGGGACTGAAGGGCACTGGCACATCCATCGCGCCCATGCGCAGGACCGGGGCGTCGAGATGGTAGAAGGCCTTCTCGTTGATCCGGCTCGCGATCTCGCCGGTGACGCCGTAGCTCTGGTGGCCCTCGTCGACGACGATCACCCGGCTGGTCTTCCTGGCCGAGGCCAGAAGCGTCGCCTCGTCCAAGGGCACGATGGTGCGCGGGTCGATGACCTCGGCCGAGATGCCCTCGGCCGCCAGGATCTCGGCGGCCTTCTCGCAGACCTGCACCATGGAGGAGGTGCCGATCAGCGTGATGTCGGTGCCCTCGCGCTTCACGTTGGCCTCGCCGAAGGGGATCAGGAACTCTTCCTCGGGGACCGGGGCCTTGTCGTTGTACATGAGCTTGTCTTCGAAGATCACCACCGGGTTGTCGTCGCGGATGGCGGTCTTCATCAGGCCCTTGGCCTCGTAGGCCGAGGAGGGCAGGGCGACCTTCAGCCCCGGGATATGCGCCACCAGCGCGTGCAGCGACTGGCTGTGCTGGGCCGCCGAGCGGCGCGTCGCGCCCAGGTTGGTGCGCAGCACCAGCGGCACCGAGAGCTTGCCGCCGGACATGTAGTGGGTCTTGGCCGCCTGGTTACAGAGCTGGTCCATGATCAGGTAGATGAAATCGCCGAACATCAGGTCGACGACGGGCCGGGTGCCGGTCATGGCGGCGCCGACGGCGAGCCCCATGAAGCCCGGTTCGGCGATCGGCGTGTCGACGACCCGCTGGGTGCCGAACTCCTCCACGAGGCCCGAGAGCACCTTGAAGGGGGTGCCGGCCTCGGCGACGTCCTCGCCGATGATGAAGACCGTCTCGTCCCGGCGCATCTCCTCGGCGAGCGCCTCGTTCACGGCCTGGGACAGGGTGATCTCTCGCATGGGTGTGTTCCTCTTGCTCGGGCCGGGCTCAGGCCAGCGCGTGGTCGACGCCGACGTAGACATGCATGTCCACCTCGGAGACGTCGGGATATTTGGCGTTCAGCGCGTATTCGACGGCGGATTTGGCATCGGCCTTGATCTCGCCGTTCATGGCCTCGATCTCGGCCTCGCTGGCGATGCCCTGGTCGACCAGCCAGGCGCGGAAGCGGATGATCGGGTCGCGGTTGTCCTTCCAGTCCTGTTCCTCGGACTTGGAGCGGTAGTATTCGCGGTTGATGTCGCCGACGTGGTGACCGTGGTAGCGATAGGTCATCAGCTCGAGGAAGAAGGGGCCCTCGCCCTTGCGGGCCCGGGCCACGAGGTCACGCGTGAGGTTGTTGACCGCCAGCACGTCCTGGCCGTCGACCTGGTGCGCCTCGATGCCGAAGGCCTCGGCGCGGGCGGTGATCGAGCCGGCGGCGATCTCCTCGGTCTTGGTGTATTCGGAATAGCCGTTGTTCTCGCAGGCGTAGATCACCGGCAGCTTCCAGAGCGCGGCCATGTTCATCACCTCGTACCAGAGGCCCTGGGCGGTGGCGCCGTCGCCGAAGAAGCAGACGGTCACATCCTTGGTGCCCAGCATCTTGGCGGTGAAGGCCGATCCGGTGGCGATGCCCATGGAGCCGCCGACGATGGCATTGGCCCCGAGGTTGCCGTTCGACTGGTCGGCGATATGCATCGAGCCGCCCTTGCCGCGGCAGTAGCCCTCTTCCTTGCCGAGAAGCTCGCAGAACATCTCGCGGAAGGCGGCGCCCTTGGCGACGCAATGGCCGTGGCCGCGGTGGGTCGAGGTGATCTTGTCGCTGGTGGTCAGCGCCTCGCAGATGCCCACCGCCACGGCTTCCTCGCCGGAATACATATGCGTGAGCCCCGGCATCTTGGCCGAGAGATAAAGCTGGTTGGCGTTGTCCTCGAAGGTGCGGATGCGGACCATCTGGCGGTACATCCGCAGGTAGTCCTCGGTGTTGTGTTTGGTCTGTGCCATCTGGTCTTTCCCTGAGCTTGCGGGCGGGTCGGGGCCCCGCGGTCGGTCGCGGGGTGGGCCCCGGGCCGGTCAGTAGCGGTTGGCGATCGGCAGATCCTCGGCCGGGAAGAGCGAGATCACCTCGCAGCCGGTCTCGGTGACCACGACCTCCTCCTCGATCCGGGCGGCGGAATAGCCGTCGGCGGCGGGGCAGTAGGTCTCGAGCGCGAAGACCATGCCGGTCTGGATCTCCATCGGGTGATCGAGCGACACCGCGCGGGAGATGATCGGCCGTTCGTGCAGCGCGAGGCCCAGCCCGTGGCCGAACTGCAGCCCGAAGGCGGCATCCTCGGAGGGGAAGCCGAACTCCTCGGCCTTGGGCCAGACCTCGGCGACCTTGTCGGTGCTCACGCCGGGCTTGATCATCTGGATCGAGGCGTCGATCCATTCGCGCGCCTTCACGTAGGCGTCGTTTTGCGCGGGCGTCGCCCGGCCGATGTTGAAGGTCCGGTAGTAGCAGGTCCGGTAGCCCTGGTAGGACTGCAGGATGTCGAAGAAGGCCTGGTCGCCGGGGCGGAAGTAGCGGTCGGTGAAATTGTGCGGATGCGGGTTGCAGCGCTCGCCCGAGATCGCGTTGATCGCCTCCACGTCGTCGGAGCCCATCTCGTAGAGCATCTTGTTCGACATCGCGACGATGTCGTTTTCGCGCACGCCCGGTTTCAGCTCTTCCCAGATCATGTGGTAGACGCCATCGACCATGCTCGCGGCCTGGGTCAGCAGCTGGATCTCGTCCCAGTTCTTGATCTCGCGGGCGGCCAGCATGATCTGCTGGCCATCGACGACCTTGATGCCTTCCTCCTGCAGGGCATGGAACATCGCGGTCTCGGCGTAGTCGACGCCCACCGGCATGTCGGCCATGCCGGCCTCCTTGATGAGGCGGGCGATCTCCTTGGCGTATTTGCGCATCAGGCCGAACTCGGGCGGGATGGTGCCGCGCATGCCCACGACGCCGGCAAGGCAGTGGTCGGGCTCGAGCCAGTCGGAATACTTCTGGTGGTGCACCGCCGCCGAGCCGAAGTCCCAGACATAGGGGCTGTCATCGCCGGTCAGCAGGCAGAAGCGGCACATCTTGTCCCGCTCCCATTCGCCGATCTTGGTGGCCGAGACGTAGCGGATGTTGTTCACGTCGAAGAGCAGGAGCGTGCCCGCGCCCGAGGCCTGCAGCGCCTGGCGGGTGCGCGCCAGCCGGTAGCGGCGCAGGCGGTCGTGGTCGATCCGGCGCTCGAAATCCACCGAGGTATGGCCCCAGGCGGGGATCCGCCCCTCCCATCGCCAGTTCGGTTCGAGGTCTTGCGGGGTCAGCATGTTGGGCATGAGTGCGCGGGACATTAGGCAATACTCCTTGGGGCGCGTGCCGGGCACGCACCGGATTTCTGCAGGGCGGAAAGGGGGCGCGGGATCACGCCCCCGGGGGCGTCACTGGATGCACCAGCCGCCGTCGATGTGGATCATCTGGCCGGTCATGTAGTCGCTGTCGTCCGAGGCCAGGAAAGCGGCCGTGCCGGTGATGTCCTCGGGGTAGGAGACCCGCTTGATCTGCAGCGCGTCGCGGACGATGTCCTCGTAGGCCTGGCCTTCCTTCTGCTTGAAGCCGATGTCCACGAGGTCCTTGTCGAGCTGCTCCCAGAGCGGGGTGACGACGACGCCGGGGGCATAGCCGTTCACGGTGATCTTGTGCTCGGCCAGGCCGATGGCGCCGCAATGGGTGAGCGCCAGGCAGCCGTATTTCGAGGTGCAATAGACCGTCACATCCACGAGCGGCTTGCGCGAGGCGATCGAGCCCACGTTGATCAGCTTGTAGGGGTGATCCTCCATCGGCCCCTGCTTGATCATCTGGCGGGCGGTCTCCTGCATGCCGAGCCACATCGCCTTGGTGTTGACGTTCATGATCATGTCCCAGTTGTCCTCATCGATATCCATGAAGAACCGGGGCTTGTTCAGGCCGGCGTTGAAGAGACCGACGTTGATGGAGCCGAAGGCCTCGACCGTGGCGGCCACCGCGGCGGCGTTGTCGGCGCGCTTGGTGACGTCGCAGGTGACCGCAATCGCCTTGCCGCCGCCGGCGGCGTTGATCCGCTCGGCGGTCTGCGCGGCCTCGTCGCCGTCGAGATCGGCGATGCAGACATTCGCGCCCTGGGCGGCGAAGGCCTCGGCATTGGCCGCGCCCATGCCGCGGGCGGCGCCGGTGATCAGGATGTGCTTGCCGGTCAGGCGGTTGGGGTCCATTGGTCTCTCCTCCTCAAATCATGTGGGTCCGGGGGCCCGGACGATCGCCTCGGCCCGCGCCTGGGCCTTGCGGATGGCCTCGCGCGGCGTGACGATGCCGCGCAGCATGTCGTGAAATTCCTCGCCGCAGATCTGGATGATGTCGGTGATCTCGGGCACCGGCGGGCGCGGCCAGAACTGCAGCTCGTCGCGCCAGGACATGGCGTCCACCGCCTCGAAGATCGGCGAGATGCGGCGCACCTCGGGGTCGGCGCCGACGGAATAGCGCGGGTTGGTGCGGCTGCCGTTCTGCACGTACATCTTCTGCGCCTCGGGCGAGGTGAAGAGCACCAGCGCCTCGACGGCGGCGCGCACGCGGTCCTCGGGCAGATTGGCGGGAATGCCCATGACGTAGCCGCCCACCGGCGCCAGCGCCCGGCCGCCCGGGCCCGCGGGATGCGGCAGGTAGCCGGTGTTGCCCGCCGCCGGCGAGGTCTCGTCGAGCTCGAAGAAGGGCGCGAGCAGCGTGTAGCCATAGGCCATGGCGATCTTGCCCGCCGCATAGGGGCGGACGCGCTCGTACCAGGACATCGACAGGATGTCGGGCGGCGAGAACTCCAGAAGCTGGAGCAGGAACTCCGCGGCGCGCAGGCCGCCCTCGGTGTCGATCGTCGGGCGGTAGTCGCGCCGGGCCAGGTGGTCGGTCTCGAAGCCCCCGGCGATCTCGGGCAAATCGAGGACCGGCTGGCCGAAATCGGCCATGGTCATCAGGACGGTATGGCCAAGCGCGGTGCCCCGGGCGGCGTTCCAGCCGATGCCGTAGCGCCCGCGCAGGGGCTCGTGGAAGCGCTGGGCGGCCTTCAGAAGCGCATCGGTCGTCGCGGGCGCGGCCAGCCCCGCCTCGGCGAACAGATCCTTGCGGTAGAACAGCACCTCGGGCGTGGTCTGGGCCGGCGCGCCATAGGGCCGTCCGCCCCAATGCGCGGCCTTCCAGCCGGCGGTGTGGAAATCCGCCGGATCGAGCCGGGCGATGTCCATCGCCTCGTCGAGCGGCATCAGCACGCCGCTTTCCGCGAAATCCCCGATCCAGGGCAGGTCGACGGCGATGATGTCGTAGCGGCTGGTCTTGCGCTCGGCGTTGCGCCGGGCCTCCTCGCGCAGCCGGTCGATGGAGAAGGCGCGCTGGTGGATCTGCGCGCCGATGGCCTGTTCGAACTGCCGCTTGAGCGTGTCCATGACCATGAAGGTCGGATCGCCGTGGACCAGGACCCGCAGCCCGCCCGGCAGCTTGATCGGCTCCGAGAGGACCTGCATCGGCGGGATCGCACTGGTGGCCATATAGGAGCCGCCGTAGAAGTAATCCTCGTCCCCGCCGGGGCGGTCGGCGCCGCCGAAGCTGGTGCGGGCCAGCCGTTCGACGCGGCCCGAGAGCTGCATCCATTGTTCCATCAGCTTGTCGCTGGGATGCAGCGAGAAGCTCTTGCCGCTCTGGGTGCGGGGGCGACGCTCGATCAGCCCGGCCTCGACCATCTCGTTCATGCGCCGGGTGGCGGTGGCGTAAGGCACGCGGCTTTGCCCCACGAGGGAGGTCGGCGTGATGATCTTCGCCTCGAGATGGCCGCGCACCAGGTGCAGCATCATCCGAAAGTAGGGATTGGGCTCCACCAGTTCGAAGGTGTGGTCGAGCTCGTCGCCGAATTTATCCAGAAAGGACAGGATACGCAGCATCTTGGTCTTCGCCTGGGGCGAGACCTGGCTGGTCGTGAGTTGTCCTTGCATGGCGTTCATCTGCGGCGGTATCGTCTCGTGGGTCGCGGAGCGCGCCTTTTTGCGCGGGCCACTCCGGCGGTTGGGGGATCTGCGTCGCACCACGGCGGCACTCCTCGAGATTGTTCAAATCGATCAATTCAGCGTATCGCGATAATGTCCAAATTGGATATGAACATATTCAAGATGGACATATTCACGGACCCCGTGGGCGACCGGGCACGGCAGGCTTCAAGGGCTCGCCGGACTTTCGGCGGCGGATGTCCGACGGCTGGAGGAGCCGGAGGGCAGACGTTCAACAGGATCATTCGGGAGGAGACCGAACATGACATCGCGCAAGACACTCGCCGCATCCACGGCGCTCGTATCGCTGGCCTTCGCAGGCGCGGCCGCCGCCGAGACGATGAAGATCGGGATCACGCAGAACAACGTCGGCGTGGACAGCTACCAGACCACCTACGAGAAGGCCTTCATCGCGGCCGCCGAGGCCAACGACAGCGTCGAGACGGTGGTGCTTGACGCCGGCGGCGACGTGGCGCGGCAGATCGCCCAGATGGAGGACCTGATCCAGCAGGAGGTCGACGCCATCATCATCTGGCCGACCAACGGCGAGGCGGTGATCCCCGCGGTCCGCAAGGCCTTCCAGGCCGACATCCCGGTGATCGTCACCAATTCCAATATCGCCGAGGCCGGCTTCGACTTCGTGAAGTCCTTCTCGGGCCCCGACAACATCACCCAGGGCGCGCGCTCGGCCGAGATCATGTGCGACAAGTTCAAGGAGATGGGCATCGAGACCGAGGCCCAGGTCGTGCATATCACCGGCCAGCCGGGCTACACCACGGCGATCGAACGCGCCAAGGGCTTCGAGGACCGTCTGCCCGAGGTCTGCCCCGAGGTGAGTGTGGTCGACACCCAGCCGGGCGACTGGAACCGCGAGAAGTCGCAGAAGGTCATGGAGGCCTTCCTGGTCAAATACGACGACATCGACGGCGTCTATGCGGGCGACGACAACATGGGCGTGGGCGCGCTGAACGCCGCCAAGGCCGCCGACCGCGACGGCATCATCTTCGTCGGCGCCACCAACTTCGCGGTGGGCTACGAGGCGATGGAGCGCGGCGAATACTGGGGCTCGATCTACCAGTCGCCGGTCGATGACGCCGAGGCGGCGCTGCAGACCGCCATCGACGTGCTGAACGGCGAGGAGGTGCCCTTCCTCAACTACTTCGACACCCCGAAGATCACCCAGGACAACATGGGCGATTACACCAAGCCGGTCTTCTAAGGTCGACACACAAGCCGGGCGGGGCAGTGGCCGCGCCCGGCGCTTTCACGTCACTTTGGCCGAGGGAGGGGACTTTGGCGCGTGTGAAGGGTCGGTCCTGCATCGTCACCGGTGCGGCACGGGGCATCGGACGGGCGATCGGCGAGGCGCTGCTCGACGAGGGTGCCGACGTCTGTTTCGCCGATATCAATGGCACGGCGATCCGCGAGGTCGCCCTGGCCAATGCCGCCCGCGCCGAGGCAGGCGGCGGCAAGGTCACCTGGGCGCAGGTCGACGTGGCCGAGCGGGCCGAGGTCCGCGCCATGATCGACAAGGCGGTCGGCGCCTTCGGCAAGCTCGACGTGATGTTCAACAACGCCGGCGTGAACAAGCCGATGAACTTCCTCGATGTGACCGAGGAGAACTGGACCTTCATCATGCGGGTCAACGGCCTAGGCTGCCTGATCGGCATGCAGGAGGCGGCCCAGCAGTTCATCCGCCAGGGCAGCTTCGGCAAGATCGTCAACACCGCCTCGGTGGCCAGCCGGCAGGGCTTCGACACGGTCGCCCCCTACTGCGCCAGCAAATGGGGCGTGGTCTCGCTGACCCAGTCGGGGGCGCGCGACCTGGCCAAGCACGACATCACCGTGACCGGCTTCGCCCCGGGCGTGGTCGCCACCGAGATGTGGGACGAGGTCGACCGCGACCTCATGGAGATCGGCGCGGCCGAGAAGCCGGGCCAGGCGATGCAGGAGTTCTCGGCTTCGATCCTGCGCGGCCGGGTCGCGCGGCCGCAGGACATCACCGGCACGACCACCTTCCTGGCCTCGCCCGAGAGCGACTACATGACCGGCCAGATCGTGATGATCGACGGGGGAATGACCCTGGTCTGATCGCGGGTGGCGCCCGGTCCCGGAGGAGGGGAACGGATGGCTGACATTTCAGGCAGAGAGGCGCGCCAGAGGGGCGCAGGAAGGGAGAGACGCATGTCCGGCGTGAACAAGGCGCAGATCGGCGGGTTCCTGGCCCGCCAGGGCATCCTGGTGGCCTTCGTGGTCTTCATGGTGGGGTTCACCCTCGCCAATCAGCGGTTTCTCGATCCCGACAACATCATGGGGGTCATGCGGTCCTCGGCGATCCTGGGGGTCATGGCGCTGGGCGTCACCTTCGTGGTGATCTCGGGCAACCTCGACCTCTCGGTCGGCTCGATGATGTCCTTCTCGACGATCGTGGTGCTGGACCTGCACGACAAGCTCGGCCCGGCCCTGGCGATCCCGGCGATGTTCGCCATGACGCTCTGCCTCGGGGCCTTCATCGGCTTCCTGGTGGGCTATCTGAAGCTCAATTCGTTGATCGTCACGCTGGGGATGCTCTCGGCGATCCACGGGCTGACGCTGACCTATTCGGGCGGCCAGAACATGGACATCGCCGACAAGGAGGGCACCTGGTTCTCGGTCTTCGGCCAGGGCGAGGCGCTGGGCATCCCGGTGCCGATCCTGATCTTCGTGGGGCTCGCGGCACTCCTGGGCGTGACGCTCGGCAAGACGCCTTTCGGGCGCAAGGTCTACGCCGTCGGCGGCAATGGCACCGCGGCGACCTTCTCGGGCATCCGGCGGGCGCGGGTGGTCTTCATCTGCTACCTGATGTCCTCCTTCTGCGTGGCCACCGCCGGGCTGATCCAGGCCAGCCGCTCGCTCGGCTCGCAGAACACCGTGGGCCAGGGGCTCGAGCTCGAGGTGCTGGCGGCGATCATCCTCGGCGGGGCCTCGCTCCTCGGCGGCTCGGGCACGATCTTCAAGACGGTGATCGGCGTGTTGATCCTGGGCTTCATCCAGAACGGCCTGCTGCTCGTCGGGCTGCAGTTCTACGTCCAATATGTCGTCACCTGGGTCATCATCATCCTTGCGGTCTGGCTCGACATCGCGGCCAAGCGCGGCAAGCTCTGGTCGCCCATCGCGTAAGGGAGAAATGGTTATGCAAGCGGGTTCCCTGTCCACCTTCCTCAAGCGCGGCGCGATCTGGGGCTTCATCGTCCTCGAGCTGATCTTCTTCAGCGTCGCCGGAGAGTTCATGTCGCTCAGCGACAAGGCCTTCATGGACGTCGACAACATGTTGCTGCTGTTCAAGCAGTCCGCGCCGATCGGCATCATCGCCATGGGCATGACCATCGTGATGATCAACGGCAACATCGACCTCTCGGTCGGGGCGATCTACGCGATCTGCGCGATCATCCTGCTCGACAGCATGACCTGGCCGATCTTCGCAGGCCTCGGCGACTGGGCGATCCCGGTGGCCTGGCTCCTGGCGCTGGGCGCGGGCGTGGGGCTCGGCGCGCTCAACGGGCTGATCGTCTGGAAGACCGGGGTCGACGCCTTCATCGTGACGCTGGGCGCCATGCTCGGATACCGCGGGCTGGTCTTCATGTACAACGGCGAGCAGCCCACCAGCCATCTGAACTGGACGCTGGTCGACTTCGCCGAGGCGCAGGTCCTCGGCCTGCACACCGCAACCTGGTTCCTGCTCGCGGTGACGGCGGCGATCTGGTTCCTGATGAACAAGACCGTGCACGGCCGCAACGCCTATGCCATCGGCGACAACCGCGAGGCGGCTGTGAACGCCGGGATCCGGGTCGGCCCGCACATGATGATCAACTTCATGATCATCGGCTTTCTCGCCGCGCTCTCGGCGGTGGTCTTCTACTCCGAAAGCGGCTCGGTGAACCCCAACGACGGCGAGCTCTACGAGCTCTGGGTGATCACCGCGGTGGTCCTCGGCGGCACCAAGCTCACCGGCGGCTCGGGCTCGATCATCTCGACCCTCGGCGGGGTGCTGGCGATCCAGCTTTTGCGCAAGGGGCTCGCCCATATCGGCGCCGACACCGAGACGGTGAACCTGGTGATCGGCCTGATCCTGATCGCGGTCCTCTTCCTGGACCGGCAGCTCAACATCAAGGGCAAAGAGGAGCTCAAGGTATGACCGACCAGACCCCCGCCCTGCGGCTCGAGGGCATCGTCAAGACCTTCCCCGGGGTGCGGGCCCTCGACGGCGTGTCCTTCAGCGTCATGCCCGGCGAGGTCCACGCCCTGATGGGCGAGAACGGCGCCGGCAAGTCGACCCTGATGAAGGTGCTGGGCGGCATCCACCAGCCCGACAGCGGCCAGATCGTCGTGGGCGAAAGCCCGGTGGTGATGCGCAGCCCGCTCGAGGCCAAGGCCAAGGGTATCGTCTTCATCCACCAGGAACTGAGCCTCGCCGAAGAGCTGAGCGTGGCCGAGAACATCTATCTCGGCGAGCTGCCCCGCAAACGCTTCGGGCTGGTCGACTGGCCCCGCCTCGAGGCCCAGACCAACGAGATCCTCGGCAAGCTGAAGGTCGGCTTCAACGCCAAGACCAAGGTCGGCGACCTTTCCATCGCCAACCAGCAGATGGTCGAGATCGCCCGCGCGCTGACCGTCGACGCCAAGGCGGTGATCTTCGACGAGCCCACGGCCTCGCTGACCGACGCCGAGAAGGTCGTGCTTTTCGACGTGATCGCGGACCTGCGCGCCCATGGGGTGGGGATCATCTACATCTCCCACCGCATGGAGGAGATCTTCAAGATCACCGACCGCATCAGCGTGCTGCGCGACGGCCAGTATCGCGGCACGCTCGACACCGCGGCGACCGACGAGGAAGAGATCACCAGCCTGATGATCGGCCGCAAGCTCGACCTCACCCGCAGCGCCCGCACCCACGAGCTGGGCGGCGTGGCGATCGAGGTGCGGGGGCTCTCCTGCGGCGGGCTCTTCCGCGACATCGATTTCGAGGTGCGGCGCGGCGAGGTGCTGGGCTTCTACGGGCTGGTCGGCGCCGGGCGCACCGAGATCGCCGAGACGCTCTTTGGCCTGCGCGACCCTTCGGCGGGGCAGATCCTGCTCGACGGCGAGGAGGTGCGCATCCATTCCCCCGCCGAGGCCATCGCCCGCGGCATCAGCCTGGTGCCCGAGGACCGCAAGGGGCAGGGGCTGGTCCTCGGCATGAACTGCCGGGACAACATGACCCTGCCGCAGGTCTCGGACCTCAAGGCCGGGCCCTTCGTGGCCGAGGGAGCCGAGGTGGCGATCTTCGACCAGTATCGCGACCGGCTCGACATCCGCACGCCGGGCTGGAAGCAGATGGTCGGCAACCTCTCGGGCGGCAACCAGCAGAAGATCGTGATCGGCAAGTGGCTCTCGATGCACCCCAACGTGCTGATCGTGGACGAGCCGACGCGCGGCATCGACGTCGGCTCCAAGTCCGAGATCCACAACCTGATCCGCGATCTCGCCGCCCAGGGCTACGCGGTGATCGTGATCTCCTCGGAGATGCCCGAGGTGCTGCATGTCTCCGACCGCATCGTGGCGATGTACAGCGGGCAGATCATGCGCACCTTCACCGCCGAGGAGGTGACCGAGGACAACCTGATCCAGGCGATCTCGGGCCTCTCGGGCGAGGGCGCGGCGGCCTGATCCGCGTGGCGTCCGGCATGCCGGGCAGGGCGCGGGGTAGGGCACGGAAACGCCTGTTAGCGGTCCTGCGTCCGGCTGGGCGCCGGGCTTTCAGACCCTCGCCAATCCAACCGCCCGACACGCGGCATCCGCACGTCCCGCGCGCAACCTTTCGTGGTATACTCCTCGCCATGGCGCAGAACGGGGGCACAACCGTCCACGCCGCGGATAGGGAGAAGACACATGCATGGACTGTCTGTGGCCGCAGCGGCCGCCTGCCTGGCGCTGCTCGCCGGGCCGGCGGCCTCGGAAAGCGCCGAGGCGCGCGGCAAATACCTTGTCGAAGGGCTCATGGGCTGCGGCAACTGCCACACCCCTCTGGGCCCCCAGGGCTTCGAGGCCGACCTCGCGCTGGGCGGGCGGCTGGTGGAGAAGAACGAGATGTTCACCGCCGTGGCCCCCAACATCACGCCCGGCGGCCGCGTCGCCGAATGGAGCGACGCCGAACTGGCCGTGGCGATCCGCGAGGGCCGGCGCCCCGACGGCAGCATCATCGGCCCGCCGATGCCCTTCGCCGTCTACCGCGGCATCTCGGACGACGACCTGGCCGCCGTCGTTGCCTACCTGCGCAGCGTGCCCGCGGTCAGCCATGATCCCGGCGTCTCGGACTACAAGATCCCGCTGCCCCCCGCCTATGGCCCGCCGGTGGAGGCGGTCATGGCCCCCGAACCTGGGGTCAGCGTGGATTACGGCGGCTACCTCGTGGCGCTGGCGCATTGCATGGAATGCCACAGCCCGATGACGCCGCAGGGCCCCGACCTGGCCGAAGGGCTCGGCCGCGGCGGCTTCGTCTTCCACGGGCCCTGGGGCACCTCGGTCGCCGCCAATATCACCAACCACGCCGACGGGCTCGCGGGCTATTCCGACGCCGAGCTGAAGATGATGATCACCGAGGGCCGCCGCGCCGACGGCGGGCAGATGCTGCCGCCGATGCCCTACAGCTTCCTGGCCAAGGCCTCGGAGGCCGATCTCGACGCCATGGTGATGTATCTGCGCACGGTGCCGGGCCAGCCCGACCCGTGAGCTTTGCGCGGGCCCCGGTCCCTCTTGTGCTAGGGGCCGGGGCGCATCGCCGGTGCGACCGTCGCGCGGCTTGCACCTGCGCGGCGCGGCTGCGATCTG
Organism: Roseivivax sp. GX 12232; assembly: GCF_021272185.1. Taxonomy (GTDB): domain Bacteria; phylum Pseudomonadota; class Alphaproteobacteria; order Rhodobacterales; family Rhodobacteraceae; genus Roseivivax. The sequence goes on from NZ_JAJSEC010000009.1 coordinate 61,963, forward strand.
CGCGGCCTTACTTGGGGTGCCGGGCGAAAAAATCACCCCGCGCGCCCCTCTCCCGATGACATGATGTCACGAAAACTTGGCTCGTCCCGCCGCAAGCTCTCGGCTTGGTTCGGGGTGACGCGAAGTCAAGGCGGCGCATTCGCCCCATGGCAGAAAAGCGCGCATGATCCTGCGCGGCTTTCGTCCGTAGTCCCCTGTGAATGCGCGGGTGCCGCGCGTTCGGATTTCACAAGGAGACTCTCATGTTCCGCAGAACCTACCTGACGCTCGCCCTGACCGCCTCCGCCGCCGTGGCCATGTCCGGCGCGGCCTTCGCCGCCGCCCATGGCAACAAGATGACCATCCTCGAGACCGCGGCCGAGGCCGGCAACTTCACCACGCTCGCCGCCGCGATCGAGGCCGCGGGCCTGGTCGAGACGCTCGAGGGCGAGGGCCCCTTCACCGTCTTCGCCCCGACCGACGAGGCCTTCGCCGCGCTGCCCGAGGGCACCGTGGAGAGCCTCCTCGAGGAAGAGAACCGCGACCAGCTGACCGCCATCCTGACCTACCACGTGGTGCCGGGCGCGGTGATGTCGGGCGACCTCTCGGACGGCATGGAAGCCGAGACCGTGCAGGGCGAGAGCATCACCGTCAGCATCGACGGCGACAGCGTGATGATCGACGGCGCGACGGTGACCAGCGCCGATATCGAAGCCTCGAACGGCGTGATCCACGTCATCGACAGCGTGATCATGCCCGAGATGTGATCGGGTGGGGCGGGGCCCGTCCCCGCCTGTTGACCTGGAAGGCGGCGCTCACTCGGGCGCCGCTTTTTTGCGCTCAGTAGCCGGTGCCTTGCCGGTTGTCCCAGAGGCGCAGGATCTCAATCCGCGTCGCGGTCACGCGGTAGATCAGCGTGAAGGGCGTTCGCGGGATCGACAGCTCGCGCAAGTCTGCGTGCAGCTCGCTTGGATGCCCGGCGTAGGGATTGGCCGCCAGCGTCTGCTGGATCGCCTTCAGATGCGCCCGGGCCTTGGCGCTGCCTTCGGGAAAGACCGAGACGTAATAGTAGCGGAACCACTGGATGTCCCGCGCGGCGTCCTCGAGGAAGACGATCTTCATGCCTCGTCGGGCGTGATGTCCGCCTTCGGGGCGGGCCCTTCATCCTCGGTGTCCCAGGTGTCGATCCAGTCGTTCATCGCTTCGGCGGAAATGAAGCGTCCCTGGTCGGCCTGCCGCAGCGCGGCCTCGAGGGCGGCGCGTTTCGTGGCCTTGGCCTCCAGCATGGCGCGGATGGCGCGGACCGCGAGCTGCGCGGGCGGGCGATCCTCAAGCGCCGCTTCCCGCTCCAGCGATTGCCGAAGCTCGTCGTCGAGGCGGATCGAATAAGGTGCGGTGCCCATGGGTGCGTCCCCTGTTGCGCAGTGTCATACAGAGTAATACGCCGTCCGGCGTGTCGCAAGCCGCACCCGGAAGGGCGGCGCATGGCGACGTCTGCGCCCACCACCCCCGCCGCGCCCAAAGGCCCCAGCCCCCTTCACATCCCGCGCCCGCGTGGCCACCTCTGCCCCTCGGGGTCCGAACCCATGGCATCTCCCCGCCGCCATGGTGTAGAGGGGGCCCCGCAAACGGAGGCGCCATGCTCACCCAGACAGAACTCGACAACCAGCTTGTGATCCACGTCTTCGGCGAGACCGACTTCACGTCCTTCGCCATCGACAAGTCGGCCTTCGACACCAGCGCCGAGCCGGTCTTCGACACGCCGGCGGGCGAGGATTACGTGCAGGTCCTGGGTACGCTCTTCGGTGGCGGCAACTGGCAGAGCCTCAAGGATCGCGTGGCCGAGAACGGGCTGCGCTACGAGGAGCTGGTGGCGCGCTCCATCGTCAGCCTGGTGGCCGGGACCGAGACCCTGCGCGCGGCGCTCGAGCGGGGCTACAACCTGATCGCCATCGGCGTCTTCCGGGCGCCGGACCGCGACGGAGCGGCGGGCTTCACCGCGCGCTTCCTCGGCACCTCGCTGACCAGCACCGCCGATCCGCATGCGCATCTCGAACTGGTGAAGGAGGGCAGCCGCGCCATGGCGCCCTTCCTGCAGGAGGACATCGACGCGGGCCGTCTTTCGGCGAAAAGCGTCGTCGCGCGGCTGATCTCCGAAGGTGACGAGGTCGAGACCGACGGCGAGGGCGCGCCCGGTGACGAAGACGACTGGGAAGGCGAGGCCGGCTTGCAGACCGCCACCTTCTTTCACGAGATGGTCACCGAGAAGGGACTCGAAAGCGTCATCATCTGCGCCTGCGATCCCGACATCGCCGAGGCCGCCGCGGGGGTCGACCGGCTGAACGTCGGGCTGGTCTCGGGCATCATCCCGACGCCTTTCGGCAGCGTCGGCTACTGGCTCTGGCAGGTCGCGCCGGACAGCGAGGCGGGTTTCCTGCAGGAGCAGTTCATCGACCTCTCGGAGTTCCCCGATCCGACCTACGACCGGATGAAACGCGCCGAGATGGTGCGCTTCCTGGTGGTCGACCGCAGCACCCAGGAGAACACCCGCGGGGTCTTCCTCGGCACCGAGAGCCTCGGGCTCGCGGGTTTCGAGGAGATGGCGCGCGAGGTCTCCGCCTCGGAGAGCGGCGTCGATTTCGAGGCCGCCTGCGCGCATGTGCTGGAGACGGTGGAGCCGCGGGATTTCCTCGACCGCGCGCAGGCGCAGGAGGCGAGCGGGAAGACGAATTTGCATTGAAGGGCGGGGCGGTCGCTGGCTGCCTGCGGTGACGCGGGTCATGCTGCAGAAGCGGGTCCTACCGGAGATTCGGGTCCTACCGGAGACGCGGGTTCTGCCGGAGACGCGGGGCGTCGTGTCAGTAAAGGCCGACCCGCAATAATCCCGTGCCCCTCTTGCGCCCGAATAGCACCGAAGGTGCCGGGCGCGCGCCGGACCGGCCCCTTGGGCCGGCGCTCCTTGGAATGGTGCGCCTAACTCACCCCTAGTCCTGACCTTGCATGGATAAAGCGCTTCGCTCGAAGGGCAGCAGCGCCGGCCCCCGGTCCGGCGCGCGCCCTCTGGTGTGCGGGGTGATAGGTGGTGGAGCGGACTTCGCCACGCCCCTCCGGTGCATAGGGTGATGGGTGGGGGGGAGCCGGGTTTCCAAACGCTGGTGCTTGCAGTGACAGGTCGGGAGCCGGGTTTCGGGACTCTGGTGCCTGGAGTGACAGGTAGGGAGCCGGGTTTCGGACTCAGGTGCCTGGTGTGACAGGTAGGCAGCCGGGTTTCGGGACTCTGGTGCTTGGAGTGACAGGTCGGGAACTGGGTTTTGCCGAGGCGGACGCCATCTTCGGCTCACCGCCAGCTTCCAGCCACCAACACCCGAGCCACCTCTCGCCAGCGCACCTGCATGCGCACCCATGCCCCCGCTCATCCCCCTCCCAACCCCGAACAATCCCCGCCACGCAACACCCGTTGTCGCCACCCGCCCCCTGCAAACCCGGCCTGCGGGCCGCCGCTCTTGAAACCCCACCCCGGGGAGCGCAGATTGCGCGGCAGGCGGGGACGGCCCCGCTTGGCCCGGAGGGGTCCGCAGGCGGGACGGCCCGACAGTCAGAAGGAGCCGCTCCCCATGCGCACCACCGCAGACCGCATCCGCCAGGCCGTCAGCTTCGAGATCATCGGGCTCGCCATCGTCACCCCGCTTTTCGCGCTGATCTTCGACCATTCGCTGGCCGAGACCGGCGTGCTCGCGCTCCTGGGCGCGACCGCGGCGACCGCCTGGAACTACCTCTTCAACCTGGGCTTCGACCATGCGCTGAAGCGCTGGCGCGGGGATCTTCACAAGACGCTGCCGCTGCGGATCCTGCATGCGGCGCTCTTCGAGGCGACGCTCCTGGTGCTGCTCCTGCCGATCTTCGCCTGGTGGCTGGCGATCTCGCTCTGGCAGGCGCTGCTGCTCGACCTGTCCTTCGCGGTCTTCTACATGGGGTATGCTTTCGTCTTCACCTGGGGCTACGACACGCTGTTCCCGCCGCAGGGCAAGGAAGGGCTGGCCTGAGCGGGAGGCCCGATGGCGGCGACGCCCGGGCAGGGTTCTGATGCGCGGGCAAGCGCACCAGTGGCGGTGCGCTAAGACCGGCGAAACCCGAGCCACCCGCACCAAGATTGCCACCGACAAGACACAAAAAAGGGCACCCCCTCCGGTGCCCTCTCACGCCTCACGAACCCAACACCGCGAAACCAACCCAGCCCCGCGCTCACCCCCCAGTCGCCGCGCGATACCAGGTGACGATCTCCGCGCGCGCCTCCTCGGACATGGCGAAGGCGCCCGGGGGCGGCATGGCGTGGCTGCGCCCGGCCTGCAGGTAGACCTCCTGGGCGTGGCGCGCGACATCGCCCTCGGTCTCGAGCACCACGCCCTTGGGCGGCCAGTGCATCCCCTCCCAGGAGGGCTCGCGGGCGTGGCACATGGAGCAATTGCCGATGACGGCGAAATAGGCGGCCTCGAAGCCCTCGGCCTCGGCAAACTGCGCCTCGGCGGGGCTGAGCGGGCGGGCCTGCGCCTCCTCGTAGCTCTCGCCCCCGGGCACGGTCGAGAGCCAGGCGATCACCAGCATGATCAAGACCGTCACGCCCCAGGTCCAATGCGGCCCCCGCCCGGTGGCATGCATGGTGTTGAAGTAATGCCGGATGGTGACCCCGGTCAGGAAGATCAGCGAGGCGATCACCCAGGCGTATTCCGTGCCGAAGGCCAGCGGGTAGTGGTTCGACAGCATCAGGAAGACCACCGGCAGCGTCAGGTAGTTGTTGTGGGTCGAGCGCAGCTTGGCGATCTTGCCGTATTTCGGATCGGGCTTGCGGCCGGCCTTGAGGTCGGCGACCACGATGCGCTGGTTCGGCATGATGATGAAAAAGACATTGGCCGTCATGATCGTCGCGGTGAAGGCGCCGAGATGCAAAAGCGCCGCGCGGCCGGTGAAGACCTGGTCGTAGCCCCAGGCCATGACCACCAGGATCGCGAAGAGGATCAGCATCAGCGCCGTCGGTGTCTCGCCGAGCCGCGACTTGCAGAGCGCGTCATAGGCCAGCCAGCCGATGGTCAGCGAGCCGCCCGAGATCAGCACCCCCTGCCAGAGCGCGAGGTCCACCTTGCCGGGATCGAGAAGGAAAAGCTCGCCGCCGACCCAGTAGACGATCATCAGAAGCGCCGCGCCGGAAAGCCAGGTCGTGTAGCTCTGCCACTTGTGCCAGGTCAGATGCTCGGGCAGCCGGTCGGGGGCCACGAGATACTTGGTGGTGTGGTAGAAACCGCCGCCATGCACCTCCCATTCCTCGCCCGAGGCGCCCTCGGGCAGGTCCGGGGCCTCGCGCAGCATGAGGTCGAGCGCGATGAAATAGAAGGAGGCCCCGATCCAGGCCATGGCGGTGATGACATGCAGCCAGCGGACCGAGAAGGCCAGCCAGTCCCAGATGATCGCCAGATCGTACATCGTCGCGCGCTCCCTCTCGGCTTCGGAATCACCGTCACCCTAGTGCAAAGCTCTTTGTTCTGGTATTTCTGACGAAAGCCAAGCAGCATCAAAAATTGCCGAATAATGTCCTATCTCGACAACGTCCGCACCTTCGTCCGCGTCTACGAGCTGGGCAGCATGTCGGCGGCGGGGCGCGACCTGCGCGTCTCTCCGGCGGTGACCTCGGCGCGGATCTCGCAGCTCGAGGATCACCTGGGCGTGCGGCTCTTCCAGCGCACCACCCGCAGCCTCGCGCCGACCGAACAGGGCAATGCCTTCTACCGCGGCGCGACCGACATCCTGGCGGCGGTGGAAAGCGCCGAGGCGCAGATCATGGACATCACCGAGAACCCGCGCGGCTCGCTTTACGTGGCCGCGCCGCTCGGCGTGGGCCGGCGGCTGATCGCGCCCCGGGTGCCGGAGTTCCTGGCCGAATACCCGCAGGTCAGCGTGCGGCTGCGGCTGACCGACCGCAAGGTCGACCTGACCACCGAAGGGCTGGACCTGGCCTTCTTCCTGGGCCAGCCCGAGGACAGCAACCTGCGCATCCGCAAGATCGCCGACGTGGAGCGGGTGCTCTGCGCCGCGCCCGACTATATCGCCGCGCGCGGGCTGCCCCGGCAGGGCGAGGACCTGGTCTCGGGCGCGCATGAATGTCTGAACCTGCGCTTTCCGGGCGCGACCGAGTTCCAGTGGCGGCTCGCCACGCCCGAGGGGCCGAAGCGCTTCCGGGTCTCGGGGCGCTACGAATCCGACGACGGGGACGTGCTGACCGACTGGGCGCTGGCGGGCCATGGCATCGCGATGAAACCGGTCTTCGAGATCGCCGAACACCTGGCTTCGGGGGCGCTGGTCCCGGTGGTGACCGAGACCCCGCCCGAGCCGATCCAGATGGCCTGCCTTTACACCCACCGGCGCGGGCAGGACCCCAAGACGCGGCTCTTCATGGATTTCGTGATCGCGCGCATTGGCGATCTGATCCGCGCGCCCGGGGCGGGCGCGCCCGCGACCTAGCTGCCGCGATAGGTCGAATAGCCGAAGGGCGAAAGCAGCAGCGGCACGTGGTAATGCGCCGCCTCCGACATGCCGAAGCGGATCGGGATCACGTCGAGAAAGCGCGGCTCTTCCGGCGGCACGCCCGCGGCGTCGAGATAGGCCCCGGCGTGGAACACCAGCTCGTAGCTGCCCTTGGCAAACTCCGCGGCCGGCAGGATCTGTTCGTCCGTGCGCCCGTCGTCATTGGTGGTCAGCGTCTTCAGGTGCTGCCGCGCCTCACCCTCGATGCGGTAGAGGTCGATCCTGAGCCCCGCCGCGGGGCATCCGCGTGCGGTGTCGAGCACATGGGTCGTCAGATATCCACTCATCGGCGTCTCTCCTCGCAGCTGGGACCGTTCTATGGTGGAGAGGTGGCACAGGCCAAGCGCCGGCGCCAGAAGGCTGCTTTTAGATTTTTTTGATAATGGCGCGGCATTTTTCGTCATATGAACGCAAGAAACCGGAGGAGTGCCAATTTGACCCGCTATCCCCGCGACATGACCGGATATGGTGCCACCCCGCCCAAGGCCGACTGGCCGGGCGGCGCGAAGATCGCCGTGCAGATCGTGCTGAACTACGAAGAGGGCGGCGAGAACAACATCCTGCACGGGGATGCGGCCTCGGAGGCCTTCCTGTCGGAGATCACCGGCGCCCAGCCCTGGCCGGGCCAGCGGCACTGGAACATGGAGACGATCTACGACTACGGCGCGCGGGCCGGGTTCTGGCGGGTGCACCGGATGCTCTCGGACCTGCCGGTCACGGTCTATGGCGTGGCCACCGCGCTGGCGCGCGGGCCCGAACAGGTCGCCGCGATGCAGGCCGCCGGCTGGGAGATTGCGAGCCACGGGCTGAAGTGGGTCGAACACAAGGACATGCCCCCCGAGGAGGAGCGCGCCCAGATCCGCGAGGCGATCCGGCTGCACACCGAGGTCACCGGGCGCGCGCCGCGCGGCTGGTACACCGGGCGCTGTTCGATGAACACCGTGGAGCTGGCCGCCGAGGAGGGCGATTTTGCCTATATCTCCGACAGTTACGCCGACGACTTGCCCTATTGGGTGAAGGCGGGCGGCAAGGATCAGCTGATCCTGCCCTACACGATGGATTGCAACGACATGCGCTTCGCGATCCAGGCGGGCTTCACCACCGGCGAGCAGTTCGAGAGCTACCTCAAGGACAGCTTCGACATGCTTTATGCCGAGGGTGAGGCGGGCGCGCCGAAGATGCTCTCGATCGGGCTGCACTGCCGGCTGATCGGGCGGCCGGGCCGGGCCATGGCGCTGAAGCGCGCCCTCGATCACATGCGCGCCCACGAGGGTGTCTGGTTCGCCACCCGCGAGGACATCGCCGAGCATTGGGCGCGCGCGCATCCCCCCGAGCACCGCGCCCGCCCCTCCGAGATGGACCGGGAGACCTTCGTCGCCGAGTTCGGCGGCATCTTCGAGCACAGCGCCTGGATCGCCGAGGGCGCCCATGCGCTGGAGCTGGGCCCCGCGCATGACAGCGCCACGGGCGTGCACAACGCGCTGGCGCGGATCTTCCGCAGCGCCGACGACAGCCGCCGCATGGGCGTGCTGACCGCGCACCCCGACCTTGCCGGCAAGCTCGCCGCCGCCAAGCGGCTGACGGCCGAATCGACCGCCGAACAGGCCTCGGCGGGGCTCGATGCGCTGACCGACGCGGAGCGCGCGGGCTTCACCGAGCTGAACGACGCCTATACCGCCAAATTCGGCTTCCCCTTCATCATCGCGGTGCGCGACCACGACAAATCCTCGATCATGGCGGCCTTCCGCGCCCGGCTCGACAACGACCGCGCCACCGAGTTCGAGACCGCCTGCGCCCAGGTCGAGCGCATCGCCGAGCTGCGCCTGCGCGAGAAGCTCGGCACATGAGCCGCGAGATCACCCTCGAGCCGCTGACCGCGGCGGCTTTCGCCCCCTTCGGCGACCTCTTGGAGGTCGCGGGGCCGCCGGACAAGCTGATCAACCAGGGGCTCTGCGGGCGGCACCATGACCGCGCGCGGCTCGATTTCGGGGACGGTCGGGCGGGCATCAGCCTCTTCGACGCCGAGCCCCGCGCGCTGCCGCTCGACCTCGAGATGGTGGAACGCCACCCCGAGGGCAGCCAGGCTTTCCTGCCGATGACGCAGGCGCCCTTCCTGGTGGTGGTGGCGCCCGACGCAGGCGGCGCGCCGGGCCAACCGCGGGCCTTCCTGACCAGCCCGGGGCAGGGCGTGAACTATCACCGGGGCACCTGGCACGGGGTGCTGACGCCCCTGTCCGCCCCGGGGCTTTTCGCGGTCGTCGACCGCATCGGCGCGGGATCCAACCTGGAGGAACATTGGTTCGACGCGCCTTATCGCATCGTCGCCTGACGAGAACCGCCGGTTGAGGAGCCGGCTGCCGCATCAAAGGGAGGGAACACCATGGCTGATGCATCCATCGGGACCGCGGAGGAGCTGCGCGACCCCAATTACACGCCGCCCATCGCACAGGCGGTGCCGCTCGGCATCCAGCACGTGCTGGCGATGTTCGTCTCGAACGTCACCCCGGCGATCATCGTCTGCGGCGCGGCGGGCTTCGGCTTCGGCTCGAACAGCCCCGACTTCCCCGAGATGATCTACATGATCCAGATGAGCATGTTCTTCGCGGGCATCGCCACGCTCTTCCAGTCGATCGGCGTGGGCCCGGTGGGCGCGCGGCTGCCGATCGTCCAGGGCACGAGCTTCGCCTTCATCCCGATCATGATCCCGCTGGTCGCGGGCAAGGGCGTCGACGCCATCGCGGTCTTGATGGGCGGCGTGCTGGTCGGCGGCCTCTTCCACGCGGTGCTGGGCCTGTTCATCGGGCGCATCCGCTTCGCGCTGCCGCCCCTGGTGACCGGCCTCGTGGTGACCATGATCGGCCTGGCGCTGGTGAAGGTCGGCATCCAGTATGCCGCGGGCGGCGTCCCGGCGATCGACACGCCGGAATACGGCTCGGCGCTGAACTGGTCGATGGCGGGCGTGGTGATCCTGGTGACCCTGGCGCTGAAGTTCTTCGCCCGGGGCATGCTGTCGCTTTCGGCTGTGCTGCTGGGGCTTCTGGCGGGCTATGCCTTCGCCTTCGTCATGGGGCAGGTGAACCTCGGCAATGTCGGCCGCGCGGCGAGCTTCGCGCTGCCCGATCCGCTGCACTTCGGGCTCGAGTTCTCGGTCGCGGCGATCCTGGGCTTCTGCCTCATGGCCTTCGTCTCGGCGGTCGAGACGGTGGGTGACGTCTCGGGCATCACCAAGGGCGGCGCGGGCCGCGAGGCCACCGACCGCGAGATCCAGGGCGCGACCTATGCCGACGGTTTCGGCACCGCGATCTCGGGGCTCTTCGGGGCGCTGCCCAACACCTCCTTCAGCCAGAACGTCGGGCTGATCGCCATGACCGGCGTGATGAGCCGCCACGTGGTGACCATCGGGGCGCTCTTCCTGATCGCCTGCGGGCTGGTGCCGAAGATCGGCGCGGTGATCTCCTCGGTGCCGATCGAGGTGCTGGGCGGCGGCGTGATCGTGATGTTCGGCATGGTGGTCGCGGCGGGCATCTCGATGCTGTCGGATGTGACCTGGAACCGCCGCAACATGGTGATCTTCGCGATTGCCCTGTCGCTGGGCCTGGGCCTGCAGCTCGAGCCCAACGCGCTGCAATACCTGCCGGGCACGCTGAAGGTGCTGGCGACCTCGGGCATCCTGCCCGCGGCGCTGATCGCCATCGTGCTGAACCTGGTGCTGCCCGAGGAGCTGTCCGGTGAGAGCACCGAGGAGGTCTCGGGCGGCATGTCCGGCCACGCGCGCGGCAGCTTCACCCGCGACGAACGCGGGTGAGGTCAGGGCGGGGGGCCTTTCGAGGGCCCTCGCTTGCGCCGGGGTGCGGTGGTGGTGCGGTTTAGGCCGGGCGGGAGACGATGGGTGCTGATCTCTCACGCTTGGCCCGGCGCGCGCCGCACCCCGCGCCTTGGCGCCAACGACAAAAGGCGGCGCTCTGTGCGCCGCCTTTTGTCGTTCTGGGGCTGCTTTCACGGCCCACTGAGCGTGGACTGCGGCGAAGTGCGGACCGCTGCCCTTCGTCGCGACCACAAGCGATTGAACATTCGCTTAGCTCCACCCGCCGTCAGGCCGCCCTAACCACAACCACCCCATTCAGTGCATCGCGCCGTCCCATCCACCCGCTGCGCCCGGACCGCGCCGCAGGCGCAGGGCGCGCGCCGGACCGACCCGGCGGTCTGGCGCTCTTGTGGGCGGTCTGCGCCGTTCGACGGGCGGAGGAACATGGCATCCATAAATCGCATCGCTCAGAGGTCGGCCGCGCCGTCCCATCCACCCGCTGCGCCCGGACCGCGCCGCAGGCGCAGGGCGCGCGCCGGACCGGCCCGGCGGTCTGGCGCTCTTGTGGGCGGCGCGCGCCATTCGTCCGATAGAGGAACATGGCCGCCATAAAGCGCGTCGCTCAGAGGTCGGCAGCGCCAGCCCCCGGTCCGCCGCGCGCCCTGCGCCTGCGGCTGGCGTGGGATGTGCTGCGCGGTCTAAGCGGGTTGCTGACGGATGAGCGGGACACCCACGGTAGGCCATCGTCCAAACCCGTCCCCCTCAAAAACAAAACGGCCGGGCATTCGCCCGGCCATCCCGCCTCGCTCCAAACCGCGAGAAAGCCTCCGCGTCAGACCTCCACCTCGATCGCCACGCCTTTCTCCACCGCCAGGTCCACCACGGCGGCGGCGACGGCGAGGTCCTGCAGCCCGACCCCGGTGCCGTCGAACAGCGTGATCTCCTCGTCCGAGCGGCGCCCGGGGTCGTCGCCGTTGATCACCGCACCGAGCGTCTGGATGTCGCCCTCGCCGATCAGCCCCGAGGCCACCGCGTGCTGCGCCTCGCCGAGGCTCACTGCCTGCGCCACCTCGTCGGTGAAGACCCGGGCACGGGCCAGGAGCGCCGGGTCGACCTCCTGCTTGCCCTTGGTGTCGGTGCCCATGCAGGCCAGATGCGTGCCGGGCGCCACCTGGTCGGCCCCGAGGATCGCCGCGAAGGAGGAGGTGATCGAGACGATCACATCCGCCGCATGCATCTCGTCCAGCTCGACCGCCTGGAAGGGCACGCCGGCGCCGCGGGCGACCTCTTCGAGGCCGGGCAGCATCTCGGGGTGCAGGTTCCAGCCGATCACCTTCTCGAAGGCGCGCTGTTCGAGCGCCGCGCGCAGCTGGAACTTCGCCTGGTGGCCCGCGCCGATCATGCCGAGGACCCGCGCGTCGCGCCGCGCCAGGTGCCGGATCGAGACCGCCGAGGCCGCCGCCGTCCGCAGCGCGGTCAGAAGATTGCCGCCGACCATGGCCCGGGGCCGCCCGGTGTCGGGATCGAAAAGGAAGACCGTCGACTGGTGGTTGATGATCCCCTTTGTTTCGAGATTGTTCGGCCAGTAGCCCCCGGCCTTCAGCCCCAGCGTCAGGCCCGAGCGGTCGAAACCGCCCTTGAAGCCGTAGAGCGCGTCCTCGTGGCCCAGGGCCTCGCGCACCACGGGGAAGTTGTAGGCCTGGCCCGCGGCCATGGCGGCGAAGACCGCCTCGACGGCGTCAAAGGCCGCCTCGCGGGTCATCAGGTCGGCGATCTCGTGCTCGGGCACGATCAGCATGTCTGTCCTCCGTCCGAAATTCGTGCGTCCGCGCGCCACCGCCGGAGGGCGGGCATACGCCGCGGACGGCTTCCCGGCCCCTCGCGGGCCGGGCCCTCCAGATTGCGCGGGGGCCTCAGTAGGCCTTGCCGCGCGCCGAGACCGGCCAGAGCGTCTCGACCTTGCCGCCCCGCACGCCGACGTACCAGTCGTGCACATTGGCGGTCGGGTCGCAGTGGCCGGGCACCAGGCGCAGCTTCTCTCCGACCTTGAGGACGCCCTCGGGGTCGGCGATCACCCCGTGTTCGTCCGAGCATTTCACGTATTCCACGTCGGTGCGGCCGAAGATCACCGGCAGCCCGCTGTCGACCGATTGCGCCTTGAGGCCGGCGTCACAGATCGCCTTCTCCGCCTTGGCGTGGCTCATCACCTGCGTCAGGAGGAACATCGCGTTCTCCCATTCGCCCTGGTCGATGCGCTTGCCCTCGGCGTCGAGGATGCGGCCGTAATCGGCATCCATGAAGGCATAGGAGCCGCATTGCAGCTCATTGTAGACGCCCGAATTGCTCTCGAAATAATACGACCCGGTACCGCCGCCGCCGACGATGTCGCAGGAGAGGCCCTTGTCCTTCAGCCCGTCCACGGCGTCCTTTACCATGGCGACCGCCACGTCGATCTTGGCCTTGCGATCCTCGTAGCTGTCGAGGTGTTGCATGGCACCCTGGTAGGCCTGGATGCCGGCGAACTTCAGCCCCGGCGCGGCGTCGATGGCCTCTGCGATCTCGATCACCGCAGGCGTGGTGGTCACGCCGCAGCGGCCCGCGCCGCAGTCGATCTCGACCAGGCATTCGATCTCGGTGCCGTGCTTTTCGGCCGCCGCCGAAAGCTCGGCCACATTGGCCAGGTCATCGACGCAGCAGATCGTCCGCGCGCCGAGCTTCGGCATCCGCGCCAGCCGGTCGATTTTCTGCGGGTCGCGCACCTGGTTCGAGACCAGCACGTCGGTGATCCCGCCCCGGGCGAAGACCTCGGCCTCGGAGACCTTCTGGCAGCAGACCCCGCAGGCGCCGCCCAGCTCGACCTGGAGCTTCGCCACGTCGACGGATTTGTGCATCTTGCCGTGCACCCGGTGGCGCATGCCATGGGCGCGGGCGTAATCGCCCATCTTCTTGATGTTGCGTTCGAGCGCGTCGAGGTCGAGCACCAGGCAGGGGGTCTGGATCTCGTCCGCCGACATGCCGGGCAGGGCGGGGACGTCGAAGCCGACCTCGAGGTCGGAAAGCGAGAGGGGGGCGTTCATGGGGCGTCTCCTGTTGTCAGGTCTGTCTCGGTTTGCGCGGGGCCCGGGCGCGAAGCCCGGCCCTCGCTTTGGAAAGAGTGCTCAGCCCGCCATCCAGGGCAGGCGGTCGAGGTCGACATTGCCGCCGGTCACGACCACACCGACGCGCTTGCCGGCGAAGCGCTCGCGGTTCTTCAGGATCACCGCCAGGGGCACCGCGCAGGAGGGCTCCATGACGATCCGCAGGTATTTCCACGTGATCTTCATGGCCTCGACGATCTCTTCCTCCGAGGCGGTGAGGATGTCGCTGACGTGGTTCGACACGAAGTGCCAGGTCAGGTCCTTGAGCGGCACCTTCAGCCCGTCGGCGATGGTCTCGGGCGCGTCGTCGGCGATGATATGCCCGGCCTTGAAACTGCGCATCGCGTCGTCGGCCTGCTCGGGCTCGGCGGCGATGATCTGCACCTCGGGCGCCAGGGTCGAGAGCGTCAGGCAGGTGCCCGAGATCATGCCGCCGCCGCCGATCGGCGCGGTGACGATGTCGAGCCCCTCGGTCTGTTCCATCAGCTCCTTCGAGCAGGTGCCCTGGCCCGCGATCACGCGCGGATCGTTGTAGGGATGCACGAACTCGCCGCCGGTCTCCTGCTGGACGCGGGCGAAGACCTCCTCGCGCGAGGAGGTCGAGGGCTCGCATTCGGTGACCTGGCCGCCGTAGCGCCGCACCGCGTCCTTCTTGGCCTGGGGCGCGGTCTTCGGCATGACCACGTTGCAGGGGATGCCGCGCCGCCCGGCGGCATAGCTCAGACAGAGCGCGTGGTTGCCCGAGCTGTGCGTCGCCACGCCCAGCCTGGCCTGGTCCTCGTCGAGGCCGAAGACCGCGTTCGAGGCGCCGCGCACCTTGAAGGCGCCGGGCTCCTGCAGGTTCTCGCATTTGAAGAACAGCTTCGCGCCGGTCAGATCGTCCAGGTGATCCGAGGTCAGCACCGGGGTGCGGCGGATATGCGGGCGGATGCGGTCGTGCGCGGCCAGCATGTCCTCGTAGGTCGGGATATACATCGGGGCATCCTTCATCAGGCGGCGTCCTTGTGCAGCAGCGCCGGGTGGCCGCGGTAGTAGTCCTGCGCCGCCGCGACGCCGGAGCCCAGGGTAATCTCGAGCCCGAGGTCCTTCATGCACATCTCCGCCGTGGCGATGCCCGAGAGGGTCATCACGTCGGTGAGGCTGCCGAGGTGGCCGATGCGGAAGACCTTGCCCGCGACCTCGCCGAGGCCGACGCCGAAGGCCACGCCATAGGTCTCGGCGGCATGGGTGACGATGCGCGTGGCGTCGAAGCCATCAGGCGTGCGGATCGCGCTGACGGTGTCGGAATAGACCTCGGGCGAGGTGGCACAAAGCTCGAGCCCCCAGGCCGCGACCGCGGCGCGGACACCCTCGGCGATGCGGTGGTGACGGGCGAAGACATTCTCCAGCCCCTCTGCGAGCAGCATCCCGCAGGCCTCGTTCAGCCCGTTCATCAGCCCCACGGCGGGGGTATAGGGATAGGCGCTGTTGGCGTAGCCCTTGGCCATGTCGTGCACGTCGAAGAAGGTGCGCGGCAGGCGGGCGGTCCTGGTGGCCTCCATGGCGCGCGCCGAGAAGCCGGTGATCGCGAGGCCCGCGGGCAGCATGAAGCCCTTCTGCGAGCCGGTGACCGCGACATCGACGCCCCAGTCGTCGAAGCGGAAGTCCATCGAGCCGATGGAGCTGACGCCGTCGACGAAAAGGAGCGCGGGATGGCCCGCCGCATCCATCGCCCGGCGCACCGCGCCGATGTCCGAGCGCACGCCGGTCGCCGTCTCGTTGTGGGTGGCGAGCACGGCCTTGATCTCATGGCCTGTGTCGGCGCTCAGGATCTCTGCGTAGCGGTCGGCGGGGATGCCCGCGCCCCAGGGGGTCTCGACGATCTCCACCTCGAGCCCGTGGCGCTGGCACATGTCGATCCAGCGGTGGCTGAACATGCCGTTCCGCGCCGCCAGCACCTTGTCGCCGGGCGAGAGCGTGTTGCTCAGCGCCGTCTCCCAGCCGCCGGTGCCGGTCGCGGGGAAGATGAAGACCTCGGCGCTGTCGCTCTTCAGGATCCGCCGCACACCCGCGCGGGCGGGGTGCAGGATCTCGCCGAAGAGCGGCGAGCGGTGGTCGATCGTCGGCATGTCGCAGGCCTTGCGCAGCCGTTCGGGGATATTGGTCGGCCCCGGAATGAAAACCGGATTCTGAAAGCTCATCGGTGACTCCCTCCGTCGATGCAGACAGGATACGCCGGGGCGCGTCTCGGGGAAATTTTTTTAAAACCATTTTTCAGAAATGCGGGTGGCGGGATTTTTCGCCCGTTGTCAGGGGTTTGCGTTTTTCATATCGTGGGGGCGTTTTTCAGGGAAATGCGAAGGTGTGTCATGGAGAACCCGAAGACCGGCGCCCGGCGGGCCCGGGGGCGGCCGCGCCACTGGGACGACAAGACCGATCAGAACGTCATCAAGTCGCTCGATCGGGCGATGGAAGTCTTCGAGTTCCTGAGCGAGGCCCAGGGCAAGGCGCTGACCGTGATCGCCGCCGAGATGGGCCAGTCGCCGGCCACGGTCTACCGCATCCTGATCACCCTCGAGGGGCGCGGGCTGGTCGAATTCGACGCCGAGGAGCAGCTCTGGCACATCGGCCCGCGCGCCTTCGTGATCGGCGCGCGTTTCCTGCGCCGCACGAGCCTGGTCGACCGCGCCCGCCCGGTCCTCCGCAAGCTCATGGAGACCACCGGCGAGACCGCCAACCTCGGGGTCGAACGCGAGGGCTCGGTGCTCTTCCTGAGCCAGGTCGAGACCCATGCCAGCATCCGCGCCTTCTTCCCACCGGGGACGCTTTCGCCGATGCATGCATCGGGGATCGGCAAGGCGCTCCTGGCGCATATGGACGCCGCGCGGCTCGACCGGCGGCTGGCCGAGGGCGGTCTCGGGGCCTTCACCGGCCGGACGATCACCGCGCCCGAGGCGCTGCGGGCGGATCTGGCCGAGATCCGCGCCCGGGGCTACGCGGTGGACGACGAGGAGAAGAACGCCGGGATGCGCTGCATCGCGGCGCCGGTCTTCGACATGACCGGCGAGGCGGTGGCCGGGATCTCCGTCTCCGGCCCGACGAGCCGGGTCGCGCGGGAAGAGATCGCCCGCTTGAGCGCCGCCGTCATGGCCGCCGCGCGCGAGCTGAGCGCCGCGGTGGGCGGGACGGTTGGGGGTGAGGGGTGAGGGCGGGGCTCCAAGTGAGGTGAGATAGCGCTGGCTATGCGGAGTGAATCGCGGCTGGCTGCCCGGAGGATGCCGAGGAAGCGGAAGCGCGCGAGTAGCGATGAGTGAGGGTTTCCGAGGGGGCTTGAAACGAAGCCCTCCAGCGCGAGGCAGCCCTGCCAACCTAGGAGCAGCTTGGTCCCGCAGTCACCGCGCTCCCCTTGCGCCCGAATAGCATCGAAGATGCCGGGCGCGCGCCGGACCGGCCCCTTGGGCCGGCGCTCCTGTGAGTGGTGCGCCTAACTCACCCCTAGCCCTGACCTTGCCGGGATAAAGCGCCTCGCTCAGAGGTCGGCAGCGCCGGCCCCCGGTCCGGCGCGCGCCCTCTGGTGTGCGGGGTGAGAGGGGGCGGGCGTTGAGGTCTCGCCTGCCTTGTGGCGGTTCTTCTGCGTTTGCATTGGGTCGGAGTTGGGCTTCTGCTCTTTGGCAGGCAAAAAGCATCAAAGGCGACGGCCACGACGCTCAAGCGAGCACCAAAACCGCCCCCGCTACCCCCTCACCGCCCTCCGCGCGGCCGCAGCGGCATGTGCCGGTTCACGTCCTTGTAGAGCAGATACCGGAACGGCCCCGGGCCGCCGGCGTAGCAGGCCTGCGGGCAGAAGGCGCGCAGCCACATGAAGTCGCCGGCCTCGACCTCGACCCAGTCGCGGTTCAGCCGGTAGACCGCCTTGCCCTCGAGCACGTAGAGCCCGTGCTCCATCACATGGGTCTCGAGGAAGGGGATCACCGCGCCGGGCTGCAGCGTGACGATGGTCACATGCATGTCGTGGCGCAGATCGGTGGGATCGACGAAGCGCGTGGTGGCCCAGCGGCCCTCGGTGCCGGGCATGGGCGCGGGGGCGATGTCGGCCTCGTTCAGGACCAGCGGCTCGGGCGCCGAGAGCCCCGGCGCGGGCTCATAGGCCTTGCGGATCCAGTGGAAGCGCAGCGTCTCCGTCCCCCGGTTCCAGAGCGTCCATCCCGAGGAGGGCGGCAGATAGGCGTAGCCCCCCGGGGTCAGCTCGTGGGTCTCGCCGCCGACCTCGAGAAGCGCGCTGCCTGCGACGACGAACAGCACACCCTCGGCCTCGGGATCGCTTTCGGGGGCGTCGGAGCCGCCGGCAGGGGCGACCTCCATGATGTATTGCGAGAAGGTCTCGGAGAAGCCGCTCATCGGGCGGGCCAGCACCCAGAGGCGGGTGCCCTCCCAGCCGGGCAGGAAGCTCGTCACGATGTCGCGCATGGTGCCGCGGGGCAGCACGGCATAGGCCTCGGTGAAGACCGCGCGGTCGGTCAGGAGCTGGTCCTGGCCGGGGTGGCCGCCGGTCGGGGCGTAATAGGGGACACTCATCGCGGCTCCGGGCTTGGGGGATGGATGTGCCCGATAATGGCCCCCGCGCGCGCGGGCTGCCACCCGGCGCGGGGCGGGAAGTCTTTTCGGGAAGTTTTGATAATGGCGGGCGGCTCTTTTTCGACGCCTAAGAATGTGGGCGGGCCGTGAGGCGGGCTTTGAGTGCGTGAGGTACTTTGAAATTCAGGCACCCAGCCGACCGTGAGGCGGACGGCGGTGCAGTCCAGAAGCCAAAACCAAACGCCTGCCAATTCTCAGCCTGCCGAAGGCGAACCCCTTACCGCCCGCACAAATCAAACCGCGCGCCCGAGGCTCCCCCCGGGCGCGCAAATCCCCTCAGACCGGATCCCAGGAGAACACATCCGCCGAGACGTCCAGCGGCAGGAAGTTCGACCGGAGCGCCGGGATCGCCCGGGCGCCGACGCTGTCGATGTCCCAGCCCGCGTCGCCCGCATGGACCGAGCGCATCGGCCGCGGCTGCGACATCAGGAAGATCTCGTTGTTGCGCACCGCGAAGATCTGCCCGGTGACGTCCTCGGCGGCATCCGAGGCGAGATAGAGCGCGAGCGGCGCGATCTTCGCGGGCACCATCTCCCGCAGCTTGGCCACGCGGGCCTCCTGCTCGGGGCTGTCGACCTTGATCGAAGAGGTCATCCGGCTCCAGGCAAACGGCGTGATGCAGTTCGAGCGCACGTTCCAGCGCTTGAGGTCCAGCGCCATGCTCTTGGAGAGCGCCGCCACGCCCAGCTTGGCGGCCGAGTAATTCGCCTGGGCGTAGTTGCCGATCAGCCCCGAGGCCGAGGTCATGTTGATGATCGAGCCGGAATACTGCTCGCGAAAGACCTCGGAGGCGGCGCGGCTGACGTTGAAGGCCCCGTAGAGATGCACCTTCACCACTGCGTCGAAGTTCTCGTAGGTCATCTTGTGGAAGAAGCCGTCGCGCAGGATGCCGGCGTTGTTGATCACCGCGTCGAGCCGCCCAAAGGCCTGGGTGGCCTGGGCGACCATGGCCTGCGCGCCTTCGGGGTCCGAGACGTCGTCGCCATTGGCGACCGCGCGCCCGCCGGCGGCCTCGATCTCGGCGACCACCTCGTCGGCGGCGCTGGTCTCGGCCTCGCCGGTCAGCGAGGCGCCGAGGTCGTTGACCACCACGCTGGCGCCGGCCTTGCCGGCCTCGGTGGCCAAGGCGCGGCCGATCCCGGCGCCCGCGCCGGTGATGAGGATGACCTTTCCGGTCAGCGGCAGTTGATTGGACATGGTTCCTCCCTGGACGTCCTGCAAAAGGCTCATTCGGCGGCCTGGCCCGCGCGCGAGGGCGCGCGGCGGCCGAAGATGTTGCGTTCCACCTGGCCGGCGGCGTCGACCAGCTGGGCCGCGACGGCTGTCAGGTCCGCGGGCTCGTGCTGGCCGGTGATGGTGATGCTGCTCATCCCGAGCCGCGGCGTGCCCTCGGCGTCGCGGGCCACGGCGGCGACGATCTCGAGCCCGCGGAAGAGGTTGCCGTGGTCGAAGGCCGCGCCGCTCTCGCGGGCCTGGGCGACATCGGCCCAGTAGCTCTCGAAGCCCGGGGCCTTCTGCCAGCGCACGCTGTCGTAGCCGCGCCGCGCCTCGGCCTCGGAGAGATCCAGCGCGGCGGCATAGCAGCGCCCGATGGCGCCCGCGAAGACCGGCAGGCGGCTGTTCTGCGACATCATCGCCTGCACGATGCGCGGGGCGGTGAAGCGGTCGATCAGCACGATGCGCTCCGAGGCGGTGATCTGCCAGAGCGCCAGCATGACCTGCTGGCTCTGGGCGATCTCGTTCATCAGCGGGCGAATCAGGTCCGCGGGATTGGCCCCGAGGATCGGCGCGACGACCTCCATGAGGCCCATGCCGATCCGGTAGGTCTTGTCCTCGGGGTCGAAGCTCAGCAGCCCCTCGTGGCTGAGCGTGCGCAAGATGTTGAAGGCAGACGAGACGTTCAGCCCGGTCTCGCGGGCGATCTGCGTGGCTCCCATGGGCGCGCCGCGCGCCGCCAGGAGCCGCAGGATGGCGGTCGCGTTCTGGACGGCGGGCACGGATTTTTGACGCGGCTGATCGGCCATGATATTTTCCTTGCGAAATTGCATTCAATATACAGAATGGCACCGAGCGCACAAGTGGCGGTCGCCCCGCCGGACAAGGGAGAGGTTTCATGGCGAAGGATGTGGATGCGGATGTCTTCGGGCAGCTCGTCGCGACGGTGGAGCGGTTCGTCCGCGAGCGGCTGATCCCGGCCGAACGGAAGGTCGAGGAGGACGCCGAGGTGCCCGCCGAGATCGTCGCCGAGATGCGCGAGATGGGGCTTTTCGGCCTGTCGACGCCCGAGGCCTACGGCGGCATCGGCCTCTCGGCCTCCCAGGAGGCGCGCATCGTCGAGGCGCTTTGTTACGCCTCGCTGTCCTTCCGCTCGCTGCTCGGCACCAATGTCGGCATCGGCGCGCAGGGCATCGTCATGGATGGCACCGACGCGCAGAAGGACCGCTGGCTGCCGGGCATCGCCTCGGGCGAGACGGTGGCCTCTTTCGCGCTGACCGAACCGGACAACGGCTCGGACGCCGCGGGCATCCGCACCGCCGCGCGCCGCGACGGCTCGGACTTCGTGATCAACGGCACCAAGCGCTACATCACCAACGCGGTCTATGCGGGCGTCTTCACGGTCTTCGCCCGCACCGATCCCGAGAGCCGGGACGCGAGCGGCGTCTCGGCCTTCCTGGTGCCCGCCGACACTCCCGGCATCACCGTCGCCACCCCCGACCGCAAGATGGGCCAGCGCGGCACCAAGACCTCGGACGTGATCTTCGAGGACGTCCGCGTGCCCGAAAGCGCGATCATCGGCGGGCCCGACAAGCTCAACAAGGGGTTCCGCACCGCGATGAAGGTGCTCGACCGGGGCCGCATCCACGTCGGCGCCATGGCCGTGGGGCAGGGGCAGCGGATGCTCGACATCGCCACCGACTACGCGCTCGAGCGCAAGCAGTTCGGCAAGCCGATCGGCGAGCACCAGCTGGTGCAGGGTCTCCTGGCCGACTGCCAGGCCGACCTGCAGGCCGCCCGCGCGCTGGTGCGCGCCACCGCCGAGACCTTCGACCGCGAGGGCAAGGCGATCCTCGAGGCCTCCTGCACCAAGTATTTCTGCACCGAGGCCGCCGGGCGCATCGCCGACCGCGCGCTGCAGGTGCATGGCGGCGCGGGCTACATGTCGGAATACGATATCGAGCGCTTCTACCGCGACGTGCGGCTCCTGCGGATCTACGAGGGCACCTCGCAGATCCAGCAGCTGATCATCGCGCGCCGGACCCTCGCGGACCGGGCGGCCTGAGCATGGAGGGAGCCCCCGAGGACGATGCCCCGCGCGGGCCCGCCGACCTGCCGCCGCAGTCCGAGTTCGCCAAGCTCGCCGGGATCCGGCTGGTGGAGGCGACGCTCGACCGGGTGATCTGCGAGATGGAGGTGACGCCGCAGCTGACCAACCGCAACGGCGTGCTGCACGGCGGGGCGATGATGACCCTGGCCGACAACGCCGCGGGCAGCGTGGCCTTCATCAATATCCCCGCCTCGAAGTCGAACACCACGGTGGAGGCCAAGACCAACTTCCTGCGCGGCGTGAAGGTCGGCGACACGGTGCGCGCCACCTGCACCGCGCTGCACCGGGGGCGGACCACCATGGTCCTGCAGGTCGTGATGACCCGGGGCGACGGCAAGCAGGCGGCGGTGACCACGCAGACGCATCTGATCCTCGACTGGAACGGCTGAGGCGCGGGGCAGGGCCGTCCGCGCTGCCCGGCTTTGGAGAGAGGCGCGGCGCCATGGGCTGAGAGTGCCGCGAAGGGGAGACCCATAGGGCGGCGCTAAGACAGCCGGGGGAAGCACAGCGCCAAGAGGGGGAGATCCACGGCGGCGCGCTGAGACCACCGGGAAAGCGCGCCAAGAGGAGGGCTGACCGGCAGAGGGCTCGGATAGTGGGAGCGGAGACGCAGAGGAGGAGACGCCACCCCGCCACCGCTCTGCCCCCCGCACAGCCCCAAGGCCCCGCGCCGCCCACCACATTCTGCCCGGCCCGCCGGCCGGGGACACGAGACGAACCGAAACCAAGGGAGAGAGACACGCGATGACCGCGCCCGAGACCGGGGCATCCGGCCCCGAAGCCACCTACAACGCCTTCCTCGCCGAGGGCCGCTTCATGATCCAGCACGCGCCGAGCACCGGCGAATACGTCTTCTATCCCCGGGTGGTCACGCCCGAGGGCGCCACCGACCTTGAATGGGTCGAGGCCAAGGGGACGGGCACGCTCTATGCGATCACCGTCAACCGCTCGCGCCAGGGCGCCTACAACGTCGCGCTGGTCGAACTCGACGAGGGCGTGCGCATGATGTCGACCCTGCCCGGCGTCGAGACCGCCGAGATCGGCACCCGCCTCACCGCCCGCATCGAAGAGGCCGAGGCCGGCCCGCGGGTGGTCTTCGACATCGCGGAAGGAGGTGCGGCATGAGCGCGAATGGCAAGGATCTGCGCGGCAAATCCGCGATCGTGGGCATGGCGACCGCCGGCATGGGCGAGGCGCATGGCTTCTCCGCCATGGAGCTTCTGGGCCAGGCCGCCGTGGGCGCGCTGAAGGACGCCGGGCTGGGCCTCAAGGACGTCGACGGCGTCTTTGCGGCGACCTCCTCGCATGCCTTCCCGACCATGAGCGTGGTGGAATACCTCGGGCTGCGGCCGCGCTTCTTCGACGGCACCAATGTCGGCGGCTCGAGCTTCGAGATGCATCTGCTGCAGGCGACCATGGCGCTCGAGGCCGGGCTCTGCGACGTGGCGCTGGTCTGCTACGGCTCGAACCAGCGCACCGCGGGCGGCAAGCTTGTCTCCATGTCCGAGCCGCAGTGGCACGAGACGCCCTACAAGCCGCGCCACCCGATCACCGCCTATGGTCTCGCGGCGAGCCGGCACATGGCGGAATACGGCACCACCCGCGGGGATCTCGCCGATGTGGCGCTGGCGGCGCGGGACTGGGCGAACCTCAACCCCGAGGCTTTCGCGCGCGGGCCCCTGACCAAGGAGGAGGTGCTCGACGCGCGGATGATCTCGGACCCGCTGACCAAGGCCGACTGCTGCCTGGTCACCGATGGTGCCGCCGCGGTGGTGCTGACCCGCGCCGACCGCGCCAAGGACCACCACGAGAGGCCCGC
The DNA here is from genome assembly GCF_021272185.1 of Roseivivax sp. GX 12232. Classification (GTDB taxonomy): domain Bacteria; phylum Pseudomonadota; class Alphaproteobacteria; order Rhodobacterales; family Rhodobacteraceae; genus Roseivivax. The sequence continues at coordinate 85,215 of NZ_JAJSEC010000009.1, forward strand.
CTATGTGATGGGTGTGGGCGCCGCGAACTATCACCGCTCCATCGTGGAGATGCCGGACCTCGCGACCACCGCCGCCGTGGACAGCGGCAACCGCGCCTTCGAGATGGCCGGGGTCAGCCGCGCCGACATGGACGTGGTGATGCTCTATGACGCCTTCACCATCAACACGATCCTCTTCCTCGAGGACCTGGGTTTCTGCCCCAAGGGCGAGGGCGGGCGCTTCGTGCAGGACGGCCGCATCGCGCCGGGTGGCGAGCTGGCGGTGAACACCAATGGCGGCGGGCTCTCCTGCGTGCATCCCGGCATGTACGGGCTCTTCCTGATCGCCGAGGCGGTGACCCAGCTGCGCGGCGCGGGTGGCGACCGGCAGGTGGCCGACGCGACGCTGGCGCTCTGTCACGGCAACGGCGGGACGCTCTCGAGCCAGTGCACCGCGATCCTCGGGACGGAGGCCGCGCTGTGACCTCGCTTCCCGACATCGACGGGCTGCTCGCGCCCCGGAGCGTGGCGATCATCGGCGCCTCCGACGACCCGACCCGCATCGGCGGACGGCCCATCGCGGCGATGCTGCGCTCGGGTTACGCCGGAAAGATCCTGCCGGTGAACCCCAAGCGCGAGAGCGTGCAGGGCATTCCCTGCTTCGCCTCGGTCGCCGATCTGCCCGAGGCACCGGATGCCGCGCTGATCGCCGTGCCCGCCAAGCTGGTGCCCGAGACGATCACCGCGCTGGGCGCCAAGGGCTGCAAGGCCGCGACGCTCTTCTCGGCGGGTTTCGCCGAGACCGGCGAGGACGGCGAGGCGGCGCAGCGCGACCTTCTGGAACTCGCCCGCGCCCAGGGCGTGCGGCTTCTGGGGCCCAACACGCTGGGCGTCTACAACGTCGACCTGGGCTATTACGGCACCTTCTCCTCCTCGCTCGACACCGGCCACCCGCGGCCCGGCAACATCGGCATCGCCAGCCAGTCCGGCGCCTTCGGGGCGCATCTCGGCGCGCTGGCGCGGGACCGGGGGCTCGGCTCCTCGATCCTGATGACCACCGGCAACGAGGCCGACATCTCGGTCGCCGAGGCGATCCGCTGGATGGCCGAGAGCGACACCACCGAGGTGATCTGCGCCTACATGGAGGCGATCAACGACGCGCCGGCCTTCCTCTCCGCGCTCGACGCGGCGCGGGACGCGGGCAAGCCGGTCTTCGCGCTGAAGGCCGGGCGCTCGGCGGTGGGGGCGCGGGCGGCGGCCTCGCATACCGCCTCGCTGACCGGCGACGCGGCGGTGGCCGACGCGGTGCTCGAGGATCACGGCGCCATCGTGGTGCGCGACCCCGAGACCATGATGGATTACGCCTATGTCGCCTCGAAGAAGGTCTTTCCCGACCGCCATTCGCTGGGGGTGATCACCATCTCGGGCGGCGCGGGCATCGTGATCTCGGACGAGGCCGAGCGCATCGATTTCCCCATGCCCGCCGTGCCCGCGCCGACGCAGGCGCGGTTGAAGGAGGTGCTGCCCTATGCCTCGCCCGCCAATCCGCTCGATTGCACGGCGCAGGCGCTGAACGATCCGACGCTGCTCGAGACCTTCACCCGGGCGGCGCTGGAAGAGGGCGGCTACGGCGCGATCCTGAGCTTCCTGACCTATGTCGCGGGCAGCCCGGCGCTCTGTGACACGATCCTGGCCGCCACGAAGACCCTGCGCGAGGCATACCCTGACCGCATCATCGCCTTCTGCGCGCTGGGCGACCCGGAGGTGCTGCGCCGCTACGACGAGGCGGGCATCCTGGTCTTCGAGGACCCCTGCCGCGCGGCCCGGGCGCTCGACATGGCCTGCCGCCTCGGCGCGGCCCGCGCAGAACCCCGGCGCGCGCTGCCGGAGCCGGCCAAGGTCACGCTGCCCGCGCGCACCCCGAACGAGGCCGAGGCGCAGCGCCTTCTGGGCGAGGCGGGCCTTCCCGCCGCCCCGCAGGAGGCCGTGAGCGATCCCGAAGCAGCCGTCGCGGCGGCTGAGGCCATGGGCTACCCGGTGGTGATGAAGGTGCTCTCGCCCGACATCCTGCACAAATCCGACATCGGCGCGGTGAAGCTGAACCTCTCCGACGCAGGCGCCGTCCGCGCCGCCTATGCCGAGATCGCCGAGGCCGTGGCACAGAGGGCGCCCGAGGCGCGGATCGAGGGCACGCTGGTGGCCAGGCAGCTCTCGGGCGGGGTGGAATGCCTCATGGGCATCAGCCGCGACCCGACCTTCGGGCCGGTGGCGGTCTTCGGGCTGGGCGGCATCTACGTCGAGATCCTGAACGACGTGGCGCTGAAGCCCTGTCCCTTCGACGAGGCGACCGCGCGCGAGATGATCCTCTCGATCCGGGGCGCGGAGATCCTGACCGGCGCACGCGGGCAGGGGGCGGTCGACATTCCCGCGCTGGCGCGGATGCTCTCGGACCTGTCGCGCTTTGCGGCGGGCGCGGGCGAGCGGCTGACCTCGATCGACCTCAACCCCGTCGTCGCCATGCCCGAGGGTCAGGGCGCATACGCGCTCGATGCCGTAATCGAGATCGAGGAGGGCTGAGATGGCGATCGACTACGACCACCTGATGAACTTCGACATTCCCGAGGTGCGGCAGGGCTACGGCCCCCGCGACTGGGCGCTCTACGCGCTCTCGGTGGGCATGGGGCAGGACCCGATGGACCGCGCGCAGCTGGCCTATGCGGGCGCGCTCTCGGACGACGCCAGGGTCATGCCGGCGCTCGTCAACGTGCTGGGCCACCCGGGCTTCTGGCTCAGCGATCCGGCCACCGGCGTCGACGCGCTGAAGCTGGTGCACGGCGAGCAGGGCATGACGATCCACGCCGATCTGCCCGAGGCCGCGACGGTGATCGGCAAGACCCGGGTGACCGGACTGGTCGACAAGGGCGAGGGCAAGGGCGCGCTGCTCTACTACGAGAAGACCCTGCACGACGAGGCGACCGGCACCCATCTGGCCACCTGCCGGGGCACCACCTTCCTGCGCGGTGACGGTGGCTTCGGCGGGCCCGAGGGGCCGGTGAAGAAACCGCATGTGTTGCCGGACACCCCGCCCGACCATGTCTTCGAGACCCCGACCCGGCCCGAGCAGGCGCTCCTCTACCGCTGGAACGCCGACCCGAACCCGCTGCACCTCGACCCCGCCGTGGCCGAGAAGGCGGGCTTCGAGCGGCCGATCCTGCACGGGCTCGCGACCTTCGGCGCGGCGGCGCACGCGCTTCTGGCGGTGCTCTGCGGCTACGACGCGCGGCGCTTCGGCAGCATGGACGCCCGCTTCACCGCGCATGTCTTCCCCGGCGAGACGCTGCGCACGGAAATCTGGACCGACGGCTCTTTCCGCACCATCGCGGTCGAACGCGACAAGCAGGTGATCGGCAACGGGCTGTTCCAACCCCGACAGGAGACGAGATGAGCCTGAAGATCACCACCGAGGAGGCCGGCATCCGCGTCCTCACCCTGAGCGACCCCGACCGCCGCAACCCGCTGGGCCACGCGGTCCGCATCGAGCTGGCCCGCGCCCTGGCCGAGGCCGAGGGCGACGCCGCGGTGCGGGGTGTCGTGCTGACCGGCGCGGGCGGGCATTTCTGCGTCGGCGGCGACATCCGCGACCAGGGTGAGCGCAGCGCCGCCGAACACCGCGAACGCTTCGCGGTGATCAAGGACATGGTCGGCCGCATGGTGCGGTTCTCCAAGCCCCTGGCCGCGGCGGTCGAGGGCTGGGCCGCGGGTGGCGGCATGGCCCTGGCCATGGCCTGCCCGCATGTTGTCGCGAGCCGTGAGGCGCGCTTCGTCGCGAGCTTCACCAAGATCGGGCTGATCCCCGACATGGGGCTTCTCGCGACCCTGCCGGCGCGCATCGGCGCCGCCCGCGCGCGGCGGCTGATCCTGAACAACCGCGCCGTGACCGCCGAGGAGGCCGAGCGCCTCGGCATGGTCGAGGAGCTGGCCGAGCCGGGCGCCGCGCTTGACGCCGCGCTGGCCCAGGTCCGCGCCGAGGCCGAGGCCGCCCCCCTGCCGCGCCACTACGTGATCGACTGGTTCGCCCGCGAGGTGGACGCCGCGCTCGACTACGAGCGGCAGGTGCAGCCCGATCTTCTGAACAGCGCCGATGCCGCCGAGGGCCGCGCCGCCTTCTTCGAGAAGCGCAAGCCCGCCTTCACGGGCCGCTGAGGCCGGAAAGGAGCCATATGACCGACAGCACGGCTGCGCGCGCGGCGGACCGCCCGGGGCCCGAGGTGAGGCACCGGGGCCTGCGCGCGGGTCTCATGGGCCTGGTGATCGCCACGGCGATCCTGCTGGTCTTCGTGGATGCGCTCTGGCTCGACGCGCTGGGGGCGGTGGCGCTGGCGGGTTTCCTGGTGCTGGGCTGGCGGCAGTTCAGCGTCGGCACCTGGGTGCCGCTGATCCTGTCGCTCGGGGCGCTGGTCACGGCGCTCCTGCGCGAGGTGCCGACCGAGGTGCTGATCGCCGCGGTCGAGCGGATGATCTTCCTCGCCGCGCTGATCGCGGTCCTGAACGCGCTGCGCTCGGCGGCGCTGATCGCCCCCGAGGTGGCGCGGGCGGGCGCCTTCCTGACCGGCCAGCCGGCCTCGCGGCGCTATATCTCGCTGGTCCTCGGCGGGCATCTTTTCGGGGTGCTGATCAACTTCGGCGGGCTGGCGCTCCTGCTCGACCTGACCAAGCGCTCGATGGAGAGCGCCGCCACCCGCGCGCTGCCCGAGGAGATCCGCGAGGTGAAGCTGCGGCGCATGTCGCTGGCGGTGGTGCGCGGCTTCGGGCTCATTTCGCTCTGGTCGCCGCTGGGCTTTGCCACCAATGCGCTGCTGATCACCCTGCCGGGGCTCGACTACCTCGAGTTCGGGCCCATCGGCTTTGCCATGTCCTTCGTCTTCGTGGGCATCGGCTGGCTCTTCGACCGTTTCGCCGGGCGGCGCTACCGCAACCTGCCGCTGCCGCGCCCGAGCCCACCCGAGGGCGCCTGGCGCGGGGCGGCGCTGCTGGTGGGCCATGTGCTTGTGGTGGGCGGCTCGGTCTTCCTGCTGCACGCGCTTTCGCCCGTGACCTTCCAGGAATCGCTGATCCTGGTGGTGCCGAGCTACGCGCTGATCTGGGCCGCGGCCTCGGGGCTGCGCACCGGCGGCGGTGCGCTTGGCGGCGCGCGGGCGGCGATCCGGGACTACCGCGGGCGGCTGCCGCTCATGGGGGCCGAGGTCGGGGTCTTCGCCTCGGCGGGCTTCCTGCCGGTCCTGCTGCTGGCGCTGATCCCCACCGAGGCCATCCAGGCGCAGGTGGCGCTCCTGGGGCTCGGCGCGGTGCCGATCGCCATGATGGTCTCGGTCGGCATCCTGGTCTTCGCGCTGATCGGCATCAATCCGATCGTCTCGACCTCGGTCCTGGGCTCCATGGCGCTGCAGCTCGAGGTCGCGGGGCTCGGGCCCCAGGCCATCGCGCTGGCGGCCATCGGCGGCTGGACCGCGGTGATCGGGCTCTCGCCCTTCATCACCACGATCATCCTCGCCTCGACCATCGTCGGCCGCTCGGTCTGGCGGGTGGGGCCGGGCTGGAACGGCGCCTACTGCGCGACGATCCTCGTCGTCTGGCTGGTCTTCATGGCGGTGCTCATGGGGTCCGGGCTTGTCTGAGGGGCGGGCCATCCATCGCATCGGCTGCGGGGGCGAACTCGGCGCGGATCGCTGCGCCGTGCTGGTCCAGCGCGGGGCTTTCGCCCGCCTCCAGCCGCCGCGCCCCGTCGACCAGCGCCGGCGGCGCGGGCAGGGGGATGCGCGCGCCGCCCGGCACGCCGACCTCGGCGGTGGTGGTCTGCGGATGCGCGATCAGCCCGTCGAGGTCGTTGACCCGCGCGAAGGCGATGTTGCTTTCCATGAGCCGCTCGGTGATCCGCGCCACCTCGAGCCCCGCGAAGACCTGCGCCACGGCGGCATCGACCTCGGAGCGATGCGCGACACGGGCGGTGTTGGTGGCCATCTCGGGGGCCTCGATCAACTCGGACCGGGCCAGCACCTCGCGGGCGAAGATCGCCCATTCGCGGTCGTTTTGGATCGAGATCAAGACCGGCACGCCATCGGCGCTGTCGAAGACGCCGTAGGGCGAGATCGAGGGATGCGCGAGCCCGATGCGCTTCGGCGGCTTGCCCGCGGCGGCGTGCAGATAGGGCACCGCCAGCCAGTCGGCGATGACGTCGAACATGGAGATATGGATGTCGCAGCCGCGCCCGGTCACGCCGCGCTGGATCAGGCTTTCAAGGATCGCCGACTGCGCCGCCGCGCCGGTGGCGATGTCGACCATGGAGATGCCGACGCGGGCCGGGGCCTCGGGGCCGCCGGTGATGCTCGAGAGGCCCGACTCGGCCTGGATCAGCAGGTCATAGGCCTTGCGCTGCGCGTAAGGGCCGGTCTCGCCGTAGCCGCTGATCCCGCAGGTGATGAGCCTTGGGTTGCGCTGGCGCAGGACCTCGGGGCCCAGCCCCTTGCGGGCCAGCGCGCCGGGCTTGAGGTTCTGCACGAAGACATCGGCGCGGTCGGTCAGCGCCAGAAGCAGCGCGCGGTCTTCCTCCTGTCCGAGGTCCAGCGCGAGCGATTCCTTGCCCCGGTTGAGCCAGACGAAATAGCTGCTCTCGCCGCCCGCGACGCCATCGTAGCCCCGGGCGAAATCGCCCTCGGGCCGTTCGACCTTGATCACCCGCGCGCCGGCATCGGCCAGCCGCGAGGTGCAATAGGGTGCGGCGACGGCCTGTTCGATCGAGACGACCAGGAGGCCCTCGAGTGGTCTGCCTGACATGATATCCTCCCTTCGCGGGGCCTGACCGGCCCCCTTGAAGGGCACGCTAGCGCGCCGCCTGTCATGCCGCAAAGGCTATGGCGGTATTTCAGTCATGCTTTTGTGGCATGTCACGCAGAGGGCGCGCCGGCGTCGGACCAGGCGCGCGCCTACATGGTGGTTCCCGGCCAGGCGCCCGAGGTCGAGAGCCGGTGCACCTCGGAAATCAGGAAGTCCGAAAAGCCCGAGGTCAGCCGCGAGGTCGGCCGGTTTAGCGGGCTCATCAGGATCAGCGTGCGGTCGATCGGACGGCGCACGATGGGCCGCGCGATCAGCCGCCCCGAGGCCACCTGTTCGTTGACCGACATGAGCGGCAGGATGGTCGATCCGAGCCCGCGATCGACGAAGGCCAGCATGGTCGGCAGGATGTCGATCTCGAGCCGCACGTCGAGCGGAATGCCCTGGCTTTCCGAGATATGGTCGATGCGCTTGCGCAGCCCGTGTTCGGGGTTGGGCAGGATCAGGGGCAGGCTCAGCGCCTCTTCCGAGGTGATCGGCGTGCCGTCGGCCACGGCGCCTTCGCCGCCGCGCTGGATCAGGAAAAGCTGTTCGATAATAATGGCCTGGCTCTTGATGGCCGAGGATTTCTGGCCCTCGTAGGCGACCCCGAGGTCGATGGTCCCGCGCTGCAGCCAGTCCTGCACATGGCCCGAGAAGCCCGAGACGATGCGCAGCTTGACCTGCGGGTGGGTCTGCATGGTCCGCTCGATCAGATGGGTCGCCAGCACCTCGGCCACGGTGGGCGGCAGGCCCAGGGTCACGGTGCCCGAAAGGGTCTTCTGCGCGCCCGAGACATCGGTCGCGAGATCGTCGATATCCTCGAGGATCACCCGCGCGCGGGCGGCGAGCCTCAGGCCCTCTTCGGTGGGCATGACGCCCCGCCCGTGGCGGCGCAGGAGCGGCACCGCCAACGCCTCTTCCAGCGCCTTGACCTGGCGGCTGAGCGCGGGCTGGGCGATGTTCAACCGCTCGGCCGCGGCGGTGATGCTGCTCAGCTCGACGATCTGGATGAAGTTGCGAAGCTGCCGGATGTCCATGTCATGCCGTTTCGGTATCGCTGATATATTTATAATGCATTTGCAACATATGCGCCGACCCGACAGGCTCCCGTCAAGGGCAAACCCGCCCGGAGGCGCGATCCTCCGGAGACGGCCCGGCAGAGGAGGCCGGGCGCCGCGCGGGGGACCGGACCCTTGGACATTTGGGAGGAACTACCATGGTCTTCAGCAAGAAACTCGGCGTCGCCGCCGCGGCGCTCATGGCCTTCGCGGGCACCGCGCAGGCGCAGGAGCTGCCGGGCACGATGGTCTGGACAAGCTACGACGTCGGCTCGGCCGGCTACGCCGAAGCCTCGGCCATCGCCGACGCCTTCGGCAAGGAATACGGCACCCGCGTGCGCATCCAGCCCTCGGGCAGCGGCATCGGCCGCCTGCAGCCGCTCCTGCAGGGACGGGCGGATTACGCCTTCCTCGCCACCGAGGCCTTCTTCCTCGGCGAGGGCGCCTATGACTTCGCCACCCCCGACTGGGGCCCGCACCAGCTGCGCGCCGTGGCCGGCCGCCCGGCGGGCATCACGCTGATCGCCGCCGGCGACGCGGGCATCGAGACCGTCGAGGACGCGCGCGGCAAGCGCATCGCCTTCGTGGCGGGCAACCCCTCGGTCAACGTGAAATGCGAGGCCATCCTGGCCTTCGGCGGGCTGACGCTCGACGACGTCGAGGTGATCACCTTCCCGACCTACAGCGCCGCCATGTCTTCCATGACGCGCAACGAATCGGATGCGACCTGCACCACGCCGACCACCAGCCAGCTCTACGAACTGGCCGAAAGCCCGCGCGGCATCCACTACGCGCCGCTGCAGGCCGACAACGAGCAGGGCTGGGACCAGCTGCTCAAGGTGCTGCCGATCATGAGCCCCTCCGACGAGGACGTGGCCGCGGGCCTGGCCGAGGGCGAGACCGCCAAGATGGCCGCCTACCGCTACCCGGTGATCACCACCACCTCGGACAAGGGCGCGGACGAGGTCTATGCCTTCATCAAGGCGCTCGACGAGACCTTCGACATGTACAAGGACGGCACCGCCGCCATGTCGCGCTGGACGCTCGAACGCTCGGGCAAGCCCGCGATCGACATTCCCTTCCACGAGGGCGCCGTGCGCTACCTCGAGGAGATCGGCGTCTGGACCGAAGAGGATGAAGCCTGGAACCAGCAGCGGCAGGCGCGCATGGACGCGCTGACCGAGGCCTGGGACAGCTTCAAGGCCGAGAACGGCGAGCTCTCCGAGGAGGCCTTCGCCGAGGCCTGGATGGCGCGCCGCGGCGAGGTCCTGGCCTCCCTGAACTAAGCCGCCGCGCTTCTCTGCCCCCGGCGTTGCACCCGCGCCGGGGGCGTTTTGACACCTTCAGCCCAGGACCGTCCCATGAGTGCCGAGAGCGACCGCGACGGCGCCGAGAAGGCGCCCCTTGCAGCCCCCGGGCATCTTGCCGAGGCCCAAGACGACCACCCCCTGCCGGCGCGCCACCGCGCCCTGCGCATCGCGATCATGGTGCTGGGGGGGCTGGGCGTCCTTCTGGCGGTGAACCAGCAGTTCCTGCTGAACCTCTTCGGCTTCCAGCCGCTGGGCAACTCCTACCTTTATTACCTGATCGGGATCTTCCTCGCGACGGCCTTCCTGACGCTGCCGATCTCCACGGCGCTGACCGGAAAGCTGATCTGGCTGAACGTGATCCTGGCGCTCCTGGCGCTGGTCAGCGCGGGCTGGCTGGGCCACCACGGGCTCGACATCATCCAGAAGGGCTGGGAATACGACGCGCCGCTGACCGCCGACATCATGGCCTCGATCCTGATCGTGCTGGTCCTCGAGGGCGTGCGCCGCGCGGGCGGGCCGATCCTGCTGGCCACCGCGCTTCTCTTCGGGACCTTCCCGCTTTACGCGGGCCACATGCCGGGCTTTCTCTGGGGCACCCAGTTCGCCCCGATCGAGACCGTGCGCGCCCATGTCCTGGGCGTCGAGAGCATCATCGGCATCCCCATGCAGGTCGTGGCCGAACTGGTCATCGGCTTCGTGATCTTCGGCTCGGTCCTGGTCATCACCAAGGGCAGCGACTTCTTCATGGAGCTGGCCTCGGCGCTTCTGGGTCACAGCCGTGGCGGGCCCGCCAAGGTGGCGGTCATGGGCTCGGGCATCCTGGGCTCGCTCTCGGGCAGCGTGATCTCCAACATCCTGACCTCGGGGCCCTTCTCGATCCCGACCATGCGGCGGGTGGGCTATCCCGCCACCTATGCCGCCGCGATCGAGAGCTGCGCCTCCACCGGGGCCACGCTGATGCCGCCGGTCATGGGCACCGTGGCCTTCGTCATGGCCTCGTTCCTGGGCGTGCAATATTCCACCATCGTCATCGCGGCGATCATCCCGGCGCTGCTGTTCTACGCGGCGCTGCTTTTGCAGGTGGACATGTTCGCCGCCCGCCGCGGGCTGCACGGCCTGCCGAAAAGCGAGACCCCCGACATCTGGCCGGTCTTGAAGCGCGGCTGGCCTTACCTTCTGTCGCTGGGCGTCTTGATCTTCGTGCTCATGGGCCTGCGGCTCGAGGCGCGCTCGCCCTATTACGCCTCGCTGGTGATGCTGGTGGCGACCGCCTTCAACCGCGAGACCCGGCTGACGCTCTCCCGCGCCAAGGAGCTGGTCTTCGACGTGGCCAAGAACGTCTCGAACCTGGTGGCGGTGCTCTGCGGCATCGGCCTGGTGGTGGGCGGACTGTCCTACACCGGGGTCGCCGGGGCCTTCTCGCGCGAGCTTCTGCTTTATGCCGGCGGCAACACCGCGCTGATGCTGATCGCGGGCGCGGTGACGAGCTTCGTCCTCGGCATGGGGATGACGGTCACCGCCTGTTACATCTTCCTGTCGATCCTGCTCGCGCCGGCGCTGGTGCAGGCCGGGCTGAACCCGATCGCCAGCCACCTGTTCATTCTCTACTGGGGCATGCTCAGCTACATCACTCCGCCGGTGGCGCTGGCCGCGATCACGGCGGCGAATGTGGCTGGCTCGAAGCCCATGCAGACGGGCTTCACCTCGATGCGGCTCGGCCTGCCGCTCTTCGTGCTGCCCTTCATCTTCGTCTACGACCCGGCGCTGATCATGGTCGGCGACTGGCTCTCCATCGCCGAGCGCGTCGGGATCACGCTGGTCGCGCTCTGGGCGGTGACCTCGGCCTTCGAGAGCTGGATCTACAAGGTCGGCCGCATCGACTTGCTGAGCCGGGTGGTCTTCGGCGCGGGCGGTCTGCTGATCATCGTGCCGGAACTGCTGACCAGCCTGATCGGGGCCGGGCTGCTGGTCGCGGTCATCGCCATCAATCTCATGGTGCAGCGCCGCGGGCGCGACGCCGAGGCCTAAGGGAGGTTTCTTTGGACAAGAGGGTAGGGGATCTGGCCACCGCGGTGGCGCCCATCACCGACGGGGCATCGATCATGATCGGGGGGTTCGGCTCCTCGGGCATTCCCTTCGGGCTGATCGACGCGCTGCTCGAGCAGGGGGCCAGCGGGCTCACCGTGATCTCGAACAACGCCGGCGCCGGGGAGACCGGCATCGCCAAGCTCCTGAAGGCGGGGCGGGTGGCGCGGGTCGTCTGCTCCTACCCGCGCTCGCCGGGCTCGATCTGGTTCGAAAAGCGCTACGAGGCGGGCGAGATCGACCTCGAGGTGGTGCCCCAGGGCACGCTGGCCGAACGCATCCGCGCCGCGGGCGCGGGCATCGGCGGCTTCCTGACGCCCACCGGCTACGGCACGCGGCTCGCCGAGGGCAAGGAAACCCGCGAGATCGAGGGTAGGGGCTACGTCATGGAGATGCCGCTCGCGGCGGATTTCGCGCTGGTCCGCGCCGAGGCGGGCGACCGCTGGGGCAACCTCAGCTTCCACGCCACCGCGCGGAACTTCAATCCGGTCATGGCCATGGCCGCCGATCACGCCATCGCCGAGGTGCGGCAGGTGGCGACCGGGGCGCTCGATCCCGAAAGCGTCGTCACCCCCGGCATCTTCGTCGATTGCGTCGTCGAATACGGAGCGCGCCCATGACCCAGAGCCAGACCCAGACCAAACCGCAAGCCGCGGGCGCCGACGGGCTGACCCGGCTGAGCGACGCCCAGCTGGCGGCCCGCGTGGCCCAGGACATCCCCGATGGCTCCTACGTGAACCTCGGGATCGGCAAGCCCACCCATGTGGCGGGCTATGTGCCCGAGGGCCGCGAGGTGATCTACCACTCCGAGAACGGCATCATCGGCGTCGGCCCGACCCCGCCCGAGGGCGAGGAAGACCTCGAGCTGATCGACGCCAGCAAGCGCTATGTCACCGCTGCCCCCGGCGCGGCCTATTTCGACCACCCCGACAGCTTTGCCATGATGCGCGGCGGCCATATCGATATCGCCGTCCTCGGCGCCTACCAGGTGGCCGAAAGTGGCGACATCGCCAACTGGGCGACGCTGGACGAGAAGTTCCCGCCCGCCGTCGGCGGCGCCATGGACCTTGTCGCGGGGGTGAAGACCATCCTCGTGATGATGCGCCACGTGAACAAGGACGGCAGCCCGAAGCTCCTGGAACGCTGCACCTACCCGCTGACCGGGCTGGGCGTGGTGAGCCGCGTCTACACCGACCTCGCGGTCCTCGACGTCACCCCCGAGGGCTTCCGCCTGGTCGAGCTGACCCCCGGCAACGACCTGGAGGCGGTGCAGGCGCTGACCGGCGCCAAGATTCTGACCTGAGACCGGAGCGGGCCCCGCCCGCCGCCCCGGCGCAATTTCGCGCCGCGGCGGGCGGGCCCCCCATGCTCCTGGCCAACGACGAAGGACGACGAGACCGTGAAGACCAGTGCCCCCGATACCCATGACGACCTCCGCGACGCGCTGCGCGCGCTCTGCGCCGAGTTCCCGGCGGAATACCACCGCAAGCACGGCGCCGCCGAGACCTACCCCGAGGAGTTCATCGAGGCCCTGACCAAGGCAGGCTGGCTCGCCGCGATGATCCCCGAGGAATACGGCGGCTCGGGGCTGGGGCTGACCGAAGCCTCGATCGTCATGGAAGAGATCAACCGCTGCGGCGGCAACGCCGGGCATTGCCACGGCCAGATGTACAACATGGGCACGCTCCTGCGCCACGGCTCGGAGGCGCAGAAGCAGCGCTACCTGCCGAAGATCGCCTCGGGCGAGCTGCGGCTGCAGTCCATGGCGGTGACCGAGCCCACCACCGGCACCGACACGACCAAGCTGAAGACCACCGCGCAGCGCAAGGGCGACCGCTACGTCGTCAACGGCCAGAAGGTCTGGATCAGCCGGGTGCAGCATTCCGACCTGATGATCCTTCTGGCGCGCACCACGCCGCTGGCCGAGGTGAACCGCAAGTCCGAGGGGCTGTCGGTCTTCCTGGTCGAGCTCGACCAGGTCATCGGCAAGGGCATGGAGGTCAAGCCGATCCCCAACATGGTCGGCCATGAGACCAACGAGCTGTTCTTCGACGACCTCGAGATCCCCGCCGAGACGCTGATCGGCGAAGAGGGCAAGGGCTTCCGCTACATCCTCGACGGGCTCAACGCCGAACGCTCGCTGATCGCGGCGGAATGCATCGGGGACGGCTACTGGTTCGTCGAGAAGGCGGCGCAATACGCCGGTGAGCGGCAGGTCTTCGGCCGGCCCATCGGGCAGAACCAGGGCATCCAGTTCCCGATCTCGCGGGCCTTCGTGAACCTCGAGGCGGCGAACCTGATGCGCTTCGAGGCCTGCCGCCGCTTCGACGCGCATGAGCCCTCGGGCGCCCAGGCCAACATGGCCAAGCTCCTGGCCGCCGATGCCTCCTGGGAGGCGGCCAATGCCACGATCCAGACCTTCGGCGGCTTCGGCTTCGCCGAGGAATACGACATCGAGCGGAAGTTCCGCGAGACGCGGCTCTATCAGGTGGCGCCGATTTCGACCAACCTGATCCTGTCGTATGTGGCCGAGCACATCCTCGGCATGCCGCGCAGTTTCTGAGGGGCCGATGGACGCAATCAAGGATTCTTTCGCCACGCTGAGCTTCCCGCTCTTCGTGCCCGCCGACCGGCCCGAGCGCTTCGCCAAGGCCTGCGCGGCGGGCAGCGACAGCGTGATCATCGACCTCGAGGACGCGGTCGCCTCGGACCTCAAGACCTCGGTGCGGCGCATCCCGCGCGACGCGCTGCCCGCCGACCGGCAGGTGACGCTGATGCTGCGGGTCAATGCGCCGGGCACCGAGTGGTATCGCGACGACGTGGCCTTCGCCCGCGCCATCGGCTTCGACGCCGTGGTGCTGCCCAAGGCCGAAAGCGCCCAGCAGATCGCCGAGCTGCGCGCCGCACTCGATCCCGGGCAGAAGGTGCTCGGGCTGATCGAGACGGTGCGCGGGGTGGCACGGATGACCGAGCTGGCCGAGGCCGCCGACCGTCTGGCCTTCGGCTCGATCGACCTGGCCGCCGACCTCGGCTGCGAGAACACCCAGACCGCCTTCCTGCCGATCCGCAGCCAGATCGTGCAGGCCGCGCGGCTGGCCGGGCGGCCGGCGCCTCTGGACGGGGTGACCACCGCCACCCGCGACCCCGAGGTGATCGCCGGAGACGCACGCCACAGCCACGAGATGGGCTTCGGCGGCAAGCTCCTGATCCATCCGGTGCAGATCGAGCCGGCCCGCGCCGCCTTCCGGCCCGCACCCGAGACCGTGGACTGGGCCGAGCGCGTGGTCGCGGCCTCGGTGCATGGCGGGGCGGGGCTGGTCGACGGCGCGATGATCGACGCGCCGGTCCTGAAACAGGCGCGCCGCATCCTCGACCGGGCGAGGGCCCTGGCATGAGCGCGCTCGACGATCTCGACATTCCCGCGCTCGAAGCCTGGATCGGTCGCGAGGAGGTGATGACCGACATCCTCACCCCGGCGCTGGTCTCGCGCTTCGGCGCGACCTTCGGCGACTGGGTGATGACCCCCGACGAGGGTGTCGCGCCGGGGCTGCACTGGTGCATCGCCCAGCCCGCGGTGGATCACGCAGGCCTCGGCCCCGACGGCCACCCCAAGCGTGGCGGCTTCCTGCCGCCGGTGCCCTTCCAGAACCGCATGTGGGCGGGCGGCGAGGTCACCTTCCGCGCCCCCCTGCGCGCCGGCGACGAGGTTACCCGCAGCTCGCGGATCGAAAGCCTGAAGCCCAAGGAGGGCCGCTCGGGCCCGCTCGTGTTCGTGGCCGTCCGGCATCTCTATTCGGTCGCCGGCGAGACCGCGATCGAGGAGCGGCAGGACATCGTCTACCGCCCCGCCACCCGCAGCGACACGCCCAAGGGCGCGGGCGGCGACGGCCCTGCAAGCCCCGAGAGCTTCACCGGCGATCCGGTCACGCTTTTCCGTTACTCGGCGATGACCTTCAACGGCCACCGCATCCACTACGACTACCCTTACGTGACCGAGACTGAGGGCTACGCCGGGCTCGTGGTGCACGGCCCGATCCAGGGCACGCTCCTGATCAATGCCGCCGCCCGGGCCTTCGGGACAACCGGGCTGACGGTCGCCTACCGCGGCCTCGCGCCGCTGATCGCGGGCCAGCCGGTGACGCTCCACCGCGAGGGCGCGCGTTTCTGGCTCGAGAAGACCGACGGCACCGTGACCTTCGAGGCCCGCGCCACCTCCGAGACAGACAAAGGACAGGCATGACAGATCCCAACGCCATCGCCGCGCTCAAGTCCCGGCTTTCCCTGCCGCTCATCGGGGCGCCGATGTTCCTGGCCTCGGGCGTCGACCTCGTGGTCGCCCAGTGCTGCGCGGGGATCATCGGGACCTTCCCCTCGCTGAACGCCCGGCCCGCCGAAGAGCTCGACCGCTGGCTGACCGAGATCGAGCGCCGCCTCGCGGCCTTCGAGGCGGAGACCGGCAAGACCCCCGCGCCCTACGGCGTGAACCTCATCGTGAACGAGTACAACGAGCGGCTGGAGGGCGACCTCGAGACCTGCGTGCGCCACAAGGTGCCGCTGGTGATCACCTCGCTTTCGGCGCCCGACAAGGTGGTCGAGGCGGTGCATGGCTACGGCGGGCTGGTCTTCCACGACGTGATCAAGGCCCGCCACGCGCGCCGGGCGGCGAAATCCGGGGTCGACGGGCTGATCCTGGTGGCCGCGGGCGCGGGCGGCCACGCGGGCACGCTCAGCCCCTTTGCGCTCGTCGAGGAGGTGCGCGCCTTCTGGGACGGGCCGCTGGTCCTCTCGGGCGCGGTGGCCAACGGCCGCTCGGTCCTCGCCGCCGAGGTGCTGGGCTGCGATTTCGCCTATGCGGGCACGGTCTTCATCCCCTCGGCCGAGGCCATCGCGCCCGACCCCCACAAGGAGATGATCACCCGCGCCGAGGCCGATGCCATCGTCTACACGCCGCTCTTCTCGGGCACCCATGCCAACTACCTGGCCGAAAGCGTGAGCCTGGTGGGCGTCGACCCCGAGGAGGCCCGCCGCGCCGAGCCGCGCAAGATGAAGTCCAAGGACGACCCCGACCGGCCCAAGGCCTGGAAGGACGTCTTCTCGGCGGGCCAGGCGGTCGCCCAGTCGCGCGGCGTCGAACCCGCGGGCGAGATCGTGGACCGGCTGGCGCGCGAATACCGCGCGGCCCGCGCGGCGATCACCGGGACAAGCTGACAGCGAGGAGGGGCCCCATGGCCGGTGCGAGCGAGAACAACATCCCCGACAGCCGCGGCGTGAACGCCTATCGCGCCGATCCGGCGCTGGCGGCGCTGATCGAGGTCTACCTGCCGCGCGAGTTGCAGGCCCGGATCACCCCCGAGCTCGACCGCATGGGCGCGCTGGTGGGCGACAGGCTGGAGGAGCTGGCGCTCGTCGCTGATCACAATCCGCCGAGCCTGAAGCTCCGCAGCCGCACCGGGGCCCGCGCCGAGACGGTGGAGAAACACCCCGCCTACCGCGAGCTCGAGCGCTACGCCTTTTCGGAGTTCGGCCTGGCCGCCATGTCGCATCGCGCCGGCGTCTTCGGCGCCGAGGACAAGCTGTATCCGCTGGCGAAATACGCGCTGGTCTATCTCTTCGTGCAGGCCGAGTTCGGGCTGTGCTGCCCGCTCTCGATGACCGACAGCCTGACCCGGACGCTGGTGAAATTCGGCGATCCCGCGCTGGTCGCGCGCTACATCGACCGGCTGACCAGCCAGGACATGGAAAGCCTCTTCCAGGGGGCGATGTTCATGACCGAGCAGGCGGCGGGTTCGGACGTCGGCGCGATCGAGACCACCGCCCGGCCCGACGGCGAGGCCTGGCGGCTGACCGGCGACAAGTGGTTCTGCTCCAACCCCGACGCCGAACTGGCCATGGTCCTGGCCCGGCCCGAGGGGCAGGGGGCCGAGGGCACGCGCGGGCTCTCGCTGTTCCTGCTGCCCCGGCATCTGCCCGACGGCAGCCTGAACGCCTACCGGATCCTGCGGCTGAAGGACAAGATGGGCACGCGCTCCATGGCCTCGGGGGAGATCTCGCTCGAAGGCGCCACCGCCTATCTCGTCGGCGAGGCCGGGCAGGGCTTCAAGCAGATGACCGACATGATCAACATGTCGCGGCTCGCCAACGGCGTGCGCAGCGCGGGGCTCATGCGCCGCTCGGTCGCCGAGGCGCTGTTCATCGCGCGGCACCGCACGGCCTTCGGGCGGGCGCTGGTCGACATGCCGCTGATGCGGCGGCAGCTCGCCAAGATGCTGGTCACCGCCGAACAGGGCCGCAGCATGGTCTTCCACACCGCCCGCGCGCTGGCGGCCGCCGACGGCGGAGAGGCCACCATGGCCCGCGTGCTGCGCATCCTGACGCCCTTGGTGAAGTTCCGCACCTGCCGGGACGCCCGCAAGGTCGCGGGCGACGCCATGGAGGTGCGCGGCGGCTGCGGCTACATCGAGGAGTTCTCCGACGCCCGGGTCCTGCGCGACGCCCACCTTGGCTCGATCTGGGAGGGCACCTCGAACATCATCGCCCTCGACGTGGCCCGCGCGATCAAGCGCGAAGGCGCGCTGGAGGCGTTGACGGACTACCTGCGCGCGCTCCTTTCCGAGGCCGAACCGGCGCTGGCGGCGGAGCTGGAGGCGGCGCTGACCCGCGCCGCGGCGCTGGCCTCCGCGGTCGCCGAGGACGGCTCGGGCGGAGAGGCCCGCCGCGCGGCTTCGGCGCTCTATCACGTCGCCTCGGCGAGCTTCATGGCCTGGGAGGCGGCGCAGCTCTCCGGCCAGCCCGCCCAGGACCGCGCCGCGCTCGCGCGGCTGGTGCTGGCGCACCGGCTGACGCCCCGCGACCCGCTCGCCCCGCGCGAGGACGAAGACACCGCGCTGGCGGGGCTCCTGGCCCGCGCCGGCATCGACCCCGAAGACCAGGCCATGGCTGCAGAATGACATCACTTGCCCAGACCCTCGCCCGTTTCGCCACCGGCCCCGCGCCCCGGGACGAAGACCTCGCCCGGATCGTCACGCTGTCGCTCTTCGACTGGGCGGCGGTGGGGCTTGCGGGCCGCGACGAGCCGGTCGCCCGCGCGGCGCTGCGGCTCGCCGGCACCGAGCCCGGCGGCGCCACGCTCTTCGGCGGCGGCGGGGCCGCGCCCCGCGCCGCGGCGCTGGCCAATGGCGCGGTGAGCCATGCGCTCGACTACGACGACACGCATTTCGGCCATATCGGCCACCCGAGCGTCGCCGTCATGCCCGCGGCACTGGCTCTGGCCGAGACGCGCGGCGCCTCGGGCGGCGATCTGCTCGCGGCGCTGGGATACGGGCTCGAGACCGCCTGCCGCATCGGCGACTGGCTGGGCCGGGCGCATTACGAGGCGGGCTTCCACCAGACCGGCACCTCGGGCGCCTTCGGCGCGGCGGTGGCGGCGGGCCGGCTGATCGGGCTCGACGCGGCGGGCATGGAGGCGGCGCTTGCGCTGACCGCGACCCGCGCGGCGGGGCTGAAAAGCCAGTTCGGCACCATGGGCAAGCCACTGAATGCGGGCTTCGCCGCCGAGGTCGGCGTGACTTGCGCGCTCCTGGCCGAGGCCGGCGCGGGCTCTGCCGCCGCGGCGCTGGAAGGGCCGCAGGGCTTCGGGCCGACGCATGCGGGCGAGGCGCGGGACGCGGCCTTCGAGGATCTCGGCACGCGCTGGGTCTTCCCGGCGGTCTCCTACAAGTTCCACGCCTGCTGCCACGGGCTGCACGCCATGCTGGAGGCGCTGCGCGAGCTGACGCCGGGTCTGGAGACGGACACGGTCGAGGCGCTGGAGGTCACCACCCATCCGCGCTGGCTCAAGGTCTGCAACCAGCCTTCGCCCGAGACCGGGCTTGGCGCGAAGTTCAGCTACCGGGTCACCGCCGCCATGGCGCTGGCGGGCGTCGATACCGCGGCGCTCGAGAGCTATTCCGCCGAGACCTGCCAAAGGCCCGACATTCAGGCGCTGCGCGACCGGGTGCAGGTGCGGACCGACGAGGGCCTGAGCGACACCGAGGCGCATCTGCGCCTGCGGCTTTCGGACGGAGCGGAGAGGACCGCGCGGTACGACCTTCTGACCGACGCGCGCCCCGAGGAGACCGCGCCGCGGCTCCGCGCCAAGGCCGAGGCGCTTCTGGGCGCCGAGGGCGCCGGGGCGCTCTGGCAGGCGGTGGAGGATCT
This sequence comes from Roseivivax sp. GX 12232, assembly GCF_021272185.1. Lineage (GTDB taxonomy): Bacteria > Pseudomonadota > Alphaproteobacteria > Rhodobacterales > Rhodobacteraceae > Roseivivax. Next base: position 104,713 of record NZ_JAJSEC010000009.1, read on the forward strand.
GCCCGGGGCGGGGGATGTCTCGGGGCTCGCCGCGCGCATGGGTGGGGGCTGACCGGGTCGCGCCCGAGTTTTTCTCGCTGAGGCAAGCGGTTACACGACAAACCTGATGTTGGCGGACTCGCCGTGGCGCGGCCCATCCGCCCGCGCGTAACGGAAACCACCATGACGTGTTCGCTAAGCAATTTACTCCGCGTCAATTTGCGCCGATAAAGACTGTGAGGGGGCACCGCCGGGTCATCAGGCCCGGCGCGGCGACCCTATTCATCAGGGTTGCGGTGGAATGCACACCGAGCTTGCGCATCGAGGGCCAGGCGGCCCGGGCGATTGGCCCGGGGCCGGGGGGCTTTGGCGCGTGTTTCGTGGGGGATTGCCTGGGGCTGAGCGGCTCTGGCCCGCGTGTCGGGGGCTTGGGCGCGAGGCTGAGGGGGCTTTGGAAGGTGTCCGGCGGCTTCGGCACGAGGCTGAGACATCGCCGCGCAAGACCCTTGGGCGGTGTCGCACCCCCAAGTCTTTCCCCACGGCACTGACGCCCGCCCTTGCGGCAACCCTCAGCCTCCTGCCTCTGCCGACCCTCGCGCAGGGCACCGAACCGCTGCTCGGCTCGCGCGGGCCTGGCCTCCTGCTCATGGCGCTCCTGGTGCTGGCGGTCCTCGCGCTGGCCTTCGGCAGCCGGATCAAGCGCCGTCCGAAGCGGCCCGCGACACCCGCGCCCGCCCCGGAACCCGAGGCCCCGCGCCCTGCGGGCGATCCGGCCCTGCGGCGGCGGCTCCGCAGCATCGAGGCGCGTTACGAGCTGGCCTGGAAGACCGCCATGCGCCGCGACCTCTCGGCCCGGAACGCGCTGGAGGCCCTGACGCCCGAGCTCGACGCCCTGCGCCGCGCCGTCTCGACGGGCCCCGAGGGTGATGAGGCCGAGGCGCTCTCCCCCCGGCTCCAGCGGCTCGAGGCCCGGATCGAGGCGCTGCTTGGCCCCGCCACGCCCGAGGCGCGCCCCGGCCCGGATCTGACCGGGCCCGGCAGCCCCCAGACCGAGGGCGCCGACATGGGCCTGCCGGACATCCTCGCCACCGTGCACGAGATGTTCCTGCCCGAGGCCGAGGCCAAGGGCCTGCGGCTCGACTACGTGCCGACCAGCGCCCGCCCCGAGCTGCCGCCGCTCGCGATGATGCGGATCGCGGCCAACCTGGTGTCCAACGCGGTGAAATTCACCGACCACGGGCGCATCCTTCTGGGCGTGCGGCGGCGCGCCAGCGGGGTGCGTGTCGAGGTACATGACACCGGCGCGGGGCTCGACGCCGCGGCCTTCCGGCGCGCCAGCGCGCGCTCGGTGCGGCTGGCGGGCAGCGAGGGCGCGCAGGGCGGGCAGGGCCTGGGGCTGGCGGTGGTCATGGACCTCGCCCGACGGCACGACCTGCAGGTGACGGTCAGCGACAGGCCGGGCGGGGGGACCTCGATCGGGGTGCTGATCCCGGGCCCGCGCGGCAGCTGGGCCGCTGATGCGCCGGGCCCCGCGCGCCGCCGCGCGGGCGGGCGGTTGGGATAGGCTCAGGGCAGCCGCAGAGATCACAATAGCGTGCGCAGGCAAGGGGTTGCGCGGCAGAGTTGAGGTGGGGCTGGGGTGAAATACCGCCTCGACATCCATCGTCTCAGAACCCGAGGTCACGCCCTAAAACCATGCCCTAAACGTCCCCGAAGGCTCCCGGAACTACGCCAGAGCAACCCGGGGCGCATCCCAAGGCACAAATGCGCCGCACAACCCCGCGCCACACCCCGGCAACACCCCCGGCACCCCCCGCCAATCGCACACATTTTCACCACAATTACATCATATTGCAGATTCCCAGCAGATGCTGCACTCGGGTCGAACGGCGACGGGGACGGCCCCCATGTTTTGGACCCTGCGCCGGGTGTGTGTGAGTACTTCCGGAGGGAACGCGATGTTGAAGGCCTTGCTCGAGGTGACGGATAATTCCGATACCGACAGGGTGATCGACCGCTCCCTGCGCCAGCTCTACCTGGTCGCCGCCGATCCCGACAAAGCCTTCGAGGACAAGGCCAACGAGCTTCTGGCCATCGGGCTCGACTGCCTGGGCCTGAGCCTCGGCATCGTCAGCCGGGTCGAGGCCGGGCGCTACATGGTGGTGCATTCCGAAGGGCCGGGGGCGCCCGATCCGGGCACCATCTTCGACCTTGCGCAGACCTACTGCTGCCACACGCTGGCCGCCGAGGACGTGGAGAGCTTCCACCACGCGGGCCGCTCGCGCATCGCCACGCATCCCTGCTACCAGAGCTTCGGGCTCGAGAGCTACATCGGCACGCCGCTTGTCGTGCGCGGCAAGGTGCTGGGCACGCTCAATTTCTCGGCCGCCGAGGCGCGGCGCCAGCCGTTCAGCGAGAAGGAGCACGAGTTGGTGCGCTTCTTCGGGCGCTGGATCTCCAAGGAATGGGAGCGCGCCGAGGACGCCCGCGAGCTGGAGAAGAAGACCGCGCTTCTGGAGGCGATCTTCGACGCCATGCCGGGCTCCTTGATCGTGGCCGACCTGAACCGCCGCATCACCATGACGAACGAGACCATGACCGAGATGTTCGGCTATTCCGCCGAGGATCTCGAAGGGCGGCAGACCTCGGTCCTTTATTCCGACTTCGAGCAGTTCCGCGAGACCGGGGCCACGCGCTACAACCCCGCCGCCTCGGGGGCGCTCGATGCCTACGAGATGAGCTACCGCCGCCGCAACGGCGAGGATTTCATCGGCGAGACCAATGCCACCCGGCTCAAGACCCGCGCCGGCGTGCCGCTCGGCTATCTCGCGGTGATCCGCGACATCACCCGCCGCAAGCGCGTCGAGCGCCAGCGCGACCACGCGATTTCCGTGGTCAGCCACGAGCTGCGCACGCCGGTCTCGCTGATCGCGGGCTCGCTGCAGCTTCTGGGCCGCTTCTCCGCCGCGCTGCCGGAGCGGGGGCGCGAGCTTCTGGAGGTCTCGGGCCGCAACGCCGAACGGCTGGGGCGGCTGATCGACGACATCCTCGATTCCGGGCGGCTGCAATCGGGCCAGTCGGCGATGGATTTCGCCGAGCTCGACCTCGGCCACCTCCTACGCCAGAGCGCCGAGGACGCCCGGCATTTCGCCGAGGAACACGGCGTCGGCGTCACGGTCAGCGACACGCCCGAGGCCCCGGTGCTGGTGCGCGGCCATGCCTCGCGGATCCAGCAGGTGATCGACAACCTGACCACCAATGCCATCAAGGCCTCGCCCAAGGGCGCGAGCGTCGAGCTGGGGCTCCTGCCCGAGGGCGGCTTCTGGGTGCGCGACGCCGGTCCCGGCATTCCCGAGAAGCTGCAGCCGGTGCTCTTCGAGCGCTTCACCCGCAGCGATGCCGAGAGCTTCCGCTTCGGCGGCGGCACCGGGCTGGGGCTCAGCATCGTGAAGGCGATCCTCGACCAGCACGATGCCGAGATCAACTTCGCCACCGCCGAGGGGCAGGGCACCACCTTCCGGGTCCGCTTCCCGGGCTGATCGGGCGCGCCCCGCGGCGCGTGACGTAAGGGCAATTGTGGCTCGGCGGTGACAACCGGCGCGGAAGCGACGCGGCGGAACGGGTGCAGGACGGAACACAACTCGACGGAGAGCCGCCTTGGCGGCAGGTTCTGGACAAAAATGGAGAGCAGGCTTGGCTGATTATTCACAAAAGGTGCGTGACATACGCAGGCGGTTCCTCGAATCGCTCGACGCCCGGGTCGGGGATATCGACTCGGTGCTGCGCCAGGTGGAGACGGGCGCCCCCGGCGCGGCGGATGAGCTGCACCTCAGGTTGCACGACCTGAGCGGCAATGCCGCGATGCTGGGCTTCGACGGCATGGCGCGCGAGGCCCGCCGCGGTCTCGACGCGATCGACAACGGCTACGGCGAGGCCTCGGGCAACAGCCCCGAGGCCACGGCCATCGTGCGGTCCTCGATCGCGCGGATCAGGGAATTGAAGGCAGAGGGCGAGACCTCGGAATGACACGACACGTCCCGATCGCGCTGGCGCTGGCGGCGCTGGCTCCCGGCTATCTGTGGGCGCAGGAGGCGGTCACGCCGGCCGTCGAGGTGCGCGCCCCCGCCGCGGAGGAGGGCGCCCCGGCAGCGGAGGCTCCCGCCGGTGCGGTCCTGCGCGAGGTCGACCTGGCCGAGATCGGCTTTGCCGCGGGCTTCGAGTTCGAACAGCTCTCGGGCAGCGCGGTGGCCTTCTTTCCGGTCGGCGCCGAGGAGGCGATCCGGGGCATGACCCTGACCCTGCGGCTGCGCCACGGAGAGGCCATGCCGGTCGAGCGGCATCTGAAGCTGCGGATCAACGACCGGGTCGTGCATGTCGAGCGACTGGACGAGGGCCGCGAGGCGCTCGAGGTCAGACTGCCGGTGCCGCCCGAGGCGGCGCAGGGCGGCTTCGTGAAGCTTGGGCTCGAATACGCCGGGGCCAGCTCCGACAACATCTGCATCGACGAACGCGCCTCGGGCGACTTCCTGACCGTGCTGCCGGAGTCGGCGCTGGCGCTGAGGCTCGACCGCGCCGCGCTCGACACCGTGGACCGGGTGGCGCAGGTCATGCCGCCCTTGAAGGTGCTCGAGGCCGGGGCGGACAGCGATCCCGCCCGCGCGCTGCCCTTCGCGCTGCGCGCCGCGGCGCTGTTCGATGCCGAATACGGCATGCTGCAGGCCGGGCAGGGCGGTCTGCCCGCGGGCGAGACCTGGGAGGCCGTGACCCTGGGGCTCAACGGCCGGCCCGACACCGCCGAGACCGGCACCGTGTCGCTGGGCGCGGGCCCCGCGCCGAGCCTGGAGTTTGGCGGCGCGGAGCCGGGCCTGGGCCTCGCGCTGGCCACCAGCCGCTGGCGCGCGCTTGGCGGCGGCACCATCGCCGCCCAGGCGGTGAGCCCGGACATGGGCGGGGACGACGACCGGGTGAGCTTTGCCACCCTCGGCGCGCCCGAGCTGCGCCAGGACGTGGTGGGCAGCTCGACCTTTGAATTCTCGGTGCCCGCCGATGCCTTCGCGCCGGGGCGCCTGCCCTCGGAGGTGGAGCTGCTGATCGGCGCGGGGCGTTCGGTCAACGGGCGGGGCGTGACCGTCTCGGCCTATCTCAACAACACGCTTCTGGGCAGCCGGCCGCTCGACAGCGACGTGCCGGTCTGGATGGATTTCCCGATCCCCGAGGGGCTCGTGGGCCGCGACAACCTGATGACCGTGGTGGTCCAGCGCCAGACCGAGGGCGGCAACTGCCTGTTCGCGCCGCAGGGCTACCCGGTGCAGATCCTGCCGCAGAGCCGCTTCGTCACCGCCGAGGCCCCCGCGCCCGAGAGCGACTTCTTCCTGATGCGCCAGGCCTTCGGCCAGGGCGCCGACGTGATCCTGGGCGAGGGCGAGACGCTGGAAGGCTTCCTGCCCTGGCTCCTTCCGGTGGCCGGCGCGCTGCTCCCTGACAGTGCCGAGGTGCGGCTGGCGAGCAGCCTCGAGGCATCGCTGCCCGACGAGGACACGGAGGAGACCGCGACCCCGCGGCCCTTCCTCTACATCGGTGCCGAGGCGCCCGAAGGCAGCGACCCGGGCCTGCGCTTCGACCGCGGCCGGGTGGAGCTGCGCGACAGCGCCGGCGAGGTGATCTTCGCGGGCGCCGCGCTCGACGAGGTGGGGCTCGTCCAGATCGTCGAGGCCGGGGGCCGGCCGGGCGTCTGGCTGCGCCCCGGACGCGGCCCCGCGCCGAGCCCGAGCCAGGCGCAGCCGCTGCTGCTCGACCGGGGCGACCTGGCCTTCCTCGACGGTGAGGGGCTGGCGCTGGCCGCCTCCACCGCGCGAAATGATCTTGTCGAGGTGCGCTACCCCGACCGCATGGACCTCTGGCAGGTGGCGGCGAAATACCGCCCCTGGATCGTCGGCGCGCTCTGGCTGGCGCTGACCCTGGTCATCATCCGCGTGCTGAGCGGCATCTACCGCCGGTCGCGCGGCACCCAAGAGGGCTGAACCCATGGCACTCGACGTCGACAGCATGGCAATCGGCGAGCTGCTGCTCGACCGGGGCCTGCTGTCGGCGGCCCAGCTCGACGAGGCGGTGGCCCTGGCCGAGGAGTGGAACGTCGGGCTGATCGACGTCCTGCAAAGCCGCCGCTGGCTGAAGCCCGGTGAGCTCTATCGCCAGCTCGGCTATTACTACGACCTTCCGCAGATCGACCTGATCGCCGATCCGCCCGACCGCGCGCTGATCCGCGCCCAGGACGTGGGTGCCATGACCGACGCGCTGACCGTGCCGGTCAGGCGCACGCCCGAGGGCGCGCTCCTGGTGGCCACGGCGCGGCCCGGTCCCAGCACGCTCCTGCACATCCTCGACACCTATCCCGGCCAGGTCGAGATCGCGGTCGCCCCGCAGCTCGACATCTCGCTGGCGCTGCAGAAGGCCTTCCGCGAGGAGCAATCCCGCCAGGCGGTCTTTGGGCTGGCCGACACCGACCCGGTGATGTCGGCGAAAAGCGTCATCACCCCGCCGCAGATCGTGGTGCTCTACCTGCTCGGCAGCCTGTTCCTGGCGGGCATGGCGACGGCGCCGGTGACCACGCTGATCGTGCTGAACCTCTTCATGACGGTCTTCTACACCGGCAATTTCCTGTTCAAGGCGGTGCTGGTCTGGGTCGGCGGCGAGGTGCAGGAGCGTTCCTCCCGCGCCATCGCGGCGGAAGCGGCGGCCATGCGCGACGACGACCTGCCGGTCTACACCGTGCTGGTGCCGATGTTCCGCGAGCCCGAGGTGCTGCCGATCCTGACCGCGGCGCTGCGCAAGCTCGACTACCCGCTGGCCAAGCTCGACATCAAGATCGTCCTCGAGGAGACCGACGACGAGACCATCGCCGCCGCGCGGGCGCTGGAACTGGAGGGCGTCTTCGAGATCGTCGAGGTGCCGCAGTCGCACCCCCAGACCAAGCCCAAGGCCTGCAACTACGCGCTGCAATACGCCCGCGGCGATTTTCTGGTGATCTACGACGCCGAGGACAAGCCCGAGCCCGACCAGCTCAAGAAGGTGCTCGCCGCCTTCCGCCAGCGCCCCGAGAACACCGCCTGCATCCAGTGCCGGTTGAACTACTACAACGCCCGCGAGAACTGGCTGACGCGGATGTTCACGCTGGATTATTCGCTCTGGTTCGACCTGATGCTGCCGGGGCTGGAATACCTGGGCGTGCCGATCCCGCTGGGCGGCACCTCGAACCACTTCCGCATGGACGTGCTGCGCGAGCTGAACGCCTGGGACCCCTTCAACGTGACCGAGGACGCCGACCTCGGCATCCGGCTCACCCAGAAGGGCTACCGCGTGGGGGTGATCGACAGCACCACCTTCGAAGAGGCCAACGTCTCGATCCCGAACTGGATCCGCCAGCGCTCGCGCTGGATCAAGGGCTACATGCAGACCTTCCTGGTCCACACCCGCCGCCCGGTGCACCTGGTGCGCAGCGTCGGCCTGGCCGGGGTGATCGGCTTCGTCTTCTTCATCGGCGGCACCTTCCTTTCTGGGCTGTTGAACCCGATCTTCTGGGGCGTCTTCATCGTCTGGATGCTCTTCGGAGCGGCGCTGATCGAGCCCTTCTTCCCGCCGATCCTTCTTTATCTGTCGCTGTTGAACCTGCTCGCCGGCAACAGCCTGTTGATCTACCTGACCATGGTCGCGCCCTTCCGGCGGCGCTGGACCGACCTGGCGCCCTGGGGCGTCAGCGTGGTCGGCTACTGGGTCCTGATGACCATCGCCTCCTACAAGGCGCTGAAGCAGCTGATCAGCAATCCCTTCTACTGGGAGAAGACGCAGCACGGGCTTTCCAAGCACACCGCGGACGAGTTGGACGCCGCCAAGTCGGAAAGCGAGGCCCTGGCATGACCGCGCTGACCCGCGCCGCGACGGTGCTGATCCCGCTTTTCGCGCTCCTGTTGGTGCCGCTTGCCTGGGTCGAGGCGCAAGGCTTCCTCTCGGGCGCGGTGATCGACATGTGGGCCAAGGCCATCGTCCAGATCGAGGGGCCGGGCGTCTTCCGCGCCAGCGATGCCTTCTACCCGCCCTTGCCCTTCTCGCTGGCGCTGATCCTGCAGATGATCGCCCCCGAGGCGGATGTGGCGCTGCCGCTCCTGATCGGGGCGGCGGCGGCGGCGCTGCTCCTCTACACCTGGTATCTGAACCTGCGCGAGCGCGGCGCCTACGATCGGGGCTCGGCGGGGCTCCTGGTGGTGCTCCTGGCGCTCAACCCCTTCTTCCTGCGCGCCCTGGCCGAGGGGCCAAGCGCGGTGCTTCTGCTTCTGGGCTTCTGGATCTACGCGCGGGGGCTTCTGAACCTGCGGCTGAACGGGGCGGCGCCGGACATGATGAAGGTCGCGGTGGGCCTGCTGATCCTGCCGCTGTCGCATGCCTACGGGATGCTCCTGGCGCTGGGAACGCTGCCCTTTATCGTGCTGGCCGCCCGGCCGAGCATGCTGGCGGCCTCGTCTTTCGGCTACCTGATGTCGATGTTCTTCCCGGTGGTGGCGGCCATCGGCTCGCTGCTTTTCGTCAACGCGGTCCTGAAGACCGAGTTCATCTCGGCCCAGGTGGTTCAGGGCGGCGCCGGGCCCGAGGCCTGGGCGCTGCTGCCGACGCTCTGCGGGCTGCTGGTCGCGGGGCTGGCGCTGCTGCGGCTGATGTGGCGGGCCCGGCTGGCGCTGCCGATCCTCGCCGGGGCGGGCAGCCTTCTGGGCGGGGCCTGGCTCAACGCGCAATACGGCTTCGAGGGCGATGCCGCGGTTGTCGCCCTGCCGAGCTTGGGCCTTGCGGTGGTGGCGATCCGCGCCTGGCCGCCGGGGCGCTTCCGGGTGCCCATGGTGGTCCTGGGGCTTCTCGCCTCGGTGCCGCTGGCGCTTTTTTCGATGCAGGCCGCGGGCGGGCCCGGCACCCGCGCGCTTCTCGACATCGCGCGCGGCGAAAGGGTGACAGGCCCCCATGCCGCCGACGCGGAACTGGCCGAATTTCTTGACAACCGCAGCGGGATTCTCGCCGATGTAGAGCGCAACCCCGGACTGGTGGCCGCGCTCGGAGACGTCGAGGGTTTCCTGGTCGCGGGCCAGCCGGCATATGACATCACCGTGCTGGGCGGGCGCCCGCGCGGACAGTATATCGCGGTGCGGCTCCCCGAGGCGGGCGAGATCCCGAGGGACCGTTTGCTCCGGGCCTATCCGCAACTTGAAAAGGGGGCTCCGCCGCCGTTCCGACTGCGCTATGACCGCGGCGGCTGGCGGGTGTTTGAGATCGTGGGACAGGATTGACGCATGGCTAGAAAGATCGTCGCCGTTGACGATTCCGACATCGCGAGAGAGCTGATCGTCGCCACCCTGGCGGACTTCGGCTACGACACGGTCGAGACCTTCTCGGACAGCCGGGCCGCGCTCGAGGCGCTCTCGGCCCAGCCCGAGACCGCCGACCTGGTGCTTCTCGACATCATGATGCCCGAGATGGACGGGATCGAGCTTTGCGCCCGGTTGCGCCAGCTCTCGGCCTGGCGCGACGTGCCGATCGTCATGCTGACCAGCCGCACCGACAAGGCGGCGCTGTCGCGGGCCTTCATGGCCGGGGCCAACGACTACCTGATGAAACCCTTCGACCGGGTGGAGTTCCAGGCCCGGCTGAAGGCGCAGCTCCGCCTCAAGGCCGAGCTGGACCGCCGCAAGAACCCCGCCGCGCCGGGCGCCGGGGTGCGCGGGGCCGAGCCGCGGCGCAAGCGGGTGCCGGGGCTCCTGGGCGACCAGAACACGCTTCTCGACGCGCTGACCACGGTGGACCAGAGCGAACGGCTGAGCGTTTTCACCCTGACCATCAACGCGCTTTCGGCCAATGCGGCGGATTTCTCCGAGGCCGAGCAGGAGGCGCTGATCGGCGCGGTCTCGCGCAGCCTCGCCGCGGCGCCGATGCCCGCGGGCGACCTCCTGGTGCGCTGGGAGGGCGAATGTTTCTGCGGCGCGGCCCTGGGGCGCAGCCCCGGCGAGGTGCTCGAGATGGTCGAGGCCCTGGCCGACCGCGCCGAGGCGGCGCTTGCCGCCATGCCCGAGGCGTTGAAGGGCGCCGAGCCATCGGTGCGCGGCGCGCTGGCCGACAGCGAGGGCAGCCTCGGCCCCTCGGAGGTGCTGGGCAATGCCTTCCGGGCGCTCGAAGCCGGCGAGGCCCCGGCGCGGGGCCGCATCCACCTCGCGAGCCGCCATGGCCCGTCTCATTGATCCGCAGTTCTTCGTAGAGGTCGGCGGCGTCGCCTATGCCGCCCTCCGGCGCTCGCGTCGGATGTTCCTGGGCGGCGCGCTCCTGACGGTCGGCACGGTGCTCTTCGTGGGGCTGGTGGTCTATGTCGACTACCAGCGCACGCTCGACAGCGGCCGGGCGCGGCTCGCGCATGTGGCGACGCTTTTCAACCAGACCTTCGCCTCGTCGATGGAACTGGCGAGTGCGCAGATCTCCGGCGTGGCGGGCGAGCTCGCCCGCGCGCCGATCGGCAGCCCCGAGGACGTCGAGGCGCAATTCGGCGGCCGGCTGCGCGCCATCGCCGCCAGCTCCGAGCAGATCGACGAGATGCTGATCGCCGACCCCGAAGGCCGGGTGGTCTGGGCCAGCACCGCGCCGCTCATCGGCGTCGACGTGGGCGACCGGGCCTATTTCCGCGACGCCACTGCGCTGCCCGCCGGGCGGCACACGCTGGGGGTGCCGATCACCGCGCGCACGCTCGACACCCAGGTGACGCCGGTCGCCTGGCCGATCCGCTCGCCGGACGGCGGGCTGCGCGGGGTCATCGCCTCCTCGCTCGACGCGGCCTATTTCGAGGCGCTCCTGGCGCGCACGCGGCTCGACCCCGAGATGCTGGTCGAGATCGTCTCGGCCCAGGGGCCCATCGCCTTCTCCTCGGCCGGGCCCGAGATCGCCCCCGAGGGCGCGGCGCTGATCGAAAGCCAGCGCGGCATCCCCGGTTCGGACCTTTCGACCCGGGTCGCGGTGCCGCGCGGCGAGGCGCTCGAGGGCTTCTGGCTGCGCTCGGTCTCCTTCGCGGCCATCGCGCTGTCGCTCTATGCCTGCGCGCTTGCCGCCGCCTTCATCGCCGAGAAACGCGCCGTGGCCCTGGCCCGGGCGCTGGCGCGGCTGCGCGACGAGGCCGCCCGCGCGGTGGCCGCCGGCAACCAGTTCCAGGCGATCTTCCAGAACGTCGACGACGGCATCGTGGTCTTCGACGAGGCCGGCGCCGTGGCCAATGCCAACCGCCGCGCCCGGGAACTCTTGGGCGTCAGGAACGCCGAGGCCGCCGTGGCGCTGGTCAAGCCGCACCGCCCGGGCCAGGACGCGGGCCAAGTGTCGGGCCAGCCCGCCGACCAGAACGCGGGCCAGGGCCGCAAGCGCACCACCGTGGCGCTCTCGCGCCGGGTCGAGGGCCAGACGCGCGAGCTGCGCTGCCGCATCAGCCATGTCGGAAATGTCGAGGGCGACGCCTATTACTGCGTCCTGAGCGATGTCACCGCCGAGGAGCGGCTGGCGCGCACGCGGGGCCGTTTCGTGCAGTCGATCAACCACGAGCTGCGCACGCCGCTGACCGCCATGGCGGGCTCGCTCGACCTGTTCCTGACCCGCTTCGGCGGCGAACTGGTCCCGAGCGGGCGCAAGCTGGTGGAACTCTCCAAGGGCAACGCCGACCGCATGCTGATGCTGGTCGACGACATCCTGACGCTGCAGGCCATCGACCAGAACCAGCTGGTGATCGAGCCCGCCCCGACCCGCGCGACCGAGATCGTGACCGATGTGGCCGCCGCGCTCGCGGGCTACGCCGAGAACTTCAGCGTCACCCTGCGGGTCGAGCCCGGCGCCGAGGGACGGCTGATCTCCGTCGACCGCCGGCGGGTGCAACAGGCGCTGGTCAACCTTGTGACCAATGCCATCAAGTATTCCCCGCCGGGCGGCGAGGTGGTGCTGGGTGCCAGCGCCCGCCAGGGCGGCGCGCTGGCGCTCTGGGTGCGCGACCAGGGGCCGGGCATCCCAGACCACGCCCGCGCCGCGATCTTCGAGCGTTTCGCCCGGCCCGCCCATGCCCCCGGCGTGCAGGTCACCGGCACCGGGCTGGGCCTGGCCATCGCCCGCGAGCTGGTCGAGCGGCAGGGCGGGGCGGTCGAGCTCGACACGCGCCACGCCGAGGACGGCGCATCGACCGAGACCCAGGGCTCCACCTTCCGGCTGGTCTTTCCCGCTGCCGCGCCGGACACCCCCGAGATTGACGAGGCACGCCATGAAGATCCTGTTGGTCGATAACGAACGCGACATCATCTCGCTCGTGGAGATCGCGCTCGAGATCGAGGACGACATCGAGCTGACCACCGCCACCTCGGGCCGCGAGGGGCTTGCGCTGATCGAGGCGCAGCGCTTCGACGGGTTCCTCTTCGACCTAATGATGCCGAAGCCCGACGGCCACGACCTGCTGGCGGGCGTGCGGGCCTCGGCGCTCAACGCCGACCGCCCGGTGATCATTTGCACCGCGAAATCCGAGGCCCATGCCTCGGCCGAGCTGCAGGCGGCGGGGGCGACGAAGATCCTGCCCAAGCCCTTCGACCCGCGCCGGCTGGCCGATGTGATCCGTTCGGTGGTGGCGGGCTGAGGGCTAGGGTGGTGGCCGGGCCGAAGAGGGTCGGGCAGGGCGGTTGCTCTCTCGGGATTCGGTGAGGCGCGCGGTGACGCTCGGAAAAGGGTCCACCTGCCGCCCCCGGAGCGGCTGATTTTCTGAGAAAATCATGCGCGCCCCGCCGTCACGCGATGCGGGATCGGCGCGCCGCGCACCGCATTCTCACCCCGCGCCATGCGCAACCCGTGGCGCCGTGTCCGTCGTTCGCACCCCGCGCCATAAGCGACCCGCCGCTGTGCGCCCGGCCGCTGCGCTCCGCGCCATGCGCGACCCGCAAGGCCGCGCGGCCCCGCTGCTCCCCGCACCCCCGCCGCGTTTGGTTGCAGCCGCCCCGGCGCCTGTGCTCTATTTGCGCCGGACGAGAAACGACCACGCGATTTGCCATGTGCACCGTTCTGGGAAGATGTCCGGGCCATCCGCATGCGAAGGCCCACGAGTGGTGGCCGCCCCCGCGGGCGGCCCGTCTTCACGCGCCCTGAACGCACTCACAGACAAATGGACAAATCATGCAACCGACTCTCACCACCGGGGCCGAGGGCCTCGACCTCGTCTGGCCTGACGGCACCGCGGGCTTTTTCCCCTACATCTGGCTGCGCGACACCGATCCCGCGGGCTTCCACCCGCAGACCGGCGAACGTGCCTTTGATCTGACGAGCGTGCCGCTCGACGTGGCGCCCGAGAGCGCCGAGCTGGCGCCCGACGCGCTGGTCCTGACCTGGCCCGGCCAGGAGGCGCCGAGCCGCTTCGACCTCGACTGGATCAAGGCCCACCGCCCCGGCCAGCGCCGCGCAGATCCCGCCGACCTCGCGCCGGTGATCTGGCGCCGCGACCTCGGCGCCGCGGGCATCCCGCGCGTCTCGGCTGAGGAGGTGCTGACCACCGAGGAGGGGCTGGCCCACTGGCTGGCCGAGACCAAGCGCTACGGGCTCTCGATCGTGACGGGCCTCGCCGACACCACCGAGGCGGGCATGGATGTCGCCCGCCGCGTCGGTTTCCTGCGCGAGACCAACTTCGGGCGCACCTTCGAGGTCGTCTCCAAGCCCGATCCGAACAACCTGGCCTATACCTCGGACGCGCTGCCGCTGCACACCGATCTGACCAACCAGGAGCTGCCCCCGGGCTACCAGTTCCTGCATTGCCTCGCGAACGAGGCCGAGGGCGGCGGTTCGGTCTTCTGCGACGGCCGCGCCGTGGCCGAGGACCTCAAGGCTGAAGACCCCGAGGCCTTCGAAGTGCTCAGCACCGTCACCGTGCCCTTCCGCTTCCACGACGCGGAGACCGACATCCGGGGCCGCAAGACGGTGATCACCCTCGATGCCCGCGGCGAGGTCTCGGAGATCTGCTTCAACGCGCATCTGGCGGACATCCTCGACCTCGATCCCAAGGACATGGTGCCCTTCTACCGCGCCTACCGCCGCTTCATGGAGCTGACCCGCGACCCGGCCTATTCGGTCTCGCTGAAGCTCTCGGGCGGCGAGATGGTGGTCTTCGACAACCGCCGGGTGCTGCACGGCCGCGAGGCCTTCGACCCGGGCACCGGTTTCCGCCACCTGCACGGCTGCTACGTCGACCGCGGCGAATGGGACAGCCGGCTGCGGGTGTTGTCGCGGTAAGGTTTTGGTTCGTCCCTTGAGTGGGGTTTTGCGCCCCGGCGGCGGGGATGTGTCGCCGGGGTGAGAAGGATCGGCCCGGCCTTGCGGCCGGGCCGACCCGTGCGAGGGCGCTGCCCTCGCGCTCCCGGAGTATTTTGGGCCCGGTCAGGCCTGTATTGGGGGGCGCTTTTTTGGCGGGCTCTGTGCGGGGGATGCTGACCGTGGGAGCCGTGGGAGGCAGAAGGGCGGCGCCAGGTGGTCGGGGCTTGGGGGTGTTCCTGGGCGTTTTTTGTCGGGCGGCGGGCCGTCAGGCGGGCGTGGCGTCGCGGGCGGGGGGCAGTTTGCGCAGGAGGCGCACACCCTCGCGGGTGAAGGCCACGACGCGGCGCTCGCCGCCGGGCGAGGGGCGCAGGACATGCACCCGGGCATCCCCCGCGAAGAGCGGGCCGCGGATGTCGCGCAGGACCGGTTTCAGCGCCGGGCCCTCGGCGATGATGCTCAGGAGCCAGAGATCCGGCCCCGAGGTCCAGGCGGCGAGGTTCGGCAGGCGGCCGTTCTCCAGGTATTCCTCGGTCATCTCGGCATCGAGCCGGGCCCAGATCAGCGCCGCGGCGGGGCGGCCGCGGGGATCGGCATAGAGCCGGAACTGCCCGCTCATCATCGCGCCGTGCAGGATCGAGATCGCGTGATCGAGCCTGTGACGGCCGAAGCTTTCCGTGGTGGCCGCCAGAAGCGCCAGCTGACCGAGGGTCCGGTCGTAGTCCGCGAGCGAGCCCCGCGGATCCGGGGAAAGCGCCGTGAGCGACATGGGTGAAGTTCAAAAGACTTTGTTTTGCGGCCATTCTAGGCCAAACTGCCCGCGCGATCCATGTTCAGAAGTAAGGGGGGATACTTTCATGTCTGACAGCACATCGCGCAGCGAGGCCTACCTGGAAATTCTCAACAAACCCTTGGCCTTTCCATTTCCCAAGAAGGAAGCCCGGATCGAGACCGGGCTGACGGCGGAGCAGCGGTCCGAGCTTCTCGGAATGACCGGTCGCGCCTGAGGGCGGCCGGCCAGGTGACCCGGGCGGGCATCTGCCCTGCACGGCGGTGATGGTGACGGGCGGGCCTTGGGCCCGCCTTTTTTGTTGCCGGGCGGGGTGTTGGCGGGGGTTCGCCTCTGGGCCGGGCGGGTTTGTGCGGGGAGATGCGGCCAGCGCCTCTTTTCCGGGCAGCATGGTCTTCCGTGGCGGGGTGTGAGGCGGAAAATGCCCCGGGATAAAATTTACCGTTTGATAAAAAAATAATCCGTGCCAAGCTTCCCGAAAAAGAGACCAACAGGAGGGAACACCATGGCCGACCCGTTGACACCGGGCATCACCGCCGGCCGTCTGCCGGCCGCGGCGCTTGCGGAGAACTTTGCCGATCTGCACGCGCCGCTCGATCCGCACGAGGCGTCCGTCGCCGCGGATCGCTGCTATTTCTGCTACGACGCGCCCTGCGTCACCGCCTGCCCGACGGAGATCGACATCCCGCTCTTCATCCGGCAGATCGCCACCGGCCAGGCCGAGGCGGCGGGGCGGACGATCTTTGACCAGAACGTCCTGGGCGGCATGTGCGCCCGGGTCTGCCCGACCGAGGATCTCTGCGAGGGCGCCTGCGTCCGCGAGATCGCCGAGGGCAAGCCGGTGGAGATCGGCCGGCTGCAGCGTCATGCCACCGATGCGCTCATGGCGCGCCAGAGCCATCCCTATGCGCGGGCGGCGGAGACCGGCAAGCGCGTGGCGGTGGTCGGCGCGGGCCCGGCGGGCCTCGCTTGCGCGCATCGCCTGGCGATGAAGGGCCACGACGTGGTGGTCTATGAGGCCCGCGAGAAGCCGGGCGGGCTCAACGAGTTCGGCATCGCCGCCTACAAGTCGGTCGAGGATTTCGCCCAGCGCGAGGTCGCCTGGCTGGTCCAGGTGGGCGGCATCACGCTGGACTACGGCAAGGCGCTTGGCCGGGAGATCACGCTCGACGGGCTGAAGGCCGAATATGACGCGGTCTTCCTGGGGCTGGGCCTGGGCGATGTGAACGCGCTTGGCATCCCCGGCGACGATCGCGACGGCGTCGAGGACGCGGTGCGTTTCATCGCCGATCTGCGCCAGGCCTCGGATCTGGCCAGCCTGCCCGTGGGCCGCAACGTGGTGGTGATCGGCGGCGGCATGACCGCCATCGACGCCGCGGTGCAGTCGAAGCTTCTGGGCGCCGAGACGGTGACCATCGCCTACCGCCGGTCGCAGGACCGCATGGGCGCCTCGGAGTTCGAACAGGACCTGGCGACCTCGAAGGGGGTGCGCATCCTCTGCAACGTCCAGCCCAAGGCGGTGCATGGCAACGGCGCGGCGGTGGAGCTTGAGCTCGAGTATACCGCCGATGACGGCAGCGGGCTGAAGGGCACCGGCGAGAGCCTGCGCCTGCAGGCCGACCAGGTCTTCCGCGCCATCGGCCAGACGCTGGTGCCGGTTGCGGGGCTCGAGATGGAGGGCCGCAAGATCCGCGTCACCGGCGCGGGCCGCACCTCGGAGGCGGGCATCTGGGCCGGCGGCGACTGCACGCCGGGCGAGGACCTGACCGTGGTCGCCGTCGCCGAGGGGCGCGACGCGGCCGAGGACATTCACAGCGCGCTAAGCGGCGCCTGAGCCAGGACAAGGGAGATCAGCGACATGGCCAATCTCGAAACCGATTTCGTGGGCATCAAGAGCCCGAACCCCTTCTGGCTCGCCTCGGCGCCGCCGACCGACAAGGAGTACAACGTCCGCCGCGCCTTCGAGGCCGGCTGGGGCGGGGTGGTCTGGAAGACGCTCGGCGCCGAGGGCCCGCCGGTGGTCAACGTCAACGGGCCGCGCTACGGCGCGATCTACGGCGCGGACCGGCGGCTCCTGGGGTTGAACAACATCGAGCTCATCACCGACCGGCCGCTGGAGGTGAACCTCGAGGAGATGGCGCGGGTCAAGGCGGATTATCCTGACCGGGCGCTGATCGCCTCGATCATGGTGCCCTGCGAGGAGGCCGCCTGGAAGGCGATCCTGCCGCGGGTGGCGGAGACCGGCGCGGACGGGATCGAGCTGAACTTCGGCTGCCCGCACGGCATGTCCGAGCGCGGCATGGGCTCGGCCGTGGGCCAGGTGCCGGAATACATCGAGATGGTCACCCGCTGGTGCAAGCAGTATTACGACCGGCCGGTGATCGTGAAGCTCACGCCCAATATCACCGATGTGCGCAAGCCCGCGGCGGCGGCCCGGAACGGCGGGGCCGACGCGGTGTCGCTGATCAACACGATCAACTCGATCACCTCGGTCGACCTCGACCTGATGGCGCCGCAGCCGACGATCGACGGCAAGGGCAGCCACGGCGGCTATTGCGGGCCGGCGGTGAAGCCCATCGCGCTCTCGATGGTCTCGGAGATCGCGCGGGATCCGGCGACGCATGGCATGCCGATCTCGGGCATCGGCGGGGTGACCACCTGGCGCGACGCGGCGGAGTTCCTGTCGCTGGGCGCGGGCAACGTGCAGGTCTGCACCGCGGCCATGACCTACGGCTTCCGCATCGTCGAGGAGATGGCGCGCGGGCTCTCGGCCTGGATGGACGAGAAGGGCTACAGCTCGGTCTCCGAGGTGGTCGGCCGCGCGGTGCCCAATGTCACCGACTGGCAGTATCTGAACCTCAACTACGTGACCAAGGCGCGCATCGACCAGGAGGCCTGCATCCAGTGCGGGCGCTGCTACGCGGCCTGCGAGGACACCTCGCACCAGGCGATCGCGATGAAGGAAGGCCGGGTCTTCGAGGTGATCGACGAGGAATGCGTGGCCTGTAACCTCTGCGTGGACGTCTGCCCGGTGGAGGATTGCATCACCATGGTCGAGATGGCGCCCGGGGCGGTGGATCCGCGGACCGGCAAGACGGTCGAGAAGGACTACGCCAACTGGACGACGCATCCGAACAACCCCGCGGCGGTGGCTGCGGCGGAGTGAGCGGTGAGGACCGGCGCGGCGGCGGTCGCGCCGGTTTTTTTGATGAGGGTTGGGGTTGTGTGTTGGATGCGTTTTTCGTTGGGCTGAGGTGTTCGGCTCTACCCAGCACTTGTGGACTTTTGCTTGGGCGCGCACGCATCTTCGCGCCCTTAAGTCGAGAAAATTAGATAATTTTCTCGACCACGATGTTAGATAACATCGTGGTCTAGTCAGCTGGGCAGAGGAAGACGGGCTCCGGCCAGATCGCAATCTGCCTTGCCTGACCCGTAACCGATAGCCTGCCACCCCGGAACCGCGCACGCCCCGGGCCAACCATCCTCCCTCTTACACCTCACCCCTCACACATGCAGCTTCACCTTCCCGCTATTGCAGATCACGATGAACTGCCCGCCGCATTCCACAAGGTGAAATCCCCGCATCCGCACCTCGCGCAAAAACGCCTCCCGCCCGATCATCCGCTGCACGTCCCGGACCGAGCGGCGCACCACGCCGCCCTTGGCGACCGCCTTGGCGCCAAACAATTGCGCCAGCCATTGATCCCGCGTGGGATGCGCATTGATACGGGGCATATCCATGCCCGCGATCCTGCCGCGCGCAGGGTGAATATTGCGTTAAGCCTTGGGCGTAGCCGGGGGCGCAGGCACATCGGGCGGCGTCAGCATCTGGCGGAACATCGCGTCCACATGCGCCGTGGCGGTGGTCCAGCGCGGCCGCTCCTCGGGCATCAGGACCGCGATCTGCGCCTCGAAGTCGGCGTAATGCTGGGTCACCGCCCAGATCGTCATCAGGAGGTGCTCGGGCGCCACCGGCGCGATCCGGCCGGCCTCGATCCACTGGCGGATCAGCGCGCATTTCTCCTCGAACAGGGGCTTCAGCCCGCGCTCGAGATGCGGACCCATGCGCGGCGCGCCCTGCAGCACCTCGTTGGCGAAGAGCCGGCTCTGGCGTGGCATGGTGCGGCTCATTTCGAGCTTCTTGTGCACATAGCCCATCAGCGCCTCGAGCGGCGGATCATCCGCCCCGAGCGCGCGCAGGGGCGCCACCCAGCTTTCCATCAGCGCGTTCAGAAGCGCCACGTGGATCGCCGCCTTGCTGTCGAAGTAATACAGCATGTTGGGCTTCGACATCTCCGCCCGCGCGGCGATCTGGTCGAGCGTCGCGCCGCGGAATCCCTCGGCCGCGAAGACGTCGAGCGCGGCATCGAGGATGCGCTTGCGGTTCTTCTCCTGGATCCGGCTGCGGCGCTTGCCGGAGCGGGCAGGGATCGGGGCAGTCCCGTCTTCGGCCATAGGCGTCGTCCCGTCGATGCCTTACTGTGCAGCAAGGGGGTGGTTTTCGCGATGATCCGGCGCTTGGGGACGACGCTCGCTTGACAGGGGCGCGACCCGTTGCAATCGTGACTTGACCAAATGGTAAAAAACCGACGCGAGAAAGGTCAAGAAGGCCGCGCGCGACAAAAGACAGGGATGTGACATGGCAGCACCGGGAGAGAACCTCCGCATCGACGGGGATCGGCTCTGGGAGAGCATAATGGAGATGGCCAAGATCGGCCCCGGGGTCGCGGGCGGCAACAACCGCCAGACCGTGACCGACGAGGACGGCGAGGGGCGCGCGCTCTTCCAGTCCTGGTGCGAGGCCGCGGGCTGCTCCATGGGGCTCGACCAGATGGGCAACATGTTCGCCCGCCGCGAGGGCACCGACCCCGAGGCCCTGCCGGTCTATGTCGGCAGCCACCTCGACACCCAGCCGACGGGGGGCAAATACGACGGCGTCCTGGGGGTGCTCGGCGGGCTCGAGATCCTGCGCACGCTCAATGACCTGGGCATCAAGACCCGCCACCCGATCGTGGTGACCAATTTCACCAACGAAGAGGGCACGCGCTTCGCCCCGGCCATGCTGTCCTCGGGCGTCTTCGCCGGCGTCCACAGCCAGGACTGGGCCTATGAGCGCGAGGATGCCCAGGGCAAGCGCTTCGGCGACGAGCTCAAGCGCATCGGCTGGCGCGGCGAGGAAGAGGTCGGCCAGCGCAAGATGCATGCCTTCTTCGAGCTGCACATCGAACAGGGTCCGATCCTCGAGGCCGAGCGCAAGGACATCGGCGTGGTCACCCACGGCCAGGGCCTCTCCTGGACCCAGGTCACCGTGACCGGCAAGGAAAGCCACACCGGCTCCACGCCCATGCCGATGCGCAAGAACGCCGGGCTCTGCATGGCGCGCATCCTCGACAAGGTCGACGAGATCGCCTGGTCGCACAAACCCCATGCGGTGGGCGCCGCGGGCCATATCGACATCTACCCCAACTCGCGCAACGTGATCCCCGGCAAGGCGGTCTTCACCGTCGACTTCCGCTCGCCCGACCTGTCGGTGATCGAGGACATGGAACGGCGCCTGCGCGACGAGGGCGGCCAGATCGCCAAGGACATGGGCCTCGAGATCGCCTTCGAGAAGGTCGGCGGCTTCGACCCGGTCGAGTTCGACAAGACCTGCGTGACCGCGGTGCGCGATGCCGCCGAACGGCTCGGTTACTCGCACCAGGACATCATCTCGGGCGCGGGCCACGACGCCTGCTGGATCAACCAGGTGGCGCCCACGGCGATGATCATGTGCCCCTGCGTCGACGGGCTGTCGCACAACGAGGCCGAGGAGATCACCAAGGACTGGGCGCGCGCCGGGGCCGATGTGCTCATGCATGCGGTGGTCGAAACCGCGGGGATCGTCGAGTGAGACCCGCGCTCATCCTCCTTCTCGCGCTTGGCGCCGCGGCCTGCGGACGCGGCGGGGTGGGGGATGCGCTGCGGGTTCTGCCCGACGGCACCGCGATCCTGAACGACACCAGCGACGCCCAGCTCATCGTCGACGCGCGGGGCTGCCAGAGCGTCGTGCCCGCCAGCGGCGGCCCGGCCGAGCCGGTCACCGACGCCGACGGCAACCAGGTCTGCGCCTGAGCCCGCCTCCGGGCCGCGCGCGCCGAAGATCAACGACCGGGGCCACCCCGGCAGACAAGACAACAGGGAGTATTCACATGACCAAGGTCATCAAGAACGGCACGATCGTCACCGCCGACCGCACCTGGAAGGCCGACATCCTCATCGAGGGCGAGACGATCAAGCAGATCGGCGAGGACCTGAAGGGCGACGAGGTGATCGACGCCGAGGGCGCCTATGTCATCCCCGGCGGCATCGACCCGCATACCCACATGGAGATGCCCTTCATGGGCACCACCGCCGCCGAGACCTTCGAGACCGGCACCTGGGCGGCGGCCTGCGGCGGCACCACGATGACCGTGGACTTCGTGCTGCCCGGCGCCGACGGCTCGATCAAGAACGCGATCAACGAATGGCACCGCAAGTCGGCGCCGCAGATCTGTTCCGACATCGGCTACCACGTCGCGGTGACCGGCTGGAACGAGACCATCTTCAACGAGATGAAGGACGCCGTCGACATGGGCGTCAATTCCTTCAAGCACTTCATGGCCTACAAGGGCGCGCTGATGATCGAGGACGACGAGATGTTCGCCTCCTTCAAGCGCTGCAAGGAGCTGGGCGCGCTGCCCATGGTGCATGCCGAGAACGGCGACCTGGTGGCCGACATGCAGCAGCAGATGCTCGAACAGGGCATCACCGGCCCCGAGGGCCACGCCTATTCGCGCCCGCCCGAGTTCGAGGGCGAGGCCGCCAACCGCGCGATCACCATCGCCGATGCCGCGGGCGTCCCGCTTTATATCGTGCATGTCTCCTGCGAGCAGGCACATGAAGCCATCCGCCGCGCCCGCCAGAAGGGCATGCGGGTCTACGGCGAGCCGCTGGCGCAGTTCCTGACCCTCGACGAGAGCGAGTATTTCAACAAGGACTGGGACCACGCCGCGCGCCGGGTGATGTCGCCGCCCTTCCGCAACAAGGAACACCAGGACAGCCTCTGGGCGGGTCTCCAGGCCGGCAGCCTGCAGGTTGTGGCCACCGACCACGCCGCCTTCTCGACCGAGCAGAAGCGCATGGGCGTCGGCGATTTCACCAAGATCCCCAACGGCTCGAACGGCCTCGAGGAGCGCCTCGCGGTGCTCTGGACCTTCGGGGTCGAGACCGGGCGCCTGACCATGAACGAGTTCGTCGCGGTGACCTCCTCGAACGTGGCGAAGATCCTCAACATCTACCCCAAGAAAGGCGCGATCGTCGAAGGCGCGGATGCCGACCTGGTGGTCTGGGACCCGAAGATCACCAAGACCATCTCGGCTTCGAACCACCATTCGATCCTCGATTACAACGTCTTCGAGGGCTTCGAGGTGAAGGCCCAGCCGCGCTACACGCTGAGCCGCGGCGAGGTGATCTGGGCCTGGGGGCAGAACTCCCAGCCGCAGCCCGGACGGGGCCGCTTTGTGCCGCGCCCGGCCTTCCCCTCTGCGCATGAGGCGCTGTCGAAGTGGAAGGCGCTGACCGCGCCCAAGCAGATCCACCGCGATCCGATGAACATTCCGGCGGGCGTCTGAGCCCGCCCCAGCCCCTCACGCAGCCAGTCCCGGAGGACCAGCCCTGTGACAGCCAGTCCCGTGATCCGTGCCAAGGGTCTCAATCTCACCTTCCAGACCAATGACGGTCCGGTCCATGCGCTGAAGGATGTCGACCTCGACGTCTCGAAGGGCGAATTCGTCTCTTTCATCGGGCCTTCGGGCTGCGGCAAGACCACCTTCCTGCGCTGCGTCGCGGGGCTGGAGACCCCGACCGGCGGCGAGCTGAGCGTGGACGGCATGAGCCCCGAGGAGGCCCGCAAGGCGCGCGCCTACGGCTATGTCTTCCAGGCCGCCGGGCTCTATCCCTGGCGGACCATCGGCGGCAACATCCGCCTGCCGCTGGAGATCATGGGCTATTCCCGCGAGGAAAAGGCCGAGCGCGTCAAGAACACCCTCGAACTCGTTGATCTTGCAGGCTTCGAGAAGAAGTTTCCCTGGCAGCTCTCGGGGGGCATGCAGCAGCGCGCCTCGATCGCCCGGGCGCTGAGCTTCGACGCGCCGATCCTGTTGATGGACGAGCCCTTCGGGGCGCTCGACGAGATCGTCCGCGACCGCCTCAACGAAGAGCTCCTGGCGCTCTGGGCGCGGACCGAGAAGACCATGCTCTTCGTCACCCATTCGATCCCCGAGGCGGTCTATCTCTCGACCAAGATCGTGGTGATGAGCCCGCGTCCGGGGCGGATCTCGGACGTGATCGAGAGCCCGCTGCCGCGCGAGCGGCCGCTCGACATCCGCGACAGCCGCGAGTTCATCGAGGTCGCCCACCGGGTCCGCGAGGGCCTGCGGGCGGGGATGGAAGCGGCATGAGTGACACCGCTCCCATCGCCGCCCAGGGGGCGGGCGTCGGCCGGTCGGGGCGGGTGGCGCTCTGGGCCCGGTCGCTCGGCGGCGGGCTGGCGCCGGTCCTGACCGTGGTCGCGGCGCTGGTCGCGCTCTGGTATCTCGCCTGCATCCCGATGAACGCCTCGCAATCGGTGCTCGACGCGAGCCGCGCGGGCATCGAGGTCACCCCGGCCTCGCCGAGCGACCGGCGCGGCATGTCGGGCACGGCGCTCGCCTTGCAGAACCCCGGGGTCGCGCTGTCGAACGCCTATGTGCAGGACCGCCCGAAGCTGCCCGCGCCGCACCAGGTGGCGGCCGAGCTCTGGACCGGGCTTGCAGGCGCGGCGCCGACCTCGCCGCGCAGCCTGATCTACCACGGCTGGGTGACGCTTTCGGCCACCGGTCTCGGCTTCGCCATCGGCACGGTCATGGGCATTCTTCTCGCCGTCGGCATCGTGCACAGCCGGGTCATGGACATGAGCGTCATGCCCTGGGCGATCATCTCTCAGACCATCCCGATCATCGCCATCGCGCCGATGATCATCGTGGTGCTCTACTCGGTGGGGATCCAGGGGCTGGTGCCCAAGGCGATCATCTCGGCCTATCTGTCCTTCTTCCCGGTGGTGGTCGGCATGGTGAAGGGGCTGCGCTCGCCCGATGCCATGCAGATCGACCTCCTGCGGACCTATGGGGCGAGCCGGGGCGAGATGTTCTGGAAGCTGCGGCTGCCCTCCTCGATGCCCTACCTCTTCGCCTCGCTGAAGATCGGCTTCGCGGCCTCGCTGGTGGGCGCCATCGTCGGTGAGCTGCCGACCGGGGCGACCGCGGGCCTGGGCGCGCGGCTCCTGGCGGGCAGCTACTACGGGCAGACCATCCAGATCTGGTCGGCGCTCTTCGCCGCGGCGATCCTTGCGGCGCTCTCGGTCGGCGTGATCGGCGCGCTCGAGCGCGGGCTGCTGGCCCGCATGGGGATGCGGCGATGAGCGGTGCGAAGACACCCCCGCGCGGCCGTCTCGGGACGGGCGCAAAAGCGCGCCGCCCGGGCCGCAAGACAGACCAAATGAACGCATCGAAGGAGGGCAGGGCATGGCATTGGTGATCGCGGCGCTTGTCCTCTGGGCGCTTGGCTGGACGCTCAACGCACGGCTGGCCAACGGGCCGCAGGCCGGGCTGCCCCTGGTGCAACTGGCGGTGCCGGTGATCTTCGGCCTGACGCTCATCGCCATGTGGGAGCTGATCGTCCGCGGCCTGTCGGTGCCCGGGGTGATCCTGCCCGCGCCGACGGTGATCGCGGCGACCTTCGCGGCCCAGGCCGGCACCCTCTGGCAGGACTTCGTGCAGACCTTCGTGAAAGGCGCGCTCTCGGGCTTCCTGATCGGCTGCGCGGCGGCCTTCGCGGTGGCGATCCTGGCCGATAGGACCGAGTTCCTGCGCCGGGGCATCCTGCCGGTGGGCAACTTCATGGCGGCCCTGCCGATCGTCGGCACCGCGCCGATCCTGGTGATGTGGTTCGGCTTCGACTGGCATTCCAAGGCCGCGGTCGTGGTGGTCATGGTCTTCTTCCCGATGCTGGTGAACACCGTCGCGGGGCTGGCCGACACCGGGCCCATGCAGCGCGACCTGATGCGCACCTACGGGGCGAGCTACCTGCAGACCCTGGTGAAGCTGCGGCTGCCCGCGGCCATGCCCTTCATCTTCAACGGCTTGAAGATTTCCACGACACTGGCGCTGATCGGTGCCATCGTTGCCGAGTTTTTCGGCTCCCCGATCCGCGGGGTCGGCTTCCGCATCTCCACATCGGTCGGGCAGCTTGCGCTCGACATGGTCTGGGCCGAGATTGTGGTCGCCGCGCTCGCGGGCACGCTCTTCTACGGCGCGGTCGCCGCGCTCGAGAAACGGGTCACGTTCTGGCACCCGTCGCACCGGCGCTAAAGACGCCGGGCGGAAGACAGGACCGACATGGAGGTAACGCAATGAAAACGAAACTGATTGGTGCGGCCCTGGCCTTCGGCCTCGCGGCACCCATGGCCCAGGCCCAGGACCTCGACGAGGTGACCCTGCAGCTCAAGTGGGTCACTCAGGCGCAGTTCGCCGGCTATTACGTCGCCGAGGCGCAGGGCTTCTACGAGGAAGAGGGCCTCGACGTGACGATCAAGCCGGGCGGCCCGGACATCGCGCCCGAGCAGGTGATCGCCGGCGGCGGCGCCGATGTGATCGTGACCTGGATGGCCGCGGGCCTCGCCGCGCGCGAGCGCGGAGTGCCGCTGGTGAACATCGCCCAGCCTTTCGCCACCGGCGGGCTGCAGCTCACCTGCCTCAAGGAGACCGGCGTCGAGAGCCCCGAGGACTTCCCCGGCCGCACCCTGGGCGTCTGGTTCTTCGGCAACGAATATCCCTTCTACGCCTGGATGGCGCAGCTCGGCGTCGACACCGACGGTGCCGACGAGGACGGGGTGACGGTCCTGAAGCAGGCCTTCAACGTCGATCCGCTCCTGCAGGGGCAGGCGGACTGCATCTCGACCATGACCTACAACGAATACGGCCAGGTGCTGGACGCGGGCTACACCGCTGATGACCTGGTGAACTTCAACTACCTCGAGGAAGGCGTCGGCATGCTCGAGGACGGGCTCTACGTCATGGAAGAGAACCTCGAGGACGAGGCCTTCCAGGACAAGATGGTCCGCTTCGTGCGCGCCTCGATGAAAGGCTGGAAATACGCCGAGGAGAACCCCGAGGAGGCCGCGCAGATCGTCGTCGACAACGACATGACCGGCGCGCAGACCATCGACCACCAGGTCTACATGATGGGCGAGGTCGCCAAGCTGACCGCGGGGTCCAACGGCGCGCTGCGCGAAGAGGACTACCGGCAGACGGTGGACACGCTGCTCTCGGCGGTCTCCGAGGACAACCCGGCGATCACCGAGGAGCCCGAGGGCGCCTGGACCCATGCGATCACCGACCAGGCGCTGAACTGAGCGCCCGGGCCTGACAAGGGCTGATCTTCGCCGCCGCCGGGTCACCCCCGGCGGCGGTTTTCGTTGACGAAGGGGTGAACGGCGCGCGGCGGGCCTTGTCATTCGGGCGCCCGCGGGCTTCCCCTCTTGGCAAGACGCCCGACGCCCGACGCCCGACGCCCGACGCCCGACGCCCGACGCCCGACGCCCGACGCCCGACGCCCGACGCCCGACGCCCGACGCCCGACGCCCGACGCCCGACGCCCCGCATCCCTCCGCCGCAGGAAAGGCCCGCCCGTGACCGAGACCCGCACCGCCGACATCCTCGCCCGCCGCCTGGCCGACGCCGGCTGCCGCCATGCCTTCGGGATGCCCGGCGGCGAGGTGCTGACCCTGCTCGACGCCTTCGAGGCCGCGGGCCTGGCCTTCCACCTCGTCCGCCACGAGAACGCCGGCGGCTTCATGGCCGAGGGCGTGCACCACCGCGACGGCGCGCCGGGGGTGCTGCTGGCGACCGTGGGGCCGGGGGCGCTCAACGCCGTCAACGTGGCCGAGAACGCCCGCCAGGACCGGGTGCCGCTGATCCTCGTGACCGGCTGCGTCGATGCCGACGAGGCGCAGCGCTACACCCACCAGGTGCTCGACCAGCGCGCGGTCTTCGGCGCGGTCTGCAAGGCGAGCTTCACGCTCACCGCAGGCGCCGCCGAGGTCATCGCCGACAAGGCGCTGGCCATCGCGACCGAGGGCCAGCCGGGCCCGGTGCATATCGACGTGCCGGTGGGCGTGGCCGATGCGCCCGCCAAAGCCGCGCCCGGGCTGCGCCGCCGCGACACCCTGCCGCTAGCGCCCGCGCCGGGGCCGGGCTGGGAGGCCGCGCGCGCCGCGCTTTCCAAGGCGCGCCGTCCGCTGATCGTCGCGGGCGTCGACGCGGTGAACCAGGCGGCGGGGCCCGAGCTGCGCGCCGCGGTCGAGCGGCTCGGCGCGCCGCTGGTCACCACCTACAAGGGCAAGGGGCTCCTGCCCGAGGATCACCCGCTGGCGCTTGGCGGGGCGGGGCTCTCGCCCCTGGCCGACCGGCACCTTCTGCCGCTGGTGCGCGAGGCCGACGTGGTGGTTCTGGCGGGCTACGACCCGATCGAGATGCGCCCGGGCTGGCAGGATGCCGTCGACCCCGAAGCGCAGATGGTCATCGACATCTCCGCCGTGCCGAACAGCCACTACATGCACCAGGGCAGCGTGAACCTGCAGGGCAGCCTCGGCCCGACGCTCACCGCACTGACCGAAGGGGCTGGGCTGAGCGACGGCTGGGGCGCGCGCATCGCCGAGACCAAGGCGGCGCTCGCCCGGGCCTTCGCGCCGGAAGCCGATTGGGGCCCCAGCGTGGTGATCGATACCTGCCGCCGGGTGTTGCCGCCCGGGACGCTCGCCAGCGCCGACAGCGGGGCGCATCGCATCCTCCTCAGCCAGATGTGGCGCTGCGAGGCGCCGCGCGGGCTGGTGCAAAGCTCGGGCCTCTGCACCATGGGCTGCGCGGTGCCGCTGGCGATCGGCATGGCGCTCGCGGAACCCGCCCGCCCGGTGATTTCCTTCTCGGGCGACGCGGGCCTGATGATGGTCGCGGGCGAGCTGGCGACCGCGGCGGAACTGGGCGTGCGGCCGATCTTCCTGGTCTTCGCCGACCGCTCGCTGGCGCTGATCGAGAAGAAGCAGCGCGAGAGACAGCTCGGCAACGCCGGCGTCGATTTCGCGGGCACGGATTTCGCGGCGCTGGCGCGCTCCATGGGCGGGGCAGGGCGCAGCGTGCGCAATGCGGATGAGCTGGAGGCCGCGCTGACCGAGGCGCTGGAGGCGCCGACCTTCACCCTGATCGCCGCTGAGATCGACCGGAGGGCCTATGACGGACGCATCTGAGAGCAAGGGACCGCTCGACGGCATCACGATCTGCGACCTCAGCCGCATCCTCGCGGGGCCGACCGCGACCCAGCTCATGGGCGACCTCGGCGCCACGGTCCTGAAGATCGAGAACCCCAAGTCCGGCGGCGACGACACCCGCGCCTGGGGCCCGCCCTATGCCGAGACCGAGGACGGCACCCGCGACCTCTCGGCCTATTTCATGGCCGCGAACCGCAACAAATACAGCGTCGCCGCCGACATCTCGACCGAGGAGGGTGCGGCCCTGGTGCGCGAGATCGCCGCCGCCTCGGACGTGGTGATCGAGAACTTCAAACCCGGCGGGCTGGAGAAATACGGGCTCGACCACGGTACGCTCTGCGCGGCGCATCCCGGGCTGGTCTATTGCTCGATCTCGGGCTTCGGGCAGACCGGGCCGAACCGGCATCTCGCGGGCTATGACCTCATGGCCCAGGGCTACGGCGGGATCATGTCGCTGACCGGCCCGGCAGAGGGCGCGCCGCACAAGGTCGGCGTGGGCATCGCCGACGTCATGTGCGGCATGTATGCGACCATCGGCATCCTCGCCGCGCTGCGCCACCGCGACGCCACGGGCGAGGGCCAGCACATCGACTTGGCGCTGGTCGACGCCCAGATGGCCTGGCTGATCAACGAGGGCACCAATTACCTGACCTCGGGCCGCGACCCCGAGCGGCGCGGCAACGCCCATCCGAACATCTGCCCCTATGACGTCTTCGCCTGCGCCGACGGCCATGTGATCCTGGCGGTGGGCAACGACGGCCAGTTCCGCCGCTTCGCCGAAGCCATGGGCCGGCCCGAGCTGGGCTCCGAGCCGCGCTTTGCCACCAACCCCGAGCGGCTGGCGCACCGGGAAGAGCTGACGGAAATTATTACAGAAATGCTCGCGGGGCAGCCCGCGCGCCGGATTCTGCAGCAGTTGTCCGAGGTCGGCGTGCCCGCCGGGCCGATCCATTCGGTCGCCGAGGCGCTTGGCTCGGACCAGGCGCAGGCGCGCGGCGGGGTGATCGAGATGGCCCGCGGGGGCGCCCTGAAGGGTGCCGTGCAACTCCTTGGAAACCCTCTGAAATTCTCGCGCACCCCGGTGGCCTACCGGCAGCCGCCGCCGCGCATGGGCGAACATACCGGGGCGGTCAGGGGCCTCCTCGACCGGATCCTCGCGCGCCGAGGGCGGCGCTGAGCGGGGTCTGACGGGCGGTCACAAACGCGCGCTTTCACGCCGAACTGACGTGGGATGCGCGCCCCCTGGACGTAGAGTGGGCCCCGAGACTTCTGCACATCGTCCAGGGAATTTCATGCGACACGATATCTGCCGCGCCGCCGTCGATTTCTCCGACCCCGAGGCCCTGGCGGCCTGGAACGCCATGACGCGCTCGTTCCTGGCCCATGGCGCCGAGGCGCCGGACCACCTGGCCCGGGTGCTGGAGCGCGCGCCCGACGCGGTGCTGCCCTTGGCCGCCAAGGGGCTTTTCTGCCTGATGCTGGGCCGCGCCGAGACGGTGACCGCCGCCCATGAAGCGGCCCGCGCCGCGCGGCAGCGCGCGGGCGAGGGGCTGCCCGCCCGCGTCACCGCCTGGCTCGCGGCGCTGGAAGCCTGGCTGTCGGGCCAGCCTTCGGGGGCGCGTTTCCACCTCGAGGGGGTGCTGGTGCGGACCCCCGAGGACACGCTGACGATGAAGATCGTGCATGGCATCCGCTTCATCCTCGGCGATGCGGGCGGCATGCGGCGCTCGCTCGACCGGGTGATCGCGGCGCATGACGCCGAGCATCCGCTGGCGGGCTTCGCCTTCGGCTGTCGCGCCTTCGCGCTGGAGGAGACCGGCGATTACGACGCGGCCGAGACCTCGGGCCTGCGCGCGCTGGAGCTGGCGCCCGACGACGCCTGGGGGCTGCACGCGGTGGCCCATGTCTACGACATGACCCATCGGCCCGACCGGGGCATCGCGCTCATCGACGAGAACGGCGCGGCCTGGGGGCATTGCAACAATTTCCGCTACCACGTCTGGTGGCACAAGGCGCTCCTGCATCTCGACCGGGGCGAGATCGACGCGGTGCTGGCCCTCTACGACGATAAGATCCGCGCCGAGAAGACCGACGACTACCGCGACATCGCCAATGCCTCCTCGCTCCTGATGCGGCTCGAGCTGGAAGGCGTGGCCTGCGGCGCCCGCTGGGACGAGCTCGCCGATCTCTCCGAGGCGCGGAGCGACGACGGCGTGCTGGTCTTCGCGGATCTGCATTACCTCCTGGCGCTGACCGGCGCGGGCCGGCCCGAGGCGGCGGGGCGGCTGGCCGGGCGCATCGCCCTGACCGGGCAGGAGCACAACGAGCCCGGCCGCGTCGCGGCCCATCCCGGCGCCGCCGCCGCGCGCGGGCTCGCCGCCTTCGGAGAGGGGCGCTACGCCGAGGCCTTCGCCGATCTCAACGCCGCGCGCGCGCACATGCAGACCATCGGCGGCAGCCACGCGCAGCGCGACATCTTCGAGCGCATGACCGTGGATGCGGGCCTCAGGGCCGGGCGGCTCGACGCCTGCGCGCGCATCCTCTCCGAGCGCACGCGGCTGCGCGCCGGTCTGCCCGATGCCTTTGCCGATGCGCGGCGATCCGCCATCGACGAGGCGCGCCGCACCGCGGCGCTTTACGCCGCCCAGTGACCGGGGCAGGAACCGCTCCGTTATGAGTACGATCGAACCGCCGATGACGGCACAGACGGACAAGACGGCAGCGACCCGGACCACGACCGCGCTCGGGGACCGGACCACGGGCCTGCGCGACCCGCGGCTGGATTTCTTCCGCGGCATCGCGATGTTCATCATCCTGATCGCCCATGTGCCCGGCAACGCCTGGACGCTCTGGATCCCGGCGCGTTTCGGCTTCTCCGACGCGACCGAGATCTTCGTCTTCTGCTCGGGCATGGCCTCGGCCATCGCCTTCGGGAAGGTCTTCCGCGACCAGAGCTGGCGCATGGGCACGGCCCGCGTCGCCTACCGCTGCTGGCAGGTCTACTGGGCCCATATCGGGCTGTTCCTCGCGGTGGCCACGGCCATGGTGGCGCTGAACGCCATCGGCACGCTTGAGCGCGACTACGTGGGCCAGCTCAACCTCTATCCGTTCTTCAAGGATCCCCAGACCAACCTCCTGGGCCTGATGACGCTGAGCTACGTGCCGAACTACTTCGACATCCTGCCGATGTACCTGGTGATCCTGGCGATGATGCCGGTCTTCGTGGCGCTGGCCGGGGTGCACCGGGCGCTGGCGGCGGCGGGGGTGCTCATCCTCTGGGGGCTGGCGCAGGCGGATCTCCTGGCCTTTCCCGCCGAGCCCTGGTCCGAGCGCGAGTGGTTCTTCAATCCCTTCGGCTGGCAGCTGATCTTCTTCACCGGCTTCGCCTTCATGTCCGGGCTCCTGCCCGCGCCGCCGGTCGACCGGCGGCTGGTGATCCTGGCCGCGGCGCTGGTGCTGGTGATCCTGCCTTTCGCCTATTTCCGGGTGATCGGGGCGGTGCCCTTCATCCGCGAATGGCGCTCGGACTACGCGCTCCTGATCGCCAAGACCGACTTCGGGGTTCTGCGCTACGTGCACTTCCTGGCGCTGGCCTATCTGGCCTGGGTCGCCGCCGGCGCGCGCGGCACCCGGCTCCTGCCCGGAGAGGGCGCCGGCCTCGCCCCCGAGGTCTGGCGGCGGGTTCTTGCCGTCATCATGAAGGTCGGTCAGCAATCCCTCGCCGTTTTCATCGCCTCGATGTTCCTGGCACGGCTGATGGGGGCCGCACTGGACCTTTTCGAGCGGAACCCTCTGACCACATTGCTTGTTAACGCAACCGGAATGGCGCTGCTCGTGGCCACCGCCTATGGGGCGGGATGGTTCAAATCCCAGCCCTGGCGGCGCGCGAGACGATGAGGAACCTATGCTGAGACGGGAACTGCTGATGGGGCTGGCCGGGCTGGTCGCCACCCGGGCCGCGGCCGAGGGCGGCACGGGCGAAAGCGCGCCTGCGGCCGAGGCCGAGCCCGGGATGCAGCTGGGCGCGCCCAGCTCCTTTTCGCGCGCCGATGTGACCCGCATGGCCCGCGACCTGGCCGCCAAGTCCTTTGAGGCGCCCGCGCGCATCCCCGAGGCCTGGACCAACATCAGCTACGACGACTACCGCGCGATCTGGTTCGACCACCGCAACGCGCTCTGGGAGCCCGAGGGCGAGCTGCCCTTCCGCGTCGATTTCTTCGCGCCGGGGCTCTATTTCCCGACGCCCATCGAGGTCTCGGTCGTCGATGGGGGCGAGGCGCGCCCGGTGCTTTTCGACATGGGCGTCTTCGACACCTCCGACCGCTTCCCCGATCTGCCGGTCGACGAGAGCCTGGGCTATTCCGGCCTGCGGCTCCGGGCCGAGCTCGACACGCCGGGCATCTTCACCGAGTTCGCGGTCTTCCAGGGGGCCAGCTACTTCCGCGGCATCGGCGCCGGGCAGACCTACGGGCTCTCGGCGCGCGGGCTGGCGGTCGACACCGCGGAGCCCTCGGGCGAGGAGTTCCCCGAGTTCCGCCGCTTCTGGATCGAGCGCCCCGCCGCCCGCGACGCCGAGATCGTGGTGCATGCGCTGCTCGACGGGCCCTCGGCCAGCGGCGCCTACCGCTTCCGCATCCGCCCCGGCGAGCGGCTCGACATCCGGGTCGAGGCCGAGATCTTCGCCCGGACGCGGCTGCGCCACTATGGCATCGCGCCGCTGACCTCGATGTTCCAGTTCGACGAGACCAACCGCCACCGCTTCTCGGACTTCCGCTCGGCGGTGCATGACAGCGACGGGCTCTTGATCCTGAACGGCGGCGGCGAGACCATCTGGCGGCCGCTCGCCAATCCCGCGCAGCTGCAGATCAGCGGCTTCCAGGACAACAACCCGCGCGGCTTCGGCCTCATGCAGCGGGCCCGCGGGTTCGAGGATTTCGGCGACCTCGAAGCGCATTACCACCGCCGCCCCTCGCTCTGGATCGTGCCGGGCGAGGAATGGGGGCCGGGCGAGGTCACGCTGGTGGAGATCCCCACCGACGACGAGATCTACGACAATATCGTCGCCTACTGGCGCCCGCGGGTGCCGCTGGAGCCGGGCCAGTCGGCGGCCTTCAGCTACGACATGAGCTGGGGCGCGCGGGGCGTGCATGGCGAAGGGCTCGCGGTGATCAACACCCGCTCGGGCAAGGACCGGGGCGGCGGGCTGCGCTTCACCATCGATTTTGCCCCCGACCCCGAGGAACCGCTCGACCTCGACCAGCTGGTGCCGCTGGTGCGCGCCAGCGCCGGCGAGGTCGTCGCCCCGATCGTCGAGCGCAATCCCGAGACCGGCGGCGTGCGGCTGGGCTTCAAGCTCCTGCCGGGCGACGCCCAGGTCATCGAGATGCGCGCGCAACTGAGATCCGAGGAAGCCGGCCTCTCCGAGGTCTGGCTCTACAGGTGGACCGCATGAGCCTATCCGAGCCCGAGACCATGATGCCGCCCCGCGCGCCGATGCCGCTGCGCAAGCAGAGCTTCGGCGCCTGCGAGATCCCGCGCCAGGGGCCCGGGCGGCTGACATGGCGCGACGTGCTCTGGCGGGCCGGGGCCTTCGGGCCGGCGCTCCTGATCACGGTCTCGCTGATCGTCGGCATCATCCGCTGGTTCGACGCCGGCGGCTTCACCCTGCAGGAGGGTCTCGTGACCCTCTTGATCGGGCTGACCTTCGTCTGGGTCTCGCTCTCGGTCTCGGCGGTGCTGCTGGCGGTGCTGCGGCTGATCCTCGGCAAGCGCGCCGAGACCCGGCCGCGCGGCGCGGCGCAGAAGATCGCGCTTCTGGTGCCGGTCTACAACGAAAGCCCCAGCGACGTGATGGGCAATGTCGCCGCCATGCGCCGCGAGCTCGAACAGGGCCGGCGGACCGACGATTTTGCCTTCTTCATCCTGTCCGACACCCAGGACCCCGAGATCGCCGAGGCCGAGGCCCGCGCCTTCCGCCACCTCAAGGCCGCGACCGGCCACGACATCCCGGTCTATTACCGCCGCCGGGCGCGCAACACCGACAAGAAGGTCGGCAACATCAACGGCTGGATCGCCGAATACGGCGCGGCCTGGGATGCCATGGTGGTGCTCGATGCCGACAGCCTGATGACCGGGGCGGGCATCCGCCAGCTTGCCGATGCGCTCTCGCGCGATCCCGCCGCCGGGCTGATCCAGAGCTTCCCGGTGCTGATCTCGGCCGAGACGCTCTTTGGCCGTATGCAGCAGTTCGCCACCTCGGTATATGGCTGGCTTCTGGCCGAGGGCCTGGCGCTCTGGTCCCAGAGCGAGGGCAACTACTGGGGCCACAACGCCATCATCCGCACCCGCGCCTTCGCCGACAGCGCCCAGCTGCCGCATCTCAAGGGCCGGGGCGGCCAGGACCAGCTGATCCTGAGCCATGATTTCGTCGAGGCCGGCATGCTGCGCCGCGCCGGGTGGGCGGTGCGCTTCCTGCCGCGGCTCGGCGGCTCCTTCGAGGAAACCCCGGCCTCGCTCATCGACTATGTGCTGCGCGACCGGCGCTGGTGCCAGGGCAACCTGCAGCACCTGCGCATCCTCGGCGCCCGCGGCTTCCACCCGATCTCGCGGTTCCACCTGTTGCAGGGGGCCTTCGCTTACCTCTTGTCGCCGGCCTGGTTCGTGCTCCTGGTGATCTGGTCGGCCTTCCTGCCGCTCGCGCAGCAGGACCAGGTGATCTACTTCCACCCCTCGAACCCCTTCCACCCGGTCTGGCCGCAGGTCAGCCAGATCGACGGACTGTGGTTCCTGGTCTTCATCTACACCATGCTGCTCTTGCCGAAGATCGTGGCGGCGGGGTTGCTGGCGGCCTCGCGCGGGGTGGTGCGGCTTTACGGCGGCGCGACGCGTTTCGCGCTGACCACCGGCTACGAGATCGCGCTGGCCATCCTCTATGCGCCGATCCTCATGGTTCAGCAGACCACGGCGGTGCTGCGGGCGCTGGCCGGGGCCCCCAACGCCTGGTCGCCGCAGCGGCGCGGGACCACGCATTACGGCTGGCGGGTGCTATTGCGGTTCCACTGGCTCGAGACGGTGCTGGGCGCGGGGATGATCCTCGGGATGGCCTCGGGGCTCCTGTCGCTCTGGCTCACGCCGGTGGCGGTGAGCCTGGCGGCGGCGCCGGTCCTGTCCTGGCTCTCCTCGGCGCGGGTGGCGGACCTGAGCCTCGCCCCGCTGCGCCTCGAGACGCCGCTGTCGCTGCGCGAGCCCCGGGTGCAGACCCGCGCCCGCGCCGAACGCGCCGCGCTGCGCGATGCGCTGGAGACCCCCGAGCCCGCCGCCATGGCGGCGGAGTGAGGGGGCTGGGGTTGGGGGCTGCTGGGCGAGGCGGTAGTGCCGGCCCCACCCACGTCACCACCCCGCGCAACAGAGGGCGCGCACCGGACCGGGGGCCGGCGCTACTGACCTGTGAGCGAGGCGCTTTATCCACGCAAGGTCAGGGCTAGCGACGATCTATACGCCTCGCCCACAAGAGCGCCGGCCCAAGGGGCCGGTCCGGCGCGCGCCCGGCATCTTCGATGCTGTTCGGGCGCAAGGGGGAGGCGTTGCGCCGGGAGGCCTGGCGGGCGGGCAGGGGGGAAGTGTTGCGGTGCTCCGGGTGAAACGTCGCCGCGTGGTGCCAAGATCAGCGCCCACCAGCGCTTCTCATCGCCATCACCGCCACGCCATGACCATACACCTCTCCTCCTTCCCCAGCCCCCCCTGAAACAAACCACACCACCGCCCCACGGCCCCTCACGAAGCGCGGAGGGGGGCTGCCCGGAGCGCGCGCCCGCCGCTAGCCTCGCTCCCACGCAGTCCAGGAGGAGACACGCCATGCGCCCGACCGCCACACTGATCGCCGCTCTCGCCTTCGCCGCCCCCGGCCTCGCCGCCGCGGGCGAGCAATACGTCGACCCCACCGGCTTCGCCGTCTCGGGCTACGACGTGGTCGCCTATTTCGACCTGCCGCAGGCCGCGCCCGGCGCGCCCCAGCCCGAGGCCGTCCCGGGCCGCGCGGGCATCACCGCCGAGCACAACGGCGCCACCTTCGCCTTCGCCTCGGAGGAAAACCGCGCGCGCTTCCTCGCGGACCCGGCCGCCTATGTCCCGCAATACGACGGCCATTGCGCCTATGGCGTGGCCAAGGGCGGCAAGGTGCCGGGCAATCCCAACCTCTGGCGTATCGTCGACGGCAAGCTCTATCTCAACATCACCGAGGCGGTGGTGGGCTTCTGGGAAGAGGACATCCCCGGCAACATCGACCTCGCCCAGGGCAACTGGCCGGGCATCGAGCCGCAGGGCGCCTCGTCCCGGGCGATCCCGCAGTTCAGCTCCGCCGCGCCGCTGGCGCGCTGAGCAGGGCGCGCTAGCCTCCCGCCCATGACAGCCAGTCCGGGAGCCCGCCCATGAACCTCAAGACCGCGACGCTGGCCCTCGGCCTGAACCTCGCCGCATCCCCCGCGCTCGCGCTCTGCGGCGGGGCCGAGCCCGCCTGCGAGATCCCGGGCGGCAGCTACCACGCCGAACTGCCCGAGGATCTTGCCGAAGGCGCCCCGGCGCTGGTCTTTCTGCACGGCTGGGGCTCGACCGGCGCAGGCACGCTGACGATGCGCGGCATGGTCGAGGCGGCCCTGGCGCGCGGCTACGCGGTGATCGCCCCCGACGGCATCCCGCGCCAGGGGCGCGGCGGGCGGACCTGGGCCTTCCACCCCGACCGCCCCGGCCCGCGCGACGAGGCCGCCTTCCTGCGCGCGGTCCGCGACGACGCCGCCGCGCGCTTCGGGCTCGACCCCGAGAGGATGCTGCTCGCGGGCTTCTCCATCGGGGGCTCCATGGTGAGCTACCTCGCCTGCGACGCGCCCGGGAGATTCGCGGGCTACGCCCCGGTCGCGGGCAGCTTCTGGCGCCCGCATCCCGAGGGCTGCGCCGGCCCCGCGCCGCTTCTGCACACCCATGGCTGGCGCGACGGAACGGTGCCGCTCGAAGGGCGGCTCCTGCGCGGCGAGAGCCCCGAGGCCCCGGGCGCGGTGGTCCAGGGCGACGTCTGGCACGCCATGACGCTCTGGCGCGCCGCCAACGGCTGCCGGCTGCAGGCCGGGGCCTTCGAGAGCGACGAGACCTATTGGCGGAAGCGCTGGACCAATTGCAACGGCGCGCCGCTGGAGATGGCGCTGTTCGACGGCGGCCACGGGATTCCGCCCGGCTGGGCGGAGATGGCACTCGATTGGTTCGAGGGGCTGGCGGAGTAGGCGGGAGGCTGTCGGGGCAGAGGCCCTTTGGGTCACCTTTCTGTGGTGCGCGTTTCAGTGAGCACGTGCGCCGCGCTGGCGTGGGAGGCCCTCTCAGCCCCTATACGCCAATTTCGCTCCGCCCGCCCGGCTCACTCCGCGACCGCACCGCCCGCCCTGAGCGCCCGCGCCTGCATCCGCGGCATCCAGTCGTAGCGCGGATCCGCCCCCGGCGCGCCCCAGTAGAGCACCCCGCCGTGGCGCCAGGGATCAAGCAGCACGCCCTCTTCGAGCGGCGCGCCCCGGGCCGAGATCACCGCGGAATGGTGGATCACCCGGAAGCCCTCGGCGGGCGAGGTCGCCCAGTGCAGCTCAAGCGTCTCGAAGCCCTCCTGGCGGAGCCGGGTGATCATCGCCTCGGCCCAGTCGTTGCAGAGGCCCTTCTCGCGGAGCCCGTTGCGCACCTTGGCGTTATGGACCAGCGGCGAAGAGGTGACCTGCCAATCCTCGGCGAGCTGCAAGGGGTATTCATAAGCGATCCGCGCGGCGCGCTGCGCCTCCTCCGGGTCGACGCTTGGCCCGAGCGCCGCGATCTCCGCGGCAAGCTTCGGGATCTCGCTCCGGTCCGGTTCGGGCGCGCCCGCGCAGGCGGCCAGAAGCGCGAGGATCGGCAGGAGAAGAAGCGGCGCGAGGCGGTGCATGGGGGCTCCGGGGCAGGGGGCTGGCTCAGGAGTGGCCGGTTTTGCGGGGTGCTGCAAGAGGGAGGCTTTGCCGCGGTCGCTCCGCATCGCTGGGTGTTCCGGTCACGGCCAGGCACCCCCTTGCGCCCGAACAGCACCGAAGGTGCCGGGCGCGCGCCGGACCGGCCCCTTGGGCCGGCGCTCCTTGGGGTGGCGTGCGTAGCTCACCTCTAGTCCTGACCTTGCGTTGATAAAACGCATAGCCCCGAGGTCAGCAGCGCCGGCCCCCGGTCCGACGCGCGCCCTCTGGTGGGGTGTGCGGCGAGGGCGGTGGGCCTGTGGTGAGCAGTCGCAGCAGTCGCCCGAAGGCGGGCGCTTGTGGCGAGGGGAGGCAAGCCGCCTGGTCGCGCGCTGCTAGGGCCAGCATCCCGCGCAGCACTAGGCCCCTTACCGCCAGGCACCCCCTTGCGCCCGAACAGCATCGAAGATGCCGGGCGCGCGCCGGACCGGCCCGATGGGCCGGCGCTCCTTCGGATGGCGCGCTTAGCCTGTCGCTAGCCCTGACCTTGCTGGGATAAAGCGCCTTGCTCAGAGGTCAGCAGCGCCGGCCCCCGGTCCGGCGCGCGCCCTCTGGTGGGGCGTGTGGCGCGGGTGGTGGGCCTGTGGTCAGCGGTTGAGCATTGGCCCAGCAGCATCCCCGGCCCGACAGACCGCAACGGCAGCGCGACACCCCCAAGGCCCCGCGCCACCACCCGCTCTTCACCGCAGCCGCTGCTCGGTCTCTCCGTCGAAGAACAGCGCCTCGGCGGGGTCGAAGACCAGCCGCACCTCGGTGCCCTCGGGGATGTCCTCGTCCGAGCGGGTCTCGACCACGATCCGGGCGTCCTTGCCGTCGACGAGGTAGTCGTAGGCCACCCCGCCCAGCCGTTCGCGGATGTCGAGGCGCAGCGGCGACGAGCCTTCCTCGACCGACAGCGCCTGGGGGCGCAGGCCGACCAGCACTCGGGCGCCCTCGGCGGGCAGGGCGACCGAGGTCTCGATCGGCGTCTCGCCCAGAAGCGGGCAGGCCACCTTGCCGCCGGTCACCACGCCCTCGAGGAAGTTCATCGAAGGCGAGCCGATGAAGCCCGCCACGAAGCGGTTGTCGGGGTCGTTGTAGAGATGCATGGGCGAGCCGACCTGCTCGATATGGCCGGCGCGCAGCACCACGATCTTGTCGGCCAGGGTCATCGCCTCGACCTGGTCGTGGGTGACATAGATCATCGTCGCGCCGATCTCCTTGTGCAGGCGCGCGATCTCGACCCGCATGTCGACGCGCAGCTCGGCGTCGAGGTTCGACAGGGGCTCGTCGAAGAGGAAGACCTCGGGCCCGCGCACGATGGCGCGGCCGATGGCGACCCGCTGGCGCTGGCCGCCGGACAGCGCCTTGGGCTTGCGCTTGAGGTAATCGCCGAGCTTCAGGATCCGCGCCGCCTCGGCGACCTTCTCCTGGATCTCGGCCTTCGGGTGGCCGGTCATCTTCAGCCCGAAACCCATGTTCTCGGCCACGCTCATATGCGGGTAGAGCGCGTAGCTCTGGAACACCATGGCGACGCCCCGGTCGGCGGCATCGACGCGGGTCACGTCGCGGGCGCCGATGCGGATGGTGCCGTCCGAGGTCTCCTCGAGCCCCGCGATCATCCGCAGCAGCGTCGACTTCCCGCAGCCCGAGGGGCCGACGAAGACGCAGAACTCGCCTTCCTTGATGTCCAGGTCGAGCCCGTGGATGACTTCGACCTCGCCGTATTTCTTGACGGCCTTTTCCAGTGTGACGCCGCTCATCGGCTCCTCCTCCTCAAATCTCGGCTTTGTCGGGAAACTGCCAGGCCGCGGTGGCCTCGGCGATCTCCCGCGCGGTTTCGATCAGCCGGGGCTTCAGCCCGGCCAGATCCTCGAGCCCGCGCCGCTCGGTCGACGTGGTGATCGAGAGCGCCCCCATGACCCTGCCGCCGGGCGACAGGATCGGGGCGGCGATGCAGATGATGCCGGGCTCGTGTTCCTCGCGGTCGTAGGCGATGCCCTCGGCGCGAATCGCGGCGCATTCCTCCTCCAGGGCCTCGGCGCTGGTGATGGTGCGCGCGGTGTGCCGGAAGAAGGCCTGCAGGGGCAGGGCGGCGGCGCGCTCCTCCTCGGGCAGATGCGCAAGCATGGCCTTGCCGACGCCGGTGCAATAGCCCGGCCCGACCTTGCCGGCGGCCGAGAACATCTCGAGCGGCTGGCTGGCATTGCGCTTGTCGACGTAAAGCACCTGGCCGCGGTCGAGCTGGGCGAGGTGAATGGTCTCGCAGACCTCGGCCGAGAGCCGGTCGAGGAAGGGCCGCGCGATGGGCGCCAGCGAAGAGCGCGCCCAGGCCGCATGGGCCAGCCGCACCAGCCGCAGGCCCGGCGCATAGGCGCCGGTCTCGGCGTCGAGGCGCAGCATGCCCTGGTTCACCAGCGTCTGCACCAGCCGGTAGAGCGTCGCCTTGGGCAGCGGCGAGAGCGCCTGCAGCTCGGCAAAGCGGATCGGCGCGCCATGGGCGGCCACGAGGTCGAGCACGTCCAGCGCCTTGCCGACGGTGCCGTCGCCCTGCCTCGGTGAGATCGCGTTCATGCCCCTGTCTCCTCCCTCGTGCGGCCAGCACGTCCCGGATGGCCTGTTGACAGCGATACGACGAATCCCGCATAGTTTCAATAGTTGGACTCAAGTTTCAAATAATGAGACAAGGGTTCCGAGCTAAGGGAGGACTTCATGCTCAGAACGCAACTCACCGCGGCAGCCGCGCTGTCGCTGGCCGCGGGCGGCGCCTTCGCGGCGGCCCATGAGACCCCGCTCAGCGGGACGCTCACGATCTTTTCGGACATGTCGAACCCGGCGCCCCGCGCCGTGATGGAGGGCATGGCGCAGCGCTTCGACGAGATGCACCCCGATCTCGACGTCGAGCTGACGGTCATCGACCGCGAGGCCTACAAGACCCAGATCCGCAACTTCCTGACCGCCAATCCGCCCGACGTGGCGAACTGGTATGCCGCCAACCGCATGGCGCCCTATGTCGACGCGGGCCTCTTCGAGGATGTCTCGGACCTCTGGGCCGAGCCCGAGATCGCCGACAACCTGGCCTCGACCAAGGGCGCGATGACCATCGACGGCAAGCAGTGGGGCGTGCCCTATACCTACTACCAGTGGGGCGTGTACTACCGCGAGGACATCTACAACGAGCTCGGCCTGAGCGAGCCCGCCACCTGGGACGAGTTCAAGGCCAACTGCCAGGCGATCCTCGACTCGGGCAAGAAGTGCTTCACCATCGGCTCGAAGTTCCTCTGGACCGCCGCCGGCTGGTTCGACTACCTCAACATGCGCACCAACGGCTATGACTTCCACATGGCCCTGACGCAGGGCGAGGTGGAATGGACCGACGACCGCGTCCGTCAGACCTTCGCCAACTGGCGCGAGCTGATCGACATGGGCGCCTATATCGACAACCACCAGTCCTACTCCTGGCAGGAGGCGCTGCCCTTCATGGTGAACGGCGAGGCCGCCGCCTACCTGATGGGCAACTTCGCCGTGGCGCCGCTGCGCGAGGCGGGCCTGGGCGACGACCAGCTCGACTTCTACCAGTTCCCGGCGATCAACCCCGAGGTGGAACTGGCCGAGGACGCGCCGACCGACACCTTCCACATCCCCTCGGGTGCGGAGAACAAGGAAGCCGCGCGCGCCTTCCTGCGCTTCGTGGTCTCGGCCGAGAACCAGACCACGATCAACTCGGGCGGTGCGCTCGGGCAGCTGCCGGTCAACGCGCAGAGCTCGGTCGACGACGACGAGATGCTGAACCAGGGCTTCGAGATGCTCTCCTCGAACAGCCCCGGCGGCATCGCGCAGTTCTTCGACCGCGACGCGCCCGCCGAGATGGCCTCGGTCGCCATGGAAGGCTTCCAGGAGTTCATGGTCTTCCCCGACAACCTCGAGGATATCCTCCAACGCCTCGAGCAGGCGCGCCAGCGGATCTACTGATCCCGACGCGCCATCCGGGCGGCCCCGCGCGGGCCGCCCGCACCTTCGGGCGGCCGGGCCCCGCGCCGGGCCCGGCCCCGACGACGCCCTGAACGAGCGGAGCGGCTTTCCATGACCACGGCCACCCTTCCCGACACCCATGCCGACAGCGGCGGGCCCGGCTTCCTCCGGCGCCACCGCATGACGCTGGCGCCCCTGCTGTTCCTTGCGCCGGGCGTGCTGTTCTTCCTGGTCTACGTGATCTTCCCGATCTTCCAGAGCTTCCAGGTCTCCTTCTACCGCTGGGACGGCCTCGGCCAGCCCGAGTTCATCGGGCTGCAGAACTACCAGGAGCTGGCCACCGACCGGGCCTTCGAGGTCTCGCTCTGGAACAACATGAAATGGCTGGTGCTCTACCTGCTGGCGATCCCGGGCGGGCTGTTCATCGCGCTCTTCCTGAACCAGACGGTCGCGGGCATCCGCATCTACAAGTCGTTGTTCTTCTTCCCCTTCGTGATCTCGCAGGTGGTGGTCGGCCTGGTCTTCACCTGGTTCTACGACCCGACCTTCGGGCTGTTGAACACGCTTCTGGAGAGCATCGGCCTGCCGGCGATCAACGTCCTCGGCGACCCGACGCTCGCGACCTACGGGATCATCGCCGCGGGCCTCTGGCCGCAGATCGCCTATTGCATGATCCTCTATCTCACCGGCTTGAACGCCGTGGACCCCGAGCAGATCGAGGCCGCGCGTCTCGACGGGGCCAAGGGGCTCAGGATGCTCTGGCACGTGATCCTGCCGCAGCTGCGCCCGGCGACCTTCATCGCCTTCGTGGTGACGATCATCGGCGCGCTCCGCTCCTTCGACCTGATCTCGATCATGACCAACGGCGGGCCCTTCGGCTCCACCCGGGTCCTGTCCTTCTACATGTTCGAGAAGGCACTGTCGGAATACGGCTTCCGCATGGGCTACGGGGCGGCCATCGCGGTGGTGCTCTTCCTGATCATGCTCTGCTTCATTGCCTATTTCCTCTGGTCGATGTGGCGCCAGGAGCGGGGGCGCTGAGATGGCCGTGACCCGCCAAGAGATCGACGGCATCTGCGCCGCGCTGCCCGGCGCGGTGCTGGCCGAACCGCCGGGCCAGCTTCTGAGCTGGAAGGTCGGAGGCAAGATGTTCGCCTGTTTCGGCGACTTCGAGGACAGTGGCGGCGTGTCGGTGAAATGCCCCGACCTCGACACCGCCGAGATGCTGATCGAGGCCGGAGCCGCCGAGCGCGCGCCCTATTTCCACCGCTCCTGGGTGCGGCTCCCCTACGACCGGACCGCGCCCGAGGAGGCGCGCCACCGGCTCACCGTCTCTTATGACACCGTGCGGGCGGGCCTCAGCAAGGCCCTGCGCGCCACCCTGCCAAACCGGGAGGACGCCTGATGTTCCCGAGACCGATCCAGCAGGCCTCGCGGCCGGCCCAGATCACCTACCAGTCGCTGATCCCCGTGGCGCTTCTGATGTGGCTCCTGCCGCTCGTGGCCGTGGCGATCTTCTCGATCAAGCCCGACACCGACTTCACCGCCGGCAACTACTGGGGCTGGCCCTCGAGCTTCCAGGGGCTCGCGAACTACGGCAAGGTCTTCTTCGAAAGCGACATGCCGCGCTACCTGATGAACTCGGTGCTGATCACCGTGCCCACGGTGATCGGCGCGGTGGCGCTGTCGTGCATGACCGGCTTCGCGCTGGGGGTCTACAAGTTCCGCGGCAACCTCTGGCTGTTCTTCATGTTCGTCGCGGGCAACTTCGTGCCTTTCCAGATCCTCATGGTGCCGGTCCGCGACCTGACGCTGGACCTGGGGCTCTACAACACCAAGATGGGGCTGGTGCTGTTCCACGTCGCCTTCCAGACCGGCTTCTGCACGCTCTTCATGCGCAACTTCATCCGCGCGCTGCCCTTCGAGCTGATCGAGGCCGCCCGGGTCGAGGGCGTGGCCGAATGGCGGATCTTCTGGTTCGTCGTCCTGCCCCTGATGAAGCCCGCGATCGCGGCGCTCTCGGTGCTGATCTTCACCTTCATCTGGAACGACTACTTCTGGGCGGTGGTGCTGACGCAGGGCGCCGAAAGCCAGCCCGTCACCGCCGGCATCACCTCGTTCAACGCGCAATACCGCGCCGCCTATCACCTGATGAGCGCCGGCTCGATCGTCGCGGCCCTGCCGCCGGTCGCGATGTTCTTCCTCATGCAACGCCAC
The DNA here is from genome assembly GCF_021272185.1 of Roseivivax sp. GX 12232. Lineage (GTDB taxonomy): Bacteria > Pseudomonadota > Alphaproteobacteria > Rhodobacterales > Rhodobacteraceae > Roseivivax. The sequence goes on from NZ_JAJSEC010000009.1 coordinate 149,366, forward strand.
TTCATCGCCGGCCTGACGCTGGGAGCGGTGAAATAAGACACCCGGAGAGACCATGACACGTATCGCCTTCATCGGCGCCGGTTCGACGATCTTCATGAAGAACATCCTCGGGGACTGCCTGCATTTCCCCGCGCTCGAAGGGGTGACCTTCGCGCTGATGGACATCGACGCGGGCCGGCTCGAGGAAAGCGCGCTGGTCGCGCGCAAGCTGATCGCCGCCTCGGGCCGCCAGGCCCGGGTGGAGACCACGCTCGACCGGCGCGCGGCGCTCGACGGGGCGGATTTCGTCGTCACCGCCTTCCAGGTCGGGGGCTACAAGCCCTCGACGGTGATCGACTTCGAGATCCCGCGCCAATACGGGCTGCGCCAGACCATCGCCGACACGCTGGGCGTGGGCGGCATCATGCGAGGCTTGCGCACCGTGCCGCACCTCTGGGACGTGGCCCGCGACATGGCCGAGCTCTGCCCCGAGGCGACGCTTCTGCAATACGTGAACCCCATGGCGATCAACACCTGGGCGCTCGCCGAGGCCTTCCCGAAGCTGCGCCAGGTCGGGCTTTGCCATTCGGTGCAGAACACCGTGGAGGAGCTGGCGCATGACCTTGAGCTGCCGAAGGACGAGATCCGCTACCGCGTCGCCGGGGTGAACCACGTCGCTTTCTTCCTCGAGCTGACCCATGGCGGGCAGGATCTTTACCCGCGTCTGCGCGACGGCTACCGCGCCGGGCGGCTGCCGAAGCCGCCGCTCCTGATGCCGCGCTGCTGGAACAAGGTGCGCTACGAGGCGATGGAGCACCTGGGCTATTTCTGCACCGAAAGCTCGGAGCATTTCGCCGAATACGTGCCCTGGTTCATCAAGTCGGGCCGCGAGGACCTGATCGAGGAGTTCAAGATCCCGCTCGACGAATACCCCCAGCGCTGCGTCGAGCAGATGGCCGACTGGTCCGCCCAGGCCAAAGCCTACCGCGAGACCGAGACCATCGCCTTCGAGAAGAGCCACGAGTTCGCCGCCGAGATCATCAACGCCATGGTCACCGACACGCCCTATCCGATCTACGGCAACCTGCCGAACCGGGGCCAGGCGCCGCAGCTGCCCAATGGCGCGGCGGTCGAGGTGCCTTGCATGGTCGATGCCAACGGCGTGCAGCCCACCGTGGTCGACGACATCCCGCCGCAGCTCGTGGCGCTGATGCGCAGCCAGATCAACGTGCAGGAGCTGGTGGTCCGGGCGCTGATGGAAGAGAACGTCGAACACGTCTATCACGCCGCCATGATGGACCCGCATACCGCCGCCGAGCTGGACCTGCGCCAGATCCGCGCGCTGGTCGACGACCTGCTGGCCGCCCATGGCGAGATGCTTCCGGCCTTTGCGCAAAGGCGCCGGGCCGCCTGAGGCCCGCGACCTTCGGCGCAAGGGCCGGGCCGGGCAGGGGCCGGACGCCCCGGCCTGGCCGGCTGAGTGACATTCCGCCCGCGCCCGATGTCCGGGCGGGCAAGACACGACAGGCCGCGGGGCCCCGGCACGGGGCTGCCGCCGCCACAGAAGAGCAAATGATGGGACAGAGATGACCAAGACCCGCCGCTCCGCCAACTGGTATGGCAAGCTCGACAAGGATGGCTTCATCCACCGCTCCTGGATGAAGAACCAGGGCTTCCCCGACCACGCCTTCGACGGCCGCTCGGTGATCGGGATCTGCAACACCTGGTCCGAGCTGACCCCCTGCAACGCCGGGCTGCGCGACCTCGCCGAGGCGGTGAAGCGCGGCGTCTGGGAGGCCGGCGGCTTCCCGGTGGAATTCCCGGTCATGTCGCTGGGCGAGACCCAGATGAAGCCCACCGCCATGCTGTTCCGCAACCTCCTGTCCATGGACGTGGAGGAATCGATCCGCGCCTACGGCATGGACGGCGTCGTGCTCCTGGGCGGCTGCGACAAGACCACGCCGGGGCAGGTCATGGGCGCGGCCTCGGTCGATCTGCCCTCGATCGTGGTCTCCTCGGGGCCGATGCTGAACGGCAAGTGGAAGGGCCGCGACATCGGCTCGGGCACCGACGTCTGGAAGTTCTCCGAGGCGGTGCGCGCGGGCGAGATGACGCTGCAGGACTTCATGGCCGCGGAATCGGGCATGTCGCGCTCGGTCGGGGTCTGCATGACCATGGGCACCGCCTCGACCATGGCCTCGCTTTGCGAGGCGATGGGCCTGTCGCTGCCCACCAATGCCGCGCTTCCCGCGGTCGATGCCCGGCGCAAGGCGCTGGCGCATCTGACCGGCAAGCGCATCGTCGAGATGGTCGAGGAGGACCTGCGGCCCTCGCAGATCCTGACCCGCGAGGCCTTCCTGAACGCGATCCGCGCCAATGCCGCGGTCGGCGGTTCGACCAACGCGGTGGTGCACCTTCTGGCCATCGCGGGAAGGGTCGGGGTGGACCTCGACCTTTCGGCCTTCGAGGACGGCTCCGAGGTGCCGCTGCTGGCCAACTGCATGCCCTCGGGCAAATACCTGATGGAGGATTTCTGCTACGCCGGCGGCATGCCGGTGATCCTCAACGAGCTGATGCAGAAGGGCCTTCTGGAGACCGCGCAGACGGTGCTGGGGCAGGACATCTCGGCCTATGGGACCGGCGCGGAATGCCACAACCGCGACGTGATCCACAGTTTCGACGCGCCGGTGAAACCGGCGGCGGGGCTGCGTGTCCTGCGCGGCAATCTCGCGCCCGACGGGGCCATCGTGAAGCCCTCGGCGGCCTCGGACCACCTGCTGGAGCACGAGGGCGAAGCCTATGTCTTCGAGAACATCGAGGAGCTGAAGGCCAATATCGACCGCGACGACCTGCCGGTCACGCCCGAGACCATCCTGGTGCTCAAGGGCTGCGGGCCCAAGGGCTACCCGGGCATGGCCGAGGTCGGCAACATGCCGATCCCGGGCAAGCTCGTGAAAGAGGGCGTGCGCGACATGATCCGTGTCTCGGACGCGCGCATGTCGGGCACCGCCTTCGGCACGGTGATCCTGCACGTCAGCCCGGAGGCCCAGGCCGGCGGCCCGCTGGCGCTGGTCCAGACCGGCGACCGCATCCGCGTCAGCGCCTCGAAAGGGCAGCTCGAGCTCATGGTCTCCGAGGACGAACTCGAGGCCCGGCGCGCGCGTTGGGCGCCTGAACCGCCGCGCTACGAGCGCGGCTACGCGAAACTCTATATCGACCACGTGCTGCAGGCCGACCGGGGGGCGGATCTCGACTTCCTCGTCGGCAAGGACACGCGGCCCGTCACCAGGGAGAGCCACTGATGAGCGACACCGCAACCTATCCCGACCTCAAGGACGCCTCGGTCTTCATCACCGGCGGCGGTTCGGGCATCGGCGCCGCGCTGACCGAGGGCTTCCTGCGCCAGGGCGCCAAGGTCGCCTTCGTCGGCCGCTCCGACGCCTCGGAGTTCGTCGAGGAGGTCACGGCTTCGACCGGCAACCGGCCGCTCTTCATCCAGTGCGACATCACCGATGTCGCGGCGCTGAAAGCCGCCATCGAGACCGCCGCCAAGGCGCATGGCCCAATCACCCGGCTGGTCAACAACGCCGCCAACGACCAGCGCCACAGCGCGCTCGAGGTCACCGAGGAGTTCTGGGACTGGTCCCAGGACATCAACCTCAAGGCCTATTTCTTCGCCTGCCAGGCGGTGATCCCGGGCATGCAGAAGGCCGGCGGCGGGCGCATCGTGAACTTCACCTCGATCAGCTACATGATGGGCAACGCGGGTTATCCCGCCTATACGACCGCCAATGCCGGCATCAACGGTATGACCCGCAGCCTCGCCCGCGAGTTCGGGCCCGACCGGATCGCCGTGAACGCGCTGGCGCCGGGCTGGGTGCTGACCCAGAAGCAGCTCGACAAATGGGCCGAGCCCGCCGCGCTCGAGGCGCATCTCGGCAAGCAGTGCCTGAAGGACCACCTCGGCCCCGAGGACATCGTGGCGCCGACGCTTTTCCTGTCCTCCGCGGCCAGCCGGATGATGACCGGCCAGGCGCTGGTGGTCGACGGCGGCGTGGTGGTGACGGGCTGATGGCGGCGCTCGACTGGATCGCGGTCGACTGGGGCACCTCGAACCTGCGGGCCTGGCTGATCGGCCAGGACGGCGCGGTGGCCGACCGGCGCAGCTCGGACCAGGGGATGAACCGGCTCGACCGGGCGGGCTTCGAGCCGGCGCTCCTGGACCTGGTGGGCGATGCCTTGCCCGCCGACCGGGCGGTGCCGGTGGTGGTCTGCGGCATGGCGGGCTCGCGCCAGGGCTGGGCCGAGGCGCCGTATCGCGCGGTGCCCTGCGCGCCGCCGGGCCTTGACGCCGCGACCGAGGTCGCGACCGAGGATCCGCGCCTCGCGGTGCGCATACTGCCCGGGATCAAGCAGGCCCAGCCCGCCGACGTCATGCGCGGCGAGGAGACCCAGATCGCCGGGATCTTCGCCGCCCGGCCCGAGTTCGACGGCACCATCTGCCTGCCCGGCACGCACACCAAGTGGGTGCAATGTTCGGCCCGCGAGGTGGTGAGCTTCCGCACCTATATGACCGGCGAGATCTTCGCGCTCCTGCGCGACGCCTCGGTGCTGCGCCATTCGCTCGGCACCGAGGGCTGGGACGCCGCGGCCTTCGACGCCGCGGTCTCGGACGCCATGTCGCGGCCCGCGCCGCTGGCCGCCAACCTCTTTTCGCTGCGCGCCGAGGCGCTCCTGGCCGATCTGCCGCCCGAGACGGCGCTGGCGCGGCTTTCCGGGCAGCTCATCGGCATGGAGCTCGCCGGGGCCCGCGCCTATTGGCTGGGCCAGCCGGTGATCGTCGCCGGCAACGGCGGCCAGGCCGAGGCCTATGCCCGCGCGCTCGAAGCCCAGGGCGCCGCCGTCGACCGGCTCGACGCCGAGGACATCACGCTTGCCGGGCTGACCGCCGCCCGGGCCCAACTCAGAAAGGCCGCATCATGAGCCGCAAGGTCATCGCCATCCTGCGCGGGATCACCCCCGACGAGGCCGTGCCGATCTGCGAGGCGCTGCTCGAGCAGGGCATCGACCGGATCGAGGTGCCACTGAACTCGCCCGATCCCTTCGACAGCATCGAACGCATGGTCGGCGCCTGCGGCGACCGCGCGCTGATCGGCGCGGGCACGGTGCTCGATCCGGCGGCGGTCGACAGGCTCGCGGGGATCGGCGCGGGCATGGTCGTCTCGCCCGACTGCTGCCCCGAGGTGATCCGCGCCACGAAAGCCGCGGGCATGCAATCCTACCCCGGCGTCTTCACCGCGACCGAGTGTTTCGCCGCTCTGCGCGCCGGGGCCGACGGGCTGAAGCTCTTTCCCGCCTTCAAGCTCGGCACCGACGGGCTCAAGGCGCTTGCCGCCGTCCTGCCGCCCGAGGCCGAGACCTATGCCGTGGGCGGCGTCGGCGCCGAGGATTTCGCCGACTGGCGCGCCGCGGGCGTGACCGGCTTCGGCATGGGCACCAGCCTCTACAAGCCCGGCTTCACCCCCGAGGAGGTCGCCCGGCGCGCCGCCCAGGTCGTCGCGGCCTGGGACGCGCTGCCCGGCTGATCCGTCGCCCCCCCCACATTCCCTGACCGCGAGAGCCCCCGATGCGCCGCACGCTTGGCACCTGCTATTACCCCGAACACTGGCCCCGCGAGATCTGGGAAGAGGACGCCCGGCGCATGGTCGAAGCGGGCCTCACCTGGGTCCGCATCGGCGAGTTCGCCTGGTCGCGGCTCGAGCCCGCACCGGGGCGCTTCGAGTGGGACTGGCTCGATACCGCCATGCATGTGCTGGGGCAGGCGGGGCTGAAGGTCGTCCTCGGCACGCCCACCGCCACGCCGCCGCGCTGGGTGGTCGACAAACACCCCGACATGCTGGCCCGCGACGTCGAAGGCCGCCCGCGCGGCTATGGCTCGCGGCGGCACTACTGCTTTTCGCATGAGGGCTACCTGGCCGAATGCCGCCGGATCGTGACCGCCCTGGCCGATCGCTACGGCCATCACCCGCATCTCGCGGCCTGGCAGACCGACAACGAATACGGCTGCCACGACACCGCGGTCTCTTATTCCGAGGCGGCGCGGGACGCCTTCCGCGACTGGCTGGCGCAGCGTTACCAGTCGGTCGAGGCGCTGAACCGCGCCTGGGGCAATGTCTTCTGGTCGATGGACTACGACAGCTTCGACCAGATCGAGCTGCCGAACCTGACCGTGACCGAGCCCAACCCGGCCCATAGCCTGGCCTTCCGGCGCTTTTCCTCGGACCAGGTGGCGCGCTTCAACCGTGTGCAGGTCGAGATCATCCGCGCCCGCTCCAAGGCGCCGATCTCGCACAACTACATGGGCCGCGAGACCGGCTTCGATCACTACAAGGTCGGCGAAGACCTCGATTTCGTGACCTGGGATTCCTATCCCCTGGGCTTTCTCGAGGACAGGGTCGGCGCGGATGCCCAGACCCAGCGCCGCTACGCCCGGCAGGGCGAGCCGGATTTCCAGGCCTTCCACCACGACCTCTACCGCGCCACGGGGCGGGGGCGCTGGTGGGTCATGGAGCAGCAGCCCGGGCCGGTGAACTGGGCGCCGCACAATCCATCGCCACTGCCCGGCATGGTGCGCTTCTGGACCTGGGAGGCCTTTGCCCACGGTGCCGAGGCGGTCTGTTACTTCCGCTGGCGCCAGGCGCCTTTCGCCCAGGAGCAGCTGCACACCGGCATGTTGCGCCCCGACAGCGCCGAGGCGCCGGCCTACGGCGAGGCGCAGCAGGTGGCCCGCGAGCTCTCCGCGCGCCCCGAGGTGACGGCGGCCCGCGCCCCGGTCGCGCTGATCTTCGATTTCGACGCGGCCTGGGCCTGGGAGGTGCAGCCGCATGGGGCGGGGCTGTCCTATTTCGACCTGGTGCTCGATCACTACCGGGCGCTGCGCCGGGCCGGGCTCAGCATCGACATCCTGCCGCCCGAGGGGGATCTTTCGGGCTATGCCATGGTGCTGGCGCCGGGGCTGAACCGCATGCCCGAGGAGCTGAAGGCGCGGCTGAGCGGTTGCGGTGCCGAGGTGCTGATCGGCCCCCGGAGCGGCGCGCGGGACGGCGAGTTCTCCATCCCCGTGCCGCTGCCGCCCGCGATGCCCGGGCTCGACCTGCGGGTGACCCGGGTCGAGAGCCTGCGCCCCGACATGCCCCTGCCGCTTGAAGGCGGCGGCGGCGCGACGCGCTACCTCGAGGAGATCGAGGGCGGGGCCGAGGTGGTGCTGGCCAGCGAGGCGGGCCAGCCCGTCGCCATGCGCGGAGGGCGGGTGCTTTACATGGGCGGCTGGGGCGATGCCGCGGCGCTCGATCGGCTGGTGGCCGGGATGGCCGCGCGCGCCGGGGTGGCGCTGCGGGATATGCCCGAGGGCGTCCGCTGCCGCGAGACCGCGACCGAGCGCTTCTGGTTCAACCACAACGCCGAGGCGGTGGAGGCCGAGGTTGGTGTCATCGGGCCGGCGGATTTCCTGGTGGAGGAGCTGGGGTAGGGGTGGCTTGCACCCTCAGCTTGGGCCTTTGGTGAGGGTGGCGGACGCGCTTTTTGCGGAAGCCCGCCAAGACCGGCGTTTGCATGAGTGCGATCGGTTGAATCTGGCTCCTCTTGCGCCCGAATAGCACCGAAGGTGCCGGGCGCGCGCCGGACCGGCCCGATGGGCCGGCGCTCCTTGGGCTGGCGTGCATAGCGTTTCTCTAGTCCTGACCTTGCTGGGATAAAGCGCCTCGCTCAGAACTCAGCAGCGCCGGCCCCCGGTCCGGCGCGCGCCCTCTGGTGGGGCGTGTCGAGAGGGTGCCGGGGTGGCCTGTGCGGGAGACGCGCCGGATCGATGTCCGGCAGCTCCGCAAGCCTCGCGCCTCCCCCCCAATCCCGGGCTTGCGCCCCAGGACGAGCCTGTCACAGTGGCGCAAAATTCCCCCATCAAGGAGCCGCCATATGCGAGAGACCGACCGCGCCGTGATCGTGACAGGGGCCGCCCAGGGCCTCGGGCTGGCCTGTGCCGAACGCTTCATCGCCGACGGCGACCGGGTGCTCATGGTCGACGTCAAGGAAGAGGCGCTGCTCGCCGCCGCGGACCGGCTGGGCGCAAACGCCGTCGCCCATGCGGCCGACCTCTCGACGCTGAACGCCGAGGGCGCGGCAGGGATCGTCGCCGCCTGCCGCGAGGCCTTCGGGCGCTGCGACGTGCTGATCAACAACGCCGGCATCATCGTCCAGGCCGATTTCGTCGACTTCCCCGAGGACGGCTTCGACCAGACCATGGCGGTCAACCTCAAGGCGCCCTTCCTGCTGGGCCAGGCCGCCGCGCGGGCGATGATCGACCAGGGCGAAGGCGGGGCCATCGTCAACATGTCCTCGGTCAACGCCGAGCTCGCGATCCCCAATACCGTCGCCTATGCCTGCTCCAAGGGCGGCATGAAGCAGCTCACCGCGGTCATGTCGATCGGGCTGATCAAGCACGGCATCCGCGTCAATGCCATCGGGCCGGGCACGATCCTGACCGACATGGTGCGCCAGTCGGTCATGCAGTCCGACGCGGCGCGCAACACCATCCTGTCGCGGACGCCCGCGGGGCGCTGCGGGGAACCCTCCGAGGTGGCCTCGGTCGCGGCCTTCCTCTGCGGGCCGGATGCCTCCTACGTGGTCGGCCAGACGATCTATCCCGACGGCGGGCGCATGGTGCTGAACTACACCGTGCCCGTGCCCGAGTGAGCGCGGCGCGCAGCTCCGGGACCACCCGCGTCGTCATCCTCGGCGGCGCGGCCATGGGCTCGTTCTGCGCCATGTCGCTGCGGGATCAGGGCTTCACCGGGCCGATCACCGTGGTCGAGCGCGACCCGAGCTATGCCCGCGCCTCGACGGCGCTCTCGGCGGCGGGGATCCGCACCCAGTTCGACACGCCGCTCCTGGTCGAGATGTCGCTTTTCGGCGCCGACTACCTGCGCCAGACGGGCGAGATCATGGCCTTCCGCGAGGAGGGCTACCTGGTCCTCGCCGATGCAGGCAGGGCCGAGCACCGCGCCCGGCTGGCCGAGATGCAGACCGCCACCGGCGCCGAGGTGGCGCTGCTCGACCGCGCCGAGCTCTCCCGCCGCTTCCCGCATCTGAACACCGGGGACCTGGCCTGCGGCACTCTCGGCACCCGGAACGAGGGTTGGTTCGACGCCTGGTCGATGCTGACCCAGGCCCGGGCGCGGGCGCGGGAGGCGGGCGTCGACTACCTGACCGGCGAGGTCACGGGGCTCGAAGCCCAGGCCGGCGCTGTAACGGGCGTGGTGCTGAAGGACGGCACGACCTTGCCCTGCGACTGGTGCGTCCTGGCCGCGGGCGCGCATTCCGCGCCGCTCGTCGCGGGCCTCGGGATCGAGCTGCCGGTCGTGGCCAAGAAGCGCACCGCCTTCGCCTTCCGCGCGCCGGTCGATCCGGCGGGGCTGCCGCTCACCTGCGATGTCTCGGGCTTCTGGCTGCGTCCCGAGGGGCAGGGCTTCATCGGCGGCATCCAGCCTCCGCCCGAGCGCGACGACCACCCGCCCGAGGACCTCGAGCCCGACCATGACCTGCTGCTCGACCTCTTCTGGCCCAACCTCGCGCACCGGGTACCGGCCATGGAGGAGCTGCGGCTCGACCGCACCTGGGCAGGGCACTACGAGATGAACATGCTCGACCAGAACGCGGTGATCGGCCCGCATGACCGCTTCGGCAACCTGGTCTTCTGCACCGGCTTCTCGGGCCATGGCGTGCAGCACGCGCCCGCGGCGGGGCGGGGCGTGGCGGAATGGATCCGCCACGGCGCCTACCGCAGCCTCGACCTCGGCCCGCTCGGCTGGGCGCGGGTCCGCGACGGGCAGCCGCTCTCCGAAGGCATGGTGTTCTGAAGGCGGATCGCCTCGGGCGGTGAGGTTTGGGGCAGGGGGCGCCGGTCACGCCGTGTGCGCGTCATGCCCAAACCCTCCCGAAGGCCGCACGACAACGCCTGCCAAGCCCCCGCGCCTAGCGCGACACCCGGTTCGGCGGCGAATAGGCCTCGAAGGTCAGCGCCTCGGGCCAGCCGATCCAGCGCTCCACCGCGTAAAGCGCCAGGCAGATCCCGACGATGCCCAGCAGGATCTTCACCTGCTTTTCGCTCTTCGGACGTTGCGCCCAGAGCCGCATCCTCAGAAGCCAGCGCATGCTCACTCCGTGAAGCGGACCTTGCCGATGAAGCCCAGGTTGCGGTTGCGCTGCGCGTAGTCGATGCCGTAGCCGACCACGAATTCGTCGGGGATCTCGAAGCCGATCCAGTCGGCGCGGATGTCCACCTCGCGGCGCGTCGGCTTGTCGAGGAGCGCGATGGTCCGAAGCTGCCGGGGCGCGCGGCTTTCCAGAAGCTTGATGACGTGGCTCAGCGTGTAGCCAGTGTCGACGATATCTTCGACGACCAGCACGTCGCGGCCCTCGATGCCGGTGCGCAGGTCCTTCAGGATCCGCACCTCGCGGCTCGATTCCATCGCATCGCCGTAAGAGGAGACTTCGAGGAAATCCACCTCCACCGGCAGGCCAAGCTCGCGGACGAGGTCCGCGATGAAGACGAAAGACCCCCGCAAGAGGCCGACCACGACCAGCTTGTTGGTGTCCTTGAAGTCCTTCTCGATCTCTTGCGCCAGCGCCTCGATGCGCGCCGCGATGGCCTTGGCCGAGATCATCTCGTCGATCACGTAACTAGGTTGGGACATCTCGTTCCCTTGATTTTGTCTCGCCTCTATACGACATGACGAGCGGTTGTCACCAGCGGAGCGAGGCAGTGCCAAAGCATTCCGAAACCAAGACTTTGCCCTATGCGGCGGACGATATGTACCGGCTCGTCGCGGATGTCGAATCCTACCCGGACTTCCTGCCATGGTGCGCCGCCGCGCGCATCCGCTCGACCGAGGAGAAAGCCGACAGAAAGGTCATGCTGGCCGACCTGGTGATCTCGTTCCGGGTCTTCCGCGAGCGTTTCGGCAGCCGGGTGACGCTGTTCCCCGAAGACCGCAAGATCGACACCGAGTATCTCGACGGGCCGTTCCGCTACATGGAGAGCCGCTGGGCCTTCCGCGACGTCGAGGGCGGCTGCGAGGTCAGCTTCCACGTCGATTTCGAGTTCAAGAACCGCATCCTGCAGGGCGCGGCGGGGATGTTCTTCTACGAGGCGATGCAGCGCATCGTGCGCGCCTTCGAGCGCCGGGCGGCCGAGCTTTACGGCTAGGGCCGGGGCTTAGCTTTGCGGGCTGGGCTAAAGCGTGTGTTTGGGCCCGCGAAGCGCGCGGGGCAGGGCGGCGCTGGGTAGCCTTGCCTGAGACGCGAGATGAAGGCGCCGGACAGCCTCACGCTGCAAGACCCCATCGATTACCCTCTGAGCCAAAGAAAAAGGCGGGCCGCTTGGACCCGCCTTCTCGCCGTTCGCTGTGTGTGGGGCCTCAGCTCGCCACGTCGTAGGCCCGCTCGCCGTGCACCGAGATGTCGAGCCCGTTGTGCTCGTCCTCCTCGGTGACGCGCAGCGGCGTGATCGCCCGGCAGACGATGACCAGCACCAGCGTCACGACCAGGGTGAAGACCCCGACGATCACCAGGCTGCCGAGCTGCGCGGCCCAGCTGCCCGCGCCGAAGGCCGCGATCATCACCGTGCCGAAGATGCCGCCGACGCCGTGCACCGCGAAGACGTCGAGCGTGTCGTCGATCTTCAGGCGGTTGCGGATCAGGTTCACCGCCTCCTGGCAGAGGATGCCCGCGACCGCGCCAATGATCAGCGCCTCGACGGGGCCGACGAAGCCCGAGGCCGGGGTGATCGAGGCCAGGCCCGCGATGGTGCCGGTGACCATGCCCACGAGGCTCGCCTTGCCGAACTTCAGCTTCTCCCAGAGCGCCCAGGTCAGCGAGGCGGTGGCCGCCGAGATATGCGTCACCGTCAGCGCCATGGCCGCGCCGCCGTCGGCGGCGAGCTGCGAGCCGCCGTTGAAGCCGAACCAGCCGACCCAGAGCATGGCCGCGCCGATCATCGTGTAGCCGGGGTTGTGCGGCGGGATGGTGTTCTTCTTCCGCGGCCCCAGGAAGACCGCGAGGATCAGCGCCGCGATGCCCGCGGTCTCATGCACCACGATGCCGCCGGCGAAGTCGCGCACGCCGATCTCGCCGAAGATGCCGCCGTCGGCCAGCATGCCGCCGCCCCAGACCCAGTGCACCACCGGCGCGTAGCACAGGAGCATCCAGAGCCCCGAGAACAGCAGCACGAAGCCGAAGCCCACGCGCTCGACGTAGGCGCCGACGATCAGCGCGGGCGTGATGATCGCGAAGGTCATCTGGAAGGCGAAGAACAGCACCTCGGGCAGGGTGCCCGACAGGCTGTCGGCGGTGACCCCGCTGAGGAAGACCTTGCCCAGCCCGCCCCAGAGCGCGCCGCCGTCGCCGAAGGCGATGGAATAGCCGAAGGCGAACCACAAGACGCTCATCAGGCAGGCGATGGCGTAACAATGCATGAAGACGCTGAGCACGTTGCGGGCCCGCACGAGCCCTCCGTAAAACAGCGCCAGCCCCGGCAGCGTCATGAACAAGACAAGCGCGGTGGCGGTGATGATCCAGGCGGTATCCGCTCCGTTCATTGGTCCCTCTTCCTCCGTTGACCTCGGTGGCGGCGGAGAAAGCGGAAAAGCGCTGCGCGAAAAAGCGGCAGGGGGCCACGGGGGCGCTGAAAACACGGTCATTTTGCGAAATGCGCCGAATTTGAGCGCAAATCATGGGCAGGCGCCCGTTTTATGGGCGGTTTGCGAAGGGTTCCGCGCGGGCGCCGGGGTGGTCAGTCGAGCGCGGCGATCAGGAGCCGCAGCGCGTGGTCCACCGTGGCGCGGCGCACCTCGGCGCGGCCCAGGGCGCCGAAGTCCACCGTCTCGCTCCGGGTGCCCTGCGGCGTGGCGAGGCCAAAGCAGACCCGGCCCTCGGGCTTGTGCTCGGAGCCGCCGGGCCCCGCGATGCCGGTGACCGAGACCGCGAGGTCGGCGGCCGAGCGGGCGAGCGCGCCCGCCGCCATCTCCTGCGCGACCGGTTCGGAGACCGCGCCATGCGCCTCGAGCGTGGCGGGGGCGACCCCCAGCATCTCGGTCTTGGCGGCGTTGGAATAGGTGACGAAGCCCCGGTCGAAGATCGCCGAGGAGCCCGCCACATCGGTGATCGCCCCGGCGATCAGCCCGCCGGTGCAGCTTTCCGCGGTGGCCAGCACCCGGCCTTCGGCGCGGGCGCGGGTCATGAGCTCCTCGGCGGCACTCATAGCAGCACCAGGTGCCAGGCCGCGCCAAGCGCAAAGGTCGCGAGCGCCGCGAAGACCCCGGCGATCAGGTCGTCGAGCATGACGCCGAAGGGCGTGCCCATGCGGTCCGCGCGGCCCACGAGCCAGGGCTTCCAGATGTCGAAAAGCCGGAAGAAGAGCAGCCCCGCGACCCAGCCGGGCCAAAGCGCCAGCACGTCCGCGCCGGTGAAGAAGGCCCCGTAACCCACTGGAAAAAGGGCAATCCACTGGCCCGCCACCTCGTCGATCACGATCTCGGAGGGGTCGTGGTCCTCGCGGCCCGCGGTCTCGCGGGCGATGGCCCAGGTGCCAAGCGGCACCAGCAGAAGCGTGGCGATCAGTGTCAGCGCCAGCCCGCCGAGCTCATAGAGCGCGAAGTAAAGCGGCAGGGCGGCCAGCGAGCCCCAGGTGCCCGGCGCGGGGCGCAGGTGGCCGACCCCGAAGAGCGTGGCGATCAGCGCGCTCATGCCGCCACCAGAGCGGCGGTGGCAAGCGCCGCGATGCCCTCTTCGCGGCCGGTGAAGCCGAGCCGCTCGGATGTGGTCGCCTTGACCGAGACGCGGGCTGCGTCGAGCATCATCAGCTCCGCCATTTTCGCTTGCATATCAGCGCCATGCGGGCCGATCTTCGGGCGCTCGCAGATCAGCGTGACGTCGATATTGGCGATCCGGTAGCCGCGGCTGGCCGCCAGTTCGACCGCGTGGCGCAGGAAGATCTCGCTCTCGGCGCCTTTCCACTGCGGGTCCGAAGGCGGGAAGTGCCGGCCGATGTCGCCCTCGGCCAGCGCACCGTAGATCGCATCGGTCACCGCATGCATGCCCACGTCCGCGTCGGAATGCCCGTCGAGCGCGCGGTCATGCGGCACCCGCACCCCGCAGAGCATGACGTGGTCGCCCTCGCGAAAGCGGTGCACGTCGAAGCCGTTACCGAGCCGGATGTCCATTCTGCCTCTCCAGGATGTCGCGCGCGCGGTCGAAATCGCCGGGCGCGGTGATTTTCAGGTTGTCCTCGGCGCCCGCGACGATGGCGACGCTGAGGCCTGCGGCGCGGGCCACCTCCACGTCGTCGGCGGCGGTGCCGTCATGGCCGCGATGGGCCGCCAGGATCTGCGCGAAGCGGAAGCCCTGGGGCGTCTGCGCGCGAAACAGCCCGTCGCGCGGCTGGGTGCCGGTGACCCGCCCCTCGGCGCCGGTCCAGAGCGCGTCGGTGACCGCCAGAGCCGGGGCCGCGCCATCGGAAAAATCGAGCGCGGCCAGCACGTTGTCGATCACCTCTGAGGTGACGCAGGGGCGCGCCACGTCATGGATCAGCACCCGGTCCGGCGGGTCCGAAGCCAGCGCCTCGAGCCCGGCGCGGACCGAGGCGGCGCGGCTCTCGCCGCCCGCGACCAGCTCGGCGCCGAGGCCCGAAAGCTCGCGCGCGGCCTGGTCCATGTCCTCGGGATGCACCGCCACGATGCGCCGCGCGGCAGCGGCGAAGCGCCCGACGGTCCAGCGCGCCACGCTCTGGCCCGCCAGCGCGCGCCACTGCTTCGGCACCGGTCCCCCGGCGCGGGCGCCGCGTCCCGCGGCCACGATGATCACGGCGTAGTCCATGCGCTTCCCTTTCCCCAAGGCCTTCATTAAGAGACAGCCCGTGGCTTCGCAACGCCAGCGCAATTGCCCAAAAATTGGGCGCTCGCCCGGTTTTGCGGCGGCTCCGCCCCCCGCAGGCCCCCCGCAGGCGTTGAATATGCGCCGTGGCGGGTTTAGCCCAGATCCATGCACAACGAATAGGCATCCGGCGTGAACCTCGGAGAGACCCGCATCGACATTCCCGTGTTCCTGGCCCCGCTGGCGGGAATCACAGATCTGCCCTACCGCGCGCTGGTCTCGCGGTTCGGCGCCGGGCTGGTGGTCAGCGAGATGGTCGCGAGCCAGGAGCTGGTGCAGGGCAAATGGGCCACCCGCGAGAAGGCGGAGCTGGGCTTCGGGCTCGAGAACACCTCGGTGCAGCTCGCCGGCCGCGATCCCTACTGGATGGCCGAGGCGGCGCGCTTCGTGGAGGCCTCGGGTGCGCGCATCGTCGACATCAACATGGGCTGCCCCGCCAAGAAGGTGGTCGGCGGCTACTCGGGCTCGGCGCTTCTGCGCGACCTCGATCACGCGCTGCGGCTGATCGAGGCGGTGGCGGGCGCAGTCTCGATCCCGGTGACGCTGAAGACCCGGCTCGGCTGGGACCACGACTGCCTGAACGCCCCCGACCTGGCCCAACGCGCCGAAGGGGCAGGCGTGCGGATGATCGTGATCCACGGCCGCACCCGCTGCCAGTTCTACAAGGGCGCCGCCGACTGGGGCGCGATCCGCGCGGTGAAAGAGGCGGTCTCGATCCCGGTGGTGGCCAATGGCGACATCACCGACAGCACGCGGGCGCGGCAGGCGCTGGCGCTTTCGGGCGGCGACGGGGTGATGATCGGCCGCGGCGCGCAAGGCCGGCCCTGGCTCCTGGCCGAGGTCGCCGCCGACCTCCAAGGTCAGCCGCAGCCCGCACGCCCCGAGGGGCAGGAATTTTCCGACATGGTATCAGAGCATTACGAGGCGATGTTGAGCTTCTACGGCGCCGATCTGGGCCTGCGCGTCGCGCGCAAGCACCTGGGCTGGTACATGGATCATGCGGGCACGCACGGGGCGCTCCGGCGCGAGATCCTGACCGCCCGCAGCCCCGCCGAGGTGCTCTCGGGCCTGCCGCAGGCGCTGCTCGGCGCCGAACGGGTCGCGGCATGAACACCGCGCTCGCCCTCTCGCTCTGGTCCTCGCTTCCGGTGCCGGCGCTTCTGATCGACGCCTCGGACAATATCGCCGACATGAACCCCGCCGCCGAGGGCTTCATGAACAACTCGGCGAAATGGATCGTCGGCCAGCCGATCTGGGACCGTCTCGCCGTCGACGCCCCGATCGAGGAGAGCTTCCTGCGCGCCCGCCGCAACGGCACGCCGCTTTTCGTCAACGACGTCGACGTTGGCACCGGCTCGCGCCCGCCGCTGGTCTGTTCGCTGCATATCGCGCCCTTGGCAGGGCAGCCCGACTGGATGGTGGTGCTGATTTCCCCGCGCGAGCTGGCGGGCCGGATCACCCAGAGCCATTCGGTGAAATCCGCGGCGAAATCGGCGATCGGCATGGCCGAGATGCTGGCCCATGAGATCAAGAACCCGCTCGCCGGCATCACCGGGGCGGCGCAGCTTCTGTCGATGAACCTCGAGGCCGAGGACCTGGAGCTCACCGACCTGATCGTCAGCGAGACCCGGCGCATCGTGAAGCTGCTCGAACAGGTGGAGCAGTTCGGCAACCTCTCGCTGCCGGAACGGCGCGCGGTCAACATCCACGACGTGCTCGACCGGGCGCGGCGCTCGGCGCTTCTGGGCTTCGGCGGGCATATGACCATGATCGAGGATTACGACCCCTCGCTGCCCCTGGCCCATGGCGACCCCGATCAGCTTCTGCAGGTGGTGCTGAACCTTCTGAAGAACGCCTCCGAGGCCGCCGACCCCAAGGAGGGCGGGCGCATCCGGCTGCACACCTTCTACGAGCACAGCTTCCGGCTGCGGCGCTCGGACGGCTCGGGCCAGCTTCTGCCCTTGCAGATCGAGATCATCGACGACGGCCCGGGCCTGCCCGAGGACATCAAGGGCGACATCTTCGACCCCTTCGTCTCGGGCAAGGAGAACGGCACCGGGCTGGGCCTGGCGCTGGTCTCCAAGATCGTCTCGGACCACGACGGCTGGATCTCGGTCGAGAGCGTGCCCGGCCGCACGCTCTTCCGCATCTCGCTGCCGCTGGCCCCCAAACACGCAAAGGAAGGTGAGTGATGGATGGCACGGTTCTGGTCGCGGACGACGACCGCACGATCCGCACGGTTCTGACCCAGGCGCTGACCCGCGCCGGCTGCAAGGTCCATGCGACCTCCTCGCTGACGACGCTGATGCGCTGGGTGGCCGAGGGCAAGGGCGACGTGGTGATCTCGGATGTGGTCATGCCCGACGGCAACGGGCTCGAGATGCTGCCGAAGATCGCCCAGGACCGGCCCGACCTGCCGGTGATCGTGATCTCGGCGCAGAACACCATCATGACCGCGATCCAGGCCGCCGAGGCCGAAGCCTACGACTACCTGCCGAAGCCCTTCGACCTGCCGGACCTGATGAAGCGCACCGCCAAGGCGCTCGACAACCGCAACCGCGCGCCGCGCCGCGACGAGCCGGCCGAGAACGCCGACGGGCCGGACGAGCTGCCGCTGGTCGGCAAGACGGCGGCCATGCAGGCGCTCTACCGGCTGGTCGCCAAGGTGATGAACACCGACCTGCCGGTGCTGATCTCGGGCGAGTCCGGCACCGGGAAAAGCCTCATCGCGCGGGCGATCCACGACTTCTCGGACCGCCGCACGCTGCCCTTCGTAACCGTGACCGGGGCGGATCTGTCCGACCTCGAGGGCCCGGCGCGGGTGCTGGCGCGGGTCAAGGGCGGCACGCTCCTGATCGACGAGGTGGGCGACATCGACGACGAGGTGCAGGCGCGCATCGTGCGGATGATGGATGTGCCCGGAGATCACGCGCCGCGCTTCATGGCCACGAGCCAGGGCGACCTCGGCATCGAGGTCGAAGAAGGCAAGGTGCGCCGCGACCTCTACTACCGGCTCTCGGGCGCGACCATCCAGGTGCCGGCCCTGCGCGAGCGGGTCGACGACATCGCGCTTCTGAGCGAGCATTTCCTGTCGCGCATCGAACGCGAGGGCGGCACCCAGCGCTGGCTCTCCGAGGAGGCGGGCGAGATCTTCCGCGCCTATTCCTGGCCCGGCAACGTGCGCCAGCTCGAGAACACCGTGCGGCGCCTGTCGCTGACCAGCCGCGCCGAAGAGATCACCCGCACCGAGGTCGAGGCGGTGCTGGGCAACCAGCCCGAGACCGGCCCGATCCTGAAAAGCGGCGAGGGCGAGAAGCTCGGCACCTCGGTGGCGCGGCACCTGCGGCGCTACTTCGACCTGCACGGCAACATGCTGCCGCCGCCGGGCCTTTATGCCCGCATCCTGCGCGAGGTCGAGGCGCCGCTGATCGAGATCGCGCTGGAGGCCACGGGCGGCAACCAGGCGAAATGCGCCGACCTGCTCGGAATCAACCGAAATACGCTTCGCAAAAAGATCACCGACCTCGATATCCGCGTGACACGCCGCCGCAAATTGATGTAAACCGGCAACATAACCGTGGCGGCGCTGCCCCTGGCAGCGGTCAGACCACAAGATATGGCGGTTGGCCGAGCAGATCGGCCGTAAATCACGAGGGGCGGCTGTGGCCACTCGGGCACGGAACTGGAGCTGGGCGCGTATGGCCCAGCTAAGGCGGATGCGCCGCGTGCAGAACGCGGCAACCCTGGGCCTGGTTCTTCTGGGGCCCGTCCTCGCCGTTCTGACCTATCTTGTATTAGGCCCGATGCAGGGCGACGACACCGACCTGTCGCTGCGCCTCGTGCTCCTGGCCGATCTTGTCTACGTCCTCCTGCTGGCGGCGCTGGTCCTGAGCCGCGTCGCCGCGCTGATCGCCGCGCGGCGGGCGAAATCGGCGGGCTCGCGGCTGCACCTGCGGCTGACCGGGGTCTTCGCGCTCATGGCGCTTCTGCCGACGATCACCGTGGCGGTCTTTGCGGTGCTGACCATCAACATCGGCCTCGAGACCTGGTTCTCGACCCGGGTGCAGAACGTGGTGGGCGCCTCGCTCTCGGCGGCGGTCGCCTACGAGGAGGAGCACCGCGGCGACCTGATCGAGGACGCCGAGGCCCTGGCGCGCTTCCTCGACGCCAACCGCCGGGCGCAGGCCTTCATGGACGACGGCGAGCTGCGCCAGCTTCTGGGCGCGGGGCAGGCGCAGATCCAGCGCGGGCTGCGCGAGGCCTTCGTGATCGACGGCGAGGGCGAGATCCTGGCCCGCGGCGACCGCTCCTATCTTTTCGACTTCGAGGCCCCGCCGCCCGAGGCGCTGGTGGCGGCGCGGCGCGACGGGGTGGCGGTGATCGAGGACTGGAACAACAACGAGTTCCGCGCCCTGGTGCCGCTTGGCGCCTTCGTGGACCGTTTCCTCTATGTCAGCCGCGAGGTCGACGGCGGCATCCTCAACCTTCTGGACGACACCCAGGAGACCGCGCGCTTCTACCAGCAGCAGGAAAGCGAACGCGGCCGCCGGGTCTTCGACTTCGCGCTTCTCTACCTGGGTTTCGCGGTCCTTCTGATCCTCGCGGCGGTCTGGCTGGGGCTCTGGTTCGCCGAACGGCTGTCGCGGCCCGTGGGCCAGCTCACCGGCGCGGCGCAAAGGGTTGGGGCAGGGGACCTCGACGTGCAGGTGCGCGAGGACGAGGCCGACGACGAGATCGCCATGCTGGGGCGCTACTTCAACCAGATGACCCGGCAGCTCAAAGGCCAGCGCGAGCGGCTCCTGGAGAACACCCGCCAGATCGAGCGCCGCCAGCGGCTCTTCGACAGCGTGCTGACCAATGTGACCTCGGGGGTCGCGGGGCTCGATGCCGAGGGGCGCATGACCTTCGTGAACCGCTCCGCCGAGCGGCTGCTCGATGTGGGCGACGACAAGGCGCGCTACCCGATCCATGTCGCCGTGCCCGAGTTCGGCCCGCTCTTCGACCGGCTGATCGACAGCGGCTCCGAGGTGGTGCAGGAAGAGATCAAGGTCAGCCGCGACGGTCGGCTCGAGAACCTGCTGGTGCGGATGTCGACCCGGCGCCGCGACGACGGCAGCCTCGAGGGCTACGTGGTGGCCTTCGACGATGTGACCGACCTTGTCTCGGCGCAGCGCATGGCCGCCTGGGGCGATGTCGCCCGGCGCATCGCCCATGAGATCAAGAACCCGCTGACGCCGATCCAGCTGTCGGCCGAACGCATCCGGCGCAAGTTCTCGCGCGGGCTCGAGCCGCCCGAGGCCGAGCGGCTGGAGCAGATGACCGAGGTGATCATCCGCCAGACCGGCGACCTGCGCCGGATCGTCGACGAGTTTTCCAAGTTCGCCCGGATGCCCGAACCCGAGCGCCGGCCCGAGAACCTGACCGAGCTCTTGCGCGGCGCGGTGCTGCTGCAGGAGACCGGCCAGCCCGAGGTGCGCTTCGAGGCCGATCTGCCCGACATGCCGATCGAGGCCGAGCTTGACGCGACGATGATCTCGCAGGCGCTCACCAATCTGATCAAGAATGCCGGCGAGGCGATCGAGAGCCGCCGCGAGGCGGGCGCGCTGCCCGACGACGTGGCGCCCGAGATCCGCGTCGCCATGCGGCTCGGGCCCGAGGGCCGCGCCGAGATCACCATCGCCGACAACGGCATCGGCCTGCCCGAGGACCGCGCGCGGCTCTTCGAGCCCTACGTGACGACGCGTGACAAGGGCACCGGGCTGGGCCTGCCGATCGTCAAGAAGATCATCGAGGAGCATGGCGGCACGCTGGCCCTCGAGGATGCCGACCCCTTTGGCGGGGACGGGCACCGGGGCGCCATGGCGGTCATCCGCCTGCCGGCCTCCGAAGCGCCGGGGCAGGGGCCGAGCGAGGGCTCCGGCGAACGCGCGGAAGAAACGGTTTGAAGGAAGGGAATTGAACGATGGGCGACATTCTGATCGTGGACGACGAGCGGGACATCCGCGAGTTGATCGGGGACATCCTCGAGGACGAGGGCTTCAGCATCCGGCTGGCCGGCAATTCCAACGAGGCGATGAGCGAGATCAACGGCGAGCCGCCGGCGCTGATCATCCTCGATATCTGGCTGAAAGACAGCAAGATGGACGGGATCGACATCCTCAAGACCGTCAAGCGCGACAATCCCGACATTCCCGTGGTCATCATTTCGGGCCATGGCAATATCGAGATCGCCGTGGCCGCGATCAAGCAGGGCGCCTATGACTTCATCGAGAAGCCCTTCAACATCGACCAGCTGCTGGTGGTGATCCGCCGCGCCATGGAGACCGCACGGCTGCGCCGCGAGAACCAGAAGCTGAAGCGCCGCGAGACCGAGGTGGCCGAGATGATCGGCGACAGCCCGGCCTTCCGTAACCTGGTGAGCCAGCTCGACAAGGTGACGAAATCCAACGGCCGGGTGATGCTGACCGGCCCCGCGGGCTGCGGCAAGGAGGTCGCCGCGCGCTACATCCACGCCCGCTCGAACCGCGCGCAGGGGCCCTTCGTGACGGTCAACTGCGCGGGCGTCATGCCCGAGTCGATGGAAGAGGTGCTGTTCGGCCGCGAAACCCCCGACCGGGGTGTCGAGCCGGGCCTTCTCGAGCAGGCCCATGGCGGGATCGTCTATTTCGACGAGGTGGCCGACATGCCCTCGGGCACCCAGTCGAAGATCCTGCGCGTGCTGGTCGACCAGCAATTCACCCGCGTCGGCGGGCAGGACAAGGTGCGCGTCGACCTGCGGGTGATCTCTTCGACGAACCGCGACCTGGAGACCGAGATTTCCGCCGGCCGCTTCCGCGAGGAGCTGTATCACCGGCTGAACGTGGTGCCGATCCCGGTGCCCTCGCTCGAGGACCGGCGCGAGGACATCCCCGGGCTCGCCACGCATTTCATCGAGCTCTGCAACCGTGCCCAGGGCCTGCCGCGCCGGGCGCTGTCGGAAGATGCGGTGGCGCTTCTGCAGACGATGATCTGGCCGGGCAACGTGCGGCAGCTGAAGAACCTGATCGAACGGGTGCTGATCCTCGGCGACGGCACCGGCCCGATCGAGGCGGCTGAGCTGCCGCAGGAGGCCACCCCGGGCGCCGAGGGCGAGGGCCGGGTGGTGCTCTCGGGCACGCTGGCGACCATGCCGCTGCGGGAGGCCCGCGAGGCCTTTGAGCGGGAATACCTGCTGACCCAGATCAACCGCTTCGGCGGCAACATCTCGCGGACCGCGAACTTCGTCGGCATGGAGCGCTCGGCGCTGCACCGCAAGCTGAAGTCGCTGGGCGTGGTGACCTCGGCCAAGGGCGGCGCGCGCATCGCCCATGTCGACGAGGAGGACGAGGCCGAGACCCCCGCGCGGCAGACCGCCTGAGCGGGGCTTTCGGCGCGCGGCGGCGGGCCTTGGCCCGCCCGCGCCCGCGCGCGGAGCCCGCGCCCATTCGGCCCACTAGCCCCCGCGCACGGAGCCCGCGCCCATCCTGCGCGGACGGGTCTCGGCAAACTGCCCGCGCTCGATGCCTGCGCCCATGCAGACCACGCGCCCGCGACCACCAGACCACCCGCCCGGGGCCAAGCGCCCGCGGGCGTGGCGTGCGCCCATTCCGCCCACCCACGCCCCCCGCGTCCAAAGTCCCGGCAGCGCCACACCCCTGCCGCTGCGTCAGCCCCGGCGTGATTGACCGCGGGGGCGCCCCGTGTCAGACCCTCTCTTCAGTCGATCATCTTTTCGGGATGTCCCATGAAGGTCATCATCTGCGGGGCGGGCCAGGTCGGCTGGCAGATCGCCCGCCATCTCTCGGGCGAGCGCAACGACGTCACGGTCGTGGACAACAACCCCGACCTGGTGCGGCGCGCCACCGATACGCTGGATGTCCAGGGCATCGCGGGCTTCGCCTCCTACCCGGACGTGCTGGACCGCGCGGGCGCCCAGGACGCCGAGATGATCATCGCCGCGACCCATTCCGACGAGGTCAACATGGTCACCTGCCAGGTGGCCCACTCGATCTTCGCCATCCCGCGCAAGATCGCCCGGCTCCGGGCGCAAAGCTACCTCGACGCGATCTATTCCGACCTCTACCGCCGCGACCACCTGCCGATCGACGTGGTGATCAGCCCCGAGCGCGAGGTCGCCGACGCCGCCCTGCAACGGCTGGGCTCGCCCTCGGCCTTCGACACCGAGACCTTCCTCGACGGGCGCGCGCAGCTTCTGGGCCTGGCCATCGACGAGGATTGCGCGGTGGTGAACACGCCGCTGCGGCAGCTCTCGGACCTCTTCTCGACCCTGCGCGCGGTGGTCGTCGGCGTGCGCCGCGAGGGCACGCTTTTCGCCCCCGAACCCGAGGACCAGATCTTCATCGGCGACAGCGTCTACGTCATGGTCCACGAGGAAGACGCGATCCGCACGCTGGAGATCTTCGGCAAGCCGCACCGCAAGCAGGAGCGCGTCGTGCTGATCGGCGGCGGCAACGTCGGGCGCATGGTCGCCCGCAACCTCGAGGAGCGCGAGGAGCGCATCCGCGCCAAGATCATCGAGCGTCACCGCCCGACCGCCGAACGCGCCGCCGAGGAGCTGGAAAAGACCATCGTGCTGCACGGCGACGGGCTCGACACCGCGCTTCTGGCCGAGGCCAACATCGGCCGGGCCGATGCGGTCCTCTGCGTGACCGACGACGACAAGACCAACATGCTGGCCGCGGTCCGTGCCAAGGCGGCGGGCTGTCCCATGGCCATCGCGCTGATCAACGACCCGACGCTGACCGCGATGATGGAGCCGCTGGGGATCGACGCCTATATCAACCCGCGCGCCACCACGGTTTCCTCGATCCTGCGCCACATCCGCCACGGACGGGTGCGCGCGGTCTATTCCATCGGCGACGCCGAGGCCGAGGTGATCGAGGCCGAGGTCCTCTCGACCTCGCCGATCACCGGCCAGCGCATCCGCGACATCGACTTCCCCGAGGGCGTGCTGGTCGGCGCGCTGCGCAAGGGCGGCAAGGTGGTCAAGCTGACCGGCGCCACCCGCGTCGACGAGGGCGACCAGATCGTGATCTTCGCGCTCTCCAAGGATGTCGCCGCGGTCGAGACGCTGCTGCAAGTCTCCATCGACTTCTTCTGACCCGGTCCCATGGCGCGGCTCCTGTCCATCCCGCTGATGCTGCTCCTGGCCGGGGCCGGGGCGCTGGCCATGCTGGCCCCGGCGGTGCTGGCGCTGGCGCAGGAGGATTTCCACGACGCCCGTGCGTTTTTCTACGCGAGCCTCCTGTCGGGCATCTGCATCACGCTGGTGGCCCTGGCGCTGGCCGGGGGCAACCACAACCGCCGGGCGCTGCGTCAGCTCCTGGCGCTGCTGCTGGCCTTCATCGTCCTGCCGGCGATGCTGGCGGTGCCGTTCCACCAGGCGGTGCGCACCACGAGCTTCCTCAACGCCTACCTCGAGATGGTCTCCGCCATGACCACCACGGGGCTGACGCTATTCGCGCCCGAGCGGCTGTCGGATGCGGAACACCTCTGGCGGGCCGAGGTCGGCTGGCTCGGCGGGCTGTTGATGTGGATCGCCGCGGCGGCGATCCTGGCACCGCTGACGCTTGGCGGCTTCGAGGTCACCGCGGTGTCGGAGCCCGGCCAATCCGCGGCCCCGGGCGCCGCCCACCGCGACCAGGCCGACCCGCGGCTCCGCCTCGCACGGGTGGTGCACGCGCTGGTGCCGGTCTACGCGGGGCTGACGCTGGCGCTCTGGCTCGGGCTCATGGCGGCGGGCGAGACGCCCTTCGTGGCGCTCTGCCACGCCATGTCGACGCTGGCGACCTCGGCGATCTCGCCGGTGGGTGGGCTCGAGGGCTCGCAGGCGGGCCACGCGGGCGAGGCGTTGATCTTCCTCTTCCTGCTGTTCTCGCTCTCGCGGCTGACCTTCTCGAACGACACCTCCGCGGCGCGGCGGCAGGGGCTCTGGTATGACCCCGAGTTCCGCATGGGCATCCTGATCACCGGGGCGGTGCCGCTCATGCTGTTCCTGCGCCACTGGCTCGCTTCCTTCGACGTCGGCACCGAGGAGAACATGGCCCAGGCGCTGCGCGCCTTCTGGGGCGCGGCCTTCACCACGCTGTCCTTCCTGACCACCACCGGCTTCGAGAGCACCGACTGGGCCCGCACCCAGGGCTGGTCGGGGCTGAACACGCCGGGGCTGATCCTGATGGCGCTGGCGCTGGTCGGCGGCGGCGTGGCGACGACGGCGGGCGGGGTGAAGCTCCTGCGGGTCTTCATCCTGGTCCTGAACGGGCGGCGCGAGCTGGAGCGGCTGATCCACCCCAGCTCCGTCGGCCGCTCGGGCCTTCTGTCGCGGCGCACCCGGCGCGAGGGCGCCTTCATCGCCTGGGTCTTCTTCATGATCTTCGCGCTGACGCTCGCGGTCATGGTGCTGGCCTTCGCGGCCTTCGGCATCCGCTTCGAGGGCGCCTTCGTCCTGGCGCTCGCGGGGCTGACCAACACCGGGCCGATCGTGTCCCTGGCGACCGAAATGCCCATCGTGATCGCGCAATACGGCGACGGGGTGAAGGCGGTCCTGGCGGCGGCGATGATCCTCGGGCGGCTCGAAGTGCTGGCCATCATCGTGACCTTGACGCCCGATCTCTGGCGCGATTGAGGGCATAGGCCCACACCCGCGGGGTAAGATTCGGATTCGCTCTGGAAACTCGCAAAATCGCAGACCATACTCGGCCGAAATCAAGCGGCGGCCTGCGGCACGCTCTGACAAGAATAAAGGCTCGTTCAATGGCTTCGGATAAGCAGAATCTGCAAGACGCATTTCTTAATCACGTTCGCAAAACCAAGGTCCCGGTGACCGTTTTCCTGATCAACGGCGTAAAGCTGCAGGGGGTGATCACCTGGTTCGACAATTTCTGTGTCCTGCTGCGCCGGGACGGTCAATCGCAGCTCGTCTACAAGCACGCGATCTCGACCATAATGCCGGCCCAGCCGATCAACCTCTATGACGGGGACACCGGCGCGTCTTGACGACTGACGATACCCGCGACACCCGCGCCTGGGTGCTGCATCCCGACATCAAGACCGACCGCGACCGCCGCGACGCGGAGATCGCGCTTGCCGAGGCCGTGGCCCTGGCCGAAGCCCTGCCGGGGCTCGAGGTCGTGGGCCAGGAGGTCGTGCCGCTGCGCGATCCGCAGCCGGGCGAGCTGTTTGGCAAGGGCAAGATCGCCGAGATCGCCGAGCGCCTCGCCGAGGAAGAGATCGAGCTGGTGCTGATCGACGGCCCGGTGACGCCGGTGCAGCAGCGCAACCTCGAGAAGGCCTGGAAGGTCAAGCTGCTCGACCGGACCGGGTTGATCCTCGAGATCTTCTCGGACCGCGCGGCGACCCGCGAGGGCGTCTTGCAGGTCGAGATGGCGCATCTGTCTTACCAGCGCACGCGGCTGGTCCGCGCCTGGACCCACCTGGAACGCCAGCGCGGCGGGCTGGGCTTCGTCGGCGGCCCCGGCGAAACCCAGATCGAGGCCGACCGGCGCGCCATCGACGAACAGCTCGTGCGGCTGCGCCGGCAGCTCGACAAGGTGGTCAAGACCCGCACGCTGCACCGCGCAGCGCGGGCAAAGGTGCCCTATCCGATCGTGGCGCTGGTGGGCTACACCAACGCCGGCAAGTCGACGCTCTTCAACCGGCTCACCGGCGCCGAGGTCATGGCCAAGGACATGCTCTTCGCCACGCTCGACCCGACGATGCGCGGGGTGCGGCTCGACAATGGCATCGACGTGATCCTTTCCGACACGGTGGGCTTCATCTCGGATCTGCCGACCGAGCTGGTGGCGGCCTTCCGCGCCACGCTCGAAGAGGTGCTCGAGGCCGATCTGATCCTGCATGTGCGCGACATCAGCCACCCCAACTCCGAGGAGCAGGCGGCGGATGTGCGCGCGATCCTGGCCTCGCTCGGGGTGCGCGAGACGACGCCCGAGCTGGAGCTCTGGAACAAGACCGACCTTCTCGATCCCGAGGCGCAGGCGGGCTTCGCCGAACGCGCCGCGCGCGAGGAGGACATCCACACGGTCTCGGCCCTGACCGGCTCCGGTATGGGCCCGGTGCTGGAGGCGATTGCCGGCAAGCTCGAGGGCGACATGCGCACCGAGGAGCTGCGGCTGCCCTTCGCCGACGGCCGCAAGCGCGCCTGGCTCTTCGACAAGGGCCTGGTCGAGGGCGAGGTGCAGGACGAGGAGGGCTACCTGCTCACCGTGCGCTGGTCGGCGAAAGACGCGGCGCGCTTCGAGAAGGTGTGAGGGGCGCGGGGGCTTTGGCTAGGGCTTGAGGGCTAGGGCGCGGGAGGCTGTTAGCGGCGCTTGGGCCGGGGCTTTGGCCTGGGCGTTTGCGCGCGGGAGACTGCGGGAGACTGTAAGCGGCGCTAGTGACAGGGCTTGAGCGCTTGAGCGCGGGGCGCTGTTGGCGGCGCTGGAGCGCTGGAGCGCCGGTGCTGGCGGGGCTGTGAGGCCGGAGTTGGCGGGTAACGCCCTTCGGTGTGAAACCCGCGGTGCCGACATACCTGCGTAGGTGAGAGGGCGCGCGCCGGACCGGGGGCCGGCGCTGCTGCCCGCCGAGCGAGGCACTTTATCCCGGCAAGGTCAGGACGAGCGACGATCTCAGCGCGCCATTCCAAGGAGCGCCGGCCCATCGGGCCGGTCCGGCGCGCGCCCGGCACCTTCGGTGCTATTCGGGCGCAAGACAGCGCGCGCCCGGCACCTTCGGTGCTGTTCGGGCGCAAGAGGGCGCGCCCAGCAACACCCCCCCGTCACTCCACCGGCGTCATCTCCGTCACGCCCACGGCGGCGGCGCGGGCCAGCTCGGGGTCGAGCGACATCGGGATATACTCCCCGCGCCGCCAGAGCTGGCCCAGGTTGTCGTAATGCCGCGACAGGAAGTGCCCCGACTGGCCCGTCGAGATGATGAAGACCGAACTGTCGGGATCGGCGAAATCATAGACCCCGCGGTAGCCCGCGCCGTGCACGTTCATGAAGGGGTCCGGCAGGGTGCCCTTGGTCGCCCCGCGCTGCAGGGTGAAATCCCCGCCGCTGGTCGACTGGCGGATGTTGACGAAATACCGCAGCACCGGCACCTCGCCCAGCACCTGGTGCTCGTGCACCGCCTCATGCGCGGTGCCCCAGCGCAGCGAGGCGAGCGTGGTGCCATAGGTCTCCTCGAGCCAGACCAGCGCATCGTCGAGCGCCAGCCGCGCGATGTCGGTGCAGCTTTCCTCGGCGGCCGAGCGCTTGATGTCGCACCAGGCCGAGGCGCCGCCGACGTCGCGGAAGACCCGCTCGATGAAGAGCGGCTCGACGCGGGTATACTCCTCGGCCAAGGGCCCCAGGTCGTCGCGGATCAGCCGGTCCTGCAGGAAGCGCAGCCAGGCGGCGTAGATCAGGGGCTCGGGCAGATGCTCGTTCATCTCGCCGTTCCATTCCGCCAGCAGGTCCAGCGCCATGCGCCGGCGGCGCTCGGGTGTGCCCTCGGGCGCGGCCTCGCCGGTGAACCAGAGGTCCGCGCCGATCAGCGGCAGCAAGGTCCGGGCGGCCTCGGAGACGGTGTCGAGCTGGAACTCGATGAAGCTGTCGCGGGTGTGCACCTCGCGGCCCTGCATCAGCGCGCGCCAACGGCGCACCCGCTGGCTGTCACCCCATTCGAAGCTGACGTGGTTGGGGAAGGGCCGGTCGATGACCTTGTTGTTGGTGTTGCCGACGATGCCGCCCGCGGGGTCGGTGAACTCGGGGTTGCGGGCATAGGGCAGGCGGCCCTGCCAGCGGTTGGCCTCGATCCAGCCGGGGGCGGGCAGGCGGCCCTGGCTCTGGTGGTCGGCGTCGCGGCGCGGCATGGCGCCGACGAGCTTCATGGCGACACGCTCGGAATCGGCGACGGTCAGGTTCTGCGAGGGGGCGATGTAATCCTCGCCCGCCGCCAGCGCCTCGTCGATGGTGCCCGCGAACATCGTGTTCACCGCCGCGGTGATCGAAGTGTCCTGCGGCGACAGCGCCGTCCAGGAGAGCGACATGACATGCCCCGGCGGCGTGATCCCGCCGAGGTCGAACTGGGTGCCGGGCAGCACCGGGCCGTTCTCGGTCCAGCGCAGGGTCACGGTGACCGGGGCGGCGTCCTTGATCTCGATGATCGAACGCTTGGTGCGGAAGCGCTGCCAGCCGTCGACGCCCTGGTATTCCTCGGGGTTGTCGGGGTTCAGCTTCTCGAGGTGCAGGTCCTGGTCGTCGAGATAGGACGAGGTGATGCCCCAGCCCAGCCGCTCCGAGCGGCCCGCCATGATCGCGGGAATGCCGGGGATCGTGCCGCCGATCACCCCGCCGGTCGAAAGCTGCATCCGCGCGAGATACCAGATCGCCGGTGCCGAGAAGCCCAGGTGCGGGTCGTTGGCGAGAAGCGTCCCGCCCGAAGCCGAGCGCGAGACATCCGCCGCCCAGGCGTTGGAGGCCCCGGCGAGCCCGCGCGCGGGCACCGGCCAGAGCGCCCCTTTGGCGGCCTCGGATCGGGCATACTGCGGCGCGCCGGGGGCGAGGTTCGCGTAGTCCGGCAGCGCCGCCACGCCCGAGCCCGGGATGTCGGGCAGGATGTCGGCCAGCCGGTCGCCGTCCTCGAGCGCCAGCGAGGTCCGCGCGCGCAGCACCTCTTCGGACAGATGCCCCGAGAGCTGCAGCGCCATGATCTTCACGATGGCGATGGAATCCGCCGGCTGCCAGGGCGCGATCTGCGCCCCGAAGAGGAAGAACTCCGGCGCGCCGCGGCCCAAGCTCTCCTGGTTGATCTCGTCGATCCTTGCGTTGACGCCCGCGGCATAGGCGCTGAGCGCCTCGCTGGCGCGGGCATCCTGGGCCGAGACGCTCTGCCGGGCGAGCGTGTAGAGATCGAGCCGCCGCAGGAGCTTGTCGGTCTCCACCGTGCGGGCACCGAAAAGCTCCGAGAGCCGACCCTGCGCGGTCCGCCGCAGCAGCATCATCTGCCAGAGCCGGTCCTGGGCATGGGCATAGCCCAGCCCGAAGAAGGCGTCGGCATCGGCCTCGGCCATGATGTGGGGCACGTTGGAATTGTCGCGCACGATCTCGAGCGGGGCATTCAGACCGGCGACCTCGAGACGCTTGTCGTAGTCCGGCAGCGAGCGCGAGCCCAGGTAATAGACCACCGCCACGGCCAGCACCGACAAGAGGATGCCGAGGCTCACGAGCCTGACGAGCCAACGGAACAGAACGCGCATCGATCCTCCACGGGGCAGTCCTCGCGCCATTGGCGCGCCTGGCTTTCGGGACTAAACCCAATGACATGCATTGCCAAGTGTACCGGCCTGCGGTCACAAACGGACGTAACGACATCGAGATGAGGGAGTAGGATCATGGCCAATTGCGCATTTCTGGGACTGGGCGTCATGGGGTATCCGATGGCCGGGCACCTGCAGGCCAAGGGGCACGCGGTCACGGTCTACAACCGCACCGGCGCCAAGGCCGAGGCCTGGGCCAAGGAACACGGCGGCCAGGCCAAGAAGACCCCGCGCGAGGCGGCCCAGGGCCAGGACTTCGTGATGGCCTGCGTCGGCAATGACGACGACCTGCGCGCGGTTTGCCTGGGCGAGGAGGGCGCCTTCGCGGGCATGTCCGAAGGCGCGGTCTTCGTCGATCACACCACCGTCTCGGCCGAGGTCACCGCCGAGCTCTACGCCGCCGCCAAGGAACGCGGCGTAGCCTTCGTCGACGCGCCGATCTCGGGCGGCCAGGCGGGCGCCGAGAACGGCCAGCTCTCGATCATGTGCGGCGGCGACCAGGCGGCCTTCGACCGCGCGCTGCCGGTGATGGAGGTCTACGCCAAGCTCTGCCGCCGCATCGGTGAGAGCGGCGCCGGGCAGATGACCAAGATGTGCAACCAGATCGCCATCGCCGGGCTGGTGCAGGGGCTCTCCGAGGCGCTGCATTTCGCCGAGAAGTCGGGCCTCGACGGCCGCGCCGTGGTCGAGGTCATCAGCCAGGGCGCCGCGGGCTCCTGGCAGATGCAGAACCGCTACGAGACCATGCTCGAGGATCACTTCGAACATGGCTTCGCGGTCGACTGGATGCGCAAGGACCTGGGCATCTGCCTCAAGACCGGCGACGAGATCGGCGCCTCCCTGCCGGTCACCGCGCTTGTGGATCAATTCTACAAGGACGTGCAGAAGATGGGCGGCGGGCGCTGGGATACCTCCAGCCTTTTCAAGCGGTTGCGCAACGCGGGCTAGGGCCGTGCCAGGCCCGCGGGGCGCATGTGGAGCCGCGTTTTTCGGCATTGTGTTTTCCCGTCTTCCCAGCGTAAGGTGAGCGGACTGCCGGAACGCGTTCCGGCCCCGAATTCGCCGAGACGGGCAGGTGTCCGCGACGAAGGCCGCCGCAATTGCGCCTTCCGACCGCACCGCCCCGACGGACCGATGCGGCCTTCGGGCCACCCCACCTCGTCCGAGCCACACGCAGCGCCGGACTTTTCGTTGACGCGGTCGCCCTTGGCATCTGAAGTCGAGCGTGCTCCGCGTTGGAGACCGAATGCGATGACGCGCGCCACGATTGAGAGGCAGACGGGACCGGGCCGCCATGCGGCCGCCGCTGACCCTCATCTCCGCGTCTCGCCCAGCAAAGAAACACGAGGGTCTGCCTGCCCGCCCGGTCGGGCCGGCGGGCTGGCCCCGTGCAGACGGACACTATGGCAAAGAAGATGCTCATCGACGCCACCCACGCGGAGGAAACCCGCGTCGTGGTGGTCGACGGAAACAAGGTCGAGGAATTCGACTTCGAGTCTGAGAAGAAGCGGCAGCTCGCCGGCAATATCTATCTCGCAAAGGTAACCCGGGTCGAACCCTCGCTGCAGGCGGCCTTCGTCGACTACGGCGGCAACCGCCACGGCTTCCTGGCCTTCTCGGAAATCCATCCCGACTACTATCAGATCCCGGTCGCCGACCGTCAGGCCCTGATGGAAGAGGAAGAGGCCCAGGCTCGCGCCGAGGCCGAGGAAGAACAGAAGCCCAAGCGCCGATCGCGGTCGCGCTCGCGCCGCAAGACCGAGGCCGAAAGCGCCGAGACCGGCGACAAGGTGACCTCGACCGAGGCCGGCCCCGCCGGCATGGAGACCATCGACCTCGACGAGGACGAAGGCGAGGCCGGCGCCGAGGGCGAGGGCCTCTCGCCGATGGAGACCGTGGGCGAGACCCCGGTCGCCGATCCCTCCGAGGGCGAGGACGAGCCCGCCGGCAGCGGCGGCTCCGAGACCTCCGAGGACAGCGACGACGACGCCGACGAGGGCGCCCGCGCGGCCAAGGCCGACGACGACTCGATCGAATCCGTCGCCGATGACGACACCGAGGAAGACATCCGCCCGGCGCGCAAGTCGCGCACCCGGCGCTACAAGATCCAGGAAGTGATCAAGGTCCGCCAGATCCTCCTGGTGCAGGTCGTCAAGGAAGAGCGCGGCAACAAGGGCGCGGCGCTGACCACCTATCTGTCGCTGGCGGGCCGTTACTGCGTGCTCATGCCCAACACCGCGCGCGGCGGCGGCATCAGCCGCAAGATCACCAATGCCGCGGACCGCTCCAAGCTCAAGGAGATCGCGGGCCAGATCGACGTGCCGAAGGGCGCGGGGCTGATCATCCGCACCGCGGGCGCCAAGCGCACCAAGACCGAGATCAAGCGCGACTACGAATACCTGCAGCGCCTCTGGGAGCAGATCCGCGAGCTGACCCTGCAGTCCATCGCGCCGGCGAAGATCTACGAGGAAGGCGACCTGATCAAACGGTCGATCCGCGACCTCTACAACCGCGACATCGACGAGGTGCATGTCGAGGGCGACCGCGGCTACCGCATCGCCAAGGACTTCATGAAGATGATCATGCCGTCCCATGCCAAGAACGTGAAACACTACGTCGACCCGATGCCGCTCTTCGCGCGCTACCAGGTCGAGTCCTACCTGTCCTCGATGTTCAACCCGACGGTTCAGCTGAAGTCGGGCGGCTACATCGTGATCGGCGTGACCGAGGCGCTGGTGGCCATCGACGTGAACTCCGGCCGGGCCACCAAGGAAGGCTCGATCGAGGAGACCGCGCTCAAGACCAACCTCGAGGCCGCCGAGGAGGTGGCCCGCCAGCTGCGTCTGCGCGACCTCGCGGGGCTGATCGTGATCGACTTCATCGACATGGACGAGCGCAAGAACAACGCCGCCGTGGAGAAGAAGCTCAAGGAGAAGCTCAAGACCGACCGCGCCCGCATCCAGGTGGGCCGGATCTCGGGCTTCGGCCTTCTGGAGATGTCGCGCCAGCGTCTGCGCCCCGGCATGATCGAAGCGACGACCCAGCCGTGCCCGGCCTGCCACGGCACCGGGCTGATCCGCTCGGACGACAACATGGCGCTGCAGATCCTGCGCCAGATCGAGGAAGAGGGCACCCGCCGCCGCTCGCGCGAGGTGCTGGTGAAATGCCCCGTGGGCATCGCCAACTTCCTGATGAACCAGAAGCGCGAGCATATCGCCGGGATCGAGCTGCGCTACGGCATGGCCGTGCAGATCGAGGGCGACCCCTCGCTGGTCTCGCCGGATTTCTCGCTCGAGAAGTTCAAGACCGCCTCGCGCGCGGTGCCCGAGGCGACGAGCCCCGTGGTCTCGGCGGATAACGCCATCATGGCCGCGATCGACGCCGATGCCGATGCCGCCGCCGAGGCCGAGGCCGAGGCGGAAGCCGCCGCCGCGCCGGATCCCGCCGAGGCGCCCCCGGCGCCGGGCGCCTCCGAGGAAGGCGAGGGCGACCAGAAGCCCAAGAAGAAGCGCCGCCGCCGCCGCCGGTCGAAGAAGTCCGGCAAGGGCGAGGGCAACGGCGATCAGAACGGCAACGGTGAGCAGAACGGCAACGGCAACGGCGATGACGCCGCGGCGGAGACGCCCGCCGAGGGTGCCGAGGCCGAGGGCACGCCCGCTCCGGCCGAGGCCGAGACGGCCCCCGCATCCTCCGAGGTGACCGAAGGCGGCGAGACGCCCGCCCCGGCAGCCGAAGAGGAGACGCCGAAGAAGAAGCCCGCGCGCAGCCGAAGCTCGCGTTCGCGCAAGAAGCCCGAGCCTGCCGAGACCGCCGAGACCCCGGCTGCCGAGGGCGAGGGTGAGGCCGCGGATGCCGCGCCGGCCGAGGGTGAGGGTGAGCCCGCGCCGAAGCCCAAGCGCAGCACCCGCTCGCGGTCGCGCAAGAAGCCGACCCCGGAGCTGGCCGAGGAAGCCTCGGAAGAGGCGGCGGAGGCCCAGCCCTCCGAGGAACCCGCGGAGGCCCCGGTCGATCAGAAGATCGAGGAGACCCCGGCGGCCCCTGAGCCCGAGGCGACCGAGACCGGCACCGAGACCGCGGCGGATCCCGCCACCGAGGTGACGCCCGAGGTCGCGGCGGAGCCCGCGCCCGAGCCCGAGGTGGCGGTGACGCCCGAGCCGGAAGCCCCAGTGGCCGAGCCCGCGCCGGAACCCGAGGCCGAGCGTCCGCTCGAGCCCGCCGAGACCGGCAGCAGTGCCGAGGACGACAAGCCGAAGCCCAAGCGGCGCGGCTGGTGGAACCTCGGTCGGTAATCTCTCCGACGGCAAAGTAAATAAGGCGGCGGGTGTCGAAGTGACATCCGCCGCTTTTCTTTTGTGGGTTGGCAGGCGTTGAGT
This sequence comes from Roseivivax sp. GX 12232, assembly GCF_021272185.1. Taxonomy (GTDB): domain Bacteria; phylum Pseudomonadota; class Alphaproteobacteria; order Rhodobacterales; family Rhodobacteraceae; genus Roseivivax. The sequence goes on from NZ_JAJSEC010000009.1 coordinate 184,034, forward strand.
GCAGGCGATTGCGCGCCGATAAGTGCGTCGCGCTGACGGCTGTTAGATTTTCTTAGAAAAGGCGGATTGTGCACGTGATGCGCTCGCGGGTTCTTCGACCTGCGACCTGCGCGGACGAAAGGCGCACTCCATTGCTCGGCAAAAGAAGTCTCGGGAATAGGAGGCGAAAAACCCGCTGACCTAGAGCCGTCAGCGCCTCAGGCTCCCCGCCACGGCACGGCAGCCGCCACCCTCACCGCTTCTCGATCACCCAGTGCATCACCGCGCCGTCTTCCCGGCGCTCGACCAGCGCGTGGCCGCTCTCGGTGCAGTAATGCGGCATGTCCACCACCGCCGCCGGGTCGTCGGTCATCACGTGGATGCGCGCCCCGGCCTCCAGCGCGGACAGGCGCTTGCGGGTCTTCAGGACGGGCAGGGGGCACAAGAGGCCCCGGGCATCGAGCTCGTGATCCATATCCGCTGCCTAATCGGAGGCCCAGGCGCTGTCCAGCGCCCGCCGCCGCGCCGGGCTGCGCCAGATTGTTTCACCATCGCCACGCGCATGTGAGAGCCCCGCTGGGTGACGGTGCCCGCGCGATGGCTTAGGCAGGGGGCATGTTCGGAATCGAGATCATCGACGCGGGCCTGATGCCGGCCATGTTCGTGGCGCTCCTGGCGGGCGGGCTGTCCTTCCTCAGCCCCTGCGTCCTGCCCATCGTGCCGCCCTACCTGGCCTTCATGTCGGGCGTCAGCATCTCCGAGATGCAGGAGGGCGCGGGCGCGGCCCGGCGCAAGGCGGGCCTCGCGGCGCTGTTCTTCGTGCTGGGGCTCTCGACGGTCTTCATCCTTCTGGGCTTCACCGCCTCCTGGCTCGGCACGCTGTTCCTGCAGAACCAGGTGCTTCTGGCGCGGATCTCGGGCGTGGTGGTGATCGTCTTCGGGCTGCACTTCCTGGGCGTCTTCCGCATTCCCTTCCTCGACCGCGAGGCGCGCTTCGAGGTCGGGGAGCGCGGCGGCTCGGCCTTCGGGGCCTATATCCTCGGGCTCGCCTTCGCCTTCGGCTGGACCCCCTGCATCGGCCCGCAACTGGGCGCGATCCTGTCGCTGGCGGCCTCCGAGGCCGATGCGAGCCGGGGCGCGGCGCTTCTCGGCGTCTACGCGGCGGGCCTGGGCATTCCCTTCCTCTTGGCCGCGCTTTTCCTGACCCGCGCGATGGGGCTGATGAACCGGATGAAGCGGCACATGACGCTGATCGAGCGGATCATGGGCGGGCTCTTGGTGGCCGTGGGCCTGGCGCTGGTGACCGGGGCTTTCACCGCCTTCTCCTTCTGGCTGCTCGAGACCTTCCCGGCGCTGGCCCTGCTGGGCTGAGGCCGCGCGCGCCCACCACTCCGCCACACCCCCGGACAGCACGGGGACAATCGCGCCACAGGCGCCGGAACTGTCCCGAAATTCGCCTTAAACCTGCCGGAAAGCCGGGCTAGCCTCCCCCTTGGGCGAGAGGAGTGGAGCCATGGCTTTGACCGGACAGGAGGTGCGCCGCCGGCGGGTGTTCTATATCCCCGGCTACGACCCGATCCATCCGCGCCGCTACCGCGAGCTCTACCGCAAGGAGGGCGCGGCCCAGGCGGCGATCTCGGGCTACGGGATCACGCTGCGGCCCAAGACCACGGACGGCCCCTACGGCTGGCATGTCGACAGCGATTTCGACGGCGAGGTCACCGGCACCGATATCGAGTTGCTGGTCTGGTCCGACATCGTGCGCGGCAGCATGTCCGACTCGATCCCCGCGACCTATCTGAACCTGGTCCGCACCGCCTGGGCCTATATCGGCTCGGGCGCGCTTTGGCGGCTGATGCGGCTGCGCAAGGGGCCGGTGATCGCGGCGCTCTATCCGATCGGGATGCTGCTCCTGCAGGCGCTGATCGCGGTGCTGGCGGGCTGGGGCATCCTGCGCGGCGCGCAGATGCTGCTGCCGGGGCCCGGGCTTCTGGCGACGCTGATCGGCGCGCTCGCCGGGCTGGCGCTCGCCGTGGCGCTGTTGCGCTGGTTCAAGCGCCAGGACGGCAAGTTCTTCGCCTATTACCTGATGCATGATTATTCCTATTCGGCCCGCCACCGCGGTGCCACGCCGCCCGACCTCGAGGCGCGGCTGGCGGAGTTCGGCGAGGCCATCGCCGGGGCGCTCGACAGCCATGCCGACGAGGTGCTGGTGGTCGGCCATTCCTCGGGTGCGCATCTCGGCGTCTCGGTCCTGGCGGACCTCATCCGCGCAGGGCGCGTGCCCAAGGATGGCCCGCGCCTGGCCTTCCTGTCGCTGGGGCAGGTGGTGCCCATGGTCTCCTTCCTGCCGGACGCGCACCGGCTGCGCGCCGATCTGCACTACCTGGCCGCCCGGGACGAGCTGACCTGGGTCGATGTGACCGCGCCGGGCGACGGCTGCGCCTTTGCGCTCTGCGATCCGGTCTCGGTCTCGGGCGTGGCGCCCGAGGGCAAGCGCTGGCCCCTGGTCTTCTCGGCACAGTTCACCCGCTCGCTCAGCGCCGAGCGCTGGCGCGCCCTGCGCTGGCGCTTCTTCCGGCTGCATTTCCAGTATCTCTGCGCCTTCGACCGGCCGCTAGATTACGACTACTTCAAGATCACCGCCGGGCCGGTGAGCCTGGCCAGCCGCTACGCCGACCGGCCGCCCTCGATGAGCCGGATCGACGCGGCGGTGTCGAAATACACCTCCATGGCGGCATGAGGCCGCCGAAGCCGCCCTCGCGCCCGGCGCGCGTCTCGCTCTGGCGTTACGCCAAGCTCTTTCGCGCCGACATCCTCTCGGCCCAGCCGGCGCGGCTCTACCGCGCCTGGATGGCCGAGTTCCGCACGCCGTTCTTCCGCTCCTACCTGTTGAACCAGCCCGAGCTGGTGAAGCTGGTCCTGAAGGACCGCCCGCGCGACTTCCCGAAGTCCGACCGCATCGGCGCGGGGCTGCGCCCGCTCCTGGGCGAGAGCGTCTTCCTGACCAATGGCGCCACCTGGGAGCGGCAGCGGCGGATCATCGACCCGGCCTTCGAGGGCGGGCGGCTGCGCGACACCTGGGCGCCGATGTGGGCGGCGGGGCAGGCCATGCTGAAGCGGCTCGAGGCGCGCAGCGGCGCGCCGCTCGAGATCGAGGCCGAGACCAGCCATGCCGCCGCCGACGTGATCTTCCGCACGCTTTTCTCGATCCCGATCGAGGATGAGACCGCCCAGGCGGTCTTTACGGAGTTCCGCGCCTACCAGCGCAGCCAGCCGATCCTGAACCTCGCCGCCTTCCTGCCGCGGCTCGGCTTCCTGCCGCGTTTCTTCCGGCGCGACACCAAGGCCGCGGCGCGGCGCATCCGGGCGCTGATCACCGGGCTCTGCGAGGCGCGCCAGGCCGAGATCGAGGCGGGCACCGCGCCGGACGACCTCGCGACCAAGATCATGACCACCCGCGACCCCGAGACCGGGGAGACCTTCACCCCCGCCGAGATGGTCGACCAGGTGGCGATCTTCTTCCTGGCCGGGCACGAGACCTCAGCCTCGGCCCTGGCCTGGGCGCTCTACCTGCTGGCCACCCATCCCGACTGGCAGGCGCGGCTCGCCGAGGAGGCCCAGGCGCTGACCGGGGATTTTGCTGATGTCTCGCGCCTGAAGGTCAGCCGCGACGTCTTCCGCGAGACGCTGCGCCTCTACCCGCCGGTGCCGATGATGGTGCGCGAGGCGAGCTGCCCGGAGCGCTTCCGCGACCGCGAGATCGCCAAGGGCGCGCAGCTCGTCCTCAGCCCCTGGCACCTGCACCGCCACGAGCGGCTCTGGGAGGCGCCGGACGACTTCGACCCGGCCCGCTGGGGCACAGAGAACGGCAAGGCCTGCGCGCGCGAGGCCTATATTCCCTTCTCCGCCGGGGCCCGCGTCTGCACCGGGGCGGGCTTTGCCATGGTCGAGGGGCCGCTCCTGCTGTCGCTGATCGCGCGGGACTTCGAGATCACCCCGGTCGCCGGCCGCCTGCCCGAGCCGGTGGCGCATCTGACCGTGCGTGCCCGCGACGGCATCCACCTGCGGCTGACGCCACGGGACACCCCAGCGCGCCCCCAGTTTTAGCGCTAACCTCCTGGGCGCGCATCTATCTTCCCGGCCGGCTTCCGGCTATCACCAGATAAATTCCGAAAGATGCGAGGATGCGGATGGCACGGAACGACAGCACCTTCCAGGAACAGAAGACCCGCATGGGCGAGGGCGCCGGCTTCATCGCCGCGCTCGACCAGTCGGGCGGTTCGACCCCCAAGGCGCTGCGCCTCTACGGCGTCGAGGAAAGCGCCTATGACGGCGAGGACGAGATGTTCGCCGAGATCCACGCCATGCGCGCCCGGATCATCACCGCGCCCGAGTTCACCGGCGACAAGATCCTGGGCGCCATCCTCTTCGAGAAGACCATGCGCGGCGAGGTCGAGGACCGGCCCACTTCGGAGGCGCTCTGGAACGCGCGCGGCGTGGTGCCCTTCCTGAAGATCGACAAGGGCCTCGAGGACGAAGCCGAGGGCGTGCAGCTGATGAAGCCCATGCCGGGGCTCGACGACCTCCTGAAGGAGGCGCGCGGCTACGGCATCTTCGGGACCAAGGAGCGCTCGGTCATCAAGCACGCCGACGCCGGCGGCATCGCCAAGATCGTGACCCAGCAGTTCGAGATCGGCCGCCAGGTCATGGCGGCGGGGCTGGTGCCGATCCTCGAGCCCGAGGTCGACATCCATTCCGAGACCAAGGCCGAGGCCGAGGCCATGCTGCGCGACGAGATCCTCTCGGGGCTCTCCGAGCTGTCCGAGGACCAGGACGTCATGCTGAAGCTGACGATCCCGACCGAGCCCGGCTTCTACGACGCGCTGGCCGATCATCCCCGGGTGCTGCGCGTGGTTGCGCTTTCGGGCGGCTATTCGACCGACGAGGCCTGCGAGCGGCTCTCGAAGAACCCCAAGATGATCGCGAGCTTCAGCCGGGCGCTGACCGAGGGGCTGTCGAAGGACCAGTCGGACCTCGAGTTCCGCCGCGCGCTGGGATCGAACATCGACAAGATCTACGCCGCCTCCTCCTGATCGCCCCGATCCGGCGGAGCGCGCGGGCCCTTCGGCCCCCCGCGCGCAGGACATGAAACGGGCGGCCCCGCGGGGCCGCCCGTTTCGGTTTTGGAGATGCCGCGCCCCGGGCGGGCGCCGCGCTTAGCCCGTGGCCTTGGCCAGCGCCTGGTCGAGGTCGCGGATCAGGTCCTCGGCGTCCTCGATCCCGATCGAGATCCGAACCACGTCCGGCGCGGCGCCCGCGGCCTTCTGCTGCTCTTCGGTGAGCTGGCGGTGGGTGGTCGAGGCGGAATGGATCACCAGGCTGCGGGTGTCGCCGAGGTTGGCGACATGGCTGAAGAGCTCGAGGCTGTCGACGAGCTTCACGCAGGCCTCGTAGCCGCCCTTCAGCGTCACCGTGAAGAGCCCGCCCGCGCCCTTGGGGCAGATCTGCGCCACCCGGTCGTGGTAGGGCGAGGAGGGCAGGCCGGCGTAGGTCACGGCCTTTACCGCATCGTGGCCCTCGAGCCAGGAGGCCACGCGCTCGGCGTTCTCCACGTGTTTCTTCATCCGCAACGACAGCGTCTCGATGCCCAGGAGCGTGTAATGCGCCGCCTGCGGGTTCAGCGTCATGCCGAGGTCGCGCAGCCCCACGGCAATGCCGTGGAAGGTGAAGGCCAGGGGCCCGAAGGTCTCGTGGAACTTCAGCCCGTGATAGGCGGGCTCGGGCTCGCTGAGCGAGGGGAACTTGCCCGAGGCCGACCAGTCGAACTTGCCTGAATCGACCACGCAGCCGCCGGTGACCGTGCCGTTGCCGGTCAGGAACTTGGTCATGGAATGCACGACCAGCGTGGCGCCATGCTCGATCGGGCGGCAGAGGTAGGGGGTGGCCGAGGTGTTGTCGACGATCAGCGGCAGGCCCGCCTTGTCGGCCACTTTCGCGGCGGCATCGAGGTCGGTGATATAACCGCCCGGGTTGGCGATCGATTCGCAGAAGATCGCGCGGGTGTCCTCGTCGATGGCCGCCTCGACCGCCGCCATGTCGTCGAAATCGACGAAGGTCGCCGACCAGCCGAAGCGCCGGATGGTCTGGCTGAACTGGGTGACCGAGCCGCCGTAGAGCCGGGTCGAGACCACCACGTTCTTGCCCGGCCCCATGAGCGGGAAGAGCGCCATGATCTGCGCCGCATGGCCCGAGGAGCAGCAGACCGCCCCGGCGCCGCCCTCGAGGGTGGCCATCTTCTCCTGCAGGACGGCGACCGTGGGATTGGTCAGCCGCGAGTAGATGAAGCCCACCTCCTGCAGGTTGAAGAGCGCCGCCGCGTGGTCGGCGTCGCGGAAGACATAAGCCGTGGTCTGGTAGATCGGCGTCTGCCGCGCGCCGGTGGCCGGGTCGGGCCGGGCGCCGGCGTGGATCAATAAGGTGTCGAACCCGTAATCGCTCATGGAAATCCCTCCTCGTCTGGGTTGGCCCCGACGCTAGGGGAACTGCCCGGAACAGGGAAGGTGCTTTGGGCCCTAGCGCATCCAGAAGCCGTGCTTCTTGATGCGGTTGCGGATCGCCTGTTCCTTGCGCGGCAGGTCGTCCCGGTCGAAGAGCGCGCGCACCTTGGCACCGCGGCCCTGGTAGACCATGCGCTTGATCGGCTCGGAGCCCTTGAGCACCTTCTTCACCTTGTTGGGCGCGGTGATCTCTTCCAGCGTCTCGACCACGCGGTCGGGCTCGCGGGCGTAAAGGAGCGGCAGGAGCCGGTAGTGGCAGGTGGTCTCGCCGTCGAGCCAGCCGGGCTCCAGCGTGTCGCGCCCGCCGCCGAGCCCGTGGATCACCAGGGGCAGCGCCACCTGGTCGAGCCAGGGATCGAGGCTCTGGCAGACCAGTTCCGCCGGCGGGTCGTCGCGGATCGACAGCGCGGTCTCGAGGAAGCGTTCGGCGAAGGGCCGGGCGGCGGCGTAGTAGAAGAAGCCCGCGTTGAAATAGAGGTAGCGCCGCCAGTGCTCGTCCGGTTGGTCCCTGTCGAGCGAGCTGTCGAAGTCGAGCCCGAAGCGGTCGTAGAGGCTTTTCCAGGTGGCGGTATAGCCCGGCCCGTAAAGCTCGATCACCGGCCAGGTGCCCTCGCGCCGGAGCGAGGCCGAGGGCCGGGCGAAATCGAAGGGCACCCGCGCAAGATCGCCGGTCACCAGCGTGTCGGTGTCGAAGAAGACGAAGGGCTCGTCCGGGGGCAGGGCGAAAAGCGCCTCGATCTTGTTGCCATAGGGGTAATCGGCGCCGAAGTGGCGGCTCTCGAAGGGCAGGAAGGTCGCGCCCTGGGCCTCGAGCAGCTCGCGCAGCGCGGGCTCCTTGATGCGCGGATCATCGGGCCAGAGCGGGCCCGGCTGCGGCTCGGCCACGAAGAGCCGGAAGCGCCTGCCGGTGGTGCGGGCGTTGAGCGAGAGCGCAAAGAGCGCGGCCTCGTAGCCGAGCCGGCCCTCCTGGCCCACGATGAGAAGATTGACCCGCTCCGGGTCGCCGCCTGTTCCGGCCATCCTGCCGCTGTCCCTGCCGCCTGTTCTTGGTGCGAGCCTAGACGAGAGCGGTGAGCGAGGGGAAGGGCTGGCGGGGTGTCTGGGAGGTGTGTCGGTTTGGGGTGGTGTGACTACGGCCCGGAAGGGCGCAGCGTGCCGGGGTGGCTGCGCTTGGGCGCGCCGCGCGAAAGACAACGCCTCGCCGGGAAGGTCGGGGCGTTGCCTCTGTCCGCGGGCAGCGCGCGCCCGCCTCTCGCCTCGCTCAGAGCTCGATCGCGCCCATCACCTCGGGCTCGATCACATCCACCCCCGGCAGCGCCTCGACCAGCGCCTCGGCGGATTGCTCAAGAAGCGGGAAGGTCTTGTAATGGCAGGGGATCACCGTCTTGAAGTCGAAGAAGGTCTTGGCCGCATAGGCCGCGCGCTTCATGTCCATGGTGAAATGCCCGCCGGCGCAGAGGATGCCGATCTCCGGGGCGTGCAGGTCGTTGAAGACCTTCATGTCGGCCATGACGTCGGTGTCGCCCGAGAGGTAGATCACCCGGCCCTCGGCCTCGATCATGTAGCCGCATTCCGAGCCCGCCGATTGCAGCACGCCCTCGCCGGGCATGGTCGATGAATGCACCGCATGCACCATGGTGATCTTCACGCCGTCGAGATCCACCGTGCCGCCCTTGTTGAAGCCCAGAGTGTCGAGCCCCTCGCGCTCGCCCCAGAAATTCATCAGGTCGAACTGGCCGACCACCTGCGCCTTCAGTTCGCGCGCGAGGTCCACGACCTCGGAGGCATGGTCGAAATGGCCGTGAGTCAGAAGGATGTGGCTGGCCCCCTCGACGGCCTCGGCGCGGCGGTCGTCGGGAAAGCTGGGGTTGCCCGCCAGCCAGGGGTCGATCAGCAGCACCTTGCCGCCGATCTCGAGCCGGAAGGAGGCATGTCCGAGCCAGGTGAGTTTCATTTCCCTCTCCTACGTGTCTGGGACCGGGGTGGTCCGGGGTGGTTTGGGCGGAAGCCTAGCATCTCTTGCGGGGGTGACGAGGGGGGTCTCCGTCCGGCCGGGCCATTGAGGCCCGCCCGGCCGGAGCGAGGGCTCTGCCCTCGCGCTCCCGGAGTATTTCCGGCCCGGTCAGGCCGGGGGCGGGGGGATGGGTGGTTGGGGTTTGTGCGTTTCTTTTCTGCGTGGGGGCTGGCCATCCGTCCGGCCGGGCCGTTGAGGCCCGCCCGGCCGGAGCGAGGGCTCTGCCCTCGCGCTCCCGGAGTATTTGAGGCCCGGTCAGGCCAAGGGGGCGGGCGCGCCGGGGGGAAACCTCGGGCCTCGGGGGCGCGGGCGGCTTGCGGGCGGAAGGGACGGGCGATAAAGGCGGGGGCCAGATCCACATGCACCCGATTTGAGAGGCCCTGCCCGATGTCGATCGATCAAGAAACGGCCAAACATGTCGCCAAGCTCGCCCGCATCCGGGTCGAGGAGGAGCGGCTTCCCGAGCTCGCCCAGGAGTTCAACACCATCCTGGGCTTCATCGAGCAATTGTCCGAGGTCGATGTCGAGGGCGTCGAGCCCATGGTCTCGGTCACGCCGATGCGGCTCAAGCGCCGCGCCGACGCGGTGACCGAGGGCGGCCAGCCCGAGCGGGTGCTCAAGAATGCGCCCGACGCCCGCGAAGGCTTCTTCGCGGTGCCGAAGGTCGTCGAATAAGCGGTCGGGAAGGGGCAGCGAGATGAGCGAGCTGAGCAAACTGAAGATCGCCGAGGCGCGCGACGCGCTGAAGAAGGGCGAGGTCACCTCCCTGGAGCTGACCGAGGCCTGCCTGGCGGAAATCGAGGGCGCCGATGCGCTCGGGGCCTTCGTGCACAAGACGCCCGAGCGCGCCCGCGAGATGGCTGAGGCCGCCGATGCGCGCATCAAGGCGGGCGAGGCCGCGGCGATGACCGGGATCCCCCTGGGCATCAAGGACCTGTTCTGCACCGAGGGCGTCGACAGCCAGGCCGCGAGCCGCATCCTCGAGGGCTTCCGCCCGGAGTATGAATCGACCGTGACCCGGCAGCTCTTCGAGGCCGGCGCGGTGATGCTGGGCAAGCTCAACATGGACGAGTTCGCCATGGGCTCCTCCAACGAGACCTCGACCTATGGCAACGCGGTCAACCCCTGGAAGGCGGGCGAGCAGGCGCTGACCCCGGGCGGCTCCTCGGGCGGCTCGGCCTCGGCGGTGGCGGCCGATCTCTGCCTTGCCGCGACCGGCACCGACACCGGCGGCTCGATCCGCCAGCCCGCGGCCTTCACCGGGATCACCGGGCTGAAGCCGACCTACGGGCGGGTCTCGCGCTGGGGCATCATCGCCTTCGCCTCCTCGCTCGACCAGGCCGGGCCGATGACCAAGGACGTGCGCGACGCGGCGATCATGCTGCAGGCCATGGCCGGGCACGACCCCAAGGACAGCACCTCGTCCGAGCAGGCGGTGCCGGACTTCGAGGCCATGCTGACCGGCGACATCAAGGGCAAGACCATCGGCATTCCGCGCGAATACCGGCTCGACGGTATGCCCGAGGAGATCGAGGCGCTCTGGGCCGAGGGCCGCAAGATGCTCGAGGATGCCGGCGCCAAGGTCATCGACATCTCGCTACCGCACACGAAATACGCGCTGCCGACCTATTACGTGATCGCGCCTGCCGAGGCTTCCTCGAACCTCGCGCGATACGACGGGGTGCGCTACGGCCGCCGCGCCCAGCTGGCGCAGGGCGACGGCATCACCGAGATGTACGAGAAGACCCGCGCCGAGGGCTTCGGCCACGAGGTCCAGCGCCGGGTCATGGTCGGCACCTATGTGCTCTCGGCGGGCTTCTACGACGCCTATTACAACCGCGCCCGCAAGGTCCGCACGCTGATCAAGCGCGACTTCGAGGAGGTCTTCGCCCAGGGCGTCGACGCGATCCTGACGCCGGCCACCCCCTCGGCGGCCTTTGGCCTGGGCGAGATGCAGGACGCCGACCCGGTCAAAATGTATCTCAACGATGTGTTCACCGTGACGGTGAACCTCGCGGGGCTTCCGGGCGTTTCGGTCCCGGCGGGCACCGACCGGCAGGGCCTGCCGCTTGGGCTGCAGCTCATCGGGCGCCCCTGGGAAGAGGGTGATCTGCTGAATACCGCCTATGCGCTCGAGCGCGCGGCGGGCTTCGTGGCAAAGCCCGAGCGCTGGTGGTAACGGCCGGCAACGAATGCATTCGGAGGTGCGCGTGATGCGCTTTCACATCCTGATCCCCGCGGCGCTGGTCTCGCTTTCGGCCTGCGCGCCCTCGATCCCCGACAGCGGCGCGGGCGTGGGCTTCGACGCCTATGACGACAATCGCCGCGCGGCGGTCGACGCCGAGCTCGAAGGCGGCGCCATGTCGGCGCCCGCCGAGGTCGAGAGCCAACCGCTGGACGGTGGCTCGGGCGAGAACGGCGGCGCCGAGGGTGACGTGGCCGACATGGCCGCCCGGGCGCTCGCGCGCGAGCAGAACTCCGGCGTCGATCCGGTCAATGCCTCGCCCTCGAACCCGCCGCCGCAGCAGGTCAGCAACGCCGCCGGGATCTCGGACGAACAGGACTTCGACGCGGTCTCCGACGAACGCTCGATCGAGCAGGACGCCGCGTTGATCGCGCAGAACCGCGCGCAATACGAGGTTGTCCAGCCCGGCGCCGTGCCGCAGCGGCAGGGCAATGAGGGGCCGAACATCGTGGCCTATGCGCTGCAGACCAACAATTCCGTGGGCCAGCCGCTCTATCGCCGCGGGCCCTTCTCCTCGAAGGACAAGGAGGCGCGGAACTGCCGGGCCTATGCTTCGGCGGACCTCGCGCAGGAGGCCTTCCTGGCCGCGGGCGGGCCCGAGCGCGACCGCGAGGGGCTGGATGCCGACGGCGACGGCTTCGCCTGCGGCTGGAACCCCGAGGTCTTCCGCGCCTCGGTCCGCGGGGGCTGAGAATCGAGCGGCTGACCTCGCCCAACTCCGGGCCGCGCCGCGAGGGTGCGCGGCCCGATCACGTCGTCCTGCATTACACCGCCATGACCAGCGCCGAGGCGGCGGTCAAACGGCTCTGCCTGCCCGAGGCGCAGGTCTCGGCGCATTACGTCCTGGCCGAGGACGGGCGCGGCTGGCAGCTTGTCGACGAGGCGCTGCGCGCCTGGCACGCGGGCGCGGGCCAATGGGGTGAGATCACCGACATGAACTCCCGCTCGATCGGGATCGAGCTGGCCAATACCGGCGCGCAGCCCTTTCCCGAGCCGCAGATGGCGGCGCTGGAGGGGCTGCTGGCGGAGATCCTGAGCCGATGGGAGATCGCGCCCGCGCGGGTGATCGGCCATTCCGACATGGCGGTGGGGCGCAAGATCGACCCCGGTCCGCGCTTCGACTGGCGCCGGCTGGCGCGGCGCGGGCTGGCGGTCTGGCCCGAGCCCGGGCGCCCGGGGGATTTCGAGGCCGACGCGCGGCGCGCGGGTTATGTCTGGGCGCCGGGGCAGGAGGAGGCACTTCTCTCGGCGGTGCGCGCGCGGCTGAGGCCCTGGGGGCGGGGGGCGCTTTGCGATGCGGACCGCGCGGTGATCGCGGGGCTGGCGCGGGAGTATCCGGTGGTGCCGGAGGAGTAGCGGCGCGCGGGGTCTGCGGGTCGCTTCTGGGTGTTTTTCTATAAAAATCAAACGGTTGCGCGGGTGTAGAGCGCGGGGGTGCGAGGGCTCTGCCCTCGCGCTCCCGAGGTATTTTGGCCAAGCTGAAGCAGGTGGGCTGCGCCTGGGGTTGGGGCGGTCGGGCGTGGGAGGCCGGTGCTGCGGGCAATGGGAGGAGAAGGGGGGCGCTTCACTCGACGCTGTAGGGCAGCAGGCCGCGTTCGTCGGGGGCGATATGCAGGCGGCGTTCGAGCGGTGGGACCGAGCGCTGGTGGCAGTCGCGGCGCTCGCAGATGCGGCAGGAGATGCCGATCGGCTCGAAGGTGTCGGTGCGGCTGAGGTCGAGCCCGTCGGCATAGGTCAGCGCGCCCGCATGGGTCACCTCGCAGCCGAGCGCGATGGCGTAGCGGCGGACCGGCGCGCCGAAGCTGCCGCCGGGTTTTGAGACGTCGCGCGCCAGGCTGATGTAGCGCACCCCGTCCGGCGTCTCGGCCAACTGGCGCAGGAAGCGGCCCGGGGTCTCGAAGGCGCGGTGCACGTTCCAGAGCGGGCAGGCGCCGCCGTAGCGCGCGAATTGCAGCCGGGTCGCGGAATGGCGCTTGGTGATCGTGCCCGCCTGGTCGACGCGCACGAAGAAGAAGGGGATGCCCTTGGCCCCGGGGCGCTGCAGCGTCGAGAGCCGATGCGCCACCTGTTCGATCGAGGCATGGAAGCGCGCGGCCAGAAGCTCGAGGTCGTGGCGCACCTCCTGGGCGGCGGTGAGAAAGGCGGTATAGGGCATCAGCGCCGCGCCGGCGAAATAATTCGCCAGGCCGATCTTGGCGATGGCGCGGGCCTCCTCGGACTGGAAGCGCGCGAGGTCGAGCGTCGCCTCCAGAAGCGGGTCCTGGTCGTTAAGCGCGATCTGCAGGAGCATCTGGAAGACCTGCGTCTCGAAGGGGGCGAGCGCGTTCAGCGTCAGGCATCGCCCGCCCGCGTCGTAGCGGCGGAGCGGGGCGCTGTCCTCGAAGCGGGTCTCGATGCCCTGGCCCGCGAGATGGGCGATCAGCGCCCGGCGCGGGTCCTCGCGCTCGGCGAGGCGGCGGGCGAAATGTTCCGCCGCGCGGTCGACGGCATCGATGTAATTGTCGCAATAGTGGAAGAAGTCGCGCACCTCCTCCCAGGGGGAGGGGGCGAGCCGCGCGTCCTCGCGCCCGAGCGCCTCGTCGAGCGAGGCCAGCCGCTCGTGGGTCTGGCGGTAGGCGCGGTGCAGCTCGAGGAAGGCGCGCGCGAGGCCCGGCGCATTGGCCGCGGTCAGCCGCAGGTCCGCGAGCGGCGGGGCATCGGCGAAGACCGGGTCGGCCAGGGCCTCGCGCATGTCGGTGATCAGCCGCTCGGCGTCGCCGCGGCCGAGCTCGGTCACGTCGAAGCCGAACTCCTGCGCCAGCGCCAGCACCACCGTGGTCGAGACCGGGCGGTTGTTGTTCTCCATCTGGTTCAGATAGGGCAGCGAGACCCCGAGCTTGGCCGCGAAGTCGCGCTGGGTCAGCGCCAGGCGGGTGCGCAGGTCGCGCAGCTTCGCCCCGGCGTAGAGTTTCTGTTGGGCCATGATTTGCGCCTTTGCAGCTTTCGCCGCCAAGTTTGCAAATTGCTCAGGCCGGGTCCAGCCTCGCGATCTGGCGTTCGCGGCGGATCACCACGAGGATCGCCAGAACGCCGAAGATCGCGGTGACGAGCTGCAGCCAGAGAAGCGGCCAGGGCCCGGTTCCGGGCTGCAAAAGCATCCCCGCGAGCGCCGAGAGCGCCGCGCCGAGACCGATCATGATGGCGCCGGCAAGCCCCGAGGCGGTGCCCGCCAGGTGCGGGCGGACCGAGAGCGCGCCGGCGGTGCCGTTGGGGATGGTCATGCCGTTGCCGAGGCCCACGAAACACATGAAGCCGAAGAAGCTCAGCGCCGAGCCCCAGCCCATCAGGAAGACCAGCATGGAGATCAGGATGCCCGCGCCGTTGATCAGCGCGCCGGCCAGCACCATGCGGTTGACCCCGAAGCGGGTGGAGAAGCGGCCCGAGGCGAAATTGCCGAGGAAATAGCCCACCGCCGGGGCGCCGAAATAGATGCCGAGCCATGCAGGGCTGAGGCCGAAGACCTCGGTGCCGACAAAGGGCGCGCCGCCGAGATAGGAGAAGAAGGCCCCCGACGACATGCCCGCGGCCATGGCGTAGCCCCAGAAGCGCGGCGAGGCGAAAAGCTCGGGGTATTCGCGGAACTGCTGGATCAGCGTCAGCCCCGAGGGGCGCGCGGTCTCGCCCAGGTCGCGCCAGGTCAGCCAGAAGATCGCGAGCCCCAGCGCCAGGAGCAGCCAGAAGTTGGCCTGCCAGCCGAAAAGCTCGTCGAGCACGCCGCCGATCGCCGGGCCGATCATCGGCACCACCGCCATGCCCATGGTGACATAGCCGATCATCGAGGCGGCGCGGTCCTGGGGGACCATGTCGCGCACCACCGCGCGGCTCAGCACCATGGCGGTCACGATGGCCGCCTGCATCATGCGGAAGACCAGGAAGACATAGACATTGGTCGAGATCAGGCAGCCGAGCGTGGCCAGGCAGAAGATCGCGATGCCGCCGAGGATCACCGGGCGGCGGCCGATCTTGTCGGAGATCGGGCCGACGAAGATCTGCAGGATGGCGTTGACCGCGAGATAGACCGCCACCGACAACTGGATCAGCCGGTACTCGGTGTCGAAATATTCGACCATCCGCGGCAGGCTCGGCAGGAAGATGTTCATCGCCGAGGCCGAGACGCCCGAAAGCAGGATCAGCGTGGCAAGATGCGGCGGGGTGCTGCGGTCGAGAAACCGCGTGTCGGGGGCGCTCATGGGCAAAGCTCTAGGCCCGGCGGTGCCGGAAGTCCATAAAGCCGCGTCGCGCTTGGGTTGATTTGCGGATTTGCAATTCGCAAAGTAAAGATTTTCCAAACTTTGCAAATTTGCCGAATTTTTCTTGTCCGGCCCCCCGCGATTTGGCAGGTGCAGCTTATGCGACAAGGGAGTGGGTCATGAAAGATATCCTGCGCGAGCTGGAAGAGCGGCGCACCGAGGCGCGGCTCGGGGGCGGGCAGAAGCGCATCGACGCGCAGCACGCCAAGGGCAAGCTGACCGCGCGCGAGCGCATCGAACTGCTGCTCGACGAGGGCTCCTTCGAGGAGTTCGACATGTTCGTGGCCCATCGCTGCACCGATTTCGGCATGGAGAAACAGCGCCCCTACGGCGACGGCGTGATCACCGGCTGGGGCACGATCAACGGCCGCATGGTCTATGTCTTCAGCCAGGACTTCACCGTCTTCGGCGGCTCGCTTTCCGAGACCCATGCCCAGAAGATCTGCAAGATCATGGACATGGCCATGCAGAACGGCGCGCCCCTGATCGGGCTGAACGACTCTGGCGGGGCCCGCATCCAGGAAGGCGTGGCGAGCCTCGCAGGCTATGCCGAGGTCTTCCAGCGCAACATCATGGCCTCGGGCGTGATCCCGCAGATCTCGGTCATCATGGGCCCCTGCGCGGGCGGGGCGGTCTACAGCCCGGCGATGACCGACTTCATCTTCATGGTGAAGGATAGCTCCTACATGTTCGTCACCGGGCCCGACGTGGTGAAGACCGTGACCAACGAGGTCGTCACCGCCGAGGAGCTGGGCGGCGCCTCGACCCACACGAAGAAAAGCTCGGTCGCCGATGCCGCCTTCGAGAACGACGTCGAGGCCCTGGCCGAGGTCCGCCGCCTCGTGGACTTCCTGCCGCTCAACAACCGCGAGAAGCCGCCGGTGCGGCCCTTCTTCGACGAGCCGGGCCGGCAGGAAGGCTCGCTCGACACTTTGGTGCCCGAGAACGCCAACACGCCCTACGACATGAAGGAGCTGATCGTGAAGGTCGCCGACGAGGGCGACTTCTATGAGATCCAGGAAGACTTCGCGAAGAACATCATCACCGGCTTCGTCCGCCTCGAGGGCCAGACCGTGGGCGTGGTGGCCAACCAGCCGATGGTGCTCGCAGGCTGCCTCGACATCGACAGCTCGCGCAAGGCGGCGCGCTTCGTACGCTTCTGCGACGCCTTCGAGATCCCGATCCTGACCTTCGTCGACGTGCCGGGCTTCCTGCCGGGGACCGGCCAGGAATACGGCGGCGTGATCAAGCACGGGGCGAAGCTGCTCTTTGCCTACGGCGAGGCGACGGTGCCCAAGGTCACGGTGATCACCCGCAAGGCCTATGGCGGGGCCTATGACGTGATGGCCTCGAAGCACCTGCGCGGGGATTTCAACTACGCCTGGCCCACCGCCGAGATCGCGGTGATGGGGGCCAAGGGCGCGACCGAGATCCTCTATCGCTCCGAGCTGGGCGATGCCGAGAAGATCGCCGCGCGCACCCAGGAATACGAGGACCGCTTCGCCAATCCCTTCGTCGCGGCCGAAAAAGGCTTCATCGACGAGGTGATCCAGCCGCGCTCGACGCGGCGGCGGGTCAGCCGCGCCTTTGCCTCGCTCCGGGGCAAGAAGCTCGAGAATCCCTGGAAGAAGCACGACAACATTCCGCTGTGATCCGGGCGGGCAGGGGCCAAGCGGCCTTTGCCCAGCTCCGGCGCAATGAGGCAGCAAAGGACGCGACATGCATCGGCATGAAGCACATCGCCCAAAGATTGATCTTGCGGAAAACGCGGCGCTGCGTCAGGGTGCCGTCCAACGTCCTGGCGGCGGGGGCTTGACCCTTGCTCTGACGGCCCGGTTTCCGGGCCAGCGCCAGGAGAGAGATGCGGGTGCGACCCGCCTTTCGGCAGCCTCGGCGGGAGGAGCCCGGCAACGGGGCCGGGGCTGCCACTTTCCCCCCTTATCAATGTCTTGGCCCGCGTCCCTCGCGGCATCTGCCGCCGTGGCTTTGACCCTTTGTGCCGGACCTCCCTTGGCGCAGGAGGGCGATGGTGAGGCCGAGGTCGCGCTGCCCTCGGGGGCCTCCGCGGCGCTTCAGGAGATTCTCGTCGAGGAGCGCGACAGCGGTCAGCGGCTCATGCGGATGCGCTATGTCGACCCCGCCATCACCGCCCGCGCCGAGGACCTTGAGCAGCTTTCCGCCGATATGGATTACCTCTGCCAGGAGGTGGCGCTGCCCGGTTTTCCGGCAGGGACGGCACGGCCCGACCGGCTGGTGATCTCCATCGGCTCCGAACCCTCGGTCTTCGGGGTCGCGCACCCCGGCATCACCCAGGTCTTCGAGGCCTATCGCATCGAAGACGACCGCTGCATCTGGGAGGCTTTCTGATGAACCCGCAAGATGTTGTTTTCATGGCCCGGGCCTGTGGACAACCTGCGTCAGTCGCGCGTGATTCCGCGACTGCGCAAGGCGCCCCGTGTCTTCCGCTTTCGTCTTGCTATATGGTCGGTCGCGATTGCACCCAAGCAATCGCAACCTCGACTGGACACGGCGCATTGACTGAGGCAGCGTCCGTGCATCCGCTACGGAACAACAGGAGACAGGAATGTCCAAGAGCATCAAACTTCTCGCACTTTTCGGCTTCGTCACCGCAGTCGCAGCTTGCGGCCAGCAGGCAGCCGAAGAAGAGTTCGTCGTGGTCGAGCCCGAGCCGATCACCACTGAGCCGGTCCAGACCGGCAAGTACAAGTAATCGCGTCCCGGGGCGGCGTCACACCGCCGCCCCGGTTCCCGGCCCCGCGCGGCGCCTTCTCCAGGAGGCGGGCCGATGATCAAGCACCGCGGTTTCCCGGGCCGTCTGCCCGGCAGCGACTTCCAGTTCACCATCCGCCGCGCTAACCCCAAGGGCGCCACGCCGCTTGTCCGGCGCGACCGCTACGCCGACCGCCGCGCCCCCGACCGGCGCGCGGACCTGTGGTTCATGGCGGCGCTCTGGGACCAGTTCGGCAGTGAGCCCTTCGCGCGCGGCAACCTCGACGCGGGCCGGCTGTCCTGGCTCTTCGGGCGCGAGGTGCTGCCCTATGACGACCCCTTCGACCCCGAGGATTACGACGCCCTCCTGGTGATCGACGAGGCCGCCGCCCGCGCGGCCTTCCCCGAGGCCATCGACGGGGACCTCTGGGCATGATCTTGCCGAGCCACAGGCCCGATGAGCGGGGAGAAGCCGAAATCCGCCGCGCCGGGAATCCGGGGTTTCCGGGGCAGGGGGGCCGCGACATTCTGCCCCTGTCCCCAAGGGGATCGCACGCGGACCGGTTCGTTGCACCGGCCGTCTACCGTTACCCTTCCCCTTCCGGGCGGTCCGGATTATCCCCGATCCGACCGCCCGGTCTTTTCCCCGATCGGCCCGCGCGCGATGCCTGCCGCCGCGCGACGGACGGGCTGCAATCCGCCCAAGACGGCTCTGATGCGCTTTTCGGATGGAACCCCGTTCGAAACTTGTGTGTTATCGCACTATCGAACGTTTCTTTGCCTATCAGGGAGCAGAATCCATGCGTCACATCGCAAAAATCTCGGCAGTCTTCGCCCTTCTCGGTCTCGCGGCTTGCGGCGACACCCTCGGTGAGCAGGCGCTCATCGGCGGCGCGGCCGGCGCCGGCACCGCAGCAGCCACCGGCGGCGACGCCACCACGGGCGCCGTGGTCGGCGCGGCGGGCAACGTCGCTTACTGCCGGACTTATCCGAACCGCTGCTGATCGCAGCCGGACCGCGCCCGCGCGGTCCCTGACAGATATTCCGAAGGCCATCGGGGCAGGGCGCCCCGGTGGCCTTTTTTCTTTGCACGTCGCCGAAGGGGCCCCGCGCGGCCCCGCGGCTCACTGAAGGGGGGACGCCCATGTTCAACAAGATCCTGATCGCCAACCGCGGCGAGATCGCCTGCCGGGTCATCAAGACCGCGCGTGAGATGGGCATCGCCACCGTGGCGATCTACTCCGACGCCGACAAGAACGCCCTGCACGTCGAGATGGCCGACGAGGCGGTGCACATCGGCCCGGCGCCCGCCAACCAGTCCTATATCGTGATCGACAAGGTCATGGCCGCGATCCGCGAGACCGGCGCCGAGGCGGTGCACCCGGGTTACGGCTTCCTGTCCGAGAACCCGAAGTTCGCCGAGGCCCTCGAGGCCGAGGGCGTCGCCTTCATTGGCCCGCCCAAGGGCGCGATCGAGGCCATGGGCGACAAGATCACCTCGAAGAAGCTGGCCCAGGAGGCCGGTGTGAACACCGTGCCCGGCTACATGGGCCTGATCGAGGACGCCGAGGAGGCGGTGAAGATCTCCACCGAGATCGGCTACCCGGTGATGATCAAGGCCTCCGCCGGCGGCGGCGGCAAGGGCATGCGCATCGCCTGGAGCGACGAGGAGGCCCGCGAGGGCTTCCAGTCCTCCAAGAACGAGGCCGCCAACAGCTTCGGCGACGACCGAATTTTCATCGAGAAATTCGTCACCCAACCGCGCCACATCGAGATCCAGGTGCTGGCGGATTCCCACGGCAACTGCATCTACCTGAACGAGCGGGAATGCTCGATCCAGCGCCGCAACCAGAAGGTCATCGAAGAGGCGCCCTCGCCCTTCCTCGACGAGGCGACGCGCCGCAAGATGGGCGAACAGGCCTGCGCGCTGGCCAAGGCGGTGGGCTATACCTCCGCCGGCACCGTCGAGTTCATCGTCGATGGCGAGAAGAACTTCTACTTCCTCGAGATGAACACCCGCCTGCAGGTCGAACACCCGGTGACCGAGCTGATCACCGGCATCGACCTGGTGGAGCAGATGATCCGCGTGGCCGGCGGCGAGGCGCTCTCGATCGCGCAGGGCGATGTGGGCATCAAGGGCTGGGCGATGGAAAGCCGGCTCTACGCCGAGGATCCCTACCGCAACTTCCTGCCCTCGATCGGCCGGCTGACGCGCTACCGCCCGCCCGAGGAGGGCCCCCTCGGCGAGGGCGTGGTGCGCAACGACACCGGCGTCTTCGAGGGCGGCGAGATCTCGATGTATTACGACCCGATGATCGCCAAGCTCTGCACCTGGGGGCAGGACCGCGCCAGCGCCATCGAGACCATGCGCACCGCGCTCGACGCCTTCGAGGTCGAGGGCATCGGCCACAACCTGCCCTTCCTTTCGGCGGTCATGGATCACCCGAAGTTCGCCGCGGGCGACATGACCACCGCCTTCATCGCCGAGGAATACCCCGAGGGCTTCGGCGGCGTGGCGCTCGAGGCGGCCGCGCTGCGCCGGATCGCGGCGGCCACGGCGGCGATGAACCGCATCGCCGAGATCCGCCGCGCGCGCATCTCCGGCCGGCTCGACAACCACGAGCGCCACGTCGGCAGCGACTGGAACGTGACGCTTCAGGGTGAAAGCTTCGACGTGACCGTCGAGGCCGACCCCGAGGGCGCCACCGTGCGTTTCGCCGATGGCGGCAGCCATCGCGTGACCGGCGGCTGGACCCCGGGCGACGCGCTGGCGCGGATGCAGATCGACGGCGCGCCGCTGATCATGAAGGTCGGCAAGATCTCGGGCGGCTTCCGCATCCGCTCGCGCGGGGCGGACCTCAAGGTGCATGTGCGCACCCCGCGCCAGGCCGATCTCGCCCGGCTGATGCCCGAGCGCGAGGCGCCGGACACCTCGAAGATGCTGCTCTGCCCGATGCCGGGGCTGATCGTCTCGGTCAATGTCGCCGAGGGCGACGAGGTCCAGGAAGGCCAGGCGCTCTGCACCGTCGAGGCGATGAAGATGGAGAACATCCTGCGCGCCGAGAAGAAGGCCGTGGTCTCCAAGATCAACGCGGGCCCCGGCGACAGCCTCGCCGTGGACGACGTGATCATGGAGTTCGAATAAGGCCATGGGGCCCCGCGCGGCATATCTCCGCCCGGGCGGCGCGGCGCGTCACTCGCGCGGCGTGCCCTGGCGGTCGCGGATCTCCTGCTGGCGCACCGGCAGCTTGTCGATCGAGCGGCTGAGCTCGCGCACGCTCCAGGGGAAGGGCTTGCGCAGGACCCGGGTGCCGTCCTTGGCGATCAGCACCAGCATGAAGCCGCGCGGCCTGAGCTCGCGGCGCAGCGCCGAACGTGCCGCGGGGTCGGTGTCGGTCAGCACCACCACGTCGCGATCCTCGAGCGCGTCGGGCCGGTCGGCGATGAACTGCATCTGCTGGACGTATCGCGGGTCGGCCGGGCTGTCGGCGAAGACCACGATCGGCCGCTTCAGCCAGAGGAACTCCTCGAGGCTGCGCTCGCCGGCCTCCTGGACAAGCTCGGTGGGATCGGCCCCGGCATCCGCGGCCCGCGCGCCGGGCGCGGCAAGTGACATGGACAGGGTCAGGGCGAGGGCTGTGAAGATCCGCGTCATGCTCGCCAATATATGCCCAAAACCCCCGGTTTCTAATCCCGTAACTCCCCCCGTTCACGAAAAAATTGACGCAGGCCGCGTTCCGGGCCCGAAGGCCCCGCCGCGCCGCCCCGCACCGGCCCGACCAGAGAGGATGACGACATGAGTGCCAGGATCGACGATTGGCGCGCCCTCGCGCAGAAGGAATTGAAGGACCGCCCGCTCGAGGCGATCGACTGGGAGACGCTGGAGGGGCTGACGATCAAGCCGCTCTACACCGCCGAGGACACCGCGGATCTGCCGCACCTGGGCTCGCTGCCGGGGCTCGAGCCCTTCACCCGCGGCGTGCGCGCGACCATGTACACCGGCCGGCCCTGGACGATCCGGCAATACGCGGGCTTCTCCACGGCGGAGGAATCCAACCGCTTCTACCGCCGCGCGCTCGATGCCGGCCAGCAGGGGGTCTCGGTGGCCTTCGACCTGGCCACCCACCGCGGCTACGACAGCGACCACCCGCGCGTGGTCGGCGATGTCGGCAAGGCGGGCGTGGCGATCGACTCGGTCGAGGACATGAAGGTCCTCTTCGACGGCATCCCGCTCGACCAGGTCTCGGTCTCGATGACCATGAACGGCGCGGTGATCCCGGTGCTGGCAAGCTTCATCGTCGCCGGCGAGGAACAGGGCCACGAGCGTTCGGCGCTCTCGGGGACGATCCAGAACGACATCCTCAAGGAGTTCATGGTCCGCAACACCTATATCTATCCGCCCGAGCCCTCGATGCGGATCATCGCGGATATCATCGAATACACCTCGAACGAGATGCCGCGTTTCAACTCGATCTCGATCTCCGGCTACCACATGCAGGAGGCCGGGGCGAACCTGGTGCAGGAGCTCGCCTACACGCTGGCCGACGGCAAGGAATACGTCGAGGCGGCGGTGGCGCGCGGCATGGACATCGACCGTTTCGCGGGCCGGCTGTCCTTCTTCTTCGCGATCGGCAAGAACTTCTTCATGGAGGTCGCCAAGCTGCGCGCCGCGCGGATGCTCTGGCACCGGATCATGACCGACCTCGGCGCCAAGAACCCGCGCTCGAAGATGCTGCGCACCCATTGCCAGACCTCGGGCGTGTCGCTCGCCGAACAGGACCCCTACAACAACGTCATCCGCACCGCCTACGAGGCGATGTCGGCGGTCCTCGGCGGCACGCAGAGCCTGCACACCAACGCCCTCGACGAGGCCATCGCCCTGCCCACCGACTTCTCGGCGCGGATCGCCCGGAACACCCAGCTGATCCTGCAGGAGGAGACCGGGGTGACCAAGGTTGTCGATCCGCTGGCGGGGTCCTACTACGTCGAGCGGCTGACCCATGACCTGGCCGAGAAGGCCTGGGCCCTGATCGAGGAGGTCGAGGAGATGGGCGGCATGACCCGCGCGGTGGAAAGCGGCATGCCGAAGCTGCGCATCGAGGAGGCCGCCGCGCGGCGCCAGGCGATGATCGACCGCGGCGAGGACGTGATCGTCGGGGTCAACAAGTACCGCCTGCCCAAGGAGGACGACCTCGACATCCTCGACATCGACAACGCCAAGGTCCGCGAGGGCCAGGTCGCGGCGCTGGAGCGTATTCGCGCGGGCCGCGACCAGCAAGCCTGCGACGCCGCGCTCGCGGAGCTGTCGCGCCGCGCCGAGGCGGGCGGCAACCTGCTCGAGGGTGCCGTCGAGGCGGCCCGGGCCCGCGCCACTGTAGGAGAGATTTCGATGGCCATGGAAAAGGTCTTCGGCCGCCACAGGGCCGAGGTGAAGACGCTGGCGGGGGTCTATGGCGCCGCCTACGAGGGCGACGAGGGCTTCGCCGCGATCCAGAAATCGGTCGAGGCCTTCGCCGAGGCCGAGGGCCGGCGCCCGCGCATGCTGGTGGTGAAGATGGGCCAGGACGGCCACGACCGGGGCGCCAAGGTGATCGCCACCGCCTTTGCCGACATCGGCTTCGACGTGGACGTGGGCCCGCTCTTCCAGACCCCCGAGGAGGCCGCCCAGGACGCGATCGACAACGACGTGCATGTGATCGGCATCTCGAGCCAGGCCGCGGGCCACAAGACGCTGGCCCCGCAGCTCATCGAGGCACTGAAGGCCGAGGGCGCCGAGGACATCCTGGTGATCTGCGGCGGGGTGATCCCGCAGCAGGACTACGAGTTCCTGAAAGGCCAGGGGGTGAAGGCGATCTTCGGCCCCGGCACCAATATCCCCGAAGCCGCCCAGGACATCCTGCGCCTGATCCGCGAAGCCCGGGGGCTCTGAGCACGCAGCCGGCGGGCCCCGTCACAAGGGCCCGCCCGCACCCGCGCCAAAGGCAGCGCCGCCCGCGCAGGGCTCCAAGCTTGCCCGCGGAGGCCCGCCGCGCGCGGCGCTTAATGCCTGTCCCAAGCCCGCCCGGCGCCTCTCTCACGCGCGCCCGCCCGGACAGCATCCGGCGCAATCACCAATCCCGCCGCGAAGCTCGGCCAATAGCACAACCGCGCCCCGGCCCACCCTCAGCCGCGGCACCCAACCCAGGCCCGGCGCACCCTCCTTCTCCTCCCAAGGATCCCGCACTCAATCCCCCACAGCCCGACCCAAGGGACAAGGCCACCCGCCCCCTGCTTCAGCTTGGCAAAAATACCTCGGGAGTGAATTGGCGGCACAGCCGCCAAGAGAGGGCAGCGCCCTCTAAACCCGCCCGGAGCGCGCGAAAGCGCGCCGAGGGCCAGACCAGCCGCGGG